>DEVL01000002.1:288222-449834 GCA_002363385.1 Stenotrophomonas maltophilia
GGGGGGCCGGGGGGGGGGGGGCATAAATGGGAATGCGACATATTACCATTTGACGCACTTTGATACGTGTCTGACTACCTGCCGACGTGCACTGTCCGAAATCCGGGCACCGCCGGGACGTCTTTGGGGTGGACTGGCTTGCCCGGGTGCCAGCGACGGTGACAGCACTTCAATGCGACTCCGGGGGCAGTTGCACTTGCCGCCCGGTGTCCGGAGCCATAACGGCACTTCCTTTCAGCGGCTATGCTTGTACGGATTCAACCCTCCACGCGTACAAACACGGCAGGCCGCATCGCGATGAACGTGAAAACAAGCGCCGCAATGCGGTTTTCAGTGCTGCTGCTGTCGGCAGCATTGCTTGTCAGTGGCTGCACGCGAACCAAGCGTGAGACGGTGCTCTCCTCGGATACGCTGAAAGTCGTGGCGGTTACGGAAAGCAGGCTGGATATCAACGTCAGCAAGTACCAGCATTACACGACGTTCGAGCTGTATGTCGATGGCGAAAAGCTCTCCGACAAGGCTTTCGCAGGACTCCTTGAAGATCCGGGCGCCACTGATGATCGCTTCGTGCATACCGATGCGGTCGTCCTCGACGATCATGCGGTGCTGCTGGCGTCACACAACCGGGACAGCCCGCGCTGTTGGACGACACGCCTGTCCACCAGCGGCGGAAAGCCGAGGCTGGAGGAACTCGTGACCGGTACGGTCGACTGCTCCATCCGCCCCGCGCCTGTCGGCTGGAGCGCACTTTATGACGAGCCGGGGAATCTGATCCTGATCCGCGCGAAGCCCTTCCAGATTCATCCGATGGCGGGCTACTGGTACGTGCTCTGGATCGAGGGAGACGTCGCAGCGCTGTATCAGAAAGACCGGGAGCGGGAGCGGCTTGTTGTCAGGCTTGCCCGGATTTCCTCGGACACGTCCCTCGCAGAACAGGTGCTGCCCATGCAGCAGTACGCGGAGCCTGAGCTGCTGTACGCCTCTCCGGAGGCGCGCAGGCAATGGCTGTTTGATAACTTCAGGGTCTCCATGGGGCACACGCCCTCGATCCAGCTGCGTGCGGATAATCGGCTGGAAACCATCACGCCGGAGGTCTGGGCGCAGTACCAGGCGATTGACCGGGAGAACAACGCGCTCGATGCCCGCGCGCGCGACGAGGGGGAAGCCTGGCACGAGGCGCAGCGCAAGGCGCTGGACGCCGGAAGGGCGGAGCAATCGCCTGCCAGATAGCGCCGGCTCCCGGGAGAGCGTCGTCGCCTGTATCGACCCGTTGGCCCTGATATCGTCAGCATGCAGGCCCCCACATCACATGCTCAGGACTCACATGGACGTCGTCGCGCATTCTTTCGCCCCTGGTCTGGGCGACCGCATCATCAAGGTCAACCACGCCGGCGAGCATGGGGCCATCGCGATCTATACCGGCCAGATTCTGCTTGCGCGGCTGACCGCGCCCGCACTGGTGGATGAGCTTCGTGAGTTCCGCTCGCACGAGGAACGACATCGCGCCATCTTCGGCGCGGAGCTGGTGCGACGCGGCCGCCCGCGCTGCCGTAGTTACTGGTTCTGCGGCTTGGGGGGTTTCATCCTCGGCGCCATCACCGGCCTGCTGGGACGCGGGGCCATTTCGGCGACCACGACGGCCGTCGAGCGTGTCGTGCTGCGCCACCTTGAGCACCAGATTGGCGTGCTCCACGGTCATGACCCTGCAGCGGTGCTGGCCATTTCATCGATCATTGCGGATGAGCAACAGCATCATGATCAATCCCTGGCGCATACCCGGGCAGACGCATTCTGGCCCAAGGTACTGAGCCCCACCGTGTCGGCTTCGACGGAAGCTGTCATCTGGCTGGGGATGCGCCTTTAAGCCGTGGATGGGCATGAAGTCCGGAAAGGCCGGCTGCTTTGCACGCATCAACGAAGGTCGCGCCCTGTTTGTCCATCAACGCTCTCACCACCTGATTGGCTTTCACCAGCGTGGGGCTGGGCGCTGCCCATTGATCCTCAGGCAGCGGCGCCGACCACGCGCTTACCTCGGCCGGGATCGCAGGTCGGGCCCTGCGATGGGTCCACTCGGCAAGCAGGTAGGGCAGTTTCCAGAACGTCAGCACACGCCACACGTACCAGCGCCGAAGAGGCCACCAGGAGCGTTTGCCGTAGCCGTACTGCTCCCGTTGCTCAGGTGTCAGGTCATCACCGCCATCATCAAGGGAGCCCATCGCGCGCGCATCCTCACGCTCGATCTCGAACGTATGCATGCCCTCATACGGCTTCAGGCGGTCTTCGGTCGGGACCAGACCCAATGCCTGGAACCAGGGGTTGGGTGCGTTGAACAACTGCCCGTCCTCCATGTAGTTCCGGATCGAGGCCCACAGGCCCAGCGAGTGCGAATCACTCGGCTGTGGCAGCAGGACAAACTGCACGGTGTCCCGCTCTTCATCCTCCAGGCCCATGCCGAAGGTGTACTGGCGCGTCGCGCCATAGGGGGTGACGCCCTGTGCATTGGACACCCAGGCAACGACACTCTCCCAGGGCACGATCAGGGCGCGACCGCTGTTGCGGTCGATGTAGCACACCTCGCGACGCTGGCGGTTGAAGCGCACCGGGTAGGGCTTTGCGCCTTTGAACTCGTCGCCGAACATTCCGTAAGCGAATGCTCCCAATGGAAGGAGGCCGAGCAGCGCGCCAGCGGAGAAGACCTGGATGAACATCTTCAAATCCGCCAGCGGCGCCGGGAAGTTCTCCGGGTAGGCGAGCACCAGATAGAGCATGATGAGCGCGGGCACGATGAATGCCAACACCAGCAGGCCGACGATGCCACCGGCCAGCATCTTGACGCCCTCTACCGTTCCCCAGTTGCTTCCGCCCAGATCCAGGAACACCTCATTGATGTCCGAGAACTGCCGACGGGAGCCCTGGACCTGACCGGTGTACACCGGCAAGGGAGACAGGAACAGCGTTTCGGTCGCGCCTTCGACGCGGATCTCTCCTGCTGAAGGGCGTTTACTCCGCACGTCGAGCGCAGCGGTCGCCGCCGCCTTCGTGCTGTTTTTCTTGAAGAATCGCTTGAACACGCTCGCTCGCCGCACGGCCAACGTTGCATGATTTCACAGGGGTGATTGGCTGTCACCAAACCCTGAAATCTCCCCGGGTATAGTGATCCATCCTCACCACAAGGATCGACGCTATGCAGAAGGGCTCGGATCTACTGGTCAAGGCGCTGGAGAATGAAGGCGTAGACCGCGTCTTTGGCGTGCCGGGCGAGGAGAACCTGGACTTCCTGGAGTCGCTGCGGACCTCGCGCATCGAACTGGTGCTCACACGTCACGAACAGGCCGCCGCGTTCATGGCCGCCACCCATGGCCGCCTCACTGGCAGGCCCGGGGTATGTCTGGCCACTCTCGGCCCTGGCGCCCTGAACTTCTCCACGGGCGCCGCGTATGCACACCTGGGGGCATGGCCGATGATTCTCATTACCGGCCAGAAGCCGGTGATGAGCGCCAAGCAGGCGCGCTTCCAGATCGTGGATATCGTGGCGTCGATGAAGCCGCTCACGAAAATGACACGCCAGATCGTCAGCCCGGCCGCGATTCCGGCCACCGTGCGCGATGCGTTCCGTGTGGCCATGGAAGAGCGCCCCGGGCCGGTACATCTGGAGCTTCCGGAGGATGTCGCCGGCGAAGAGGTGGAGGATATCCCCGTCATCCCGGTCCATCCGCTGGAGCGTCCGATCGCACCGTCTGCCGCGCTCGACCGCGCAGAAGCAGCCATCCTGGCCGCCGAACGACCGCTGGTGATGATCGGCGCGGCCGGAAGCCGCCCGTGGCTCACCGAGGCGCTTTCCGCCTTCGTGGCGAGGACACGCCTGCCGTTTTTCAACACGCAGATGGGCAAGGGGGCGGTTACCGGCGGCTCCAACCTTTACATGGGCACGGCCGCGCTCTCCGAGGGCGACTATGTGCACGAGGCGGTCGCCCGCGCGGACCTGATCATCGCCATCGGCCATGACACGGTCGAGAAGCCACCCTTCCTGATGAAGAGCAGCGGTGGACCGAAGGTCATTCATATCAGCTTCCACTCGGCCACCGTCGAGCAGGTGTACCACCCCGACATCGAGGTGCTGGGCGACATCGGCGCCTCGGTTGACGCACTGGCCGACCGGCTGGAGGACCGACTGGCTGCCGATGAAGGCATGGCGGAGCTGCGCCAGAAGATCCTCGCCCGGCTCAACGACCGCGCCGAGGAGGACCGCTTCCCGATCACGCCGCAACGGGTCGTGCATGACGTGCGCGAGGCCATGCCGGAGGATGGCATCGTCTGTCTCGACAACGGCATGTACAAGATCTGGTTCGCGCGGAACTACCGCACGCATGTCGCCAATACGCTGCTGCTCGACAACGCGCTCGCCACCATGGGCGCTGGGCTGCCGTCAGCCATGATGGCCGCGATGCTGTACCCGAAACGCCGCGTCATGGCGGTGTGCGGTGACGGCGGCTTCATGATGAACTCGCAGGAGCTGGAAACCGCCGTGCGGCTCGGACTCAACCTGGTCGTGGTGATCCTCAACGACAGCGCCTACGGCATGATCCGCTGGAAGCAGGCGGTGGATGGCTTCGAGGATTTCGGGATGCGCTTTGGCAATCCGGATTTCGTGAAGTATGCCGAGGCCTATGGCGCCAAAGGGAGCCGGGTGACCGCGGTAAGCGACCTGGTGCCCATGATCGAAGCCGCCTTCGCTGGCGGCGGCGTCCACGTGCTGGACGTGCCGATCGACTATGCCGAAAACACCCGCGTGCTGGTGGATGAGCTGCGCAACCGCACGCCGGATGTGGGCTGCGCATGATCGCCACTGCTGAACCTTCCGAGAGGAGCTCAAGATGTTGACCGTCGTACAGGCCTTTGACCGCGCGCCCATCGCCGAGATCGGGTTCGACACTGCCGCAGCGCTGGAGCGCAAGCTCGACGCCGCCGAGCGGGTCTTCAAGAACCGCGATGGCTGGCTCCATCCGCACCAGCGCATCGCCATCCTGCGCAGACTTGCCGCCTTGATGGACGCCAAGCGCGACCATCTGGCCCTGCAGATCGCACGCGAGGGTGGCAAGCCGTTGCCGGATGCCATCGTTGAAACCACGCGCGCCATCGATGGCGTTCACAACGCCGCCGACGAACTGCGCAACTTCGCCGGCCGCGAAATCCCGATGGGGCTTTCGGCCGCGTCGGAAGCGCGCTGGGCCTTCACCACGCGCGAACCCATCGGCATCGTGGCGGCGATCTCGGCGTTCAATCACCCGCTCAACCTGATCGTCCACCAGGTGGCCCCGGCTATCGCCGTGGGGTGCCCGGTCATCATCAAGCCCGCCTCAGCGACGCCACTGTCCTGCCTCGAATTCGTGGCGATGGTGCATGAGGCTGGACTGCCCGAGCCGTGGTGCCAGAGCTTCCTGCCGGAGGGCAATGATCTGGCCGAAGCGTTGGCCACCGACAAGCGCATTGCCTTCCTCAGCTTCATCGGCTCGGCGAGGGTAGGGTGGTCGCTGCACGCCAAGCTGGCACACGGCGCACGCTCGGCGCTCGAACACGGCGGGGTGGCACCGGCCATCGTCGACCGCAGTGCGGACCTGGGCAGAATCATCGAGCCGATCGTCAAGGGCGGCTACTACCACGCCGGCCAAGTGTGCGTGTCCACGCAGCGCATCTTCGTCCACCACGACATTGCCGACGACTTCACCGGGGCCCTCATCGCCCGGGTCGAGCGGCTGCGAACCGGCGACCCGACCCTGAAGGACACCGAGGTGGGCCCACTGATCCAGCCGCACGAGGCGGACCGCGTCGCCGAATGGATCGAGGAGGCCGTGCGCGGCGGCGCGCGACTCGCCACGGGCGGCAAGCGACTCTCCGAGACCACACTGCAGCCCACCGTGCTGCTCGATCCGGCCAGCGACGCGCGGGTGACCACGCAGGAAGTCTTCGGCCCGGTGGTGGCCGTCTATCGCTACACCGACCTCGACGAGGCAATCGCGCGCGCCAACTCCCTGCCCACCGCCTTCCAGGCCAGCGTGTTCGCGCAGGATATCGACATCGCCCTGCGCGCCGCCAACCGGCTGGATGCCTCGGCCGTGATGATCAACGACCCCACCGCGTTCCGCACCGATTGGATGCCGTTCGCCGGCCGCCGCGAGTCTGGCTACGGCACCGGGGGCATTCCGTACACGATGCGGGACATGTCGCAGGAGAAGATGATCCTGATGCGGCGGGGCTGAGCCGCCCTGTACTCCCAGATGCCTGACAGCTGTCACTTGTGATGGGTGGGTGCAGCGCGAGAATGTTGCCACTCCCGCACGGCACTCCATGGCCGGCACCCCTCTACATCAAGGACGTTCTGTGAGCATGCTGCAGCAACTCGTGTCGAATACCCCCGTGTGGGTCTGGGCGATTCTGATGTTCCTGGTCACGCGTGGCGTCGCCGCCATGAAGCCCGGCGAAACCTCGCTTACCAAGCTGGCCATCGTGCCGGCGCTGTTCACGGCGTGGGGCTTGTGGTCGCTGGGCCATCGCTTCGGCGCGTCCTGGGAGGCCTGGGGCGAGTGGCTGGTGGGCACCGCGGCAGGCATGGGTCTGGGATGGTTGCTGGTGCGGCGGGCAGCGCTGACGCTCAATGCGGCGTCGGGGACGCTGTGGCGCAGTGCGGATTACAGCCTGCTGCCGTTGCTGCTGGTCACCTTTGCGGTGAAGTACGGCTTCGAGGTCGCGCTCTCCGTGTCCCCATCGCTCAACGTCGATGCCGGCTTCCGTGCCGCCTACCTGCTGCTGTCAGGTGGGTTCACCGGCATCTTCATCGGGAAGTACCTGCGATACCTGCGTGCATCGCGTCAGGTCCCAGCTGCCGTGATGCCGACCGTGTAGGACGAGCGACGGACGCGCGCGTGATCAGCTGGTGCGCAAGGACCTGATTGATGGTGCCCCGCGCCGAGGAGGCGGGGCGTCGGATCTCCCGCAGGAGGATGTCGATGGCGGTGTCGGCCATCTCCGCCACGGGCTGATGGATGGTGGTCAGTTCCGGCCACACCATCGTGGAGGCGGAGGTGTCATCGAAGCCTACCACCGACAGATCACGCGGCACATCGAGGCCGCGACGATGCGCGACGGAAACCACGGCCGAGGCCATGTCATCGTTGCTGGCAAAAATCGCGCTGGGCGGCAGACGAAGCGCCAACAGCCGTTCGGCCGCCTCCAGCCCCGAGCGATACGTGAAGTAACCGGACTGGATGAGTGTGTCGTCGTAGCCGATCCCCGCGTCGGCGAGCGCATCGCGGTAGCCCTGCCAGCGGTGCGCACTGGCCGTCTGGTTCGGATCGCCGGTGATGTAGCCGATGCGGGTATGCCCCTGCGCGATCAGATGCGACACCATCTCATGGCTGGCGCGACGATCATCGATGCGCACGCAGGACAACCAGTCGCTGAAATGGCTGGACGCGATGGAGACGACGGGAATGCCCGCGGTCACGAATTCGTCGACGATATCTTTCGATTCGCACAGGGGCGGAGGAAGAATCACGCCCGCCACGCTGCTGGCAAGTTGCCGCGCGGCGTCGCGACGCGCCTGGACGCCCAGCTCATCCCAGCTGGCGATCACCAGCTGCGCCGCGGCCCGGGTGGAGCCGCGCAGCGCGCCGACCAGCAGTTCGCGCAGGTAGCTGGCGCTGGGATTGGTATAGATCAACGCGATGCAGGTGTGTTGCGCTGCCGCCAGCGTGCTGGCCGCCAGATTGGGCCGGTAGTCCAGTTCGCGCACGCTGCGCATGACGCGCGCGCGGTTGCCTTCGCGCACGCCGGCATGGCCGTTGATCACGCGCGACACCGTCATGGCCGAGACGCCTGCATGCGCGGCAACATCATCGATGGTGATGGCGCTTGCCTTGCGGCGGGCCGCTTTGGGGCTGTGCTTCACGACGTGGACTCCTTTGCTGCGCTGCATGATGACAAGCCCGACCACGGGTGATTAGTCTGCGCCCGTGACGTGATGGTAGCGCTACCACTGTGCCGGGGTAAGGCCAGCGGGTACCCCCCCCTTTACCACGCGGCTGTTCTGGCAAGCCTGAAAGCGAGTGTGAGTCGCAGCACGCGCACAGCGCGCTGCGATGTTCGGTGTGGAAGACGGGCATCGCCCGTACGTGCCCCCAGGAGGGGCGGTACATCCATTCGATCGTTATGTCAGAGGGGAGAGTCATGAGCGCGTTTACTGTCCGTCGTACGCCAGACCGGAGGGCTCGTTCATGAGCCGCACGTTGGCGAAGTTCACCTCCAGGGCCATGTTTACGTTTGTCGGTGGCGTTCTGGTCATCAATCCCGCATTCGCACAGGATCCGGCATCGTCGGCACCCGTCGCCCAGCCGCAGGCCAGCCCGACACAGCTGGATACCGTCCAGGTCACCGGCATCCGCAACAGCCTCAGCCAGGCCATGGACATCAAGCGCGACGCGCCTGGCGTGGTGGATGCCATCAGTGCCGAGGACATCGGCAAGTTCCCGGACACCAACCTGGCCGAGTCGCTGCAGCGCATCACCGGTATCTCCATTGAACGCCGTGATGGTGAAGGTGCACAGGTCACTGCGCGTGGCTTTGGTCCACAGTTCAACATGGTCACGCTCAACGGGCGGCAGATGCCGGGCGCGGATGCGTTCGGCGCGTCCGGGCAGGTCGCCATCGGCGGTGTGGACGGAGGTACCCGTGCCTTCAACTTCGCCCAGCTGGCCGCCGAATCCATCAATGGCATCGAGGTCTACAAGACCAGCCAGGCCAATGTCCCCAGCGGCGGTATCGGCGCCACCATCAACATCCTGACCGGACGCCCGTTCGATCATGACGGCACCGTCGCCAGTGCCGGCGCCAAGGTCGTCTCCGACCAGAGCCAGCCGTTCGACAGCGACCTGACGCCCGAACTGTCCGGCATCTTCAGCTACAGCAACCCGGACAAGACCTTCGGCGTTGGCGTGAGTGCGAGCTACCAGAAGCGCAAGGGTGGCTCGGTGCAGGCCACCAACAACTACTGGAACATCCAGCCGTGGACCGGCACGATGCCCGGCAACCCGACCGTGGTCAATGCACCGGCGGTGGGCGCGCTGTACGGTCGTCCGAACGATCTTCGCTATGCGTTCTCTGAGTTCGAGCGCGAGCGCATCAATGGCCAGGCGGTGCTGCAGTTCGCACCGACCGATGCGGTGACCCTGACCCTGGACTACACCTATTCGACGAACGAGATCACCGAGAATCGTGGCGAACAGGGCATGTGGCTGCAGAACAGCAATTACACCGATGTCACGTTCGACACCAGCGGTGCGGTCGCAACCCCGGTCTATATCCGTGAAATCGCCGGGACCAAGGATTTCGGGCTTGAACAGCAGCGCAGCATGCAGAAGTACAAGCTGGGATCGCTCGGCTTCAATGCACTGTGGAACGTCACCGACCGGTTCAAGCTGACCTTCGACGCGCACAATTCAAAGAACGAAAGCCGACCGAATGATCCGCTCACCGGCGGCGGCTCCATCTTCAGCAGCATCGCCGGCACCAACAACTGCACCACCGGGCCGCATTGCGGTGGGTCGTGGGTGCAGGAGATGAACTTCAACAACGGCTTGCCCGTGGGCACCCAGGTCTGGTACCCGAGCACGGCCGATGCCATCGCCAAGACCAACGGCGTGGTCAACCCCGGCTTCGTGCCGGGCGAGATTGGTTCGCAGGTGCTGCGCATCAATTCGCAGACCCAGGTCAGCGAAATCAAGCAGGGACGCGTCGACGGTGAATGGAGCTTCGACCGGGGGCGCTTCCAGTTTGGCGTCGACTCCAGCAAGCAGACCACCCACCGGATCCAGGCCGCGGAGAATTACAACACCCTGGGCGACTGGGGCGTGGCCAACGTTGACGGGGATGTGGCCAACGGGCTGATGGACCTGCTGCAGCCGGTCAACATCGTCGGGTTGTTCAACGACTTCAATGCCAACAGCTTCACCGCCTGGCGCGGCGATGCGGGCCGCCTGGCGCAATGGGCGGCGGACAACTATGGCGCCAGTCTCGGCGTGAGCCCGCAGCGCGCCGCCGACAACCTGGTGGAGGAGAAGACCAAGTCGGCTTATTTCCAGGTCGAGCTGGACGGCGAGCTGGGCGGCCTGCGCACCAATACCCGCCTGGGCGTGCGCTATGAAACCACCGATGTGGTGTCGACGTCGGTCATCGCCATCCCGGAGGCCATCGAATGGCAGTCCAACAACGACTTCCGCGTGGTGTTGTCCGATGAGCAACAGCCGTTCACCGAGAAGAACAGCTACAGCTACATCCTGCCCAACCTCGATTTCAGCATCGACCTCATGGACGACCTGAAGGCACGCGTCTCCTTCGGCAAGAGCATCGCGCGCGCGCCGATCGGCAACCTCTACGCAGGCCCGACCGCACAGCAACCGTTTGGCTCGGTGCTGATCGATCCGTCTTCGCGGGCCAGCGGCACCGCACAGAACCCGCAGCTGAAGCCGCTGGAGTCGGACAATCTCGACCTGGCGCTGGAGTGGTACTTCGCCGACGCGAGCTACGTGTCGTTGACGTACTGGAACAAGTCCGTCAACAACTTCATCGGCAACACCATCGTGCAGGAAAATCTGTATGGGCTGAGGGATCCCACCGCCGGTCCGGATGCGCAGGCTGCCTTGGCGTTCCTCAACAGCGGCGCCTGTATCACCCAGGTCGGTGCGGCCAATGCGGCGGCCTGCTCGGCCAACGATACGGCTCTGTTCACCGCGCTGGCGTTGCTGCGCAACAATCCGGCCGGACTGGGCGCCTATAACGGTACCGACGCGCAGGTTCTGGCGACCGAGGCGGCCTATGACCTGTACGGGGAGGGCGATGATCCGCTCTACCAGTTCAGCGTCAACCGTCCCATCAACCAGAACCAGGCAAAACTGCACGGTTGGGAGCTCGGTGGCCAGTACTTCTTCGGCGATACCGGCTTTGGCGTCCTCGCCAACTACACCTTGGTGGATGGCGATGTCGGCTACAACAACGGGGGCGATCCGCTCATCGACCAGTTCGCGCTGACCGGCCTCAGTGACACCGCAAACGCCGTGCTAATGTACGAAAAATATGGTTGGTCGGTACGTTTGGCGTGGAACTGGCGTGACCAGTACCTGATCCTCGCCAACCAGGGAACCAGTCGCAATCCGTACTACGTGGAAGCGTACGAACAGTGGGATCTCAGTGTGAACTACACCCTGGATGATCACTGGTCGTTCGGTCTTGAGGCGATCAACCTGACCGGTGAGGACGTCCGTTGGCGCTCGCGCACCTCGCAGATGATCGTGAAGCTGGCGGACCAGAGCCCGCGTTACATGCTCGGCGTTCGTTACAGGTTCTGAACGGTGGGTGCCGCTGCAGAGGCAGCGGCACCTGTTCACGGCTCCTGATGGGATTGGACAACACCATGCCGCGTTACGAAATGCTCAACAACATCGCCCATCGCGACCTGCGTGTGACCACCAGCTTCGGGGCCGAGTTCGGCGATGCGGTGGGCATGGTGCCTGCCTACCCGAGTGAGTTCGCCGAGCTGCAGCGCGAGTATCCGCTCTTCCTCCGCAAGGACACCACGACAGGTGACTGGCAATCGGTGGCGCTGCTTGGGTTCGAGCAGCACGAAAATCTGTTCCTGCAGGACGGTCGCTGGAATGCGTCCTATCTGCCCGGAGCTGCGGCCAAGGGGCCGTTTCTCATCGGTTTCCAGGAGAGCCGGATCGACGGCGCGCTTACCCAGGAAGCCGTGTTGCACGTAGACCTGGACCATCCGCGCGTCAACGCGATGCAGGGCGAGCCGGTGTTCCTGCCGCAGGGCGGCAACACCCCCTATCTGGACCACATCGCAGGCGTGCTGCGCGGGATTCACGATGGCCATGCGTTTGGCGCGCAGATGTTTGCCGCGTTTGAGGCACATGGCCTCATTCAACCGGTCTCGCTCGACGTACAGATCGATCCGGAGCACCGGGTCGGCGTAAAAGGCCTGCATGCGATCGACCGTGATCGCCTGGCCTTGCTGGATGGTCCCGCGCTGGCCGAACTCAATCGCGCAGGCTACCTGGAAGGGGCTTACCTGATGCTCGCATCGCTGCACAACATGCGACGCCTGATCGCCGAAAAGCAACGTCGCCTGCGCATGTCCGAGAGTACTGTCGCCGCGGGCAGGAACTGACCGGTGCTCGACGCCGTTGCCATGCAGATACTGGAAGACCTGGATCCAGGCGCGCTTCCGCTGGCGGCGCTGGTGGCCGGCGGGGAACCGATGGTGCTGCGCGGGGCCGTACGTGACTGGGCGCTGGTCCAGGCCGGGCTGCACTCCACGCAGCAGGCCATGGACTATCTGCGGGGCTTCGAGGCAGGCGTCCCTGTGCCGTACTCCTTCGGTGGGCCGGAGATCGACGGACGTCCGTTCTACACCGCGGATTTCACGCAATTGAATGTCGAGGTCCGGCGCGGGCTGCTGACGCAGGTGCTCGACGAGATTGCCGGGACCCTTGATGCGCCACGGCCGCCTACCTACTACGTCGCGTCGCTGCTGATCGATCGGGCACTGCCCGGGTTCGCGCAGCACAACGATGCCGGCCTGGCCGGGCAGGGCATCGACGCCTCGGCGAGCATCTGGATCGGCAACCGCGTGACCGCATCCTGCCATTTCGACACGCCCGACAACCTGGCGTGCTGCGCCGTCGGCCGGCGCCGGTTCACCCTGTTTCCGCCGGAGCAGATCGACAATCTGTACCCGGGCCCGCTGGACCCCACGCCGGGGGGACAGGTGGTCAGCGTGGTGGATTTCGATCGTCCGGATTTCACGCGCCATCCCCGGTTCCGTGATGCATTGGCGAGCGCACGGACCGCCGTGCTTGAGCCCGGCGATGCGATCTTCATTCCGAGCATGTGGTGGCATCACGTACGCAGCCTCGAGCCATTCAACGTGCTGGTGAACTACTGGTGGCGCAGCTCGCCGGGTTTCCTTCCCTCACCGCTGCCGGCGCTCCAGCATGCGATGTGGGCGCTGCGCGATCTGCCGGCACGCGAGAAACAGGCCTGGGCAGCGATCTTCGATTACTACGTGTTCGGCCCCGCCGAGCGCGCAGGGCAGCACCTGCCCGACGCCGCCCGGGGTGAACTGGCACCGTTCGACGAGACGCAGGCGCGCCGCACGCGCGCCCAGTTGCTGGCTCGACTCAACCGCTGATGGGAGCATCGCATTGAACGTGGCGAACGCATCGCAAGGACGGATCCGCAAGGTCGTCATCGCCGGAGGCGGCACCGCAGGCTGGCTGGCCGGCTGTGCGTTGTCCCATCAGTTCCGCGACCAGCTGGACATCACCCTGGTGGAGTCCGAGCAGATCGGGACCGTGGGTGTCGGCGAATCCACCGTGCCGCCCATCCGGGCGTTCCATCGCTTCCTGCAGATTGATGAGCAGGAATTCCTGCAGGCCGTGGCCGGCACGTTCAAGCTGTCGATCTCGTTCGAGAACTGGCGTCGCCCCGGGGATCGCTTCATCCATCCGTTCGGTACGATCGGGCAGGGGACCTGGGCCACGCCCTTCCACCATTTCTGGCTGGACAGCCTGCGCCGCGGCATGCCCTCGGACCTCGGCGACTTCTGCCTGGAGAGCGTCGCCTCGCGTGCAGACCGCTTCTCGCTGCAGACCCAGCCACAGGTCAATTACGCGTATCACTTCGACGCCGGGCTCTATGCGAAATTCCTGCGGCGCAAGGCAGAAACCCACGGACTGCGACGGGTGGAAGGCAAGATCCGCGAGGTCCGGCAACATGCCCATGACGGCGCCGTGGCGGCACTGGTGCTGGAAGACGGACAGGTCATCGAGGGCGATCTGTTCATCGACTGCACCGGGTTCCGCGGTCTGTTGACCGAGCAGACCCTGCATACCGGCTACGAAGACTGGAACGAATGGCTGCCCAGTGATCGCGCCGTTGCGGTGCAGACCGAGGCGGTCGGGCCGCCGGTTCCGTACACCCGCGCGATCGCACACGAGGCTGGCTGGCGCTGGCATATCGCGCTGCAGCACCGGGTCGGCTGCGGGCTGGTCTTCTCCAGCCGCCACATGTCCGATGACGAAGCACAGGCCAAGCTGCTGCGCGATGTTGACGGCCCGCCCCTGCGGGACCCCTGGCTGGTGCCGTTCCGCAGTGGACGCCGCTTGAAAGCCTGGAACAAGAACGTGGTGGCACTCGGGCTTGCCAGTGGTTTCATCGAGCCGTTGGAATCGACCAGCATCCACTTGACCATCAGCGCGGTGGTACGCCTGATCCAGCTGTTCCCGTCCGACGGCATCAGCCCGGCGCTGGTGGACCTGTACAACGAGGTCAGCCGCCAGGAGATGGAACATGTGCGCGATTTCATCATCCTTCACTACCACGCCAACCAACGCGACGAGCCGATGTGGAAGGCGTGTCGCGAGATGGCGCTGCCCGAGTCGCTCGCCGTCCGGCTGCGCGCCTGGCGCGAGCGCGCGCATGCCTGGCAGGACCCCGGGGAGCTGTTCCGCGTGGACTCCTGGACCAGCGTGTTGATGGGGCAGGGGATCCAGCCGGGACCACCGCATCCGCTGGCCGCAGCCATCAATGACGCGGACCTGCGCACGCTGTTGACGCGGCTCCGACAGCCGATCGAGCAGGCGGTCGCGACGATGCCGTCGCAGGCCGCGTTCATCGAACAGTACTGCAAGGCGGCGCAGCAGGTGTGGTCACGGGGCGCGGTGGTGGCGTAACGGAACACCACGCTGTCGCATAGAAATGGTAGCGCTACCTTTTTAACGAACGGAGTGCAGGACATGGATCTGGTGGCCGGAATCGATGCAGGTACGCAGAGCCTCAAGGTCGTGGTGTACGACCCTGCCGGGCGCGGCCTGGTGGCCAGCACCAGCGCACCGCTGAGCCTGGCCTCCGCCGCCGATGGCAGCCGCGAACAGCAGCCGGCGGACTGGGTCGCGGCACTGCACGCGTGCTTCCATGCCATTGATCCATCGGTGCGATCGCGGATCACTGCGTTGGCCGTCTCGGGCCAGCAACACGGCTTCGTCCCGCTGGATGCGGCAGGGGAGGTCCTCGCGCCGGCCAAACTGTGGTGCGATACCAGCACCTCGGCCGAGTGCACGCAGATCATGGACGCGGCAGGCGGCGTGGCGCGCACGATCGCACTGGCCGGCAACCCGGTCCTGACCGGCTATACCGCCTCCAAGCTGCCCTGGACGAAAACGCACCGCCCCGACGCGTACGCGCGGCTTGCCACCATCCTGCTGCCGCACGACTACCTCAACTTCGTACTGACCGGCCAGCGCTTCTGCGAGTACGGGGATGCCTCGGGCACGGGCTGGCTGGATGTACGCACCCGTACCTGGTCGACCGAGCTGCTGCGCGCGACCGATCCGGCGCGCGACCTGGCCGCCTGCCTGCCGCGCATCGCCGCGCCCGACGAGGTGTTCGACATCGACCCTGCCGCCGCGACCGAGCTGGGGCTGCCCAGCGCCGTCAAGGTCGCGGTCGGGGGCGGCGACAACATGATGGCGGCCATCGGCACCGGCTGCGTTTCGCCCGGTCGCCTGGCGATGAGCCTGGGCACCTCGGGCACCCTGTTTGCCTGCGCCGATACGCCGGTGGTCGACCCGGACGGCGCCTGGGCCGCATTCTGCTCCTCGACCGGCGGCTGGCTGCCGCTGATCTGCACGATGAACTGCACCGTGGTGACCGAACAGGTCGCCGCTGCCTTCGGCTTCAGTACCCGCGACGGCGATGCCCACCTGCGGGCCACCTCGCCCGGGGCCGACGGACTGGTGATGCTGCCGTTCCTCAATGGTGAGCGCACGCCTGACCTGCCGCTGGGGAAGGGTGTGCTGGCCGGTCTGGACACGACCAACATGACGCCGGCGCATATCTACCGTGCCGCCATGGAAGGGGCGACCTACAGCCTGAAGTACGGCTTTGACGCGTTCGTTCGCGCCGGCATGACGTTCGAGCGCATCGTGCTTACCGGCGGTGGCAGCAACAGCGCGCAGTGGCGGCAACTGGTCGCCGATGTGTTCGGCCTGCCGGTGGACGTCCCCACGCAGGCCGAGGGCGCGGCGTTCGGTGCCGCGTTGCAGGCGTTGTGGGCCGTAGGCCGTGCACGCGGCGATACCGCCTCGATCACCGACATCGCTGACCGGCATGTCGCGCTCGCCTCCCAGCTTTCCGCGCGCCCGGATCCGGCACGCACCCAGGCCTACGCCACGGCGTATGCCCGTTTTCTGCGCCATCTCGACGCCCTCACGCCGCTGTATCGCGGCTGATTCTTCTACGCGACCCCTCGCACAACGACAGGACACCGCACCATGAGCATGCAGCCCTTCATCGGCGCCAAGGAATACTTCCCCGGCATCGGCCGGATCCCCTTCGAAGGCCGGGGTTCGGATAACCCGCTCGCCTTCAAGGTCTACGACGCGGGCAAGATCATCGGTGGCAAGACCATGGAGGAGCATCTGCGCTTCGCGGTCTGCTACTGGCACACCTTCTGCAACGCCGGACATGATCCGTTTGGCCCGGGCACGCGGCACTTCCCCTGGGAGGTCGGCTCACCGCTGGCATCGGCCGAGGCGAAGGTGGATGCCGCGTTTGAGTTCTTCACCAAATTGGGCGTGCCGTACTGGTGCTTCCACGATATCGACCTGGCCCCGGACGCCGAGGATGTGGGCCAGTACGAGAAGAACCTGAAACACATGGTGGGCCTGGCCAAGGCGCGCCAGGAAGCGACCGGCATGAAGCTGCTGTGGGGCACGGCCAATCTGTTCTCGCATCCGCGTTACATGAACGGTGCATCGACCAATCCCGATTTTGCGGTCGTCGCGCGTGCTGCGGTACAGGTGAAAGCGGCGCTGGAGGCGACCGTTGAACTGGGCGGCGAGCATTACGTGTTCTGGGGCGGCCGGGAAGGCTATGCCTCACTGGTGAACACTCAGATGAAGCGCGAAGTCGACCATTTCGCGCGGTTCCTGACGATGGCGCGCGATTACGGCCGCAGCATCGGCCTGAAGGGCAATTTCCTGATCGAACCCAAGCCGATGGAGCCGATGAAGCACCAGTACGATTTCGACAGCGCGACGGTGACCGGCTTCCTGAAGGAGCATGGTCTGGACAAGGACTTCAAACTCAACATCGAGGCCAACCACGCAACGCTTTCCGGCCACACCTTCGAACACGATCTGCAGGTGGCCTCGGACCATGGCCTGCTGGGCAGCATCGACGCCAACCGGGGCAACGCGCAGAACGGCTGGGATACCGACCAGTTCCCGACCGACCTGTACGACGCGGTGGGCGCGATGCTGGTGGTCTTGCGCCAAGGGGGCCTGGAAGGCGGCTTGAACTTCGATGCCAAGGTGCGGCGGGAGTCGACCGATCTGGACGACCTGTTCATTGCCCATATCGGCGGCATGGATGCCTTCGCCCGGGGGCTGGAAGTTGCCCATGCGCTGCTTAACGACTCGCCCTGGGAACAGTGGCGCGACGAGCGTTATGCCAGCTTCGACAGCGGTGCCGGCAAGGAGTTTGCCCGCGGCGCGCTCAGCCTCACTGATCTGGCCGCACTGGGTGCCAAGGGTGGCGAGCCCCGCCAGATCAGCGGCAGGCAGGAGCGCTACGAGAACCTGATCAACCAGTACCTGCTGCGCTGAGCGCGGCGCCAAGGAGGAGCGCCATGACCCACCACCCCGTCACGTTCCGAGCGCGGTGTCTGATGGAGGCAAGCGTGGGCCTGGCGCGTTCAACGCTGGGAGGGGCTTGCGACCGAATCGCGCATCACCAGCCGGTGGGGCACGACATGGTCCGTCAGCACGCGCGCGTCGTCGGACCTGCGGCGGATGGTGCGCAGCAGGATATCGATGGCCGCATCGGCCATCGAGGCAATCGGCTGATGAAGGGTCGTGAGCTCCGGCCAGACGGTCGTGGCGGCCGAGGTGTCATCGAAGCCCACCACCGACAGGTCGCGGGGCACCTCCAGGCCGCGCCGGTGCGCGACGGAGATCGCCGCAGCGCCCATGTCGTCGTTGCTGGCGAAGATCGCGGTCGGCGGCCGGCGATGGGACAGCAGCGCCTCGGCCGCGGCAAGACCCGAGCGGTAGGTGTAATCCCCCGGCTGGACCAGATCGGGGTCGACTTCCAGCTCGGCGTCATGCAGGGCGCTGACAAACCCATCGTAGCGTCGCGCACTCGCGCTGAGGTCGTTGCGGCCGCAGATGAAGCCGATCCGGCGGTGACCATGCTGGATCAGGTGTTCAGCCATCTCCTTGCCCGCGTGGAAGTCGTCGATGCGGACGCAGGAGATATCGTCCCTCAGGTGCCCCGATGCGATGGCAACCACCGGGATGCCGGCCATGACCAGCTCGTTCACGGCGACCTGCGACTCGCACAGCGGGGGCGGCAGAATGACCCCGTCCACCCGACCGGCCAAGGCACGCGCGGCCTTGCGTTCGGCGTCGGGATCGAAGTTGTCCCAGTAGTGGATCACCAGCTGGATGGCGGCGTTGGCGGCAACCCGCAGCAGGCCGACCAGCAGCTCGCGCAGGTAGGCACCGCTGGGATTGGTGTAGATCAGCGCGATGCGGGTGTGTTGCGCGGCGGCCAGCGAACTGGCAGCCAGGTTGGGCGTATAGCCCAGTTCGCGCACCGCGCGCAGGACACGGTCGCGCGTGACATCCCGCACTTTTCCGTGATTGATCGCGCGCGACACCGTCATCGGCGATACCCCGGCCAGGGCCGCCACCTCGTCGATCGTCACGCCACTGGTTTTGCGGCGGACCGATTTCTTCGGCTTGTCCACTACGTCTTGCCCTTGTTCTTCGTGACGCTGCCGCGAGGCGGGCACGGTCTGAGCTTACAAGGTTTGGGGGCGACGCCACTGTCGCGTTGGTATGTCGAGCGGTGTCACTGGATGCTGGTTGCTGCCGCGGTATTGCTGGCGTTCACGGGCAATGTTCGCGCGGAGGATGGCTACGCCCTCTGGATGCGCTATGCCCCGCTGGCACCTGCACTCGCGGCGGACTACCGCACGCAGCTCGGGGAGGTCGTGGCCCCTGATCAGACGCCGACGCAGCGTGCCGCACGCGAGGAGCTGGTGCGCGGCCTCAGCGGCCTGCTGGGTCGCGCGCCGCGGATAAACACAGTGGGAAACGCTGCCCCCGCCGTGGTGCTGGGTACGCCGCAGTCGTCGGTAGTGATCGCGTCGCTGCGCACGGAGATGGACGCGCTGGGTGACGAGGGCTACCTGCTCCGGTATGCGCAGATCGACGGGCACGATGTGCTGCTGGTGGCCGCACCCCACGATATCGGCGTGCTGTACGGCGTGTTCCACCTGCTGCGACTTCTGCAGACCGGTGCCCCACTGGACGCACTTGAGGTGCGCGAATCGCCACGGCTCCGGCTGCGCCTGCTCAACCACTGGGACAACCCGGATGGGTCTGTCGAACGCGGCTATGCGGGTCGCTCGTTGTGGGACTGGCAGACCCTGCCGGAATGGCGCGATCCTCGCTACACGGACTACGCGCGCGCAAACGCCTCGCTGGGCATCAACGGCACGGTGCTGAACAATGTGAATGCCAGCGCGCAGAGCCTGGCA
Source organism: Stenotrophomonas maltophilia (assembly GCA_002363385.1). Taxonomy (GTDB): domain Bacteria; phylum Pseudomonadota; class Gammaproteobacteria; order Xanthomonadales; family Xanthomonadaceae; genus Stenotrophomonas; species Stenotrophomonas maltophilia_AN. The sequence goes on from DEVL01000002.1 coordinate 307,883, forward strand.
ACGGACTATCTCGCCAAAGCAGCGGCGCTGGCCGACATCTTCCGGCCCTACGGCATCCGCGTGTACCTGAGCGCGCGCTTCAGCGCACCGATCGAGCTGGGTGGGCTGACCACCGCCGATCCGCTCGACCCGGCCGTGCAGCGTTGGTGGCGCGACAAGGCCGACGACATCTACACGCGCATTCCGGATTTCGGCGGCTTTCTGGTGAAGGCCAACTCGGAAGGGCAACCCGGCCCGCAGGACTATGGTCGTTCGCATGCGGACGGTGCCAACCTGTTGGCCGCCGCGCTGGCACCGCACGGCGGCGTCGTGATGTGGCGGGCCTTCGTCTACGCGCACGACGTGCCGGCGGACCGCGCCACGCAGGCGTACACCGAGTTTGTTGGCCTGGACGGTGCCTTCCTCCCGAACGTGATCGTGCAGGTGAAGAACGGGCCCATCGATTTCCAACCGCGGGAGCCGTTCCATCCGCTGTTCGGCGCCATGCCACGCACGCCGCTGATGATGGAGGTCCAGATCACCAAGGAGTATCTCGGCTTCGCCACGCACCTTGTGTACCTGGGGCCACTGTACGAGGAGGTGCTGCAGTCCGACACCCACGTGCGCGGTGAGGACGCTGCGGTGGCGCAGTTCCTGACCGGCATGGCCGGCGTGGCCAACATCGGCAATGACCGCAGCTGGAGTGGCTCGCACTTCGATCAGGCCAACTGGTATGCCTTCGGTCGTCTCGCCTGGAATCCGCGTCAGCCCAGCCGCGACATCGCGGCTGACTGGGCGGCGATGACGTTCACCCCGTCTCCCGCGGTGGTACAGCCCATCGTGGAGATGATGATGGGCTCGCGCGAGGCGGCGGTGAACTACATGACGCCACTGGGTCTGCACCACCTGATGGCGCGCGGGCACCACTACGGGCCGGGCCCCTGGGTGGACGGCGGCCCCCGCGCGGACTGGACGTCGGTCTATTACCACCGCGCCGATCGTGATGGCATCGGCTTCGATAGGACCGCTGGTGGCAGTAATGCGGTGGGCCAGTACGCACCGGAGGTAGCCGCGGAGTATGGGGATCTGGCGCGCGTGCCGGAGCCGCTGCTGCTGTGGTTCCACCATGTGCCGTGGGATCACCGCATGGCGTCGGGACGGCCATTGTGGGACGAACTGATCGGGCGCTATACGCAGGGCGTACGCCAGGTGCAGGGCATGCAGGCGACCTGGGCCGGCCTGCAGGGCAGGGTGGATGCGCAACGACATGCGCAGGTCGCCGCCTTTCTCAGCATCCAGCGCCGCGAAGCGCAGTGGTGGCGCGATGCCAGCGTGGCGTACTTCCAGTCGGTGAGCGGCAGGCCGTTGCCTGCCGGCGAAACCGCACCGCCGCACCCGCTGGCCTGGTATGAGGCCCTGCAGTTTCCTTCCGCACCGGGAGATGGACGATGAGTCAAACCCGCTGGAGTGACTGGCTTGCCCACGGTCGCCACCGACGCGCACCCGCGCTGCGCCTGCTGTTGACTGCGGCACTTCTACTGCTGTCCGCAACGCCGGCGCTGGCCGCCACGCCCGCGCCACCGGTGTACTTCGATTGGTTCGAGTATGCCGGTCACGATGCGGCCTTTGAGACGCCGCTGCCCGCCGGTTACTACCGCAACCCGATCCTGGCCGGCTTCCATGCGGATCCAAGCATCGTCCGCGCCAACGATCGGTTCTATCTGGTCAATTCCAGCTTCACCTACTTTCCGGGCATTCCGGTGTTCGAAAGCGTCGATCTGGTGCACTGGAAGCAGATCGGCAACGTGATCGATCGCCCCACGCAGCTGGACTTCGATGGCCTGAACGTCTCCCGTGGCATTTTCGCGCCGGCCATCGAGTACCACGACGGCGTGTTCTATGTGGTCACCACGGCGGTCGACAGCGGCGGCAACTTCATCGCGACCGCGCGCGATCCCGCCGGCCCCTGGTCGGATCCGCACTGGCTGCCCAGCATCGATGGCATCGACCCGTCGCTGTTTTTCGACGACGACGGTGCCGTCTACCTGGTGAACAATGATGTTCCGCCCGGTCCGCCACGCTACGAGGGTCACCGCGCGATCTGGATGCAGCAGATCGATCTGGCCGCGTTCAGACCGGTCGGGCCGCGCAAGGTACTCATCGACGGTGGGGTGGAGCCGGCGAAGAACCCGATCTGGATCGAAGGACCGCACCTCTACAAGCGCGACGGCTGGTACTACCTGTCCGATGCCGAGGGTGGCACCGGGCCGCAGCACTCCCAGGTGGTTCTGCGCAGCCGCAAGGTGTGGGGGCCGTACCGCCCGTATGCGGGCAACCCGATTCTCACCCAGCGCGACCTGCCCGAGGACCGGCCACTGCCCATCACCAATGCCGGGCACGCCGACATGGTGGAAGGTCCGGACGGCACATGGTGGGCCGTGTTCCTGGCCAGTCGCAATTACCAGACACGGCACTACAACACGGGGCGGGAGACGTATCTGCTGCCCGTGCAATGGCGTGACGGCTGGCCGGTGATCCTGCCGGCAGAGCAGGCCATTCCGTATGCGGCCAAGGCACCGTCATGGATGCAGGGCGATGCCTCGCAGGCACCGTCGACCGGCAATTTCGTCGATCGCGACGGCTTCGATGCACCGACGCTTGGCACCGGATGGGTGCAGGTGCGTGTCCCCAAACAGGCATGGGCGGACCTCAGCCTGCGTCCGGGCGCACTGGCCGTGCATCCGCTGACGGAGAACCTGGACACGCTGCGCAATCCCGCCTTCCTCGGGCGTCGCCAGCAGCACCTGCGCTTCGAGGCCAGCACTGACATGACGCGGCCGGCCGCGGGTGTGGCGGCCGGCCTTGCCGCGTTCCAGAACGAGGAGTACTGGTACTTCCTTGGCGCGCGCAGCCTCGGCGGGGATCGCGTGGCGGTCTTCCTTGAAGGGCGCGACGGCAGCGGCGTGACCCGCACGTTGGCCACTCGCGAGGTAACCGCATCCACGTCGCTGCGCTTGAAGATCGCCGGTGACGAGGGACGCTATGCCTTCGCGTTCGATACGGACGACGGGCGTGGTTGGCAGACCCTCGCGGGCGACGTGGACGGAACGGTACTGAGTACGGATCGCGCAGGCGGCTTTGTCGGCGCCCTGCTGGGACCATTCGCGCGCGACGAGCGCGCTTTGAGGAGCAACTGATGACGCGTACCTCTTCCCTCTACAGCGGCCGCCGTGGCCCCATTCTCCGCACGCTGGCGCTGTGCGCTGCCGTGACAGTGGCAAGCACCGGGCACGCCGCCAACGCCCAGCCGTGGCTGGATACATCGGCCAGCTTTGAAACCCGTGCCGCCGCGCTGGTGGGGCAGATGACCCTGGAGGAAAAGGCCGCCCAGATGCAGAACGCCGCGCCCGCCATCAAGCGCCTGGGCGTTCCGGCCTACGACTGGTGGAACGAAGGCCTGCATGGCGTGGCACGGGCAGGGCAGGCGACAGTGTTCCCGCAGGCCATCGGGCTGGCCGCCACGTTCGACGTGCCGTTGATGGGGCAGGTGGCCACCACCATCAGCGACGAGGCGCGGGCCAAGCATCACCAGTTCGTCCGTGAAGGATTGCATGGCCGCTATCAGGGGCTGACCTACTGGTCGCCGAACATCAACATCTTCCGCGACCCGCGCTGGGGGCGGGGCCAGGAGACCTACGGCGAGGACCCGTACCTCACCGCGCGGATGGGTGTCGCCTTCGTGCAGGGCCTGCAGGGCGATGACCCGGTGTACCGCAAGCTGGACGCCACGGCCAAGCACCTGGCCGTGCACAGCGGCCCCGAGGCCGACCGCCACCACTTCGACGCCCGCCCCAGCAAGCGCGATCTGTACGACACCTACCTGCCGGCGTTCGAGGCGCTGGTGAAGGAGGGCCAAGTGGATGCGGTGATGGGGGCCTACAACCGTGTCTACGGCGAATCCGCCAGCGCCAGCCAGTTCCTGCTGCGCGACGTGCTGCGCCGCGACTGGGGGTTCAAGGGCTACGTGGTGTCGGACTGCTGGGCCATCGTGGATATCTGGAAGCATCACAAAATCGTGCCGACCCGCGAGGCCGCGGCGGCGCTGGCGGTCAAGAACGGCACCGAGCTGGAGTGCGGCCAGGAGTACGCCACCCTCCCGGCCGCGGTGCGCCAGGGTCTGATCAGCGAAGCCGAAATCGACGATGCCGTGACGCGGCTGTTCACCGCGCGGATGCGGCTGGGCATGTTCGATCCGCCCGAGCGCGTGCGCTGGGCGCAGATTCCGGCCTCGGTGAACCAGGCCCCGGCGCACGATGCGCTGGCCCTGAAGGCCGCGCAGGCATCACTGGTGCTGCTGAAGAACGATGGCGTGTTGCCGCTGTCACGCAACCTCAAGCGCATCGCAGTGGTCGGCCCCACCGCCGATGACACCATGGCACTGCTCGGCAACTACTTCGGCACACCGGCGGCACCGGTGACGATCCTGCAGGGCATCCGCGACGCGGCGAAGGGTATCGAGGTGCGCTATGCCCGTGGTGTTGACCTGGTCGAAGGGCGCGACGATCCAAACGCGACGCCGCTGATCGAGGCGGCGTATCTGCGGCCCTCGGCCGACTCGCCGGAACGCGGCCTGCGCGGTGAGTACTTCCGTACGCCGGATCTGTCGGGCGCGCCAGCACTGGTCCGCACCGATGCCCAGATCGGCTTCGGCTGGGACCGCGGCTCGCCGACCGACAATCTGCTGGCCCGCGGCGAAGCGGCGCCGGGGCAGGGCATTCCCAACGATGGCTTCAGCATCCGCTGGCGTGGCCAGCTGCTGCCGCCGGTATCGGGCCGCTACCGGATCGAGGCGGCGGCCGACGACGGCTTCCGCCTCTACGTGGATGGCAAGCGGGTGCTGGACCACTGGGCCAACAGTGATCGGCTGCGCAGCGACGGTGTCGATCTGGAGCTGCAGGCGGGACGTGCCTATGAGCTGACGCTGGAGTACTACGATGCCGAGCGCGACGCCGGCGTGCGGCTGGGCTGGCGCATGCCCGGGGCGAAGCCGCCGTTCGAAGACGCCGTCGATGCCGCCCGGAGTGCGGACGTGGTGGTGTTCGTCGGCGGCCTGACCGGCGATGTCGAGGGCGAAGAGATGACGGTCAACTATCCGGGCTTCGCCGGCGGCGACCGCACCGACCTGCGTCTGCCCGCTACCCAGCGCGCCCTGCTGGAAGCGCTGCATGCCACGGGCAAGCCGGTGGTGATGGTGCTGACGGGAGGGTCGGCGCTGGCGGTGGAGTGGGCCCAGGCGAATCTGTCCGCGATCCTGATGAGCTGGTATCCCGGGCAACGCGGCGGCACCGCCGTGGGCGACGCGCTGTTCGGCGACGTCAATCCGGCCGGCCGGCTGCCGGTAACGTTCTACCGCGCAGACCAGGCAATGCCCGCGTTCGATGATTACGCGATGGAAGGCCGCACCTACCGCTATTTCCGCGGCACCCCGCTGTATCCCTTCGGTTACGGGCTATCCTATACCCGGTTCGACTACGGCAAGCCAAGCCTCGACGCGCCCCGCATCGCCGACCACGGCACGCTCAAGGTGCAGGTGGAGGTGGCGAACGCCGGCAAACGCGCGGGCGATGAAGTGGTGCAGCTGTACGTGCGGCGGCTGGCGGCTGGCGCAGGCGATGCACAGCAGACGCTGCGCGGCTTCCAACGTGTTCACCTGGCGCCTGGCGAGCGGCGCACCGTGACCTTCGATCTGGACGCGCAACAGGCACTGCGCGAGTACGACGACGCGCGGGGCGCCTATGTCGTGCGGCCCGGGGCATACGAAGTACGGATAGGCGGCTCAAGCGCCGATGCCCGCGTGCGGAGCCGTTTCACCGTGGAGGCGAATCGTGACTGAAGCCCGTCGCACGGATACCGCCGAGCACACGCTGTCGGTCCGGGAGAAGCTCGGCTACAGCCTGGGCGACCTTGCGGCCAACCTGATCTTCCAGACGCTGATCACCTACCTGGCGTTCTTCTATACCGACGTATACCGGTTGCCGCCTGCCACGGCGGCCACGATCATCTTCGTGATCGGCCTGCTGGGTGCCTTCATGTTCACCCCGCTGATCGGCATTGCCGCCGACCGCACCGTCAGCCGCTGGGGAAAGTTCCGGCCCTGGATCCTATGGACGGCGGTCCCGTTCGGGGTGCTGTCGCTGCTCGCCTTCAGCACGCCGGACCTGGGTGCGCAGGGCAAGGTCCTCTATGCGCTGGTGACCTATGGCCTGCTGATGTTCGTGTACGCGGCCAACAACCTGCCGTACTCCGCGCTCAGCGGCGTGCTGACCGGCAGCATGGCCCAGCGCAACAGCCTCTCGGCCTACCGCTTCGTGGCGGTGATGATCGCGCAGTTCATCATCCAGGTCCTGCTGTTGCCGCTGGTGCTGATCCTGGGCGACGGGGATCGGGTGCAGGGCTTCGAGCGGGTGATGACCGTGTTCGCGGTGGTGGGCACGCTGTTCTTCCTGATCACCTTCGCCACCACGCGCGAGCGCATCGTGCCGGCCAAGGAACAGACCGGCGGGGTGATGCAGGACCTGTCCGACCTGCTGCACAACCGGCCGTGGAAGGTGATGCTGGCCCTGACCGTGCTGGTCTTCATCAATCTGGCCCTGAAAGGCGGCACCTACATCTACTACTTCCAGTACTACATGAGCGAGGCCGCACTGGCGGGCTTCCTCGACACCTCCGGCTTCAACCGCTTCATCGGGGGATTGAACGCCACACTCAACGGATGGGGCCTGTCCGGCTTCACCTGGCCGGAGGATCCGGCGACCTCGGCGTTCAGCCTGTTCAACGCGTGCGGCATCCTGTGCATGATCCTGGGCATCGGGGTCTCCCGGCGCCTGGCCGACCGCTTCGGCAAGCGTGATGTGTTTGGTGGTGCGCTGCTGGTCTCTACCGTGTTCCTGCTGGTGTTCTACCTGTTTCCGCCGACGGCGGTCTCTGTGGCCTTTGGTGCCTTCATGCTGCACGGGTTCTGCTACGGCATCACCATCCCGCTGCTGTGGGCGATGATCGCCGATGTGGCCGATTACTCCGAATGGAAGAACCATCGCCGCGCCACCGCGATCATCTTCTCCGCGATGCTGTGCGGGCTGAAAATCGGGCTCAGCATCGGCGGTGCGCTGGTCGCCGGGATTCTCGCGCACCACGGCTACCAGGCCGGCGCGGAACAGCAGCCCCAAGCGGTGGTGGACGGCATCCGCATGACCGTGAGCGTCTACTCCTCCCTGCCGTTCCTGATCGCAGTCGCGCTGCTCTTTTTCTACAAGATCGACAAGCGCATGGAGACGCGCATCGAGCAGGACCTGCATCTGCGTCGGCAGGGAAACACCCTTGATCAGCTCGCGGCGCATGCCATCTCCCAGCCCTTGGTGACCCACCTCTATACGGCCGATCCCTCGGCCCATGTATTCGAGGGGCGCCTGTACATCTATCCATCGCACGATATCGACGGCGGCGCATCCTTCGATGATGAGGGCGGGCACTTCCGCATGGAGGACTACCACGTGCTGCGGATGGACTCGCCCGAAGGTGAGGCCACCGACTGCGGCGTGGCGCTGCATGTGAATGACGTGCCCTGGGCCGCCCAGCAGATGTGGGCGCCGGATGCGGCCCACCGCGACGGACGCTACTACCTCTATTTCCCGGCCAAGAACGGGGAGGGCATGTTCCGGATCGGCGTTGCCGTGGCGGATCGTCCCGAGGGCCCGTTCACCGCCGAGCCCGAGCCGATCGAGGGCACGTATTCGATCGACCCGGCCGTGTACGAGGACGACGACGGCACGCATTACCTCTACTTCGGCGGCATCTGGGGCGGCCAGCTGCAGAAGTACCGGGACAACCGCTTTGATGCGGCATATGAGGAGCCCACCGGCGACGCGTCGGCACTCGGCCCGCGGGTCGGCCGGTTGGATGCGGGCATGACACGGCTGGCGGAGCCTGCGCGGGAGATTGTCATCCTGGATGAGCACGGACAGCCGCTGCGGGCCGATGACCATGCGCGCCGGTTCTTCGAGGGCCCGTGGCTGCACAAGTACCAGGGGCGGTACTACCTGTCGTACTCGACCGGCGATACGCACCTGCTGTGCTACGCCATCGGTGACAGCCCGTACGGACCGTTCACCTATGGCGGCGTGATCCTGAAGCCCGTGGTGGGCTGGACCACGCATCACTCCATCTGCGCGTTCGGGGGGCAGTGGTACCTCTTCTATCACGACGCCCTGCTATCCGGCGGCGTGACCCATCTGCGCTCGGTCAAGTGCACACCGCTGCACATGGAGCCGGACGGCAGCATCCGGACGATCGATCCGTATGGCGCTTGAAACCGCATCACCGAAAGACGATGCGCAGGCGCCGTTGCCTGCTGGGCGTCTGTACTGGTTGAGGGCCGGTGCGTTGGAGGTCGCATTGGCGCCCGAAGCCGGTGGACGCATTGCCCAGATGCGGTACGACGGGGTGGACTGGCTGGTGGGTGAGGTCGAGGGTGGGGCGGCCGCCATTGGCTGGGGGTGCTATCCGATGGTGCCTTGGGCGGGGCGGATTCGGCAGGGGTGCTTCAGCTTTGATGACACGCGATATGCGCTGCCGACCAATTTGGGCGCGCACGCGATCCATGGCGTCGGATTTTCACGGCCGTGGCATCTCGACGGTCTCGATGCGAGCAGCGCCGTGTTGTCGCTGGAACTTCCCGAGGACGGCCATTGGCCGTTCGGGGGCCGTGCGACGCAGGCAGTCCAGGTGCTGCCCGACCGCCTGGAACTGTGCCTCGCCGTGCAAGCCGGCCACAAGGCGATGCCGGCGGTGCTTGGTTGGCATCCGTGGTTCCGCAAGCCGGATCAGTTGCTGTTCTCGCCCAGTGCGATGTATCCACGGGACGGGGAGGGCATCGCTGCATTGCCCTGCATTGCGCCTGCGCACGGGCCTTGGGATGACTGTTTCATCAACCAGGCTGAGGTGGTGCTGGTGTCCGGGGCGCAGCGGCTGGAGTTGCGGGCGGATACGGATCACTGGGTGGTGTATGACGGTGCTGCGCACGCGACGTGTGTGGAGCCGCAGACGGGTCCGCCGGACGGTTTTACGTTGGCGCCGAGGCGGCTGGCGCCTGGCCAGAGGGTAGCGCTGACGTTCACGATGAGGTGGGAGGGGGATGGGGCCGCGCAACGTTAAAACCGTGCTGACGCAGGTGTCTCCGGCACCAGCCGCAGCAGTTTCCCATCCACCCCGTCGGTGAGCGCGTAGATGGAGCCATCTCCAGCCACCTTGACGTCACGAATGCGTTCACCGCGCTCACCGAGCAACAGCTCCTGGCGCACCACGCGATCACCATCGCGCACGAGGCGGCGGACGCTCCGCTCACGCAATGCAGGCACCAGGAAATCTCCCTGCCATCCCTTGAAAAGGGTGCCTTGATAGACGGCCAGGCCAGAGGGCGCGATCGACGGGGACCAGATCACCTCCGGGTCCTCGAACCCCTCGTGTCGCGTAAACGGACTCACCCGTGCAAACGGGTAGTCGATACCGTGACTGACCAGCGGCCAGCCGTAATTGCCACCCGGTCGAAGCCGGTTGAGCTCATCGCCGCCGCGCGGCCCGTGTTCGCTCACGTAAATGGCGCCGGTGACAGGGTCACGCACGATGCCTTGCGGATTGCGGTGCCCCGAGGTGTACACGGCAACGCCGCTGGCACCCGGGGCGAGCGAAATGCGCATCACTTTGCCCAGCGAGTTGCTTTGGTTCTGGGCTTCCTCCCGGCGTGCACTGCCGTCTCCTACCGTCAGCAGGAGGGTGTGTGGATCGAGGAACGCCAAGCGCCCTCCGTTGTTGCCATCGCTGGGTTTTGGCGTGGATTCAAATAGAACCTCCACCTGATCTATCGACCACTCACCGCCGGCGAAGTTGAGCGCGCCACGCATCAAACGGACGCCCACGCCGCGCGGATCGCGGTAGCCCTGGGTCAGATAGATACGGTGGTCGTTCTGGTAATCGGGGGAGAGAGCGATGTCCATCAGACCGATCACGCGCTCCCGCTGATACCCCTCGTGTAACTTGGAAAGGTCGACATCCACACGTTCACCGGCGGGTTCAATCACCTTCAGGCTGCCAGCCAGTTCGGTGACGAGCAGTCTTCCGTCCGGGAGTTCCGCCAACGACCACGGCCACTGCAGGCCGTCGGCGACGATGGTGGCTTGGTGTCCCGACGCCGCAGGGGGCTGTGACCGTTCAGGCATCGGGCGCATCAACAGGAACGACGCAAGCGGCAGCAACACGAGGCAAGCAGGCACCAGGTAAGCCGCCCGGCCGTGTCGGCGTGCTCCGTGCACGACACGTCCTGTCAGCACGTGGCTCACATACCCTCCCACCAGTCCACACAGGCTGAGCAGGGCGAAGCCAGGAATCTCCCGGATCGCAGCGACCGCAGGCATCGGGATCACACTGCGTAGCAGCGCCAGCACGATGGCCAGCCCGGCCACACCGGCGAGCAGCGCGCAGGGCAGGGCGCTCAACCCCAGGCGCCGCAGGCCTGTTTGCAGACCAAGTGCGATAACGCCGCCTGCCAGCGAAAAGCCAAACATCACAGGCCCGAACCGAGCCAGATCTTCCACGGTGACGGCAGCCCGGGACTGCCAGCTGACCTCGAGGCCGAGCTGCGTAAGCGCATGCAGATTGATCTGCGTCTGCAGCAGGCTGGCAACAACGGCGGTAGCCAGCGCTGCCGCCAGAGTGATGGAGACTGTTCGCAACCAGGAGCGCATGTGGAACGTTCGTCAGGGCAAGCCGAAGGCGCACTGTAGCAATGGGGTGCGGTGAACCTCCAGTGATGCCCTCCGCGGAAGAATTCACGGCGGAGGAACTGCACGGCGGCGACCCTCTATACACCTCCTTTTGAAGTGAAGAGTCTCTCTCCATGTCCAACAAGCAGCTCACCACGACCAATCCGCTGACCGAACAAGTGCTTGCCACCTACTCCTACATGTCCGACGCCGAAGCCGCCGCCGTCGTGAAGGCAAGCCATGAAGCGTTTACGCAATGGCGTCTGCGCAGTCTGGATGAACGGGCAAACGTAATCGCGAACATCGCTAAAGCGCTTCGCGAGCGCAAGGAAGAATTCGCACAACTGATGACCGACGAGGTCGGCAAGCTCATTGAAGACAGCCGCACCGAAGTCGAGCTCTGTGCCGCTATCTGTGACTACACCGCCAAGCAGGGGCCGGTTGCTCTGGCCGATGAGGAGCGCAATGTGGACGGTGCTACCGGCATCGTGACCCATGCCCCGATCGGCGTGGTGTACGGCATTCAGCCGTGGAACTTCCCGGCTTACCAGGCGATCCGCTATTCCATTGCCAGCCTGATGGCAGGCAATGGTGTACTGCTCAAGCATGCCGAGAGCTGCACCGGCAGCGGGCTCCTGCTGCGTGATATCTACGAAAGTGCCGGGCTGCCCAAGGGGCTGTTCGGGGTGCTGTTGATCAGCCATGACCAATCCAATGACATCGTGGAAAACGATCTGGTGCGCGCAGTGACACTGACCGGCAGCGAGGCAGCAGGCCGCACAGTGGCAGCCAAGGCAGGCGCAGCCCTCAAGAAAACCGTGCTTGAGCTGGGCTCCAACGACGCCTATCTGGTGCTGGACGACGCCGACCTGGACCTCGCCGTGGCGACCTGCGTCAAGGGCCGGCTGTTCAACAACGGGCAGACCTGCGTCAACGCGAAGCGCTTCATCGTGACAAAGAAGAACTATGACGCCTTCGTCAGCGGCTATTCAAAGGCGTTCGAATCGATCCGGATGGGCGATCCGAACGCCGACGACACCCAGCTCGGCCCCATGGTCTCCAAGGCGCAGCGCGACAAGCTGCACGAACAGGTGACCAAGAGCGTCTCGCAAGGGGCGCGTCTGGTGGTGGGCGGTGAAGTGCCGGACCGCACCGGCTGGTTCTACCCGGCTACGGTGCTGGCGGATGTGGCGCCGGGGCAGGTGGCCTACGAGGATGAGCTGTTTGGTCCTGCAGCGGCCATCATCCGCGCCGAGGACGATGAGGATGCGCTGCGCATCGCCAATGACAGCCGCTATGGCCTGGGCGGCGGCATCTTCAGCCGTGACGTGCAGCGTGCGCGGGAGCTGGCGAGCAAGTATTTCGATACGGGCATGGTCTTCATCAATACCTTCGACGTGGCATCTCCATCGCTTCCGTTCGGCGGGGTGAAGGCATCCGGCTATGGGCGTGAGCACGGCCCGGAAGGTCTGAAGGAGTTTGTGAACGTCAAGTCGATCAAGATTGCGGCGGCAACGTCGGGTTGAGCTGAGCACCGATGCCTGGCCACCTGGCAAGGCTGTCCGGCGGCGAGAGCATGCGAGCATGAACACCGCCGTCGCCGTGCAGACGCCGGTGCATGAATCGATGGAGCACGCGCAGTAGATTGGCCAATCGCCACAGCAGGCAGCCGTGCTGCGTAGGGAGGAGCCTGCCCCTGCCGATGCAGGGGTCAGGCGATGGGTGGATGCCGTTCCAGTGCCTGCACCAGCTGGGTCGTCATCAGCTCGATATCGGCGAAGTAGTCGTCCCAGCGTGCGTTGGGTTGCTTGCTCAGATACAGGTCGATGGTCGGGTAGACCGCGTCGCCGTCATGCACGCGGTTCAGCATCAGGGCCACCTCCACTGCCGGGGAGGAGGGCGCCGCGTTGATGGACCGTCCTACTTCCTCGAACACCGCAATGGCGCGCTCGCCCTCTTCGCAATTGCGTGGAATAACACCCACATGCCTTTCGTCCGGCAGCCGGCCATCCGGGCGGTAGTCGTGCCCTTCGCAGCTGGTGTAGGTCACCAGGTTGTGGTCCACCGCGATCGCTACCAGGAAATCGCGCACGCCCGGTTCCACCACGGCAAGGAAGTCCGGATGGAACCGTGATGCCAGGCAGCTGCTGGCTGGGTAAGGCGCGCCATCATTGTTCATGTTGCCGAAGACAGAGCGCTTTTGTGAAATCGGTGCGCGTTGACCGATGTGCTGCATCTGTGCATCGTCCAGTGGCAGGTCCCACAGGCGCATGAACAGCTCGACCTGATCGGACCGGTTGTGCGCGCGGGGTGGGATGCGGCGTAGACCCATGGAACAGCTCCTTGTCTAAGGGATGGCGCAGGTAAGAGGGGAAGGCGCTGCAGCCTGGGGGCGCAGGCGTACGGTGCCTGCTTCCACGTGATAGACGCGGTTGGCACGGCGAATGGTCTCTGGCCGGTGGGCAATGGATACGCAGGTGATGCCGAGACCGGCCAGGTTGTCCAGCAACCGGCGCTCCAGCGCTTCGTCCAGGTTGGCGGTGCCCTCGTCCAGGAGCAGGATACGTGGCTCGTGGTACAGCGCACGCGCCAGCAGGATCCGCTGTTTCTGTCCGCCGGAAAGGGTGGAGCCAAGATCGCCGATGCGACTATTGAACCTCATTGGCATCGCTTCGATGTCATCCAGGATCAGCGCAGCGTCCGCACATTGGCGCGCGCGTGTTTCATCAGGACTGGAGGCGAAAAAAGCGATGTTATCCAGGATGCTGCCGGACAGCAGCATGTCTTCCTGCATCACCACACCGAACAGGCGACGGTACTGCTGCAGGTCATAGCCCTGTATATCCTCGCCATTGATGCGAATCTGCCCGGATTCCAGCTCCAGCAGGCCCAGCAGCGCCTTGAACAGGGTGGTCTTTCCGCTGCCGGACGGTCCCGTCAGTGCGATGAAGTCGCCCTGCTGGACCTTCAGCGAAACATTCCGCAGCACTGGCTTCTCCTGTGGTGCGAAGCGTGCGCTGATATCAACCAGTTCGATGGTGAAGTCCTGCTTCATCCGCTCCGGTACGCCGCGGCTGTCAGCAGGATCCTGTTCTATCGGTGAAACGGCGATTTCCGAAAGGCGGTCCATGTGCAGGCCGACCAGCCGCAGTTCGATCGCTTGTTCCGCCAGCGCCATCGCTTTGGTGGCAAAGTGCGCCTTGTAGACGAACAGCGCGAACAACAGGCCAAGGCTGATGCTGCCCGCCGCGACCTGGGTAGCACCCACGTAGACGCTGGCCGCCATGTCCAGCCCGAGCAGTGTGACCTTGCTGGCGCCTTGCAACGAGGCCATCAGGCCCGCGCGGATGTCGGCGTTTACCAGCCTGCTGTAATGGTTGCTCCATGCGCCGAGCCGCTCGTGTTCCTTGGCGAAGATCTTGATCGGCTGCATGCCGCGCAGGGTTTCGATGACATGTGAGTTCTCTTCCGAGCGAGCCTTCACGGCTTCTTCGGTGAGCTGCCGCATGCGCTTGAACAAGCAAAGGCGGACCGCCAAGTACAGGACGAACGTTCCCAAGGCGATGCCTGCAAGCGCCGGCGACATCGCAAAGATGATGCCCAGCGCAACCAGCGCGATCAGGCCGTCCAGCAGCACCCGCGGCAGAGCACCCGTGAGGATCTGGCGGACGGCGTTGGTGGATTGGTAGCGATCCACCAGGTCGCCGATGGATCGTTTCGCGTAGAAGCCGAGCGGCAGACGCATCATCCGCTGGATGAGCATTCCCATGAACTGCGCGTTGAAGCTGGAGCCAAAGTGCAGCAGCACGTAGTCACGGGCCAGCGCAACGGCGCCGTGCAGCAGCGCCACGCCGGCAAAGCCGGCAGTGATCGCAGCGATGAAGCCCATGTCCTGGCGGGCAAGACCGGTGTCGATGACGGTCTTCAGCAGCAGCGGGCTGAGCAGGGCGAACAGTTCAAGGAACAGGGTGATCCACAGGACCTGGCCAGCGTATCCGAATACGCCGCGGCTGTGCCGCAGCAGAGCGGCCAGGGTGAAGCGCTTATCCACCCGCTGCACCTTGAACGCGGGCCGTGGCGCCAGCTCCACCGCGATACCGGTGAAATGGTGCGACACATCCGCCAGCCGCAGCCGCAGTACGCCGTGCGCTGGGTCATGGATGGTCGCGATGTCGCCGCGCGCCGCCACCAGCACGACGAAGTGCTCGAAGTCCCAGTGCAGCAGGGCGGGCAGCTGCAGGCGTGGCAGGTCGCTCATTTCGCAGCGCACTGAGCGTGCGTCGAGCTCCATCTTGTCGGCAAGCTCCACCACGTCGCGCAGGGTGGAGCCCTTCAACGAAATGGGGAAGCGCTCGCGTAGTTCCAGCAGCGGGATATCCATGCCGTGGCGTGCGCCGACCATGGCCAGGCAGGCCAGGGCGCACTCGCTGCTTTCTGCCTGGTAGATCATCGGAACAGAGCGCTTGCGCAACTTCATGACGATAGGCCTGGATCAGGGCAGCAGGAAGCGACGCGGCGCGCCGCGCACACTGGTCGGTGGCGTTGCCGCTTGCGCGCCGTGCGGGTTCCAACGCGCGAGGATGCGCAGGCACGATGCCTTCGAGATAGCGCCGGGACGCGGCGGGCATGCCGCCGGTGCGGTGTCTTCGATGTGCGCCGTGCCTTGCAGCGCGGTGCCCTGCATCAGCTGGATGTCGTCTCCGGGACGGAAGTAGCGTTGGTTGCCGGGCGCAAGCAGCAGCTGCAAGGCATTGCCGCTGACCACCGCCGTGGCTTGCAGGTCTGCATGCGGCGCAATCTGCAGCGTCGCTGCACCCGCGCCTGCCAGCGCAACAGCCACGAGCGGTACAAGCGCCAGCAGTCGCAGCGGCAGGGGCCGGAACAGGGCAATCGAACCCAGGTGCCGGAAGCGCCGGAACTGTTCCGCCTCGGGGCGGAAAAATGGTCGGGTCGGCAACGGGTCAGGGCGCATGGAACGCTCTCAGGAGGGGGGCGCTCATGGGCGTTCCAGCACCGCAACGCCGGTGTCGGCGGGCGCGTTCATTCCGACAGGCTCGCGGAATTCCAGTGCTGCCAGCCTTGCGCGCAGCGGGTGGAACAACGCCTGTCCCAGTTCGCTCAGCTCGGCCCCGTCCTGCAGCGGAACAGAGAGCTCGCGCAGGTAGCCGGCAACGGTCTCCCAGCGGATCCGTATCTGCTCCTGCAACCCGCTTGCCGCCATGCGGTCGAAGACCATCATCGCGTTGCCGAAGGCGTGGTAGCCCAGCAGGATGCGGTCCAGCGGACGGTTGCAGTGCTTGAGCGGCGAATAGTACGAGCCGGCGCCGGGCACCACGGTCGGACCGAGCCAGCTGGCCATGTGGTAGTACTGGTGCGTGCACTCGTGCACCAGCATTTCGGCGGTTTCCAGCGCATTTGCCGGCACCGCCAGGTCGATGCCGCCCATGCGCAGGGCGGACGAATTGCTCGCGATGGTGTTGGCCGCCGGCCGCCGCAGCGGCGTGATTTCCTTGAGCAGGCAGCACACCCATGCCGCATGATCCGGCGCGATGTCCTGCAGCAGATCAAGCGCCGCCTCTATCTGCGGCGCCATGTCCGCGCTGGGTGCCTGCACGCGGAAGGTGTCCTGGATCCATGGGCTTGCGTGCCATCCTTCACCAACCAGGCGGATGGCGGGGCGGCCATCGCGCATGACGAAGCTGTCCGGCGCCTGCTCGTCGTTCCACACCGGTGCGCCATCGCGTTCGGCGATCCTGCACCAGTGGGTACGGGTACCATCGGCCTCGCATACCACGATGCGCTGACCATCGGCCTGCAAGGACAGTCTGCCGCTGAGGGCGCGGCCGCAGAGCAGCAGAGGCTGGTCGACGTCCAGCGCCAGTTCCACGTCATCCAGCAGGCCCAGCGCGACGCCGCTGAGCAGGGCCTGGGCGCGCAGCCAGTCGTCGCTGGCGATGTGCCCGGGCGCTGCACCCGGGGGCTTGATGCCTGCAAAGATGATACTGGCCTCCGGGGTCCAGCAGCCCAGCGATGGGGGCCGACTGCTGACCTTTTCCAGCAAGTGGGACAATGGCTCGCGGTGGTGGCCGCCTCCATCGCGGTCGGCCACGCGCTGACAGAAGGCCGCGTAATGCAGGGTGGCCAGTTCAGCGGCAAGCCAGCGATAGTTCCCTTCAAGCGGCGTTGACAGGGTGCGGAATACTTCCATCGACTCTCTCCGGACGCTTAGGCGGTGGCCACGGGGTTGAGGAAATCGCGGGCTGCATGGCGGGGAGCCGTAGCCAGGATCCCGGCCATCGTTTCCAACGCCCCTTCGCGCTGGGATACGATGCTGGCCATCGCGGTGTGGATGGAATCCAGGGTTTCACAGAACACCGAGGCCTGGTCAAAGTGCGTGCCCGGCGCGTAGCGATTGAACAGGTCACCGGAGCGGCACGTACGATACCAGTCGCAGCTCGCGCACTTGGTGGGCGGCGTGTCGATGCTCTTGACCAGCGTTTGCCAGATGGGGCTGCCGAAGAACTGGGCCAGCGTGGTGTTGCGCACGGTGACGTCGGTGAGGCAGAACGCTTTGTCCAGGGCCATGATGTTGTCATCGGGCCCGAGGAATCCCTCGGCTGACACGGTAACGATGCCATGTCGGTTGGCGCGTTGGTAATCCAGGCCTTCAGCGTATTCTTCGGACATCAGCGCCAGCACGATCTCGGTGAGCAGATAGATGCGCACCGGATTGCTGCCACGGGTCTGCAGCCAGTAGTCGATGACTTCGTTGAAGTACCGGATCCATTTGTCCTGCGATTGCAGGTAGGTGCTGTTGTGGCCCTCGCGCGGCAACAGCAGGTTGAGGCTATGCACATCCAGCTCTTCGACGAAGTGGCGGATCACATCGCCGCCGTGCAGGTCCGGGTTGGCCACGCACAACACGCCGGTGGCCGGGATGCGGCGTTCCTTTGCGGCTTGCTGCAGCAGCTTCAGGCCGCGCACGCTGTTGTCATAGCTGCCGCGACCGCGCCGGTCCGGGCGCTGGCGATCATGCACGTCCTTGGGGCCGTCGATGCTCACGCCCACCATTACGTTGTGCTTGGCAAACAAGTCGATCCATTCGGCATCCACCAGCGTGCCATTGGTCTGCATGCCGATGTGCAGCTGGGTGCAGTCAGCCAGCTCTTCGCGGAAGATGGTGCACATGCGGTCGAAACGCTTTTTCGGCAACAGCGTCGGTTCGCCGCCGTGCAGGCCCAGGAAGATGTTCTTGATGCCCATCTCCTGCGCGCCTTGGCGAAGGAAACGGGCCGTGTCGATCACGGTCTGCTCCGGAATCAATGCACGGCTGAGCTCGGAGATGTTGTTCTCCTGCTCGAAGTAATAGCAGTAGGGACAGGCCAGGTTGCAGCGCTCGGCCAGCTTGAGTACCACGTCGAGGCGGTTGCCCCTGAAGAGTTCGGTCATTGGCGCACTTCCTGTGACTGCGCAATGGAACAGGCCATCCACACTGGCCTGTCATGGGCGCGCTGCGGTTGAGAGGGTACCGGCGAAAAGCGCCGGTACCCAAGCGTCAGGCCAGCCAATCAGGACTCTGGCCGGATCTCCACTTCGCCACCACCAGCAGAGGCGTGGCCGGACTTGTGTCCGGACGTGTGGCCCGAGCCATGTGCTGCGCTTACCAGGTCCAGGTGCGCATCAACCAGATCAGTCATGTCGCTGGCACCAACCAAGGGAGTTGCAGAGCCTTCGATCCTCGACTTCAGGCGATCGGCCAACCCTTTGAGCTTGCTATCCATGAAACCTCCGTTGTCTTGACGTTGATTGGAACTTCTAATTCCCTCTGCTTCCTTTGTGGCCGGCAACGAGCCCGCCGGCCTCCTGCAAGGACAAGGCGAGATGCCTTCTCCGTGCGCGTTGTCGCCGCGAACCGTGTGCACGGAACGGACGGAATGGTTGATCAGGCACTGCGCGTGGCCGTGGCCGGCTCCACGCGGCTCGCCTTCAGGGCGGGCTGAAGGATGGCCAACTGCCCAAGCGGAACCAGCACGGCCAGGCCAAGCAGCAGGTAGGCTGCGGGCAGGCGAGGCACCTCGTAGAACTGCATGAGCAACAGGTTCAGGGCCACCGCAAGCAGTGCGCCCAACAGTGATCCGCCCAGGGTCAGCAGGAGGTTCTCGGTCTGGAAATAGCGCAGGATCTGCACCCGCGTGGCGCCCAGTGCGCGGCGGATACCGATGGAGCGCGTGCGCTGCTGCACCCAGAAGCTGGCCAGGCCGACGATGCCGGCGACAGTGATGACAAGCAGCGACACGCAGATCAGCGCGAGCAGCCACGCCATCGCCTTGTCGTTGCGATAATAGCGGTCGCGCAGCGATTCAATGGACCCATTGTTGAGGCCGAAGATTCGTGGTGGACCGCTCTCGCGCAGTGCGGCGGTCGCCTGTTCCAGCACGCTGTCGCGCTGTCCGGGCTGCGTACGCACCAGGAAGTTGGCACCGGAGGTGTAGGGCACACTGACCGGGAAGATCATCGAGTACTCCATGCTGCTGGGATCATCGGTCTCGCTTGGCCGCGTAAGCCGCTCCACCACGCCCACGACCTGGGTGGGCTGGCTGCCCCAGCTGTAGAACTGCCTGCCGACCGCGTTGCCCTGCGGGAACAGACGGTCTGCCGTCGCCTGGGTGATGATGGCGGTGGGGATGTTGATCTCGCCCGGCGCGGCACCTGGTTGCCAGTCGATGTAGTCCTGCGCACTGAAATCACGCCCGGCGACAAGACTCAGTCCCAGCGTGGGCAGCGCCTCCGGACTGGCCAGGTACACCGATGCATCCAGCGTAGGGGCGTCCTGGTCCTGCCGCAGGTTGACGCCACTGTTGGACGAGGAATCGCCGTAAGGTATCTGGCTGACCACCGTTGCAGACTGCACGCCGGGGATGGCGCGCAGCGCGGCCAGATCGGTACGTGTCTGTGCGAGCGCGTCCTGATCGCCGCGCTTGGCGGCACTGAGCTGCAGGCGCAGGAGGCTGTCTTCGGCCAATCCGGACGGTCGCTGGACGCGTTCGATGCGCTCGGCGATGAGGAAGCCGGCGTTGCAGATCACCGCGCAGGTGAATGCGATCTCGAGCACGACCAGGCTGGCGATGATTTTGTGGCGCCGCAGCGCGGCGAGAACCAGAGAGATATCCATGAGCGGCCTTAGAGACTCTTCAGTTGGCTGGCGGGAGCCACCAGGCAGGCTCGCCAGGCAGGGAACGCCGCCGCCGCCAAGCTGGCAACCAGGGCAAGCAAGAATGTGCCGAACAGCGTGCCCGCCTCCATCCCGGCAAGCGCGGCGTAACCCACCGCCTGCTGGCGAACCAGCCACAGGCCGCACCACGCCAGTAGCAGGCCGAAGGCGCCGCCCGCGATGCCGATCAGGCCGGCTTCGACCAGGCATTGCTGGAACACAGCGCTGCGCGGTGCGCCAAGCGCCCGCCGCAGGCCGATTTCCGGCGCGCGTCGCAGGAACTTGGCCAGCAGCAGGCCCGTCGTGTTGAGCAGGCAGATGAACAGGAATCCGAACGCCAGCCAGGTCTGCAGGCGGACGTCACTGGGCACTACGCGCTTGTAATCCAGCCATTGTGGAATATTGTCCAGACGCACATTGACGGGGCGCTGGTAGCGGCCGTTCTGTCGCTGCTGGCTGGAATGGTTTTCCAGGTAAGCCCGGAAGTCCGCTGCGTCCTGTGCGCTGGCCAGCTCCACCCAGTACTGCACCCACGCACACGAAGAATTCAGCCCAAGCTGACCTTCTTCCTTGTCCACCTCGCCCCAGCAATCGAGGTTTCCCGCAAAGCCCATACGCAGCGCCCGGGATGTGGAGAAGGGAAGGAACAACTGGTCCGCCTCGGCGAAGCCACCTTCACGGTTGAGGTCGTAGAAGGTCGGCTGCGGGTGCCACGGTGCAGCGACACCGATGACGCGGAACTGCTCGCCATTGATGCGGAGCAGTTTGCCCACGCTGTTGCCGCCGTTGAAAACGCGCTGGTTCAGATCGGCGCCAATGACCACCACGCGTGCACGCGCCTCGTCGTCGGCTGCCGACCAGGGTTGGCCGTGCTGCAGAGGCACGCCGAACATCGGGAAGAAGTCGGACGAGGTGTAGCGGATGCGCTGGCGGAACGGCATGTCGTCGCCCTGGTCAAGCTCGATGACGCTAAAGCCGGCGTACATCATGGCCTGGCGGACGCCGCGCTTTTCTCGCAATAGCTGCTCTGCGTCGAGCCGGGTCAGCAGATCATGCGGCTCGCCGCCGGGGGCATAGCCAGACATGTCCTGTGCATCCAGTCGTGGATGGAAAACGCGCTCGCTGCGGTCCGGAAGTGGATCATTGGTGAGCACCATGAACACGGTGAGCGTGGTCATGGCCGCACCGATGCCCACGCCGATGGCAACCACCATCAGGCTGGTCAGCAGCAGGTTGCGTCGCAGGCTGGCAAGAGCCATGCGCAGGTAGTAGCCAAACAGAAGCGTGTGGGTCATGGGGGACCTCATGCCAGCGTCGACGCGTTGAGTGTCAGGGTATCGCTGACTACGGCGTCGATCTCGGAAGCAATACCGTCCAGCATCCTTATCTGCCGATGCGCCCGGGCCGCCAATGCCGTGTCATGGGTGATCAGCACCACGGTAGTGCCGGCCTGGTTGACCCCCTCCAGTATCGCCATGATCTCTTCTGCCATATGCGTATCCAGATTGCCGGTGGGCTCATCGGCAAGCAGCACGCGTGGCGAACCTGCGAGTGCGCGCGCGATGGCAACGCGCTGCTGCTGGCCACCGGATAGCTGCGTTGGAAAGTGCCGTGCGCGCGAAGCGAGACCGACACGCTCCAGCGCGGATTCAATCCGCGTGCGGCGCTCGGTTCCACGCATACCGCGATAACGCAACGGTATGTCGCAGTTGTCGAAAATGGTGAGATCAGGCACAAGGTTGAACCCTTGGAAGACGAAGCCGATCTTCTCGTTACGCAGGCGCGATCGCTCGAAATCGGACAACGTGTGGGACAGCGCGCCGTCGATCAGGTACTCGCCGGCGCTGGGCGCCTCCAGCAGGCCGAGTAGATTGAGCAGCGTCGACTTCCCGGAACCGGAAGGACCGGTGACGCTGACAAACTCACCCGGCTTCACATGAAGATCGAGGGAACGTAGCGCCGTCGTTTCCACACTTCCGGTCCGATAGATCTTGCTGACGTTGCGAAGAGCGAGCATACGAGACAAATCCCCAACAATTGGCGTTCACGACCTTAGAAACGGCAAGGGACAGCGACCCGGCGATCAATAAAATCGCGTAGGAAGCGCAAAAAAGTGGGGGAAGAGGCGGCGGCCTGCAGCGAGGCAAGCGGGTAATGCGTTCATCCTTGAACTCATCTACGTTTCCGATCCATCGGCTGCGAGTGCCTATGATTAATACAACATGAAGTCAGTATTTTGCAACGCTCATTCGAGATGTGTGTCACAAAGTTTGTAATGCGTGTGATTGCCGTGGGCAAGATGCCCTGTCCGTAAACCCTGGAGCGTTACACCACGCTGTTCCCGTCCACCGGAAAACCTGGTGACGTGGATGACGCGCGCGTTCGCTCCATGTAGAGGCACCGGACCGCGGCTTCGATTCCGTTTGCGTAACGGTGATCATCTCCTTGTGGTTGGGCTGGCTCTACCTTTCCAAGCCGCGCGCCGCCAAAGACATGAAAGTGGAGCAGGGGGCCGGTGCTTCGCTGGCGGCAAGTGCCCTGGCGCCCTTGGGAGCGGCGCCTCCACTCGGGATCGATTTTCAGCCGTGGTCTGCACCTGTTTTTGATGACCGTACCGTCCAGTCACAGCCTGAGCTGTACTGCATGGCATCTGGAACCACCGACAAGGACACCACCTGCACCTGCCTGACAGAGCAGGGCACAAAGGCCAAAGTGAGGTTGCCAGTCTGCGTTGCAATCGCTCGCGACGGCCCAGCCTACAACCCCTACAAACAGCCAGGACAAGCTGGCCCTGATAGCGGTCGTCAGATTTCGGGCGGATCGGCAACGCTGGATCGCAATGCACTGGTTACTTCTTCAGGTGCTTCTAGCCCGCATGTCTTGCTCAACGTCCAAAATCGCCCTATGGCCACGTTCCCCGAGTCCGTGCAGAATCGCTACGGCGGGAACTAGCAAGGTTCGTTGATCTGCTTCCATCCGTTCTCGACCCGCTCGAACCTGCGTCCCTGCATGCATCGCTCATTCGCTCGCAATGGGGCTGGTCGTCGTTCCTGTTGAACTGGCGTGGGTCTGTTCACCACAACCGGTAACTTCTTCAGTTCGGCATCAAGCTGCTGCGTTACCTGCTGCATCTGGTATCGCGTGTAAGCAGCTTCGATCAGGCTGTGGGCAGAAAGGGCCAAGAACACCCCTAAGCCCACCTGCCACCAAATCGTATGAATGGCGTCCGCTGTCCTGTGGTCAGTCAATTCGTTTCCCCTGTTTAATGGTCCGCGCATCCCAGCTTGCCGTGTGTCCGTTTTTATGCAAGGTATTCACCCACTTTGCGACGTGCTGAATTTTGTTCGTGTAGTCCACCAGCTCCCGAGCATCCGGGTCGTTATCTGGATCTGGCTCATGCGTCATCACATTCCGGCGCTTGATTACTTCTTCCAGCATGTCTATTTCTTCCTGCGCGCTCATTCTTCCTTTGTCGCGATGCCTCTCGGCTGCGGGCCAGTCCGTGGGATAGTTCCGCTCTTTGGCAAACTTTTTCCAGAGTTCAAACTGAGCAATCATCCCGGATCGGCAGATAATTGCCTCGACGCGCCTCCTGGCATTCCCTAAGCCAGGCACATGCATTTTCTCTGTAGAAGATAGTTCGCCATCCCTGATCAGATACATCGCCCTGATGAACTCGGTGCCAGTGAACAGGTGCACGGGAACGTTGTAGGAGAGCAGGCCTGTTGTGTCGTGGTGACTGAAGAATGGCCCATCCTCTACGCGAGGCATGGTCGCGCTAGACGCAACGCACCCTGCATCCACCAGCCCAGCGCCAGCAGAAGCTAAGTCGTGCGCCCGCATGCAGTCCATCAGCCAAGCTGATGAGGTCGCTAGATACGAATCGAGGGTCTTAGTGAAGCTGCGATCCATAAAGCATCTCCCGTGGTCACGCGGGGATTCTAGCTGGGGTGTAGGGCAGCGCCCTTACGGCAAACGCCTCACACGCGCTTGGGGCCTCGTGGCCCACGTGACATGTGGACCACATTGGACGGCTCGGCGTCGGTACCGGGATCACCCGTGCCCAACCGCCTTTCCCTTCGAATTCTGACGTACTCGCGCAGATAGATGACGCTGGAATCCGTTGTGACGCAGCGATTGCCAGATGTTGCCGATCGCGTCGGCCGTGGCCGGGCTTCCTCCATCATCAGCCGCCATTCCCGGGCGATATTGCAGGTGAGCGACCACCATGTCATATCGCTGGGCTCAAGGCTGTGGCCTTCAGGGGTGAACATGTGGCCTCCCTGAAAGCCGAAACCGGCCCAAGGGCCGGTCAGGTCGATACGGTCGTGCGGGTCCATCGTGGTCATGCTGCGATCTCGTCCTTGCTGGGTTCCCGGGAAGGGAGGCAAGACTTGATCCAGAGCCAGACCCACGCAAGACAGCCCATCAACCATTTCGCATAATGTATATTATGTTATACATTGCCCGGCACTACGGAAGCCGGATCCGCCTCCAGCTGGCATCGCTCTTCCCTCTCCGTGGTTCCAACGCCTCTCCTTATTGCGATCAGTCAAATACTAATGGTGACGGCAAAGGCTGATCCACGTGGGAAGTTGGACAACCACTACACTCACCACGAGACGATGCGCGAGCTCTGCAGCGATATCCACATAATGAGTGGAAAAGCGCTTGATTCTGTCGTCGCCGTCGACGGGTAACTGAGATCTGCCTGCGGAGATGTAAGCCGAGCTGGCCCCCACGCCCCCTAGCCCCATAAGCCTCGCCGTAAAGCTCTCTGCCCTCAAGATTTCCGATCCGCCCCCAATAAAGCTCGCATACAAGTACGTGAGGCCAACCAGGCGGGCTAGTCCAGCTTGCTCAAACTGGAACCAAGCCGCCCGCTCCCGAGGCAGAGGCCGATGCCAAGCAATCTTTAGCGATGAGTACGAACCTCACTCTTGTGCGCGTCGTCGATCAGCAGCGTCCAGAGGCACACTCGGCAGTACAGCCCGGAGTGCGTCTAGAACCCCACTAGACTGAGGCGAGCGGAGTAGTCGCGAGAGCCAGCCCTCGAAGGCATCAACTCTATTGCCTCTAAGCCTGACAGCTGCCCTCTGCAGGATTCGTTTGTCCGAGAAGACTGAAAGCAGCGTAGTTAGGTCGGAAGAAGCGATCGCTCCTTCGATCAGCGCCTTGCGCGAGGCAGCCAGCCCAGCCAAGTCCAGGGTGCGAACGGGTTCGAAAGCAAGTTCGATATCCTCTAGGGTACCTCTTGCACCGACTCCCATTTGCTTAACGGTGCTGTCGACGTGACGCAGCAGATACGTGCGTACGGCGCGACCCACAGAATCGGGCTCCCTAGCCATGGCGAAGACATCGTCTCGCAGTCCGGCGATGCGCAGCTCAACTTCGCTGGGATCGAAGTGGTCTGCGGCGAGTAAAATGCGAGCTACGCTAGGAAGGGCAAAAATGTTCTCGATCTCTGAGACTGGCAGCACATGCACCCCCATGTTCCGCAGCCGAGCGACTTCCTCGTCCCCCACGTCGTCGGCATCGACTATTCCCGCACAGCGAAGTCGGGTTAGCGCCGAATGCGCCCTCATTGTGTTCACTGAATGTATGACGTCTTGGCAGGACCCGCACGGCACAATGGTCCAGCCGTCGTATACGGCGTTGTAAAGGGCAGAATCCAAGCCAGTAACAGCGCCCTCCACAAAAAGCACCGGCCGCCGACTGCCCAAGATGAGCGTAGCCAGATCCTCGGGAAACCCACTGTCTTTAGGCACCTCCTCAATCATCCATGCTGGCATGGGCTGCTCGGTGTACGACCGAAGCACGAACTTCCTGCCTCGTCGACTGGCGGCAAAATCCAAGTCATGTGTTACGTATATGAAGGCACAATCGGGCCGTTCGGCTTCAATCGCGTCCCAAAGCTTAGCTATTACTGATCGGTGTACATGAAGCTCAGGCTCATCAATGATGAGTACAGACTCCCGCTGCGCAAGCAGAGCCTGTCCAATCAAGTAGAACAGGGAGCGTTCGCCGTCGCTAGCATTGCCGATGCCATAAGGCTGCGCCGCCGTCTCGCCGGAAACCTTGACCAGGACATCATCAGCGGTCAGCTCGAGGGTGCGGTGAGGAAGAAGAGCCTCCCAAATGCGCTGAAGCTTCTCCAGGTGGGTGGCAGGAGGAGCATTACTCGCCCCGCCTCGCAGACTGGCAAGCATGCGAACCGCAGCGTTGGCGTGGGTTGCAAACAGTGCCTGCACCACGTAGACGGAGTCGCTTAGAAGGATGACCTCAGGCTTCTGCGACCATCTGCTTTGCTCCCGATGTCCTATCTGAATGTTATCCCAGCTTGCGCCGAACCTAAGACTGGTAAGTGCCTCCTTTTCGCTCACCTTCGCTACGCTTGTATCGATCGACAATGCGCGATGCGCTGCGATCCGGTGCGCATTGGCGCCGATGTGCCGCTCCATGTAGGCCGTCAGGCGGGTCTTTCCAGACCCGTTGGCGCCCACGAAGACAACACTGTCCCCAGTGCTGATGCTCATGCTAAGCACGCCGTCTGGGGTCTGAATTGAGATGGGATAGTCCATTGATTCTTCCTTGGTCAACTAATAGCGAACAGGTGTCACACAACTAAGTGATGGCATGGCCGAACGAGATAGGTCAGGGCAGCCTAAACGATGGGAGGCTCTTCCCTATATGACTGGTTTCTAGCGCAGCTAAGTAGACCACCTGAGCGAGGCCGACTGTTGAGAGGAGGCACTTGCCGCTGCTGCCTTAGCGCAAGCCCCTCAGAAACCTGGTGGTCCGTACCGCCAACGGTGAGCCACTTACAAGCATCCAGCAGCGGATATTGCCTCCATTGTATGAGTTCATTAGTTCGGTAACGCGCTCAATGCCAGAAAGTCGCGGGATCAGCATCACGGAATTCACCGAAATCAAGGCGGGTCGTTTGTGCCACCGAGCGCTAACGGCACCAACCCACCCGACCTTCACAGCTACCACGCCACCCCGAATGCAACTATGCAAGGACGCGACCTGCCCCCCTCGGTAACCTATGCCCCACTTTCGCCGTCTTTTTGGTCGTTGGCTCCGTCTGCGTCGTCTTGTCCGTTGGCGCTGGCGTGAGCGCCAGGCCTCGGTCCCGGCCATCGAAGCCACCGAGGTCCCGCTGCGTGCGGCGCTGTACAGCGTTGAACAGATGGAGGCATACGGCCGCGTGCTGGCGCGCCAGCATCGGGTGCGGATGCGACCGGGCGCAGAGCGCCTGCTTGATCGCCTGCAGGCCAATGAGCGTGTGCTGGAAGACGCCAACACCCTGCTCAGCAACGTGGTACGCGAGCAGCGACCGGTCACCCCGGCCGGGGAATGGCTGCTCGACAACTACTACCTGATCGAAGAACAGATCCAGACCGCGCGACGCCACCTGCCGCGCGGCTACAGCCGGCAGCTACCGTCACTTGTGGCCGGCCCCTCGGCCGGGTTGCCGCGCGTGTATGAGCTGTCGATGCAGGCCATCGCGCACGGCGATGGCCGCATTGACGCCGATACCCTGGGCCGCTTCATCGCCTCGTACCAGTCGCTCGCGCCGCTGAGCCTGGGCGAGCTGTGGGCCGTTCCGATCATGCTGCGCCTGGCCCTGCTGGAGAACCTGCGGCGGATGGCGGCACGGGTGATGCGCGACGGGACGGACCGTGGCCTGGCTGCCCAATGGGCGGACAACCTCAACCGCGCGGCCTCCGACACCCCGACCGATGTCGTGCTCGTGGTGGCCGACATGGCACGCTCCGAGCCGCCCTTGACCGGCGCCTTCATCGCCGAGCTGACCCGCTCGTTGCAGGGGCGCGGCGGCGCGTGGGCCATGCCCATCGCCTGGCTGGAACAGTGGGCCGCCGCGGCCGGGCAGCGCATCGACGAACTGGTCGCCGCCGAAGGGCAGCAGCAGGCGGCCGACCAGGTCTCCATCGGCAACAGCATCGGCAGCCTGCGCTTCCTCTCCACCATGGATTGGCGCACCTTTGTCGAAGACATGAGTGTGGTCGAGCAGCGGCTGCGGGAAGACCCGATGGCCGTATATGCGCAGATGGATTTCGGCACCCGCGACGCCTACAGGCACGTGGTGGAGAAGATCGCCCGTGGCAGCCGCGTCGCCGAAGAGCGCGTGGCTACCATCGCGCTGGACCTGGCGCGGGCGGCCACACCAGTCGATGGGCCGCGCATGCACGTGGGCTACTGGCTCGTCGGCGAAGGCGTGAGCGCCACCGTTGACGCCGTGGCCGAGGCAGCGCCGCGCCACCGCAAGGCACGGCGGCTGGCGCATCGCGTGCCCCTTGCCCTGTACCTGCTGCCCATCGCCCTGCTGGCGGTGGTGGCCACCGCTGGCCTGCTGGCCTCGGGCAGTGGCTCGGTGCCCGTCTGGCTGGCCGCGCTGTTCGGGCTGCTGGTGTTCAGCGAGCTGGGCATCGTCCTGGTGAACTGGACGGCAACGGTACTGGTCACCCCCAGGCCGCTTCCCAAACTCGATTTCAGCGAAGGTATCCCGCCCGCCTGCTCCACCGTGGTCGCGGTCCCCTCGATGTTGTCCAGCATCGACGGCATCGATGTCCTGACCGAAGCACTGGAGGTCCGCTTCCTGGCCAACCGCGACCCTCAGCTGCGCTTTGTGCTGCTGACGGACTTTCTCGATGCCGCAGCCGCCGAGACGCCGACGGACGACACCCTGCTCGCGCACGCCGTGGAGCGCATCGAGGAATTGAACCGTCGCTATGCGGCTGAGCGCGGCGACCGCTTCTACCTGCTGCACCGTCCCAGGCAATGGAACCCGGGCGAAGGGGTGTGGATGGGACACGAGCGCAAGCGCGGCAAGCTGGCAGCGCTCAATGCCCTGCTCCGCCAGGGCGATGCGGCCGCGTTCATGCGCATCGTAGGGGATGCGGCGGCCCTGATCGGCGTTCGCTACGTCATCACCCTGGATTCGGACACGCAGCTTCCGCGGGATGCCGCACGCGCCTTCGTCGCCACCCTGGCGCACCCGCTCAACCGCCCGCGCTTCGATCCGGCGCTGCAACGTGTGGTGGAGGGCTACGGCATTCTGCAGCCCAGCGTCGGCACCAGTCTGGGCACGCGCCGCACCTCGCGGTTTGCCCGGATGTTCGGCAGCGAGCCCGGCATCGATCCGTACTCGCGCATGGTCTCGGATGTCTACCAGGACCTGTTCGACGAAGGCTCGTTCGTCGGCAAGGGCATCTATGACGTCGAAGCGTTCGAGCATGCGCTCGAGGGCCGCCTGCCCGAGAACCGCATCCTCAGCCACGACCTGCTGGAAGGCTGCTATGCACGCGCCGGCCTGGTCAGCGATGTGCGCCTGTACGAGGACTATCCCGAACGCTACGCCGCCGATGCCAAGCGCCGTGCGCGCTGGATCCGCGGCGACTGGCAGCTGTTGCCCTGGTTGATGCCATGGACCCCGCGCCCGGGATCGGGATGGGAACGCAACCGGCTCAGCCTGCTGTCGCGCGGCAAGTTGCTGGACAACCTGCGCCGGAGCCTGGTGCCGATCGCTGCCTTGGCCTTGCTTGTGGCGGGTTGGCTGTATGCCGAAAGCCCGGCTGCGTGGACCGCCTGGGTGCTGGCACTGTGGTTCGCGCCGCCGCTGATCGGCATGCTCCGCGATGCGCTGAGCGTTCCGGACGACACCCCGCTGGAAGCGCACTACATCATGGTGGGGCGCGGCACGCTGCAGTCGTTGCTGCGCGCGGCCACCCAGGTCGCGTGTTTGCCTTACGAAGCGTTGCTCGCCGGTGGCGCCGTGCTGCGCACGCTCTGGCGCATGACCGTCACCCGCCGCCACCTGCTGCAGTGGAACCCCTCCAGCGAAGTCGAGCGCCGCCTGGGCAGCGACCGCGGCGCGGAATGGCGGGTGATGGCGCCGGCATCGTTGCTGGCGGTGGCGCTGGCGGCGGTCGTGGCGAGTGTGGCTCCGCAGGCGCTGCCTGTCGCCCTGCCCCTGCTGCTGGCGTGGGTCTTCGCACCCGCCTTGATGGCGTGGCTGGGCCGGCCGCCGGCCGCCAGCGTGGCGGAACTGTCCGTGACCCAGCGGGCGTTCCTGGGCCGGCTGGCGCGGCGCACCTGGTCGTTCTTCCAGGCGTGGGTGCGCGAGCAGGATCATTGGCTGCCGCCGGATAACATCCAGGAGCATCCAACGCTGGTGGTGGCGCGGCGCACCTCGCCGACCAACATCGGCCTGTCCCTGCTGGCCAATCTGTCGGCATGGGATTTCGGCTGGCTCCAGCTGGGCGCGGTCGCGGAACGTACGGCGCTCACGTTCGATACGCTGGACCAGCTGCCGCGACACCGCGGCCACTTCCTGAACTGGTACGACACCGAAACCCTGGCGCCGCTGCAGCCGCGTTACGTCTCCACCGTGGACAGCGGCAACCTGGCCGGCCACCTGCTGACGCTGCGTCAAGGCCTGCTCGCGCTCGTGGACGCGCCGGTGCTGGCACCGCACACGTTCGATGGCCTGGCCGATACGCTCGGCGTACTGGAAGAAGAGCGGCAGCGCCATCGCCCCGCTGACGCGCCCTTGGGCGAGGCGCTCAACCACCTTCGCCAGCGGATCGCCTCGACGCGTACCGACCCGCCGCAGGGGACGGCACAGCTGCTCGACCGGCTGCAGGAGCTGGCCGGTCTGGCCGACGCCGTGCTGGCGCAATGGCCAGCACCGGAATCACCCGAGGAAGGTGCGCTGCACTGGCCCGCCCTGTTCGCTGCCGAATGCCATGCCGCCCACGCGATACTCGCCGACCTCCCTGCCGATGCCGGCGCGGACGACGAGGCGACAGTGCCCAGCCTGCGCCAACTGTCCGCCCTGCCCGGCTCCGCCGGTGCGGACGCGCAGGCGCGCATCGAGCAATTGCAGGCGCTGGCGCACCGCGCCGGACAGTTCTCACTGATGGAGTACGGTTTCCTGTTCTACCGTACCCGCAACCTGCTCTCGATCGGCTACAACGTCGACGACCATCGCTTGGACAACAGCTTCTACGACCTGCTGGCCTCCGAAGCGCGGCTGTGCGCCTTCGTCGCCATCGCCCAGGGCCAGTTGTCGCAGGAAAGCTGGTTTGCCCTCGGGCGCATGCTCACCGAGGTCAACGGCACACCGACGCTGTTGTCGTGGAGTGGCTCGATGTTCGAGTACCTCATGCCGCAGCTGGTGATGCCCAGCTATCCCGACACGCTGCTCGACCAGACCGCGCGGCACGCGGTCGAGGCACAGATCGTCTACGGCCGCACCTTGAACCTGCCGTGGGGCGTGTCCGAGTCCGGCTATAACGCTGTGGATGCCCGCCTGAACTACCAGTACCGCGCGTTCGGTGTGCCCGGGTTGGGGCTCAAGCGCGGCCTCGGCCAGGATCGGGTGATTGCGCCCTATGCCAGCATGATGGCGCTGATGGTGGCACCGGAGGCGGCGTGCCAGAACCTCCAGGCACTCGAGGGATCAGGGTTCTCCGGCCGCTTCGGTATGTACGAGGCGATCGACTACACCCCCGCCCGGCTACCACCGGGGCAGGATCACGTTCTGTTGCGGTCGTTCATGGCCCACCACCAGGGCATGGGCCTGCTGTCACTGGACTACCTGTTGCGTGACCAGCCGATGCAGCGCCGTTTCGTTGCCGATACCGAGTTCCAGGCCACCTTGCTGCTGCTGCAGGAACGCATCCCGCGCATCGGCGTATTCCATCCGCATGAGGTCGAAGCCCTGGGCGAGCATTCGGCCATGGCCGAGCACGAGACCTCCCTGCGCGTCCTGCGCGACCCGGCGGGCCCGCGCCCGGAAGTGCAGCTGCTGTCCAACGGGCGCTACCACGGCATGCTGACCCATGCCGGTGGCGGCTACAGCCGTCACGGCGACCTGTCACTCACCCGCTGGCGCGAAGACGGCACTACCGATGCCTGGGGCACGTTCTGCTACCTGCGGGACGTGGACAGCGGCGAGTTCTGGTCTGCCGCCTACCAGCCCACCTGCGTAGCGCTGGACCATTACGAGGCGATCTTCTCCGACGCCAAGGCCGAGTTCCGCGGTGCCCGCCGCGGCTGCGAGAGCCATCTGCAGGTCGCCATTTCCGCCGAGGATGACATCGAGCTCAGGCGCCTGCGCCTGACCAACCGCGGCCGCCGCCAGCGCACGGTGGAGATCACCACCTATGCCGAAGTGGTGCTGGCGCCCGCCGCGTCCGACGATGCGCACCCGGCCTTCAGCAACCTCTTCGTGCAGAGCGAGATCCTGGCCGCCAAGCAGGCCGTGCTCTGCACGCGCCGGCCCCGTTCGCACGACGAGGTGCCACCGTGGATGTTCCATCTGGTCGCCGTGCATGACGCGGAGGTGGTATCGATCTCCTACGAGACCGACCGTTCGCGCTTCCTCGGGCGTGGCAACACGCCGCGCACGCCGCAGGCGTTGACCACCGATACCGACCTCTCCGGTACGGACGGCTCGGTGCTCGACCCGATCGTGGCCATCCGCGTCCGCGTGGTGCTGGAGCCCGAGCAGACCGTGCAGTTGGACATGGTGTATGGCATTGGCGCGGACCGCTCCGGGTGCGAGGCGATGGTCGACAAATACCGTGATCGCCGCCTGGCCGACCGTGTCTTCGATCTGTCCTGGACACACAGCCAGGTGGTGCGCCGGCAGATCAACGCCAGCCAGGCCGAGGCGTCGCTGTACGAGCGCCTGGCCAGCCACGTGCTGTATGCCAATCCGCTGCTGCGCGCGGGCGACGCCGTTCTCCAGCAGAACCAGCGCGGGCAATCCGGTCTGTGGGGTCATGCCATCTCGGGCGACCTGCCCATCGTGCTGCTCAAGGTCACCGACGCGGAGAACGTTGAACTGGTCAGGCAGCTGGTGCAGGCGCACGCGTACTGGCGCCAGAAAGGCCTCAACACCGACCTGGTGATCTGGAACGACAGCAAGGCTGGCTATCGGCAGGAACTGCAGGACCAGATTCTGGGGATGGTGGCCGCCAGTTCGGAGACGGGCCTGCTGGATCGCCCCGGCGGCATTTTTGTGCGGCCGGTGCAGAACATGAGTCACGAGGACCGCGTTCTGCTGCAAGCGGTGGCACGGGTCGTACTCAGCGACGAGGACGGCACGCTGGCCGCGCAGGTGGGGCGACAGCCGCTGCCAGTGCGACGGATTCCGGCGCTGGTGCCGCAGGCGGAGCAGCAGGAGCTGGCACTGGCGATGGAAGAGACGCCCGGGCCGCCCGTGTTCGCAGACCCGGGACCCGAACCTGGGCTGCCCCCGGGTGTCGAACACGACGAGGAGGTGGACGACCCGTGGCCGTTCCTTCCGTACCGCGGCGCCGGTCGATTCGACAACGGTACCGGCAGTTTCAGCGAGGACGGCCGAGAGTACGTCGTGGTGCTGCGCGAAGGTGCCCCGACGCCGGCGCCTTGGGCCAATGTGATCGCCAACGCCCGCCTGGGCACGGTCGTGAGCGAGAGTGCACCGGGCTACACATGGTTCGAAAACGCGCACGAATTCCGCCTGACGCCGTGGCTCAACGATCCGGTGTCCGACACCGGCGGCGAGGCCTTCTACGTGCGCGACGAGGACACCGGCCGCGTCTGGTCGCCGATGCCGCTGCCGTGCCGGGGCACCGGGGCGTACCGTACCCGCCATGGATTCGGCTACACCGTGTACGAGCACATCGAGGACGGCATCGTCAGCGAGTTGTGGGTCTTCGTCGACGTCACGGCCGCGTTGAAGTTCTCGGTCCTGCGGTTGCACAACCTGTCGGGCAGGCCACGGCGGCTGTCGGCCATCGGCTACGTGGAATGGGTCATGGGTGACCTGCGCCCGAAGTCGCGCATGCACGTGGTTACCGAACGCGATCAGCATTCCGGGGCGCTGCTGGCGCGCAACAGCTACAGCACCGAGTTCGGCGGGCGGATGGCCTTCTTCGACACCGATGCCGAGGGCTGTGGCTGGACCTGTGACCGTCTGGAGTTCATCGGCCGCAATGGCGGCCTGCACGCGCCGGCAGCGTTGCGCCGCGAGCGTCTGGATGCACGGGCCGGTGCGGGCATGGATCCCTGCGCGGCAATCCAGGTGCCGCTGGAGCTGGCGCCGGGCGACCGCAGTGAAACCACGTTCCGCCTGGGCGCGGGGCGCGACCGCGAGGAAACGCTGGCATTGGCACGAAGCCGCCAGGGCAATCAGGAAGCCATCGATGCGCTGGACGCCGTGCGCATCCACTGGCGCAATGTGCTGGCCACGGTGCAGGTACGCACGCCGGACCCGGCATTCGACGCATTGGCCAATGGCTGGCTGGTGTACCAGACGCTGGGCTGCCGCTACCTGGCACGCAGTGGCTACTATCAGTCCGGCGGCGCGTTCGGCTTCCGCGACCAGTTGCAGGATGCCCTCGCCCTGATACACACGCGCCCGGACCTGACCCGCGAGCACCTGCTGCTCTGCGCGGCACATCAGTTCACCGAGGGCGATGTGATGCACTGGTGGCACCCGCCGCAAGGTCGGGGCGTGCGCACCCGCTGCTCGGACGACTATCTGTGGCTGCCCCAGGGTGCCTGCCGCTACCTGGAGGTCACCGGCGACGCCAGCGTGTTGGACGACGTGGTTGGCTTCATCGAGGGTCGCGCGGTGACACCGGAGGAGGAAGGCTATTACGATATGCCGACCCTTTCGGCACAGCGCGGCACGTTGTATGAGCACTGCGTCGTCGCGCTGGAGCGCGGGTGCCGGCTGCTCGGTGAGCGTGGGCTTCCGCTGATGGGCAGCGGCGATTGGAACGACGGCATGAACCGCGTCGGCGACCAGCAGCGCGGTGAAAGCGTGTGGCTCGGCTTCTTCCTGCATGACACGCTTCGTCGCTTCATCGGGCTGGCCAACGCGCGTGGCGATGCCGCCCGTGCGCAGTGGTGCCAGGAGCAGGCCGACCGCCTGCGGCAGAACCTGGAACAGCATGCCTGGGACGGTGCATGGTATCGCCGCGCCTGGTTCGACAACGGCGCCATGTTGGGCTCGTCACAAAATCAGGAATGCCGCATCGATTCGATCTCCCAGAGCTGGTCGGTGCTGTCCGGCGTTGCCGCGCCGGAGCGTGCATCGCAGGCACTGGACTCGCTGTATACGCATCTGGTGCGAAAGGACGCCAAGTTGATCCAGCTCCTCGATCCTCCCTTCGACCAGACCACGGAGGATCCCGGCTACATTCGTGGGTATGTGCCCGGTGTTCGCGAGAATGGCGGCCAGTACACCCATGCGGCTGTGTGGGCGGCGATGGCATTTGCACGGCAGGGCGATGCGGCGCGTGCCTGGGAGTTGGCAGACATGATCAACCCCCTCAACCACGCGCTGGACCCGGAGGCGGTCCAGACGTACCGCGTCGAGCCCTATGTGCTGGCTGCCGATGTCTACGCCGTGTCGCCGCACGTGGGTCGCGGCGGCTGGACCTGGTACACCGGTTCGGCCGGTTGGATGTATCGTCTGCTGGTCGAATCCCTGCTCGGCATCCGCCGTGAAGGCGACCGTCTGTCGCTTGAACCGTGCCTGCCCGATCACTGGCCGTCGTTCGAACTTAACTACCGCTTCGGCCGCAGCCGGTATGAGTTCGTGGTGACCCGCACGGCGCAGGGGCAGCCGACACTGCATGTGGATGACGTCCTGCAGCCGGACCTCAGCGTCCAGCTCCGCGATGACGGTCATTACTACCGTGTCACGCTGGACCTGCCTGCGGTTCCGGGATGAGCATGCGCCCCGGGATCCACGAGCAGCTGGAGTCGCTGGCCGACAAGCTGGATCACTGGGTGGCGCGCGTGCGCCATCCAGCGCAGTTCTGGCCGCAGTTTGAAACCCTGGCGGCCGAGATTCTGGATCAATGTGCGCCCACGGAGAGGGACCAGGTGCGCGCGCGCCTCCAGGACATGCTCGGACGGCATGGGCTGGAGCGTCTGCCGGGGCACGAACGTGGGGCCGGTCTGCCGCTGGGGAAACCAGGACCGTGATCGCCAGCACTCGTCTCGACCCGGACGCGCAGCCCGATCAGAAGCCAACCGGCTGCATATAGAAGGACCGTCGCCGGCCAGATCATAGCGCGGGATGCTCCACCCTATGGCGTTACGTCTCCATCCCGATAGCCGGCAGGTGAGCTGTCAACGTGCCCAGTACACGGCCTTCAACGCCTCGGCCAACCGGGACGCCGCGTCCGCCTGCGTAAACGGCGGCACCTTCGGCGGATCGTATACCTCGGGTCGGGTCCCGGCCACGACGAGGTCGATGGCATAGCAACTGCCATCGCGTACCGCGCGATAGCTCTCCGCATTGACGTAGTGGCTCATCGCCGCATC
Source organism: Stenotrophomonas maltophilia (assembly GCA_002363385.1). Lineage (GTDB taxonomy): Bacteria > Pseudomonadota > Gammaproteobacteria > Xanthomonadales > Xanthomonadaceae > Stenotrophomonas > Stenotrophomonas maltophilia_AN. Next base: position 344,246 of record DEVL01000002.1, read on the forward strand.
ACCCACGGTGAAGTGCGTGAACGGCACACCGCCGATATCGACCGTGGTCGCCGCCGCTGGGCCGGTCGCTTCGGCAGGCAGCTCAAGACAGGCGTTGACCGCCGCGGCATCCTCGCTGCGCCCGATCCGCAACTCCCCGGCTGTAACACGATCCGAGCCCTCCAGCACCAGGGCCACCAGCGGTGTGCCCACGCTGTCCGGCGAAGCAAACAGCTTCCAGGTGGGCGACGCCAGGTAGTCACGCTGGAAGTCCTGCTCCACCCGCGCCCCTGCAACCGGTCCAACCGCGATGCCCGACCCCCCTTCCTGATACACGGGGGACGGGTGCCCGGCCGTGGTTGACGCCGGTCCGGGATCGGCGGCTTTCGCTGCCCCCGGGTCCGCGCCGCTGGGCGATACGATCGGGGCGGCATCACCCCGACCCTGCGGCGAACAGGCGCAGAGCAGCATCGTCAAACCGACCGCGGCCAACCCTGCCTTGATTCGGATCTGGTTCTGCATGAGGGGCTCCACTGGTAATGGGCCCAGACTGCATCGCCTACCGTTAACGGCGCGCCACGTTCTCCGTGAAAGGCGCCCATGCCATCCCAAGCAGACGGGGGTTGCCTCCCCCGCCCGCCCTGCTCTCCTCCCTCAGTAGTCGTAGCTCACGCTGACCCGCAGCGATCGCGGCGCCTGCCGGATGGTCGCTGCGCCATACAGCGGGTCGGGCTGGCCCGGATCGAGCTCGGAGTACGGCGACTTCCACAGCGCCACCTGGCTGTTGAATACATTGAAGACATCCAGGTTGAAGCCCAGCCGACCCTCGGCCACTGCAGGGCGATAGGACACCCCCAGGTCCAGCTGCTTCAGCCACGGCAGGCGCCCTTGGCTGTCCGGAGGCGCCGGCTGGCCGTTGTAGAAGTGATACGCGATGCCATAGCCGGAAGGGTCTTCGAAGTCCGGCCCATACGAGCCCAGCGCACTGAACGGTGAGCCGGAGAGCACCTTGAGATTGGCCGAGACCAGCCACTCCGGCGTCAGCTGGTAGTAGCCGTGCAGCTTGAACTGATGGGTGTGATCGTTGCTCTGCGGTCCGTTGGTGTGCTCCATCAGCTGGGCGTAATCCCACGCCTGGGTCGTGGACACGGCGGTCTGGCCGATGCCGGAGAGCAGCTGCCCTTCGGTGGTGCCGTAGCTGCGCGACCAGGTGTAGTCGCCGCGGGCATACCAGCGACCATCAAACGGATGCTCCAGCGAGAGATTGACCGCGTAGTAGTTGCGCTTGAACTGCGGGAAGCCCATTTCCGCATTGCTCAGCGGCACGGTCACGTAATTGCCGCCCGTATCCACGAGGTTGAACGTGTTGGCGCGGCCGGGGTTGATCAGCCAGCAGCTGACCGGGTTGCTGTCCTTGGTCACGTTGTAGCCCAGGCTGCTGGCCTTGCCGAGCACCGCATCGATATCGCAGTAGTCGTCCACACCGCTGCGCAGCACGCGGTAGGTCGCCTTGGCCCCGTACACCCAGTTCTGGCCCAGTGCTTTGCTGAAGCCGAGGATGAACTCGTCCTGGTAGGACGGCTCGATGCCGGAGGTGGCCACCGTCTTCGCATCCGGCAGCAGGCCGTAGTTGTTGTTGGCCGACACCGCGTCGGAGAACCGGGTGAGATCGGTCGGGTAGCCGTTGCTGTCGATGCCGCCGTAGGTGTAGTAGGTCGAGGTGGCAAGCGTCGCACCCGCTGCGTTGAACGCCGGGTTCAGCGGCAGCGCGAGGTAGTAGCGCCCTACGTTGCCGAACACCTTGAAGCGGCCATCGCCGTCGACGTCCCAGCTGAAGCCAAGACGTGGCGCCCACTGCCCGCTGGTCTGCTTGATGTAGGCATCACCATCGCGGTTGAAGTTGGTGAACTGATCCAGGCGCAGGCCGAGGTTGAGCAGCAGGCGATCGGTCACCTGCCAGTTGTCTTCGATGTACTGCGCACGCTGCGACGCACGCACCGAGGCCAGCGCACTGTAGATGTACTGGCGCACGTAGTAGCCGTCTTCGCCATTGCGGATGCCGCCGGTGGCCGGCACGCCCAGCCCGGTATTGATCGGCACGTTCGGGTTGGACTGCCCGTAGATCCAGTAGTAGCCATCGGCCGAGGCCACCGAGCCGCGGTTCAAGGCACGCGCGTTCTGGTTGTCGATGCCGACGGTGATGCTGTGGTCGCCCCAGACGTAGTTGGCATCGAGGCGCAGGTTGTTGCTGCGGTTGCCCCGGTCCGGGTTGACCAGCAGCGAGGTCGTCTGTGTATTGGTGATCGGCGCACCACCGTTCAGTGCCGGATTCTGCAGCGTGGGGCTGTTGATGTAGGTCAGGCTGCCGTCGTAGGCCGGGTTGCCGATATAGTCATCCGTGCGCATTTCGCCGTACTGCGCGCTCACGGTGAGCCGGTCGGTCAGATAGCCGGTGTACTTGGCCGTCCACAGGTCGCCGCCGGTTTTGGTGGTGTCTTCCTTGCCGCGCTGGGCGCCGCGGGTGAGCGTGTCGTAGTCGTAGGCGAAGATGTCGCCACGGAAGACGTTGCGGCTGGAGGCGCCGGTCAGTTCGAGCAGGTGGTTGTCCGTGATGTTCCAGTCCACCTTGGCGTACCAGCGCGGGCGTTCGTACTCGTACCTGGAGTAGGAATTGGTCGCCTCCACATTCTTGACGTCGGTACCTTCGCGTCGCTCCAGCTCGTAGGAGCCGAAGAAGAACAGCCGGTCTTCAATCAAGGGACCACCGGCGTAGATGCTCTGCGTGCTGACCCATTCGCGGTCCTTGCTCTCAGGCGCATACAACGCACCGTCGCCGGGATAACGCACGTCATCCTTGTCCGAGCGTGTGGAGGCCGGCTCCCAGGTCGCCTGGCCGCCGAAATGCCATTCGTTGGTGCCACGCTTGCCGACGGCGTTGATCACGCCGCCATCGGAGCGGCCGTACTTGGCACTGTAGCCGCCGGTATAGATTTCCTGCTGGTCGATGCTGCCATAGGGCAGCGTCAGGCCGCCCAGGCCGCGCAGTGGATCGGTACTGTTGAAGCCGTTGATGTAGTACGCGTTCTCTGCGGCGGACGAACCGCCAAAGCTCACCAGCTGGGCGCCGGTCGGCCCGGCATACGTGCCGTTGCCGCTGTTGCCGATCACGCCGGGCGCGAGCTGGGCAATGGCCTCGGCCGAGCGGCCCAGCGGCAGCCGTTGCAGCTGCTCGGCCGTGATCACGGTGCGCGAGTCGACGCTGCTGACATCGATGGCTGCCGCCGCGCGGTCGGCACTGACCTGGACGCCATCCAGCCGGGTGACCTCGACGAAGGAGACGTCGGTGCTGGTGCCGACCGTCAGCGCGACATCCTGTCGGGCCTGCACTACATTGCCGTCGGCATCACGTGCCTCCACTGAGTAGCGGCCAAGCGGCAGCTGGGGGATGGTGTAGCGGCCGCGCGCATCGACCGCCACTTCACGGGTGAAACCCGTGTCGCTGCGAACGAAAATACGCTGCGCCGATGGCGGCGCCTGACCGGCGATCGCACCGGTGGTGGACTGTGCATGTACCAGGGGAGATGCGGTGGCAAGCAACACCGCCAACGCCAGCAGGTGCGGGCGCAGGGAAGAACGAGCTGTTGTCATCGTGGTTACATTGGTAGTGGGGAAAGCCAATTCATTAACCCCGCTCGCGCCCCAATGCAGAAATGCGCAGGCGTTATGTCGTGTTCGCCGATGGCGATATCGGCGCGCGGCCAAACCATGACATTCGTCAACGCGCGGGGCGCAGGGGAGCGCTATGCGGACGAAGCGCGCAGGCCGCCTGCATGCGCCCTTATCACGCCGGGGCCTGCCGTCATGAGCAATCCGCATCAGAGCGGTACGGCCGGAGCTGCCCTTGCTTCCTACAATCAGGCACGCCTCCTGCCCTGCCCACTTCTGGATTCCTCAATGCGTTTTGCTCTGTCCCTTGGTCTGCTGGGTGTCGTCGCCCTGCTGCCGGCCTGCTCGCCTGCCCCCTCCCCCGCGGCCACCGTGGCACCTGCCGCGACCGCACAGGCCCCTGCGGAAATTGCCTGGCGCCACGGTGATGTCGACGATGCCTTTGCCGAGGCACGCGACAGTGGCAAACCGGTGCTGCTGTACTGGGGTGCCGTGTGGTGCCCGCCCTGCAACCAGCTCAAGGCCACCTTGTTCAAGGATTCGGCCTTCATCGCACTCACGCGCCAGTACGTGCCGGTCTATCTCGATGGCGATGAGGAGGGTGCACAGGCGTGGGGCGAACGCTTTGGCGTGCGCGGCTACCCGACGCTCATCGTGCTCGACCCTCAGCGCAATGAACTCACCCGCCTGGCCGGCGGCAATGACAGCGAAGCGCTGACCCGCGCCCTCACCCTGGCCGTCAGCCGGCGCACCGCGGTCAGCGAGGTCCTGCAGCACGCGTTGACGGCGCCACAGGAGGTCAGCGCGGAGGACTGGCGCGTGCTGGGCGACTACGGCTGGGAGGTGGATGCCAATCGCCTGGCCGGCGAGCGTGATGCCGCCTTACTGCTGCAGCAGTTGGCCAAGGCGGCGCCTGAGCCGGCCCTGCAGCGGCGGTTCGCACTCCTGGCGCTGGGTGCGGGCAAGCCGGACGCGACGCCGACAGCCGCACAACGCGAAACGACGCGCAGCCTCCTGGAGGCTGTGCTTGACGCACCCGCCGAAGTCCGCGCCAACCGTGACCTGCTGGGCTACCAGGGTCCCGCCCTGGTGAAACTGGCCAGTGCCACCCCGGCCCAGGCGCAGCAGTTGGGGACGCGCTTGCTGGGCGCACTGGATGCCGCCGACCACGCGCTGGGTGACAAAGCCGATGCGCGGTTGGGCACCGTCATCACCGAGCTGGCGCTGCAGCGCCAGCAGCACCCCGATGACGAGATTCCGGCTGCCCTGAAGCAGAAAGCACAGCAGCGTGTCGCCGCTGCCGATGCCGCCGCGACTACGCCGCACGAGCGCCAGGCGACCATCAGCACCGCCGTGTATGTGCTGCGCCAGATCAAGGACGACGCCGCGGCTGAGAAGCTGTTGCTGGCCGAGCTCGACCGCAGCCAGACACCGTACTACTACATGCCGGAACTGGCGGAGCTGGCCGAAGAACGCGGCGACAAGGCTTCTGCGGTCTCGTGGCTGCACAAGGCTTACCAGGGCGCTCAAGGACCGGCCACCCGCGTGCAGTGGGGCGTGCTGTATGTCGAGGGCCTGCTCCGGCTGACCCCCGAGGATGCACCCGCCATCGAGCAGGCCACCGGCGAAGTGATTGCCGATCTGGCCGCCCAGCCGGCCGGGTACCACCAGCGCACGCGCCAGCGCTTCGAACGGCTGGGCACCGCGTTGCAGGCGTGGAGCCACGCGCACCACGGTGCGGAGAGCCTGAGCCGGCTGCAGGCGCAGATGAGCGCGACCTGTGCGAAGGCAGCAGCGTCCGCAGAGGGCACCGCAGGTTGCGAGCGCTGGTTGAAGAGCTGATCGGGCCCACGCACGCGAACGGCCACCCTGTCCAAGGGTGGCCGTCATGACCAGCGTGCGGCGTGCTGGACGTTACCAGCGGTACTGCATGCCCACGCTCGCATTCACGCTGTCACGCTGCTGGTCATCGTCCGCACCCGTGGAGCGCTGGTAGCCGCCCGAGCCGAACAGGCCCCAGCCGCCACGCAGTTGCACCTCCATGCCCAGCGTCATCTCGACGCGGCCACCGCCCGATTCCAGCGGCACCTGGTCGCGGCCTGCGTATGTGACCTGGCTGCTGGCACGCGGATCGTGCCAGTAGTTCACACCCACATAGGGGCTCCAGCGCGTGCCGGAGGCTGCATCCAGCACCCAGGCACCGCGCACACCCACGCGCCCGGTGATACCCCGCGTGGTGCCCAGATCCACGGTGCCGGCGGCATCGGCGGTGTGCTTGATGTCCACCTGCTGCCAGATCGCCTGCAGCTGCGGCTCCAGCACGAAGCTGCCGTGCGTCAGCGGCATCGCGAACGACTGGCCCACTTCCACCGACAGGGCGTGACCCTCGCCGCGGATCGGCAGTCGCATCGCACCGGTATGTGCCGAACCACTGTAGCGGGTGCCCTGCACCACCGCGTCCAGATAGCCGCCGCCCTGCCCTTGCAGCGTCCAGCCCAGGCCAGCGCTGGTGGCGCGCAGGTCCAGCGAACCGGTGGGCCCACGCACATAGCCGGTGGCGTCGTCATTGGTGAACACGCCATCGACCCGCACGCTGCTCCGGCTGTGCGCCAGATATCCCGACACACGGCTGCGCTGACCGTCATTGCGGGCGTGCTGCCACAGATCGGTACCCACCTGCAGGCCGGATAGATCGCCGCGGGCCTGCGGTGCCGCGAAGGCCCGGTAGGCGTTGTCGACATGACGGTTGGTGACGCGCGCCCAGGCGGCCCCACCCTCGGAAGCGCCAGCAGGAACGTCCGCAGGGCCGCGTTCGTGCATCGTGCCCAGGTTGAGCAGGCCCAGCTCACGGGCGATCGGCTGCACCGTGCCATAGGTCGCCAGTTCCGGCCCGATGATCGGATAGGTACCGGGCGGCAGCGGCTGGGTCACATCGATCGGGTCGACCGGCAGCACCGGCACAGGGTCGCCGTTGTCGACCGGATCGGGACCGCTTGGTCCGGGCACGACGGGATCGATCGGCATGACTGGATCGACGGGGACGATCGGGCTTGTCGGGTCCGTCGGGTCCGTCGGATGCACCGGATCTACCGGATCGACCGGTGCGGTCGGCTCGGGCATCGGCAGCGGCACCACGAACGAATTGCGCAGGTACCAGTTGTCGGTGAAGTGGCCCTGCAGGTCACCGCGGAACAGTTCATAGCCCAGCGCGCCACTGCGTGCCGGGTAGCCCAGGCGGAAGGCATCACGGTCGGTGGTGCCACCATTCTCCGTGGCGATCACCAGGATGCCATCGCCGGTGGTGTGACCTTCGCTGCCGCGTGCGTTGTTGACCCGCACCTGCGTCGTCCCGCTGGCGCGGCCGCCATCGATCACCAACTGGCTCGACGGTGAACCGTCGGTATCCAGATAGGTGTTGAGCACCAGCGCGCCACCATTGCCCACATAGTCGCCATGCACAGTCAGGATGCCGTAGTCGCTGCCGCTGCCCGGCACGATCACACCGGCATTGTTCACATCGCCATGGATCGCACCGCCGCCGCCCAGCGTGCCGGCAGCCGCTACCCAGGTATTGGACTGGATGCTGCCGTCCACCTGCAGGCGGCCGGCGAGCACGCGGGTATCGCCGGTGTAGGCCTGGTCATCAGCGATGCGCAGGGTACCCTGCCCCATCTGGACCAGTCCGCCGGTTCCCTGCACGGCATTGGTCAACACCCGATCATCGGCACGGTTGAACTCCAGCATGCCGTCATTGTGGATGTCGCCCTGCACGCTGCCGGTAATGCCACCGTTACCCAGGCGCAGCGCACCGTGCTCAATGCGCGTACCACCGCCATGCTGCAGATCGCCGGCGACCACCGTGGTCCCGGCACCGGCCTGCACGAGTGCGCCCTCGCCGGTCACGTTGGCCTCCAGCAACAGCGCATCGTCGCGCTGGATCCGCAACGCGGTGCCTGCGCCGAGCCTGACGTCGCCAAGCAGATTGCCGGTGCTTCCGCCGTCGCCGAGTTGCAGCACGCCCGCGCTGACGACGGTGCCGCCGGTATGGGTGGCCAGCCCCGTCAGCACCAGGGTACCGCTGCCGGCCTGCACCAGCTCGCCACTACCGCGCATCGCGCCCGCCAGCGTGGCGGTATCACTGCGATTGACGGTCAGGCGCGCATCATTGGCCACATCGCCTGCGATCGAACCCGCGTTACCGCCGGTGCCCAGCACCAGCTCGCCCTGTTCGATGCGCGTGACGCCGGTATACGTGTTATCTGCGGTCAGTGTCAGCACGCCGTCGCCGCGCTTGATCAGCGCGCCGTCGGCACCGGACATCGCGCTGGCAAGCGTCACGTCATTGTCCTGCACATCCAACACAGCACCCTCGCGGCCGAGCGCCGCCAGCCGCGCGGAGATGTCCGTGGTCGTTCCGCTTGCCCACTGCAGACCACCTCCATCGAGCACGATCTGGCCGCTGCCAAGGTTGGCCGCGCTCTGGAAGCGGATCAGGCCTTCATTGACGGTGGTGCCACCGGTGTACGTGTTCGTGCCGGTCAGCGCAAGCACACCATCGCCTGCCTTGCGCAGGGTGCCATTGGCCCCGCTGACCAGCCCGCTGACGGTCATCAGTGCACCTGCACCCTCCACCTGGAAGGTGTGGGTCCCGGTGGAAGCCAGCACAATCGGCACATTGATCTGGCTGTCGCGGCCCTCGGCGCGGTTGCCCAGCACGCCGTCATCGAAGTTGATCGCACGCGTGGCGGCGCCCGCGCCGGCCAGCACGCTATCGGCGCGAAGCGCACCGCCCGTGAGATTGACCGACGCGTTCACCGTGCCCGTGGTGCCGGTACGGTCACCCAGCGTCACCGCGCCAGCCTGCACCACCCCACCGGCGCCGACGATCAATCGTGCCGTCGTGCCTCCCCCACCGATGGTACTGCTGCGCTGGCCAAGCAGGATGGTATTGGCGTCAAGCAAACCGGCACCCATGGTCAACGTACCCACCGCAGGCTGCGTCCCATAGCGGGACGTGGCGATGGTCAACGCATCGACCTTCGCATCGAGCGTGCCTGCGCTCAGATCCACCGTCCCCACGGTACCGCTGTAGTTGCTGTTGGATCCAGCTGCGATGTCCCAGCGACTGACGGCGCTGCTGCCATCGGTGCCGCGCAGACGCAGCGTGCCGTTGGTCACGCCATCCTGGAAGTTCAGGGTGCCATTGGTCTGGTTGGTGCCGATGGTGACGACATCCGCATTGATGATGTTGTCCTGACCCAGCCGCAGCGTCGCCTGGTTGGTCGCCGGCCCCTGCACGGAGCGGCTGACGTCGGCCACGCCGAACGAAGCGGCGGTGATCACGTTGGTGCCGCCGGCCAGGTTTACCAATGCGTTGCTGATGCCGGTGGTGTTGGCCGCACCCCCGGTGGCGCGGCCACTGACGCTGAACACATTGCCCGCGCCATCGAATACGAAATTCGAGAGCCCGCCCATGTCCAGATTCTGCTCGGTGCTGCGCGCCGTACCACCCACGCGGAAGTCACCCCCGTCATGCACCAGGGTGCCACCCGCACCGACGATGCTGCCGCTGGCGCCATTGGCTACGGTGAGACCGTCGATATAGCGCGTCCCGCTGCCGATATCCACGGTTGCACTGGCGGGAAAATCGAGCGATTCCGCGTGCGCGGTGGCGACGCCCAGCAGGCTCATGCCCAACGCCAGCACCAAGGGCCGGTGTCCCAGCCGACGGCGACCGGCTTGCCGCGGGCTGCGGGTGGCCAGTTCAGAGGCCACGACCCAACGGCCGGTGGCCGCGCTCCAGACAATGCGGTAAATGTTGTTCACTCGGTGTTCCTCGTCAGTCGTCCCGTCCAATAAGGACTGTCGCTTCTGGATCCTTCAAACCGTGACGGGAATCACCGGAACGAGTGGCCTGATGCGACAGCGGGCGCCAACGTACCAACGGGCTGCAGGGCAGCCTATGCAATTAGTTGTAATTGATTGGCAGAGCCGATCGATGAGCCGCGCCAAGGCGCCGCAATGTCGCCAAACACACTGCGGCGCAAGGGATTCGATCAGATTCGACAGCTGAGCTGGCCCTGAACTTGCGCCTGACGGCCTGTCCTTCGGGCGCTGTTGAGCGGCGATCGGGCCGCTCTTGAAGCCGAAGCGCGCCATTGCAGCGCGCCCCGATGACGCGGCACTCAGTGGGCGAGCGCGTAATCCAGCGCCGCGCAGATGGCCGCTACCTGCGCGGCATTGCACTCGGCCGGCGACGTGCGCGGGCTGTCCGGATAGACCTCGGTGGTCGTGGCGTAGCGGGCATCGGTGAAACCGGCACACGCGCCGATCGAGCGCGACTCGCCCCAGACCACCCCCGGCGACTGCAACGGCATGCCGATCAACTCGCCCTTCGCATCGGCCGGGGCAATGTGGGTGACCTTCTCCACTGCGGCGATCAACGCCTGCTGGAAGTCCGGCTGCGGATCTTCGCTGTTGCCGATCACGTAGAAGCCATCGGGAATGATGTCCGGCTCCAGCGTGATCCCGTCACGCGCGCAGCGCGCCGGATCGAATTCCTGCAGATCGCTGTCGGTGGTTTCGTGCAGGTCCATGTGGACGAGCAGCGTGTCGCCCCGTGCCGCCATCCAGCGCATCAGCGCGGCCGCCTCCTCGATCAGGCCCTCGCCGCGGAAGCTGCGGTTGGGATCGATCGCGTCCGGGTTCCAGCGCTGGATGCGCTCATAGCCCCACGGGCTGACGCAGGGTGCCACGATGAGGTTGATGCGGCCCGCGTAGGCATCCGCCCGCTCGTCCAGAAACTGGAGGGCGCCATGCACGCCACTGGTTTCGTAGCCGTGCACACCGCCGGTGACCAGCGCCGTCGGCAAGGAGGCGTCCCACTCACGGTTGACCACCGCAAACAGCGGGTAGTGATCCGGTGCGTAGTCCAGCTGTCCGTACTGGACTACCTCGAAGCGCTCTTCCAGGGCCTCGAGGGCGACCACCACATCGTCGTGGTAGCTGCGCTGGCGCTGCTGGGCGGCACGCCACTGCGCCCGCTCGGCGTCGCCCCAGGGCTGGCCGGGGGTGCCGATCGGGTAGAAATGCGTGTTGCTCATGGCCGTACTCCAAAGAGAAATCCGGTCGCTGCAGCCGTTGGCTGCGTGCGACGTTACGGAAGACATTCTAGCTGTGGCCGGGCATCCGGGACTGTGCGGACTGCCAACGCTGACACGAAAAAAGAGAGCCGGTTGCCCGGCCCTCTACTCTTGCCACATCGACAATCAGGCTGCGTGCGCCGCCTCATACCCGCTCAAGCGCATGTCGCTGGACGCGCGCCCCTGGGTCAGCGAACGCAGCGAGGTGGTGTAGCCACCCAGTCGCGCCAGCGGTGCATAGCCGAGCACTTCGGCCTGGCCATCCTGGTCCTCGATCGAGGCCACCCGTCCGCTGCGGCGGTTGAGATCGCCCACCACATCGCCGACATTGCCTGACGGCGCGTGGATGGCGATTTCCATCACCGGCTCCAGCAGCTGCGTGCCCGCCTGGGCCAGCGCCGCTTTCACCGCCTCGCTGCCGGCGCGATGGAAGGTCATGTCCGAGGAATCCTTGACGTGGGTCTGGCCATCGACCAGCGTCACCTCGATACCGACCACCGGATGGCCCAGCGGACCTTCGCCCAGTGCCGCCCGAACGCCCTTCTCCACTGCGTTAACGAAGCCGCGCGGGATCGCGCCGCCCACAGTGCGGTCGACGAAGATCACCTCGCCATCCTCGCGCGGCGCCACATCGATCAGCACCTGGGCGAACTGGCCTTGGCCGCCGGTCTGCTTGGCGACCTTGCCCTCCACCCGCTGCACCGCTCGCTTCGGCGTTTCCTGATAGGCCACGCGTGGCTCGCCGGTGCGGACGTTGACGCCCCACTCCGTGCGCAGACGCTCGACCATCACCTCCAGATGCAGCTCGCCCATGCCCCAGATCAGGGTTTCACCGCTGTCCGCATCGGTCTCGACACGGAACGACGGATCCTCCTGCGCCAGGCTGGCCAACCCTTGGCTGATGCGGATCAGGTCCGAGGCCTTTTCCGCCGTCAGCCGCCATGCCAGCACCGCATGCTGCGCCTGGATCGCATCGAGCAGCAGCGGGCGCGATGGCGCACTCAGCGTTTCACCGCTGACCGCATCCTTCCAGCCCAGCACCGCGACGATGTCACCGGCTACGGCCTGCTTGATGTCGTGGGTCTGGTCGGCCTGCACCCGCACCAGTCGGCTGACGCGCCGCCCCTGCGGATGCTGCGAACTGGCCAGCGCGTCGCCCACCTTCAGCGTGCCCGAATACACCCGTACGAAGCTCAGCGCACCGTGGTTCTGGTGCGTGATCTTGAACAGCAGCGCCGCAAGCGGGCCCTCCGGGTCCGGTGGCAGCAGCACGTCGTTACCGTTCTCGGTGGCGACCACCGCCGGCCGATCCAGTGGCGAGGGCAGATAGTCGACCACCGCGTCCAGCAGCGTCTCCACACCCTTGCTCTTGAACGCCGAGCCGGCCGACACCGGTACGCCGGCACCGGCCAGGGTGCCGCGACGGATCGCCGCGCGCAGCTGTGCGTTGTCGATCACCGCGCCTTCCAGCCACGCCTGTGCCAGCACGTCGTCAGCGTCGGCCACGGCCTCGATCAGCGCCTCACGCTGCGGCATCCACTGGGCAGCCTCATCGGTCGTCCAAGCATGTCGCAAGGCAGTGCCCTTGTCATCCCACTGCACGGTGCTGCGGTCGACCAGGTCCACCCAGCCGTTGAACTGGCTTTCGGTCCCGAGCGGCACGCCGAGCGCCCATGGCGTGGCACGCAGCTTCTCGCGGAGCTGGGTCAGCACGCGTTCGAAGGACGCACCGGTGCGATCCATCTTGTTGGCGAAGGCGATCAGCGGCACCCCGTGGCGACGCGCCTGGCGCCAGACCGATTCGGACTGGGGCTGCACGCCATCCACTGCGGAGAACACTGCGACCGCGCCATCCAGCACGCGCAGGGACCGCTCCACTTCGATCGCGAAATCGATGTGGCCGGGGGTATCGATCAGGGTCAGGTGATGGACCGGCTGGTCGCGCGGTGCCCAATGCGCCTGCACGGCGGCCGCGCCGATGGTGATGCCGCGCTCGCGCTCGATCGCCGAGAAATCGGTGGTCGCCGCACCGTCGTGGACTTCACCAACGCGATGGATCTCGCCGGTTTTCCACAACAGGCGCTCGGTGAGCGTGGTCTTGCCGGCGTCGATGTGGGCAATGATGCCGAGGTTGCGCCGGAGGGTAAGGGTCTGGGTATGGGTGTTCATGGGATAGGTCTCGCTGCCAACATCGGGGAGCCGCACGCCGCCGTTGGCTAACGGGCGTGCGGCCAGGTTTGGGGCTCGGCGATCGGGTGCATGGCACGTTCTCCTTCAGACAGTTCTGGTGCGTGGAAACGAAAAGAGCGCCCGGTGGGCGCTCTGCGTGGGGTCCAGGGTGACCGGTGTTCCGGTCAGCAGCCTCGCACTCCGAGTGGCAGACGCGCCCGTGCCGCGTAAACGCGGGTCAGGGTAAAAAACGTCAGAAGCGGCATCGAAGTCATGAGAGTCACCTGGGGTGTAGCCGGCATTGTAGACCTCCCGTGGCCGGCTACAAGCCCTTATTGACAACACCCGCGCAACACTGAGCATCATGGACGCAAATACCGTTCGTTATTGGCACGCGGATACCTAAAGCAGCCCGAACATGCGAATGGGTCGCAATTGCGTATATGGCGGTAATCCTTAAAATGGTGCCCGATGCGTCGCCAGCGGCGACGCCCGCGCGCCAGGCTCCGCCCTTCAAAGCAACGAGCCGCGCTCGCGTCCCTCCTTCCGCGTTGCCGAGCTGTTGCCCATGACCTCCTCTTTCTCCCCGAACCCGCGCCGGTTGCGCCCCAGCCTGCTGGCCCTGGCCTGCCTTGCCGCCGCGTTTGCGCCCCCCGCCCATGCCCAGACCGCCACCGATCTGGATGCGGTGCGCGTCAACGCCTACCGCGCTGCCAACAGCACCAGCGGCGCCACCAAGACCAGCACCGCACTGGCCGAAACCTCGCAGTCGGTCTCTGTGATCGAGCGCGCCGAACTGGATGCCCGTGGCGTGCAGTCGCTCAACGATGCGATGCGCTACGTCGCCGGTGTCAGTCTGGAAAGCTCGGGCATCGACAACCGCGTGGACGACTTCCGCATCCGCGGCTTCGATGCCGGCAGCTGGTCCAACAACGTCACCCTGGATGGCATGCGCGCGCCGCAGGGCAGCCAGTGGAACCGCAGCATGTTCGACAGCTGGAACCTGGAGCGCGTGGAAGTGCTCAAGGGTCCGTCTGCCGTGATGTACGGCCAGGTGGCCCCGGGCGGCATGGTCAACCAGGTCAGCAAGACGCCGATGCCCGATCAGGTGCAGCAGCTGCGCCTGGGCGTGGATGCCAATGGCCAGTACAGCGCTGCCTTTGACGTGGGCGCCGGCACGGCCGCTGATGATCACCTGTTCCGCTTGGTCGGCCTTTATCGCGACGGCCAGACCCAGATCAAGCGCACCGAGCAGGAACACTGGTTCCTCGCGCCCAGCTACACCTGGCAGCTCGCCGAGCGCACCCGCCTGACCCTGCTGGGCATGTACCAGAAGGACGATGGCGGCTCGACCTACCAGTTCCTGCCGGCCGCCGGCACGCTCAATCCGACGGCGTCGGGCTACATGAAGAACAGTACCTTCATCGGCGAGCCGGACTGGAACACCTTCGACCGCACGCTGTGGACCGCCGGTTGGATGTTCGAGCATCAGTTCAACGACCACCTCACGCTGACCCAGAGCGCGCGCCGCACGCATGTCGATTCGCTGTTCCGCAGCGTGGTCACCTTTGGCGCACTCAATGCCGATGGCCGCACCCAGAACCGTCGCGGCGTGATGGGCACTGGCGACTCCGATGGCGACACCTTCGATACGCGCCTGCAGGCGCGTTTCAGCACCGGCGCGGTGGATCACACCGTGCTGCTCGGCTGGGACTGGCAGCGTGCGGATTGGGAAGGTGTGCGCAGCGCCATGAGCAGCCCGCGCCCGATCGACATCTTCAATCCGGTCTATTCGACCTACCGCCCGACGGTGAGCACGGAAACCCCGACCGCCGGCATCAACCGGCAGAGTGGCGTGTACCTGCAGGATCAGTTGGCGCTCGGCAACTGGCGGATGACGTTCGGCGGTCGCTACGACTGGACCAAGGATGACAGCAGCAGCGCCAACCGCAACATCGCCACCGGCATCTCTACGCCGGGCGGACGCAATGTGATCAAGAGCGAGGCCTTCACCGGCCGCGCCGGCGTGCTGTATGTGTTCGAGAACGGGCTGACCCCGTATGTGAGCTACGCCGAATCGTTCCAGCCCTCGACCAAATCGCCGTTGGACAGCTTCACCCAGACCGCGTTCGAACCGGTGACCGGCTCGCAGTGGGAAGCCGGTCTGAAGTATCAGCCCGCCTCGGTGGACGGCCTGGTGACACTGTCGGTGTACGACCTGCGCCAGCAGAACATGATCGTGGATGATCCAGTAGCCTCGCACCGCAACTGCGGCGCGACCGGCACCGCGACCTGCTCGATCCAGGGCGACGAAGGTCGCGTGCGCGGCATCGAACTGGAAGGCCGGATCACCCCGATCGAGGGCTTCAGCCTGATCGGCGCGGCATCACGGATGGACTCGGAGATGACCCGTTCGGCACCCTACAAAGGCAAGGAACTGGCGATGGTGCCCGACTACAGCGCCTCGTTCTGGGCGGACTACACCTTCCAGGCCGGCGCACTGCAGGGCCTGAGCCTGGCTGCGGGCGCGCGCTACAACGGTGTCAGCTACGGCGACAGCGCCAACCTGTACCGGATTCCGTCCTACACACTGTTCGATGCGGCAATCCGCTATGACGTGGGTCAGATCGGCGGCACCCAGGTGCAGCTGGCACTCAACGCCAGCAACCTGGCCGACAAGCGTTTCGTATCGACCTGCACCGGCGTGTCGTCGTGCTACTACGGCAGTGGCCGCACCGTGATGGCGACGGCGCGCTTCGGCTGGTAACTGGTGGCGGCGCCGGGGTAACTCCCGGCGCTAGGCGTCGGTGACCACCACCAACGGGACATCGCGCTGCGGATGCCGCAGCACCAGCACCGGCTGCTGGTACACCCGTTCGATGTGTTCCACCGTCAGGACCTCGGTGGGCGTGCCATCGGCCGCCACGCGGCCCTGCTCCAGCAACACGATCCGGTCCGCATACGCAGCGGCCAGATTCAGATCATGCAATACCACGATCACACAGGCACCGGCATCGGCCAGGTCGCGTACCGCACGCAGCGTACGCTCCTGATGCCGCAGATCCAGGGCGGCCGTCGGCTCATCCAGCAACAACAACGGCGTATCCTGGGTCAGCACGCGGGCGAAGGTCGTGCGCGCCGCCTCGCCACCGGACAGATGTTCCACTTCCCGCTCGATCAACGCATGCAGGTCCGCTCGTGCCAGTGCATCGGCAATGCAGGCGGCATCTTTGACCGGCTCCGGCGGATGCGGCAGCCGCCCCATGGCCACCACTTCATGCACACGGAAGGCGAACCGCACCGCGTGCTCCTGCGGCATGACCGCGCGCTCGCGTGCCAGCGGCTTGGCTTTCCAGTCCGCCAGCGCCTGACCACGCAGCAGCACCTTGCCCTGCTCCGCCTCCAGATCGCCTGCGGCCACCGCCAGCAACGTTGACTTGCCCGCGCCGTTCGGCCCAACCAGCGCCGTCACCGTGCCGGGCACGAAATCCAGCGTAATGTCATCCAGAATGCGCCGCGCGCCGCGGCTCAACTGCACCGACTGCAATTGCAGCAGCGCGCTCATGCGCCGCTCCGGTGGCGCTGACGCATCACCAGCCACAGGAAGAACGGCGCACCCAGCGCGGCCGAGAACAGGCCCAGCGGAATCTCCGACGGCGGATCCAGCGTGCGTGCGGCGGTGTCGGCGACCACGATCAGCAGCGCACCGGCAACGGCTGAGACCGGCAGCAGCCAGCGATGGCCGGGGCCGACCAGCAGACGCACGACGTGCGGCACAACCAGACCCACGAAACCGATCGAGCCGGCAAAGGCGACGGCGGCACCGACCAGCAACGCACTCAAAGCAATCAACTTGAGCCGCGTGCGCTTCACATCCAGTCCCAGGTGCTGGGCCTGACGCTCACCCAGCGCGAGCATGTCCAAGGGCGTAGCCAGACGCAGCAACGCGATCGTGCCGAGCACGAACACCGGCGCCACCGCGATCACGTCCATCCAGTCGGCCTGGGCCAACGAACCCATCTGCCAGAACACCAGCGATTGCAGCTCACTCTCGCTGGCGATGTAGGTCAGGAACCCGATCATCGCCGAGCAGAACGCCGCGATCGCAATGCCGACCAGCAGCAATGTCGCCGTGCCGGTGCCCTGCCCCGGTCGCGCCAGCAGGTACGTCAAGGTGATCGCGCCACCGGCACCGGCGAACGCGGCTAACGGCAGCGTCCACGCACCGAAGGCACCCGCACCCAGCACGATCGCCGAGACCGCGCCCAACGCAGCGCCCTGGGTCACGCCGACAATGCCGGGGTCGGCCAAGGGATTGCCGAACAACCCCTGCAGGCTCGCGCCGGCCATCGCCAGTGCGGCGCCCACCATCGCGCCCAGCAAGGCACGCGGAATGCGCAGCTGCCATACCACGGCCAGATCGCGGGTACTGACGCTGGCCGGATCGACCAACCCCAGTTTCACGCCGATCGCCTGCAGCACCTCCATCGGTGGCAGGCGCAACGGGCCCACCGCAAACGAGGCAATGACCGCGATCAGCAGCCCCACCGCGGCCCAGATCAACACAGTCGCGCCACGGCGACGCACAGGACTCAACACCGCCATGTCTCACGCCCTCACGGGCGCGGCACCGTTGCGAAAGCAGCAGCCAGTGCCACCGCACCACTGCCCGAGGCAACGCTGGCGGACTTCAACTCCACATCCGGCATCACCCACACGCGGTTGGCCGCACCGGCCGGCGTCTGCCGAAGCGTCGGATAGGCGCGCCACAGCCCGGCCTGGCCACCAAACAGGGCCAGATCGTTCTCGGTCACCAGGATCACGTCGGGCGCAGCGGCCACCACGCCTTCATTGCTGAGGGCCGAGTAGTTGGCCACACCGGCTTCGTCGCCGATATTGATCCCGCCGGCGAGCGTGATCAGCTTGCCCGACGCACTGTCCGAACCGGCCACCGTCGGCGCACCGCCGGCACCCGTCGCGGAAACATGGATCACACGCGGGTGCCATGCCAATGCGGCACCACTGGCCTTGGCCGCATCCAGCTGCGACTGCACTTTCGTGGCCAATGCTTCACCCTGCTCGGCCATGCCGACGGCGGCGGCGACCTTGCGCACCTTGTCCGCGGCCGGCTGCAGATCGTCGACGATCACCGCCGCCTCGCCTGCGCCGCGCAGCTTGGCGGCGAGATCGGAATGGCGGCGCAGGCTGTTGCCCAGGAACAGGGTGCCCTGCAGGCTCAACACGCCTTCCACGCCGGTGGTGCGGTTGAACAGAAATTGTTTGGGGGCCTTGCGGCCGGACGCGGTGGCCGAGCGCAGCGGCGCGGCGTAGACCTGGTCGTCCAGACCAAGCGCTTCGAGCACGGCGATGATGTCATCGCCACCAGCAATGATCTTGGAGGTATCGGTCACCGTCGTGGCCACACCATCATCGGAGGTGACCTGTGCCGGCAACTGCTGGGTGGCGCCGTCGATATCCGGCACATCCACGCCCACCAACCGCTGCCAGCCGTCCGGCAACGCTTCAGCGCCCTGCGCGGCAGGTGCCGCAGCGGTGTCGGCAGCCGGTGCGGCAGGTTCTTTCGAGCACCCGGCGATCACGGCAACCAGGGACAGCACCAGCAGGCTGCGGCGGACAACAATCGACTTCATGGCAGTTCCTTTTCAATCAGAACGGCGGGGCTGTTCGCCCCGCCGCCAGTGCAACGCACTGCGCAGGACTCAGTTCGCGCGGGTGCTGATGCGGGTGATGCGGTCGCCCTTGGGATCCTGGGCATCACGCGACTTGTTGACGGCAAACACGTTGCCCTTGCCATCTTCACGCACATGGTTCGGGAAGGTGCCGCCATCCAGGTTGCCCACCACCTTGCCGTTGCCATCGACCACGGTCACCGTGCCGGCACCGCGGTTGGTCACATAGGCCAGCTTGGACACCGGCTCGAAAGCGACGTTCAGCGCACCGGCGCCGACCGGCACGTCGTGCAGCACCTTGCCGCTGGCGACATCGACGATCAGCAGGTTGTCAGTGCCCTGCGAGGCCACGTACAGGCGACCTGCCGAAGCGTCATAGGCCACGCCGGAGGCGCTGATCGCGTTGCCCAGATCGATGACCTTCTCCACCTTGCCGGTGGTGGTGTCGATCACGGCCGCTTCGGGCGTGCCGATGCTGACGGTGAACAGCTTGCCGGCCGCTTCATCCAGCACCAGGCTCATCGGGACGAACTTCTTGTCGTCCACGCCCGAGGCCAGGGCGATCGGCTCCAGCGGCTGCAGGGTGCGGGCATCGAACACCGAGAGATGATCCTCGCCGGCGGCCGAAGCGAATACCTTGCCATGACGGCCATCGACCACGACGTCGCGGGCATGCGGCACAGTGCCGACATCGAACTGGCGCACCAGCGACAGATCCTTCTGGCGATACACGGCCACGGTGTCCTGGCGGGTATTGGTGACCCACACGTTGCCGTTGGCATCATCCACGCCCACGCCATAGACCGCGAACACTGCACCGCCCTTGCCGCCCGGCACTTCCGCCGGCGTGATCCTGGCGGTGACCTTGAGGGTCTTCGGGTCCAGCTTGAGCAGCTGCGACTGGGTGACCGGCGGGCGACCGACGGCAGCGGTGACGAACACCGCGTTGCTGGCCGCGCTGTACGCGGACTGGTACAGGCCCTGTACCAGCTTGGCCGAGGTCTGGTTGAAGTTCTGCTGGCCGCTCAGCGGCAGGTTCGGCGAAACGCGCAGCGACAGCACGGCGGCGGCGGACGGCTGGCTGGCACGCACGATCACCGGCTGCTGGCCGGGCACGGCATCGGCCGGAATCGCGACCTTGCCCTTGAAGTTGCCCTCGGCATCGACCACGTACGGGGTGGCGTTGAGCACCGTTTCACCGCGCAGCAGGGTCACCTGCTGGCCCGGCACGAACTGGCGGCCGATCACC
Organism: Stenotrophomonas maltophilia; assembly: GCA_002363385.1. Lineage (GTDB taxonomy): Bacteria > Pseudomonadota > Gammaproteobacteria > Xanthomonadales > Xanthomonadaceae > Stenotrophomonas > Stenotrophomonas maltophilia_AN. The sequence goes on from DEVL01000002.1 coordinate 364,141, forward strand.
TCGGCGTCGCTGCCCGGCACCACGTTCTGGCCGCGGCTGACCACTTCACCGCGGAAGCCGTTGGCCGGCGCATCGAACACCGGCTGGGCAAACACGGTCGGGCTGGCCAGCGACAGCGCAAGGGCCAGGGTGGCGACGCGCGGGAGGGTTTTCAGGGTGTACATCAGCAGACTCCTTCTGTTGGGGGCGCGCCGGTTGGCGCGTTGTCACAGTGCTTGCCTTGGCGTGGCCGCAGTCCGTTGCGGCGGTGGCACAGGGCCACGGAACTGCCTGGGTAATGAAAAATCAGGGGCCCGGCGCGGGCGTGCCGCTGCGATCGGCGATGCCATACAACTGGCTCAGCGTGGCCTTGAGCGATGCCGGCAGCATCGGCCCATGGCCAAGGCCGGGGAATTCGCGGTACTGCACGGTCAGGCCCGGCACCTTGGCCAGGCGCGTGGCCAGCTGCTGCGCGGCATCGGGAGTGGCGCCACCAATACGGCGCAGATGAGCGACCACACGCGGATTGGTCATGTCGCGCACACCCCGGTTGCCGGTGCGCTCGTCGCCGCCAAGCATCACCGTGACCTGTGCCGGCTGGCCCTGGGCGTTGGCGATGAACTGGCGCTCCATGTCGCCCAGCGGGGCGCCCTGGCTCCACCACAGTGACGGGCTGGCCGAGACGTAATGCTGGAACGCGGCCGGCCGGGTATACAGCGTGCTGACCACGAACAGGCCGCCGAGCGAATGGCCCCAGAGCGACTGCTGCTGCAGATCGACGTTGGCGCGGCGCTGTACTTCCGGCTTGATCCGGCGTTCGATCAGATCCAGGAACGCATACGCACCGCCGCCGCTGGACTGCGAGGTGCCGTTCTCGTCGTCGGCGGTGTCGATCCACGCGGTGTAATCGCGGGTGCGTGACGGCGAATCGATGCGCAGGTCGTTGTCGTAACCGATGAACACCAGCACCGGCGCGGCGTGCGCGGCCAGATCAGCAAGCATCGTCTGGTCGAGCACCATCGCCGCGGCGTTGCCATCCAGCATGTACAGCACCGGTGCCGGCGTGGCCGAGTCCTTGGTTGGCACGCCGACATTCACCCGCCAGCGGCGGGCTTTGTCGGGGCTGTCGAGCACGAAGTGTTCGAAACGATAACTCTGCGCCGGCTGATCCAGCACCGTCTCACCCACCTTCTGCTCGGGATTGCGCTGCTGCGCCGAGGCGGGTGACAGCGCCGCCATGCCGATCACGGTTGCCACGCCCAGCGTGCGCAACCACGGCGATACGGAAGAGATCAGCGACGAGGAAACATTCATGACTACCCGGAGCGAGGGACGGTGCTATCGCGCCAGTGTAACTCAAATGAGAATGGGTATCACTGACGTTGCGCCACCCGGTTCAGCGCGCGCAATCGCCCGAGGCCTTGCGTGCCGCACCCACCGTCGCACCGCCTTTGCCGCTGACCGACATCCAACCCTTCAAGGACATGTCGTCCGGCACGGACGCTCCCATCGGCGCTGCGGAGATCACCAGCTCACGGGCGGTGCCGACCGGCTCAAGTTCGGCCAGGCGCGCGGCCTTGTCTCCGTCGGTGCTGACGACGTCATCGGGCCCCGCCGCTGGTGTGCTGGTAGTGGTTCCCGTCTTGGCCACCCTGATCCGCAGCTCGCCGTCGGCCCTGTTGCTCACCGTCACTGCGTACTGCTCCTTGCCATAGGCCCAGGGCATCTCGCGCTGCACCGTGACAGCCTGCCCTTCGGCGGGAACCTCCAGCGTCTCACCCGCGATGCTCTGCGCCATCGCCATGCCGCCCATCACCGCCATGTACAGGCCGTACGCACGCATCTGCTTCTCTTCCTGCGTCTTTGCCGCGGGCGCGCCCGGCCAGCGCGCGTCGAGATTCATATGCGCCTTGCCATCGCACAGCGTCAGCACCAGCGGTTCACCCCCACCCTCGCCGAGGCGGACCAGGCTGTCGCCATTGCGGAACTGCTGCACCCGGCCGATCAAGGACGCGCCGCTCGCCGGGACCTGGCTCACCTCGACACTTGATGCGCTCTTCAGGCGCTCATTCAACGACAGCGTCGCAGCACTGGCGGGCACGGCCACAGTGATCGCGGCGGTGAGTGCAGCAACAGTGAGAAAAGCGCGCATGGCATCCAGTCCAGAAGGGCGGGACATCATACGCGCCCGATCGCATCCGCCCAGCGCACCGCGCCATCGCTCAAGCGCGCTGCCGCACTGCAACGCTCAACCACGCATCACCATCGCCTCGATCGTCGCGGCCAGCTCCTGCTCGGCCTCCATCGGTGTGATGTCGCCGGTCGTCGCCGCAGACGAAAGACCTTCGGCGGCACCCAGCATGCCCCACAGCCCGGCCTGGGCCAACGTGCCGTCGGGCGCGAACGGAGACAGCAGCGCGCGACACTGCTCGAGAAACACGACGTCATAGTCGCGTTTGATCCGCGCCAGTTCAGGCGAGCCGGCCAGCGCAGCAATCACGCCGGGAATCTCGCGCCCCTGCTTCATCACGCAGGCCACATAGGCCTCGGCGATGACCTGCGCTTTCGCCGCGAGGGTCGGGCCGCTACTGGCAAACAGCGCCTCCATCACCACCCCCTGCCGTGCATCGAAATCGCGATACAGCGCGCCCAGCAGACCCGCCCGCGTCCCGAAATGGTCATACACCACCGGCTTGGTGACCCCGGCCTGCTCAGCCAGCCGCCCCAGCGTCAGTGCGTCGGTGCCCTCTTCGCGGATCAGCCGCCAGGCCTCCTCCAGCAATTGGCGCAGGCGCTCGTCGCGGGACATGCGGCGGCGTGGCGTGGTGGGGGCAGCAGGCTCGCGAGGGCTTGACATGGCTATATACCAATCGTAACTTACATTCAGTAACTTACCGAAAGTATACAGCCTCCCCCATCTCTGGACGCCGATGCACACCCTGATTGTTACCTCCCACCCCAATCCAGACGCCCTGACCCATGCCGTCGCCCGCCGCATTGCAGAAGGCATCACTTCGGCAGGCGTCGGCGCCACGGCCGAACTGGCCGACCTGAGTGCCGAGGGGTTCGACCCCCGCTTCAACCAGGACGACATGAAGGGCCATCAACGCGAGGCCCCCTTCCCCGCTGACGTCCTGGCCGAACAGGCCCGCCTGGACCGGGCCGATGCACTGGTACTGGTGTTTCCGGTCTACTGGTGGAGCATGCCGGCCCTCATGAAGGGCTGGATCGATCGCGTGTTCTCCAATGGCTGGGCCTATGACGACAGCAGCGGCCAGGGCGTGCTCAAGAAACTGGGGCATCTGCCCATCCACCTGGTCGCCCTCGGCGGTGCCGACGAACGCACCTGGCACAAGCGCGGCTACACCGACGCAATGAAGATCCAGATCGAGACCGGCATCTTCGATTACTGCGGCGCGCCGATACGCTCGTCCACGCTGCTGCTGGAAACGGACTCGGGCGATGCATCGGCCCATCTGTCGACGGCGTATGCACTGGGGCGACGCATCGCCACCCCGCCCGACGAGGCAGCCTGCTGAGCCGATCCGATGCGGCGGCCAAACCGATGCACTCCGCCCTGATGCATCACGGCTTGGGCGCCGCGTCTTCGGCCTTCCAGTCCGCCACCTTCGCCCTGGTCTGCTCCAGAAGTGCGTCGAGTGCCTTGCGGTCATACCCGTGACCACGCAGGACCACGTATTGGATGCCGCGCGTTGCCTCGATGTCCTCCAGGGGGTTGCGCTCCAGCAGCACCAGATCAGCCGCCTTGCCCGGCGCGACCGCGCCGTAGCGATCCAGCGTGCTGAACCAGGCGGGGCCTGCACGGGTGGCCGCCGACAAGGCCTGCGCCGGCGTCAACCCTTCCTTGACGAACAGCGACAGTTCCTCATGCAGGCCGATACCGGGATAGTTGAAGGAGTTGAGGAAGCCCGCATCGGTGCCGGCCATGATCGTGACGCCGGCCTGCTGCAGCATCGGCAGTACTGCCGCGACCTGGTGGTATTCCTGGTGACGGGCCTGGATTTGGGCCGGGGTTGCCTTGGCCGCGCGCTCCACACGCCAGGCGTAGGTGGCCTGCAGCTTCGGGCCGATATAGGCCAGGTACGGATCATCGCGATGATCATCCTGGTCCAGGAAATCCAGGATGCGGCCGCCATTGAGCGTCGGCGTTACGAACACGCCCTTCGCGGCGAAACCACGGTAAGCGGCCATGGCGGTATCAGGATCGAAGCCGGCATCCAGCCGTGCGTTGGCCTGGGCACGATCAATCCGCTTGGCCGCGAAGTCCGCGGCGATGGCCGCCTCATCCTTGACCCCGGCCTTGTAGGCGTAGTCCAGGTGCTCGATCGAGCTGATACCGGCATCGACGGCCTGCTGCACGGTCAACGCCATCGGAATGTGGCCGGAAGCACGCAACCCATTGGCGCGCGCCCCGCGCACGGCAGCCAGGAACAGCTCCGGGGTCAGGGTGCTGTCGGTGATTTTGACGAAGTCGACGCGGTCACGTTTGAGACGCACGAACGCTGCATCCAGGTCGGCCTGCGAACCCACTTCGAGGGTGCCCTTCCAGACCGGCTTGATGCCTTCGATCTTCGCCCCGGAGGTGAACAGCTGCGGGCCGGCCAGGCGACCGTCGGCAATCTCCCCGCGCCACTGCAGTACCTGCTTCGGCAGATCGCCGGACGCATCACGGATGGTGGTGATGCCATGGGCGATGTACAGCGGCAGCAGCGCCTTGTTCTCTTCGATGAGCGCCGGCCCGCCGCCGAAGTGCACATGCATGTCCCACAACCCGGGGATCAGATAGCGCCCCTTGCCATCCACGTCCTGCGTGGCTCGCCACGCTTTGCGCATCGCCCGGTCATTGCCGACCGCAACGATGTCCTGGCCACGCACCACGACCGTCTGGTCGGCCACCGTGGTGGCGTGCTCGACGTCGACCACGGTGGCATGCCGGATCATCAGATCGGCCTGCTCGGCCGCGAACGCGGAAGGGGCCAGTGCGAGCAGCACCGGGATCGCAAGACGGAAAGACATGGAGCGCGCACCGGAAAAAGAGAACCGGGCCACCTTACGGTCAGGCCCGGCACATTCACCAGTTAAATTTCAGCATGATGCGCATGCATGATTGCAATGGAGCCTGCTGCAATACGCAGCAGCCTCAGTTCTCGCCCTGCATGGCCGGGCGGGCCTGCACCCGCTGCAGCCAGGCTGCAACCGCCGGATGTGCATCCACCACCGCCCCCAGATGGGTGCCGTAGCCCACCACCTGGCCAACCACCAGATCCACCAACGAGTATGCCTCGCCAAGCATCCACGGCTGCTGCGACAGGCGCGCCTCCAACAGATCCAGCAGTTCGTTGGCGGAACGGATGCCGGCGGCAGCATGCTCGACGCTGCGCAGCGCATCGTCCACGGTCGCGAGCCATACCCGCCCCAGCACCGCTGCGTAGGTAACGTACGCCCACGTGCTCCAGGACATCGCCTCCAGTCGAGCCGGTGTCCCCGCCGCCGGCCACAGGCCCTGGCCCACCCCGTACTGCTCGCCCAACCACAGGTGGATGGCCAGGCCTTCAAACAAGGGCGTGCCGTCCACCACCAGGCACGGGACCTTGCCGTTCGGGTTGATCGCCAGGTACGCCGGCGTGCGCTGTTCGCCGCTGCGGATGTCGATCCTGACCCGGTCGTGCGGGACGGCCAGTTCGGCCAGGGCGCAGGCGACCGGGGAGGCGCTGGACATCGGGTGCCAATAGAAAACGAGGGACATTGAAGAACTCCTTGAGAGGGGTGGAAAGGTGCGGCGGTACTGGTGCTGCACCGTGCGCTCAAGACTAGGCAGCATTGCGGACAGAATCGGCCCGCAATGGCTGCTACGCTGCCGCGCATGCTGACCGCGTCCGCCCGCCTGCTGAGCCTGCTTTCGTTGCTGCAATCCCGCCCGCACTGGGCCGGCGGCGAGCTGGCCGAGCGCATGGCCATCCATCCGCGCACGCTCCGGCGTGACATTGATCGCCTGCGCCAGCTCGGCTACCCCATCCACGCCAGCACCGGCCTCGCCGGCGGCTATGCGTTCCGCCCGGGGCGTGCATTGCCGCCACTGTTGTTGGATGACGAGGAGGCGCTGGCGGCGGCGGTCGCGCTGCGCACGGCGGTGACCGGCACGATCAGCGGCATCGAGCAGACCGCGATCACGGCACTGGTGAAGATCGAACAGGCCATGCCGCCGCGACTGCGCCCCCGGTTGGCCGCACTGCGCTCGGCGCTTCTGCCCGCCCACCCGATCGGCCCGCAGGTGGATGCCGGGCGCCTGACCACCCTGGCCTGCGCCTGCCGCGACCAGGTACAACTCCGCTTCGACTACACCGACCGGGAGGGCGTTTCCAGCGCACGTCAGGTCGAGCCTCAGGGCGTGGTGCATGCCGACCGCCGCTGGTATCTGGTCGCCTGGGACACCGGGCGCAATGACTGGCGCACCTTCCGCATCGACCGGATCGCCAGCGCACCGCTGGTGGGCGCGCACTTTGCACCCCGCGCAGGCCCAGGCGACGGTGACCTGCGCCAATGGGTCGCCCGCTCGCTCTCACTGGGCCAGCACCACGACGAGGCCCAGATCATCCTGCATGCGCCGCTCTCGGTCATGCGCCAGCAGATACCGGCATCGGCCGGGGAGCTGGAAGCAGTCGATGATCGGCGCTGCCTGCTGCGCTGCGCCGCCAACCCCTTGGGCACGGTGGTGTATTGGCTGTTGGCGCTGGGGCTGGAGTTCGAAGTGCTGGGACCGCCTGCACTGCATGAGGCCATGCGCGAGGCAGGTGAACGGATCACCCGCAGCCTGGCCCGTCGCGAACCGCCGGAAGCGTCGGCGGGCACCAACACGCCCTGACCGCAAGCGCGTCGGCATTGGCGCAGAAAGTCATTGCGATTCAGAATGGCGGCATGACCGCAAGTGAAAAACCGAATCGCACCCTGTTCGACCTGGATCTCCTGCGCGCCATGGTGATGGTGGCCGATTGCGCCAGCTTCACCACGGCTGCGGCGCGCCTGCATTCCACCCAATCCACCATCAGCCAGAAGATCCGCCGGCTGGAGGACATGGCCGGCCATCCACTGCTGGTGCGGGGCAACCGTGATGTGCATCCCACCGATGCCGGCCAGCTCGTGCTCGGCCATGCCCGCCAATTGCTGGCACTCAACGACCAGCTCCTCGAAGCGCTGGCCGGCACCACGGTGGCCGTCACCGTTCGGCTGGGGGTTCCGGAAGACTTCGTCAGCGCCGCGACCACCCAGCTGCTTGGCGCCTTCAATCGGGAGCATCCGCAGGTGAAGCTGGAAGTCACCAGCGGCCTCAGTCGTGATTTGGCCAATGGCTACGATCACGGCGAACTGGACCTGATCCTGGTCAAGCAGCGCCGCAACAGCCGCGCCGCCGTGGCCTGCTGGCCGGAGACGATGGTGTGGATCGACAGCGCCCGCAACGGCTGCATCGACCTCGACCCGGTCCCGCTGGTCACCTTCCCGCCGCGCGGGCTGTACCGCGACGACATCATCGATGCGATTGAAGCACTCGGTCGCCGCTGGCGGATCAGCTTCACCAGCTCCAGCCTGAGCGGCATCCAGGGCGCGGTCGCCGACGGCATGGGCATCAGTCTGCTGCCGGCGCGCGCCCTGAGTCGCGAACACACCGTACTGGGCCCGGAACAAGGGTTGCCGCCTATCGATACCTTCGAGATCGCCCTGCTTCACCGCACCACGGCCGACCCGCTGGTCAAAGCCCTGGCCGTGCGCCTGACGGGCCTGCTCGATCAGGAACGGGCGGGCGCGCCTACTTGAGCTGCAGCGGGTAGCGCTGCCAGAGCACGTGCACCAGGAAGCCGGTCAGTTCCGGGTCCTTGCTGGTGATCGAGGCGCGGATCTTGTCCAACAGCACCATGTCGCTGCAGTTGCGCACATCGGCATGCCCTGCCTGCCCGGCGCGGCGCGCACGGTAACGGGCCGCACGCTGTGCATCGGTCATCGCGTAGCCGAACGTGGGCGGACGGCCGCGTTTGCGCGGCAGCGTCAGTTCCAGTGTTCCGGGGTCTTGTTCATCGCGCATGACGGACGAGGATGCAAACGGGGGCGCGCACGATATCGTGAGACATCACTTTAATCCAGCGTTTTGCGTGGATTTCTGCGATGGCAGCGCGTGAACCTCAGCGCCACGCCTCGGCCACACGCGCACCAGCCCACACCAGCAGCATGCCACCGAGCAGACTGATACCCAGATACAGCGGCACCATCAGGCTTCGATCCGCGCGGGTAAACACCAGCGACTCCAGCATCATCGAGGAAAACGTGGTCAACCCGCCCACGATTCCCACGATCAGAAAGGCGCGCCAGTACACCGCGGCCGTGCCACGACTCTGCAGCCAGATCATCACGTAACCCGCCACGAACGCGCCGACCAGGTTCACCGTCAGCGTGCCCCACGGGAAGCCAGTACCGAACTGGCGCAGCATCGCATCGCCGATCATGAAACGCAGCGCCGCGCCCAGTGCGCCGCCGGCCATCACCAGTGCGAGCTGCTGCCACCACAGGCCGATGCCGTCCATCATTCCGCGCCCTTCTCCGCACGCGCCTGTTCCCGGGCGGCACGCAGGCGATCCAGCTTTTCTTTCAGCTTGATCTCCAACCCGCGCGGCACCGGCTCGTAATACACCCGCTCGCCCATCGCATCGGGGAAACCGGTCTGATCCAGCGCGATCCCGCCGTCGGCATCATGGTCGTACTGGTAGGTCTTGCCGTAGCCCAGCTCTTTCATCAGCTTGGTCGGGGCGTTGCGCAGGTGCAGCGGCACCTCCTGGGTACCGGTCTCGCGCACTTCCTGCTTGGCCTTGTTGAACGCGGCATAGCCGGCGTTCGACTTGGCGGTACTCGCCAGATACAGCACCAGCTGCGCGAACGCGAGTTCACCTTCCGGGCTGCCCAGCCGCTCGTAGATGTCCCAGGCTTCCAGCGCCATCGACTGCGCGCGCGGATCGGCCAACCCAATATCCTCGATCGCCATCCGGGTCAGGCGACGTGCCAGATACGACGGATCACAGCCACCATCGAGCATGCGCGTCAGCCAGTACAGCGCGGCATCGGGGTTGGAGCTGCGCACGGATTTGTGCAGCGCCGAGATCTGGTCGTAGAACTGCTCGCCGCCCTTGTCGAAGCGACGGGTGCGGTCTGCCAGCACCTGCACCAGCATCTCCGGACTGATCCGCCCGCCGTCGCCACTGGCCAGCTCGGCCGCGATCTCCAGCAGGGTCAGGCCGCGTCGCACATCGCCATCGGCGGCGGTCGCGATCTCCAGCAACGCCTCCGGCGCCACCTGCAGCTGCTCCGCGCCCAGGCCACGCTCGGTGTCCTGCAGCGCACGCTCCAGCGCCTCCACGATGTCCGCCGGAGAGACCGACTCCAGCACGTGCACGCGGCACCGCGACAGCAGCGCCGAGTTCAGTTCGAACGACGGGTTTTCGGTGGTGGCGCCCACGAACACGATGGTGCCGCGTTCGATATGCGGCAGGAACGCATCCTGCTGGGCTTTGTTGAAACGGTGCACTTCGTCCACGAACAGCACCGTGCGGCGCCCTTCAGCGAAACGCTGCGCGGCCTCGGCCAGCACCTGGCGCACCTCCGGCAGGCCGGACAGCACGGCGGAGATCGCGCGGAACTCGGCATCGGCGTAATGCGCCAGCAGCAGCGAGAGCGTCGTCTTGCCGCAGCCCGGCGGGCCCCACAGGATCATCGAGTGCACATGGCCGGACTCGACGGCCCGGCGCAGCGCACTGCCCGGTGCGAGCAGGCGCTTCTGGCCCACCATCTCATCCAGGGTCTGCGGGCGCATCCGCTCGGCGAGCGGACGCATGTTGTCCCGATCCACCGTCAGCAGATCGGGCCCATTGAAAGTCGTTCGGTTTCTGGCCACGTGTCTAGTGTATCGCGGCAGATTGCAGCGGGGATGCCGGCCAGCGGCCGGCACTACACCGTCATTCGCCGATGACGTCCACACCCTTGGCCGGGGTGAAGCTGAAGGTACCGGCGGCAAAGCTCGGGTTGCGCTTCCAGCCGGTGAAGTTGATCACCGTGCGCTGGCCGACCGCATCCACGACTTCCATGCGGGCCAGGCCCTGGCCATTGAAGCCCAGCGCGGCGTACTGGAAGGCAGTGTCAGTCTCGCGCTTCGGGCTCAGCGACAGCCACTGCAGGCCATCGCGCACGGCGGCCTCTTCGCTGACGTCGTACTGCTTGTCCAGCAGCGCCGGATTGATCAATGCGGTCAGCGGGCTGTTCTGCTCTTCCTGGCCCTGCGGGCGCACGCTGGCCTGCTCCAGGTCCGGCTCATAGACCCAGACCTTCTTGCCGTCGGCCACGATCAACTGTTCGTGCGGCTTGATGTACTCCCAACGGAACAGGCGCGGCGCGGACAACGCAACGCGACCGCTGGTGTTTTCCTTGACCTTGCCCTTGCTGTCGAACACCTGCTGGCTGAACTGTCCGTCCAGGCCCTTCAGGCCCTGGGTGAAGCGGTTGAGTTCATCACGGGCGCCTGCCCAGGCCGACGCCGACCCGACACTGGCAACAACCAGAGTGGCGGCAAGCAGGGAGCGGCGGAAGGTGGTGTGCATGCAGGTATCCAGGCGAATGGGAAGGATGGGAGGCAGTGTGCCCATTCAATCCTGAATGGGCGATCAGGGGCACATTATGCGCTGGTAGCCGCTTTCCAATCGCGGTTTACGGCCCGGCCTGCACCGTCTTCAGGTCTCCATACACCACCTGCCCGCGGAAGCCGCGGCGGACCTGCTGGTACAGCTCGCGGAATGCGGCGTAATCCTGCGGCTGGCACAGCGCATCCGCCCCGCGCACGGCCCGCTGGTGCAGCCGATGGTGCGCGGTGATCACCTGCCCCTCGCGCGTCCAGTCCACCTGATATTCACCCGCCGCATTGGCGAAGTGCTGGCTGCGCGGGATCGCTACGATCGGCACGTTCGCTGGGAACGTCAGCTGGTAGCGCTCATCGCGCAGACTGTCGTTGCAGTAGAACGGCGTGGCGTTTTCCGGCGCCGACGTGCTGGCATACAGGTCACGGAACGATTGGCTGCCCGGTGCGTCCGGCAGCACCATCCCGCCGACCACGCCAAAATCGACGTAGTCGCTGGCCAGGAAGTCATAGCGGAAGTTGAACGGCCGGGTCAGGTCCTGCGGGTCACCCAGCAGCGTCAGTGCGCCACTGCCGTCGAAGCCGGACGCGGCCATCATCGATTCTTCGGCACGCGCCCGGTTCTGCGCGTTGAGCCGTGCGAAGGCGCCGCGCATGCCAATTTCGGTCACGCCGCTCGGTTGGAGCACGGTCCGGCCAGACAGATTGCCCGCCGCATCGAACCGGAACGTTGCCTCGATCCCGTTGCCGTTGCGCGAGGCATCGTTGGCCGGGGTGCGCGCCACGACGGCCTGGCGGGTATGCAGCACCGGCGCGCCAAGATCCCCCTCGGGCAACTGGCCAACACGCGCATACGGCGCGGTCGAATCCAGGTACAGGTCGAACTCGGGGATGTAGGTGATGGCGTGGTCGAAACGTCCCAGCAGCGGAATCGCCGGCAAGGTCGGTCCACCGCCGGCACCGATCAGCACCGGCGTGCTCTGGATGCCACGCGCAGCCAACAACGCCTCCAGGATCACGACATGGTCCTTGCAGTCGCCGTAATGGTTGTCGAGGATGCTCTGCGCCGGGTTCGGCTCCAGCCCGCCGTTGCCCAGGTACACCGCCACGTAGCGGATGTTCTGCGCCACCCAGCGGTACAGCACGGCGGCCTGCTCGCGACGGTCGGTAATGCCCCGGGTGAGCTCGTCCGCCAGCGCCTGGATCTGCGGCGTGACAGCGGCGGCCTCGCCACCCTTGAGCTGGTAAGCCTGCGCCACCTGCGACCAGTCACGGTACGTACTGGCCATGATGGTTGGACTGTACTCCCACGCGGCGGCGGACCAGTTCTGCGCCTTCAGTGGATCCGTGCGCCGGTACGTCCACTCCCAGCGCGCCATGCCATTGCGCACACGCGGCGCCTGGCTGCCCTGCACGCCCCGCTGCTCCACCTGCATGGGCAGATCGGCAGGCGCACTCAGGGTCACGCGGGCATCGTCGTACTGGGTGAACACGCTGAAGGTTTCCCACAGGCCGAAGTAGCCCGGGAAGTACGGCGTGTTCTGGGTGCGGCGGGTCTGGTAGACCACGCGTGTACCGGGCGCCAGATTCGGGAAGACCACCACGCGCACCTTGCGGTCGGCGTACATCGCCGCTGCCGCGCTGGAATAGCTTTCCTGCGTGTAGATGCGGTCGGCCGGCACGTCGCGGCGCTGGCCGTCCGCCGTCAACGTGTAGGCCTGCAGCACCTCCAGCGTTTCCATCTTCTCGCTGTAGCTCAGCCGCACCTGGCTGAACTGCTCGACCGCCGATTTGGTCTTGAGCAGGATCTCGTACTCTTCGGTCTGCGTGTTGCCTGCATCCGGGCGCACCACGTAGTCGGCGCGATAGCGCACGAAGCTGAAGTTGTTGTTGGCCTGCGCTTCAGCGCCCGCGGCCGGGCCGCTCTGCCCGCCCGGGGTGGGCGGTGCCACGGGTGTCACGGATGCCGGCACGGGCTGGGCATCGGCCCACGCCACTACCGGCGCGAGCGTCATGGCGCCCAGCATCGTCCAGATCATCGGCTTCATTGCAGGTTCCTTGTGCACGGCAACACCCGGGCCGCGCCCGGGTTCTACGCAGCCAGGCCGGGCCCGGCGTTACTTGGGCGGAGGCGGCGCCAGCACGCTGCGGTCGCCGTTGTGCTCGGGCGGGCTGACCACGCCAGCCGCCTCCATCGCTTCAATAAGCCGCGCGGCACGGTTGTAGCCGATCTTCAGGCGACGCTGCACGCCGGAAATGGAGGCACGACGGGTTTCGGTGACGATGCGCAGGGCCTCGTCGTACAGCGGATCGGACTCATCGCCGCCACCGCCGCCCGCCTCGGGCAGGCCACCGGGGCCGACCACGACGCCATCGCCCATCATCTGCACTTCGTCCAGCACGCCGGTGATGTAGTCGGTCGGGCCGCTGGCCTTGAGGTGCTCGACCACGCGGTGCACTTCCTCATCGGAGACGAACGCGCCGTGCACGCGGTCCGGCAACGCCGTACCCGGCGGCAGATACAGCATGTCGCCGTGGCCCAGCAGCGTTTCCGCGCCGGACTGATCGAGGATGGTGCGCGAATCGATCTTCGAGCTGACCTGGAAGCCGATGCGGGTCGGGATGTTGGCCTTGATCAAGCCGGTGATCACGTCCACCGAGGGGCGCTGGGTGGCCAGGATCAGATGGATGCCCGCCGCACGTGCCTTCTGCGCCAGGCGGGCGATCAGCTCTTCCACCTTCTTGCCGACGATCATCATCATGTCGGCGAATTCGTCGATGAAGATGACGATGAACGGCAGCGTCTCCAGCGGGCGCGGGGCCTCGCCGAGTTCCGGGTTGGGCTTGAACAGCGGGTCCATCATCGGTTGCCCGGCGTCCTGGGCATCCTTGACCTTTTTGTTGAAGCCGGCCAGGTTGCGCACGCCCACCGCGCTCATCAGCTTGTAGCGGCGCTCCATCTCGGCCACGCACCAGCGCAGGCCGTTGGCGGCCTCCTTCATGTCGGTGACCACCGGCGCCAGCAGGTGCGGGATGCCCTGGTAGACGCTCAGCTCGAGCATCTTCGGGTCGATCATCAGCATGCGCAGGTCTTTCGGCGAGGCCTTGTACAGCAGGCTCAGCACCATCGCATTGACCGCCACGGACTTGCCCGAGCCGGTCGTGCCCGCCACCAGCAGGTGGGGCATGCGCGCCAGGTCGGCCACGGTCGGGCGGCCGGCGATGTCCTTGCCCAGCGCCAGGGTCAGCACGCTGGCGGACTTGTCGTATTCCTTGGAGCGCAACAGCTCGGAGAGATAGATCATCTCGCGGGTGACGTTGGGGATCTCCAGGCCCACCACCGACTTGCCCGGGATCACATCGACCACGCGCACCGACTTCACCGACAGGCCGCGCGCGATGTCCTTGTCCAGCGAACTGATCTGGCTGACCTTGATGCCCGGGGCCGGCTCGATCTCGAAGCGGGTGATCACCGGGCCGGGATACGCACCGACCACCTGCGCATCGATACGGAAGTCCTTGAGCTTGAACTCGATCTGGCGCGAGAGCGTCTCCAGCGTGCCCTCGTCGTAGCCCTTGGGCTGCGGCTTGGGATCATCCAGCAGCGCCAGCGGCGGCACATCCGAGCCATCGCCATTGACCCCGCGGAACATGGGAATCTGGGTCTCGCGCTTGGCGCGATCACTCTTCTCCAGCACCGGCTCCGGCCGCGGCTCGATCTTGACCGGCTCGCGCTTGGCGCGCACCTCGGCGTCGACCTTGCGCACTTCCTGGCGCTCCTCGCGCATCGCGCGGGTCTGCTGCCACTCGGTGGCCTGCTCTTTCTTCTTGTTGAACAGCGGCGGCAGCGCCAGCACCCAGTTGCCGATCTTCTCCATCACCACGAACCAGGAGATGCCCGTGGCCAGGGTGATCGACGCCAGCAGCAGTACCAGCACGAACAGGTTGGCGCCCAATGCGCCGAAACCGACGCTGAGCGAGCTGCCCACCAGCTTGCCGAGGATGCCGCCAGCATGGGCCACATCGGCCACGAACAGGCGCAGATGCAGGAAGCCGGTGCCGGCGATCAGGAAGCCGACCAGGCCGACCAGGCGCAGCGCCGGATCCAGGTCATGCTCGCCCTTTGCCTCGCGCTTCAGGCCGAACATCGCGATCCAGGCCAGTGCGCCCAGCACGATCGGCAACACGAAGGCCATGTAGCCGAACAGCTGCAGCAGGACATCGGCGATCCACGCACCGGCGCGACCGCCCATGTTGTGGACCGGCGCGACCACGCTGCCGGTATGCGACCAGCCCGGGTCGGTGGCCGAGTAGGTGAACAGACTGGCGACCAGATACAGCAATGCCGGGGCGACCGCGATCAACCCCAGGTCGCGCCACAGGCGCTGCCGGCGCGGATTGTCCTCGCCGGCCGGTTTGCGCGGCGCTGCCTTGCTGTCGGACGCCTTGGCTCGTTCCGGGACCTGTTTCGCCACCTTAGACCACACCTTGGGAATGCACTGTTAGTGCTTGATAATAAACGACTGGACCCCACCCCGGTAGGTGCCGGCCGCTGGCCGGCACGGTCAGCGTCAAAACTCCGGCACCGGAATGGGCGTCGCGCTTCTCGGGCCGCCGCGTTCCACTGCGCGCCTTGAATCGCCCCGCCCCTGCCGCCACTCTATGACTTCGCTCGGACGCCGCGCAATCACCCTGCCCGCGTCCCGCCCTACCTTCTATTGCGAGCTTACATGAGCAACTCCAAGCACTCCCGCCTGTTGATCCTTGGTTCCGGCCCGGCCGGCTGGACCGCCGCCGTCTACGCCGCGCGCGCCAACCTCAAGCCCGTCGTGATCACCGGCCTGCAGCAGGGCGGCCAGCTGATGACCACCACCGAGGTGGACAACTGGCCCGGGGATGCACACGGCCTGATGGGCCCGGACCTGATGAGCCGCATGCAGGCGCATGCCGAGCGCTTTGAGACCGAGGTCATCTTCGACCACATCCACACCGCCGATGTCTCCCAGCGCCCGTTCAAGCTGATTGGCGACGGCGCCGAGTACACCTGCGATGCCCTGATCATCGCCACCGGCGCCACCGCCAAGTACCTGGGCATTCCCAGCGAAGAGGCCTTCAAGGGCCGCGGCGTGTCGGCCTGCGCCACCTGCGATGGCTTCTTCTACCGTGACCAGGACGTGGTCGTGGTCGGCGGCGGCAACACCGCCGTGGAAGAGGCCCTGTACCTGTCCAACATCGCCCGCAAGGTCTACCTGGTCCACCGCCGCGACACGCTGAAGGCGGAAAAGATCATGCAGGACAAGCTGTTCGCCAAGGTCGCCGCCGGCAAGATCGAGACCGTGTGGCACCACCAGGTGGACGAAGTGCTGGGCAACGAGGCCGGCGTGACCGGCGTGCGCGTGAAGTCCACGCTGGATGGCAGCACCCGTGACATCGAGGCCCACGGCTTCTTCGTGGCGATCGGCCACCACCCCAACACCAGCCTGTTCGATGGCCAGCTGACGATGAACAACGGCTACCTGGACATCCGCTCGGGCCTGGGCGGCAACGCCACCCAGACCTCGGTGGAAGGCGTGTTCGCCGCCGGCGACGTGGCCGACCAACACTACCGCCAGGCAATCACCTCGGCCGGCTTCGGCTGCATGGCCGCGCTGGATGCCGAGCGCTATCTGGATGCGAAGGGTCAGGCGAGCTGACCTGCCGCCCGCATCGCCCAGCACACGAAGGCCGGTGAATCATTCACCGGCCTTTTTACTGGCCGGTACGTTCCGCGCGCACTGCGCCCGACCCACCTGCTCTATCCTCTGCCCATGCCCGATCCACGCTTCCTGCATCGCCTGTCCAATGTCCCCGCCGCTGCCTGGGACGCCCTGCACGACGGTCGCAACCCCTTCCTGTCGCACGCCTTCCTGGCCGGCCTGGAAGAACACGGTTGCCTGCGCCCGGAGTGGGGCTGGCGGCCACGCCACTTCACCCTGTGGGACGGGGACACCCTGCTCGCAGCGATCCCTGGCTATCTCAAAGACAATTCGCACGGCGAGTTCGTGTTCGATCACGCTTGGGCGCATGCCTACGCCCAGCATGGGCTGGACTACTTCCCCAAATGGCTGGGCGCGGTGCCGTATTCGCCCGTGACCGGGCCACGCGTGCTGGCAGGCACCGCCGAGGACCGGGCCGCGCTGCTGGCAGTGCTGGCAGGCGAAGTGGCTCGCATGGGCTGGTCCTCGGCCCACATCAACTTCCACCCCGCCGAGGAAGACGCCGCCTTCAGCAAGGACTGGCTGCTGCGCGAGGACATCCAGTTCCAGTGGCACAACCCCGATGGCTGGCAGACCTTCGACGATTTCCTCGGCGCGATGGACCACAAGCACCGCAAGAACATCCGTCAGGAACGCGCCAAGCTCGCGCGCAGCGGCGTCACGTATCGCATCGTGCATGGCGATGAGGCGACCGAGGCCGACCTGCGCGCCATGCATGGCTTCTACCTGCAGACCTTCGCCGAGTACGGCAACTCGCCCGCGCTCACACTCCCGTTCCTGCAGCATCTCGCCCGCACGATGCCGCGCGCGCTGGTGATCTTCCTGGCCGTGCTCGATGGCGAGCCGGTTGCCGGCGCGCTGTGCCTGCGTGGCGCGGACACGCTCTATGGGCGCTACTGGGGCGGTGCCACCCTGCCCGGCCTGCACTTCGAGACCTGCTACTACCAGGGCATCGCCTACTGCCTGCGCGAGGGACTGGCCCACTTCGAGCCCGGCGCGCAGGGTGAGCACAAGTTGGCCCGCGGGTTCCTGCCGCACACGGTACGCAGCCGCCACTGGATCGCAGAACCGGCCTTTGCCGATGCCCTGGTGGCGTGGTGCGCGCAGGAACGCGCCGAGGTCGCCCAGTATGCGCGGGTGCTGGCGGCGCACAGCCCGTTCAAGGCCGACAAGGTCGACCCGGCGTGACCCGCCGACTGCCCTGGCGCCTGGACGAGGCACCCGATGCGCCGTTCCCGCCCGCCGAGACCGCCCTGCGCGATCCGGACGGCCTGCTGGCACTTGGCGGCGACCTCTCCCCGGTGCGGCTGCTCAATGCCTATGCCGGCGGCATCTTTCCGTGGTTCTCCGAAGGCCAGCCGCTGCTATGGTGGTCGCCGGACCCACGCATGGTGTTCCGCACCAACGGCGTGCACCTGGCCAGCCGCTTTCGACGCTCGCTCCGGCGCAGCACGTGGACGCTGCGGGCCGACACCCGTTTCGAGCAGGTGATCGATGCCTGCGCGGCCAGCCCGCGCCCCGGCCAGGACGGCACCTGGATCACGCCTGACATGCGCGATGCATATGTCCAGCTGCACCAGCTCGGCTTCGCGCACTCGGTGGAGGTGTTCGAGGGCGATCACCTGGTCGGTGGCATCTACGGGGTGGCGATCGGTCGGATGTTTTTCGGGGAAAGCATGTTCAGCGCGGCGTCGGGCGGCTCCAAGGTCGCCCTGGCCGGATTGGCCCACCGGCTGGCCGGTTGGGGCTGGCCATTGATCGATGCACAGGTGGAAAACGACCACCTGCTGCGCATGGGGGCAGAACACTGGCCGCGGCAGCGCTTTCTCGCCTTGGTGCGTGAACAGGTCCAACAGCCTGCCACCGCAGGCGATTGGGTGGATTTGTTCGGCGTCCTGGCTGCCACCGAACTCGCTGATCCGGGACCGCCTTAACCAAAACTTTGCATCAAACGCCCGACGCGCGTAAAATGCCCGCTCTTCAGGCCAGCTCGGCCGGTTACAGAACTGCACAGGACTACATGTCGAAAGACGACTCCATCGAGTTCGAAGGCACCGTCAGCGAGACGCTGCCGAACACCACTTTCCGCGTACGACTGGAAAATGGGCATGAAATCATCGCCCATATCTCCGGCCGCATGCGCAAGAACTACATCCGCATCCTGACGGGCGACCGCGTCAAGGTCGAAATGACCCCGTACGACCTGACCAAGGGTCGCATCACCTACCGCATGAAATAAGCGGTCCGGGGGTTGTTCCCGCCAGAAGGCCAGCCAGGTGCTGGCCTTTTCGCGTGGGCGCCATTCAGCCAGCGACCCCACCCTGCCATGCGGCACCCTGACCCAGTGCACCCTGACGTCGGTCAGGATGCCTTGATGCAGATTCGCCCTTGCGGGCAATCGTCCACTCTGGCGCTCGATCCAATCCGGATCCTGCCCGATGCCCCCGCCATGAAGTGCCTGCCCTCCCTGCTCCTGCTCGCCTCCTGCGTTGCCACCGCTGCCTCGGCCCAGGCCGCCGAGCCCGCCGCACCCACGGACTGCATCACGCTGTCTGCCGATCAGCAGGTGGTGCGCAACCGCGCCGATCGCGATGTGCTGCTGCGCAATGGTGACCAGCATTACCTCGTGCGCTTTGAGCGTTCGTGCACCAGTGCGGCGATGTCTCCGAAACTGACGTTCGCCACGCCCGGCCAGGACGGTCAGTTGTGCGGCGCCGGGGTGACCAAGCTCAAGACCAGTTCCCAGAGCTGCGCCGTCGCTGCGGTGGAGCCCCTGAGCGCCGAAGAGTTCGCCCGCAAGTCGCGCATGCGCCGCTGAGCAGGCGCGTCGGGCCCACGCACAAAAAAGCCCCCTTGCGGGGGCTTTTCGATTGCAGGCAACGAGACGAGACCGGGGTTACACCGTGGCCGGCAACAGCCGCTCCGGCTCGGCTTCGGTCTCGACGAACAGCTGATCGTCGCGGACGTCGATGCTGACCTTGCCGCCGTTGACCAGCTTGCCGAACAGCAGCTCGTCGGCCAGTGGACGCTTGATCTTGTCCTGGATCACGCGGGCCATCGGGCGCGCACCCATCAGAGGGTCGAAGCCATGGTGGGCCAGCCAGTCGCGCGCGGTCGGGGTGGCCGACAGGCTGACATGCTTTTCCTGCAGCAGCATTTCCAGCTCGATCAGGAACTTGTCCACCACGCGCAGGATGTGCTCGAAGCCCAGTGCCTGGAACTGCACGATCGCATCCAGACGGTTGCGGAACTCCGGCGTGAAGCTCTTGCGGATGACTTCCATCGCGTCGGTGGCATGGTCCTGGCGGGTGAAGCCGATCGACCGCCGCGAGGCCTGGGCCGCGCCGGCATTGGTGGTCATCACCAGCACGACGTTCTTGAAGTTCGCCTCACGGCCATTGGTGTCGGTCAGCACACCGCGGTCCATGACCTGCAGCAGGATGTTGAAGATGTCCGGGTGGGCTTTTTCCACCTCGTCCAGCAGCAGCACGCAGTGCGGGGTCTTGACGATCTTCTCGGTCAGCAGACCACCCTGGTCGAACCCGACATAGCCCGGGGGGGCACCGATCAGGCGGCTGATCGAATGCGACTCCATGTACTCGCTCATGTCGAAGCGGACCAGCTCGATGCCCAGCTGCAGCGCGAGCTGCTTGGTCACCTCGGTCTTGCCCACGCCGGTCGGGCCGGAGAACAGGAAGTTGCCGATCGGCTTTTCGGGATTGGCCAGGCCCGAGCGGGCCAGCTTGATCGCCGAGGAGAGCGTCTCGATCGCCGGATCCTGGCCGAAGATCACCATCTTCAGGTTGCGCTCCAGATGCTGGAGCACGTCCTTGTCGGTCGCGCTGACCTGCTTGGCCGGGATGCGGGCCATCTTGGCGACGATGGTCTCGATCTCTTCGATGTCGATCAGTTCCTTGCGCTCACCGTCCGGCAGCAGCCGCTGGCGGGCACCCGCTTCGTCGATCACATCGATCGCCTTGTCCGGCAGCAGACGGTCGTTGATGTGCTTGACCGACAGATCCACCGCGGCCTGCAGCGCGTCATCGGCGTACGTCACGCCGTGGTGGGCCTCGTACTTGGGCTTGAGGCCCTGCAGGATTTCGTAGGTTTCGCCCACGGTCGGCTCGACGATGTCGATCTTCTGGAAGCGGCGGGCCAGCGCCCGGTCCTTCTCGAAGATGCCGCGGTATTCCTGGAAGGTGGTCGAGCCGATGCAGCGCAGCTCGCCCGAGGCCAGGGCCGGCTTGATCAGGTTGGAGGCATCCATGGTGCCGCCCGAGGCCGAGCCGGCACCGATGATGGTGTGGATCTCATCGATGAACAGCACCGCGTTCGGCAGCTTCTTCATCGCAGTCAGTACGCCTTTCAGGCGCTTTTCGAAATCGCCGCGGTACTTGGTCCCGGCCACCAGCGCGCCCAGGTCCAGCGAGTAGATCACCGCATCGGCGAGCACGTCCGGCACCGAACCTTCCACGATGCGCTTGGCCAGGCCTTCGGCGATCGCCGTCTTGCCCACGCCAGCCTCGCCCACGTACAGCGGGTTGTTCTTGCGGCGGCGGCACAGCACCTGGATGGTGCGCTCGATCTCATCGGCACGGCCGACCAGCGGGTCGATCTTGCCGTTGCGGGCCTGCTCGTTGAGGTTGCTGGCGAACTCGGCCAGGGCATCGCCCTTGCCTTCGCCCTCGGCACCTTCGGCGCGGCCCTCGCCATCGGCGGCAGGCGGCACTTCGCCCTCCTCGCCCAGCTTGGCGATGCCGTGGGAGAGATAATTGACGATGTCCAGCCGGGTGACGTCCTGCTGGTTGAGGTAGTACACGGCATGCGAGTCCTTCTCGCCGAAGATCGCCACCAGTACGTTGGCGCCGGTGACCTCCTTCTTGCCCGAGGACTGCACGTGGTACACCGCGCGCTGCAGCACGCGCTGGAAGCCCAGCGTCGGCTGGGTATCGCGCCCATCATCTTCGGCCAGGCGCGAGACGGACGCCTCGATGGCCTGTTCCAGTTCCTGGCGCAGGCGGCCGGCATCGGCGCCACAAGCTTTGAGGACGGCCTGGGCGGACGGGTTGTCGAGCAGTGCCAGCAGCAGGTGTTCCACCGTCATGAATTCATGCCGGGCCTCACGGGCGCGCTTGTAGCACTGTCCGATGGTGTGTTCGAGGTCTTTACTGAACATGATTAACTCCGGCGGCAGTTAGGAACAATATGCGGCCAACCTTCACGATTTCCATCACCCTAGCGGATCAGTGCGTTCAGACGGCGTTAGCACTTGCCTGATCGCACCGTCCTTTCGACCAGGCTCCATCATGCACGATCTTCCGGCCACGAAATGGCAGTTCGGCCGTGATGGCAATGTCACGGTGTTCCGAGGGGTGCTGCGGCGGGACAGCAGGCACGGCGCGCGGACACGCCGGCCGCTGCGGGCCGGATGTCGTTATCCATGGAACAGTGCGGATCGCGCGCACACACAGTGCGGGCCCGCGCCAACGGTCAGCCGCTGGTCTTTTCCATCGTGCACAGCAGCGGATGCTGGTTCATGCGCGAGAATTCGTTGACCTGGGCGACCTTGGATTCGGCGACTTCGCGGGTGAACACCCCGCACACGCCGCGGCCGCGGGTATGCACGTGGAGCATCACCTGGGTGGCTTTGTCCAGATCCATCGAGAAGAAGTGCTGCAGAACGGTCACCACGAAATCCATCGGGGTGTAGTCGTCGTTCAAGAGCATCACCTGGTACATCGGCGGTGGCGCGACCTCGGGGCGTGCAGGCTCAAGCAGCACGCCATGGTCGTGATGAGTTTCGTGGGAAGTCTCGCGGGGCATCCCCACATTATAGGGCCCTGCCCCGCAGGATTGGACGTTGCCCCCTGCCGCCCTTCACAATCTGCACTCTCCAACCAGACTTTCACAGGGATTTCATGAAAAGGATTGCTGCCGCACTGCTGCTGGCCATCACTGCCACCGGCGCCCATGCGGCCGAAGCGGACAAGGCTGTCGGGCGCGCTCTGGACAAGCTGGAGTACACCTACGAGGTGGACGAGGACGGTGACTACAAGATGGTCTTCGACATGGATGACGGTCGCAGCCAGCTGGCGTTCGTGCGCTCCACCGTCGAGGAATTCGGCAAGCACACGATCCGCGAGATCTGGTCGCCGGCCTACAACTCGCCGGGCAAGCAGTTCCCGGCCGCCGTGGCCAACCGCCTGCTTGAAGACTCCCAGGATGCCAAGATGGGCGCCTGGGTGAAGCAGGATCAGCTGGCGATGTTCGTGGTCAAGGTTGACGCCAACGCCACCCCCGAGGCACTCAGCGACGCCATCGATGCGGCCATCCGCACCGCCGATGCGATGGAGCTGGAGCTGACCGAGCAGGACGAATACTGAGGTGAATGACGTGCAGGAACCGCGCTGGGCGCCCCATGTCACCGTGGCCACGGTTGTGGTCCGCGATGGGTGCGTGTTGCTGGTCGAGGAAGCCATCGACGGCCGGCAGGTGCTGAACCAGCCGGCCGGGCATCTGGAGCCGGGCGAAACCCTGTCCGAGGCCGCATGCCGTGAAACCCTGGAAGAAACCGGCTGGACGGTGCGCTTGAGCGCCTTCATCGGCACTTACCAGTGGACCGCCCCGGATGGCACGCCGTTCCTGCGCTTTGCCTATGCGGCCGAGCCGCTGTCGCACGATCCCAACCGTCCACTGGACGACGGGATCCTGCGCGCCCTGTGGCTGACGCCGGCCGAACTGAAGGCCGATCCCGCCCGCCTGCGCAGCCCGCTGGTGTGGGAGGTGGTGGCCGACTATCTGGCCGGCCAGCGCCACCCGCTGTCAATCGTCCGGGAGGCCCGATGAGCGCGCCGCGCGTGATGGTGGGCGTCTCCGGGGGGGTGGACTCCTCGGTGGCCGCCTGGCGGCTGGTGCAGCAGGGCGAGCCGGTCGCCGGCCTGTTCATGCAGAACTGGGCCGATGACGGCAGCGGCGACTGCCGTGCCGAGGACGACCGCCGCGACGCCGTGGCGGTCTGCGGCCTGCTGGGCATTCCGTTCCACTTCCGCGATTTCTCCAGCGAGTACTGGCAGGGCGTGTTCGAACACTTCCTGGCCGAGTACGCCGCCGGGCGCACGCCCAATCCGGACGTGCTGTGCAACCGCGAAGTGAAGTTCAAGCATTTTCTCGACGCCGCGCGTGAGCTCGGCGCCGAGCGCATCGCGACCGGGCATTACGCCCGCATCGCACAGGTCGGCGGGCGCTGGGCCCTGCTGCGCGGTGCCGACCGAAGCAAGGATCAGAGCTACTTCCTGCACCAGCTGGGCCAGGAGCAGCTGGCGGCTACCCTGTTCCCGATCGGCGACCTGCAGAAAAACGATCTGCGCCGGATCGCCCGGGATGCGCGCCTGCCGACCCATGCCAAGAAGGATTCCACCGGCATCTGCTTCATTGGCGAACGCGACTTCCGCGAGTTCCTCGGCCGTTACCTGCCGGCGAAAAGTGGCGAGATACGCGATCCTGATGGTGCCCTGATCGCCGAACATCCGGGCGTGTTCTATTTCACATTGGGCCAGCGCGAGGGATTGAACATCGGCGGCGTGCGCGGCCGGCCGGCGGCGCCGTGGTACGTGGTGGGCAAGGATGTGGCCAGCAACGTGCTGTACGTTGACCAGGACCGCGAGAGCCCGTGGCTGCAGTCGACCCGGCTGCATTCCGAACGCGCCCACTGGATCGCCGGCGCGCCGCCTGCGCGCCAGTTCGACTGCACCGCCCAGACCCGTTACCGCCAGCCCGACGAGCCGTGCACCGTCACCGTGCACGACGATGGCACCCTGGCGGTGCGCTTCGCCCGGCCGCAGCGAGCCGTCACCCCGGGTCAATCGCTGGTGTTGTATGACGATGAGCTCTGCCTGGGTGGCGCCGTCATCGCAGCCACCGACGCCCCTCTGGAACAGCGCCTGCGCGCCACCCCTTCTCCTTTCGAGGTATCTGCTGCATGAGTTTTTCCGTCGACGACCGTGTTCTTGCTCTGGCCGGCATCGCCCAGGCCCTGCAGCAGGTACGCCGCATCGCCGAAACCGGCCACTCCGAAGCCGCCGTGGTGCGTACCGCGGTGGACAGCGTGTTCCGCATTGACGCTGCCACCCCGCAGGAGATCTACGGCAGCGCCAGCAATGTCGCCCCCGGGCTGCGCCTGCTGCACAACTACCTGAGCAGCCAGGGCCAGGACGAGCACCTGCCCCGGCTGGCGCTGTCGGTCCTGCAGCTGGAGCGGCGCTTCGTGCGCGAGCACGAGATCGTGGCCAAGGTCAGCACCGGGATCGAGCGCGCCCAGGCCCAAGCCACCGAGCTGGGCGACAGCGCCCACCCGGACGTGCTGGCCGCGCTGGGGGGGCTGTACGCCGACACCATCAGCAATCTCAAACCCCGCGTGATGGTCCAGGGCAACCCGCATTACCTCGGCCAGGCCGGGGTGGTCGCCGAGATCCGCGCGCTGCTCTTGGCCGCGGTCCGCTCGGCCGTGCTGTGGCGCCAGACCGGCGGCCAGTACTGGGACTTCCTGTTCTCGCGCAAGACGATGCTGGAAGCGGTCGCGCGCCAGTTGCGCTGAGGTAAACCGCGGTAACACCCGGTCGCCGGGCCCTTGCGGGGGCCGGCACCGGGGCGTATGCAGGGTCGCGAGCCCGCCGCCGTGATGCATGAAAATTACGCGGATGGCTAAAGCAAACCGGGGTACGGCCGATACAGCATCCGTGCACCTCCCCGAGAACGTCCATGTACTCACGCCTCTTCATCCGCTTGGCCGCCCCCCTGGTCCTGACCCTTCTGCTCCCCGTTGCCATCGGCTTCGAGTGGCCAGCCGCCCTTCGCTGGGCGATCCTGACCACGATGACGCTCAGCTGGCTGGGCTTCGCCTGGTGGACGGCTCGCGCCCAGAACCAGCGGTCGCCCGAGCAGGCCCGCATCCTGCGTGAGCAGGACCAGTTGCTGAGCGAGCTGCGCTCGTTCGTCGGCAACGAAATCGAAGGTTCCCGCGGCGAAGTCGAACGCGCCCGTGACCTGATCCGCCACGCCGTCAGCGGCCTGGGTGGCAGCTTCGATGCCATGAACCGCAAGTCCCGCCAGCAGAGCCAGGCCCTGGCCCGCATCGTCGATCGCGCCGGTGAAGACGGTGGCGCCGGGGTCGATGTGGCCCGCTTCGCCCAGCACGCCAGCCACCGCATGGAACAGCTGGTGGAAGCGCTGGAACAGGTCAGCGGCCAGAGCAGCAACACCGTGCAGCACATCGACCAGATGGCGCAGCACCTGGATGGCATCTTCGCGCTGCTGGAAGACGTCAAGTCGATTGCCGACCAGACCAACCTGCTGGCCTTGAACGCCGCCATCGAAGCTGCGCGTGCCGGTGAAGCCGGTCGCGGGTTCGCGGTGGTCGCCGACGAAGTCCGCAACCTGTCCGAGCGCTCGACCACCTTCAACGAGCAGATCCGCAAGCTGGCCCACAGCTCCAAGGACGCCATCGCCAAGGTTCGCGAGACGGTCTCGCACATGGCCTCCCGCGATATGGACCGGTCCCGCGAAGCGCGCCAGGAAGCGGCGGCGATGCTGGACAACGTGGCCCAGATCAATGCCTCGCTGGGCGACGGCATGCGCGAGATTTCCGAGTGCGGCCGGGCGATCGACAGCAGCGTGGCCGAAGCGGTCCGCGCCCTGCAGTTCGAGGACATTGCCACCCAGGCCCTGGGCGGCGTGCACACCCACCTGGACCGCCTGACCGCCATCAACCGCGAAGCGGTGGCCCTGCAGGAACTGCTGCAGCGCAATGGCGGCGTGGTCGACGAAGAGATCGTCACTGCCCTGCAGCGCACCGGCAACCGCCTGCGCGACATGCGCAGCGAATGGGAGCGTCCGCCGCACAAGGCTGTCGCCCAGCAGAGCATGGCCGCCGGCGCGGTCGAACTGTTCTGATCCCGAGCTATCGTGCCTCTCCCGGCACACACTGCGGCCCCGGTTCATCCCGGGGCCGTTGTGCTTGCACTACCCGCCTTGGCTGCAGATGATCGACCGATGTTGAATGCGTCCATGCTGTCCGTTGCATCCCCAGCACCCACCGACCTGGAGCCGGTGGTACAGATCGCCGACGGCGACCTACAGGCCGCCGTCAACGAACACGCTCCCCTGCTCGGCCGCGCCCTGATCGCGCATCTGGAACGGCTGGCACAGCAGGAGCTGGCGAAACTGGCCAGCCAACCCATCGATCCGGGCACCACGCCCATCGATCCCGCCCTCGCCGGCCTGGCGTGGGACCTGGGCCTTAGCGGTGACGATCTGGGTGCTGCTGCGCGCTGAGCCCGGCACCTGGACAACGTCATGGCGGTGGCCCGGCTCGAATCGCCGGATGAAACTCTCCGCAGGATCGACGGAATCCAGGACGTAACCCGCGTATGCACCTCATGGAGCGCGTGTGCGCGCATCCGTTGACGCCGCGCACCATCATTCTGCTCTTGGATGACCCGGAGATGCAGGGCAGGATCGGCCCTGTGGACCAATGGATCGGCTACCCGCCCGTCTTCGCGCAGGCTGGATGGTCGCAACCCGGAGCTTTGTTCTGGGTCCGCCGCGACGGTCCGCCTGCCCTTGCGTGACTACCGACTGGCATTCCCGCGAAGGGTCTGGATCCGCACTGCGGAACGCCGCCACTTCTCCAAGGGCGGCAAACCTCACGAAGGAGATTCGGGCGCGGATCCGATGAGGGGGTACGCTGAGACGAAAGGACGGCTCGACGCCGCCTCCATGCCCGCTGAACGTTGCGCCGGAATCCGCTTAGACGCTCTGCGTCACTTCCGCGTAACTCTCACGCGAGGGCGTCTGTGTGCCCAGCTTCAACCATAGCGCCAGGTCGCGCGGGGCCAGCGGACGCGAGTACAGGTAACCCTGGATCTCGTCGCAGCCCTGGCGACGCAGCATGGCCTCTTCCTGCGCGGTTTCCACGCCCTCGGCCACCACCTTCATGCCCAGGGCATGCCCCAGGTGCACGATCGCCTGGGTGACTTCCGCGGTGCCCGCGTCGTGCAGCATGCCTTGGACGAAACTGCGGTCGATCTTCAGGCGCCCGACCGGGAACCGGTTGAGGTAATGCAGGTTCGAGAAGCCGGTGCCGAAGTCGTCCACCGCGAGCGGGACGCCATGGCGCTCCAGCACATCGAAGCAATGGCGCAGCACGTCGGTGTCACGGATCAGCGCGGACTCGGTCAATTCCAGCTCCAGCCGCTGCGGCGGCCAGCCGTGCGCGTGGCAGATGTCGATCACGCGCTCGGCAAAGCCGCGGTCACGCAGCTGCACGGCCGAGACGTTCACGGCGACGCGATCGAACTCCAGCCCGGCTGCGTCCCACGCCGCCGCCTGGCGGCAGGCCTCGGTCAGTACCCAGTCGCCGATGCGCACGATCTCGCCGCACTTCTCGGCGATCGGGATGAACTCGGCCGGGCTGCAGTAGCCGATCCCGGGCCGATGCCAGCGCAGCAGCGCCTCGATGGCCGGTGGCTGGTCGTTCTCGGCGTGCAGCAGCGGCTGGTAGGCCAGGGTGAACTCTTCGCGCTCGATCGCGCCCAGCAGGGCGTGTTCGATCTCCAGCTTGCGCTGGATCTTGGCCAGCGCGTCCTGGCTGTAGTACTGGTAAGTGTTGCGCCCCGCTTCCTTGGCGGCATACATCGCCGCGTCGGCAGCGCGCAGCAGCGACTCGAAATCCTGTCGGCTGTCGTCCAGCATCGCGATGCCGACGCTGGCGCCGACCTTCAGGGTGCTTTCGCCACGCTGCAGCGGTTCGGCCAGCGAGGCAATCAACTTGCGCGCCACGTGGCCAGCATCTTCCGGCGCGGCCAGGTCACGCAGCACGACAATGAACTCATCGCCACTGAAGCGGCCGAACAGGTCGTTGTTGCGCAGGCTCTGGTGCAGGCGCGAGGCAGCGGCCTTGAGCAGCGCATCGCCGGTGGCGTGGCCGAAGGTATCGTTGATGGTCTTGAAGCCATCCAGGTCGATGAACAGCATCGCCAACGGACTGCCACGATCACGTGCCACCTCGATCGCATCGGCGGTCTGCTCGCGCAGCAGCATGCGGTTGGGCAGGCCAGTCAGCAGATCGTAGTGGGCCAGCAGCTCGATGCGCTCGTTGGCCTCACGCTCGCGGGTGATGTCACGGAACAGCACGACGAACCGCGTCGGCAGGCCGTCGCGGTGATCCAGCTCGATCAGCACCTGCACCCAGATGCGCAGGCCGGACTGCCGGTAGAAACACAGGTCAAGCTGTTCGGGCAGACCGCCTTCGGCGATACGCAGCAATGCCGCCTCGAAGGCGTCGCGCGAGTCCTGGGTGTACAGGCTCAGCGCCTGGTCCAGCGTGATCGGCTCCTTGCGCAGCCCGTGGATGCGGTAGCACTCCTCGGTCCACTGCATGTGGCGGGTGCTCACCTCGATCTCACAGCCGCCGATGCGGCCCAGCGCCGAGACGCGGTTGAGCAGTTCGGTGCGCCAGCGGATCAATGCGTCGGTCTGGTGCTGCTCAGTGATGTTCTGGACCTGGCCCAGCAGGCGCTGGATGCGCCCTTCCGGCCCGACCAGCGGCTGCATCCACACGCGCAGGTAAAGCGCGTTGCCGGTGCTGCGGGTCAGTTCCAGCTCCAGCGTGGCCGCCTCGCCATCGCGCCACATCCGGCGCCAGGCGCGACGCAACCGGCCGCGTGATTGCGGTTCCAGCTGACGCAGCCAGTGGCGCCGGCCGTACATGGGGTCGTCGCCGGTCTGAAGCAGTGCCCGGAACTCCGGCGACCACCAGAACTGGCGCGCCTCCGGATCCCACGACCAACTGCCCATGCTGGCGATGCGCTGGGCTTCGCGCAGGTGCACCTGCTGCTCGCGCAGCTGGGCTTCCATCTGTTTCTGGGCCTGGATGTCGGTATGGGTACCCACCATGCGCAGCGGCTGGCCATCGGCGGTCCGGGAGACGACGCGGCCGCGGTCCAGCACCCAGCGCCACTCGCCATCGGGGTGGCGGGCGCGGAACTGGGCAGTGTAGGCGGCGCTGTCCCCGCGCAGGTGCGCATCCAGTGCGGCGCGTACGGTCGGCTGATCGTCGGGGTGGACATGCTCCAGCAGCGCGCTGACGCCGTCTGCATGGGCATCGGACTCCTCGATCGGCTGACCATCCCAGCGGCGCGAGCGGCGCACGCTGTCACTCGGCAGATCCCAGTCCCACAGGCCATGCCCAGCGTGATCCAGCGCCACTTCCCAGCGGCTGCCGGCAACGCTGGCGACCGGCTCGGGCACGCTCACGGTGAAGGCCAACAGGTGGCCGTCCGGATCGTGCACCGCGCGCATCCAGCCGTCGAAGCGACCGGCCGGGCCGCCCGGCAGCTGGCAGGGAATCAGGCCGCCATCGGCGGCAAGCAGGCGCAGGTCCTCCAACATCTCGCCATACGCGGCGATCGTCGCCGGCAGGCCGTGTTCACGCGCAGCCGGGTTGGCCGCGAGCGGACGCCCGGCACGGTCGAGGATGACCAGCGCCGAAGCCAGCGGGTGCTGCAGCAGACTCGCGATAATCCCTTGGTCCACGCCTGTAACTCCGATAACGCACCCGACAGCCGGGAACGCAATCGTTAGCGGCGGGTTTTGCGGATTATTGAGCGTTCCGGCCACCTGCATGCGCTTCCCGGACAGGTAAGATGACGCTCGCCTTTCCCGATCGGCCCGCCCTGCCCCATGCCCACCGACCTGCCAGGCCCCCTCGCCCCCGCCACCGCGACCTTGCTGGCCCGTGACCTACGCCGCGACCGGTGGCGCGTGGTGGTGGCCTACCTGGTGCTGGCGCTGGTCTGGATCCTGTGCAGCGATGCGGCCGTCAAGGTGGTCGCCGGCGATATGCAGACCGCGGCGCAATGGCAGACCATCAAGGGCACCTTCTTCGTACTCTCCAGTGCCGCCCTGATCTACCTGCTGCTGCGCCCGCTGGCCCAGCATGTATTGAGCACCCATGCCCGGCTGGAGTGCTCGGAGACCCGGCATCGCCAGATGTTCGAGGGCAATCCCGGGCCGATCCTGGTCTATGACCTGGACTCGCTGGCCATCCTGGACGTCAACCCGGCCGCGGCCAGCTTCTTCGGCTTCAGCCGCGATGCGTTCACCGCGATGTCGATCAATGCCCTGTGGCCACCGGGCCATGTTCCGGCGCTGGAAGCCAAGCTGGCGCAGATCCGCGACAACCCCGAACAGCTGTGCGTGATCACCGCCGATCTGTGCCTGAGCGATGGCAGTACCCGGCGCATGGAGATGCGCAGCAATCTGATCAGCTATGGCGGTCGCCGTGCACGCCTGCTGATCGCGATCGACCGAACCCGCGAAGACCAGGCCCTGCTGCGTCGTGACCAGGCGCTGGCACGGGTGGAGGAAGCGCATGAAATGGCGCGTATCGGCGCGTGGGAGATCGATCCGGCCACCGGCCTGGGCCGCTACGCCAACCAGGTCTACCGCCTGCTCGGCCGGCGCCCGCCCGAGGCCCGGCGCTGGCATCGCTTCGAGGAGCTGCTGGTGCCGGCCGACCCGGCCACCGCCGCGCTCAGCGAGCAGCTGCTGCAGGACATGAGCTCCAGCGAGCCGGTGCAGATCGATGTGCTGCTGCCGCTGCTGGCCATGGATGGACGGTCACTGATGGTGCACCTGCGCGCCGAGAGCGGCCAGGACGATGCTGGTCGGCCGCGCGTGCTCGGCACCCTTCAGGACGTCACCGAGCGC
Source organism: Stenotrophomonas maltophilia (assembly GCA_002363385.1). Taxonomy (GTDB): domain Bacteria; phylum Pseudomonadota; class Gammaproteobacteria; order Xanthomonadales; family Xanthomonadaceae; genus Stenotrophomonas; species Stenotrophomonas maltophilia_AN. The sequence goes on from DEVL01000002.1 coordinate 395,326, forward strand.
GAGCAGTCGCGGCGCCTGCTGCGCGAACGTGAGGAGCAGTTCCGCGAGCTGGTGCGGGTGCTGCCTGACGGCGTGGTGATCCTCTCCGAAGAACATGTGCTGTACGCCAATGCCTGCGCAGCGGCGCAGTTCGGCTACGGCCAGCACACCCTGCTGGGTGAGCCGCTGGCCGCCCTGGTCGCGCCGGAAGATCTGGCGCGGGTCCGCAGCCAGCTGTTTGCGCAGATTCCGCTGCAGGGCGTGGGGGCCGGCGAGGTGATCGGCATGCGCCGGCTCAACGGCCAGCGCTTCCAGGCCGGCCTGGCGGTGGGTGACGTGCGCTACGGCGGGCGCAACTGCAAGCTGCTGATCGTGCGCGACCTCAGCGAACCGGAGCGTATCCGCGAGGCACTGGAAACCAGCAACCGCGAACTGCAGGCCATGGCCGGCCGCCTGTTCTCGCTGCAGGAAGACGAACGCCGGGCGATCTCGCGCGACCTGCACGACGACATCGGCCAGGCCATCACCGCGATGAAGTTGTCGGCCTACGCGGCGCAGGACGAGCAGGATGCCGCGCGCCGTGACGAGGACCTGGCCCAGATCATCCAGTTGGCCGATGCCACCGTGGGCAAGCTGCGCGACATCTCCACCCTGCTGCGCCCGCCGCAGCTCGATGCGCTGGGCCTGGAAGCGGCGCTGCGCTGGCAGGCCGGGGTGCTGTTCCGCTCGGCGGCGATCGAACTGCTGCCGGACATCCAGTCCCTGCCACGGCGGCCGGCCGGCGATATCGAGCAGGCCTGTTTCCGCATTGCACAGGAAAGCCTGACCAACGTGCTGCGCCATGCGCGCGCCAGCCAGGTGAACCTGCACCTGCGCGATGTGGACGACCACGGCCTGCACCTGCAGGTCCGCGATGATGGCGAAGGCTTCGACCCCGATGGCCCACGCGGGCTGGGCCTGATCGTGATGCGCGAGCGCGCGCAGAGCGTGGGTGGCACATTGCGCATTGAATCGGCGCACGGCGCCGGTACCCTTATCGACCTTTACCTGCCGTACCGCGCTTCGGGCGCGACGGCTCACGACGCTCTGGAACACTGACCCATGTGGAACCCTTCCCTGCCCCTGGTCAGCATCGAGGACGCACCGCCCCGCCTGGGCGCGGGCAACCCCGAGCTGCAGGCCATGGTGACCGAGGCTGCCTCCGGCGGCACGCCGCTGATGCTGATGCACGTGGACATCGACCACTTCGCCTCGGTCAACGAGAACATGAGCGCGGAGGTGGGCGATCAGGCCCTGGTGCTGGTCGCCCAGCGCCTGCAGCACCATCTGCGTGGCCGCGGCAAGCTGTGGCGCCACGGCAGCGATGAGTTCCTGCTGGCCGTACCGCGCACCGCGGACATGCCGCTGCCCGAAGACCTGGCCGAGGAAATCCGCCAGCAGCTGGAGCTGCCGCTGTCGGTGCTGCCGTACACCTTGTTCATGACCGGCAAGCTGGGCGTGAGCCTGTGCCCGGAACACGCCACCGGCGTCTCGCGCCTGCTCGACCACGCCGAAGATGCCCTCTACCAGGCCGCCCGCGAAGGCGGCAATGCGGTGCGCATCCATGCGGTGGATACGCCGTCCAGCGCGCACAGCGAGAGCATCATCGCGCGCCAGATCGTCGACGCCATCCCCAATGGCGAGCTCAAACTGCGTTACCAGCCGCTGGTAAGCGCCCGCGATGGCCACGTGGTCGGCATGGAGGCGCTGCTGCGCTGGCAGTCGCCCACGCTGGGCATGCTGGTGCCCGAGCGCTTCATGCGCACGGCCGAGCGGCTGGGCATCATCGTGCAGATCGGCACCTGGGTGCTGGAGGGCGCGCTCAAGCAGGCCAAGCTGTGGCGCGATCAGGGCTTCGATGATTTCACCATCGCCGTCAATGTCTCCACCCTGCAGCTGCTGCGCCCGAACTTCTTCGCCGAGGTGATGTCGCTGATGCAGGCCGCTGGCGTGCCGGCGCACATGCTCACGCTGGAGATCAACGAAAGCGCGCTGACCAACAACGTCAACTTCGTCCACGAGACGCTGGTCAACCTGCGCAACGAAGGCATCAGCCTGAGCCTGGACAACTTCGGCACCGGTGATTCCAGCCTCAGCGCGCTGGTCCGCTACCCGGTGGACAAGCTGAAGATCGACCGCAGCTTCATCAAGAGCGCACCAGCCGGCAACCGCGAGGCCGCCATCGCGCGCGCGATCATCGCCATGGGCCACCAGCTGGGCATGACGGTGATCGCCAACGGGGTGGAATCGCAGGCACAGCTGGGCTTCCTGCGCCGCAACGACTGCGATGTGTTCCAGGGGTATCTGTTCGGTGAGCCGATGTCGGCCGATGCCGCCGGCATGACCCTGCGCCGCCGCTACCTGCGCCCGGAGGCCTTCGCCGAGACCCGCCCGGACCGCACGCTGCTGCTGCTGGACGACGAGGAGAACGTGCTGCGCTCGCTGGTGCGTCTGTTCCGCCGCGATGGCTACCGCATCCTGGCGGCCGGCAACGTGCGTGACGCGTTCGATCTGCTGGCCATCAACGACGTGCAGGTGATCCTGTCCGATCAGCGCATGAGCGACATGAGCGGCACCGAGTTCCTGGGCCGAGTAAAGATGCTCTATCCGGACACGATCCGGCTGGTGCTGTCCGGCTACACGGACCTCAACACAGTCACCGACGCGATCAATCGCGGCGCGATCTACCGGTTCCTGACCAAGCCGTGGAACGACGACGAGCTGCGCAAGCACATCCACCAGGCGTTCCGCACGCACGAGGAACAGCGCCGTGCGAATACCTCGCCGATGGTGGCCGCCGCCCCGGCAGACGAGTGATCAGCGTGGCTGCTTGATCGGCAGCACCACGCGGAACTTCGACCCCACGCCCGGGGTGCTGTCCAGATCGATGCGGCCGTGGTGCTTGTTGATGATGCTGTAGGAGATCGACAGGCCCAGGCCGGTGCCGCTGCCCACCGGCTTGGTGGTGAAGAACGGATCGAAGATGCGCTGGCGCAGCTCCGGCGAGATGCCGCCGCCGGTATCCTCGAACTCCACCCAGACCGTGTCGCCGTCCACGCCGGTGCGCACGTTGATCGTGCCGCGATCTGCGATGGCATGGCCGGCGTTGAGCAGCAGGTTCATGTACACCTGATTCAACTCCGACGGCAGGCATTCCACCAGCGGCAGCTGGCCGAACTCCCGGTGCAGGGTCACCTTGTACTTGAGCTCGTTCCAGATGATGTTGATCGTCGATTCCAGACCGGCGTGCAGATCGACCAGCTTCCACGACTCATCGCGGCCCGAGTACGAGAAGTCCTTCAGATCGCGCACGATGCGCGTCACCCGCTCGATGCCCTCGCGCGACTCAGCCATCAGCTGCGGCAGATCGCGGCTGATGAAATCGATGTCGAAGCGTTGGCGGATATCGTCGATCTCCGGGATCAGCGCCTTGGGGTCGGGCGCGCGCAGCGCACGCTCATAGGCTTCGATCACGGTGAACAGGCTGCGCAGGTATTCCTGCAGGCTGCCCAGGTTGGAGTGCACATAACCGATCGGGTTGTTGATCTCGTGCGCCACGCCGGCCGCCAGCTGGCCGATGGAGGCCATCTTCTCGGACTGCAGCAGCTTTTCCTGGGTGCCGTTGAGGCGCAGGTAGGCCTGCCGCAGCTCGGCGTGCCGCTGCTGCAGCTCGCGCTCGTAGTCCTCCTGGCCTTCGATGCGGCGGAACAGCGCCAGATAGTGCCGCTGGCCGCCATCGTCATGGTGGTACACGTGGGCGATGACCATGCGCTCGCCGACCGGCAGGCTGCCATTCCAGTGGCCGTGGAGGCTTGCCTGCTCCAGCGCATCGGGCGGCAGCAGCTGGCGCAGCCATTGCGCGGGTGTCAGTTCGGCATCGCGTTCGGCCTGGCCGAGAATCTCACTGACCGCGGTGTTGGCCAGCGCGACGCTGCCGTCCTCACGAAACAGTAGAACCCCTTCCTTGATCCGCTCGAACAGGGCGAGCAGAACCGGATGCGGGGGCAACGGGGCGGTGACAAGAGAGGAAGTTGCGGTCACGGTCACATCGAGGCGGCTGGAAACAGGCGCTCAATATACGCGGTGACGTCATCGTCGGCAGCCTCGGGCCGCCGGATCGCGCCGCTCAGGCGACCGCGAGCGGCCGCCGGGTATGCAGCGTGTGCGACTGTCCCTTGGCGTCGTACGCCGAGGAATCTTCGCTGCGGCCGAGCTGGCGCAGTGCCCAGTTGACCTCGCGGCGGCGGCGCGAGAGCAGCACGCCGTTGGCGCGGTTGCGCTCGGCCAGCTCCTGCACGCGCTCAGCCTGTCCCAGCGGCAATGCGGCCTCGAGGGCTCGCAACGCCTCCAGCTTGGCACCGGTCGCGCGGATCAGGGCCTGTACGTCATGCTCGACCAATGCCTGGCGTTCGACGTCCAAGGCATCGCTGAGGCGCTGCAGCGGCTCGCTCATCGCCAGCTTCATCCCTGCAGCTGCTGGTCCAGCTCAAGCATGCGCGAAGCGATCGCGTCGGGATTGATCTTGTAGGTGCCGTTCTGCAGCGAATCACGCACGGCCTGGACACGGTTGGCATCGATGGCCGGGGCCGTGGACAGTTCGCGCTGCATGGCCTGCAGGCTGGTGGCTTCGCCGGTCAGGCGCAGGCTGTCGGCAGCCTCCACCGGGCGCGCCGGGGCATCGGTGCTGACGCTGGGCTTGTTGCCGAGCGCAACACTGCGCAGATGGGCGGTGGCCTGCAGGTTGCCGTCGATTTTCTGGCTCATGGGTTCGTCCTGAGATTGCGGTTCACAAGGGATAACGGCCAATCAGCCGCCATCTTTAGGGGAATATTGCAGGTTTCGCGAGGAAAGTGGCCCGTATTCACACATGTGGTCAGCGCGCCACTAAAACGTCACCGCTGGCCGCCACGGTGCCCTGCACGATCTTGCGCGAAGAGAGGTTCTCGACCGACACCCGCTCATTCTCGCCCGCGTCGGCCATGGCACGCCCGGCAACCCGGACCTCCACCCCGCCGCGCCGGGACACCAGGGCGACACTGTCGCCCCGCCGAACCAGCCGCTGGGCGACCAGATCGTTGGCCGACAGCAGGCTGCCGGCGCTCAGGGTCCTGCGGGCCACGCGGCCCACCGCAGCGGCGGGATCGGCCATTGCTGCGCCGGCGATCCGTGCCGCATCACGCTGGCCGGTAGTGATATCGGCCGCCGAGAGGGTTTCTCCAGCCGCCACACCTCTATTGAGAATGAGCACGGTCTGGTTGCGCCGCACCTTTACCGGTACGAACAGGCGCCAGCCGCCCGCGTCGGGGCAGCTGACCTCCACCGTACTGGTCCCGGTGGGCTGGGCGGCCAGCGGTTGACCACAGGCCGGCAGGCGCAGTGCCGAATCCAGCGTGGTGTCGCCTTCGCTGCCGGCCGGCAACGTGGCCAGCGCCGCCTGGCGGATGCTGTCCACGGGTTGCCAGCCCCCAGCGGCCCACGCGGGCGCGGCCAGCAACAGCACGGCAAAGAGAACAGAACGCATGGGCACTCCACGGGCAAGGATCATGCGCAGCTCGATGCAAGGGTCATGCCGAACTACTGCACTCGGGGCGCTCAAGTCGCCGCCGGTGCCGCCGATACCAAGTCCATGTCCCATGACCTGCTCAACCGCATCGACCAGCGTACGCGACTGGCCGGCCACAATCGTCTGGCCCTGCTGCTGTTCCGGCTGGGTGGACGTCAGCTTTTTGGCGTGAATGTCTTCAAGGTGCAGGAAGTCCTGCGGCGCCCTGGCTTGTTCCAGGTACCGGGGCTGCCCAGCCAGTTCGCCGGTGTGGCCGATGTCCGTGGCCGCTCGGTGCCGGTGCTGGACCTGGGCCTGGCGATCGGCCACCCCGAGCGTGAACCCGATGCGGACAAGGCACCGGGCTACCTGGTGGTGACCGAGTTCAACCGTTCCATCCAGGGCTTCCTGGTGAGCGGCGTGGAACGAATCGTCAATATTGCCGTCGAGGACATCCATCCGCCGCCGGAACTGGGCGCCGAGTCCAGCTATCTGACCGCAGTCACCCGTTTCCAGGGCGAACTCATCCAGGTGATCGACGTGGAAAGCGTGCTGGCCGACATCGCCGAAGTCCGCGGTGAAGCCGTGCTGGATCCCTCGATGGCCCTGCCCGCCGACGCCCCGCCGATGCAGGTCCTGGTGGTGGACGACTCCCGCGTGGCCCGCCAGCAGATCCGCAGCGTGCTGGACCAGCTGGGGGTCGGGGCGACCCTGCTCTCGGACGGCAAGCAGGCGCTGGACCACCTGCTGCAGATCCACGCCTCCGGGGAGAACCCCGCCGAGCGCTACGCGATGGTGATCTCCGATATCGAGATGCCGGCGATGGACGGCTACACGCTGACGACGGAAATCCGGCGTCACCCGGGCCTGGCCGGCCTGTACGTGCTGCTGCACACCTCCCTGTCGGGCGTGTTCAACAACGCGATGGTCGAGCGGGTCGGCGCGAATGCGTTCGTGGCCAAGTACTCGCCGCATGAGCTGGCGGACTTCCTGCTGGACCGCCTGAAGAAGGTCGCGATGGCGGCGTAAGGGGCGGCCGGCCCTGGCGCCGGCGTCCTTTCCCCGTTGGGTTTACGGCATCCATGCGTCGCGTGGATGTACACCCGGGGTATGGCCTGCTCATCCACACATGGCGTGGATCTACCCCGGGGTATGGCCCCTTGCCCTGGCGTGGTGAATTCCCTGGCGTGAACATGCCGCCGGGCACCGACGCGCCCTGCCCTCTGGCACGCCGCTTGCACTGCCCCTGGCATCGTCCCGTGGGAGTGCGCCATGCCCAATCTGATTTCCAACTATCTGGGTGTCCATGCCCAGGCCATGCCGTTGCGCGAGCAGCGGATGAAGCTGATCGCCAGCAACCTGACCAACGCCGATACCCCCGGCTACAAGGCCCAGGACCTGGATTTCGATGCCGCGTTGCGTAATGCCCAGGGCCTGGATGCAAACGGCCTGATGAAAACCACCAACGAACAGCATTATGAGATCGGCGGCGGGTTGAACCCGTTCCAGATCGCCAAAGAAGGCGTGCAGCCGAGCATTGACGGCAATTCCGTCGATCCGGATGCCGAACGCGCCGCCTACGGCCGCGCTGCGCTGGAGTACCGCGCTTCGCTGAGCTTCGTCGAATCCAAGGTGCGCTCCATGCTCACCGCGATCACGGGGCAATAAGCCATGAGCAACCTGCCCATCTTCGATATCGCCGGTTCTGCGCTGCAGGCGCAGTCCGTGCGCATGAGCACCATCGCCTCCAATCTCTCCAACGCCGATACCGTCGCCGGTTCGGCCGATGCGGTCTACAAGCCGCTGGAGCCGATCTTCCAGTCGGTCACCAGCCGCACCGACCCGAACATCACCACGGTGCAGGTCAAGGAGATCAGCCAGAGCAACGCCGCGCCGATCCAGCGCTACGAGCCGGGCCACCCGCTGGCCGATGCCGATGGCTACATCTACCAGCCTGACGTCGACCCGGTCGCGCAGATGGTCAACCTGATTTCGACCTCGCGCAATTACCAGGCGGGCGTGGAGATGCTGACCACCGCCAAGGAACTGGCGCTGGCCACGCTGACCATGGGTCGCTGACCCTCACTCCCCAGGAATCGACCCCCATGAGCACCACCAATGGCGTTGGCCAGAACAACAGCGACATCTACACCGCGCTGGGCCTGAATGCACCCAACAGCGACACCAGCAAGAAAAAGAGCACGCTGGACCAGGCCGACTTCATGCGCCTGATGACCGAGCAGCTGCGTCACCAGGATCCGCTCAAGCCGATGGACAACACCCAGATGGTCGCGCAGATGGCGCAGCTGTCGCAGGTCCAGGGCATCACCGACCTCAACAACACGGTCAAGGGCTTCCAGGATTCGATGTCCAGCGACCAGATCCTGCGCGGCGCGGCCCTGGTGGGTCACGAAGTGCTGGTGCCCTCGGAGAAGCTCGCGCTGGAGAAGGACGGCGACGTCACCGGCATGGTCGCCGCGCCCGGCGCCGGCTTCGTGACGGTGGACATCACCGATGCCAACGGCGTGAAGGTCAACCAGATCAGCGTGGAAGCCAAGGCGTCCGGCGAAGTCACCTTCGACTGGGACGGCAAGGATGCCAACGGCAACCGCATGGCCGAAGGCACCTACACCATCGCCGCTTCGCATACCGATACCGCCGGCGCCAAGACCAAGCTCAACACCTATGTGCAGGCCCCGGTGGAGAGCGTCACGGTCGGCACGGATGGCCTCTACCTCAACCTCAAGGGTCTGGGCACCGCCCCGATCGACTACGTGCTCCGCATCAGCTGAGCCGCACCACCCGAATCCACAGGAGCAACCCATGGGCTTCAACGTCTCGTTGTCCGGCATCAACGCAGCCAATGCCGATCTGAACGTCACGGCGAACAATATCGCCAACGTCAACACCACCGGCTTCAAGCAGTCGCGCGCCGAGTTCGCCGATCTGTTCTCGGCCACCAGCTACGGCCTGTCCAAGAACGCGGTCGGCTCGGGCGTACGCCTGACCAACGTCGCCCAGCAGTTCTCGCAGGGCAACAACGAACAGACCGGGCGCAGCCTGGACATGGCCATTTCCGGTGAGGGCTTCTTCACCATGACCATGAACGGCGCCCGCGTGTATTCGCGCGCCGGCAACTTCCAGACCGACCAGGCCGGCTACGTGATCAACCCGCAGGGCGCACGCCTGCAGGTGTTCGCGCCCAACGCCGATGGCACCAACTTCGATGCCGGCCGCCTGACCGATCTGCAGCTGCTGACCACCGACAGTCCGCCCAAGCAGACCACCGGCGTCAACATCAGCTTCACCCTGCCGGCCAATGCCAAGCCGCCGACCGTCGCCGCGTTCGATCCGACCGATTCGAACAGCTACAACCATTCCACCGGTGGCATCACCGTGTACGACTCGCTGGGTGTCAGCCACACCCAGACCTCGTATTTCGTCAAAGCAGCCGGTACCAATGCATGGCAGGTCCACAACTTCGTTGACGGACAACCGGTGGGCGCCCCCACCGCGATGGAGTTCAATGAATCCGGTGCACTGACCGTCCCGGCCAACGGGAAGATCGCGTTCACCGCGTTCAGCCCGACCACCGGCGCGGGTGATCTGTCGCTGACCCTGGATATCAGCGGCTCGACCCAGTACGGCGAGAAGTTCGCCCTGCGCAACACCCAGCAGGACGGCTACGCGGCCGGCAAGCTCAACGAAGTCACCGTGTCCGAGGAAGGCGTGGTCTACGCGCGCTACTCCAACGGCGATGACCGTCCGCTGGGCCAGGTCGCGCTGACCACCTTCAACAACGCGCAGGGCCTGGAAGCCAAGGGCAACAACCTGTGGGTGGAAACCTTCAACTCCGGCACCCCGCGCACCGGCGCGCCGGACAGCTCCAACCTGGGCAAGGTCCAGGCCGGTTCGCTGGAAGCCTCCACGGTCGACCTGACCGAGCAGCTGGTCAACATGATCACCGCCCAGCGCAACTTCCAGGCGAACTCGCAGATGGTTTCCACGCAGGACCAGATCACCCAGACCATCATCAACCTGCGTTGATGAGCCACTGACCGCAACACGGGACTACACCACCGATGGACAAGGCACTCTACGTCGCGATGACCGGTGCACGCGCCTCCCTGCAGGCTCAGGGCACGCTGTCGCACAACCTGGCCAACACCGACACCCCCGGCTTCAAGGAGGCACTCGCCAATACCGAGGCTTTCCCGGTGAAGGGGACCGGCTACGCCTCGCGCGTGGATGCGATGCACGTCGACGCCGGCTTCAACCGCCGGATGGGCGCACAGCAGCTCACCGGCAACCCGTTGGATCTGTCCCTGCAGGCCGGCAACTGGCTGGCCGTGCAGGCGCCAGGTGCCAACGGCGGTGAGGCGTACACGCGTGGTGCGGCACTGTCGATCACGCCCAATGGCCAGCTGGTCACCGCCGGCGGCCATCCGGTCCTGGACGAGAACGGCAATCCGCTGGCGGTGCCGCCGCACCAGGCCATGGATATCGGCAACGACGGCACGATCTCGATCATCCCGCTGGGCGAAGGCCCGCAGACCATGGCCAACATCGGCCGCATCCGCGTGGTGCAGGCCGAGGACGCCCGGCTGGAGCGCGGCCTGGACGGGCTGATGCGCAACACCGACCCGCAGCAGCCGTTCGTGCAGGCCCAGGGCAAATCGCTGGAAAGCGGGCAACTGGAAGGCAGCAACGTCGATGCCGCCGGCGCGCTGGTGCAGATGATCCAGCTGCAGCGCCAGTACGAAATGCAGGTCAAGGTGATCAAGCACGGCGACGACAACGCCCGCAGTGCCAACAGCCTGCTGCGCCTGGGCGGCTGATCGCCGCCGGTGACGTAATCCCGGCGCCGTTGTGGCACGCGCCATGCATTGCCCTTCACAAGGGCCGCACCACGCGGCCATCCGCTACAACACAGGAATCACGCCATGAACCAGGCATTGTGGATCGCCAAAACCGGACTGGATGCGCAGCAGACGCGCATGTCGGTGGTTTCCAACAACCTCGCCAACACCAACACCACCGGTTTCAAGCAGGACCGTGCCAGCTTCGAAGACCTGCTGTACCAGCAGGTACGTCAGCCGGGTGGCGCCTCCTCCGCCCAGACGCAGTTGCCCTCGGGCCTGCAGCTGGGTACCGGTGTGCGCGTGGTCGCCACCGCCAAGAATTTCGAGCAGGGCAGCCAGCAGCAGACCGGCCGCGCGCTGGATGTGATGGTCAACGGCCGCGGCTTCTTTGAAGTGCAGATGCCGGACGGCTCTTCGGCCTACACCCGCGATGGCTCGTTCCAGCGCAACCAGGATGGCGAGCTGGTCACCAACAGCGGTTACCCGGTGCAGCCGGGCATCCAGATTCCGGAAGGCGCGCAGTCGCTGACCATCGGTACCGACGGCACCATCAGCGTGAAGATGGCCGACGACGCCGCCACCGTGGAAATCGGCGCGCTGACCCTGACCGACTTCGTCAATCCGGCCGGCCTGCAGGCCCGCGGTGAAAACCTGTTCCTGGAAACCACCGCCTCCGGCCCCGCACAGAACGGCAATCCCGGCCTCAACGGCCTGGGCACCGTGGTGCAGGGTGCGCTGGAAGGCAGCAACGTCAACGTGGTGGAAGAGCTGGTCTCGATGATCGAAACCCAGCGCGCCTACGAAATGAACGCCAAGGCGATCTCCACCACCGACGCCATGCTCGGCTACCTCAACCAGAACGTCTGATCGGTCGAACCGGGAACCTGCCATGTCGCGTCTTGCCCCTACCCTCCGCCTGTTCTCCGCCGCCGTGGTCGTCGCCACGCTGAGTGGCTGCGTGATCGCCGGCGATGTCCGGCCGTACCCCGCCATGGCCCCGGTCGAACCGATCATGCCGCCATCGGCACAGGCCACGGCCGGCGCGATCTACGCCGCCGGCCCCGGGCTGCAGCTGTACTCCGACCGCCGGGCACGCGATGTGGGCGACCTGCTCACGATCACGCTGACCGAGAACACCACGGCGCAGACCACCGCCAACACCTCCACCTCGAAAGAGTCGGAGCTCAGCATCGGCACCCCGACGATCTTCGGTGCGCCGGTCACGCTGGGCGGCAAGGACATCCTCAGCGCCAGTGCGGCCGGGTCGCGCGACTTCACCGGCAAAGGCACCAGCGCGCAGAGCAACCGCCTGCAGGGCAGCGTGACCGTCACCGTGATCCAGCGCCTGCCCAACGGCAACCTGGTGGTACAGGGCGCCAAGAATCTGCGCCTGAACCGTGGCGATGAGCTGGTGCAGGTGCAGGGCATCGTGCGCGCGGCGGACATCTTCCCGGACAACACCATTCCCTCCAGCCGTGTTGCCGATGCCCGCATCGTCTACGGCGGCCGCGGTGCGATCGCCCAGTCCAATGCGATGGGCTGGTTGAGCCGCTTCTTCAACTCGGCGCTGTCGCCGTACTGAGCCTGACATGACCTTCTTCCTTTCCCTGTTCGGACAGCGACGCATGGCGTCGCTCTACACGTCGAAGCGACGAGGTGTGGTGTCGCACGGCGCGACGCGGGCGCTGCTGGCGCTGCTGGCCGTGTTCGCGCTGGTTGCGCCCGCCTCCGCCGAGCGCATCAAGGATCTGGCGCAGGTTGGCGGCGTGCGCGGCAACGCGCTGGTCGGGTACGGCCTGGTGGTCGGCCTGGATGGCAGCGGCGACCGCACCAGCCAGGCTCCCTTCACCGTGCAGAGCCTGAAGAACCTGCTCGGCGAACTGGGCGTCAACGTGCCGGCCAACGTCAATCCGCAGCTGAAGAACGTGGCGGCCGTGGCGATCCACGCCGAGCTGCCGCCGTTCGCCAAGCCTGGCCAGCCGATCGACATCACCGTCTCTTCGGTTGGCAACGCGGTCTCGCTGCGCGGCGGCTCGCTGCTGATGGCGCCACTGCGCGGTGCCGATGGGCAGGTCTATGCGATCGCCCAGGGCAATCTGATCGTCGGCGGCTTCGGCGTGCAGGGCAAGGACGGCTCGCGCGTCTCGGTCAACGTGCCCAGCGTCGGCCGCATCCCCAACGGTGCCACCGTCGAACGTGCATTGCCGGACGTGTTCAGCGGTGGTGGCGACATCACCTTGAACCTGCACAAGAACGACTTCACCACGGTTTCGCGCATGGTGGCGGCATTGAACAACGCCTTCGGCGAAGGTGCTGCCCGCGCCATCGACGGCGTCACCGTGTCGGTGCAGTCGCCGTCTGATCCGGGCGCACGCATCGGCCTGCTGGCGCGCATCGAGAATCTGGAACTCACCCCCGGCAGCGCGCCGGCCAAGGTGGTGGTCAACTCGCGTACCGGTACCGTGGTGATCGGTTCACAGGTGCGCGTGGGCGCGGCGGCGATCTCGCATGGCTCGCTGACCGTCACCATCAACGAAAACCTCAACGTCAGCCAGCCGGGCGCCTTCAGCGGTGGCCAGACGGCGGTGACGCCCCAGTCGACGATCACCGCGACCGCCGATGGCAGCCGCATGTTCAAGTTCAATGGCGGCACCACCCTGGATGAAATCGTGCACGCGGTGAACGCCGTCGGCGCGGCCCCGGGCGATCTGATCGCCATCCTGGAAGCCCTCAAGCAGGCCGGCGCACTGAGTGCCGAGCTGGAGGTGATCTGACATGCGCATTCAACCGGCGCTGGAACTCAACCCCGCCCAGCCCAACAGCCCGGCCAAGGTCGACAAGGTCGCCCGCCAGCTGGAGGGCCAGTTCGCCCAGATGCTGATCAAGAGCATGCGTGAGGCCAGCTTCGGCGATTCGCTGTTCCCCGGCGAAAACACCATGTTCCGCGAGATGTACGACCAGAAGATCGCCGATGCGATGACGCGCGGCCGCGGGCTGGGCCTGTCCAGCATGATCGCGCGCCAGCTCGGTGGCGGCGAAGGCGAGACCGCCAAGCCGGTGGATACCTCGCTCAACCCGGCCGCCGCACTGCGCGCCTATCGCCTCAATGCCCCGGCCGCCGCTGGCCTGCCGCTGCCGGCAGCGACGGCGCCGGTGGTGCCCAGTGAAGTGGATCTGCTGCAGAAGCTGGGCGGCAGCGAACCGTCGGCGGTCCTGCAACCGATGGAGCGTGCGCTGGACCTGATCGCCGGGCGCGAGAGCAGCCAGATGCACGAGGCGATCGGCAGTCGTGATCCCTACGCCGCCGCTGCAGAGGCCGATCCAGCCAGCGCCAACTGGGCGATGGGCGATGACCGCTGGCAGGACGTCAACCGGACGGCCTCCACCGGCCCCAGCGCGGTTGATAGCCTGGCTGCCTCCACCGCGGCTGCGGAGCTGGGCCCGCACACCCCGGCCGGCTTCGTCGCCAGCATCTGGGGCCATGCCCAGCAGGCCGCCCGCGAACTGGGCGTGGATGCCAAGGCGCTGGTCGCCCAGGCCGCGCTGGAGACCGGCTGGGGCCGCAAGCTGGTGCGCCGCAGTGGCGGCGACAGCTCACACAACCTGTTCGGGATCAAGGCCAACGGTTGGCAGGGCGAGCGCGCCACCAGTGGCACCCACGAGTACGTCAATGGCGTACGCCGTAACGAAACCGCCAGCTTCCGCGCCTACAACTCGGTGGGCGACAGCTTCGCCGATTACGTTCGGCTGCTCAAAACCAGCCCGCGTTACCAGAACGCCCTCCAGGCCGGCAGCGACGTCCGCAGCTTTGCGCAGGGCCTGCAGCGCGCCGGCTACGCCACCGACCCCACCTATGCCGCCAAGATCGCCGCGATCGCCGGCGGCCCGACCATCGAACGCGCCGTCGCGGCCGTGACCGATGCCGGCCAGCGCCTGGGTCGCACTTTTGCCAGCACCGCCAGCCCGACCGGGCTGGGTGTCATCCGTCGTTGAGGTAATCCATGTCCAGCGTTCTCTCCACCGGCACCAGCGCCCTGCTCGCTTTCCAGCGCGCCCTGGCGACCACCAGCCATAACGTCGCCAACATCAAGACGCCGGGCTACAGCCGGCAGAAGGTGGATTTCGCCACCGCCAACCCGCAGAACTACGGGTATGGCGACGTCGGCAACGGCACCCGGATCACCGACGTGCGTCGCGTTGCCGACCAGCTGGCGATCTCGCGCCTGCTCGACGGCAGCGGTGAACTGGCGCGCCTGAAGCAGCTGTCCACCATGGCCGACCGCGTGGACGCCATGTTCTCCGACACCGCCACCAACGTCGCCGGTGTGTGGTCGAACTTCTTTGATTCGGTCAGCGGCCTGTCGTCCAATGCCTCCGGCAGCGCCGACCGCCAGAACGTGCTGGATGCCGGCAAGACCCTGTCCGGTCGCTTCCAGCAGCTCAACACCCAGCTCAACAACCTCAACGGCGAGGTCAACAACGGCCTGATCGCCGGCGCCACCGAGATCAACCGGCTGGCCAAGGAAATCGCCCAGCTCAACGGTGCGATCGGTGGCAATGCCGCCACCGCGGCGCCGGATCTGCTGGATCGCCGGGACGAACTGATCGCCAACCTCGTCGGCTACACCGGCGGCAACGCGGTGATGCAGGACGGCGGGCTGATGAACGTCTACACCGCCGGCGGTCAGGCGCTGGTGGTGGGTACCACGGCCTCCAGGGTCACCACCGTCACCGACCCCTACCAGCCCGAGCGCCTGCAGCTGGCGCTGGAAAGCCAGGGCCAGAAGATCACCATCGAGCCCAAGACGCTCGGCGGCCAGATCGGCGGCCTGCTGGAGTTCCGCGACACGGTGCTGACGCCGGCCCAGGCCGAGCTCGGCAAGCTGGCAATCGGCATGGCCAGCAGCTTCAACGACGTCCACCGCCAGGGCGCCGATCTCTACGGCCAGATGGGCGGCGACTTCTTCAACATCGGCAACCCGCGCATCACCGCCAACAGCAACAATGCCGGCACCGCCCAGATGACCGCGCGCTTCGGCGATCTGGCCAAGCTGGACGGCCAGAACATCGTGATGAAGTTCGATGGCACCCAGTGGCTGGCCTCGCGGGCGGACACCGGTGCCAGCATCCCGATGACCGGCACCGGCACCGCTGCCGATCCGCTGGTGCTCAACGGCGTCGAGCTGGTCATGACCGGCACCCCGTCCACGGATGACCGCTTCCTGCTGCAGCCCACGGCGGGCGTGGCCGGCAGCATGGAAGTAGCGATCACTGACACCTCCCGCCTGGCCGCAGCCGCCCCGATCAAGGGCACTGCCGCGATGGCCAACACCGGCACCGGCAAGCTGACCGGGGTGAAGGTGACCGACGCGGACAACGCGGCGCTGCGCAATCCGGCGGCGATCGTGTTCATCAGCGCCACCGAATACACCATCGATGGCGGAGCACCCAACACCTATACCGCCGGCCAGACCATCACCGCCAACGGCTGGAGCTTCGTCCTCGACGGCGCGCCCAAGACCGGCGATACCTTCACCATCGCACCGACCCCGGCCGGCTCCTCGGACAACAGCAACGCGCTGCTGCTGGCCAAGGTCGAGCAGGCCAAGGCATTCAACGAAGGCACGGTCACCCTCAGTGGCGCCCTCGGCGGCCTGACCACCCAGGTCGGTGCCGCTGCGCGTTCGGCCGAGTATTCCCTGATGGCCCAGCAGGTGATCACGGACCAGGCCCAGGCCGCCCGGGACTCGATCTCCGGCGTCAATCTGGATGAAGAAGCCTCGGACATGCTCCGCCTGCAGCAGGCCTACCAGGCCGCCTCACAGCTGATCTCCACCGCCGACACCATGTTCCAGACGATCCTCGGAGCCGTACGCTCATGAACAATCGTATTTCCACCGGCATGATGTTCAACCAGTCGGTGTCGTTGATGCTGGCCTCGCAGGCGAAGATGAGCCACCTGGAGCGTCAGATCTCCACCGGCAGCAAGATCGTGACCGCCAAGGACGATCCGGTCTCGGCCGGCAGCGCGGTCGGCCTGGACCGTACCCTGGCCTCGCTGGACCGCATGCAGCTCAACGCCGGCAACGTGCAGAACCGGCTGGGCATCCAGGAAAACGCACTCGCCCAGGTCGGCGACATGATGGGCCGCATCACCGAACTGACCATCTACGCCAACAACCCGGCGCTGGCCGCGGCTGACAAGCAATCCATGGTCACGGAAATCGAGGCGATCCGCGGCAATCTGCTGGCGGTGGCCAACAGTACCGACGGCACCGGCCGCTATGTATTCGGTGGCACCGATGACGGCAGCCCACCGTTCAGCCAGATCGATGGCCGGATCGTCTACAACGGCGACCAGAACCAGCGTCAGGTCGAGGTCGGCCCGGACACCTACGTGCTCGACGCCCTGCCCGGCAGCGAGATCTTCATGCGCATCGTCACCGGCGATGGGCACGTGGATGCTGCGGCGGCGGCCGGCAACACCGGTACCGGCGTGCTCACCAACGTCACCCGCAACGGTGATGGCGGCTGGAATGGCGAGGGCTTCAGCGTGCGCTTCACTGCCGCCGATGCCTACGAACTGGTCGATGCCGGCGGCACCGTGGTCTCCACCGGGAGCATGAAGGCCGGGGACGACATTGTGGTCAACGGCGTGCGCCTGCATATCGACGGCGTGCCAGCGGCAGGTGACACCTTCGAGGTGAGCCCGTCCTCCAGCCGCGACATCTTCGGCACCCTGGATTCGCTGATCGGCGCGCTGAAGATGGACACGGGCACCCCTGCCCAGCAGGCAGCCCAGCAGAACCTGCTGCAAAGCGGCCTGCGCGACGTGGCACGTGCCTCCGAGCGGATGATCGACTCACGCGCTTCCGGCGGTGCCCAGTTGAAGATGCTGGACAATGCTGCGGACATGCGCGAATCCAATGTCGTGACGCTCAAGACCACGCTGTCGCAGATGCGCGACGTGGACTACGCCGACGCATTGAGCCAGTACCAGCTGGAAAAGACCGCCCTGCAGGCGGCACAGACCCTGTTCTCACAGATGCAGTCGATGTCGCTGTTCAACACGATCCGCTGACCACCCCTACAACCTGGGTTGGCCTGAAGGCCGCGATGCTCTGAGCATCGCGGCCTTTTGCGTTCTGGGCGTGGCGACTTTCCTGCCTGCCCGCAGTGCCCTCTCCCGTCGCCTCTGCCCCAGCCAAAGCCACATGGGCCCGTGAATTCCGCCCTATCAGGCCTCCCCGGCAATTCCCGCCAAATCTCCGCCTAAAGGTTGTTGACAAAGCGCCGTTATTGATTTGGCAACAGCGAAGCACACAGCCAAAAACAAAAAAACGGCGGCGCTTCGTTCCTTTCACCACCGGGATTCCAATAAGGGAGACGACCCATGGCACAGGTAATCAACACCAATACGATGTCGCTCAACGCTCAGCGCAACCTGAGCACCAGCGGCAGCTCGCTCGCGACCACCATCCAGCGCCTGTCGTCGGGCCTGCGCATCAACAGCGCAAAAGACGACGCCGCCGGCCTGGCGATCTCCGAGCGCTTCGGCACCCAGATCCGCGGCACCGACGTCGCCATCCGCAATGCCAATGACGGCATTTCGCTGGCGCAGGTGGCCGAAGGCGCCCTGAGCGAAGTAGGCAACAACCTGCAGCGTATCCGCGAACTGGCCGTGCAGGCCTCCAACGCGACCAACTCCGCCAGCGACCGCAAGGCCCTGCAGGCCGAAGTGACCCAGCTGGTCAGCGAAATCGATCGCGTCGCCAAGCAGTCCGATTTCAATGGCACCAAGCTGCTGGATGGCAGCTTCACCAGCCAGCTGTTCCAGGTGGGTGCGAATGCCGGTCAGGCCATCGCCATCAACAGCGTTGTCAACGCGAAGGCCGATGCCTTGGGCGCGGCAACCTTTGCGAACGTCTACAACACTCAGGTCATCGCAGCTGACAAGCCGACGGCTGACACCGTGTTCTCTGGGCTCCAGATCTCCGTGACGCCGAAGGGCGCCGCCGCTGCCACGAGCTACAGCATCGCCGATTTCACGGTCAAGTCCGGTGAATCCACCGTCGCCGCTACTGCTGCCGCGATCAACTCGAAGCTGGGCGAAACCGGCGTCATGGCGAAGTTGGAAGACGGCAAGATCAGCCTGCATTCGGTCAAGGACGGCCAAGCGTTTGCACTCGCGGCAAGTGCCACCGTGCCGCCGGCAGGCATTACGGCAGTTGCCGCAGATTTCGCAAACGTCGGCCTTGCGCAGGTGGCCGCAGGAACGGGCGGCACTCTCGCAGGCGCCGCAGCTTCCTTCGTCAAGGACTTGGACGTCACCACGGCCGAAAACGCCCAGCAGGCCCTGTCTGTCGTCGATAACGCCTTGGAATCTGTTAACGGTGTGCGTGCCGACCTCGGCGCCATCCAGAACCGGTTCACCTCGGTGGTTGCGAACCTGCAGACCTCCTCGGAAAACCTGTCGGCCTCCCGCAGCCGCATCCGCGACACCGATTTTGCCAAGGAGACGGCCGAGTTGACCCGCACCCAGATCCTGCAGCAGGCCGGTACGGCAATGCTGGCCCAGGCCAACCAGGTGCCCCAGAACGTGCTCAGCCTGTTGCAGCGCTGACATGAGCCGCTCCTGAAGCACGTCAGGGGCGTCTAACCCAACTCTCGTGCAACTGCTCAAGGACCTCTCCTCATGGCACAAGTCATCAACACCAACACGATGTCGCTCAATGCTCAGCGCAACCTGAGCAGCAGCGGCGCCTCGCTGGCCACCACCATCCAGCGCCTGTCGTCCGGCTCGCGCATCAACAGCGCCAAGGACGATGCGGCTGGCCTGGCCATCTCCGAGCGTTTCGGCACCCAGATTCGTGGTACCGACGTTGCCATCCGCAACGCCAACGACGGCATCTCGCTGGCCCAGGTCGCCGAAGGTTCGCTGACCGAAATCGGCAACAACCTGCAGCGCATCCGTGAGCTGTCGGTACAGGCCTCCAATGCAACCAACTCAAAGAGCGACCGCGTTGCACTTCAGTCGGAAGTGAAGCAGCTGGTCAGCGAAATTGATCGCGTCGCCAAGCAGTCCGAGTTCAACGGTACCAAGCTGCTGGACGGCTCGTTCTCCAGCCAGCTGTTCCAAGTCGGTGCCAACGCCGGCCAGGCGATTGCCATCGACAAGGTTGTGGACGCCAAGACGGAATCCTTGGGCGGTGCGCAGTTTGCCACCGGCAAGATGACTGTCACCATCCCGGCCAATCCGGGAGATGCCGCCAACATCACGGGCCTTTCGATCACCGACAGCAAGGGCAACGTCGTCAAGTTCGATGATCTCAAAGTTGAGAGCACGGGTGTGGCCGCTGATACTCAGAAGGCCGCTGCAACGGCACTTGCAGCGCACATCAACTCCAAAATTGGCGAAGCAGGTGTGTATGCGGAAGTTGATTCGGTAGGTACCGGGCTTGTCCTGAGCTCGGTGAAGGACAGTATCGATAAGGACGGCGCTTATAAGGGCTTCGCGGTCGCAGCAACTGCGGGCGGCGCGTACACCGATGACGCTACTGTCGGCACCCCGCCAGCTGGCCCGCCGGCAAAGCAGTTTGGCTCCGATCTGGACATCTCGTCGGTCAAGGGTGCCCAGCAGGCCCTGGAAATTGTCGACAAGGCTCTGAACTCGATCAACAGCACCCGCGCTGACCTCGGTGCCGTGCAGAACCGCTTCACCTCGGTGGTGGCGAACCTGCAGACCTCGTCGGAAAACTTGGCTTCCTCGCGCAGCCGTATCCGCGACACGGATTTCGCCAAGGAAACCGCCGAACTAACCCGCACCCAGATCCTGCAGCAGGCCGGTACGGCCATGCTGGCCCAGGCCAACCAGGTGCCGCAGAACGTGATGAGCCTCCTGCGCTAAGCAGCACTCTGTACGCCTGCGCCGGACTCAACGGCGCAGGCCACCACTGCAACAACTGACTTATAGCAAGAGGAAATCACCATGGCACAAGTCATCAACACCAACACGATGTCGCTCAATGCTCAGCGCAACCTGAGCAGCAGCGGCGCATCGCTGGCCACTACCATCCAGCGCCTGTCGTCCGGCTCGCGCATCAACAGCGCCAAGGACGATGCAGCCGGCTTGGCCATCTCTGAGCGATTCGGCACCCAGATTCGTGGTACCGACGTTGCCATCCGCAACGCCAACGACGGCATCTCGCTGGCCCAGGTCGCCGAAGGTTCGCTGACCGAAATTGGCAACAATCTGCAGCGCGTCCGCGAACTGGCCGTGCAGGCGTCAAACGCAACCAACTCCACTAGCGACCGCAAGGCTCTCCAAGCTGAAGTAACTCAGCTGGTCAACGAGATTGATCGCGTCGCCAAGCAGTCTGAGTTCAACGGGACCAAGCTGCTGGATGGCTCGTTCTCCAGCCAGCTGTTCCAGGTTGGAGCCAACGCTGGCCAAGCAATTGCTATCGACAAGGTTGTGGATGCCAAGACTGCTTCACTTGGTGGTGCTCGCTTCTCTACAGGCACGGTTGATGCTCCGACTCTCACTGGAACGCCAGCTACCACCGCGACGTATGCAGAGTTCACCATTACCAGTGCACAGGGAGAAGTCAAATTCGATGCGCTGGAACTCAAGGAAACAACTGCTCCAGCAGCGGGCAAGGCACTTGCGGCACATATCAATGCCAAGATTGGCGAAACTGGCGTTTATGCAGAGGCTTCTGATACTGGAGTCGTCACGCTGACCTCGGTCAAGGACAGCATTGATAAAGATGGTAATTACGTAGCAATTGACTCTAGCCTTGCGGACTTTGACGCAGAGGCCGCAGAAGGCAAAGCTGTGTACGCCGCCAAGCTCGATGTCTCTGAGGTTGTTGGTGCCCAGCAGGCACTGGAAATCGTCGACAAGGCGCTGAACTCGATCAACAGCACCCGTGCTGACCTCGGCGCCATCCAGAACCGCTTCACCTCGGTGGTTGCGAACCTGCAGACCTCGTCGGAAAACCTGGCCTCCTCGCGTAGCCGTATCCGCGATACCGATTTCGCCAAGGAAACTGCCGAACTGACCCGCACCCAGATCCTGCAGCAGGCCGGTACGGCCATGCTGGCCCAGGCCAACCAGGTGCCGCAGAACGTGATGAGCCTCCTGCGCTGATCCAGCTGAGCACGCGGCGCCGGACATGATCGGCGCCGCACCCCGCACATTGCGTCTCATTACTTCCTGAAGGAATCTCGATGGCACAAGTCATCAACACCAACACGATGTCGCTCAATGCTCAGCGCAACCTGAGCAGCAGCGGCGCCTCGCTGGCCACCACCATCCAGCGCCTGTCGTCGGGCTCGCGCATCAACAGCGCCAAGGACGATGCGGCCGGTCTGGCCATCTCCGAGCGCTTCGGCACCCAGATCCGCGGCACCGACGTTGCCATCCGCAACGCCAACGACGGCATCTCGCTGGCCCAGGTCGCCGAAGGTTCGCTGACCGAAATTGGCAACAATCTGCAGCGTATCCGCGAGCTGTCGGTGCAGGCCTCCAATGCTACCAACTCAAAGAGCGACCGCGTTGCACTTCAGTCGGAAGTGAAGCAGCTGGTCAGCGAAATTGATCGCGTCGCCAAGCAGTCCGAGTTCAACGGGACCAAGCTGCTGGACGGCTCGTTCTCCAGCCAGCTGTTCCAGGTCGGGGCCAACGCCGGCCAGGCGATTGCAATCGATAAGGTCGTCAATGCAAAAGCAGACGCATTGGGCAGCAGCGTCTTTGATAGCAACTCGATCACCTTGGCTGCTGGCGCTACCGCAGGTGTTGCCGGTCAAGAGTCCAGCATCACCGGCCTGAACATCAAGGGAGGCGACCTTCCGGCTGCAGGCATCGACATCGGCAAGGTTACGTTCACGAGCACTGGCGATGCTGCCAAAGATCTAGCCGAAGCAAACAAGGCTACCATCGCCGCGATCAACGCGAAGATTGGCGAAACTGGCGTGTACGCAGAGCTGGAAGCAGGTGACCCTAGTGCAACCCCTGCAGTACCGGATTCGATCAAGCTGACTTCGGTCAAAGAAAGCGTCGATAAGGACGGGAAATTCGCAGGCATGGCTATCACGGCCGGTGCCGGTGGTTTCTTCACCAGTGCTGCGAAGACCGCGAACACCGCGCCACCAGCCGTTGGTGGCACTCAACTGCTGAAAGACGTGCAGATTGATACCGTCGCTGGCGCACAGCAGGCAATTGCAGTAATTGACAAGGCATTGAGCTCCATCAACAGCACCCGTGCTGACCTCGGTGCCGTGCAGAACCGCTTCACCTCGGTGGTCGCCAACCTGCAGACCTCGTCGGAAAACCTGGCCTCTTCGCGCAGCCGTATCCGCGATACCGATTTCGCCAAGGAAACCGCCGAGCTGACCCGCACCCAGATCCTGCAGCAGGCCGGTACGGCCATGCTGGCCCAGGCCAACCAGGTGCCGCAGAACGTGATGAGCCTCCTGCGCTGATCCAAAGAAGTACCGCCTCCGCCGCCGGCTTCGGCCGGCGGCGGGGGCAACCCGAAGCATCGCAATCGTCACGCAGGAACGGGCCATGGCCATGAGCCGGACTCTCTCCCGGTCGCCACCTCTTCGTGGCCATGGCCCGCCCCTGCGGCAGAACTGTTATCAGCGCTGTTTGTTTGACTGAACACCTCGGGTGGCTTCGTCTCCCCCCGTTTTTCAGTAGCCTGACCCCTCCTCTGCATTGGAGGAGGGTTTTTTACAGACCCTCTGGCATGAGCGCATATCGCCGCCCTGCCCTGAGTGACCTGCAACCGCCGTGCCAAACCCGGCGCTACGTGGCTGGCACAACTCCTGCATCAACGAGAGTTCTAAAGACCCGGCGGCTACGGCCGCTAATTTCGTTGATGGCACCGCCCTGCACCATGCGGCAGCGGCAACACACAGGAGATACAACGTGGCGGACTTCGGTTACGGCGGCATCGGTTCAGGACTCGATATTTCCGGCATGGTCAGCAGCCTGGTAGCTGCCGATCGCAAGCCGGCGGACAATGCACTGAACCTGCAGCAGTCCAAGGCCAAGATGCAGCTTTCGGCGATCGGCACGGTCAAATCCGCGTTCGACACCCTCAATACGGCGCTCAAAGCGCTGAAGGCCGAGACCGCGTTCGATGCGCGCACGGTGAGCGCCAGCAAATCCGGTACCGACGAAATCTTGACAGCGACCGGTACCAACCTGGCCGCCGCAGGTACGCACACCATCCATGTGGAACAGCTGGCAACGGCACACAAGTGGATCGCCGACACCTCCCTGCCCAAGACCGATACCTTCGGCGCCGGAACCCTGACGCTCACCGTCGGCGTCGGCGACAAGCAGAAGACGCTCAACATCGACGTCGCCGCCGATGACACGCTCAGCTCGATCCGGACCAAGATCGAGAAGGCTGGCCGCGCCTCGGGTGTACAGGCCACCCTGATCACCTCCGGCGACAATCAGTTCCTGTCGATCTCCCAGGGCAAGTCCGGTACCGCCAACGCAATCAAGCTGACTGCCGACCCGGCCAACGCCAAGTTGACGGCCCTCGCCAGCAGCCTGAGCGAGCGCACGCCGGCGACCGATGCCAAGCTGACCATCGACGGCGTGTCCGTGGTGAGCAGCGAAAACACCGTCACCGACGTGGTCCCGGGCCTCACGCTGAATCTGAAAAAAGAAGGCGACAGCACCGTCACCATCACCACTGATGCGGCCGCCGCGCGCAAGGTGATGCAGGACTTCGTGACCGCCTACAACGGTGCCATCGCCGCGATCAATACGGCTACCAAGTACGACATCGAGAACAAAGAACCCTCTTCCCTGACCGGTGATGCGCAGATGCGCGGTGCGTCAAGCCAGTTGCGTGGGCTGATGGGCGGCATTCTGAAGGATCTCTCCGCGGCTGGCCTGGATCCCAAGACCCTCGGCCTGCAGACCCGCGGCTACCCCAATGCCGACGGTAGCCTGGTCCTTGACGCGGCCAAGTTCGACGCGGCCCTGGTCAACCAGGGCGGCGCCGTGCGTGAAGCGTTGACCGGTGACGATGGCGCGGCAGCCAAGCTGTTTGCCGTGGTGGATGGCTACGTCAGCACCGCCGTTGGCAAAGAAGGCGCGTTCGTATCGCGCACCAAGAGCATCAACAGCACGCTGACCGATATCGACAAGCGTCGCAAAGCGCTGGATGTGCGTATGGAAGGCGTGTCGGAACGCTACAAGAAGCAGTTCCTGGCGCTGGATTCGCTGATGAGCAAGATGAGCCAGACGATGTCGAGCCTGACCAGCCAGCTCTCCCAGCTCAGCGGCTGATCGACGGCTGATCGATGAAGGAAGCGGACTCAAGTTGAACCGGTCCGCTGCCGATACCACACGCAGGACACCCCGCAGGCTCCACCCGGTGCCGACGATGTCGCGAACCTCGCGGCCCCGAATGAAGGAGACATGATTGATGTACGGTTCCAACCGTCAATTCACCGAGCAGTACCGCCAGGTCGGCGTACAGAGCGCCATCACCGATGCCGACCCGCACAAGCTGGTCGCACTGCTGCTCGCCGGGGCCTGCGAACGACTTCGACTCGCCCTGGCCTGCCTGGAACGCGGCGACCAGGCGCGCAAGGGCAAGGCGATCGGCGAAGTCTGCGCGATCGTCGGTCACCTCAACGGCTCGCTGGACCATGAAGCTGGTGGCGAGATCGCCGGCAATCTGTCCTCGCTGTACGACTACGTGATGCAGCGCCTGACCGAAGCCAATCTGCACAACGATCCGGCCGCGCTGACCGAGGCGCTGGAACTGCTGGGCGAGATCGATGCGGCCTGGAATGCCATCCCGCACCAGCAGCGCCACGCTGAGCAGGCCACCCCATGACGTCGCTGGGCTCGCTCAACGCCCGTCTGGACGCACTGGAGACAGCGCTGCAGGAAGAGAACTTCGATGAGGCCGGCCTGCAGCTGGATGCCCTCGATGCCGCCCAGACCACCTACCTGGCCGGCCCGTCGGCATTGTTCGACGTCCCGGGTCTGTCTTCGCTGCAGGCACGCCAGCAGCGCATCATGCTGTTCATGATGCGCCAGCGCGAAGAAGCCAGCCGGCATATCCACAGCGGCCGACAGTCGCTTCGCGCCGCGCATGCGTACCTGACGGCAGAATCCCTGTCATGACCGACCTTCGCACCAGCGAGATTCATCACCCCGCCGAAAGCGAGCTGTTCGATGAGACGCTGAGCTGCGAACTGGCGCTGCCGGCTGAGTTCCGCATTGGCAGCGCGGTGATCCGCCCGGGCACCGCCGAGACTCTGCTGCGCAGTGTGGCCCTGGTGGAAGATGCCCGCAGCGATGACGGGCACGACGAGCGCAGCGACGCCACGCTGCAGGTGCAGCGCCTGGAAGCCAAACTGGACCTGGTGATGGTGCTGCTGGGCCGGCTGGTCCGCCAGAGCGCCCAGGATCTGCCGCTGCGTCCGCTGCGCTGGTCCCGTCGTGGCATCCGGATTGAACAGGGCATGCGTACGGGCGCCGCAGCGGGCAGCCAGGGCGTGATCCGGCTGCAGCCCAGCGATTGGCTGCCCGACCATATCGATCTGCCCGTGGTGATCGTGGCCGAGGCCGCCAACGGCGCTGGCGCGCATTATCTGTGGCTGCGCTTCGAGGGCCTGAGCGATGCGCTGGAAATGGCGCTGGAGCGGCATTTGTTCCGCCTGCATCGCCGCCAGATTGCCGAAGCACGGCGTCTGCGCTGACCATACGGTACCGACTGTGACCCAGTCGGCTTGGCGCTGGCCCGCCACTCCGTTAAGGTTACCGCCTCCCCGCCCCCCTAGTAGCCTGTGCGCGTACTCATTGTCGACGATCACACCCTGGTCCGTGCCGGCCTCAGCCGCCTCCTGCAGGGCTTCACCGACGTGGACGTCGTCGCCGAGGCGAGCAATGCCGAGCAGGCCCTGCAGCTGAGCGTGCAGCATGCGCCAGACGTGGTGCTGATGGACCTCTCCCTGCCCGGCCGTACCGGGCTGGAAGCGCTGAGCGACATTCTGCTGCGTACCCCCGGCTCACGCGTGGTGATGATGACCATGCACGATGACGCCGTGCATGTGCGCGATGCACTCGACCGTGGCGCTGTCGGTTTCGTGGTCAAGGATGCCGCCCCCCAGGAACTGGAACTGGCCCTGCGCGCTGCCCATGCCGGCCAGGTGTTCCTGAGCCCGCATATCTCGGCAAAGATGCTGGCGCCGATGCTCGGCAAGGAAAAGCCGGTAGGCGTGGCGGCGCTGTCGCCGCGTCAGCGCGAGATCCTGCGCCAGATCGGCAAAGGCGAGAGCAACAAGGAAATCGCCGCGGATCTGGGCATCAGCGTCAAGACGGTGGAGACCCACCGTGCCCGCATGATGGAGTCGCTGGGCTGCCGACGCGCCACGGATCTGGTGCTGCTCGCCGCACGCCACCAGCACGAACTGGAATGACCGGCGACGGTTCGGTGGCGTTTTTCGGCCAAGGGCAGCCCCTCACGTCAGGATTCCGATGCGGCACAGCGCCACCAGGTGGCGATCTTCAAGGGTTGGACCGGCAAATGCGTCAAAATGACGTACTGATGTAGTAGTTTCCCCTACATGCTGTCGGGGATTGGATGACCCGACTCAGGAACCCCCTGATTCCGGTGCCACCGGAACAGAAGCAAGATGTGTTCCATAACGCGCCGGGGACTCGGCGTGATCGGGGAAACGTCTTGAAAGCCTCCATGTCGACCCAGATGGGTCAGCAGCTTCACCTCACGCCGCAACTGCTGCAGTCGATCCGTCTGTTGCAGCTTGATGGCATGCAGCTGGAGCTGGAAATCCGCCGTGCGTTGGAAGCCAACCCGCTGTTGGAGATCGAAGAGGCCCCCGAGCCCGTCGCCGCCGACACCGCTGAGGCCGTGACGACCCAGGACGTGGCCGCCTTTGACGAACTGCCCGAGAGCACCATGTGGGACGTGGCCGGTGCCGGTTGGCAGGACGGGGATGATGACCGCATGCAGCGCGTCGCCGCCGGCGAATCCACCGACCCGCAGCTGCGCGTCCTGCAGCGCCTGGCGATGGAACTGGATGACCGCGAGCTGGCCGTCGCCGGTTTCTGGCTGGAACACTGCGATGACACCGGTTATCTCGATGCCCCGCTGGCGCAGCTGACCCTGCTCGCCAGCGCGCATTGCGACGTGGATGCCGCCGGCGTGGAAGCGGTCCGTCAGCGCATTCTGCACGGCGACCCGGCTGGCCTGGCCGCCCAGAACCTGCATGAATGCCTGAGCGTGCAGCTGCGCACCCTGCCCGGCCGCGTACCGGCCCGGCACCTGGCCCAGCGCGTGCTCGATGACGGGCTGGCCGCGCTGGCCACGCATGACTATGCCGCGCTCGCCCAGCAGCTGGACGCCGAAGTCGCCGACATCCACGAAGCGGTCCGCCTGATCCTGTCGCTGCAGCCGCGCCCGGGCGAGAGCCTGCTGCCCGATACCAACGGGGTCGTGATCCCCGATGTGGTCGCCTGGCATGCCGATGGCCAGTGGCGCGTCGCGCTGAACCCGGCCACCAGCCGCCGCTTGAGCATCAACCCGCATTACGAACAGGCCCTGGCCGAGACCAGCGAAGCCGCACAGCCGCTGCGCGACATGCTGCAGGAAGCCCGATGGCTGACCCGTGGCCTGTCGATGCGCTATGACACCCTGCTGCGCACCGCGCGGGTGATCATCGAACGGCAGTCCGGCTTCCTGACCCGTGGCGAGGAGGCGATGGCGCCGCTCACCCTCAAGGAAGTGGCCGATGAGATCGGCATGCACGAGTCCACCGTCTCGCGCATCACCACCGGCAAGTACCTGCAGACCCCGCGCGGCACGCTCGAACTGAAGCACTTCTTCGCCGTGCGCCTGGAAGGCGCGAGCGTCTCCGGCCAGGCCGTCAAAGCGATGGTACGTCGCCTGATCGAATCCGAGCCGGCGGCCCGCCCGCTGGCCGATGAGGCCATCGCTGGCCTGCTTTCGCGCCAAGGGGTGAACATTGCCCGCCGGACCGTTGCAAAATACCGCGAACAACTGGACATCGCTCCGGCGCGCGAACGCCGCCGCAGCCATGCCAGCACCCCGCAATTGGCCCGGGTGGGCTGAAGGAAATGGACGACATGAACAAGCTCACCGTGCTGCTGGTCGATGACCACGAGGGTTTCATCAACGCTGCGATGCGCCACTTCCGCAAGGTCGATTGGCTCGATGTCATCGGCAGCGCCGCCAATGGTCTGGAAGCGATCGAACGCTCCGAGTCGCTGCGCCCGCAGGTGGTGCTGATGGATCTGGCCATGCCGGAAATGGGCGGCCTGCAGGCAACCCGCCTGATCAAATCGCAGGACGACGCGCCCTACATCGTCATCGCCAGCCATTTCGATGATGCCGAACACCGCGAGCACGCCCTGCGCGCCGGGGCCGACAACTTCGTCAGCAAGCTCTCCTACATCCAGGAAGTGATGCCGATCCTGGAAGGCCTGAAGGAACCGGGCCATGAGTGAATCGCGCATCCTGGTGGTGGACAACGACGCGGTCCGCGCCGAGCGCACCGTCGCGCTGCTGGAGTTCATGGACTTCAACCCGCGCTGGGTGGCCGATGCCAACGATTTCGATGTCACCCGCCACCGCCCCAATGACTGGATGGCTGCCATCATCGGCAGCCTGGACAACTCCGACCGCAGCGATGCGTTGTTCGCGTGGCTGGGCAAGGGGGCCCTGCCCCCGCCGGTGATGCTGATCGACGGTGATACCACCGCGTTCGCGCAGCAGCATGGCCTGCACGAAGCCAACGTCTGGCCGCTGGAGGCGCCGCTTCGCCACGCGCAGATGGAAGGCCTGCTGCGCCGGGCCAGCCTCAAGCGCCTGGATGCCGAACATCAGGCCGGTGCCGTGCAGGACCAGGGCCCGACCGGCGAAGGCGTTGCGGTCACCCAGCTGCGCCGCATGATCGAGCAGGTCGCCGCCTTCGACACCACCGTGCTGGTGCTGGGCGAATCGGGCACCGGCAAGGAAGTCGTCTCGCGCTCGATCCACCAGCGCTCCCCGCGCCGTGATGGGCCGTTCGTGGCGATCAACTGCGGCGCGATCCCGCCGGACCTGCTGGAAAGCGAATTGTTCGGTCACGAAAAAGGTGCCTTCACCGGTGCACTGAGCGCGCGCAAGGGCCGTTTCGAAATGGCCGAGGGCGGCACCCTGCTGCTGGACGAAATCGGCGACATGAGCCTGCCGATGCAGGTCAAGCTGCTGCGCGTGCTGCAGGAGCGCAGCTTCGAGCGCGTCGGCGGCAACCAGACCATCCGCTGCAACGTGCGCGTGATCGCCGCGACCCATCGCGACCTGGAAACGCGTATCGCCGATGGCAAATTCCGCGAGGATCTGTTCTACCGCCTCAACGTCTTCCCGATCGACGTGCCGGCCCTGCGCGAGCGCAGCGAAGACCTGCCCGCGCTGGTGACCACCATCGCTGGTCAGCTGGCCCGCACTGGCCGCGGCGAAGTCCGCTTCACCGGCGAGGCTCTGCAGGCCTTGGCCAGCTACGAGTGGCCGGGCAATGTGCGCGAGCTGACCAATCTGGTCGAACGCCTGGCCGTGCTGCATC
This sequence comes from Stenotrophomonas maltophilia, assembly GCA_002363385.1. Lineage (GTDB taxonomy): Bacteria > Pseudomonadota > Gammaproteobacteria > Xanthomonadales > Xanthomonadaceae > Stenotrophomonas > Stenotrophomonas maltophilia_AN. The sequence goes on from DEVL01000002.1 coordinate 425,380, forward strand.
CCAGTGGCAACGTGCGCGTGCAGGATCTGCCGGCCCGTTACCGCGGCGATTTCGCCATCACGGCCCCAGTTGCCGCCGCCGCACCGGCGCCTCTGGCCGATGAACGTCTGGACCTGCGCAGCTTTTCCTTCCACACCCCGGGCAGCCAAGGCACCACCTCGGCGGAGAACGGCGCCGCCCCGGCCAACCGCGCCCCGGCCCTGCCCGACGACGGCCTGGATCTGCGCAACCACATGGCCAATATCGAGCTGACCTTGATCAACGAGGCGCTGGAACGCACCCAAGGCGTGGTCGCCCATGCCGCGCAACTGCTCGGCCTGCGCCGCACCACCCTGGTGGAGAAGCTGCGCAAGTACGGCATCGAACGCGACCAGACCGAACTGACTGGCTGAGCAGAACACCACAAGGAAATCAGAAGCCCGGGCATGTCCCGGGCTTTTTTGTGGATCTGACGGGTGGCCGCCAGCAGCCTCGACACGGTGGGTCGCGATGCCCTTGTGGGCGAAATAAAGGAGGAGGGGTCGGCCGCAGGCCGGCGCCGGGGGACATTCGCCGGCAAGGGCATCGTGGCCCACCGCCCGACCGACCCGCCGGTTTTCCGGCGTCGACTCTCCGGCACACCAGCGCGTCAAACCGCCGCTGGGTCACTCAACCGCACCTCACGTACACCACGGCCACCCCCGCCGGAGCCGCTGACCCCGCAAACCCCCGCCACCGTTACGAAACTGAACCACTCATCACTTTCGGCACGGCACTTGCAACGTATTCACTCGAAACCCATCCCCTGCTTCGGAACGTTCCAGATGTCGCACTCCGTCACCTCGATCCTTTCTCAGATCCGCACCTTCCAGACCCAGATGGGGCAGCCCGCCGTCAGCCCGCTGACGGAAGTGCCGCGCAGCAATGCCATCCAGGGCCTGGTATCCCCCCAGGAGATCCAGGGCCCCAGCTTCACCGAAACCCTGCGTGGCGCCATCGCCGGCGTCAACGATGCGCAACAGAAATCCGGCGCCCTGGCCAAGTCCTTCGAACTGGGTGAACCCGGTGCGGACCTGGCCAAGGTCATGGTCGCCTCGCAGCAATCCCAGATCGCCTTCCGCGCCACCGTGGAAGTCCGTAACCGTCTCGTCCAGGCTTACCAGGACGTGATGAACATGCCGCTGTAAGGATAGAAACGCATGGCCCTGTCGCTCTCCAAAGAATCGCTGAACACCGAAAAGGCTGGGCAGTGGTTCGACCGGCTGCAAAGCCTGCAGATCACCCGTCGGCTTGGCCTGATGGCGATGATCGCCGTGGCCGTGGCGGCAGGTCTGTTCGTGTTCTTCTGGTCGCAGAAGCCCGGCATGGTGCCGCTGTACACCGGGCTGGACCAGAAGGCCACGGCCGAGGCCACCGACCTGCTGCGCGCCGCGCAGATTCCGTTTGAACTGGACCAGGCCACCGGTGGCATCACCGTGCCGGAAAAGAACCTGCACGACGCTCGCCTGAAGCTGGCCAGCTCCGGACTCACCGACAGTGGCCGCTTGGGCTTCGAGCTGATGGAGCGCGACCCGGGCTTTGGCGTCAGCCAGTTCATGGAGAACGCCCGCTACCAGCACTCGCTGGAGACCGAACTCTCGCGCACCATCAATACGCTGCGCCCGGTCCGCGATTCGCGCGTGCACCTGGCCATTCCCAAGCCCAGCGCCTTCACCCGCCAGCGCGATGTCGCCAGCGCCTCGGTGGTGCTGGAACTGCGTGGCGGCCAGCAGCTCGAACGCGGTCAGATCGATGCCATCGTGCACATGGTCGCCGCCAGCATTCCGGATCTGGCGCCGGAGCGCGTCACCGTGGTCGATCAGAGCGGGCGCATGCTCAGCGTCTCCGACCCGAACAGCGAGGCGGCGATGAATGCCGCGCAGTTCGAACAGGTGCGCCGCCAGGAAACCTCGTTCAACCAACGCATCCGCGAACTGCTCGAGCCGATGACCGGCCCCGGCCGCGTGAACCCGGAAGTGAGCGTGGACATGGACTTCTCGGTGATCGAGGAAGCCCGTGAGCTCTATAACGGCGAGCCGCAGAAGCTGCGCAGCGAGCAGATGAGCGAAAACAGCACCAACGTGCCCGGCCCGCAGGGTGTGCCTGGTGCTGCAAGCAATACCCCGCCCGGCCCCGCTGCCGCACCCGCCACAGCGCAGGCACCGACGGAGAGCTCGAAGAACGCGACCCGCAACTACGAGCTGGACCGCACCCTGCAGCACACCCGCCAGCCGGCCGGCCGCATCAAGCGCGTCTCGGTGGCGGTGCTGGTGGACAACGTGCCGCGCGCCGGTGCCAACGGCAAGATGGCCGACCAGGCCCTCTCCGCTGCCGAACTCACCCGCGTCGAAGCGCTGGTCAAGCAGGCGGTCGGGTTCGATGCCGAGCGTGGCGACACGGTCTCGGTGATGAACGCGCCGTTCGTGCGGGAAGTCACCCCGATCGAAGGACCGAAGTGGTGGGAACTGCCGCAGGTCCAGGACGCGCTGCGTCTGCTGCTCGGCGCGATCGTGGTGCTGGCCCTGGTGTTTGGTGTGCTGCGCCCGGCGCTGCGCTCGATCACCGGCCAGAACAAAGCCAAGGAAGAAGAGCTGGAACCCCACACGGCCGAGGTGCAGCTGGTCGACGATGGCGAGGGCCTGCCCGCCCTCGGCAGCGAACGCTTGAACGCGGCTGGACATGAACCCCTGGCGCTGCCGGTGGACTCTTATGAGGAACGACTGCGCATGGCGCGTGAAGCTGTAAAGACCGATTCCAAGCGCGTGGCCCAGGTGGTCAAGGGCTGGGTGGCCAATGACTGAGAACGCCCCCATGACCGGCGTCCAACGCGCCGCAGTGCTGCTGCTCTCGCTGGGTGAACTGGATGCGGCCGAAGTGCTGCGCCACATGGAACCCAAGGAAGTGCAGAAGATCGGTATCGCCATGGCGACCATGACCGATATCACCCGCGAACAGGTCGAGCGGGTCATGGATCAGTTCGGTGCCGAACTGGGCTCCAAGACCTCGCTGGGCGTGGGCTCGGACGACTACATCCGCAACATGCTGGTGCAGGCGCTGGGCACGGAGAAGGCCGGCAACCTGATCGACCGCATCCTGCTCGGCCGCAACACCACCGGCCTGGATGCCCTGAAGTGGATGGATCCGCGCGCCGTCGCCGATCTGGTCCGCAACGAGCACCCGCAGATCATCGCCATCGTGATGGCCCATCTGGAAACCGACCAGGCCGCCGACGCGCTCAAGCTGCTGCCCGAGCGCACCCGGGTGGATGTGCTGCTGCGCATCGCGACCCTGGATGGCATTCCGCCGAACGCGCTCAATGAGCTCAACGAGATCATGGAGCGCCAGTTCGCCGGCAACCAGAACCTGAAGTCCTCCAACATCGGCGGCGTGCAGTGCGCGGCCAACATCCTGAACTTCATGGACAGTGGCCAGGACCAGGCGATCCTGGGCGAGATCGCGCGCATCGATGCGCCGCTCAGTGGCCGCATCCAGGACCTGATGTTCGTGTTCGACGATCTGGTGGACCTGGACGACCGCGAACTGCAGCTGGTGCTGCGCGAAGTCAGCGGCGAGCGCCTGGGCCTGGCCCTGCGCGGCGCCGACATCAAGGTGCGCGACAAGATCACCCGCAACATGTCCCAGCGTGCGGCCGAGATCCTGCTGGAAGACATGGAAGCCCGTGGCCCGGTGCGCCTGTCGGATGTGGAAGTGGCGCAGCGCGAGATCCTGGCGATCGTCAAGCGCATGGCCGATGAAGGCACCGTCACCATTGGTGGCAATGCGGAGGCCATGCTGTGAACGCTGCCGTGCGCTGGCTTGCCCCGGATCTGCTGGCGGTGCCCGAGCCGGCGCCGGAAGAAGATATCTTCGAACTCACCGAGCCGGATCCGGAGCTGGAACCGGAACCCCTGCTGCAGCTGCCGACCCTGGAAGAGATCCAGGCGATCCAGGACAACGCCGAGAAGGACGGCTTTGACCAGGGTCACGCCGATGGCCTTGCCCAGGGCCAGGCCGAGGTGCGTCGGCTGATCGCACAGATCGAAGGCATCCTGGACAACTTCAGCCGGCCGCTGGTGCGGTTGGAAAATGAAGTAGTGGCCGCGCTCGGCGAACTGGCCGTGCGCATCGCCGGCAATCTGGTCGGCCGGGCGTATGAAGCCGAGCCCGAACTGCTGGCGCAATTGGTCAACGAGGCCGTCGACGCCGTCGGCGGCGCCGCCCGCGAGGTCGAAGTGCGTCTGCACCCGGACGACATCGCTGCGTTGACCCCGGTATTGAACCTGTCCCCGAACCAGCGCCTCACCCCAGATCTCAGCCTGAGCCGCGGCGACCTGCGGGTCCACGCCGAGACCGTGCGCATCGACGGCACCCTTGACGCCCGCCTGCGCGGCGCGCTCGATGCGGTCATCCGCAAGGCAGGCACCACGCCATGAACACCGATACCCTGCCCCCGCCGGCCGATTGGACCGCCGTCCGCAACCTGCGGCTGGCCTCGCGCCTGGACAACATCCGCCCCGATACCGCGCATGGCCGTGGCCTGATCCGCGAAGGCGTGCTGCGCCGCGCCGTGGGCCTGACCCTGGAAGCGGTCGGCTGCGAAGCGCCGATGGGCGCCAGCTGCAAGGTCGAAGTCGCCGACGGTGGCTGGGTGGATGCCGAAGTGGTCGGCTTTGCCGGTGAACGCACCTATCTGATGCCCAGCGCCGAACTGCACGGCCTGCTGCCCAATGCGCGGGTCGTGCCTGCGCTGGGTCGCGGCGGTGTGGAAGTCGGCGAAGGCCTGCTCGGCCGCGTCATCGACAGCGACGGCGTGCCGCTGGATGGCAAGGGCCCGATCCGCGCTGAAGGCACCGTCGGCATGGCCGGCGTGTCGATCAATCCGCTGGCCCGTGAGCCGATCACCCAGCCGCTGGACGTAGGTGTGCGCGCGATCAATGCGCTGCTGCCGATCGGCCGCGGCCAACGTGTCGGCCTGTTTGCCGGTTCCGGTGTCGGTAAATCGACCCTGCTGGGCATGATGACGCGCTACACCGCCGCGGACGTGATCGTGGTCGGCCTGATTGGCGAGCGTGGCCGCGAAGTCCGCGACTTCGTGGAAAGCACGCTGGGCGAAGAAGGCCTGCGCCGCGCCGTGGTGGTGGCCAGCCCGGCGGATCGCCCGCCACTGGCGCGCCTGCACGGCGCTTACCGTGCCACGGCGATCGCCGAGTGGTTCCGCGACCAGGGCTTGAATGTCCTGCTGCTGATGGACTCGCTGACCCGCTTCGCGCAAGCCCAGCGCGAGATCGGCCTGTCGGTCGGTGAGCCGCCGACCACGCGTGGCTATCCGCCATCCGTGTTCGCCAAGCTGCCGGCCCTGGTCGAGCGCGCCGGTAACGGCGCCAAGGGCCGCGGTTCGATCACCGCGTTCTACACCGTGTTGACCGAAGGCGATGATCCGCAGGATCCGATCGCCGATGCCGCCCGCGCGATTCTCGACGGCCACATCCTGCTCTCGCGGCGCGTGGCCGACAGCGGTCTGTACCCGGCGATCGACGTGGAATCGTCGGTCAGCCGCGTGGTCACGGAAATCGCCGACGAGCCGTGGCGCCTGCGCATCCGCAAGCTCAAGCGGCTGGTCTCGGCGTACTCGGCCAACCGCGACCTGATCGCGATCGGCGCCTATCAGCGCGGCAATGACCCGGCGACCGACGAGGCGCTGGAGCGCTGGTCGGACATCGTTGAATTCCTCGGCCAGGACGTCGGCAAAGCCGCCGACCTGCCGCACAGTCAGGCCGCCCTCAAGCGGCTGGTGGAACCAGAGAGTTAAAGCCATGATGCAATCCAAGCGATTCGACCCATTGCTGAAGCGCGCCCAGGACCACGAGGACGAGGTCGCCCGCGACCTCGCCGAACGCCAGCGCTCACTCGACACGCATGTGTCGCGGCTGGATGAGCTGCGCCGCTATGCCGACGAATATGCCGGCGCGCAGATGGCCGCGACCAGTCCGGCGCAGCTGATGAACCGGCGCGCGTTCCTGGATCGTCTGGACAGCGCCGTGGCCCAGCAGCGCCAGACCGTGGACAACAACCGCGAAAAGGTCGAGGCCGAACGCGCGCGTCTGATCCTGGCCAGCCGCGACAAGCAGGTGCTTGAGCAGCTGGCCGCCAGTTACCGCGCGCAGGAAAAGGTGGTCACCGATCGCCGCGACCAGCGCGAGATGGACGATCTGGGCGCACGTCGTTCGCGCCAGGCCCAGCGCGAAGACAGCGACAATGGAGGCGCGCCATGACGCCCTCGGCCCTGCTTGGCGGTACCGCACCGCTGCAGAACGGCAGCACGGGTGCGTCCTCCGCACGCCCTGAGCTGTCCAGCGGCAGCGATCGTCGAGAGTTTGACGCGATGCTCTCGCCCGGCACTGACACGCCACGCCCGGCAGCATCCAGCAAGCCCGGCGGGCGCCGCGACGCACCTGCGGGCAAGGACGCTGCAACACCGGATACCGGCAAGGACACCGCACCACGCCCCGGCAGCGCCAGCAGCAAAGACACTGCCGAGGCGCCTGCCACTGCCGATGCCGGCGCCGCGCCCCCCGCCACCGCTGACAAGCCGGTGGCCGAGGCGGTGGACGACGATGCAGCGTGGCCGCCGTTCGGCCTGGCCGGCTTGGCGTTGAACGGGCTGCCGGTTGTGGTGCCCGTGCCGGTCGCGCCGGCGCCTGCCGGGACCGCCGCCGGTGCTGCGCCCACGACGGCGGCGCTGCCGACGCTGGCCACCGCCACTGCGGACACCACCGCGCCGGCAGCGGGCCCGCTGGCTCCGGCGGCACCTGCGACAAGCGGCATCGCCCTGCCCGCTCTGGCGGCCGACGCCGCCCCAGCCGATGCCGTGCCGCTGTTGAAGACCTTTACCGAGGCGCTGAGCGCTGCCGCCAGCGATGGCCCGGACGCACCGGCCACGCCGGTGCTGCACGCCCTGCAGAGCATCGTCGACGCCAAACCGGCAGCGGCCCCGCCCTTTACCGGCTCGCCGACCGCCACCCCGCAGCTGGGCGCTGGCGATTTCGATGATGCCGTCGGCGCCCGCGTCAGTTGGTTGGCGGACCAGAAGATCGGCCACGCCCATATCAAAATCACCCCTAACGACCTGGGCCCGATCGACGTGCGACTGCATCTGGACGGTGACAAGGTCCATGCGACCTTCACCAGCGCCCATGCCGACGTGCGTCATGCACTGGAAAGCAGTCTGCCGCGCCTGCGCGACATGCTCGGCGAACAGGGTTTCCAGCTCGGCCAGGCCGATGTAGGCCAGCAGCAGACCGCACAGGATGGCGGCCGCGGCGATGGTGCCCGGAGCGGCGTGGGCGATGACGGTGAAGCGCTGATGGCCGAGACTACGCTGTCGCCCTCGCAGTTGATCCGTCAGCGCGGGCTGGTCGACGCCTACGCGTAATCCCCGGGTGCGACGCCGCTTCGGCGGCGCCGCCAGAAACCCGACACCCGCCGTCTTCAGCATTCAGGCACAGCCTTTGCATGTAGTCAGGAAGCAATCCTCTGGAGCTTCCTCGTGGCCGCAGCCGCCGATAAAACCAAGAAATCCGCCGAAAAGGACAAGCCGGCCAAGCCGCGCCGTCCGATCCTGATCACCGCCCTGGTCGCGGTGCTCGCTGCCGGTGCCGCCGGTGGCGGCGTCTGGTACTTCACCCAGTCCCAGCACGACGACAAGGCCGCCAAGCCGGCCGCCAAGGCCGCGGTGCCGGCACCGGCCCAGTACTTCGGCCTGGAGCCGCCGTTCGTGGTCAACCTCAACAGCAGCTTCGACGGCCCGCGCTACCTGCAGGTCGAAGTGCAGCTGATGAGCCGCGATCCGGCTGCCATGGAAGCGATCAAGCTCCATGCCCCGGCGATCCGCGCCAAGCTGCTGATGCTCTTCTCGCAGGTCGAGCCGACCGACATCGCCGACCGCGCGGGCAAGGAGCGCCTGCAGGCCACCTCGCTGGCCGAAGTGCAGAAGCTGCTCAAGGCCGAAACCGGCAAGCCGGGTGCCGACGAATTGCTGTTCACCAGTTTCGTCACCCAGTAAGGGCCGACCATGAATGACCTGCTTTCCCAGGATGAGATCGATGCGCTGTTGCACGGCGTGGACTCCGGTGCGGTCGAGACCGACGTCGATGCTGCCACGCCCGGCGAGGCGCGCTCGTATGACTTTGCCAGTCAGGACCGCATCATCCGCGGCCGCATGCCGACCCTGGAAATGGTCAACGAGCGCTTCGCGCGCCTGTGGCGCATCGGTCTGTTCAACCTGATCCGGCGCTCGGCCGAACTGTCCGTGCGCGGCATCGAGCTGATCAAGTTCAACGACTACATGCACTCGCTGTACGTGCCGACCAACCTCAACCTGATCCGCTTCAAGCCGCTGCGCGGTACGGGGCTGATCGTGTTCGAGCCGACGCTGGTGTTCGCGATCGTGGACAACTTCTTCGGGGGCGACGGGCGCTACCCGACCCGCATCGAAGGCCGCGAGTTCACCGCGACGGAAATGCGCGTCATCCACCTGCTGCTCAAGCAGACCTTCGCCGACCTGCAGGAAGCGTGGGCACCGGTAATGGATGTGGAGCTGGAGTACATCAACTCCGAGATCAATCCGCACTTCGCCAACATCGTGACGCCGCGCGAGTACGTGGTGGTGTGCCGCCTGCATGTCGAACTCGACGGCGGTGGCGGCGACATCCACGTCACCCTGCCCTACTCGATGCTCGAACCGATCCGCGAGCTGCTCGACGCCGGCATCCAGAGCGACCGCAACGATCGTGATGCCAGCTGGGGCGTGATGCTGCGCGAACAGCTCAACATCGCCGAAGTCACGCTGTCCAGCGTCCTGGCCAGCAAGCGCATGACCCTGCGTGAACTGACCGGCCTGAAGGTCGGCGACATCCTCTCGATCGACATGCCGGCGCAGGTGCCGTTGTGCGTGGAGAACATCCCGGTGTTCACCGGCGAGTTCGGCATCGCCAACGGTTGCAACGCCGTCAAGATCACCGCCACCCATCCCCCGGGCACCCGCCCACGCGTTCCCGTACTCCAGGAAGTCTCGAAATGAACGATATCGAATCCAACGAACCGCTGTCCCCGGCGGAACCGGCACCGGCGCAGTTCACCACGCTGCAGTCCGATGAGAACCTCGGTCCCGAGCTGAACCTGGATGTGATCCTGGATGTGCCGGTGACCCTGTCGCTGGAAGTGGGCCGTGCGCGCCTGCCGATCCGCAACCTGCTGCAGCTCAACCAGGGTTCGGTGGTTGAACTGGAACGCGGTGCTGGTGAATCGCTGGACGTGTTCGTCAACGGCACCCTGATCGCCCATGGCGAGGTGGTGGTGATCAACGACCGCTTCGGCGTGCGCTTGACCGACGTGGTCAGCCCGAGCGAACGGATCCGGAGACTGCGTTGAGCACCGGGCTGCTGATCGCCGCCGGCGCGTCGACCGTCAAGGTCGGCCAGCATGCCGCCGCCGCACCGGGCATGTTCGGTGCGGTACTGGCACTGCTGGGCGTGCTGGCCTTGATCGTCGGCCTGGGCTGGCTGCTCAAGCGTATGCCCGGCAGCGGCTTCCGCCCGGCCGAAGGCCTGCGGGTGGTTGCCAGCCTGACCGTCGGCGCGAAAGAGCGCGTGGTGGTGATCGAGGTCAATGGCACCCAGCTGCTGCTGGGTGTCACCGCCGGCGGCATCAACACCCTGCATCAGCTGCCCGAACCTCTGCCGGCTCCGACGCCGGCACGCCTTCCCGATTTCAAACACCTCCCGAATTTCGCCCAGCTGCTGCAACAGCGGCTGCGCAAGGAACCCTGAACATGCGTGGCCCCCGTACCTCCTGGACCCGTTACCTGCCGCTGTTGCTGACTGCCCTGCTGTGTGCGCTGCCGGCCCTGGCCTGGGCCGCGCCCGGCGTGCCGGGTGTGCCCGCGCTGCCGGACGTGAATGTCGGCAAGATTGGCGGCCAACCGGTCAGCCTGCCGCTGCAGACGCTGCTGCTGATGACGGCGATCACCCTGATCCCCTCGATGCTGCTGGTGCTGACCGCCTTCACCCGCATCATCATCGTGCTGGGCCTGCTGCGCCAGGCGTTGGGTACCGGCCAGACGCCGTCCAATCAGGTGCTCCTCGGCCTGGCCCTGTTCCTTACCGCGATGGTGATGCTGCCGGTTTGGCAGAAGGCCTGGGGCAGCGGCATGGCGCCGTACCTCAACGGCGAGATCGATTTCCAGACCGCCTGGACGCTGACCACCCAGCCGCTGCGCGCCTTCATGCTGGCGCAGATCCGCGAGACGGATCTGATGACCTTCGCCGGTATGGCCGGCCACGGTACCTACGCCAGCCCGGACGCCATTCCGTTCCCGATCCTGGTCGCCTCGTTTGTCACCAGCGAACTGAAGACCGCTTTCGAGATCGGCTTCCTGATCTTCATCCCGTTCGTGATCATCGACCTGGTCGTGGCCAGCGTGCTGATGTCCATGGGCATGATGATGCTCTCACCGATGCTGGTCTCCGCGCCGTTCAAGATCCTGTTGTTCGTGCTGGTGGATGGCTGGGTGCTGGTGGTGGGCACCCTGGCCGCCAGTTTCAATGCGGTCTGACCGCCCTGCCTTGTTGATCGATACGGACCCGAGACTGACATGACGCCCGAACTTGCCCTGACCGAACTGCGTGGTGGCCTGATCACCGTGCTCTGGGTCGCCGGCCCGCTGCTGCTCACCGTGCTGATCGTCGGCGTGGTGGTCGGCGTAGTGCAGGCAGCGACCCAGCTCAACGAACCGACCATCGCCTTCGTGGCCAAGGCCGCGGCCTTGACGGTCGTGTTGTTCGCGCTCGGCAGCCTGCTGATCGGCCACCTGGTCGAATACACCACGCTGCTGTTCCAGCGCATTCCCCACCTGATCGGCTGAGGCAGCCGCCGTGGATTCCGCGACACAGATGGCCGCCGATGGCCTGCAGGCCTTCGGCATGATCGGCACGATCCTGTGGACCATGCTGCGCATCGGCGCGATGATCATGGCGATGCCGCTGATCGGCACCCGCGCCGTGCCCTCGCGGGTGCGCGTGATGCTCGCCGGCGCACTGGCAATCGCGCTCTCACCGATGCTGCCGCCGGTCCCGGAATGGACCGGCTTCGATGCGGCGACGGTGCTGACCATCGCCCGCGAACTGGCCATCGGCATCTCCATCGGCTTCCTGCTGCGGCTGGTGTTCGAGGCCGGCGCGATGGCTGGTGAACTGGTGGCCCAAGGGACCGGCCTGGCGTTCGCGCAGATGAGTGACCCGATGCGCGGTGGCAGCTCCGGCGTGATCGGTCAGTGGTTCTATCTGCTGTTCGGCCTGCTGTTCTTCGCCTCCAACGGGCATCTGGCGCTGATCTCATTGTTGATGGACAGCTACAAAGCCCTGCCGATCGGCACCGCCCTGCCCGATCCGCATGCGTTTTTCGCCATCGCTCCCACGTTCCTGCTGCAGGTGTTCCGTGGCGCGCTCACCTTGGCGCTGCCGCTTACCGTGGCGATGCTGGCCATCAATCTGGCCTTCGGCGTGCTGGCACGCGCGGCACCTGCGCTCAATCCAATCCAGCTCGGCCTGCCGGTGGCCCTGCTGCTGGGGCTGTTCCTGCTGACCGTGTTGGCCGGCGAAATGGGGCCGCCGGTGCAGCGCCTGTTCGATGCCGCCTTCGACGCGGCCGACAGCGTCAGCCGCTGACCCGGGACACACCCGGGACAGCGCGGAATCGGGCCGAACGCGGGCCATTCGTCACTTGCAGCGCCCCCCGGTCGGCTTGTTAGTCTGAGTCCTGCGCTCCGCTGCGCCGTCGCACGGCGACGACGAAACCTTCACCCGCTGTCTGCGGTGATGGCGTGGCGTTCTGTCGTATCGCTCAGGTGTTGACCAGGGAGAGAGTCATCCATGCTGATCGGCAGCTATACCCCGTGGTTGGTCGTCGTGTCGTTCCTGGTCGCCGTACTGGCCTCCTTCACCGCGCTGGACATGGCCAGCCGGGTCACGACCGCGGCCACACGTCGCTCCACCTGGCTCTGGTTGACCGGCGGCGGAGGTGCGATGGGCCTGGGCATCTGGTCGATGCACTTCATCGGCATGCTCGCTTTCCAGCTCCCTATTCCGCTGGGCTATGCACTGGGCTTGACCGCCGTCTCACTGCTGGCCGCCGTGGCCTCGTCCATCTTCGCGCTGTGGCTGGTCTCACGCCCGACCCTGCCGCACGGGCGCCTCGCGCTCGGTGCGCTGTTGATGGGCAGTGGGATCGCAGCAATGCACTATCTGGGCATGGCCGCACTGCACATGCAGCCCGGGATCGACTACCACCTCGGCTGGGTGGCGCTGTCGCTGCTCATCGCCGTGGCCGCGTCCTGGACCGCGCTGCACATCGCCTTCCGTCTGCGCAGCAGCCACCGCCGTCTTCGTGACCGCGTCGCGCCCGCACTGGTGCTCGGTGCCGCCATCGCCGGCATGCATTACACCGGCATGGCCGCCGCGCGTTTTCCCGCCGGCAGCATCTGCGGTGCGGTTGCCGGTGACGGTCTGCAGGCGCAGTGGCTGGCGCTGGTGGTACTGGTGCTCACCATCGCGATCCTGGCCATCGTGCTGATCGTCTCCTGGCTGGACCAGCGCATGGAGGCACAGCTGCTGCGCCTGCGCAATACCGACCTGAGCAGTTCACTGGATGACGCCCAGGCCGAGCTGACCCAGGCCGCCCTGCACGATCCCCTGACCCGCCTGCCCAACCGCCGCCTGCTGCTGCAGCGCATCGAGCAGGCGCTTGCCGAAGCCGAGCAGCGCGGCAGTCGGTTCGCGGTGATGTTCATGGATCTGGACGGCTTCAAACAGGTCAATGATGCCTACGGTCACCAGACTGGCGATGCATTGCTGGTCGCCGTCGCCGACCGCACCCGCAAGCTGCTGCGGCCCGCGGACATGATCGCGCGCCTGGGCGGCGACGAGTTCGTGCTGGTGGTGCCGATCGAGAACGATGAGGATGTCGCCACGCTGGCCAGCCGCATCATCCAGGCCGTGGGCCGCGAGCCGTTGCTGGGCGGTCACGACCTGCAGGTCACCGCCAGCATCGGCATCGCCATCTGCCCCGACCATGCCGCCAGTGAGCGCCAGCTCATGGCCTTCGCCGATGCGGCGATGTACCAGGCCAAGGAGGCGGGCCGCAACGCATATGTGCGCTTCGCCGACTGGATGAACGACAGTGCCGAGCAGCAGTTCCAGCTCCTCGCCGACCTGCGCCGGGCGATCGGCACCGAGCAGCTGTTCCTGCACTACCAACCCAAGACGCGCGTCGCCGGCCAGGCGATCAGCGGGGCCGAAGCGCTGATCCGGTGGCGTCACCCGCAGCAGGGCCTGATTCCGCCGGACCGCTTCATCCGCCTGGCCGAACGCAGCGGCGTGATCAATGATATTGGCCGCTGGGCACTCAACGAAGCCTGCCGCCAGCTGCGTGCGTGGCACAACGCCGGTCATGACGGCTGGACGGTCTCGGTGAATCTCTCCCCGATCCAGTTCGCCTCGCCCAACCTGCTGCGGGAAGTGCGCGAGGCCCTCAAGACCCACCATCTCGAGCCGCGCCGGCTGATCCTGGAGATCACGGAAAGCACCGTGATGCGTGACACCGAAGTCAGCCTGACCCTGCTGCAGGCAATGGCCGCACTGGGCGTGGGCATCTCCATCGATGATTTCGGCACCGGGTATTCCAGCCTGCTGTACCTCAAGCGGCTGCCGGCCACCGAGATCAAGATCGACCACGCCTTCGTGCGCGACCTGGAGAACAGCTCGGAGGACGTAGTGATCGTGTCGGCGATCGTGGCGCTGGGGCATGCCCTGGACATGGACATCGTCGCCGAAGGCGTCGAGACCGCCGGCCAGAGAGCTTACCTGGAGCGACTGGGCTGTGATTACCTGCAGGGGTATCTGCTGGGGCGGCCGGTGGACCCGGAGCGCTTCATGCAGCTGCATGACCTGCCCCGCCCCAGAGTGGAGGTGGCGGCAGACTGGAAGGCCCAGGCACGCCCAGGCGCCTCGGCAGGGTGAGGCTGGAGACGCGGTAGTGCCGGCCGCTGGCCGGCTCCCCAGAAACCAGCAGGCATCCCCTGCAGCCGGCCAGCGGCCGGCACTACCGTCACTGGCGGCTCGCGGAACGGTTCTTGCACGGACACCGGCATCTCCTCCCGTGTCGTGCCCTGATGTCCGAGAACGAACAAGCCGGCGAAAAAACCGAATTACCCACTGAAAAACGCCTGCGCGATGCCCGGGAACAGGGCAACATCCCGCGCTCGCGTGAGCTGGCCACGGCGGCCGTGTTCGGTGCCGGTGTTCTGGCGCTGATGGCGTTCTCCGGCACCATCGCCCGCAACACCAAGAGCTGGATGCAGTTTGCGCTGAGCCCCGAGCCGGCCCTGTGGCTGCACCCGAAGGCGTTGTTCGGGCACTTCGGCGAGCTGCTGCTGCGCCTGATGCTGGCGATGTGGCCCCTGATCGTGATCTGCCTGCTGGCCAGTTTCCTGTCACCGGTGGTGATGGGCGGGCTGCGCTGGTCCAACAAATCGATGATGCCGGACTTCACCCGGATGAGCCCGATGGCGGGCATGAAGCGCCTGTATGGCCCCGAAGCGATCGCCGAGTTCACCAAATCGCTGCTGCGCATCGTCTTTGTCGGCACCGCTGCCGGGCTGGTGGTCTGGCACGGCATCCGCTCGCTGCGCGACCTCCTCAACCAGCCGCTGGAGGCCGCCATGGTGCATGGCCTGGGCTTCACCCTGAAGCTGATGCTGGCCACCGGCGGCGCCATGATGCTGCTGGCCTTCATCGATGCCCCGTACCAGCGCTGGAACTGGATGCGCAAGCTGAAGATGACCCGTGAAGAGCTGCGCCGGGAAATGAAGGAAAGCGAGGGCAGCCCGGAGGTCAAGGGCCGCATCCGCCAGCTCCAGCAGCAGCTGGCCAACCGCCGGATGATGGAGGCGGTGCCCACCGCCGACGTGGTGGTGGTCAACCCGACCCACTACGCGGTCGCCCTGAAATACGAGGGCGGAAAGATGGGCGCCCCCACCGTGGTGGCCCTGGGCGTGGATGAAACCGCCCTGCGTATCCGTGAAGTGGCCGACGGCAACAAGGTCGCCATCGTCTCCGCCCCGCCTTTGGCACGCGCCTTGTATCGGGAAGGTCAACTTGGAAAGGAAATTCCCGTGAGACTGTATTCGGCCGTGGCCCAGGTCCTCTCCTACGTCTATCAGCTGCGCAGCTGGCACACCGGCCCGATGCCGGCCAGCCCCAGCATCGACATCGATGAATTCGGCAAGGGAGCCCGCCCATGAGTGCACAGCCCGCTGCCGGCGGCATGACCGCGCGCCGCGCCATGGACATGATCCGCAACGGCCTCGGCGCCCCGCTGATCGTGCTGGCGCTGCTGGCGATGGTGGTGGTCCCGCTGGCCCCACCGGTGCTCGATGCACTGTTCACCTTCAACATCGCCATCTCGCTGATGGTGCTGCTGGCGGTGGTGTACGTGAAGCGCCCGCTGGACTTCACGATCTTCCCGATCGTGCTGCTGATCACCACCATGCTGCGGCTGGCGCTGAACGTGGCCTCCACCCGCGTGATCCTGCTGCATGGCCAGAACGGCCATGAAGCGGCAGGCAAGGTGATCGCCGCGTTCGGTGAGTTCGTCATCGGCGGCAACTACGCGGTCGGCATCGTGGTGTTCGCGATCCTGACCATCATCAACTTCGTGGTGATCACCAAGGGTGCCGGCCGCGTGTCCGAAGTCACCGCGCGCTTCATCCTCGATGCCATGCCCGGCAAGCAGATGGCCATCGACGCCGATCTCAACGCCGGTTTGCTGACGCGCGAAGAGGCCAAGGCCCGCCGCGAAGAAGTCCGCGAGGAAGCCGATTTCTACGGCGCGATGGACGGTGCCAGCAAGTTCATCCGCGGCGATGCGATCGCCGGCATCCTGATCCTGTTCATCAACTTGATCGGCGGCCTGGCCGTCGGCGTGCTCCAGCACGGCATGCCGTTCGGTGATGCCGCCGCTACCTACACCCTGCTCTCCATCGGTGACGGTCTGGTGGCGCAGCTGCCGGCGCTGCTGGTGTCCTCGGCGGTGGCCATGCTGGTGACCCGCGCCTCGCGCTCGCAGGACATGGCCCAGGCCATGATGGGCCAGGTGTTCGGCCAGTACCGCGCGCTCACCATTGCCGCTGCGATCATGGGTGTGGTCGGCCTGGTCCCGGGCATGCCCAACGTCGCCTTCTTGACGCTGGCGGCCCTCCTCGGCTTCGTTGCCTGGAAGGCCTGGAAGAAGAGCGTGGCCGCTGCGCGCGCCGCCGAATCCCCCGCTGCCGGCCGCTCTGAAGCCCTGGGGCTGCCCGGTGCCACCCCGTCGCCCACCGCTGAGCTGACCTGGGACGAACTGCGCCCGGTCGATCCGCTGGGCCTGGAGGTCGGCTATCGCCTGATCCCGCTGGTCGACAAGAATCAGGGCGGCGAACTGATGGCGCGGATCAAGGGGGTGCGCCGCAAGCTCACCCACGACATCGGCTTCCTGATTCCCTCCGTCCATATCCGCGACAACCTCGAGCTGCCTGCCACCGCCTACCGCCTGCTGATCCACGGCGTGCCCGTGGCCACCGCCGAGATCCACCCCGACCGCGAACTCGCGCTGGACCCGGGCAGTGCGCTGGGCACGCTGGAAGGCATCGCCGGAAAGGATCCGGCCTTCGGCCTGGACGCCACCTGGATCCAGCCGCACCAGCGCGCCAACGCCGAAACAATGGGCTACACGGTGGTCGATCCGGCCACCGTGGTGGCCACGCATCTATCGCACCTGATCCGCGAGCACGCCCCGGAACTGCTGGGCCATGAAGAAGTGCAGCAGCTGCTGGCCAACCTGGCCAAGAGCGCACCGAAGCTGGTCGAGGATCTGACGCCGAAGTCGCTGCCGCTCTCGGCCGTGGTGCGCGTGCTGCAGAACCTGCTGATCGAACGCATCCCGATCCGCCAGCTGCGCAAGATCGTCGAATCGCTGGTGGAAAGTGCCCCGACCAGCCAGGACCCGGCCGTGCTGACCGCTGCCGTACGCAATGCACTGGGCCGCTTCATCGTGCAGGAGATCGCCGGCATGTCGGCGGAGCTGCCGGTGTTCACCCTCAACCCGCAACTGGAACGCGTCTTGCAGGAGTCCACTCAGGGCAACGGCGCCGCGCTGGAACCCGGACTCGCCGAGCGACTGCATCAAAGCCTGGCCGAATGTGTCGGCAAGCAGGAAGCGAAGAACGAGCCGGCGGTCGTGCTGGTCCCCGGCCCGGTACGTGCCGCGCTGGCACGGCTGGTACGCCACAGCGTCCCCTCGCTGTCCGTACTCGCCTACAGCGAGGTACCCGAGGACAAACGGTTGAAGCTGGTCGGCACGATCAGTTGAGCCAGGCGCCCGACGGCAACGCGACAGAAAACAGACACCTCATTCGAATTCACCGCAGCAGGAAATAAAGGGAATCCCTGACCGTGCAGACCACCGACAACCAGCGTTTCCCTTCCACCACTCCGCCGCCCCAGTCCCGGTACCACAGCATGAAAATCAAACGCTTCGTCGCCTCCGATATGCGCTCGGCCATGAACCTGGTGCGCAAGGAACACGGTCCGGACGCCGTGATCCTGTCCAACCGCCGGATCGCGGAAGGTGTCGAAATCGTGGCGGCGGCGAACTACGATGAAGGCGCCGTGCAGCGTGCCCTGGAAGCGGCCCGCAAGGACGTCGCTCCGCCGCCGGCCCCGCGCCCACGCAGCGCCGCCGATGCCGTGATCGCGGCGGTGACCCGTCGCAAGGCCCCGGTCGCCACGCCCGAGCCGGTCGCGGCCACCACTTCGGCCGTTGCCGCCCTGGCGCGCGCCGCTGTCGGCGCGACCGGCCGCACGCTCGATACCGCCCACGAAGTAGTGCCGCCGCGCGGCAGTGATGGCTTTGCCGCCACCCTGGCCCGCGCAGGCCTCAACCCGGCTGTCAACGAACCGTCGCTGCCGGAGCAGATCTTCGCGCCGTTCAATGTCGAGCAGGCCGCGGCGGCGGCGCCCGCCGAGCCGGTGGAGGCTGTTGCCGCGCCCGCCGCGATCAACCGCGCCCGTTTCGTGATCGATCCACCACTGGATGAAATGGACGAGCCCGCATTGCCGGCCGCGGCGGTGCTCGCCCCGGCCGCGATCGTGGCCACCGCCGTACCGCCGGCGCTGCCGCTGCCGCTGCCGGTGACCACCGCGGCCGCCGCCAACGAACCGGCACCGGTCGTGGCCAGCGTGCCGGAGCTGAGCCTGATCCCGCGCGACGACGAAGAACTCCGCCAGCTGCGTCACGAAGTGGCGGGCATGCGCCACGTCATCGAGCGCGAGATGCACCGCTTCACCGACGAACGCCTGCGCGGCTCGCCGGTCCGTGCGGCCGCCTTGGACCTGATGGATGAATACGGCTTCGACGCCGGCATCAGCCGTGACGTGGCCATGCAGATTCCGCTGGACACCGAAGCCCACCGTGGCCGTGGCCTGATGCTCGGCCTGCTCTCCAAGAAGCTGCCGATCGCCCCGGTCGACCCGCTCGAAGCGGGCGGCGTGATCGCCCTGGTCGGCCCGACGGGTGCCGGCAAGACCACCACCATCGCCAAGCTGGCCTCGCGCTTCGCCGAAGCCCACGCCGCCCGCGATGTGGCCCTGGTCACCACCGATACCGGCCGCATCGGCGCCCGCGAGCAGCTGTACGGCTTCGGCCGCCAGCTCGGCATCGCCGTCCACGAGGCCAGCAGTGGCAGCGATCTGAACCAGCTGCTGGAACGCCTGAAGGACTACAAACTGGTCCTGATCGACACCGCCGGCCTGGGCCCGCGCGACCGTGCGCTGGCCGCCCAGCTGCAGTGGCTGCGGGCCGCCGAGCAGATCCGCACCCTGCTGGTGCTGCCGGCCAACACCAGTTTCGGCGACATGGACGAGGTGGTCCGCCGCTTCAGCGCCGCCAACCCGCAGGGTGTGGTGCTGAGCAAGCTGGACGAGACCGGGCGCTTCGGTACCGCCCTGTCGGTGGCCGTTGACCACCGCCTTCCGATCACCTGGGTCACCGATGGCCAGGACGTTCCTGAAGACCTGCACCGTGCCAGTGCGGCCAATCTTGTACTTCGCCTTGAAGATTTGCGCCGCGCGGCCGATATGCCCTGCAACCCGGAGTTGAACCATGCCGTCGCGTGAGTACGCCAAGCTGACCCAGACCTTCCCGTTGTCGGCTACCCGAAGCCAGCCGCTGGGCCCGGTCCGCACCATCGCCGTCACCGGCGGCAAGGGCGGCGTGGGCAAAACGAACGTTTCGGCCAACCTGGCCGTGGCGCTTGCCAGCATGGGCAAACGCACCCTGCTGCTGGATGCCGACCTGGCCCTGGCCAATGTCGATGTGATCCTGGGGCTGAAGCCGACCGTGACCCTGGCCGACCTGATCGCCGGGCGCTGCACGCTGGAGGAGGTCATCATCGAAGGCCCCGGCGGCCTGCTGGTGGTGCCGGCCGCCTCCGGCCGCCGCAACATGGCCGAGCTGCAGCAGGCCGAGCACATCGGGCTGATCAACGTGTTTTCCGAGCTGGAGCGTGAGCTGGACATCATGGTGGTGGACACGGCCGCGGGCATCACCGACGGCGTGTTGACGTTCTGCCAGGCCGCCCAGGACACCGTCGTCGTGGTCTGCGATGAGCCGGCCTCGATCACCGACGCCTACGCCTTGATCAAAGTGCTCTCGCGCGAACGCGGCGTGGACCGGATCCAGGTGGTCGCCAACATGGTGCGCGACCCGAATGAAGGCCGGGTGCTGTACGAGAAGCTGACCCGCGTCTGCGAGAAGTTCCTCGCCGATGTCTCGCTCAACTACCTGGGCTGCGTGCCGCAGGACGACTGGCTCCGCCTGTCGGTCCAGCGCCAGCAGCCGGTGGTGAAGGCCTACCCGTCCAGCCCCTCGGCGCTGGCACTGACCGAGATCGCGCGCCGTACCGCACGCTGGCAGGCCCCGACCGAGCCACGTGGCGGCGTTGAGTTCTTCCTCGAACGCATCCTCAAGCAACGCGGGGTGACCGCATGAAAGGCGCCGCACAGTACAAAGAGGTCCAGCGGGTCGCAGCCAACGAGTGCATTGCCCAGCACTCCGACCTGGTCCGCCGCATCGCCCATCACCTGGCCGCCCGCCTGCCGGCGAGCGTGGAAGTGGACGACCTGATCCAGGCCGGCATGATGGGCCTGATCGAAGCGTCGCGCAGCTACGACGCCGACCAGGGCGCCTCGTTCGAGACCTATGCCTCGATCCGCATCCGTGGCTCGATGATCGATGAGATCCGCCGTGGCGACTGGGTGCCGCGCTCGGTCCACCGCCGCGCCCGCGACGCCGCCGCCACCATCCGCCGGCTTGAGCAGAGCACCGGCCGTGCCGCCAGCGCCACGGAAGTGGCCGCCGCGATGGACATGCCGCTGCCGGACTACCTGCGCCTGATGGAAGATGCCTCGCGCGGCCAGGTGCTGAGCCTGGAATCACGGATCGAAGACCAGGGCGAACTGGACACCGTCGCCCAGGGCGGCCCGACCCCGCAGCAGGTGCTGGAGCGCGGTGAGTTCGGACGTGAGCTGGGCAACGCCATCGGACTGCTGCCCGAGCGCGAACAGCTGGTCCTGTCGCTGTACTACGAGCAGGAACTGAACCTGAAAGAGATCGGCGCCGTGTTGGGCGTCAGCGAATCGCGCGTGTGCCAGATCCATGGCCAGGCCGTGCTGCGCCTGCGTGGCCGACTGAAAATCTTCGAGGCGGCCGACGCCGGCCTCGAGAACCATTAAGACCGAGGAAAGAGCTTTGGACAAGAACATGCGTATCCTGATCGTCGACGATTTTTCGACCATGCGTCGTATCGTCAAGAACCTGCTGGGCGATCTGGGCTTCACCAACACCGCCGAAGCCGAGGACGGGCATGCCGCGCTGATGCTGTTGCAGAGCCAGCCGTTCGATTTCGTGGTCACCGACTGGAACATGCCGGTGATGACGGGCATCGACCTGCTCAAGGCCATCCGCGCCGACGCCAAGCTCAAGACCCTGCCGGTGTTGATGGTGACCGCAGAAGCCAAGCGCGAGCAGATCATCGAAGCGGCCCAGAACGGCGTCAACGGCTACATCATCAAGCCGTTCACCGCCCAGACCCTGGAAGAAAAGCTCGGCAAGATCTTCGAACGTCTGGCGGCGAGCGCCTGATGGAAACCCTGAGCGACAAATCAGCGCTGGTGCAGCGCCTGCAGGATGCACTGGCCGCGCTGGAATCGGGCGACGAAGCAGCGTGGCGTCAGCAAATCGACGCACTGGCCGCACTGCGGACCCAGCCGATGATGGCCGGGTTGAACCGGCTTGCCCGCGAGCTGGGCCAGGCACTGGGCGAGCTGCCCAGCCTGCCCAGCGAAGCCGGCGAACTGGACGATGCCTGCGCGCGTCTGGATCACGTGGTGGCGATGACCGAACAGGCCACCCACCGCACCCTGGACCTGGCCGAAGAATGCCGCACGCTCACCGAGCAGCTGCGCGCCAATGGCTTGACGGCCGACCAGGACCAGCAGCTGGACCGCATCCGCCACAACCTGACCGAGATCGCACTCACCCAGAGCTACCAGGATCTCACCGGGCAGATCATCCGCCGCGTGGTGGGCATCGTGCGTCGCGTGCATGAAGGCTTCGGTGCACTCGGGCTGCCGCCGCAGGACGACACCGCGCACAAGCGCGACAACGGTCTGGCCGGCCCGGCCGTGACCGGTCTGGACCGCCACCAGGTTTCACAGGTCGACGCTGACGACCTGCTCTCCGATTTGGGACTTTAACGATCATGAGTGCTGTTCCGGACGATATCGCTGCCGACTTCATCCTCGAGGCCCAGGAGATCCTGGATCGCCTTGGCGAACAGCTGGTGTCGCTGGAGCAGGCGCCCCAGGACGGTGACCAGCTCAACGCCGTGTTCCGCGGGTTCCACACGCTCAAAGGCGGCGCGGGCTTCCTCGGCATCCAGGCGATGGTCGAGCTGTGCCACGCCGCCGAGGAAACCCTCGGCATGGCGCGCTCGGGCCAGGCCACGCTGCAGGCCCATCACTTCGACGCGGCCCAGCAGTCGCTGGACTATCTGCAGTCGATGCTGGACTCGGTCTCGGCCGGCACCGAGCCGGGCTATGCCCCGCCGGAGCTGATCGCACAGTTCGACGTCAACGGCCCGGCGACGCCGGCGGCCGCACCGAGCGCCGCCGCCGGCCCCAGCAGCGGTGAGCTGATCACCGACGATGAATTCGAAGCACTGCTCGACCAGCTGCATGGCGGTGCCGCACCGACCGCGGTCGCCGCCAGGAAAGACGACGGCATGATCAGCGAGGACGAGTTCGAATCCCTGCTCGACCAACTGCACGGCGGCGCGGCACCCGGTGCCAAGCCCGTGACGGCTGCACCGGCCCCGGCGCCGCGTGCAGTGGCAGCGCCCGCCGCGCCTGCCGCCAACAAGCCGGCGCCCAACAAGCCGGTCGCCGAGGCCGAGCACACCGTGCGCGTGGATACCAAACGCCTGGATGCGATCGTCAACCTGATCGGCGAACTGGTGCTCTCGCGCAACCGGCTCAAGACCCTGCGCGCGCGCCTGCACGATGAAGAGCTGGACCGCGCGGTCTCCACCCTGGACATCGCCACCGCCCGCCTGCAGTCGGCGGTGATGCGCACCCGCATGCAGCCGGTCGGCAAGGTGTTCTCGCGCTTCCCCAAGGTGGCCCGCGATGTCGCGCGCTCGCTGAAGAAGGAAGTGGAGCTGGAACTGATCGGTGCCGAGACCGAGCTGGACCGCAACCTGGTCGAAGCGCTGGCCGATCCACTGGTCCATCTGGTCCGCAACGCGATCGATCACGGCGTGGAGATGCCGGACCTGCGCGAAGCCCAGGGCAAGCCGCGCAGCGGCCACGTGCGCCTGTCGGCCCAGCAGGAAGGCGACTACGTCAGCATCGAAGTGCAGGACGATGGCGCGGGTATCGATCCGGAACGTCTGCGCCAGAAGGCACGCGAGAAGGGCCTGATCGATCCGGAAGCTGCCGCCCGCCTGAGCAGCGAGGAATGCCTGCATCTGGTCTTCCTGCCCGGGTTCTCGACCAAGCAGCAGGTGACCGACATCTCCGGCCGCGGCGTGGGCATGGACGTGGTCCAGTCGCGCATCCGCGAACTCAGCGGCCAGATCCAGATCCAGTCCGAGCTGGGCCGTGGCAGCCGCTTCATGATCCGCGTGCCGCTCACGCTGGCCATCCTGCCGACCCTGCTGGTGCAGGCCGGCGAGGACGTCTACGCCCTGCCGCTGGCCCGTGTGATGGAGGTGCTGCACGCCCCCAACAGCTCCCTGGGGTGGTTCGATGGCCGCGCCGTGCTGGACCGCAAATCGCACACGCTGGCCCTGGTGGATCTGCGCCATTGGCTGGACGTGGAGCCGATGCCGTCCTCGTTGCTGACCATCGTGGTACTGCAGGCCGGTGAAGCCCGCTTTGGCCTGGTGGTCGACCAGGTGCGCGGCCGCGAGGAAGTGGTGATCAAGCCGCTGCCCAAAGCCCTGCGCGGACTGCGTGGCTATGCCGGCGCCACCCTCATCGGTGACGGCCGCATGGCGCTGATCCTGGACGTGGACGGGCTGCGCACCCACCACGATTGACCGCGTGAAAGTGTGACCGCCGCATCAGTGGATTCCTTCGGCGTCTCAAGTCCCATTCACACAAGCCGATAACGGACCCATGGACAGACTCAGCCTCATTGGACTTTTCCTCGCGCTGGCCTCACTGGTCGGCGGCAGCATCCTCAAGGGGGCCGGTCTGGCGTCGCTGTGGTCGCCGGCCGCCTTCGTGATCGTCATCGTCGGCACCATCGCATCGATCCTGCTGCACACCTCGCCGGCCGTGTTCAAGCATGCCTTCAAGATCGTGAAGTGGGTGATCCTGCCGCCGAGCAGCGACCGCCGGCACCTGATCCAGCAGATCGTGGAGTGGAGCAACATCGCCCGCCGCCAGGGCCTGCTCGGCCTGGAAGCCCAGGTCGATGCCCAGGACGACCCGTTCCTGCGCAAGGGCCTGCAGCTGCTGGTGGACGGTGTGGAGCCGGAGACCATCCGGCACATGATGGAAATCGAGCTGAGCAGCCAAGAGAGCCAGGATCTGGCCGCCTCCAAGGTGTTCGAGGGCATGGGCATCTATGCGCCGACGCTGGGCATCATCGGCGCCGTGCTCGGCCTGATCGCGGTGATGAAGAACCTGGCCGACCCGAGCAAGCTCGGCCACGGCATCGCCGCCGCGTTCACCGCCACCATCTACGGCATCGCCTCGGCCAACCTGCTGTTCCTGCCGGTC
>DEVL01000002.1:449993-457596 GCA_002363385.1 Stenotrophomonas maltophilia
CGGCCAAGCTCAAGAGCGTGATCCATCACAACAGCCGCGACCGCGAAATGATCATCGAAGGGCTGATCTCCATCGCCCAGGGTGAAAACCCGCGCAACATCGAAACCAACCTGTCCGGGTTCCTGCACTGACATGGCCCGCCGCAAGCACCACGAAGAACATGCCAACCATGAGGCCTGGGCGATCCCCTACGCCGACCTCATGACGCTGCTGCTCGCCTTCTTCGTGGTGATGTACGCCATCTCCTCGCTCAACGAGGGCAAGTACCGGATCATGGCCGACGCACTCACCACCGCCTTTGGTGGCGCGCCGCGTACCATCAACCCGGTGCAGGTCGGCAACCAGCAGGTCCAGGGCGGCGGCTGGGACAGCCCCTCGGTGATCAAGGCCGGGACCAAGGTCGGCCCGTCCGCGCCGGCGCCGAGCAACGACCCCACCCTGCTGCCGGCGATGGCTTCGCAGATGCGCATGCCCGTTTCCATGCGCAACCAGGAACAGCTGCAGCGCGCCGAGCGCCAGCTCAACGGGATCGCCGACAAGCTTACCGCCACCCTGGCGCCCTTGATCGAGCGCGGCATGATCACCGTGCGCCGTACCGAGCTGTGGATCGAGGTGGAGATCAACAGCGACATCCTGTTCCCCACCGCATCGGCCACGCTGGACGTGCATGCGCGCGACACCCTGTCCACCCTCGCCCAGGTGCTGCGCGATGCGCCCAACGGCGTACGCGTGGAAGGCCACACCGACAACATCCCGATCGCCACGGCGCTGTTTCCCTCCAACTGGGAACTGTCCGCCGCGCGCGCGGCCAGCGTGGTGCATCTGTTCGCCGATCAGGGCCTGCAGCCAGCGCGGCTGGCGATGGTCGGGTACGGCCAGTTCCGGCCGCGCCAGAGCAATGCCAGCGCCGAAGGCCGCAACCGCAATCGGCGGGTGATGGTGATCATCCTCGCCGACACCGCTGCAGGCGTCGACCCGATCACCGACCGGCTCAGTGCCGATGCCGAGCCGGCCGATACGGCCGCCGCACCGAGCGCCGCCCGTACCTCCCCTGTTACCCCCATCGCACCGGTGCAGTTGCCACCGGTGCCGGCCGGCAGCCGTGTTGGCGCCGCCGTTCCGTCTGCACTGAAGGAGTGAACCGCATGCGTATCTGGGCTGTTGCCAATCAGAAAGGCGGCGTGGGCAAGACCACCACGACGCTCGCGCTCGGCCGTGGTCTGGCCACGCAGGGCCACCGCGTGCTGTTGATCGATCTGGATCCGCATTCGTCGCTGACCCGGGCCTTCGGCGTGCCGCTGGACCCGCCGCCGCAGGGCGTGCTGGAGCTGTTCGGCGCACCGCCGGCCGAGCTGGCCACCCTGGCCCACCACAGCAGCATTCCCGGCCTGGACTACGTCTGCGCGCAGGCGGCACTGGCCACGCTGGAGCGCCGCAGCGCGAACCAGCCCGGCCTCGGCCTGGCGCTGCAGAACGCGCTCGCCCGCCACCAGGGCCAGCACGACTACATCCTGCTGGACTGCGCGCCCACCCTGGGCCTGCTGATGATCAACGCACTGGCTGCGGCCGACCGCCTGATCATCCCGACCCAGGCCGAACCGCTGGCGCTGCACGGCCTGGATGGCATGGTCCGCACCGGTGAGATGGTCGAGCGCTCGCGTCGCCGCCCGTTGCCGATGTCGATCCTGCCGACCCTGTTCGACCGCCGCACCCGCGCTGGCAACGAAACCGTCAAGCTCATGCAGGACAAGCACGGCCAGCGTGTGTGGGAAGACGCGATCCCGGTCGACACCCGCATCTGCAACGCCGCCAGCCTGACCGTGCCGCCGCAGTCCGAGGATTACCCGGGGCGCGGCCTGGCTGCCTATCGGCGTGCGCTGGAATGGATCCTGGCCGACGACGCGCAGCAGATGGAGCGCGCGGCATGAACACGGCCGGCGTACTCGACGACTATCTGGACCAACTGCTCGGCGATGCCGTTCCGGCACCGGCCGAGGCACCGGCTCCGGTGACGACACTCGATGCAGGCACGACGCCGGGCGTCGAAGTCGACGTCGACGCCGTTGTCACCGACGCGATGCCCGCTGCCGTGCTCGACGGTCTGCTCGACGAGGTCCGCAACGACCCGTCGCTCAGTGGCGAGATGACCCTGCCCGACACCGCCACCCCGGCGCCGGGCTTCGACGACCTGCTCGACGAGGTCCGCAATGACCCCTCACTGAGCGGCGCGATGACGCTGGCGGCGGATGAGCAACGCCCCGGTTGGGATGACCTGCCACCGGAGGTCGTGTACGAGACCGCCCCAGTGGCCGCACCCGCTGCAATGCCCGCCCCGGGCTTCGAGGACCTGCTCGACGAAGTCCGCAACGACCCGTCATTGAGCGGCCTGATGACCGCCGGCGATGACGTGGCGCCCTCCGCGCCGGTACCACCGCCAGCGCCCGTTCCAGCGCCCGCGCCCACCCCTGCCACCCCGCCGGCCCCCACCGCCCGCACCATGCCTGCCATGCCACTTGCCCCCAGCATCCGCGCCAAGACGCCTACGTTGGCGCACAGCCGCCCCAGCAGCTGGGAAGAGCTGCAACGGCAGGCCCGCGACCCGGCCTCCAGCCCGCGCGAAAACCGGCGGGCCAACGAGCGCACCTCGCGCTGGCTGCGCCTGCGCTGTGGCGCCCAGGCCTATGCGCTGGAACTGCTCAAGGTGCAGGAGGTCGTCCTGCCCGTGCCGCTGCTGCCCTTGCGCGGGACGGCGCCGGAAATGCTCGGCATCATGAACCTGCGTGGCCAGGTGGTCCCGGTGATGGATCTGGGCATCCACCTGGGCAGCAGTGCGGTCATCAACGATGCCAACACCCGCATCGTGGTGCTGGAAGAGAATGGTGAAACCATGGGCCTGCGGGTCTCGGCCGTGGAGGATGTCGCCAACCTCACCGACTCGCAGATCGAGCCGCCCGATACCGCCCGCATCTGCCAGATTTCCAACGACCTGTTCCGCGGCGTGGCGCGCGTGACCGCCCAGCCGATGATCCTGCTGGACGCGACGCAGCTGTTGAACTGACCGGGAACCGGCAGCTGCCCTAAAGCTTTGTTGGTTTAGGCCGTTATAGACCTCGGAACCGTTTGTCCGGAGCAAAGATGAGCACTGTCGCACTGGGTGATGATCTCGGTATCGAGACCAGCACCGAGCTCAAAACACGTTTGGCCCCCCTGGTGGATCAGGAAGGCGATCTGACGCTGGATGCCAGCCAGGTCGGCCGTATCCATACCGCCTCGGTGCAGGTGCTGTGCGCATTCGTCGAGGCCCGCCGCAAGGCCGGGCATCCCACCGGATTCCACGGTTGCACCGCAACCTTCCGTGATGCCGCGCGTCTGCTCGGCGTCACCCAGGCCCTCGGCCTGGAAGCACCCCATGACAACCTGAAATCTGTGGAGAACGCTGCATGAGCGCACGTATCTTGGTGGTGGACGATTCGGCGTCGATGCGCCAGATGGTCTCTTTCGCCCTCACCTCGGCCGGCTTTTCCGTCGAGGAAGCCGAAGACGGCGCGGTCGCCCTCGGGCGTGCCAAGGGCCAACGCTTCAATGCGGTGGTCACCGACGTCAACATGCCGAACATGGACGGCATCTCGCTGATCCGTGAGCTGCGCCAGCTGGCCGAATACAAGTTCACCCCGATGCTGATGCTGACCACCGAATCGGCCGCGGACAAGAAGTCCGAAGGCAAGGCTGCCGGCGCAACGGGTTGGCTGGTCAAGCCGTTCAATCCGGAACAGCTGGTGGCCACCGTCCAGAAAGTCCTGGGCTGATCCCGTTTCACCCTTCCCTCCCCTCGCAACTGGACACCCCGCACCATGAGCATGGATCTGCAACGTTTCCACGCCACTTTCTTCGAAGAGAGCCGCGAGGGGCTGGACGCGATGGAAGCTGGTCTGCTGGCGCTCGAATCGGGCCAGCAGGACCCGGAAATCATCAACTCGGTGTTCCGCGCTGCGCACTCGATCAAGGGCGGCGCCGGCACCTTCGGCTTCGACGCGATCGCCTCGCTGACGCATGTGCTGGAAACGTTGCTGGACGAACTGCGCGCCGGCAAGCGCGCGCTGGAGCCGGCCGCGGTTGATGCGATGCTTGCCTCCGTGGACGTGCTGCGCGCCCTGCTGCGTGAAGCCGAACACGGCCAACCGGCCGACCCGCAATCCGTCGCCGATATCAAGGCACGCCTGGAAGCGGTGCTGACCGGCCAGGCCGCCACCACCGCACCGATGGCCGCGGCCAGGATCGATGACACACCCGAGGCGTGGCAGATCGGTTTCGTGCCGGCGCCGTCGCTGTTCATGAGCGGCAATGATCCGCTGCGCATCATCCGCGAACTGGAACACCTGGGTTCGCTGCAGGTCGCCGCGCGCATGGAGCGCCTGCCCGGTTTCGACCAGCTCGACCCGCTCGAAGCCCACCTCGCGTGGGACCTGGGCCTGGTCGGCAAGGTACCGCGCAGCAAGATCGAAGACACCTTCGCCTGGGTCGTGGACGACTGCGAACTGGACATCCGTCCGGCCGCACCGCCCAGCCTGGCCACCAGCGCACCGGCCGAGGCCAAGCCTGCCGCCCCCGCAGCACCGGCTGCCGCAGCCGCTGCACCCGCTGCGGCCCACGAAGCGGAAACCTCGATCCGCGTCAGCGTGGACAAGGTCGATGCCCTGATCAATCTGGTCGGCGAACTGGTCATCACCCAGGCCATGCTCAAGCAGGTCTCGCATGCACTGGATCCGGCCCAGGCAGAGCAGTTGCTGACCGGCCTTGACCTGCTGGAGCGCAATACGCGTGATCTGCAGGAAGCGGTCATCGGCGTGCGCATGCTGCCGGTGGATGCGGTGTTCCGCCGCTTCCCGCGCCTGGTCCGCGATCTGTCCTCGCGCCTGGGCAAGCACGTGCGTCTGCGCACCATCGGCGAAGGCACCGAGCTGGACAAGGGCCTGATCGAGAAGATCGCCGATCCGCTGGTGCATCTGGTCCGTAACTCGATCGACCACGGCCTGGAAATGCCGGACGTGCGTCGTGACGCAGGCAAGGACGAAACCGGCACCATCACGTTGGCAGCGTCGCATCAGGGCGGCCACATCGTGATCGAGGTCAGCGACGACGGCCGCGGCCTGAACCGCGACAAGATCCTGTCCAAGGCGCTTGAGCGCGGCCTGAGCGTGCCGGACAACCCCACCGATTCGCAGGTGTGGGACCTGATCTTCCAACCGGGCTTCTCCACCGCCGATGCCGTCACGGATCTGTCGGGGCGTGGCGTGGGCATGGACGTGGTCCGCCGCAACATCCAGGCCCTGGGTGGCGAAGTCCAGCTGGAAAGCCAGGCCGGCAACGGCACCCGCGTGCTGATCCGCCTGCCGCTGACGTTGGCCATCCTGGACGGCATGACCGTCTCGGTCGCCGGTGAAACCCTGATCCTGCCCCTGGCCTATGTGCTGGAGGCCCTGCAGCCGAAGGGCGACGACATCCGCACCATGGCCGGCGAAGGCCGCGTGCTGCGGGTCCGTGGCGAGTACCTGCCGATCCTCTCGCTCAGCGATTACTACGGCTACGGTGGTCAATCCCAGGAAGAGCCCCTGGTGGTGGTGGTGGAAGGTGATGGCCAGAAGATCGCGCTGGAAGTGGACGAGCTGGTCGGCCAGCAGCAGGTCGTGGTCAAGAACATCGAGAACAACTACCGCCGCATCAGCGGCGTCTCCGGCGCCACCATCCTCGGCGATGGCCGCGTGGCGCTGATCGTCGACATCGGCGGTTTGGTGCGCTCGCTGAAGGTGCCACAGGCGGCCTGACCGCCCCTGCCATACGCTGCCTCCTGACGCCGCCGCTCCCCCGGAGTGGCGGCGTTTTTGCGCGCCTGCGCGATCCGGCACGACTCCCGGCGCAATGGTGAACTTCGTCGGTACCCGGCGTGCCAGCGAACGCTCGCAACCTCCTCGGACAGCACGTACCTGGGCGAAACACCCCGTTTTTGATCGAGTTCACAGAAAAAATGTGAACTCAATGTGATGAGCGCTATCAAGTTGTTCCGCTGCAACGCCGTTATCGGCAATAGCGACACCGATAGATGTCGCGGAGCGGTCGCCTCACCTTTCCCCACCACGCCATCTCGCCCAGTTCCCCACGGCTGCGCGCCTACGCCCTGCCCGGAGTTCCCATCATGAAGTGGTTCCACGATCTACCCATCGCTCGAAAGCTCACCGTGGGGTTCGCCCTCACCACGCTGATGACCTTGGCGCTGGGCATCTTTGCCCTGGTGCGCCTTGGCGAAGCCAATGAACAGCTGCGTGCGATGAGCACCAACGACATTCCGTCGGTACAGCACCTGGGCGAGATCCGCGCCCAGCTCGGCGAGTTCCGCACCTATGAAATGGCGCAGCTGACCGTGCTGGACAAGCCGGAGTCGGTGGCCGACTACGACAAGCGCATGGAGGCCACCGGCAAGGTGGTCCATGAAGAGATGGCGGCCTACGCCGCCCTCCCCGCCGAGCCCAAGGAGCGCGAGCTGTACGAAGTCGTCGCCGCACGCAATGCGGACTACTTCAAGGCGAACGCAGCGATCAAGCAGGCCATCGCCGCCGGCGACAACGCCGGTGCGCAGCAGATCTCCGACGAGCAGTCGCGTCCCGGCCGCCGTGCACTGTTCGCCGCCATGAAGGAACTGGGCGAGTACAGCAACGGCGTGATCGCACGCCGCGTGGAGCGTGCCAACACCATCCACCAGAACAGCGTCTACGCAATCATCGCCTGCATGGTGCTGCTGGCACTGCTGGCCGCTGCCATGGGCGTGGTCATCGCGCGCGCCATCACTCGCCCGCTGGCCCAGGCCGTGCACGCGATCCAGTCGGTGTCGCGTGGCGATCTGTCGGTCAACATCCAGGCGACCAGCCAGGACGAAGCCGGCAAGATGCTGGCCGCGACCCGCGACATGACCGTGATGCTGCGCCGCTTCTCCGCTGAAACCCAGCGCATGGCCGAGATGCATGCCGGCCCCGACATCAGCCACCGCATCCCGCAGGACTTCCCGGGCGTGTACGGCGAACTGGCGAAGGGCATCAATACGATGATCTTCGAGCACCTGGACGCGATCACCGATTCGGTGGCGATCCTCAACCAGTACGCCACCGGCGATCTGTCACAGAACGCCCGTCGCCTGCCCGGCACCCGCGCGATCCTGCATGAATCGATGGATGCCGCCAAGGCCAGCCTGTTGGCGATCAACACCCAGATCCAATCCCTGGCCCAGGCCGCTGCTGCCGGCGACTTCACCCAGCGTGGCGACGCGATGCGCTTCGAGCATGACTTCCGGGTCATGATCGAAAACCTCAACACGATGATGGAAGTGGCCGACGGCAATCTGTCCCAGCTTTCGCACCTGCTGCAGTCGATCGCCAATGGTGACCTGACCGCCCGCATGCACGGCGAGTTCCACGGCGTGTTCGCCAGCATGCGTGACGATGCAAACACCACCGTCGCCCAGCTGACTCAGATCGTCGGCCGCATCCAGCAGGCCTCCTCCAGCATCAGCACCGCTGCCGGCGAGATCGCCTCGGGCAACAACGACCTGTCGCGC
>DEVL01000001.1:0-391071 GCA_002363385.1 Stenotrophomonas maltophilia
GTGAGACGTTGTTGCCGATGCTGCTTCGTCGTGCGACCCGGAGGTCTTTTCGTCGAAGCGAGCCGCCTATTATGTCAGGCTTTTCGTTTCCGTCAACACCTTCTTTCGAAGAAGTTGACGTCCTGTTCCTTCGCGGTTGCCGCCTTGCGGTGGCCCCTGCGTCGGGGGAGGGAAAGTATGTCCCTATCGGGGTCGTTTGTGAAGGGTGTAGACGACTTTTTTTCACGCCGCCTCCCTTCCATTCATGCTGGACGGGGTCCGGATCGCCCGAACCCCTTGTGCCGCTTAGGCCGCGACCAGCAACACGCGTGCGAAGGTCCGCTTGCCGACCTGCAGCAGGCCTTCAAAGCCGGGCACGAACACCTGCTGGGCATCCTCCACGACCTCGCCATCCACCTTCACCGCACGCTCTTTGAGCTTGCGGGAGGCCTCGGAGTTGCTCGGGGTGAGGCCTGCCGCCGTCAACAAGGCACCAATACGCAGGCCTTCAGCGGGGATGCTCACTTCCTGCAGCGGCAGCAGGGTCACATCGCCCTGCCCGGTCACTGCGGCATTCCAGCCGGCAATCGCCTGTTCGGCCGCTGCGGCATCATGGAAGCGGGTGGTCAGCTCACGGGCCAGGCGCAGCTTCACCTCGCGCGGGTTCAACCCGCCCGCCTCGACCTGCTCGCGCAGGGCCTTGGCCTCGGCCTGGCTGATATCAAAGGAGAGCAGCTCGATCCAGCGCCACATCAGGTCGTCGCCGATCTTCATGGTCTTGGTGACGATGTCGATGGCCGGTTCGCTGATACCAATATAGTTGTTAAGCGACTTGGACATCTTGGCCACGCCATCCAGGCCTTCCAGCAGCGGCATGGTCAGCACGATCTGCGGCTTCTGCCCGTAGTGCTCCTGCAGGCCACGGCCCATCAGCAGGTTGAACTTCTGGTCGGTACCGCCCAGTTCGACGTCCGCTTCCAGCGCGACCGAGTCATAACCCTGCACCAGCGGGTACAGGAACTCATGCAGGGCAATGGACTGCTGGGCGGCATAGCGCTTGGCGAAATCGTCGCGCTCGAGCATGCGCGCCACGGTGTGCTGGCCGGCCAGGCGGATCATGTCGGCGGCGGCCATCTTGCCGAACCACTCCGAATTGAAGCGCACTTCGGTCTTCTCGCGGTCCAGCACCTTGAAGACCTGGTCTTCATAGGTACGCGCGTTGGCCAGCACATCTTCCTTGGTGAGCGGCTTACGGGTGACGTTCTTGCCCGAGGGGTCGCCGATCATCCCGGTGAAGTCGCCGATCAGGAAAATCACCTGGTGGCCGAGGTCCTGGAACTGGCGCAGCTTGTTGAGCAGCACGGTATGGCCCAGGTGCAGGTCCGGTGCAGTGGGGTCGAAGCCGGCCTTGACCCGCAGCGGACGACCGCTTTCCAGACGCTGGCGCAGTTCGTCGGATTTGAGGATCTCATCGGCGCCTCGCCCGATCAGGGCAATGGCTTCTTCAATCGAGGACACGTGACAACTCCCGGCAATGCCTTATTTATATGAATGGCGTTAAGTACAAGTTAACCGCAGGTGCTTCACAAAATCCAATAGGCACAAGGGTTTGACGCGGTATTTATACCTGTCTATGTTACCGACGTTTGGGCCCGCGCTCCCGGGCCAGCCAGGAACAGACCGACGATGCTCAATTCCGATCAAGGCCGCGCGCGCAAGCAGCGCTTCAAGGAACGTCTCCACGTTCTCCACGACACCGCCCTCCATCGGAAGCTCAAACAGCATCTTCCCGCGGCCTTCAACCAGCGCTGGACCCGTCGCCACTGGATGCACGCCAGCCTGTTCGCCACCATCGGCGCCCTGGTGGCCACGATCGTCCCGGGCTTCTCGCACACCATCGACTCGCCCTACTCGGTCAGCCATTCGACCCTGGCGCTGCCGTTGCCGCCGCTGTCGCTGGAACGCCAGCAGCAGACCCCTGGCGACAGCTGGCAGGTGCTGCGCGTCCAGCGCGGCCAGACCCTGAGCAACCTCTTCGACCAGGCCGGCATCCCGGCCACGGTGATGCACCAGGTGCTGGAGCACCCCGGTGTGCGCGAGTCGCTGACCAAGCTGCGCCCCGGTGCGGAAATCGCCTTCGACCTGCCGCTGTCCGGTGAGCTGCGCACGATCCGCTTCGACCGCGATGCCGACAACCGTGTGGAGCTGTCCCTGGCCGGCGACAAGATCACCGAGACGGTGAGCAAGCGCGAGAGTTCGACCCGCCGCGTGGTCGCCAGTGGCGAGATCACCAGCTCGCTGTATGCCGCCGCGCGCAAGGCGGGGTTGTCGCCCTCGGCGATCGCGACGATGACCGACGAGATCTTCAAGTACGACATCGACTTCTCCAAGGACCTGCAGCCGGGCGACCGCTTCAGCGTGGTGCTGGATGAAACCTGGCGCGAAGGCGAGAAGGTGGACACCAGCAAGATCCTCGCGGCGACCTTCAGCTCTGGCGGCAAGACCTACAGCGGCTTCCGCTTCGACCGCAACGGCAAGTCCGAGTATTTTGATGCCAGCGGCCGGCCGCTGAAGAAGAGCTTCATCCGCATGCCGATCCAGTTCGCGCGCTTGAGCTCGAGCTTCGGCGCACGCAAGCACCCGGTGCTGGGCAAGATGCGCATGCACAAGGGCGTGGACTACGCCGCGCGCACCGGCACCCCGATCATGGCTGCCGGCGATGCCCGCGTGCAGTTCGCCGGGACCCAGCGCGGCTACGGCAACGTCGTGATCCTGGACCACGGCCGCGGCCACACCACCCTGTACGGGCATATGTCGCGCTTCGGCAAGATCAAGACCGGCCAGCGCGTGGCCCAGGGCACGGTGATCGGCTATGTCGGCTCGACCGGCCTGGCGACCGGCCCGCACCTGCACTACGAATTCCGCGTCAACGGCGTGCACCGCAACCCGCTGTCGGTGACGATGCCGCCGCCGGAGCCGCTGCAGGGCGCCGAACTGGCCGCCTTCCGGGCGCAGACGGCCCCGGCGCTGGCCCGCATCCAGGGCATGGAAAAGCTGATCTACGCCGATGCCAGCCCGGCACCGGATGCCAAGGCCGCCGATACGGCGACGGCGAAGGCCGGCAAGCCGGTCAAATCCAACCGCGGCTGATCGCTGCGATTGACGGCGGCAACGGGTTGCGCGGAAGCTGCACGCAACCCGTTGGACCGCCTGGCCATGACCTCTGCTGTTGATCCCACCACCCCGCTCTACCTGGGCCTGATGTCCGGCACCAGCGCCGACGGCGTCGATGCCGCGCTGGTGCAGTTCCCCGCCGAGGGCGGCTGCCGCTTCATCCATGGCCTGACCCACGACTGGGATCCGGCGGTCCGTGCCGAGCTGATCGCGCTGGGCGAAGGCGGCACCATCACCTCGCTTGATGCACTGGGGCGCCTCGATGCCCAGGTCGGGATCACGTTCGCCGACGCCGCCAACCGCCTGCTGGACAGCGCGCGCATCGACCGCGCCCAGGTGCAGGCGATCGGCTCGCACGGGCAGACCGTGCGCCACCGGCCGCTGGCCGATCCCGCCTTCACAATGCAGATCGGCGACGCCAACCGCATCGCCGAGCTGACCGGCATCACCACCGTGGCCGATTTTCGTCGGCGCGATGTCGCCGCCGGCGGCCATGGCGCGCCGCTGATGCCGGCGTTCCACCTGGCGATGCTGGGCGACAGCGATGAAGACCGCGCGGTGCTCAACCTGGGCGGCATCGGCAATCTCACCCTGATCCCGCGCGAGGGCACGCCGCGCGGTTTCGATACCGGCCCGGCCAACGCACTGATGGATGCCTGGTGCCAGCGCCATCGCGGCGAACCGTTCGATGCCGACGGCGCGTTCGCGGCCAGCGGCCAGGTGGATGCCGCACTGCTGGCGCGCTGGCTGGCCGATCCGTGGTTTGCGCTGCCGCCGCCCAAGAGCACCGGGCGCGAGCAGTTCCACTTGGACTGGGCGCAGGCGCAGCTGGGTGAGGGGCAAGTGTCGGGCGCGGATGTGCAGGCGACGCTGCTGGAACTGACGGCCGCCACCGTGGCCGATGCGCTGCTGGCCCACCTGCCGGGCGCGAAACGGGTGCTGGTGTGCGGCGGTGGCGTGCGCAATCCGCAGTTGCTGCGGCGCCTGCGTACGCGGCTGCCGGGCGTGGTGATCGAATCCAGCGCGGTGCACGGGCTGGACCCGGACTATCTGGAGGCGATGGGGTTCGCCTGGTTGGCGCAGCGCACGCTGGCCGGGTTGCCGGGCAATCTGCCGAGCGTGAGTGGCGCGCGGGGGCCGCGGATCCTCGGGGCGATCCACCCGGCCTGAGAGGCCACGGCGGCGGGCGCTGCGTGCGGCGGTCATCGCCGATGCGCGGTTCGGTGCGTGCCGCCGTTACAGCCCCTGCGCGTCCGGCAGCGCCTGCAGGGCGGCGATCGCATCGGCGAGCGCATCGACTTCGGGATCGTGGAAGCCGCTGCGGACCTCCAGTTCGCTGGCGAACAGGCCTTGTTCCAACAGCGCCACGCATGTCTCCTCGCGGGTCCAGCCCCGCGCGACCGCGATCCGGCGGATACGTTCCAGCAACAGCGGGTCCACCTCCCGCAGCAGTAGATCAGCCATCGTTCTCCCCGTTGGCGCGCCGCCATACCCGCGGCCGTTGTGCCGGCATGATCCATCAGGCCCTGCCGGCACGCAAACCACTCAGGCCGTGCTGCGGTCCCGGATCCGTGGCCACAGCCAGATCAGCAGCAGCAGGGTCGGGATGACCGTGGTGGCGCTGAGGATGAAGAAGGTGCTGTAGGAGCTCGCCTCCACGATATAGCCGGAGACGCCGCCGACGAACTTGCCCGGGAGGTTGGCCAGCGACACCAGCAGTGCGTACTGGGTGGCCGTGAAGTTGCGGTCGGTCAGCGAGGACATGAAGGCGACCAGCACCGTGCCGGCAAAGCCCTGGAACAGGTTGTCCGCGCTCAGCGCCGCGTAGAACGCCCACAGCTGGCCCGGGTTGTGCGCCATCAGCAGGAACGCCAGGTTGGACAGCGCCACGCCCAGCGCGGCGACCAGCAACATGCGGCGGAAGCCGAACGCGGCCACCGCGATGCCACCGAGGAAGGCACCGCCGATGCCCATCCACACCCCGAACAGCTTGGAGACGGTGGCGATATCGGCCTTGGTGAAGCCCGAATCCAGATAGAACGGACCGGCCATCACCCCGATCACCTGATCCGGGAACTTGTAGAGCCCGACGAAGGCCAGCAGCACCAGCGCCAGCACCACGCCGTTGGTGCTGAAGAAGCTGGCGATCGGCTGCCAGAACGCACTGAAGAAATCGATCCGGCGCTGGATGCGCACCTCGGGCTGCTCCGGCTCGCGGCACAGCAGCGTGGTGATGATCGGCAGGATCATCAATGCGGCCATGGCCAGGTAGGCCACGATCCAGCTCTCGAACTGGGCCAGGTACAACGCGCCCGCACCCGCCAGGATCAGACCAATGCGATAGCCCAGTGTGTAGGTCGCGGCGAGTGCCGCCTGGGCGCTCTCCGGCGCGATCTCGATGCGGTAGGCATCGACCACCGAATCCTGGGTGGCGCCGGCGAACGAAGCTACCAGCACCCACAGGACCAGCGGGGTGACGCCGAGTTCGGGGCGGACGAAGGCCAGCGCGAACAACCCGCCGGTGACTGCGATCTGCGAGGCCAGCAGCCAGGAACGGCGGCGCCCGAGGAAGCCGATCAGCGGAAACGCATAGCGGTCGATCAGCGGCGCCCAGACGAACTTCATCAGATAGAAGAAGCTGGCCAGGCTGATCAAACCGATGCTGCCCAGATCCAGGCCGACATCGCGCAGACGGGTGGAGAGGGTCTGGGAGGCGATCAGCAGAAACGGCAGGCCGCTACCGAAACCCAGGAAGGCCATCGTCAGCGCCGACGGCGTGCCGAAGGCGCGCTTGATCCCGGCCCAGCCCTTGTAGGACACCGGCTCGACCGCTTCACTCATGGGGCGTAGTCCACCGTGAACGGCGCATGGTCGGAGAAGCGCTCATCGCGGTAGACCGAGCAGCTGCGCAGGCGATCGCGCAGGCCCGGGCTGACGAACTGGTAATCGATGCGCCAGCCGACGTTGTTGGCGCGCGCTTGGCCGCGGTTGCTCCACCAGGTGTAGTCCTCGCCCTGCGGGTGCAGCAGGCGGTAGGCATCGGTCCAGCCCTGGCCGGCGGCGATGTCCAGCGCCTGGTCGGCGTCCACGCACTGGCCGTTGAGCCAGTCGCGCTCGGGCGGCAGGCAGCCGGAGTTCTTCTGGTTGGATTTCCAGTTCTTGATGTCCAGCGCGGACCGCACGATGTTCCAGTCGCCGCACAGGACGTAGTCGCGGCCGCTGGCCAGCCACCCGGCCAGGATCGGGCGCAGCCACTCCATCACTTCGTACTTGAAGCCCTGGCGCAGATCGCCCGAGCTCCCCGAGGGGATATAGAAGGAGACCACGCTGAGGTTGCCGTAGCGGGCCTCGATGTAACGGCCTTCATCGTCGAACGGGGCCCAGCCCAGCGAGGTGATCACCTGGTCCGGCTCGCGCTTGCTGTAGATCGCCACGCCGCTGTAGCCCTTCTTGGTGATGGCGTCGCGGTAGAAGCAATGGTGGCCGTCCGGGCGGAACATCGGGTCGGTCAGCTGGTCTTCCTGGGCCTTGGTCTCCTGGATGCACAGGACGTCGGCGTCCTGGGCGCGGAACCACTCCAGGAAGCCCTTGGTGGCGGCGGAACGGATGCCGTTGGCGTTGAAACTGATGATGCGCATGCTGACCCGGGTCTGGAACGATACCCGCAAGAGCATACCGTTTCGGCCCTTGCAGGGGCTGGCTGGAAACGGACGCGATTGCCGGGCATCGGGGCTCTCGCAGTTCGTCTCGCGACCCTGTGCGACACCGGGCCGCCGGGACCGGCGAGCGGAAAAGTGCGGGCATGCATTAGGATTTGCGCTCCAAATGAATTGAATTGAGTCTTGATGAGCGACCATCGCCACCGTTTCCTGCAACTGGCCCTGACCGCCGATGCCCTGCGTTTCGGCCAGTTCACCCTGAAGTCCGGCCGTCTGAGCCCCTACTTTTTCAATGCCGGCCGGTTTGATTCCGGCGCGCGCATGTCCCAGCTGGCGGCCTGCTACGCCGATGCCGTGGAAGCCACCGGCCTGAAGTTCGATGTCGTGTTCGGCCCGGCCTACAAGGGCATTCCGCTGGCCACGGCGACCGCCTGTGAATTCGCCCAGCGCGGCCGCGACCTGCCGCTGTCGTTCAACCGCAAGGAAGCCAAGGACCACGGCGAAGGCGGCAACCTGATCGGCGCCGACATGAATGGCAAGCGCGTGCTGATCGTCGATGACGTGATCACCGCCGGCACCGCGATCCGCGAGGCGTTGGCGATCATCAAGGGTGCTGGTGGCACCCCGGCCGGCATCGTGGTGGCACTGGACCGCCAGGAGATCGCCTCGGAAACCGACCGCCGTTCGGCCGCGCAGGCCGTGGCCGAAGAAGCCGGTATTCCGGTGGTGGCCGTGGCCACGCTGGCCGACCTGCTTGATTTTGCCTCCGGAAATCCGGAACTTGTCGGCTACCGGCAGCCGCTGGAGGACTATCGTTCCCGCTACGGCAGCCGTCCTACGCGTTGAGAGCAGGGGGCTTTCACCATGTCCAGGTTTGCCACGTTCACCGTTGTCGGCCTGTTGCTGGCCGTGCCGCTGTTGCCTGCCCAGGCGCAGAAGCGCGCGGCCGATGCGACGCCGAAGAAGCTGTACTGCTGGAACAAGGGCAGCGAGCGCATCTGCAGTGATGCGCTGCCCCAGGAGGCGGTGAACAACGCGCGCGAGGAGTTCAATCTTCGCAGCGGCATGCGCAGTGGCGAAGTGCAGCGCGCGATGACCGACGAGGAACGCGCTGCTGCGGCGGCGCAGGCCACGCAGCAGCGCCTGGACCTGGCCGCCGAGCAGACCCGCCAGCGCACCGAGCAGGCGATGCTGGCCACGTATGAAAGCGAGGATGAGCTGCGCCGGGTGTTCGCCGAGCGCAGCGGGATCCTGGACAACAACATCCATACCGCCAGTTACAACGTGGCCAGTGTGCGTGATGCGCTGGTGACCCTGCTGGCCACTGCGGGCAATCGCGAGCTGGATGGGCAGCCGGTAGCGGAAAAGCAGGCCGCGCGCATCCGCGAGCGGCATGCCGAGCTGGTGGCGCAGCGGCGGATGCAGGCGTCGTTCGAGCAGCAGCGCCAGGCGCTGGATGTGGAGATCGAGAGCACGCTGCAGCGTTATCGGTTGCTGAAGGGTGTGGGGAGCGATCCGCGCGGGTAAGGGTGGATGTGCGATAGCGTGGAAACGAAGGCGGCCTTTTGGGCCGCCTTTTTTGGTTTTGTCCTCGCGGCAGGCACGTAGCGCGCTCTGAATTTTTCCGGAAGCAGGAGCGGTGAGTTGGCCGGGCGCTGGGGCGCGATGCCTTTGCCGGCGAATGTCCCCCGGCGTCGGCCTGCGGCCGCCCCCTCCTCCTTGATTTCGCCCACAAAGGCATCGCGCCCCACGTGTATAGACAACTGGCGGCCAACAGCAAGTTCGTTGTCTCGCACGCCTAGTGCACGCCGAGCTCCGTAGCGGCCGGTAGGTCCCTGGGCAAAATCAAGGAGGAGGCTGTCGCCGTCAGGCGGCGGCCGGGGGACATTTGCCGAGGGGCCTGCCGGTCGCTGCGGGGCGTAACGTTCGCGGTAGGGAAGCACCTTTTTATGCACTTTTTACGGGTGTCGCAGGTTTCGGGCGTGGAGCGTTTATGCCGGGCAGGCGGACCATGAGCGCCTGACGTGGAGTGGTTCCACCTGGACGTCCCATGAGCCTGTATCTGCCTGTGTTCCCTGCCGCCGGTGCGCCCCGCACCGCCGCCCTTCTTTCCCGCGTTTGAGGCCACAACCATGTCTGCCTGGCTTTCCCTGCTGTGCGGCGTGCTCGTGCTCGTTGCCGCCGCCTACCTGTTGTACGTCGTGCTTCGGCCCGAAACCTTCTGACCGGAGCCGACCATGACCGAGATCCTGTTGATCCTGCTGGCCAGCATCGTGCTGGCCTTTCCGCTTGGGCTGTACCTGGCCCGGGTGATGCGCGGTGGCCCGATGCGCGGCGACGCGCTGTTCGGGTGGATTGAAAAACCGCTGTACCGGCTGCTCGGGGTCAACCCGGCGCGCGGCATGTCCTGGCGTGGCTACGTCGGCGCCTTCCTGCTCAGCAACGTGGTGATCGCGGTGCTGGTGCAGGCGGTCTTCATGACCCAGGCCTGGCTGCCGTTCAATCCCGACCAGATCCCCAACCTGCGCTGGGACACCGCGCTGCACACGATGGTGTCCTTCCTGACCAACACCAACCAGCAGCACTATTCCGGCCAGGCGCAGCTGTCCTACTTCTCGCAGATGACCGCGATCACCGGCCTGCAGGTGGTGACGCCGATGATGGGCCTGGCGCTGGTGGTGGCTACGCTGCGTGCGCTGTTCGGTGCGCGCCCCGAGGATGTGCCGGCCGACCAGGCCGCGCTGCTCAGCGCGGACCGCCGCGTCGATGTGGGCAACTACTACGCCGATGTGGTGCGCGCGTGCGTGCGCTTCATGCTGCCGCTGTGCCTGCTGTGGGCGGTGCTGCTGACCAGCCAGGGGGTGCCTGCCACGCTCGCCGGGGGCCCGCAGGCCACGCCGATCGATGCCGCGGCCGGCATGGAGACGCAGAGGCTGCCGCTGGGCCCGGTTGCGGCGATGGTCGCGGCCAAGCAGCTGGGCACCAATGGCGGTGGCTGGTATGGCCCCAACAGCGCGATGCCGCTGGAGAACCCGACGCCGCTGTCCAACGCGCTGGAACTGATCGGCATCCTGCTGATCCCGATCGCGGTGATCTTCATGCTCGGCGCATTCACCGGGCGCAAGCGCCTGGCCGGGCTGGTGTTCGGCTGCATGCTGGCGATGTCCAGCGTGTCGATCGCCGCCACCGTGTGGCTGGAGGGTCATTCGGCGACCGCGGCCAGCCCGCTGCTGATGGAGGGCAAGGAAGTGCGCTTCGGTGCCGATGGCACGGGGCTGTGGGCCGCGATCACCACCCAGGTGTCCAACGGTTCGGTCAACGGCATGCATGACTCGCTCAGCCCGCTGGCCGGGGCTGTGCCGATGGTCAACATGCTGGTCAATGCGATCTGGGGTGGCATCGGCTGCGGCCTGCAGCAGTTCATCGTGTACCTGCTGCTGGGCGTGTTCCTGGCCGGGCTGATGACCGGTCGCACCCCGGAACTGTTCGGCCGCAAGCTGGAAACGCCGCAGGTGCGCCT
The DNA here is from genome assembly GCA_002363385.1 of Stenotrophomonas maltophilia. Lineage (GTDB taxonomy): Bacteria > Pseudomonadota > Gammaproteobacteria > Xanthomonadales > Xanthomonadaceae > Stenotrophomonas > Stenotrophomonas maltophilia_AN. The sequence goes on from DEVL01000001.1 coordinate 10,333, forward strand.
GCTCGCGCTGCTGGTGTTGCTGCAGCCGATCACCATCCTGGGCTTTACCGCGTTGACCCTGGCGATTCCCTCGATCACCGGCGCCTCCAACCCCGGCTTCCACGGCATCAGCCAGGTGTTCTACGAGTACACCTCGGCGTTCGCCAACAACGGCTCGGGCTTTGAAGGCCTCGGCGATGCCACGGTGTGGTGGAACGTGAGCTGCACTTTGGTGCTGCTGCTGGGCCGCTACCCGGTGCTGGTGATCCCGTTGATCGTGGCCGCGCAGCTGGCGGCCAAGCGGCGTGCGCCGGAATCGGCCGGCACGCTGCAGATTGAGACCCCGACCTTCGCGCTGACCCTGATCGCGCTGATCGTCATCCTGACCGTATTGCAGTTCATGCCGGCGCTGGTGCTGGGCCCGGTCGCCGACCACCTGTCGCTGACGCAGCACTGAGACCTCCTTCCATGAGTACGTATCCGTTGAACGTTTCTTCCCACCGCCGCCAGCGCCTGCTCGATGGCGCCGGCTGGCGCCGCGCCCTGCGCGATGCGGTGATCAAGCTTTCGCCGCGGCATCTGCTGCACAGCCCGGTGATGGCTGTGGTGATGGTCGGCACGGTGGTCAGCGCGCTGGTCACGCTGACCGGCAATGCACCGCTGGGCTTCGGCCTGGCGGTCACCGCGATCCTGCTGCTGACCGTGCTGTTCGGCAACTTCGCCGAGGCCGTCGCCGAAGCGCGTGGCCGTGGCCAGGCCGCCTCGCTGCGGCGGGCCCGCCAGGACCTCAGCGCGCGTCGTCTGGCCGCCGCGCATGCCGGCGCCAGCGAGACCCAGGTCCCGGCGGCCGAACTGCGCCCGGGCGACCATGTGATCGTCAGTGCCGGCGAGTTGATCCCGGCCGATGGCGAGATCGTGCAGGGCCTGGCGACCATCAACGAAGCGGCGGTGACCGGTGAATCAGCGCCCGTGCTGCGCGAGGCCGGCACCGACCGCAGTGGCGTGATTGGCGGCACCAAGGTCCTTTCCGACCAGATCATCGTGCGCATCACCGCCGAGCCGGGGCACAGCTTCCTGGACCGGATGATCGCGCTGGTGGAAGGCGCCAACCGCCAGAAGACCCCGAACGAGGTCGCTCTGACCCTGCTGCTGGCGGCGATGACGCTGACCTTCCTGGTGGTGGTGGCCACTCTGCCGGCGATCGGGGCGTTCGTTGGCGTGCAGGTCGATCCGCTGTTGCTGATCGCGCTGCTGGTATGCCTGATCCCGACCACCATCGGCGGCCTCCTGCCCGCCATCGGCATCGCCGGCATGAACCGTGCGCTGGCCGCCAACGTGCTGGCCAAGTCCGGCAAGGCGGTGGAAGTGGCCGGCGACGTGGACGTGCTGCTGCTCGACAAGACCGGCACCATCACCTACGGCGACCGCCAGGCCACGCATTTCCACGCCCTGGCCGGTATCGATGCCAGCCAGCTGCGTGAAGCGGCCCTGCTGTCCTCGCTGGCCGACCCGACCCCGGAAGGCAAATCGGTGGTGCGGCTGGCACGTGAGCAGGGCTGCACCACGGCCGAGCCGGACCGTGCGGACTATCTGGCCTTCAGCGCGCAGACCCGCATGTCCGGCGTGGATCTGGACGGTGGCCGCCGCATCCGCAAAGGCGCCTCGGATGCGATCACTGCGTATGTGCGTGAGCTGGGCGGCACCGTGCCGTCGGAGCTGCCGGGCCGCGTGGAGCAGGTGGCGCGCAACGGTGCCACGCCGCTGGTGGTCTGCGAAGGCCGCCATGTGCTGGGCGTGATCGAGCTCTCGGACGTGGTCAAGCACGGCATGCGCGAGAAGTTCGCGCAGCTGCGCGCGATGGGCATCCGCACGGTGATGATCACCGGCGACAACCCGCTGACCGCTGCGGCGATCGCGGCCGAGGCCGGCGTGGACGATTACATCGCCGAGGCGCGCCCGGAAGACAAGCTGGCCCGCATTCGTGCCGAGCAGGCCGGTGGGCGGCTGGTGGCGATGGTCGGCGACGGCACCAACGATGCCCCGGCACTGGCCCAGGCCGATATCGGGCTGGCCATGAACTCCGGTACGCAGGCCGCCAAGGAGGCCGGCAACATGGTCGATCTGGATTCGGATCCGGCCAAGCTGCTGGCGGTGGTGGAAGTGGGCAAGCAGCAGCTGATCACGCGCGGTGCGCTGACCACCTTCTCGCTGGCCAACGATGTCTCCAAGTACTTCGCGATCCTGCCGGCGCTGTTCGCCTCCACCCTGCCGGCGATGGCGGCGTTGAACGTGATGCACCTGTCCAGCCCGCGCAATGCGGTGCTGGCGGCGCTGATCTTCAATGCCCTGGTGATTCCGGCGCTGATCCCGCTGGCATTGCGCGGAGTACGTTTCCGCCCGGCCACGGCCACCGCGCTGCTGCGCCGGAACATGCTGGTGTACGGCCTGGGTGGCGTGCTGCTGCCGTTCGCGGCCATCAAAGTGATCGACCTCTTCCTTGTCTCGGTGTTCGGCGTATGAACCGCTCGCTTGCTACTTCCGTTCCCCGCGCGGCGCGCAGCCGCGCTGCCGCCTCCACCGAGCTGCAGCAGGACAGCGCCTGGCGCCCGGCCCTCGTGCTCGGCGTGAGCAGCCTGCTGCTGCTCGGCCTGGCCTACGCCGTGGCCACCACCAGCGTGAGCCGGCTGCTGTTTCCGGCGCAGGCCGATGGCAGCCTGCTGATCCGCGATGGGCAGGTGCGCGGCTCGCAGCTGATCGCCCAGCCGTTCGTCGGCGATGGCTACTTCCAGGCGCGGCCGTCGGCGGCCAGCTATGACCCGATGGCGGCGGCCGGCAGCAACATGGCGCGCAGCAACCCGGCGTTGCAGGAGCGCGTGCAGGCCGCCATCGCCGCGACGGCCGCGCGCGAAGCCGTACCCGCTGCGCAGGTGCCCGGGGATCTGGTGACCCAGTCCGGTGCCGGCATGGACCCGGAGATCTCCCCGGCCGCCGCGCAGGTGCAGATCGCCCGGGTGGCACGCAGCCGTGGTCTGCCGGTCGATCGCGTGACTGCACTGGTGCAGGCCAACACCCTGGGCCCGCAATGGGGCGTGTTCGGCCAGCCGCGGGTCAACGTGATGACGTTGAACCTGGCGCTGGATGATCTCAAGGCACGGCCGTGATGCGGGGATCGCGCGAACCGGCGCACAATCCCCGCCCATGAGCGACTCCCGTACCCGCCAGGCCGACGCCCTGGTCGACACCCTGCAACGCGAATCCGGCGGCAAACTCACCGTATTCCTGGGTGCGGCCCCCGGCGTGGGCAAGACCTTCAGCATGCTCACCCGCGCGCACGAGCAACTGCGCCGCGGCGTGGACGTGGTGATCGGACTGGTGGAAACCCACGGCCGCGCCGAGACCTCGGCGCTGCTGGCAGGCCTGCCGCAGGTGCCGTTGCTGCAGCGCGAGTATCAACAGCACGCGCTGCAGGAAATGGACCTGGATGCGGTGCTGGCGCGTCGCCCCGCATTGGTGCTGGTCGACGAACTGGCCCATCGCAACGTGCCCGGCAGTCGCCACGAGCGGCGCTGGCAGGACGTGATGGAGCTGCTGGATGCGGGCATCGATGTGTGGACCACGGTCAACATCCAGCATCTGGAGAGTCTCAATGACGTGGTCATGCGCATCACCGGCGTGCGGGTCAGTGAGACCGTGCCCGATGCGGTGCTCGACCGTCTGCATGACATCGTGCTGGTGGACCTGCCCCCGCGCGAACTGATCGAGCGCCTGCAGCAGGGCAAGGTGTATGTGCCCGAACAGGCGGCGCAGGCGTTGCAGGCGTTCTTCTCGCCGGCCAACCTGACCGCGCTGCGCGAGCTGGCGATGCAGGAGGCTGCCGACCGCGTGGACAGCAGCCTGCGCGAGACCCGCGCCGCGCGCGGTGAAGGCAACCTGCCGCTGCGCCGGCGGGTGCTGGTGGCGATCGATGGCGGCGGCCAGAGCGAGTACCTGGTGCGGGTCGGCCGGCGTATCGCCGAGCGGCGCGATGCGCCGTGGACGGTGGTGACGGTACAGGCGCGCGCGCATGACGAGCAGACCCGACGCGAGATCGATGCCGCCTTCGCCCTCGCCCGCCGTCTCGGTGGCGAGGCCGAGCTGTTGCACGGCTCCAGCATCGCCGATGCACTGCTTGACCATGCCGCACACAACGGCGTGTCCACGCTGGTGCTCGGCCGGACGCGCGAGCGGCCGCTGGCGCGCATGCTCAATCGCACGTTGACCCAGCAGCTGATCCGGCGTGGCGCGCACTTCGAGATCACCATCATCGGCACGCCGCAGGCACGCGCGCGGGCGCGCCGCACCGGGCTGTCGATGCCCAGCCGCAGTGCCGGCAAGGATGCGCTGCTGGCGCTGGGCGCCACCGCGGCCGCCTGCCTGGTGGCGCTGGTCGCCGAGCGATGGATCGGACTGTACGACCTCTCGATGGTGTTCATCGTGGCGGTGGTGATGGTCGCCGCACGCAGCCGTACCAGTGCGGCGGTGATCGCCGCCGCGCTGTGTTTCCTGGCCTACAACTTCTTCTTCATCGCGCCGCGCTTCACCTTCGCGATCAGCGCGCGCCAGGGCGTGATCACGGTCTTCCTGTTCCTCGCCGCCGCCCTGGTGGCGGGGCAGCTGGCCTCGCGCCTGCGCATGCAGGTGGTGGCGTTGCGCGCGGCCAATCGGCACGCGCATGCGCGCCAGGCGTTGGGCCGGCAACTGGCCAGTGCGCCCAGCAACGAGCAGGTCGCGCAGGCCGGCCGCGAGGCGCTGGAACAGGCAATGGATGCCCCGGCGTGGCTGCGCATCGGGCAGTACACCAGCGCCAGTGGCAGCGCCGCGCCGGGCGATACCGATCTGGCTGCGGCCGACTGGGCGCACCGGCACGGCCAGCCCAGCGGGCGCTTCACCGATACGCTGGCCGGCGCAGGCTGGTGGTTCCTGCCGCTGCTGGATGGCGATGACCGGGCGATCGGCGTGGCCGGCATGCGTTTTGCGCGCGAGGCCCCGCGGTTGACGCCGGAGCAGCGCCAGCTGGCCGAGGCGATGGTGGACGACATTGCCCAGGCCGCGTTACGTACCCAGCTGGTGGCCGATCTGGAAAAGGCGCACGTGAGCAACGAGACCGAGCGGCTGCGCTCGGCCTTGCTGTCCTCGGTGTCACATGACCTGCGCTCGCCGCTGGCGGCGATGATCGGCTCGGCCGACAGCCTCTCCAGCTACGCCGATGCGATGGATGCCAGCGACCGGCGCGCCCTGCTGGACACCATCCTGGTCGAAGGCGAGCGCCTGGACCGCTACATCCAGAACCTGCTGGACATGACCCGGCTCGGCCATGACGGCCTGCAGATCAACCGCGACTGGATCGGCGTGGACGAGCTGGTCGGTTCGGCCGCGCGCCGCCTGCAGCGCTATCAGCCCGACGTGCTGCTCAAGCTGGATATTCCCGCTGAACTGGCCCCGATCTGGGTGCACCCGGCGCTGGTCGAACAGGCGGTGTTCAACGTGATGGAGAACGCGGCCAAGTTCTCTCCGCCGGGTGCGGCGGTGGAGGTGCAGGCGCGGTTGGTGGAGGGCGAGCTGCGCATCGACGTGCTCGATGCCGGCCCCGGTATTCCCGACGAGGAGCGCGCACGCATCTTCGATATGTTCTACAGCGTGGAGCGTGGCGATCGTGGCCGGCATGGCACGGGCCTGGGCCTGACCATCTGCCAGGGGATGATCGGCGCGCACGGCGGCAGCGTGCAGGCGCTGCCGGGCCGCGACGGACGCGGTACCCTGATCCGCATCACCCTGCCCCTGCTGCAGCCCCACCCTGCCGATGACAACGACGATTCCTGAGGCTTCCCACGGCGTGCCCCCAGCACGCGTGCTGGTGATCGACGATGAAGCGCAGATCCGGCGCTTCCTGGAGATCAGCCTGCGCGCGCAGGGCTACCGCGTGTCCCAGGCCGCCACCGGCCAGGCCGGGCTGGAAGCGCTGGTCGGCGAAGGCGCGGATCTGGTGATCCTGGATATCGGCCTGCCGGACATGGAAGGCCATGACGTACTGGGCGAGCTGCGCCAGTGGAGCCAGGTGCCGGTGATCATGCTGACCGTGCGTGCGAGCGAGACCGAGAAAGTGCGGGCGCTGGATGCCGGTGCGAACGACTACGTGACCAAGCCGTTCGGCACGCAGGAGCTGATGGCGCGCGTACGGGCGCTGCTGCGCTCGCGCATGGTCTCCAGCGAGGGCGTGCTGCCGCAGTTCGATGATGGGCACCTGCATATCGACCTGGTGCGGCGCGAGGTGATGCTGGACGGTGCGCCGGTGGCGCTGACGCGCAAGGAGTACGCGCTGTTGTCACTGCTGCTGCGCAATGCCGGGCGGGTGGTGACCCAGCCGCAGATCCTGCAGGAGATCTGGGGGCCGACGCATCAGCACGACACACATTACCTGCGCATCCTGGTCGGCAAGCTGCGCCACAAGCTGGGCGATTCGGCGCTGGATTCGCGCTATCTGTTCACCGAGCCCGGCGTGGGGCTGCGGTTCAAGGGGTAGGCACCGACCGTTGGTCGGTACCCGTCCAGATCAGAAGCCCAGATCCACACCCGGCAGCAACGGTTGCAGCTGCGCGCGGAACAGCGCCTTGATGCGCTCCAGCGCCGCCTCGTCATCGGCCTCGAAACGCAGCACCAGCACCGGCGTCGTGTTGGACGCGCGCACCAGTCCCCAGCCATCGGCGAAATCGGCACGCAGGCCGTCGATGGTGGACAGGCGCGCACCGGCGAACGGCGAGTCCTCCAGCTGCACCGAGGAGACAAACAAGGACACCAGCGCGTGCGGGGTGCCCGCATCCACCGCTACCTTCAGCTCCGGGGTGGAGACGCTGTCGGGCAGTTCATCGAGCACCTCCGACGGGGTTTCGTCGCGCTGCGCCAGGATCTCCAGCAGGCGCGCGGCAGCGTAGAGGCCGTCGTCGAAACCGAACCAACGCTCCTTGAAGAAGAAGTGGCCGCTCATCTCGCCCGCCAGCTCGGCGTCGGTCTCGCGCATCTTCGCCTTCATCAGCGAATGGCCGGTCTTCCACATCAGCGGGCTGCCACCGTTGCGCAGCACGTAGTCGGAGAGCTTGCCGCTGCACTTCACGTCGTAGATCACCAGCGCGCCCGGGTTGCGCATCAGCACATCGGCGGCGAACAGCATCAGCAGGCGGTCGGCGTAGATGATCTTCCCTTCGCGGGTGACCACCCCGAGACGGTCGCCATCGCCATCGAAGGCCAGGCCGATATCCGCATCGAAGCGCTTCACGGTCTGGATCAGGTCTTCCAGATTGTGCGGATCGCTGGGATCGGGATGGTGGTTCGGGAAAGTGCCGTCCACATCGCAGTACAGCGGAATGACCTCGGCACCGATCGCTTCCAGCAGCGGCTGGGCAAGCTCGCCGGCCACACCATTGCCAGCATCGGCGACCACCTTGAGCGGGCGGTCCAACTGCACGTCATCGGCGATGCGCTGGATGTAATCCGCATTGACCTCGCGGGTCTGGAAACTGCCCGGCTCGGGCGCCACGTGCAGCTGGCCATCGCGGATGCGGTGGTACAGCTCGGTGATCGCATCGCCGGACAGCGTTTCGCCGCCGACCACGATCTTGAAGCCGTTGTAGTCCGGCGGGTTGTGGCTGCCGGTGACCGCCACGCAGCTGCCGGCGCGCAGGTGGTAGCTGGCGAAGTAGACCACCGGTGTCGGCGCCAGGCCGATATCGGTAACGTTGCAGCCAGCGCGGCGCAGGCCTTCGATCAGGCCGGCGGTCAGCTCGGGGCCGGAAAGACGGCCATCGCGGCCCACCACGATGTCGCGCAGGCCCTGGACCTGCAGCACCGAGCCGATCGCCTGGCCGATCAGGGCGGCGACCTTGGGGGTCAGCTCGCGGCCGACGATGCCGCGGATGTCGTAGGCGCGGAAGATCTCGGCCGCGACGGTCTCACCCGGCACGGACGGCGGCGGCGAGGTCGCTGCCGCCTCGTCGAGGGTCTCGACGGCCGCCACCGCGAGCGGTGCCTGGGCCAGACTTTCACTCAGGGTCGGGCCGGCGTCGGCACCACTGTCGGCAGCACCACGGCGACGCGGCAACGGCACCTTGCCCTTGCCCAGCACCAGCAGCACGGCGATCAACAGCAGCAACACGGCCACCATGGCGCTGGAGATCGCGCCCAGTCCCAGCGGACCCGGCTCGATATCCGGCACCGCCGCCGACAGACGCAGACCGCTGTGGCCGATGGGGCGCGCCAGTGCTTCAGCGCCACCGGACAGCCCTCGGCTGCCCTGTTCGACGACGTTGTGGCTGCCTTGGCGCAGCGCGAGATAACCATCACCCGGCACGGCGACCTGGTCGAATATGCCGGTCAAGCGCAGCAGCGGCTGGCGCACGTAGACCACGGCCTCCCCCTGCGGGCCAAGCTCCACCGCTGCGGCCAGGCCGAGGCGCTGTCCGCCGGCATCGCGCACCACGCGACCGACAGGTTTGTCATCGGCAATGGCCGCTTCGAGCAGCGCCAGGCGCGAGTAACCGAAGGCTTTCGGATCGGCGTAGGCCGCATCAAGATCGGCGGTGAGGATCTGGACGTCTTCCACGCCCGGCCAGCCTTCGCGGATGGCGACAGCGGCGCCTTGTGCATTGCCACTGGCCAGTGCAGTGGCAACGCGCTCGGTCTTGAGCACCTTGCCGAGCTTGCCGAGCTGACCGGTCAGCGCCGTCTGCAGGCCTTCAACCACGCGGTCGCGCGACTGCTCCAGGGCGTCACCGACCGCAGCCTGGCGCCATTGGCGCACGCCGCTCCAACCGAACCATATCGCCAACAGCACCAGCAGCGCGGCCAACAGCGGCACCGAGCGCCCTGTGGTCAACCGCGGCCGTCCTTCCGCCTTCGCCTTGCTCATGAAGCTCCCCTGTCAGCGCACCCCGGTATGGCCGAATCCACCCGTTCCCCTGGCGCTGTCGGTGAAAGTATCCACTACCTGAAGGGCCACGCGTGCAATCGGCAGCACGACCAGTTGGGCGATGCGGTCGCCGGGCTGAAGGGTGAAGGGTTCGCGCCCGCGATTCCAGGCGCTGATCAGCAGCGGACCCTGGTAATCGGCGTCGATCAGGCCGGTGCCGTTGCCCAGCACGATGCCATGGCGGTGGCCCAGGCCGGAGCGCGGCAGCACCACGGCGGCCAGGTTCGGATCGGCGATATGGATGGCGATACCACTGGGAATCAGCGCGGTGTCGCCGGGCTGCAGGGTGAGTTCGGTCTCCAGCGCCGCGCGCAGATCGAGCCCGGCGCTGTGTTCGGTGGCGTAGGCCGGCAGCGGCCATTCGTCGCCGAAACGCGGGTCGAGCAGCTTGACCTGCAACGGCTGCAGGGAGGAATCGATGGTCATGCGTGCAACCTCTGGGCAATCAGGGACAACAGTTGTTCGGCCAACACGGTCTTGGAGGTGCCGGGGAACGCCTGTTCGCCGCCCTGCCAATAGGCCGTGGCCGCGTTTTCATCGCTTTCGAAACCGCCGGTGCTGATCCCGACCTGGTTGGCGATCACCAGGTCCAGGCGCTTGTCGACCAGCTTGCCGCGCGCGTATTTCTCCACATCGTGGGTTTCGGCGGCGAAGCCGACCACCAGCTTGAGCGCGTTGGTCTGCGTGGCCACTTCGGCCAGGATATCCGGCGTGCGCACCAGCTCCAGGGTCAGGCTCTGGGTGTCGGCGGTCTTCTTTAGTTTCTGCGGAGCGATCTGGCGGGGGGTGTAATCGGACACGGCAGCCGCGCCGATATAGATGTCGGCCGGCAACGCCTCCAGCACCGCTTCGCGCATCTGTGCGGCCGAGCGCACATCGATGCGCTGCACGCCGGCGGGCGTGGCCAGCTGGACCGGGCCACTGACCAGCACCACCTGCGCGCCGAGGCGGGCGGCCGCGGCGGCCAGGGCATAGCCCATCTTGCCGCTGCTGCGGTTGCCGACATAGCGCACCGGGTCGATGTCCTCATAGGTGGGGCCGGCACTGATCAGCACGCGCAGACCCTTCAGTTCACTGCTCGCCGACGGCTCGGCGGGGGCCGGCGCGTGCAGCCGGGCCAGCGCGGCCACGATCGCGTGCGGTTCGGTAAGCCGGCCCGGGCCGGACTCGCCTTCGGCCAGCGGCCCGTCTTCCGGCCCGATCACCTGGGCGCCGCGCTCGCGCAGCAGGCCGATGTTGGCCTGGGTGGCCGGGTGCAGCCACATGCGGTGGTTCATCGCCGGGCACACGGTCAGCGGCGCGGTGGTGGCCAGGCACAGGGTGGTGACCAGGTCATCGGCGTGGCCGTTGGCCAGGCGCGCGAGCAGATCGGCCGTGGCCGGGGCGACCACGATGCGGTCGGCCCAGCGGGCGAGCTCGATGTGGCCCATGGCCTGCTCGGCCGCGCTGTCCCACAGGGTCGTGCGGGTCGGCTGACCGGACAGCGCCTGGAAGCTCAGCGGGGTGACGAACTGCTGGGCCCCGGCGGTCATCGCGACCTGCACCTGGGCCCCGGCATCCCGCAGGCGGCGCACCAGTTCCAGCGACTTGTAGGCAGCGATCCCGCCACCAACGCACAACAACAGCTTCTGGCCTTCCAACGGGCGCGCGGCCGCCGGAGAAGCCTGGGGGGAGTCAGCCACCTTGGGTGTTCCTGTCGAACCGAGGCGATTAGCTTACCCGATGGTCCGCAAGCCGCCTGATGCGCCAGCGGCATAAGCAGGCAGATTTTCGTCATAAGCAATTGCCGGACCTGGCACGATGCCCTGCATTTACCGACACGATGCCGCCCGGTTCACCGATGGTGGCCTGCTCGGCACCGAGGGAGACTGAGGCCATGTCGATCCGAGACTGGCCCAGTGCCGAGCGCCCCCGCGAAAAGCTGCTTGCCCACGGCGCCGGCGCCCTGTCCGATGCCGAGCTGCTGGCGATCTTCCTGGGGTCGGGCCTGCGCGGCCGCGACGCCGTCGAAACCGCCCGCGACCTGCTGCAGGCCCATGGCCCCCTGCGCAACCTGCTCGACCTGCCGGCCCCAGCGTTGGCGGCCCTGCCCGGGCTTGGGCCGGCCCGCAGCTGCAAGCTGGTGGCCGGGCTGGAGCTGGCGCATCGCCATCTTGCGGCCGAGCTGGCCCGCGGCGAGAGCCTGCGTGACCCGGCCGCCGCTGGGCGCTACTTCAAGCAGCGGCTGCGGGCGCGGCCCAACGAGGTATTCGCCGCGTTGTTCCTGGACAACCAGCACCGCACGCTGGCCTGCGAGGAGCTGTTCAGCGGCACGGTGGATGCCGCGGCGGTCTACCCGCGGGAAGTGGTCCGCCGCGCCCTGCTGCACAACGCGGCTGCAGTAATCGTCAGCCACAACCACCCTTCCGGCAGTGCCGAGCCCTCGCTGGAGGACCGCCGGATCACCGCGCTGCTGCAGCAGGCCCTGGCCCTGGTGGATATCCGCCTGCTCGACCATGTCGTGATCGGCGACGGAGCCCCGGTATCGATGGCCGCGCGCGGGTGGATAGCCGCGGGAACGGCCTGATCCGGTACGCCAAGCGCCCCGCTCGGCCCCGGTTCAATGGATCGGGGTGGCTTCTGGGCTAAAATTGCCGATTCCGCCGCTCCAGTCCCAAAGCAGGCCTTGTGAAAAATCTCCTCCGCGCCCTGATCAGCCAAGGCATCGAAGCCTTGCGCGCCAACGGCACTCTGCCGGCCGATACCCTGACCCCGGAATTCGTGGTGGAACGCCCGAAGACCCGTGAGCACGGCGATTTCGCCACCAATGCCGCGATGCTGCTGGCCAAGCCGGCGCGCAGCAATCCGCGCGCCCTGGCCCAGGCACTGCTCGATGCGCTGCCCAAGAGCAATGATGTGCTGCGCGTCGAGATCGCCGGCCCAGGCTTCATCAATTTCCACCTCGCCCCCAGCGCCTACCAGCGCGAAGCGGCCAGCGTGCTCAAGGAAGGCGCCGATTACGGCCACAACCTGAGCGGCAACGGCCGTACCGTGGGCGTGGAATACGTGTCGGCCAACCCGACCGGTCCGCTGCATGTCGGCCACGGCCGCGCGGCGGCGATCGGTGACTGCCTGGCGCGCCTGCTGGAAGTGAACGGCTGGAACGCCAAGCGCGAGTTCTACTACAACGACGCCGGCGTGCAGATCGAGAACCTGGCGCTGTCCACCCAGGCACGCGCGAAGGGTCTCAAGCCCGACGACGCCGGCTGGCCGGAAGCCGGTTACCGCGGTGATTACATCGAGGATGTGGCCAAGGCGTACCTGGCCGGCGCCACGGTGGAGCTGGAAGGCCACTCGGTGGTCGGCGAGCGCGACCCGGACAACCTCGATGCGATCCGTCGCTTCGCGGTGGCCTACCTGCGCAACGAGCAGAACCAGGACCTGGCCGCATTCGGCGTGGATTTCGATATCTACTTCCTGGAAAGCTCGCTGTACAAGGACGGCAAGGTCGAAGAGACCGTCGCCCAGCTCAACGCGGCCGGCCATACGTATGAGGAAGGCGGCGCGCTGTGGCTGCGCTCGACCGACTTCGGTGACGACAAGGACCGCGTGATGCGCAAGTCCGACGGCACCTACACCTACTTCCTGCCGGATGTGGCCTATCACCTCTCCAAGTGGCAGCGCGGCTACGAGCGCGCGATCACCGAGCTGGGGGCGGACCACCACGGTTCGCTGGCGCGTGTGCGTGCCGGCCTGCAGGCGCTGGACGTCGGCATCCCGAAGGGCTGGCCGGAATACGTGCTGCACCAGATGGTGACGGTGATGCGCGGCGGCGAGGAAGTGAAGCTCTCCAAGCGTGCCGGCAGCTACCTGACCCTGCGTGACCTGATCGAAGAAGCCGGCCGCGATGCCACCCGCTGGTTCCTGATCGCGCGCAAGCCCGATTCGCAGCTGACCTTCGATATCGATCTGGCCCGCCAGCAGAGCAACGACAATCCGGTGTTCTACGTGCAGTACGCGCACGCCCGGGTGTGCAGCCTGCTGCGCCAGGCGCAGGAGAAGAAGCTGAGCTACACGCCGGCCGAAGGTCTGACCGGGCTGTCGTCACTGGACGATGAGGCATCGCTGTGGCTGATGGTGGAAATGTCGCGCTTCCCGGAAGTCGTTGAAGCGGCCGGCCTCGCGCTGGAACCGCACCTGATCGCGCAGTACCTGCGTGAATTGGCGCACGCCTTCCACACGTGGTATCACGGCACGCAGGTCCTGGTGGCCGACGAAAGCGAACGCAACGCCAAGCTGACGCTGGCCTGTGCCGCGCGCCAGGTCCTGGCCAATGGTCTGAACATCCTGGGCGTTTCCGCCCCGGAAAAAATGTAAGCAGTGGAGAAGCAGTAAATGGCAGCACGACGCGGCAAGAGCCAGGCACGGCGCAACAGCAACCAGGGCACCCCGGGATGGGTGTGGCTGGTCGCGGGTGTGGCGATTGCGGCCGTGGTGTTCCTGGCGGCACCGAACCTGTTCAAGAACGACGGTGATGGCTTCCTGCGGGTCGGCCCGCAGCCGGACCCGAACGCCCAGCCGGCGCCGGTGAGCGACGCCGAGACCGACGTGGGCACCGAGCTGCCCAAGCCCGGCGCCGCGAAGCCTGCCGAACCGGCCAAGCCGGCGGCGACGCAGTACGACTTCTACACCCTGCTGCCCGGCAAGGAAGTGGAAATGTCCGATGCCGAGCTGGCCGCCAGCGCACGCGCCGAAGACCAGCGTCGTGCCAAGGCCGATGCGCAGCGCGCGCAGGCGGCGCTGGAAGGGCGGCCGTTGCCGCCCGCACCGGCACCGACCAGCACCGCCGCGACCACGACGCCTGCGCCGGTCAGTACCGCGGCGTTGCCGGCGCCGGTGAATGAACGTCCAACCGCCACGCCGGCACCGGCGGCATCAGCCCCGGCCACGGTGGCCACCGCGCCGAAACCGGATGCACCTGCGGCCACCGCGCCGGCTGCCGCTGCAGCCGCCGATCCGGCCGCGGGCAACGTGCGTTACATCCTGCAGGCCGGTGCGTTCGGTGCCTCCGGCGACGCCGAAGCGACCAAGGCCAAGCTGGCGATGATCGGGCTGGCCGCGCGCGTGGAATCGGCGCAGATCAACGGCAAGACGGTGTACCGCGTGCGCATGGGGCCGTATGGCAGCGCGGGCGAACTGGCCGAAGCCAAGCAGAAGCTGGATGGAACCGGGCTTCAGGCGATGGCGATCAAGGCGCAGTAGGCGCGCCCCCTTGCACTCCAAGGGGGCTGTTGCTCCAGATGCACCCCGAATGCCGACCCCTGGGTCGGCGTTCTTGTTTCAGGCAGCACCCCTCGCGGGCAGCTGACGGCGCCTGCGATCAGTCGCGCGCGACCTGGAAGCCCGCGAACGACTGGCTGACCGGCATCACTTCGAGGCGATTGATGTTCAGGTGCGCCGGCAGCGAGGCGACCCAGAAGATCTGCTCGGCGATGTCATCGGCGGTCATCGGGTTGGCACCGGTGTAGAGCTTGTCCGAAGCGGCCTGGTCGCCATGGGTGCGGACCACGGTGAACTCGGTTTCGGCCATGCCCGGCTCGATCGTGGTCACGCGCACGCCACTGCCGTGCAGGTCCGAGCGCAGGCCCAGCGAGAACTGGCTGACGAAGGCCTTGGTGCCGCCGTAGGCGTTGCCGCCCGGGTACGGGTACACACCGGCCACCGAGCTGATGTTGATGATCGCGCCCTTGCGCGCGACCAGCTGCGGCAACAGGCGGTGGGTCAACGTCACCAGGGCGGTAACGTTGGTGTCGATCATGGTGCGCCAGTCTTCCAGCGAGGCGCTCTGGGCCGGGGCGGTGCCCTGGGCCAGGCCGGCGTTGTTGACCAGCAGGTCGATGTCGGCGAACCCGGCCGGCAGGGCGGCCAGTGCCGCCTCCATTGCCGCGCTGTCGCGCACGTCGAACACCGCCGCGTGCACGCGCTCGGGACCGTAGGCATCGACCAGCGGCTGCAGGCGCTCGGCACGGCGCCCGGTGGCGATCACGCGCCAGCCGGCCTGCGCGAAACGGTGGACAGCGGCGGCGCCAAAGCCGGAGGTGGCGCCGGTAATCAGAGCGGTACGGGTCATCGAGGTACTCCGTGGAGATCCCGACCATTTTCGCACCGATGCCCGCCCGGTGCAGGGCCCGGCGCTGCTCCGCTACCCGGTGTTGCGAGCCGTCGCGTCAGCGGATGCGGAACACCCGTGCCTTGGGCAGGTCTTCATCCACCTGCAGGAACCAGCGGCCGGCAATGCCCGGCACCACGACAATATCGGGGTTGCTGCGGGCGGTCTTGAGCGTCATCTCGCCCTTGAGCACCTGCCATTGCTGGCCGTTATCGAGGGTGAACACCGTGCCGGGGGCCCAACCGCTCACCTGGCCGGTGACCTTGGCGGTGATGGGGCCGTCGTCCAGCCCGGGGAACATCGGGGCCGGTGTCGGCACGCCCGGGCCTGCGGCAGGGGCCGCCGCGATGGCGACCGGTGCCGGGGTCTCGGCCTCGGCCTGGCGCAGCAGGCGGTTCAGCGTCTGCAGCTGGGCCGGGGTCAGCCCGACCTCGGCCAGCGCCTGCGGATCCACCCGCTGCTCCAGCGCCACATACGGGACCTGGGCCCCTGCCTGGCCTGCCATCAACATGCCCACACACCCGAGTACCTGCCACCTGCGCATTGCCTGCTCCACTACCTGTCGATGCCTGATCGCGGCACTGTGCTTCACTTTCATGGCAGCCAGATGACAGCGACCACCGGTCGCAGCCGGCCACGCGTCCGCCACGGGGTAAAATGGCCGCCAGCCGCGCAGCCGCGCCGGCGGTATTGGACGTCCCATGATCAACAACGATGTACTGCGCAGCATCCGCTACATGCTCGACCTCAGCGACGGCATGATCGCCGACACCTGTGCCCTGGCCGATCCGGCCTTCGTGGTCGACAAGGCCGATGTGGCCGGCTGGCTGCGCAAGGAAGACGAAGAAGGCTTCGTGCCCTGCGACGACCGCACCCTGGCGCATTTCCTGGATGGCCTGATCGTGCATTTCCGTGGCCGCGACGAGAGCCAGCCGGTGCGCCCGGTGGAAAAGCGCATCACCAACAACCTGGTGCTGAAGAAGCTGCGCGTCGCCTTCCAGCTGAAGGACGTGGACATGCACGAAGTGTTCGACGCCGCCGGGTTCTCGGTCTCCAAGCCGGAACTGTCCGCACTGTTCCGTCAGCCGGACCACAAGAACTACCGCGCCTGCGGTGACCAGATGCTGCGCAATTTCCTCAAGGGCCTGACCCTGCGTGTGCGCGGCGCCTGAGTGAGGCCGTGGTGCGTGGCTCCGGTGCCGGGGCCACGTGCTGCAGCAGTACCTCAACGAAGGCCCGCGCCGCCGGCGTGGGAAGGTGTGACCAGACCGCATGCACGCGCCGCGTCGGTGCGCCCTGGATCGCCACACAGGCAACATCGCTGAAGCCGGCCGCGATGGCCTGCGGCACGATGCCCACCGCCAACCCCTGCTGTACAAAGCGCTCGACCAGCGCCATGTGATTGATCTCGAACGGCACCCGATGGGGCAGTCCGGCGGCGGCGAAGGCTTCATCGGTCTGCCGGCGCGCACCGCTCCCGTGCGGGAAGTCCACCAGAGGCAGCTCGGCCAACGTCGCCAGCGAGAGCCGTTTACGCCTCGCCAAGGGATGGTCCGGGGGCAGCACGGCCACCATCGCCTCCTCGGCCAGCAATCGGTGCTGGGCGCCCTCGATCGGGGTGCCCGGTGACAGCCCGACCAGCGCCACATCCAGCCGCCGCTCGCGCACGTCGGCCATCAGCACTTCGCTCTTGTCCATGCGCAGGCGGAACTCGACCTGCGGATAGCGCTGGTGAAAGGCCGCAAGGCAAGCGACCAGATCCACGGCGGTCAACGAGGTGATCTGGCCGATGTGCAGGATGCCGCGCACCTGGCCACCGACGGCGGCAACGTCATCGCGCAGATGCCGCAGCGAGGCAAGCACCTGCCGTGCGTGCGTCAAAAGTGCTTCACCGGCGGGCGTTACTCTGACCTGACGCGGCAGGCGCTCGAACAGCGTGGCCTGCAGTTCGTCTTCGAGATGGGCGATCTGGTGGCTCAGCGCCGACTGCACGACGTGGCAGCGCTGCGCGGCACGGGTGAAGTTGCCTTCCTCGGCC
Organism: Stenotrophomonas maltophilia; assembly: GCA_002363385.1. Lineage (GTDB taxonomy): Bacteria > Pseudomonadota > Gammaproteobacteria > Xanthomonadales > Xanthomonadaceae > Stenotrophomonas > Stenotrophomonas maltophilia_AN. The sequence continues at coordinate 27,496 of DEVL01000001.1, forward strand.
AGCGCCACCGCGAACTCGAGCTGCTTGAGGTTCATCGCGCCATCTCATTTTCAGATGCATTGGATGATAACTAGTCATTTCCCTCATTTGCCGATCGGGCGGACACTGGCGCCCCTTCTCTCCTGGAGCCCGTCATGACCCACGACGTGCCCTCGCCACTCAGCCGCTGGCAGGTCCTGCTGATGGCCTTCGCCACTGGTGTGGCCGTGGCCAGCAACTATTACGCGCAGCCGCTGCTGCACACCATCGCCGGGCAGTTCGGGGTGTCCTTCGCGCGTGCCGGCACGGTGGTGACCGTGGCCCAGCTGAGCTATGCGGCGGGCCTGATCCTGCTGGTGCCGCTGGGCGATCTGTTCGAACGGCGCCGGCTGATCGTGGTGATGTCGCTGCTGTCGGCGGCGGGGCTGGTGCTGAGCGCGCTCAGCCATCAGTTCGTCTGGCTGCTGGTGGGCACCGCGCTGACCGGCCTGTTCTCGGTGGTGGCACAGGTGCTGGTGCCGTTCGCGGCGACGCTGGCGCGGCCGGAAGAGCGCGGCCAGGTGGTCGGCACGGTGATGAGCGGCCTGCTGCTCGGCATCCTGCTGGCACGCACCGTGGCCGGCGCGCTCTCCTCGCTGGGCGACTGGCGCACCGTGTACTGGATCGCCGCCGCAGCGCTGGTGCTGACCACGGGCATGTTGTATCGGCATCTGCCGCGCTTCCATCAGACTGCCGGCCTGGGCTATCTGCAGTTGCTGCGCTCGATCGGCACGCTGTTCGTGCAGGAACCGGTGTTCCGGCTGCGTACGGTGCTGGGTGCGCTGAGCTTTGCGATGTTCGCGATCTTCTGGACGCCGTTGGCGTTCCTGCTCGCGGCCGAACCGTATGGCTACAGCGATGCGACGATCGGCCTGTTCGGGATGGTGGGTGCGGCCGGCACGTTGGCCGCCGGGGTGGCCGGGCGCATGGCCGACCGTGGCAAGGCCGCGTTGGCGACGACCGTGGCGCTGGTGCTGCTGGCCGCGTCGTGGCTGCCGCTGGGCTTCTCCACGCACTCGCTGATCGCACTGGTGCTGGGCGTGATCGTGCTCGACCTGGCCGCGCAGCTGCTGCACGTGAGCAACCAGAACGTGGTGTATGCACTGCGCCCGGAAGCACGCAACCGGCTCAATGCCGGCTACATGACCGGCTATTTCATCGGTGGCTCGCTGGGCTCACTGGTCTCGGCGCAGGTCTTTGATCGCTTTGGCTGGACCGGTGTGTGCGTCACCGGTGCGGGCGTTGCGCTGGTGGCGATGGGCATCTGGGCGGTGTCGCAGGCAAAGCGGCGGGCGTAGGTGCCCGCCCGCCTCAGAAAGCGGTTTGTACCGCGACCTCGACGCGCGATCCCGCATTGCCCGGAAACAACTGTTTCGCGGCACCGTCGGTGTCGTGCCCGGTCACCCGCAGCTCCCACGGTCCGTGCACACGCCACACCACGCTGAGCTGGCCGTGCAGGTAATCATCGGCCTGCGCGCTGTCCAGCCAGTAGTGGCCTACCGCGCCCTCGACACGCCACTGCCCGCCCAGCGGCAGACGCGCACCGAGCTGCGCATAGGTGCCGCCGTGGCCGCCGGCCAGCGCGTTGTCGGAGACGCCGACCTGCAGCCAGGCGCGTTGCCGCCAGGTCACCGTGCCGTTGAGCTCGGTCCAGTCCAGATCGACGGTGGTCGAGGGATAGAGGTAGCGGGTCAGGTTGACGTCCACGCTCCAGTCCGGCGCCACCGCACCGCTCCAGCCGGCGACGAGATCGAATTCGCTGCGCGCGCCGTTGTCCGGCGTGAACGAGACGCCCGAGCCCCAGGCCGAGGCATACCAGCCGTTGGCCGCGCTGAACTTCACGCCGGCCTGCACGGCCGGGCCGCCGTCGCTCTGGGAGCTGCCGCGCCAGACGTAATCCGAGGTCAGCGTCGCCGTGCCTTCCACAGCGGCCGCTGCCGCACCACTCATGACCAGCCCAACCAGCACCGCGCCGCAGCGCAGGCGCTGTTTCAAAGGTTTACCCACCACGTGTCCCACTCCAGATGACAGCCGCGCCGTCGAGAGCGACAGTGTCCTCAGGACCGGCGTAAAGCCGCCATGGCGTGGCCACCCGATCGGCGCAACGTTTCTGTAAATCCTGCGTCAGGGTGGTGCCCGGAGGTGCGCGGTATCATGGCCACTCTGACCTGTTGCGAGTAATGGCGTGGACGCGATCCTGACCCCGGTATCGATTGGCGAGCTGATCGACAAGATCACCATCCTGGAAATCAAGGCCGAACGCATCGCCGATGCCGGCAAGAACGCCAACGTCCGCAAGGAACTCGATGGCCTGTGGCCGCTGTGGCAGCAGCAGGTAAGCGCTCAGCCGGGGCTGGACGCGCTGAAGACGCAGCTCAAGGCAATCAACGAGCGCATGTGGGAGATCCAGGATCAGCTGCGCGACAAGGAAGCGGCGCAGGTGTTCGACGATGCCTTCATCCAGCTGGCGCGCGGTGTCTATGGCACCAATGGCGAGCGGGTCAAAGTGAAGAACGAAATCAACCGCATCGCCGGCTCGCAGCTGGTCGAAGAAAAGCAGTACCAGGGCGAATAAGCCCGCCGGTACGCGCCGGGCTCAGTGCCCGGTCGCGGCCATGAAGCGTTCGCGGTCCTGCTGGGTGCGCCGGCGGATTTCAGCCAGCGCTTCATTCTCGGTAGCTTCCAGCATCGATTCGAACAGCCGCTGGAAGTGGTTGCGCATGGCCGACCGCGCCGCTGCCGGGTCGCGCTGGCGCAGTGCGTCCAGAATCCGGGTGTGTTCCTCGTCGCGGGTGTCATCGTCGTTGTGGCAGACGTTGGCGTAGACCTGCTTGACCCGCGGCAGCTCGTTGCGCATCCGCCAGATCAGCTGCACGCAGTGCTCCACCACCGGGTTGCCGGCGATCCGCGCGATCGACAGGTGGAACTGACGATCCGCCTCGCTGGCCGCCGCCTCGCCCGAATTCGGGTCGACCATGGCGGCGATCAGGCCGGCCAGGTCCTCCAGTTCGGCATCGGTGATGCGGCTGGCCGCCATCGCGGCCGCCTCGGCCTCGATCACCGCACGTGCCGCGGTCAGGTCGAACGCCGAGACGTCGGGCAGTGCGCCCGGCGCCTGTGATGGCTTGGCCTTCACATACACGCCCGAGCCGGTCTTGATGGTGATCAGGCCCTGCGCTTCCAGCGCGATTTCCGCCTCGCGCACCGTCACCCGGCTCACGCCCAGGCGTTCGGCCAGGTCGCGTTCGCCCGGCAGGCGCGAGCCCGGCGGGAATTCGCCCTTCTCGATCAGCGCGACGATTTCGGCAGCAATGGACTGGTACAGACGGGGTTCGGACATCATCAAAGGCCTGGCTGACAGGTGGCTGGGGACTCAGAAACGGTAGCGCACCCCCAGATAATACCGCCGCCCGTACGTGGTGTACTCGCGGAAGCTACCGAGGATGGGCATATCCGACACCCGCGGCTCATCGGTGAGGTTGCTGGCCGACAGCGACAACGACAGGTGCTTGTTCACTTTGTAGGTGGCGCGGAAGTCCAGCGAGCCATTGTCCCGCACATAGCGGTTCTGCGACGGGTCACCGACAAACTGCTGGTAATAGTCGGAGCGGTATTTGTAGATCGCCTGCAGATCGAGCTTGCCCAGGCCCCAGTACACCTGCGCCGAGGCCACATGCTTGGACAGACCGAAGATGTTGGCCGGCTCGACGATGCCCGGCGTCACCACACCGGTGGCCGGGTCGGTGGACTCGCCCAGGCGCAGGTCTTCGGTCTTGAAGTTGGAATCGGCGTAGTTGTAGCTGGCCTTCACGCCCAACCCGGAGAAGATCCCCGGCAGGTAGGAGAAGCTGTGCGAAGCGGTGAACTCCACGCCGAACAGATCGCTCTTCTGGTCGCTGGTGGCCAGCTGCTCCACCGGCACGGTCACGCTCTGACCATCGATATCGAAGGTCTCGTTGACGATCACTGGCATCGAGCCGCCGTTGAACTGCTTGTAGTACAGCGCACCGGACAGCATGGTGTCTTCGTTGGCGTACCACTCCAGCGAGAGATCGCCATTCCATGACATCAATGGCTTGGCGCGCGGGTTGCCGGTGGCCGTGATGCTGCGCAGCGCATCGCCCACGCTGTTGAACTCGGTATCCACCTCGCCCAGGTTGAAGGTGCGGCCATAGCCTTCAGCGGCCAGATCCGGACGCGACATCGCCCGATAGGCGCCGACGCGCAGCAGCAGGTCCGGGCGCAGTTCGAAGGCGGCGTTGAAGCTGGGCAGCCATTCGGTATTGCTGGACTTGAGCACCTGCGAGGTGAAATCGCCGGTCGGCTCCAGGGTCACGGTGCCGTCGGGATTGTTGATCACATCCAGGCCGCTGCGCAGGCCGACCGAGCGCACCTCGGTCCGCACGCCACGCACGCCGATGTTGCCGGTCACCGGCAGGCCGAACCATTCGGCGCTGTAATCGCCCATCAGGTACAGCGCGCTGGTTTTCTCGGTGACATCGTTGTTGGCCGGGTTGCGCAGGTCCGCGCTCAGGCCGGTGTCGTCCGCGCCGGTGAAGGCCTTGAACAGGCAACGGCTGTCGAAGCTGGCCCACTGGTCGATGGTGTTGCCACTGGCATTGGCCAGGAAATCGTCCTGCGGGAAGGCTTGGCGGCAGGCCAGGTTGGCGGCGCGGATCGCCGCGACGTTCGTGGTGGTCACATCCACGGTGTCGGTGTAATCGGTGTAGGTCGCCTCGGAGCGGCGCAGGCCACCCTTGATCGCGGTGAAGAAGCCGCTTTCCGGGGTGAACGTGGCATCGAAGCGGCCGGCACGGATGGTGTGCTCGCGATGCTGCTGGCGACGACGCACCAGCGCCGAATCGGTGAAGTTGTCCGGGTTGTTCACGTCGAACGCCGGATCCAGATAGATGCTCGGAACGTCACCGCTGTAGTCATAGGTGTAATCGACGTAGCGGGTGTTCTTGATGCCGCCGACCGGCCTGCCGTTGACGTCGGTGCGACCGGCGCGCAGGCGGGTGCTGCGTTCGATCTGATCGCGCTCGGTATTGGAATACGACAGGTCGGTAGACAGCGTCCACGCCGGGCTCGGCCGGAAAATCACGTTGAGCCCGCCGCCGGTGTATTCCTCCTGGCGCTCCAGGAAATTGCCGGTGGAATCGACCGTGGTGCTGCCGGTGTGATGCAGCAGCGCGCCATCGTCGGTGACCACGCGGTTGTTGAGGTTGCGCATCATCGAAGACAGCGACAGATCCGAGCGGTCTTCGGTGTAGTCGCGCTTGGAGTGCTGGTAATCCAGGTTCACTTCCACCGTATCGCTGGGCCGCCACTGCAGCGCGGCGAACTGCGAATCGCGCTTGTCGTGCTCGATGAACTGGCGGTAGATACGGCTGCTGGGCACCAGGTAGTACGGCACGCCGTTGGCCACCTGGTTGCCATTTACCTGGGTGCAGTTGCGCGTCGCGCCCACCACCTCACGGCCATCGCAGGCCACCCAGGTGGAGCTGCTGGAGAACATCTCTTCCGGGTTGCTGCCTTCCAGCGCCTGCACACCGATGGAGACACCGAGCTTGCCGGCGTTGCCCATGTCGAACTGGTCGATGTAGCTGGCGGTACCGCGCCAGCCGACGCCGTCCTTGTCCTTGAGGCGGTCATCGTAGTCCTGCCAGGTGCCACGGCCATCGAGCTGGAACGTGCGTTTGCCGTACTCCAGTGGTTTGACCGTCTCCATGTTGATCGTGCCGGCCACGCCACCTTCGACGAAGTCGGCACGCTGGGTCTTGTAGATCGCCACCGTGTTGATCAGCTCGGACGGGAACTGGTTGAAGTTCACCGAGCGGTCGCCACTGCCATTGGTGGCCTCGCGGCCATTGAAGGTGGACGAACCGAGGAACGGCCCCAGGCCACGGATCGAGATTTCCGACGCACCGCCCTTCTCGCGATGGGTGGAGGCACCGGTAATCGTTTCGATCGCTTCACCGATCGACAGCGCTGGCAGATCACCAATGTCGTCGGCGGCCAGCACATCGGAGACCACGGTCTCCTCGCGCTTCTTGTCGATCGAGGTCTGGATGGTGCCGCGGATGCCGGTCACCTGGACCTGATCCAGCGTGGTGGCTTCGGCCGGTGGCGTGGCCGGTGCATCGGCGTCCTGTGCGTGCGCCAGCGGCAGTGCCGCGGTGGCGCACAGGGCATAGAACAGCGCGCTGTGCAGCGCGGTGCGGCGGAGGCCTCGTGGTGAGGCCGTACGGCGGTCATGCAACATCGTGATCTCCCTCCCAGGATGGATCGTCCGATTACACGGATTCGATCCGGAAGATTCACGACTGATGAACCAATGTCAATGAATTGGTACTAAAGTCTACCCCGCACCACCGCCCAGACCACTTTGCGTGGAATTAATGTGCGGACGCAGCAGAAAAATGCGCAAACCACAGACCACATCCACCTAAAGTGGTATGCGATTGTGGTTGACGTGCGCGCCGGACAACCTGTTAGGATCGTGTCTCGCGTCAGTCGCCACGGTTCATCTGGGAGGGTAAGCCCGTGACTTTGCAACACTCGCATGCGCCGTTGGCGCGGCGTCCCATGGCCAAGGCCTTGCTGTTGAGCCTGTCCCTGGCGGCATTCCCTGCCGTGGCGGCCGATTATCTGGTGCGCGACGCTGCTGCCTATGCCACCGCCGTACGCGCCCTCGCCCCCGGCGATACCGTGATCCTGGCGGACGGCGTCTGGCGCGACATGGACCTGCTTTTCCGGGGTATCGGTAAAATTGGTCAACCAATTAAGTTGACGGCGCAGACCCCCGGCAAGGTAATTCTCAGCGGCCAGTCCCAGCTGCGTCTGGCCGGTGAGCACCTGGAGGTTTCCAACCTTGTCTTCCGCGATGGTTGGGCGCCGGGTGGCGAAGTGGTTTCATTCCGGCGGTCCGCCAGTGAGTGGGCCAACCACAGCCGGGTGACCGGGATCGTCATCGACCGCTACAACAAACCCGACCGCCAGCAATCCGATCACTGGGTGGCGCTGTACGGCCAGCACAACCGCTTCGACCACAACCAGCTGGTCGGCAAGACCAATGCGGGCACCACCCTGGTGGTGGTGCGCAACGCCACCAGTGGCCTGGACAACCAGCACCGCATCGACCACAACTGGTTCGGCCCGCGCCCCAACCTGGGCGCCAATGGCGGCGAGACGATGCGCATCGGCACCAGCCATGATTCGCAGTCGGACTCGCGCACCCTGGTGGAGAACAACTGGTTCGAGCAGTGCGATGGCGAGGTGGAGATCGTCTCCAACAAGTCCGGCGGCAACACCTACCGCGGCAACGTCTTCCAGGACTCGCGCGGCTCGCTGGTGCTGCGCCACGGCCACGGCAATCGGGTCGAGCGCAATGTGTTCCTCGGCCATGGCAAGGCGCATACCGGCGGCGTGCGCGTGATCAACCGCAATCAGACGGTGCGCGACAATTACTTCGAAGGCATCGCCGGCGACAACTTCGCCGCGGCGTTGAGTGTGATGGCCGGTACCCACGACGCGCCGTTGAACCGTTACGAGCAGATCGATCAGGCGGTGATCGAACGCAACAGCTTCATCCAGGTCGGCACTCTGTTGCTGGGCGCGGGGCTGGATGAAGAGCGCAATGCGATGCCGGTGAACAGCCGCATCGCCGGCAACGTGTTCATCGGCGATGGACACCGCGAGCTGCTGCGCACGCAGGGCGATCTCTCCGGCATCACGTTCGCGGGCAATGTGCAGAGCCCTGCCGCGTCTGCCGGCTTCCCTGGCGGTGTCAGCGGCCAGATCCTGACTCTGCAGCGCGCGGCCAACGGTCTGCTCTACCCCACCGCCGCCATCGATGCCGGTGCCCCGCGCGACCTGGCCCCGATCGCCCGCGACCAGGTCGGCGTGGACTGGTACCCCAAGACCCTGCCGGCCACCGCACTGGACAGCGGCGCAGTGCGCACGGTCGCACCGGGCGAGGACACCCTCACCGCCGCCGTGGCCGCCAGCGCCCCTGGCGACCGCCTGCAGCTGCAGCGCGGCCGCTACACCGTCAGCCAGGTGCTGGCGGTGGACCATCCGCTCAGCGTGGTCGGCCCCGCACGTGGCCAGGCCAGCGTGCAGTTCTCGCGGCCGAGCCTGTTCGAGATCGGCGCACGCGGTTCGCTGCGCCTGGCGCGGCTGGACATCGACGGCGCGCTCGCCCCGGATGCCGCCGGCAACGCGGTGATCCGCGTGCCGCCCGGCAGCCAGGCGTTCAACTACACGCTGCGCATCGAAGACAGCCGCATCCACGGGCTGACCGCCAACAAGGCCTTCGATGTGATCGCCACCGGCAAAGGCAGCCTGGCCGCGCGGATCGCACTGGCCCACGTCACGGTGGAGGACATCACCGGCAGCGTGATCGCCGCAGCCGCCGAGACCGACGATCTGGGCACCTACAACGCCGAGCAGGTGGATCTGCTGGACTCCACGTTCCGCCGCATCGGCGGGCCGGTGGTGAACCTGTATCGCGGCGGCACCGACGAGAGCACCTTCGGTCCGGCGCTGCAGGTGCACGGCAACCAGTTCGAGCAGGCCGGGAGGGCCGATGACGCCAGCCTGCGCCTGCATGGCGTGCAGTTCGCCAGCATCCGCGACAACCGCTTTGACCGCAGCGGCCGCATCCGTTTCAGCCATCGCGTCGGGGAACCGACCCTGCGCATGGGCGACAACCCGCTGACGGCCACCGCGCCGTTGCTGTCCGATACCCCTGTTGAGGCCCCGCCATGAATCACGCCCCGCCCCTGATGCTGCTGCTCGCCGCCACGCTTGGCGGGGCCGCGCTGCCCGCTGCGCAGGCCGCACCCGCCGCCCGGCAGGTGCCCGCGGCGTCCGCCACCGCGCCGGTGCTGGTCACCGCCGCGCAGTGGACGCAGATGCGTACCGAGGGTGCGCGCTCGCCGCTGTTCGCCAAGGAACAGCAGCGCGCCGAACAGCGCGTGCGCGCGATGATGAAGGCCGGCATTGACGTGCCGGCGCCCAAGGACAAGGGCGGCGGTTACACCCACGAACAGCACAAGCGCAATTACCAGGCCATCCAGGCCGCCGGCGCGCTGTATCGGCTGACCGGCGACAAGGCCTATGCCGCCTTCGCCCGCGACCTGCTGCTGGGCTACGCCAAGCTCTACCCGGGCCTGGGCGCGCACCCGCAGGGCCGCGGCCAGATTCCCGGCCGGCTGTTCTGGCAGACCCTCAACGATTCGGTCTGGCTGGTCAGCGCCGCGCAGGGCTACGACGCGATCCGCGACACGCTCAGTGACGCCGACCGCACGATGATCGACGACAACGTGTTCCGCGCGATGGCCGATTTCCTGTCCGGCACGCCGGAGAACTTCGACAAGATCCACAACCACGCTACCTGGGCGGTCGCTGCCGTGGGCATGACCGGCTACGTGCTGCGCGATGCCGGCTACGTCGACAAGGCCCTGCAGGGCAGCAGACGCGATGGCAGCGCCGGCTTCCTCAAGCAGGTCGATCAGCTGTTCTCGCCGGACGGGTATTACGAAGAAGGCCCGTACTACCAGCGCTACGCGCTGGCCCCGTTCATCCTGTTCGCCAACGCCATCGAGCGCAACGAACCGCAACGCGGCATCTTCAAGCGCCGCGACGGCGTGTTGCTCAAGGCGGTCGATGCGCTGGTGCAGAGCAGCTACGGCGGCTACTTCTTCCCGATCAACGATGCCATCCTCGACAAGGGCCTGGACACCGAGGAACTGGTGGCCGGCATCGACATCGCCTACGCGCAGACCGGTGATGCCCGCCTGCTGTCCGTCGCCAGAACACAGAAGCGCGTGCTGCTCTCCCCCGAAGGCCTGCAGGTGGCCCAGGCGCTGGCGGAGAACAAGGCCAAGCCGTTCGCCTTCGTACCGACCCTGCTGCGTGATGGCCCGGACGGCACCGAAGGCGCACTGGCGATCCTGCGCATGGGCGGCGAGAGCGGCCAAGCGCTGGTGATGAAGAACACCAAGCAGGGCATGGGCCACGGCCACTTCGACAAGCTCAACTGGCTGTTCTACGACAACGGCCAGCGCGTGGTCACCGATTACGGCGCGGCGCGCTTCCTCAACATCGAGGCCAAGGCCGGTGGCATCTACCTGCCGGAGAACAGCAGCTGGGCCCGGCAGACCATCGCGCACAACACGCTGGTGGTGAACGAACAGAGCCACTTCGGCGGCGACTGGAAGAAGGGCCAGCCGCTGGCGCCGACGCCGCTGCTGTTCGCGGTCAGCGACGATACCCAGATCGCCTCGGCACGGATGGAGGGTGCCTACGACGGGGTCAGCTTCACCCGTACCCAGGCGCTGCTCTCGCACCCCTCGCTCGGCGAGCCGGTGGTACTGGATCTGCTGCGTGTCACCGGCAGCAAGGCCGCACGCTATGACCTGCCGCTGCACTTCAACGGGCACATCATGGACGTGGGCTTCAAGGCGCAGTCCGCGGTCGCCGCACGTCCGGTGCTGGGCAAGGCCAACGGTTATCAGCATGTGTGGATCGATGCGGCCAGCGAGCCGACCACCGACGCGCGCAGCCTGACCTGGCTGCTGGACGGCCGCTTCTATACCTACCGCTTCGCCAGCACCGCGCCCTCGCGCGCCCTGATCGGCGAGAGCGGTGCGAATGATCCTTCGTTCAACCTGCGCCGTGAGCCACTGCTGCTGCAGCGGGTGGATGGGCAGGCTGCCACCACGTTCTACGGCGTGCTCGAACCGCACGGCCAGTACGACGGCACCGCCGAAACCGTGCGCGGCGCCAACAGCCGCATCGACCGCCTCACCCACTACCGCGGCAAGGATGCTGACGTGCTGGTGCTCGACCTGGCCGGCGGCAAGCAGCTCGCCGTGGGCATCGCCGATGATCCGGCCAAGGGCGGATCGCATGAAGTGAGCGGCGGCGGACACAGCTGGCGCTGGGACGGTGGCTGGAAGCGCTTCGATACCGGCACCCGCACCGGCAAGGACGGCAAATGAAGGTCACCACACAGGCCCGCACCTATGTCCGTTGGCTGATCGTGGCGCTGATCGCCGTGGCCACCGTGATCAACTACATCGACCGCAATGCGTTGGCCGTGATGTGGCCGCAGATTTCCAAGGACGTCGGCGCGACCAAGGAAGACTACGCGCTGCTGGTCACGGTGTTCATGCTGTTCTATGCCGCCGGCCAGTTCGTGTTCGGCCGCCTGTTCGACATCATCGGTACACGCCTGGGCTTTGCGCTGTCGATCGCGGTGTGGTCGATCTCGATCGCGCTGCATTCGGTCACCCACTCCATCCTGTCCTTCAGTATCGTGCGCGCCATGCTCGGCATCAGCGAAGCCGGCGCGTGGCCGGGTGCGGTCAAGGCCAATGCCGAGTGGTTCCCGGCGCGCGAGCGTGCGCTGGCACAGGGCGTGTTCAATGCAGGTGCTTCGATCGGCGCGATCGTGTCGGCACCGCTGATCGCCGTGTTGTTCCTGTGGCTGGGCTGGCGCGGCACCTTCATCCTGATCGGTGCGATCGGCTTCATCTGGCTGCTGCCGTGGCTGATCATCTACCGCGCCGGCCCGGACAAGCACCCGTGGGTGAGCGCGGCCGAGCGCGCGTTGATCCTGGATGCACCCACCGAACAACCCGCCGTGCCGGTCCCCGAGTACGTGCCCAGCATGCGCCAGCTGCTGGGCCATCGGCAGACCTGGGGCATCCTGATCTCGCGGTTCTTCCTGGACCCGATCTGGTGGCTGTTCGTTTCCTGGCTGCCGCTCTACCTGGCCGACACCTTCGGCTTCGACATCAAGCAGATCGGCATCTTCGCCTGGGTGCCGTATGTCGGCGCGATGATCGGCAGCCTCGGCGGCGGCTGGCTCTCCGGCCGCCTGATCGGCGCCGGCTGGAGCGTGGACAAGGCCCGCAAGGTGGTGATCACCCTGGGCGGGGCGATCATGGCCCCGGCACTGCTGGGCGCGGTGCTGGCCACCGATCCGGTCTGGGCCGTGGTGACCATCGCCTTCGTACTGTTCGGCTTCCAGATCGCCATCGGCAACATCCAGACCTTGCCCGGCGACATCTTCAGCGGCAAATCAGTCGGCTCGGTCGCTGGCCTCGGCGGCATGGCCGCGGTGGCCGGCACGCTGATCACCACCTGGCTGGTGCCGGCGATGACCCACGACTCCTACGCACCCATTTTCATTCTGGTGGCGGCCCTGGTGCCGGCCTCCCTGCTGGCGCTGTGGCTGGTCACCGGTCGCGTGGAAAAACTCCACGGCCCGATCGAGCGCCGCTGAGCCCTGTTCTTCCCTTTCCCCCAACGCATCACAGGAGTGTTTCATGACCCAATTCAAGGACAAGGTGGCCATCGTCACCGGTGGCGGCCGTGACATCGGCCGCGAGATCTCGCTCAAGCTGGCCGCGGCCGGTGCCAAGGTCTGCATCAACTACGCCAACGACGAAGCCAGCGCGCAGGAGACCCTCAAGCAGGTCGAAGCCGCCGGTGGTACCGCGATCGTGCATCGCGCCGATGTCACCGATGCCAAGGCCGTGGCGGCGATGGTCGCTGCAACCCAGGCCGCGTTCGGTCCGCAGATCGATGTGCTGGTGAACGTCGCCGGTGGCATGGTCCAGCGCCGTCCGCTGGCCGAGATCGATGAGGCGTTCTTCCACAAGGTGATGGACCTCAACATGAGCTCGGTCTACCTGACCACGCATGCGGTGGTGCCGCACATGCCCGAAGGCGGCGCGATCGTGAACTTCGCCTCCCAGGCCGGGCGCGATGGCGGTGGCCCGGGCGCGGCGATCTACGCCACGGCCAAGGCTGCCGTGATGACCTTCACCCGCGCCATGGCCAAGGAACTGGGCCCGCGCGGCATCCGCGTCAACGCGCTGTGCTGCGGCATGATCGCCACCCGCTTCCATGACGAATTCACCAAGCCGGAAGTGCGCACCGCGGTGGCCGGCAATACGCCGTTGCGCCGGCAGGGCCGACCGCAGGAAGCCGCCGATACCGCGGTGTACCTGGCCTCCGACGCGGCCGGTTTCATCACCGGTGCCAACGTCGACGTCAACGGCGGCACCTACTTCTCCTGATTGACCCGCTGACCGCCTGGGAGGGCCGCCATGCTGCGCTGGATCACTGCATTCTCTCTTGCACTTGCCACCAGCGCCGCGGCGCTGCCCGCCCAGGCCCAGGTCTGGGTGCCGGCCTGGACCGCCTCGCCGGCACCGGACCGTCTTGATGGCACCCCCGAGGCCCCGGTGCAGTTCGCCAACCAGACCGTGCGCCAGGACATGCGCCTGGCCAGTTCGGCACGCGCCCTGCGCTTCCGCATCAGCAACGAACTCGGCCAGGCCCCGCTGCATATCGGCGGGGCCTCGGCCCACCTCACCGGCACCGCCACCGCGGCCAAGCCGGTCACCTTCAATGGTCGCGGCGAGATCGTGGTGCCGGTCGGCGCCGCGCTGCTCAGCGATCCGGTCGCGATCACCGCGCCGGCGCTGGCCGACGTCTCGCTCACCGTGTACTTCCCCGATGCCACCCGCCCGGCCGTGCGCCGCACCGCGCTGCGCATCGCCGATGGCCGCGCAGCCACCGTGGGCGACGCGGTCAAGCTCGCCTACCGCCAGAACGTGGTCTCTGCCGTGCTGGCCGAACGCGCCAGCAAGCCGGTGGTGGTGGTCGCCCTGGGCGACTCCATCACCGAAGGCGCCACCGCCACCCGTGGCAGCAATGGCGACTGGCCGGCGCTGCTGTCCGCCCGCCTGCAGCAGGCATGCCCGGACCAGGTGGTGGTGGTCAACGCCGGCATCAGCGGCAACAAGGTCATGGATCACGGCCGCAGCCACAGCGCGCTGGCGCGGCTGGACCGCGATGTGATCGCGCTGCCGAACGTGGACCGCGTGATCCTGTTCGAAGGCATCAACGACATCCGCCATGATGGCAGCACCCCGCCCGTGGCCGGCCGCAACGCCGAGGACATGGTGCTGGGCTACCGGCAGATCGCCGAACGGCTGCACAGCCACGGCATCCGCCCGATTGCCGCCACGATCACGCCCTTCGGTGGCTCGGACCGCTACGAGCCCATCGCGGCCGCCACCCGCACCACCCTCAACACCTGGATGCGCGGCGGCCGCAGCGGCTTCGATGGCCTCATAGACTTCGACCAGATCCTGCGCGATCCGTCCAACCCGGAGCACCTGCCCGAGGCGATCACCCGCGACCACCTGCATCCCAACGACGAGGGCTACCGGCGCATGGCCGCGGGCATCGATCTGGCGCTGCTCGGGTGCCCGGCGCGATGAGTGCCCAGACCTTCGTCGTGGCACCCGACACGGGGCAGCGCTGGGACGCACTGGCACTTGGAGAGGTGATGCTGCGCTTGGATCCCGGCGAAGGCCGGATCCGCAGCGCGCGCCAGTTCAATGTGTGGGAGGGTGGTGGCGAGTACAACGTCGCCCGCGGCCTGTGCAGCACCTTCGCCCATCGCACCGGGGTGCTCACCGCCCTGCCGCGCAACGAGCTGGGGCTGCTTGCCCAGCAGCTGATCCAGGCCGGTGGGGTGGATGCCAGCCAGATCGTGTGGCGCGACTACGATGGCATCGGCCGCAACACCCGGATGGGCCTGAACTTCACCGAGCGTGGTTTCGGGGTGCGTGCGCCGCTGGGTATGTCCGATCGCGCGTACTCGGCGGCCTCGCAGCTGCAGCCGGAGGCGTTGGACTGGGATGCGCTGTTCGGGCAGCACGGCGTGCGCTGGCTGCACACCGGCGGGATCTTCGCCGCGCTGTCCGAGCACAGCGCGCAGACCGCGATCACCGCGGTGCGGGCCGCGCGCCGACACGGCGTGGCGGTCTCCTACGATCTCAACTACCGCGCCAGCCTCTGGAACAGCAACCCCGACCCGGATGCCGCGCGCCACGCCAACTGCGCCATCGCGGCCGAGTGCGACCTGTTGATCGGCGATGAGTATTCCTTCGCAGCGTGCCTGGGCATGGACCTGAGCGATCTCGGGCGCCGCCACACGCCGATGGATGTCGGTCCGGCGGAGGCGGCCGCCGTGCGCGCGATGACGCAGTTTCCGGCGCTGCAGGCCGTGGCGTTCACGCTGCGCGACGCCGCCAACGCCGCCCGCCACGGCTGGGCCGGTGCGCTGCGCACGCGGTCGCAACTGTATGTCTCCGCCGCACGCGAAGTAGACCTGCTCGACCGTGTCGGCGGTGGCGATGCCTTCGTGGCCGGCGTGGTGCATGCGCTGCTCAGCGGCAAGGGCGAGCAGGCAGCGGTGGACCTGGGCGCGGCACATGGCGCGGTGGCGATGTCCACGCCGGGCGACTACGCCATCACAAGCCTGGCCGAAGTGGAGGCCGTGGCGCGGGGAGAGGGCGCCGCCGCACGACGCTGAGCGCCCTGCGCGCGAGGAGTCAGTGCGCGATCGAGAGGTGTTCCAGGGCCTTGCGCGTAGAGAGCGTCAGCGGCGCAGGCAGCGCATCCGCGGTGAACCAACCCAGCCCGAGCAGTGCCTCGGGCTCCTGCACGGACGCGATTGTGGTGTCCTGCGCCCGCACCAGATACACCGGGGCGACCCAGTGCTGGCCAAGCGCCGGCTCGAAATGATCGACCACGCACAACAGGCGTTCCACCGTCACCTGGAGTGCGGTCTCCTCTTCCACCTCACGGATCACCGCGTGTTCGACGGCTTCCATCCAGTCGACCTTGCCACCGGGTAGTCCCCAATGCCCCTGCTCGGGCGGGCGCCCGCGCTGGACCAGCAGGATCGCGCCATCGGCGCGCTGGATGACGGCACCACAGCCGAGGCGTGGCTGCTGCAGATCGGTGGATGGGGACATCGGGCATCTCCATGAAAGTGACTCATTATCCCTCGGGCCCCGTGCCTGGATCGCGCCCACGAAAAAGGCCCGGCGATGCCGGGCCTTTCCTGCCACGCCGATCAGGCACGTGGCGATGCGGTCACGCTGGGATTACCAGCTGAAGCGCGGGCCGACCGACCATTCCTTGTCACCGTGGCGATCCATCTTGATGTCGCCGTTGATGCCCCAGTTCTGGTTCAACTTCACCTGGCCACCCAGGCGGCCGTAGAACTGGCCATCCGGATTGACGCCGTGCTTCTTGCTGTAATCCTCGTAGCCGGCCATGGCATAGACTTCGGCGTGCTGGCCGAACGCGGTACGGATACCGGCTTCAGCGCTGTAGCCGTTGAAATCCAGGCCTTCCTTCGGGTCGAACTTGTTGTAGGCAACGCGGCCCACGAAGTCGGTGCTGTTGCCGATTTCCTGGTTGTAGCCGACACCCACGCGCCACTGGTCAACCTTGAAGTTGCCGATGTCGGTCTTCTGCTGGTTGTACTCGCCGAAGGCGTGGAAGTTCGGGTGGAAGGCGTAGGAACCCTTCACGCCCCAACCATCGGCCTTGCCGCCATCTGCGTCGGTCTTGACGTAGTCGGCTTCAGCGTAGTTGTAGGACAGGCCTTCAGCCGCCGAAGCGGTGAACGGGAGGGCGGCAGCCAGGGCCAGAGCAATCAACGAGGTCTTCATGGGGGTACACCTTTATGTCTTGGACTACTTGCACCCGGTTTGAGCCGGACTGCATCGGAAATGTAAATTCTCCGTTATTCGACACAACCCGCCCTGAAGTTGACCCGCTGCACAAACGTGAATTTTGGGGCGCCGTTCAGACGGGCTCTGGCATACGCGCGTGGCATTTCGTCAGGCGAGGAAGGCGTGAACGTCCGTACTGCCCGACCATCACGCGGGCTGCTGAGAAGAAGCGTGGAAGGCCACGCACGGGAACCGTGCGGGGAAAGGACTCTGGTCACGACGGTGCCCTTGCGGGGCGTCACGCGCTGGGGAAGCCGCTCTTGGGGAGTAATCGGCTAACGCGTCCATCCTCCTGAATACACCGAGGTCCATGCCGTGGGCGTTGGACCGCAGGGCGCCGTGGGGCGTCCTGCCCGGCATCGCCATCATGTGCTGGATGCGTCAGCTGCAACATCAGGAAGTTCCTCACTCTGATTCAGAGTTTTCTGACCCAAGGCCCCGGACCAGAGGCGTTCACCCACCGCGAAGGGCCGTCGGCGCACTGTCGATCTTCCGCCCCCTGATTCGTCGTATGCCTTGAAGGCGCCCATTCCGGCGCGTCATCTGGAGCTGTGCCATGGCTTATATCGATGGTTTCGTACTGGCTGTCCCGACCGCGAACAAAGAGGCCTTCCTCAAGCACGCCCGGATGGGCGATGCGATCTGCATCCAGCACGGCGCCCTGCGCGTGGTGGAGTGCTGGGGTGATGATGTCCCGCACGGCAAGCAGACCGACTTCCATCGCGCGGTGGAAGCCAAGGAGGACGAGACCGTGCTGTTCTCCTGGATCGAGTGGCCGGACAAGGCCACGCGCGATGCCGGCATGCAGAAGATGATGGACGATCCGCGGATGGATCCAGAGAGCAATCCGATGCCGTTCGATGGCAAGCGGATGATCTACGGCGGCTTCGTTCCGGTAGTTGAGCTGACGTCCTAAGCGGCCCAGCAGCGGCGCACGTACTGCCGCAGTGCTGCTTGAGTGCGCGCTGGAGCACCGGCATGCTCGGTGCTCCAGGCTGGCAGGGAGCGCGCCACGATGACGATGCGCCCGCCGGACCGCGACATCAAGGAGCGATAGGCATGGCTGGAGCACGTTCGAGGATGGTCCGTTGTCTGCTCGTTCTGGGGTTGGGGGTCGGCGCCTGGGCAAGCCCGTCGGCCCAGGCTGTGGGGCCCGGCCTTGCGCAGTACCAGCGTGCCGAACGCGTGCTGGACCAGCAGCTGCGCGGCAAAGTGCGCAATGCGGCCGTCGCACCGCGATGGCTCGCCGACGGCCGCTTCTGGTATCCCCGCCAGCAGGAAGATGGCCGCACGACCCACATCCTGGTCGATCCGGCGACGACCACGCGTACGGCACTGTTCGACGACGACATGATGCATGCGGCACTGCTCGCTGCCGGGATCGCTGATCCAGGCCAAGTGATGCAGCAGGTAGACCGCGTTGCCCAAAGCGGGCATCGCCTGGAGATCACCCTTCGCGTAGACGCGCAGCAGGCGGTCGTCTGCACGCTGCCGATGCCGTGCGAGGTCCAATCGTTACCGGTTGCCGATCCCCGTGATCTGCCGTCACCTGACGGTCGGCACAGCGTGCGGGTCGAGCAGGACAACCTCTGGCTGCGCAGTGGCTCCGAGGGTGCGCGCCGGGCGCTCACCATGGATGGCGAGCCCTCTCACGGCTATGGCGTACTGCCCGATTTCGCCCTGCGCGGCATTCCGCGGCGGGCGGGCAAGATGCAGATGCCGCCTTTCGCGGTCACCTGGTCGCCCGACAGCAAACGCCTGTTCGGCGTCCGCTATGACGAGCGTCAGGTGCTGCCTTACCCGTACCTGGCGACCGCTCCGACGGATGGCTTCCGCCCGGTGGTGCATGAAGTGCGGTTGGGCCTTCTGGGCGACGCCGAGCAGGTGCGAGATGCCTGGTTCGTCACTGAAGCGGATGGTAGCGGCACGCAGCACATCGCCGTTCCCGAAGGCTGGTACACCTTGACCGAAGCCGGCGTGCTGGGCTGGTCGGCCGGTGCGGACAAGGTCTATGCGGCGATCGTGCGCTACGACCACCCGGCACGACTGCGCCTGGTCGAGGTGGATGTGCGGACCGGCAGCGTGCGCACCGTGCGGGAAGAGCGCAGCGATACCCGCGTGCAGCTCAACAGCTACCCCTACAACCGGCCGGCCGTGCACGTACTGCAGCACGGCAACGGCATCGTCTGGTTCTCCGAGCAGGATGGCTGGGGTCATCTGTATCTGATCGATCGCCGCGATGGCCACATCATCCGTCAGCTGACCCGGGGCGAATGGCTGGTGCGCGATGTGGTCGGCGTCGATGAAGCGCGCGGCCAAGTGCTGTTCACCGCCGGTGGGCGCGAGCCGGGTGATCCCTACCAGCGGCGCCTTTATCGGGTCTCACTGGACGGCGGCACCCCGGTCCTGCTCACACCGGAAGCGGCCGATCATGCGATCGATGCTGGCGCCGGGCTGTTGATGGGTGGGCGTGCCTCCCACCTGCTGTCACCCTCGGCGGCGTACGTGGTCGACAGTTACTCGCGGGTGGACCAAGCACCGGTCAGCGTACTGCGCTCGACGACTGATGGACGCGTGGTGCTGCCGCTGGAACGTGCCGATGATCGTGCCGTGCGCGCGGCTGGCTGGGTCCCGCCACACCGGGTCACTGTCCTGGCGGCCGACGGCCGGACCGGCCTGCAGGCCACGGTCTACCTGCCGCCCGGCTACCGCGATGACGGACGGCATCCGGTGATTGATGCGATGTACGGCGGACCCCACATCACCAATGCGCCGGTCGGTTTTGTCGACGCCACCGCGACGATGAATCCGGTGGCGCGCTCAAGTCTGGCCCAACTCGGCTTCGTGGTGGTGAGCATCGATGCGCGCGGTACGCCTGGTCGCTCCAAAGCCTTCCACGATGCCAGCTTCCTGACCGCCGCCGATCTGCAGCTGGACGATCATGTCGCGGCGATCCGCGAACTGGCGGAACGCTATCGCGGCATGGACCTGACGCGGGTCGGCATCTACGGACATTCTTTCGGCGGCTACAGCGCAGCGCGTGCCCTGCTGCGTTACCCGGCGTTCTACACGGTCGGCGTGGCCTCGGCCGGCAGCCACAGTTTCCAGGGCATGTACGGCGGCGCGATCCACGGCATGGACCGCCTGGTCGGCGGCCAGCCGGTCTATGCCGACGGCACCCGCGTGCGTCCGCAACCAGGTGCGGTGCCGCCGTTGTTCCAGCCGTTGGCCAACGATGCACTGGCCGACCGCCTGCAGGGCCGGCTGATGCTGGTCTACGGCGACCTGGACGAGAACGCGATGCCGGCGCTCACCCTGCAGTTGGCGCGTGCCCTCACGCTGGCCAACAAGGACTACGACCTGCTGTACCTGCCCAACCAGGACCACGAGCTGTTCCGCAACGACGATTACTACATGCGCCGGATGTGGGACTACTTCGTCACCCATCTGATGGGCGCAACGCCGCCGTCGTACCGGATCGGGGCAGCGGCCTCGCCATGAGGTGAGGCAGCCCGCTCAGCGGTGGGCATCGGCGGTGTCGTCCGCCCCTCCCCCCATAGCACCACCACCCGTTCCTCCCATACCACCGCCTCCGCCGCCGCCTTTGCCGCCGCCCTTGTCACCCGCATCGCCCCTGCCTTTCGCACCGGTCGAGGGCCGTGCCGGGCCTTGCCGCGGAATGGTGACCGAGGCCGGAATCGGATCCAGGTCCAACGCCTGACGGATGAAATCGCGTAGCGACACCACCAGGTCGGCCGTGGGAACGACGCGGCCCTGGGCCATCTCGTTGGCCGCGTGTGCGGCAAGCCGCACCTGCTCATCGGTGCCCAGCAGGATGATGTCCGACAGGGCTGCTTCGACTGCATCACGGATGCGGCGCGCGCGTTCGCCCCCGCTCTCTCCCTCTGCCGGCAGGTGCAGCACATCGCCCTGTTCGCTCCCGTCGGGCAGTGCGCGGACATCACGGCGATGGCGTGGATCGACGTCGAGCGTACCGGTGAACGATCCGCCAAGGACTTTGTAGGCGGCGATCAGCGTGCGCAGCCGCTCGTTGATCTGCCGGTTCTCGCGCTCGCGGCGCTGCTGCATGGTCTGCATGACCATCAGCCGGATGCCGACGCCGATCAAGGTGATGACCGCCAACCCGACCAGGGTGGAGAGCATGGCCTGCCAGGAACTGAAGTCGAGACCGCGCATTGCGTCTTTCCGTGAACGTCTGCCGATCAGGTTAGCAAGAGACGCAGGAAGGTAAGGGTGAGGGCAGAGTCCGGGAGTCTGATCGCACGTGACGCGATGCGCTCGACCGGGGATGCAGACAGCGGGCGGGCAAAGGCCGACCCCACCATGCCGCTCCCGCCCTCAGGCAGGAGCAGCACGTTACAACGCCTTACTTGCGGGCGCGCTTGGCCGGTGCCTTGCGGGCAACCGGCTTGGCGGCAGCACGCTTGGCCGGGGCGGCCTTGCGGGCCGGGGCCTTCTTGGCCACAGCCTTCTTGGCGGTAGCGGCCTTCTTGCCGACGGTCTTCTTGGCGGCCGCGGTCTTCTTGGTCACGGCCTTCTTTGCGGTGGCGACCTTCTTGCCAACCGACTTGCGGGCGACGGCGGTCTTCTTGCCGGCCACCTTCTTGGCGGTCGCGGTCTTCCTGGTCACGGTCTTCTTGGCGGTGGCCGACTTCTTGGCAACGGCCTTCTTGGCCGTGGCGACCTTCTTGCCGACGGTCTTCTTGGCGACGGCGGTCTTCTTGCCAGCCACCTTCTTGGCCGCTGCGGTCTTCTTGGTCACGGCCTTCTTGGCGGTCGCCGACTTCCTGGCAACAGCGGTCTTGGCAGCGGCGACCTTCTTGCCAACGGTCTTCTTGGCGGCGGCGGTCTTCTTGGTCACGGCCTTCTTGGCGGTCGCGGTCTTCTTGGCGACAGCCTTCTTGGCGGTGGCGACCTTCTTGGTCACGGTCTTCTTGGCAGCGGCAGCCTTCTTGGTCACGGCCTTCTTGGCAGTCGTGGCTTTCTTGCCGGCGGCCTTGGTGGTCTTGGTCACAGCCTTTTCAGCGGCGGCCTTCTTCTTGGCGACCTGCTTCTTGATCGCGGTGGCTTCGGCCTTGGCATTCTTCTTGGCCGCTTCCAGCTTCTGCTTGGCGGTGGCCAGGGTCTTGCCGACCGACTTGGCGGCCTTGTCAGCCTTCTTGGCGACGGTCTTCTCGACCTTGGTCACGGCCTTCTTGACCTTGGCGACCTGGGTGGTGGCGGCCTTGCGTGCGCGCTTGGCGGTCTTCTTCACCGAAGCGACTGCATCTTCCGCAACGTGTGCGATGGTCTCGCCCACATTGGTGGCGGTTTCTTTTGCATCTTCGACGGTCTGCGAGAGAACCGTGGTCACACCATTACCGTTGCTCATTGAGTGCCTCCTAAGGGGCCTAGTTAGTCAAATCGCTGGCGATGCTATACCGGCGCGGTCCATCGTGGAACGGTCTTGATGCGATGCTCGTGCCAAGCCGACAGTAGCACTGTCATCGTCGGCAGCAAGCAACGCACCGGTCGCGTGCACGAAACCCCTTGAAAACAGCAGTGGCGTTCCAGAACGTGGCGCGCACGATATGCCTCGATGCGCATGCGGGGTGCATCCAGCGAACCGATGATTGGTCGCCGCACTCGATCCATTTCTCACCCTCGCACGCCGTTTTTGCGCTGGTTTCGATGACGCGGGCATGCCTTGAAGAGGCATGATCAAGGGGCGATGTGGCTGCGCCGGATACACCGCAGCGCCCTCCCTGGTGCCCCACCATGTGCCGCATCGGCACCGCCGCGCGCGCCTGGGCAACCCCACCGCGAAGCCGAGGACGTAGTGAATTTCATCCGGGGTTTAACCGGGTGCGGACACACTCATTCAGGTTGAATTACCGTATACGTGTTTCCCCTGCCCCCGCCCTCTCCGACACGGAACCGCCGGACCATGCGACCGCTCCCGACCCTGCTCACGCTCGCCCTCGCCGCTGCCTTCGGCGGGTTCACCGCCACGGCCATCAACGCGCACCTGGACAACCGTGCCGAAGCGGCGCCGGCCGCGTACACGATTCCCAGCGCGGCCGCGCTGCCCGCAGCCGTCGCCGGGCAACCCGTGCCCTCGCTGGCGCCGATGCTGGACCGTGTGATGCCGGCGGTGGTCAGCGTCAACACCAAGCAGGTGGTGCGCGTGCGCAACCCCTATTTCAACGACCCGTTCTTCCGCCGCCTATTCCCGGAAGTGCCGCAGGAACGCATCAACGAATCGCTGGGCTCGGGGGTGATCATCGATGCCGCCGAAGGCCTGGTGCTGACCAACCACCACGTCATCGACAACGCCGACGACGTGCAGGTGACCCTGGCCGATGGGCGGACGGTCAAGGCGGAATTCATCGGCTCCGATGCCGATACCGATGTTGCGTTGATCCGCATTCCGACCGGCAACCTGACCGAGATCAAGCTCGGCGACAGCGCGCAGCTGCGCGTGGGTGACTTCGTGGTGGCGATCGGCAACCCGTTCGGTTTCAGCCAGACGGTCACCTCCGGCATCGTCTCGGCGGTAGGCCGCAGCGGCATCCGCGGGCTGGGCTACCAGAACTTCATCCAGACCGATGCCTCGATCAACCCGGGCAACTCCGGCGGTGCGCTGGTCAATCTGCAGGGGCAGCTGGTTGGCATCAACACCGCCAGTTTCAATCCGCAGGGCAGCATGGCCGGCAACATCGGCCTGGGCCTGGCGATTCCCTCCAACCTGGCACGCGACGTGGTCGACCAACTGGTCAAGCACGGGGTGGTGGTGCGGGGCACGCTCGGCATCGAGAGCCAGAACCTCACCCAACAGATCGCGCAGGGTTTGGGCCTGACCGAGACACGCGGCGCGCTGGTCACCCGCGTGCTGGCCGGGTCCAGTGCAGCCGCTGCCGGGTTGAAGCCGGGCGATGTGGTGGTGTCGGCCAACGGCCAGCGCGTGGACAGCGCGCAGGCGCTGCACAACGTGGAAGGCCTGCAGCCGGTCGGCAGTACGCTGACCCTGGACGTGCGCCGCGAGGGCAAGCCGCTGCAGATCAAGGCCACGCTGAAGGAGCAGGCGCGCGCGGTCACCGGGGAGTCGCTGGACCCGCGCCTGGGCGGCGCCACATTTGTCGATCTGCCCGAGTCGCTGCGCCAGGCCGGCGTCAGTGGCGTGCTGGTCAGTGAGGTCAAGCGCGGCAGCCGTGCGGCCAACTCCGGTCTTGCGCAGGGTGACGTGATCACCGCGGCAACGGCGGGTGAGTTTGCCGATCTCGCCAGCTGGCGCGCCAACTTCCAGCAGCGCCCGGCACAGCTGGTGGTAAGGATCATCCGTGGAAACACCGGGGGCCAGCTGGTCATGCGCTGAACGCGCGAGCAGCCGTAACGTCGCTTACACCCGGCCGGTGCTATTACCTTGTGTTCGTTGCCGTCGGATCGTCCGCGGTCACCTTCCCCATCGCACAGCAGGAGATACACGATGAGCCCCACCAATACCGAGAACCTGAAGGAACACCTGGGCGAAGCCGGCTCGCACCTGAAGTCGGCCGCCACCGCTGCCGGCGGTGCCATCAAGGGCGCCACCGGTGCTGCCGGTGACGAGCTGCGCATCGGCAAGGCCAACGTCAAGGCCGAGCTGTCCGATACCGCGCTGTCCGGCCTGGCCGCAGCCGAGTTCGGTGGTGCCGCCGCCAAGGAACAGGTTGATGCACTGATGGACAAGGGCAAGGACCTGGTCGACAGCGCCGCCGAGCTGATCCGTGAGCGTCCGCTGGCCTCCTTCGGCGTGGCCTTCGCGGCTGGCTGGATCATCGCCAAGCTGGCCCGCAGCGGCGGCGACAAGTAAGCAGCGGCGTGAGCGATCAAGCCCAGTCGACCGCCTCCGGTGGCGCGGATACCCCGCCACCGGACAGCGGTGAAAAAGCACCCCGCCTGGACGAGAGCATCCGCCAGGTCGGTGAGGCCGGCCGTGAGACGGTCGATTCGGCCAAGCACACGCTGCGCTCACTGCGGCGGTTGGCCTCGGCCGACTTCGCACTGGCGCGCAGCGCGTTTGGTCGGGCGCTGGCCTGGGCCGGGGTGGCGATCGTATTCGGTGCATCGGCCTGGTTGCTGCTGGCCGGTACGCTGATCGCGTTGATGCAGCGCTGGGGCCTGTCCTGGTTCCATTCGTTGCTGATCACCTCGATCGTCAGCCTGCTGGTGACCGGCTATTCGATGTGGCGGGTGTCGTTCTTCTTCCGCCATACCGGCATGCATGCCACCCGCCGCCAGTTGTCGCGGTTGGGCCTGTATGACGAACCCAGCGAAGAAGATCCTGATGCCGACGTGGATACCACCGGGGTGAAGCGATGAACTTCGAAGCCTTGCGTCAACGTGTCCAGCGTGCGGAGTTGGTGGTGGCGGTGCGGGTGGAGAAAACCCGCAGCAGCTGGTCTACCCTCAGCACTGTCTGGCGTACTGGCTGGACACCGCTGCGTATCATTACCGTGGGTCTGGCCGGCGGCTTCCTGGCCGGCAAACTGGAACCGACCGGTCTCGGCGCGAAAGTGCAGGGCGCGCGTTGGTTGCAGATGATCGGCTCTGTGTCCAATCTGGTTGCCAGTACCCAGGCGGCATTTGCCTCGATGCAGGCCAGTGAAGCGGCCGATACCGCCGAACAGGCCGCCGACAAAGTGGATGACGCGGCCGATGAAGTGCCCCGTCAGGCTGCGCCGGCAGCAGCGGCCCCAGCAACCCCGCGGCTCAGCCCGCAACGGCGCGCCGAATCCGCGTCGCCAAACCAGCCGCAGCCTGCCGAGGCCGCCACGGACCTGTCCGAACGCTGATCGCATCGCGGTCACACGCATCTTCTGAAGGCCCTGCGGCGCACGCCATGGGGCCTTTCTTCATCTGCACGCCCCCCACACGCCACGCGCACCCGGCTTGCCCAATAATGGCGCTCCTTTCCCACCTGCGACCCGCATGAGCGTTCCGGTTCCTCCTTCCGCCGAAGCCGTCGTCGCACCGCCCCCGCCGCGTCCGCGCGCCCCGATGTCGCTGGTGATCCTGGCCACACTGGCCGTGGCCTTCACCTTGTGGGCCGCGCAGGACGTGGTGCTGCCGATCCTGCTGGCGATGTTCTTCGCGCTGGTCGGCAACCCGATCCTGCGGATGCTGCAGAAAATCTGGATTCCCCGCTTCCTTGGCGCGGTACTGGTGCTTGGCATTGGCTTGAGTGGCGCCGCCGCATTGGGTGTGCAGCTGGTCGGCCCGGCAATGGAGTGGGCCCAGGAAGCACCGCAGCAGCTGCGCAAGGTCGCCCGCCAAGTGCAGAACCTGACCAAGCCCGTGCAGCAGGCCAACCAGGCGGCCGAGAATTTCGCGCGCGTGGCCGGTGGCGAAGGCAGCCGCCGGGTGCAGATCGTGCGCACCCAGCTCGATGATCCCTACAAGGTACTGACCCGGGCGCCCCGGTTGGCCGCCTCGGTGCTGGCGGTGGTGCTGTTGACCCTGTTCTTCATGATCTACGGGCAGAGCCTGCAGAAGCACGCCATCGCGTTGTTCCCCAGCCGTCAGCAGCAACGATTCACCACGGACATCCTGCGCTCGATCGAGCGCGAGGTGTCCCGCTATGTCCTGACCATCACGGTGATCAACACACTGGTCGGCCTGGTGTTCTCCGGAATCCTGCTGCTGCTTGGCATTTCGCTGCAGGAGGCGCTGCTGTGGGGCACCGTGGCCGCGCTGCTGAACTTCGCGCCCTATGTGGGCCCACTGATCGGCGTGGCGCTGATGCTGCTGATGGGCTTCGTTGAGTTCAGTGATCCCTTCAAGGCACTGCTGCCGGCGGCCTGCTATCTCGCGCTGCATACCATCGAGGGCCAGGTGGTGACGCCGATCGTGCTTGGCCGGCAGATGGCGATCTCGCCGCTGATCCTGATCCTGGCGCTGATGGTGTTCGGCTGGCTGTGGGGCATGATCGGCCTGCTGCTGGCGGTGCCGCTGCTGGTCTGCATCAAGCTGGTGCTGGCGCGGCTGGATGGCACCCAGGGCTGGACCAAGCTGCTGGAATAAGCAGTTCAGGGCAAGGAGACGGCTGGCCGCGCGATCCCCGGTGCTGCCAGAATACCGGCACCTTTTCGGATGGATCCCGGCCCTGATGTCTTCCTTCGCTAGCCGTTGCCTCGCCCTCGCCGGCCTTGTCACCCTCGCTGCCCCGACGTTGGCCGCCCCCCCGCCCAGCGCCGAGGTGGCCAGCCGCCAGCTGGTCGAGGCGGTCACCTGCAAGCGCCACCTGACGCCTGCACAGTTCGAGGCCCTGGCGAAGGTGCTCAAGCCGACCGAGCTGCAGGCGTACAGCGTACTGTCCGATGGCGAGTATGCGTTGACCACGCCGCTGCTCGTGCTGGGCCAGCCTGTGAACCGCCTGCACCTGTATGACGGCGCCAGCGGTGAGGACGGCATTGACAGCTACACCGCGTACTTCAGTACGGCCGGTATCGACCAGATCACAGCGCTGGCGAAGATCCCGCGCAACGAAGCCGGCGATTACACCCTGGAGGTGGGCCGCCATGACCTCAGCGTGCGGGAGGACGAGGGCCAGGCAGCCATCACCTGTTCCTACGACCTGCGCTGAAGCACTGCCCTGCGCTGCCTGCGCGCACCATGAAAGCCTGCGCGCGCAGGCGTAGAATGGCGGGGTGAATTTCCCCGTCCAAGCCATCACCCTCGACCTCGACGACACCCTGTGGCCGTTCGCCCCCATCGGCGCCCGCATCGACCAGGTGTTGTACGAGTGGATGCTCCAGCACAGCCCCGCCACTGCCGCGATGTACCCGGTGGCGGCGATGCGCGAACTGCGCGAGCGCTCCTTCCATGACAACCCGCACCTGCACTACGACCTGAGCGCGCTGCGCCGGTTGACGCTGAGCGAGGCGCTGGAGAAAAGCGGCGCCGATCCGGCGCTGCTGGAGCCGGCCTACGAGGCGTTCTACGCTGCGCGCAACCAGGTCGAGTTCTACCCGGATGCGATGGAGGCGCTGGCCCGGATCGCCGCGCGCGTGCCGGTCGCCGCCCTCAGCAACGGCAATGCCGACCTGCAGCGGATCGGCGTCTCCCACTACTTTACCTTCCAGCTCGGCTCGCGCGAGCACGGTGCGGCCAAGCCGGCCGCCAGCATCTTCCATGCCGCCTGCGACCGCCTCGGCGTCGCACCTGCCCAGGTCCTGCACGTCGGTGACCACGCCGAGATGGACGTGGTCGGGGCGATGCAGGCCGGCCTGCGCGGCTGCTGGATCAACCGCGAAGAACACACCTGGAACCACCCCTCACTGCAGCCCGATCTGCAGTTCGACACCCTGACCGGGCTGGCCGACTGGCTGGATGCGAACGCATCCGCCCAGCACGCGTAAGCCGCCGCCCAAGGAGCATTCGAGTCCCATGTCCCAGATCAACGGTTTCACTTCCGAGACGCGCAACGCCCTGCCGCTGCACGTGATGACCCGCGAGCAGTACGCCGGCTGGCGCGCGCAGCAGTCCGACGCGCTGGGCGCGTGGCTGGATGCGCAGCGCTTCAACGGCAGCGGTGGCAGTGTGGTCCTGCTGCCGGGCGAGCACGGCCTGGCCGGCGCCATCGTCGGCGTGGGTGACCCGGGGGATGTCTACAGCTACGCGCATGCGCCATTCGCGCTGCCGGAAGGCACCGTCTGGACGCTGGCGGATGCACTGCCACCGGAGATCGAGACCCTGCTGCAGCTCGGCTGGGGCCTGGGCAGCTACCGCTTCGCGCGGTATCGCACACCGAACCGTGCGCCGGCCCAGCTGGCCGCCACGCCCTCGGCTGAAGTGCGCGACGTGATCGCCGCCAGCCTGCGCGTGCGTGACTTGGTCAACACCCCGACCGAAGACATGGGTCCGCAGCAGCTGGAAGACGCCGCGCGCGAACTGGCCAGCGCCCATGGCGCGCAGATCGAGGTGATCACCGGCGATGCGCTGCTGGAGCAGAACTTCCCGTCCATCCACGCGGTGGGCCGCGCCTCGCATCGCGCGCCGCGCCTGATCGTGCTGCGCTGGGGCTCTGCAGGCCAGCCGCATGTGGCGCTGGTCGGCAAGGGCGTGTGCTTCGATACCGGCGGGCTGGACATCAAGCCGGGCGATGGCATGCGCAACATGAAGAAGGACATGGGCGGCGCCGCGCACGCGCTGGGCCTGGCCGGGCTGATCATGGCCCAGCAACTGCCCGTGCAGTTGACCCTGCTGATCCCGGCGGTGGAAAACGCGATCGGTCCGGATGCGTTCCGCCCGGGCGAAGTGATCGCCACCCGCAAGGGCCTGAGCATCGAGATCGACAACACCGACGCCGAAGGGCGCGTGATCCTCGCCGATGCACTGACCTATGCCAGCGAGCAGCAGCCGGAGATCGTCCTCGATTTCGCCACCCTGACCGGCGCGGCCCGCATCGCGCTCGGCCCGGACCTGCCGGCGCTCTTCAGCAACGATGACACCCTGGCCCAGCAGTGGCTGCAGGCCGGTGAAGCGGTGCGCGATCCGGTCTGGCGCATGCCGCTGTGGCGCCCGTACCTGCGCTACCTGCACAGCAACATCGCGGATCTGGCCAACGCCGGTTCGCGCATGGCCGGCTCGGTTACCGCCGCGCTGTACCTGGAGCGCTTCATCGCCGAAGGCCAGACCTGGGCACACCTGGACGTATACGCCTGGAACGACGGCGAGCGCCCGGGCCGCCCGGCCGGTGGCGAAGCGCTGGCGCTGCGTTCGGCGTGGGCGATGCTGAAGACGCGTTACGCCTGAGGCTGTACCGGGTAGTACCCGGCATCCGCTGTTCCCCACGATCCCCGCCCCGGCGGGGATCGTCGTTTTTGAAGAGTTGTCGAAAATGTGAATATCGGCTTGCGCCGTGTTCTGCGACGATGCCCGCTGTCGCCCACCCACACGCATCGTGAAGGCAGGAATCCGGACATGTCGCTCTTCGGCTACACCCGCGCTGGTCGCGAACCGGGCGGCCCACGCCCTCCCTCACCGTTGCTGTGGATCGCGCTGATCGCCCTGATCGCCGGCGGCCTGGTGCTGGCCTTTGCCTGGCTGGCCGGCTGGATCGGCCGCGACCGCGTCACCGCGCAGACCTTCACCGATGCCATCGAGGCGACCGGCCCCCCGCAGCCCGGCTTCCGCCGCGCGCATACCAAGGGTGTCTGCGTCAGCGGTGTGTTCCAGGGCACGCCGGAAGGCGCGGCACTGAGCTCGGCACGCGTGTTCCGCCAGCGCCAGGTACCGGTACTGGGCCGCCTATCGATCGGCGGCGGTGACCCGCATGGCGCCGACAACAAGGCCCGCGTGCGCAGCATGGCGCTGCAGCTGGTCAGCGACGATGGCCAGGAATGGCGCATGGCGATGAACAGTTTCCCGTTCTTCGCGGTGCCCACCGCCGAGGCCTTCCTGGAACAGACCCGCGCCGGCACGCCGGACCCGGCCACCGGCAAACCGGACCCGGCGAAGATGGCCGCCGTGCTGGAAAAGTACCCGTCCGCGCGGGCCTTCCAGCAGTGGGCCAAGACCGCCCCGTGGTCGAACAGCTGGGCCAACACCGCCTACAACGGCGTCAACAGCTTCCGCTTCACCGCCGCCGATGGCAGCCACCGCTTCGTGCGCTGGAGCATGCGCCCGCAGGCGCCGTTCGAAGACATGACGCCGGAGCAGCGCGCGCAGTCCGACGATGATTTCCTCAGCCAGGAGTTTGCGCAGCGGCTGGCACAGGGCCCGGTGCGCTGGGACATGTGGGTGACCATCGCCAACGACGGCGACCCGATCAATGATCCCTCGCAGGTGTGGGCGGAGGATCGCCGCCAGGTGAAGGCCGGCACGCTGACCCTGACCAGCATGCAGCCGCAGGCCACGGGTGCCTGCCGCGACCTCAACTACGATCCGCTGATCCTGCCCAGCGGCGTGGCCGGCACGGATGACCCCATCCTGGCCGCACGCTCGGCGGTGTATTCGCAATCGTTCAATCGCCGCGAGCGTGAGATCGCCAGCGGCAAAGCGCCCGCCGCCACGGGCAAGGAAGGTGCGCGATGAACCGTGACGCTGGCCATTTCAATCTCCTCGCACGCGTCCTGCACTGGCTGATGGCGGCGATGATCCTGACCATGCTGTTCGTCGGCGTGACCATGGTCGCGTCGCTGCACTGGCGGCCGATGCTGATCGATCTGCATCGACCACTGGGCATCGCGATCCTGCTGCTGGTGCTGGTGCGCCTGTACAACCGCCTGCGGCATCGCCCACCGCCGTTGCCGGCCGACCTGCCCGCCTGGCAGGCCGCGGCCGCGCATGCCTCGCACTGGGTGCTGTACGGGCTGATGCTGGCCATGCCGCTGGTGGGGTGGGGCATGCTCTCTGCCGGCGGCTACCCGATCGTGATGGGCGGCGGCTTGCACCTGCCCGCGATCCTGCCGCACAACCCGGCGCTGTATGCCGCCCTGCGCAATGCACACAGCCTGCTCGCCTATGTGCTGTTCGCCACGGTGGTGATGCACCTGTCAGCGGCGCTGTTCCACCTGTGGGTGCGCCGCGATGGGGTGTTCCAGGCGATGGCGAAGGGGCCGCAGAAAGAGCGCAACGACGATGCCGGATGAATCACGCTGCCTGGCGTCCCGGTCGCCACCGACCGCGTCACAACCAGCCTTTCTGCCGCGCCAGCCGATACGCTTCGATGCGGTTGGCCACGCCGAGCTTGCCGATGCACTCGGACAGGTAGTTGCGCACCGTGCCGTGCGACAGCCCCAACTGCGTGGCGATCTCGCTGGCCGAGCGGCCGTCACCGGACAGGCGCAGCACCTGACGCTCGCGGTCGTTGAGTGGATCGGCCTGCGACCACGCATCCAGCGCAAGTTGCGGGTCGATCGCGCGACCACCGTGCTGCACCTGGCGCAGCGCATCGGCCAGGCGTTCGGCCGGGGCATCCTTGAGCAGATACCCGCAGACACCCGCATCCAGCGCACGGCGCAGGAAGCCCGAGCGCGCGAACGTGGTGACGATCACCACCTTGATCGGCAGGCCCTGGCGGGCGATCCGCTGCGCCAGTTCCAGCCCGGACAGCCCGGGCATTTCGATATCAGTGACCAGTATGTCCGGCTGCAACTGCTGCAGCATCCGCCACGCGGCCTCGCCGTCGGCTGCACTGCCCAGCACCTCGATATCCGGTTCCAGCCCGAGCAGCGCTGACAACGCGCCACGTACCATCGCCTGGTCTTCGGCGAGCACGATGCGGATCATGGCGCGCCTCCGGCAGGCACCGTCGGCGCTGCAGGCATCTGCCCGGGCGCCGCCACGGCGATGGTCGCGGCAGGCAAGGTGACCCGCACCGTCACGCAGGTGCCCTCCCCTTTCGCCGACTGCAGCGCCAGGGTGCCGCGCAGTGCAGCGACGCGTTCGCGCATGCCGGTCAGTCCGTTCCCATCAACGTGGACGCCGCCGCGCCCGTCATCACGGATCTGCATCAACAGACTGCGCCCGTCCTGCTCGAAGGTGATCCACGCCTGCCGCGCCTGCGCATGGCGGGCGACATTGGTGACCGCCTCGCGCAGGACCAGTGACAGCGCACGCTCGGTATCGACCGGCATCGGTGGCGGCGGCGCGTAATGCAGGTGCACGTGCTGGTACTCCAGCAGCAGCCGGGCCGAGGCGAGTTCGGCCGCCAGATCGCTCGCGCGGATACCGGTGACGGCGCTGCGCACTTCCGCCAAGGCCTGCCGCGCGATCGTTTCAGCCTCGTCCACTTCGCGGCGTGAGCCGGCTGGATCGCGGTCGGCCAGCTTGCGCGAGAGTTCCAGCTTCAACGTGATCAACGACAATGTATGCCCCAACAGATCGTGCAGATCGCGGCCGATGCGCTCGCGTTCGGCGGTCGCCGCCAGCCGACGCACTTCATCCTGCGACAGCTGCAGAACCGCATCCTGTTCATGACTGGCGGTTTCGAAATTGACCACCAGGCTGATGATCATCGCCATGCTCGGGATCCAGATCAGCGCCTGCCACGGATAGTGGGCGAACAAACCCACCACCACGAACAACGCGTTCAACCCCACCAGTTGCAGCAGATAGCGCCCATAGCCACTGCGGCGCGAGACGCGCAGGGTGACGCAGCCGAAAATGAAGTAACTGACCGCCGAGGGGTACCACGCCAGCGGCACCAGCCCCAGCACCACCATGGACAGCGCATAGCGCGGTGCGTGGCAACGCGGGGCGAGCAGCACACCGGCGTAAAGCGCGAGGAACACCGGGTAGGTCAGCAGGGTCAGGGCCGCCCAACGCCAGGTGTAGCCACTGCCGAACAGCGGTGTCAGGAACACCCATAGCGTCCACAGCAGGTGGATCGCGTCCACCCACGGCGATTTGCCGCGCCGCAGGTTCTCGGCCACGGCCGAATCCGGCGCAGGGCGCAGCAAGTGGGCGAGCCGACTGAAGGACACGGACAATTCCAAGGCAGAGCGAACAGGCGCGATCATGCCACTTCAGCCGATCCGCCGCAGACGGCGGCGTGCCAGCCCAAGCGCCACCACGGTGATGCCGAGCAGCACGGCGATATGCACCCAGGCACTGCCTTGCGCCGACTGACCGACCGCTGGCAGCGCCAGCTGGGCCAGGTGCCAGCTCGGCCACAGCGGCGCCAGGGTGCCGAACAGCGGCGGCAGCATCGACAGCGGCAGCCACAACCCGGACAGCAGGGCCAACGGCAGATAGACCAGGTTGACCACCGCCGGGGCCGCGTTGGCACTGACATGGCTGCCGATCAGCAGGCCGATCGCGCCCAGCGGCAGCGCGGCGAATGCCGCCACCGCCAGCAGATGCAATGCAGCGCTCGGAGTGACGGCCACACCTGCGCCAGTCGCCACCGCGATCAGCAGCATCGCCACCAGCACCGCGAACAGAACGGCCATCAACAGGCGCGCGAGCAAGGGTGCCAGCGGCGGCATCGGCAACGCGCGCTTGAGCGTGAGCAGGCCGCCCTCGCGATCCAGCGCCAACTGCACGCCGAAGCCGAACAGCGCCGGGGCCATCGCACCGAAGACGCAGTAGGTGGCGAGCAGATAGACCGGGGCCTGGCCGCGACCGAGCAGCACACCGAACAAAGAATAGAACAACACCGGGAACAGCAGCGACGGCAGCACGAAGCCCGGGTAGCGCCAGGCTCGGCGCAGTTCGCACACGATCTCGGCACGGTAGATCGGCCAGGCGGGCGCGCGGGCGGGCATGGCGGATACGGTTTCCGTCACGGTGTTCATGCAGCCTCCCGGGTCAGTTCAACAAAGGCGTCGGCCAAGCCGCCGCCATGCACTTCCAGTTCCTGCAGGTGCGGGTCTTCGGCGAGCAGGCGCGCAACCACCGGCTCGGCCGGTTCGGCCAGCAGCTGCAGGCGCAGGCCATCGCGGACCGCCTCGCGCACGCCCGGCCAGGTCTTCAACGCCTCCACCTCCAGCGCGCTGCGGCAGCGGATGCGACGCGGCGCCAGTTGCTGGCGGAACTGCGCCAGCGGACCATCGGCCAGCACCCGGCCCTGTTCGATCACCACCACGCGCTGGGCGAGCGCCTCGGCTTCTTCCAGATAATGCGTGGTCAGCAGGACACCGCAGCCTTCAGCCGCCAGCTGCCGGATCGCCTGCCAGAGCTGCTGCCGCGCCTGGATGTCCAGGCCGGTGGTCGGCTCATCGAGAAACAACAGCTGCGGCCGGCCGCAGACCGCGATGGCGAACTGCACGCGGCGCTGCTGACCGCCAGACAGCTTCCCATACCGACGCCGGGCAAGATCGGTCAGCCCGCTCAGCGCAAGGCAGTCCTCCAGCGAGCGCGGATCGGCATAGCAGGTGCGTGCCAGATCGATCAGCTCCCGTACCTGCAGCACCGGTGGCAACGCGGTGGCCTGCAGCATCACCCCGATGCCGCCGCGACGGTCCCGGTCCTGCGGGTCGCCGCCAAGCAGTTCGACGCGGCCCGCATCGGCACGACGCAGGCCCAGCAGCAGGGAGATGGCGGTGCTCTTGCCGGCACCGTTGCGACCGAGCAGCGCCAGTACTTCGCCGCGGTGCAGCGAGAAACTCACGCCCTGCAGGGCGGCGACATCCCCGTAGTGGGCCTGGACGTCGTGCAGACTGGCCAGGGGCGAAGCGGTGGGTTCGGTCATGACGGACTCCCGGAGAGGACACCGACAGCGTCTGCTGCTGGCCGCGGCCGCCCCAGTGGCCGTCGTCAGCCCATGCAGGTGACAGCTGTCACTGCCGCCGCGCCAAGCCGCCGGGCATGCTGTGCACCACCCCGGCCACCGCGCTGGTTTGCCCCTCGGCCGCCGATGCGGTCACACTCGGCCCGATTCCCCGTCCAGACTCACGATGAACGCATCCGCTGAACTGCTCAAGGAACTCCGCATCGACCGCAAGGCCGGTTCGCCGCCCCCGTCGCCCCCGCGACGTGGCCGCTGGATCGTGCTGGCGATCGTCCTTCTCATTGTGTTGGCCGGCCTGGCCTGGTTCGTGCTCGGTCGCGAGCGCCCGATCGCCGTGACCACCGCGCCCGTGGTGGCGATCCAGCAGGGCGGCGCCAGCAGCTCGGTGCTCGACGCCAGCGGCTACGTGGTCGCCCGGCGCATGGCCACCGTCTCGGCCAAGATCACCGGCAAGGTGCGGGAGGTGATGATCGAGGAAGGCATGCGCGTGGAAGAGGGCCAGGTGATGGCCACGCTCGACCCGATCGACGCCAACGCCCAGCGCAGCCTCTCCGCCTCGCAGCTCGAGGCCGCACGCAGCCAGCTGGCCGGTCTGCAGGCACAGGTCGCCCAGGCCGATGCCGAAGCCGGCCGCCTGCAGACCCTGGTCGGCCAGCAACTGGTTTCACGCTCGCAGTACGACCAGGCCATCGCCCAGCGCGACAGCCTGCGCGCGCAGCTGCGCACCGCCCAGCGCAACACCACCGTGGCCAGCGATTCGCTGGCGATCGCCGACCTCGGCGTGGACAACAACATCGTGCGCGCGCCGTTCTCCGGCGTGGTCACCGCCAAGGCCGCGCAGCCGGGCGAAATCGTCTCGCCATTGTCGGCGGGCGGTGGGTTCACCCGGACCGGCATCGGCACCATCGTGGACATGGATTCGCTGGAGATCGAAGTCGAGGTCGGCGAATCCTTCATCGGCCGTGTGCAGCCGAAGATGCCGGTCGAAGCCACCCTCAATGCGTACCCGGACTGGAAGATTCCGGCCGAGGTGATCGCGATCATCCCCACCGCCGACCGCGGCAAGGCCACGGTGAAGGTGCGCGTGGCCCTGAAGACCAAGGACCCGCGCATCGTTCCCGAGATGGGCGTGCGGGTCAGCTTCCTGGAAAGTGCCCAGCCCGCCGAAGCCGCCAAACCGCAGGGCGTACGCGTACCGGCGTCGGCGATCGTGGAGCGCGAGCAGAAGACCGTCGCCTTCGTGGTCAAGGACGATGCGCGGGTGGAACAGCGCGCGATCACCGTGGGCACCACGCTCAACAACGACCGCCAGGTCACCCGGGGCCTGAGTGCCGGCGAGGTCGTCGTGACCACACCACCGGCCGAGCTGCGGGACGGCAGCAAGGTTACCGAAACCCCCTGACGGGGCCAGAACTGCAGTACGCGAGCCACGCTGATGCTCGCGGCAAGTGCGATGTCCTCGTGCCATCACGGCGCGCACGGTGGCCGCTGCCCGTCACCGCGACACCCCGGGGCCTTCGCCCGGGCGCGCCGTATGCCCCTTCTTACCGATCCACGGAGAACCACCCATGTCCACCCTGGTTTCGCTCCGCAACATCACCAAGACCTACCAGCGCGGCCCCGAGAAAGTGCAGGTGCTGCACGGCATCGATCTGGACATCCAGTCCGGCGATTTCGTCGCCTTGATGGGCCCGTCCGGCTCGGGCAAGACCACCCTGCTGAACCTGATCGGCGGGTTGGACACGCCCACGGGCGGTGAGATCGAGATCGAAGGCGAGCGCATCGACCGCATGAGCGGCGGCCAGCTGTCGACCTGGCGCAGTCACCACGTCGGCTTCGTGTTCCAGTTCTACAACCTGATGCCGATGCTGACCGCGCAGAAGAACGTGGAGCTGCCGCTGCTGCTCACGCACCTGGGCGCAGCGCAGCGCAAGCGCAATGCGGAGATCGCGCTGACCCTGGTCGGCCTGGCCGACCGCCGCAGCCACCGCCCGAATGAACTCTCCGGTGGCCAGCAGCAGCGCGTGGCGATCGCCCGTGCGATCGTTTCAGACCCAACCTTCCTGATCTGCGATGAGCCTACCGGTGACCTGGACCGCCAGTCCGCCGAGGAGATCCTGGGGCTGCTGCAGCAGCTCAACCGCGAACACGGCAAGACCATCATCATGGTCACCCATGATCCCAAGGCCGCCGAGTACGCCACGCACACGGTGCACCTGGACAAGGGCGAACTGGCCGACGCGCCAGCGGCCCACTGACGGAGGATGCGGCGATGAAATACTTCTCGCTGGTCTGGGCACAGCTGTTCCGCAGCAAGACCCGCACCCTGCTGACGTTGTTGTCGGTGGTGGCGGCCTTCCTGCTGTTCGGCATGCTCGATTCGGTCCGGGTGGCGTTCAACTCCGGCGGTGACACCATCGAAGGCGCCAAGCGGCTGGTGGTCTCCTCCAAGCTCTCGATCACCCAGAGCCTGCCCCTGCGGCTGCTGCGCGATATCGAAGCCACCCCGGGCGTGCGCAAGGTCAACTACGCCATGTGGTTCGGCGGCATCTACCAGGACCAGAAGAACTTCTTCCCGAGCTTCTCGGTCTCGGACAACTACATGGACCTGTACCCCGAGTTCGAGCTGCCGCCCGAGCAGGCCGAGGCATTCAAGAACACCCGCACCGGTGCACTGGTCGGTGAAGCCCTGGCCACCCGTTTCGGCTGGAAGGTGGGCGACACCATTCCGATGCAGGCCACGATCTTCCCGCGCAAGGGCAGCAACGACTGGCCGCTGGAACTGAGCGGCATCTACCGGGCCAAGGACCGCAACAACGCCGGTGCGGAGAATCAGCTGCTGCTGCACTGGAGCTACTTTGATGAATCCAACGATTACATCAAGAACCAGGTCAGCTTCTACACCGTGCAGCTGGAGAACCCCGCGCACGCTTCGCGCGTGGCCCAGGCGATCGATGCGCTGTCGCTGAACTCCGATCACGAAACCAAGTCGCAGACCGAGGCTTCGTTCTCACAGGCCTTCGCCAAGCAGTTCGCCGATATCGGCCTGATCGTCACCGGCATCATGGCCGCGGTGTTCTTCACCCTCGTGCTGCTGACCGGCAACACCATGGCCCAGGCGGTGCGCGAGCGCATCCCGGAGCTGGCAATCCTCAAGACACTGGGCTTCAAGGACGGCACCGTGCTGGTGCTGGTGATGGTCGAATCGGTGCTGCTGATCGTGCTCGGCGGGCTGATCGGCATGGGCCTGGCCTCGATCGTGATGCCGGTGATCAGCGCCAGCAGCCAGGGCATGATCAGCCTGCCCGGCGTGCCGGCGCAGACGTGGATGGTGGCGCTGTGCCTGATGGCGGTGATCGGGATCGTGGTGGGCCTGCTGCCGGCATTGCGCGCGCAGCGGTTGAAGATCGTCGATGCACTGGCCGGGCGCTGAGGAGACCACCATGAAAACGCACTGGATGTGGAACGTATTGACCGTGGTGGCGCTGCTGGTCGCCCTGGTGGTGTGGATCGTGCTGCCGTGGTGGATGGTGCTGGCGATCGCCGTGCTGCTGGCCGCGTGGCTGGTGCTCACCCGCAGCGGCCGCTTGTCGCTGGCAGCCGCACGGATCGGCATCGCCAGCCTGCCGCAGCGCTGGGGCGCCTCCTCGGTGATCGTGGTCGGCATCGCCGGCGTGGTCGGCGTGCTGGTGGCGATGCTGGCCATGGGCGATGGCTTCAAGGCCACCCTGGAGCGCAGCGGCAGCGATGACGTGGCGATCGTGCTGCGCGGTGGCTCGCAGGCGGAAACCAACTCGGTGATCATGCGCGACCAGGTGCCGCTGATCGAGAACCTGCCCGGCGTGGCCCGCGGCAGCGACGGCAAGCCGCTGATCTCCGCCGAACTGTCGCAAGTGATCAGCCTCCTCTCGCGCAGCGACCACAGCGATACCAACGTGCAGTTCCGCGGCGTCGGCGAGCAGGCGTGGGCCGTGCGCGACAACGTGCGCATCATCGCCGGCCGCAGGTTCAAACCCGGCCTGCGCGAGATCGTGGTCGGCAAGGGCGCGCAGGCGCAGTTCGAGGGCCTGGAGATCGGCAAGACCCTGCAGCTGGGCAAGCAGGAATGGACGGTGGTGGGCGTGTTCGCCTCCAACGATGTGCATGAGTCGGAGTTGTGGTCGGACACCCAGACGTTGTCCACCACCTACAACCGCAGTGCGTATCAGTCGGTCAACGTGCGCACCGAAGGGGCGGCGGGCTTCAAGCAGTTCAAGGACGCCATGGAGGCCGACCCGCGCCTGAAGCTGGACGTGGAGACCACCCGTGACTACTACCGCAAGCAGTCCGGCGGCCTGAGCAAGCTGATCAGCATCCTGGGCACGGTGATCGGCGCGATCATGGCGATCGGCGCGGTGTTCGGTGCGCTCAACACCATGTATGCGGCCGTGGCGACACGGGCGCGCGAGATCGCGACGATGCGGGCGATCGGCTTCCGCGGCGTGCCGGTGGTGACCGCGGTGATGCTGGAGACGATGCTGCTGGCGTTGCTCGGCGGCCTGCTCGGTGGATTGGTGGCGTGGCTGGTGTTCAACAACTACACCGTCTCCACGCTGGGCAACAACTTCAGCCAGGTGGTGTTCCAGTTCAAGGTGTCGCCGCAGCTGCTATGGACGGGCCTGAAGTGGGCGCTCGGCATCGGCCTGGTCGGTGGTCTGTTCCCGGCGCTGCGCGCGGCGCGGCTGCCGATCACCACGGCGTTGCGTGAGACCTGAGCGATACGTTTGAACAACGCGCGTGCGCGTGGTCGCGCACGCGAAATAGCAACTCCGGAACCGCATTCGCAAGAGTGCGGTTTTTTTTTGCCTGCAGTATTCATTGCGCGTTTAGTTGTAGCGTGCGTACGCAAAGGCGCAGCTGTACGCACGCTGCGACACGATCACGCACGCGCTCAAGTTGCCGCGCGCCTCGCCGCTATCGGTGCCTCTGCCCAACACAGCGCGACGTTTTTTCGTGTGCCGCATGACGAAGTGAAAAAGGTTTGCTCTGAATGCGCGTTTTTGTCAGCCATCATTCATTTACAGCCCTTTTTTCGCTTTCAAATGAAAGTAAAAAATTTGAAAAGTCATTAGACTCCCGCCCCCCACGTCGTGGTGTGTTGTTCCCCACGCCGCCCGAACGGGCGAATGTTTTTACAGAGAAAGAGAAACGCACGGATGTATTTGAAGACCAATCCGCTGCGCAACGCGATCGCCATCGCGCTTGTCGCCAGCTGCAGTGCCCCCGCCTTCGCACAGAGTGCCGATGACGGCACCACCAACCTCGATCGCATCGAGATCACCGGCTCGCGCATCCGCCAGGCCAGCGTTGAATCGGCCCAGCCGGTCGTCGCGCTGAACCGCGCCGAGATCGAGAAGAAGGGCTACGTCAACGTCGCCGACATCCTGCAGGACGTCACCGCCGCCGGTTCGCCGAGCATGAGCCGCGCTTCCTCGCTGGAATCGGGCCGTGACTTCGGTGGCATGTACGTGAGCCTGCGCAACCTGGGCCCGGAACGCAGCCTGGTGCTGATCGACGGCCGCCGCATGGGCGTCAGCGCCGGTGGTTACTCCGATCTGGCCTCGATCCCGTCCTCGATCGTCGAGCGCTTGGAAGTGCTGACCGACGGTGCCTCGGCCCTGTATGGCTCGGACGCCATCGCCGGCGTGGTCAACATCATCACCCGCAAGAACTTCGACGGTGCCGAAGTCAGCGCCTACGTCGGCCAGTACAGCGAAGGCGACGGCCAGAAGACCG
The DNA here is from genome assembly GCA_002363385.1 of Stenotrophomonas maltophilia. Classification (GTDB taxonomy): domain Bacteria; phylum Pseudomonadota; class Gammaproteobacteria; order Xanthomonadales; family Xanthomonadaceae; genus Stenotrophomonas; species Stenotrophomonas maltophilia_AN. The sequence continues at coordinate 68,128 of DEVL01000001.1, forward strand.
CCTACAGCGCGACCTTCGGCAAGACCTTCGACCGTGGCTGGGTCACCGTGGGTGGCGAGTACACCGACGAAGATCCGGTCCTGGGCGGCGCACGTGAGTTCACTGCGTACCCGAACGGTCCGCGCCACACCGCCGACGGCCTGAGCGGCGTCACCCCGTGGGGCTATGCGACCGTCAACGGCAGCAACCTCAGCGTGGGCCCGGGCGGCGATCCGACCCAGCTGGGCAACTTCAAGCCGGCCGACAAGGCCAACGACGCCAACACCAAGACCAACATGAGCCTGCTCACCGGTCTGCAGCGCAAGTCGGTGTTCGCCAACGGTGGCTTCTCGATCACCGATGACCTGCGCCTGGTCGCCGATGCGCTGTACAGCGAACGCGAGTCCAGCAAGCAGCTGGCCGGCTACCCGTACCAGAGCACCGGTTCGCGTGCGCTGCTGTCCAAGGACAGCGCGTTCAATCCGTTCGGTCGTGACGTTGCCTTTGCGCACCGCACCGAGGAGCTGCCGCGCGGCACCGAAAACAACCTGACCACCAAGCGCGCCAGCCTGGGCCTGGAAGGCAGCTTCGACACCGGTTCGCGGTACTGGGACTGGAACGTCAGCTACATGTACAACCGCAATGAAGGCGAGCGCATCGGCACGGGCAGCATGTACCAGCCGAACGTGAACCAGTCGGTTGGCCCGTCGTTCCTGGACGCCAACAACGTCGCCCATTGCGGCAGCGTCGGCAGCGTGATCGCCGGCTGCACCCCGTGGAACCCGCTGGCCCCGATGGGCTACACCGGCCCGGGTTCGCTGAGCAACCAGGACGTGCAGGACTTCCTGTTCACCCGCTTCACCGACAAGATGCAGAGCACCACCAAGGTGGCCAGCGCGAACATCTCCGGCTCGCTGTTCAGCCTGCCGGCCGGTGACATCCTGGGCGCACTGGGTGTCGAACACCGCAGCGAAGAAGCCAGCTACTCGCCGGACCTGATGGTCCGCAACGGCCAGATCGCCGGCACCACCGGCCAGCCGACCCAGGGCGACTACTCGCTCAACGAGGTCTACCTGGAACTGCAGGTTCCGCTGCTGGCCGACATGGCCTTCGCGCGTGAGCTGTCGCTGGACATGGCCGGTCGCTATTCGGACTACAACAACTTCGGCTCGACCACGAACACCAAGTTCGGCCTGAAGTGGAAGCCGATCGACAGCCTGCTGGTGCGCGCCACCTACGGCACCGGCTTCCGTGCACCGACCGTGGAAGATCTGTACGGCGGCACCACCAGCACGCGCGATTCGTACACCGATCCGTGCGACACCAGCTTCGGCGCGGCCGCCAACAACCCGCAGGTGCTGGCACGCTGCCTGGCCAACGGTGTCCCGGCCAACTTCCGCCAGCTCGCCGCTGACGGCACCGCCGCAACGGTGCCGGGCCAGCAGGGTGGCACGGACTTCAGCTCGGGTTCCAACCCGGAACTGAAGCCGGAAACCGCCAAGACCTGGACCGTGGGCGTGGTGTACAGCCCGGAGTTCGTCTCGGGTCTGGACCTGAGCCTGGACTGGTGGAAGATCCGCATCAACGACGTGATCGTCGGTGAGTCGGCCACGGACATGCTCAACCAGTGCTACGTGCTGGGTGTGGACGCTGCGTGCGACCGCTTCACGCGCGCCCGTTCGGGCCGCACGATCGGCCAGGTCAACGGTCTGGACCGCACGCTGTTGAACGCGGGCTACCAGGAAACGGCCGGCTACGATCTCTCCGTGCGTTACCGCCTGCCGGAGCTGGCGATCGGCAAGTTCGCGGTCTCCTGGAACACCACGTACGTGGATTACCTGGAGCGCAAGAACGACAACGTCGACACCACGCCGGTGCGTCAGTACACGGGTTGGGAAGGCAATTTCCGCGTGCGGTCGAACCTCAATGTGGATTATCAGTTCGGCAACTTCGGCCTGGGCTGGACGGCGCGTTACTACTCCAGCATGAAGGAGAACTGTGCGTACGCGACGGAGTGCAGCAATCCGGGCTTCAGTTCGGCGTACACGGGCCGCCAGGGCGTCAACAAGGTGGGTTCGAACACGTTCCACGATATCCAGGTGCGTTATGTGCTGCCGTGGAATGGCACGGTGTCGATGGGTGTGAACAATGTGTTCGACCATCAGGGTCCGATCATGTACAGCCAGCCGAACAGCAGTTTCACGTACTACGGTGGGTTCGATATCGGCCGTTACATGTACATGAAGTATCAGCAGCGTTTCTGATCGGGTTCGCCTGATCATCCTTTTCTGATCTGCGGCTTACTCTCTCCAAGCCGCCGAGTGGAAGTGAGACGGCGCCTTCGGGCGCCGTCTTTTTTTTGCGTTGCCGTTTTGAAGCGACGGCTTCTGGATCGATGGCTTTTAGAGCAACAGCTCTTTGGAGCAACAGCGCTTGGAGCAACTGCCTTTAGTGTTGGATTCGCCCTGGCTTGGGCGTGCACGGGTGGGTTGGCGGGACCCGCCGCAAGTACGTCCATGTAGGCTCGTATGCCGCCATCCATGGCGGCATACGGTCCCGCCAACCCACCCGTGCCCACCCTTTGACAGTGGGCTGGTGCGCAATGGAAACGCGGCACCGCGGCTGCGGCTTTTGATCTGCTCGGCTTTGATCTGCTCGGCTTTGATCTGCTCGGCCTTGACCGCAAGCTTGATGGGCCCAGCGTTACTTTGCTCTGCCTCACCAGACTCCGCTCCAGTTCGCTCGACCAGCTCGGCTGCGCTCTGTCATGGCCACGCTTCGACCGGCGTTTCGACCGGCGTTGCTTCCACCGGATCAGTGCGCTCGGCGCTACAGCAATGGCGCCGAAGTGCCGTGACGCCTTTGGCTTTTGCTTCGGCTTTTGCATTGGCCTTGGCCTTGGCCACCAGCCCACTGTCGGAGGCGGGGTGTGGGTGGGTGTGCGGGACCATATGCCGCCATGGATGGCGGCATATGAGCCCCCATGGATGGGTTCACGGCGGGTCCCGCGCACCCACCCACACCCCGCCTGGCCAAGCAGCCCAGCAAACCAAGGCTCCCGCTTTCAGGCTTTTCAGCCTTCAACACTTCAACGCTTCAACGCACCATTAGCCCGCGACCGCCACACACTGTCGCCGATGAACAGCAGCAGCCCGGTCCAGATCGCCGCGAAACCCACCGCCTTGGCCGTATCGAACGGCTCGCGGAAAAAGAACACGCCCAACAGCAACCCGATACTCGGCGCGATGTACTGCAGAATCCCCACCAGCGACAACGGAATCCGCTTCACCCCGTACGCAAACCCGATCAACGGCAACGCCGTCACCGCACCACCGAAGATCAACAGCGCATCGTTGCGCCAGCCCCAACCACTGAAGAACCCCCCGCCGTGCCCGTTCTCGCTCCACAGCGCAAACCCGATCGCCGGCAGGAACAGATACAGACTCTCCATCCCTAGCCCCGCCACCGGGTCCACCGAAATCATCTTGCGCAGCAGCCCGTACAGCCCGAACGAACAGGCCAGCCCCAGCGCGATCCACGGTGGCGTTCCGGCATCGAAGGTCAGCCATGCCACACCCAGGGCCGCGCAGCCCACGGCGAGCCACTGCAGGCGGCGCAGGCGCTCTTTGAGCACCACCACGCCGAGTACCACGCTCACCAGCGGATTGATGAAGTAGCCCAGGCTGGTCTCGATCACATGCCCGGCGTTGATCGCCCAGATGTACAGGCCCCAGTTGAACGCAATCGCCACGCTGCTCAGCGCCAGCGTCGGCAGCGCGCGGGGCTGGGCCGCGATCGCCTTCCACCAGCCCAGGCCGTTGCTCAGCAGCAGCCAGGCCACCACCAGCACGGTGCTCCAGATGATGCGGTGCGCGATGATCTGCTGCGACGGCACGGCCTTGAGCAGGTGCCAGTAGACCGGCACCAGGCCCCACAGGGTGAAGGTGAAGGCAGTGATCGCCAGGCCGCGGCGCTGCTCCTGCAGGCTGTGTTGTGCAGGCAGGCTCACTTCGTGCGCGTCCGGGCCAGGGTCAGCACCACCACGCCGGCCAGGATCACCGCCATCGCCAGCAGGTCACGCCCACCGAAATGCTCGTTGCCGATGATCACGCCCAGGATCACCGCGATCACCGGATTGACGTAGGCGTAGCTGGCCACCAGCGCCGGGCGCACGTTGTGCAGCAGCCACACGTACGCGGTGAAGGCGACGATCGAGCCGAACATGCACAGGTAGGCCACCGCCAGCAGTCCATTCATGCTGGGCCAGGTGGTCGGCCGTTCGCCGCTGAGCAGGCCGAGCACGATCAGCATCGCGCCGCCGCACAGCATCTGTCCGGCAGCGGTCATGAACGGGCTGGGCAAATCCAGTCCGCGCGCCCAGATCGAGCCGAACGCCCAGCCGATCGGAGCGATCAGCAGCAGGATCAGGCCCTGCGGCGAGGCGGTCAGGCTGCTGCCGGCGTTGAGCCAGACCACGCCGAGGAAGCCGATCGCGATGCCCAGCCACTCACCGCGGCTGGCGTTCTGCCCGCGCATCGCGCTGAACAGGGCCATCCACAGCGGCACCGAGGCCACCGCGGTGGCCGCCAACCCCGAAGACACTGTGCGCTCGGCCAGCACCACCATGCCATTGCCCAGCACCAGCATGGTCAGGCCCATGATCGCCAGGTTGCGCCACTGGCGTCTGGTGGGGGCAGGCGAGCCGCGCCAGCGCAGCACGGCGTACATCAGCGAGCCGGCGATGATGAAGCGGCCCCCGGAGACCATCGTCAGCGGCAGTGCGCCACCCTCCAGCGCCAGCCGGATCCCGAGATAGGTGGACCCCCAGACCACGTACACCAGCAGCAGCGCCAGGATGACCATGCCGCTGCGGGGAGCGACCGACGGGGATTCGGGTAGGACGGCCATGGGCCACCACGGTGCGGGGGAACACGAATTCTAGGCCGTTGCCGATGGCGCGGCACGCGTCGAGGTGGCACGCTGTTTTCATCGGGCCGCATCGTGATCCGTGACACGCACCGGTTTTTGACGTGCGGTAAGGTAACAAGAGCAATCAACGCTTCCCCGCCAGGACCCCTACCCTGTATGAGTACATCCGTCCCCGCCACCGCGGCACCTTCCGACCGGGCCGCCCTGCGGCGTTCCATCTCCAATACCCTGAAAGGCTCCGCCGGCAATCTGGTCGAGTGGTATGACGTCTACGTCTACTCGGTCTTCGCGGTCTACTTCGAATCCCAGTTCTTCTCGGCCGCCGACAAGAACTCCACCATGTACGTGTGGGCGATCTTCGCTGCCACCTTCCTGATGCGTCCGATCGGTGCCTGGTACTTCGGCCGCTTCGCCGACCGCTACGGCCGCCGGCTGGCCCTGACGGTCTCGGTCACGATGATGGCCGCCTGTTCGTTCATGATCGCGATCACCCCCACCGCGTCGCAGATCGGCATCTGGGCGGCGGTGATCCTGTTGTTCGCGCGCCTGCTGCAGGGCTTTGCCACCGGTGGTGAGTACGGCACCAGCGCCACGTACATGTCCGAGGCCGCCATTCCCGGGCGTCGCGGCTTCCTGTCCTCGTTCCATTACGTCACCCTCGTCGGTGGCCATGTGCTCGCGCAGTTGACCCTGCTGTGCATGCTGACCTTCTGGGACAAGCCGGAGATTTCCGCGTGGGGCTGGCGCGTGGCGTTCGGCATCGGCGGCATCGGTGCGATCGTCGTGTTCTGGCTGCGCCGGACCATGGACGAATCCCTGCAGTCCGATTCCATCGAAGCGGCACGCGATGGCCGTGCCAAGGCCTCCGGCTCGATGCGTGAGCTGTTCGTCAACCAGTGGCGTCCGCTGCTGCTGTGCTTCCTGATCACCGCCGGCGGCACCGTCGCGTTCTACACCTACTCGGTCAATGGGCCGAAGATGATCCAGAGTGCGTTCGCGGGCAATGACGTCATGACCGGCACGCTCATCAACCTCGGCGTGCTGACCTTCCTGATGGTGCTGCAGCCGATCGGCGGCTGGCTGTCGGACATGGTCGGGCGCAAGAGCCTGCTGGTGTTCTTCGGCGTCGGCGGTGTGCTGTACAGCTGGTACCTGATCACCGAGCTGCCCAACCAGCACGATCCGTTCATGGCCTTCCTGGTGCTGGGCATCGGCTTCGTGATCCTGACCGGCTACACCTCGATCAACGCCGTCGTCAAAGCCGAGTTGTTCCCGACCCATGTTCGCGCGCTGGGCGTGGGCTTCGGCTATGCGATGGCCAACTCGCTGTTCGGCGGTACTGCACCGCTGCTGTACCAGGGCGCGCTGAAGACCGGCCAGGTGAACCTGTTCGCGGTGTATGTCACCGCGATCATCGCGGTGTCGTTGGTGGTCTACATGTTCTTCCTGACCAACAAGGGCCCGAACTGGCTCGATGGCACGCGCAAGTAAGGGCCGCGTCATCGCATACGCGCTGACGGCCCACGCTTTGCTGCGCAAACCGCGGGCCCCTTCTTACCAGCACCCAGACCCCCGCCGCTACGCGGCCGCCCCCTGACTCAGGGGGCTTTGGTTCTGCTGGCGGATGCGGCAATCCCGCAATCCACCCCTGCATCAGCGGCGCGCGGACTCGCTCTTCTCGCGCTCGGCGCGGAACTCCGAGCCTTCTTCCCACTGCGGCCAGCGACGGCTGTTGGCCAGCTCCGCGCCCAGGTCGTAGACCAGCAGGGTATCGGCGGCGTGGCCGCTCGGGTCCCAGCTCGGGGTCCAGGCATCGCAGGCCTGGTGGTAGCAGGCGGCGAAATACGCATCGCGCAGTTCACGGCCCTTCTCGACCCCACCCTCGCGCATGTCCAGCCCCGGCCCGATGGTGATCGCCGGCACGCCGAGACGGGCGAAGGCGAAGTGGTCGGCGCGGTAGAAGAAGCCCGCCTCCAGATTCGGATCCGGCGAGTAGGTGCGGCCGCGTGCCTTGGCCACGCGCTCCAGGTCGCCTTCCAGCGAGACCCGGCCCTTGCCCCACGAGGCGATATCACGGGTCGGGCCGTCCGGGCTGAACATCTCGATGTTCAACACCGCAGCGGTCTTGTCCAACGGGGCGAGCGGGTGCGCGGCGTAATAGCTGGCGCCGAGCAGGCCCTTTTCTTCGGCGGTCAGCGCCACGAAGTACAGCGTGCGCTGCGGCTGCGGGCCGGCGGCGAAGACGCGGCCCAGCTCCAGCACGGTAGCCACGCCGGTGGCGTTGTCGATCGCACCGCGACGGATGCGGTCGCCCTTGGCATCGGGCTGGCCGATACCGAAGGCATCCCAATGCGCGGAGAAGATCACCGCTTCATCGGCGTGCGCGCCGCCCGGCAGCTTGGCCACCACGTTGCGGGTGATCACCTGCTCACGCTTGAGCTTGAAGTCCACCGAGAGCTGCGCATCGCCCAGGGCCACCGGCTTGAAGGCCGGGGTCATCGCGCGGCGCTTCTCGGCCTCGAAATCCAGGCCCGCGTCGCGGAACAGCTGCTCGGCCAGGCTGCGCTGCATCCAGCCACGCACCGGCACGTGCTGGGCCAGGGCCTGCTCGCGGGTACGTTCGATATCAAACAGCGGCGAGGTACCCGAGCTCTTCACCGTGGCCCAGCCATACGCGGCCGGGGCGGTCTCGTGCACGATCAGCACGCCCTGCGCACCGCGGCGCGCGGCTTCTTCGAATTTGTAGGTCCAGCGGCCGTAGTAGGTCACCGCCTTGCCATCGAACGCGCCCGGCTGGTCGGCCTCGAAATCGGCATCGTTGATCAGCACCACGGCGATCTTGCCGTGCAGGTCGACGTCCTTGTAATCGTTCCAGTGGCGTTCGGGAGCATCAATGCCGTAGCCCACGAACACCAGCGGGGCGTTCTTGATCGCCACCGCCTCCTGCGGACGCAGGCTCTGCAGGGTCACGTCCTCGCCATTGGCCAGCGCGCGTTGCTTGCCCTTCTGGCGCAGCTGCGCACGCACCGGGCCATCAACCTGTGCGCGCACCATCGGCACCGGCTGCACCCAGCCGCCATCAACGCCGCCAGGCTGCAGGCCGTACTTCTTGAACTCTTCGATCAGGTACTGGACCGTGCGCTCTTCGCCGGGCGTGGCCGGGGCGCGGCCTTCGAACTCGTCCGAGGCGAGGATGCGCACATGCCGCGACAGGGCCTGCGGGTCGATGCCGCCACCGGGCAGGTCATTGGCGGCGTGGGCCAGGCCGCCCACGAACAGGCAGGACGACAGCAGCAGCATGCGCATCGGATTCACGGCAGACACCAGGACAGAAAACGGGACACCGGAGTGTAACGTGACACCCTCGTGACCGTGCACTAGCGGCGGTCGCGATCCAGCCAGCAGGCCAAGCCCTGAGCGTTGAGCTCGATGTCCATCGCCAGCACCCGGGTCACCGCTTCGTCGTCCAACGGGCAGCCGTGGGCCTGCGCGCGCTCAAGGTAGAGCGCGGTCAGCGCTGCGACCAGACAGCGATGCCGATCCGGCCGACCATCGCATTGGCGACCGATCTCGACCATCGCATCGATCTGCTCGACGAGATCGTCAGCCAGCTTCCGCGGCGGTGCCACGCGCCCGTAGTGGGTCAGGTACATGGCCTGTGGATCGTAGGCCAGCATCTTCGCGATCGACTGCTTCAGCGGCTCGGGATCGAACTGCACCGGCGAGGAGGTCGGCACGATGAAGGCCCCCTGCGCGCTGTCCAGCTCGCGGTACGACAGCCCGAAGGTGTCGCCGGTGAACCAGCTGCGGCTGCGTGCATCCCACACACACAGGTGGTGCCGCGCGTGCCCGGGCGTATCCACGCACAGCAGCGGGCGGCCGGCCAGATCCACGGTGTGCCCATCCTCGGCGATCACGACCCGGTCGGCGGCGACCGGCAGGATTGGCCCATAGCTGCGCGCGATTTCCGCTTCGCCATAGACCTCGGTGGCACCGGCGATCAGCCGGGTCGGATCAACCATGTGCGGCGCGCCGCGCGGATGCACGACCAGGGTGGCGTTGGGCAACTGCTGCATCAGCAGGCCGGCACCGCCGGCATGATCCAGGTGCACGTGGGTGAGGATCAGCCAGTCGACCTGTTCCGGCGTGCAGCCGGCGCGCGTCAACGCGGCGAGCATCGCCGGCACGGCCAGACCGGTACCGCAATCGATGAAGGCCGCCCGGCCGTTCTCGACGATCAGGTAGGCGGCATCGAAGTCATCGCGCTGGAACGCGGTGTCGATCGTATGAATGCTGGGGTCGACGTGCATCACCACCTCCCTGGCGCGAAACGCCCCCATCTTACGTCGATCAGTGCAGCGGCTTCGATGCGGCTTTGGTCGCAGTCGCGCTCAGCAGTGGCCCACGCAGCAGCACCGCGGCCACCATCACCGCCAGGAACGCACCGTACGCGTACAGCACCGCGAGCACTTGTCGCCAGATGGGTCCGGCATCGTTCTGGACCACGCCGATGTGATGGCCCCACAGCATCGCCAGGATGCTCAGCACGAAGGCCAGCACCAGCGCGGCACCGTCGAACAGGCGGCGCGCGGTGCCACGCGGCTGGCGGGGAAACAGCCAGTACAGCGTGCCCAGCAGCACGAACCAGGGCAGGAACAACAACAACGACAACCAGGCCATCGCAGTCTCCCGTGCAGGAACACGCCCCTGCGGCGTGCAGGGGCATCATGCCATAGCCCGGTCGTCGGCCAGCGGCGGGGGTTACTCGCGCAGTGCCTGCAATGCGGCGAGCACGACATCCACCTCGGCCTCGAGCTTGAACAATTCGCTCTGCAGTCCGTCGCCATGCTCGGTCTGCTTGAGCACGCCAATCAGCTGGCCGGCATCACGCGGCGAATCGAAGCCCTCGCTCTGGATCAACAGCGTGCCGTCGCTGGCCTGCAGCTTGAAGTAGAAGCGGCCATCCTGTTCACGGTACTGCTTGAACAGCGGCGGTGCAGCGCGTGCGGCCCCGCTTTCTTCACTGGGCACGTCACCGGCGGTGGACAGATCGCGCAGGCCCACCGCGTGACGCAGCTGCTTGAGCAACGGCACGGCCAACTGTTCGCGCAGCTGCTGGCCACGACGACGCAGCAGCGCCTCGATTTTTTCCGGCTCGGCCATCAACGCGTCATAGCGCTCGCGCAGCGGGGTGATCTCGCTGTCGATGCGCTCGAACAGCTGCTGTTTGGCATCGCCCCAGCTGATGCCGTCGGCGAAGGCCTGCGCGAAGGCCGCGGTCTGCTCCGGCGTGGCAAACGCCTGGTACATCTGGAACAGGGCCGAACCCTCGGTGCTCTTGGGCTCGTCCGGTGCACGCGAATCGGTCAGGATCGAGAACACCAGCTTCTTCAGCTCCGCGCGCGGGGCGAACAGCGGAATGGTGTTGTGGTAGCTCTTGCTCATCTTGCGGCCATCCAGCCCGGCCAGCGTGGCGACCTGCTCATCGATCACCACCTCCGGCAGCGGGAAGAACGCCTGGCCGTAGACGTGGTTGAAGCGCTGCGCGAAATCGCGCGCCATTTCGATGTGCTGGATCTGGTCGCGACCGACCGGCACGCGGTTGGCCTTGAAGATCAGGATGTCAGCCGCCATCAGCACCGGGTACATGAACAATCCCGCGCTGACCCCGGCGTCGTCATCCAACTGCTCCTCGCGGTTCTTGTCCACGGCGGCCTTGTAGGCGTGCGCGCGGTTGAGGATGCCCTTGCTGGCGATCACGGTCAGGAACCACATCAGCTCGGTGGTTTCCGGGATGTCGCTCTGCCGGTAGAACCACACCTTGTCCGGGTCCAGCCCACAGGCCAGCCAGCTTGCCGCGATCTCCAGCGTGGAGCGCTGGGTGCGCTCAGGCTCCTGCGCCTTGATCAGGCTGTGCAGGTCGGCCAGGAAGAAGAAGCTCTCGATGTCCGAGGCCTGGCTGGCGGCGATCGCCGGGCGGATGGCGCCGACGTAGTTGCCCAGATGGGGCGTGCCGGAGGGGGTGATGCCAGTAAGAACGCGGGTCGTCATGGGGGAATCAGTGCTGACAAATGAACCGCCCCAGTTTACCTGCCCACGCTCAACCCCGTTTGCCTGGGCCGTGCGTTTGATACTGCACCTGCCCTGCGGAGCCCTGCCATGAAGCGTCTGATCCTGCCCCTGCTGGCCGTGCTGGCCCTGTGCGGCTTCAAACCCGGGCTCCCCCTGCGCTACGACACCGGTCCGGTCCACCTGACGGTGATCGACCGCGACAGCGGCAAGGCCCTGACCCAGTATCGCCAGGGCCCACAGCGCTGGGTGGCTGGGCAACAGGGGCACCGTTACAGCGTGCGCCTGCGCAACGGCAGCGCCGAGCGCGTGCTGGTGGTGCTCTCGGTGGATGGGCTCAATGCCATCAGCGGTGAAGTGGCCGCACCCGGCCAGACCGGCTACGTCCTCAACCCTTGGCAGACCACGGACATCCATGGCTGGCGCAAGTCGTCGGAGGAGGTCGCCCAGTTCGTGTTCACCGATCCGGAGCGCAGTTACGCCGGCCGCACCGGGCGCCCGGACAACATCGGCGTGATCGGTGTGGCGGTCTTCCATGAGGCCGGGCGGGTGTCCATGGCAGTCGCCCCGGCGGGAGCGGGATCGGCCGATGCCAAGGCACGCCCACAGTCACGCTCGTCCTCACTGGAAAGCGTGCGTGTCACCGGCTCCTCCGCACCGGCACCCCAGCTCGGCACCGGTCATGGCGAGCGTGAGGCATCGCGCGTGCGCAACACCGCTTTTGAGCGCGACACCCCCTACCCGGCGCAGCAGGTGCAGGTCCGCTACGACAGCGAGCGCAGTCTGATCGCGCGCGGCATCATTCCGCGGCAGCCGGCGCCCGCCCGGAATGAACCGCAGGCGTTCCCCAACCGCTACGTGCCCGATCCGCCGCCGCTGCGTGGCGAGCGTTGAGCGCCGCCTATACCGGGCAGGACACAAGAAAAAACGGGCCGCTATCGCGGCCCGTTCCGGTTTCAACCCCCGACGGCTGATCCGTCGTACTGGATCACCACTCAGTGGTAATCCGGATAATCCTTGCGCATGGCTGCTTCGAAGTCGCGGACCTCGGTTTCAGCACGGTCACGCGCCCAGCCATAGCGTTCCTGCAGGCGCCCTGCCAGATATTCGGCATTGCCTTCGGCCACCTTGAAATCGTCGTCGGTCAGGTCGCCCCACTTGGCCTGCGCCTTGCCCTTGAGCTGCGTCCACTTGCCGGAAATGATGTCTTTGTTCATGGGTTCGCATCCTTGATTGCAACGGCCATCTCGCCGTGGGATCAGAATGCGACAGTGCACGTTGGCATGCGGTCAAGCGGCGATGAAACACACGCTCACGAGCTTGAATGGATTCACTACGACCTCGTCCACCCTGCGATCGCGCGAACATGAAAAAGGCCGGGAAATCCCGGCCTTTTCCGTTGACTGCTGATCCGCGGATCAGTTGCCCTTGGCAGCGTCTTCGACCGATTCACCGGCCTTCTGCACATCCTTGCCTGCACCAGCAACGGTGTTGCAGCCGGACAGCATGGCCACCGAGAACATCGACAACAGCATCAGTGCGATAACACGCTTCATGGGGTTCTCCTGGTTGTTCAAATTCAATACCGAAATCCGGTCCCGCCTGTCAGGAGAGCACGCCAGCGCAGCCCCCCTTCCTGACCTGCAGCGCCGTGGGTCGAAACACACAGCGCCGCGTGACGTGCAATCTGGCTGGAGAGGCGTGCAGCGGATGTGAACGCAGGAAAATGCGGTTCAGCCAAGCGCTCTCAATCGCGCATCAGCGTCGATTTCCCGAACAGGCTTTCGACCAGATCGACGGCCAGTTCGGCCGTCGCATTGCGGTTGTCCAGCAGCGGATTGAGCTCGACGATGTCCAGCGACCCCATGCGCCCGGTGTCGGCGATCATCTCCATCACCAGCTGCGCTTCTCGGTAATTGACCCCGCCCGGCACGGTGGTGCCGACGCCGGGTGCAATGCTGGGATCCAGGAAATCCACGTCGAAGCTGACGTGCAGGTGCGTGTTGGCATCGATGCCGGCCAGCGCTGCCTCCATCGTGCGCTTCATGCCGGCTTCGTCGATGTAGCGCATGTCATAGACATCCACCTGGTGCTGCTTGATCAGGCGCTTCTCTTCCTGGTCCACCGAACGGATGCCGATCTGGTGCACCTGCTGCGGGCGGATCGCCGGGGCATCGCCACCCAGCCGGGTCAATGCGTCCGGGCCGAGCCCGCACAGGCAGGCCACCGGCATGCCGTGGACGTTGCCCGACGGGGTGACCTCGCTGGTGTTGAAATCCGAATGCGCATCCAGCCAGAGCACGCGCAGGTCCTTGCCCTGCTCGCGGCACCAGCGCGCGACCGCGGTGATCGAGCCGATCCCCAGGCAATGGTCGCCGCCCAGCATGATCGGCATGCGCCCGGCCTGAAGCTCGGCGTAGGTGGCCTCCATCAGCGCACGGTTCCAGGCCACCACTTCGTCCAGATGGCGGTAGCCCTGCACCGGTGCCGTCCACGGGTTGCGCGGACCGGCCAGGTTACCGAGGTCGCGTACCTCCACGCCGCGCGCGGTGAGCGCATCACCCAGGCCCGCGATGCGCAGGGCGTCCGGTCCCAGACCCGCACCACGGTGGCCTGCGCCAACATCGGTGGGCACGCCAATCAGGGAAACCGGGGAATACATCGCCATCGCTGTTGCCTCCATTGCAAAGAGGACCAGCATAGCCAGCGCGGCGGCATACGACTCGCGGCGCTGCAGCAGTCGTCATCGACCGTGCATCAATGGTGCCGGCACCCGGATTCGAACTGGGGACCTACCGCTTACAAGGCGGTTGCTCTACCAACTGAGCTATGCCGGCACGGGCATCGCAGCGGGATGACCCGCCGCGGAGCCGGGATTCTAGCGCAAGCGCGCGCATTCCAGCGAGCGGTGCTGAGCTGCGCCGCTGCGCTGGCGGGCCACGGCGGGGTCGGTCCCATCGGCAAGGGTCGCATCCAGCCACCACTGCGCGCTGCCATCGCCCCCGCTGGCGACCATGGTCGCCTTGAAACCGGCGGCGCTCAGGGCGGCCAGGCGGCGATCGGCGCCTTCGCGATTGCGGTACTGGCCCAGCGCGATGGCGTTGGTGTCCTCGCCCTGGGCAATGATGTAGTAGTCGCTCACCCCGGCCGCGACGATGCGCTTGACCGTGGCCTGCGCCTCCTCACGGCTGGCGGCGGGCGGCAGCAGCACGCGGTAGCGGGTGGCGCCGGCATCGGCGACCTCACGCAGCTTGGCGCCACGCAGGGCACCCCCGGCGCGCGACTGGGCGGCCTGGGCCGTTGCGCGGTCCGCGAAGGGCCCCAGGCTTACGCATTGGGCGGGAGTGGGTGTCGCGGTGACGGGTGCGGGTGCGGCGGCCGGTGTGGGCGCTGCGGCCACCGGGGCCGGTGCAGGGACGCTGGCAGCGGGCGTTGGCGCAGGCGTGTCGGCCAGGGCGGTGGCCGGCGTGGCGGTGGTCACCGGCGGCTGTGTCACAGGCGCGGACGCGGAGGCGGGCGTGACGTCCTGCAGTGCCGGCGCAGGAGTCAGCGGCGTCGCCGTGGCCGGCGGCGCCTGCGTGCTCGGCAGCACTTCCAACTGCGCCACACCGACGGGCGATGCCGGCGGTGCGCTGGCCGGTTCGCCGCGCAGCAGCCACCACAGCGCGACACCGAGGTTGAGGATGACCAGGACGACGATCAGGGCACGGGTAAGCATCGGCTGATCCTAGCCTGCCGACGGCGGTTGATGCACGGCCCAGCGGGCCAGCCCATCGAGCACCAGTGCGGGCTGGAATTCGGCATCGCCGAGCAGCGGGAGCAGGGCCGGCGCACCGCCGCCGTGCACCAGCAGATGCGGCAACGCGCCGAGCCGCTCGCCGCCCTGCACACGACTGCGTTCGATCAGGGCCACCGCCGCCCCATCGCAGCCGGAGGCCAGCGCATCGGCCGTGTCATTGGCAAACTCGCTGTACTCGCCGCCCGCCGCCGGCAACTGCACGGCACGTGCATGCAAGGCTTCGCGCATGGTCGTGGGCGACGCCGAGATACGCCCGCCGTGATGCTGGCCCTCGGCATCCAGCAGATCGATGGTCAGTGCGGTGCCCACACCGGCAATCAGCACGGCCTGGCCACGCGCGGCCACGGCCAGCAGCGCCAGGTAGCGGTCCACGCCGAAGCGGGTGGGATCGGCATAGGCGATCCGCACACCGGCGTAGTCGGCTTCGGTGCGCGCCACCCGGACATGGCGGAAGCGCGCCTGCAGTACATCCAGCATGGTGGCGGTCAACGAGCGTGCGGCAACGCTGGCAACGTAAGCGGTGTCGCCCGACGGCAGCGCGTCCAGTGCTGCAGCCGGCATCGCTTCAGCACCATGCGGCCACGCCTGCACATCGCCTGCGCGCATGCCCTGCAGCGGCGCGAACTTGAAGCGCGAATTGCCCAGATCAAACAACCAGTCGCTCATTGCGCCCTCACGCTGACTTCGCCGGCATGGAAAACCCGTTCGCTGCCGTCGATGCGCACACGCAGCGCGCCGTCGTCGGCCAGACCCAGCGCCGTGCCGGCAAACAGCACGCCGCCTTCTTCCACCTGCACCTCGCGACCGGCCAGGCTGTCCAGCGCGGCATAGCGGGCGAGGAACGGCGCCAGACCGTTCTGCTCGAAGGCGTCCAGTGCGGGCAGCAGGGCGGCGAGGATGTGCGCGACCACCGCGTTGCGCGAGGTCTGCGCGCCGGAGAGCGTGTCCAGATCGGTCCAGGGCTGGGTGATCTCCGCCGCGAACGCAGCGGGCATGCGGACGTTGACGCCCAAGCCGATCACCGCGCGCGCCGGGCCGGCGAATTCACCGCCACCTTCGATCAGCAGACCGCCGAGCTTGTGCCCATCGACGATGAGATCGTTCGGCCACTTCAGCGCCACACCGGGGTAGCCGGCCTCGCGCAGCGCCTCGGCCACCGCAACCCCGGCGACCAGGCTCAGCCCGCCCAGCCGCGAGAGACCACCGGCAAACCCGCGCAGCACCGAAAGGTAGATATGCGCCGCCAGCGGCGAGGCCCAGACCCGCCCGCGGCGACCGCGGCCACGGGTCTGGCGCTCGGCCAGCAGGGCCATCGCCCCGCGCTCCGGCGCGCTGCAGCGCAGCAATTCACTGTTCGTTGACGCGACCGACCAGGCCACCTGCAGGGAGGTCAACTGGCCGCCGACAGCGGCCGGCAGCGCGGCCTGTATCGTCTCGGCGTCGAGCAGATCCAGCGGCTGCTGCAACTGGTAGCCGTCACCGGCGCGGCCGTCGATCTCGACGCCAGCCGCCCTAAGTCCTTGAATCCGCTTCCAAATCGCGGCGCGGGTCTGGCCCAGCTCGCGCGCCAGCACGTCGCCGGACAGGCGCCCGGCGCCCAGTTTGGCCAGCAGTTGGCGGTCGTCCACGGCAGCTTCCATCGGGTAAACGGGAAAAGTATGCGGGAAAGCCGCCGCCAGCGCCCGCCCGGGGGCCTTCCAATCCCCCGGCCGAATCGGGCTAGAATCGAGAACTTGACCCGCCGCTGGATGTTGACGATGCGCCCGTTCGCCCATTGCCTGCTCCTCCTGATGGCCCCGCTGGCCGCGCATGCTTCCGATGCGCTCACCCCGGCGGGCCGCGGCGCGTGTGTCTACTCGGCCAACGAGAACGAGCGCAGCGCACCGGCATCGGCTTCGGCGGCTGCGGCACCGGCCACGGTGAAGCCCAGCGCCAGCAGCGGTACCAGCACCGGCGGTGGCGGCGATGACGACGTGCTGCCGCGCCTGCGCGCACCGAAGTGGCACAGCTTCCTGCCGGGTATGTTCCGCTGATCGAACGACTGTTGGGCTGGCTGCGCCGCACGCCACGCGAGATCGACCCTGCCCTCTGGGACACCACCTGCCGCCGCGCTGCCTGGCTGCAGCAGCTGGATCCTGCCCGCCGCGAACGCCTGCGCGCGCTTGCCGCCCGCTTCCTGCACGAGAAAACCATCAGCCCGGCCGCCGAGCTGCAGCTGGAGGACGCCGATGGCGTGTTGCTGGCCGCGCTCTGCTGCCTGCCACTGCTGGAACTGGGCGAGATCGGACTGCGCGGCTGGTCGCAGCTGATCGTATATCCCGAGGCGTTCCGCGTGCACCGCAGCCAGGTGGATGCGGCCGGCGTGCTGCACGAATGGGACGATGCGCTGATCGGCGAATCCTGGGACAGCGGTCCGCTGATTCTGTCGTGGGCCGATATCCAGGCCGACATCGCCGATCCGGAGGCCGGGTTCTGCGTGGCGGTGCATGAAATGGCGCACAAGATCGATGCGCTGGACGGGGCGATCGACGGCACACCGCCCTTGCCGCGCGCGTGGCAGAAACAATGGGCGGCGGATTTCCAGCAGGCCTATGACGCCTTCTGCGCCGAGGTGGACCAGGGCCGCGAGACGCTGATCGATCCGTACGCCTCCGAGGCGCCAGAGGAGTTTTTTGCCGTGGTCAGCGAGTACCACTTCTCCGCACCGGCACTGCTCGCGCGCGAGATGCCGGCGGTGGCCGGGCATCTGCAGCGGTTCTATGGTCCGTCACCGCTGATGCGGTGACGCGTTACGGCCCCGGCGGCAGCTTCACTTCGAAGCGTGCACCACCCAGCTCCGGCGAACGCTTCACCTGCAGTTCGCCGCGGTAATCCTTGATCAGGTCCTGCACGATCGACAGGCCGATGCCGTGACCCTGCACGCGCTCATCGCCACGCACGCCACGCTGCAGCACCTTGGCGATGTCTTCCGGTGCGATGCCCGGGCCATCGTCATCCACCGACAGCACCAGCCCCGCGCGACGCGCACCGGGTGCCGGCAACGGATGGGCGGTCAGCAGCACGCGGCGCTTGGCCCACTTGAAGGCGTTCTCCAGCAGGTTGCCGAGCAGTTCCTGCAGATCGCCAGGCTCACCGTGGAAACGCGCGGCCGGGTCGATATCGAATTCACACAGCACGCCCTTGGAGGCGTAGACCTTCTCCAGGCCCCGCACGATTTCTTCGGCGTTGGATTCGATCGGCAGCGGGGCGGAGAACAGCTTGTGCCCCGAAGAAGCCGCGCGCGCCAGCTGGTAGGACACCAGGTTGTTCATGCGCCGCAACTGCACGTCGAACTCTTCGCGCAGATCCTCATCGCGTGCGCCGCTGTCGAGCTGCGTGCGCAACACCGCCAGCGGCGTTTTCAGGCTGTGCGCGAGATCGGCCAAGGTGTTGCGCTGGCGTTCGAGGTTCTCGCGCTCGCTCTCGATGAAGGCGTTGATGCTGTCGGTCAGTGGCTCCAGCTCGCGCGGATGGCGTTCGCTCATGCGTTCGGTTTCACCGCGCTGGACCTTGGTCAGCTCATTGATCACGCGCCGCATCGGGCGCAGGCTCCACTGCAGAATGACCGTCTGCAGCAGCAGCAGGATCAGACCGATGCCGCCAAGGTAGAACCACACGCGCCCGCGGAACACGCGCAGCTGTGCGCCGAGCGCGCGCGAGTCTTCGAGCACGTAGATCGTGTACGGGAATTCGGTGGCGGGGTCGGCGTCGGCATCCCAGACCAGACCCATGCCATAGCGGTAGGCCGAGCCCTCGCTGCCATCGATCTGGATCATCGGCAACGGGCCTTCGAAGACTTCCTGGCGCGGGGCCAGCATGCCGCCGCCCACGGTGGGCAGCATCGGGCCCTCGGCGGACATGGAGTTGCCCTTGCCGTCCGGCATTACGACCTGCAGATAGAGGCCACTGCCCGGGACGTCAAAACGCGGATCCGGTGGCTGCTCGCGGATGTACAGCGAGCGGTCACGGGTGAAGTCGATGCCGGCCGCATACGCGGTGGCGTAGTTCTTCAGCCGCTCGCGCAGATTCGCTTTCGCGGTATCGGCGAAGGCCGCGTCCAGCGCGTAGCCGGCCAAGGCCAGGAAGGCCACCAGGCCCACCGAGGCGGCCAACAGCTGGCGCGCCTGCAGTGAGCGCGGCCGCCAGCGTTTAAAGAACCACAGACGGCCGGACATCATCTATCGCCAGCCGCAGCTCAGCCTTCGTTGCGCGGAATGGCGAAACGGTAACCGCGGCCACGCACGGTTTCGATCGGCTTGAGTTCGCCGTCGGCATCAAGCTTCTTGCGCAGGCGGCCGATGAAGACCTCCAGCACGTTGGAGTCGCGGTCAAAGTCCTGCTGATAGATGTGCTCGGTGAGGTCGGCCTTGGAGACCAGTTCACCGGCATGCATCATCAGGTATTCGAGCACTTTGTACTCGTAGCTGGTGAGATCCACGTTGCTGCCGTTGACGCTGACCGTCTGCGCAGCGAGATCCAGCGCGACCGGGCCGCACTCCAGCGTCGGCTTGCTCCAACCGGCGGCACGGCGCAGCAGCGCGTTGACGCGGGCCAGCAGCTCTTCCACATGGAACGGCTTGACGAGGTAATCGTCGGCGCCCTGCTTGAGGCCCTCAACCTTGTCCTGCCAGCTCGAACGCGCGGTCAGGATGAGCACCGGGAATTTCTTGCCCTCGTCGCGCAGGGCCTTGATCAGCTCCATGCCCGACATCTTGGGCAGGCCAAGATCGATGATGCCGACATCAAACGGAACCTCGCGGCCCATGTACAGACCTTCCTCACCGTCCTGCGCAGCATCGACGGCAAAGCCTTCGCGCTTGAGCCGGGCTGCCAGTGTTTCCCGCAGCGGGGCTTCGTCTTCGACCAGAAGGATACGCATGAACTCTCCCTAGTGTCCTGGGTATGGCCCCATGGGGCCAGTGGGTAATGCAGATGACTGCGGACAACTATCCCTGTTCAGGGGTTATCGCCGCGTAGTGATGACATATCCGAGCGCGGCGTGCGGGGCTGTGAACGCGATGTCGCCGGATCGTCCATATAGCGGACGCGACCGCGATCATCCATGTACTTCACCCGGTTGATGTCGCGCCCATCGAAGGGCACGCGCTCGGCGCCGAGGATGTGTCCACCGGTAGTCCGCTGCACGCGACGCACCGCATCGGACAGCGAGCGCTCCTGCGGACCGCCGCGTTCGGCCGTACGCATCATCTCGGCACGGGCCGCGTCCGGCGGCGGCATCTGCGCCCACGCACTGGTGGAGGCAGCTGCGCCCGTCGCCAGAAGGGCGAAGGCGGCAATGCGGCGGTGGCGGGTCACGGAGAACATCGGTCTGATCCTAGCGGAGCGCGGCTAAACGTTCAAAAGTTGTGAATCGGCAACCGCCAGCCTGGGCCGGCGCTTTACGAATCTTTAGCGAATTCTTGGTTTTAGCCAGTGAATCCGGTCTGAACTTTTCCGCCTGCCTCCCCGCTTTGTTCATCTAAGTGAACATTGGCGGCTAAACCGGGGTCCTTGTCAAGCTGACAAGGTGACGCGGCTCACGCCGCGACGCGCTCGGCCTGGGCACGGGTGACCGCCAACGCCTGCTCGATCAGGCTCCAGTCGGCACCGACGCGGTGCGAGCCTTCGCTCAGGATCTGGCGGAAGGCACGGCCGCCCGGCTGTCCATGGAACAGGCCCAGCAGGTGGCGGGTGATGTGCTTGAGCGCCAGCCCACGGGCCAGCTGGGCCTCGATGTAGGGCTGCATGGCGCGCAGCAGCGCCTCGCGCGACTGCAGCGGGGCACCGGTCTGGGCGGCCTCCAGCTGATGCAGCACGTAGGGGTCATGGTAGGCCGCACGGCCCAGCATCACCCCGTCCAGCGCCGGCAGTTGGGCCTGCGCTGCCTCGACCGTGGCCAGGCCCCCGTTGAGGACGATCTGCAGCTGCGGGCGGTCGGCCTTGAGGCGGTGCGCCCAGTCGTAACGCAGCGGCGGCACTTCGCGGTTTTCCTTCGGCGAGAGGCCCTTCAGCCACGCATTGCGGGCATGCACCACGAACATCGCGCTACCGGCGTTGGCCGATTGATCGACGAAGTTCAAGAACGTTTCGTAGTCGTTGTCGTCATCCACGCCCAAGCGGCACTTCACCGTGACTGGGATGTCCACCGCAGCGACCATCGCGCCCACGCACTCGGCGACCAGCGCCGGTTCGCGCATCAGGCAGGCGCCGAAGCGCCCGGCCTGGACGCGATCGGAGGGGCAGCCGCAGTTGAGGTTGACCTCGTCGTAGCCCCATTCCTGCGCGATGCGGGCGGCCTGGGCCAGCAGGGCGGGATCGCTGCCCCCGAGCTGCAGGGCCAGCGGATGCTCGCTGTCGTCGAAGCCGAGCAGGCGCTCACGGTCGCCGTGGATTACCGCGTTGGCGTGCACCATCTCGGTGTACAGCCGTGCGCCCGGTGCCAGCAGCCGGTGGAAGTACCGGCAATGGCGGTCCGTCCAGTCCATCATCGGGGCGACGGACAGGCGCAGGGAGGCGGCGTAACGCGCGGCGGAGTCGGTGGCGGGCTGGAGGGTCATCGGCTGCAGGTGCATCTGGATTCACTGGCATTGCCAGCGCAATCAATAGTTTACCCGCTTCCGATGAATACTGCCCTTAGTGCGCTCCGGCACCCTTCGCTCTGCCTTGTTGATCAGCCACGTCAACAAGGCACCGGGAATCACGAACCCGGAAGTGACCAGCGCGCCGTGAACAAGCGTGGCAGACGGCTGGCCCAGCGTGGCGACATGCTTCATGGGCGACAACCACGGCGAGAGGTTGATGAAAGCGAGCACCATCACCACCATCGGCCAGCGCAGGTCGACGCCCCGGCGCATGCTCGACAGGTACGCATAGCCTGCAAGTACCGCGACGAACAGCCCTTCGATGATCCAGGACATCGTGCCCAGCTTCCCCCACATCCCCATGCCCAGATGCATGGTCGAGAAGGGATAGAGGGCCAGATCGGCGTTATGCATCGGCCAATCCGCGAGGAAATGCGAGAAGCACGCTACGAAGGCGAATGCAGCGACCCGCTTGTCGTTGAGGAAAAACGCGCCCCAGACGCAGGACCACAACAGCGCGGCGGCGAGCGAATGGTCCCAGTCGATGAAGGTCAGATCAAAGAACAGATAGGGGCCCGCCAGCAGGTTGGGCGTTACGTGGTTCCAGCCGAGAATGATGAAGAGGCCATCGAGGATGTCCAGGAATCCCACCCCCATCAGCAGGGGCAGCGTGGGGATCTTTGGAAATCGCGCCTTCAAGGCTAAACCAATCGCGAAATGGCCCACGTACATGAATCACCTCCTGCGCTATCCGATGCGCAGATGATGCTCGCCAGGCGTGGTCTAAACTGTAAATCTTGAACAATTGGCCGACCGGATTCCAACGATGCAATCCGATGGCACTCTCCCCAGCCACATCGCCGAGCGGTTCAAAGCCGCATCGGTAATGCGAAGACTGAAGGACGGGCAGCCACTGTTCGAGCAGGGCTCCCGCCCGGCCGCCATGTTCGGCGTTCTTGAGGGATGCGTCCGCGTCGGTGTTGAAGGTGAGGCGATGGATCACCGGCTGGTCGCCGTTCTGGGACCCTCCCAGTGGTTTGGCGAGGCACCGCTTCTGGATGCGAAGGCCCGCGCCTTCACCGCCGTCGCTCATGGCGAATGCCGCATTGCGACCGTTACGGCAACTGCATTTCATGCCTTGATACGGTCGGATAACGAGGCACTTCTTGCCGTCTGCCAACTCGTCTGCACGCGCTATCGCCAGACGATTGAATGGATCGAGGACACCACCCTTCGATCCTTCGAGTGCCGGCTGGCACGCACCGTGATCGGCCACTTTCCCCACTCCGGGTCCAGCGCGCTGCGCCTTTCTCAAGAAATGCTGGCGGCACAGCTCGGCGTATCCAGGCCAACGGTGAACCGGCAGCTTGCGCAATGGTCGCGGCAAGGCCTGATCCGCGTGGGATACGGCAGGATCGACATTGTGGATCTGGCGGGTCTTGAGCAGCTCACCCGAGCGCGGTAGCCCGCTGGCAGTACACACGTGCAACCATGGCAGTAGACAATGCCGCTCTGCACCAACCCGCCAGGCATCCATGCCCGCACTCCGCCTTCCCAGCTTCGACCCCACCACCGAACAAGGCGTCCTGCGCCTGTCGATCGCCGCATCGCTGGCAATGGCCGCCGCCGCGGTGGCCTTCGGTCTGCTCGCCAACTCTTCGCTGATCATCTTCGACG
This sequence comes from Stenotrophomonas maltophilia, assembly GCA_002363385.1. Lineage (GTDB taxonomy): Bacteria > Pseudomonadota > Gammaproteobacteria > Xanthomonadales > Xanthomonadaceae > Stenotrophomonas > Stenotrophomonas maltophilia_AN. The sequence continues at coordinate 91,201 of DEVL01000001.1, forward strand.
GCATCTACGGCCTGATCGACGTGGTGATGACCTGGCTATCGTTGTTGGTGGTGCGCCTGATCAGCCTCTCGACGCACGTGGATACCCTGCAGTCGCGCTTGAACCAGCGCTTCACCATGGGCTTCTGGCATCTGGAGCCGATCGTGCTCGGGGTCAGCGGCACATTGATGATTGGCGCGGCCTTGTATGCCGCGGTCAATGCGGTGGATGCACTGATGTCCGGCGGGCGCGAGATCGCGCTCGGGCCGGCCATCCTGTTCGCGGTGATCTCGATCGCGGCCGAAACCGGGCTGGCACTGTTCGTACGCCGCGCGAACCGGTCGATCGGCTCGGACTTCATCGCACTGGATGCCAAGAACTGGGTGGTCGCGGCGAGCATGTCCGCCGCGTATCTGGTCGCCTTCGTCGGCGGCTATGTGCTGGGCGGCACGCAGTGGGCGTGGCTGGTGCCGTACATCGATCCGGCGATCCTGCTGGTGGTCTGCGTGTTCGTGGTCGTCGCGCCGATGGGCACGGTGCGCCAGGCACTGTCGGACATTTTGCTGATCACGCCGCTGGATCTGCAGACGCATGTGGACGAAGTCGCGCGCGACATCGTGGCCAGGCACGGCTTCCTGGAATTCCGCAGCTACGTGGCCAAGGTCGGGCGCGGTGAGCAGATCGAGCTGTTCTTCGTGGTGCGCGCTGATGATCCGCCGCGGGCGCTGATCGAGTGGGATCGGTTGCGCGATGAGATCGGCGAGGCGCTGGGCGAGGAGTCGCCGGATCGGTGGCTGACGATCATGTTCACGACGGATCGGGAGTGGGCGATCTAGGCGTTCCCGGTCCGTCAACCAGTGAGCACTGCGAGAGTGAGCAAGGCAAATACCTCTGTTACGAGAAGGATGCGGAGGATTGCCGCGTCACGGCGCATGTCACCCAGTTCCTTCAAGGGCGCGCTCTTCTCCAGGCCGAGAACGATCCAAAGGTGCGTCGCCTGACCCTGCACTCCAAAGATTTCGGGACAGCCCAGCCGCTTCCAGGTGTCTGGATACCGGCGTCTGAACTTGCGCACGAAGCGAAAGAACAGCGCCAACTAAATGAAGAGGGAAGCGAATGCCAGCGCGGCTACAACGTTGAGCACCATCTGAATCCTAAGGATCGTTTGGGTGACACGAATGTCGTCCCGGCCATGTTCGGTTCGTCGCGCGATGTTTGTGCCGCAAGACGATGACGCTCGTTGCTGCGGTCACTGCTAATTCCAGCAGGCCTACCACCTGAAATAGTGACCAGACCATGCATATCGGCCTGTAATATCCGAGTAGTCGTCAGGTCCGCCGCCCTTGGTCTTTCGACCTGGGGGCGTAACGACAATAAATGGGTATCCCTTATATCTCGCTTAACGCCTACCAGTGAGCCGAACATTTCCGTTCTGATAGAGTGATTAGGTATTACGACTGCGCAGCTGACGATTGCCGACCCCCCAAAATACCACTGCAAATAGCAGCATCGCCATTGCAAAGACAAAAGCAAATCTGGCGACCGGCGCATTTTCCAGTGTGAAGCCATGAAAGAAGTGCAGATACTGCCCCTTGCTTTCGTCCCAATTGGTCCAATAGGGGAATGGTGGAACAGCAATTAATAGTGCAGCAATAACCGCAACAAACCACTTCACGCTTGGCAACCAGATCGCCACCGCGATGGCGACAGCCGTTGCCATCGCAGCAACCTCTGCATTCAATGTCCCTCCCCACGCCAAGGCCATCAAGACCCCTGGCACAATGAGCAGTACAGCAGCGAAGATCACAACAAGAATTCGAAAGATTTTACTATTCTGCATCGTCGATGTTCCTCTGGTTATGACCTTTCCAGACATCATTGATGTATCCGGACAAGACAGGAACTACTTGGGGCAGGGCCCACCCTTCACCAATGGACATTGCCTTACTATCTACAGAGCCCCGTAGCACGTAGCCAAAGTGCAGCCCGTGACCAGGCTGGGTGACATTGATTACCCAAGTATTGCCGTTTCGATCTGTAGCACTATAGCTTCTCACGGGACTCGCTGGGTCGTTACCCAAAATCACACCAGCCCTAGCGAGCAAACCTCGGCCACCTTCCGGTGTGGCGTTATTGGGAGTTCCAGTTGGCGTAGCCGGCTTGTCATTGCCCGGCGTCGGATTGTTCACCATCGCGCGCTGCACCGACTTGTCCGACTTCTGGTGTTCTGTGGCCCGGCTATATACATGACTGGCTGGGCTACCAGTCCTTTGAGTCCCAGAAACACCCGGCGGAGTAGGGAACGAAATCTTCGTTGGAATACGTGAACCGGTCACCGGAATAGTACATGTCGTCATCCCGCTCTTGGAAATGCAATCGCGTCCATCCGGATCAGTGAACCGGTACGGATTGTTCGCCGCATACGCATACCTGTTGAAGTTGGGGCCAAGACTCGCCGATACCGGATCAACACTCAAAAACCTCCCGGTCGTGGGATCGTAATAGCGCTGTTGCATGTAGACGAGCCCGGTCTTCGTATCGCCTACATGAGTCGTGTATCCAAGTCCATCTTGAGTCTCGGCGAACTCATGTCCATAAGGCTCATAGGCACGCGTCGACAGAACCTCTCCATTAGCATCACTCATCGCCACAACAGAGCCCAGCGCATCCACATGGTAATACTCGACAACATGGCCAATTGACTCCGCGTGAGCCTCACCTGCCATCATTGCGGCGGACAAGCAGAGCATCAAGGGCGATAGCACAGCCTGATTCGCATTGCTTCTCACGGCACCACCCCTCCCGGTCCTGTGGGAATGATCGTCACTGGCTGCGCCACAGCGCCTGAAAAATCCGAGCAGCCGGCCGCGTTACAGGCTCTCACCACATGATGGGGTGCACAATAGCGGCCGCTCTGACGATCAAAAACGCGGTCGTCAGGCCCGTTATATTGGTGCTGATAGAGCTGACCATTAGCCCATGCATACAGCTCATATCTCTCCACATGAGCGACGGGCGTCCACTGGACACCACAGGTGATTTTGACCGGCGGCCTGCTGGTACGCGTCTGAGACGAAGAGGTGATGGTCGGCACACCTGGGCGCAGCAGGACGTTAGTAGTGGCCAATGACCCGAGCGGCCCACATCCGGCCCGGTTGCATGCGCTGACACGATATCCCCACGTGCCTGTCGTCCGCCCGCCCCTCCATAGGTCCCCGCCCGCTACATCTGCAGTAGTAGCGAAGCCTCCACCGTTGAAGTTCTCGTGGACTCGGTAGAAGTCCGCAGTAGGCACACCTGTCCAATACACGGTGAAGTCACCGGATACGCTAGGTGCAGAGATTGAGATGCCTTCTGGAGCATGCTCAGGCGGAATGACTGAGTTAACGGTGCGTTCGGGTGAGAAGGCTCCACAGAGACCTCGATTACAGGCTTGTACACGATATCGGTATGACGCCGTCTTCCGACCTGACAGGGTTGTCGTAAGGGCGCTCGAACTGAGAACCCTGCTCCATTGACCACCGTTGATGCTTTCGTCCAGCTGATAGGTTGTAGCGTTCGGCACGGATGACCAGTACATCGTGTACGAGCCGTTGAGGCTCTCGGGAGGACCCGACAGCCCGGGAGCAGTGGGCGAATGGATTACCATCACCGAGCCGCCCATCGTATAGCCGCTACACCCATCCGGATTGCAAGCCCTCACCCGGTAGGAATACCTCCCCACAGCTTTGCCATCTGTCGCCCAAGACAGCGCATCGCCCCTGTAGACCTGCACCCACTCATTGGAACTGCTTGATTCCTCAAGCTCGTAAACGGTGGCACTGATTGACCGAGGCCTGGGTGCAAGCCAGGCAACAGAATAGCGCCCCTCCATGCCTAGCTCGGGGACAGTGATGCCGAACGGCGGCGTCGCCGGCTGGCGCACGAATATGGCTGCTGTGGCACTCCACGCACCGCAACCCACATCATTGCAGCTCCTGACACGATAGGTGTAATGGCCCACCGGCTTGTCCTGGATCTCGGCAATGAGCCCTGCGCCCTTGTGTACAGCCACCCAATCGCCCTCTGTTGGCAACTCCTGCAACTCATATGAGCGGGCTCCAGTCATCGACGTCCACTTCACCGGAAAGGTACCGTTCGTGGTGTGACCTGGCACGGTCAACACCGGCGCAGCGGCGAGCGAATTCGCCGACAGCCGCGCTAGGAGACGACCATTCACGGAAACGTAGTCGTAAGACCGTGCTTCTCGCTCATTCCGCTGATGGCGTAATGTTCCATCCTTTCCATACATCGACCGGATAACGCCCACCGTCGGGCTCGCTGCTTCACTACGACGGCCGTACCCGTCATATTCATAGCGCTCTTTAGATTCGGACTCCCGCAAGCGATTGCCCATATCAAAGAAGAACAACTGACCGTTCTTTGCCGCAAGGTTCCCCTGAGCATCGTATGTCAGGCCGATCACGGAGGCATGCGCTTCATTTCGCACGTTGGTCAGCCGGTTGGCGGCGTCGTAAACGTACTGATGTAAGCGCTGTCCAGGCTGAAGGACTGCGGTGATGTTATCGAGCGCGTCATAGCGGTAGTTGACAACACCGTCTCCGCCAAATGACGGTGATGCTGCTCTGATCAGTCGATTTAGCCGGTCATACTGCATCCGCCGGGTATTATTCCCGCCGGGCATTCCGTCGACTATGGCCAAAGTATTGCCTTCCAAATCGTAGTAGTACGTATCGTGAAGGATCAGCCGACCTGCACTGGAGTCCATTGTGAGGTGATGCATACCTCGTTCGTCTCTCTCAACCTTGCTCTCGATACCATTCCCATAGCGAAGTGATGCCATGGTTCCGTCAGCGTCATACCGGATATTGCTTGCATATGCGCCCGCGCGCGTTGCTTGGCCCAGTGCATTCGGCGCGAAGTCCACAACCGCACCGGAGGGATAAGAAATCCCAGACAGTGTCGCATTCTTATCGTAAGAGAACTTCAGTTCCCAGGTATCCCCATTGGTGTGCCGAAGATACTCGTTGGTCAGGAGGCCCCGTTTGTTGTAGGCGTACTCATTCACCACCTGCCGTCCACTGCTGGAGGTGGTGATGCTACTGACCTCACCATCCGGCGTGTATCTCCACAACTGATCACCTCGCCCATCGGGGAAGGTGAGTGCAACCAAGCGGTTCAAGCTGTCATAGCTGCGGGTCACGCGCCTGTCCGCCCCCTCGCTCGCGCTGCACGTCGAGATGTCTCCGGCTGCCACTCCTGAGCTTGCCGATATCAAGTTGCCAGCCGCATCGTATGACCTGACGGTCGCACCCGTTTCAGGCTCCACTGATTTGCACAGCCGCTGATGTCTATCATAGGCATAGCCACGTGTAAGCGACTGAGTGCGATCTGCATTTCGACGTGTGATGGTGAGTGGCTTTCCGAATAGGTCGCGTACGATCTCGGTCGTAATACCTTCAGGCTGCTGGATGGACATCGCTGCATCATACGTCGCGTCCGCTGTCAGCCAGTGCGCGGTAACTGTCTGCAGCCCACTGGGGCTGGTTGTTTTGATGGAGCCGCCACGCAGATACTCGGTTGTAGTAGTAAGCAGCCCTTGCTCACTGTCTTCGGCTGCCGCCGTCGTCCTTCCCAGCGCGTCATACTCGATCCACTGGCCTCGAGTGATCGTAGGCTGGCGGGCCGGATAGCTATGGAACACCTTGCGGCCTTCAAAGTCGTAGGCAGACCGTCTGAAACGCTCGGTCGTTGCGCCGTCAATCACATCTAGCTCGCGAACCAGAACGGGCCGCCACAGCGCATCGTAGTAAGTGTAGATTCGTGCGTTACCCGTAGACGATGTCCTTCGCCAGTGCCCAGCGCCCAATCCATACTCTGAGCTCGACACCTGCTCGAAGGCCTGCACGGTTGGGTTCCATGCCTGTTGATCAGGTTGCGGGTGGTCAACTCTGGTGGTCCTGCCCATGGGGTCGTGCTCGAATTGCGTCGATGCCCCGGATTGACGCCGTATGGCTTTCACCCAACCATTTCCATCTACAGTAGACGTCATAGACGTTCCGTCGGCAAACGTGATCCTTTGCGGGACGCCGCTCTTCCATTCCGTCAAGAAAGTAGCGTTGCCGTTGGCATCGGTGATCGACGCAATAGAGCCGTCCGGATGGTATGTCCTGCGCCAACTCAATGACTCGTAACTCCACTGTTCCGAGGGCAGCCCGCGCGAGTCGTAGACTGCGCGACTCGTCTGCAGACCTGTCTCTTGGTTCGTGATGGACTCGACCTGTCCCAGCAGCCACGTAGATGTGTCGTGACGATACTGGGTGGCGTCGGTTCGCGAGTAGCCAGTAGAGTTGGAGACCGAGTGGGCGATCGGATAGGCCAGCGTATCGAAGCAGTAGCCTCCGTCACCATTACATCCACGCGCAACCTGATTCAGGTACGAGACTCCGTCCTGTTCCACCGTCGAACGCACAACAGGCCTGACACGCGCAGTAGAAGGGTCATCGCCGCTGTTGATGATCCCATATCGTGGTGAGAATGATTGGCTCGATGCGTCCTCATCGCTTAGGTATACAGTGGATTCAGCGCGGAGCACTGTGCCGTCTGCGGCGAGTACCCGTGATCCTAGCGGCCGCCCTTCATTTCGAGAGTACTGATATCCGTACTGGTAATCTGTGGCAGAGCCATCGGGATTGGTCACCTTTACCGTCTTCTGCTCAGGGCAGGTGGTGCAGGGGTATGCCGGTGCGCTTCCAACACTTCCCCACAGTCCCGGCGCACCGCCGCCATAGGCATAGGACCATCTCATCGGCTCAGCTATGCCCGGCCCTGAGATTTCCTTGTGCAGAATCGAAACCACGTCAAAATAGTTTGGTGTGGTCAGCTCGTAGTAGTAGGTGCCACCGTATATTCGCCTAAGGCACGCACTCGCGTGAACACCACTACGATAGTGCCTTCTGTTCGAGAAGCTGAATTTTCCGATAGCACCACTTGGATGTGTCATCGACAGCTCTAACTCGGCCGGTACGGCGGGAGGTTGCTCCGCGCAGTTGGAGGTCGAGTTTCCATCCCAATCTGGCGCAGATGGAGTGAGGGCACTGGAGTAGTTGAATTGCCAGCGGCGTCCATCTGGCTGACTAACCGAGCTCAACCGCGCTTCGCCCTCAACCATCCCGTACTCGTAGTGCCACGTGCGACCGTTCGTGGAGACTGACTGGAGATTCTCCCCTTGATACGTGAGTACTATCTCTCGGCCGTCATTTGCCCAAATGCGCAGGGGATGCCCGCTGGTGTTGTACTGATAGTTGACCTCATTTCCCAGGTGGTCAGTCACCTTCGTAGCGAGGAGATAGACACGAATTCGACTCGACCTAGCAGGTTGAAGTGTCGACCCTCTCGATTTGGACATCGAGCCTGCGTAGCGAGTAACCGCCGTGTCGAAGTGGTAAGTACTACCTGAGGTGGTCCTGATTCGATAGCCCTCGCCGGCCAAGCCACTCTTCATCGGGATGCAGTCAATAGCATCCCGCTGAGCAGTAGACCATTTTCGGACCGCTCCATCGGTGGGCATTGGCGTGTCGGCTTCCGCCCTTAGCAGTACCCGATCAGCCCCTCCCGGGGTATGAATGACGTTGCCCTGCCAGATGTCTGTCAAGTTGAATGAGGACGGATAGGTGGGAACCATCTCGCCGCTGCAGCGATTCGTTGCCCAAGCGTTCAAAGATGAGAACATGCCGGAAATGTAAGGAACATCAATGCTCCATCCACCTACGCCACCCAAGGAATCGTCGTAGCCCGTACTGGAACCTGCAATGCGAAGTTCGACGTTGAACCTCCTTTGCACACTCACTGACAGCGAGCTGTTTCCTGGGATGTCTACGTCGGTAGCGACGAATTCTGTCTTCCCGTTGTATAGACTGATGCTATCCCCAAACAGATCGCTCTTCAGCGCAGTCAAGTTCTGCGCTGACTCAACGAGGCGTCTGTACTCGTGATGCGGCTCAATGGCGTAGGCCACTGGGACCAGCGTTGCCAGAGCAAATAGGGCACATCCAATCTTCGTCGACTTCATCCTTGTCGCATTCCTCAGCCGGGATGCCCGGAGGCTAGCAACATCGGATGTCGTTGGATGGAACAATGTCACGAATCTGGATGCTTGATGGCACGGTTGATCTCATGCTTCTATACATCACATGGTGCTGCGAAATCAGAGGCGGAGTCAGGACCTCAACGTTTACGGCCCTATCTGCTCCCAACGATTCCTCTACCTCGACGGCTTATACAGGCGGGTGATCTGACGGTGAACGACCCCATGCGTGTCGTCATCTGCCCGCTTTCGTTCGGCTGCACTGCGCTTCCTGTTTCCACTGCCGCGGCGACTGCCCGGTCTGCGCCTTGAACGCGCGCGACAACGCCGCTTCACTTCCGTAGCCCACATCGATCGCGATGCGCTTGAGCGGATGGCCACGGCGCAGCGCCTGCTGCACCAGGCGGGTGCGCCAGCCCTGCAGGTAGTGCCCGGGCGTGCTGCCGATGGTGTCGCGGAAGCTGTCGGCGAAGGCGCTGCGTGACATGCCGGCGCGCTGTGCGAGCGACTCCAGCGTCCACTCCTCGGCGGGTGCTTCATGCATGGCCACCAGCGCGTGGCGCAGACGCGGATGGGCCATGCCGGCGAGCAGGCCGACGCGGATCTGGCCGCTTTCCATCAGCGCGCGCAGGATCTGGATGAGCACGACTTCGAACAGGCGATCCAGCAGGGCCTGGCGGCCACAGCGCTGCGCGAAGGCTTCTTCGAACAGCAGCGACAGCACCGGCTGGCCGCCGTACAAGCCCTCCAGCGGCAGGCAGACGATCGGCGGCAAGGCAGCGGCGACCGGGTTGTTGGCGCCGCCTTCGAACTGCAGGTTGGCGCAGGCGAAATCCGCGCCCCGCGTGGCATCGGTGACGAAGCGGTGCGCAAGCGGACGCGGGTACAGCAGCACACTGGGGGTGGTGATCTGCAGCGTGCTGCCGTCCGGGTGCTCGACGCGCACATCGCCCTTGCGGATCAGATGCAGCTGGCCACGCTCGCCATCGCCCGGCAGATCGTTGATGCCGCACAGCGCGCCGGCGTGGAAGACTTCGGCAGACACCGCGAAACGGTCCAGCAGGGATTGCAGTCGGTCGACCATGGCGGACTCCAGATCAAGTTTTCTGGACGAAATGTTGCCACAAGTACGACTCAGGCGCGGAAAGTACACCTGCCATCTGGCCCACCCCTTTCACTCCGCAGGAGATTCCCATGTCCATTGCCAACGTTCTGTATACCGCCCAGGCCACTGCCAACGGCGGCCGCGACGGCCGCGCCGTCTCTTCCGACAACGTGCTGGACATCCAGCTCTCCACCCCGCGCGAACTGGGCGGTGCGGGCGGCCCGGGCACCAATCCGGAGCAGCTGTTCGCCGCCGGCTACTCGGCCTGCTTCCTGGGCGCGCTGAAGTATGTGGCCGGCCAGGCCAAGGTCGCCCTGCCGGCCGAAACCGCGATCACCGGCAAGGTCGGCATCGGCCAGATCCCGACCGGCTTCGGCATCGAACTCGCCCTGGAAATCTCGGTCCCGGGCCTGCCGCGCGAGCAGGTCGAAGCGCTGGTGCAGAAGGCGCACATCGTGTGCCCGTACTCCAACGCGACCCGCGGCAACATCGACGTGACGCTGACGGTGGTCTGAAAAAAAATGGGCGGCTGCCGGACGTGATTCGTCTGGCAACCGCCCATCCCACCGCGGTGGATCCCGTGAGTGAGCCCACGGGATGCATCTTGTTCCCTTACTTGTCGTGCGTGATCAGCTGCACCACGCTGGAGAAATCCAGCTTGCCGCGACCGGCCTGGTGATTCATCGAATACAGGTTGCGGGCCAGCTCGCCCAGCGGGATCGAGGCACCGACACTCATCGCTGCTTCCACCGCCAGGCCCATGTCCTTGAGCATCAGGTCGCTGCCGAAACCGCCGCTGTAGCCACGCGAGGCCGGGGCGTTTTCGAGCACGCCGGGCCACGGGTTGCACACTTCGGTCGCCCAGCTGCGGCCGGTGCTGACCGCCATCATCTGCGAAAGCACCTTCGGGTCCAGCCCGTGCGCGACGCCCAGCGCGATCGATTCACCGGTCACCGCCATGATCACGCCCAGCGCCATGTTGTTGCACAGCTTGGCCACCTGACCGGCACCGCTGGCACCAACGTGGAAGATGTTTTTGCCCATCGCCTGCAGCAGTGGGCGCGCACGCTCCAGTGCCTCGGCTTCGCCACCGACGATGAAGGTCAGCGTGCCGGCCTGTGCACCCGCGGTGCCGCCGGAGACCGGGGCATCCAGCATCTGCAGGCCACGCGCGGCGGCCGCTTCGGCGACCTTGCGGGCAGTGGCCGGGGCGATGGTGCTGCAATCGATGACCAATGCGCCACCCGGGATATCGGCCAGCAGGCCATCGTCACCGAGGTAGACCCCTTCCACGTGGCGGCTGGCCGGCAGCATCGAGATGACGATCTCTGCGTCGGTCAGTGTATCCAGCGCCGAGCTGGCGGCGGTGGCGCCGGCATCGACGGCGGCCTGCACAGCGGCGGGCACCAGATCGAACACGCGCACGGCGTGACCGGCCTTGGCCAGGTTGGCGGCCATCGGGCCACCCATGTTGCCCAACCCGATGAATGCAATACGGCTCATGCGTGGCTCCTTTCAGGGACGGTGGCACCGAGGTCGGCCAGCGGATGCGCGGCATCGGACCACGGCGAAACGAAGAAGGTGCGGGCCCACTCGGCCGTGGCGTCCGCCAGGGTGCGCGGCTGCCACTGGGGGTTGCGGTCCTTGTCGATCAGCAACGCGCGGATGCCTTCGGCGAAATCGCCATGGGCGGCCGCGTGCAGGGCTGCGATGTACTCGATGCGGTAGACCTCGGCCAGCGAGGCACCCTCGGCCAGGTACTGCAGCTCGAACGCGAGCCGCGCCGAGCCGGGTGCACCGGCAGCAAGCGTGGCCTGCGCGTTCTTCAACCAGGCGTCCTCGGTCTCCAGGGCAAGGATCGCCTCGACGATGGCGCCGACGTCGTCACCGGCGCACAGCGCATCCACGGTGGCGGCATTGCGCAGCAGCGGGCCGGTGGCCGCATCGCTGGCGTGCTGCTGCAGCAGCGCAGTCAACTGTTCGTGGTTGCGCTTGGCCTCGCGGCTCCAGTGCACGTCCGCCAGCGCGTTGAACACGGTCTCGCGCTGTGCCTCGGCGATGTGGATATCGGCCAGGCCAGCGTAGATCGCATCGCCGGCGTTGAGCGGCGCACCGGTCAGGGCCAGGAACAGGCCGCCGTGGCCGGGCACGCGCGGCAGCAGCCAGCTGCCGCCCACGTCCGGGAACAGGCCGACGGTGATCTCAGGGAACGCCAGCTTGGAGCGCTCGCTGACCACGCGGTGGCTGGCGCCGGACATCAGGCCGATGCCACCGCCCATGACGATGCCATGGCCCCAGCACAGGATCGGCTTAGGGTAGGTGTGGATCGCGTAGTCGACGCGGTACTCGACGTCGAAGAATTCAGCGGCGTAGGCGTTGTCGCGGATGTCGGTCTTTCCGCTCTCGCGGTAGTCGACCATGCTGCGGTACAGGCTGTGCAGGTCGCCGCCGGCGCAGAAGGCTTTCTCGCCCGCGCCCTGCAGCACGACCAGCGCGATGCCGTCATCAACGGCCCAGGCCTCCAGCCGCTCGCGCAGCAGATGCGCCATCGGCAGCGAGAACCCGTTGAGGGTGCGCGCGGCGTTGAGCGTCGCGATGCCGATGCGCGTGCCGTTGCCGGCGGCGCGCTCTTCGAACAGCACCGGCGCCTCGTCATGGGCGGCGGAGGTGCTCATGCGTTTTTCCATTGCGCGGCGCGCTTTTCCAGGAAGGCGTTCACGCCTTCGGCCTGGTCAGCACTGTCAAACAGATCGACGAAGGCTTCGCGCTCGGCCACCAGCGCCGAGGCGTGGGTACCGGTACGGGTGGCCTGCACCAGCGTTTTGCACGCGGCGATGCTGGTCGGGCTCTGCTTGCCGGCCTTGTGCGCCCATGCCAGAGCCAGCGCCTTGGCTTCGCCCTTGGCGACCTTTTCTTCGACCAGGCCGATACGCAGTGCAGTGTCCGCATCGATGCGCTCGCCGAGCAGAATCATGCGCTTGGCCCAGCCTTCGCCAACCAGACGCGGCAGGTTCTGGGTGCCGCCGGCGCACGGCAGCAGGCCGACGGTGGCCTCCGGCAGCGCTACTTGGGCATGTTCTTCGATGATGCGCAGGTCGCAGGCCAGCGCGCATTCCAAACCGCCGCCCATCGCGTAGCCGTTGATCGCCGCGATCGACACGCCGCGGAATCCGGACAGGGCTTCGAAGGCTTCGCCGAAGCGGCGTGCGGCTTCGCGGGCGGCCGCCTTGTCGCCGGAGGCGAACTGCTTCAGGTCGGCACCGGCGGAGAAGAACTTCTCGCCGTCACCGGTGATCACCAGCGCGTAGATATCGCGGTCCGCATTGAGCGCGCCGACCAGATCGCGCAGCGCGGACAGGCTGCGTACGGTCCAGGTGTGCGCCGGGGGGTTGTTGAGGGTGATGACCGCAACGTGGCCATCGGCCTCGACCTTCAGACCGACATGATCATGCTGGCGCCACTCCATCATCGCAGTTCCTCTTCAGTGTTGAGCAGGTGGCGGGCCACGATCACACGCATGATCTCGTTGGTGCCCTCCAGGATCTGGTGCACGCGCGAATCGCGCAGCAGCCGTTCGATCGGGTATTCACGGATATAGCCGTAGCCGCCGTGGATCTGCAGCGCGTCGTTGCAGATGTTGAAACCGGCATCGGTGGCGAAGCGCTTGGCCATCGCGCACCACACGTTGGCATCGCTGGCACCGGCATCAAGCTTGCGCGCGGCGGTGTGCACCATCTGCCGGGCGGCGACCAGCTGGGTGACCATGTCGGCCAGCTTGAACTGCAGCGCCTGGAACTCCGACAGCGCCTTGCCGAACTGGCGGCGCTCGCCCATGTAGCGGCGGGCGGCATCCAGAGCGCCCTGGGCTGCGCCCAGCGAACAGGCGGCGATGTTGATGCGGCCGCCGTCCAGGCCCTTCATGGCCAGCTTGAAACCGCTGCCTTCCTCGCCGAGCAGATGGCTGACCGGCACGCGCACGTTCTCAAACGTGATGCCGCGGGTGGGCTGACTGTTCCAGCCCATCTTCTCTTCCTTGCGGCCGTAGCTGATGCCCGGCAGGTCGGCCGGCACCGCGATCGCACTGATGCCACCTGCGCCTGGACCGCCCGTACGCGCCATCACCACCAGCAGTTCAGTGGCCCCGGCGCCGGAGATGAAGGCCTTGGAACCGTTGAGTACGTAATCGTCGCCGTCACGCACCGCGCTGGTTTTCAGCGAGGCCGCGTCCGAGCCGGCACCCGGCTCGGTCAGGCAGTACGAGGCCAGCTTGGTGCCGGACGAGAGGTCTGCACCCCACGCGGCACGCAGGCTCTGTTGGCCCCACTTGGCCACCATCCACGACGCCATGTTGTGGATGCTGACATAGGCCGCCGTGGACGGGTCCACATTGGCGAGCTCCTCGATGACGACGGCGGCGTCCAGACGGCTCAAGCCGCTGCCACCGACCTCGGGGTCCATGTACAACCCACAGAACCCGAGTTCCCCTGCCTTGGCGATCGCCTCGCGCGGAAAGATGCCCTCCGCATCCCATCGCGCGGCGTGCGGCGCCAGTTCGGCCTGGGCGAAGTCACGCGCTGCCTCTCTATAGGCCTGCTGCGCTTCGTCGAGTTCCGTCGTCATCGAGTGGCTCATGGTCGAACTCCGTTGTTGCTGTTGCTTACTTCAGGCTGATGGTGGTGTTGACGCCATGACCCAGCGTCTCGTCATCGAACCAGCGCGAGGTGATCGTCTTGGTCTGGGTGTAGAACATCACCACCTGCTTGCCGTACGGGCCCAGGTCGCCGAGCTTGGAGGAACGCGAGCCGGTGAACGAGAACAGCGGCACCGGCACCGGGATCGGCACGTTGATGCCGACCTGGCCGACGTCGATGTCTTCCTGGAACTTGCGGGCGGCCGCACCGGACTGGGTGAACAGCGCGGTGCCGTTGCCGTTCGGGTTGGCGTTGATCAGTTCAATGGCGTCCTCCAGCGTGTCCGCTTCCAGGATCACCAGCACCGGCCCGAAGATTTCCTCGTCGTACACGCGCATGCCCGGCGTCACGCCGGCGAAGATGGTCGGGCCAACGAAGTTGCCCTTCTCGAAACCATCGACCTGCGGGTTGCGGCCGTCGAGCACCAGCTTGGCGCCCTGCTCCACGCCCGAGGCGATCAGACCTTCGACACGCTCACGCGCGGCGCAGGAGATGACCGGGCCGACATCGGTACCGGCGACGCTGCCACCGCTCACCTTCAGCGTCTTGGCCTTGGCCACCAGGTCCGGCACCCACTCGCGTGCTTCGCCGACCAGCACCAGGGTGGAGGCGGCCATGCAGCGCTGACCGGCCGCACCGAAGGCGGCACCGACCATCGCGTTGAGGCTCTGTTCCTTGTTGGCGTCCGGCAGCACCACGGCGTGATTCTTGGCGCCCATCATGCACTGCACGCGCTTGCCGGCCAGCGAGGCGCGGTTGTACACGTGGGTGCCGACGCGGGTGGAACCGACGAAGGACACCGCCTTGATATCCGGGTGATCGCAGATCGCGTTGACCACGTCTTCGCCGCCGTGCACTACGTTGAGCACGCCTTTGGGGATACCCGCTTCCAGCGCCAGTTCGACCAGGCGCATGGTGACCATCGGATCCTGCTCGGACGGCTTGAGGATGAAGGTGTTGCCGGTTGCGATGGCCATCGGGAACATCCACAGCGGAATCATCGCCGGGAAGTTGAACGGGGTGATGCCCGCGCAGACGCCCAGCGGCTGCAGCAGGGTGTAGGTGTCCACGCCGTTGGCCACGTTGTTGGCCAGCTCACCGAGCTGCAGGTTGCCGATCGCGGCGGCGTGCTCGACCACTTCCAGGCCACGGAACACATCGCCCTCGGCATCCGGCACGGTCTTGCCCTGCTCGGCGCTGAGGATGTGGGCCAGCTCGCTCATGTTCTCGCGGATCAGCTGCTGGTACTTCAGGAAGATGCGCGCACGGGTGCCGATCGGGGTCTTGCGCCAGGTCTTGAACGCTTCCTTGGCCGAGGCGACGGCGGCGTCGACTTCGCTGGGGGTGGCGAACGGGACCTGGGCCAGGACGTCCTGGGTGGCCGGGTTGACCACGTTCTGCCAATGCGAGCTGGTCGATTCGATGAACTGGCCATCGATCAACATGCGGATACGGGGCGCTGCAACAGTCATGGACAATCCCGGCGGGTCGAAAGTTGTTTGCATTATTCACAGTGCCACCCTCGATTTCCGGCCTGTATACGCTTAATCTGGCCAATGCCCGCTACGATTCTTGTGAATTCTGTGAATAGCCAGTCCGTCCAACGCCAGATCGGCCTGCGCCTGCTCAAGCTGCGCGAGCAGCGCGGCTACAGCCAGCTGGCGCTGGCCAAGGCCTTGGGGCTGTCGGCCAGCTACCTGAACCAGATCGAGCGCAACAAGCGGCCGCTGACCCCGGCGGTGCAGGGCAAGCTGCGTGAGGTGCTGGGTGACGTCAGCGAGCTGTTCGAGGTCGATGACCCCGGCGCGCTGCAGGAATCGCTGGGCGAGACCCTGCGCGACCTGGGCCTGGCGGATGTGAGCAGCACCGAGCTGCGCGCGATGGCCGGCAACCTGCCGCAGATCAGCCGCGCCCTGCTCGACCTGCACCGCCGCCACCTGATGCTGCGCGAGCATGCCGCCGCGCTCGAGTTCCAGCTGGGCGATGTGCACGCCGGACAGGCGCTGCCGGCGGGCGACCAGGTCCGCGATTTCTTCAACCGCATGCACAACCACATCCCCGAGCTGGATGACCTGGCCGAGCAGCTGTTCGGCGAATGGGGGCTGGTGGCCGGGCATGTGGCGCCGCGCCTGCGCCAGCTGCTGGCCGACCGCCATGGCGTGCTGGTGGAAGTGGGGCCGCTGCAGCCCGGGCGCGAGAAGCGCGTCTACGACGGCGGCAGCCGCACCTTGTGGCTGCCCGACTACCTGGAGCCGGGCCAGCAGGCGTTCCAGATGGCGGCCGAGCTGGCCCTGCTCGGCTATGCGGCGCAGATCGATGCGGTGATCGCCCGTGCGGGCTTCGGCGAAGCGGAGCAGATCGCGCAGGCGCGGATCGGCATGTCCAACTACTTCGCCGGGGCGCTGGTGATGCCGTATGCGCAGTTCCTGCGCGCCGCCGAGCACAGTGCCTACGACATCGATGCCCTGGCCCATCGCTTCGGCGTGGGCTTCGAAGCGGTCTGCCACCGCTTGAGCACGCTGGCGCGGCGCAGTGCGCCGGGCCTGCCGTTCTTCTTCATCCGCGTGGACCGTGCGGGCAATGTCTCCAAGCGGCATTCGGCCACCGATTTCCACTTCTCGCAGGTGGGTGGCTCGTGCCCATTGTGGATCGTGTACGAAGCCTTCAACCAACCCGGGCGTGTATTGACCCAGACCGCGCGCATGCCGGACGGGCGTCGTCACTTCTGGTTGGCGCGGCAGGTGAGCAGTGGGCCGATCGGGCATGGCCAGCCACGCAAGACCTTCGCGGTGGCGCTGGGCTGCGATCTGCAGCATGCCGAGCGGTTGATCTACACGCGCGGGCTGGATATCCAGAGCCCGGGCAACTCGGTCTCGATCGGCCCAGGCTGCCGCGTGTGCCCGCGCGAGGATTGCATGCAGCGCGCGTTCCCGCAGCTGCCGGGGCGCGGCTGATGCGGTCCGGTGGTGGTTGGATCGTGCCGGCCGATGGCCGGCTCTACCGGGTGGCGGAAACCCTCAATAGATCGGTGTGACCTTCATCTGCGGCAGCGGCCGCGGCGCGCCGTCGGTGAGGTCCGGCCCGAGGTCTTCCCAGGTCTGGCCCTGCTCGACCATGTGCCGCCACAGCTGCTGCGATTCGCGGCGTTTGTCTTCCGAACTCAGGCGGTACGACGGCGGAGGCGGTGTGCCGGTGGCGACGCTCTGATAGGCCCCTTCGTACGCTGTGACGCGCTGCGCAGGGTCATCGGTGCGCGCCACATCCAGCGTGTAGCGCTGGTAGGCCGAGGCCAGATTGCGCCAGCGGATCCAGTAGTGGTTGGCGAAAGAGAAATCGCAGAAGCGCTCCCCGGCGATGCTGCCCTTGTCGGCGATGCGGCTGAGCACAGCCTGTGGCATGTCCAGGTTCATGCCGCCTTCGTCGCCCTCCAGCGCGACATGCACGATGCGGTCGCGGTACCCCGGCGCACGCGCCTGGAGCACATCGCGCCAGTTCTGCATGGTCGATACGATCGAAAACAGGAAACCGGACATCTCCGCCGCGGCCATCGGCTGCGCGATGGACTGGTAGGTGCGCTGCCAGCCATGGCGGTTCTCGGTGGGCAGGAACACGGCCTGCTCCGCGCGCGCATGCGCGTCGCCCTCAGCCACCACGCTCACGGCGTCAGCAGGCTGCGCGTAGACGAGATTGATGCCGAACGTGGGCCAGCGCGGTAGCGCGGCATCGAACAGGTGGATCGGGAAGTTGCTGCTGATCCCGCCATCGGAGAACCAGCACACACGGAAGGCGGTGATCACCGGGCCGCAGCTCTGGCCACCACTGGTGAGCCCTTCCATGCTGTCAGCCACGTTGGTGTTGTCGCGCGGTGGCTCGGCATCCGCCACGGGCTCGCAGCGGCGCTCGCGACGGGCCGG
The DNA here is from genome assembly GCA_002363385.1 of Stenotrophomonas maltophilia. Taxonomy (GTDB): domain Bacteria; phylum Pseudomonadota; class Gammaproteobacteria; order Xanthomonadales; family Xanthomonadaceae; genus Stenotrophomonas; species Stenotrophomonas maltophilia_AN. Next base: position 108,976 of record DEVL01000001.1, read on the forward strand.
CTCGTGCAGCGGCACCGCGCTGATCAGCAGCGGGAAGCTCAGGCTCATCCGCGTGGCGACGAGCACCGGCAGGTCCTCGCCATCGACCAGGCGGTAGTAGTCGCGCCCGTCCACCTGCTCCGGCGCGCCGGCCCGTGCAACCAGCCACTCGACCACGCTGGCGGGAAACAGCTGCGCGAACTCCTCGCGAAGGAACCAGAAATGCGCCGCGTTGAACGGCAGCGTGCGCGGCTCACTGTGCGACACGCAGGTGGTGATCATCTGCAGCGTGATGGCGTGCGCACCGCTGGGCTCGCCAGGATAGCGTGGCGCTGTATGCAGATCGCCGAAGGTCAGGGGCTGGTCCTGGGGCTTGCCGGCCAGCGCCTGCAGTTGGGTGTGCAGCCAATCGGTCAACGCCGGCGCGGAGGCATTCGGCTGGGTGCTGCCGTTGCACAGGCCGAGCAGGTTGCGGCGGGCGACGCGGGCAACGCGCAGCGCCGAGGCCAGGACACCGGCGCCGTAGGCGCACAGCAGCGAGGGCAGCAACGTCGCCCAGATGCCGTCGGTGCCACCGGCCAGGTAGCCGATGCCAAGCAGGCCGGCCAGCGACAGCAGCACCTCCAGTGGCGCGATCGCAAATACCGCGGCGAGCAGACACGCGACCTTGCGCGGCAGGCCAGCCTTGCCGGTCAACATCACCAGCAGGCGGTACGCGGTACGCGCGCCATACGCCGGCTGGAACAGGCTGTGGATGAAGCCTTGCCGTGACAGTTGCGCCGACACGTCGGCCAGCCCCGGAAAGCCCACCGTCGCCGCTACCGGCTCCCCGGCCTGGCGGCGCCGATCGCCCAGCGCTGCCGCGGCGGCCACGGCAGCGGCAATGGCCCCGGCCGAGGTACCGCCGATACTCTTGAAGCGGTACTCACGGGCCAGCGACAGCACCGCGTTGGGATACACGATGCCGCTGGTGATGCCGCCCTTCATGACCAGATCGCAGTACTTGTCCGCCACGTTGCCGTCCTCTGTCCGCCCGTGCGTGGCCGATCCACGCACCCTCTCCAGCGGTGCCCGCCACAAGGCAGGCACCGGGGAGATCGATGGGAACAGTATCGCCTGCGCGCTTCTCAGGGCCTGAGAAGCGCGGCACGGAACGGCTTATTCAGCGTTGCCGGACTGCGGCACGCGTCGTACCTGGGAGAGGTCGTAGCCGAGCGCGGCGATGCGGGTCATGGCCGCTTGATAGTCCGCATCGGAGATCGTGGGCGTGCGCGCCATCAGCCACATGTAATCACGCTTGCTGCGGCCGACGATGGTCTGCTTGTAGTCCGGATCCAGATCCACGATCACGTACTCGGCCTGGATCGGCCAGATGAACTGCATGCCCCAGATGGCGCCGCCGGTGCCCTCCTTGACGGTACCGATCGGGTGCATGGTCTTGATCGGTGCCTGGAAGCTGCCCTTGCGATAGCGGAAGGTGGTCTGGATGCGGCCGTCCGGACGCAGTGCGTAGGACTCCACGGCATCGAACGCTTCACGTTCGGGCCGGCTGGGGATGTGGGCGATCACATACCAATCGCCCATGAAGCGCGGCACGTCCACGTGCGCCACGGGCGGGATCGGACGGGTGTTGCCGCTGCAGCCGCCGAGCATCATGCCGACAACCAGCAGGGGAACGAGAGCACGGATGGACATGACGGCTTCCTCCAGAAACGTGGGGTGATCACGGACGGTTGAACAGGTAGTGGGCCACCTGCCACTGCTGGCCCTGCTGGTAGCCGAACAACTCGGCGCAGGCCATCCAGAACATGCGCCAGCGCTGGTGCCACAACGCGGCCGAGGCGTCGCCATAGGTCTGCCGCAGCACCGCCATCACGGCCTCTTTCTCGCGGTCCTGGTTGGCCAGCCAGTGGTTGGCGGTGCGCTCGTAGTGCGTGCCATCGAGCAGCCAGCGCTGCTGCAGCTGCAGGTGCTGCTGGAAGAACAGCAGGGTATCTGCCGCCGGCATCAGGCCACCGGTGAAGAAGTGGCGACCCATCCAGTTGTCGTCGCCCTCGGTCTCGAACGGGTACATCAGCGTGCGGTGCACGAAGATGTGCACGAACAGCTTGCCTTCCGGTCGCAGCCACGCGTGGATGCGCTGCAGCAGCTGCGGGTAGTTGCGCATGTGTTCGAACATCTCGATCGAGACGCAGCGGTCGAAGGTCTCGGCATCGAGCGTCAGATGATTCACATCACGGGTCAGCACGGTGACGTTGATCAGGCCACGTGCACGACACTGCCCCAGGATGTACTCGCGCTGGCTGTTGGAGTTGGAGACGGCGGTGATCTGCGCGTTCGGATAGCGCTCGGCCATCCACAGCGTCAGCGAACCCCAGCCACAGCCCAGCTCAAGAATATGCTGCCCATCGGCCAGCTGTGCGCGCTCGCCGTAAAGCGCGAGCATCGCCTCTTCGGCCTCGTCCAGGGTTTCAGTGCCGGTGGCGTAGTAGCAGCTGCTGTACTTCAGGCGCTTGCCGAGGCAGCGGTGGAAGAACTCGGCGGGCACTTCATAGTGCTGGCGATTGGCCGCATCCACGTGCAACGCCACCGCGCTGCTGGCCAGCCCGGCAATCCGCGCGGCAAAGCGCTGCGACTGGACCTGCTGGCCGCCGGCAAGCTCTTCGCGCAGGCGCTGCTCGCACTGGCGGCGGATGCCCAGCCGCAACAGCGCATCGGGCAGCACCCCGCGTTCGGCCAGGCCGGTCAGGCCCGGTGCGTAGTCCGGCAGCGGAAGACGGTCACTGGCGACATTCATGGTGAAGATTCCTTACGGGCAGACGACGAACGGGAGGGGAACCACGGAAACAGCATCGGCGTGGTGCGTTGGTATTCGCGGTAATCCTCACCGCGCGAGCGCAGCGCTTGCGCCTCGGTGAAGGGGATGCCGCTGACCCAGCGCAGGAACACGTACATCACCAGCGGGCCGGACCAGGCCAGCCACCACAGCGGCGACTGCACGGCCAGCAGCACATAGGTGAACCAGTGCAGCCATTCGAAAAAATAGTTGGGATGCCGCGAGTAACGCCACAACCCATCGCGGCAGGTCTTGCCCTTGTTGGCCGGATCGGCACGGAAGCGCGCCAGCTGACGATCGGCCAGCGATTCGCCGCCCACGCTCAGCAACCACATCGCCACCGCGGCGATCAGCCAGCCCCAGCCCTGGGGTGCCGGGTTCACCGACACCGCCACGAACGGCAGTGCGAACAGCACGATCAGCAGGGCCTGGAACTGGAAGAAGCCGAAGATCTTTCCCTGGTGGCCGTTCCAGTGCTTGCGCAGATGCTGGTAGCGACCATCCTCGGGCTCGCTGCGCACGCGGTGCCACAGGTGCAGGGCCAGACGCGAGCCCCACAGGCCGCCCAGCACCGCCAGCGCGATCCTCGGCATCGCCGCGCCATCGCCGAGCAGTGCCAGCAACAGGGCAGACGCGCCCACACCTTTGGCCCACAGCACATCGACCACCCCGATGTTCTGGTGCCGGCGCTGCCACCACCAGCCCCAGGTCATCATCACGGCGGCGTACAGCCACACCACCCACAGCATCTTCATCGTGTGTCTCCTGGAGCAAGTGTGGCAAGGGGTACCGCGCGGGTCTGCCAATGACGGGCACACGCCGCAAGGACCGGCAGTGCGATCGCCCAGCCGAGGCCGAGCAGCGCCACGCCGTGCCACTGCGGTGCGGCGAACCCCACCGACGACCAGCCGCGCGCGGCGGACAGATACGCCAGCGGCGCCAAGAGCAGGCCGACCAGAGCAGCAATGCGCAGATGCCGCTGCAGCGCCGCGAACGACACCGTGAGCGTCATCGCGAAGGCGGCCCACAGCGCGAGGATCCAGACGGGGGCGATCCACGCGGCATCGTTGCCAGCTGCGTACCGCACCCACCCAGAGGCGCCGGCCAGCCCGTCTACGACCAACCCGCAGGCGATCGCTACCAGCATCAATCTGATCTCCACTGACGGCTGCGCGGACCAGACCAGCTGACTCCCCACGTAAACCGCCGCTGCCACCAGCGCGGGCCAACGCAGCCCGTGACCGGCGCCGATCACGGCGCACAGCCAGACCAGCTGGTTGCCGATCACATTGGCCCAGAAACGCAGCACTTCAGCCCTCCCCGGCAATCAGCGCGGGCCGGAACCCCGGGCGCGCCATCAACAGGTGCGAAACGCCGATGGAGCGCTCCAGGAAACCACCCTCGCAGTACGCCAGATAGAACTCCCACATGCGGATGAAGCCCGCATCGAAGCCCTGTGCACGCACCGCCGGCAGCTGGGCCAGGAAGCGCTGGCGCCACGCACGCAGCGTCAGTGCATAGGATGGGCCGAAATCATGCTGGCCGATCAGCTGCAGATCGCTGCTACGGGTCTTGGCGGCGACGATCGCATTGATCGAGGGAATGAAGCTGCCGGGGAACACGAAGCGTTTGATGTAGTCGACGCTGCGCCGCGCCTGCTCGTAACGCTGGTCTTCGATGGTGATGGCCTGCAGCAGCGCCAGGCCATCGTCCTTGAGCAGGCGGGTCAGCGTGGCGAAGTAGGTGTCCAGGTACTGCGCGCCGATCGCCTCGATCATCTCGATGGACACCAGCTTGTCGAACTGGCCCTCCAGATCGCGGTAATCCTTGAGCAGCAGGGTGACCTTGTCCTGCAGCCCGGCCGCCTCGACCCGCTGCCTGGCCAGCGTGAACTGCTCCACCGAGATGGTGGTGGTGGTGACGTGGCAGCCGATATGGCGGGCCGCGTACAGCGCGAAGCCACCCCAGCCGGTACCGATCTCGACCACGCGATCAGACGCGGTGAGCTGCAGCTGCTCGCAGATGCGGGCCAGCTTGCGCTCGGACGCCGCTTCCAGCGTGTCGTCCGGGCTGGCATACAGCGCCGAGGAGTACATCAGGTCTGGCGACAGGAACAGCGAGAAGAACGGATTGCCGAGGTCGTAGTGCGCGGCAATGTTGCGGCGGCTGCCTTCGCGGGTGTTGCGACGCAGGCGGTTCCAGCCTTTCAGCAGCCAGCCGCCGATGCGCGCCGGGCCGCCCTCCATGCCATCAAGCAGATCCCGGTTGCGCACCAGCAACTGCACCAGCGCGACCAGGTCATCGCAGCGCCAGTCACCGCGGATGTAGGCCTCGCCTGCACCCACGCTGCCCTGTGCGGCCACCGCGCGGTAGAAACCGGGGTCGTCCACCCAGACCGTCACCTGGGGCGTGGCGTCGGGATCGCCGATCACCACATCGCCCACGGCATCGCGCAGCCGCAGATGCCCACCGCGCAGCGGTGCCAGCTGCGCCAGCAGGCGCCCGCGCAGGAACCCTTCAAGGGCGGACGGTTGCGGCACGGCTACCGCGCGTGTCATGTCGTTCATGGGGATTTTCCAGCAAGAGAAGGATGGTCGTGGACGGGGTTGCGCTTGAGCCACAGGCGCAGCGCCTGCCAGTGGATCGCGGCCACCACCTTGAGGGTCATCAGCGGGTAATGCAGCAACACGCCGGCCAGGCCACGACCGGTGAGCGGATGGCGCTGCATCACCAGGTCGGCATCGAACTGGCACACGCCCTGGCGCCACACCTGCATGTGCACGTGCAGGTCATCGCCCGGCGCGGTGAAGCGCCAGCGGTACTCGCAGTCCATCTGCATGAAGGGAGAGACGTGGAACTGCTTGTCGAAGGACCAGCACAGCGCGCGGCCCTGGGCATCGGCCTGCGCCACCGGCAGTACGTAGGCGTGGCGCTCCTTCCAGGGCGTGTTGGTGATCTCCGCCACGATACTGTCCAGCGTGGTGCCGTCGGCGGCGTAGCAGTAGTAGAAGCTCACCGGATTGAACACATGCCCGGCGTAGCGCGGGTGCGTGAGAAGGCGGATCGGACCGGCAGGCGCGCGGCCCAAGGCCTCGGTGATGCGTGCACGCACGGCATCGGCCAGCGGCTGATCGGGCGCGCCGAGATAGTCGCTGCGCCGGAACTCGACCACATTGCGGCGGCCCACCGACCACAGCCAGCGCCGCTCGAACAGGCGCGGCAGTTCGTCCAGGTCCAGCAGCAGCTGCGCGATCGGGTAGCCAAACGCATGCGCGTGCGGCGCGTGCCGCCGATGGCGCATCCAGCCACGGTAGATCGCACTGGCGGTCATGCCGGCAGTGCCTCGGCCAGCGGCCAGTAAGACTCTGCATCCAGCGCCTGCAACGCATCGACCACGCGGCGGGCACTGCGGATGCCGTCTTCGTGGAAGCCCCACCCCCAATACGCGCCGGCGAACCAGGTGCGGCGATGGCCCTGGATTTCGGCCCAACGCTGCTGGGCGCGCACCATCGCGTGATCGTGCACCGGGTGGGCGTACTGCAGGCGACGCAGCACGGTGGCCGGATCGATCGCCTCGCTGCGGTTGAGCGTGACCACCAAGGGCGTGGGCGTATCGATGCCCTGCAGCAGGTTCATGCAGTAGCTGACCGTGCATGCCGCCATTGGATCGCGCGGCACATGCGCGTTCCAGGCGGCCCAGGCCTTGCGGTCACGCGGCAGCAGGCTGGTGTCGGTATGCAGCACCACCTCGTTGGGCTGGTAACGGATCGCGCCCAGCACCGCGCGCTCGGTGAGATCGGCATCGGACAGCAGGGCCAGCGCCTGGTCGCTGTGGCAGGCCAGCACCAGCTGGTCGAAGCCTTCCAGCCCGGCAGCGCTGTGTACGCGCACGCCATGCTCGTGGCGCTCCACGCCGAACACCGGGCACTCCAGCCGCTCGCGGACCTGCCAGCGGCGGCGCAGCGCCTCGACATACCGCGCCGACCCGCCTTGCACCACCCGCCAGGGCGCGCGCCCGGTCATCTGCAGCATCTGGTGGTTGGCCATGAACTGCACGAGGTAGCGCGCCGGGAAGGCGGCCAGGCTGGCCGTCGGCGACGACCACAGCGCCGAGGCCATCGGCAGCAGATGCTCGTCGATGAAGGTGCGGCCGTAACGGCCGCGTGCCAGGAACTCGCCCAGCGCCGGGCCTTCATCGTCGCTTTCAAGCAGCGCCGGTGCCTCGCGGTAGAACCGGCGCAGGTCGCGCAGCATGCCCCAGAAGCGTGGCGAGACCAGATTGCGGCGCTGGCAGAACAGGGTGTCCAGCGAGGTCGCGTTGTACTCCAGCCCGCTGCGCTCGCTGTGCACCGAAAAGCTCATCGTGGTCGGCTGCGACGCCACCCCCAGCTCGTCGAACAGCCCGGTCAGCAATGGGTAGTGGGCGGGGTTGAACACGATGAAGCCGGTGTCCACCGCCTGCGTGCGCCCATCGACCTCCACCTCATGCGTATGGGTGTGACCCCCGAGGTAGTCATTGGCCTCGAACAGCGTCACTTCGTGCTGCTGGCTCAGCCACCACGCACTGGAGAGGCCGGCGATACCCGATCCGATCACGGCGATCCGCATGTCAGTGCTCCGCCTTGGCCAGCACCCAGGCCGGCACGGGTTTGAGATCACGCACCAAGCCGAGCGCGGCCATCGCGCGCAGGCCATACCAGGTGACATCCACTTCCCACCAGTAGAAACCCTGCCGTGCAGTGCCCGGGAAGAAATGGTGGTTGTTGTGCCAGCCCTCGCCGAAGGTCAGCAGAGCGAGCCACAGGTTGTTGCGGCTGTCGTCACCGGTGTTGAAACGCTGGCGGCCGAAGCGGTGCGCCAGCGAGTTGATGGTCACCGTGGCGTGGAACAGCACCACGGTGGAAATGAAGAAGCCCCACACCAGCATCTGTCCACCGGTGGTGCCCCACGACGGTGCGACGCGCTCCAGCAGCGCGCCCAGGCCGAACAATGCAGCGGCCAGCGCTACCGGCACCAAGGTGTCGAAGCGGTCCAGCCAGCGCAGTTCCGGGTACTTGGCCAGATCGGGAATGCGCGACCAGTCGGTGCGGAAGCCTTCCACCGTGAGGAACCAGCCCATGTGGCTCCACCAGAAACCATGCACCGAGGGCGAGTGCGGATCGGCGGCGGTATCGGTATGACGATGGTGATTGCGATGATGCGCAGCCCACCACAACGGGCCGCGCTGCACACTGGAGGCACCGATCAACGCGAAGATGAACTGCACGGCGCGCGACGTCTGGAAGGTGCGGTGGGAGAAGTAGCGGTGGTAGAAGGCGGTGATCGCGAACATGCGCACCGCGTACAGCGCGACCGCCACGCCTACCGCAACCCAGGACACGCCCACCCAGATCACCGCCAGGCAGGCCAGGTGCATCGCGGCGAACGGGATCGCCCGCACCCAGTCCACGCGCTGCGGCTGACCCGCCGGCGCCGCCGCATCCGTGCTGGTGTCGAACCAGCGCAGCAACGTCGCCCAGCGACGTGGCTGTACGGTGCGTCCTGCGTCCGGGGTGGGGCTGTCCGACATGTCTCGCTTCTCCTGAGGCGTTAACAGGAGATACGGCAGGGCGTGACGTTTGGATGCACGGATCCGGAAAAAAACCGCGGACGCGTGCGATTACAGGTTGGCGATGTCGCCCTTGGCGATGATCGGGCCGGTCGGAATGCCTTGCGGCGCACCGCTCGACGGTTCCAGTGTGATCGCCAGCACCGAGCCGTTCACAAGCGCATCACGCAGCGTGTCGGGTACGGCCACGGTATGCGCGCGGTCGATGGAGACCAGGCCCAGCGAACGCGGTGCGCCGCCGGACGGAATCAACCACAGCTCGGGGGCGCGGCCTGCCGCATCGGCGGCGGCAGGTACCGGAACCATCAGCACCTTGCCCTGGGCCTTGTCGACGGAGGCCAGCCACCCTGGCGTGCCGTCGTCGTGCAACAGCGGTGTGACCGGCTTGGTCGCCTGTTCCGGCTCGGCCGGCGTCGTCGGCGCGGTCGGCGTGACCGCCACCGGCGTCGGCGCAGGTGCGTTGGGCTCCAGATCGCGGCGACTGAACACCGCCACCAGGGCCAGCGCGGCGGCCAGCGCCGTCATGCCCTGCCAGAAACCGGTGCGCTGCCAGACCCGGGGCGAGGCGGTCATTGCTGCGGGCCAGCCCAGTGACGTGCGGATGCGGGGCCACAGATGCGCAGGCACCGCTTCACTACCGAACGATTCGAGCAGCGGCGCAAGGCGGTTCTCCCACTGCGTCACCAATCGCGCAAAACCGGGATCGCCGGCGATGCGGCGTTCAACCTCGGCACGCGGGCCTGCATCGAGCACGCCCAGTACGTACTCGCCGGCCAGGATGTCGGCGCTCGGCGGCTCCCCGTCGTCGTGCAGATCATGGAGGTCGCGAACGTTCATCGTTCCAGGCACACCCGCAGTTGGCCCAGCCCACGACGGATCCAGCTCTTCACCGAGCCCAGCGGCGAACCGATGCGGCGCGAGAGTTCTTCATAGCTGGCGCCATCCAGGAAGGCCAGCCGGATCAAGGATCGACGACGCGGTTCCAGCCTCTCCAGACAGTCCTGCAGGCGCGCGTGGTCGCAGGCCTGCTCGGCGGCGTGCGCAGGCTGCGGGGCGAAATCAGGAATCTCCTCCGCCACGGAGAGATCATCCAGCGCGCGCGGCGGCGCGGCCCGCAGGCGGTCGATCGAGCGGTTGCGGGCCATCATCGACAGCCAGGTCATGGCCGCCGCCTTGGCGCGGTCGAATTGTGCCGCCTTGTTCCAGACCGTGGTGAAGACGTCCTGCAGCACCTCTTCGGCATCGCCGCGGTCGCGCAGCACATGCAGGCAGATGGCGAACAAGCGTCCCGATGACAGCTGGTAGACCGATTCGAACGCCTGGCGATCACCGCCGGCGACGCGGACGAGCAGCTCGTCCAGACGGTGTGATGCGGCAGCGGCGGCGTCCAGCTCGGGCATTGCAGGCTCAATGTCGATAACGGGCGTATCGGCATCCTCCCTGCTCCCGCCGCTGTCTGCAAGGGGGCGCTCAGGCACCGCATGTCTTCACCAGCGGCTGCGTGCGCGCGGCGGACAACTCGGCCGCAGGCGTGGCAACGGGAGCCGCCGGAAACTCGACCCGCACCTGCGGGTACTTGCCCTTCTCATCGCGCACGTTGCCGGTGCCGGTGAACTGCAGCAGCCGCTGGTCCGCGGTGGCGTAGACCAGGGTGACCGGGGGCACCGCGAAACCGAACCACGCATCGAGCTTCATCTGCAGCTGCTCGGCCGGTTGACCCTGCCACGTCACCGCGCCGGTGCGTTGCAGTTTCAGCGGCACCAGACGCTGACGGCTGGGCAGCAGGAACTGGAACGCCACGCTCTGCCCGGCCTGCAACGCCGCCCAATGGCTGCGCACCGCCGCGTCGAAACCGGCATCCACCACCGCGCCCGGCGGAACCGCGATCGCGCGGCTGAACGTCGGTGCCTGCGCGCTGGCGCGGACCGATACCTGGCGGGTGGCGGCACCGCCGCGCACGCCTTCCTGATACCCATCGCGGCCATCGTCCAGGGTGAAATCCGGCGTCTGCGGGCTGCCCTGCGGGGTCATCCACTTGCGCGCGAAGGGGCGCCCGTCGCTGCAGCGGTACAGCACCAACCGCGACTGGGCGCTTGCCGGCCCCTGCAGCCAATGGGTCTCGCGGTAGAGCAGGCGGCCATCGGCGGTGGCGTACGCGCGGCCCTCCTGGCGCTGCACGGTCTGATCGGCGGCACTCACGGGGGCGGCGATCACCGACAGCAGCAGGATCAGGCAGGGCAAGGGCGGGCGCATGGGGGTCCAACGAGCGGGCTTGCAGGGAGATACGCAGTTGGCAGTGGTTTGGATGCAGCGCGGAGGAGATCGGGCGCCATCGGCAATGACGACTGGAGGTTGGACTCGCATCGAACGAACGTATTGGCACTCCTGTTCCGGTAAAGGAACAGTAGGGGGACCCAATCATTTCGATGATAACGTTTGACGATAGTATCGTCTGACGTTACTATCCTCACTGCAGGAAGCCTTGTGCCGATTCTGTCTTTCCGATGCATGGCGACGCGACGCTTTTTCTCGGGTGCGAAGGTCAAACGGCTGGAACACATCGGCACTGTCGCCATGCGGAAGCTGGCGATGTTGGATGCTGCGGCTTCTCTGGCTGACCTGCGCATTCCACCCGCAAATCGGCTTGAGGCACTGCGTGGAGATCGCGCAGGTCAGTGGAGCATCCGCATCAACGATCAGTTCCGTGTCTGCTTCACTTGGACGGATGCTGGCGCCTGCAATGTTGAAATCTGCGACTACCATTGAGAGGTCCCGCTATGCGCGCCATCCCCTACCCTCATCCGGGTGAAATCCTCCAGGAGGAATTCCTCGTGCCTTTCGGCTTGAGCCAGTACAAGCTCGCGAAGGGAATCGGTGTGGCGCAGACCCGCATTGGTGAGATCGTGGCCGGCCGTCGCAGCATCAGTGCTGACACCGCACTTCGCCTGTCCCGCTTCTTCGGCACGACCGACGTGTTCTGGCTGAATCTCCAAGTCGCCCACGATGTGGCCGCTGCGAAAGACGCGTTGACGGACGTACTTGCCGCCATCGAGCCGCATCACCGCGCGGCCTGACGGCACGTAACAGACACAGCCATTCACAGTATGGGCGTGGAGCTGATCCTCGCCACTTGACCATCGCCCGCCTTCGGCCTACCTTGTGCTCGCCGAAGGTATCCATCGCTTCATGCAGATGAAGGGATGGATTTAAACGGGAATCCGGTGAAGGCGCATCCGCGCCCATTCCGGAGCTGCCCCGCAGCGGTGAATGGAAACGACTCCTGCCAACAGCACTGGGCCTTCGCGCCTGGGAAGCGGCAGGTACTAGGTGGGCGCGTGCGCCCGTGTCCATCAGCCCGAATACCGGCCCCGGCCGGAGGACATGACCGTCCTCCGATTCGACCTGGAACGTCCGCGGGGAGGTTGCCGGGGACTGCCGCCATGCCGCCTGCCTGGCGCTGCCCCCGTGCGTCCGCTTCACGGCATCCGGTTCGCCCGCGGGGGCGAAGGTCGCTGGCGGGGCGGAACGGGCTGCGAGGCCCCGGACGGCGCGCGGTTCCTTCGTTCCTCAATGCCCCTACGCAATGAGGACACGTTCCAATGACCACTGTTACCAACCTGGGTTTTCCACGCATCGGCGCCAAGCGCGAACTCAAGCGCGCGCTCGAAGCCTTCTGGTCCGGCGAAAGCACCGCCGCCTCGCTGCAGGACACGGCGGCCGAGCTGCGTGAACGCCACTGGCAGCTGCAGCGCGAGGCCGGCGTGGATGTGCCGCCGAGCAATGATTTCAGCCTGTACGACCAGGTGCTGGATGCGGCCTTCCTGTTCGATGCGATCCCGACCCGCTACCGCGCGCTCGCCGATGCCGAGCCGCTGAGCGGCTACTTCGCGATGGCGCGTGGCCTGCAGCGCGATGGCATCGACCTGCACGCGCTGGAAATGACCAAGTGGTTCGACACCAACTACCACTACCTGGTGCCCGAACTGCACGCCGGCCAGACCTTCGCGGTACGCGGCGACAAGCCGCTGGCCGAGTACCGCCAGGCCAAGGCGCTGGGGATCGAGACCCGTCCGGTGCTGATCGGCCCGGTGACCTTCCTGCGGCTGTCCAAGACCACCGACGGCAGCAACGCGCTGGACCTGCTCGATGCGCTGCTGCCGGTGTACGTGCAGCTGCTGGGCGAACTCAAGGCGGCCGGCGCGGCGTGGGTGCAGCTGGATGAGCCGCTGCTGGTGCAGGACCTGGACGAGGCCACACGTGCTGCCTTCGAGCATGCCTATGCGGTGCTGGCCCAGGCCGCGCGCCCCAAGGTGCTGGTGGCGACGTACTTTGGCGCGCTGGAGGACAACCTCACCCTGGCCGCCTCGCTGCCGGTCGATGGTCTGCATGTGGATCTGGTCCGTGCGCCGGAACAGCTCGATGCGGTGATCAAGGCACTGCCCGCCGGTCGCGTGCTGTCGGCCGGTCTGGTCAACGGCCGCAACATCTGGCGCACCCATCTGGACAACGCCCTGGTGCTGGCGCGCTACGCGCACGGTCATGTCGGCAGCGATGCGCTGTGGCTGGCGCCGTCGTGTTCGCTGCTGCATAGCCCGGTCGATCTGGACCACGAAAAGAAGCTCGATGACGAACTTCGCAGCTGGCTGGCCTTCTCCAGGCAGAAGCTCGGCGAGCTGCGCGTGCTGGCTGATGCGATCGATGCGCCGGCGCGTGCCGAAGCACCGCTCGCCCATTCGCGTGCGTGCATCGAATCGCGCCGTCGTTCGCCACGCGTGCACAACCCGACCGTCGCCGCGCGTCTTTCCGCGCTGACCCCAGCCGATGCACAGCGCCACAGCCGCTACCCGCAGCGCCACCTGGCCCAGGCCGCCGCGCTGAAGCTGCCGCGCTTCCCGACCACCACGATCGGTTCGTTCCCGCAGACGCTGGAGGTGCGTGAGGCGCGTGCCCGCAACAAGTCCGGCAAGCTCTCCGATGCGGACTACGATGCGTTCCTGGCCACCCAGACCGAGCACTGCGTGCGCGTGCAGGAACAGATCGGGCTGGATGTGCTGGTGCATGGCGAGTTCGAGCGCAACGACATGGTCGAGTACTTCGGCGAGCAGCTCGATGGCTTTGCGTTCACCAAGAATGGCTGGGTGCAGAGCTACGGCTCGCGCTGCGTGAAGCCGCCGGTGATCTTCGGCGATGTGACCCGTCCGCAGCCGATGACGGTGCGCTGGTCGCAGTACGCGCAGTCGCTCACCCAGCGGCCAATGAAGGGCATGCTGACCGGCCCGGTGACGGTGCTGCAGTGGTCGTTCGTGCGCGATGACCAATCGCGGGCGGACACCTGCCGCCAGATCGCGCTGGCGCTGCGCGATGAAGTGACCGATCTGGAAGCGGCCGGCATCGGCGTGATCCAGATCGACGAGCCGGCGATCCGTGAAGGCCTACCGCTCCGCCGTGCCCAATGGCGCGAGTACCTGGACTGGGCGGTGGAAGCGTTCCGGATCGGCGCCAGCGGCGTGCGCGATGCGACCCAGATCCACACGCACATGTGCTATTCCGAGTTCAACGACATCATCCAATCGGTGGCTGCGATGGACGCGGACGTGATCTCGATCGAGACCTCGCGCTCGCGCATGGAGCTGCTGGATGCCTTCGTGCGCTTCCAGTATCCCAACGAGATCGGCCCGGGTGTGTACGACATCCACTCCCCGCGCGTGCCGGACAAGGCCGAGATGCTGGCGCTGCTGCGCAAAGCCGCCGAAGTGCTGCGCCCGGAGCAGATCTGGGTCAACCCGGATTGCGGCCTGAAGACCCGTGGCTGGCCGGAAACCCGTGCCGCGCTGGAAGCGCTGGTGGCCGCCGCGCGCGAACTGCGCGAGGAAACCACGGACGCCAACGCCGCCTGATGCTCCGTTTGTAAACCGCCCCAAGGACCCCATCGCCGCCGTTGCCGGCGGTGGGGTCGACGAGAGACGCATGACCCCGACCCAGCTGACCCCCATCGACCGCCCCACCCTGTCGCTTCCCGACGGCCACACCAAGCTGCTGCTGCATTCGTGCTGCGCACCGTGTTCGGGCGAGGTGATGGAGGCGATCACCGCCTCCGGCATCGACTACACGATCTTCTTCTACAACCCCAACATCCACCCGGTGAAGGAGTACGAACTGCGCAAGCAGGAGAACATCCGCTTCGCCGAGAAACATGGCGTGCCGTTCGTCGACGCCGACTACGACACCGACAACTGGTTCGCGCGTGCGCGTGGCATGGAGAACGAACCCGAGCGCGGCATCCGCTGCACGATGTGCTTCGACATGCGCTTCGTTCGCACTGCGCTGTACGCGCACGAGAACGGCTTTGCGGTGATCAGCAGCTCGCTGGGCATTTCGCGCTGGAAAGACATGAACCAGATCAACGACTGTGGCCACCGCGCCGCCGCACACTACCCGGGCATCCAGTACTGGGATTACAACTGGCGCAAGGGCGGCGGCGCCGCGCGGATGGTGGAGATCAGCAAGCGCGAGCAGTTCTACCAGCAGGAGTACTGCGGCTGCGTCTACTCGCTGCGCGACGCCAACCGCCACCGCCGCGAGACCGGCCGCGAGCGGATCAAGCTGGGCGTGCTGTACTACGGCGATGGCACCTCGAAGCAGGGCGACGCCGACTGACCGTTGCGGGGGCGTCGGCTAGACTGGGCGCCCCCACAGCCGTGAAGCCGCCATGAGCCGTTACCCCGCCGATGTCGCGTTGGTCGTGATCGACCTGCAGCCGGACTTCATGCCCGGTGGCGCACTGGCCTGCGTGGACGGCGATGCGATCGTGCCGGACATTGCGGCGCTGCTGGCCGAGCGCCGGTATGCCACCGTGGTGGCGACCCAGGACTGGCACCCGGCCGACCACGCCTCCTTTGCCAGCCAGCACCTGGGGCATCTCCCGTTCGAAGCGATCCTGCTGCACGCCCAGCCGCAGACCCTGTGGCCGGACCATTGCGTACAAGGCAGCGAGGGCGCCGTGCTGCATCCGGGCGTGGACTGGACCGTGGCCGACCTGATCCTGCGCAAGGGCACCCGCCGCGCGGTGGATTCGTACAGTGCCTTCCGTGAGAACCATGGCCCTGACGGCACCCGCCCCGCGACCGGCCTGGCCGGCTGGCTGCACGAACGCGGCATCCGCGAGGTGCACGTGTGCGGCCTGGCGCGCGACTACTGCGTGCTGTGGAGCGCGCAGGACGCTGTGAAATCCGGCTTCCGGGTGAAGTTCCATTGGGCGCTGACCCGACCGGTGACCGAGGCCAATGATGGGATGGTGCGCGAGGCGCTGGCCAAGGCAAAGATCGCGCTGATCTGACGGGCGGAGCCGGGTGCCGGCCGGAACGACGTACCCACCAACGGTCGGTACCTACCGGTCAGCGGAAGACGACGGTGCGATGCCCGTTGCGCAGGATCCGATGCTCGACATGCCGGCGTACCGCGCGCGCCAGGACCTGGGATTCGGTATCGCTGCCCAACCGCACCAGATCGCGCGGCGTCATCGCATGATCCACGCGCGCCACGTCCTGCTCGATGATCGGACCCTCGTCCAGATCCGGGGTCACGTAATGTGCGGTGGCGCCGATGATCTTGACCCCGCGTGCGTGCGCCTGGTGGTACGGCTGCGCGCCCTTGAAGCTGGGCAGGAAGCTGTGGTGGATGTTGATCGCGCGCCCGGCCAGCGCCTCGCACAGGCGCGGCGACAGAATCTGCATGTAGCGCGCCAGCACCACCAGATCGATCTGCTCGCGTTCGACCAGGTCGATGATCTGCTGCTCCTGCACGGCACGGTTGTCCGCGTTGACCGGCAGGTGATGGAACGGCACGCCGTAGGACCCAGCCAGGGCGGCGAAGTCCTCGTGGTTGGAGGCCACCGCCGCGATGTCCACCTGCAGCTGCCGGCTGTGCGCGCGGAACAGCAGGTCGTTGAGGCAATGCCCCTGCTTGCTCACCAGCACCAGCAGGCGCGCGCGGCGGCGGGCGTCATGCAGCTGCCAGTCCATGCCGAACTCGGTGGCCAGCGTGGCCATGCGCGCTTCCACGTCGCCCAGCGACTGCTCGGCGGCACGGTCGAAATGCACGCGCAGGAAGAACCGGCCGCTCTCGTCGTCGCCGAACTGCTGGGCATCGAGGATGTTGCAGCCCAGCTCGAACAGCAGGCCGGACACACGGTAGACGATCCCGGTACGGTCCGGGCATGAGAGGGTGAGGATGGAATCAGGGCGCATCCTTTCAAGTGTAAAGGAGCGCCCGGATCCGCGGCACGGTTGCTCTCACCTGCAACCATTCGGCAAGGCCATCCGGGTTACCGCGGCGGATGCACCGTCCATGCCACCAGCCGCATCACCACCGGGCGCACCAGGAGCACGCAACAGAACGCCGTCGGCATCGCCAACTGGTAGGCGCCAAGCACGCGCGCGGGGTAGTCCACGCCCACGCCGGCATTGGCGGCCGTGATCACCAGGCACATCAGCATGGCCATGATCGAGGCCATGAAGAAAGCGAACACGAATGGGGTAGCGCGGGCGCCGAGCTTCCAGCGGCGCATCGCCACAGCCTGAGGAGCGGTCATGCGTAGGGTTCCTTTGATCGGGCAACCGTCGGTTGCGGGACCGGCACGATAGCCAGCGCCCGGACGGCCCGGTAGACCGCGGCGGCTTGGCGCTTTATAAAGAAGTTCTTTGCAATGACCATGGAAAATGTCCCTCAGCATGAACATTCTCCAGTCAATCCGCAGTTTCATCCGCACCGCCGATGCCGGCAGCCTGGCCGCAGCCGCACGCACGCTGGGCATCAGTCCCGCCGCGGTCGGGCAGAACATCGCCCGGCTCGAAGCCCACCTCGGCGTACGCCTGCTCAACCGCACCACCCGCCAGCTGGCGCTGACCGAGCGCGGCGCGGTCTATCTCGCCCAGGTGCGCCACATCGAGCGTGACCTGCAGCGGGCACAGGCCGCCGTGACCGATCTGGATGCCACGCCCGAAGGCCGGCTGCGCATTGCCAGCAGCGCGGCTTTCGGCCGTCATGTGCTGGCACCGCTGATGCCCCCATTGCAGGCACGTTATCCGCGGCTGGCAATCGAACTGCTGCTGGCCGACCGCAACGTCGACCACGCACACGAAGACGTGGATGTGAGCATCCGCATCGAACCGCAGCTGGAAGAAGGGTTGGTCGCACGGCCCATCGCGCAGGTGCCGTTCGTGGTCTGCGCGGCACCGTCGTATCTCGCGCGTGCCGGCATCCCGCTTACGCCAGAGGCGCTGCGCGAGCATCGCTGCCTGCTGTTCCGCTATCCGCTGGACGGGCGCTACCTGCGCTGGGGTTTCGTGCGCGACGGCATGCGCTTCGATGCCGAGGTGACCCCGGCACTGGCCAGTGATGACATCGATGCGCTGGCCGCGATGGCAGTGGCCGGCGGCGGCATCACCCGCCTGGCAGCGTTCGTGGCCGCGCCCTATCTCGCGCGCGGCGAGCTGCAGGCGCTGTTCGAACCCGGCGATGCGCAGAGCACCCAGGCCTCACCGGAACCGATGCGGTTGTTCCTGTGCGTCAGCGATCGCCGTGATCTGACGCCCAAGGTAAGGGCGCTGATGCAGCACATCATCGAGGGGCTGCCACCGGCGTGGCGGGTGGACGTCGGCTGAGCGCAGGGTCACCCGGATGCCGGCCAGCGGCCGGCACTACCGTCAACGTGTCAGCGTTCCGGCGCGATGAACACACCGCGGGCTTCGCGCGGTTCGCAGCGCAGGTACTGCGGTGCCGGGGCGACTGAATCGCCGAGTGCCGCAGCGGCATGCCACGGCCAGCGCGGATCGTAGAGGATGCCGCGGGCCAGCGCGATCGCATCGGCATGACCATGGCGCAGGATCGATTCGGCCTGCGAGGGCTCGGTGATCAGGCCCACGGCGATGACCGGCATGCGCAGCTTGTGCGCCTTGATCGCCTGCGCGAACGGCACCTGGTAGCCCGGCGACAGCGGAATCTGCTGGCGCGGATCATTGCCACCACTGGAGACATGCAGGAACTGGCAACCGCGCGCGTCCAGCACGTGCGCCAGGGTCGTGGTCTGTTCGATATCCCAGCCGCCGGCCACCCAGTCGCTGGCGGAGATACGCACACCCACCGCGATCCGATCGGAGACGGCCTCGCGCACCGCATCGAACACGCGCACCAGCAGGCGCATGCGGTTTTCCAGCGAACCACCGTAGTCGTCCTCGCGGCGGTTGCTCAGCGGCGACAGGAACTGGTGCAGCAGGTAGCCGTGCGCGGCATGCAGCTCGATCAGATCCATGCCCACGCGTTCGGCGCGACGGGCCGCGGCCGCGAAGGCGTCCACGATCGCATCGATGCCGGCCAGATCCAGTTCGGTCGGCGTCGGATCGGTCTTGGCGAACGGCAGCGCAGACGGCGCGACCGTGGGCCACGCACGCGGATCGGACGGGTCCATCGCACCACCGCCTTCCCATGGCTTGTTCACCGAGGCCTTGCGGCCGGCGTGACCCAGCTGCACGCCCAGCGGCATCGGCGACCACTGCTTGACCGAGGCCACCACGGAAGCCAAGGCGGCTTCGGTGGCGTCATCCCACAGGCCCAGATCGGCCCAGCTGATGCGGGCTTCCGGCAGCACAGCGGTGGCTTCCAGGATCAGCAGACCGGCACCGGACTGCGACAACTGCCCCAGGTGGATGCGGTGCCAGTCATTGGCAAGGCCGTCGGTGCAGGAGTACTGGCACATCGGCGCGATCACGATGCGGTTGGGCAGGGTCAGTGGACCGAAGGAGAGGGAGGAGAAGAGCTGGCTCAAGGGGGGAACTCGGGATGAGGAAGATGTAACCGGGCGCCATTGCACTCCTGTGCGGCGGCGGAGGCAACCGTGCCAGTGGATCAGTGTTTCTTAGCGGCTCAGGCGGCGGTTCCCGTCAGCAGGAAGGCCAGTGCCTCGGCGCAGGATTGGTCGACTTTCAGGCTCAGCAGCGCGTCGGCGCGGGTGAGGCCGCGGTTGAGCGCGGCGATCGGCACCCCGGCCTGGGCCGCGGCCTGCACGAAGCGGAAGCCGGAATAGACCATCAGCGAGGAGCCGACCACCAGCACCGCATCAGCCCGCTGCAGATGATCGTGGACGGTGGCGACCCGCTCGCGCGGCACGCTTTCACCGAAGAACACCACGTCCGGCTTGAGCACCCCGCCGCAGGCCGGGCAGGCCGGCACCTGGAAGCTGGAGAAATCCATCTCCAGATCGGCATCGCCGTCGGGCGCCTGGCCGGCCTCCAGATGCTCCCAGCCGGGATTGAGCGCCAGCAGCCGGTGCTGGAACGCCTCGCGCGGGGTACGTGCCTCACAGCCCATGCAGCGCACCTGGTCCAGCCGCCCGTGCAGATCGATCACTGCCTCGCTACCCGCCCGCTGATGCAGACGGTCGACATTCTGGGTGAGCAGCAGCTCGACCTTACCCCGGGCTTCCAGTGCGGCGAGCGCGGCATGCGTGCCGTTCGGCTGGGCCCAGCCGAACCGGGGCCAGCCCAGCAGACTGCGCGCCCAATAGCGCTGGCGGGTGGCCAGTTCGCCCATGAAGGCCTGATAGGTGACAGGCGGGCTGCGCTTCCACTGGCCATCGGCATCGCGGTAATCCGGGATGCCCGAATCGGTGCTGCAACCCGCGCCAGTCAGCACGAACAGGCGCTGGGCGCGATCGATGAACTCGGCAAGAGGTGTGCTCATGATCAGCAGATGGGGGCGCAGGCGCGAAGAGGCAATCGCGGGCCGCTTACGGGCCCGGGATGTCACCCGGCAGCGCCGGGACGCTGGTCGGATGGCCGTCGGCATCCAGCGCGATCATCACGAAGTGCCCGCGCGTGCAGAGCTTGCGCTCACCGGTGTGGAGGTCTTCGGCAATCAGCTCGACCTCCACCTTCATCGAGCTGCGGCCCACTTCGACGATGCGGCCGACGGTCTCCACCATCTGGCCGATGCGGATCGGCAGCTTGAAATCGACCTGGTCCGAGCGCGCGGTGACCACCGTGCGGCGGGAGTAACGGGCGGCGGCCAGGAACGCCGCCTTGTCCATCCACGCCAGTGCCTGGCCACCGAACAGGGTGCCCAGGTGATTGGTGTGGTTGGGGAACACGATCTCGGCCATGCGGACTTCGATGGGCGGGATGGTTTCGGGGATCGGGGTCATGGCGGGGGCCGGGAATGTGTGTGGGGTGGCGCGGATGATACGACAGGGGGTGGTTGGGCGCGTAGAGCGCTCTTGGCGCATTTATCTCTATCGGTTCGAGGAGGTCGGGGGCCCCTTTGCTGGACGCGCCGTAAATCCCGCTCCGCGGCCCGGCCCAGCCGCCGGCGGCTGTGCGTTCGAACGCATGCGAGGCAGTGCCTCGCAAGCAATGCGCTCTCACCCATGTAGGCTCGTAAGCGGCATCCATGCCGCTTAACGGTCCTGCAAAGGGGCCTCCGACCTCCTCTGGATAGTCTGTCGTTGCGCGGTGGGGAGAGCGGCGTTGGCGAGTGCTTACGCGACGTGGTGTGGGAGAGAAAGAGCAGCCGAGCATGGCTCAGCTCTACCCAATGTGTGGATATCAAACGCTGCATTGATGGTCAGCGCACGTTGGTAGCAATCGCCTTTCCAACCGCAATGGAAAATCCATGGGAAGTGACCCGGGCAGGCGAATGCAGGACCGTTGGGCCGCATGGATGCGGCCCACGAGCCTACACGGACGTATTTACGGCGGGTCCAGCATTCGCCTGCCCGGGTCACTTCAACTCGCAGCATCCGGACGCCAACGCTCTTGCTTCAACGCTTCAACGCTTCAACGCTTAAGCGAGTAAAGCGGGAAACGAAAAAGCCCCGGAACATGTCCGGGGCTTTTCGACATCACGACGTAAGCGTCAGATCAGAACGACATGTCGAACGACACTTCGCCCTTCACGCCCACCTGGTAGGCCGACGAACGACGCTCGAAGAAGTTGGTCAACTCCTGCACATCCTGCAGCTCCATGAAGCTCAGCGGATTGCGCACGTTGTACTTCTTCTCCATGCCCAGGCGATGGAAATGATTGTCAGCGCAATGCTGCAGATACTGACGCATGTCACGCGTCGAAATGCCTGCCACACCACCGGACAGCACGTCCTCGGCGAACTGCACTTCACACTCGATCGCCTCGGCCAGCATG
The DNA here is from genome assembly GCA_002363385.1 of Stenotrophomonas maltophilia. Classification (GTDB taxonomy): domain Bacteria; phylum Pseudomonadota; class Gammaproteobacteria; order Xanthomonadales; family Xanthomonadaceae; genus Stenotrophomonas; species Stenotrophomonas maltophilia_AN. The sequence continues at coordinate 130,590 of DEVL01000001.1, forward strand.
TCGTACACCTGCTGCTTCATCGCATCGTCGAACAGGTCCGGCTCTTCCTCGCGGATCACGTCCACGCACTCGAACGCGAACTCCATGTGCGCGCTCTCGTCGCGGAACACCCAGTTGGTGCCCGAGGCGAGACCGTTGAGCAGACCGCGCGAACGGAAGTAGTAGACGTAGGCGAAGGCGGCGAAGAAGAACAGGCCCTCGATGCACGCCGCGAAGCAGATCTGGTTGAGCAGGAACTGGCGACGCTCGTCACGGGTCTCGATGCGCTTCAGGTTCTGGATCGAATCGATCCACTTGAAGCAGAAGTCCGCCTTCTTCTTGATCGAATCGATGTTCTCCACCGCGTCGAACGCCTTGGCGCGCTCGTCCGGATCCGGCAGGTAGTTGTCGAGCAGGGTCAGGTAGAACTGCACGTGCAGCGCTTCTTCGTACAGCTGGCGCGACAGGTACATGCGCGCTTCCGGCGCGTTCAGATGCTGATACAGGTTCAGCACCAGATTGTTGGACACGATCGAATCGCCGGTGGCGAAGAACGCGACCAGGCGGTGGATCAGGTGGCGCTCGCCCGGCGACATCTTGCCGTGCAGGTCGCTGATGTCGATCTGGAAGTTGATTTCCTCGACCGTCCAGGTGTTCTTGATCGCGTTGCGATACATGTCATAGAACTGCGGGTAGCGCATCGGGCGCAACGTCAGTTCGAAACCGGGATCGAGCAGCATTTGACTCGGCTTGTCGGCCATGGTGTTTCGTCCTTCTTGGCGACTACCGACCAACGGCCGGCAGCTACCGAATGTGTGATTTTCCAGCGGTGCCGGCCCGGTGGGCCGGCACGCCTTGTTTACTGGCACGCCTCGCAGCTTTCCGGGTTTTCCAGCGAGCAGGCGACGGCTTCGACCGGGGTGTAGCTGCTGACGGTCGTCTTGGCGATCTTGGTCGCCGGACGCGAACGCAGGTAGTAGGTGGTCTTGATGCCCTGCTTCCAGGCGTACATGTACATGGAGGACATCGCGCCGATGTTCGGGCTTTCCATGAACAGGTTGAGCGAGGCGGACTGGTCGATGAACGCGCCGCGGTCGGCGGCCATGTCGATCAGCGAACGCATCGGCAGTTCCCAGGCGGTGCGGTACACGTGGCGCAGCGTTTCCGGAATCTGGGTGATGCCCTGGATCGAGCCTTCCGCCAGCTTGATCGCGTCGCGCATTTCCGGGGTCCAGTGGCCGAGCTTCTTCAGCTCGTTCACCAGGTAACGGTTGACCTGCAGGAAGTCGCCGGACAGCGTTTCGCGCTTGAACAGGTTGGACACCTGCGGCTCGACGCACTCGTAGCAACCGGCGATCGAGGCAATGGTCGCGGTCGGGGCGATGGCGATCAGCAGCGAGTTGCGCAGGCCGTGTTCCTTGATGCGCTCACGCAGGGCGTCCCAACGCGCGGTGTCTTCGGGCACCACGTTCCAGGCGTCGAACTGCAGCTCGCCGCTGGCCGCACGGGTATCGGCGAAGGACGGGTGCTTGCCGCGTTCCTGGGCCAGCTCGCACGAGGTTTCCAGCGAGTGGAAGTAGATCGTCTCGGCGATCTTCTTCGACAGTGCGCGGGCTTCGGCACTGTCAAAGGCCAGGCGCTTGCGGAAGAACACGTCCTGCAGGCCCATGCAGCCTAGGCCGACCGGACGCCAGCGCAGGTTGCCGCGGCGGGCGGTCTCGATCGGGTAGAAGTTCAGGTCGATCACGCGGTCCAACTGACGCACGGCCAGGCGCACGGTGTCGGCCAGCTTGTCGAAATCGAACTCGCCGTGGCCGTCGAAATGATTGCCCAGGTTGATCGAGCCCAGGTTGCACACCGCGGTCTCTTCGGCCGAGGTGATTTCCAGGATTTCGGTGCACAGGTTGGACAGGTGGATCACGTTGCCCGGACGCAGGGTCTGGTTGCTGGCGCGGTTGCACTTGTCCTTGAACGTCATCCAGCCGTTGCCGGTCTCGGCCAGGGTACGCATCATCCGCGAGTACAGCTTGCGCGCGGAGATCGTGCGCTGGGCCTTGCCCTGGGCTTCGGCCTGCAGGTAGGCCTGCTCGAAGGCTTCACCGAACAGATCGGTGAACTCGGGCACCACGCTCGGATCGAACAGCGACCATTCCTGGTCGGCCTCCACGCGCTGCATGAACAGGTCCGGCACCCAGTTGGCCAGGTTCAGGTTGTGCGCACGGCGCGATTCGTCACCGGTGTTGTCACGCAGTTCGAGGAAGTCCTCGACGTCGGCGTGCCAGGTTTCCAGGTATACACAGGCCGCGCCCTTGCGCTTGCCGCCCTGGTTCACCGCTGCCACGGAGGAATCCATGGTCTTCAGCCACGGCACGATGCCGTTGGAATGACCGTTGGTCGACTTGATCAGCGAACCACGCGAACGCACGCGGCTGTAGCTGACGCCGATGCCGCCGCTGAACTTGGAGAGCTGGGCGATATCACCGTACTTGGCGTAGATCGACTCCAGCGAATCCTGCGGCGAATCCAGCAGGAAGCACGAGGACAGCTGCTCATGCGTGGTGCCGGAGTTGAACAGCGTCGGGCTGGACGGCAGGTAATCCAGGTTGCCCATGCGCTTGTACAGCGCGAGGGTTTCCGGCACGTCTTCGCTCAGCGCGCTGGCAATGCGCAGGAAGAACTGCTGCGGGGTCTCGATCACCTTGCGGGTGTGCGGGTGACGCAGCAGGTACCGGTCGTACAGGGTACGCAGACCGAAGTAATCGAAATGCAGGTCCAGCGACGGATCGATCGCGTCGTTGAGCTTGCGGGCGTTGATCTGCACGAAATCGAGCAGGCGCGCGTTGATCAGGCCCACTTCGTGGCCGCGGCCGACCGACTGCGAGAACGCATGGATTTCCTGGCCGGACACTTCCTTGGCGATGAAGTTGGCCAGCAGGCGCGCGGCCAGGCGGCCGTACTCGGGTTCTTCACCGATCAGCAGCGCCGAGGTGCGGATGGACAGTTCGTCCAGCTCCTGGGTGGTCGCGCCGTTGTACAGGCCGGAGATGGTGCGGGTCGCCACGCGCATCGGATCCACCGCATGCAGACCTTCGCAGCAGCGCTGTACCGCGCGCACGATCTTGTTCAGGTCCACCAGTTCGGTGGTGCCATTGCGCTTGGTCACGCTCATGGCGGTCGCCGTGGGCGGCGAGGTCAGCAGGAATTCGCTTTCCTTATCGATGTCGGTGCTGGTTTCGATGCTCACGGCGTTTTCCTCTGGGCGTGATTGGAAGTGGTACAGCGTCGCCTGCCTTGCAGGCCGAACCGGCGCACGGATCTACAGGGTGGACCTGCGGCGTCGCAGGAGCCGCGACAGCGCAGGCAGGCCTGCGGGCGGATTCCCCTGCGTCACCGGTCCTCTCCCCCCGGAGAGTCGTGCGACCGGCACCACACGCTGTACGTGCGTGCGGTTGTCAGTAGGTCTTCAGGCCATCGGCGTGAAGGCGATACACCCGTCGACTTGTGGTCGGCGGGACCGACGGCCACAAGATAGTGGGGGTACCAGGTGTCGTCAACGCCAAATGTAGTGAATTTCCCTAATCCCTTGTGGCGCAAGGACCGGGCCGGAAAGGCGTCCGACGAACGGTCTGGACCTGTCGAAAGCGAGTGCGCAGTCAAGGGCAAATGGCCGGATTGTCCTCCTCGAAAACAGAACAACGCCCGCTCACACAGCCCTAACGAATGGCCGCCGGTCAGGGTGACTTCCGACCCGCGCCGGGGTCGCCCGGGGGTGCCACGCTGCGATACGCCTCCTCTATATGAACGCGACCATGCGCCTGCCCCTGATCGGCTGTCTGATGTTGGGCCTGACCGTGGCCGGTACCGCCGCGGCGGGCGAGAGCAAAGGCCCGCAGCTCTCCTCGCGCCAGTGCGGGGTGAGCACGCCTTACAACGTGCTGGTGGACAGTGGCGGGATCTGGCTGCGCAACCGCGCTCAGGTGCCGGCGGAGATCTTCTTCCACGATGGCGAGCTGAACATTGATCGCCAGCCGATCCCGGTCAGCGACGCCGACGCCCAGCGCCTGCGCCAGCTCGAATGGGGCACCCGCCAGTTGGTGCCTGCCGTGGCCGGGGTGGCCGGCGAGGCCACGGACATCGTCTTCGATGCGCTGGGCGCCACGGTGGAGATCATGACCGGCAGCCGCCGCAAGGCGCGCGAGGTGGACGGGCTGCGCAGGGATGCCCATGCGTACGTCGGCCGTACCCTCGGCCGCGGTATCTGGGAGCAGGATCTGTTCGGGGAACAGTTCGAAGCGCGCATCGAGCAGGCGGCGGAGTCGATGTCGGCCTCGCTCGCCCGCGGCGTGATGTGGACGATGCTGACCGGCGGCTCGGGCCGGATCGAGGCCCGCGCCGAAAAGATGGAGGCCGACCTGGAGCGCCGCATGGAGGCACGTGGGCAGGCGCTGGAGGCACAGGCCCAGTCGCTGTGCACCCAGGTGCTGGCGCTGGATGCGATCCAGCAATCACTGGAGGTGCGCTACCAGGGCAAGCCGCTGGCGATGATGGTGATGGACCGCGAGGAGGACGCGGCCGCGCCGATCGCGCATGAACAGCCGCGCGGGGACGCGTTGGTGCTGCCCCCGTTGTAGGAAAGCATCCACGCATGGCGTGGATCTACATTGCGGCCTATTTACGCCCGGCGTGGAGTTACGCGCGGTGCGGGGTGCCCAGGTACTCGGCGCTCTGCATTTCGATCAGGCGCGAGGCGGTACGTTCGAACGCGCCCTGCAGCCGGACGCCCGAATACAGCCCGACCGGTGAATCGGTCGCGGTGCAGACCAGGTTGACGTGGCGGTCGTACAGCTCGTCGATCAGGTTGACGAAGCGGCGCGCGGCATCTTCGTTGAGTGTGTCGAAGTGCGGGATGTCGCCGAGCAGCACGGTGTTGAATTCGTGCGCGATCTCGATGTAATCCGAGGGGCCACGCGGGCCTTCGCACAGCGCCTTGAAATCGAACCAGACGATGCTCTTGCCGCGGCCACGCACCGGGATCTTGCGCGCTTCGATCTCGATGTTGCCCGCCTTGGCCGGCTGCCCACCGCTGAGTTCGGCCCAGCGGCCGGCCAGCCAGGCATCGCTGCCAGCATCGATCGGCGACTGGTACACCGGCGAGCGGGTCAGCGCGCGCATGCGGTAATCCTCGGTGCCTTCGGCGTACAGCTCCACACAGTAGGTCTGCAGCAGCCCGATCGCCGGCAGGAAGCTGTCGCGCTGCAGGCCGTTGAGGTACAGGTTTTCCACCGCGGTGTTGGAGGTGGTCACCAGGGTCACGCCCTCGGCGAACATGCGCTCGAGCAGGCGCGCCAGCAGCATCGCATCGCCGATATCGGTGACGAAGAACTCGTCCAGCACCAGCACGCGCAGCTTGCTGCGCCACTCCTGGGCGATCTTCGCCAGCGGATCGCTCTGCCCCTGATGCTCGCGCAGACGCTCGTGGATGCCGCGCATGAAGCGGTGGAAATGCGTGCGGTACTTCTGCTCGATCGGCAGGCCGTCATAGAACAGATCGACCAGGAAGGTCTTGCCGCGCCCCACCCCGCCCCAGAAGTACAAGCCCTTCACCGGATCGGGCTTCTTCCAGAATGCGGAGAGGCGATCCAGCCAGCCGTCCTGCGCGCTGTCGACCAGCGCCAGGTGGATGCGGTCCAGTTCGGCCAGGGCGGCGTGCTGGGCGGGGTCGTTCTGCCATTCGCCCCGGACCACGCCATCGGCGTAGCGCTGCGACGGGGTCATCACGGTGTCGCTCATGCTGCGTCGGGGGCGGAATTGGGCAGCCACTGCTTGACGCCATGGATGAGCGCACCGCGCAGGTCGACGATCTTGCGGTGGAAGAAGTGGCTGGTATCGGGCATGCGCACCAGTTCGTGCGGTGCATCCATACCGTCCAGCCAGTCATAGACCGCTTGGGGATCGACGATCTCGTCTTCCTCGCCCTGGATCACCAGCCACTGGGCCGGGGGCTGCATGCCCTCGAAGTCCCAGCGCCCTGCGGGCGGCGCGATCGAGATCAGCGTGGTCGGCTGCAGGTCGCCCGCGGCGCGCAACGAGACGTACGCACCGAAGCTGAAACCGGCCAGCCACAGGTCCTGGCCCGGCCGCTGTGTACGGACCCAGGCGGCGACGGCCTTGAGGTCGTCCTGCTCGCCCACGCCGTTGTCGAACGTGCCGGCCGAGTCGCCGACGCTGCGGAAGTTGAAGCGCACGGTGGCGATGCCCAGGTCGCGCAGCGAGCGCGCGGCCATGGTCACCACCTTGTTGTGCATGCTGCCGCCCTCGGTGGACAGGGGGTGGCAGACGATCGCCACCACCGGCTGCACCGCGACATCGGCCTCGGGCAGATCAACCACGACATCCAGCGGACCGACCGGTCCGTCCAGCGTCAGCGCACCGCTTTCTTGGGGAAATGGGGGATTGTGCATGGCGTCATAATACCGTCCCTCCGCGTGCTTCACCGCCGCCCCGCCGGATCCGTACATGCACTTTCTGGTTTTCAGCGTTCTCTGCAGCGTGCTGGTGTCGGTCCTGCTGAAGCTGGCACCGCGCCAGCGGCTGGACATGCCGCAGGTGGTGACCTGGAATTACCTGGTCGCCAGCGTGCTCAGCGCGGTGCTGCTGCAGCCCTCGCTGGCGTCACTGCAGGCCGCGCATGCGCCGTGGGCCGCCCTGCTCTGCCTGGCCGTGGCGCTGCCGGCGATCTTCCTGATGATGGCTCGCGCGGTGACCCGCGCCGGGATCGTGCGCAGCGACGTGGCCCAGCGGTTGTCGCTGCTGCTTTCGCTGCTGGCTGCGTTCCTGGTGTTCGGCGAGACCGCCAACGGCTGGAAGCTGGCCGGCCTGGGGTTGGGCCTGCTGGCAATCCTGGGGATCAGCGCGCGCCCGCGCGCCGGGGCGGCCGAACCCACCGGCGGGCGGGCCTGGCCGTGGCTGCTGGCGGTGTGGGTGGGCTACGCGCTGGTCGACATCCTGCTCAAGAAGGTGGCGTTGTCGGGTACGCCTTCGATGGCGGCACTTCTGGTCAGTTTCAGCCTGGCCTTCGTGCTGATGCTCATCCTGCAGCTATGGCGTCACCTGCGCGGCATCGCCCGCCTGCAGTGGCGCAACGGGGTCGGCGGCGCCCTGCTCGGCCTGCTCAACTTCGGCAACATCCTGTTCTACGTGCGCGCCCACCAGCACCTGCCGGACAGCCCGGCGGTGGTGTTCGCCGGCATGAACATCGGCGTGGTGGTGCTGGGTGCGCTGGTGGGCATCGTCGGTTTCGGCGAGCGCACCAGTGTGTGGAACCGGGTGGGCCTGGGGTTGGCCGTGGTGGCGATCGGGTTGATCGCGTGGGAAACGTGGTAACCGATGGATGCGGTGCCGGCCAGCGGCCGGCACTACCAGGGCAACGCGCCGGTGACCGGGATCAGCGATCAAACCCCAGCAACAGCGGATCATGGTCCGAGCTGCGCCACGGGCCCGCTTCGTTGCGGTCGCGGTAGCCGACATCGTCGGCCTCGTCGGCATTGATGTGCCACTCTGCCGCCGCGCGCAGGCGCTTGGCCATGCCCGGGCTCAACAGCGCATGGTCCAACCGGCCGGTCATGCCGTTGTAGACATAGCTGTACGGGTGTTCGACCTTGGCCACCGCGAACGCATCCCGCCAGCCGGCGGCGTGCAGGGTACGGATCGGGTCTTCCATCGCGTACGCGTTGAAGTCGCCCAGCAGCACCGCATCGCGGGTACCCGCACCGGTGGGGTCGGTCGCCAGCCACTGGTCCAGCAGCGTGGCCGAGGCGACCCGGGTGGCATTCCAGCAGGACTGGCCGTCCTTCTGATCGGCATCGGCGCCGGTCGCGTCCGAGCAGCCCTTGGATTTGAAGTGATTGGCCACGACCACGAACGGCGCGCCCTTGCCCGCGCGGAAGGCCTGCGCCAGCGGCACGCGGCTGCGCTCGCCGAAGGGCTCCTTCTCCAGCACGGCGGGGGCGCCGACCGGGGTCACGCGCGTGGCGCGGTAGATGATGCCGACCCGGATCGGGTTGTCACCCGGGCCCTGCTTCGCGTCGATGAAACGCCAGTCGGCACCCTGGCCCCGGTCGGCATTGAGCGCATCGACCAGCTGGGCGATCGCCGACTGCGGGCCGTAGCCGTCGTTCTCCAGCTCCATCAGCGCGGCGACATCGGCACCGAGGGCGTTGATGGTGGCGACCAGCTTGGTCTTCTGCGCCTGATGTTCGGCCAGCGTCCGGGCGCCACGCAGGGTCGGGTAACCGCCGCCCTGGCCGTCGCCATTGAAGAAGTTCTCCAGGTTGAACGCGGCCACGTGCAGGGCACCGGCCACCACCGGTACTGCCGGGCGCTCCAGCGCGGGCAGGTTCAGGGGGCGGGTCACCTGCAGGCGGGCGTTGCCTGTGGGATCGATGCGGACGATGCCTTCCACGTTGCGCAGGACCATGCCGGTGCGCAGGTTCGCCGCCGCCGGCAGGTAGGCCACCGGGCCGGGATCCCGGGCATCGCTGCCATCGTCCAGCACCAGCCGGCGATGCAGGTTGTCGGCCACCACCTGGGCATGCCCGGCGGTGCCGGGTGCGGCCACTTCGCTCGGCTGCCACAGGCGACCACCGAAGGCCACGGTCAACTCACCGAAGCGCGAGAGGCCATCGGTGCCGGCCAGGGTCAGCGGCGCAGCGATGCGGACCCGCTGACCGTCCAGCGTGCGCCAGTCGGTGGGCGGCGCGGTCAGGGTGACCGTGGCCGACGTGGTCGGCGCCGGACGCACCTGCGGCGAGGTGGCGGGCTGCGGCTGGGCGGCATGGACCGCGCCGGACAGGGCCAGCGCGAGAGCGAACACGAGGGGGGGACGGCGCATCGGAAGCAGGACTCCAGGGAAGTGCGACAAGGCTAACCATATAAAGTGAAACGCCGCCCTTCGGCGGCGTCGGTGACCTGATCCGGCAAAGCCGTTATTTCAGGTTGGCCAGCATCCAATCGACCGTGGCATGGATCTGCTCCTCGGTCAGCGCCGGATTACCGCCCTTGGGCGGCATGATGCCACCGTCCGGGCCGGTATAGCCCTCCACCGCATGCTTGTAGAGCGTGTCCTTGCCCTGGGCGATGCGCGCATCCCAATGCCCGTGATCCAGCGTCGGCGCCTTGCCGACGCCATTGGTATGGCAGGCGGTGCACAGGTTGTCGTAGATCACCTTGCCGTCGGTGGTGCCACCGTAGGCGACCTGCGAGGCGGCTTTGACCAGCGCGGCGGCCTGGGCCGCGGCCTGGGCGGCGGCACCGGTGCTGCCGGCGTACACCGCACCGGCCGGCGCGATGCGCTGTTCCGTGCGTTTGGCCGCCATCGGCGAGACTTCAGGGGGGATGCTGGTATGCAGGTAGGCCGCGAAGATGATGAGGCCGAGTGTGATGGCCATCAGCAGCGCGATGACCATGGAGAAGCGTTTCAGGAACTCGAGGTCGTAATTCCGCACTCTCTATACCCCTGGCTGGTAGTCGTTGGACCACGGCTTGTCGGCCGAGTATGACCAGCGTCGGCGGCGCTGCGCAAGCGACCGCCGGGTGTCGCAATGCAGCATCGGCGCGACTCAGGCGCCCGCGGCACGCAGGCAGAAAACACAGATCGACTCGACCAGCGCATCTTCATCGCCGTGCGCGTCGCGGCTCAGCGCGGTCGGGCCGACCAGCGCCTCGGTAAACGCCCCCACGATGCAGGCCGCTGCGACATGCGTGTCCTGCTGCGGGAAGGTGCCTGCCTCGACGCCATCGGCGACGATGCGCCGGAACACATCGCCGAACAGACGGCGGCAGCGGATGCGCTCGGCTTCCACTTCCGGATCCACCGGCTCGGCGATGAACGCATAGGCCAGCCCGGGGCCGGCCAGTGCGCGCCGCACGAAGGCGGTGATCGCCCGGCGCAGGCGCTCCGGCGCGGGCAACGGCTCGGCCGCGATCGCCTCGAAGATGCGCAGTTCGTGGTCCACCGCGGCGGTCAGCACCTCCACGAACAGCTCGGCCTTGGAGGGGAAGTGCCGGTAGATCAGGCCGGTGGACACGCCGGCTTCGGCCGCCACCGCCGTCACCGGGGCGTTGCGGTAGCCGCCGGCCGCCACCAGCGCACGGGTCGCCAGCAGGATGCGTTCGCGGGCGCCGGCAAGGCGTTCTTCCATCAGGGCGGAGCGTTTATAGGCCATTTGTTGATTCTATGTTCAATTTTTGAATTTGTGTTCACTTCTTTGTCGAACCCGGCTACGCTGGGGGTACATCGCCCGCGGGACGGCCCTGTCAGCCCGTCCATCCCTCCCGGCGCGTCCCATCCCTTGTTGTTGCGGAGTCGCCCATGCACGTCCCGACCATGAACTTCGATCTCGGCGAAGAGATCGACCTGCTGCGCCAGAGCGTGGCCCATTTTGCCTCTGCTGAAATCGCGCCGCTGGCCGCGCAGGCCGACGAAGAGAATCTGTTCCCCAATGCGCTGTGGCGCAAGCTCGGCGAGCAGGGCCTGCTCGGCCTGACGGTGGAAGAGGAATACGGCGGCAGCGGCATGGGCTACCTCGCGCATGTGGTGGCGATGGAAGAGATCTCGCGTGCCTCCGGTGCGATCGCGCTGTCCTACGGCGCGCACTCGAACCTGTGCGTGAACCAGCTGCGCAAGAACGGCAACGAAGAGCAGAAAAAGCGCTACCTGCCCGGCCTGTGCAGCGGCGAGCTGGTCGGCGCGCTGGCGATGAGCGAACCGGGCGCCGGCTCGGACGTGGTCTCGATGAAGCTGCGTGCGGACAAGCGCGGTGATCGCTACGTACTCAACGGCAACAAGATGTGGATCACCAACGGCCCGGATGCCGATGTGCTGGTGGTCTATGCCAAGACCGATCCGGATGGCGGCGCCAAGGGCATCACCGCGTTCCTGATCGAAAAGGGCATGAAGGGCTTTTCCACGGCGCAGAAGCTGGACAAGCTGGGCATGCGCGGCTCCAACACCTGTGAGCTGGTGTTCCAGGATTGCGAAGTACCCGAAGCCAACGTGCTTGGCGTGGTCGGCGGTGGCGTCAAGGTGCTGATGTCCGGTCTGGACTATGAGCGCGTGGTGCTCTCCGGTGGCCCGCTCGGCCTGATGGCTGCGGCCATGGACGTGGTGATGCCGTACGTGCACGAGCGCAAGCAGTTCGGCGAGGCGATCGGCACCTTCCAGCTGATCCAGGCCAAGCTGGCCGACATGTACGTGGGCCTCAACGCCTGCCGTGCCTATGTCTACGCGGTGGCACGCGCCTGCGACCAGGGCCGCACCACGCGCCAGGATGCAGCCGGCGCGATCCTGTATTCGGCCGAGAAGGCCACCTGGCTGACCGGCCAGGCGATCCAGATCCTGGGCGGCAACGGCTACATCAACGAGTACCCGACCGGACGGTTGTGGCGCGATGCCAAGCTGTATGAAATCGGCGCCGGCACCTCGGAGATCCGCCGCATGCTGATCGGCCGCGAACTGTTCCAGCGCACCAAGTAAGGGCCCTGCCATGACCGTATTGAGCACCCAGCTGCAACCGGGCAGCGACACCTTCGAGGCCAACCGCGCCGCGCTGCAGGCGGTGGTCGACGACCTGCGCGCCACCCTGGCGCAGACCGCGCTGGGCGGCAGCGAAGCGGCACGCGCCAAGCACACCGCACGCGGCAAGCTGCTGGTGCGTGACCGCATCGATGCCCTGCTCGACCCGGGCAGCGCGTTCCTGGAAATCGCCCCGCTGGCCGCGCACGGCATGTACGGCGACCCGATCCCCAGCGCCGGCGTGGTCGCCGGTATCGGCCGGGTCTCGGGCGTGGAGTGCGTGATCGTGGCCAACGATGCCACGGTCAAGGGTGGCACCTACTACCCGATGACGGTCAAGAAGCACCTGCGCGCGCAGGAAGTGGCCGAACAGAACCGCCTGCCCTGCATCTACCTGGTGGATTCAGGCGGTGCGTTCCTGCCGCTGCAGGACGAGGTGTTCCCGGACCGCGACCATTTCGGCCGGATCTTCTATAACCAGGCCAACCTGTCCGCGCAGGGCATCCCGCAGATCGCCTGCGTGATGGGCAGCTGTACCGCCGGTGGCGCCTACGTGCCGGCGATGAGCGATGAAACGGTGATCGTGCGCGAGCAGGGCACCATCTTCCTCGGCGGCCCGCCGCTGGTGAAAGCGGCCACCGGTGAAGTGGTTACCGCCGAAGAACTGGGCGGTGCCGATGTGCACACGCGCATCTCCGGCGTGGCCGACCACATGGCCGACAACGACCTGCAGGCGCTGGCCCGGGTCCGCGCGATCATCGCCCAGCTCAACTGGCGCAAGCCCGAGCCGGCGCTGGCGGTGCAGGCCCCGGTGGAACCGCGGCATCCGGCCCACGAGCTGTATGGCGTGATTCCGGCCGACACGCGCAAGCCCTATGACGTGCGCGAAGTGATCCTGCGCCTGGTCGATGATTCGCGCTTCGATGAGTTCAAGCCGCGTTACGGCAACACGCTGGTCACCGGCTTCGCGCATCTGCACGGCTACCCGGTGGGCATCATCGCCAACAACGGCATCCTGTTCTCCGAGTCCGCGCTGAAGGGCGCGCACTTCATCGAACTGTGCACGCAGCGCGGCATTCCGCTGGTGTTCCTGCAGAACATCACCGGCTTCATGGTCGGCCGCAAGTACGAGCACGGCGGCATCGCCAAGGACGGGGCCAAGCTGGTCATGGCCGTGGCCTGCGCCAAGGTGCCCAAATTCACCGTGGTGATCGGCGGCTCGTTCGGCGCCGGCAACTACGGCATGTGCGGCCGCGCCTACTCGCCCAACTTCCTGTGGATGTGGCCGAACGCGCGCATCGGCGTGATGGGCGGCGAGCAGGCCGCCAGCGTGCTGGCCACGGTCAAGCGCGACGGCATCGAAGCCAAGGGCGGGCAGTGGTCGGCCGCCGAAGAGGACGGCTTCAAGTCGCCGATCCGCGAACAGTTCGAATCGCAGGGCCACCCGTACTACGCCAGCGCCCGGCTCTGGGATGACGGCGTGATCGATCCGGCCGACACCCGTCGTGTGCTGGGCCTGGCGCTGTCGGCCAGCCTCAACGCCCCGGCGAAGAAGACCGACTTCGGCGTGTTCCGCATGTAATGCACGGGCGGTGCCGCCTGGCACCGCCGCCCCTGGCCCGCGCAACGAGACCACCATGTTCACCAAGATCCTGATCGCCAACCGTGGCGAAATCGCCTGCCGCGTCATCGCTACCTGCCAGCGCCTGGGCATCGCCACCGTGGCGGTGTACTCCGACGCCGACCGCAACGCGCGCCACGTGCGCCTGGCCGACGAGGCCATCGCGATCGGCCCGGCGCCGGCGCGTGAGAGCTACCTGCGCGGCGACGCCATCCTGGAGGCCGCCCGCCGCACCGGCGCGCAGGCGATCCATCCCGGCTACGGCTTCCTCTCGGAGAACGCCGGCTTCGCGCAGGCCTGCGCCGAGGCGGGCATCGTGTTCATCGGCCCCTCCGCTGCGGCGATCCGCGCGATGGGTGACAAGAGCGCGGCCAAGGCGCTGATGCAGCAGGCCGGCGTGCCGCTGACCCCGGGCTACCACGGCGACGAGCAGATCCCCGAGTTCCTGCGCAAGCAGGCCGACAGCATCGGTTACCCGGTGCTGATCAAGGCCAGCGCCGGTGGCGGCGGCAAGGGCATGCGCCGCGTGGACGACAGCGCGACCTTCACCGAGGCGCTGGCCAGCTGCCAGCGTGAAGCGCAGTCCGCGTTCGGCAACGCCCACGTGCTGGTGGAGAAATATGTCGAGCGCCCGCGCCACATCGAGATCCAGGTGTTCGGCGACAGCCACGGCAACGTGGTGTACCTGTTCGAGCGCGACTGCTCGGTGCAGCGCCGCCACCAGAAGGTGCTCGAAGAAGCGCCCGCGCCCGGCATGACGCCCGAGCGCCGCGCCGCGATGGGCAAGGCCGCCGTCGATGCCGCGCGCGCGGTCAACTACGTCGGCGCGGGCACGGTGGAGTTCATCGCCGGCCCGGATGGCGATTTCTACTTCATGGAAATGAACACCCGCCTGCAGGTGGAGCACCCGGTCACCGAGTGCATCACCGGCACCGACCTGGTGGAATGGCAGCTGCGCGTGGCCAGCGGTGAACCGCTGCCGCTGCAGCAGGATCAGCTGCAGATCCGCGGGCATGCACTGGAAGCCCGCCTGTACGCCGAAGACGCCGACCGCGGTTTCCTGCCGTCCACCGGCACCCTGCGCCACCTGCGACTGCCGGCCAACACCGCACACGTGCGAGTGGATGCCGGTGTCGAGCAGGGCGATGCGATCACCCCGTTCTACGACCCGATGATCGCCAAGCTGATCGTCTGGGACGTCGACCGCGACGCCGCACTGCGCCGCATGCAGCAGGCCCTGGCCGAATGCGAAGTGGTCGGCGTGACCACCAATGCCGCCTTCCTGCGCCGGCTGGTAATGACCGATTCGTTCACCCAGGCCAAGCTGGACACCGCGCTGATCGAGCGTGAGCAGGCCGCGCTGGCCCCGAACGACGGCGACAGCGACCCGGCGCTCTGGGCGCTGGCCGCGATTGCCGGCGTGGCCACCAGCGAGGCTGCCAGCCGTGATGCGCGTGACCCGCACTCACCGTGGCAGGCCCAGGATGGCTGGCGCCTCGGCGCGCCGGCCGCACGCGCGCTGACGCTGGAGCACCGGGGTGCGCAGCGCAGCGTGGCCGTGCAGGGCGCGGGCGAGCAGTGGACCGTTCGCATGGAGGGCAATGTGCTGCAGGGCAGCGGCCGCCTGGCCGGCGATGCACTGCGCGTGCAGATCGGCGAACAGCTGCACCGCGCTACCGTCATCCGCGACGGCAACGAGCTGTACCTGTTCGGCAGCGAAGGCGTGCAGCGCTTCACCCTGCATGATCCGGTCAGTGAAGCGGACCAGTCCGTTGCCGATGCCGGCAGCCTGGTCGCGCCGATGCCGGGCCGTATCGTAGCCACACTGGTGGCACCGGGCACGGCGGTCAAACGCGGCGCGCCGCTGCTGGTGCTGGAGGCGATGAAGATGGAGCACACGCTGCAGGCGCCGGCCGATGGCACCGTGCAGGGTTACCGGGTCAAGGCCGGGGATCAGGTGGGCGATGGGGCGGTGCTGGTGGATTTCGAGGCGGATTGACTCCGCCTCGTCGTCGCTCAACCGACCCGCTGCCAGACCTGCTCCAGAGGATCGAGCTCGGCGGTCTCCATGTGCTGCGCGCGCCAGCCGAAGCCGCAGACCGCCAACGCCCCCTGCTGGATGGGATCGAGGCCAAATCCCCGCTCCAGGTGCTTCTCATTGATGGCACCGGTGATGAACGCGCCAAGCCCCAGATCCGTCGCAGACAGATATAGCGTCTGCGACAGGTGGCCAGCTTCAAGGGTCACCACGCGATAGCCCTTGGCATGCCGGCGGTACTTCCAGAAGGTTCGGTCGAAGCGCGGGACCAGGGTGACCAGGCAGTGTGCGTTGGCGAACCAATGCTGCTGGCCAACACTTTCCATGATGAAGTCACGCAGCGGCTGGTCCGGGGCTGGCAGGGACATCAGGCGATGCCCATCTGGAAGGTACCGGTACAGACCTGGTGCCAAGCCCTCCACATGCTGCACGATGAGGTAGGCCTCGATGGGATGGAGACCCCCGCCAGAAGGGCTGTTCTTCTTCTGGAATACCAGGTCCGGACCTACCCTGACCTGCGACTGCGCACCGAATACCCTTCCAAGCATCTGCGTGAACACCTGCAATGGCAGCGCACGCGCGTGGTCGAAGTTTCGGCAGGTCGCACGTCGACGCAGCAATGCATCGAAATCGGTTGAATCCACCTGCGGCAACACGATGGCGCCAATCTCACCCGCCGTCGCGGTGTCCTGCGGCGGCGGCCCGAGCACTTCGCGCATCCCCCTTGCAGTGTCCGTGCCGGCGTCAACAGTGTTCTTCACCGCATCCACGGCATCCCATCGGGTGAACGCATGCAGGATGGCCCCGAGAGGGTGCCAGTGGCTGTCACGAAGGCGCTGGTCATTGGCCAGATGCAAAGCACCGATACTGCCCGCCACCGCGTGCTCATGCAGCACGACGCCGAGCTCCAGCAGCGCAGCAAGCTCATCCTCAGTGATCTCCACGTCGCCTGGCATGACCCATTGGCTCGGGCTGAGCAGGCCCAGCACGTCGCGCTGACGCGGTGTCAGCGGTACAGGCGCGTCCAGATGTGGCGCCAATGCAACCCACCCCAGCGTGCGGACCATCCCATTCCCGCCACTCAGCAGGCTCTCCAACTGGAATTGGACTGCCTCGCGAGGCTCGAACAGCAGGACTTCGCAACGACGTATCCGCACTATGGGCCTCTCCAATATTGACGGCTTCGCGCCGCCCCTAGTGCAGTATCGGCAGATGAGGCGTGTTCTACATCGCACCACGCATCCTTGCTGTCGCTAAAGACTGGCCGCCTACGGTCGATGTTGCTCTTTGATCCGTGCTCTCACGGCAGCCAACCCGATTGATCGAAGGAACCAACCATGTCGTTGCCGCCCCTGGAACCTGCCATCGCTCTGGCGCTTATCTGTCGCCTGGGTACAGACGATGCGTATCGTGCCCTGTTCGTTTCCGATCCTGCCGCTGCACTGGTTGAAGTGGGCATGTCACCTGAAGATGCTGCAGCACTCGGCGTCTGCTGCGCGGTCAACGAGCTCGCCGCCAAGAGCGATATCCTGGAGGCAAAACAGGAGCTGCAGGACATGCTGACGTGCATGCAGAATCAAACCGTCCCGGCACTGGATGCCAATCCGCCCGGCAGCCACGAACTCAAGGGCCCGTAAGCACACCCGAGACGGCCGTAGTGGCGCGGCGTTCGCCACTACGCAACTGCTCGGCGACATGGGCGGCGGCATTGCTGTCGATGACATTCAACGGCTGCATGCAGTACCCGCAGTCCAGTTCGGCATACGCCATGCCGCGATGACTGCGCAGGAAGTCTGCCTGTGCCAAGGCCTCGACTTTCAAGCCGGATGCACGATAGGCATTCATTGCCGCCACTCTGGTCTGGAACCGTGCGCGGTCGCCCAGAAAAGGTTGTAGACGCCTCACGGCAGCCGAGGGGTCACCGGCAGCACGCAGCCGCTCGGCTTCAACCACCGCACGCATCTCATCCAAGCCGGTCGCCCCCCCGGCATCCCGGCCGCCGTGAACCACGGCCAGGACACGATCACTGATTTTCGCATCGCCCATGCGGATCGCCAGCAATGCGGTGCCCATGGCCATCATCGCGTCTTCGCTGGCATCGGGGTTGCCTTTGTCAGCCAGTCTTTTCAACGCACTGTCTGCCGCAGCCCGCACACTTTTCAGGGCGGCCTCTTTGTTTCCTGCCGACCATTGGACCGTCGCCTGCGGCAGCAGATACAGATGCCGATCGAATCCGGTCTCCCGCGCCATCGTATCGATGCCTGCGGCTGCCTCCGCTTCGGCACGACTCCACTGGCCGCGATCGGCCGCAATGGAGATGCGCTCCACACCCGCATGACGGTTGTTCGACGATTGAGCGAGATGCTTCTCTGCTTCGGCATAGTTGCGCTCGCTTGCCGCTACCGCTGCGAGGTAGCGATGACTGGCACTGCGCCCTCCTGCAACGGCGGTCTGCAGCGCGCGGCGCGCCCTGTCCGGATCACCCTTGGCCAGAGCGATTCGTCCCAATTGGTCGTAGGCGATATTGGACAGTTCGAATCGACTGTCCGCCGCACGACTGGCATAGGAAAGCGCTTCGGAAAAACGGTTGTCGGTGTACAGCCAGATAGCGGCATTGTGTTGCGCGGGAAAGTAGTCCGGATACAGGCTGGCCAGCTGCATCCACGCGTCGGCCGCCTTGGACTGATCCGTCAAGGTAGTAAACCAGGCGTCGAGGTAAAGCTCCTCGCGCGCGGGCAATCGGGGAGAAAGCGCCTTCAGGCGCCGTACCACGACCAGAGCACCCGGCTTATCGACGTCAGCAACTTTGGCACGTACCTGCCCCATCCAGGCCAGGGCGAAGTTCGGATCCAGCTGGACCGAACGTTCATACATCGACAGAGCACCGCGGTAATCGCCTTCGGCATAGCGGCGCTGGCCGAGTGCATAGGCCCTCAGCGCATCCAGGCTGGACGTGGTGACCAAGGGCAGCGGCATCGTATCGACCTTGAGGCGGGCCTCGCTTTCTCCCAACTTGTCACGCAGTTGCGCCGTCACCTGATCGATGGAGCCCAGCAAGGACTGGACGCCATCGCCATCTGCGACGGCGACGGCCAGCGTCTGCTGGGTGTGAGGCTCGATCACCTCCACACTGATGCGGGAGCGTCCGCCTATTTCACTGACAGCCGGCAAAAAGACCAACTGGGCGCCTGCCCTGAGCGCAACTTCCGAGGCGGATGCCGCATCCAATGTCGCGCCCGGTTGACGACGCATCAACTCCATGATGCTGCGTGCCTTCATGTCGCTGAGCACATTGACGTGACGCGACTGTTCCAGGCTGATGCGGAATGCCTGCTGCAGCGAGTCGTCCAGAAGGGCATTACCGGTGAGATTGCGAACGTCCCCGATGACGACCCAATCCCGCTCGGCGAACGCGATCGCGGGTTCGGGCCGCAGGAGCATCCAGCTTCCCACGCTGGCGACGACGAGCAGCAGCGCCTCTGCCGCCAGCGCGGCAGGCTGACGCCAAAAAGGCACATCACGCCTGGCTTTCGTATTGCCTCGCGGCATGCGCAGGGGTGCAGTACCGATCTCGCCTGCTTCGAACACTTCCTGCTTGGTGGGAATACCCTTGAACCGCCAACGCCCGTGCGATTTCCACACCAGTCGCTCGCCACGCTCCCCCAGCTCGCCCACCGCGCGATGGGTCAGCGATTCGGCCACGGCCGAAAGCAGGATCTGCCCTGGCCGGGCCAGGGTCATCAGGCGCGCGGCCATCGGCTTGGCGAGCCCCTCGACTTCCAGCGATTTGGCGCCGACCTTGATTGCCTCTGGGCTGTTTTCCCACGTCAGCACTTCGCCTACATGCAGGCCCGTACGGGCGCGCAGCACGAGGTCACGCTGCTTGCCGATCTCCTGCAGGCCCCGCTGATAGTCCAGCGCAAAGCCGAGACCATCGATGGCCCGCTCGAACAGCAGGAACAGCCCGTCGGAGCGGTCGATCAACTGACCGTTCCACTGCTGCTGCAGCGCCAGTACCAGCCGATCATGTGCCTGGAACAACTCCGCCGCCGCGGCATCGCCAATCCGCTCCACCAGGATCAACGAGTCGCACAGATCGGTGAACAACAACGCCCGCATCTGGGGGGCCTGGGTCGACGTTCCGTTGTCGCCGTTCATGCCGATCTCCCGATCAGGGTGTGGCGGTCGCCGAGCGCGACCAGTGCAATCGGTTGCCGCCCAGGCGCTTGGCCTGGTACAGCGCGTTGTCGGCGCGAGCGTACCACTCGCTCCAGTCGGTACGGGGGTCGATCAGGCACACGCCGATGCTGACCGGGCACAGGTGCGGCACGCCCTGCGCGCGCCCCATCAGGCCGTGCACGGCGCTGAGGATGAACTCGGCCGCGTGCTGCAGGCTGTCCGGGTTGACGTGGCGCAGCAGCAGGCAGAACTCGTCGCCGCCCAGGCGGCAGGCAATGTCCAGCTCGGTGGTGACCGAGCGCAGGATGTTGGCCACGCTCTGCAGCACGCGGTCGCCCGCCTGGTGGCCATGCTCGTCGTTGACCTGCTTGAAGTGATCGCAGTCGATCAGCAGCAGGCCCTGCGGCGCGCTGTCTTCCTGCGCGCGGCATTCCTGCAGGTACAGGGCCAGGCCGCGCCGGTTGTGCAGGCCGGTCAGCTCGTCGGTGCGCACCAGCTCACGGGTGTGCGTGAGCTGGTGGGTGGTGACGTAGAGGTTGTCCAGCGCGGTTTCGAGATCGTGGTTGCGGCGGCGCAACTGGCGGATCAGCACCTGCTCGTTGCCCACCACGCGCATGATCGTGCGGCGCAGGAAATAGGCGAGCAGGCTGGGATCGCGGTCGACCAGGCGCTGGAAATCATCGTGGTCCAGTTCCAGCACGACGCTGTCTTCGACGGCGCGTGCACCGGCACTGCGCTGGTGGTCGCCGATCAGCAGACCCAGCTCGCCGAAGAATTCATTGGGGCCCAGCGACTTGACCACCAGGTCTTCGCCGAAATCCAGTTCGATGCAGCCGCTGACGATGACGTACATCGTGCTGCCGGCATGGCCGCGGTGGAACAGGTGCGTGCCTTCGTCCAGCTTGCGCTGGCGGCCGAACTCGGAGAACAATGCCGACTCGCCGCTGCTCAGGATGGCGTGCACGATCTCAGCCATCGCCTTTCGGTCGATGTCTGTTTCTCGTTCGCACATGATCGCCGCCGCACCCTTGCCGGTCATTTCCGAACACCCGCTTTCCAGCGCCCCCTGGTGAGCGATGGAGGATAGCACTCCTCAAAACTGTGCGCCCTATCCCATTTCCGACTATTACGCCCCAAAATCGTGAAACGGTGCACGTTCTACCGCCTTCGACCCCGTGAAGACCGGGCTGCGGCACCCGAAAAGGGCGGCCAGTCCCCCGACTGACCGCCCTGCTGCCCTCCCTGGCCCCCTGCCCGGACGGGGTCAGGCCGCCCGCTCGGCGTTGAACTGCTCTTCTTCGGTGGACCCGCTCAGGGCGGTGGTCGAGGACTGGCCCTGCTGGATCGCCTGGGTCACCGCGTCGAAGTAGCCGGTGCCGACTTCGCGCTGGTGCTTGACCGCGGTGAAGCCCCGGTCGGCCGCAGCAAACTCGGCCTCCTGCAGCTCCACGAAGGCGCTCATCTGGCGGCGGGCATAGCCGTGGGCCAGGTTGAACATCGAGTAGTTCAACGCGTGGAAGCCGGCCAGGGTGATGAACTGGAACTTGTAGCCGTAGGTGGCGATCTCCTTCTGGAAGGTCGCGATGGTGGCGTCGTCCAGGTTCTTCTTCCAGTTGAAGCTGGGCGAGCAGTTGTAGGCCAGCAGCTTGCCGGGGAACTTCGCATGGATCGCCTCGGCGAACTTGCGGGCGAACTCCAGGTCCGGCTTGCCGGTCTCGCACCAGATCAGGTCGGCGTAGGGCGCATACGCCAGGCCGCGGCTGATCGCCTGGTCCAGGCCGTTGCGGGTCTTGTAGAAGCCTTCCACGGTGCGTTCGCCGGTGGTGAACGGCTGGTCGTTGCCATCCACATCGCTGGTCAGCAGGTCGGCCGCCTCGGCATCCGTACGCGCCACCAGCAGGGTCGGCACGCCCATCACGTCGGCGGCCAGGCGCGCGGCGTTGAGCTTCTCGATCGCCTCGCGGGTCGGCACCAGCACCTTGCCACCCATGTGCCCGCACTTCTTGACCGAGGCCAGCTGGTCCTCGAAGTGCACACCGGCCGCGCCAGCCTCGATCATCGCCTTCATCAGTTCGAAGGCGTTGAGCACGCCGCCGAAACCGGCTTCGGCATCGGCCACGATAGGCTGCAGGAAGTCGATGTCATCCTTGCCTTCGGCATGGTGCAGCTGGTCGGCGCGCAGCAGGGTGTTGTTGATGCGCTTGACCACCGCCGGCACCGAGTCGGCCGGGTACAGCGACTGGTCCGGGTACATCTGGCCGGCCAGGTTGGCATCGGCGGCGACCTGCCAGCCGGACAGGTAGATCGCATTCAGGCCGGCCTTGACCTGCTGCATGGCCTGGTTGCCGGTCAGCGCACCCAGCGCGTTGACGAAGTCCTTTTCCTGCAGGTACGTCCACAGCTTCTCCGCGCCCAGCCGCGCCAGCGAGTGCTCCACGTGCACGGTGCCACGCAGGCGCACCACATCGGCGGCGGTGTAGTTGCGGGTGATCCCGGCCCAGCGCGGGTCGGTGTTCCAAGCATGCTGGATCTGTTCGGCGGTCTGCAGGGTGCTCATGTCGAATCTCCAAAGGGAACGGATGCGGTAACAGCAGGTGGATGGATGGCGGTCAGTCGAGACGGTCGTAGGCGGGCAGGGTCAGGAAGTCGGTGAGCTCCTCGCGGCGGCTGAGCGCGGCCAGCAGCGCGATGGACTCGGGGATGCGGGCGCCGCCCGGCAGCGCGGCGGTATCGCCCAGCCGCGCGGGCAGCTGGGCCAGGGTGGCGTCGAGCAGGGCCAGGTCGATGGCGGTGCCGTCGTCCAGGTGCTGGCCGGGGGTATGCAGCCACTGCCATAGCTGGCTGCGGCTGATCTCGGCGGTGGCCGCGTCCTCCATCAGGTGGTGGATCGGCACGCAACCGTTGCCGTCCAGCCAGGCGGCCAGATAGCGCACGCAGACCTCGACGTTGCCCTCGAAACCGGCGCGGGTGATGGTGCCGGTGGGCGCGGCGATCAGGTCATCGCGGCCGACCTGCACATCGTTGCGCAGCACGCGGTGCTGGTTCGGCCCGGGCATGTGTTCGTCGAAGATCGCCTGCGCGACCGGGATCAGCGCGGGGTGCGCGACCCAGGTCCCGTCATGGCCGGCAGTGACTTCGCGCAGCTTGTCCGCCCGCACGCGCGCCATCGCCTGCTCGTTGGCGGCCGCGTCGTGGTTGATCGGAATCTGCGCGGCCATGCCGCCCATCGCATGCGCGCCGCGGCGGTGGCAGGTACGGATCAGCAGCTCCGAATAGGCCTTCAGGAACGGCTGGGTCATGGTCACCTGGCCGCGCTCGGGCAGCACCTTGTCGGCGTGCCGGCGGAAGGTCTTGATGTAGGAAAAAATGTAGTCCCAGCGGCCACAGTTCAGGCCGACGATGCGGTCACGCAGCGCATGCAGGATCTCATCCATCTCGAACACCGCCGGCAGCGTTTCGATCAGCACGGTGACCTTGATCTGCCCATGCGGCAGGCCGAGCATGCCCTCGATGTGCGACAGCGCGGTCTCCCACAATGCCGCCTCTTCCATGCTCTGCAGCTTGGGCAGGTAGAAGTACGGGCCACGCTGCCTGCACATCAGGGTGCGGGCATTGTGGAAGGCGAACACCGCCGCATCGAACAGGCCACCGGCGATCGGCTGGCCATCGATGCGCACGTGCTTCTCATCCAGGTGCCAGCCACGCGGGCGGACGATCAGCACGGCCTGCTCGTTG
The DNA here is from genome assembly GCA_002363385.1 of Stenotrophomonas maltophilia. GTDB lineage: Bacteria > Pseudomonadota > Gammaproteobacteria > Xanthomonadales > Xanthomonadaceae > Stenotrophomonas > Stenotrophomonas maltophilia_AN. The sequence goes on from DEVL01000001.1 coordinate 153,714, forward strand.
AACGGGCGCAGCGCGTACTGCTTGCCCGGCTTCCCATCGACCGACGGGCCGGTGTGGGTCAGATCGCCACGCACCGCGCCGATCAGCGCCTGCTGGCCGGCCAGCAGGTTGCGCCAGGCCGGGGCGGTGGAATCCTCGAAGTCGGCCATGAACACCTTGGCACCGGAGTTCAGCGCGTTGATGACCATCTTCGGGTCGGTCGGGCCGGTGATCTCCACCCGGCGGTCCTGCAGCGCCTCCGGCAGCGGGGCGACGTGCCAGTCGCTGGCGCGGATCTCGGCGGTGTCGGCACGGAAGTCCGGCAGGCCGCCGCCATCGAAGAACGCCTGGCGCGTCACCCGTGCCTGCAGCCGGCGCTGACGCTCCGGCTCCACCGCACGGTGCAGCGACACCAGCAGCGCCAGCACCCCCGCCGGCAGCAGCGCGGACTGGCCGGCCAGCTGGGTGGTCAGGGCAATGCCGGGGGTGGCCGGTGCATCGGCGGGGGTGGGCTGGGCGGTAGCGTAAGCGACGGCGGACATGGCGGACTCCTGCGGTGCGGTTGAGCTCCACCGTGCGCCGCCGCGCCAATATTTGACAAAGCAGTTATTGCAATGCCTTACATAAGGTGTGCTTATACTCATTACGCCATGACCACACCGCGCACGCCAAGTCCCCGGTTTTCCTACAAATCAGACCGGCTCAAGCCGCTGCGGGCGTTCTGCCAGACCGTCCGCCTCGGCTCAGTCTCACGGGCAGCTGAGGCGCTGTTTGTCAGCCAGCCGGCCATCAGCCAGCAGTTGCAGGCGCTGGAGCGCGAGTTGGGCGTCAACCTGTTCGAGCGCAGCGGCCGCCGCTTGGTGCCCAGCCGCGAAGGCCAGCTGCTGTATGAGATGGCGCTGCCGCTGGTGGAGAACCTGGACGGGCTGGAGGCCAGCTTCCGCGACAAGGTGAAGGGGCTGGATGCCGGCGAGCTCAACATCGCGGCCAACAGCTCGACCATCCTGTACCTGCTGCCGCGCATCGTGGAGCGCTTCCGCGAGCGCCATCCGGACGTCCGCCTGACCCTGCACAACGCGATCAGCGCCGACGGCACCGACCTGCTGCGCAGCGATGCGGCGGACCTGGCGGTGGGTTCGATGACCGACGTGCCGGCCGACCTCAGCTACGCCCCGGCCTACCGCTTCGAGCAGGTGCTGATCGCCCCGCCCGAGCATCCGCTGGCGCACGGCGAACTGAGCCTGGAGGCGATCTCGCAGTACCCGCTGGTGCTGCCGCCGAAACGACAGATCACCTACCGGCTGGTGGACCAGGTGTTCCAGCGGCATCGGCTGCCCTACACCGTGGCGCTGGAGGTGGGCGGCTGGGAAGTGATCAAGCAGTACGTGGCGATGGGCATGGGCATCTCGATCGTGCCGGCGCTCTGTCTCCACGATGCCGACCGCGAGAAGCTGGTGACACGCTCGATGAGCGCGTGGTTCCCGGAGCGCAGTTACGGGGTGATCGTGCGGCGCGGGCGGTTTCTGTCGCCGCAGGCACGGGCGTTCATCGAATTGATCCAGCCGGACCTGTTCAGTCCGCGCAGCTATGATGAAAGTGGTCATTCCGAGCGCTGACGCACGCCCCATGTCCATCGAACTCCGCCACCTGCGCTACTTCCTGGCCGTCGCCGAGACGCTGCACTTCGGCCGGGCCGCCGAGCGGCTGGGGATGTCGCAGCCGCCGCTCAGCCAGCAGATCCGTCAGCTGGAAACGCTGCTCGGCGCGCGATTGTTCCTGCGCGCGAACCGTCGCGTGGAACTGACCGATGCCGGTCGCGTGCTGCAGGAGCAGGCGCGTGACGTGCTGACCCGGGTGGATACCGCGATCGATCTGACCCAGCGCGCGCAACGCGGGGAAACCGGCGAACTGCGCATCGGGCTGACCCGGGCTACGCCGCTGTCCACGCAGATTCCGCGTGCGATCTTCGCCTACCGCCAGCAGTTTCCGCAGGTGCAGTTGAAGCTGCGCGAGATGAACACCCTGCAGCAGATCGATGCGCTGATGGCCGGCGAACTGGATGTCGGGTTGATCCGCAAACGTGCCCTGCCCGCACCGCTGATGTCACGCAAACTGTTCAGTGATCCACTCGCGCTGGTCGTGCACGACCAGCATCCGCTGGTGCGTGAGCTGCCGGCCGATGCGGCGGTGGCGCTGCGGCTGTTCGCGCATGAGCCGTTCGTCGGTTTCCTGCGCGAGGTCGGCGCGGGCATCCACGATCATGTCATCGCACTGTGTCGCAGCGCGGGGTTCACCCCGCGCATCGTGCAGGAAGCCGGGGAAGCCTCGACCCTGATCAGCCTGGCCGCATCGGGGCTGGGGGTGACGGTGCTGCCTGCCTCCTGCTGCCATATCCAGGTGGACGGTGCGCGCTTCGTCGCACTCAGTGATCGTGCGGCCAGTTCGGAAGTGCACGTGGCCTGCCGACGCGGCCCGGCGTCGCCATTGATCAGTCACTTCACCCGGCTGCTGCAGGGCGTCAGCGGCTGAGCGCGAGCGCGGCGGCGGCCGGTTGCACGCGCTGGCCCAGACGCCAGGCGATCACGCCCCCGGCGAGGGTCAGCACGCCGACGAAACCGCACACCCCCAGCCAGTCCCAGCGGGTATAGAACACGCCGCCAAGTACGCCGGCCACGCTGGAGCCCAGGTAGTAGGCGAACAGGTACAGCGCAGACGCTTCGGCGCGCATCGCGCCGGCACGGCTGCCGACCCAGCTGCTGGCCACCGAGTGGCCACCGAAGAAGCCGAAGGTCACCAGCGCGATGCCGGCCGCCATGCAGCCCAACCACGGCATCGCCAGCAGCACGATGCCCAGCGCGATCAGTGCATAGCAGATCGCCAGCACGCGGCTGCGGCCATGGCGGTTGGCCTGCTGCCCCATCCAGGCCGAGCTGAAGGTGCCGACCAGATACACGCTGAAGATCAGGCCGACGACGGTCTGGCTGAGGCCATACGGCGGCGCCAGCAAATGGAAGCCGAGATAGTTGTAGAGGGTGACGAACACGCCCATCAGCACGAAGGCAGTGGCGAACAACCACGGCAACCCGGGATCGCCGAACAGGCTGCGCCAGCGCGAAGGCAGTTCGCGCAGGCCGCCACGGCGGCTCTGGAAGTGGCGTGATGGCGGCAGCTGGATCCACAACAGCACGGTACTGAGCAGTGCGATCAGCGAGACCACGCCGATACCCCAGCGCCAGCCCCAATGGTCGGCCACGATGCCCGCGATGAGACGGCCGCTCATGCCGCCGATCGCGTTGCCACCGATATACAGGCCCATCGCCAGGCCCAGCGCGCGGCTGTCCATCTCCTCGGCGAGGTAGGTCATGCCGACCGCCGGGACGCCACTGAGCGCGATGCCAAGCAGCGTGCGCAGCACCAGCAGCGTGGTCCAGTCATCCACCATCGCGGTGGCGACAGACAACACGCTGGACGCCAGCAACGCCGCGACCATCACGCTGCGGCGGCCGATGCGGTCGGCGATCAATCCCGCGATCAGCATCGAGACCGCCAGCAGACCGGTGCTCAGCGACAGGGTCAGCGCACTGCTGGCCGCGGAGACGCCGAAGTGGCGACTGAATTCCGGCAGCAGCGGCTGCACCGTGTAGAGCAGCCCGAAGGTGGAGAAGCCGGCCAGGAACAGCGCGGCCGCCGTGCGCCGGAAGGCCGGGGTGCCCTGCTGGATCTGATCGCCGGCCACCGCTGCTGCGGTGGTGGCTAGGGGGCTGCGGTCGGGGACCGCTGCGGTGTCGCCATTCATGCCGGTAAGGCCCGCGTGGACGGGCCGGAGCGAGGAGTCAGCGCTCAGGATAGGCAGCGCCGGCAGGTCGATCCATCACCCGATAGGTCTGAATCGAGACGCTGGAGATATCGATTCAGTTCGCGACGGGCATTACAGCGTCTGCCAGGTCAGGCCTTCACCGCGCCGGTAGTAGACGTGCGAGGCCTTGCCGTACAGCGCGCTGGCCTGCACCAGCCCGAAGAAACGTCCGTCGGCACTGTTGCCGCGGTGGTCGCCGAGCATCAGCACCTGCCCGGCGGGCACGGTCAGGCCGGTGATGTCCGGGCCACCGCCCTGGCCCAGATCCAGCTGCGCCAGATGCTGACCGAAGTCTTCGATCTCACCCACCCCGGCCTGGGCCAGCGGATGGCCGTTGATGCTCAGGTGGCCATCGTGCAGCTCGACCCGATCCCCGCCGACCGCCGCGATGCGCTTGATCAGACGGGTGCCGTCCTGCGGTGAATCGAACACGGCCACGTCACCGCGCTGCGGCTGACCGGTGTGCAGCAGCTCCATCGAGGTGAACGGCAGGCGCACCCCGTAGGCGCGCATGTCCACCACCACCCGGTCGCCCGGCATCAGCGTGTGCTGCATCGAGCCGCTGGGCACCTGGTAGTGGTTGGCCAAGGTGTCGCGCGCCGCGGCGAGCAGGCCGAGCATCACCAGCAGCGGCAGGGCTTCCTTCTTCAGCCAGCGCAGCAGGCGGTGGTCGGTGGGGGCAGAGGCGACGGCGGGGGTTTCCATACGGGCGCTCCAGGGAGTATGTGGCTGTGACCGGACGGACGGCGGGCAAGTTCCCTGCCCCGCGCTGAAAAAGCTACGCACTGTTTACGCCGGGCCGGCCCGGCCGGCATCGCGGTTTTACGGGGCGCAGCCGCATCGTGGCGACACCGCGCCGAAGAGCGCTTCGAAGAGACGTTCCATGACCATCCTGCTGATCCGGCACACACCGTCGAACGCCGTGCCGGACGCGTCGCCGCTGCCTGCGCGGGTCGCCGGGCACCGCCTGGCCTGCCGCGACTGCGACTCCCTGCCGGCGCTGGTGCGCTGCCTGCAGCGCGCCCAGCGCAGCCGCCCGGCGCTGGTCCTGATCGCCACCGCAGCGGTCGATGCACCGCAATGGGCGCGCTACGGCCAGGCACTGCGCACCGCGCTGGACGACCTGCCGGCGCCGTACATCGAAATGGCCAGCAACGACGACGACGCGCTGGACGAGCACCTGCATCCGCAGCATGCCCCGGCCGCGCGGGTCGTCTGCAGCAGCGGCCGCCAGGATGCGTGCCGCCTGTCGTTGGCGATCGCCGCCCATCGCCTGCAGGCCGTGGAGGGCTGAGCCATGTCGATCTTCATCATTCGTGGGCCGGAAGCGACCGGGCAGCTGATCCGTACCGCGCAGCCGTTGCCGGCACTGGTCCTGAAATCCCTGGTGCACCGCGCGATCGATGCGGGCACCACGGTGGCGATCCGCGCCTGTGGCTCGGAACAGGAGCTGCTGGATGCCCTGCGCGTGGCCGATCACAGCCGGGGCGAAGTCACCCTGCTTGATCCCGGTGCATGCGTGGACAGCGCACGCCTGCAGCGGCTGCTGCCGCATCTGCACAACGCCTACGTGGAAGTGCACGACGACGATGCGCGCGCCCCGGAGGCGTGCCTGCCGGCGGATGTGGGCCAGCGCATCGGCGTGGCGCGCGGGTACTGCGCGCAAAGTTACATGCACGCGCTGGAGATCGCGCTGGATCACCTGGGGTGCAGTGAGATCGCCGAGGGCGTGCACGTGGGGACGTGATGCGCGGGGTCGGTGGGGCGGGCGCTGGGGTCCTATGCCCTTGGAGGCGAAATAAAGGGGGAGGGGGCGGCCTCAGGCCGACGCCGGAGGACATTCGCCGGAAAGGGCATAGGGGCCCAGCGCCCGCCCCAGCGGAGCAGCAACCCAAAAAAACGGCAGGGTTTCCCCTGCCGTTTTCGTTTCAGCGTGTACCGGTGGCAGGCGTACCGACCAACGGTCGGTACCTACCGGGATGCCGCGATTACTTCAGCCCACGATTGACCAGCAGCGGTTCCACCGACGGATCCTTGCCGCGGAACTCGCGGTACAGATCGGCCAGCTCCACGCTGTTGCCGCGCGAGAGGATCTTGTCGCGGAACACCTGACCGTTCTCCGGGGTCAGGCCGCCGTTCTCCTTGAACCACTCGAAGGCGTCATGGTCGAGCACTTCGGCCCAGAAGTAGGCGTAGTAACCGGACGAATACCCGCCACCCCAGATGTGATCGAAGTAGCTGGTGCGGTAGCGCGGCGGCACCTGCGGCAGGTCGACCTTGAACTTCTTCAGCGCGGCCGCTTCAAACGGCGCGACGTCCTGCAGCTTGGCGTCGGCCGGCTGGGTGTGCCAGGCCAGGTCGAGCAGTGCCGCCGAGAGATACTCGGTGGTCGCATAGCCCTGGTTGAAGGTGCGGGCCTTGAGGATCTTGTCGACCAGCGCCTGCGGCATCGGCTCGCCGGTCTTGTAGTTCTTGGCGTAGTTGGCGAAGACCTTCGGGTCCAGCGCCCAATGCTCGTTGAACTGCGAGGGGAACTCGACGAAATCGCGCGAGGTGCTGGTGCCGGCGATGGACGGGTACTTCACCTTCGAGAACATGCCGTGCAGCGCATGGCCGAACTCATGGAACATCGTGGTCACGTCATCGAAGCTCAGCAGCGCGGGCTGGCCGGCGGCGGGCTTGGTGAAGTTGCACACGTTGTAGACCACCGGCTTGGCACCGGTCAGGCCGTCCTGTTCGACGAACACGTCCATCCAGGCGCCGCCGGACTTGCTGTCACGCTTGAAGTAGTCGGTGTAGAACAGGGCCAGCGAGGTGCCGTCCTTGTCGAACACTTCGTAGACCTTCATGTCCGGGTGGTAGGTCGGGATGTCGGTACGCGGCTTGAAGGTGATGCCATACAACTGCGTGGCGGCGTAGAAGACGCCGTTCTGCAGCACGTTGTCCATCTCGAAGTATGGCTTGATCTGCGATTCGTCCAGGTCGTACTGCGCCTTGCGCACCTGTTCGGCGTAGAAGTCCCAATCGGAGGCGGCCAGCTTGAAGCCGCCCTTCTGCGCGTCGATCACCTTCTGCATTTCGCTGATTTCGCCACGCGCCTTGGCAGTGGCGGCCGGCACGGTGTCGGTCAGCAGCTTGAGCGCGGCGGCCGGGGTCTTGGCCATCTGGTCAGCCAGGCTGTAGGCGGCGTAGTTCTCGAAGCCGAGCAGCTTGGCCTTCTGCGCGCGCAACTGGGCCAGGCGCTGGATGGTCTCGCGGGTGTCGTTGGCGTCGCCCTTTTCGGCACGGGTTTCCGACGCCTTCAGCACCGCAGCACGCTGCTCGCGGTCGCTCAGCGAGCCAAGCACCGGCTGCTGGGTGGTGTTCTGCAGCGGCAGCAGGTACTTGCCTTCAAGATTGCGGGCCTTGGCATCGGCGGCGGCGGTGTTGATCGCATCCTCGTCCAGGCCGGCCAGCTTGGCCTTGTCATCGACTACCACGGCACCGGCGGCGGTCGCAGCCACCAAGCGAGTGTGGAACTGGGTTGCCAGCGTGGTTTCTTCCACGTTGAGCTTGCGCAGCGAGGCCTTGTCGGCATCGTTCAACTGCGCACCGGCTCGCACGAACTCCTGGTAGTCACGTTCGACCAGGCGCTTCTGCACCGGGTCCAGGCCCAGCGCGTCGCGCTGGTCGTAGATGGTCTTGATGCGGGCGAACAGCTTCGGGTCGAGGTTGATCTCGTCCTGGTGCTCGGCCAGCTTCGGGGCGACTTCTTCCTGGACCTTCTGGCGTGCATCGTTGGTGTCGGCCTGGACCAGACCGAAGAAGATGCGCGACACGCGGGTCAGGGTCTCGCCGCTGCGCTCCAGCGCTTCGATGGTGTTGTCGAAGGTGGCCGGCTCGGGGTTGTCGGCGATCTTGCGGACCTCGGCCAGGTGTTGCTTCATGCCTTCGTTGAAGGCCGGCAGGTAGTCACTGTCCTTGATCTTGTCGAACGGCGGCGCCTGGAACGGCAGCGTGCTGGCGCTCAACAGCGGGTTGGCGGACGCATCGGCCGGCTGCTGGGTCGGGGCGGGCTGGGTATCGGTCACGGGGGTGGACTCCTTGCCGGAACAGGCCGCCAGCGCCAGGCTGATGGCAGCGGCCAAAACTACGGTACGCGACATGAAACGGGCTCCTTGGATGAGGGCGCGGGACGGAAAATCCCGCAGCCGATCACCCTACTCCCAAAGCCCGCAGGCGGCATGTGCCGGTCGTGGCGCGTGACTGTGCGGGCCGTGGGGGCTGCCCCGTCCGGCCCGCCCGGCGGCGCTCAGACGGTGCCGCGGGTCTTGCCCTGCCAGGGGCGGTAGTACTCGCGGATCGCGGCCATGTCGGCCACGTCGTTGCCGGTGGGATGGAACAACGGGCCGATGCCGATGGTCTTTTCCGGGTAGTGGAAGTACGCGGCCAGCACCGGCACATCGGCCATGCGCGCGATCTTGAGGAAGCCGGCCTTCCAGTGCTGCACCGCCTTGCGCGTGCCTTCCGGGGTGATCGCGTACCACAGGCGGTCCGAGCCACGGATCAGGCTGACCGCCTGCTCCACGGTGCCCTGCGGCGAGCTGCGGTCCAGCGGGATGACGCCGAGCTTGCGCAGCAGCGGGCCCAGCGGCCACCAGAACAACGAGGCCTTGCCCAGCACCTTGACCTGCATGCCCAGGGCGATCTTGGCCGCCATGCCCCAGAAGCCGTCCCAGTTGGACGAATGCGGGGCGATGATGAACACCACTTTGGGCACATCGGGCAGGGTGCCGGTCACTTTCCATCCGCCAAGGCGCAGCGTGCAGCGGGCCAGCCAGCGGAGGAAGCGGTTCGGTTTGACCTGCGGCATGTTCGGCGGAACCACCGGCAACAGCGGACTTCGGTTGTTCAAGCAATCACTCCCAATTGCGTGTGGTGCGCCCGCGCTTGATCTGCGCGCGCCCCTTTTTGGCGTCCAGACGACGCAGTTTCGACCCGTAGGTCGGCTTGGTGGCCACGCGTGCCTTGGGCACGCTCAGCCCCGCCTGGATGAAGGCGGCCAGTCGATCGCGCGCGTCCTCGCGGTTACGGTCCTGGGTACGGAAACGCTGTGCATCGATGACCAGCACGCCTTCGCCGGTCATGCGCCGGTCGCGGCGGGCCAGCAGGCGCGCGCGCAACGGCTCGGGCAACGACGGCGAACCGGCCACATCGAAGCGCAGTTCGACGGCGGTGGAGACCTTGTTGACGTTCTGGCCACCGGCGCCGCTGGCGCGCACGAACCGCTCGACGAGTTCCGTATCCGGAATCGTCAGGTGCGCGCTGATGGTGACTGGCCCGTTGCCCATGGGCCGCATTGTAAGGGGAGGACCGCCGGCAGGGTGACTGCAACGTGCGTGGATGTCGCCGATAACGTCCGCAAATACGGTCTGATGACGCCATCGCGGGTATTCTCCGGACTCCACGCAACGCAGGATGCTTCGCAATGTCCCTGATCCGACCGATGGCCCGCCGCGGCCTGACCCGCCTCACTCTGGCCCTGGCGCTGGGCCTGGCCGCGATCGCGCCGGCCATGGCTGCACCGCCGTCGGATGCCGACATCAACCGGCTGCTGGCCGCGTCGCGGGCGCAGAGCATGCTCGATACGATGCTGCCGCAGATCGAGGCGATGCAGCGCCAGCAGTTCCAGCAGGTAGCGCAGCAGCGTCAGCTGGATGCGACGCAGCAAGCGCAGCTGCAGCGGATCGAGCAGCGGACCAGCCAGACGGTGCGCCAGGCGCTGTCCTGGAAGGAGCTGCGGCCGATGTATGTGGATCTGTACAAGCAGACCTTCAGCAAGGAAGACGTGCTGGCGATGGCGGAGTTCTACGAGAGCTCGGCGGGCCAGAGTCTGTTGGACAAGACGCCGGCGCTGATGCAGAACGTGATGGTGGCGATCCAGGCCAAGATGCAGCCACTGTTCGTGGATCTGCAGAAGGACCTGGAGGCGATCGTCAATGAGCCGACGCCGGCGGCCGCGCCGGCGAAGAAGTAATCGGTAGAGCCGACCGCTGGTCGGCTATCGCACGTCCCAGCCGAACAGATCCATCGCTTTGCGGAATTCGCCGTCCACCGGTGCGCTGATGTCCATCGGCGTGCCATCCGGATGCGGGAAGCGCAGGCGCTCGGCGTGCAGGAGCATGCGGTGGATGCCCTGCATGCGGAAGCTGCGGTTGTGGCGGCCGTCGCCGTGGCTGGTGTCGCCGATCAGGTGATGCGAGAGGTGCTTGAGGTGCCGGCGGATCTGGCGGAACCGGCCGGTCTGCGGCTGGCAGCGCAGCAGGGCGTAGCGTGAGGTCTCGAACTCGCCCATCGGGATGGCGATCTCGCCCACGGCGACGCGCTGGAAGTGGGTGATCGCCTGTTTCTTGACCGGCTTGCCGGGGCCGCCATCGAGGTCGTGGTCAACGGTGAAGGCCTCGTCGGCCGGCCAGCCGCGGCAGATCGCAAGGTAGTCCTTGGTGACGTCGCCGCCCATCAGCGATTTGCCGAGCACGCTGGCGCTTTCGCGATCAAAGGCGAGCAGCAGGCAGCCGCTGGTGGCGCGATCCAGACGGTGGACAAGAAAGATCGGTTTGCCGAGCTGTTCGCGCAGGCGGTCGGCGAGGAAGTCGTCTTCGCCCCGGGCAAGCTTGCTGTCGTGGACCATCAACCCGGCGGGCTTGTTGACCACGGCGAGCTGGTCGTCCAGGTGCAGCAGCTGCAGGGGCGGAAGCGCCGCAGGCGCCTCGGCGATGGCCTCGGCCTGCAGCTCGATCGCGCTCATCGGCGCCACCAGGCACTGGCCAGTGAGAACACGCCCGCCGCGCCGGTCACCCAGCTCCACACCGGGGCATCGCCGAAGTACCAGCCACCCGGCTGCAGGCCGTACAGCACCGCAGCGACGATCATCAGGCCGACGCCGGCGATCGCGGCCACCGCGCGCTTCTGCAGTTTCTGCACGCTGATATTCAGCGCGGCCAGATCACGCGAGCGCATCGACAGTTCGTGATCACCTTCCACCTGCTGGCGCAGCCAGGCATGCACCAGACGCGGCATGTCCGGCGTATGCGTCATGATTTCAGGCAGGCGCTTGCGCACTTCCTTGAGCACGCGGCGCGGGCTGTAACGCTCGCGCAGGATGCGCTCCAGCACCGGCCGCGCGACCGCCCAGATATCCAGTTCCGGATCGAGCTGACGGCCGACCCCTTCGATGTTGAGCAGGGTCTTCTGCAGCAGGATCAGCTGCGGCTGCAACGTGAGCTCATAACGCTGGGCCACGCGGAACAGCTTGATCAGCACCTCGGCCAGCGAGATCTGCGACAGCGGGCGGGTGAAATAGGGCTCGCACACCGAACGCGCGGCCGCTTCGAGTTCATCGATGCGCACGTTGTTGGGCATCCAGCCGGCTTCGACATGCAGCGCGGCCATGCGCCGGTAGTCCTTGTTGAAGATGGCCATGAAGTTCTCGGCCAGGTAGTACTGATCTTCTTCGGACAACTGGCCCATGATGCCGAAATCCAGCGCGATGAAGCGCGGGTTGTCGCGGCGCGCCGGATCCGTGTCGACCCAGATGTTGCCGGCGTGCGCATCGGCGTGGAAGAAGTTGTCGCGGAACACCTGGGTGTAGAACACCCGCACGCCCTTGGCGGCCAGCGCCTTGCGGTCGATGCCGGCCTTGTCCAGCGCGACGATGTCATCCGACGGAATGCCCCACACGCGCTCCAGGGTCAGCGCGCGCTCGGCGGTATGGCTCCAGATCACTTCCGGTACGTACAGATCGTCCGAGTCGATCCAGTTGCGGCGCAGCACGCTGGCATTGGCGCCTTCGCGCTGCAGATCCAGTTCGGCGGCCAGGGTGTTTTCGACCTCGGCGACCACTTCGCGCGGGCGGATCTTGTCGGCGCGCGGGTGCGCGCGTTCAATCAGCGCGGCGGCCGATTTGAGCAGCGCGATGTCCGCGTCGATCTGCTTTTCGATGTCCGGGCGCAGCACCTTGACCACCACCTGGCGGCCATCGGCGAGCGTGGCCGCGTGCACCTGCGCGATCGAGGCCGAGGCCAGCGGCTGCAGATCGAAGCTGGCGAAGGCTTCGCTGACCGGGCGGCCGAGCGCACGCTCGACGATGGCCTGCGCGGCGGCGCCGTCGAACGGCTTGACCCGGTCCTGCAGCAGGGTGAGTTCGTTGGCGACGTCGGCCGGGATCAGGTCACGGCGGGTGGAGAGGATCTGACCGAACTTGACGAAGATCGGGCCAAGGTCCTGCAGCGCCAAGCGCAGGCGCGCGCCGCGCGACTGTGCGGCGATGTCGGCCGAGGCACGGGGCACGAACGGCTTGGCCAGGTGCAGCCAGCGTTCGGCCGGGGTGCCCTGGAGCAGATCGTCGAGGCGGTAGCGCAGGATGATGCGGCCGATGCGGCTGGCCCGGAAGATCGCCTTCATGCGCCCACCTGCCGCAGGCGCTGGACGCGCACGGCCATGCGTTCAACGTCGTCGCGCATCACGTCCACATCGTCGTGGAAGGCATCCAGTTCTGCTCGGGGTACCACGTCGCGCGACTCCTCGGTGACAAATTCAGCGGCGCTGTGCGCCAGGTCGGACGCGCCGCGGCGGGCGTGCTGCAGTGCCGAGCGCAGGGTGTTGGCGATCTGCACGCCCATCACCTCGCCGAACACGCGCACGAACGGCTGCTGCCAGTCCGGATCGAAACGGGTCGCCAGCTGCTGCAGGCGGCGGGCCAGCTCGGCATCGCCGGAGACCTTGACCCGCCCGGCCGGCGCATCACCGCCACGGCGTGCATTGGCCAGGAAGGGCAGCTGGGCCAGCACCCCGCCCAGCGTGCTGCGCACGGCCAGGTCCGGCTCCTGCTGCGGATCGACCGGGCCGACCGTGAGGCGCTCACCGTCCACCCCGATCCGCATCGCCAACGCAGGCGATTCCAGGGTCAGGGCGATGTGGCGGCCATCCAGCGCGGCCAGCGCGCTGCGGGTGTCCGGGTCCAGCGCCAGCGCGCGGTTGAGCGTGAGCTGCAGCGCATTGCCAGCCAGCGGCTTGAGGGAAGAGAGCAGGGAACGGGCCATCACCGCATTCTACCGTGTGCCCTTGAACGGCGGGCGTGCGCAAGCATCACGCGCCGCCACGCGGGCGGCGTCCGTCCCATCGACACCGCACACGCATTTTCCCGGACGCCGACTCGGTTCATGCTATGGCTTCCCAACACAGCGACAGGAGCGGCAACAGGCATGGGCAAGACCCGGGTAGGCATCATCTGTGGCGGCCGTTCGTCCGAGCACGAGGTCTCGCTGCAATCGGCGAAGAACATCCTCGATGCGCTGGACAAGGACCGCTTCGAGGTCACCCTGATCGGCATCGACAAGCAGGGCCAGTGGCACGTGAGCGACCCGCGCGACTTCCTGCTCAATGCCGGCGACCCGGCACGGATCGCGCTGCACCGCTCGGGCAATGCGGTGGCGGTGCGGCCCGGCCTGGAATGCCAGCAGCTGGTTCCGACCGATCCGGCCACCGCGCTGGAGCAGATCGACGTGGTGTTCCCGATCGTGCACGGCACGCTGGGCGAGGATGGCTCGCTGCAGGGCCTGCTGCGCATGGCCAACCTGCCCTTCGTGGGCTCGGGCGTGCTGGGCTCGGCAGTGGCGATGGACAAGGACGTGGCCAAGCGCCTGCTCCGCGATGCCGGGCTCGCAGTGGCCCCGTTCGCCTGCTTCAACCGGGTCACTGCGGCGCGGGCCGATTACACCGCGCTGGTCGCCGCACTGGGCACGCCGCTGTTCGTGAAGCCGGCCAACCAGGGCTCCTCGGTGGGCGTGAGCAAGGTGCGCAACGCGGCGGAATTCCACACCGCCCTTGCGCTGGCGCTGTCGTTCGATCACAAGGCGCTGGTGGAATCGGCGATCGATGGCCGCGAGATCGAGTGCGCGGTGCTCGGCAACGAGCACCCCCAAGCCAGCGTCTGTGGCGAGGTGGTCGTCCACGATGATTTCTATTCCTACGACACCAAGTACATCAGCGAGACCGGTGCGGACATCGTGGTGCCGGCGGCCATTACCGATGCGCAGCAGTCCCGTATCCGGGAGATCGCCGTGCAGGCCTACCAGGCATTGGAGTGTGCCGGCCTGGCACGGGTGGATGTGTTCCTGACCGCGGCTGGCGAGGTCGTGATCAATGAGATCAACACGCTGCCCGGCTTCACCCGCATCAGCATGTACCCGAAGCTGTGGGCGGCCAGTGGGCTGGATTACACCGCGCTGATCACGCGGCTGCTGGAACTGGCGATGGACCGGCACGCGCACGAGCGCGACCTGCGCAGTGCCATCGCAACGACGGCCTGAACATCGTTGCCGATGTCAGGCCGTCATTATTTCCGCAGCGCGTCCCACGCCGGAGAGAGGTGGCGCGGGACGCGCCGGACACTAGGCCCGCTTGCGGAACATCGAAACCACAGCCAGGATCAGGAAAACGACGAACAGGATCCAGGCGACGTTGCTGGCGGCGCCGGCAATGCCCGAGAAACCAAGCACCGCCGCGATGATGGCGATGACAAAAAAGATGACGGCGTAATGCAGCATGTCGACCCTCGCGTTGATGCGTGCCGGAGTTGGCGTGGGGCCATGTTCACCAACCTGCGGTGTTCAGGGAGTGATGGAATCCTGTGCGTTCGATGAAGATGCCAGCCGGGCGAGCCCTTCTTCGATGCTGACCACGGGTACATAACCGAAGTCACGGCGGGCCGGTTCCATGCTGTACCAGTGCGGTGTGCACAACTGCTCGGCCAGGAAGCGGGTCATCGGCGGCTCGCCGCGCAGGCGCAGCAGCGGCCACAGCCGCTCGCAGACCGCGCCGATCCGGTAGGCCGCCTTGAAGCTGATCGACTTCGTCACCGGTGGGGCATCCACCGCGGCCAGCAGCTTGTTGAGCAGTTCGCGCATTGGCAGCGGCTCGCCGTTGGAAATGAAGTACGCCTTGCCGGCGCAGGCCGCGCCCGGGGCCAGGTGTTCCAGGGCCAGGAAGTGGGCCAGCGCGGCGTTGTCGATGTAGGTGGTGTCCACCTTGTTCTGCCCATCGCCGACGAAGCGCAGGCGGCCGGCGCGGGCGCGCTCGGCCAGGCGCGGCACCAGCTGCTGGTCGCCCGGGCCCCAGATCAAGCGGGGGCGCAGCGCCACCGTGGCCAGCTGCGCATCGTTGGCCGCCAGCACGCGCTGCTCGGCGATGGCCTTGGTGGCCGCGTACGGCGCCTGGAAGTTCTCGCCATACGGCACCTCGTCCGCACCCAGGCCTTCGACGGGATGGGTGGCGCGATGGGTCACGCTGGGCGTGGAGGTGTAGACCAGCCTGCCCACGCCGTGTGCGCGGCAGGCGGCGATCACGTTGTCGGTGCCGACCACGTTGGCCTGATGATAGCTGTCATAGCTGCCCCAGGCGCCGGCCTTGGCCCCGTTGTGGAAGACCGCATCGACCCCGGCCACCGCGTGCAGCACCGCCTGCGCATCGGCCAGGTCGCCGCGGATCTGGCCCACGCCCATCGACTGCAGCGCGGGGTAGTGGCCGCGGTTGAACGCCAGCACCTGATGACCGCGCGCGATCAGCCCCTTGCACAGGGCCTGGCCGAGGAAGCCACCGCCGCCGGTAACGAGGATCTTCATGCGTGCTGCTCCAGTTGCGCGGTGGCCCAGACCGTGAGCTTCTCGCGGCCGATCTTGGCGTTGTGGCGGATGTCGACCGGGAAGCCCGGGTGCGGCAGGAACTGTTCGATGCGCGCGGTGTGCGCATGTGCGGCCGCTTCACGGCGCAGACGCTCGACCAGGGCGGGCGACTCCACGGTGCCGGGCTGCAGTTCGTAACACAGCACCGGCCGCTGCCGGCCCGGCGCACCCACGCCGACCAGCGCGGTGCGGGCAATGCCGTCCAGCGCGTTGAACACCGGCTCCACCTGCTCGGTATACAGCGGCCCCTGCGCGGTTTCCACGCGCTGGGTCTTGCGCCCACAGAACCACAGCCGGCCCTGCGCATCGAAGTAGCCGACATCGCCCATCCGGTGCACGACCCGGGTGCTGCCATCGGCCAGAGTTTCGGTGATCTTCGCCGCCGCGGTGGCCTGCGGGCGGTTGAAGTAGCTGTCGGTGGCGGTCGGGCCGGCCACGGTGATCTCGCCCACCTCGCCGGTGACCAGCACGCGGGCCTGCGACCAACCTGGCAGCGGCGCGTCATCGATGGCGATGATGCGCACCTCGTTCGGCGCGACCACGCGGCCGACGCAGGTCCCGGCGCCGGCCTCGGTGGCCTGGCGGGTGTTCTCCAGCTCGCGGCCTTCGATCACCGCCACCGGCAGGCACTCGGTGGCGCCGTAGGGGGTCCAGAACTGGGCGTCATCAGGCAGCAGGCGGCGGATCCGCGCGACCACATCCGGCGGCACCGGTGCCCCGGCCGAGGTCACCCGGCGCACGCCGGGCAGCGGCTGGCCGTGATCGGCCAACACCCGCATCAGCGCCGGCGAGCCGAACAGCTGGGTGACGCCGAAGCGGGTGATGGCGTCGTGCAGCTTGCGCGGATCGGCCTGGGCCGGGCGGGTCGGGTCCATGTCCGGGATCACCGAGGTCAGCCCCAGTGCCGGATCGAACAGCGCGAACGGCGGGAAGGTCGGCAGGTCGACCCCGCCCGGTTCCATCCCGAAGGCAGCGCGCAGCAGTTCGACCTGGCCGACGAAATGTCGGTGACGGTAGACCACGCCCTTGGGCACGCCGGTGGAGCCGCTGGTGAACAGGATCGCCGCGACATCCTCGCCATCGGTCGGGGCCAGCGCCGGCGCCGCCGTGGCGCCCTGGGCTTCCAGCCGGGCCAGGGTGGTGCCACCCCAGCCCCAGCGGCGGCCGACGGTCACCAGCAGGCGCGCAGAGCGGCACCAGCGCAGCACCAGGCGGGCCACGTGCGCCAGGCCGATGCCGATGAAGGCCTCCGGCTGGGCTTCATCCAGGCATTGCTTGAGCGCGCGCTTGTCGATGCCCGGGTCGACCAGCACCGGGACCGCGCCGATCTTGAACAGCGCGAACATCAGCAGGAAGAACTCCGGCGAGGGCCGCACCATCACCACCGCGCGCACGCCGCGGCCGATGCCGTGCGCGGCCAGGCCGGCCGCCATCGCGTCGCTGCGGGCGTTGAGGGTGCGGTAATCCAGGGTGACGTCATAACGCGCCATGCCGCCGGGCCCGGGCTTGCCGGGGCAGCGGATGGCGATCTGGTCGGGGCGTTCACGGGCCAGCTCGGGCAGGCGCGCGGCGATATTGATGGCGCTGTTCATTCGTTCATTGTCGCCGCTGCAGAAAAATCTTGCGCGCCGGCCGGTGGCGTGGAAAATTCGCGCCCTTCCCTCCTGCTTCGCTGCCGCCCAAGGCCGGTGCCCCATGCCCCATCCCTGCCTCACCTGCGGCGCCTGCTGCACCCAATACCGTGTGGCCTTCCATTGGATGGAATCGGACGAGGTCACCCCCGGTGGCGTCCCGCACGAGCTCACCCAGGTGCTGGACCCGCACCGGCTGTGCATGCGCGGGACCCTCTCCAAGCCGGTGTACTGCGTGGCGCTGGATGCGGAGATCGGCGTGTATTCGCGCTGCAGCATCCACCCCAACCGCCCCAGCGTGTGCCGAGAGGTGGATGCCTCGTGGGAGTATGGCAAGGCGAGCCCGCAGTGCGACAAGGCGCGCGTGGCGCACGGCATGCCGGCGTTGACCCTGGCCGACTGGCGCTGGCGGGACGAGGCGGGCAATGACGATGATCACCCCGATGACAACGGCAATTCGCCGGCGCCGCCGCAGGCACCGATCGCGGCGTAACTGGCGGGCGCCCGGGGTTATGGCGCGAGGGCAGAAGCAGCCGACCAACGGTCGGCTCTACCGGTGACGGGATCGGATGCGACCCAGCGTCGATACCACACGATCAGATCGGGTTCGCGTCCAGAAACGCGCGGATTTTCGGCACCAGCACCTCGTGCTTGTCTTCCAGCACGTAGTGCCCGGCATCTTCGAAGGCATGCACCTGCGCCTGCGGCAGTGCGGCCTGGAAGCCCTTGAGGAAGTGGTGGTCGAACACGAAATCGCGCAGGCCCCAGCCGATGAAGGCGGGGCGGTCGGCGTAGCTGGGCAGGGTCTGGCCGGAACGCTCCAGCAGCGACCACGCCTTGTCGGCCGGTGACAGCGGAATGTCCTGCATGAAGCGGATGGTGCTGATGCGGTTGGCGTAGCTGTTGTAGGGCGACACATAGGCGCGGCGCACCTCGGTCGGCATCTTCCGCTCCACGCCCAGCCACGAGGCACCGGACGAGAAGGCGTTGAAGGTGCGGATGATCCACTCACCCACCGTCCAGTGGCGGCCCAGCGCGATCTGCCACGGCATCTTCTTCGCGGCCGGCATCGGGAAGGCGGCGGTGTTGAGCACCACCAGCCGCTTGACCTGCGCGTGGTGCGACAGCGCCCAGCCGAAGCCGATCATGCCGCCCCAGTCGTGCACGGCCAGGGTCACCGGGCCGGTGATGCCCAAGTGCGCGAGCAGCGCGTCCAGGTCATCCACGCGCGACTGCAGGGTGTACTCGTAGTGCGCGTCATCGGGCTTGTCCGACAGGCCCATGCCGATATGGTCCGGCACGATGCAGCGGTATCTGTCCGACAACCCGGCCACCAGGGTGCGCCAGTAATAGCTCCACGACGGATTGCCGTGGACCATCACCACCACCTCGCCATCGCGCGGGCCTTCGTCGAGATAGTTCATCGACAGGCCGGGGCGCACCTCGAAGCGGTGCAGATGGGCGGGGTAACCGGGCAGCTGGGGCATGCAAACGCACCTGTGAAAAGGGCCGGCAGAACCGGCCCTTGATGTTCAATTCCAACGCCGCAGCAGGCTGCGGCGACTGGTTTACCAGACCACTTCGGCCATCGAGCAGTTCAGGCCCGAGCCGATGCCGAGCAGCGCGATGCGATCGCCCTTCTTCAGCTTGCCCAGCTGCTTGAGCTTGCTCAGCACGATCGGCACCGAGGCCGGACCGATGTTGCCGTGCTCACCGAAGATCGTCATCACCTTCTTCGGGTCGATCCCGAAGTTCTTGATGAAGGCGGCGGTGTGCGGCTGGCTGACCTGGTGGATCACGAACTGGTCCAGTTCCTCCACGGCCCAGCCCAGTGCTTCACGGGCGGCGACGAAGGTCTTCTGCGCCAGCTTGATGCCTTCGATCAGCAGCATGCGGGTGTCGGTGACCATGCGGTCCAGGTTGCCGCGGCACAGCTGGTTCCACTCGGTGGCCGAGCGGGTCACGCCACCACGATAACGCGGGGCATCGGGCACCAGCTCGGTGCGCGCCATGACCATCGCCGCGGCACCGCAGCCCAGGGTCAGGGCGGCCATCTCGTTGCGGAAGTCATCGGCGGTCACGCCCGGCAGGGCCATGCGCTCGAGGGTCTTCTCGTACACCAGGTTGGCGGTTTCACCGTCGACGATCAGCGCGTAGTCGATCTCGCCGCGTTCCAGCATGCGGGCGGCGATGTCCATGCCGTTGATGAAAGCCAGGCAGGCATTGGCGACGTCGAAGGTCATGCATTCGTCGCCGACCCCCAGGTTGCCCGAGACGATGCTGGCCGTGGACGGCTCCAGATAGTCGCGGCTGACCGAGGTGTTGACCAGCAGGCCGATCTTGTCGGCGCCGATCCCGGCGTCTTCCAGTGCTTTGCGGGCGGCCAGCGTGGCGGCGTCGGAGGCCAGCATGTCGGCATCCCACAGGCGGCGGGCATGGATGCCCGCGATATCGCCGAGCACATCGGTACGGATGCCAAGGCGATCCAGCGTCGGCTTCAGCCGCTCGTTGATTTCCTTGGACGTCAGCGTGTGCGGCGCGTCGATGTGCGCCAAGCCGGCGATCGAGACATTCTTGAAGAGCATCAGTTAGCGCCAAGGCTCAGGCAAAGGGGGCGCTATTGTAAGCCGGCACGGGTTTCACCGCACCTTTACGAATTCACGCCCGGGCGTATGGTCCGGGCGTGGGGTGAAGGGTTCAGCGTGGCGGGCACTGGAAGGCCAGGAAACGCTGGCTGCCATCGGCGGGCAGGCCCGAGGCCTGCACGGCATTGGCACCGGCACTGGGCGCCTCGTTGCGCGCCAGGGTTTCCAGCTCTTCCTGCACGCGCAGCGGGTTGCGGTTGTAGAAGCCGACCTTGCTCTTCACGGTGACCACCACCTCGCCCTTGCTCTGGCAGCCACTCGGCGCGGGACCGGCCGGCAGCACGCGGACCGTCTTGCCGGAGGACTCGATCGGGACCCAGGTGCAGGCGGAAACGCTGAGGATCAGGGCGGACAGAAGCAGAATGCGCATGGACAAGGCCTGGCTGGAATACGTAAGGGAGTGTGCGGGAAACAACTGAATCGCGGGTGATCAGGTGCCGGGGAATCCCCTGGCACCTGATGGCGGGCCGGCGCGATTGCCGGCCAGCGGCCGGCGTTACCGGGCCTTGGGCGCCGCGGCCGGAGCAGCCGGCGTCTCGACCGCCTGGCCTTCGGCATCGATCACCTGCACCTGGCCGAGGTTGAGCGCACGCACCGGTGCCTCGGTCTGCTTGAGGTCACCCACCACCACCCAGGTCAGGGTCTTCGGGTCCAGCGTGGCCGCGGCCTGCTGCACCTGCGCCGGGGTCATCGCCTCGATCTCGGCCTTGCGCTTGAACACATAGTCGTCCGGGCGCTGGTACCGCACGATGCCACTGATGGTGCCCATCACCGCGCTGGCGGTCTCGTAGGCGCCGGGCAGGCTCAGGTTCTGGATGTTGCGGATGCGGGTGACTTCCGCAGCGGTCGCAGGCTCGGTGCCGTCGGCAAATGCCGCGATTTCCTTGCGCATCTCCTTCATCGCCTCGGCGGTCTTGTCGATCTGCACCGGCGCCACGGCCATCCACGGGCGTTGGCCCAGGGTGCTGCTGGCGGTGGTGCGGGCGCCGTAGGACCAGTGCTTGTCCTCACGCAGGTTCATGTTCAGGCGCGAGGTGAAGTCACCGCCCAGCACGCCGTTGGCGATATCGAAGCGGGTCGCGCCGGGGTCCATGGTCGAGGGCACTACCTGACTGGCGAACAGGTTGGCCTGCACCGCGCCCGGCTGGTCGATCAGATACACGCGGGCCTGCGCCGGCCGTGCCACGGCGACCGGGGCCTTGACCTGCGGCGCCGGGCCCTCGGCCTTCCAGTTGCCGAGCTGGCGCTCCAGCAGGGGCACGATCTCCTTCAGCGTGGTGTCGCCGACCACGATCAACGTGCCCTGCTCCGGGCGCAGCCACGCACGGTGGAAATCGACCAGGTCTTCGCGGGTCATGGACTGGATGTCCACTTCATTGCCGCTGCCGGTGAACGGGATGGCATAGGGATGGCCGGCGCCGTACAGCAGCGTCGGCATCACGCGCATCGCGACCGCGCTGGGGTTGACCTTTTCCTGCTGGATGCCGGCGATCCAGGTCGCCTTGATGCGATCGATCTCGCTCTGGTCGAAGCGCGGCTGGCGCAGCATGTCGGCGTACAGGGCCAGCGACGGAGCCAGGTTTTCCTTCAGTGCGGACAGATACACGCTGGTGCTGTCCAGCGAGGCGGAAGCATCCAGTTTGGCGCCCAGTGCGTCGGCCGCATCGGCGAACGGCAGCGCGCCGAGCTTGCCGGCACCTTCGGTGAGCAGGCCCATGGTGAAGTTGGCGGTGCCGGACTTGCGGCCCTGGTCGGCGGTGAAGCCACCCGGGAATTCATAGCTGAACTGCACGACCGGAATGTCATGACGCTCGGCCAGGATCACCTGGGTGCCGTTCTTCAGCGTGGCCCGGTGCAGTTCCGGGAACTTCAGGTCCGGGAAGGTTTTGGTCTGCGGCACGCCGGTGCTGCGGTCGACCTGCTTGGCCAGGGTCGTGAACGCGGGATCCACCGCGGGCACGGTGAACGGCTTGGGCGTTTCCGACGGCAGTTCGGCCAAGGCAACACGCGCGCCCGGTTCCACCACGATGGTGTGGTCGCCCACGCCCAGCCACTTGGCGCCGACATCACGCACCTGCGCAGCGGTGGCCGCATCGATGGTGGCCAACGACTTGCGGAAGCAGCCCGGGTCACCTTCGTACACGGTGCACTCGGCCAGTGCGTCGGCCTTGCCGCCGAACCCGCCAATGCGCTCGATGCCGCGGATGAAACCGGCGCGGAAGGCGGTCTTGCCACGGCTCAGCTCATCGGCGGTCGGACCGTCCTTGGCCAGGCGCTTCACTTCCTCATCGATGATCGCCTCGACCTTGGCCGGGTCCACGCCCTGCTTGACGCTGGCCATGATCACGAAGTTCGAGCCCAGCTGCGAGCTGTAGGCGCCGGCGCTGATGTTGTCCACCAGCTTGTCCTGGTGCAGCAGGCGCTGATCCAGACGCGAGGACTTCGCGCCGCCGAGGACCTGCGCGAACAACTGCAGCTGATCGATGTCGGTGGTGCCGACCTGGGCGACGTTCCAGGCACGGTAGATGCGCGCCTGCGGCACCTTGTCGGTCATCACCTCACGCGTGCTCTTCTCACGCTTGGCCACGTCCACCTTCGGCTGGGCCATGCTCGGGCCGGCCGGGATGTCGCCGAAGTACCTGGCGACCTTTTCCTTCGCCGTGGCCACGTCGATGTCGCCGGCCAGCACCAGCACCGCGTTGTTCGGGCCGTACCAGGTGCGGAACCAGGTCTTCACGTCATCCAGCGAGGCGGCGTTGAGATCGTTCATCGAGCCGATCACGCTGTGGTGATACGGGTGCCCTGCCGGGTACATCGCGCGGGTCAGCTTTTCCCAGACCTGGCCATAGGGCTGGTTCTCGCCCTGGCGCTTCTCGTTCTGGACCACACCGCGCTGTTCGTCCAGCGCCGCCTGGTCGATCGCACCGAGCAGATGGCCCATGCGGTCGGACTCCATCCACAGCGCCATGTCCAGCGCGGTGTTGGGCACGTTCTCGAAGTAGTTGGTGCGGTCGGTATTGGTGGTGCCGTTCTGGCCGGTCACGCCGACCTGCTTGAAGGGCTCGAAATACTCGCCATCGTGGTTTTCGCTGCCCTGGAACATGAGGTGTTCGAACAGGTGCGCAAAGCCGGTGCGGCCAGCGGGCTCGTCCTTGCTGCCCACGTGGTACCAGATGTTGACCGCCACGATCGGCGCCTTGCGGTCGGTGTGCACCACCACGCGCAGGCCGTTGGGCAGGGTGAACTGCTCGAACGGAATGTCGACCTTGGCCACCGTGGCCGGCTTGGCCAGGACCGGTGCGGGCGCGAGCGAGCCCAGTGCGGCGGAGAGCGCGACAGCCAGCAGCGCAGCACGCGGTCGAAGTTGGACGGTCATTCCGGTTCCTTGGTCATGAAAGTGAAGCCGGATGCTAGCGCGCCGCCCGGACAAAAGGCATCGGCCAACAGTCATTGGGGCCGTAACCAACAGCCGCGACGCGATCCCCGCGGACATCTGTCCGGACAGCGGACACCCGAATATCGACAAAAACCCTTTGAAATCAGCACCTAAAAGTTGGCACGCGACCTGCGTGGTACTGGCCAAGGGAAGCAAAGATCAAACCGAAACTGACTGGGTGCTGAACACAAACAAGAAAGTTCAAATTGTTCTTGCAAGCCCCGAATTGGTGTACTACCTTACTACCACACCACTGATCACCAACACCAAACAGGACCTCACCATGAACACCAAGACGCTCGCCATCGCCATCGCCTTTGCCGCCGGTTCCGCATTTGCTTCGTCGGTGCAGGCCGCCCCCGCCATCGTCACCCTGGACACCGTGCAGGTCCGCCCGTCGGCCGACCAGATCGCCCAGGCCGAGGTTGAGCGCACCAGCAGCATCCCGACCCTGGCCGTCGTGGAAGTCCGCCCGACCGCTGGCCTGATCGCCGATTACCGCGCCGAACTGACCGCCAACCGCCGCGTCACCACCCTGGCCGCCATCGACGTGCGCCCGACCGCCGAACAGCGCCAGGCCCTGGCTGCCGAACAGACCACCGCCCGCGGCTACGTCGCCACCTTCACCGCTGCCGCCACCGCGGTGGCCAACGAAGTGATCATCAACCTGCCGACCCTGCAGGTGCGTCCGTCGCCGGCCGATCTGCAGGCGCTGGCCCTGGAAACCGCTGCGGCCGCTGCCTCGACCGCTGCCTCGACCCTGATCCGCCAGTAAGCCGTCGCTGCAGCCTCCTGCAGCCACGGCGTACACTTTGCCGATGACTGCCACGCCCACGTTCCACGTCGTCCTGTTCCAACCCGAAATCCCGCCGAACACCGGCAATGTGATCCGCCTCTGCGCCAACACCGGCGCGCGGCTGCACCTGATCGAGCCGCTCGGTTTCGACCTGAGCGACAAGCAGCTCAAGCGCGCCGGCCTGGACTATCACGAATACGCCCGACTGCAGGTCCATCCAGATCTGGAGACCGCCCTGCAGGTGATTGCGCCCAAGCGCCTGTTCGCGCTGAGTACCCGCGGCAGCGTGCGTTATGACACCCCGCAGTTTGAAGATGGCGATGCCTTCCTGTTCGGCCCGGAAACCCGTGGCCTGCCCCAGGATCTGCTCGACAGCCTGCCCCACGGCCGCCGCCTGCGCCTGCCGATGCGACCGGACAACCGCAGCCTCAACCTGTCCAACACCGTTGCGGTGGTGATGTACGAGGCGTGGCGCCAGAACGGGTTTGCCGGCGGGGAATGACTCAGAAAGCGTTGATGCCCGTGAGCTCGCGCCCGATCACCAGCTGGTGCACGGTCTCGGTGCCCTCGTAGGTGATGACCGATTCCAGATTGAGCGCATGCCGGATCGCCACGTGCTCGGTGGTGATGCCCGCCCCGCCGAGCAGATCGCGGCACTCGCGCGCGATATCGATCGCCATGCGGCAGTTGTTCCACTTGGCCAGGCTCACCTGCTGCGGCTGCAGCTGGCCAGCATCCTTCAGACGCCCCAGCTGCAACGCCAACAACTGCGCGGTGGTGATCCGGCGCGCCATATCGGCCAGTTTGATCTGCGCACTCTGCGTGGCGGCCACCGGCCGGCCGAACAGCACGCGCTGCTTGGTGTAATCCAGTGCTTCATCCAGACACGCCACTGCGGCACCGATCGGCCCCCAGCTGATGCCGTAGCGCGCCTGGTTCAAACAGCCCAGCGGGCCTTTGAGGCCCTGCACGTTGGGCAGGCGGTTACGATCGGGCACGCGCACGTTGTCGAAGAACAACGCACCGGTGAGCGAGGCGCGCAGGCTCATCTTGTGCTTGATCTCCTGCGTGGTGAAGCCGGCCATGCCCTTCTCCAGCACGAAGCCCTGGATGCCATCGTCGGTATGCGCCCACACGATCGCGATGTCGGCCACCGGCCCGCTGGTGATCCACATCTTGCTGCCGTTGATCAGCCAGTCGCTGCCATCGCGGACGGCGCGGGTCTTCATCGCCGCCGGATCGGAACCACCATGCGCCTCGGTCAGGCCGAAGCAGCCGATCACCTTGCCGGTGGCCATGTCCGGCAACCAGCGCAGCCGCTGTTCTTCGCTGCCGTAGGCGTAGATGGGGTACATGCACAGCGAGCTCTGCACCGAGACGAAGCTGCGCAGGCCCGAATCGCCGCGCTCCAGTTCCTGGCAGATCAAGCCGTAGCTCACCGCGTTCAGTCCGCCGCCGCCGTACTGCTCGGGCAGGCTGGAGCCGAGCAGCCCGAGCGCGGCGATCTCCGGGATCAGCTCGTCCGGGAATCGCCCCTCGTCGAAGGCATCACCGATGATCGGCAGCACCCGCGTGTCGGTGAAGCGCGCCACCGTCGCCTGCACCGCGCGTTCCTCCTCGCTGAGCAGCGAACGGATATCGAACAGATCGAACGGATTCAGTGACATGGCATCCCGGCAGGTGGCGGTGGAACAGAGCCCCATTGTGGTCGCTGCGCGGGTAGGGGCCAAGGGACGGGAGGCGGCGTCCATTGCTGCGTCGCACCATATCGGCATTGATCACGCACCAACACCGCTGTCATCGTCGGCGATCTAGGCTTAAATGCGTCGTGCCGGTACTCTGGCGCACTGATCCACCGTTTCGCCGTGGTGTGACACGCGCGATTCCCAGGCAACCGCCGCCGTTCAACCCGCGGCACTACCCAAGAGTTACGCAGCCCCATGAGCGAAGCAATCAACGTCCTGCCCCCGCGTGAAGTGATGGAATTCGATGTGGTGATCGTCGGTGGCGGCCCCGCTGGCCTGGCCACGGCGATCCGGCTGCGCCAGCGCGCCATCGAGGCCGGCCGCGAGCTGTCGGTCTGCATCCTGGAGAAAGGCTCCGAACCCGGCGCGCACATTCTGTCCGGTGCGGTGATGGACCCGCGCGCGTTGACCGAACTGTTCCCGGACTGGGCCGAGCGCGGCGCACCGCTGAAGCAGAAGGTCACCCGCGACGAGTTCCTGTTCCTCAATGAGACGGGGTCGCGCAGCACGCCCAACGCGCTGCTGCCGGAGTGCTTCCACAACGAAGGCAACTACATCGTCAGCCTGGGCGAAGTGACCCGCTGGCTGGCGCAGCAGGCCGAGGCGCTGGAGGTGGCGATCTTCCCCGGCTTCCCGGCGGCGGAAGTGCTGTACAGCGACGACGGTGCGGTGATCGGTGTGACCACCGGCGACATGGGCATCGAGAAGAACGGTCAACCCGGCCCCGCGTTCGAGCGCGGCATGGCGCTGCACGCCAAGTACACGATCTTCGCCGAAGGCTCGCGTGGCCACCTCGGCCGCCAGCTGATCGCGCGCTTCCAGCTCGATGCCGGCAAGGATCCGCAGGCCTACGGCATCGGCATCAAGGAACTGTGGCAGATCGATCCGGCCAAGCACGAGCCGGGCCTGGTGGTGCATGCCGCCGGCTGGCCGCTGGACAATGACACCTACGGTGGCGCGTTCCTGTATCACGCCGAGGGCGGCAAGGTCTCGATCGGCTATGTGGTCGGGCTGGACTACAAGAACCCGTGGCTGAGCCCGTTCGAAGAGTTCCAGCGCTTCAAGACCCACCCGGACATCCGCAAGCACCTGGAAGGGGGCAAGCGCATCGGCTACGGCGCGCGCGCGATCACCGCCGGTGGTTTGATGTCGCTGCCCAAGACGGTGTTCCCGGGTGGCGCGCTGGTCGGCTGCGAGGCTGGCTACCTCAACGTCAGCCGGATCAAGGGCAGCCATGCCGCGATCAAGACCGGCATGCTCGCCGCCGATGCCGCCTTCGATGCGCTGGTCGCCGATCGCCAGCACGATGAGCTGAGCGCCTATCCGCAGGCGTTCGAGAGCAGCTGGCTGCATGCCGAGCTGCAGCAGGCCAAGAACTTCAAGCAGTGGTTCAAGAAAGGCCAGACCGTGGCCACGCTGATGACCGGCATCGAGCAGTGGCTGCTGCCCAAGCTGGGCATCCGCAATCCGCCGTGGACGCTGCGCCACAGCACGCCGGACCACGCCTGCCTGGAGCCGGCGTCCAAGCACGCGAAGATCCATTATCCCAAGCCCGATGGCGTGCTCACCTTCGACCGCCTCAGCTCGGTGTTCCTGAGCAGCACCAACCACGCCGAAGACCAGCCAAGTCATCTCACGCTCAAGGACGCCAGCGTGCCGGTACGGATCAACCTGGCCGAGTACGCCGGGCCGGAAGCACGCTACTGCCCGGCCGGCGTGTACGAGTTCGTCGGCAGCGACGGGCACGAGCAGCTGCAGATCAACGCGCAGAACTGCGTGCACTGCAAGACCTGCGACATCAAAGACCCGACCCAGAACATCGTCTGGGTCACCCCGCAGGGTGGCGGCGGCCCGAACTACTCAGGCATGTGACTGCAACGGCCTGCGACCACGCGTCGCAGGCCTCCGGCGCGGCAGTCGGCGCCGCGCTCGCTATCCTGAGCGTCCTGTTGGACGTGACCGCTGCGCCATGGCCCCTGCTTTCCGATCGATAGTGCCGTTACTGGCCTGCCTGCTGCTGGCGGCGTGTTCGCGCGCCCCGCAGACGCCGGAGCAGGCCCATCAGCAGGATCTGCAGCGCGCGTTCGCGATCTGCGCCGGCTGCCACACGGTCAGCCCCGGCGGCGTCCACCGCTTCGGCCCGAACCTGCACGGGGTGATCGGCCGGCGCGCCGGCAGTATCACCGGCTACCCGTACTCCAACGCCATGCGCGAGGCCGGGCTGACCTGGAACGAGCAGACCCTGGATGCGTTCCTGCGCTCGCCGACCCGCGTGGTGCCGGGCACCCGCATGGTCAACACCACCGCCGACCCGGAGCGCCGCCGGCAGGTGATCGAGTACCTGCAGCAGCAGCGCTGATCTCGCCGCCGGTAGAGCACCTCAGGACGCCTGCAACTGCGGCAGGTAGGCACGCAGGCCAGCGGCGAAGTCGGCGATGGCCCCGGCCTGCGGGGCGACCCCGCCCTGCTCCACCTGCTCCAGCAGGGTGCGCGCCCGGGTAGCCAGTGCATCGGCGCCCAGCGTCGCCAGGGCGCCGACCAGACGATGCAGCACATCGATCGTGGCTTGCCGCGCGTCATCGCGTACCGCGGCATCCAGGCGCGCCAGATCCGCTTCCGAGGTGCTGCACAGGCTGTCGATCAGCACGGTGGCGACATGCGCCGATCCGAACCGGCGCACCACCGCTGCACGATCCGGCAGTGCGTCGCCAGCCGCATTGTCGGGATCGGTGGTCAGCACGTGCCCGCGCTGATCGCTGCTCGGCAACCAGCGCAGCAACGCCTGCCGCAGCAGTGCGAGCGGCACCGGCTTGCCCAGCAGATCGTCCATGCCCGCCTCACGGCACCGCTGCAGGTCATCCTCCAGCGCACTGGCGGTCAATGCGAGTACCGGCAACCGTGGCCTGCCGTGGTCGCGCTCCTGCTCGCGGATGCGCCGCGTCATGGCATACCCGTCCATCACCGGCATGCGGCAATCGGTGATGACCAGGTCGAAGTGGGCGCGGGCCAGCAGCGCCAGTGCCTGCTCGCCGTTCTCGGCCAACACGTGTGGCAGGCCCAGCTGCTGCATGCGCCAGCCCATCAGCGCCTGGTTGGTGGGATGGTCTTCCACGATCAGCACGCGCCGCTGCAGCAGCTCGGCCGGCATCGGCAGTGTGTTGGCCTGTTCTTCGGCGGCGCCGGGCAGTTCTTCCGCTGCGACGGCAGGCAGGGTCAACCGCACCTCCACGCGGGTACCTTCGCCCAGCGCGCTGTGCAGCGTCAGCGAGCCGTGCATCAACGCCACCAGCCGCTGGCAGATGCTCAGGCCCAGTCCGGTGCCACCGTACTGGTGGCTGGTGGTGGTCTGGGCCTGCGCGAAGGGCGCGAACAGGCGCTCGCGCTGCTCGGCGGAGATACCGATGCCGGTATCACGCACGGTCAGGCTCAGCGTCTGCGCGCCGTCTGCATCGGTGTCGATCACCGCCAGTGCAACGCTGACCTCACCATGGTGGGTGAACTTGAGCGCGTTGCTGAGCAGATTGAAGGCAATCTGGCGCAGGCGCATGCCATCGGCCAGATGCATCGCCGCCACGTCATCGTCGACCTGCATCCGCAACGCCAGATCCTTGGCCACCGCCTGCGGGGCAAGCAGCTGCTGCACATTGCCGAGCAGTGCGCGCAGTGCCACCGGATGCGGCTGCAGCGCCAACGCACCGGCTTCTATCTTGGAGTAGTCCAGCAGATCGTCCAGAATCTGCCGCAGCATCTGTGCCGAGTCTTCGATCACGCCGATGATGCGGCGCTGCTCGGTATCCAGGGTGGTGTGCGACAACACCTCCACCATGCCGAGCACGCCGGACATCGGCGTGCGGATCTCGTGGCTCATCGTGGCCAGGAACTCGGACTTGGCCGCGGTGGCGCGCTCGGCCGCCGCCTTGGCCAAGGCCAGCGCATCGGCCTGTGCACGCGCCTCGGTGACATCGACCCAGTAGCCGCTCCACAGCAGCGCACCGTCTTCAGCATCGTAGGGCAGCGCGCGCGAGCGTACCCAGCGCAGCGTGCCACGTGGCGACGTACGGAACTCCATGTCCAGCGGAGTAAAGTCACGCGCGGCGCGATCCATGGCCTGGCGAACGGCGGCGCGGTCGCGTTCGTCGATCCGGTCCATCAACGCGCTCTCGTCGGCCATCGCATCGGCCGCGCTGAGCCCGAACAGGGCTTCGGTATCGCCAGCGATGTACGGTATCGACAGGCGCCCATCGCGCTCGCGCCGCCCTTGGTAAACGATCGCCGGCAGGTTGTCGGTGACCTCGGCCAGGCGCTGCTCGGCACGTCGGCGCATCGCCACTTCATTGCGCAGCCGCCAGTGGCCCCAGCCATGCACCAGCAGGGCCGTCAGCAGCACCAGCGCCAATGGGACCGCCCAGCGGGCGATCGCGCGCCAATCCAGATCACTGCGGTACTCGGCCGACAGCCAGTCGCTGCGGATCGCTTCGTGCTCACGCGCGCTCATGTTGACCAGCATGCGGTCGAAGGTGGTGGCCAGCGGTGCGTACTGGCGTTTGACCGCCAGCGACAACCGATCACTGAAGCCGGCGGGCGCCGCCACGTGCAGTTGCGCGGGGTAGCGTTCGCGGACGATCCGGTCGACGATCGCCAGATTCCCGATGTAGGCATCGGCATCGCCATGGGCCAGCCGTGCCAGGGCGAGCTCGGCACTGCGCGCCGGTACGATGCGCGCGTTCGGTGCCTGCTGCAGGATGTAGCCGCGCAGTCGCTCCGGGTCGGTGAGCAGGATGCTGCGCCCGTCCAGGTCGCGCACACCCAGCACCGACGCGCTGCCGGCCGCAGTAACGATCACGTTCGGTACGGTGATGAAGGGCTGGCTGAAAACCCAGCCATCGCCGAGGTAGGTAGAATCGTTGGGGATGCCCATGATCACGTCGACGTCGCCGCGGCGCAGTTGTTCGCGCACCTCGAACCAGTCATGCGCCGGCACACCGGTGAGTTGTGCGCCCACGGTGCGCAGCAGGCGCAGGTACTCGGCCGATACGCCGCTGGGCTGGCCGTTGGCGTCGGTGAAGGCCAACGGCGCCGCATTCGGTGCGAACGCCAGGCGCAGGGGCGTGGACAGCGCGCGCTTCTCGGCATTGCCCAGGATCATCCGCGATTGCACCGACCATTCCGGTGTCTGCAACCACTGATGCTGCAGCCGGTCGCGATCACCGTCCGCCAGCGCCGCCAGCCCCATGTCCAGTGCTTCGGCCAGCGGCTGCTTGGCGTTGGGCACGCCGAAGTGCAGCCGCTCGGGAGGGAGATCACTGGGTCGCAACAGCGCCACCCCGGTCAAGCGACGCTCGGCGATCAAGGTCGCCGCGACGTAGGCATTGCCGATGTACACATCGGCGTCGCCTCTGGCGACCATCCCCAGTGCTTCCGTCGTGTTGCCCGCGATCACGCGGCGCGCGGCCGGGAAGCGCGCGCGCACTTCCTCACTGGTGACGAACTCGCGCTCGGTGACCACGCGCAGTCCGCGCAGGTCCGGATCGGCCGAGGCGCGGGTATCGCCGGGGCGGCCGACCAGTGCCAGCGGGGCATTCGCATAGGGCCGGGTATAGACCATGCACCGCGTGCGGTCGGCGGTGAGGGTGATGTTCATCACCACGTCGACTTCGCCGCGGCAGGCGGCATCCAGGACATCGCTCCAGTCGCGGTACATCCGCACCTTCACCTGGACGCCCAGTTGCCGGGTGAGCAGGCTCAGGTAGTCGTACCCCAGACCGACCGGCTTGCCATCACGCATGGATTCGAACGGCGGCCAGCCGCTGTCGTACATGCCCAGGATGATGGTAGGGTGCCTGCCAAGCCACTCGCTCTGCCGGGGCGACAAGGTGGGCGGCGGAGCGGCGGATGCCGACACGCTCCATGCCGTTGCGAGTACGAACAGCACCAGCCAGCGGACGACATGGATACGCATGCTGCCTGATCTCCGTAGAATGATATCCCCATCCCGGCACGGCCCGACGGCTGCCTTACAGGCAATACTAGTCCATGACCCTGCGCATTATCATTGCCGATGACCATCCGGTCGTACGGATCGGCACGAAGGCCGTGATCGAATCCAGCGGCATTGGCCAGGTCGTGGCCGAGGCCAGCAGCGTTGCCGAACTGATGGCCGCGCTGTCCGATCACCCCTGCGATGTCCTGGTTACCGATTACTCCATGCCGGGCGGCCAGCAGGCCGACGGCTTTGCGATGATCGCCATGATCCGCCGGCGTTTCCCTGAGCTGCCGGTGCTGATGCTCAGCGTCTCCAACAACCTGGCCATCCTGCGCCTGGTGGTGGCCACCGGCGTGCTGGGCCTGGTCGACAAGACCTCGTCGATGGACGAGTTGCCGCTGGCGATCCAGACCGTGCAGCGCGGCGTGCCCTACGTCAGCCTCACGCTGAAAGAGCGCATTGACGCGATCGGCACGAACAGCGTGGAGGAAGGCGAAGCCAAACCGCTCTCGCCACGCGAACTGGAAGTGCTGCGTCTGCTGGGCAGTGGCATGACGGTCAAGGAGATCGCCCTCCATCTGCACAAGAGCGTGAGTACCATCAGCCGCCAGAAGGGCGACGCGATGCTGAAGCTCGGTCTCAAGGGCGATGCCGAGCTGTTCGATTACCTGCGCGACGGCGAACGCTGATCGCCGCCGTCCTGCGGACGGCACCTCTACACGCTTCGATGCACGCGCGATGCACCGTCATCGCGGTGGCGATCCGTCGTGCGTGATGTGTTGCGCGCGTACCTAACAGATCGCACACAAAGAGTTCCCTGTCATGCGGCTGCATTTATGTACTGCTCAGTTTGATATTCAGGGCTAATTCGGGTGACTAACGGATAATTCACACCTGTCGCCAGCAGCGATTTCCCCCCTCCACTGCTGGCGGACAAAACCAAAAAATAAAAAGGTGTCCCCGAAAATGAAGACTTCCCTGCTTGCTCTGGGTCTGCTCGCTGCACTGCCGTTCGCTGCGTCGGCAACCGACGGTCTGTCGTACAACTATGTTGAAGGCGGCTACGTGAACACCGATGCCAAGGGCGGCGACGCTGATGGCTGGGCGGTGAAGGGCTCGGTCGCCGTGGCGCCGAACTTCCACATCTTCGGTGACTACAACGCGCAGGAAACCAAGCGCGGCAGCAACGATGTGGACCAGTGGAAGGTCGGTGTCGGCTACAACTACGGCATCGCCCCGACCACCGATCTGGTGGCCCGCGTTGCTTACCAGAAGTTCGATCCGAAGCGCGGCCTGGACTTCAACGGTTACTCGACCGAAGTCGGCGTGCGCAGCGCGTTCACCCCGAACTTCGAAGGCTACGTGATGGCCGGTTACGAGGATTACAGCAAGAAGCACGGCGTCAATCCGGACGGCGAGTTCTACGGCCGTGTCGGCGCCCAGGCCAAGCTCAACCAGAACTGGGGCCTGGCCGGCGAAGTGAAGCTGGCCAAGGGCGGCGACAAGGAATGGTTCGTCGGTCCGCGCTTCACCTGGTAATTCGTTTTACGCACTACCGCGGTACGTTGTTGGATGGCGCGGTCTCTCTCCCCTGCGCCATGAAGCCCGGCTCACGCCGGGCTTCACTTATCTGCAGCACCTGGCGACACCCTCGTCGGTACGCCACGAAACAACCCGGCCCTGTGCCGGGTTGTTTCGTTCTGGCGGAGACTGCGCCAAAAAAAAACCCCGGCGCTTGCCGGGGTTTTTCGTGCATCACTTGAACAGCGTGTCCGGATACTCCGGCTTCTGCTCGCGTGCCAACAGCGCACGCAATCCTTCTTCGGGTGTCTGCTCACCGTGCAGCACCGCGCGCACGCGGTCGGAGATGGGCAGGTCGATCCCATGACGGCGCGCCTGGCGCATCACTTCATCGGCGGTCTGCACCGACTCGACCACCTGGCCGATCTCACGGACCGCGTCGGTCAACGTCTGGCCACGGCCCAGGGCCAGGCCCAGGCGCCGGTTGCGCGAAAGATCGCCGGTGCAGGTCAGCACCAGATCGCCCAGACCGGCCAACCCCATCAGGGTCTCCGGCTTGGCACCGATCGCCGCGGCCAGCCGCAGCATCTCGTTGAGGCCACGGGTGATCAGGCCGGCACGGGCGTTGAGGCCCAGCTGCATGCCATCGGCGACGCCGGTGGCAACGGCCAGCACGTTCTTCATCGCACCGCCGAGCTCGGCACCGACCATGTCATCGCCGGTGTAGGCGCGGAACGCCGGACCGTGCATCGCATCGGCCACCTGCTGGGCGAAGTCCGGCGCGTCACCGTGCACGGTGATCGCGGTCGGCAGGCCCTGGGTGACTTCCTTGGCGAACGACGGACCGGTCACTACCGCCAGCGGCACGTCCGGCCCGAGGACCTCACGCGCCACTTCGTGCAGGAACCGACCGGAGCCGGGTTCGAAGCCCTTGGTCGCCCACGCCACGCCGGCCTCGGCCGGCCGTAGTGGCGCCAGCGCACGCACGGTTTCACCGAAGGCGTGCGAGGGCACCACCACCAGGATCCAGGCAGCGTCCTTGACGGCAGCGGCCAGATCGGTGGTCGCGCGCAGCGACTCGGGCAGCGGAATGCCCGGCAGATAACGGGTGTTCTCGTGGCGCTGGTCGATGGCCTCGACCATCGCCGCATCGCGCCCCCACAACACGGTCGGATGACCGTGCCGCGCGAGCAGGCTCGCCAGGGCGGTGCCCCACGAGCCGGCGCCGAGAACCGCGATTTTGTCTGCGTGGTTGCTCATCCGTACTGCAGCGCCGATCAGGCGTTGCCGGCCGGCTCGGAATCAGCGAGCGAGGTCTCGCCCTGTTCCTGACGCTGGCGCAGGGTTTCGGCGTACAGGCCTTCGAAGTTGATCGGCTGCAGGAAGAACGGCGGGAAGCCGCCAGCCTGGATCAGTTCGCTCACCAGCGAACGCACGTACGGGAACAGGATGTTCGGGCACTGGGTGCCGAGCAGCACGTCGATCGACTGCGGGTCCAGACCGACCAGGCCGAACACGCCGGCCTGCTGCACTTCGGCCACGTAGGCGGTCTTCTCGCCGGCCTTGCAGGTCAGGGTCACAGCCAGCACGACTTCGAAGGCGCTCTCGCCCAGACGCTGCACGCGCTGGTTCAGGTTGAGCTGCAGTTCCGGCTGCACGGCGTCATTGAAGACGGCCGGAGCGTTCGGCGATTCGAACGAAACGTCCTTGACGTAGATCTTCTCGACGGTGAACGAGGGACCGGTGGCGGCGTCGACCGGCGCGACCGCGCCGTTGGTGTTCTCTTCGGACATTTCCTGTTGCTCCAAAAATGAATGCTGTAAAAACGGATTGTTACATGCCCTGCGATGGGGGCGCTGTGCGCCCCGCACAAGGCGTGCGCTGCAATCCGAGGCGGATCAGTTGCGGCCCTTGACCAGCGGCAACTCGGCCTGCTGCCACGCCGGGATACCCCCGTCGAGCACGTTGACCTGGGTGAAACCGGCCTTCTTCAGCGCCTTGGCAGCGGTCTCGGAGGCATTGCCGGTACGGCACACCAGAACGACGGGGCTCTGCTGGGCCTTGGCCACCAGCTTGTGCTCCGGACCGAACTGGCTTGGCTGCACGTTGCGGCTGCCGGCGATATGGCCCTTCTCGAAATCGCTGCTCGAGGACAGATCGACCACGATGGCGCCACCGGCATTCATCAGCTGGGTCAGTTCAGCCGGCTTGAGCGACTTGAAGCCGCGGAACAGTCGGCGGACTTCGGTCACGATGATGGCCACGGTCAGGCCGACCAGGGCCATCGACAACATCGGGTTTCGGCCGGCAAAGGCCAGCAACTCTTCGTAATTCACTAAGATCACGGGTCGATAAGCGGGCGCCGATTGTCGCACATGCGGGCGAATCGGCGTCCAGCCCCGTGCGGGCGGGCCTCAGCGGTCCTGCCAGAGGTCCGGCAGGCCGTTGGCCTGGAGCCAGCGCTTGTCCTCGGCGTCCCAGCGCCAGATCTCCCGCACCCGCACCGTCCGCTCTGCCTGGGTGTTGTTGTTGATCACCCGCACCTCGGCCGTGCGCCCCACCCGGCCGTCGGGCATGGGCACGTTGTCGCTGGCGCGATAGCTGGAGATTTTCACCTGCTCAAAGCGGCGCAGCTCCAGGTCGCTCAGCGGGTGAACCTTGGTGTATTCCGGATCCAGGTACGGCAAAGCGTCCTCGACGCTGCCCCAGCGCATCGTGGCGTCGTACTTGATCTGGGTTTCCTCCAGCGCCTTGCGCTGCTTCCTGGTGGTCTTCTGCTCGGCGGCGAGCGCGGTCACGCTGGTCAGCGCGAACAAGGCGATCAGCAGGATCTGGAGCGTACGGCGCATGCGAATTCCCCACTAGGCAAGGCGCCCATCCTACCGCCTGGCGAACGCCACGAAGCGCCCGCTCAGCTCTGCGGCGGCCTTATCGCCCTCGCCCGGCTGGCGGGCGGTGAGGCTGATGCGGGCCTTGCCACGCTGGGCGAAGGTGGCCAGGAAGCTGTCCCAATCGATTTCCGCGTCGGCCTGGGCCTGCGCATCCAGGTCGCCATAGACCGGCGCCAGGTAGCGGATGTGGCTGTCGGCCACGTAGACATCCGCATCGAACCCGGCCAGACGCAGGCGCAGGGTCACCAGTGCCCAGCCGGACAGGGTCAGCGCCGAGGCCAGGCTGCCGCCGAACGCATTGCCCTTGTCGTTGACGTTGGCCGCCAGCGGGGCGCGGATATGCAGGACGCCGTCGCGATAATCGTGGACCCGGATCTGCATGGCCGCCACCGGCGGCATGGTATCCAGGACATGCTGCAGCGCGGACAACTGCGCCGGCAGGGAATCGGTTGCGGACATCTGGCTGATCACGTCACATCGAAGGGCTCGCATAATGCCCGCAATGAACACCGAAACGAAAGTCGCGCCCTGGACCCTGATCTCGCTGCGCCCGCGTGGCCAGCATGCGCCTGTGCGGCGTGCGGCCAAGGGCACCGGCGCCACCGTCATCGCGCTGTCACCGTGGGCGCTGCGGGCGCGCAGGGATGCGGCCACCTGCGCCGACCTGGCCGCTGCGCTGGCGGCCGAGCGGGTCGTCTTCAGCAGCCCGGCCGCCGTGCATGCCGCCGCGCGGCTGACCGCATTGGATACCCCACACGGCGGCCAGTGGCTGGCGGTCGGCGCAGGGACGGCTGCCGCCTTGGCGGGGCATGGCGCCCGTGATGTGCTCGCCCCGGGGCGGATGGACAGCGAAGGTCTGCTGGCGCTGCCCGCGCTGGCGGACCTGCGCGGCCTGCGTGCCGGGCTGGTGACGGCACCCGGCGGTCGTGGCGTGATCGCCGACACCCTCCAGCAACGCGGCGCCCAGCTGCTGCGGGCCAACGTGTATGTGCGCCTGCCACTGCCGTTGGCACCGCGCACGCTGCAACGGCTGCGTCAGGCGACGGCGCCTTGGGCGGTGGCACTCAGCAGCGGCGAGGCCTTGTCGCTGCTGTTGGCGCAGCTTCCTGCGGATCTGCAGGCCCGCCTGCGCACCGCGACTGTGGCGGCTGCCAGCGAGCGCCTGGTGGCCCAGGCACTCGCCGCCGGCTTCGCCAACGTGACCTTGGCTGCGGGTCCACTGCCGGCTCAACTGGTGCGTGCTGCACACGCCGCGCTCATGCACCCCGCATCTTCCTGAACAGGGAAGGCCTGCGGCCTTGCAGGGGGCTCGGGCGGCAGGCGATGCTGTGCGCCACGTCGCTCGCCAGCCAAGCGGACTGCCCGGCGCGCGCGACAAGGATGCCTGTATGAACGACGCTGATTCACCCCCCTCTTCGAGCCGCCCCCTGCGCTGGATCGTGCCGATCGCGGCGCTGGCCGTGTTCGTCGGGGCCGGTGCCTGGGGCTGGATGCAATGGCAATCGCGACAGGCGCAGGAGCAACTGCGCGCCGAGAATGCCCAACTCCAGATGCAGGGCCTGCTGGACAGCGTTGAAGCGCTGCGCCGCGACCAGCGCTCCACCTCCCAGCGCGTGCAGGACGCCGCCGCGACCAACCGCGTGCTGCGCGATGAAATGCTGGGCCTGAGTCAACGCAATGCGCTGCTGGAAGAGAATCTGGCCAAGTTGGCAGACAGCACCCGCCATGGCGCGCAGGCGCTGCAGTTGGAAGAGGCCGAGCTGCTGCTGAGCCAGGCCGGGCAGCGGCTGGCCTATGCCGATGACGTGGAAGGAGCCAAGCGCTTGTACGCGTTGGCGGCGACCTCGCTGGACGACGTGCAGGGTAGTGAGTATCTGAACCTGCGGCAGGCGCTGATGCAGGAGCGCAACGCCGTGGATGCGCTCGGCCCGGGCGCACGCGCCCAGGCACAGGCTGCGCTGGCACAGTTCGCCGCGGCGTTGACCGGGCTGCCCGAGCAGATCGACGCACCGGTCGACGCGACGGCGGTGACGCCGTGGTGGCACCAGGTACTGGCCCCGTTCGTGACTATCACCCCCACCCGCCTGCAGGGCCCCTTGACCGAGGCCGAGCGTGTGGCTGCGTGGGATTCGCTGCAGCTGGAGCTGACCCTGGCGCGCGCCGCCGTGGAACGCGGCGACCAGGCCGGCTACGCCCAGGCGCTGGATCGGGTGGCGCTGTGGCTGCCGCGGCTGTGGCCGGATTCACCTGCTCTGCGCGAGCGTCGTGCTGAACTGCACCGACTACGCGCCCGTGAGCTGCGTCCATCGTTGCCCGAACTGGGCAGCACCCTGCAGCAACTGCGCACGATGCGTACTGGGAGTTAATCGATGAAGCCGTTTCAATCTTTAGTGGTCCTGCTGCTGGCCGTGGCCCTGGGCGTAATCGCCTCGCAGTGGCTCGGCACCGAACAGCTGCGCCAGTTTGGTGAAGTGATCTATCGCTATGGTGGCACCGACTACCGCTCCACCGTGCCCCAGGTCGCGCTGATGGCGCTGGTCGGGCTGCTGGTGCTGTGGCTGCTGTGGAGCCTGTTGGCCTCGCCATTCCGTGCGTGGGGCCGCTATCGCCGCAAGCAGGGCCGCGCCCGCCTCACCGAAGGCCTGCAGGCCCATGAACACGGCCACTGGCAGCGTGCGGAAAAGCTGCTGACCAGCGCCGCTGAAGACAAGGAAGTGAGTGCGGTTGCCATGGTGACCGCGGTGCGCAGTGCGCAGGCGCGTGACGACGATGCAGCGGTCAATCAGTACCTGCAGCGCCTGGCCACCGAAGATGCCACCAGCCATGCCCTGCTGCTGGCCGAGCGTCTGCTGGCACAGGAACGTCCGGTCGATGCAATCAATGTGCTGGACGTTGCCGCGATCCAGCCACTGCCGCCGCGCGGCCTGTGGCTGCGTACCGAAGCGCTGGCCCGTGCCGATCGCGCGCATGAGGCCTATGGCCAGCTGGGCGCGCTGCGCAAGCAGAAGGTTCTGCCGGATGCCGCCGTGGCCGAGCTGGAAATCCGCCTGGCCGCGCAGTCGCTGCTGGAGGCGGCCGACGTCAATGCACTGGCGGCCCAGTGGGAAGCCACGCCGAAGGCCCTGCGCAGCGATCCGGATGTTGTCTCCGCCTATGCACTTCGTGCGGTTGCACTGGACTGGGACGAACCGGCCCTGCTCAACCTCGAGCAGGCACTGGACACGCGTTGGGACGAATCGGTGGTGACGCTCTACGGCCAGATGCCGGTCGAAAAGCTGGCCACGCGCCAAGCCAACCTGCAGCGCTGGTTGACCACGCAGCCTTCCAGCCCTGCATTGCTGCTCGCGCTGGGTCGCATTGCCGCGCGTCAGCGCCAGCACACCCTGGCCGAGGACTATCTGCACCGCGCGATTGCGGCCGGCGCCGGCCCGGCCGCGTGGGAAGCCTTGGGCGAGGTGTTCCTGGATAGCGGCGAGACCGCACTGGCCTCGCAGTGCTTCGCCAATGCCCTGCGCCAGCAGCGTGGCGATGACAGCGTGGCGCTGGCCCGTGCATCGGCCACCACTCCGCTGGATCCGATCGTGCCCGAGCGCGCCACCGTCGAAGAGCAATCGCTGATGGGCGAACCGGCCCCGGTGCAGGATCGCCTGCATGTGGAACAGGGTCGCCTGCACGTCGAAGAAGACCGCCTGCACGTGGAACGCGACGAGTTCGGTAATCCGCGCCTGCCGTAAAGGGCAGCGCGGCACCCGGTAGTGCCGGCCGCTGGCCGGCATTGCGGAGTCCCGGAGAGGGTTTGAGGAGCCGGCCAGCGGCCGGCACTACCAGAGCGGGATGGTGTACACCTCTGCCAAATGAAAAAAAGAAGGCGGCCCAAGGGCGGCCTTCTTCGTTCAAGACAGCGCAGGGGCGATCAGCGCTCTACGATCGCCACCACGCCCATGCCGCCGGCGGTGCAGATCGAGACCAGCGCGCGACCACCGCCGCGTTCGGCCAGCTGCTTGGCCGCCGTGGCGATCACGCGGGCGCCGGTGGCGGCGAACGGGTGGCCGGTGGCCAGCGAGGAACCCAGCGGATTGATCTTGGCCGGGTCGATCCTGCCCAGCGGCGCATCCAGGCCGAGGCGGTTGCGGCAGTAATCTTCACTTTCCCACGCGCGCAGCGTGCACAGCACCTGAGCGGCGAAGGCTTCATGGATCTCGTAGATGTCGAAATCCTGCAGGGTCAGGCCGTTGCGCTTGAGCATCTCCGGCACGGCGATGGTCGGTGCCATCAGCAGGCCTTCGCCGTGCACGAAATCAACGGCCGCCACCTGCGAATCACGCAGGTACGCCAGCGGCGCGTGGCCGTGCGCGCGCGCCCATTCTTCGCTGGCCAGCAGCACTGCCGAGGCACCATCGGTGAGCGGGGTGGAGTTGGCAGCGGTGAGCGTGCCGCGGCCGGAGACCTTGTCAAACGCCGGCTTCAGCGTGGCCAGCTTTTCCAGCGAGGTATCGGCGCGCAGGATGTTGTCGCGCTCCACGCCGCGGAACGGCGCGATCAGATCGGTGAAGAACCCGCGCTCATAGGCGGCGGCCAGCTTCTTGTGCGAGGACACCGCCCACTCGTCCTGCGAGTCGCGGGAGATGTTCCACTCCTTGGCCATGTCTTCGCAGTGGTCGCCCATGCTCTTGCCGGTGCGCGGCTCGGCCACGCCCGGGAACTCCGGCTTGAGTTCGCTCAGCTTGAAGCCGCGGGTGAGTGCCTTGAGCTTGTCGCCGGTGCTCTTGGCCCGGTTGGCCGCGAGCAGGCGTGCACGCAGCTTCTTGCCGTACACGATCGGCACATCGGAGGTGGTATCCGAGCCGCCGCCGATGCCCGAGTCGATCTGGCCCAGCGCGATCTTGTTGGCCACCGCGATGATCGTGTCCAGCGAGGTGCCGCAGGCGCGCTGCATGGTGATGCCCGGGGTCAGCGGGGACAGGCCCGAGGACAGCGTGGCTTCGCGGCCGAGGTTCCAGTCGCTGGAGTGCTTGATCACCGCGCCCATCGCCACTTCGCCCAACTGCTGGCCGTGCAGGCCAAAGCGTTCGACCAGCGCACCGAGTGTGCGCACCGACATACCGAGGTTGCCGACGTCCGAATAAGCCGTGTTCTGGCGACAGAACGGAATGCGGACGCCGCCGAGGATGGCGACGGGACGGGCGTTGGGCATGGAGATACCTGGCATGGGAGGGGTGTCTGCAACATGGCCTGCACGAAGGAGCAGGCATAATGGTCCCAAGTGTAGCTGCCGCCCTGTGATGGGCCAACCGTGAAACCATGAGCAAACCCGACCACGGCATGAATGCCATTGGCGTACTGGCATTGGAACTGGCCGGCGGCGACGCCCCGCGCCATGCCGCGCTGTCCTCCGAACAGGCTGGTGAACTGGCCGAGCGCGTCGGCCGCGATCTGGCCAAGCTGGTGCCCGGCGTCAGCGGGCTGGACTTCGTGTTCGCCGGCGCCCATTTCGATCCGGCTGAAATCCTGCGCCCAGGCTGGCCGGTGCACCGGCGCCTGGAAGAACTGCAGATGCGCGCCCCGGGCCGCAACCAGGGCCCGCGCGTGCTGGCGTTTGGTGCCGGTGCCGACGGCGATGTCCCGCTGCCGTTCCAGGCCGATGCCAGCCTGACCGGCGGCGGCCTGCGGGTCGTCCCGTTCCTGCTGACCGGCACCGAAGTCGTCCAGACCCAGGCCGTGGCCGAAGCACTGGAAGAGGTGCTGCTCGCCCAGGGCATGGCGCAGGCCGATACCGCGCTGCAGGCGCAGAACGCCTTCGGCGCGCAGATCGAGCACGCCCGCTATTTCACGGTGAATGACCTCGCCGCGATGATGTCGATGCAGTACGACAACCAGGGCCTGGCGATTCTGTGGCCGCTGATCGAAACCGCGCTGATGGCACCGCACGTGGAAGAGTGGCTGGATGCCGCGCCGGAGCCGCTGCTTCGATACGCTGATGGCGAAGTGCGTATGGCGCTGTTCGACCCCGCCGGCTGGTGTGCGTACTACAACCACGGCACCGGCGACTGCGATCGCCTGCAGGGCATCTACGATCAGTACCTGATCCGCCAGCGGCAGATGGCCGCGGTGCTCGAAGCGCACGGCCTGCCGGTGCTGTTCGTGCACTGCGAGGCCGGACAGGACGCGCGCGAGTTGCTGGCGCGTTAAGAGGGACGGAGGTAGTTAAGCCTCCCGCTTAACTACCTCCGTCCCCGTTATTTAAAAAAACGCCGGCTTTCGCCGGCGTTTTTTCTCGTCGACCACGGCCCGGATTACGGGGCCGCTTTGATCACCGCGCACGCCAGGC
Organism: Stenotrophomonas maltophilia; assembly: GCA_002363385.1. Lineage (GTDB taxonomy): Bacteria > Pseudomonadota > Gammaproteobacteria > Xanthomonadales > Xanthomonadaceae > Stenotrophomonas > Stenotrophomonas maltophilia_AN. Next base: position 196,245 of record DEVL01000001.1, read on the forward strand.
GTGCGCCGGCATTGCCGGTCGGCTGGGTCTTGTAGTCGTCCGCGTCGGCATGGACGATCAGGCCGCGGCCGATGATGTCGAAATCATCGCCCTTGCCGATGTTGACGTTGGTCGAGACCGGGGCGTCGACCACGGCGTTGCCCTGGGCATCGGCCTTGATGTTGGGCATGTCGCCGCCGTGATGCGGTTCACTGGCTACGTTGCCGTGGTCCTGCTGGCCGGGGTTGAAGTGGCCGCCGGCGCTGGCGCCGTCCGGCGCACTGCAGTCGCCCTTCTCGTGGATGTGGAAGCCGTGCTCGCTGTTCGGCTTCAGACCGCTGACCTGGCCTTTCACGTGGACCTTGCCGTCGACGACGCTGAAGGTCACGTTGCCTTTGACGTCGTTGCCCTGGGTGGCAGCAAGGTCGGCGCTGGCGGTGTGGTTGGCATGGGCTTCGCTGGTCATTGCCGGCGGGGCCTCGGGGGTCGATTCAGCCGTCGGCTGGGACGCCGTGGCTTCGGCAGCCGGGGTGGCTTCCGGCGTGGTGTCGGCCGGCTTGTTGCAGGCGGTCAGGCCGAGCGCGGCGATGGCACCGAACAGCGTGGTATGGATCAGGCGCATGTGGATCTCCTTGCGGGTAGCGTTGGAAGAAACGACGTCGAAGGACTGCGCGATCAGCGCACGACCCGGATGACGCCGCAGGCAATTCGGGCGCCGGCATTGCCTGCCGGCTGGCTGCGGTAATCGTCGGCGTTGGCGTGCACGATCAATGCACGTCCGGCGATATCGCTGGCTGCGCCGCCGCCAAGGGTAACCGCTGGCAGGCGGATGTCGACGTTGACGCGGCCCTGCGCATCGGCGCGCAGGTTGTCCATGTCACCGGCGTGATGCGCCCCGGCACTGTTGCGGCCGTGTGGCTGGCCGGCAGGATTGAAATGCGCACCGGCGCTGCTGGCATCGACCGCACTGCAGTCGCCGCGCTCATGCACGTGGAACCCGGCCACCTGCAGCGGCTGCAGGCCACCGATGACGCCGGTGATGTGCACGTCACGCGCGTCCGGCACCAGCGCCAGACGCCCACTGACCAGACTGGCCGAGGCCGGCGACAGGTTGGCCTCGGCCATCTGCGCGGTACTGACCACCGGTACGACGGGGGCGACGGGGCGCGGCGGCGGTGTGCTGCCGCAGGCGGCCAGACCGACCGCGATCGCCACAGCGAGGACGACATGGGAACTGCGCATGGGAAAGACTCCTTGGTTGCAAACTAACCGTGTGCTCGTCCACGGGCCATGAAAGCGGCCCGGACATCGCGCACACGCGGTGTGGACATGCGGTTCATCCGCCGCGACGGCGGCCGGCGCCGAGCTTGCGGGTGAGGGTGTTGCGGCCCATGCCCAGCCGCGCGGCGGCCTCGGCACGGCGGCCATGGGTGATCTGCAGGGCCGCTTCGAGCAGCGCCTGGTCGACCCGGTCGCGCACCTGCGCGTGCAGGCCTTCAGCCCCTTCGGCCAGACGCTGGCGCGCCCACGCCGAGAGCAGCGTTTCCCACTGCCCCGGATCGCCGGCACTGCGCGAGCGTGGCGCACCCGCGCCGCGATGCAGCGCGCTGTCCACGTCGGCCACGCCGATGCTGTCGGCCGCCGCCAGCGCGGCCATGCGCCAGCACACGTTCTCCAGTTCACGCACGTTGCCGGGCCAATCGTGTTCGCGCAGTGCCTGCAGCGCAGCGGCGGTCAGGCGCTTGGGCGGTGTATCGAGTTTGTGCGCGGCCGCAACAAGGAAGGTTTCGGCCAGCTGCCCGACATCGTCACGACGCTCACGCAGCGGTGGCAGGCGCAGCCGCACGACATCCAGCCGATGCAGCAGATCGGCGCGGAAGCGCCCCTGCGCGACCAGCGTTTCCAGATCCTGATGAGTCGCAGCGATCACGCGCACATCCACGCGGATCAGCTCACGCCCGCCCACGCGGAAGAACTCGCCCTCGGCCAGCACGCGCAGCAGGCGCGTCTGCAGCGGCAACGGCATGTCGCCGATTTCATCCAGGAACAACGTGCCGCCGTTGGCCTGCTCGAAGCGGCCGATATGGCGACGCTGCGCACCGGTGAACGCACCCGCCTCGTGGCCGAACAGCTCGCTCTCCAGCAACTCGGACGGAATGGCCGCGGTATTGAGCGCGACGAACGGCCCCTGCACGCGCGGCGATTCATGGTGCAGCGCATGCGCGACCAGCTCCTTGCCGGTGCCGGTTTCGCCGTTGATCAGCACCGACAGCGGCGCCTGCGCCAAGCGCCCGATCGCGCGGAACAGCGCGCGCATCGCCGGGGTATCGCCGACCAGCTGCGGACGCTGATCGGGCGGGGTCGTGCTGGCGGTCTCGCTCGGCTCGGCCAGGGTGACATCCGGCGCCGGCAGCACGCGCTGCGCCAGCGCGACCGCATCATCCAGATCGAACGGCTTGGACAGGAACTCCTGTGCACCGCCGCGGAAGGCGCCGGCCGTGCTCGCCACATCGGTATAAGCCGACATCACAATCACCGGCAGCTGCGGATGCGCCGCCTTGAGCTTGTCCAGCAACACCAGCCCATCATCGCCGGGCATCCGGACATCGGTGAACAGCAGGTCCGGGGGCGCCTGCTCGGCCAGCATCGCCAACGCGGCAGCCGCACCGTCGAAGCCTTCGACGCGGTAGCCGGCCTCGCGCAGCGCGGTGCACAGCACGAAGCGCACCGCGCGGTCATCGTCGACCACCCAGACGCGCTGGGCGGTGGTGTCGACCTGGTCAGCCATGGGCGGCAGTGTCCTCGGCAGGGGTGCCCTGCCCGATCGGCAGCAGCACGGTGAATACGGTATGGCCCGGGCGCGAGCGGTAGGTCAGGGTGCCGCGGTGCTCGCGTGCGACCTGCTGGGCCAGCGCCAGGCCCAGCCCGGTGCCTTCGGCGCGGCCACTGACCAGCGGCAGGAATAGATGCTCTGCCAGGTCTTCGGGCACGCCACGGCCGTCATCGGCGATTTCCAGCCGCAGCGCCAGCGGATGCAGTTGATCGGTGATGCGCACGCCGTGCTCCACGCGCGTGCGCAGGGTCACGGTGCCCGCACCGGCCTGGATCGCATTGCGGACCAGGTTCCACACCGCCTGGGTGAGCCGGTCCGCATCGCCATCGAACTCGGGAATGCTGGGATCGTAATCGCGCTGGATCCGGACCGCCCAGCCGCCCTCGCTCTCCGCCAGGCGCAGGACACGCTCCAATGAGGCGTGGATGTTGAGCGACGCATGCGGCGCGGCCGGTGCGGGCGACAGCAGCTGCTCGAGCAGACCGTTGAGGCGTTCGATTTCCGAGCCGATCAGCTCGATCAGCTCCCGCTCGTCCGGATCGCGCTGTGCGTTGCGGCGTGCCAGCAGCTGGGCCGCGCCCTTCAACCCGGCCAGCGGGTTGCGCAGCTCATGCGCCAAGCCCTTGAGCGCGGCACTGAGCGCGCTGGGCAGCGCCTGGGTGGGGTCCAACCCTGGGAACTCATCGACCGGATGTGCCTCCAGCAGCCAGCCGCCCTCGTCCCAACGGCTCAGCCATCCCTCGGCAAAGCGCGGTGCATCGCCCGGCAGCGCCAAGGCCAGCCGGTGCAGGCGCAGCGTGTCACGCTCATCGCGGGCGAGGAAGTGGGCCAAGGCGTCGCCCTGGGCCTCCAGCGAGGCCAGCGGCTGGCCCAGCAGGCGGCGCACGCTCACGCCCAGCCAGCGGGCGAAGGCGGGATTGCAGCCCACCACACGGCCGCTGGCGTCGGCCCAGGCGACCGGGGTGCCGAGGGCGTCGAGGGCGGGGGGCAGGAGCGTGGTCGTCATTGCACCAATGTAGTGCAAAACGGCAGGCGTGTTGATCTTGTGCTGCGCGCAGCCGAGAGCTGGCAAACGCGCGGGCAGCGTGCACCCGCCGTCAGTTGGCGGGGTCCGGCGCCTTCGGCAACGCCACACCCTTCGGCCACAGCATCCAGATCGTGCCCTTCTGCTTCATGTGCCCGGCCAGCTCGCCGGCGGCATCGCCGGTGCCCCAGAACAGGTCCGCGCGCACTTCGCCGGTGATGGCACCGCCGGTGTCCTGCGCGGCGACCGGGCGCACCAGCGCGGTGCCGTCCGGGCGCGTGGTGGACAGCCACAGCAGGCTGCCCAGCGGCACGACGTTGCGGTCCACCGCGACGCTGTATCCGGCGGTCAGTGGCACGTTCAACGAGCCGCGCGGGCCTTCATCGCTGTCCGGGCCGCGGGTGAAGAACACATAGCTGGGATTGCTGGCCAGCAGCTCGTCCACGCGCGCGGGATGGGCATCGGCCCAGGCGCGGATGGCGGCCATGCTCACGTCGGCCTGCTTCAACTCACCCTGCTCCACCAGCCAGCGGCCGATCGGGCGGTAGGGATGGCCGTTCTGGTCGGCGTAGGCGATGCGCAGTTGACGACCATCGGCAAGCTGCACGCGACCAGAGCCCTGGATCTGCAGGAACTGCAGGTCCATCGGGTGGGTCAGCCAGGCCAATACCGGCGCTTTGACGCCGTTCGTGGCGATCCGCGCGGCATCGTCATACGGCTTGAGCACGCGCCCCTCCACGCGGCCGCGCAGGCGCTTGCCCTTGAGTTCGGGGTAGAGGCTGTCGAGCTGGACGCTGATCATGTCGTCGGGCACGCCGTACACCGGCACCGATGCCGTGGCGGTACGCGTGAGGCTGCCGGCATAGATAGGCTCGTAGTAGCCGGTGATCAGGCCGTCGGCGCGGTTGTTGGCGGCGCGCAATGCGTAGACGTCCAGATTCGCCTCCAGGAACTGGCGGATGGCGGCCGGCGTAGTGGCGATGTTGGCCGCCGCTGCGCAGGTGGGCGCCCAGGTGGCGTCGCTTTTCAGGCGCGGGCAGGCGCTGCGCCAGGCGGTGAAGCCGGCTTGCAGATCGGCGTCCGAGACGGCGGGCAATGCGTTCCAGTTTGCCTTCGCATAGGTGCTGGTTTGCACAGGCGCTGGTGATGCCGGGCGCTGCGGCGCGACCGCGCAGGCACTCAACAGCGCCAACCCCACACCCATCAGCGCGGCGTGCTTGAGTGCGGAGAGGACGGGCGTGAACTTCATGGGCGGCGTTCCTGTTGCAGCAGCAGCGAGTGCAGGATGCGGGCGTCTTCGGCATCGAGCTCTGCGGGGAGATCGTCACGGCCGCGGAAGCGGCGGTGGAAGGCGCCGACAGCGGCAGCGCGATCGTCCATCGGGTAACCAAAGGTCTGCAGGGCCATCCAAGGATCGAAGCCCGCCGGTGCCGGACCGTCCGCCGCGCGCGGCCATACGCCGAAACCGGCGTCGGCCAACTGCTGCCACGGGAAGAAACGGCTGGGATCCTGCTTGCGTGACGGCGCCAGATCGGCATGCGCGATGATCTGGCTGGGCGGGATGCGCAGGCGCGTGCACAGGTCATCCAACAAGCGGATCAAGGCCGCGATCTGTGCCGGTGCGAACGGCGTGTCGCCGTCGTTGTCGATCTCGATGCCGATCGAGGCCGAGTTGAGATCGGTGATGGTGCCCCAGCGTCCGGGACCGGCATGCCATGCGCGGCGGTCATCGCCCACCAACTGGTAGATGTGGCCATCGGCGCCGACCAGATAGTGCGAGCTGACCTTGCCGCCGCTGTTGGCGCTGCGCAGTGTATCCAGGCTCTCCTGCACGGAATGCTGATCGGTGTGGTGCAGGACGATCACGACCGGCGCGCGCGCGTTGTGGTTCGGCGACGGCACCCAGGTGGCGAGCGGGCTGCGTATCTCTGTACTGGCGCAGGCGGCGAGCAACAGAAGGGCGAGCAATACGAGGGAAGTGCGAATCGGGCGCATGCCTGCATTGTGCGTGATCCGGCGATCGGCTGCCAAAGCACGGGGCCGCCCCGCGCGCGCCCACAAAAAACCAGCGACCCGAAGGCCGCCGGCAAAGGTAAAACATCTCTCTCTCTCTCGTTTCTAATGCGGTATCGCGCGCGGATCAGGCCTCGTAGGCCGACTCGCCGTGCGAGGTGACGTCCAGGCCGGTGCGCTCTGCTTCTTCGGTGACGCGCAGGCCAAACACCATGCGTACCACCAGCAGGATCAGCACAGTGGCCACGGCACACCAGGCGATGGTGAAGCCGACGCTGACCAGCTGCACCCAGACCTGATGACCGATGTCCAGGTCGGCCTTGGTGCCGCCCAGCGATTGCGCGCTGAACACACCGGTAAGCAGCGCACCGACGATGCCGCCGATGCCGTGCACGCCGAACACGTCGGCGGTGTCATCGACCTTGAGCAGGCGCTTGAGACCGGTGACGCCCCACACGCAGACCACGCCGGCGACCAGGCCGATCACGATCGCGCCCAGCGGGCCCACGGTGCCGCAGGCCGGCGTGATGCCGACCAGGCCGGCAACGGCGCCGGAGGCAGCGCCCAGCGCGGACGGCTTACCCTTGCTGACCGCTTCGACCAGGGTCCAGCCCAGCACCGCCGCAGCCGTGGCGAGGATGGTGTTGATGAAGGCCAGCGAAGCGACGGTGTCGGCCGCGGCGGCCGAGCCGGCGTTGAAGCCGAACCAGCCCACCCACAGCAGCATCGCGCCGATATAGGTGAACGGTACGTTGTGCGGCTTCAGTGCGGTCTGGCCGTAGCCGATGCGCTTGCCGACGAAGTACGCGCCCACCAGGCCGGCCACACCGGCATTGATGTGGACCACGGTGCCACCGGCGAAGTCGATCGCGCCCATCTCACCCAGATAGCCGCCGCCCCACACGATGTGCGCCATCGGGATGTAGCTCAGGGTGAACCACAGGGCCGAGAACAGCAGCACGGCCTTGAACTTGATGCGCTCGGCGAACGCACCGACGATCAGGGCGGTGGTGATGCCGGCGAAGGTCGACTGGAAAGCGACGAACAGATAATCCGGCAGGCCGGCGATCGGCGTGTTGCCGACGGTATCCGGGCCGAAGCCCTTGAGGAAGGCGAACTCGGTGAACGAGCCGAAGAAAGCGTTGCCTTCGCTGAACACCGCGCTGTAGCCGTAGGCCACCCACAGCATCAGCACCAGCGAGAACACCACCAGGATCTGGCTGAGGATGGACAGCACGTTCTTGGAGCGCACCAGGCCGCCGTAGAACAGGGCCAGGCCCGGCACCACCATCAGCAGCACGAGCAGGGTGGAGGTGAGCATCCAGGCGACATCTCCGTGATCGAACGTGGCCGCAGTGGCGGCGTCGGCGACCGGGGCAGCCGTGGCCTCCGGCGCGGTCGGCAACGGCTCGACCGCGACCGTCTCCGACGGTGCCGGGGTGACCTGCGCCTGGGCGTGCGCGCTGCTGGAGAACGCACCAACGGCCAGTGCGCTGATCAGCATCATCAGGCACACGGCATGGAACCGGGCTTGCCACCCGGTGAACAAAGAGGTCTTCATTGTGGGCTCCGAGTGGGGTTAGAGCGCGTCAGCGCCGATTTCGCCGGTGCGGATGCGGACGACCTGTTCGACCGCGGTGACAAAGATCTTGCCGTCGCCGATCTTGCCGGTGCCGGCCGCGGTCTGGATGGCCTCAACCACCGCCTCCAGGCGATCGTCGGTCACGACGGTCTCGATCTTGATCTTCGGCAGGAAATCCACGACGTACTCCGCGCCGCGATACAACTCGGTGTGGCCCTTCTGGCGCCCGAAGCCTTTGACTTCGGTCACGGTGATGCCCGACACGCCAGCGTCGGAGAGGGCCTCGCGGACCTCGTCGAGCTTGAACGGCCGGATGATGGCGGAGATCAGTTTCATGCGCATATCCCGATGGTGGATGGAACCGGCCCGCGTGGGGCCGATGTCAGGTCAACCGGCGGCCACTTGCACATGGCCGCCGGTCGTTGCGCCGAACGTTGCATGGGCCACGCCGTTGCCGACGCCCGAAGGGCGACGTCAGCGGTGACGCGGGAGGGAGGAAGGGCCCATGACGCGTCCGGTCTCTCTTGCCCCTGGTGGTACGTGTTGCCTGCGCTGCGGCTCCCCAGCTGCAGCGCATGTCCTGCGGACCCGTTGCCGCCCGGATGCGAGGGCTGCAAAAGGCGGCGACGATGACGAAGGGTGGGAGGGATATCCTTCGTCATCGTCACCAGTTGCTCAGTTCGCGTAGTACATCTGGTATTCGAGCGGATGGGTCGCCGCACGGAAGCGGGTGACTTCCTGCATCTTCAGCGCGATGTAGCCGTCGATGAAGTCGTCGCTCATCACGCCACCGGCCTTGAGGAACTCGCGGTCCTTGTCCAGCGCTTCCAGAGCCTGGTCCAGCGAGGAGCAGACCTGCGGGATCAGCTTCTCTTCTTCCGGCGGCAGGTCGTACAGATCCTTGTCGCTCGGTGCGCCCGGGTCGATCTGGTTCTTGATGCCGTCCAGGCCGGCCATCATCAGCACGGTGAAGGTCAGGTAGCCGGACTGGATCGGATCGGGGAAGCGCATTTCGATGCGGCGCGCCTTCGGATTGGACACCCACGGAATGCGGCACGAGGCGGAACGGTTGCGGGCCGAATAGGCCAGCATCACCGGGGCTTCGAAGCCCGGGACCAGGCGCTTGTAGCTGTTGGTGCCGGAGTTGGCGAAGGCGTTGATGGCCTTGGCGTGCTTGAAGATGCCGCCGATGTACCACAGCGCCAGCTGGCTCAGGCCGCCATAGCCGTCACCGGAGAACAGGTTGGTGCCGCCCTTGGACAGCGACTGGTGCACGTGCATGCCGCTGCCGTTGTCGCCGACGATCGGCTTGGGCATGAAGGTGGCGGTCTTGCCGTTGCGGTGGGCGACGTTCTTGATGACGTGCTTCATGCGCAGCAGTTCATCGGCCTTCTGCACCAGAGTGCTGAACTTGGTGCCGATCTCGCACTGGCCCGCAGTGGCCACTTCGTGGTGCTGCACTTCCACTTCGATGCCGACCTGTTCCAGCGTCTTGCACATTTCCGCACGCAGGTCGTGCAGCGAATCGGTCGGCGGAACGGGGAAGTAGCCGCCCTTCACGGCGGGACGGTAGCCGCTGTTGGCGCCGTCGTACTTGTCACCGGTGCTCCAGGCCGCTTCTTCGGAATCGATCTTGAAGAAGGTGTGGCCCATGTCATTGGCGAAGCGGACCGAATCGAAGATGAAGAACTCCGGCTCCGGGCCGAAGAAGGCCTGCTCGGCGATGCCGGAGGACTTCAGATAGGCCTCGGCGCGCTTGGCGATGCCGCGCGGGCAGCGGCCGTACGGCTGCATGGTGGCCGGATCGAGGATGTCGCAGCTGATGACCAGGGTCGGGTCGGCGTAGAACGGGTCGATGTAGGCGCTGGACGGGTCCGGCAGCAGGACCATGTCCGATTCGTTGATGCCCTTCCAGCCGGCGATCGAGCTGCCATCGAACATCTTGCCTTCTTCAAACAGCGACGGCTCCACGATGCTGACCGGGAAGGTGACGTGCTGCTCGATACCACGCATATCGACGAAACGCAGGTCGACGAACTCGATCTGGTTGTCCTTGATCAGCTTCTCAACATTTTCCACGGACATCGGTGAAACCTCAGATGGGTGATTGCCTATGTGGATAGAGCAATCCCCGTGCCAACTTTTCAGACTTCACAAACCCTTGATTTCACTGGGCTGGCACGCAACGTGGTGCGTGCCAGTGCGCACCAAAGTAGTGCACATCCTGCACCACGCACACATTTGGTGCGGCGCGCGGATGTTTTATGCTGCCTCCCGATGTCCCCCCTTCCGAGCCCCAGCACTCCCGATGTCCGATCTGCTCTCCGCCCTCCTTCTGGGCATTCTTGAAGGCCTCACCGAATTCCTGCCGATCTCCAGCACCGGCCACCTGCTGATCGCCCAGCACTGGCTGGGCGCACGCTCGGACTTCTTCAACATCATCATCCAGGCCGGCGCGATCCTGGCAATCACGCTGGTGTTCCGCCAGCGGCTGTGGACGCTTGCGACCGGCCTGCACGAACGCGCCAACCGCGATTACGTGCTCAAGCTCGGGACCGCCTTCCTGGTGACCGCCGTGGTCGGCCTGCCGGTCCGCCTGGCCGGCTGGGAGCTGCCGGAGACAGTCACCCCGGTGGCCTGGGCGCTGATCATCGGTGGCCTGTGGATGCTCCTGGTGGAGGCCTACACCGCGCGCCTGCCCGAACGCGATGAGGTGACCTGGAAGGTCGCCATCCTGGTCGGCGTGGCGCAGGTGGTGGCCGGCGTGTTCCCGGGCACCTCGCGTTCGGCGGCGGCGATCTTCATCGCGATGCTGTTCGGCCTGAGCCGCCGCGCGAAGGCCACCGAATTCGTGTTCCTGGTCGGCATCCCGACCATGTTCGCGGCCAGCGGCTATGCCTTCCTGGAACTGGCCAAGGAGGGCAAGCTCGCCAGTGAGAACTGGACCGATGTTGGCGTGGCCTTCCTTGCCGCGGTCGTCACCGGCTTCATCGTAGTGAAGTGGTTGCTGGGCTATATCAAGTCGCACCGATTCACGGCGTTCGCGTTCTACCGCATCGCACTGGGCGCGGCCTTGCTGCTCTGGTTGCCGGCTGGCAACTGAACGGCCCGGCGCCGGTGCAACCCCGTTGTGGATGCGCCGGCGTTTTTCCCCAGGTTCCCAAGGAGATGTACATGAAACGCACCCTGATGCTGATCCTGCCGCTGGCCCTGATGGCCGCGTGCAGCAACCCGCCCGCGAATTCGCCTGCCGCCCCCGGCAGCGAGCCGTCCCCGGCGCCTGCATCGGCCCCGGTGGCCACGCAGAACGCCAGCGCAGCGTTGAGCGCGTCGCTGCTGCACGCCAACCATTGGCGGCTCGAGAGCGCCACCGATGCCAGCGGCAAGCGCATCGATGCGCTGTTCGCCCGTGCCGACAAGCCGGTCACGCTGGACTTCAAGGAAGACCGCATCGCGATCAGCAACACCTGCAACCGCATGGGCGGCGGCTACACGCTGGCCGACGGTTCGCTGACCATCTCGCCGATGGCCTCGACCATGATGGCCTGCACCGACAAAAACCTGATGGCGCTGGACCAGGCCGTCGGCAGCCGTCTGGAAGGCGCGCTCAAGACCGAGCTTGGCGATGCCGGCCAGCTGACCCTGCGCACCGCCAACGGGGATGTGCTGGTGTTCACCCCGGAGCCGACCGCTGAAACCCGCTACGGCGGCGAAGGCGAAACGGTGTTCCTGGAAGTGGCCGCGCAGACCAAGCCGTGCCCACACCCGATGATCCGCGACAAGCAGTGCCTGCAGACCCGTGAGATCCGCTACGACGCCAACGGCATCAAGCAGGGTGAGCCGGGCGAGTGGCAGAACTTCTACGACGCCATCGAGGGCTATACCCACGAAGACGGCGTGCGTAACGTGGTGCGCGTGAAGCGCTACAAGATCGCCAACCCGCCGGCCGATGCCTCGTCCAATGCCTATGTGCTGGACATGGTGGTCGAGTCCGCGAACGAGAAAAAATAAGAAAGCAGAAGGGCGGCCAAGGGCCGCCCTTCTTCATCCTGTAGTGCCGGCCGCTGGCCGGCTCCCGATGGCGCAGTACCGACCAACGGTCGGCCTCACCTCAGGCCAGCGCCGGATTCAACGTGTAGGTGCCATGCAGCGAGGCTTCGGCCAGCACGTGCCCCTGCATCGCACGCAGCACGTCCGCTGCAGTGAAGGGATCGGGCAGCCCCAGCTGGGCCACGTCCAGTGCGAACACGCGGAAGAAGTAGCGGTGCACGCGTTCGTCGTTGAAGGGCGGGTACGGGCCGTCATAGCCCAGGTACTGGCCGGCCATGTCCGGATTGCCCGCAAACCAGCCGGTGAAATCGTTCAGGCCCTGGCGGCTGCCTGCCGGGCCCGCCGGCTGGGTCTTGCCGCCCACGATGAAACCGTCACTGCAGCTGCCGGCAGCGAGCTCGTGCACGTCGGCCGGAATGTCGACCATCGCCCAGTGGGTGAAGTGCGCGCGCGGTTGATCGCGCGGCACCGTGCAATCCTGGCGGCCCACGGTCTCCGGCACGGTCGGCACATCCGGGTCGATGCACAGCAGCGCGAACGACCGGGTGCCGGCCGGCACGTCGTGCCAGGCCAGCTGTGGGTTGCGATTGGGCGCGAAGCCCTCGGCGTTGCCGGCTGCAAACGTGGCGGCGATCGGCTGGCCGTTGGTAATGCTCTCACTGCTCAGATACATACAGGTCTCCTCACTCTTCCGGGTAGCCCAGGCGCACCGCGACCGAGGTCAGCAGTGCGAAGGCCGTGCCCATTTCATCGCGGTAATCGCGCCAATGGCCGGGGGCCATGCGGGCCGGACCAAGCGTGGACGCGGGCGGGAAATGCATGCCGAACAGGTTGCCCAGATGATGGGCCATGGCCTGCGCGTCGTTGCCGATGTCATCGATGCGCACCAGCGCGTTCGGGTACAGGTCCTGTTCGTGCAGCGTGGCGACCTGGGCCAGCGAACGCGCCAGCCATTCCGCCGCTTCATGCACCGAGTTCACCGCGAACGGCGCCGGTGCACCGAAGGCGATCCACTCCAGCAGCATGTCGCGCGGGTCACGCACGGCAATGATCAGGCGACCTTCCGGCAGTTGCGGGCGCAGCGCCCACAGCAGTGCGTTGTCCCACCACAGCAGCCAGTCGATCACCGCGCCCTCGGTGATCCCGCGCGCGGGCAGCTGCTCGCGCCACTGGGTGACCAGACCTTCCGGGGTCAGCTTGCCGGTCGAGAGGTCCTGCAGCGTGTGATAGCTCTGGAATGCATCATTGGGCGGCGTCGAGCCGAAGCGATCACCGCGGACCACCGGACTGGCAGCGGCCATCGCCGCGACCACACGCTCCACGCCCGAGCCTGGCGCACCCCAGACGAAGATCGGCGCAACAGCGTTGCCTTCGGGCACCGGCGCCAGCTCCGGCCAGCTCAGCGGTGCCTTCGCCTGCGGCGGCAGCGGCAGACGCTGCGGTGCTTCGGCGGCGTGCAGTTCGACCCACGTCCGGACCGCCTCGCGGTACTGGCCGGCACGGTCCTGGACCGAGCCCAGCCACGCGCGCAACGACGGCTTGGCCGCCTCCGGCGCACCATCGTGCAGCGCCTGTACGCGGGCGATGGCGGCCGAGGGATCCCGCGTGAGCAGACCGTCGACCAGACGCGTTTCGCCACTGGCACGACCCGGCTCAAGGGTCACGATCCGTTCGGCCACGGCTTCGGCGGCCTCGGGCTCGTTGTTCATGTCATGCAGGCGCAGGCGGGTTTCCAGCGCCGGCAGATGCTCGGGCATGGCCTGCAGCCAGCGTTCGCCCACGGCAACCGCCTCCGGCCCACCGACCGGTTCGACGGTCAGGCGCGCCATCCACAGGTCATGCACCTCGGGGTGATCGGCCAGGGCCGCATCGAGCGTCTCGCGGGCCTGCTGTTCGCGGCCCAGGCGCTGCCAGGCCATCAGCAGCAGTTGCAGCGTGTGGCGATCGGCTGGCCACTGGGCCAGCACCGGCAGCAGCTGCTCGAGCGCCTGCAGCGGTTGCCCGGCCTGCAGTTCCAGCTCGCCGGCCAGGCGGCGCATGGCCGGGCTGTCGCCGGCCGGGGTGGCCAGCACGTGACGCATCATCTCGGCGGCCACATCCACGTGGCCCTGGCGCAGCGCCAGCTGCACGATCAGGCCCTGCAGCGAGGTGACGCTCGGGTTCAACTCCAGCACGCGGCGGAACGCCTGCTCGGCGAAGGCCAGCATGTCCTTGCCCAGGTAGGCAAAGCCGAGGGCGTACAGCACGCGCGAATCACCCGGCAGGGCTTCGCTGGCGGCCGACAGCAGCGACAGCGCGCGATCCACCTCGCCCCGGCGCAGCGCCACCATGCCGGTCAAGGCCGCCAGTTCGGGATGGTCTTCATCCACACGCGTGGCCAGGCGGGTCAGCCGGTCGGCTTCATCGACGTCATTGCGGGCCAGCGCCAGGTGCGCCTGCATCACGTAGGCGGACAGCTCATTGGGGTTGAGTTCGGCGGTGCGGTCCAGCGCCGAACCGGCGGCGTCGAACTGGCGCAGGGCCAACAACAGGCCCGCCTGCTGCAGGTGCAGATCGGCATTGTCCGGGGCGAGCGTCAGCGCCTGCTGCAAGCTGGTCAGCGCATCGTCGAACTGGCCCTGCTGCTGCAGCGACAGCGACAGCCAGCGGTGCGCCTGCGGCTGCTCCGGCTCGGCCGTGGTCCATTCGCGCGCCAGCTGCACGGCGTCGTCCACCGCATTGCGGCGCAGGGCTTGAAGAATCTGGTCTTGCATGACGGTCCGGAACTCGAGGGTCAAACCCCGATTGTAGCGGGGCCGGCCCGCCAGAACGGCCGATCAGGCGGGCGCGTTCGCCTCGAGCCGCAGCCGCTGGGCCACCCAGCGCTCGGAGAAGCCATCGCCACGCCAGTTCTCCAGAAACCCGCAATGGCCGCCCCACGGGGCGATTTCCAGATGGGCATGGGCCGGCAGGCGCCAACCGTTGAAGGTGGTGAACGGGATCACCGGGTCGTCCTGGGCCATCAGGATGTCGGCCGGCACCTGCAACCCGGCCAGCCGGTCACCGGCGATCGAGTAGCCATCGAAGTACGCCTGCAGGGAGCCGAAATCGGTGTGGTGCTCGACCAGCCAGGCGGTCAGCGCGCGGATGTCCAGCTTGAGCACGCGGTCGTCCCAGTCGCTCAGCTCGGGGAACAGATCACGCTTGCGGCGCAGCGAGCCGGCCCATTTGCGCCGGAAGTACCAGTCGTACATCGCCGGGCCATTCTCGATGCTCTCCATCGTGATGGCCGGATCCAGCACCGGGCAGACCGAGGCGACCCGGCGCAACGGCACCCCGGCCGATGGCGCGCGCAGGGCCAGGCGCAGCACGAAGTTGCCGCCCAGCGAATAGCCGGCCGCGACCAGCGGCAGCTCGGGCCAGCGCCGGGCGATGTCGCCGGCGGCGTGCACAACTTCATCGATGCGGTTGGAGTGGAAGATGCCAGGGTTGAGGTGATGGGTGTTGCCGTGGTCGCGGAAGTTCAACCGCACCACGTCATAGCCTTCTTCAAGCAGCCGGGCCGCCGTCATGCGCATGTAGCTGGATTCGGCGCTGCCTTCCCAGCCATGCAGCAGCAGGGCCATGCCGATTGGCTGACGGCCCTCGATGTAGCTGTGCCAGCCCTGCAGGCGCACGCCTTCGCCACCATCTAGAATCAACTCTTCGGTATGCGCACCGGTGGCGGCCAGCAGCACCAGGCCGCGCTGCATGCGCATGCGGCTGGAGCTGAGCATCGACTGCAGATGCGGATTGCGCAGCCAACGCGGCGGTTGGTAATCGGCAGCGGTCAACATGGGCGCGAGCCTGCTCCAGGCTTGGACGCTGGCGCGTGAAGGAACAGCACCGGGTTACTCGGCGGACATGGCCGCCAGGATGCGCGCGCGCGAGGTTTCCGCGATGCGGCGACGGCCTTCCAGATCGTGAGTCCCAATAGGCGCGAGGAAATGCACCTCGGCCCGCCGTGCCGGCTCGCCCAGCAGCCGCAGGAAGTTGGCGAAAAAGCTCTCCTTCGGGCCGAACGCGACAATGGTCTGCGCATCGCCGCGCACGCCATAGCGCAGCGCCACCGGCTGGATCGGCACCTGGGTTTCGACCGCGGCCTGGAAGATGCGCGCGTGGAACGGGCCCACTTCATGCCCACCGCGGGTGCGCCCTTCCGGGAATACGCCAACCGCTTTGCCCTCGCGCAGGCGCACGACCATTTCCTGCATCACGCCACCGAGCGACTCGGTGCTGCCACGCTGATGGAAAATCGTCTGCCCACGTGCGGCCAGCCAGCCGACCACCGGCCACCCGGCGATCTCCTGCTTGGCCACGAAACCCATCATGCGCTGGCTGTGCAGCATCGAGATGTCGACCCAGCTGACGTGGTTGGCCACGAACAGCACCGCACCCGGCAGCGGCGTGCCGATCCGGTGCAGGCGGAACCCGAAGATCCACATCAGGCCGGCCGACCAGGCATTGACCGCCGCGTGCTCGAACGTGCGCTCGCCCACACGCATACGCCCCCACGGCGGCAGCATGGCGATCAGCAGCATCGGCAGGAACAGCAACAGGTGGACCAGCAGCAGCGGTACGCGGTACAGGTAACGGCACACACGCGCCACGCCGCCACGTGAGGCCGGAGTGGGGGAATTCATCCGCGAACGATACCCGAGCGCCGCAGGCTCTGCCAGCGGAATCCGGACAATTCCATGACAGCGGCACGCCACTCGCCGGACGCGGTCAAGCCGGTGCCCCTGCACGGCACAGCCACCGGGGCGACATGCGCCGGCGCACTGTCATGGCCGGTGCAACACAGCGTCCATGCCATGCCGCCGATCAGCCCGGCCGGACCGCCGGAACCACCGCCAGCGTCAGCCGCGAGGTGCAGACCAGCTTACCGGCCTCATCTTCGATACGGATGTCCCAGACCTGGGTGCTGCGGCCGACGTGCACCGCACGCGCGGTGCCGGTGACGGTGCCGGCACGCACAGCGCGGATGTGGTTGGCGTTGATCTCCAGCCCGACACAGACCTGGGCGGTGGTATCCACGCACAGGTTGCCGGCACTGCTGCCCAGGGTTTCAGCGAGCACCACCGACGCGCCGCCATGCAGGATGCCGTACGGCTGGCGGGTGCGTTCGTCCACCGGCATGGTCGCGCTGATCCAGTCCTCACCCGCCGCGGTGAACGTGATGCCCAGGTGCTCGATGAGCGTGTTGCGGCTGAGCGCGTTGAGCGCCTGGATCGACACCGCGTCGCGGAATACCTGGGACATGCAGCTTCTCCGTGGAGGGTTACAGAATCGGAACCAGCCCGGCGCCGAAGGCGGTCAGCATGCGCACCAGCAACCACTTCGGCCCGACATTCACCTCGGGGAAGTCACCGACGGCGACATAGCAGGTGTGGAACGCCGGGTCCTGGCGTTTGAGCGGCTCCGGGCATTCAGGGCCCGGCTGGAATTCGTAATCGGTGGCGTAGCGCCATGGCCAGAAATCGAGCACGGGCAGCGCTTCGGAGGCCTTGCCGACGCTGTAGTTCAATCCGGACAGCACTGGCGGCTTGGCACGCGGCGCCACCACCCAGGAGTTCTGCGGGTGAATGTCGCGCAGGATGCTCTGCGCCAGCGCCTCGGCGAACACCGGGTCATCGATGATCACCGCGCCCTCGGTGTTGTAGTTCTCGCTGCGCGGGTCGAAGTTGTGCGTCCCGATCACCCCGATGCGGCGGTCCACCACCAGCGACTTGGCATGCAGCCCCATGCGGGCGCCGGTGCGGGTGACCGGCAACGGTTTGTTGACTGCCTTGGTACCGAGGAAGGACGGCCGGGTTTCAGCACGCAGCACGCGCCGCTCGACCACGCTGCCATCCATGCGCCGCCGCGCGGAGGGGCCCGGCGTGGGCTGGCGCGTGACCCGGGGAACGGCATCGGCATCACTGCCGGTATCACCGCCGCGACGGCTGTCGCCACTGCCACTGCTGCGGGCATTGCTGCCTGCGGCACTGCCGCCCAGCAGGCTGCTGCGCCGGCCCTGCGACGGTGGCGCCTCGGTGCCAAGCGGTGCGGGCAGCAGATTGCGGTAATCCACCGGCGCATCCAGCGGGAACGGCTTGAACTCGTAGACGTTGAAGCCCAGCTCGCGCAGGTTGCGGCGTTTGTACTTGTAGGACAGCGCGTAGACGATCGGATTGTCGGTGGCGGCCAGGCTGTTGGTGGACACCACCACGCGCGGTGCATGTTCGCGCTTGCGCAGGTCGCGGAACAGGCGCTGGGCCGGCTTGGACAGCACCAGGTACGGGGTCTGCAGCAGCACCTCGGTCTGTGCGCTGGCAATCAACGAATCCAGCTGCGGCTCGGTCACGTGCTGGCCGTTGGCCGGTTGGCTGGCCCGTTCGCGGCGGTGCTTGCGCGGCAGGTCGGCCACGTACTGCACCGAGGCCACCGGCAGGGCGGTATCGACGAAAGTGCGGCGGACGTAGTCGGGGTCGTTGGCTTCTTCGCTGACCCGTTCGAGTCGCTCCGGCCGCCGGACGTCGGCCGGCGGCATGGCCGGCACGCCCTGGCGCAGCAGGGTGCGGCCAACGTCGTTGAGGCGTTCGGCCGGCACGCTGCGCGGCGCGCGCCAGAACGCATCGAAGTTGGCGGCCATCTCGCGCACTTCCGGGCCGGCCACGATCACGTCGCGGTCGCGGAAATTGTATTCGCTGTCCCAGTCGTAATAGTCGTCCTGGTAGTTGCGCCCGCCGACCACGCCCAGTGCATCGTCGACCACCAGCAGCTTGTTGTGCATGCGCTGGTTGAAGCGGCGGAAGCAGCACACCACGCTGGCCGCGTAGTCGAAGTAGTTCAGGCGCGCTTTGCCGAAGGTGGGGTTGTAGACCCGCAGCTCGAAATTGGCATGGCTGCCGGACAGGGCCCCCAGGATTTCCAGATCGGAGATGGCCGAGAGCTGGTCGATCAACAACCGGACCTTGACCCCGCGGCGCGCGGCCGCCTGCAGCTCATCGAGCACGAGCCGGGCGCTGTCGTCCTTGTCGAAGATGTAGGTCTGCAGGTCGATGCTGCGCGTGGCACTGCGGATCAGGTTCAAACGCGCGACAAGGGCGACTTCGCCCTCATCCAGGATGGTGGCGTAGTGGCGCGGCTGGCCGGCGTGGGATTCGGCGAACGCGCGGCCCCCGAGGGCGCGCAGCGGTGAATCCAGGGCGCAGCGGTCGGCCTGGGCACAGTCGACCACGGTTGATCGCGCCTGCACGGCGATGCCGGCCGCGCGGTCGCGCTCGGCGTTGGACAGCGAGGCACAGCCGCTGCCCAGCAACAGCGTTGCCAGCACCAACAGACGCAGCAATGGGTTCACGGTTTCGGCGCCTCGCTCAGACGCGCACGCAATACAAAGGTCACTCGATCACTCAAGGCAAGCTGCCAGCTGTCCATTCCATACCGGCCACGTTGGACGGTACCGCGGCTGACGACGTCGCAATCATACCCGGCCCGGGCACACTCCGGCGGTTCCACCCGCAGGGTCTCCGGGTGGCTGACCCCGCGCAGGATCAGGCGGCCCTGGATGCTGCCGCCCTTTTCCACCACTTCCGGCCAGTACGGCAGCGAGTCGAACTCGACCACTGGATACCGGGCCGAGTCAAAGAACTCCTCGCCCCGCATCCAGCCGGTGTAGCGGGCCTTGCCGGGAATCTCCACATAGCGGGTGAACATCCTCAGGTGTACCTGGTGGCGACCGTCGGAGAGCACCTCGATGTTGCCTTCAAAGCGCGGGAACACGCCCCCGATGCGTTGGCCGATCCGGGTCCGGATTTCAAACCCGAAGCGCGACTTGACCGTATCCAAGGCCAGCGCATGGCTGGTCGGTGACGGTACAGACGACGGCGGGGCGGCATGCACCGCCCCTGCCATCAGCAGCAGCCCCACCCACGCCGCGCGGACTGCCCACACGGGTTATGGCCACCAGAACGCGGTCAAGCTGGCGACACCCGGCTCGATGGCAGCGTCGCGATCAAATGCCAGCACCGCGATCCCGCCCGGTGGCATGCCGCGATAGTCGCTGCTGGTGCCTTCACTCATCAGGGCGACCAACTGTTCCAGACCGGGGTTGTGGCCAACCACCAGCAGACGATCAACGTCGCGACGCGCATCGATCAGCCCCATCAGGGTGCCCGGGGTGGCGTCATAGACGGCGTCCTCCAGCCGCTTCTCGACGAAGCCGGTGATGCCCAGCACGGCCTCCAGGGTTTCGCGGGTCCGCCGCGACGGCGAGCACAGCACGCAGTCCGGCAGCAGGTTGTTTTCCTTCAGCCAGCGGCCGGCGGCCTCGGCTTCGGCCAGCCCGACCGGCGACAGCGGGCGGTCCAGATCGGCCTGGCCAGTGCTGGCGGCTTCGGCATGGGCGTGACGCAGCAGTATCAGTTCTCGCATGGGATCTCTCGTGTCAGGCGTTCTTCAGCCACTTCAACAGCGGCTCCCAGTCACTCTGGTGCTCGCGCACCTGGGCCGAGCGGTAGTCGAACAGACTCCGTCCCAGCCCGACCATCACCACATAGCTTTGGCTGTCGCGCAACTGCGCGACGACCTCGTACGGCCAATCGGCCAACATCTGCATCGCCTGCTGGGAGGTCTGCGTCCAGGGCTTGGTGCGGTTGAGCACCAGGCCGACCGGCAGGCGACGGTTATGCACACGGGGAACTTTGGACAGGCTGTTGAGGAAGCCGACGATGGCTTCGATGTCCAGCGCGGACGGCAGCACCGGCACCACGACGGCGTCGGCCGCGTCAAGGAAATGAGGAATATCGTCGGCCATCGCACCGGCCGGGGCATCGATGATGACCTCGTCGGTACCCTCGGGAACCAGTCGTTCCCAGCTCTTTTTGCGATACACGTCGATCGGCAGCACGGCACTTTCCAGGACCGAGCGGCGTTGCGCCCAGCGGGTGCTGGAGCCTTGTGGATCGGCATCGGCCAGGACGGTCCGCTTGCCTTCCAGTGCCGAATGCGCCGCCAGGTGGGTGGCGACAGTGGTCTTGCCCACCCCGCCCTTGGAACCGGCCACCAGGATCGTCTTCATGCAAGCCTCGCTTCCGGGGAACGTTCGGGCAGCCTACACCGGCGCCTGTGACGGAGATAGTCGCAGCGCTGAACCAGAACGGTCGGCCGCGCCTTTGCTATCGTGGATGGTTCCAACGGACTGACCGCCCGCATGAGCGAACTACAGGACCTGAGCGCGTTGATCCGCGCCAACACCCCGCTGATCATCATCGAGACACAGGATGAAGGCCGCGTGGTGGAGCTGTTCCGGCAGACCCTGATGCATGTCTGGCGGGCCCTGCACCGCTGGTCGATCACCGAAGGCCTGCGCCGGATCGACATGGACCGCGAGGACGACCCCGTCGGCCCGCCCGATGCCAGCGCGGCCCTGCAGATGATCCGCCAGGCCGAACAACGCGGCATCTACCTGCTGCTCGATTTCCATCCTTACCTGGGCTATGCCAGCCACCAGCGCGCGCTGCGCGACCTGATCCAGCGGCGGCATTGTGAGGCCCACGTGCTGGTACTGATCGGGGCCAAGGTGGAACTGCCTGCCGAGCTGGAAGCGCTGGCCACCCGGTTCAATCCACGCCTGCCCGACCTCAACGCCCTGCTGAAGATGCTGCGCGAGGAAGCCGAAGCCTATGCGCGCGAGAACGGCGGGCGACGCGTGGCCGTGGACAATGAGGCGGTCCAGAAGATCCTGCACAACCTGCGCGGGCTGAGCCTGGTCGATGCACGGCGGATCGCCCGGCAGCTGATCTTCGCCGACGGCGCGCTCAGCCAGGACGACCTGCCGCAACTGGCCCGGCTCAAGTTCGAGCTGCTCAACCGTGCCGGCCACCTGCACTTCGAGTACGACACCACGCGCTTTGCCGACGTGGCTGGCGCCAACCGGCTCAAGCGCTGGGTCAACCAGCGTCGCCCGGTGTTCCTCGGCGGTGCCGGCCCGGCCGGCCTGGACCCGCCCAAGGGCATGCTGCTGCTCGGCGTGCAGGGCTGCGGCAAATCGATGCTGGCCAAGGCCACCGCCGCCGGCTTCGGCGTGCCGCTGCTCAGGCTGGATTTCGGCAGCCTCTACGACAAGTACCACGGCGAGACCGAGAAGAACCTGCGCGACGCACTCGCCTCGGCTGAGCAGCTGGCGCCGTGCGTGCTGTGGATCGATGAAATCGAGAAGGGCCTGGCCAGTGGTGGCGAGGATGGTGGTGTGTCGCGCCGGGTGCTGGGTCATCTGCTGACCTGGCTGGCCGAGCGCAAGAGCACGGTGTTCATCGTCGCCACCGCCAACCAGGTGCATGAACTGCCAGCCGAACTGCTGCGCAAGGGCCGCTTCGACGAGATCTTCTTCGTCGATCTGCCCGATGCCAACACCCGGGTGGAGCTGCTGCGCCTGCACCTGGGCAAGCGCCAGCTCAATGCCGACGACTTCGCGCTGCCGGCGTTGGCCGCGGCGGCGGAGGGCTTCTCGGGCGCGGAGATCGAGCAGGCGGTGGTCGCCGGGCTGTATGCCGCGCATGCCGAGTCACGCGTGCTGGATACCGAGCTGCTGATGCAGGAGATTCGCGGCAGTCGCCCGTTGTCGGTGCTGATGGCCGAACAGGTGACCGCGCTGCGCGAGTGGGCGCAAGGGCGCACCGTCAGCGCCGACGCGTAGCGCCGACCGTTGCTCGGCTACCGGATCATGGCGGCCCAGGAAGACCGGCCACGCGCTGCAGCACCCACACCCAGGCCGGCAGGGTGACCAGCGACAGCAGGATGCCGTAGCCGACCAGCGCGGCCGCCAGGCGCGGGGCCAGGCGATGTGACATCGCCAGCGCGGCGGCGGTGATCATGGTCGGCATCCCCGACTCCAGCACATTGGCCTGCAGCATCGTGCCGTGCAGCCCGAATGCCCAGGAGATCGGCAGCGCCAGTGCCGGCATCACCAACAGCTTGAGCAGCAACCCGACGCCCAGCGGCGTGAGCTCGTCCAGCGGCAGGCGCAACTGGATGGAGAAACCCACCGCCAGCATCACCAGCGGCAGCATCGCATCGGCCAGCTGCTTCAGCCCGGTGCCGATCCAGCCCGGCGGCTGCTCAGGCACCAGGGTCAACGCGAACAGCAACGCCCACAGCGGCGGGAACCTAGCGATCCGCAGCAGGATCTGCGCGGCGGTAGGCGGGGTGTCGCCGCTGTAGCGCGCGATCACATACAGACCGAACGTGGACAGCAGCACGAACGTGCCGAACTGGTCGTAGACCACCGCGTACGGCAGCGCGTGGTCGCCCAGCAGTGCGCGCACCATCGGGTAGCCGATGAAGCTGGAGTTGGCCAACGCCACGCAGATCAACAGCACGGCATGCACATCACGGGCGAAGCCGAAGGCGCGCGTGGCCAGGCTCACTGCCGCGAGTGTGCACAGCATCAACAGCCACGGCGTGGCGACCAGCCCGATCAGGCTGATATCCAGATGCAGGCGTGGGACATAGATCAGCACCGCCGCGGGCAGGCAGACGTACAGCACGATGCGGTTGAGCACATCGGCCGTGTTGTCCGGCAGCGCGCGCAGGCGCGAAAAGACCATGCCCAGGCCGAGCATGGTCAGGATCAGCGCGAATGCATCGAAAGCCATCGCGACAGCCTAGCCCACCCGGCCGCGACCGGTGCCCCGACGATGGTCGAAGCACGATCCTTCCCTGGCATGCGCCGGGCCTGCCCGCTCACCCGGGCAGGCCCGCGCGGTCACGGCCAGGCCGGCGGCTTTTGCGCCCACGCCTGCTGGACCTCGGCCAATGTGGCGCGTTCGCTGTCGCGCCAGCCCGGCAGCAGCTCGGCGTAACGATCCGGGGTAGTCCACTGCTGTGGCTCCGTACGTACCGCGGCGGCGTACCACTGCACAGCCTCGCTCCGGCGTCCCAACGACCACAGCGCCAGCGCGAAGGTAGGCGGCACCCAGGACGGATTGCTACGCAGGCTGCTCTGGGACAACGTCCATTGGGCCAGGGCAGCGTCCACCTCCCCGAGCCGGTACAGATCCCAGCCATAGTTCCAGCGAACCGAGCGACCTTGCGCGGACGTGGCCGCGGCCGACGCGCTGGCTTGCTCGTACAGGCTGCGCCCAAGCTCCGGCCGCCCCTGCGCGATGGCGACGCCTGCCAACTGGACGGTCGCCTCCAGCGATTTGCGGCCGCGCTCGCGGTGTTTCATCAATTGGTCGACGAGATCCCCACCCTCGCCCTGCACCACCACCATCGGGGCAGCGGCCACGTCGTTGTCGAAGTAGAACTCCTGCACTGCCGGCAGCGATTGCGCCGACGCGTTGAACACACAGGCCCCTACGGCCAGCGCCAGGCTGGCCAGCATCTGTCTTGCAACTGCCATGCAAACTCCCCCAGGTTGTCACAACAACCTCCCCTCCTGATCCTAACCGCAGCGCGCGCTCAGAACCAAGCGCCGCCGACCAACGGTCGGATCTAGCAGGTGCGCCGCCAGACCCGCAGCCGGTTGTTGGCCGGCATCGCGGCATCCTCGATCAGCACCAGGCCCACTCCGGCCGCCAGCGCATCCACCGCCTCGGCATCGCGGATGCCCGAGGCCGGATCGCGCGCCTTCAACCACCCATCGAACTGTCGGTTGCTGTCGCTGCTGAAGGTCCCGTGGTCGTTGAAGGGCCCGTAGACACACAACAGGGCGTCGTCGGCCATGACCGCCGGCAAGCCGGCGAACAGAGCCTGGACGTGCGCCCAGCTCATGATGTGCAGTGTGTTGGCACTGAACACCGCATCGAACGCCAGCGGCGCGGGGGGCAACGGAGCCAGCCCCGGCGCCGGCGACAGCACCGCCTGCAAGGGCCACGGCGCCGGGGTGTTGGGCAGGCCGGCGGCCTGCAGCCGCTCGGCGATCCCGGGCAGATGGTCCGGATGGTCGCTCGCCTGCCACTGCAGATGCGGCATGGCCCGCGCGAAGTGCTCCGCGTGCTGGCCGGTGCCGCTGCCGATCTCCAGCACCCGGCGGCGCGTGGCAAGGTGGCCCTGCAGCACCGCCAGGATCGGTGCGCGGTTGCGCTCACAGGCCTCGGACCAGCGCATCTGACTCATGGGAATGTCACATCGGCAGGGAATCGGTGTCCATCCAACCATGACCGCAGTCACTTGTGCCACCCTGTCATGGCGTTGAAAGTCGACGGCTTGTCCAACGCCGTCGGCCTGCGCGCCGTCGGCCGTCTTTGGGGGATGTGAGCTGTGCAACGTCGTGAGTTCCTAGCGCTGTCTGGAATGGGCCTGGCTGGCCTGGTACTGCCGCACGGTCGGCTGATCGCCGCCGAGCAACTGCTCGAACCGGGCGATGTGGGCCGCCAGAAGGCGCTGGCCGAGGCTGCGCTCGCCGCCGCCAAACGCGCCGGTGCCAGTTACTGCGACGTGCGCATCGGCCGCTATCTCAACCAGGCGGTGATCACCCGCGAGGCCAACGTCCAGAACGTCACCAACAGCGAATCCTCGGGCATCGGCATCCGGGTGATCGTCAACGGCGCCTGGGGCTTTGCCGCAACCCATCTGCAGACGCCGGCCGCGGTACTGGCCACGGTCGAGCAGGCCGCGGCGATCGCCCGCGCCAACGCCGGCATCCAGACCCGGCCCGTGCAGCTGGCGCCGGTCACCGGGGTGGGCGATGTGAGCTGGAAGACGCCGATCCGCAAGAACGCGATGGCGGTGCCGATCAAGGACAAGGTCGACATGCTGCTGTCGCTGAATGCAGCCGCGCTCAATGCCGGCGCCGACTTCATCAACTCCACCCTGTTCCTGGTCAACGAGCAGAAGTTCTTCGCCTCCAGCGATGGCTCCTTCATCGACCAGGACGTGCACCGCATCTGGCTGCCCTTCACCGCCACCGCGATCGACAAGGCCAGCGGCAAGTTCCGCACCCGCGCGGGCCTGTCCTCGCCGATGGGCATGGGCTACGAATTCCTGGATGGCGAGGCACGCGGCAAGATCGCGCTGCCCGGTGGCGTGGTCGCCTACCGTGACTCCTATGATCCGGTGGAGGACGCGATCGCCGCGGCCCGCCAGGCGCGGGAGAAGCTCAAGGCGCCGTCGGTCAAGCCGGGCAAGTACGACCTGGTGCTGGACCCGTCCAACCTGTTCCTCACGATCCACGAGAACGTCGGCCACCCGCTGGAGCTGGACCGCGTGCTCGGTTACGAGGCCAACTACGCCGGCACCAGTTTCGCCACGCTGGACAAGCGCGATGCGGGCTTCCGGTGGGGCAGCGAGATCGTCAACTTCTTCGCCGACAAGACCGCCCCGGGCAGTCTCGGTGCGGTGGGATACGACGATGAAGGGGTCAAGACCAAGCGCTGGGACCTGGTCAAGGACGGCATCCTGGTCAACTACCAGGCCACCCGCGACGAGGTGCACATCCTTGGCGAGAAGGAGAGCCACGGCTGCAGCTATGCCGATTCGTGGTCCAGCGTGCAGTTCCAGCGCATGGCCAATGTGTCGCTGGCGCCGGGCAAGGCCCCGCTGAGCGTGGCGGAGATGATCAAAAACGTGGAGAACGGCCTCTACATCCACGGCCGTGGCTCGTACTCGATCGACCAGCAGCGCTTCAACGCGCAGTTCGGTGGGCAGCTGTACTACCAGATCAAGAACGGTGAGATCACCGGCATGGTCGAGGACGCCGCCTACCAGATCCGCACGCCCGAGTTCTGGAATGCCTGCAGCGCGATCTGCGACGAGCGTGATTTCCGCTTCGGCGGTTCGTTCTTCGATGGCAAGGGCCAGCCCGGCCAGGTCTCGGCGGTCTCGCACGGCTCGTCGACCACGCGCTTTGATGGCATCAACATCATCAACACCGCGCGCAGCCTGGGATGAGCCTGTTCCCGCTCCGTGCCGAATGTCACTACCGCGGCGCCCGCATGGCCGCAAGAATCGGCTGTGCCGCCGCGGCGGTCGCCCTGATGTCGCTGTTTCCCTGCCACCCCCACACCGACGTGGAGAGCTGCCTTGCAAAGACGTGACTTTCTCGCCCTGACCGGGCTTACCGCTGGCGGACTGATCGTGCCGTCGTTCTTCGGCAAGGTCATTGCCGCCGAACAGCTGCAGAGCACACTCGATCCGGCGCTGAAGAAGCGCTTGGCCGATGCCGCCCTGGCCGCCGCGCGCCAGGCCGGGGCGACCTACTGCGACGTGCGTATCGGCCGCTACCTGCGCCAGTACGTGATCACCCGCGAGGACAAGGTCCAGAACGTGGTGAACACCGAATCGACCGGTGTGGGCATCCGCGTGATCGTCAACGGCGCCTGGGGCTTTGCCGCCACCAACCAGCTCGGCACCACCGATGTGGCGCGTGCCGCACAGCAGGCCGCCGCCATCGCCAAGGCCAATGCCGGCGTGCAGACCGCTCCGGTGCAGCTGGCTGCCGCACCCGGCGTGGGTGAGGTGTCCTGGCGCACGCCGATCCGCAAGAATGCGATGGACGTGCCGATCAAGGAGAAGGTCGAGCTGCTGCTGGACGTCAATGCAGGCGCGATGGGCGCCGGCGCCAGCTTCGTCAACTCGATGCTGTTCCTGGTCAACGAGCAGAAGTACTTCGCCTCCACCGACGGCTCCTACATCGACCAGGACGTGCACCGCATCTGGGCACCGATGACTGTCACCGCCATCGACAAGAGCACCGGCAAGTTCCGCACCCGCTCCGGGCTGTCCTCGCCGATGGGCCTGGGCTACGAGTACCTTGATGGCGTCGGCACCGGCAAGGCGGTCTCGCCCAACGGCGTGGTCAACTACCGCAACTCCTACGACATGAAGGCCGATGCGATCGCCGCGGCCAAGCAGGCGCAGGAGAAGCTCAAGGCGCCGTCGGTGAAGCCGGGCAAGTACGACCTGATCCTGGATCCGTCGCACACCTGGCTGACCATCCACGAGTCGGTCGGCCACCCGCTGGAACTGGACCGCGTGCTCGGCTACGAAGCCAACTACGCCGGCACCAGCTTCGCCACGCTGGACAAGCGCGAGCAGCATTTCCAGTACGGCAGCGACAAGGTCAACATTTTCGCCGACAAGACCCAGCCGGGCAGCCTCGGTGCGGTCGGCTACGACGATGAAGGCGTCAAGACCAAGCGCTGGGACCTCATCAGCGAGGGCAAGCTGGTGGATTACCAGACCATCCGCGACCAGGCCCATATCCTGGGCAAGACCGAGTCCGACGGCTGCTGCTATGCCGATTCGTGGTCCAGCGTGCAGTTCCAGCGCATGGCCAATGTGTCGATGGCACCGGGCAAGACCAAGCTGAGCGTGGCCGACATGATCAAGGACGTCGAGAACGGCATCTACATCATCGGCGACGGTTCGTTCTCCATCGATCAGCAGCGCTACAACGCGCAGTTCGGTGGCCAGCTGTTCTATGAAATCAAGAACGGCCAGATCACCCGCATGCTCGAGGACGTGGCCTACCAGATCCGCACGCCGGAGTTCTGGAACGCCTGCACCGCCGTGGCCGATGAAAGCGACTACCGCCTGGGCGGTTCGTTCTTCGACGGCAAGGGCCAGCCCGGCCAGGTCTCGGCGGTCTCGCACGGTTCGTCCACCGCGCGCTTCAACGGCATCAACGTCATCAACACCGCGCGCAGCCTCGGCTGACCGGTCAGGAGCCCCAATCCATGAGTATCTTCACCGAAGCCCAGGCCAAGGCCATCCTCGACAAGGTCATCGCGCTCTCCAAGGCCGATGAGTGCACCGCCGTGCTGGCCGGCTCGATCGATGGCAACATCCGTTTCGCGCTCAACAACGTCTCCACCAGCGGCATCGTCGACAACACCGAACTGGCCGTGACGGTCGCCTTCGGCAAGCGCGTCGGCACCGCCTCGATCAACGAGTTCGACGATGCCGCGCTGGAACGCGTGGTGCGCCGCGCGGAAGATCTGGCCCGCCTGGCCCCGGAGAATCCCGAGTTCCTGCCCGCCATCGGCAAGCAGACCTACCGGCCCAGCCCGACCTTCAGCGAATCCACTGCGGCGATCGACCCGGCGTTCCGCGCCAAGGTCGCCGCCGACTCGATCGCGCCCTGCCGTGGCAACGGCCTGATCGCGGCCGGCTTCCTGGAGGACGGCCAGAGCTTCCAGGCCACGGCCAACAGCAACGGCAACTTCGGTTACCAGCGCGGCACCAACTTCGATTACACCTGCACCGTGCGCACCGAAGACGGCCGCGGCTCGGGCTGGGTCGGCCGCAACCTCAAGGATGCCGCCGATTTCAAGGCCGACCAGGACATCCGCATCGCCATGCGCAAGGCCACCGAATCGGCCGAAGCCAAGGCACTGGAACCGGGCAAGTACACGGTGATCCTGGAGCCGGCGGCCGCAGCCGGCCTGATCAGCTTCATGATGAACTTCTTCGACGCGCGCTCGGCCGATGAAGGCCGCAGCTTCCTCTCCAGGAAGGGCGGTGGCAACAAGCTCGGCGAACAGGTCTACGACCCGCGCGTGAACATGGTGGCCGACCCGTGGCATGCCGATGCCGCCGTGCTGCCGTGGGACAACGAAGGTCAGCCGCGCGAGAAGCTGGACATCATCAAGGATGGCAAGATCGCCAACCTCAACTACTCGCGTTTCTGGGCGCAGAAGCAGGGCAAGACCGCCAACGCGCGGCCGGGCAACCTGCTGATGGCCGGTGGCGACAAGAGCACCGCCGAGCTGGTCCGGGGCACGCAGAAAGGCATCCTGGTCACGCGTACCTGGTACATCCGCATGGTCGATCCGCAGACCGTGCTGCTGACCGGCCTGACCCGCGATGGCACCTTCTACATCGAGAACGGCCAGATCAAGCACCCGGTGAAGAACTTCCGCTTCAACGAGTCGCCGGTGATCATGCTCAACAACATCGAAGAACTGGGCAAGCCGGTGCGTGTGGCCGGTGACGAGTCCAGCCTGGTGATGATGATCCCGCCGATGAAGCTGCGCGATTTCACCTTCACCTCGTTGTCCGACGCGGTCTGATGCACGGTCGTGACGGCCACTGGCCGTCTCTTCGCCTGACCGGTCGCTTCCGGGAATGTGCGTGGCGATGAACCGCGCACAGTTCCTGCGCCTGATGCTGGGCAGTGCCGCGTTCGCGGCCTTGCCCGCACCGGCACGCGCCCAGGCCGGGCGTTATGACTTCTGGTTCACCCGCCTCAAGTACGACTCCGGCGACTGGGACGTGGATGCGCGCATGCCATCCAACGTGATCACCTCGCTGATCGATTACACCTCCCTGCGCGTGGACCCGACCGAACACGTGATCGCACTGTCCGATCCGCGCATGCTGGAGGCGCCGTTCTGCTACCTGGCCGGGCACAAGCTGGTCGAGTTCAACGCCGCCGAACGGCAGAACTTCGTGCGCTATGTGCGCAATGGTGGGTTCGTGTTCGTGGATGACTGCAACCATGACATCGACGGCCTGTTCGCCACCTCCTTCGAAGCGCAGATGGCCAAGCTGTTCGGACCCAGGGCGCTGAACAAGCTGCCGAACACCCACGCGCTGTACCGCAGTTTCTTCCGCTTCCCTGAGGGCCCGCCCGCCACCGGGTTCGAGCTCAACGGGTGGGGCGATGATCTGGTCCACGATTACCTCAAGGGCATCCAGATCGATGGCCGCCTCGGCGTGCTTTACAGCAACAAGGATTACGGGTGCGAGTGGGACTACGACTGGCGCAACAAGCGGTTCCTGGCCGAAGACAACACCCGCTTCGCGGTCAACATCGTGATGTATGCGTTGAACAATTAGGTTTCTTTCTGCTTTTTCAGCCATGCGTGGCGTGGCTCTACACCGATCTTCTGCGAGTGCCTTATGACGACCGACAGCCTTGATGTCCTCCTGCCCCGACTGGATCACCTGCGCAGCGCGCTGGCCCAGGCCGTGGTCGGCCAGCACGCGGTGGTCGAGCAGCTGCTGATCGGCCTGCTGGCCGGCGGCCACTGCCTGCTCGAAGGCGCGCCCGGGCTGGGCAAGACCCTGCTGGTGCGCTCGCTCGGACAGGCGCTGGAGCTGCAGTTCCGGCGTGTGCAGTTCACCCCCGATCTGATGCCCAGCGACATCCTCGGCACCGAACTGCTGGAAGAGGACCACGGCACCGGCCACCGGCACTTCCGCTTCCAGAAGGGCCCGATCTTCACCCACCTGCTGCTGGCCGACGAACTCAACCGTACGCCGCCCAAGACCCAGGCCGCGCTGCTGGAGGCGATGCAGGAACGCACCGTCAGCTACGCCGGCACCACCTATACGCTGCCCGCACCGTTCTTCGTGCTGGCCACGCAGAACCCGATCGAGCAGGCGGGCACCTACCCGCTGCCCGAAGCGCAGCTCGACCGCTTCCTGCTGCATGTGCGGGTGGACTACCCCACCGAGCAGGAAGAGCGCGACATCCTGCTGCAGACCACGGGCAGCGCCAGTGGCAGCGTGCCCAAGGTGATGGACGCCGAGGACGTGCTGGCGCTGCAGGACGCCGTGCGCCAGGTCCACATCAGCGAGGATGTGCTGACCTGGATCACGCGCCTGGTGCGTGCCAGCCGCCCTGGCAGCGATGCACCGGCGGCGGTGAACCAATGGATCAAGTGGGGGGCCGGCCCGCGTGCCGGGCAGTCGCTGGTCCTGGCGGCCAAGGCGCGCGCGCTGCTGCAGGGCCGTTTCGCCGCCACGCGCGAGGATGTGCAGGCGCTGGCGGCGCCGGTGATGCGCCATCGCCTGCTGTTGTCCTTCGCCGCCGAGGCCGAGCAGAAGAGCGCTGACGATGTGGTCGCCGCGCTGCTGCAGGCCGTGCCGTTCCCGGGGTGATCCACACGCCGTGAGCCGCAACGCACCGATCGCCATCCCCGCCGATGTCCGCAGCCGCCTCAAGGCGCTGCGGCTGCTGCCACGCCGTGCGCGCGGTGCGCACGGGATCGGCCAGCACGCCAGCCGCAGCCGTGGCGCCGGGCTGGAATTCGCGCAGTACCGTGCCTACGAACCCGGTGATGAGCTGCGCCAGATCGACTGGAAGCTCTACGCGCGCTCGGACCGGTTCTTCGTGCGCGACTCCGAGCGCGAAAGCCCGATCACCGCCTGGGTGCTGATCGATGCGACCGCCTCGGCGGGCCAGCGTGATCGCGCGCGAGCGGACTGGTCGCGGCTGGACCACGCCTGTGCCACCGCCGCCTGCCTGGTCGAACTGGCCCTGCAGCAGGGTGACCGTTTTGGCGTCATTGTGGTCAGCGGTGGTGGCGTGCAGTTGGTGCCGGCCGGGCAAGGTCCACGCCAGCGCGATCGCGTCCACCTGCTGCTGCGCCAGCTGCAGGCCAGTGGCAGCTGGCCGCCGGTCACCTCGCTGGCGCCGATCTGGGAACGCGTGCAGGCCGGTGATCTGCTGGTGGCACTGGGCGATGGGTTTGACGAGGCAGGCATCGTCCTGCTGGAACGGCTGGCGGCCGCGCGGCGCGAGGTACTGCACCTGCAGCTGCTGACCGCCGAGGAGCGCGATTTCCCGTTCACCGAGGGTCACCGCTTCCGCGATCCGGAGACCGGCGAAGAACTGCTGGGCGATGGCCGCGCCATCCGCGAGGACTATCTGGTCCGCTTCGACGCCGCGCAGCGTGCGTTGCAGGCGCGTCTTCAGGGCAGCGGCATCGTGCACGCCACTGGCTATCTCGACCAGCCGCTGGATCAGTCCTTGCGGGTGCTGCTCGGCGCCGGAGGGGGGGCGTGAGCCTGCTGTTCCCACTCGGCCTGCTCGCACTGGCGGCATGGCTGGTGCCGCTGCTGATCCACCTGGCGCGGCGCCACCAGTACGCACCGCTCGATTTCGCTGCGCTGCGGTGGTTGCGGGCCAGGATCCGGCCGCGTCAGCGCGTGCGTTTCGACGAGTGGCCGTTGCTGCTGGTGCGGCTGCTGCTGCTCGCTGCGCTGGCCCTGCTGCTGGCGCGCCCGGTGCTGCACGGCGGCGCGGCCGACACGCACCCGGTCACGGTGGTCGCCCCCGGTCTGGATGGCACCGCCCTGCGTGGCCAGGACACCAAGGGCGACTGGCGGTGGCTTTCACCCGGCTTCCCCGCGCTGGCCGACGCCGCCCCGCCGTTCCCGCAACCCTTGGCCAGCCTGCTGCGTGAGCTGGACCAGCGCCTGCCGGCCGGCTCTCCGCTGACGGTGTACGTGCCCGACCCGATGTCCGGTCTGGATGGCGAGCGCCCGCGATTGTCGCGCCCCGTGACCTGGCGACCCGTGCCCTTGGCGCCTCCCGCCACGCGCGTCGCCGCCGTGCCCCTGCTGCAGATCGGTGGCGGCATCGCCGAGCGCGAGCAGCGCGTACTGGCGGCGATCCAGCGCGCGTGGTCGAACCAACCCCTGTCTCCCGCGCGGGCAGCGACCACCGCCCCGGATGATGGGCAGCTCGGCGTGTGGCTCGCCACCGAGCCGTTGCCGACCGTCTGGCAGGCATGGGTGCAACAGGGCGGCAGCGTGCTGGTCGCATCGGGTTCGGCGGGGACCGGTTGGATGCCGGCCCTGCGCGATGCGCGGGGCGCGTCCGTACTGGAGCAGCGCGCAGAAGGGCGCGGTCGTCTACTGCGCTTCACCGCAGCGCTGTCGCCGCCGGAACTGCCGGCACTGCGCGATCCCGACCTTCCGCGCCAGTTGCTGGGGGTGATCGCGGCGCCGGCCGCCCCCACCCTCGCACCGGCGGCCACACAGCTGCCGTTGCGTGGCGGCTCCGCACCGCTCCCGGCACCGCGTGAGCTGGTCCCCTGGCTGCTGGCGCTGATCGTGCTGCTGTTCGCGCTTGAAAGGGTGATGGCCACGTCGCCACGCCGCGGAGCCGGCGCATGAATGCCGCTATCCAGCACGGCTGGCAGCGCGCACGCCGTCGCCAGTGGTGGATCACCGCCGTAATCGCGGTGCCGATCGCGTTGGCACTCAGTGCGGTGACGTGGCGGATCGCAGGGTTCAACGCCTTCAGCGTGGTCCTGCTGCTGGCATTGCTGATCAGCGTCGGATTGGCGACGTGGCGCGCACGCCGGCTGGATCGCCAGTGGCTGGTTCGCCGCCTGGATGACCATGCCGTCACGCAGGACAGTGCCGATCTGCTGTTCACCGCACCGGACGCATTGAATCCGCTGCAGCAGCGTCAGCGCGCGCATGTCCACGCGGCCCTGCAGTCGCGCATGCCCGAGTTGCGGCCCCTTTGGCCCGGCCGCTGGGTGCTGGCATCGGTGTTGATGTCGGGGGTGGTGATGGCACTGGCGTTCAGCTGGCCGCGCGGCCAGAACGCGGCGCGGCTGTTCCCTGGCATTGCAGCACCGCCCGCCACGCCGGCGCAGCCGCCGCAGCTGCGTTCGACGCGGCTGGAGATCACCGCCCCGGCTTACACCGGCCAGGCCGCGCGCGTGCAGAACGCGCTGGATGGCAAGGTCGCGCAGGACAGCCGCCTGCAGTGGTCGCTGCGCTTCACCGCGCAGCCGCAGACCGCTGCCCTGCAGTTCCATGATGGCCAGCGCATCGCGCTGCAGCGCGATGGCGACCAGTGGACCGCGCAGTGGACTGCAACACGTCCAGCGCTGTACCGCGTGGTCACCGAACCTGCCCTGCGCGACACCCGTCTGTACCGGCTCGATGTCGTGCCGGATCGCCCACCGGTCGTCCGCGTGATTGCCCCGGACCGCAGTCTGGTACTGGGTACGCCCGGCCAGCGCCAGTGGCCGCTGCAGTTCGAGGCCACCGACGATTACGGCGTCGTCGCCACCGCACAGTTGAAGGTCACGCTGGCGCAGGGCAGCGGTGAGAACATCACCTTCCGCGAACAGACCTTCAGCCTGTCCGGTACCGGCCCGGCAACGCAGCGGCGTTTTGCCCGCACGCTCGATCTCGCTGCGCTGGGCGCCACCGAAGGCAATGATGTGATCGCGCAGCTGACAGTGCGCGATATCCACACTCCCATCGCGCAGAGCGCCCAGAGCAGCAGCGTGATCCTGCGCCTGCCCAGTGCCGCGGAAATCCAGGGCACCGACATGGAGGGCATGGTCAAGAAAACCCTGCCAGCGTACTTCCGCAGCCAGCGCCAGATCATCATCGATGCCGAAGCGCTGATCAAACTGCGCGGCAAGCTGCCGGCCGAGGAATTCGTCAAACGCGCCGATGCGATCGGCGTGGACCAGCGCATCCTGCGCCTGCGCTATGGCCAGTTCCTTGGCGAGGAAAGCGAAGGCGGGGCCAAGCCGCCGCCGACCAGCGATACCCTGCCCACCAGTGACGTCCCGGCCAGCACGCACGACGATCATGATCACGATGGCGAGCCTGCGCAGGCCCAGGCCGGTCACGACGATCACGACCATGGGGCGCCGACCGACGGCACAGCCGCTGTGTTCGGCAGCGCCACGGATGTGCTGTCCGAGTATGGCCATACCCATGATCACGCCGAGGCCGCCACCCTGCTCGATCCCAAGACGCGCGCCACGCTGAAGGCGGCGCTGGATCAGATGTGGTCGTCGGAGGGCGAACTGCGCCAGGGCCAGCCTGAGCGTGCCCTGCCCTACGCCTACAAGGCACTGGGCTTCATCAAGGACGTGCAGCAGGCCGAGCGCATCTACCTGGCACGGGTCGGCCCGGAGCTGCCGCCGATCGATGAGGGCCGGCGCATGACCGGCGATCGCGCCGAGCTGGCCAGCCGCACCTTGCCGCTGCGGGCACTGGACGCTCCGGACCAGGCGATCGTGGCGGTCTGGCAGCAGCTGGCCGATCCCGCCAGCGCGCCCGATCTGGACGCACTGACCCAGTGGCTGCAGCGCAATGAGGCGCGGCTGCCGGATCCGCTGAGCCTGGCGGCCGCCATCGAAGAGCTACGCATCGCACCGGACTGCGCCGATTGCCATCACGCCCTGCGCGCGCAGCTATGGCGTGCCCTGTTGCGGCCGTTGCCGCAGGTCCCTCGTCGCATCGCCCCCGATGCCATGGGTCAGCGCTACCTGGATGCCCTGGAGGCCACACCGTGAGCGAGGCGCGCTGGATCCTGATCGCACTGCTCGCCGTACTGTTGCTGGCCAGCGTGCGTCTGTGCTGGCAGCAGTGGCGTGGACCGGCGCGCACGCGCATTGTGTTCGCCAGTCTGCTGCTGTTGCAGGCCGCGATGACGACGCTGCTCTACCTGACGCTGGTGCCACCGACGCAGCGTGCCCCCGGTGGTCAGCTCACCGTGCTGACGGCAGGGGCCGATCAGGTGCGCTGGGCCGCCACGCCAGGCGAGATCGTCATCGCCCTGCCGGAAGCGCCGAGAGCGGCCGAAGCGCTCCGTGCGCCCGATCTCGCCACGGCATTGCGACAGCATCCGGGGAGCACCGCGCTTCGGCTGATCGGTGATGGTCTGCCCGCGCGTGATCGCGCCACCGCACTGCCGGGTGGCACGCGTACCGAGGCACCTGCCGCACCGCAGGGTTGGGTCGCATTGCAGCCGCCCCCCGTCACGGCGCCCGGTGCAGTGTTCACCGTCACCGCGCGTGCCCAAGGGGTCCCAGGTGTGCGCGCCGAGCTGCTGGATCCGGCGGGTGTGGTGGTTGACCGTGCTACGCCCGGCGAGGATGGCAACGTGCAGCTCGACGGTGTGGCACGCGCACCCGGACAGAGCACCTTCTGCCTGCGGCTGCTGGATGGCGAACAGCATGTGCTCGACACACTCACCGTGCCTGTGGATACGGCCGCGGCGCCGGCCACGCGCCTGCTGATCCTGGCCGGCGCGCCGGGCCCGGAACTGAAGTACCTTCGCCGCTGGGCCACCGATGCCGGGATGCGCGTGCAGGCGCAGGCCAACGCGGGCGGCGGGGTTTCAATCGGCGATGCTCCGATCGCGCTCACCGCTGCCACCTTGGCTGAGACCGATGTCGTGGTATTGGATGAGCGCAGCCTGGCTGGGCTGTCGGCCGCGCAACGCAGCGGGCTGCAGCAGGCGATTCGCGGCGGGTTGGGCGTGCTCGTCCGCACCAGCGGCCCGCTCGGCGATGGCGCACGCCAGACGCTCCGCAGCTGGGGACTGTCCGTCACCGGCGGCAACCAGGCCGCGCCCCTGTCACTGACGGCCGATGCCGACGCGGCGTTGCTGCAGGCACGTCGTGGCCCACAACGACCCGCATCGGACACCACCGCCTACATCGAGGACGCCGACACGGCCTCGCACCAGGCTGCGCTGCCGGTGTTGGAGCAGCTGGGCCTGAAAGCCACCGATGCCAGCGCTCTGCTGCACGATGACAAGGGTGCTGCCGTCGGCGGTTATCGCGCCCTCGGACGTGGCCGCGTTGCACTGCTACCGGTCACGGACAGCTATCGGCTGGTGCTGGCCGGCCGCGACGATCGCCACGCCGAACTGTGGAGCGGCGTGCTGGCCAGCGTGGCGCGCGCGCTTCCCACCGCAGATGTGCCACGCCTGGACACAAAGACGCCGTGGGCCGGCGAGCGCATGGCGCTGTGCCAGCTGCAGGCGGCTGCACAGGTGCGCGCACCGGATGGCACGCTCATTCCGCTTCGGGTTGACCCGGCCAGCGGTGCCGAACACTGCGCCGGTTACTGGCCGACGCAGGACGGCTGGCATCAGCTGCAGCAGGGTGAGAACCGTCACGCGTTCTACGTGTTCGATCCAGCCACTGCGCGATCGTTGCATCGCCAACAGCTGCGGGAGGCCACCGCGCAGCGTCTGACCACCGGGACCGCCACGGCATCGCCGGGCGTTATCCAGACCCCGGGCACGCGCTGGCGGTGGCTGCTGGCCTTCGTAGTGGCAGCGGGTCTGTTGTGGTGGCTGGAGCGGCGACGGCCAGGACCTGCCGCGCATTGACGCGCTGCGCTGCGCAGCACAGCGCTGGAATGATTACTTCAACGGCAGCGCCAGGCACCCACCCTGCTGCGCACACACCTCCTGCGCGCGACGCTGCTCTTCCTCGGTCAGTTCCGGCGGTGGGCGCGCGGTCGCGGACTGGATCTGATCCGGTCCGCCAGTAAGTTTGTTCACGCCCTGCGCGGCGGCGGCCAGCCCCTTGTTGATGCCCATCATCAGATAACCACCGCTCATGCCGACCTGCTCAGGCGACGGCGGCTCGCTCCAGGTGCGGCTGAAGCGGTTGGGCTGCACCTGTACCGGATTCTTGAAACGGTACAGATCCAGCGGCTCATCATCGGGCTTGAGGGCACGCACCTCGCCCAGCGTGGTGACATCGCCCTGCGTTGGCGCAGGCGGCGGTTCCACGACTGCAGGTGGATCGGCCTGCTGGGCCTGTGCGGCGGTGACCAGCAGCAGGCTGGCCAGCAGAACTGCACCTTGGTGTCCACGTAATGCCACTGCGGCGCCATCCTTGTGTGTGCGGGCTCCCTCAAGCATACGGATGCCGCCTTCAGATTTCGTTGCTGGCGGCTGTCCAGAAAACGCCGGCGCGCACTGAACCATTCACCCCGCCGATTCGTGATGTCTCAGACATTGAGACGCCGTCATGGTTCCATAGCGTCCTTTGCAGACCGTTGTGACCATGGCTTACGAACTCGCCAAGCGCACCGAGGACGCCGAGCGCAACCTCGCCACCACCGATGGGCTGCCCTCGCGCGATGGTGCGCTGCTGACCGCGCGCCTGCAGCGCCGCTACACCGACCGCATCACCGGCAGTTTCACGATTCCCGCCCGCGAGGGCCAGTACGCGCCGATCCCGGCCGATGTCCCCGAGGCCCTGGTCAACGCGCTGAAGGCGCGCGGCATCGAGCAGCTGTACAGCCACCAGGCGCAGGCCTGGGAGGCCAGCCAGCGCGGCGAGCACGTGGCCATCGTGACCCCGACCGCCAGCGGCAAGTCGCTGTGCTACACCCTGCCGGTGGTCAGCGCCGCCATGCAGGGCAAGGCCAAGGCGCTGTACCTGTTCCCGACCAAGGCGCTGGCCCAGGACCAAGTGGCCGAGCTGCTGGAGCTCAACCGCGCCGGCGACCTGGGGGTCAAAGCCTTCACCTTCGATGGGGATACGCCGGGTGACGCGCGCCAGGCGATCCGCCTGCATGGCGACATCGTGGTCTCCAACCCGGACATGCTGCACCAGGCAATCCTGCCGCATCACACCAAGTGGGCGCAGTTCTTCGAAAACCTGCGTTACGTGGTGATCGATGAGGTGCACACCTACCGCGGCGTGTTCGGCAGCCACGTCACCAACGTGCTGCGCCGGCTCAAGCGGATCTGCGCGTTCTATGGCGTGGAGCCGCAGTTCATCCTGTGCTCGGCCACCATCGGCAACCCGCAGGCGCATGCCGAGGCATTGATCGAAGCGCCGGTCACCGCGATCACTGAGTCCGGCGCGCCCAGCGGGCCCAAGCACGTGCTGCTGTGGAACCCGCCGGTGGTCAACGCCGATCTTGGCCTGCGCGCCTCGGCACGCTCGCAGAGCAACCGCATCGCCCGCATCGCGATCAAATCCGGGCTGAAGACGCTGATCTTCGCGCAGAGCCGCTTGATGGTCGAAGTGCTGACCAAGTACCTCAAGGACATCTTCGACCACGACCCGCGCAAGCCGGCCCGTATCCGCGCCTACCGCGGCGGTTACCTGCCCACCGAACGGCGCGAGACCGAGCGGGCGATGCGCGCCGGGCAGATCGACGGCATCGTCAGCACCTCGGCGCTGGAGCTGGGCGTGGACATCGGCAGCCTGGACGTGGTGATCCTCAACGGCTATCCGGGCAGCGTCGCCGCCACCTGGCAGCGTTTCGGCCGCGCCGGTCGGCGCCAGCAGCCCGCACTGGGCGTGATGGTGGCCAGCTCGCAGCCGCTGGACCAGTACGTGGTACGCCATCCGGACTTCTTCGCCGAGGCCTCGCCCGAGCATGCGCGTACTGCGCCGGACCAGCCGCTGATCCTGTTCGATCACATCCGCTGCGCCGCCTTCGAGCTGCCGTTCCTGGCCGGCGACCCGTTCGGCCCGATCGACCCGCTGGTATTCCTGGAAGCCCTGGCCGAGACCGAGGTGGTGCATCGCGAAGGCGACCGCTGGGAGTGGATCGCCGACAGTTATCCAGCCAATGCGGTCAGCCTGCGCTCGGTCGCCGATGGCAACTTCGTGGTGGTGGATCGCAGCGATGGCAAGCAGCAGATCATCGCCGAGGTGGATTACTCCGCCGCCGCGCTGACGCTGTATGAGGGTGCCATCCACATGGTGCAGTCCACCCCCTACCAGGTGGAGCGGCTGGACTGGGAAGGCCGCAAGGCTTACGTCACCCGCACTCACGTGGACTACTACACCGACAGCATCGACTTCACCAAGCTCAAAGTGCTGGACCGTTTTGACGGCTGCATCGCCGGGCGCGGCGATTCGCACCACGGCGAGGTGCACGTGGTGCGCCGCGTGGCCGGCTACAAGAAGATCCGCTATTACACCCACGAAAACATTGGCTACGGCCCGGTCAACCTGCCCGACCAGGAGCTGCACACCACCGCGGTGTGGTGGCAATTGCCGCAGGCGCTGCTGCTGACCGCGTTCGACAGCAAGCAGGAAGCGCTGGACGGTTTCCTCGGCGCCGCCTACGCGCTGCACATCGTCGCCACGGTGGCGGTGATGGCCGATGCGCGCGATCTGCAGAAGGCGGTCGGCAATGGTGATGGTGCGTGGTTCGCGGTGGCCGACCAGAGCGGGCGCGGGCAGCTGCGTGGCGCCGAGTTCGATGCCAGCGCGATCGAGCTGCAGCAGCAGTTCGTGCCCACGGTGTATCTGTACGACAACTTCCCCGGCGGCGTGGGCCTGAGCGAGCCGCTGTGGGTGCGCCAGGCCGAGCTGCTGCTGCGTGCGCGCGAACTGGTGCAGGGCTGCGACTGCAAGGCCGGCTGCCCGGCCTGCGTCGGCCCGGTGCTGGCCGGCCAGGAGGACGATGCCACCACGCCGAAGGCGCTGGCGCTGAAGGTGCTGGCGCTGTTCGACAGTGCGGCGTTGCCCTCTGCGGCCGAGCAGGAGCGCCTGGACGCCGAGATGGTCGCCCCGTGAGCCTGAGCCTGGACAAGCTGCGCCTGCTGCGCCGGCAGGCCGGTGATGCGACGCCGGCACCGGCCCGTGAACCGGCCACCCGCACCGAAGCAGCATCCGTTGCCGGTGACACCAGCGCTGCCGGCGATGCAGCCACCGCTGCCCTCCCGGCCGCCGCCAACGACGCACGCGCACGCACACCCGCGCCTACCTCCGTCTTCGGTTGGGTGGAGCAGGAGATCCGCCACAAACCGACCGGCGCCGCCGCACGCGAGACCTCGCCGGCGGTGCCTGCTGTTCCTGTTCCTGTCCCCGCGCCCGCGCTGCGCAAACCCGAGATCGGTGGCCTGCGCCGTCTGCTCGGGCTGCGCGATCGCGGCCTCGGCACGGCCCACCCGCGCGAGAACGCCAAGGACCGCCATGTGCCGGGTGATGAGATCGCGCCGGGCCTGTTCCTGATCGAATCGTTCGTCACCCAGGCCATTCCGACCGAACCGTTGTCGCTGGCGTTTGCCAAGCGCGACGGCGAGCAGGTGCGGCCGCAGGACCTGTTGTTCTTCGATACCGAAACCACCGGCCTGGCCGGCGGCACCGGTACCCGCGCCTTCATGATCGGTGCCGCGGACTGGCACACCCATCCCGAGCGCGGCGACGGCCTGCGCATCCGCCAGTTGCTGATGACGACGATGGCCGCGGAAACCGCGATGCTGCGCGAGTTCGCCGGCTGGCTGCAGCCGAGCACGGTGTTTTCCAGCTACAACGGGCGCTGCTACGACGCCCCGCTGCTCAAGACGCGCTATCGGCTGGCCCGGCAGCGCTGCCCGATCACGCCGCTGGATCACGTCGACCTGCTGTTCCCGACGCGCCGCCGCTATCGCGGCACCTGGGAGAACTGCCGGCTGGCCACGATCGAGCGGCAGCTGCTGCAGATCGTGCGCGAGGACGACCTGCCCGGCTCGGAAGCCCCCGCGGCGTGGCTGAATTACCTCCGGGGTGGTAGCGCGGTGAACCTGCGCCGGGTGGCCGAGCACAACCACCAGGATGTGGTGACCCTGGCGCTGCTGATGCGGCGGCTGGTGGCCGAGGAGCAGCGTGATCGGGAGACGTTGGCCCTGCAGGCCATTGACGCGGTGTAAAGGCCGACCCACGGACACTGCGGGTACTTACCGTGGGAGGACCACCGCATGCGTCTGAACCTTCTGTTCGCCCTGGGCTGTGCCCTGCCGCTGGCCGCCTGCAGTCATCCGGGCAAGACCGCCGCACCGCCGGCTGACAGCCCGACCTCGACGGCCCCACCCGCGGTCGCCGGCAGCGGGGGTCAGTGCGATCCGGAAACGCTCACCGGCCTGACCGGGCAGGCCGCTACCGAAGCGGTCATCCAGAAAGCGGTGAAAGACAGCGGCGCCCGCAATGCGCGCGTGCTCAAGCCGGGCATGGCGATGACCATGGATTACCGCGAAGACCGCCTCAGCATCGAAGTGGACGAACAGAACAGGATCGTGCGCGCCAACTGCGGGTGATCGGTTGCAACCGGCGGCCTGGCACGCAGGCCGCCGTGGCTGGCGTGTACCGATCAGTGACGCACGCGCTGTGCTTTTCCGTTGGCCAGCGCCTGATCGATCGCGGCCCGCACGTCGCGCACCGCACGCGCCGAGGCCACACTCTGCTGCTGTGCCAGGCGCGCCTGTTCCTTGCCCAGTTCAGCCTGCTCACGCGCCACCAGGGCGATCTGCCGGGCGTCCACCGCCTTGGCCGAGGCGGTGCGTGCCTCGCGTGCGGCCTGGCTGGCGGCGGAGGCCGATGCGCGTGACTGGCGGGCCGCCCGGTCGGCTTCCACAGCCGCATCCAGACCGGCATCGCGGATCGCGCTGTTGACCACCGCGCTGACATCCACCGAGGCCATTGCATCGGCCGTGATCTGCAACGATGCCGCCGCGATCTGTTGACCGATGGCCGCTTGGCGGTTGCCAAGCTCGGCCTGCGCGGTTCCGAGCGCGGCCACTTCCGTCTGGGCGTGTCCCAGCGCCTTGAGCACGGCGGGATCGCGGATCAGATAGCGGTCCTGGCCTCGGCGGACCCACAAGGTCGGTTGATCGTTGCCGGCATCGCGTCGGGCCTGTTTGAGGTCGGCGACGGAGGCATCGACGAAATTGCTCTCGCCGCCGATCAACACGAAGGCCTGCGCAGGCTGCCGGCTGATGTTGAGCTGACCGTGGGTGACGAAGGACATGCCGTCATCCAGATCCTTGGGCGGCTCCGGTGCATGTGGTGCAGCGGGGGGCTCCGGGGCCGGAACAGGCTCAGGTGCCGGAACAGGTTCGGGCGTCGGCACCGGTGCCGGACGCGGGGCAGGAGCAGGCAGCGGTGCCGGTGGGGTCGGCGCGACAGGTGCCGGCGGTACCTGGGGCGGGGCCGGCGGCGGCGGTGCAGCCACCAGCCGCAACGGGGCAACGCCGATCACCACGAACAGCGCGGTGATGGCCAGCGCGGCCACGCGCGGGACGCTGCGGGTCTGCTGCAGCGTCCGCAGCCGGCGCTTGAGACTGCGCAGGTTCGGCGAGGCACTGGCCACGCCGACGGCGGGACGAGGCGCCACACCCAACTGCACCAGCAAGCGGCCGTAGTCATGGCGGCAGTGATGATGCCCGGCCACCACCGCACCATCGCAGGCTTCCTCGCGGGCCAGCGCATATTCGCGGGCCGCCACATGGACCAGCGGGTGGAAGAAGAACAGGTGTTGGGACAGCGCCGGCAGCAGGCCCCACCACAGGTCGCGACGCTGCAGATGAATCAGTTCGTGGGTCAGCGCCATGTCCAGATCGTCCGCCGACATCATCGGCAGCTCGCGCGAAGGGAGCAGCAGCACCGGCCGCCACGGGCCGATCAACTGCGGCGACCGGATCTGCGCGGAGAGTTTCAGCTGCGGGGAGCGCCGCAGGCCATGCGCTTCGGCGGCCAACTGCAGCGCCTGCTGCAGGCCGGCGTCGGTGCACTCGGTGGCGCTGCGGACCAGCGCGCGGCTGGCGCGGTAGCCGCGCAGGCTGTGCACCAGCATCAGCAGCACACCGGCAGCCCACACGGCCAGCAGCAGCAAGGGCCAGGACGCTGTCATCGTCGCGGTCTCTGCCGCATTGGCGGCGTACGTGACCGGCGCGGCCTGCACAGCAGCGTCGAACGCGGGTAGCGCCATCGCCGGCGCTGTCACTGCTGCCGGTGCCGGCAGCACCGCCAGTTCCAGCGGGCTGCTCCAGAACAGGCCCAGCACCGCCTGCGCGGCCACCAGCCACCACAGCCGGCAGCGGGTCGCGGACGGCAGCTGTGGCAGCAGGCGGCATACACCCCAGACCAGCGCCACCAGCACCGCACTCTGCACACTGGTCCAGCCCAGCCGCATCAGCACTTCACTCATCATCATGTCCATCACTCAGCCCTCCCGCTTGCGTGACTGCAACTGTTCGACCAGCGCTTCCAGCTCGGCCAGTTCCTGATCGCTGACGTCCACCTTGTGCGACATGAACGCCACGAACGGCGACACCGAGCCCTGCAGCGTCTTCTCCACGAAGCTGGCCACCGCGCCCTGTACCACGCTGTCCTGGCCGCTGGTGGTGGCATAGCGGTAGACGCCGCCCACCTGCTTGCGGCTCAGGTACGACTTGGCGCGCAGGCGCTCCATCATGGTCAGCACGGTGGAGCGTGCCAGCCCGCGCGGCTCACCGAACCCGGCGGCGACTTCGCCGACACTGGGGCGGTCCTGTTCCGCGATGTACTGCAGCAGGGCCAGCTCCTGGTCCCCGATGGTCTTGCCGCGCATGGCGCACTCCCTATGACTACACGTGTCGCTACCGTGCCAGTGACTACAGATGTCGTCAAGTGCCGGAGGGTGCGTGCCGACGAACGGTCAGCTGCGCTCGGCCGCTGACCATGCGCCAGCGGCTGCTTAGTCAATGTGCGGATGGGATGGACGGGAGATGGACGCCGAACGGCGGAGGGCCATGGCGGCATGTTCACGCCATCGGCCTGGGTACTGATGGGAACCACCGAGGTGATCCTCGGTGGCCCTTCTGGACAGGATGCCGTCTGTCAGCCGCGCGGCCCACCCATGACCGGCAGGATCACGCCGCTGATATAGCTGGCGGTGATCGGCGAGGCGAGGAAAACGTACGCCGGCGACAGCTCTTCCGGCTGCGCCGGACGGCCCATGTCGCTGTCCTGGCCGAACTCGGCGACATCCGGTGCCTTCTTGTCGGCCGGGTTCAGCGGGGTCCAGACCGGACCCGGGGCGACCGCATTGACCCGGATGCCGCGTGGCAGCAGCTGGCTGGCCAGCGCCTTGGTGAAGGCATGGATCGCGCCCTTGGTCGCCGAATAGTCCACCAGCGATTTGCTGCCGAACAGCCCGGTCTCCGAGCCGGAGTTGATGATGCTGGCACCCTCGCCCAGATGCGGCAGCACCGCGCGCGCCATCTGGATGTAACCGCCGATGTTGGTCTGCAGGGTTTCCTGCAGGTGGTCGTCCTCAAGGTCTTCCAG
This sequence comes from Stenotrophomonas maltophilia, assembly GCA_002363385.1. Lineage (GTDB taxonomy): Bacteria > Pseudomonadota > Gammaproteobacteria > Xanthomonadales > Xanthomonadaceae > Stenotrophomonas > Stenotrophomonas maltophilia_AN. Next base: position 241,241 of record DEVL01000001.1, read on the forward strand.
GCGGTCGCAGTGCAACTGGAAGGCGGCGTTGTTGACCAGGATGTCGACACCGCCGAACGCCTTGACGACCTGCTTCACCGCCTTGTTGCAGAACGCCGGATCGCGCACGTCGCCGGCGATCACCACGCAGCGGCCACCTTCCTTCTCGACGTGCTCGCGGGTGATCTGCGCGTCCTTCTTTTCATCCAGGTGCAGTACGGCGACATCCGCCCCTTCGCGGGCGAACAGCACGGCCACCGCGCGGCCGATGCCCGAATCCGCGCCGGTGATGATGGCGCGCTTGCCCTTGAGCTTGCCGCTGCCCTGGTAGTCCGGCGCGAGGAAGCGCGGGGCCAGCTGCATTTCGTGTTCGTTGCCGGGTTTGACCAGCTGCTCGGCCGGCATTTTCTCAGGCTGGCGACGCGTGCCGGCCTGGGTGGCCTTCTTGGTCTTGGACGTAGCGGCCTTCTTCGCCGCACGCGCGTCCTTGGCCTTCTCCTGGTCCTGCAGACGGCGCTGGCGGGCGGCCACGCGCGCAGCGCGCGGATCGGTGGCGGCGGCCTTGCGGGTCGCGGTTTTGACGACCGGGTTACGGGTGCGCGGTTCGGCCGCAGCGGCAGCCGCCTCTGCCGGACGCGGGCGCTTGCGGGAGGTGGGGGTCTTGGTGGTCTTACGGGTTTTGGCCGTGGCCATGTTCGACTCCTGTTGCCGGATCAGATGCGTGGATCTCACGCGGGCGCTTGTTCGTCGCGGCGATGGCCGCCGTGGAAATGCGCAGCCCCACTATGGTCAACCCGGCGGCCAGGGACAGTGAATGGAACGTGCCCACACCGTGTAGAGGATTCATGCGCCGCATACGGGCACCATTGCACCCTGAGCGTAATTCCCATGGAGTGCGTCGCATGCTTCGTTACCTGTCCGCGGCTGTGGCCGTCCTTGCTTTGTCCGCCTGCAGCAGCACCCCTGTCGCGCAGGTCCAGCCGATCGACGGCGTCATTTCCGGCCAGTGCCACGTGGACAAGGTCCGCGGTGCCGTGGGCCTGGCAGCATCGCAAGCCACCGTCGAGCGTGCCCGCGTGGACAGCGACAGCCTGCAGGTCATCGTCGTGCGCAGCGAACGTGCCGCGAGTGGCGCCACTGCCAGTGGCGCGGCCAATCCCACCCCGGGTGCAGCGCAGGGCGGCGAACGGCTGACCATCGAAACCGGTCGTACCAACAACATCACCGCCCTCTACTGCGGCTGACCGCTGCGCTCATCCCGCGCGGGCGCGCCGGACGGTGCGCCGCGCGGCTTTGAGTACTTTCAGCGTGGCCAGTTCCCACTGGCGCTCGCCGCGCAGGCCGGCGAGGGCCTTCAATGAGCCGGCCCGCCAGCCATCGAAAACGCAAGGATCGATATAGGCCTTGCGGCACACCGACGGTGTGTTGCCCAGCAGGGTGGCGACTTCGCATACCACCTGTTTCTGCAATGCCGCCAGCGCGCGCTCACTGGAGGGCTCGGGCAATTCGGTCGCGGCAAGCTGACGGATCGCCTCCAGCGTGCCGCCCCAGGTGCGGAAGTCCTTGGCGCTGAAATCCTCGCCCATCGCATCGTGCAGATAGTCGTTGACCATGCCCGAGTCCACCGGTTGCACCGCGCCCTCGTCATCGCGGTACTGGAACAGCGCCTGCCCGGGCAGCTGCTGGCAGCCCCGGATCAGCTTGACCAGTTCGCGGTCATCCACATCCACCTCATGCGCCTGCCCGGACTTGCCCCGGAAGCGCATCTGCGCCCGGCCACCCTTTACCAGCGCGAGGTGTCGGTTGCGTAGCGTGGTCAGCCCGTAAGAGCGGTTGTCACGTGCATAGACTTCATTGCCAACGCGCACCAGCGTCTGTGCCAGCAGCGCCACCACGATCGCCAGCACCTTGTCGCGCGGGAAGCCGGGCAGCTTCAGATCGCGGCGCAGGCGCCGGCGCAGCGTGGGCAGGGCGGTACCAAAGGCAATGATGCGATCGAACTTGCCATCGCCCCTCACCCGCGCCCAATCAGCGTGGTAGCGGTACTGCTTGCGCCCGCGCGCATCCCGGCCAGTGGCCTGCAGATGGCCGTTGGGCAGCGCGCAGATCCACACATCGGTGTACGCCGGGGGGATCGCCAGCGCGCGGATCCGGGCCAGGGTGTCGGCATCTCGTACCGCCGCGCCATCGGCATCGCGGTAGGCAAAGCCCTTGCCGGCCTTGCGGCGGGCAATGCCGGGCAGTTCATCGCTGACGTAGCGCAGGCCGGCCTGGCGGGCGGCGGCGGCTTCAGGGGTGGCAGTGCGGCTCGGGCTCATGGAGGCGGCGCGGATCAGGGGAACGCAGTGTCGCCGGTGCCGGTGCGGCACCGCGTCAATAACGCAACACAAACACCTCACACCGCGCTTGGCGATATCCTCCAACGTTTACTGGGTCGCTTTTCAGGAGTATCGATGTCGCCTCTGTCGTTCCGCCGCGTGCGGCGTTCTTTCGGGCTGATCGCCCTGTTCCCCGCCCTGCTGGTCCTCGGTGCCTGCAGCGCCCCGCCCATGGACGAGCAGGAAGCGGTCGCCACCGATGCACAGAAGGCGGCCGAAGCCGCCGCCGCGCCCACCGATGAGACAGGCAAGGCGCTGGAAGCGCCGCCGGTCGGCAACTGTGATGCCACCCAGGTGCAGAGCCTGGTCGGCCAGCCCTACACCGAGCAGATCGGCAGTCAGGCCCAGCAGGATGCCGGCGCTACCACGCTGCGCGTACTCAAGCCCAATGACATGACCACGATGGATTTCGTCGGTGAGCGCCTGAACATCGAAGTGGACGGCAAGAACGTGGTCGCCAGCGTCCGCTGCGGCTGAACAGGGAGCGGAAAAACACGGGAAACACAGGGGTTTGGTTGCGCCTGCAACCGTGTATTGCGGCGTTGCAACAACTGTGATCTAGTCGGGTCATCCGGTGCTTCGACCCGCGCTGCAAGGACTGAGCGGGGACGAGTGTCGCCGCTCACCTGACATCGCATCGAGGCAGAGATGGCCCCCCGCAACCGCCAAGGGCTTTACGACCCGCAAGATGAGCGCGACGCCTGTGGTTTCGGCATGGTCGCCCAGCTCGACGACCAGCCGTCCCGACTGCTGGTCGATACCGCCATTGCCGCGCTTTCGCGCATGACCCACCGCGGCGGCGTTGCCGCCGACGGTGTCACCGGTGACGGCTGCGGCCTGTTGCTGCGCCGCCCCGACGTATTCCTCAAAGCACTCGCCGCCGAAGCAGGCCTCACCCTGGGGGCACGCTTCGCTGCCGGCGTGGTGTTCCTGCCGCATGACACCGCCGCCGCCCAGGCTTGCCGCGACACGCTGGAACAGCAGCTGCGCGACGCCGGCTGCCAGCCGGTCGGCTGGCGCGTGGTGCCGACCGATCCGAGTGTCTGCGGCCAGCTCGCACGCGATACGCTGCCGCACATCGAGCAGGTGTTCGTCGACGCCGGCGCCGCGCAGGACGAGGCCGCCTTCACCCTGGCGCTGTTCCTGGCCCGCCGCCGCAGCGAACAGCAGCTGCGCGGGCACGCCGATTACTACGTCACCACGCTCAGCCCGAATGCGATCAGCTACAAGGGCATGGTGCTGCCGGACAAGCTCAGCCGCTTCTACGTGGATCTGCAGCGCAACGATCTGGCCTCGAGCGCGATCGTGTTCCATCAGCGCTTCTCCACCAACACGCTGCCGCGCTGGCCGCTGGCGCATCCGTTCCGGATGCTGGCGCACAACGGCGAGATCAACACCATCGAGGGCAACCGCCGCTGGGCGCAGGCGCGCAGCAAGGTGTGGAAGACCCCACGCTTCGACATCGGCGAGTTCGATCCGGTGATCTCCATGCACGGCTCGGATTCGCAGAGCCTGGACAACATGCTGGAGCTGATGGTCAGCGCCGGCATGGACCTGATCCAGGCGCTGCGCATCCTGGTACCGCCGGCGACCCAGTCGCTGGAGTTCAAGGATCCGGACCTGGCCGCGTTCTACGAGTTCTACGGCCTCAACAGTGAGCCGTGGGACGGCCCGGCCGGCATCGTGGCCTGCGATGGGCGCTATGCCGCCTGCACGCTGGACCGCAACGGCCTGCGCCCGGCGCGTTGGATGCTGACTTCCGACCGCCACTTCCTGGTCGCCTCCGAAGCCGGCGTGTGGGAAGTGCCGGCCGAGCGCGTGGTGGGCAAGGGCAAGCTCGGCCCGGGTGAGATGATGGCGATCGACCTCAAGCGCGGCGACCTGCTCGACTCGGACGCCATCGACCGCATCAACCGCGGGCGCGCGCCGTACAAGCAGTGGCTGCAGCAGGGCGTGACCTACCTGCAGACCGAGCTGATTGATCCGTCGCTGGTGGAAGAACCCTTCGACGAGCGCACCCTGCGCAGCTATCACAAGCTGTTCCAGCTCAGCACCGAGGAAGTGGAGCAGATCCTGCGCCCGCTGGCCGAGACCGAGCAGGAAGCCACCGGTTCGATGGGCGATGACACCCCGATGGCGGTGCTGAGCCAGCACAGCCGCCCGCTCTACGATTACTTCCGTCAGGCGTTCGCGCAGGTCACCAACCCGCCGATCGATCCGCTGCGCGAAGACTGCGTCATGTCGCTGTCCACCCAGCTCGGCAAGGAGACCAACATCTTCCACGCCGGCGCGGAGACGGTGAACCACGTCATCCTCAACTCGCCGGTGCTCAGCCAGCGCAAGCTGCGCCAGCTGATCAAGATGGAGCAGTACGCCGACAAGAACCGCCTGATCGATCTGTCCTACAGCCTCGACGAAGGCTTGAAGGCCGGCATCGAGCGGATCTGCGCCGAGGCCGAAGCCGCCGCGCGCGAAGGCATCGTCATGCTGCTGCTGAGCGACCGTTACCCGGTGGCCGACCGGCCGATGGTGCATGCCCTGCTGGCCACCAGCGCGGTGCACCACCACCTCTCCAACGCCGGGCTGCGCTGCGACGTCAACCTGATCCTGGAAACCGGCACCGCGCGCGATCCGCACCACATGGCCTGCCTGCTCGGCTTCGGTGCCACCGCGGTGTACCCGTACCTGGCCTACCAGACCCTGTTCGATCTGGGCCGGCGCGGCATCCTGCAGCTGAGCAAGGGCGGCGAGCAGTCGCAGATCGGTCGCCGCTACCGCAAGGGCATCTACAAGGGCCTGTCCAAGATCATCTCCAAGATGGGCATCTGTACCGTGGCCAGTTACCGCGGCGCGCAGCTGTTCGAGATCGTCGGGCTGGATGACGAGGTCGTGGACCTGTGCTTCCCGGACACCGCCTCGCGCGTGGCCGGCGTCGGCTTCGCCCGTCTGGACGACGAGGCACGCGAGCTCACCGTGCGCGCCTGGAACGACCTGCTGCGCCCGGATGTGGGCGGCGTGCTCAAGTACGTGCACGGCGGCGAGTACCACATGTACAACCCGGACGTGGTCATGACCCTGCAGCGCGCCGCGCGCAGTGGCGATGCCGCGGACTGGCAGCGTTACTGCGAGGCCGTGCACGGCCGCCCGGTCTCGGCGCTGCGCGACCTGCTGCAGCTCAAGGCCGCGCCCACCCCGACCCCGCTGGACGAGGTGGCGCCGGCCGAAGACCTGTTCCGCCGCTTCGACACGGCGGCGATCAGCCTCGGTGCGCTGTCGCCCGAAGCGCATGAAGCGCTGGCCATCGCCATGAACCGGCTTGGCGGGCGCAGCAACTCCGGCGAAGGCGGCGAAGACCCGGTGCGCTACGGCACCGAGAAGCGCAGCAAGATCAAGCAGGTGGCCTCGGGCCGCTTCGGCGTCACCGCCGAATACCTGGTCAACGCCGAGGTGCTGCAGATCAAGGTCGCGCAGGGCGCCAAGCCCGGCGAAGGCGGCCAGCTGCCCGGGCACAAGGTCAACGAACTGATCGCGCGGCTGCGCTATGCCAAGCCGGGCATCGGTCTGATCTCGCCGCCGCCGCACCACGACATCTACTCCATCGAAGATCTGGCCCAGCTGATCTACGACCTCAAGCAGGTCAACCCGACCGCACTGGTCTCGGTGAAGCTGGTCAGCCATGCCGGTGTCGGCACCATCGCCGCAGGCGTGGTGAAGGCCGGTGCCGATCTGATCACCGTGTCCGGGCATGACGGCGGCACCGGGGCCAGCCCGGTCAGCTCGATCCGCTATGCGGGCGTCCCGTGGGAACTGGGCGTAGCCGAATCGCACCAGGCACTGGTGGCCAACGACCTGCGCGGGCGCACCCTGCTGCAGACCGATGGCGGCCTGAAGACCGGCCTGGATGTGATCAAGGCCGCGTTGCTGGGTGCGGACAGCTTCGGCTTCGGCACCGCGCCGATGATCGTGCTGGGCTGCAAGTACCTGCGCATCTGCCACCTCAACAACTGCGCCACCGGCGTGGCCACCCAGGACGAGCGCCTGCGCGCGCAGTACTTCACCGGCCTGCCCGAGCGCGTGGAGAACTTCTTCCGGCTGCTGGCCGAGGAAGTGCGTGGCTGGCTGTCCTACCTCGGCGTGCGCTCGCTGGACGAGATCGTCGGCCGCACCGACCTGCTGCAGCAGCTGGAGGTCTCCCCGCGCCCCGGCGTCAAGGTGGATCTGTCGCGTCTGCTCAACCCGGCCGAGTACGCCGGCAGCCACTGCGCCGCGCAGCGTCTGTACGAATCGCCGGACAGCCTGGCCACGCAGATGGACGGCCTGCTCGCGCCTGCGATCGCCGGCAAGCTCGGCGGCGAACACCGCTTCCTGATCCACAACACCGACCGCTCGATCGGCACCCGTCTGTCCGGCGAGATCGCACGCACGCACGGCAACCAAGGCATGGCTGATGCACCGCTGACGCTGCGCTTCCGCGGCACGGCCGGGCAGAGCTTCGGGGCGTTCAACGTCGGCGGCCTGCAGCTGGAGGTCGAGGGCGAAGCCAACGACTACGTCGGCAAGGGCATGGCCGGCGGCCGGCTGGTCGTGCGTCCGCCGCGCGGCGCGCGCTTCGAGGCGCGCAACACCGCGATCATCGGCAACACCTGCCTGTACGGCGCCACCGGTGGCGAGCTGTTCGCCGCGGGCCGGGCCGGCGAGCGCTTCGGCGTGCGCAACTCCGGCGCGCTGGCGGTGATCGAAGGGGCTGGCGACCACTGCTGCGAATACATGACCGACGGCATCGTGCTGGTGCTGGGCAAGGTCGGGCTCAACTTCGGCGCCGGCTTCACCGGCGGCCTGGCTTATGTACTGGATATCGACCGCGACTTCGTGGATCGCTACAACCACGAACTGATCGACATCCACCGCATCTCGGCCGAGGGCTTCGAGAATCATCGTCAGCACCTGCATACGCTGATCAGCCGCCACCGCGAACTGACCGGCAGCATCTGGGCGCAACAGATCCTCGATGAGTTCCGCGATTACGTCGGCAAGTTCTGGCTGGTCAAACCCAAGGCCGCCAGCATCGAATCGCTGACCGACTCACTGCGCCGCGCTGCGTAAGCGCGGAGAAGCGCCGGTATCGACCGGCGCCTCGTGTTCCCACCGCTGTAGTGCCGGCCGCTGGCCGGCAACCTCACCACAGAGCAAGCCATGAGCCGCAAGCAAGCTTTCCAGTTCCTCGATCTGCCCCGGACGATGCCGCAGCGCATCCCGGTCGAACTGCGCACCTCCGGCGACTGGGGCGAGCTGTACGGCAAGTTCGGCAAGGAAGACGCGCAGTTCCAGGCCGGGCGTTGCCTGGATTGCGGCAACCCGTACTGCAGCTGGAAGTGCCCGGTGCACAACGCGATCCCGCAGTGGCTGCAGCTGGTGCAGGAAAACCGCATCCACGAAGCGGCCACGCTGTGCCATTCAACCAACCCGCTGCCGGAAGTGTGCGGCCGGGTGTGCCCGCAGGACCGCCTGTGCGAAGGCAGCTGCACGCTGGAAGAGTTCGGTGCGGTCACCATCGGTGCGGTGGAGAAATACATCGTCGATACCGCGCTGGCCACCGGCTGGCGCCCGGATATGAGTGCGGTGGAAGCCACCGGCAAGCGCGTGGCGGTGATCGGCGCGGGCCCGGCCGGGCTGTCTTGCGCCGACAAGCTGGCGCATGCCGGTATCCAGGCCGTGGTCTATGACCGTTACGAACAGATCGGCGGACTGCTGCAGTTCGGCATCCCCAGCTTCAAACTGGACAAGTCCGTCATCAGCCGCCGCCGCAATGTGCTCGAAGGCATGGGCGTGCAGTTCCGCCTCGGCGTGGAGATCGGCCGCGATGTGAGCATCGATGATCTGCTGGCCGAGTACGACGCGGTGTTCGTCGGCACCGGCGCGTACCGCTATACCGATGGTGGCCTGCTTGGCCAGGACCTCAAGGGCGTGTTGCCGGCGCTGCCGTTCCTGGTACAGAACAGCCGCATCGTCAGTGGCAGCGACGCGCATGGCCGGCCGATCGCGGGCTGGGAAGACCAGATCGCCCTGCCCGATCTGGAAGGCAAGCGCGTGGTGGTGCTCGGCGGTGGCGATACCGGCATGGACTGCGTGCGCAGCGCGATCCGCCTGGGCGCGGCCAAGGTGACCTGCGCCTACCGCCGTGACGAGGCCAACATGCCCGGCTCGGCGCGCGAAGTGGCCAATGCCCGCGAGGAAGGCGTGCGCTTCCTGTTCAACCGCCAGCCGCTGTCGATCGAGGCCGGTGCCGATGACGAAGTGATCGGGGTGATGGTGGTCGAGACGACCCTGTCCGATCCGGACGCCCAGGGCCGCCGCAATGCAGTGCCGATCGAGGGCAGCGAGTCGCTGCTGGAAGCGGACGTGGTGATCATCGCTTTCGGCTTCTCGCCGACGGCGCCGGCCTGGCTGACCGGACAGGGGGTTGAGGCCGGCAACAACGGCCGGATCGTGGCCGGTGGCAGTGGCCGCCTGCCGTTCCAGACCGCCCACCCGCGCCTGTTCGCCGGTGGCGATGCGGTGCGCGGTGCGGACCTGGTGGTGACGGCCGTGGCCGAGGGCCGCGATGCGGCCGGCAGCATCGTGCAACTGCTCTCGGCGTAACGGCGTGCCCTAACGAAGCGCGCTTCTCACGCGGCGCGCGATACCGTCGGTACCGGCGTGTGGCGCACGCCGGCCCGCTCGATCTCCAGCGCCATCAGCAGCTCGATGTTGTCGAGCTGATCGCGGATGCGGCGGTTGCTGACCACATCATCGTGGCCGCGCCCGATATGCGCATCCAGCATGCGCGCCAGCCCGGCCAGCAGGACCTCGGCATCGGCCTGCGGGGCGTCACGGAGCACAGCGGCCAGCGCGCGGATGCGCGTCCCCTGATCCACGGCAGCGGATGGGGAGGATGCGGAAACGGAGGAAAGGGAGAGGGTCATGGCAGGGGTTTCCTGATTGACGGACGACCACCACTGTCGGATATGGCCCCTGCCGACACCATGCAACAAGTACGAAATTGCGTGAAGGCGCGTGAGCCGCATCACGTTTCGCAGCTTGCATCGGTGCAACCTGAACGGCTTACACTGGCGACGACTCCTTCTGGACTGCCCCCATGCGCATCGGCCTGGCCGCGAACCGCCTGCATCACCACGACAAGCACGCCGCGCTGTTCCGCTGGCTGCGCGCCAGCGACACCGGCCTGCGCGAACTGGGCGTCGAGCTGCATGCGGTCGGGCGCACCTTCGATGCGATCCAGCGGCTGGGCTTCCTGCAGGACTTCGCCCCGCTGCGGCGCTACCCGAACGGCCGCGAGGGCGGCCTGATGAAGCTGGTGGCCGAGGTGGTCGGGATGGGCACGCCGGAGCGCACGCTGGACGGTGCGATCTACCTGATGGACCCGGTCGATCCCTCCTCCGTGTTTCCGGAAGCGACCGCGCTCAAGCGCCAGTGTGTGATCCACGGCAAGCCCTTCATCTCCACCGTCGCCACCGCGCGCGACTGGGTCGAGGTGGAGCGCCTGCACGCCGGCCTGGCACCGGACCCGGGTGCCGATGATCTGCATGCCTTCGAGCAGCACACACTGGCGCTGATCGCGCATGACGCGATGAAACCGGCGATGCTGGCCTTCGCCGATGAACACTTCGCGGTGCTGTCGCGCTTCCGCCGCCGGGTTGGCACCGGCACCACTGGCCAGCGCCTCAACGAACTGGCGTGGAGCCGCGGCTGGCCACAGGGCGAGGAATGGGTGACGCGCTACCAGAGCGGCCCGATGGGCGGCGATGCGCAGATTGCCGACCGCGTGCTGGAAGGCCATTGCCAGCGCGCGATCTTCTTCGAGGACCCGCACGTCGCTCGCCAGCACGAGGCTGACATCCAGCTGCTGGAGCGCGCCGTCACCACCGTGACCGATCAGGCCGTGTGCATCACCGCGCCACGGGTGGCCGCGCGCTGGGCGCAGGCGGCGGCGTTGCGCGCGGGGAACTGACGACCACCGCACCTCGCGCGATTGCCGGCCAGCGGCCGGCACTCCCGGTGGGTGGCGAGCGTTACGGTGTCGGGGTCAGCAGCTGCCGCAGCGTGGCCTTGAGGCGCCGCCCTTCGAGCTGGAAGTAATCCCGCTCGGCGTGCCACGCCGGAAAGCGTTTCTCCACCTCGACCCAGAACGCTGGCGAGTGATTGGCCTGGATCAGGTGGCAGAGCTCGTGCACCAGCACGTACTCGAACGCCGAAGGTCGCCCCAGCACCAGGGCCAGATCCAGCGCCATGCTGCCGTCCGGTGCCAGCGAACCCCACTGCGAGGACATCACCTTCAGCCGCAGCCGCGCCGGTGCGCGCGGCAGGCCGGGCAGATAGCGCGGCAGCCACTGGCCGACATCGGCGCGCGTCTGCGCTTCGTAGAACTCGCGCAGGGTGCGGCGCAGCGTGGCATCGGTGCCCCGCGTGGGCCAGTGCAGGCAGGCGCCCTGCTCGTCCACGCGCATGTGCGCGTAGCGGCCGGTTTCCCAGCGCAGCGGCAGCAGCTCACCGCGTAGCGGCAGCACGCCCGCCTCGCCGATCACCAGCGGTGGCGGCAGGTTGGTGGCCTGGTAGCTGCGCAGTTGCTCGGACAACCAACCGCGGTGCTGGTCGAGAAAACGCTCTCCCATCACCAGGCTGGCGCGCGGCGGCAGGGTCAGGCGTACACCGCGCTCATCGACGCTGAGCTTGATCCTTCGCGCGCGCGGATCGCGCACACGCAGGACATCGATCTCGGCATCCTCCAGGCGCAGCCGTACCGTATCGCGCTGCAGCGTGCTGACAGCCGGCGAAATCAGGCGGCGGAGGAATCCGGACATGGGTACAGCATAGCGCCGGCCGTGACCGGCGCATGACTGGGGACTGATCGGAACCGGTCAGTCCGCCTTGCTGAGCTTGAAGGCCTCTTCCAGCAGCAGGAACAGGCGGCGCACTTCGCCGCTCTGCAGGGCGAAGCGGGCGTCCAGTTCGGCACGGCGGCCGTCATCGTCGGCATGCTCGAGCTGGTCCAGCGCGCCATCCAGGAACTTCAGCTTGCGCACGATCAGGTCGTCGCCCAGCACGAAGGACAGGTTGTCCTCGAAGACCAGGGCCAGCTTGGTCACCTGCTTGCCGGCGTCCAGGTGCTTGTCGATCTCGTCGCAGCGCAGTTCCTGGTGCTGGCACTTGACCACTGCACCACCCTCAGCGGGATCCTTCATCTCGCACTCTTCGCCCAGGCTCAGCCCGGTGGGCAGCGGCTCACCGGCGATCCAGCCCGTCAGGATCGAGCGCGGGGCGACTTCGGCGTTCAGCGGCATCGCCGGGAAGCTGCCGAGCAGGCCACGGATGTCGGACATCATGTTCTCGCCCTTCTTGCTGCTCGAACAGTCCACGGCGACGTACCCGTGGGTCAGGTCGATCAGCGCGTCGGTACGCGAGCTCTTCACGAAGGCGCGCGGCATCAGCTCGTGCAGCAGATCGTCCTTCATGCGCTTGCGCTCGCGGCCACCGGGCTTGCGGCCTTCCTTCTCTTCGATTTCCTCGAGCTTGCGCGCGAGCAGATCGTTGACCACCGCGCCCGGCAGGATCTTGTCCTCACCGCCGACGGTCAGCCACAGCGCATCGCCGACGCGGTGCGAGAACACGGCTTTTTCTTCACGGCCGAACGGCGAGATGAAGCCGCGCGAATTCATTTCAAGCGGACCGACCGGCTTGAGCAGCACCTGCGGCAGCAGGGTGTCCACGTCGGAGAAATCGGTGGCGGTCGGGAAGCGGAACAGCGTCAGGTTGCGAAAGAACATGGACGTCCAGAGTAAGAGCGTGAAAGGGAGGGCGGGCGCGCCGGCGTGGCTCAGGCCGGGCCGGGGGCGTCGCCGGGGTCGGGGGCAGTGCCGGTCCAGGCCGGCGGGTCGGGCAGCGGGTCGGGCAGCGGGGCCGCCGCGGGGCGCCCCAGTGCCATGAAATCAAACAGCGCCGGATCGGCCAGCTGCGAGGGATGGATGTTGCCCAGCGCGCGCGCGATCTGGTCGATGCGGCCGGGCTGGTCGCGCTCCCACTGCTGCAGCATCTGCTCCACCTGGCGGCGCTGCAGGGTGTCCTGGCTGCCACACAGCGTGCAGGGGATGATCGGGAACGCACGCGCCTGCGCGTAGGCGCTGATGTCCGCTTCGCTGACATACGCCAGCGGGCGGATCACGATGTGCTGGCCGTCGTCGCTGCGCAGCTTGGGCGGCATCGCCGAGAGCTTGGCGTGGTGGAACAGATTGAGGAAGAACGTGGCCACGCTGTCATCGCGGTGGTGGCCCAGCGCGATCCTGGTGAAGCCGTGTTCGGCCGCATGCCGGTAGAGCGCGCCACGGCGCAGGCGCGAGCACAGCGAACACATCGTGCGGCCTTCCGGAATCACCCGGCTGACCACCGAATAGGTGTCCTGCTCGATGATCTGGAACGGCACACCGATCGAGGCCAGGTACGCCGGCAGCACCTGCTCGGGAAAGCCCGGCTGCTTCTGGTCCAGGTTCACCGCGACCAGCTCGAACGGTACCGGCGCTTTTTTCTGCAGCTGCAACAGGATGTCGAGCAGGGTGTAGCTGTCCTTGCCACCGGACAGACACACCATCACTTTGTCGCCGGCCTCGATCATGCCGAAGTCGGCGATGGCCTGGCCTACCTGGCGACGCAGCTGCCGCGCCAGCCGGTCCTGCACACCGCCGGGCGCGCGCGGATCGCGGGCGCGCGGGACGGGATCGGGCAGGCGGATGACGGCGGCGCTCATCCCTTCATTCTACCGGCTGGGACGCACCCTCACAGGTGCCGGGAAGTGACTGCGTTCACTCCCGGCGGTCATCCCGGATGTGTATGCTCGGAGCTTGTGGACACCATGACACCCACCGATATCAGCGCCCGCCTTGCCACGCTCCGGCAGGAGCACCGTGCGCTGGATGAGCAGATCCTGCGCATGGCCGCCAACGGCGACGATGAGCTGGAAGCCAAGCGCCTGAAGCGGCGCAAGCTGCAGTTGAAGGACTGCATCGCCAAGCTGGAAGACATGTTGATTCCGGACGAGCCGGCGTAGCGTTGTGCCGCGCTGGCGCGCGGGTACCGACCAACGGTCGGTACCTACGGATTGCTGGCGAACGCACTAAGATCCGGATACGCCCGGATTCGTCCCGATACGTCGGATTGACGACGGGCCGTCGTCAATCCTGGGTGACCGGTTCCTCCGGCTTGGCCGCTTCCGGGCTGACGCGCTCGATGGTATGGCGCAGTTCGCGGCCGAGGATGAATTTCGCATCCTTCGCCCACGCGTCCAGGCGCGCATCGAACAGCAGCTTGCTGTTTTCATCCGGCCACACCAGGCGCAGCTCGCGCAGCTTCTGGATGAAGCCGCGGAACAAGGTGCGGTCGAAGAACTCCGGCGCGGCCGGCGCATAGAGCAGACTCAGGCGCTGCGCAGCCTGCTGGCACAGGCTTTCCAGCTCGGCCGCACCCAACGTGCCGGGGCCGTTCTTCACCAGCACCGAGATCGCGATGTAATAGCGCTCGAACGCCTGCTGCAGCGAATGACCGATCGCACGCAGGCGGAAGACTTCGTCGGTCTGCCCGGTGTTGCGCGCCAGGATGCCGCCGTCGTCATCGTTGATGTTCTGCAGCAGCCCTTCGCGCACGAACACGTTGATGGTCTGCTCGATGCGCTGGGCGAACTCGTCTTCGGTCCACGGCAGGAACAGCTCGGCCTGCAGGAACGGATACACCGTGCGGCCCAGCTGGACCAGCCCGGTGCGGCTCATGCGGCGGTTGTTCTGGAAGCAGCAGGCCACCCACGACGAGGCGGTGAACAGGTGGATGACGTTGTTGCGGAAGTAGCTCAGCAGCACCGCGGTGTCGCCGCTGACGCTGAGCACGTCGCCCAGCGGGTGCTTGATGCGGGTGAGGACGTTGATCTCCTCGGCGTGGGCGATGATCCGCTCCGGCGAGTGCGGGGTCACCGTCACCCGGTCCGAGTACGGCATCTCCACCAGCAGGGTCTTGCACAGTTCGATCTGCGCGATCAGGTCCGCCTCGCCCATCGCATGCTTGGGCGTGGACAGCAGCGCCAGCGCGAGCAGGTTGATCGGATTGACGTCGGCCGCCCCGTTGATATGCACCTGGATGCGTTCAGCCAGGTGATCCACCGTGCCGGACAGCCACGAGGGCTTCTCGTCTTCGCCGACCGGCTGGCCGTTCCACTCTGGCGCGCGCTGGGCGAGCACGTCGTTGAGCGCGATCGGCTCGCCGAAGTTCACCACGACCTGGCCGTAGTTCTGCTTGAGCACCTTGGGGATCGACCACAGCAGCGACCAGATCGATTCCTTTTCCTTCGGCCGGCCGGACAGTTCGTCCAGGTAGCTGCCGCCCTCCATCAGCTTTTCATAGCCGATGTAGACCGGCTGGAACAGCACCGGCTTGCGCGGCTGGCGCAGGAACGCGCGCAGCGTCATCGAGATCATGCCGCCCTTGGGCTGCAGCAGACGCCCGGTGCGCGAGCGGCCGCCTTCGACGAAGTACTCGATCGAGTAACCGCCGGCGACCAGCTGCGCCACGTATTCGCTGAGCACCGCCGAGTACAGCGCGTTGCCGCGGATCGAGCGGCGGATGAAGAACGCACCGCCCTTGCGCAGCAGCGTGCCGACCACCGGCAGGTTCAGATTGATGCCGGCCACGATGTGCGGCGGCACGATGCCGCGGTCGTACAGCAGGTAGGACAGCAGCAGGTAATCCATGTGGCTGCGGTGGCTGGGCACGTAGACCACTTCGTGCCCGGGCGCGGCCGCCTTGAACTTGTCCAGGTGGTGGACCAGCACGCCGGCGTAGATGCGGTTCCAGACATGGCTGAGCATGAAGCTGGCCGAGCGCACCACTGGACTGGAGTAATCCGCGGCGATTTCCCACGCGTACGCGTGGGCTTTCTTCCAGGCATCGGCCGGCTTGGAGTTGTCGCGCTTGGCCTGTGAGGCGATCGCCTCGCGCACCGTGTCCGCGTCGAGCACCTTGTCCACCAGCAGGCGGCGGGTCGACAGATCCGGCCCGATCACCGACTCGCGAATGCGGCGGAAATGGGTGCGCAGCACGCGCTGCAGCTTGCGCACGGTGCGTTCGGGGTCCAGCCCCTCATTGACCGTGGTGCGCAGCGAGATCGGCGGGGCGAAGCGCACGATCGTGCTGCGGCCGTTGAGCAGCACCGCCAGCAGGCGCCGGAAACGGCCCACCAGGGCCCAGTTTTCCGAGAACAGCACCGCGAACCAGCCGCTCTGCTTGTCCGGCGCGCGGCCGACGAAGATCGACACCGGCACCAGGTGCACGTCCAGCTCGCCGCGGGCGCGGTGCGCCTGCAGGACCTTGGCCAGCGAGTCCGAGTGGGTCTTGGCGCCGCGCTGCTCGGGGATCAGCGAGTTGCTGCTGCTCCGGCGCGACAGCGCCAGGTAGGCGCGCCTGCGCCCGGTCGGATCACCGGCGATCGGCACCAGCGGCGAGGGCAGGCCGGCTTCGCGGCAGGCCTTGTCCAGGATCAGCGCGTTGGACAGACCGTAGTCCTCCAGCACGTAGACCACCGGGCGGCCATCGTTGTACTGGCCGGGGTGTTCGGGTTCGATCTTCAGCGACAGCCACGGCTCGACCAGGCGGCCGAGCAGGCGCGCCCACCACGGCGGGCGGCCGGTGGGCGCGCGCGTGCCGGGCACGATCGCCGACGGCACGAAGGCCGCCGGTTCCGCATTGACGGCAACGGCCTCTGCGGTCCCGCCAGCAGCCGGCGGAACCGGGGCGGCAGCACCGTCGGACGGCACGGAATCGGGCGACGAGGACGTAGCGTCCGGCGTCTTGGGCGGCTCTTCGCCGGGGAAAGGCAGGGGATTCTGGTTCGGCATCGGCTTCATTATGGCTTAGCCGGTGCAGAAGCACCGTCCTTGACCGTCGCGGCGGCCTCTGCTTCGGCCGCTTGGCGGGCGTCATGTTCAGCTTGCGCAGCGTCGGCGGCCTGCAGCAGCGCATCGGTGTCTTCCAGCGTGCGGGTCACGTACCAGTGACCGTCGCGCCGTGTCATCCGCACCTGCGCTTCGATCTGCTCGCCGGCCAGCGTGTACTGGATGCGCACGACCGCGTCGTCGCCCAGTTCGGAGGTCAGCTCGCCGCGCAGCTCGGTCAAGGCACCGTCCAGCGACAGCCCGTAACTGGCCAGGGCCGTCTTGAAGGCTTTGATGAAGGGCCCGAGCCGGCGCAGGCTCGCTTCCATGCCCGCGGCCTGCAGTTCGGCATCCGTGGACAGCCCCGCCGTGCGCGCGGTCGCGGTGAGCAGGGTGATGGTCGTCTTCGCCCGCTGCTTGTCCGTCAGTGGCGCCGCGGCGGCCCAGCGGCTGAGCGCGTTCACCACCTGGGTGTAGTGGGCGCGCTCGCTGTCGCTGTACTCGCTCTGGTTGCGCAGGTACTGCTCGCCGAACAACCCCATCGAGTGGGCCGCCTGACGGACCTGGGTGGCCTGGCCGGCGATCTGGGTATCGAAGGAACGCTGCAGCCGCTGCGGCGCATCCGGCCGCGACAGTGCGGCCAGCATCGGCAACAACTGCCCATCCAGCGGCAGCTCGGTCAGCGGCCAACGGCTGTGGCCCTGGCTCCACGCGCCCTGCAGACGGGCGTACTGGGCCGGCGGCACCGCCGCCTTGGCGTAGCCGACCAGATCATTGTCGGCCACCCGCTGGGCCAGCTGCTGCAGGGCAGCGACCGGCTCGGACGCAGGCGCATCCGGATCGATCTGCTTGCCCTTGCAGGCGCTGAGCAGCACCAACCCGCACAGGGCCAGTGCCAACGCATGCCCCCGGTACTGCCACGGCTTCAACGACATGGACATGAATTCGGACTCCCCGGACCGGTCCGCATCTTGCGGCCTGTTCAGTGACAGCGGCAAGCCGGCAACCCTGCCGACGCTGCGCCATATGCGCAAGCCCTTGAATGTACAGAAAAACCTGTTGCGCCGAAAACGTCGGGGCGACGGGCGCCCCGTCACCGCCTCAACGCGCGGCGAGCGCCTGGGCGATCTCGGCCTGGATGGCGCGCGCAGCGGCCTGCGGATCGCTGGCCAGGCGGATCGGACGGCCGACCACGATCGCATCGGCGCCATCGGCAAAGGCCTGGGCCACGCCTACGGTGCGCTTCTGGTCATCGCCGACCGGGCCGCCGGGGCGGATGCCCGGGCAGACGATCGAGAAGCCAGCGCCGGTGGCGGCGCGGATCGGCCCGGCCTCCTGACCGGAGGCGATCACGCCGTCGATGCCGGCGGCCTGGGCGGCCAGCGCGCGTTCGACCACCACCTCGACCGGCTCGCGGTCGATGCCCATCTGGGCCAGGTCGCTGCGGCCCATCGAGGTCAGCACCGTCACCGCCAGCAGGCGCATGTCGCTGCCGTTGGCGGCCGCGCAGGCCTCCATCATCGCCGGGTGCCAGCCGTGGATGGTGGCGTAGCTCACCGGCCACTGTGACAGCCGCTTGATCACCGCCGCAGCGGTGGCCGGGATGTCGAAGAACTTCAGGTCCACGAACACGCGCTTGTCGCGCGCGGCGAGTGCGTCGAGCACCTCGAAGTACTCGCCGGAGGCCAGCAGTTCCATGCCGATCTTGTAGAACGACACGGCATCGCCGAGGCGATCGACCCAGGCCAGCGCGTCAGCGCGGCCCGGCACGTCGAGCGCGAAGATCAGGCGCTCCTCGTCACGCAGCGGCAGCGGGGCGCGGCTCACGGTGCGTAGTCCAGCGCGGCACGCTTGGCATCGTGGCGGGCCTGGCGCGACTGGCTGTAGTCGTTGTTGAACTGCGCCGGCTCGAAGCCGCCGTAGGTCGGGTTGGGCAGCATCCACCAGCGTTCGCCGAACCAGTCGTGGTACTGCTGCAGCAGCGCGTCACGGCCCTCATTGGTGTTGGCGGTGACTTCCACGAAATCGCCCAGCTGGTCACCGAACTGCATCAGCACGCGGTACTTCTGGCCGGCCAGGCGGCGGCGGCAGTTCTTCTCGCTGCCAGCCTGCTCGCAGCCCTCCACCACGGTACCCAGGCCGAGGAACACGCTGTCATCGGCCACCGGCAGGCCCTGCTCGCGCAGGTTGGCCAGGGTGGCGTCCTTGAGGTGCACGGCGCGGTTGGAGATGTACAGCAGGGTCACGCCCTTGGCGTTGGCGGCCTTGGCGAAATCGACCACACCCGGAATCGCCTTGGCCTTCTTTTCGGCCACCCACTGGTCCCAGCTCAGCTCGTCATATTCGGTGCCATCGCGCACCAGGCGCGCCTGGTAGGGCGAGTTGTCCAGCACGGTTTCATCCACGTCCAGCACCACGGCCGGCTTCAGGCCCTTGGCGGCATTGCCGCGTTCTTCGGGCACCAGCGCGTCCCAGTTGGCTTCCTTCAGCGCTTTGTCCAGGTGATCGGCGGCCGCGCGGTAGGTCTGCTCGGTGATCGCCCGGTATTCCTGCGAGCGCTGGATCCACAGCACGGCATTGAGGTTGTCGTTGGCGGCCACGGCGGCATCGCCGGTGGCGGCCGGCGCGCTCGCGGCGGCAGCGGCGGCCGGCGGGACGGCATCGGCCGGGGTTTCAGTGCGCTTGCAGGCACTCAGCGCCATCACGGCGCAGGCAAGCACGGACAGGGAAACAGCACTACGACGCATGGCATTCACCGGCAACAGATTCGCGCCAGTTTACCGGCTTGTCCCGCGGCATTCATGCCGCAGGCGGGGCTCGGCTATGCTGCACGCCCCTGAAACACCCCGGAGCGCCCCATGACCGACGACACCCAGACTCCTGCCCTGCCCGTGCTCAGCGCGGCCCAGGCCCGCGCGTTGGGCTGCCTGATCGAGAAGGAGGCGACCACTCCGGACGCCTACCCGCTGACAGTCAACGCCGCCCAGGTGGCCGCCAACCAGAAAACCGCCCGCGAGCCGGTGATGGCCCTGTCGGCCGGCGATGTGCACCACGCGCTGCGCCAGCTGGAGACCCTGGGCCTGGCGCGCCAGCAGTACTCCTCGCGCGCCGAGCGCTACGAGCACCGCGCCGGTGCCGCGCTGGACCTGACCCGCCAGCAGCTGGCGATCCTGGGCCTGTTGCTGCTGCGCGGCCCGCAGACCCTCAACGAGCTGCTGACCCGCAGCGAGCGCCTGGTCCGCTTCCAGGACGTGGACGAACTGCGCCACCACCTGGAGCGCATGATCCAGCGCGGCATGGCGGTCCAGCTGCCGCGCGCCAGCGGCCAGCGCGAAGACCGCTACATGCACCTGCTGGGTGGCCCGGTGGATGTGCAGGCCTTGGCCGAGCAGTACAGGTCGGCGCCGTCCGGCGCTGGAGCTGGCGGTGCCGCCCATCCGGCGCTGGAGTCGCGTGTGCAGCAGCTGGAAGCCACGGTGGCCGAGCTGCAGGAGCAGCTGGCGGCGTTGCGCGCGCAGTTGGGGGGGTGAGAGCAGCCGACCAACGGTCGGTTCACCGGCCGGGGATCGAGCGCAGCGCCGCGCTCCACCGGATCAGATGGCCGGCGCACCCGGCGTGGCAAACAGCAGCACCACTGCTTCGTGTGGCGGCGGCAGCAGCAGATCGCCGCGATCCTCCATGCCCAGCTTGCGCAGCAACGCGGCCGAGCGCACGTTGTCCGGCGAGACGATGCCGTACAGATCGGCATGGCCGAGTACATCGCGTGCGTAGTGCATCACCCCGCGCGCGGCCTCCAAAGCGTAGCCGTGGCCTTCGTACTGCGACAGCAGCGCATAGCCGATATCCGGTGCCGGCAACCCGGCACGACGCACCAGGCCGGCATTGCCCAGCCATGCACCATCGTCGCGACGGATGACGGCGTACATGCCGAAGCCGTTGAGCGTGTAGCTGCCCAGCACGCGCTCGGCGGTGTAGTCACGCGCCTGCGCCAGGGTGCGTACGCCGCGGTCGGCGATGTTGCGGATGAAGCCCGGTTCGTTGAGCAGGGCCAGCATGTCGGCGGCGTCATGGTCGGGGTCGATCAGGCGCAGATGCAGGCGGTCGGTCTGGATCACGGCGGACATGCGGGTACCGGTGAAGGGTGATAGGCCGATTGTGCCGTACAGCCACCCATGGGGTGGCGCTACCCGGCGTACGGCAGCCGACCAACGGTCGGCTCTACCAGGGCGTTGGGTCAGTCGAACAACGCCTGGATCGCCGCCAGGCCGGCACTCGCACGCTCTTTCTTGCGCGCCGCATCGGCGACGGGATCGGCACCGTCGCGCTGCATTTCCTCGGCGGGAATCTCGTCGAAGAAACGGCTCGGCTTGAGCCGTACGTGCTCGCCGAACTTGCGGGTGAGCTTGCTGTAGCTCATCCACAGCTGCACCTTGGCGCGGGTGATGCCCACATACAGCAGGCGCCGCTCTTCCTGCAGGTTGCCTTCGTCCAGACTGACCTGGTGCGGCAGTACGCCGTCCTCGCAGCCGATGATGAACACGTACGGGAATTCCAGGCCCTTGGAGGCGTGCATGGTCATCATCCGCACCTGGTTGCCGCCATCGTCCTTATCGTTGCGCGACAGCAACGCCAGCTGCGCGGCCAGATCCGCCGTCGATGCACCCCGCGGGCCGCCTTCAAACCATTGCGCCAGTTCCTCCAGGTTGCCGAGACGACGCTGGTACACGGACTCTTCCTTGCACGAACTGCGCAGGTCCGAGACCAGCCCGGAGTCCTTCACCAGCTTGCGCACCAGATCGCCGGAGCTGAGCTTGGGCATCTCCGCGCGCAGGTCGCGCAGGATGTCGGTGAAGCGGCTCAGGCCGTTGGCCGCGCGCGGCGGCAACTGCGAGAGCGCGCCGATCGCTTCGGCCGCATGCGCCATCGGCAGATCTTTTTCCGACGCCAGCTCGGCCAGCTTGGCCAGCGTACCGGCGCCCACTTCGCGTTTGGGCGACTGCACCGCGCGCATGAAGGCGGTATCGTCGTCCGGGTTCACCAGCAGGCGCAGCCAGGACAGCGTGTCCTTGACCTCCTGGCGCTCCAGGAACGCGGTACCGCCGGTGATGTGATACGGCGCGCGCACCAGCTGCAGCGCTTTTTCCAGCGGCCGCGACTGGAAATTGCCGCGGAACAGGATGCAGAAATCGCTCCACGGAATCTTCTTGGAGGTCGCCAGGAAGGAGATTTCCGCCGCGACCTTTTCCGCTTCGTGCTCGCTGTTGCGGCACTCCCACACCCGGATGCGCTCGCCGTCGGCCTGGTCGCTCCACAGCTTCTTCAGGTGCTCGTGCGGGTTGTTGGCGATCAGCGCGTTGGCCGCGCGCAGCACGCGGTTGGAGCAGCGGTAGTTCTGCTCCAGCTTGATGATTTCCAGCGCGGGATAGTCGCGCGCCATCTGCTGCAGGTTTTCAGGGTTCGCACCGCGCCAGGCGTAAATCGACTGATCGTCATCGCCCACGCAGGTGAAGTTGCCTTTGCTGCCGGCCAGCTGCTTGAGCAGCCGGTACTGCGCATCGTTGGTGTCCTGGCATTCGTCGACCAGCAGGTAGCCGATCCGTTCACGCCACGCCAGGGCGATCTCCGGATTTTCTTCCAGCACCTGCACCGGCAGGCGGATCAGATCATCGAAATCCACTGCATTGAAGGCCGTCAGGCGCAGCTGGTAGCGCTCATAGACGCTGGCCGCTTCCTTCTCGCGGGTGCTGCGCGCCGCGGCCATCGCCTGCTCGGGCGAGAGCCCGGCATTCTTGGCACGCGAGATCAGGTTCTTCACGTCCTCGATGTCGTCCGGCTTGGCGCCGTACATCAGGTCCTTGACCTGCGCGGTCGAATCGTCGGCATCGAAGATCGAAAAGCCGCGCTTGAGCCCGACGGCCGCATGCTCAATCTGCAGGAACTTCAGCCCCAGGGCGTGGAACGTGCAGATCGTCACTTCATCGGCATCGTCGCCGCGCAGGCGCTTGGCCACGCGCTCGCGCATTTCCTTGGCCGACTTGTTGGTGAAGGTGATCGCCGCGATCCGCCGCGCCGGGTAGCGCTTGCTGGCGATCAGCTGACCGATCTTCTCCACGATCACGCGCGTCTTGCCGCTGCCCGCGCCCGCAAGCACCAGCAGAGGACCTTCGCAGTGCATCACTGCCGCGTGTTGGGGAGGATTGAGACCGTGCATGCCATCTCCAGGGGAGGGGCATTGTACCGACCTTGCTCGGCCAGCATGGCCGCGCGACCGCGCGGATTGACGCCTTCACGCCCCTGCGTCGACCATAGCGCCATCGACGCAACGGAGGCGACGCAGGGTGATCAACAGGAAAGCATGGCAGGTGGGGGGCATGATCGCCACGCTGGCGATCGTTCCGGCATGGGCGCAGTCCAGTCAACCGGATCTGCGCGCCCAGGACGCACAGGAGACCGATGCATTCCTGGTCAGCCACCCCGACCTGCGCTACCGCAAGCACGGCAAGGAGGCCCAGGCCCGCGGCCGCTTCGAAGACGCACGGCGCTACTACCGCCTCGGTGCGCGCTACGCCGACAAGCTGTCCCAGGCCGCGCTCGCCGAAATGTGGTGGAACGGTCAGGGTGGTGCCCAGGATCGGGCCCTGGCCTATGCATGGATGGACCTCGCCGCCGAACGCGGGACCGGCTTCCTGCTGGGGCTGCGTGAACGCTACTGGGCCGAGCTGGAGCCTGACGAACAGGCCCGCGCGTTGGAGGTGGGACCGGCCGTGTACGCCGAGTTCGGCGACGCGGTGGCACAGCCCAGGCTGGAGCGCGAGTTGCGCCGTGGCCTGCTCAACGTCACCGGCAGTCACACCGGCGCGGTCGGCGGCATGCGCATGGTGGCCCGGGATGCACGCGGCATGCGCTATCTGGAGCCGGATGTGTTCTACCGCGACGAGTACTGGCAGCCAGCCCAGTACTGGCAGTGGCAGGACCGGCAGCTGGAGGCGGCTGGCCGTGCCATCGGCACCGGATCGGTCGAGGTTGGCCTGCCCGCCACCGTGCCGGGCCATCAGGACTGAGTCGATACCGCCATGCCTGGACCGCCGAAGGGATAAAATCCGGACATGGCCAAGCTCTATTTCTACTATTCGGCGATGAATGCCGGCAAGACCACCACGCTGCTGCAGTCGGCACACAACTACCGCGAGCGCGGCATGCGCGTGGCCATCCTGACGCCACGGCTGGACGATCGCGCCGGGCGCGGCGTGGTGGCCTCACGGATCGGCCTGAAGGCTGATGGGATCGCGTTCCAGCAGGACACCGACCTGCAGCAGCTGATCGCCGATGACATCGACACGCACGGTCCATTGGGCTGCGTGCTGGTCGATGAAGCGCAGTTCCTGACCCGCAGCCAGGTCTGGCAGCTCAGCGAGGTGGTCGATCAGATGCGCATCCCGGTGCTCTGCTACGGCCTGCGCACGGATTTCCGCGGCGAGCTGTTCGAAGGCAGCCAGTACCTGCTGGCCTGGGCCGACGAGATGCAGGAGATCAAGACGATCTGCCACAGCGGCAAGAAGGCCACGATGACCGTGCGCGTGGACGAACACGGCCACGCGGTGCAGGACGGCCCGCAGGTGGAGATCGGCGGCAACGAACGCTACGTGTCGGTGAGCCGCGCGGAGTTCAAGAAGATCACGCGCGGCGAGGGCCGCATCGACCCGATGCAGGCCCCGTTGCCGCTTTGATCAATACAGGGTGCGCTCCGGCGCGCCCTTCGGCGGCGGGCTGTACTGGTACAGCCACGTTTCGGTCAGCGTCTTGCCGCCGCTGCGCAGGTACAGGCGGATGTCGATCTGCTCGGTCGAGTCATCCGGCGGCACCAGATCGAACATGGCCCGGTAGCCCTTGATCTCGCGCAGCGGACGCGCCGACACGATCTCGGTACGGCCACGGCTGACCTGGACCACCGCTTCCACCTCGCCCTTGTCGATCAGCGCGGCCAGTTCGCCGCCTTCGAAATCGACCGCGAAGCGCCACGAGAAGTACTCGCGCTTCTTGCCGATCACCCCGCCCAGGCCGGTACGGCTGGCCACGCAGTGCGCCAACGGCGTACGCGCCGGCGGCTCGGCGCCCCAGTACAGGCGATAGCCGAGCAGCAGCTCCTGGCCCGGCTGCGGCTTGGCCTCGGGGTTCCAGAACGCCACGATGTTGTCGAAGGTTTCATCGACGGTCGGGATTTCGACCAGCTGTACCGAACCCTTGCCCCACTGCCCCTTCGGTTCCACCCACAGGCACGGGCGCTTCTCGTAGAAGACGCCGTCGTCCTGGTAGTGATCGAAATTGCGGTCGCGCTGGAGCAGGCCGAAGCCGCGCGGGTTGTTGTCCACGAACATGTTGAAGCGCAGATTGTGCGGGTTGCACAGCGGGCGCCAGATCCATTCACCGGCGCCGGTCCACATCGACAGGCCATCGGTGTCGTGGATTTCCGGGCGCCAGTCCCAGGCCATGCGGCGGTCGTTCTCGCCCACCTGGTACATGCTGGTGCACGGGGCAATGCCGAGGCGCTCGATGGCCTTGCGCGGGTACAGCGCGCAGTCGATGTCCATCAGCAACACATCGCCGTTGGTGATCGCGAAGCGGTAGGCGCCGGTGGTGCTGGGCGAATCCAGCAGGGCGTACACCACCAGCGTGTTGGAGTCGGCCGCCGGCTGCTCCAGGTAATAGGCGATGAAATCCGGGAATTCTTCGGGCTTGCCCATGCCGGTATCGATCGCCAGGCCGCGCGCGGATTGGCCGTACTGGCCTTCCTTGCCGACCGCGCGGAAGTAGCTGGCCCCCAGGAAGGCGGCGAAGTCGCGGTCGGTGTCCTTGCGGGTGTTGAGCCGGAAGCCGGCGAAGCCCAGGTCGGCTGGCAGATGACTGCCCTTCAGGCCGCTCTTGCCGTAGTCGAACGCCGCGCCGTCGTAGGCCAGTTCCTGCGCCTTGCCATCGGTCACGTCGAACATCCGCACCGGGGAGTGGAAGTACAGGCCGAGGTGGAAGAACTTGGCCTGGTAGCGGCCGGGCTGGTCCGCCCACAGCGCGTGGTCCTGGCGGTACTGGATCGACTGGTACTGGTCCCAGCTCAGCGCTTCGACCGGACCCGGCAGGGTGCGCCTGTGGCTCTGGTAAGCGGCCTGGGACAGCGCGCGGGCCTGCCCCTTCAGCGAGGCGAAATCGAACGGCTGCGGCTGGCCCAGCCGGCGCAGGCCGACCTGGCTGCCCTGCGCGGCACAGGCCGGCAGTGCAGGCAGGCCGAAGGCGGCCAGGGCGACGGAGGCATTACGGAGGAAGTCGCGTCGTTGCATGCAGGCAGCGATGGCAAGGGAGGGCCGGCCATCATAGGCACGCAGACGTTAATTCGCCGAGGTGAATACGGGCCGGCGTTCAGCCACCGTGCGCTGAGGGGCGGCCACGACCCGGTCCTCGCCACAGCCTTCACGCACCTGCCCAACCTCCTGCCGCAGCTGTCCGCCCTGTGGCCACTGCGCCTGCAGCTCCTGCTGAAGCTGCTCCAGCGCTGCGCGCGCACGCGCCGGTGCGGTGCCACATTCAAGTTCGGCCATCGCCGCACGGGCGCGCCAGCGCAGCGCGCGGCTGTCCAGGTCGGCGGCGTCGCCCACCAGCAGGGGCGCCAGCGCACGTCGCGCTTCCACGGTCTGCCCCATGCGGCCCAGGTTGCGAGCCCAGGCCAGCTGCAGCGCGCGGTGCAGACCCGCACTGCCAGGCCCGGCCCGGTCCACCCGCCGCATCAGCGCCGCCAGTTGCTCCCCGGCCTGCCGCGGGTTGCCATGGGCGCTGATCAGCTCGGCCATGCGCCGGTCGGCCTGCTGCACAGACGCATCATCGTCACCGCGCTGCGCGGCCTGCCATTGCCGGCCCTCATGCAGCGCCGCCAGCGCAGCCTGCCAGCGGCCCGCCTGTGCCAAGGCCTCGCCCTGGTCGTACAGCCCCTGCGGCAGCAGCCCCACACAATCGGGCTGGCGCCAGATCGCCACGGCGCGGGTGAAGTCATCGATCGCCGTCGCGCTGTCGCCCTGCTCCAACGCCAGCCGGCCCAGCGCATGCCAGGTCAGCCCGGTATCACGGTGCTGCTCGCCCACGGCCTGCCGGGTCAAGGCATGCACCTGCTGGAGTTGCGCCTGCGCCTGCGCCAGATCACCCCGCTGCATCGCCAGCAGCGCGCGCAGGCGGCGGATCGACAGGGTTTCCGGGTGATCGGGTCCATACAGCCCGACGGCGTCGGAGGCGGCAAGCTGCAGGGCCTGCTCGGCCGCGTCCAGATCGCCCTGCGCGGCCAGGGTCTCGCCCATGTGCCGGCGCAGCGCGATCAGCTGGGGGTAGCGCACCGTGTGACCGGCCTGCAGCAGCTGCAGCGCTTGCCGGTAACCGGCCAGGGCAGCCGGCGCGCGACCATCGTCACCGTCCAGTGCGGCAAGGTCGGCCAGGCTCTCCGAGGTGCCGGGAGTGTCGCGCAGCACCTCACGACGCAGCACCAGAGCCTGCTCAAAAGCGGCACGCGCGTCGTCGCGGTAGCCCAGTAATTGTTGGCAGCGCCCGAGCTGGGCGTGGTACTCGGCCACCGCGGCCGGCAGCCGCAGGCGGTACTCGGCGGCCAGCGACTGCATCGGTGTCAGGTGGGTCACGCACTCTCGGGAGCGGCCGAGCATGCGCAGCGCACGGCCGCGCTGGGTCACCGCCTCCAGCTGCAGGGTGGGCGGTACCTCGCCAGCCTCCTCCAGCAGCGCGCGCTGTCGGTCCAGCGTCTGCAGCGCCAGCTGGTAATCGCCCATGCCGATCCGCAGCCGACCGATCACGCCTTCCAGTTCGGCCAGCGACAGCGGTTGATCGCGCAGTTCGGCCTCACCGCGTTGCTGACCGGTGGCCAGCAGCTGGCGCAGATCGAAGCTGCCATGGCGCACGCCGGCGGCGCGGTCGAACAGGCCCACGGTGAAATCCTGCATGGCCTGCGCACGCGCGATCTCGCGCCGCGCCTGCTGCATCTGCCACAGTGCGGTCAGTGCCAATGCGAGCAGCGCCAGCACTGCCATGGTGCCCAGCGCGACACCCCAACGATGCCGGCCGAGGTATTTACGCAGCCGGTAGCCCACGTGCTGCGGGCGCGCGTGGATCGGGCGGCCTTCCAGGAAGCGGCGCAGGTCCTGGGCGAGTGCTTCTACCGAGGCGTAGCGTTGCGCAGGCTCCTTCTGCAGGGCCTTGAGCAGGATGGTGTCCAGATCGCCGCGCAGGCGACGCGCCAAGCGCCTGGCCGCCCCTGCCTGCTCCCCACCGGCAGCGGCCACGCGGGCCATCACCGCCGAGGCGCGCGGTGCCTGCACGTCCAGAATGGAGCGCTCCCACTCGGCATCGCTGTGCCGACGCAGGCGATAGGGCTTCTGCCCAGTAATCACCTCGAACAGCACCACGCCGAGCGAGTACACATCGGTCAATGTGGACACCGGTTCGCCACGCACCTGCTCCGGCGCCGCGTAGTGCAGCGTGAAGGCGCGCGCTTCCGTGGGCGGGTGCGCGGGCGGCTTGCCATCGTCATCGTCAAGCAGCTTGGCGATGCCGAAATCCAGCAGTTTCACCTCGCCCTCGGGCGTGACCAGAATGTTGGAGGGCTTCAGATCGCGGTGCACAATCAGGTTGGCGTGCGCGTGGCTGACCACCGCGCAGATCTGCAGCATCAGTTGCAGCCGCCGCTCCAACGGCAGCGACAGGCGTTGGCAGTGCTCGGTGATCGGTTCGCCTTCCACGTAGGCCAGCGCCAGATACGGCTGCCCCTGCAGATCCACGCCGGCATCGAACAGCTGCGCCAGATTGGGATGCTGCAGCCGCGCCAGGATCTCGCGTTCGCGGCTGAAGCGCTGGCGCAGGCCGGGATCGGCGTAGCCGCTGCGCAGCAGCTTCAGGGCGACCTGGCGCTCGTACAGGCCGTCGGCCCGTTCGGCCAGCCACACCTCGCCCATGCCGCCTTCGCCGAGCGGCCGCAGCAGCCGGTAGGGACCGACCCGCGAGCCCGCCCGGCTGTCTTCGGGCGGCGCCGTCCAGAGTGGTTGTGCAAGGAACTCGTGGCTGTCGCGCTCATGCGCCAGCAACCGCTCCACATCGTCGGCCAGCCCCGGATCCTCCGCGCGCAGGCGCAGCAGCCGCTGCTCACGCGCCGGTTCGGGCAGCTCCAGCAATTGATCCAGCAGGCAGGACAGCTGCCGCCAGCGTGACGCCTCCATCGGTCCTCTCCCCGGACGATGCGTGGCTGTTCAGGGCTCCCCGACCGAGGCCAGCAGGAACATGCGCGCCTTCTGCCAATCACGGCGGATGCTGCGCTCCGAGCGTTGGCACAGATCGGCAATCTCCTGCTCGGACAGGCCGGCGAAGTAACGCAGTTCCACCACCTTGGCCAAGTGCGCATCCACCGCATGCAGCTGGGCCAGCGCCACATCCAGCGCCAGCAGGTCTTCATCCAGGCGCACGCCGCTGCTGCTGTTTTCGGGCAGCTCCACCCGCTTGAGGTCACCGCCGCGTTTGCGCGCCAGCCGGTTGCGTGCGTAGTCGACCACCACGCTGCGCATCGCCGAGGCGGCGTAGGCGAAGAAATGCGCGCGGTCCTCGAAGCGGGCCGCGCCCCGGGAGCCGAGCAGCTTCAGGTAGGACTCGTGCACCAGCGAGGTGGCATCCAGGGTGCGCCCCTGCTGCCCGGCCAGCTGCCGCCGGGCCATGCTGTGCAGCTCGTGATAGAGCAGGGTCAGGACCCGGTCGAGCGCGGCGCGGTCGCCCGCGCGGGCCGAATCCAGCCACACGGTGATATCCGGTCCTTCGTCCATCGCACACCCCCGCCGGTGACGTTGGCCGGACTATACCGCCCGGGAGGCGACGGGCGCGCGACGGCTCAGCGCTGGCAGTGCCCGCACCAGACGCTGGCGCGCTGGCCGATGGTGGCGTGGCGGAGCAACCGGCCACACTGGCGGCAGGGCTCGCCTTCACGCCCGTAGACCAGCAGCTCCTGCTCGAAATAGCCCGGCGCCCCGTCCGGATTGATGAAATCGCGCAGGGTGGTGCCGCCGCGGGTGATGGCATAGGCCAGGATCTGTTTCACTGCATCGGCCAGGCGCTGGTAGCGCGCGCGGGAGATCTTGCCGGCCTCGCGCAGCGGGTTGATCCCGGCCATGAACAGGCTTTCGGCGGCGTAGATGTTGCCCACACCCACCACGATGCCCTGGTCCATCAGGAAGGTCTTCACCGAGGCGCTGCGGCCACGGCTGCGGGCGAACAGGTAGTCGCCATCGAACGCCTCATCCAGCGGCTCGGGCCCCAGCGCTGCCAGCAGCGCATGGGTTTCCCCGGCCGGCTGCCAGAGCAGGCTGCCGAAGCGGCGCGGGTCGTTGAAGCGCAGCAGGCGGCCGTTGTCCAGGCTGATGTCGACGTGGTCATGTGCGCGCACCGGGGTGTCGCCGGGCAGCACCCGCAGGCTGCCGGACATGCCCAGGTGCAGCAGCGCGCTGCCGATGGCGGTATCGAGCAGCAGGTACTTGGCGCGGCGGCGCACGCCCTGGATGGCCTGCCCGGGGAGCAGCGTGCTGATCTCCGGCGGAATCGGCCAGCGCAGGTCGGGGCGACGCAGGATCACGCCGTGGACACTGCGGCCTTCCAGGTGCGGGGAAAGGCCGCGGCGGGTGGTTTCTACTTCGGGGAGCTCGGGCATGAGGGGATTCTAAAGGGTCCCCCGCTCTACGGTTTCCAGCAGCGCAATGCTGATCAGGGAAGGCACGCGCGCGATTTGGGGTACTGCTTGCAGTAGCCACCGTTCAACCGTCTTTGGGGATCGGGTGTCGGAATATCTTTCCCCAGCAGGCACGCCTCTGTCGACTTCCAGCCGCTGATGCGACAGATCGGTGTGTCACGTCCTCTAGGAGAGTGGGTATAGCCGAGCCGTTCCATGCAGATCATGGAGCCTGCAACCTGGCTGAGCGTTCTTGGCACGCGCTCCTTCACCCGCAGACCGCCGAAGGGGCTGTCATAGCCGCAGTCCAGCAGGTCCTTCCACAGCACCACCTCGTCGGTCCCTGGCTTCCTCCACATTTCCCAGTTGTCCGGCGGCGGCGCGAATGCATTCCGGGGAAGGCATCCGGCCATCGTAATGACCGCAAAAATCACCATGATTTGCCTGATCACTTGAACGCTCCCCGACGCTTCTCGAACTCGTACCAGAACTTGTTCGCGTCTGTCATGTCAATCTGGTTGATTGGGATCGGAGCGGACTGAAGGCCAGACGCGCCCTCCCACAACCTTTCGCAACCCTTAGGTTCGGCACCATAGCAGTTGTGCGGGGTATTGGTGCCGCCCAGAACGCGAAGCTTCTCCCAAAGCGACGACGAGTCATCGGGCGTGCCGCCCCCTGTAATCGGGCTCTTTCCGATAAAGCAACCGACAAGATCGTTTGCATGGCTTTGTAAGGTCAGGACGCCGTCCTGAGGAACCTCCCTGGATTTGCGGTCCTGCAGCTGAGCCAACAGATGGTCAGCTGTAGCCGCGTTGTATGCCGGCCCCAGGAAACTGACGGTGGTGCCACTGAGCCTTCCGACGGGGTTTTCCATATTCAATAGGGATTCCATCGCGTTTCCGATGGTCAACGATCCGCGACTGTGCCCGTCAAGGTTGAGGCCAGCCTGACCGTAGTTGAGTATGTACTGCTTGGTTAGCTCGGTTGCATTGGCTAGCCCAAGCAGATCACTTTCCATGTATTTCTGATAGCCGGCGATCAGCAGTTCGGACAGACCGTTGGTTGCCTTGGGAAAATGAATGAAATACTGCGGGCTGTCCGCAGTAGAGTGCTGATTGGCGTACTTTTCGGCATCTTCAAGTACGTTATTGATGCCGTTGTCCGCGATATGGATCTTTCCGTCCTTGCCCGGCTTGAGGTTGCTCTTCTCGTCCCCCGTAAGCTCACGGGCTTTCCTTCTGTATCCCTCCTGCCATTGCCTTGTTCGTCGCGGTCGACCACATAGACCTTCGCTTCCTCCAGACACATTGCCCGGTAGGACTCATCGGTGAACTTCTTGGCCTGCTCATACACCAGCGCTTTGCCGATCTGCTCGGCTGCTGCATTGTTCTGCAGCTTCTGCAGATCGATCTGCTGCAGCGCTTCGGCCGACGAAGTCGGACTTCAACCCGTTCTTGCCTTGCCTGCTTTGCCTTCCATTGCCTACATGCAGCTCCATGTACGTCGGCATCGCCTTCGGTACACGTTCCGCTCTTACGCCTGTGTGTTGAAGCGCCAGGTTCGGAGCGACGGGGAACGTTTCCTGTCCCTCTCCCAATGGCGCAAGTTACCAAAAATTAATGGTTTGCAGAATCGCGTTGGTAATCCAGATCACCGCGGCGGCGCAGCCAACTCGCGCGCACTCAAATACCCGTCGCCATTGGCGTCCTGCTTGTGGAACCGCTGGATCAGCGTCTGCCGCTGCTGCTCGCGCGTGATCGGCGGACCTTTGCCACCGGGCAGTTCATCGGCGCTGAGCACGCCATCACCGTTGCGGTCCATGCGATCGAAGGCGTACAGCAGCCACTGCACGTACTCCTCCACGCTGACCCGGCCGTCGCCGTCGGTGTCCATGCGCTGCAGGTAGCTGCCCGTATCCGTGACCTGCGCCTGTGCCGTCGCGCCGAGCACGCCAACGGCCAGCGCCAGACACGCAAAACGCCGCACAAGGCGGCGTTTCGCGGAGACGTTCCCGGTCGGGAAGCGCATTGATCAGTGCGCCGTCAGTGCGTAGCCCTTCAGGCGCGCGGCGTAGTTCTGCAGCGCGGCGATGCCACTGGCTTCCGCTTCATGGCACCACGCCTGCAGCAGCTTCAAGCGCTCGGCGGCGTCATTGCCACGCGCTTCCAGCAGGGCCGCCAGACGCGCGCGGTGTTCCACCAGCACGCGGATGCGCGGGCGCTGTTCGACCCACGTGCTGAGCTGGGCGCGGCAATCCGGCTTGAGCCAGCGGCCGTCGTTGACCAGGCCGCGGCGCATGCGGCGCGGCAACAGCTTGCGCAGCTTGGCGCCCGCCATCGCGGCCTCTTCGCGCAGGGCCGGCACGAATACGTTGCGCTGGTAGTCGGTCATCGCCTGGAAGCGGTGCGACAGCAGGGCCTTGAGGGTTTCCGCATCCGGCACGGCAATGTTCGGGCGCACGTCCATGCTCGGCGCGACACGCAACACCTTGGCCAGACGCACTGCCTGCAGGCCGCGGATCACCGCCCAGCCGATATCGAACTCCCAGCGGCGCATGGAGAAGCGCGCCGAGCTCGGGAAGGCATGGTGGTTGTTGTGCAGCTCTTCACCGCCCACCCAGAACGCCCACGGCGTCAGATTGGTGGAGGTATCGGCCGATTCGAAGTTGCGGTAGCCCCACCAGTGGCCCAGGCCATTGATGACGCCGGCGGCCCAGAACGGGATCCAGGCCATCTGGATGGCCCACAGCGCCACGCCGGGCAGGCCGAACAGCACGCTGTTGATGACCAGCAGTGCGACCGGGCCAAGATTGGCGTGCGGGGTGTACAGGTGGCGCTCGATCCAGTCATCCGGAGCGCCGCGGCCGTACTGCTCGATATCCGCGCGCATCTCGCGGGCCTCGCGGTACAGCTCCACGCCCCGCCAGAACACCATGCCGATGCCCTTGGTCACCGGGCTGTGCGGGTCTTCATCGGTTTCCACCTTGGCGTGGTGCTTGCGATGGATCGCCACCCACTCCTTGGTGATCATGGAGGTGGTGAGCCAGGTCCAGAACCGGAAGAAGTGCGCGATCACCGGGTGGAAATCCACCCCGCGGTGCGCCTGGCTGCGGTGCAGATACAGGGTCACGGCGAAGATGGTCAGCTGGGTGAACACCAGCAGCACCAGGCCCATGCCCCACCAGCCGAGGCCGACGACACCGCCGGTCAGGAAGTTGAGGAGCGTATCGAACATCGCAGGACTCCGGGCCGCAGTCGGCCGTCAAGGAAACAGGGATACCTCCAGACATGATGGGGCCAGACGTTGCAAACTTCATCCCTTCGATGCCATTTTTGCGCAGTCATTCAGTTCTCCCCTTACCTTCGTGAGCATGCCCCCGCATTCATGACAGTCGCAGCCTCGCCGGCGGTGCCGGCCTCCCCCGTCCCCCTGATCGAGCTCGACCGCGCCTGCGTCATCCGCGGCCAGGTCCGGGTCCTGCACGATCTCAGCCTGCGCATCGAACAGGGCCAGCACACCGCCCTGCTCGGCCCCAATGGCTGCGGCAAGTCGTCCTTCATCAAGCTGATCACCCGCGAGCTGTATCCGCTGGCGCACGGTGATGGCACGGTGGCGGTGCGCGTGCTCGGCCAGAACCGCTGGCAGGTGGACCGGCTGCGTTCGCAGCTGGGCATCGTCACCGGGGACCTGAGCAGCAACCTCTCCGACATGCCCGGGCTGACCGTGGAAGAGGCCGTGCTGACCGGCTTCTTCGCCAGCTTCGTGGTGCCGGCCTTCCGCGAGGTGAGCCCGGAGATGCGCGAGCGCGCGCGCGAAACCCTGGCGATGACCGGTGCCCTGCCCCTGCTGCAGCGCGGCTATGCCGAACTCTCGGCCGGGGAAACGCGTCGCGTGCTGATCGCCCGGGCGCTGGTGAACCGGCCGCAGGCCCTGCTGCTGGATGAACCCTCCACCGGGCTGGACCTGATCGCCCGCGAGCAGCTGATCGCCACCATGCGCGAGCTCGCCCGCCAGGGCATCACCCTGGTGCTGGTGACCCACCACATCGAGGAGATCATTCCCGAGATCGAGCGGGTGGTGATGCTGCGCGGCGGCAAGATCCTCGCCGATGGCCCGCGTGCGGAGCTGCTGCGCGATGCACCGTTGTCCGAGCTGTTCGGCGGCCCGATCCACGTGGTGGATCAGGCCGGCCGGTTGAGTGCGTTCGCAGGTTAGCTCACGCAGCCTAGAACCGCACCGCCACCGCACGTGATTCGATCGGTGCCATCCGGCTCTGGTCCTGCAACTGCAGGTCACGCACTTCGAACGGAGCGGCATAGCCACGCGGCAGCGCCACGCTGGCGAACGGCAGGCGCAGCTCACCCGCCCCTGCCGTCGCGAACCACGCCGCACTGTGTGCCTGCGCTACTGGCCGCAGCGTCCCGTCGGGGCCGGTGGCATACAGCGTGCCGCGCGCCTCGTAGCGGCCGGGCGCACCGATCTGCAGCGGCAGGCGCAGCTCGCGGCGGCTGGCATCCGCCTCGACCTGGCCTTGGAAGCGCGCCGTGGCCTGCGCCACCGCGAACGCCACCTTGGCATCGCGCTGCACCCCGTCGGCACTGACGAAGGCCTGCAGTTCCCACAGCCCCTGCGCGGTGCCGATGTCCTGCGGCACCGTCACCTGTGCACGCAGACCGTCGTTGCCGGCCACCAGCGGCACCGGCCAGCTGCGGCCATCGGGCGCCACCAGCAGGGCCTCGCCCACGGCCGGCAGCGGCCGCGCACTGACACGGCCAAGCTGCGCCGCTGCAGCGCCGCCGTCGTTGACCAGGCGCGCGCTCAACGTGAGCGTGCCACCGGCGAGCACCCGTTCGCTGCTCGCCTGCAGCTGCAGCGCGATCGGGCTGTTGGGTTCGAGCACCTGCACCACATAGCGGCCTTGGGCCTGCGTGCTCTGCAGACGGTAATTGCCCGCCGCCGCCGTGGTGCCCGTGCGGACCATGGCCGTGCCCGGGCCAACCGCCATGCCGGCCGCGCGCAGTTGCTGGTCATCGACCCCCTTGGCCACCGCCAGCGCGCCGGCCGGGTCACGCACCTGCCATTGGGTGGTATCCAGCGCACGCGCGCCCTGCACCGGGCTGAGCTGGATCACCGCGTCGGGTGCGGTCAGCGGCAACACCAGGCCCTGCTGCAGCGCCGACGCGCCCACCATCTCCCAGTAACTGCGGCTGCTGGCCATGAAGGCCGGCGTAAGGGTCAGCGCCTGGGTCGGATCCAGCGCCCAGGCAAAGCTCAACGGTGCCTGCTCCACCGGTCCGGCCGGCAAGGGCGCACGCTCCACCGCGCGTGGCACCTGGTCGCTGGCGCGGGCGGCCAGCAGCGGTTGTGCTGCCTGCAATGGCAGGGCTGCCAGGGCGGCGAGCAGGGCCACCGCGATCGTCGTCTGTCGCATCATCAGGGGGCTCCTCACAGGGTCAGGTCGTTGCGCAGGATCGTGCCCAGGCCGAAGCACTCGCGCCGGCTCTGGTTGTGGCTGAGTGGCTCGGCGCCGTTGGTGCGCTGTTTGTCGGTGAACCAGGCGGTGCCGGCCGCCTTCTGGCTGCTGCACTCCAGGAAGCCGTCCGAGCAGCTGTTCAACCAGTTCTGGGTGAACTCCAGGCCCACGTTCTGCGCATAGCCACCGCAGTAGCTGTTGCTGTCCCACACCGCCGATTCCACATCCGAGCCGACCACCGCGCGGAACGGCTTGGGCAACGCAGGGCGGCCGGCCGTGCCGTACAGGTTCTGGGCGTTGTAGGTGGCCATGTGGCCCACCTGCTGCTGGCGCACGGCATCGCTCTTGTAGCCCAGCAGCCAGCCCACCGAGCTTTCGAACACGTTGCCGTTGAGCACCGCATCGGCCAGCGGCGTGCCGGCCGAGGACGGCGCCAGTGCGGTGACCTTGCTGACCGTCTGGATGATCTTCGGATAACGGCTGTCATAGGTGGGGTTGGAGAGGATCCAGCGCACCACGTTGCCGCCGTTGGAATGGGTGATCACCACCAGCTTGGTGATGCCGCGGCTGTTGATGAAGCTGGTCAGCTGCCCGGCCAGGCAGCCGGCCGCGTCAGGCTTCCACATGTACTGCTCGAAATCGCAGTTGATGACGGTGTAGTTGCTGCTGTTGGGCAAGCCCTGGCGCACCGTATCGATGATGCCCGGCTGCCAGTAGTCCGCGCGCGCATCGGTCTGTTTGCCGGTGCCATGCACGAACGCCACCCCCACTACATCGGCCGCGTGCACACTCGCGCACGCCAGCATCAGACCCAGGGCGAGACCGCCACCCCACCTTCCCGCGTTGCTTCGCATCCGCTGTCTCCTTGCAGGTGATCCCCCTGATGACCGGCGCTGCCGCGTTGCCATGGGGTACATCTATCCATGGAGATATGACGAACGATGGCGCCTACGATGACGCTATGTCGTGCGACCCACGAAATCCGTGAACCAGTCGCGGGTTTCCGTCATCCGGGGCACGGCCATGCCGGATCTGGCCGGATGACGAACGGCCACTGTCGTTGCCGGAGGAAGCTGCGATCATGCGGCTCTCCCTTTTCGAGACCTGCCGATGTCGTCGTTCATGCGCTCCGCTGCCGTTCGCCCGATGCTGGTGACCGCCCTGCTCGCCGCCCTCGCCGGCTGTTCGTCAACGACCGCACCGCGCACCACGGCGGTGGAAGCCTCGGTCACCACCAAGGCGGTCGGCTACCTGCAGAGCACGGCCGTGCCGGACAGCCTGGCACTGGTACCGGCACCGCCGGCGGCCGGTTCGGCCGGCGTCGCACTGGACGAACAGGTCAGCCGTGAAGCCCGTGCCCTGCGCGGCAGCCCCCGCTTCGAGCAGGCACACCGCGACGCCGAACTCGCCTTCCCGGCCGGCGCCAACCAGTTCTCGTGCGCGATCGATGTCGAGGTGGATGCGGTGAAGACGCCGGCCCTGTACCGCCTGCTCGAGCGCAGCCGGATCGATGCCAGCGCGGCCACCCGCACGGCGAAGAAGCACTATCAGCGCGCGCGGCCGTTCATGGTCAATGGTGAGCCCACCTGCTCGCCGGAAGACGAGCAGGACCTGCGCGGCAACGGCTCATATCCGTCCGGCCACACCTCGATCGGTTGGGCCTGGGCCCTGATCCTCTCGGAAATCGCCCCGGACCGCGCCGATGCGATCCAGGCGCGCGGCCGCAACTACGGCGAGAGCCGCCTGGTCTGCAACGTGCATTGGCAGAGCGACATCCTGGAAGGCCGCTTCATGGGCGCTGCCGCCGTGGCACGCCTGCATGACAACGCCGCGTTCAACAGCGACCTGCTGGCGGCACGCAAGGAGATCGTGGCGGCGCGCAGGGCGGGTCTGCATTCGGCACGGGATTGTGCGGCTGAAGAAGCGGTGTTGAAGGTGCGGCCGGCGAGCGCGTTGTAAGGCGGCACTAACTGCAGCGGCAACGTTGGATGACTTGAACGGCAAACGGCGCGGATTTCTCCGCGCCGTTTTCGTTTTTCAACGTGCCCACCCACGGTGGGCACCTACCGCATGACGTGGATCAGAACTTCGCGGTGAACTCCAGACCGAACGTGCGTGGCTCGTTGAGGAAGCCGGTCAGGTTGTTGAAGTCGATCGCGCCGACCACGCGGACCTGGTCGGTCAGGTTGCGGCCGTACACGGCGACATCGTACTGGCCGTAGTCCCAGTTGTAGCCCAGGCGCAGGCCCCCTTCCAGCGAGGAGCGGCTGCGGAACTCCGGCGACTCGTACAGGAAGAAGTTCACTTCGCTGCGGTAGGCCCAGTCGGTGTAGACGTAGAACTCGCTGGCATCGTTGACCGGGAAGCCGGCGCGCAACGTCAGGTTGTGGATCCACTTCGGCGCCTGCGGCAGCGGGTTGCCGTTGACCAGCGCGTAGGTGCCGCCATCGATGACCGTGGTCGGGTCGGTGATGGTGCAGCCGCCGCCACAGATCGCCACCGCCAGATCCTTGTCCTTGATCTCGGTGTCGTTGTAGCTGCTGCCCAGGGTCAGCAGGACGTGGTCGGTCAGGTAGGCTTCGAAGTCGAGCTCGGCGCCCTGGCCCAGGGTCTTGTCGGCATTGAGCAGGGTCGCGGTGTTGTTGCTGCCGCCCACGGCGATCAGCTGCTGGCCGTCGACGTTATAACGGAACACGTTGAAGCCCAGGCGTGCGCGGCGGTCAAACAGGTCGGCCTTGATGCCGGCCTCGTACGAGATCACCTTCTCCGAATCGGCCTGCGAGACGCCACCGAAGGCCAGGCGGCCCTGGATCGACGGCGCGCGGAAGCCCTTGGCCACGCGGGCATACGCGTTGAGGTTGTCGGTGATCTGGTAGACACCGCTCAGGTCCCAGCTGACGTCGTTGACGTCGGTCCTGGCGATGTACGGGCCGCTGACCGGGGTGCCGAACGGCACGGCCTGCAGCACGCTGGCGCTGAAGTCCTTCTTGTCCTGCGTGTAGCGCACGCCACCGCGCAGCTTGAAGCGCTCGGTCACGTCGAAATCGCCGGAGGCGAACGCGGCCCACGCCTTGTTGCGCTGCTGCTGCACGGCGTGACCGGTCTGCGGATTGCCCGGGGTCAGCGAGTCGTAGTTGAAGCTGTCGATGGTGACGTCTTCATCGAAGTAGAACACGCCGGCCTGCCAGTCGAAGCGGCCCCACTCATTGGATTCCACGCGGAATTCCTGGGTCCACTGGCGGTGGTGCGGCAGGCCGTCAGCCGATTCGGACGCGAACGGGATGTTGCCCGGGCCGTAGTTGCCGGCGCCCAGGAAGCTGGCACCGTAGCCACCGTCGATGTCGCCGTGGTTCAGCGACTCGGCGGTCTCGTAGCCGGTGATCGAGTGCAGGGTCACGCGGCCCAGATCCCACTTCAGGCGCGCGCTGCCGCCCCAGGTTTCCAGGTCGGAGAAGTTCTGGCCATCGGTGGAGACTTCATCGCGGTCGAAGTTCTCGACCAGCTGGTTGGTGCCCGGCTTGAGGATGTTGGCGCGGAACAGGCGCGCGGTGCCGTTGAGCTTGCGCTTGTGCAGGTTGAACAGCGCTTCGACGTCATCGCCTTCGTACAGGAACTGCACGCGGGCGGCGGCTTCGTCATACCCCTCGAAGCCCTGCGCCGGGGCGCCCTGGCGGGTGTTGGTGACCCAGTCGTCGCGGCGCTGGTACAGCGCGGACACGCGCGCCGACCAGCGGTCGGTCAGCGGGCCGCCGTAGGCGCCCTGCGTGTTCCAGGTGTTGTAGCTGCCGTAGGCGACCTTGATGTAACCGTCGGCATCCTGCGAGGGACGCGCCGAATCGAACTTCACCACGCCCGCCGGGGTGTTGCGGCCGAACAGCGTGCCCTGCGGGCCACGCAGCACTTCCACACCGGCCAGGTCGAACAGCGGAAAGCCCTTCAGCAGCGGGCTTTCCTGCACCACATCGTCATACACCAGCGAGACCGGCTGCGAGGCATTGAGGTCGAAATCGGTGTTGCCCAGCCCGCGGATGTAGAAACGCGGGAAAGCACGACCGTAGGACGATTCAATGTTCAGGCTCGGCACACGCGCCGACAGGAAGCGGATGTCATCACCAGCCGAACCGAGCACGTCGAGCTTTTCACCCTGGATGGCCGAGATCGAGACCGGCACGTCCTTGGCGTTTTCGACGCGGCGTTGCGCCGTCACCTGCAGCGTATCGAGGGCCACCGGATCCTTGGTGACGGGGGCGTCCTGGGCTGCGGCCGTCAATGGCAGCAGGGCGGCAAGGGCGACAACGAGCGGGTGCACGGACGGGAAACGGCCGTGGGCAGTGCGGTTCGGGAACATGGCGTTTAGGCTGTGTTGGGAGGGGTGGTGGACCGGCGCTACCAGACAATTGTTGCAGTACAGCAACAGAGCCGCAAACAACCGCTATTCATTACCTCCATCCAGGAGCGCACGTTGTGACGGCGGTCGCGACCCGGCATCCCCGGTCGCGGCCTGAATGCCCTGCCCCACTGTCCCGACGGTCCCGACAACGCTTCGGTATGCTGGCGGCCCTTGATGCCCATTCACGTTGCCACGCCGATGACCTTACTGCGCCGTACCCGCCTGACGCTGTCCGTTGCCCTGCTCGGCCTGCTGGCCGGCTGCGGCGGTGATCCCGTGCGCCCGACTCCCCCGCCCGCAGCCATTCCGGTGACCCCGGCCAAGCCGGTCAAGATCGGCATCGCGCTCGGCGGCGGCGCAGCCAAGGGCTTCGCCCATATCGGTGTGATCAAGATGCTGGAGGCCAACGGCTTCGAGCCGGTGGTGGTGTCCGGCACCAGCGCCGGCAGTGTGGTCGGCGCGCTGTATGCCAGCGGCATGGACGCGTTCCAGATGCAGTCCAAGGCGGTAGCCCTGGATGAAGCCAGCATCCGCGACGTGCGTCTGTTCTCCGGTGGCCTGGTTCAGGGCCAGAAGCTGCAGGATTACGTCAACGCACAGGTCGACAACCGCCCCGCCGAAAAGCTGAGCAAGCCCTTCGCTGCGGTCGCTACCCAATTGGAAACCGGCGAGCGCACCGTGTTCGTGCGCGGCAACGTCGGCCAGGCGGTGCGCGCCTCCAGCAGCATCCCCGGTGTGTTCGAGCCGGTGAAGATCGGCAAGTACAACTACATTGACGGCGGCGTGGTCAGCCCGGTGCCGGTCGATGCGGCGCGCCAGCTCGGCGCGGACATCGTGATCGCCGTGGACATCTCCAGCAAGGCCAGCGGCAAGGCGCCGACCGGCATGCTCGGCATCGTCAACCAGTCGATCTCGATCATGGGCCAGCGCCTGGGCGAGCAGGAACTGGCGCGCGCGGACGTGATCATCCGGCCGAAGGTGCTGGACATCGGCGCCGCCGATTTCGGCCAGCGCAACAACGCGATCCTGGAAGGCGAGAAGGCTGCGATGGCGGCGATGCCGCAGATCCGCGCCAA
The DNA here is from genome assembly GCA_002363385.1 of Stenotrophomonas maltophilia. Lineage (GTDB taxonomy): Bacteria > Pseudomonadota > Gammaproteobacteria > Xanthomonadales > Xanthomonadaceae > Stenotrophomonas > Stenotrophomonas maltophilia_AN. The sequence goes on from DEVL01000001.1 coordinate 282,242, forward strand.
GGTCCAGCAGCTGCAGAAGGCACGCGCCGCCGCGCTTGCCCCGCCGCCGCCCAAGCCCAAGTGCGATGAGCCTTCGCGCGTGGGCAGGCTGATGGGACGCAAGGAAAAGTGCGTGTAATCCGGTAGCGCCGGGCGCTGCCCGGCGGCGTTACTCCAGCTGCGACAACGGCAGCGCGCGGAAATCCTTCACCGTGCGCAGCACGAAGCTGGAATTGACGTCGGCCACGCCGGCGGCATTGAGCAGCTTGTCGAGCAGGAAGCTGGAGAAGTGCTCCAGGTCGCGCACGTAGATGTGCAGCAGGTAATCCATGTCGCCGGTGAGCGCATGGCAGGCCACCACCTCATCCCAGATCAGCACGCTGTCGGCGAACACGCCGATGGCATGCTGGTCGTGCTTCTCCAGCTGCACACGGACGAAGGCCTGCAGCCCCAGGCCGATCTGGCGGGGCTCCAGCCGGGCACCATACCCGGCGATCACGCCCTCGCTCTCCAGCCGCTGCACGCGCCGCAGGCAGGCCGACGGGGACAGATTCACCCGTGCGGCCAATTCGGCGTTGGTCGCGCGGCCGTGTTGCTGGATTTCAGCCAGCAAGCGCAGATCCGTGCGGTCGAACTGGGCAATTCCGGTCATTGCTGCCCCGCAACATGAGGTGGACGCAATGATCTTGCGCCAGAAGCCTATATCCGCGCAACTTTGCAAACCTCTTGCGCGCCCCCTGCCCTAGCATCGACAGATGACTTCCCAGGAGACCACCACGATGGAAACCGCCACCGCCCCCCGCCGCGTCGAACACCAGCAGACCGACAAGGGATACGTGCCGGTCTATACCACCGCCATCGTGGAGCAGCCCTGGGACACCTACACCGCCGACGACCACGCCACCTGGAGCACGCTGTACCAGCGCCAGCGGGCGCTTCTGGAAGGCCGCGCCAGCAGGGAGTTCCTGCACGCGCAGGACGAGATGGGCATGAGCGCGCACATGATTCCGCGCTTCGACCAGCTCAACGAAGTGCTGGGCGCCGCCACCGGCTGGACCCTGGTCGGGGTGGAAGGTCTGCTGCCGGAGCTGGATTTCTTCGATCACCTGGCCAACCGCCGCTTCCCGGTGACGTGGTGGATCCGTCGCCCGGACCAGATCGACTACATCGCCGAGCCGGACATGTTTCATGACCTGTTCGGGCACGTGCCACTGCTCATGAACCCGGTGTTCGCCGACTACATGGCCGCCTACGGCCGTGGCGGCGTCAAGGCGCATGCGATCGGCCCGGAAGCACTGCAGCACCTGACCCGCCTGTACTGGTACACGGTGGAGTTCGGCCTGATCAACACCGAGGAAGGCCTGCGCATCTACGGTGCCGGCATCGTCTCCTCCAAGGGCGAGTCGCTGTACTCGCTGGAGTCGGCGGCGCCGAACCGGATCGGCTTCGATCTGGAGCGGATCATGCGCACCCGCTACCGCATCGACACCTTCCAGAAAACCTACTTCGTCATCGACAGCTTCGAGCAGTTGATGGAGGCGACCGCGCCGGACTTCACTCCGATCTATGCCGCGCTGGAGGCCAGGGACCATCTGCCGGCCGGTGACGTGCAGGACGGTGACCGCGTGTTCCAGAAGGGCACCGGCGAAGGCTGGGAAGACGGCGGCGATGTCTGATCGGGAGAGCCGACCGGTGGTCGGCTGCTTTTCAGCGTGGACGTTGGTGGGGCGGTAACGGGAGCTGATTGAGCCGGTCGAGAACTGCCCGCGCGTAGTAGGTTCGCCCCCACTTCCGTTCGTTGCCCGTGGCCAGAATCCCTTCTTTCTCCAGCGCATAGATGCCGGTGAGTGCCGAGCGGTTCGATACCCCCAGCAGCGATGCAACCTGCGCGGCGGTGACCACCGGGTGGCCGACGAGCAGCGCAGGCAGTCGGCGCGCGACGGCGTCTGCACGATAGCCGCTCACCTGTTCGGACCACTCGGCCACGAGCTGCTGCATGTGCTCGGCAATGGCGATGGCGTCGTTGGCCGACTCCACCACGGCCTTGGACACCATGTCCATCCACGGCGCCCAGTTGCCCTTGAGCTGCACCTGGTTGAGTGCGTCGTAGTAAGCATCCTTGCTGCGCAGCAACGCGCCGGACAGGTACAACGGTGGGTATCCCTCGGCCGCCAGAATGAGCGGCATCAGCAGCCGCCCCGTGCGCCCGTTTCCATCCTTGTAGGGGTGGATCGTTTCGAACTGGGCATGCGCGATGGCGAGCTGCGCAAGGATATTCAGTTCGAACTGCTCATCCTCCGCCGGCTGGTACTGCAGCATCTGCCGTTCCAGTTCCTGCATGGCGTCGCCAATCCGATCCGGTGGCGAAGGAACAAAGCGGGCATCTTCAGGGCGTCCTCCCAAGGGGCCGATCACCGCTTGTTCCTGGCGATACCTGCCTTTTGGGAAGTCATCCGGCATGTCCTGCATCAGCACGGCATGCAGATGGTTCACCAGCCCAAGATCGATGGCGGACCTGCCCCGTTCCCGAACCGCCTCCAGGCCGTCCTGAAGCGCCTGCACATAGCGCTCGGTGACGACGACATCGGGCGGCAGGCCGTCCAGACCGAGGGTCGCCTCATACACCAGCAGTTCGTCCAGATCGGTGCGGGTGCCTTCAATCTGCGAGCTCTGCACGGCTTCACGTCGCGCGAGCGTGCGTGTGACCAGATCGGGGGCGGACCACTGCCGCATGGCCTGGCCCAGGCGCGCCAGCGCCGCGTTGGCGCTGATCAGCCGTTCACGGCTCCCCGACTGCCCTGGCGGCAGCCTGCGCGGCGTAGGCGGGGCGGTCATGGCCAGCAGATGCGGGCGGCCTTCGACCGGCACCACGTACTGCCGGAAGTGGACCGCGATGTCTTCCCGACGCATGGGCCGCCTCCCGGGCGCCTAACCTTCAAAAGCACTTTACGCTTTTGAAGGTTAGATATCTATCCTTCAAATTCCAGGAGAGCTTTTGAAGGTTAACGTCCCAGGGACTGAGTCCAGTCGCCCGCCTCCTAACGCGGATACGCCAGCAGCACCACCAGATCCATCTCCCCCACCTGCTGCAGCGCATGCGAGCTCCCCGTCCGCGTCAGCAACGCATCCCCCGCCGCCACGTCGTACTGCTTCCCATCCAGTACGTAGCTGCCCTGCCCGCTGACGATGTAGTAGATCTCGTCCTTGTGCTGCGGGTGCAGGCCGATCCCCGCGCCCTTGTGCAGCACACGCTTGCGAAGAACGAACGGGAGGTCGGTGTCCCCGGCGAAAAACGGATACGCCGTGGTCGGCCCCGCTCCACCATGCGGGCCGGGCTGGGTCACCGCGATGTCACGCTCGTGCACCACGCGCGAGGGTTTGGTGGCCTCACCACCCTGCCCTGCACTGCGCACCTCGCAGTCGATGTCGCGCTTCAGTGCAGGCCTCATCGTCGGCTGCAATGCCACCCAGTCACGCATCACCAGGCACGCCACCGCCGTCGCACCGGCCAGACTGAAGTGCGTGCCATCGGCCTTGTTCTGCTCGGGCACGAACATGAAATACGGCTTGGCGCCCTGCTCGCCCAGCCCGCGGATCCAGCGCGTGGAACTGTCGTTGAGATCGATCAGCGCGACCTGCTCGCGCGTGGCCAGCGCTTTCACCGCCTGGGTGTACACGCCATGCGTATCCAGCAGCGAACCGAAGTCGTACAGCAGCCGCGCCACCGGGGTGATCAACACCGGCGTGGCGCCCTTGTCGCGGGCCAGCTGCACGTAGCGCATCAGGAACTGCGGGTACGCCGTAGCGGGATCGGTATAGCGGGTGGGATCTTCGAACTTGGCGTCGTTGTGGCCGAACTGGATCAGCAGCACGTCCCCGCGCTGGAGCTCGGCGGCGATCGCATCCAGGCGCTTCTCATCGATGAAGCTGCGCGTGCTGCGGCCGCCCTTGGCATGGTTGCGGACCTCCCAGACGGCAGGATCGAGATAGCTCTGCAACGCTTGGCCCCAGCCGGCCTGTGGCGCGCGCTCCGGGCCGTACTCGGCGGCGGTGGAATCCCCGGCAATGAAGATGCGGTGCGGGGCGCACAGCGCGCTGGGGGCCGCGAGCAGCAGCGACAGGGACAGCAGCAAACGCAGCATGGTCATGCTCCTGGGGGGGAGAGCTGCCGGCCAGCGGCCGGCACTACCGGGCAGATGGGTGTCTGAACGACAGATGGGCACCCAAGGGCGCCCATCGTCTGCCCGCGTGGGCGCATCGTCCGGTGGTGTCGCTTACCGGGCGAGCCAGCCACCGTCGACCGGCAGGACCGCGCCGTTGACGTAGTCCGAGGCGCTGGAGGCCAGGAACACGGCGGTGCCGCCGAGATCTTCCGGGGTGCCCCAGCGTGCGGCCGGGATGCGGTCGAGGATGGACTTGTTGCGGTCCTCATCGGCGCGCAGCGCGGCGGTGTTGTCGGTCGCCATGTAGCCCGGGGCGATCGCGTTGACGTTGATGCCCTTGCTCGCCCATTCGTTGGCGAGCAGACGGGTGATGCCGGCGATGCCGCTCTTGCTGGCGGTGTAGGACGGCACGCGGATACCGCCCTGGAAGGACAGCATCGAGGCGATGTTGATGATCTTGCCGCGGCCCTGGGCGATGAAATGCTTGCCGGCGGCCTGCGAGATGAAGAACGCGGACTTGATGTTGACGTTCATCACGTCATCCCAGTCCTGCTCGCTGAACTCGACTGCATCGGCGCGGCGGATCAGGCCGGCGTTGTTGACCAGGATGTCCAGGCCGCCCAGGCCTTCGATGGTTTCGCGGATGACGCGCTCGACCGGCTCGATGCTGATCAGGTTCGCTTCGATCGCCAGGCAGCGGCGGCCCAGCGCGGTGATCTTTTCGATGGTCTCGGTGGGCGGCGCGATGCCGGCCACAGCGACGTCGGCACCGGCCTGCGCCAATGCGACCGCGATGCCCTGGCCCAGGCCGGTGTTGCCACCGGTGACGAGGGCGACCTTGCCTTCCAGACTGAACGGATTAGCCATTGCGTATGTAGTCCTTGTCCAATGCGTAACAGACGCCGCCGGCGCGATGCCGGCGGCGCGTCGGGGTCACTTGAGCTGGCAGATGTCCAGCACGTGCATGTCGGTGTAATCCAGGTTCTCGCCACCCATCGCCCAGATGAAGGCGTAGTTGCTGGTGCCCGCGCCCATGTGGATGGACCACGGCGGCGACACGACGGCTTCGTTGTTCTGGATGACGATGTGGCGCTGCGCCTCGGGCTCACCCATGAAGTGGTACACGCGGTCGTTCTGGCCCAGATCGAAGTAGAAATAGACTTCGCTGCGGCGGTCATGCAGGTGCGGCGGCATGGTGTTCCAGACGCTGCCCGGCTTGAGCACGGTCAGGCCCAGCAGCAGCTGCGAGGACTGGCAGGTGGCCGGCACGATGTACTGGTAGATGGTGCGCTCGTTGCTGGTTTCCAGCGCGCCACGGTCCAGGGCCACGGCATCCTTGATCGACAGCGCCTTGGTCTCGAAGCGCGCGTGCGCCGGGGTCGAGGCCAGGTAGAACTGGGCCGGGGTGGCGGCGTCGTCGGACGCGAACACCACGTCTTCGCTGCCCATGGCCACATACAGGCCATCCTTCGGCCCGAGCTTGAACACGGTGCCATCGACCGTGACGGTGCCGCTGCCGGCGCCGACGTTGATCACGCCCAGTTCGCGGCGCTCCAGGAAGGCATGGCCGGCGGCCGAGGCCGGTTCGGTCTGCTTGGGCAGCGAGACCGGGCCGTTGACCGGGGCCGCACCGCCGAGCACGAAGCGCTCGTAGTGGGTGTACTTCAGGGTCACCGCATCGGCATTGAACAGACCGTCGAGCAGGTACAGATCGCGCAGGTCGTCATTGCTGGCGCCCTTGATGGCGTCGGGATGGGTGGCGTAATGGGTCTTGCAGTACATGGCATCTCCAGAGCAGGGGTGGGGCGATGCGTCGGCCCCGGCACGATTTCAGGTGATTGTAGCCAGTTGGTAAACCGGTGTCATTTTGCAGCGCACGATAGGTCGGGTGGCCCGGCGTGGTGTCCATGTCAGAAAAGCCGTGCGATCGGCAACCGATTGCACGGGCGCGTGGCGACGCGTTCATCATGAACGCGCGTCGTTGCCATCGCGGCGCGCGTCAATCCTCGGGCGGCTGGCAGGAGTCGCGCACGATCAGGTGCGGGCGCACGCTGGCGTGCTGCATCACGGCCTGGCCATCGGGCTGGATGAGCATCGCGGCCGCCGTGCGGCCGGTGTCGCGGGTGTGGCGGCGCACCGAGGTCAGCGACGGCCACAGGCGCGAGGCCAGCGGACTGTCGTCGTAGCCGATGATCGAGAGCTGGCGCGGAATGTTGATGCCCGCGCGCAGGGCGACCTTGTAGATACCGGCGGCCATTTCATCGTTGCCTGTGAAGATGGCGGTGGGGCGCTGCTTGCCCAGCAGCAGCTTCTCGGCCGCGGCCACACCGGATTCAAAGGTGTAACCGGCCTCCACGATGCGTGCCGGGGGCAGCTCGATGCCGCGCTTGGCCAGGGCATCGATGAAGCCGGCGGTGCGTTCGTGCGCCGAGCGGTAGGCGCTTGGGCCGGTCACCAGGGCGATGTCGCGGTGGCCCAGCGAGAGCAGGTAATCGGCCGCTTCGGCGGCGCCGTCGCGATCGTGGGTGACCACCATCTGCGAGGTGTCGTCCAGCGGCAGCGAGGCGATCCGGGTGAAGCGGCAGCCGATTTCGTCGAGCATGTCCACCAGCGCCTGGTCTTCGGACGCGCGCGGGACGAGGATCACGCCGTGCAGCTTCTGCTGCTGCACGAAACGTCGCACGCCGTCGATATACCCGGGGCTGCGCGAATCGCAGGGGTGCACGACCAGCTCGAAACTGGAGCCGCGCAGCGCATCCAGTGCACCGTACTGCATGTCCACGATGTACTGGGCGGTCGGGTTGTCGTAGACCATGCCGATCAGGAACGAGCGGCGGAACGCCAGCCCGCGGGCCAGCGGGTCCGGCGCGTAACCGACCTCGCGCATCAACGCCTCGACCTTTTCGCGCGTGTCCTTCCGCACCAGCGGGGAGTTGTTGATGATGCGCGAGACGGTCTTCTTCGATACCCCGGACAGACGCGCGATGTCGTTGATCGTGGCGGCCTTGCCTTTGGTCAATCCGTGCGGCGACGGATCGGTTTTGCTGCGCAATGACATGTCGTTCAAACCGGGGATGAGTCAGGGGATTCTAGCGGGGAGCTCAATCGAGGGCGCGGTAGCGGAAGTTCCGGAACTGGACCTTGCCGTCGCCGGCAGCATAGATCGCCGGCTTCAGGGCCAGGAACTTGCCCGCCACATTGTGATGGTAGCCGGAGACTTCCATCTGAACCGGGTACTTCTGCCAGGTTTTGCCGTCGGTGCTGGAGTGGATGGTGACGATATGGCGGTTGTTGGTCACCCGCAGCCACAGCTTGCCACCGGTGGCACTGGGGGCCAGCCGGGTGGGGCGCTCCTCGCCGTAGCGGTGCATGATGAACTTCTCGCCGTTGCTGCCCACGCCCACGTACAGGCGGTCGCTGTAGAAGAGCAGGGCACCGCCGACCGCGCCGGGCGCGATCTCCATCTCGACCTCGAACTGGTAGGCCTTGTCGCCGGCGATGGCGGTCAGCGGCGAGCTGTCGCGCGGGGTTTCGCCCTTGCCCTGCAGCACCAGGCCCTTGCCGGTGAACTGCAGGCGCTTGTACTCGTCCTGGGCCGGGTTGAAGAACGCCCACTGCGCACCCAGCGTCTTGCCGCGGAAATCATCCGACAGCGCCATGCCGTGCGGGCCGACCGAGCTGCCCGACGGCTTGGCCAGCGGCTGGCCGAGATCGCCGCCCTTGGCCACGAACCAGCCATCGGCGGTCCATTCGATCGGCTCCAGCAGCGCCTGGCGGCCCAGCGTCCAGTACCCGTTCTCGTAGCCGTGATACATCATCCACCAGCGCCCATCGGTGCCTTCAATCACCGTGGCGTGGCCGCGCGACCACCACGGCTCGGCGGCCGACTGGGTGCGCATGATCGGGTTGTTCGGCGCGTTCACCCACGGGCCGTGGATCGAGCGCGAGCGCGCGGTGATCACCATGTGCCCGGTCGGCGGGCCTGCGGTGCCGCCCACGGCGGTGGTCATGTAGTACCAGCCATCGCGGAAATTGATCTTCGGGCCTTCCTGGGCATAGGCCTCCACGTCCCAGCTTTCCGGGTACTTCCAGCCGTCGTAGACGTGCTTGGGCGTACCGACCACGCTCAGGCCGTCGTCGGCCAACTGCACATAGTCGCCACCGCTGAGGAACAGGTAGCGCTTGCCGTCTTCGCCCACAGCATGGCCCGGGTCGATGTAGCCGCCCAGGCCGATGTCGATCGGCTCGCTCCACGGGCCCTTGATGCTGTCGGCCCAGACCACGAAGTTGCTGCGGGTCTCGCCGGTGCGGGCGGGGAAGTAGATGTAGTAGCGGCTGCCGTGCTTGACGATGTCCGGGGCCCAGATCGCACCGACGTTCTTGGTGATGGCGTGGCCCAGCGGCTGCCAGTTGACCAGATCGCGCGAATGCCAGATCGGCAGGCCGGGGTAGGCATCGAACGAGGACAGAGTGAGGTAGTAGTCCTCGCCGTCCTTGAGCACCGAAGGATCCGGGCGATCCCCGGCGAACACCGGGTTGAGGAAGGTGCCGTTGCCCAGATCGGCCTGGCGCTGGTTCTCGATGCCGCGCTTCCAGGTGGTGGCGGGCTCTGCAGCGTGGCCGGCACCGGCCAGCAGCAGGCAGGCAGTGGCGAAGCTCGCCAGGGTCTTCCTCAGGTGCATCGTCTGTCTCCCTTGAACGTATCGTGGGCCGGCCGCGCTCAGCGCGCCCCGGTCCTTGCAAGACGCTGTTGCCAGCGTGGGTACTCGGTGGTGATCAGGCTCTGCGGCCAAGTGCCGTACCAGTGATAGCCGGTACGGCGCTCGCGCGGGATGTCATCGAACGTGGCCACGCGCTCGCCCTCGCGGTTGGCCAACAGCACCGAACTGTCGTGCAGGTCGTGAAAGCGCCCCCACAGCAGCGGCGCGCCTGCATCAGCGACCAGGCGGCGGTCGACCGTGGTGCGGTGGAACGCGAACTGTTCCGGCGTCGTCTCGAAGGTCTCCAGCCGCCAGCCGGTCAACGCGTGCGCCTGGAACCACGCCATCGCGGCGTTGACCGAGGCGACCACCTCCGGCGAGGGATCCGGGATCGACATCAGGTAGCGGACCACGCCGACACTCTCGTCGGTGACCAGCGCCGGCAGTTCGAACTTCCGGCCCTGCGCGGGCTGCAGCGTGGTGCGGTCGTACTGACCGGCCCAGATCGTCGGCACGCCGTCCTGGCGCACCTGCAGGCGCAGCAGGCAGGCGTCGCCGGCGGTCACGGCCGCGTCCACGCGGGCACGCTGATCGGCCGTGATGAACCCGAACACCGCCTCGCGCTGGATGCGCCGCAGCGTGGTCAACACACCGCTGGTGACATCGTCGGCGAAGGTGATGTGGCCGTGGTACGACGTGCGCGAGGGCACCGAATGCGGCCAGCCACCACAGCCGGGGATCTGCTCGGCGAGGATGAAGTCCAGCCCGCGCACCGCCGCGTCGCGGTAGCGGGCATCGCCGCTGCGCGCGAAAGCGTCGGCCAGGTAGCTGACCTGGGTGTAGATGTTGCGGTTGTCGAAGCTGCCGCCGGGGGTGGCCTGGTCGGCCAGCACCTGTGCCTTGGCGGCATCGTCGAGGATCCGCTGCGGATCCTGGTTGACCGCCCAGCCGCCACCACGACGCTGCAGCGCGACCAGGTTGTCGGCGATCTGCCGGTACTGATCGGGGGAATAGCGCGGGTAGTCCGTGCCATGCCCGCTCTGCCAGTGGTTGATGCCGTCCTGGAAGCCGCGCAGCGGGATGTCCTGGCCCTGCGCCATGACGGCGCAGGGCAGGGCGATCCACAGCAGGGCTGCCAACCGTCGCACGTTTACGCGCGCAGCAGGGCGGGCAGCCACAGCGACATTTCCGGGAAGAAGGTCACGATCAACAGCACGCCCAGCGCGGCGAACCAGAACGGCCAGATCGAGCGCATGCTCTCACCGACACTGATCTTGCCGATTGCCGTACCGATGAACAGTACCGAGCCCACCGGCGGCGTCACCAGGCCCAGGCCACCGGTCAGCACCAGCACCAGGCCGAAGTGGATCGGATCGATGCCGTAGGCCTTGGCCACCGGCAGGAAGATCGGCGTGCAGATCAGGATCATCGGCGCCAGGTCCATGAAGGTGCCCAGCAGCAACAGCATGACCACGATCATCAGCAGCACCATGAACTGGCTGTGCGCGAACGACTGCAGGAAGTTGACCGCGGCCGACGGCACTTCCAGATACGCCAGCAGCCAGCCGAACACGGCGGCCGTGGCGATCACGAACAGGATCACACCGGTGCTGCGTGCGGCATGGGTGACCGTGCCGAGGAACTCGCGCCAGTCGAGCTGGCGGTACAGCACGGTGGTCACCAGCAGCGCGTAGACCACGGCGATCGCCGCGCTCTCCACCGCGGTGAAGATGCCGGCACGGATACCGATGAAGATCAAAGCGACCAGGCCCAGGCCAGGCAGCGCCGAGACCAGGCGCAGCAGCACCGCGCGCCAGCCCGGGAAGATTTCCACCCCGTAGCCGCGGCGTCGCGCCACGACGTAGCCGGTGATCATCAGGGCGACGGTCATCAGCAGCGCCGGCACGATGCCCGCCGCGAACAGATCGGCGATCGACAGGCCGCCACCGGCCGCGGCCGAGAACAGGATCAGGTTGTGCGACGGCGGCACCAGCAGCGCGACCAGCGCCGCGGTGATGCTGACATTGACCGCGAAATCACGGTCGTAACCGCGCTTGACCATCTGCGGAATCATCGTGCCGCCGACCGCCGAGACATCGGCGATGGCCGAACCGGACACACCGCCGAAGAACAGCGAGGACAGGATCGAGACCTGGCCCAGGCCACCGCGCATGCGACCGACCAGCGACGAGGCCAGCGAGATCAGACGCTCAGAGATGCCGCCGCGCATCATGATTTCACCGGCGAAGATGAACAATGGAATGGCGATCAGCGAAGCCGAGCCGGTACCGGCCGAGATCTGCTGGACCAGCACCAGGGTCGGCAGATCGAGGTACCACAGGGTGGCCAGGGCGGCAGCGGCCAGCGCGAACGCAACCGGCACACCGAGCAGCAACAGCACCGCGAACACGGTGAAAAGAATGGTAATACCCATGACTCAGCGATCTCCCTCGGCAACGGCATCGGCCGGCCGTACGGCCAGCGCCATCTGGTTCACGGCGAAGATCGCCATCAAGGCGCCACCGATCGACAGGGGCAGGTAGTTGATGCTCTGCGGCAGGTTGGCGCCGGCGGCCTTGATATCCAGGCCGTCCATCAGCAGCACGGCCGCCCACCAGGCGATGACCACGCCCAGCACGGCCACCACCAGCGCGGCGAATACATCCACCGCGCGGCGCAGGCCCGGGCCCATGTGCGTGGCCAGCAGGAAGAAACCGAAGTGGCGGCGGGTATGCACACCGGTGGCCGCACCCAGGCTCATCGCGGTGGCCAGCAGCAGCAGCGTGACCGGCTCGGTCCAGCTGGGCGAATCATTGATCACATAGCGGGCGAACACCTGCCAGCCCTGCACCACCACCAGGCCCAGCAGGGCGATGACGGCAATGTAGATCGCCACATCGGCGATGATGTTGAGCAGGCGCTGCGGCGCGGTGCGGGTGATGACGGTTTCGGAAGTCGAGTCGGACATCGCGTCGGGGCCTCAGGCGAAGTCGCGGATGCGACGGGTGAGGGCGGCCAGCTCCGGCTGCTGCAGGTAACGCTGCAGCAGCGGGTCGGCGGCCTTGCGGAAGGCCGGCATGTCGACCTCGTTGAACTTGATGCCGAAGTCGGCCACGGCCTGGCGGGCGGTGTTTTCCGAGGCATCCCACTGCTCGCGCATCACCTGCACCGATTCACGCGCGGTCTCGATCACCAGGGTACGGTCGGCCGGACTCAGCGCTTCGAAACTCTGGCGCGACATCAGCAGCACGTCCGGTGCATAGGAGTGATCGCTCTGCGACCAGTAGTGCGCAGCCTCGAAATGACGGCTGGAGTGGAAGCTGCGCATGTTGTTTTCCGCACCGTCGATCATGTGCGTTTCCATGCCCGAGAAGGTGTCGCCCAGCGACATCGGCGTCGGGTTGGCACCGAGCAGGCGCATCAGCTGGATGAAGATGTCCGACGACGCCACGCGCAGCTTGAGACCGTGCAGATCCTTGGGCTCCACAATCGGGTGCTTGGTGTTGTAGAAACAGCGCGCGCCGGAATCGTAGATCGCCAGACCGACCAGATCGCGGGTTTCAAAGCCCTGCAGGACCGTATCGGCGACGCCGCCATCGAGTGCGCGGCGCATGTGCGCCACCGACTCGAACACGTAGGGCAGGCACAGGCCCTGGGTCAGCGGAAATGCGTTGTTGAGCGCGCCGGAGTAGACGCGGGTGATATCGATGGCGCCAAAGCGGGCCATGTCGATCGCCTCGGACTCACGGCCCAGCTGGCCGGAGTGGTACTGGCGCAGCCGCAGCCGGCCGCCGGTTTTTTCTTCCAGCGTCTTCCCGATCCATTTCACCGCGGTGACAGTGGGGTAATCGGCGACGTGGACGTCGGTGGCGGTCAACAGCTGCGCACCGGCCGGTGCGGCGTTGGACGACCGCGAACAGGCTGTCAGCGCGGGCGCGGCAAGCGCGCCCAGACTGGTAGCCAGGAAACTTCTGCGAGTGAACATCTGCGCCCTCCCAAGCGTGCTCGCCATGTCCGCGCGGTCAACCGGCGGCGATGGCCTTGCAGGTAATGTCGCCGTAACCGACGAAACGGATCAATGCTTCCTGGCCCACGGCGATGTCGTGGATGCCGGTGGCGTTCCCACTGGCGATCAGATCGCCGGCCTTCAGCGGCCGCCCACGCTGCGCCGAGCGGCCCAGGGCGAACGCGTAGGCGGTACGCAGGCCACCCGGCAGCAGGGTCGCGCCACCGGTACCGACCACCTGGCCTTCGATGCGGGTTTCCGCACGCAGATCGGCGTCGTCCAGGCGCGTCCAGTCCGGGATTTCCGGGCCGAGCACCAGGCCGTTGTTGTTGCCGAAGTCCGACACCACCACGCGCGGGCCGAGCTTGTTGATGGTCGCCAACGGGCTGCTGGCCACTTCAACGCCGATGAAGAGCTTGGCAGCCAGCGCCTCGGCTTCTTCCGGGGTCCAGTGCAGCTTGTCCGCCGGCGCGTCTTCCTGCAGCTGGATCACGTACTCGGCCTCGACGGCGCCGAAGCCGCCGACGAACACCGGAATCTCCACTGTTCCACCGGTAGCATTCCAGAGCTGACGCGAAAAGATCGGGCCCAGCAGCCGGTCGTCGCCGGAGACGTCGCGGCGCTCGGCTGCGATGTAGCCGACCTTCCAACCCACCACCTGGTCGTCCCACAGCGCGATGGCCTGGTCCTGTACCTGGTAGGCGGTGACGAGGTCTTCCGGGATGTTTCCCGGGAAGTCCGGCAGGGATTGGCCTTGTTGGCGGGCGCTGACGAAGTGGCGGGCGATCTCGCCCAAACCCTGGTCTGGCAGGTCCTGTTTGCCGTGATCGTTGCTCAAGCGGGTCTCCCGGAAAATTTGTTGCACTGCCAATCGACAGTGGCTGGATGAGCTGTATATGGTAAACCGGTGTCATTGGCAATGTGCAGCGCATCAGAAGTGCTGCCGGTCGGGCACGATGGCCGTTCCCACCCAGCCTGGAAGGATCCCATGCGGATGCCCCGCACCGTGTTGTTGCCCCTGTTGACCCTCGCATTGCTGGCCTGCAGCCTGGCCCATGCCGCCGAGCGCGCCGTTCCGGATACCGAGCCGCCACCCGGTGCGCCCGACCGCATTGCACTGTGGCCGGAGGGCCAGGTGCCGGGCGAAGCCGGGCCGGCCACGGCCCCCAATGTGGTCGAGCGCAGCACCGACCCGGCACGGCCGGACCGCTATATCGACAACGTCAGCGCGCCCTATCTGGTGGTGTACCGCCCGGCGCGCCCGAACGGCAGCGCCCTGCTGGTGGTGCCGGGCGGCGGTTACCAGCGCATCGTGCTGGACAAGGAAGGCACCGCGCTGGTGCCGGCGTTCGTCGATGAGGGCGGCGTGACCCTGTTTGTGCTGCGCTACCGGCTGCCGGCCGGCCGCAGTGATCGTCAGGCTGCGCTGGCCGATGCGCAGCGCGCGATGCGGGTGATCCGGGCCGATGCTGCGCGATGGAAGATCGATCCCGAGCGCATCGGCGTCATGGGTTTCTCGGCCGGCGGGCACGTCGCCGCGCGGTTGAGCACCGGCTTCGATGCACCTGCCTACCCGCACCGCGATGCGATCGATGCACTCAGCGCGCGCCCGGATGTCGCGCTGCTGATCTACCCGGTGATCGACATGGGCACGCATGCGCATACCGGCTCGCGCGAGCGCCTGCTCGGACCTCGCCCGGATGCGGCGCTGCAGCAGCAGTTTTCGATGCAGGACCAGGTCCGCGCCGATACACCGCCGACCTTCCTGGTGCATGCGCAGGACGACGATGTGGTCTCGGTCCACAACAGCCTGATCTATTACCAGGCGCTGCTGCGCGCCGGTGTCACCACTGAAATGCATCTATACCCGTTCGGCGGGCACGGCTTCGGCGTGCGCATCCCGGCCGGTCTGACCGTCGCGCAGTGGCCCGAGCTGGCCCTGCGCTGGATTCCCTCGCGCCACACGGAGCCTGCGCGCCATGACTGATTCTCCCGCCGATCTGCAGCGGCGCCGTTTCCTGCGCGACAGCGCGCGCTATGCGCTGCTGCTCGGTGCGACCAGCCTGCCGTTGCTGCCCGCCTTCGCCGGCGTGCCCGGCCCGCGCCACGATGCCGCGCCGCTGGCGCGCGTGCGCAGTGGCCGCGTGCGCGGGCAGCTGGAGCAGGGCATCCACGTGTTCCGTGGCCTTCCCTACGGCGCCGATACCGCGCCCCGGCGCTTCCAGCCCGCTGTGCAGGAATCGGCCTGGCGCGGGGTGCGCGATGCACTGGCCTACGGCAATGCCGCACCGCAGGGCGGCAGCGAAGGCCCGGGCAGCGAAGACTGCCTCTATCTCAACGTGTGGACCCCGGCACTGCGCGACGGGGGCAAGCGCCCGATCGTGTTCTACATCCACGGCGGCGCCTACAACAACGGCTCGGGCAGCGATCCGCTGTATGACGGCAGCGCGTTGTGCCGGCGCGGCGACGTGGTGGTGGTCACGGTCAATCATCGCCTCAACGTGTTCGGCTATCTGTACCTCGCGCAACTGGGCGATGCGCGTTTCGCCGATTCCGGCAACGTCGGCCAGCTCGATCTGATCCAGGCACTGCAGTGGGTTCGCCAGCATGCGCATGAGTTCGGTGGCGATGCGGGCAACATCACCGTGGTGGGGCAATCCGGCGGCGGGGCGAAGATCGCCACGCTGATGGCCATGCCCGCCGCGCGCGGTTTGTTCCAGCGCGCGTGGACCATGAGCGGGCAGCAGGTCACCGCGGCCGGCCCGCGGGCGGCCACCCAGCGCGCGCAGATCGCGATGCAGGCGATCGGGGCGGCCGATGCCGAGGCGCTGCGCACGATGCCGATGGAAGCGCTGCTGGCCGCCACCCGTGCGCGCGACCCCTCGCGCGTGGAAAACAGCAGTCTCTACGTCGGGCCGGTGCTGGACGGGCGTTCGTTGCCGGTACATCCGTTCTGGCCGGAGGCGCCCGCACAGTCCGCCGGGATTCCGATGGTGATCGGCAACACCCACGATGAGACCCGCGCCTTCCTCGGCAACGACCCGGCCAACTTCGCCCTCACCTGGGAGACGCTGCCGGCCAAGCTGGAAAAAGAGCAGTACGTAGACCTGTTGCCGGCGGTGGTGATCGCCGAGTACCGCCGCCTGTATCCGCACTACACACCTTCGGAGGTGTTCTTCGCGGCCACCACGGCCGGTCGTTCATGGCGCGGTGCGGTGGAGGAACTGGAGGCGCGTGCGCGCCAGGGCGCACCCACCTGGGCCTACCAACTCGATTGGGGCTCGCCGCTGGACGGCGGCAAGTTCGGTGCGTTCCACACGCTGGATATCCCCTTGGTGTTCGACACCACCGACCGCCCCGGCTCGCGCACCGGTGACGGCGAGGAGGCCACACGCGTGGCAGCCACGATGAGCGAGGCCTTGATCGCCTTCGCCCGCCATGGCGATCCGAATCATGGCGGACTGCCACGCTGGCAGACCTATTCGCTGGCCCGCCGCGAAACGATGCTGTTCGATGCCACCTCGCAGCAGGCCGACGACCCGCGCGGTGGCGAGCGTCGTCTGTATCAGCAGGCCCCCTTCATTCAACGAGGTACGTTCTGATGCGGTGTACGTCCTGGTTGCTGCGCAGCGCGCTGCTCGGCCTGATGAGCACGGCGCAGGCCGCCGAGGATCCGGCGGTGCTGGACCGCCCGGCACCGACCCCGATCCGGGCCAGCAAGATCGTGCTGGTCGGTGATTCCACCACGGCCGTGCAGGGCGGCTGGGGCCCGGCGTTCTGCGCCCGGCACGTGACCTCGTTCCTGACCTGCACCAACCTGGCCCGTGGCGGCCGCAGCACTTACAACTACCGCGCCGAAGGCTCGTGGGCGCTGGCCGAGGCGGAGATGCGCACACCCGGCTATGCGCGCACGTGGGTGCTGGTCCAGTTCGGCCACAACGACCAGCCCGGCAAGCCGGGCCGTTCCACCGATCTGCAGCGCGAGTTCCCGGACAACCTGCGCCGCTACGTAGGTGAGATCCGTGCCGCCGGTGCGCAGCCGGTGCTGCTGACCCCGTTGACCCGCCGCCAGTTCGCCGATGGCGTGCTGATCGATGACCTGGCCCCCTGGGCCGAGGCGGTGCGCACGGTCGCGCGCGAGATGCAGGTGCCCCTGGTGGACCTGCATGCGCGCAGCCGCGCGGTGGTGCAGGCGCTGGGGCCGGTCGCTTCGATGCCGCTGGCGCAGGCCGCGGCAACCCCGGCACAGGTCAGCGCGGCCCTGGCAGGGACCACCGTGGGTGCGGCGCCCGCGGCTGGCGCACCGGCCACGCAGAACAACGCCGTCACCGAGCCCATGGGGCAGGCCAAGGTCGCCTTCGATTACACCCACCTGGGCCCGGATGGCGCAGCGCTGTTCGCGACGCTGGTCACCGAGGAACTGGCCCGGCAGGTCCCGTCGTTGCGACCGCTGCTGATTCCCTGATCGATAGGCAGACCCTTCGAATTCTTTCGAATGGATTGCTACGTCGGGCATTGTGGGTCGATTGGATGTGATTCAGGTCAAACACGCTGTTCACCGCGATCGCCTAGACTCGGGGTATGCAAGACCAATGCAACCCGTTTCCGCCGTTCCATGGCCGTGATCGATTGATCGCCGCCGTCGACCATGCCGTCCAGCACGAGCACGCGCACCAGATCGCCGCCACGCTGCGCACGGCGTTGCGCGAGGCGATCGCTGACAGCCGCATCCAGCTGCCGGCCTGCGTGCACCACCCGATCGAGGATCACTACGCCCGCCGTGAGCTGTACCGCAGCCCGGTGCACGGCTACAGCATCGTCGCGATGAGCTGGGGTCCGGGCCAGGGCACGCCGCTGCACGACCACAGCGGGCTGTGGTGCGTGGAGGGGGTCTGGCTGGGGCAGCTGGAGATTACCCAGTACCGGTTGCTGGAACGCGACGGCGAGCGGTTCCGCTTCCGCCCCGAGCCGGCCGTGCTGGGCGACTGCGGCAGTGCCGGCAGCCTGATCCCGCCGCACGAGTACCACACCATCCGCAATACCAGCGATCAGGATCTGGCCATCTCGGTGCACGTCTACCAGGGCGAGATGACCCGCAGCGCCCTCTTCGAACCCGAGGCCGATGGCTGGTACCAGCGCCGCGTGCAGGTGATGGAAACCGACGCGGCCTAGCACCGACGGAGTGCCGGCGCCGCAGCGCCATGCACCCCAAGGCGTTACGGATCCAGCGCCACCACGTTGTTGCGCTGGGTTACTTCCGCCGCACCATCGGCCTGCATGACACGCACGCGCAGGCCACGGTGATCCCCGGCGGGCAGCGGCAGGCTGACCGTCGTGGTCTTCGGCACCAGATCGCTCGGCGCGGCCAGGCTGGGGATCTCGACCCGGGCCAGCTCACGGCCCTTGGCGTCTTCCAGCACCGCCGCGCCCACACCGGTCGCGACATGGCCCAGGCTGTGCACGGTCACCTGCACCTGACGCCCGTCCACACGCACATCGCCGCGCCCGATGCCGAGGTCGGCACGCTGCTCGACCGGTGTCCCGGCCTGCACCAGCTCGAACTCGAACACCTGGCTCTGGCCCGGTGCGAAGCGCAGCGTGGTCGAGGCACTGCGTTCCAGGGTGAGCTCACGCGTGGTGGCCTTGCCGTCGATGGTGTCGTCGCCGTCGCGGTCCACGCCGCTGGTCATCCGCCATTGCCCGGCGGTGACGTTCCAGGTGCTCATCTCCGCGTCCACTGCACGCGAGCCCAGGTTGTAGGCGATCACCTTGAAACGGTCCGGCGAGGGCGCATGCACCAGCAGCGCGACCTGCTCGGCCGCCTCCGGCTGGGCGAAGCGCCAGCTGACGGTGTGGCCCGGCCAGCTCTGGTTGCGCTTGAGCGCGATGCCGCCCAGGCGCGCACGCTGCAGAAACTCGCTCGGCGCTTCGACCCGGTCAGACCACCAGTGGCCTTCGGTGTTCATGTATTCGCGCTGCGCCTTGGCCTGGATGCCATCGGCATGCAGCGCCTCCAGGTACTTCTTGTCGCCGGTGGCCTGCCACGCCATCAGGCTGGCGAAGCCGGTGCTGCCGCCGTCGGCATCGCTGATGAAGCGCGGGTTCCACTCGGCACCGCGGCCCAGCGCTTCCACGTAGTTCTCGCCCAGATTGGACAGCGCGCCCGGCCCACCGCGCTCGACGCGGTAGTCCAGCGCCTTGAGGTATTTGTCATCGCCGGTCCAGCGCCATGCCGCCCAGAAGGTATGCATGATGTCGCCGCTGCCCGAGCCATTGTTGAGCTCACCGCCTCGGGTCTTGCCGGTGGCCCAGTTGATCTCGTTCGGCAGCGCCCAGCGGCCCTTGTCATCGGTGTAGGCGTGGGCCAGGTAGCCATCGGCCAGCCCGGTGACCAGTTTGCGACCGGTCGGATCGGCGTTGTACTGGCCGATCAGGAAGGCCGGGTGCAGCACCGGGAAGGAGTACGGCTTCTGCCATTGCCAGTTCGGTTCGCGGTAGACCTTGTTGCCGCCGAACCAGTTGCTGGAAAACAGCAGATGGCCCTGCGGGTTGGGCAGGATGATGCGCTCGTCGAAGGCCTTCACCGTTTCCATCAGGCGCTCGACGGTGAGCGGATCGCCCCAGTTGAGGTAGAGCATCGCACTGTTGGTGTTGATGCCTTCCTCGTACGCGTGCAGCTCATCGGTTTCGATGGTGCTCAAGCCGTTGCTGAACATGCCATTGCGATACACCGCATCGGACAGCGCGGTCAGCGAGGCATTGAGCTTGTCCGGCTGCACGCCCATCAGGGCCAGGCCCGGCCACTGCTGGGTGAGATCGGAATCGTCGGAAATGCCGCCACCGAAGTCACCGTAGGCGATCTGGCGGTGGTCGATCCACCACTCGATGAAGCGGCGCACGTACTTGAGGTCTTCGGTCTGCCGGAACGCCCACAGCGGCACGCCCTTGGGCGCCTCGGGCTGAGTGAACGGCGGCTTGCCCTGGCTGTTGTAGCTGATGTAGTTCCAGTACAGGCGGCCGAGTTCGTGGTCCGGGTCCACCCGCAGCAGATCGCTGAGATCGGCATACACGCGCGCGTACAGGCGCTGGCGCTTGGAGGTGGTGTGCTCTTCGACCAGGAAGCCCCAGTTGTCACGCACCTGGTTGAAACGGTCGGCGATGTGTTCTTTCTTCGCCTCGTCGCGGTCCTTGTAGACCATGCGGATTTCCGCACCGTCCAGCGAGGTGGCGTTGAATCCCGGTGCGGCCGAGGCGATGGAGATCCACAGGCTGTCGGCGGTCAGGATGCGATCGCGCAGGTCCAGCCACAGGGTGCGCTTCTGGCCCGGCTTGACCGAGACCGACACATCGATCATGTCGCGCGCCGGCCAGAGCGGGTCCTTGATGCGGATGTTGAGCGGGATCAGGCCGTCATGGGTCGCCGGCAGGTCCAGCTTGGGCAGATCGATCGCGATGCCGTCCAGGCCGTCATACATGTTCTCCCAGCTGTGCGCCCAGCTGCGGATCAGCGGCTGCGCGGCCGGTGCGTCGCTCACGCCGGAGGGAATCAGCACGTGCACGATCGGCAGCGGCTGGGCGGGCAATGTGTCGGCCGTGCGCTTGCGTGAGCCGGCACCCTTGGGCAGCGCCATCACCGTGCTGCGTTCGGCCACCGGGTAGCGGCCATCGATGTACTCGCGCAGCGCCGCGATGTTGGTGTAGTCCGGCAGGGCCTGGCTGTCGATCAGGTAGCGCTGCTTGACCGTGCCCTCCGGCTCGGCGGCATCGCTCACCTGGTAGGCCCAGATTTCCTGGATCGGGGTTTCCTGCGCCGTGTTGCGGAAGTGCAGCACGCCACCGTCCTGCGCGGGAATCGTATTGACGCTGCGCACCACGCCCTGTGGGCGCTCGAGCAGCGTCTGCGCGGGCTGGCCGTCCCCACTGTGGCTGAGCCCGCCGAAGGCGGCGCCGCGCACTTCGATGCGGTTGACGGTCTCACCGGCCGGCAGGGTCAGGTCGAGCTGCTGGCCACCGTCGACGTAGGTGTTCCAATCGGGCAGCTGGAAATAGTCATCGCGCCCGGCCAGGCGCGAGCGGTTGTACACGCCCGGCCAGGTGGTCTCGGCGATGCCATCGGTCGCCTTCCACATCCACTGCTTGTGGTCCTTGGTATCGGCGAACTCGATCTTGCGGATGGTGGTGGTCGGTGCGGTCAGCGCCGGTGGCGGCGCAGCGTCCCAGCCGTGGCGATGGCGCCAGGCGCGCATCGGATCCGGCTCGGCCACTGCAGTGCGGGGGGCCGCATTGCGGGCCAGCGCGGCCATGCCGGCCGCATCGAGCAGGCGGTCATAGACGCGGATCTCGTCGAAATCGCTGCCACGCAGGAAGTTGTAGCGGCTCTGCACCTGGTAGGGCGCCATCACGCGACCGGCCAGGCCGAGCTGATCGAGTGCGGCGTCGTAGTCGGCGGTGGTCTCCTGGCGGGCGACCTCCTTGCCATCCACGTACAGCCGTACGCCGTGGTTCTCATCCCAGCCGAAGGCGATGTGCTGCCACTGCTGGGGCGAGGGGTTCTGGTCGAGCTTGAACGACACGCGCGTGCGCGCCAGGTTGGCATCGGTGACGAAGGCATCGAAGCCGTGGCCATTCCAGTCGATGCGCAGCCAGGTCATGTCCCAGCTGCTGTGGTCGGCATACCCGACCCGGAAGATCACGAACGGCGCTTCACCCACCGCATACCGCGAGCGCCAGAAGAAGCCGAGTGTGCCGCGCTGGGCCTGGATGTTGCCCGGTGCGTTCCACGACAACACGCCGTCATCGGCCCATTCGATCGCGCTGCCGTGCGCGCCGTTGGGCACCCTCTTCACCTTGTCCTGGAAATTCGGGACCGGGTCACCTGCGGCGGTATCGGCCTGCAGGCTCTGGTCGGCCGACACGTGGAACAGCAGCTGCGGCGCGGTCTGCGCCCAGGCGGTGCCACTGCCCGCGAGCAGCAGCGCCAGCAGGCTGGCGGACAGGCGGGAGGGGCGGATCGAGGGGGCGACAACGCGATGCATGAGACCTTCCTTTCGACAGCAGAAACAGTACAGCGGAACCAGCAGCGGGGGTCAGCCGCTCACGGTGGCCTCCCGCCCCGGCACCGCGCCCGCCATCCCGGAGAGAAGGACGGGGACGGGTGCGATAGCGGTGGCGGAAGACGCAGCACGGTCAGAACTTGTAGCGCAGGCCGAGGTAGTACTGGCGGCCGGTATGGGTGTAACGGTCCGGCAGCGACAGCGCCGAATCGACATAGCGCTCATCGGCGGTGTCGAGCAGGTTGATCGCTTCGAAGGTCAGCGAGAGGTTCTTGTTGACCTTGTAGGACATGTTGAAATCCACGTTCTCCACGCTGTACTTGCCCTGCACATCGGCGGTGGCGAACGGGTTGCCGTCCAGGTCCCACACGTTCTCCTGCGACAGGATGGTGCTGATGTACGCGTCGCGGTAGCTGGTGGAGACGCGGGCGCTGAAGCGGCCATCGTCGTAGTACAGCGTGGCGTTGTACGAGTTCGGCGAGAGATTCAGCAGGTCGTTCTCGGTGTACGTGGTGACGATCGTGCTGCCGGTGCCCGAGCTGAACATGTATTTGATCTTGGATTCGACGTGCGTGTAGTTCAGCTGCACGCCGAAGTTGCGCCAGAAGCCGGGCAGGAAGCTGAAAGGCTGCTGGTAGGACACTTCATAGCCCTTGAGCGGGCCGCCCGGGGTGTTGAAGTAGCTCTGCACGTTGAACACGGTGTCCGGGCTGAAGCCGGCCGGCAGCAGGTCCAGGGAGTAGCCCATGTCCGCCCAGGTGGTGAGCAGGCGGGTGCGCTGCACATAGCTCTCGATGTCCTTGTAGAACACCGCAGCCGACAACAGCGCGCCTTCGTCGAAGTACCACTCCGCGCTCAGGTCGTAGTTGGTCGAGCGGAACGGATCCAGCTTGGGATTGCCCAGGTTGATCGAGTAGCTGCGGTCGTCATCGAAGTAGGCGGTGGGACCACCGCTGACGCTCGGCGACAGGTTGGACAGGGTCGGGCGGGCCATGGTCTTGGCCGCGCCGAAGCGCAGCACGAAGGTGTCGCTCAGGTCCCAGGCCAGGTTCAACGAGGGCAGCCAGTCGTCGTACTTGTGGCCGACCCGCGTGCCGACCTGCAGGCGCTCGCCCGGATCAGCCGTGGCGCTGGCCACGCCGAAGAACGGTTCGCACGCCGAGGACAGATCGTTCGCGTTGGTAGCCGTGCACGGCGCATAGCCATCGGCGGTGATGCGGGTCTGCACGTAGCGCACACCCAGGTTGCCGCGGAACGCACGGCCCAGCAGATCGGTGTTGAAGTCCAGCTGCAGGTAGCTGCCGTAGCTCTTTTCGTTGACGTCGAAGTTGTTGTTCGATGCGCCGAAGTGACCGACGCTGGCCAGGCGGTAGTCACCGCCGAGCGTGCCGGTGTTGCAGTTGCAGTAGATGTCCAGGAGCTTGGCGATCTGGTTGAAGTCCGGCACCAGCCACGCATTGGGCAGGTTGCCGTCCATGCCCTTGCCGAAGCCGCTCAGGGTGTCGCTCAGGTCACCCACGCCCACACCGGCCGGCAGCGCCTGCGACAGGCGCCCGTAGCTGATGTTGCGGAACTCCTGCGTGCTCATTTCGTAGTCCTTGTAGGCCAGACCGCCGCGCAGGGTGAAGGTGGGATTGATGTTGAACGTGAGGTCGACCTTGGCCGTGTCGAAGGCGTTGTCGACATACTGCGGGTTCAAGCGCACTTCGCTGATATTGCCGCCACGCGCGGTACCGTTGGCATTGACCGGCGTGCTGCCGTAGCCCAGCCACTTCCAGTTGTCGGCCGCGTTGAGATCGAACGGGAAGGACATCGCCGGCACCTTGCCGTTGCGCATGTCCAGCACGAAGCCATCCAGGTTGCTGTTGTCGAAGCTGACCATCGAGAAGATCGGCCGCTCATAGTTCGATTCGGAGTGACCGACCACCGCATCCAGGCGCACCGCGTCGTTGAAGCGATGTTCCAGGTTCAGGCTGAACTGCTTGAACTCGGTGCTCTCTTCGATGGCGGTGGATTCGGTGCGGAAGTCGACGTTGTCGAACACGCCATAGGTCAGGCGGTTCTGTTCATCGGCCTGTGCCTCGCGGACCACGATCTGGGTCTTGCCGCCGTACTGCGCGGTGCGATGCAGGTTGGCGCCGATGGAATCTTCGCGCACGTTCTTGTCGAGCTTGGAGTACAGCATGTCCAGATTCAGCTGTGTGTCGTCGCTGACCTTGAACTGCAGCGCACCGGTGACGCCCAGGCGCTCGATCTCGTGTTCGGTGCGGATGTAGCGCGGGTAACGCGGAATCCAGGCGTTGGTCGCGGTCTCGTAGGCGGCGATGTTCTCGGCCGTCGCAGCGGGGCGGTCCAGGCCGGGGCCGCAGTGGGTGGCATCGATGCCGTAGCTGCCCCAGCCATTGCTGCGCGCCTGATTGGCGGCGCTGCCGACACCGGCGGCGGTCTCATTGGACAGCGGATTGCGCGGGGTCTGCGGGTTGTAACCGGCCGGGCTGCAGAAGCCGTAGGTGCCGTTGTTGGCCGCGGTGCTCTGGTTGGAGTTGCGGTAGTTGCCGTGCTCCCAGCGGACCGGGTTGTAGCCTTCCTCGAAGATGGTGCGCTTGCTGTAGGCCACCGACATCAACGCCCCCACCCGGCCGTCGGCCCAGGTGTTGCTGATCAGGCCGGAGATGCGCGGATCCTTGTTCTTGGACAGCTCGTTGTAACCGTACTGGCCACCGAGCGAGGCCTGGAAGCCCTCGAAATCGAACGGGCGCGAACCGCGCAGATCGACCGTGGCACCGAGCGAGCCCTCGTCGGTCTGCGCCGACTGGGTCTTGTTGATCTTGACCCGGCTGAACAGCTCCGAGGCGAAGGTGTTGAAGTCGAAGCCGCGGCTGCGGTTGACGCCGGTGGTGCCGCTGCCGGCGGTGGACAGTGCTTCCAGACCGTTGATGCGCACGCGGGTGAAATCCGAGCCCAGGCCGCGCACGGAGATCTGCTGGCCTTCACCGCCTTCGCGGTCGATCGACACGCCGGCAATGCGCTGCATCGACTCGGCCAGGTTCAGATCGGGGAATTTGCCGATGTCCTCGGCATAGATCGCATCGACCTGTTCGACGCTGTAGCGCTTTTCATCCAGCGACTGCTGCAGGCTTTCACGGTAGGTCGCTTTGACTTCCACCTTGTCCAGGTCGACCGCGTTGAGCGCGGCGGCCTGTTCGGGCGTCTGCTGGGCGGCGGCGATGCCGGCCGCGCTCTGCAGCGCGAACGCGATCGAGACCGCGAGCAAGGTAACCGGTGTCTTTTTACGGGTAGTGAGTCGTTCCATCGTGTGTAAGCCCCTCCCAGGGTTCGCCGCCATGCGACCGTGCTGTTGATGAGTCATGGACGTCCGGCCTCCCCCGGAACGTCTGTCGCGCATGTGCCGCAGTGATACCGCTGGTCATCCGGAACGTAACAAACCCTTCACGTGCCGGCATCTTGCGCCGCAGCAGCGTGCCCCGTGGGGTGAGGGTGTGGATGGCCGCGAGTGCCGCACGCGCGCAGCCGGCGGCGTGATCGCTCACGCCGCCGGTGGGTAGTGCCGTTGAATCAGAACTTGTAGCGCACGCCGAGCAGGAACTGGCGGCCGGTTTCGGTGTACTGCAGCGGCAGGCGACCGGTGGCCGGCGAGTAGACCCACTCGTCGGACGCTTCGTTGGTCAGGTTGATGCCTTCCAGGCTCAGTTCGAGCTGGTCGCTGATCGTGTAACGGATCGAGGCATCGATGACCGTGGTGCCGGTCATGCCGTGGTAACCGTCGAGGTTGAAGCCGGTTTCCGTACCCGGTGCCTGGGTCAGGTAGTCATCGCGGTTGGTCGCCGAGACACGGCCGGAGAAGACCTTGCCTTCGTAGAACAGCGTGGCATTCCAGGACGACTTGGACAGGCCGGTCAGGTCGGTCTTCATCACCGGCTGGCCAGCGGCGTTGAGGTACTGGATCTGCGATTCCACCCAGGTGTAGTTCAACTGCACGCCGAGGTTGGACCACTTGCCCGGCAGGAAGGTGAACGGCTGGGTGTAGTTGGCTTCCACGCCGTGCAGTTCACCACCCGGGGTGTTGACCGGACGGCTGTAGGTGAAGTCATCCGTGGGCGAGGCGCCGGTGCCGATCAGCAGCGACGCAGGCAGACCGCTGTCGGAGTACGGGCGCACTTCGCGGGTGGTCTGCACGAAGCTCTCGATGTCCTTGTAGAACAGACCGATGCCGGCCATCGCGCCTTCGGAGAAGTACCACTCGAAGCCGAGGTCGACGTTGGTCGCGCGGATCGGTTCCAGATCCGGGTTGCCGCTGGAGATGGTGCGTGCACCACCGGCCACGGCCACCGTTGCGCCAGGCGTCAGGCTGCCCAGGCCCGGGCGGCTCATCACCTTGGCCGCGCCGAGGCGGATCAGGAAGTCCGGGCTGACTTCAGCCACCAGGTTGAACGAGGGCAGGGTGTCGTTGTACGTGCGGTTCTCAGTGGTGGACACCGTACCGGTGGCCAGCGTGGACAGGCCGGTGGAACTCTGCTTGGTGCGCACGTAGCGCACGCCCACGTTGCCCGACAGCGGCAGCGCGCCGATCTCGGTGGAGAACTCGCCCATCAGGTAGGCACCGCGGTCCTTTTCTTCGACGCTGCGCACGTTGTTGGCGCGCGGGGCGACGGCGAAGGTGCCGCTGTTGCTGTAGATGTCGAACTGGTCGGCGATGGCGTTCAGATCCGGCACCACCCAGTTGGACGGGCTGCCGTTGATGCCCTTCAGGCCCGCCTGGTCGGTCATGTCGACCGGCACGATGCGGGTGCCACCCGGGAAGGTCGGCACGGCCAGTTCGCTGGCACGGCGCAGCTCGGTGGTCTTGAAGGTGTAGTCCTTGGCGAGCACGCCACCCTTCAGGCGGAAGCCCGGGCTGATGTTCCAGTTGAAGTCCAGCTGGCCGGTGTCGAAGTCATTGTCCACATACTGCGGACGCAGACGGATCTCGGCCAGTTCCCAGCCTGCCGGGTTGGTCGGATCGACGCCGTAGTTCAGCGTCGGGAACCGGCTGTTGCCCCGGTAGTCGTAGCTGTAATTGTCGACGTCGTACTTGTCCATGATGATGGTGGTCTGCACCGGGTTCTCGTGCTTGGAGCGCGAGATGCCGAGCTTGCCGGACAAGGTGAAGTCGTCGCCGAAGCGGTGCTGGCCGTTCAGGCTGAGCTGCTTGAATTCGGTGCTCCACTCGTCGTGACGGTTTTCCGAGCGGATGTCGACATTGTCGAATTCGCCGTAGACCAGTGCGTTGTTCTCGATCACGCCGTTCTTGACGACCATCGCCGGCTTGCCGGCCAGGCGCGGCTGGGCGGTGTTGGCGCCACGGCTGAAGGAGATCGCTTCGATGTAGTGCTCGTCGCGGGTCGCATCGATCTTGGAGTACAGCGCGTCCAGCGAGAACTCGGTGGCATCGCTGGGCTTCCACTGCAGGGTGCCGGTCACGCCCAGGCGCTTCTGCTCATGTTCCATCTGCACATAGCGCGGGAAGCGCGGGTGGTAGACGTTTGCCGAGCGCGCGGCAGCGAACGGCGAGGCCGCGTTGAAGCCACCGTTGCTCGGGCCGTTGGCCCAGCGGCCGGTGTTGGAGCCTTCTTCCAGCGCCTGGCGCTCGGAATAGGCCACCGACAACAGCGCCCCGAAGGTGCCGTCGGCGAAAGTGTTGGAGATCAGCGCGGCCATGCGCGGGTCGGCCTTCTCGGCCATCGCGTTGTAACCGGCCTGGCCGCTGGCGGCGAAGGTGAAGCCGTCATAGTCGAACGGGCGCGCGGTGCGCAGGTCGACGGTGGCACCCAGCGAGCCTTCTTCGACATCGGCCGAGGCGGTCTTGCGCACCAGCAGCTGCGAGAACAGGTCCGAGGCGAACACGTTGAAATCGAAGCCGCGGCCACGGTTGGTACCGCCGCTCTGGTCACCGGCGCCGACCGTGGTCAGTGCCTCCATGCCGTTGATGCGCACGCGGGTGAAGTCCGGGCCGAGGCCGCGCACGGAGATGTTGCGGCCTTCGCCGGCTTCACGGGTGATGACCACGCCCGGGATGCGCTGCAGCGACTCGGCCAGGTTCAGATCCGGGAACTTGCCGATATCCTCGGCGACGATGGCATCGACCACGCCGGCTTCGCCACGCTTGATGTCCAGCGCCTTCTCGACACTGGCGCGATAGCCGGTGACGGTGACGGTATCCAGGTCGGTGGGGTTGGTGCCCGCATCCTGGGCCAGCGCGGTACCACTCAGCGCCAGGCCGATCGACAATGCCAGCAAGGTAACCGGTGTCTTTTTCTTCGTGTTCTGGACTTGCATGTTTTCCCTCTCCCAAGGTGCTACATGAAACAGCTATCCAACGACATGTCAGTGCAATGACACCGCTGGTCAGGGCGGACGTTAACAGCCCGTTACCGATCCGGCATCTTGCACCGCAACAGACTTTTATTGTCCCGTAGACGCTTGCGGGACAATGCTTCCGACATTCAGGACAGGTGGACGGGCGGTCGTCCATCGCTAGAATGACACCGCTAGCCATTGCTGCCGTCCGCCCTTGCGGCGGTCTGCGGCCCTCACAAGGATCCAGGACCATGAGTCGTGTTGTCTGTTTCGGAGAGTTGTTGCTGCGCATGAGCGCACCCGGCCGCGAGCTGCTGTTGCAGCAGCCGCAGCTGGCGGTGCACGCCGGGGGCGCGGAGGCCAATGTCGGTGTCTCGCTGGCCCACCTCGGGCACGCGGTGGCGGCGGTCAGCACGGTGCCGGCGAACCCCCTGGGCGAGTTTGCGGTGGGCGAACTGCGTCGGCATGGCGTGGATACCTCGGCAGTTCGCCGTACCGAGGGTCGGATGGGCCTGTACTTCCTGACCACCGGCGCTGTGCAGCGTGCCAGCGAAGTGGTCTACGACCGCGCCGATTCGGCCTTTGCCAACAGCAGCGCCACCGACTACGACTGGGACACACTGCTGGCCGGTGCCGACTGGCTGCACCTGTCCGGGGTCAGCCCGGCGCTCAACCCGGCCATGGCCCAGGCCACGCTGGCCGCGGCACGCGCGGCGTGCGCGCGTGGCGTGAAGGTGTCCTTCGATGGCAACTTCCGCCCGTCGCTGTGGGCGCGCTGGCAGGGCGATGCGCCCGGCATCCTGCGCGAGCTGTTCGCCTGCGCCGATCTGGTCTTCGCTGACTACCGCGACATCGGCGTGGTGCTTGGCGGTGAGTTCGAGCAGGCCGACGTGCGTGAGCGGGTCGATGCGGCTGCCGCGCAGGCCTTCGCCGCATTCCCGCGGTTGCAGTGGATGGCCTGCACCCAGCGCACGCCGCACAGCGTGGACAACCATGCCCTCGGGGCGATGCTGATCGGCCGCGATGGCACCCGCGCGGTGGCGCCGACCCGCGAGATGATCGGCATCGTGGACCGCATCGGCGGTGGTGATGCCTTCGCCGCCGGCATCCTGCATGGCATGATGCGCGGCTTCGCGCCGGACGCGACCGTGCGCTTCGGCCTCGCCGCAGGCTGCCTGAAGCACTCGATCCCCGGCGACTTCAACCCTGTCAGCGAGGCTGACATCATGGCCCTGACGGGCGAGGAGCGATTCGATGTCCGGCGCTGATCCGCGCGTACGCGCAGTCCTGAAACTGGCCCCGGTGATTCCGGTATTCACCCCGGAAGACATCGACGATGCCGTCGAGGTCGCGCGCGCACTGTTCAACGGCGGGCTGCCGGTGATCGAAGTGACGCTGCGCACGCCGATGGCGATGGACGCGATCCAGGCGATGGTCGAGGCCGTGCCCGATGCCGTCATCGGCGCCGGCACCGTGCTGACCGCCGCGCAGATGGAGAAGGTCAAGCAGGTGGGCGGGCGCTTCGCGGTATCCCCCGGCGCCACACCGCGGTTGTATGCGGCAGCGCGCGATACCGATCTGCCGTTCCTGCCGGGCGTGGCGACCTCGTCGGAGCTGATGCTCGGCCTGGAGCACGGCCTGGATACCTTCAAGTTCTTCCCGGCCGTGCAGGCCGGTGGCGCGGCCATGCTGTCGGCATGGAACGGCCCGTTCGGCGATGTGCGGTTCTGTCCCACCGGCGGCATCAGCGCACAGACCGCGCGCGATTTCCTGCACCTGCCCAACGTGCTGTGCGTCGGCGGTTCCTGGCTCACCACACGCGCGCTGCTGCAGGCCAGAGACTGGGCCGGCATCGAGCAGCTCGCGCGCGATTCGGCGGCGCTGGTCGGCTGATCCCGCACGGCCTGCCGCCTCAGTGGCGGCGGGCCGTTGATCCAACCCGGCGATATAGTGTGCTGCGGCTGATGCCCAGCGCGCGCGCCGCCTGGGTGACGTTGCCATTGCTCGCGCGCAGGGCATCGCGCATTGCGGTTTCGGTCATTGCCTCCAACCCTTCCGCGGTGGATGGCAGGGCCGGTGCGGGCGCCGTCTGCAGATAGGCCGGCAGCATGCCGTGCCGGATCACCTCACCCGGATCACTCAGCGCCACCAGCGTGCGCAGGCACGAACACAACTGCCGCACATTGCCCGGCCACGTATAGCCGGCCAGCGCATCGAGCGCGGCGGCCTCGAGTTGCCGGCCCTGGCCCAGCCTGTCCCACAGACCACGCACCAGCGCCGCACGTTCGGCATGCTCGCGCAGGGCGGGCAGGCGCACACTGTGATCGGCGATGCGGTAGTAGAGATCGCTGCGGAACTCACCAGAGGCCATCGCCTGATCGAGATCGCGGTGGGTGGCGCAGATCAAGGCGAAATCCAGCTGCACCGGCTTGCCGCCCCCCAACGGTGACAGCGTGCGCTCCTGCAACACCCGTAGCAGACGTGGCTGCAGCGGCAGCGGCATGTCACCGATTTCATCCAGGAACAGCACGCCGCCCTGAGCCTGGCGCAGCAGGCCGGTATTGCCGCTCTTGCGCGCGCCGGTGAAGGCACCTTCCTCGTAACCGAACAGCTCGGCTTCGATCAGGCCTTCCGGCAGCGCCGCGCAGTTGACCGCGACGAACGGTTTGTCGGCACGCGTGCTGCGCCGATGCAGTTCACGCGCGAACACCTCCTTGCCGGTCCCGGTCTCGCCCTGCAGCAGCACCGGCAGCTGCGCATCCAGCACGCGGCAGGCGCGCTCAAGCACCTGTTGCTGGGCCGCATCGAACAGGGGCGTGGCATCCACCCGCACCGCCGCCGCGGCGACACGCGCGGGTGCGGCGGCGGTTGGACGCGCGGGCAGCGGCGAGCGGACCGTGGTGCCATCGGCGGGGCTCAGGTGGCCGTACAGCGCGCGTCCCTGGCGGTCGACCAACGCGCCATCATCATGCAGCCGCGAGAGCGGACCATCGAACAGTGCCTCGTAGGGCGCCCTGCCGATGTCGCCGTGGTCCAGCCCGAACAGGGCCAGCCCAGCACGGTTGGCGGCCACCAGACGGCCATTGCGGAAGCCCAGTACACCTTCGCGCGCGGTACCCAGCAGGCCGGCGTCGTGATGCAGGCGGACCACCTCGCAATCGCCCAATCCCGCCTCGAAGTAACGGTGCTCGATATGCGCCACCGCCTGCCGTGCCAGCACACGGGCATGCAGGTGCTGCTGGCGCGCGTCGCCGGAAATGTCGAGTACGCCGACCCGCTGCCCGTAGGGATCGAAAATCGGCGTGGCCGAACAGGTCAGGATCCCGTGCGGTGCGAAGTAATGCTCACCACCACGGACCTCCACCGAGCGGCCTTCGACGATGGCCGTGCCGATCGCGTTCGTGCCCACCGTGGTTTCATCCCAGCGCACGCCTGGCATCAACGCCACCCGCCCGGCCTTGTCCAGGAAGGCGGGGTTGCCCTCGGCATCCAGGATCCAACCCGCCTCGTCGGTCAGCAGCGCGATGCTGCCGGTCGCGGCAATGTCGGCGGCCAGGCCATCCAGCTCCGGTCGCGCCAGCCGCCACAGCGTTTCCTGACGCTGGCGCAGCTCGCGCAGGCGTGCATCCGGCAACGGCTCGACGTCCGGCTGTGCATCGACCGAGAGCCCGCCGCGCCGGCAGCGCTGCCACGACTGCAGGATGGTGTCGGGCACGCTGCCGACCGGCGCCGCGCCGCGCTCGAAAAAGGAGCGTCGCGCATTGCCGACACGGTGCTGGAGCGGGAGCTGGGACACCTGGATTCTCCAGTGTCGCAATCTGCGACAGTTGTAGCGGGGCCTGTTCCGATAAACACCACACCCGGCGTTACCGCGCAATGACCTGCCGTGGTGCACTGCATCAGTTTCCAGGCCCCCATCCAATACGCGCGCAGGATCAGGCCATGCCGCGCTGCACCACACGGAACCTGGCATCGTACTTGCGCCATGGAACAGACCCTTATCGGGCCTGTCCACCGCCATCCGGAGATGCACCATGAATGCCGTCACGTCCGCCAAGCCGCACGCCACCGACCCGCAGTCCATCTTCAAGCCGCGCTACGGCAACTACATCGGCGGGGAGTGGGTGGCCCCGCGCAGCGGCCAGTATTTCGAGAACACCACGCCGGTGACGGGCAAGGTGTTCACCGAGGTCGCCCGTTCCAACGCCGAGGACATCGAAGCGGCGCTGGACGCCGCCCACGCGGCCAAGACCGCCTGGGGCCAGACCTCGACCACCGAGCGCGCCAACATCCTCAACCGGATCGCCGACCGCATCGAAGAGAATCTCGAGCTGCTCGCCCATGCCGAAACCTGGGACAACGGCAAGCCGATCCGCGAAACGCTCAACGCCGACGTGCCGCTGATGGCCGATCACTTCCGCTACTTCGCCGGCGCGGTGCGCGCGCAGGAAGGCAGCCTGTCGGAGATCGACAAGGACACCATCGCCTACCACTTCCACGAGCCGCTCGGCGTGGTCGGGCAGATCATCCCGTGGAACTTCCCGATGCTGATGGCGGCCTGGAAGCTGGCGCCCGCGCTGGCCGCCGGCAACTGCGTGGTGCTCAAGCCGGCCGAGCAGACCCCGGCCTCGATCCTGGTACTGATGGAAGTGATCGGCGACCTGCTACCCAAGGGCGTGCTCAACGTGGTCAATGGCTTCGGCGTGGAAGCGGGCAAGCCGCTGGCCTCCAACCCGCGCATCGCCAAGATCGCCTTCACCGGCGAAACCACCACCGGCCGCCTGATCATGCAGTACGCCAGTCAGAACCTGATCCCGGTGACGCTGGAGCTGGGTGGCAAATCGCCGAACATCTTCTTCGCCGATGTGATGGCCGAGGACGATGACTTCCTCGACAAAGCGGTGGAAGGCTTCGTGCTGTTCGCCTTCAACCAGGGCGAGGTGTGTACCTGCCCGTCGCGCGCGCTGATCCAGGAATCGATCTACGAGGAATTCATGCAGCGCGCGCTCAAGCGCGTGGCCGCGATCAAGCAGGGCAATCCGCTCGATCCCAACACCATGGTCGGTGCGCAGGCCTCCTCCGAGCAGCTGGAGAAGATCCTCTCCTACTTCGACATCGGCAAACAGGAGGGAGCCGAGGTGTTGATCGGCGGCGAGCAGGCCAAGCTGGAGGGCGACCTGGCTGGCGGCTTCTACGTGAAGCCCACGGTGTTCAAGGGCCACAACAAGATGCGCGTGTTCCAGGAAGAGATCTTCGGGCCGGTGGTCTCGGTGACCACCTTCAAAACCGAGGAAGAAGCACTGGAGCTGGCCAACGACACCCTGTACGGCCTCGGTGCCGGTGTGTGGAGCCGCGATGCCTCGCGCCTGTACCGCATGGGCCGCGGCATCCAGGCCGGACGGGTGTGGACCAACTGCTACCACGCCTATCCGGCGCATGCCGCCTTCGGTGGCTACAAGCAGTCGGGCATCGGCCGGGAGAACCACAAGATGATGCTCGACCACTACCAGCAGACCAAGAACCTGCTGGTCAGCTACTCGCCCAAGAAGCTGGGCTTCTTCTGAGCCCGCCCCGGGGTTGATCCCGATCAAGGCGCCGGCATGAGGCCGGCGCCACAGTGCAGTCCTTGGCAATCCACGGAGATACACGCATGAACAAGACCATGAAGGCCGCGGTCGTCCGCGAGTTCGGAAAGCCGTTGCGCATCGAGGAAGTCGAGGTGCCGCGTCCGGGGCCCGGCGATATCCTGGTGAAGATCGAAGCCTGTGGCGTGTGCCACACGGACCTGCATGCGGTGGACGGGGACTGGCCGGTCAAACCCAACCCGCCCTTCATTCCCGGCCACGAGGGCGTGGGTCACGTGGTGGCGGTGGGCGCCGGGGTCAGCCATATCCGCGAAGGCGATCGCGTGGGCATCCCCTGGCTGTACTCGGCCTGCGGCTATTGCGAACACTGCCTGGGCGGCTGGGAAACCCTGTGCGAAGCCCAGCAGAACACCGGTTACTCGGTGAACGGTGGATTCGCCGAGTACGCCCTGGCCAATGCGGCCTACGTTGGCCTGCTGCCCAAGGGCGTGGGCTTCATCGAGGTCGCGCCGATCCTGTGCGCCGGCGTCACGGTCTACAAGGGCCTGAAGGTCACCGATACCAAGCCCGGCCAGTGGGTGGTGATCTCCGGCATCGGCGGGCTGGGCCACATGGCCGTGCAGTACGCCAAGGCGATGGGCCTGAACGTGGCCGCAGTGGATATCGACGACGGCAAGCTCGCCCTGGCCGAGCGGCTGGGCGCGACGATCACCGTCAACGCGCGCAACACCGATCCGGCCGCGTTCCTGAAGAAGGAGATCGGCGGTGCGCATGGCGCACTGGTCACGGCTGTGTCGCCGAAGGCTTTCGAGCAGGCATTGGGCATGGTCCGCCGTGGTGGCACGGTCTCGTTGAACGGCCTGCCGCCGGGCAACTTCCCGCTGGACATCTTCGGCATGGTGCTCAACGGCATCACCGTGCGCGGCTCGATCGTCGGTACCCGCCTGGACCTGCAGGAATCGCTGGCGTTCGCCGAGCAGGGCAAGGTCACCGCGACGGTCACCCGCGATTCGCTGGAGAACATCAACGACATCTTCGCGCGCATGCAGGCCGGCAAGATCGAAGGCCGCGTGGTGTTGGACATGAGCGCGTAACCGGCTGCGCGGTGCCGTCCTGCGCCACTACCCCTCTCCCGGTGGCAGCAGGACGGCAGCGCCGGTTCTTCCGTCCTGCCGGCCACTGGCCGGCGCCCATGGCACCCCGATCATGACCGACCTCCCGCTCCAGGTGATGGCCACGCTCCCGGCCCTGCAGCTGATCGAGACACTGCAGGCCCGCCACGGCGACCTGCTGTTCCACCAGTCCGGTGGCTGCTGCGACGGCTCCTCGCCGATGTGCTTCGCCCAAGGCGATTTCATCGTGGGCGACCGTGACGTGCGCATGGGCGAGATCGGCGGGGCGCCGTTCTACATCAGCCCCGCGCAGTTCGAGTACTGGAAACACACCCAGCTGATCATCGACGTGGTACCCGGCCGGGGCGGCATGTTTTCGCTGGAGAACGGCGAGGGCGTGCGCTTCCTGGTCCGCTCACGCTTGTTCAGCGATGAGGAGTTCGCTCAGCTCCAAGCCGCCGGCCGGGTCTGAAACTCTCTGCGGCAACGCGTCCATAATGGCGGCTCTCCCGCCGTGATGTCGCCGCCATGCCTGTGTGGTCCGCCCTGAGGAATCCTTTGCTGTCCGTGCTGGCCGTCGTGTTCGCGTTCGCGGTCATGGTGCTGGTCAACAGCGTCGGTTCCTGGCTGGTGCCGTTGCTGCACATTCCGCCGGGCGGCGAGCCCCAGCTGGCGTGGGACCTGGCCTGGACGATCCTCAGCGGCGTCGCCGCGATCGCCTTCGCCAGCCGCTACGCACCTACCTGGCCGCGTGTGCACGGCGGTGTGGTGTGGGCGGTGATCGCGGCCGCATCGATCTACACCGCGTGGGATTTCGGCAGGGATTTCCCGTTCTGGTTCGTGGTGATTCTGCTGGTGTCGCTGCCGGTGCAGGCATTCGCGGGTGTGTGGGTTGGCACGCGGTTCCGGCCCGCGCGCGCCTGATCAGCTGCCGGGCAGCACCTGCTTCACCTGCTCAATGCCTTCCCACGGATCCTGCTTCAACCGCTCCGCGCGCTGCAGTGCCTTCGCCATCGGGAAGGCGTCCGGTGCCGCGATGCGGCCCAGTTCTTCCCAGCGCAGCGGCACCGCCACGCCGGCCCCCGGCCGCGCCCGCAGCGACCACGAGCTCACACTGGTGGCGCCGCGCGCATTGCGCAGCCAATCGATGAAGATCACCCCGTCGCGCTTGGCCTTGCTCATCGTCGCCACGTAGCGGTCCGGTGCCTGGGTGGCCATGGCCTGCGCAAACGCCTCGCAGAAATCCTTGGCGTGCGCCCAGTCGGCCTTGGGCTGCAGCGGCACCACCACGTGCACGCCCTTGCCGCCGGAGAGCCGGACGAAGCTCTCCAGCCCGGCTTCCTGCAGGCGCGCGCGCACATCGCGTGCGGCGGTCTTGATCTTCGTCCAGGTCACGCCGTCGCCCGGATCCAGATCGAACACCAGCCGGTCCGGGTGTTCGGAATCCTCCACAGTGGCGCCCCACGGATGCAGCTCCAGGGTGTTCATCTGCACCAGCTGCAGCAGCCCGTCCACATCCTCGATGTAAAGGTAATCTTCGCGCCCGCTCTTCTGCTCCAGCGGGATCGCCTTGACCGCACCGCCCAGGCCGGTGCCGTGGTGTTTCTGGAAGAAGCAGGGTTTGTCCACGCCGTCCGGGCAACGCAATACGGACAGCGGACGGTGCGCCACCTCAGGCAGGATCCAGCGCGCCATGCGCCGATAGTAATCGGCCACTTCGCCCTTGGTGATCTTCGCCTTGGCGAACACCACGCGTTCGGGATGGCTGATCGCTACGGTGCTCTCTTCCTGCGCAGCCGCGGCCTTGTTCCGGCCGCTGGTTTTCGCCGCCGGGGCGGAGGCGGACGCAGCGGTGGTAGCGACGTTGGCTGCCGCGCCCAGATCCTTCGGCTGTTTGTCTTCGCGCAGCCGCTTGAAGCTGGCCTGGCGCAGCAATCCTTCCTTGGCCCACCCACGGAAGGCGACCTCTGCCACCAGCACCGGCTTCACCCAGTGCACGCTGCGCGCGGTGAACGGCACATGCGCGGGCAGCTCCACCACCGCGTCCTTCACCGTCAGCGGCGTCAGTTGCTTGGTCAGCGCGCGCAGCGCGGCATCATCGAAGCCGGTGCCGACGCGGCCGACATAACGCCACCCGCCCTTGTCCGGGGTGGCCATCAGCAGCGAGCCGAAGCCGCTGCGCGACCCCTTCGGCTCGGTATAGCCGACGATGAGGAACTCATCGGTGTTCTCGTGCTTGATCTTGATCCAGTCGCGCGAGCGTGCGTTGACGTAGGGCGCATCGATCCGCTTGCTGATGATGCCTTCGAACCCGGCCTCGCCACTGGCGGCGAACACCGCCGGGCCGTGGTCGCGCACATGGTCGCTGTAGGCCAGGGTGTCCGGCTTGCTGCCCAGCAGGTCCTTGAGCAGCGCCTTGCGCTCCAGCAGGGGCACCCGGCTGACATCCACCCCGGCGATGCCGGGCATGTCGAACACCACATAGCGCAGCGGCTGTTTCGCGGTGCCGTCGATGACCTTCTGCAACGCGGAGAAGTCACTGCGGCCCTGCGCATCCAGGACCACCAGTTCACCGTCCAGACGCAGATCGCGCACCGGCAGCCGTTCGATCGCCTGCACCACCTCGGGGAAATCCTCAGTCCAGTTCAGTCCGCCGCGCGAGCGCAGCGACACCACGCCTTCGCGCACCTCGGCCAGCAGGCGATAGCCATCCCATTTGATCTCGTGCAGCCACTGCGCGCCGTCCGGCGCGGTGGCACGGTGGTCGGTCAGCTGCGGCTTGAACTCGTGTGGGTAGGGCCTTTCGCGTGCGCCTTCAAGCGCCAGCGCGCGTTTGGACCAGCGCGCATCGGCCTTGCGTGCGGCGCGGGTCGTCACCGCCTTGGCGGGGGCGGTTTTCCTGGCCGCGGCGACCTTCGTTGTGCTGGCAGCGGCGTCCTTCCTGGTGCCCGTGCGCTTGGCGGCCTTCGGTGGCACCTCCAATAGATCATCGGCCTCCATGTCCCTCGCCTCGTCGTCGTCGCGTTTGATCAGCAGCCACTGGTGCTGCTTGCCCTTCATCGCGGTGCGCACCAGCTTCCAGCCCCCTTTCAGCCGCTCGCCGTGCAGCACGAAGTCCACCTTGCCCGCCGCGATCGCCTCCAGCGGATCGCCATCGCAGGCCCAGGTGCCGTGGTCATAGACATCCACATGGCCAGCGCCGTAGTGGCCGCTGGGGATATCGCCGGCGAACGTCGCATAGGACAGGGGATGGTCTTCCACCTCTACGGCGAGCCGTTTTTCGCCGACACGCAGCGAGGGGCCCTTCGGTACCGCCCAGCTCTTGAGCACGCCGTCAGCTTCGAGCCGGAAGTCGTAATGGCGCGAACTGGCATGGTGCAGCTGCACCACGAAGATCGGTCGCCGCGCCGGCGCCCCGCGGCGCTCGGCGTCCGGCTCGGGGGTGCCGTCGAAGCGGCGCTTACGGCGGTATTCCTGCAGGGACACGTGGGCTTACCCCGCTTTGCGTGCGGGTGCACGCTTGGTGGTTTTCTTCGTCGCTTTGCCTGCGGTCTTGGTCGCCTTTTTGGCTGCCGTGGGTTTGGCGACCTTGGCCGTGGCCTTCTTCGCCGCTGTCTTGGTAGCGGCCGGCGTGCGCTTTTTGGCATCCAGGCTTTTCTGCAGCAACGACATGAAGTCGACCACATTGGTCGCATCGTCGTCGCGCGGGGCCGGCTCTTCCTCCACCTTTGTGGTGCCGCCCTTGGCCTTGATCCGCTTTTTCAGCAGCGTGTGCAGGCGCTCGCGGAATTCATCGTGGTACTCGTCCGGCTTCCACTCGCCGGCCATCGACTCGATCAACTGCTCGGCCATGGCGGTTTCCTTGCTGCTGATGCGGTACTCGGCCAGGCTGCCGCTGGGCAGCTTGTAGTCTTCCGGGTCCACCAACTCCTGCGGATAGCGCAGGATCATCAGCACCAGTGCATCGCCATGCGGCATCACCGCGCACAGGTACTCACGGGTACGCACCACCACCCGCGCGATGCCGACCTTGCCGGTGCTGCGCAGCGTTTCGCGCAGCAGCACGTAGCCTTTCTCGGCTTTCTTGGCGGGCACCAGCAGGTAGGGCTTCTCGTAGTAGCGTGGGTCGATCGTGCCGGCATCGACGAAGGTTTCCACCTCGACCGCCTCGTGACTTTCCGGCGCAGCCGACCGGATGTCATCTTCCTCCAGCACGACGTAGCTGCCCTTGTCGTACTCGTAGGCTTTGACGATGTCCTTCCACGGCACTTCTTCGCCGGTATCGGCGTTGACGCGCTCGAAGCGGATCGGCTTGCGGTCGCGCGAATCCAGCATCCGGAAGTGCAGATCGACGTTGCGTTCGCCGGACATCAGCGACACCGGGACATTGAGCAGCCCGAATGACAGCGTGCCGGTCCAGATCGGTCGGGCCATGGTGGCGCCACTCCAACACTACAGGGAGGGCAGCTGTACCGCGCAGCACGTGAAACGCCTGTGTCCGGCCCGTGCAGGCCGGCTGCACGCCGCGGCTACTGCAGCAGACCGTGCACCGCCGCCGCAGGCATGTGATCCAGCGCCAGCCACGCATCTTCGACCACGGCGCGGGCCTGGTGCCAGCCCAGTCGCGACTGCCCGCGCATCTGTTCCCAGTGCTCGGCCAGCTCGCCATCGGTGTCATCGGCGCCGCGCGGCCAGTCCGCATAGTGGGTGGTCAGCGCGAAGGCATAGGCGGGGTACAGGTCGCGCCAGCTGCGGCGGCCGTGACTGCGGCGCTGCTCATAATCGCTGCGCATGTACTGCAGGTAGTCCTGTGCAACCGCCTGCGCGTCCTCGGCACGGTCACGGCGCGCGCGGCGCCCGCTCCGTTCCGGCTGCAGGTAGGCGTTGAACAACGCGGGTGCGGCACGGCGGTCCAGGCGGGGCATGACACGACTCCGACAGCGACGGGGCAGGCAGGAATAGTCCCGCCGCCGTTATCCAGCCGTGACAGAGTCGTTGATGCGGCGGGATTCGCAGCGACTTCACCCGCCGCGCGCTGTAGTGGGGCGCACAGCTACTGGAGAACTCCCATGCCACGCGACCCCCTGCGCGACGCCACTGCCCCGATCCCGGGCGAGCAGCGCGCCAAACATGACAATCAGGACGCCGAAAACCGAGGCGCCGATATCCGCCCCTCGGCAGACGCCGACGCCGCGGCCGAGCGTCCGGGCGAGGTGGCACCGCATCCCTACCGCGACCGCAAGGATTCCCCGCCGGGTGCCCAGGGCCCGGCCGGTCATCACCGCCGCGAAGATGAATACCAGCGCCGCCAGCGCAAGGAACACGCCAGCGACAACCAGGACGAGGCGCTGGAAGAGACCTTCCCGGCCAGCGACCCGACCTCACCCTTCGTGCCGGCCAAGCCGCCGCGCTAGGTCAGGGCGCCCACTGCCACTGCAGCCCGACGTTGTAGCGGCGGTCCGGGCCGGGTTCGAAGAAGCGCTGGTTGCCGTCGTTGACGATCACCGAGCCGATGTAGCGCTGGTCCAGCGCATTGTCGACCCGGGCGAAGGCTCGCAGCGTGCCCTGCGCGGTCGTCCAGCGCCGCGATACCTCCAGGTTCAACAGGGCATAGCCCGGCGCGCGGTCGGTGGCCAGATCGTTGACCACGGTGTCGCTGGAGGCCACCACCTCGGCCGCCCACTGCCACGGGCCGGGGTGGTGCTGCACTCGTGCGTTCCACTGCTGCCTGGGTACACCCGGCAGGCGTGAGCCGGCGGTCACCGTGTTGCATCCAGCAGCCGCGCACAGCGCATACGGATCACGCACGGTGGCCTCGATCCAGGTGTAGGCCAGCGAAAGGTCCGCCTGCGCCCCCAGCGGCTGCCTATAACTGGCCTCGGCGCCCTGGCGGCGCGTACGGCCGATGTTGCGGTAGGTGCTGCGGCCGCCGCTGTTGCTCGCCACGGCCAGCTCGTCATCGGTATCGGCGCGGAACAGCGCCGCCTCGACCTGCGCGCCACTTTGCCCGTGCCACTTGCTGCCGACTTCCAGGTTGCGGCTGCGGGCGGCCGAGAGATCCAGCGCCAGCCCGGCCTGGCCATCGGCGCGGTAGCCCAGCTCGTTGAAGGTCGGCGTTTCGAAGCCACGTCCGGCCGAGGCATACAGCCGCCACGCATCGCTGGCGCGGAACACCACCCCGGCCACCGGCGTGGTCGCTTCGTAGCGACGCGAACCGCTGTCGTCCGGATTGCCGGCGGTGATGTAGTGGTCGTTGGAGCGGAAACGGACCGTGCTGTGGCGCACCCCCAGCAGCAACGACCAACGCGGCGCCCACTGCCACCACGCCTGGGCGAACTGGTCCACGTTCTCGACCCGGTCGCTCTGGTCGCGGCGCAGGCGGCCCTTGATGCCGACCTGATCGCCGACGAAATTCTCGTAACCGCGGCGATCCTGCTGCTGACGGTCGGCATTGGCCCCGATCACCACATCCAGCGGGCGGCCGGCCCAGTCACCGTGCCACGCCCAGCGCGCGTCGAGACCGCCATAGGCCCCGTCCAGATCGATCACCCCGCCGGCATGCAGCGGGTTGGCCTGTGGCCCCGGCGGGATCGCCAGATACTGCTCCACGCTGCGCTGACCGGCATAGCCCATCGCACGCCAGGTCTGCGCGCCCTCGGTTCGGGTGAAAACCAGCCCGGCCTGGGCCTGGCGCACGGATTTGCGGGTGTTGTACTGGGTGGCCACCGCGGTGGCCTGGCGCGGGTTCTCGTGCACCTGGGCGCGCGTGAGACCGAGCGGATCCTGTGCGTCAGGCGCATCGAAGTAGTTCAGGACCAGATCCAGCTGGCCGCCGCCGACATCCGTGCCCAGTCGGGCATTGACCGATTCGCGTCGGGCCTGACTGTGATCGCGCCAGCCATCGGTGCGGAAGTGGTTGGCGGCCACGTTGTAGCGGACCGGGCCCTGCACGCCGCGCACCTGGGCGCCGGCGCTGAGGCTGTTGTCGCTGCCGGTATCCAGCCGCAGGCGCCACGGGTCACCCTCGGCGCCGTCCGCGCTCCACACCTGGACCACGCCGCCGGAGGAGTTGCCGTACAGCGCCGAGAACGGCCCGCGCAGCACGTCCACGCGCTGCGCCGACAGCAGGCTGGCGTGGGAGAGCTGGCCCTGGCCGTCGGGCATGGTGGCCGGCACACCGTCCACCAGCACCCGCACGCCGCGCACGCCGAAGGTCGAGCGCGCGCCGAAGCCACGGATCGAGAGCTGGGTGTCCTGCGCATAGTTCTGGCGATCACGGGCAACCACCCCGGGAATGCCGTTGAGGGCCTCGGAGAGCTGGGCCAGCGGCCCGGTGCGGTCCTCGTCCACCCAGACCGTCGTCAGCGAGGCCGGCAGGTCGATATCGGCCACCTGCGCCACGCGCGCGGCCTGGACCTGGACGGTGGGCAGCCGCTCGATCGAAGAAGAGGGGGCGGGGGTGTTCTGGGCCTGCGCCAGCGATGGCAGCAACACGGCCGAGGCCAGCGCACAGTGGCGGGCCAGCGGGGTAAGACGGAGCATGCGGGGCGGGATCCTCGGTAAATGGGCGTGCCGCACGCCATGGTACGGAAGGTGACGTGACGACGGCCTCGGCGCCCTCGGCAGGGCTTTGTTACGATGGGTCGGTTTTGGCTGATTCTGCCGCCAAATCCGCGTCGCGCCACCCTCCCCCTTCCGTCATCCGAATGAGTACCGCCGTGTCCTTCTTTGCAAATGTGGAACTGGTCCCAGGCGACCCGATCCTGGGCCTGACCGAGGCTTACAACGCCGACAGCCGCCCGATCAAGGTCAACCTGGGCGTGGGCATCTATTACGACGAGAGCGGCCGCATCCCGCTGCTCCGCGCCGTGAACAAGATCGAACAGCAGCTGGCCGTTGACGCCAAACCGCGCGGCTACCTGCCGATCGACGGCCTGCCGGCCTACACCCAGGCCACCCGCGAACTGGTCTTCGGCAAGGACTCGCCGCTGCTGGCCGCCGGCCGCGTGGCCACCTCGCAGACCATCGGCGGCAGCGGTGCGCTGCGCGTCGGCGCGGACCTGCTGCACAAGCTGCTGCCGCACGCCACCATCGCCATCAGCAACCCGAGCTGGGAAAACCATCGCGCGGTGTTCGGCGCGGCCGGCTTCGACGTGGTCGATTACACCTACTTCGATGCCGCCACCCATGGCGTGGACTTCGACGGCATGCTGGGCGACCTCGGCAAGCTGCAGCCGGGCACCGTGGTGCTGCTGCACGCGTGCTGCCACAACCCGACCGGTGCCGACCTCACCGTCGCGCAGTGGAAGCAGGTGGCCGAGCTGTTGAAGGACCGCCAGCTGTTCCCGTTCATCGACATGGCCTACCAGGGCTTCGACAAGGGCATCAGCGAAGATGGCGCGGCCGTGCGCATCATCGCCGAGGCCGGCATCGACAGCTTTGTGGTCGCCAACTCGTACTCCAAGTCGTTCTCGCTGTATGGCGAGCGTGTTGGCGCGCTGTCGGTGGTCGCCCCGGACGCGAACGCGGCCAAGGCCGTGCAGTCGCAGGTCAAGCGCATCATCCGCACGATCTACTCCAGCCCGTCCAACCACGGCGCCGCACTGGTCGCCGGCGTGCTCAACAGCGTCGAGCTGCGCCAGCTGTGGGAAGCGGAACTGACCGAGATGCGTGAGCGCATCCACGCCCTGCGCCATGGCCTGGTGGAGAACCTGGTCGCCGCCGGCGCACCGGAGTACGCGTTCATCAACGACCAGGCCGGCATGTTCTCGTACTCGGGCCTGAGCCGCGCCCAGGTGGACCGCCTGCGCGACGAGTTCGCGATCTACGCCGTCGGCACCGGCCGCATCTGCGTGGCCGCACTCAACCAGGGCAACCTGGAATACGTGGCCAAGGCCGTGGCGACCGTCAGCAAGGGCTGAGCAGTATTGCCCCGGTGAAGCAGAACGGCCGCCCTGCGCGGCCGTTCTGCGTTACGGCATCGGCAGGACGGGGCATGGCGTGGGAACGGTTACGGCTGCCCGCGCCTCGTAATGGCTCCGGCGAAGGGCGACAATAGGCGCTTCCCCTTTGAAGGCCGCCTGATTCCATGTCCCAGACGTCGCTGACCCGCTATCTGATCGAAGAGCAACATGCCGGCCGCATCAACGCCGATCTGCGCCAGCTGATCGCTGTCGTGGCCCGCGCCTGCACCAGCATCTCCATCGCGGTCAGCAAGGGCGCGCTGGGCGGTGTGCTCGGCGAAGCAGGTACCGGCAACGTGCAGGGCGAGGCACAGAAGAAGCTGGACGTGATCAGCAACGAGATCCTGCTGGAAGCCAATGCCTGGGGCGGTCACCTGGCTGCCTGTGCCTCGGAAGAAATGGATCACTGCCAGCCGGTGCCCGACACGTATCCGCGCGGTGACTTCCTGCTGCTGTTCGATCCCCTCGATGGCAGCTCCAACATCGACGTCAACGTGTCCGTCGGCACCATCTTCTCGGTGCTGCGCTGCCCGCCGGGCACCGAGCAGCCCAACGACGCCAGCTTCCTGCAGCCGGGCACCGCGCAG
Organism: Stenotrophomonas maltophilia; assembly: GCA_002363385.1. Lineage (GTDB taxonomy): Bacteria > Pseudomonadota > Gammaproteobacteria > Xanthomonadales > Xanthomonadaceae > Stenotrophomonas > Stenotrophomonas maltophilia_AN. The sequence goes on from DEVL01000001.1 coordinate 326,747, forward strand.
GTCGCGGCCGGCTACTGCATCTACGGGCCGAGCACGCAGATGGTGCTCACCGTCGGCCACGGCACGCACGCGTTCACCCTGGACCGCGAGAAGGGCGAGTTCGTGCTGACCACGCCGGACATGCAGATCCCGGCAGACACCCAGGAATTCGCCATCAACATGTCCAACCAGCGGCATTGGGAAACCCCGATGCAGGGCTACGTGCAGGACCTGCTGGCCGGCAAGGAAGGCGCGCGCGGCAAGAACTTCAACATGCGCTGGATCGCCAGCATGGTGGCCGACGTGCATCGCATCCTGACCCGCGGCGGCATCTTCATCTACCCGTGGGACACGAAGGATCCGTCCAAGGCCGGCAAGCTGCGCCTGATGTACGAAGCCAACCCGATGGGCCTGCTGGTCGAACAGGCCGGCGGCGCCGCCACCACCGGTCGCGTGCGCATTCTCGACATCCAGCCCGATCAGCTGCACCAGCGCGTGCCGGTCTTCCTCGGCTCGCGCAATGAGGTGGAAGAAGCCACCCGTTACCACCGCGAACACGACAGCGCGGCAGGTTGATTTCCTACACAGGGCTGGCCGTCAGGTCAGCCCTGTTGATACGTGGCAACGGCGTGACATCGGCCACGGCAGCGGTCACCATCGGCCATTCGTGCCCACGGATGACCCCATGACTGCCGACGCGCCGCTCGATTTCATCGAAGTAATCCACAACGCCGTCCCCAACGAGGTCTGTGCGGCCCTGCAGGCCCAGATGCGATCCAGTGCGCAGTTGCAGCCGGGCGAAGTGGGCAGCGGTGTGTTCCCGGAACTCAAGCACAGCAAGGATCTTCGCATCAGCGGGCGCCCCGAGTGGCGGCAGGCGGAAGCAGTGCTGCAGCAGGCGGTTTTCAAGGGTTTGCTGACTTATCTACGCCGTTATCCACAGGCCCTGATCTCGCCGCTGATGCTGCAGATCCAGGACAGTCAGGGGCAACCGCGCCGGTTGGCGGCCGAGGATTTCCCCGACATGGACGACGCCACGCTGTCCGACCTGGCCCGCACCTGCCTGCGGCCCGGTGCCATCAATCTGCAATGGTATGCCGCGGGCGAGGGCGGCTATCCGTACTGGCACTGCGAGCTGTACCCACGCGATCCGGCCGGCGAAACGCTGCACCGCCATCTGCTGTGGACGCTCTACCTCAACGACGATTTCGACGCCGGCGAAACCGAGTTCCTGTTCCAGGGCCGCAAGGTCGCGCCGCGCACGGGCAGCCTGTTGATCGCACCGACCGCATTTACCCACACGCACCGGGGCAACCGGCCGCAGGGTGGGGACAAGTTCATTGCGACGAGCTGGGTTCTTTTCCAGAGTGCGCAGAAATTGTTTGGTGGGAATTGATCAGCGCGCCCACACCAGCAACACAGCACCCACCACTACCACCACGGCCAACACGGCCAACACCATCACGGTGATCAGCACATTGCGCCCAGTGCGCTTCGCCTTGGCCTTCAGCCCGGCCAACACGTCCAGATCCAGATAGAGACGATCACCGCCCGCATTGCGGATGACGCCGTTGTCCCGGTAGTACGTCAGCGGCGCATGGAGTGCAGGGTCGATGCTGTCCGCCGCGATCGCGCTCTGCGGCGACAGCGCCTGATGGCCGGTGAAGTGTGCGATCAACGCGTCGCGCTGCTGCTGCACCGCGGCGGTGATGGCGGCGTTGATCGCGATGTTGGCCGCGTTCGACGCGGCCGAGGTGGCTGCCGATGACATGTGGTTTCCCCCTGGATATCCGATGTGGACGTCAGGCCACCGCGGCGCGGTGCCTTGGCCCGATTGTTGGGCGGGTGCGCCCTAAAGTCCATCGGGGGCTGATCAGAACAACGAGCCCTGCGGTGACTCCGCCCGCGGCGGCAACGGCCGCAGGAAGCGGGTGCAGTCCAGCTTCGGCCAGTGGCTGTGCTGCGCGTCGAAGCCCAGGCGCTTGCGGGCCAGCTTGAAGCGGTTGGACAGCAGATCCGCGTAGACGCCTTCGCCGCGCATGCGCGTGCCGAACTGGCTGTTGTAGTCCTTGCCGCCGCGCAGCTGGTTGATGGTGCTCATCACGTGCGTGGCACGGTCCGGATGGTGGGTGTCGAGCCAATCGCGGAACAGCGGCGCCACTTCCAGCGGCAGGCGCAGCAGCACGTAGCCGGCGGTGGAGGCACCGGCATCGTGAGCGGCCTCAAGCACGGCTTCCAGTTCGGCATCGTTGATCCACGGGATCACCGGCGCAACCATCACCCCGACCGGGATGCCGGCATCGCTCAGCCGGCGCATCGCGCGCAGCCGTGCATGTGGGGCCGAGGCGCGTGGTTCTAGCTTGGCCGACAGGTGCGGGTCCAGCGAGGTCACCGAGAAGTGCACGCTGACCAGCTGCTTTTCCGCCAGCGGTGCGAGCAGGTCGATGTCGCGCTCGACCAGCGCATTCTTGGTGATCAGCGAGAACGGGTGCTGCGTTTCGAGCATCACCTCGATCAGCTGGCGGGTGAGTTTGAGCTTGCGTTCGATCGGCTGGTAGGCATCGGTGTTGATGCCCAGCGCGATCGGCTGCGGCACGTAGCCAGGGCGCGAGAACTCCTTGCGCAGCAGCTGCGGCGCATTGGTCTTGGCGAACAGCTTGGTCTCGAAGTCCAGCCCGGGCGAGAGATTGAGATAGGCGTGCGAGGGTCGGGCGAAGCAATAGGAGCACCCGTGCTCGCAGCCGCGGTACGGATTGACCGACTGGCTGAAGCCGACGTCCGGCGACTTGTTGCGGCTGATGATGCTGCGGGCGGTCTCGGCGCGCACTTCGGTGCGCAGCCGCGGCGCGGCGAACTCCTCGCTCTCGTCCGGCGCCCAGCCGTCGTCCATCGCTTCGCTGACGGTGACCTCGAAACGGCCCGCCAGGTGCGTGCGGGAGCCCCGGCCTTTGATCGCAATACCCATCGTCAAAGGCTATCGCCGGGAGGTCTCAGGGAATGAGACGTCGTGGCGTCGGAACGGCGGGGATGGGAGATATCCATGATTAGTAGTATTACTAACCACAGGGGTAAAGGGAAGTGAAACCCTTGCAATTCAAGGGATGTAAGGCGAGGCGATCAGTTTCATCCCCTAAATTATCCACAGGGCCGGAGCGTGCCCCGGGAGTGCCGTGTCACCGGGCGAACGAGCCGACCAACGGTGGGCTCCTACGGGGTCTCGGGCGCCTTGCGTGGCAGGGCTAAGCGCCGGCATCAGAGCAGCCGCAGATATCCCTTCACCGTGGCTTCCAGCCCGTCGTACAGCGCCTCACTGATCAGGGCGTGGCCGATCGAGACTTCCAGCACGTCCGGCACGGTCCGCAGGAAATCGGCCAGGTTGTCCTGCGACAGGTCGTGCCCGGCGTTGACCCCCAGGCCGGCCGCCTGGGCGCGCCGCGCCGCATCGGCGAACACGGCCAGCATGGCCGAGGCGTCACCGGCGGCATGCGCCTCGGCGTAGGGGCCGGTGTAGAGCTCCACGCGGTCGGCCCCGATGGCCGCGGCTTGGGCGATGTCGGGGTTGCCTGCGTCCACGAACAGGCTGACCCGGCAGCCGTACGTCTTCAGCTCGGCGATCAGCGGGCGCAGGCGCTGTGCATCACGGCCGAAATCAAAGCCGTGGTCGGAAGTGAGCTGGCCGTCGCCGTCCGGCACCAAAGTGGCCTGGGCAGGTCGGGTCTGCGCGCACAGCGGCAGCAGCCCGGGGTACCCCTCACGCGGGGGCGCGAACGGGTTGCCCTCGATGTTGAACTCCACGCCGCGCTCGGCCGTCAGCGCGGACAGGGCCAGCACGTCCTCGGCGTGGATGTGGCGACGGTCCGGACGCGGGTGCACGGTGATGCCGTGCGCACCGGCATCCAGGCAGGCACGGGCGGCCTGCGGGACGTCCGGGTCGGTGCCGCCGCGCGAGTTGCGCAGGACGGCGATCTTGTTCACGTTGACGCTGAGTTGGGTCATGGCACTACGAGGGGTCGGACTCACCCTGAGCGGTCGGGGTGCGCGCCTGGACGGCGAGCTCCCGCAGCCGACGGAGTTCGTTGGGATCGGTGATGGCCGCACGGGTGGCCTGCACATCGCCGAAGCGGGCCACATAGAGGCCGCGGACCCACGCCAGCAGGAACACCAGGGTGCCCAGCAGCGACAGCGCCATCAGCCCCATGTGGGGGGTCTTGAGCGCCATGCCGAAACAGGCCAGCGCCAACAGCAGAAACAGCCAGTACATGTCGTTCTCCCCGATTGACCGGGCCAGTGTAGCGCTGGCGCCCGGTGCGGTTCCACGGGAAGCAATGGCTACAGCAGCGGCGAGGCCAGGCGCGCGAACGCTTCGGGCACACGGTGCCGCCACAGCGAACGCTGACGATCGTTGTAGACCGGTGAGGCGCTGCTGTACTCGGCCAGCAGGATCTCGGCCAGCGCTGCCACCCGGTCGGTATCGCTGATCATCATCGAGAGCTCGAAGTTGAGGCGGAAGCTGCGGTGATCAAAGTTGGCACTGCCGACGATGCAGACGTCGTCATCGGCGATGAAGGCCTTGGTGTGCAGCATGCGCGGGCCGTACTCGTAGATCTTGACCCCGGCCTGCAGCAGCTCATCGAAGTAGGAGCGCGCGGCCTGGGTGACGAACCAGGAGTCGCTCATCTTGGGCACCAGCAGGCGCACGTCCAGCCCACCGAGTGCGGCCGAGGTCAGTGCCATGCGCGCGGCTTCGCCCGGGACGAAGTAGGGCGTCACCAACCAGACGCGCTCCTTGGCTTCGTGGATCGCCGCCACGTGCAGCCGGTGAATGGTTTCCCACGACGAGTCCGGGCCGGAGACCAGCACCTGCGCGCTGATGCTGCCCTCGTTGCGGCTGGGCATGGTCTCCGGCCACAACTGCGCGATCTTGAAGCGCGCCGGCTCCTGGCCGGTGGCGTAGATCCAATCCTCGATGAAGACCAGCTGCAGGCTGCGCACCACGTGGCCGCGCAGGCGCATGTGCAGGTCGCGATACGCATCCGGGCGGACGCTCTCGTCCTCCTCATCGGTGATGTTGATGCCGCCGGTGAAGGCCTGCAGGCCATCGATGATGACCAGCTTGCGGTGCGTGCGCAGGTTCAACCAGGGCCGCTTGAACGGCTTGAGCAGCTGCCGCGGATGGAACCAGACCACTTCGGCACCGGCATCCAGCAGCGGCTGCAGGAAGCGCTTGCGGATGGACGACGAACCGACCGCGTCCAGCAGCAGCCGCACGCGTACACCGGCGGCGGCACGCTCGGTCAGCGCATCGCGCAGCGCGGTGCCGGCGTGGTCCGGATTGAAGATGTAGTACTCCAGATGCAGATGATCTTTCGCCGTGGCGACCGCAGCGAGCAATGCGCTGTAGGTGGCCGCACCATCGACCAGCCACTCCACTTCGGTGGCCGAGCTCGGTGACAGCCCGGTCGTGGCCTGGGCGATCTTGGCCAGCTCGGTGCAGTCCGCATCCGGTGGGCAGACGCTGCTGTAGTGCTCCATGCCCGAGCGCGAGCGACCGCGGCGCAGGCGTTGCCGTTTGACCTTCTGCGGGCCGAGCAGGTAGTAGATGAAGAGCCCGAGATAGGGCAGGGCGGCCAGCGACAGGATCCAGCTCAGCGTGGCGACCGGCTCGCGCTTCTGCAGCATGATCCAACCGATCAGCCACAGCAGATAGAGAATGTAGGCCGCCACCATGAGGGGGCGCAGGTGGGGGATGGCATCAAGCCAATCCCCGAAGACGTCGAAGGTTGCGAGCATGGCCGGATGATAGCGGTCGGCGTGGCGCTGGCGCGTATGCGCGACCGGTGGCACAAAAAAAACGCCCCTGTTTCCAGGGGCGTTTTCCAGTCGCGTCATGACTGCGTCTTGCGTATTACTGCTGTACGAAGCCGATCTTCTTCATCTGAGCATTCTTCGCGGCAGCCAATACCTTGGCCATCACGTCGTACTCGGAGTCCGGGCTGGCATCAATGCGCAGTTCCGGCTGGTTGGTCGGATCGCGCTGCACTTCCTGCTCCATACGCTGCTGCAGTTCGCCCACAGCCACGGGGCTGTTGTTCCACGACACCTGGTTGCTGGCGTCCACCTTCAGCTCGATCGGCGGCGGCGGTTCGACAGTCACCGGCGGTGGGTTGAGCACACGCTGCGGCAGGTCAACGGCGATCGGGTACGTCATGATCGGCGCGGTGACGATGAAGATGATCAGCAGCACCAGCATCACGTCCACGAGGGGCGTGACGTTGATGTCGGCCATGGGGCCTTTGTTACCACCAGTACTGAACGCCATGGCTTACTGCCCCTTTACTTTGGTGGCGACGAAGCCCACGTCGAGCATGCCCTGTTCCTGCGCGACCTTCGTCATCTCATTGATGACGCGCATCTTGGTGGTGCGATCACCACGCAGGTTGAGGGGCGGCTGCGGGGTCTGCTGGGCGGCGGTCGCCAAGCGCGACTCGAGCGTCTGCTTGTCGATTTCCTCGTCGTTCCAGTAGATCGAGCCGTCTTCCTTGACTGCCAAGGTGATCGGGCTCGCCCGCTTTTCAGCGTCTTCCGGATTCTGCACCAGGTTGGCCTCAGGCAGATCCACCTTGACCTTGTGGGACATCAGGGGAGCCGTGATGATGAAGATGATCAGCAGCACCAGCATCACGTCCACGAGGGGCGTGACGTTGATGTCGGCCATGGGGCCGCCGCTGTTACCACTACTGAAAGCCATAACGGGCTCCGTCTAGATCGTGTTGACTACGTTCTCGCTGGGTGACGCGCGTCGCTATTAGCGAACGCGCGAACCGGTGGCGAAGAAGTCGTGCAGGTCGTGAGCGAACGTATCGAACTTGCTGATCGTGGCGCTGTTGATCTTGCTGAAGAAGTTGAAGGCGAACACGGCCGGGATAGCCACGAACAGACCGATGGCGGTCATGATCAGTGCTTCACCCACCGGGCCGGCAACGGCGTCGATCGAGGCGGAACCGGTGGCACCGATCTTGATCAGCGCGCCGTAGATGCCCCACACGGTACCCAGCAGACCCACGAACGGAGCGGTTGCGCCGACGGTGGCCAGCAGGGTCATGCCCGACTGCAGGTTGTTGCTTTCGCGGGTCACGGCCTGACGCAGGGCGCGATCGACGAACTCCGAACGGCTCAGGTTTTCACCCAGGCCACCCGAGGTGCCGCCTTCCGAACGCTGGTGGTGCGCAGCAGCCTGTGCAGCGTCCAGAGCGATCTTGGAGAAGGGCTCCGAAGCCGGCTGTTCTTCCATCGCACGGATGGCGTCCTGAGCGTTCGGGGTATCCCAGAACAGGCTCACGACCTTGTCGGCAGCTGCCTTCAGGCGGGTGGCGCGGAAGATGTTGATGACGGTCCAGTACCAGGACATGGCCGACATGATGATCAGGGTCAGCAGCACGACCCAGGAGACGGCGAAGTCACCCGGCTGGGTGGTCATCTCGTGGATCAGGTGCTCGAAGCCCATCTGCGACAGGGCGTTGGAGTTGCCCCCGGCAGCAGCGGCGATGAAAAGTTCCTGCAGCATGACGCTTACCTTTGTTGTGTGTGGTGATAAAGGGTATTGCTAGAAATAACCGCTAGAGGCGGTGGCCGGCGGGCCACCGGCCACTATCAGTTCAGCGCAAAGTTGACCGGGACGCGAACGCGACCTGCGACCTTCTTCCCGCCCGATTCCGCGGAACGGAAGCTCCACTTGCGAGCTGCTTCCATGGCGGCGCGGTCAAGGTCACGGTTACGGCTGGACTTCTCGACCGACACATTGGTGACGTTGCCATTGGCATCGACGTCAATGATCAGGATGACTTCACCCTGGATACCAGCACGGAACGCGGCCGGCGGGTAACGCGGGGGGTTCATGTTCTTCGACGAGATGTCGACGCTTGCCTCAATGGTGCTCGGCGGCTGCGGCGGCGACGGCGGCGAAGGCGGCGTGACGATGTCGGTCGGACGCGGGTCCGGGATATCGACCACAGGGGCCTGCGGCGGCGGCGGAACCGGGGACGGCTTCGGCGGCGACAGGTTTTTCACCGGCGGCGGCGGGGTGTCATCCGGCGGCGGCGGCGGCGGCGGCGGTGGGGGCGGCGGCGGAGCGTCGACCAGGGTCACCATGATGTTGCGTTCTTTCTCCGCAGCGGCCTTGGGAGCCACAGCCGGGATCAGAAGCATCATGAAGGCGGCGAGATGCAGTGCGATTACAAAAGCGATACCCACGATACGCGGCCAGGAGAGGCCGGTGTCATCGCGTTGTTCGTACCTGTGAACGACTAGTTGTTCCGTCATGCGCCAAGAGCTCATTAGTGGGGCCGGGTACCCGGGGACAGGTAGCCCATGATCAGCGGTGCATGACACCGCAGGAACCTCCAAGCTTATACCAATCCTGAGCGCCTGCGCATCACTCGTGCAGGCATTCAGGCGTTATTCCTACTTACTTCAGGTTGATGATTTTCTTGGCATCCGCCTGGTTCTTCACACCCTTCGCCAGCGCCTGCTGGGCGGCCTGCTTGGCCTCCGGAATGCGACCTTCCGAATGCAGCACGCGTGCCAGATTCAGGTAGGTCTCGCCGTCCTTGGAAAGCGGGGCAGCCTTCTGCCACGCTTCGATCGCCTTGTCCGCCTGCTGCGGCTCAGAGTAGTAATACGCCTGAGCCAGCGCCAGGTACACCTGATAGTCAGGCTTCAGGATGTTTTTCTGCAAGCCATCATTGATAACGGCAATGACGTCTTTTTCTTTGTTCTCGCTGTTGGCGTAGATCGAGTAGAGCTGCTTGTACTCGCGCTCGTCGGTCAGCTGGCCGGCGCTGTACAGCTTGCCCATGATGGCGCCCGCCTGGTCCATCTGGTCTGCCTGCATGTACATGCTGGCCAGGTTCAGCTGAGCCTTCTTGTCATTCGGGTTCTTGGCAGCGAGCGCCTCGGCCTGCTTGACCGCTTCACCGGTCTGGCCCGCTTCGGCCATGGCGGCCATCAGCAGCTGGTTCCAGTTGTCCTTCGGCTCCGGCGAGCCGGCGATGGCCTGCTGCAGCACCGGGATCGCCTCGGCGTAACGCTCGGCCTGGTACAGCGCCTGTCCCTTGGCGATCAGCTCTTCGGGCTTGTTCGACTTGGTCTCGGCGAAATACTTGTCCAGCGTGGCCAGGCCCTCGTTGATCTGGTCGTCCTGCAGCTGCAGCTGGCCGAGCATCAACATCGACTGGTAGTGGCCGTTGTTGTCCAGGCCCCCCATCTGCAGCACCTGCTCGAGGTACTTCTTGGCGGCGGCGGTGTCGTCGAGCTGGTAGGCGGCCTGCGAGGCCAGCTGCGCAGCGAGCGACTTGTCGTAGTTGTTCGCGGCCGGGTTGGCCAGGATCTCTTCGGCCTGCGCGCGGGTTTCCGGGAACTTCTGATCGTTGTAGCTGTCAATCAGCTTCTGCAGCTTCGGGCCGACCTTGGCCGAAGACTTCTGCTCCGGCTCCTGACGGGTCGCGTTCGGGTAGAGCACTTCGGCCTTCGCCTGCTTGCCGCCGCGGTTGCCACGCTCCGAGGAACGGGACTGGGCGAACGCATCGGTGACCATGGCGCCACCGATAGCGGTCGCGATGAGGACGGAAAGGACGGCTTGCTTGTGGTTGCTGAAAATCATCTTTCACCTCGATCGAACCGCCGCGGCGGCATCAAAACGGACTGTCAGAAAAATCTGAGCCGCCAAACGTATCAGAAACTGATGACGTGAGAAATCGTTTCCGATGCTGCAATACAGCATCTTCTGGTCGTATCCGGGTGCGTCAACCGCACTTCGGACGCCGTCCGGCGGCCTGGGCTTGTTGGTATACACCACTGAGCGAGGGTGCGTCTCGCTGAAGTTCACGGATGCGGTTGGCGGGATCGGGGTGCGTGGACAGCCACTGAGGCGAGCGTCCGCCGCTGGCGGCCATCATGTTCTGCCACAGATCCACCGCCTGGGCCGGGTTGAAGCCCGCTTCGGCCATCAAGCGCTGACCGACGATATCGGCCTCGCTTTCCTGGGTGCGTGATCCCGGCAGCAGGAAGGCGGCCTGGGCGCCGGCGCCACCGAGCTGGCTGACGGTACTGGCCGCGCCCTCACCGTAGGCGGCACCCGCCAACGCGCCCAGGACCGACAAGCCGGTCTGCGCGCCCATCTGGCGGGTGATGCGTTCTTCGTGGTGCCGCGAGATGACGTGGCCGATTTCATGGCCGATCACGGCAGCCAGCTGATCCTGGTTTTTAGCGACGGTGAAGATGCCGGTATTGACCCCCACCTTGCCGCCGGGCAGGGCGAACGCGTTGGGTTCTTTGTCCACCATCAGCGCCGTCTCCCACCGTACGCCACGGTACTGGGCGGGGAGCTGTGCAACGAGCGCATTGACCACGCACTGCACGTACGCGTTCTGCTTTGGATCGGTACTGAGCGTGCCTTTGGATTTGGTTTCGGTGAATGCCTGCGCGCCGAGTTGATCCAGCTCGGCCTGCGAGACACCGCCAACCATCTGGCGACGGCCGGTGGGCGAAGTGGTGGTGGCGCACGCGCTCACCAGCATGGCAATGGCAATTCCCAACAGCACCGGTTTCATGTGCATTCCCCCGTGTTCATGTAGGCAGTGTGGAACGCGGCAACGTAAATTTTCGTCAAGCCGCGTGATGGATCAATGCAGACCAAGGAACATCAGCGCGGCCAGGGCAATGCCATTGTTCAGGGCATGCGCGGCGATCGGTGCCCACAAGGTGCCGGTGCGTTGATAGAGCCAGGCAAACGCAGCGCCCATGCCGCCGTAAACCAGCCAGAGTTGGGCGATTTCCAATGGCCCGTTGTCGCTGGTGCCGGGAATTTCATGCACCAGCGCAAAGGCCAAGCTGCTCAGCACGATGCCCAGCACGGGGCGGCCAGCCTGCCAGAGGCGGCCAAACAGCACGCGGCGGAACAACAGCTCTTCGTACGCGGGGGCGAGCACCACGGCAAACAGCGCGAGGAACCACGGGAAGCGCGTCATCGCCTGTTCCATCAGCGCCAGATTCGTCGGCACCGGTTCGATGCCCGCCTGTTTGGCCAGCCACGCGATCAGGTTGCTGCCGATGATCACCGCGGTGGCGACCAGGAGCGTCCAGCCCCAGGTCGAGGGGCGGCCTGCGGCTTGGAACGACAACGCACGTTCGGCGGGCGTGGCCCGGCGGCGGAAGAAGTACAGCACCAGTGCAGCACCGCCGGTCGCGGTCAGCGCCATCAGGATCTGGGCGAGGGCACCGGGTTGCCCCAGTTGCTGGGTGAGACCGGCTACGGCGGAGGCATCGGCGCCGTCGCGAGCCGCCTGGTACCCGATGATCGCGCCGCGGTACAGCCCCCAGATCAGGCCACCGATCAGGCTCAGGGACAACAGGACTGCGATGCCAATGCCCAGATCGATGAAGAATCCCGCGAGCGGGGAGCCCGGCTTACGCGGTGACAACGGGGCGGCGGGAGGCAGCGGAGGCGGCATGGACGCCGGAGGGGTAGCGGACATCGGATTCCTGGCATCGGGGAGCGATGGCCGGCCGGATGCAGGTCGCATCCGGGCCGGCCCTGTCCCGATTGTGTCAGATATCCAGGTTGGCGACCTTCAGCGCATTGTCTTCGATGAAGTCGCGGCGCGGTTCAACCACATCGCCCATCAGCGTACTGAAGATCTGATCGGCCGCCACGGCATCTTCGATCCGCACCTGGAGCAGGCGACGGGTGTCGGGATTGACCGTGGTGTCCCACAGCTGCTCCGGATTCATTTCACCCAGACCCTTGAATCGCTGGATCTGGCGACCCTTCTTGGCCTCATCCAGCAACCAGTTGCGCGCTTCGGCAAAGCTGCCGATCTCGGCCGACTTGGCACCACGGCTGATCTTCGCCCCGGCGCGAACCAGGCCGTGCAGCAGCAGCGAGGACTGGTGCAGCGCACGCAGTTCACCGGTTTCAAACGCGCCCAGCGGGAGCACCTGGATCAGCTGCTCGCCCATGTGGCGACGGGTGACCAGCACGGCGGCCGGTCGCTCCTCGGTGGGTTCCTGCAGTTCCAGCGAATAGCGCGGCGAGCCGAGGCTGCCTTGGTTGAGGCGCGTTGCCAGCGCGGCCAGACCTTCGTCGGCGCCGGCCTTGCGCAGGTGCTCCAGATCCATCGGTGTGAAATCGATCAGCGCTTCGAGCACCTGGCGATCGTAGCGATGGCTGTTGCGCGCGATGGTTTCCTGCGCCGACGCGTAGGAGAGCAGCAGCTTCTCCAATGCCACGCCTTCGATGCCCGGCTCGCTCTCGGCCGGAATCAGCGAGGCATTTTCCACCGCGCTGCTGGCCAGGTACGCATCCAGCGCCGGGTCGTCCTTCAGGTACAGCTCCTGCTTGCCCTGCTTGATCTTGTACAGCGGCGGCAGGCCGATGTAGATGTGACCGCGCTCGATCAACTCCGGCATCTGACGGTAGAAGAACGTCAACAGCAGCGTACGGATGTGCGCGCCGTCGACGTCGGCATCGGTCATGATGATGATGCGGTGGTAGCGCAGCTTGTCCGGGTTGTACTCGTCCCGGCCAATGCCGGTACCCAGCGCGGTGATCAGCGTACCGACCTGATCCGAGGCGAGCATGCGGTCGAAGCGGGCACGTTCCACGTTGAGGATCTTGCCGCGCAGCGGCAGCACCGCCTGGTTCTTGCGGTTACGGCCCTGCTTGGCCGAGCCACCCGCCGAGTCACCCTCGACGATGAACAGCTCGGACAGTGCCGGATCCTTTTCCTGGCAGTCCGCCAGCTTGCCCGGCAGGCCGGCGATATCCAGCGCGCCCTTGCGGCGGGTCAGATCGCGCGCCTTGCGGGCCGCTTCACGTGCACGCGCCGCGTCCACGATCTTGCCGGCGATCGCCTTGGCTTCGTTCGGGTTTTCCTGCAGGAACTCTTCCAGGCGCTGGCCGAAGGCACTTTCCACGGCCGGGCGCACATCCGAACTGACCAGCTTTTCCTTGGTCTGGCTGGAGAAGCTCGGGTCGGGCACCTTCACCGACAGCACCGCGATCATGCCTTCGCGCATGTCATCGCCGGTCAGGTTGATCTTGGCCTGCTTGGCGATGCCGTTCTGCTCGATGTAGTTGTTGAGCACACGGGTCAGCGCGCCGCGGAAGCCGGCCAGGTGGGTACCGCCATCCTTCTGCGGGATGTTGTTGGTGAAGCAGTACATCGTTTCCTGGTAGGAATCGGTCCACTGCAGCGCCACGTCCACCACGATGCCGTTGGACTCACCGGTCACCGAGATCACGTTCGGGTGCAGCGGGGTCTTCAGCTGTGCCAGATGCTCCACGAAACTGCGGATGCCGCCTTCGTAATGGAAATCATCGCGACGGCCATCGCCGCGCTCGTCGACCAGCACGATCTTGACGCCGGAGTTCAGGAAAGACAGTTCGCGCAGGCGGCGGGCCAGGATGTCGTAGTGGAACTCCACGTTGTCGTGGAACGCCTTCACCGACGGCCAGAAGCGCAGGGTGGTACCGCGCTTGGTGCTGGCTTCGACCTGCTTCAGCGAATTGACCGCAGCACCGTCAGCGAATTCCTGCTGGTAGTGGAAGCCGCCCTGGTAGATGTCGAGCAGCAACTTCTGCGAGAGCGCGTTGACCACGCTGACGCCCACGCCGTGCAGACCGCCGGAGACCTTGTAGCTGTTGTCGTCGAACTTGCCGCCGGCATGCAGGACCGTCATCACCACCTCGGCCGCGGACACTTCGCGGTCGAGCTTCTTGCTCATCTGCTCGTGCTTGCCGGTCGGGATGCCGCGCCCGTTGTCCGACACCGACACGGAGCCATCGGCGTGGATCATCACCGACACGTGGTCGGCGTGGCCAGCCAAGGCTTCGTCGATGGAATTGTCGACGACCTCGAACACCATATGGTGCAGACCGGTGCCGTCATGGACGTCGCCGATGTACATACCAGGACGCTTGCGGACAGCCTCGAGGCCTTCCAGGGCGGTGATGCTGTTGGCGTCGTAGTTGCCGCTGTTTGCGGGGATGTTCTGTTCTTCAGTCATTGCGCTTGCCGTAGGCTCCGCAGGTCGGGCCGCCGCCATGAGGCGGGACGCCGAGTAATAAGGGGTTGCAACAGCAATTATACCAGCCGGGCGCCGTGGCCCCTGGGGGACCACTATGGCACAGGCTGGACCTGTCCATGTTCCACGTGGAACCGAGTGATATCTGTTGCATCGACCAGCGCCGCCGGCACCTCGGTGGCAGTGATGAAGATCTGCGCAGGGCCGGCCTTCAGCCGTTCCAGCACCCGCGCCTGGTGATGACGATCCAGTTCCGAGGAGAGATCATCCAGCGCGATCACCGGCCACTCTCCACGCTGTTGGGCATAGTCTTCTGCCTGTGCCAGCAGGCAGGTGAGGGCGGTCAGCTTGGCTTGGCCGCGTGAAAGGGCATCTCGGCCGGGAATGGTCTCGAACCCGACGCTCCAGTCAGCCCGGTGCGGGCCGACTGAGGTGTAGCCAGCCATGCGGTCACGCTCCCGGGCCAGGAGCAGGGCGTCCGACAGCGATACCTCCTGCTTACGCCAGCCAGGGCTGAGGCTGAGTGACTGGATCCCCAGATTCGGGGCCAGCAAGGCAGCAAGTTCCACGGTTCGCTCCTGCAACCGCTCCAGGTAGTGCTGGCGACGGGTGGTCAGCGGTTCGCCGGCCTCTGCAAGCTCGCGATCCCATGCATCCAGCGCGTGCGGATGCCCGCCTTGTTTGAGCAGGGCATTGCGCTGCTTCAGGGCCCGCGAATACCGCCGCCAGAGTCCCATGAAGTCTGGTTCCACGTGGAACAAACCCCAATCCATGAATCGTCGACGGGGTTCGCCGCCGCCACTGACCAGCGCATGGCTACCAGGTTCGAAGGTCACCACCGCCAGCGCCGCGCAGAGGGTTCCCAGCTGAGCGACATCCTCGCCGTCCAGTCGGCCTTTCCATTCCTGGCCGCTGTGACGAAGCCCGGCCTTGCGGCGGGTTGGGGTCTCGGCGCCTTCGCGCTGCTCATCCCATTCCACGAACACATCCAGCGCATCCCGACCCTGACGCACCAGACCATCCCGGACACGGCCGCGGAAACTGCGCCCGTATGCCATCACGTGCAGCGCCTCCAGGACACTGGTCTTGCCGGCGCCATTGTCACCGGTGATCAGATTGATGCCCGGTTGCGGTGCCAGTTCGACGGTATCGAAGCGGCGGACCTGGTGCAGGGACAGACGGCGGATGTGCATGCGGACGATCAACGCCGCACAGAGCGGCAGCTGGGTAGGGGGAATCGATCAGCTTACTGCATTGCCCGGGTTCCACGTGGCCGGATGCGTCGCGCGTCGCGGGTGGGTACCTGGGCCGTCGCCGAGGTCGGAAGGAGCCGATCGGCCTGTCCCGGTGTTCCGCGCGGTGGCGGCTCGGTCTGCGACGCGTCCATTTCGGGTGGCGCCAACGGTCATTGGGTCAGACAAGTGCGATGTTGGCCTCCGACGTCAGCGCCGCGGCCAGGACCGCCACGTGAAACGTGCGTTTACTGCCGCATGGCCCGCCGAAGCGGCCTGAATTTCTTCAAATCTGCGACCTGCGCAGCACTGCGGTGCTGCAGATTTCAACGAATTCGCACCGTTTTCTGCCCGCCTTGCGACTCAGGACGCAGCCAGTGCCCTGTTTTTTTTTAAATCTGGACGTGAGGTTCAATCGTCCCAGAGTAGAACCCGAGCAACGCGCGCAGACCCAAACGAGACTGTCCACACCCGCTCTGTATGGCTTATGCACAGCCTATGGGCAATCTGTGGATAAAAAAGGCCTCTTGAACTACCTCGAAAGATATCCACAGGATCACCCCCAGGCTCAGACCCTGTTTTACCGGGGGTTTCGAGCCTACATTCCTTTTTAAAAACAACCACTTAACCTACTTTTCAACCAAATCTGGCCCTACCACCACCACCACGCTTTAGATTTATATACAGTTTTTAAAAGCATAGAGCTGTGATCCAGCGGTCAAAACGCCAGGTACCGCAGTGCTCGGGAGCGGACGAGCAATTCGCGCCATTCGCTCGGTTGACGCATGCACAATCGACAGGCGCGGCAGCCGTTCATCGCCAGTCTGCCGATGATCCCGCCGGGTGCCGCACCGACCGAAGGACCAGGGGCGCAAAACGGGGTTGTCACCTCGTGGGCTCGCTTCCCAACCGCCGACTGGCTGCTTGGCATCGGTCTCACGAGAGTTGGGCTGGGTCGGGAAAGGATCAGACCAACAGTCCGGCTACAGCCAAAGCTCTACCGCAAAACAAATGCTCCACGTGGAACATCGCTCTCCCGCCCAAAAAGAAACCCGGCAATGCCGGGCTTCTCAGAACCACTCGGTTCCACGTGGAACCTGCGCGTCTCAGGTCACAGACGCAGCGGCATTACCACGTGACGCGACTTCTCGCTGCTGGCCTCACGGACCAGGGCTGAGGAGTTCGAATCGCGCAGCTGGATCACGACGTGCTCGTCGCGCAGTGCGGACAACGCGTCCAGCAGGTAGTTCACGTTGAAGCCAATCGCCAGATCGCTGACCGTGGTATCGGCCTCGATCTCTTCCTGGGCTTCTTCCTGCTCCGGGTTGTGGGCGCTGATCTTCAGGTTGCCCGGCGAGACTTCCACGCGGATGCCGCGGTACTTCTCGTTGGACAGGATCGCAGCGCGCTGCAGCGAGGCACGCAGGGCTTCGCGATCCACCTTCACTTCGCGGTCGGCACCGATCGGAATCACAGCCTCGTAATCCGGGAACCGCCCGTCGATCAGCTTGGAGGTGAAGGTCACATCGTCGCGCTTGACGCGAACGTGGCTGCGACCGACTTCCAGCTCGATCTCGCGATCGCCGCTTTCCAGCAGACGCTGCAGCTCGGTCACACCCTTGCGCGGCACGATGATCTGACGCTTGGCGCCGCTCGCTTTTTCAAGCTCGGTTTCGCACAGCGCCAGGCGGTGACCGTCGGTCGCCACGGTACGGAGGGCATCGCCACGCAGGTCGAACAGCAGGCCGTTGAGGTAGTAGCGCACGTCCTGCTGGGCCATCGCGAACGCGGTGCGTTCGATCAGTTCCTTCAGGGTCGCTTCGCCGATCGCCACGCGCTCGGTGGCTTCGACTTCGTCGACAGACGGGAAGTCGTTGGCCGGCAACGTTGCCAGGGTGAAGCGGCTGCGCCCGGCCTGTACGGTGATCTTGTCACCGGTCTGCGAGACGGTGATCCGGCTGCCATCGGGCAGGGCGCGGATGATCTCGAAC
This sequence comes from Stenotrophomonas maltophilia, assembly GCA_002363385.1. Lineage (GTDB taxonomy): Bacteria > Pseudomonadota > Gammaproteobacteria > Xanthomonadales > Xanthomonadaceae > Stenotrophomonas > Stenotrophomonas maltophilia_AN. Next base: position 344,031 of record DEVL01000001.1, read on the forward strand.
AGCTTGCGGGCGGGGATGGTGGTCTCGCCGTCCTGGGCATCTTCCACCGCGATCCGCGACACCATTTCCACTTCCAGGTCCGTACCGGTCAGCGAGAGCTGCCCGTTCTGGACCTGAACCAGGAAATTAGCCAGAACCGGCAGGGTCTGGCGGCGTTCGACCACGTTGACGACTTGTGCCAACGGCTTGAGAAAGGCTTCGCGCTGCAGTGTGAAACGCATGTGGTTCCGTGCCCCTATGCTTTAAAAAAATGTGGAATAAATCAAAAGCTTGGTGGTGCTGGTAGGGCCAGAATCGCGGGAAAACACGACTAAGCCTTTGTAAACAAAAGGGTTTTTGACCTCGAAACCCTCTGCATTACTAGCCCCCAAGGGGTGGGGAAAGGTGTGGATAACTTTACCGCCGAATCGAGCGGCTTTTTTATCCACAACCTATCCCGCGCTTACTACCGGATTCTGCACCGTTTTATGCGATGACGCCTTAGCGGCGTACATGCATCATTCGCTCAACTTCCGGATCAGCTTGTCCCAGTCTTCCCGCAACTTGCCGTCCGCTTCCATCAACGTCCGGATCTGCCGGCAGGCATGCAGCACCGTGGTGTGGTCCCGGCCGGCAAAGGCGTCGCCGATTTCCGGCAGGCTGTGCTCGGTCAGTTCCTTGGTCAGGGCCATGGCGACCTGACGGGGACGGGCCAGCGACCGGGTCCGACGCTTGGACAGCAGATCCTTGATCTGCAGCCCGTAGTAGTCGGCCACGGTTTTCTGGATGTTGGGAATGCTGATCGCCTGCTGCTGGGCGCGAAGCAGGTCGCGCAGGGTTTCCTGGGCGAAATCAGTGGTGATCGCACGGCCGGTGAAGTTGGCGCGCGCGGCCAGGGTATTCAACGCACCTTCGAGGTCGCGGACATTGGAGCGCATCTTCTTGGCAATCAGAAACGCCACATCGTCGGGGATATCAGTGCCACGCTCACGGGCCTTGGCCAGCACGATCGCTGCACGCGTCTCGAAGTCCGGCGGCTCGATCGCCACCGACAGGCCCCAGGCCAGGCGCGACTTCAGCCGTGCTTCCAGGCCCTCGACTTCGCGCGGGTACCGGTCGCAGGTCAGGATGATCTGCTGCTTGCCGTCGAACAGGGCGTTGAACGTGTGGAAGAACTCTTCCTGGGTGCGGTCTTTGCCGGCGAAGAACTGGATGTCATCGATCAGCAGCGCGTCCACCTGCTGGAACTGGCGCTTGAACTGGTCCATGGTTTTTTCCTGCAGCGCACGGATCATCGCGCTGAAGAACTGTTCCGAACGCAGGTACAGCACCTTGGCCGCCGGGTTGGCCTGACGCATCGCATTGCCGGCCGCGAACATCAGGTGGGTCTTGCCCAGGCCGGTACCGCCGTACAGCAGCAACGGGTTGTGGGCCCGGTCGCCCGGCTTCTGCGCCGCCTGGAACGCCGCCGCCAGACCCAGCTGGTTGCTGCGGCCTTCCACGAAGTTGGCGAAGGTGTAGTGCGAATCCATGTTGCCGGCGAACGGCACCAGGGGTTCCGCCGGCGCCGCCGGTGCGGACAGGCCCGCAATCGGCGCGATCTGCGCCTCTACCGGACGCGGACGCGAGCCGATTTCAAGAAAAACGTCGCCGAAACCGGCGAAGTGCGCCAGCAGTTCCTTGATGCGCGGCAGATACAGCTCGCGCACCTGGTCGACGATGAAGGCGTTTGGCGCATAAAGCACCAGGCTGTCCGCGCGCAGATCTGCCTGCAGCGGCTTCAACCAGGTGTGAACATCCTCGGGCGGAAACTCCGCTTCGAGGCGTTCGAGAGAACGAGACCAGGCATCCATCGGCAATAATCGTCTGGGGCCAGCGGATAGGCGAACAAAAGCGCCGCACCGCAGGCCGGAAGGGGGGAAGAATGGATGGCGCAGACTACCACCGACGAGGGGGGCCGGGAATGGTTGTCCCAAAGTTATTCACAAAACGATCCACAGCTATTGCACAGCCCGGTGAATTCCCGTAGTGACAGACACTTGACGGAACCTCGATGAGGTCTATAGAATTTCCGGTTCTTTCCGTCCCCTTCATATAGAGGCCCGCATGGCCACCAAGCGCACTTTCCAACCCAGCAACCTCAAGCGTAAGCGCGACCATGGCTTCCGTGCCCGTATGAAGACCGCTGACGGCCGCAAGATCCTGTCGCGTCGCCGCGCCAAGGGCCGTAAAGTCCTGAGCGCTTGATTGCAATGCCGCTTCCCGCGGCAGACGCAATCCTGACTGTGAGCAGTTCCGACCCGCGCAAGCGATTTCCTCGCTCTGCGCGGGTTCGTACGCGTGCCGAATATACAACGGTCTTCAACGGCGCCCGCCGTGTGTCCGATCCGCTGATGACCCTGCACTGGCTGAAGAGCGATACGCCAGCCAGGTTGGGTCTTGCGGTGTCGCGCAAAGTCGATCCCCGAGCCGTGGGTCGCAACCGAGTAAAGCGTGTGCTGCGCGATGCCACACGCCACCTACGGCCGTGGATGAGTGCCGGCGATTACGTCGTCGTTGCCCGCAGTGCCGCCCGTACCGCCAGCAATCCAGAAATCCGCCAGGCCTTTGAACGCCTGCTGCGCCGCCTTGGCGCATTGCCCATGCCGGGCGCGGACGGCACAATGCCGCCGCCCCTGGGCGTTGCACCCCTTTCCCAGTCCGAGCCGGCATTGCGTGCCGGCCCCGTCGAGCCTGCACGCTGATGAACCAGACCCGTGTTTTCCTGATTTTTGCCTGGCTGATGGTGGCCGTGTTGCTGTGGATGGAGTGGGGCCGCGACAAAGCCGCGCCGCCGACCCCCGCCGTGGCGACCCAGACCACCCAGGCCAGCGTGCCAGGTGCCGCTGCCGGCAGCATCCCCGGTGCGCCCGTACCGCAGGCGGATGGCTCCCTGCCGGCGGCACAGCCGACCGCCCAGACCGAGGCCGGTCCGGCCCGCGTGACCATCACCACCGACGTCCTGCGTCTGGTCCTGGACGGTGGCACGGTGCTGGATGCCGAACTGCTGCAGTTCCCGCAGACCAAGGAAGAAGGCAGTCCGCCGGTCCGCCTGCTGACCGAAGAGGCGACGCACCCGTACCGCGCGGTGAGTGGCTGGATCAGCGAAGACAAGACCATGCCGGTGCCGGCGGCCAACGGCTTCAAGCTGGTCGGCGACAACCACGACTTCGTGCTGGCCAAAGGCCAGGACGAGGTCACGGTGCCCTTCGAATGGACCGGCCCGAACGGCGTGACCATCCGCCGCACCTACTCGCTGGGTCGCAACGAGTACGCGATCACGGTGAAGGATGAAGTGGTCAACGGCGGCAGCGCCCCGTGGAGCGGCTACGTGTTCCGCACTCTGGACCGCACCCCGACCATCCTCTCGCGCAGCATGACCAACCCGGACTCGTTCAGCTTCAACGGCGCGACCTGGTTCAGCCCGCAGGACGGGTACGAGCGTCGCGCGTTCAAGGATTACCTGGACGACGGCCACCTCAACCGCACCATCACCGGCGGCTGGCTGGCGATGCTGCAGCACCACTTCTTCACCGCGTGGATTCCGCAGGCCGACCAGGCCGCGCAGTACTCGCTGGCGCAGAACAACGGCCGCGACCAGATCGAAGCGCGTGGCCCGGCCTTCACCGTGGCCCCGGGCCAGCAGGTCAGCACCGAAGCCCGCCTGTGGGTCGGCCCGAAGCTGGTCAACCTGATCGCCAAGGAAGACGTGAAGGGCCTGGACCGCGTGGTCGACTACAGCCGCTTCTCGCTGATGGCGATCATTGGCCAGGGCCTGTTCTGGGTCCTCAACCAGGTCCACAAGGTCGTCAACAACTGGGGCTGGGCGATCGTCGGCCTGGTGGTGCTGTTGAAGCTGGTGCTGTATCCGCTCTCGGCGGTGCAGTACAAGTCCGGTGCCAAGATGCGTCGCTTCCAGCCGCGCATCGCGCAGCTCAAGGAACGCTATGGCGACGACCGCCAGAAGTTCCAGACCGCGATGATGGAGCTCTACAAGAAAGAGAAGATCAACCCGATGGGCGGCTGTCTGCCGATCCTCATCCAGATGCCGATCTTCTTCGCGCTGTACTGGGTGCTGGTGGAATCGGTGGAACTGCGCCAGGCCCCGTGGCTGGGCTGGATCCAGGATCTGACCGCGCGTGACCCGTACTTCATCCTGCCGGTGATCAACGTGGCGGTGATGTGGGCCACCCAGAAGCTGACCCCGGCGCCGGGCATGGACCCGATGCAGGCCAAGATGATGCAGCTGATGCCGCTGGTGTTCGGCGTCATGATGGCCTTCATGCCGTCCGGTCTGGTGCTGTACTGGGTCGTCAACGGTGGCCTGGGCCTGCTCCAGCAGTGGTGGATGACCAAGCGTCATGGCAGCGATCCGCTGCCGGTCGTCACCGCCAAGAAGTAAGCCACACAGGAGACCCGCCGCAAGGCGGGTTTCCTGCATCTGCGGCCCGGCCAACCGTGCGGTCCGTAGAATGCCCCCTGATTCCCCGCACGCCGCAGTGAGCCCGACATGACCCATGCCCCCGACACCATCGTGGCCATCGCCACCGCGCCCGGCGCGGGCGGCGTCGGCATGCTGCGGCTGTCCGGCCCGCAGGCGCGGCCCATCGCCGAGGCGATCGGCGTGCGCGCGATGCGGCCGCGGCACGCGCATTACGCGCGCTTCCGCGATGCGGGCGGCGAGGTGATCGATGACGGCATCGCGCTGTGGTTCCCGGGGCCGAACAGCTTCACCGGCGAAGAAGTGGTGGAACTGCAGGGGCATGGCAGCCCGGTGGTGCTCCAGCAACTGGTCGGGCGCTGCATCGCACTGGGGGCTCGGCAGGCGCGGCCGGGTGAGTTCAGCGAGCGGGCCTTCCTCAACGGCAAGCTCGATCTGGCTCAGGCCGAGGCGATTGCCGATCTGATTGCCGCCAGCGATACCCGCGCAGCGCGCGCGGCACGCCGCTCCTTGGACGGGGTGTTCTCGCGCCGCGTGGACGAGGTGGCAGAACAGCTTGTTCTGCTGCGGATCCACGTGGAAGCGGCAATCGATTTCGCCGACGAACCGCTCGATACCCTCGGCGGCGCGCAGGTACGCAGTGGCCTGGTCACCGCGCTGCAGGCGCTGATCCGCCTGCGCGACGACGCCGAACGCGGGCGCAGACTCCGCGATGGCCTGCACGCGGTGCTGGTCGGCCCGCCGAACGCCGGCAAGAGCTCGCTGCTCAATGCACTGGCCGGCAGCGAGCGGGCGATCGTCACCGACATCGCCGGCACCACCCGCGACACCCTGCGCGAAACCATCCGCATCGATGGCCTGGAACTGACCCTGGTCGACACCGCTGGCCTGCGCGAAGGCGGCGATGCGATCGAGCGCGAAGGCATGCGTCGCGCCCGCGAAGAAATGCAGCGCACCGACCTGGCCATCGTGGTGGTCGATGCGCGCGATCCGCAGGCCGGCCGCGAGGCGGTGGGCGACAGCATCGCCGACGTGCCGCAGCAGCTGTGGATCCACAACAAGAGTGATCTGCTGGACGCGATGCCGGTCGACGTCCCTGCGGACGTGGTGCATGTCTCGGCCGCGACCGGCCTCGGCCTGGATCAGCTGCATGCACGCCTGCGCGCGCTGGCCAGCGGCAGTGCCGGCGACAGCGTGGACGGTGAGTTCTCCGCGCGCGCCCGCCATGTAGAGGCGATCAGTCAGGCCATCGGCCACGCCGAGCGCACCGAAGCGGAGCTGGTCCACGAGCACCTGGAGTTGGCCGCGGAGGAACTGCGTCTGGCCCACGAGGCACTGGGCGAGGTCACCGGGCGGATGAGTGCGGATGATCTGCTCGGGCGGATTTTCTCGAGCTTCTGTATCGGCAAGTAGGCACGCGGCCTTTCTTCGCGCTGTCACAGCCTTGCAGCAGACTGACCGGGTTCTTTATCGACAGGGATTTGCAGTGTCCAAGCAGTTGTGGGGATGTGTGTTGCTGGTGTCGCTGGCCGTGGCACCATCGGTGGCCATGAGCGCTGAATCGTCTTCCTCCACGCCGGCCAAGGCCGCCGTCTACGGCCACCGCGGCGCCAGTGCGCTGCTGCCCGAGCACACGCTCGCCGCGTATGCGCAGGCCATCGCCGATGGCGCCGACTACATCGAGCCGGACCTGGTGATGACCAAGGACGGCGTGCTGGTATCGCGCCACGAGAACGAGATCGGCGGCACCACCGATGTGGCCGCGCACCCCGAGTTCGCCAGCCGCAGGACCGTCAAGACCATCGACAGCGAGCGCATCGAAGGCTGGTTCACCGAAGACTTCACCCTGGCCGAGCTGAAGACGCTGTACGCCCGCGAGCGCCTGCCGCAGCTGCGCAGCACCGCCTTCGACGGCCAGTTCCGCATCGCCACGCTGGACGAGATCATCGCCTTCCTGGTGCAGCAGGCCGGGCGCGCCAACCGCGGCATCGGGCTGGTGCCGGAGATCAAGCACGGCACCTACTTCACGCGCATCGGCCTGCCGATGGAAGACAAGGTGGTCGCCGCGCTGCAGGGCAACGCCTACACGCGCGTGGCACCGGTGACGATCCAGTCCTTCGAGGTCGGCAACCTGCGTTACCTGCGCGGCAAGCTCGGCCGCGACAGCAACATCCGCCTGCTGCAGCTGCTCGGCGATCCCAAGCAGCAGCCCGGTGACGTGCTGGCCACCAAGGGCAGCCAGCGCTATGCCGACCTGATCACCCCGGCCGGGCTGCGCGAGGTCGCGACCTACGCCGACGGCATCGGCCCGAGCCTGCGCATGGTCATTCCACTGGATGCGCAGGGGAAGCTGGGCACCCCGACCTCGCTGGTGCGCGATGCGCATGCAGCCGGGTTGATGGTGGTGCCGTATACGTTCCGGCCCGAGAACTACTTCCAGGCCGCGGAGTTCCGCAGCGGCGAGCCGAATGCCCGCAATGCCGAAGGCTCGGTCGCCGAGATGCGCGCCTATCTGGCCACCGGTATCGATGCGTTCTTCACCGATGACCCGGCGCTGGGCCGCCGCGCGGTGGATGGGGATGGGACCACCGCAGCGAACCCCTGAGCGTGTAGAGCCACGCCATGCATGGCGCTACCGTGGCATGCAATCAGATGGCGCTGCCGGTCAGTCCAGCGATGACCCTTCATCGCGCCGCCGGAACGGCAGCACCACGAAGTCGCGGCCCTCGCGTGGTTGCCACAGCACCGGCACGCGGGTCGGGGAGGGCGGTTCCAGATCGGCGTCGCGTGCAGCCTCGATGTCGTCCTCTTCCTCATCCTCCCAGCTGTAGCGCTTGCGCGGCGCCATCGGGTCGGACAAGCGGAACAGCAGCGCGCTGATGATGCCGGCGAAGGCACCGCCCATATGCGATTGCCGGGACACGCCCGGCTCGTGCGGGAGGATGGTCAGCAGCATGCTGCCGTAGAACAGGAAGGCGATCAGCCCGGCGGCGATCGCTGGCCGGTCGCGGCGCAGCAGGCCGAGCACGAACACCAGGAACATCAGGCCGTGGGTGATGCCACTGGCGCCCAGATGGCGGCTGCCCAGATCGCCGAGCAGCCAGGCACCGAGCCCCGAGCCGACCCATAACAGGGGCAGCGCGCGCAGGGTGGCCTTGGGATAGACGCTGCCGGCCAGGGTGCCGAGGATCAGCAGGGCCGCCGCATTGGCGCCCAGATGCTGGATCGAGCCGTGCAGCAGCGGTGCACCGAGAATGCCGAGCAGGCCGGCCTTGTCCAACGGGGCCACGGCCCAGGGACGCCAGTCGAAGTGGCCTTGGGCGGTATAGACCGCGACCAGCAGCAGCACGAAGGCCAGGCTCAGGTTGAACGCCCGCAGTACACCACCACGGTCGTTGCGGGACGGGACCGGCGGCGCGCCGGTGGGCTGGGGCAGTTTGGCGTTCATACCCTTAGGGATGGCGTCGCCCCGGATGAACACAAGGGCAACGCCGTGGGAGAGAGAGGTACCGCCTGCGGGACAATCCCGCAGGCGGCACGGTTGGTCAGGCGTGGCCGCCTTCCTTCGGCGGATTCTTCAGACTCAACACCACGGTCGCGGCGATGATGACCGCCACCACGCCCAGCGAGATCGGGGTGGGGATCTTGAAGATGTCGATCAGCATCATCTTGATGCCGATGAAGGCCAGCACCAGGGCCAGGCCGTACGGCAGCAGGTGGAAGCGATCGGCCATCCCGGCCAGCAGGAAGAACATCGCACGCAGGCCCAGCACCGCAAAGACGTTGGAGGTCAGCACGATGAACGGGTCGGTGGTGATGGCGAAGATCGCCGGGATGCTGTCCACCGCGAAGATCACGTCGGTCACCGCGATCAGGATCAGCACCACGAACAGCGGGGTGTACCAGCGCTTGCCATCGCGCATGACGCTCATCGCATTACCGGCGTAGTCCGGCAGCAGGCGCAGGTGCTTGCGCATCCAGCGCAGGGCGGGGTTGGTCTCCAGATCCGGTTCGCTGCCGGCCGAGAACCACATCTTCCAGCCGGTGAAGAGCAGGAACGCGCCGAACACGTAGAGCAGCCAGTGGAACTTGGTCAGCAGCACGCTGCCGGCGAAGATCATGATCGTACGCAGCACGATCGCACCCAGGATGCCGATGATCAGCACCTTCTGGCGCTGTTCCTCGGGCACCGCGAAGTAACCCATGATCATCAGGAACACGAAGATGTTGTCCACGGCCAGGGCTTTCTCGACCAGGTAACCGGTCAGGAACTCCAGGCCCACCTTGTTGGCCACCACCTGGCCGGCGGTCTCGTTCAGGTAATACCAGAGGCCACCGTTGAACGCCAGGGCGAGCACGACCCAGCCGATGGACCACCACAGGGCCTCCTTGAAGGTGACCTTGTGCGGCCCGCCGTGTCGCATCAAAACGAGATCGACCAGCAGCGCGATGATCACCACCGCGCCGAAGCCGCCCCACAACCACACATTACCGATCGTCTGCATTGGGTTTGTCCGTTGGAAAAAATAGAGTGCCTCAAGCCGGACGGCGAGGATCTGCAACGGAGGATCGGGGGGATCCAGGGACAGAGCTTCGCCATACGGCGAAGGTCTCGCTCGCAGTCCCGATGGGTGGGACTGCCGTTGCACCGGAGCCTGCGGGCTCGAATTGACGGCGACAACGTCTGGGAGCTACTCCCCTTCTGGGGCCGATTCTGCGGGGTGCCGGGGCCGGCGTCAAATGGTTTCCATGCCCCGTTCGTGATGAATGATCGCCCCCTGAGTCAGGGGGCAGCGCCGCAGGCGCGGGGGTGTGGTTGCGGGTATGACGGAGCCCGCGGTATGCGCAGCAGACCGTGGGGCGGCAGCGCGCATGCGGTGGCGCGTCATACAATGCGTACATGAATACCCCTGCCCCCGTTGTCCGCCTCAAGAACGCCTGGCGCTCCAGCCACCCGTGGATCTTCCAGAAACTGGTCGAAAAGCCGGCCGTCCGTCCCAAACCCGGTGCCATCGTCGACGTCGTCGGCGTGGACGGGGAGTGGATCGGCCGTGGCTTCTACAACGGTCATTCGCGCATTGCCGTGCGCATCCTGGAGACCGATCAGGCCATTCCGGTCGACGCGGGCTGGTTCTCGCGCAAGATCGCCCAGGCGGTGTCGCTGCGCCGTGGGGTGCTCAAGCTGGACGAGATCTCCGACGCGTGGCGCGTGGTCCACAGCGAAGGCGACGGTCTGTCCGGCCTGGTCGTGGACCGCTATGGCGACCTGGTCGTGGTCGAATTCTTCGCCGCCGGCATGTTCCGCCACCGCGAGTGGGTCTACGAGGCCCTGCGCGAACAGTTCCCGGGCTGCCGTTTCCACAGCTTCGCCGACGAACACGTGCAGAAGCAGGAGAGCTTCGACTTCCACGGCAACACCACCACCGAAGCCTCGGTGATCACCGAGTACGGCGTGAAGTTCCGCGCCGACCCGGCCGGCGCGCACAAGACCGGCTTCTTCGCCGATCAGCGTGAGAACCGCCAGTGGTTGAGCCAGCAGGTGGAAGGCAAGACCGTGCTGGATCTGTGCTGCAACACCGGTGGCTTTGCGGTGTACGCCGCCGCGCGCGGTGCGGCCGAGGTGGTCGGCATCGATATCGATGAGGACGTGATCGCCATCGCCAAGGGCAACGCCAAGCTCAACAACGTGCGCCCGAAGTTCATCCAGTCCGACATCTTCCCGTGGCTGCGCGATGCCTCCAACCGCGGCGAGCAGTACGACGTGGTGATCCTGGATCCGGCCAAGATGACCCGCGACCGCGACCAGGTCATCACCGCGCTGAAGAAGTACCTGGACATGAACAAGCTGGCGCTGGGGGTGGTCAAGCCCGGTGGCCTGCTCGCCACGTTCTCGTGCACCGGCCTGGTAGCCGAAGATCAGTTCCTGGACATGCTGCGCCGTGCCGCGTTCTACGCCGGCCGCACCATCCAGATTCTGAAGGTGGCCGGCGCAGGTCCGGATCACCCGTTCATGGCCCACGTGCAGGAATCGCGCTACCTCAAGGCCGTGTTCTGCCGCGTGGTGGATTGAGAACGACCCGGTTCCCAGCCACGTTCTGCATCGAGTAGTGCCGGCCGCTGGCCGGCTCTTCCTGGTCTCCGATTGTCGCGGGGAGCCGGCCAGCGGCCGGCACTACCGTTTGTTGTCCTCTCGGCGCTATGGTCTGACGCTTCCCAACCAAGGTGAGGCGTCATGACGTTGCGCAGTCTGTCTTTGCTGGTCTCGCTGGCGTTGTGCACGCCGCTGGCCGCCCACGCGATCGCGTTCACCCCGCAGGAACTGGCCAGGGCGTCCGCGCTGCAGCAGCGGCTGCTGACGCTGGACAGCCATCTGGATACGCCGGCCAACTTCCACCGCGACGGCTTCGACATCACCCAGCGGCACGACCACAACGCGCTGTCGCAGGTGGACTACCCGCGCATGGTCGAAGGCGCGCTGGATGGCGGCTTCTGGGCGATCTACACCGATCAGGGCGACCGCAGCGCACAAGCGCACCAGCATGACCGCGATGCCGGCCTGCTGCGCCTGACCGAGATCCGCGAGATGCTCGCCGCGCATCCGGACACCTTCCAGCTCGCGCTGACCGCCGCCGATGCCGCGCGCATCAAGGCCGCCGGCAAGCGCGTGGTCTACATCAGCATGGAGAACGCCAGCCCGCTGGTCGACGATCCCACGCTGCTCAGTTACTACCACCTGGCCGGCCTGCGCCTGCTCAGCACGGTGCACTTCGCCAACAACGAGTTCGCCGATTCGGCCACCGATCCCAAGGGGGCCGAGTGGAAGGGCCTGAGTCCAGCCGGCAAGGCGCTGGTGGATGAAGCGGTGCGGCTGGGCATCGTCATCGATCAGTCGCATGCCTCCGATGCGGTGTTCGATGACCTGATCGAGCGCATGCCGGTGCCGTTCGTGCTCTCGCACAGCTCGGCCAAGGCGATCTACAACCATCCGCGCAACCTCGACGATGCACGCCTGAAACAGCTGGCCAAGGCCGGCGGCGTGATCCAGGTCAACGCCTATGGTGGTTATCTGATCGACACCGCCAAGAGCGAGGCGCGCAAGGCGGCCGAGACGGCCCTGATGGAACAGCTCGGTACCGATTACGACGGCATGAGCATCCAGCAGGGTGTCGCGCTGAAGAAGGGCTTGGAGGAGATCGACCAGCGCATCCCGCTGCGCAAGGCCACGCTGGACGATTTCCTCGCCCATTTCGAGCACATCCTCACGGTGGTCGGCCCCGAACACGTCGGCATCGGGCTGGACTGGGATGGCGGCGGTGGCCTGGCGGATCTGCCCGACGTGAGCCAGTTGCCGAAGATCACCGCGTGGTTGCTGCGCAAGGGCTACAGCGAGAAACAGATCGCCGGTATCTGGGGCGGCAACCTGCTGCGCGTCATGCAGCAGGCACAGGATCACGCGGCCAAAGTTGCCGCCGCGAAGTCCTGAGTACAGGGGGCATTACGCGCGCTGCCCGGCAGCGCGGCTTCACCAGCGCCCACAAAGAAAAAGGCAGGCCCAGGGCCTGCCTTTTTCACACCCGGTCATCGCCGGCCGGTGGCCGGCGCGATCGCTCAGCGCTTGCCCAGCACCGCATTGCGACGCCCGTAGGCGAAGTAGGCGATCAGGCCCAGAACGTTCCAGCCCAGGAAGTACAGCTGGGTGGTGCTCGGCAGGCTGAAGAACAGGTACACGCAGCCGATCATCGCCAGCGGGCCGACCACGTAGGCCAGCGGCGTGCGGAACTTGCGCACGCGGTTGGGCTCGCGCTTGCGCAGCACCACCAGGCACAGGCCCACCGCGGTGAACGCGGCCAGGGTGCCGGCGTTGGCCAGCGCGGCGATCTCGTCCAGGCGTGCCACGCCGGCCAGCGCGGCCACCAGCACCGCGGTGAACAGCGTGGTGGCAACCGGGGTGCCGGTGCGCGCGCTGACCTTGGACAGCCCACGCGGCAGCAGGCCGTCGCGCGACATGACGAAGAAGATGCGGCTCTGGCCGTACAGGAAGGCCAGCAGCACGGTCGGCAGCGCGATGACGGCGGCAGCGCCGATCCACTTGGCCGCACCCGGGCTGCCCAGCTCGCGCAGGATCAGCGCCAGCGGCTCGGCGCTCTGGCCGAAGATCGTGTAGCTCATCGCACCCACGGCCGCCAGCGCCACCAGCACGTAGATGATGGTGCAGCCGACCATCGAGCCGATGATGCCGATCGCCAGATCGCGCTCGGGCTTCTTGGTTTCTTCGGCGGCGGTGGAGATCGCATCGAAGCCGTAGAACGCGAAGAAGATGATCGCTGCCGCCGCCATCACCCCGCGTTCGACGCCATCGGCGCCCAGCGACTTGACGAAGCCGAACGGCATGAACGGCTCCATGTGGCCGGTATCGAAGTGCGGCAGGGCGATCGCCACGAACACGGTCAGTGCGATGATCTTGATCACCACCAGGACCGCGTTGAGGGTCGCGCTTTCCTTGGTGCCGGCCATCAGCATGCCGGCCACCACGAAGGTGATGAGCACTGCCGGCAGGTTGATGAAGCCGCCTTCCACGTGGGGGCCGGCGGTCAGCATCAGGGGCAGGTCGATGCCGAAGCCGTGCAGGAAGCCGACCGCGTAGCCGGACCACCCGACCGCGACCGTGCTCACCACCAGCGAGTACTCCAGGATCAGGCTCCAGCCGACCACCCAGGCCACCACCTCGCCAAGCGCGCTGTAGCTGTAGGTATAGGCGCTGCCGGCGGCCGGCATCATCGTCGACAGCTCGGCGTAGGACAGGGCCGCGCAGGCGCAGACCGCGCCGGCGATGGCGAAGGAAATCAGCACCGCGGGGCCGGCCAGGTTCGCGCCGACACCGATCAGGGTGTAGATGCCGGTGCCGACGATCGCGCCGATGCCCAGCGCGATCAGGTGCGGCCAACTCAGGGTCGGGATCAGTTGCCTGCCGGCTTCATGGACGGTGACAGTGTCTAGGGACTTGCGCCGGAGCAATGACATGGGGCCTCGCGGTGGATGACTGTGAACGACAAGTCTGCGAGTTTTACCGAACGCGGCGCAGCATTACTACTGCCAAGCGTCGTAAGCGGCTGCACGGTTCCCATGACTGGGGGGAAGGTGACGAAACCGGCACAAAGATCGGCGCCTATCCCCCGTGGCAGACGGTGGCACCTCAGCGGTTCAAGGTTGCCATGGCCGCCGGGGCATAGCGCGCGCCGGCGGCGGCATGGGCCGGGAAGATCGCGTCGATCCGGGCCAACTCGTCGGCAGTGAGCCGCACCTGCAGCGCGCCGAGGTTTTCCTCCAGATACGCCAGCCGCTTGGTGCCCGGGATCGGCACCAGGTCCTCGCCCTGGGCCAGCACCCAGGCCAGGGCGAGCTGCCCGGGGCTCACGCCCTGGGTCTTGGCCATCGCAGTGACCGCATCCACCAGAGCCAGGTTGCGGTCGAAGTTCTCGCCCTGGAAGCGCGGCGACTGGCGCCGGTAGTCATCGGCATCGAAATCGGCCGGGCTGCGGATCGCGCCGGTCAGGAAGCCACGGCCCAGCGGCGAGTAGGGCACGAAGCCGATGCCGAGCTCGCGCACCGTCGCCAGCACTCCGTTGTCCTCCGGATCGCGCGACCACAGCGAGTACTCGGTCTGCACCGCGGTGATCGGGTGCACGGCATGGGCGCGGCGGATCGTGCCGGCTGAGGCTTCGGAGAGGCCGAGGAAGCGCACCTTGCCCTGTTCGACCAGGCGTGCCATCGCCCCCACGGTGTCCTCGATCGGCACCGTGCCGTCCACGCGGTGCTGGTAGTACAGGTCGATGTGGTCCACGCCCAGGCGCTGCAGGCTGGCCTCGCAGGCGGCGATCACATACTCGGGGCGGCCATCGACGCTGCGCGCGGCGGTATCGCTCGGCTCCAGCCGGATCCCGAACTTGGTGGCGAGAAACACCTGGTCGCGGCGGTCGGTGATCGCCTTGCCGACCAGTACTTCGTTGGTGTGCGGCCCGTACATGTCGGCGGTGTCGAGCAGGGTGACACCGCGCTCCAGCGCGCGGTGGATGACCGCGATCGATTCGGCATCGCTGCTGCGTCCGCCATAGAAGGCGCTCATGCCCATGCAGCCCAGGCCGAGCGCGGAAACAGTGGGGCCATCGCGGCCAAGGGTACGGGTCTGCATGCGGTACTCGGTGGGAAGGGCGGGAACACGCTCAGCATCCTCTTCCGGACTATGTGGATAAACTGGCTTCTCCTGCATCGTCCTTGAAGCCTGTCTTCACAATGAGCGCCCAGCATCCCCTGCCTGCCGTGGTCGCCTTCGCCCGCGTCGCGCACCATGCCAGCTTCACCCGCGCGGCCGACGAGCTGGGCGTATCGCCCTCGGCCCTATCGCAGACGGTGCGCGCGCTGGAGGCCCACCTTGGCGTGCGGCTGCTGCAACGGACCACGCGCCGGGTCGGCCTGACCGAGCAGGGCGCGCGCTTCCTGGCGCAGGTACGCGAGGGCCTGGCCCGGATCGATGCCGCGTTCGAAGACCTGGATCAGGTGCGCGATGTCCCCGCCGGCAAGCTGCGCATCAACGTGCCGCGGATTGCTGCCGAACTGCTGGTGCTGCCGCACCTGCCCGGCTTCCTGGCGCGTTATCCCCAGATCGAGGTGGAGCTGTTCGTGGAAACCGCGCTCACCGATCTGGTTGCCGGCGGCTTCGACGCCGGCATCCGGCTGGGCGAAAGCCTGGCCCGCGGCATGATCGCGGTGCCGATCGGGCCGCTGGAGCGGCAGGTAGTGGTGGCTACGCCGGACTATCTGGCCATGCACGGTGTGCCCGCCACCCCGGCCGACCTGGTTGCGCACGAGTGCATCGTGCACCGGCTCAGCACGGGCCGGCGGATGGCGTGGGAGTTCACCCGTGAGGGGCGTGACTTCGAGGTGGAGGTGGCGGGCCGATTGGTGTTCAACGACGCCGGGCTGATCCATGCCGCCGTGATCAGAGGCATGGGGCTGGCGCAGGGCTTTGAGGCACTCTACGCCGGCGATGTGGCGGCCGGACGCCTGCAGTGCGTTCTGCAGGATTGGCAGCAGCCGTTCGCCGGCTTCCACCTGTATTACCCGGCACGCGAGCAGATGGCGCCCAAGCTGCGGGTGTTCATTGACCACCTGCGCGAGGCGATGCGGCGCTGACGCTCTCGGCTCATCCGGCGCCTGGCAACAGGGCGGCCGCCCAGTCCGCAAGCGGTGGATGACCCTGTGGATAGATCATCTGCGCCCGCGCCGGGGAGGCGACGTTGGACGATGGCGCCGATTGGACACGTCACCGGTACGCAGGGGAATCTCAATGTTTGCATGAGAACCGAGCGTCGCGATGATGCTGCCTATCCGCGGGCGAACACGACGCGCGCTGTCGTCGTGCACCACGTCTGCCCGCAAGGGCTCAGCCGCTCACGCCCAGCCGCACACCGAACCCGACCAGGAACACCCCCGCCACCCGCCTCAGCCAAAGCCCGACACGCGGGTGCTGCAGAATCCGACGGCGCAGCAGATTGCCCACCCCGATCAGCACCGAGCAGTAGGCCAGCCCCATGACGAAGATGATCAGCGCCATGGTCGCAAACGTCACCACACCCTGGTGCCGTGCCGGATCGATGAACAACGGCAGGAAGGCCATGTAGAAGATGATCGCCTTCGGGTTGAGCAGGTTGATCAGCACCGCCTGGCGGAAGTAGTGGCCCGGCGTGAGGCGGATGCCACCTTCCTCGCCCTGCGCGCGCGGCTGGCGCAGCAGGCCGATGCCGATCCACACCAGGTACGCCGCGCCGAGGTACTGCACCGCGTGGAACACCAGCGGATTGGCCTTGAGCAGCGCCGCCACACCGGCTACCGCCAGCCACATCAGGATCTGGTCGCCCAGCAGCAGCCCGAACAGCGCCGTGTACCCGCCGCGCACGCCGCCGCGGCCGGTGGCGGTGAGCAGGGTGAAGGTGCCCGGGCCCGGCAGTGCCAGGAACACCAGCACGGCCGCAACAAAGGTCCACAGATCCTGGATGCCCATCCACGGCATGGCGGCGACTCGACTACGGGGGGAGGGGCATTGTCCGGCAGCCGCGCGCCGGGCGATAGCGTCAGCGCGCGCCGGCCGGCAATCCCGCGAGCAGGGGCTGCAGCCGTTGCGCGAACAACGCATGCAACTGCCGGATGGCCGGCGAGAACTGCTTGCGGTGCGGACACACCAGGTTCAATGGCAGGCTGTCGCCGGCGCCGTCCAGCAGCACCTGCAGGCGCCCGGCCTGCACATCGGCGCAGATATCCAGCCATGACTTGAACACGATGCCTTCCCCGGCCACTGCCCAGCGCCGGACCACGTCGGCATCGTCGCAGACCATGTTGCCGCGCACCAGGATGACCGTGCGCCGGCCATCGACCTCGAAGCTCCAGCGGTCATACGCGCGCCCGGCGAGCTGGTAGAGCAGGCAGTGGTGCTCCTTCAAGGCCTCCAGGCTGTCCGGCGTCCCGTGCCGGGCCAGGTAGTCCGGTGAGGCGGCCAGCACCCGGCGGTTGCCGGGCAGCAGGGGCAGGGCGACATAGCTGGCGTTGTCGAAGCGGCCCAGGCGGAAGGCGATGTCGACCGGATCGCGGAACACATCGGCGACCTGATCGGACAACTGCAGGCGCAGCTGCAGCTTCGGGTGCGCGGCGCGGAACTCGGTCAGCCAGGGCAGCAGCAGGTTGCGGCCCAGATCCGAGGGCGCGGCCACCTGCAGCGTGCCGCGCAGCTCGGCATCCTCGCCCCGCATCCGGGCCTCGCCCTCGCGCAGCGCGGCCAGGACCTCCTGCGCGTAGGGCAGGTACAACGCGCCCTCGGCGGTCAGGCGCAGGCTGCGGGTGGACCGCACGAACAGGCGCAGGTCCAGCTCGCGCTCCAGTCGCGCCACCGCCGCCGCGACCTGGCCAGGCAGCAGATCGGCCTCGCGCGCGGCGTTGGAAAAGCTGCCCAGCGCGGCGGTGCGGACGAACAGGGCGAGGTCGTCGAACCGGACCATTTTCATTCCTGCTGTGAAAGTGCTGCCCGATTTTGCGCCTTTCTCCACCCCGCCGTGAAGCGCAGGCTGTCCGTCTTCCCCACTGGATCTCCCCCGATGAAAGCCGTCGCCTATACCCAGCATGGCCTGCCGATCAGCGACCCCGCCGCGCTGGTGGACATCACCCTGCCGATCCCCACCCCCGGCCCGCGCGATCTGCGGGTCGAGGTCCGCGCGATCTCGGTGAACCCGGTCGATACCAAGGTGCGCAACGGCGTGGCGGTGACCGAGCCGCGCGTGCTGGGCTTCGACGCGGTCGGCATCGTGGATGCGGTAGGCGAGGAGGTGACGCTGTTCCAGCCCGGCGACGCGGTCTTCTATGCAGGCGCGATCGGCCGCGCCGGCAGCAACGCCGAGTACCAGCTGGTGGACGAGCGCATCGTGGGCCACAAGCCGGCCAGCCTGGATGATGCCGCCGCCGCGGCGCTGCCGCTGACGGCGATCACCGCCTGGGAGCTGCTGTTCGATCGCCTGCGCATCGCGGAAAACGGCGGCGAAGGGCAGACCCTGCTGGTGATCGGTGCCGCTGGTGGCGTCGGCTCGATCCTGGTGCAGCTGGCCCGCCAGCTGACGCGCTTGACCGTGATCGGGACCGCCTCGCGGCCGGATACCCAGGATTGGGTCTATGCGCTGGGTGCGCACCACGTGATCGACCACACCCAGCCGCTGAGCGAAGGGCTGCAGCGCCTGGGGATCGCCGAGGTCAGTCATGTGGCCAGCCTGACCCATACCGACCAGCACTACGACCAGATCGTCAGCGTGCTCGCCCCGCAGGGCCAGCTGGCGCTGATCGATGACCCCGGCCAGCTCGACGTGATGGCGCTCAAGCGCAAGAGCCTGTCGCTGCACTGGGAATCGATGTTTACCCGCTCCAGCTTCAACACCCCTGACGTGCAGCGCCAGCATGAGCTGCTCGAGCGCGTGGCAGCGCTGATCGATGCGGGCGTGCTGCGTACCACGCTCGGCGAACACTACGGCCGTATCAACGCCGCCAACCTGCGCCAGGCGCATGCCCTGATCGAAAGCCACCGCGCGCGCGGCAAGCTCGTGCTCGAGGGGTTCTGACGCAGCCATTGAGACCGGCGCGGCCTACACTTGGCGTATGCAAACCGAATCTCTAATCCTTGGCGGCCTGGTGTGTGCCGTCCTCGTGCTGCAGCTGCTCGCGCTGCTGCGGCGTTCTAGCAACGGCGCCCTCGAACAGACCCTGCGCGAGGAAGCGCGGATCGGCCGCAGCGAACTGCGCGAGCAGCTCGAAGGCCTGGGCCGCCAGCAGGACGCGCGCCTGGAAAGCTTCGCGCGCGCGCTGACCGATCTGTCCACCCGCACCGACCAGCGGCTGGACCTGCTGCGCGACGCGCTCGGCGAAGACGCGCGCAAGGCCCGCGAGGAAAGCACGCTCAGCCAGCAGCGCACCGGCGACCTGCTGGCCCTGCGCATGCAGGAAGTGCGTGCGCAGCTGGAAGCGTTCGGGCAACAGCAGCAGGCGCGCATCGAAGCGTTCGGCCAGCAGCTGGTGGAACTGACCACGCGTACCGACAGCCACATGGCCGCGCTGCGCCAGGCCCTGGCCGACGACGCGCGGCTGGGCCGCGAGGAAACCGGGCAGTCGCAGCAGCGCCTGGCCGAATCGCTGGGCCTGCGCCTGCAGGAGATGACCCAGCGCAACGAGCAGCGTATCGGCGAGATGCGCGCCACGCTCGAGCAGCAGCTCAAGAGCCTGCAGAGCGACAACGCCGAGAAGCTCGACCAGATGCGCGTGACCGTGGACGAGAAGCTGCAGACCACCCTGGAAACGCGGCTGGGCGCTTCGTTCCAGCTGGTTTCCGAGCGGCTGGAGCAGGTCCAGCGCGGGCTCGGCGAAATGCAGCAGCTGGCCACCGGCGTGGGCGACCTCAAGCGCGTGCTGACCAACGTCAAGAACCGCGGCAGCTGGGGCGAAGTACAGCTGGACAACATCCTCGAGCAGACGCTCACCCACGAGCAGTACGCGCGCGGCGTCAAAGTACGCCCGGACAGCAACGAGATCGTCGATATCGCCGTGCGCCTGCCGGGTCGCGGCCACGAAGACACGCCGGTCTGGCTGCCGATCGATTCCAAGTTCCCGCGCGAGGATTACGAGCGCCTGCTCGATGCGCAGGAGCAGGGCGACGTCGAGGGGGTGCGCGTGCAGGGCGCTCAGCTCGAACGCGCGATCCGCATCCAGGCCAAATCGATCTGCGACAAGTACATCGCCCCGCCGCACACCACCGATTTCGCAGTGATGTTCCTGCCTACTGAAAGCCTGTACGCCGAAGTGATCCGCCGCCCCGGTCTGATCGACCTGCTGCAGCGCGACCATCGCGTGGTGGTGGCCGGCCCGACCACCGTCACCGCGCTGCTCAACAGCCTGCAGATGGGCTTCCGCACGCTGGCCATCGAACAGCGCTCCAGTGAAGTGTGGGGCCTGCTCGGTGCGGTCAAGAGCGAGTTCGGCAAGTTCGCCGGCATCCTGGAAAAAGCCGAGAAGCAGATCACCACGGTCGGCCGCAGCCTCGGCGAAGCCAGCCGCAAGACGCGCACCATCGAGCGCCGCCTGCGCAGCGTGGAAACGTTGGGCAGTGAACAGACCCAGGACCTGCTCGGCGACATGAGCGGCGAAGACGAGGACGTGACTGGCGACGAAGCCAGCCCGCTGCAGGACTAAGCGCCGACGCGACGCATGCATGCGATCGCGCATGCTGCGTGGCACGTCTTTTCCCCGCCTTCTCCCATCGTTCAAGGAACCGTCCATGCGCCTGCCCCTGATGCTGTCCCTCCTGTTCGCCCTGGCCGGGTGCAGCAGCACCCCACCTGCAGACACCACCGCGGCCACGCCCGCGACGCCAAGCGCCGCCGAATGCACCGCCGCCGGTGGCAGCCTGCAGCCACTGGGCCGCCTGCAGCGCGTGCAGTGCGTGGTGCCCTACGCCGATGCCGGCAAGGTCTGCAGCGCCAAGGCCGACTGCACCGGCCAGTGCCTGGCCACCAGTGATGTCGCGCCGGGAACGGCCACGCGCGGTGTCTGCCAGCGTGATGTCAGCCAGAACTTCGGCTGCCGCCAGCGCATTGATGGCGGCGTGCTGCTCGGCACGATCTGCGTCGACTGACCCCCCCACGGCACGGCTATGCTGTGCCTCCCCCGATGCAACACAAGGAATCCGCAGTGAGCCAGACCGTCTACGACATCCCCGTGACCACCATCGAAGGCCAGCCGACTTCGCTGGCCGACTACCGCGGCAAAGTGCTGCTGGTGGTCAACGTCGCCTCCAAGTGCGGCCTGACCCCGCAGTACGAAGGCCTGCAGGCGCTGTACGCCGACAAGCAGGCCGCCGGCCTGGAAGTACTGGGTTTCCCGGCCAACAACTTCCTGGCCCAGGAGCCGGGCAGCGAAGCGGACATCCAGCAGTTCTGCCAGCTGGAGTACAACGTCAGCTTCCCGATGTTCGCCAAGATCAGCGTGGCCGGTGAAGACACCCATCCGCTGTATCAGCAGCTGACCGCCGCCCAGCCGGCCGCCACCGGCGAAGGCCCGATGCGCGAGAAGCTGCAGGGCGCCGTGGCCAAGTATCCGGAGCTGGTGGTCAACCCGGCGCCGGGCGTGCTGTGGAACTTCGAGAAATTCCTGATCGGTCGCGACGGCCAGGTCATCGCACGCTTCGCCCCGGACGTGCCGGCTGACGATGCCCGTCTGGTGGCCGCGATCGACGCTGCGCTGGCGGCCTGATCGACTGATTCGGAAAAAAAAGCCCCGCTTCGGCGGGGCTTTTTTTTGCTTGCACCGTGACCAAGGGTCGTGGTCTACCGATACGGCAGTTACCGACCGGTGGTTGGTACTGCGATCAGTTACCCCAGTTCGGCATCGGCATCGCATCGACCGGGATCGGCGCGGTGTCGTCGGCGTCCTTGCCGCGCGCATGCTTGCCGCGCAGGTCGTTTTCGATCTGATAGTTGCGGCGCTGCAGCCATGCGTCGCGGGTAAGGGCGTACTCGTCAACGGCGTTGTCGCGGATATCGTCCAGCGCCATCAACTGCGATCGCATGTCCACCAGCTGCAGACCCTGAAGGCCAATACGGACCTTGTCTTCTTCGATGGTCCGGATCGGCGAGAGCGGGATGTCGCCCGCCAAACCGAACACGTCGCGCACCGTCCGCGGGCCGAAGAAGGGCAGTTCCACATAACGCGAGCCGCGCCAGCCCCAGGCACCCAGGGTCTGGCCGAAGTCCTCGCTGCGTCGCGGCACCATCGCCTTGCTGGCCGGATCAAACAAGCCACCCAGGCCCAACGTGGAGTTCATCAGGAAACGACCCAGGCTGTCCCACGCATCATCCGGACGGCCCTGGAGCAGCTGGTTGGTGATCGTCACCGGCGCGCGCAGGTTGCTGAAGAAGTTGGTGACACCGGTACGCGCAAAACGCGGAACCACGCGCGTGTAAGCGGTGGCGAGCGGTCGTGCCACGGCGCGGTCGACCACGTTGTTGAAACTGTGCACCTTGCGGTTGAAGGGTTCCCAGGGGTCATAGGCAGCACTGCCGCCTTCACTGCCCTCCGCCGTGGGGGCCGGACCGCCGTACAGCGCAGCGAAGTCGTCCTCGGCATTGGTCGGCGCGGTGCCGGTGGTGGCCGCTGCGGCCGCCGGATCGGTGCTGGTCTGCGTTGCTTCGGTGGCCGTGTCGGCGACGGCCTCGGCCGGTACCGCATCGGTGTTGGCGACATCGGCAGCCGGTGCCGCCGTCGGGGCGACCTCGACGCTGACCGGTGCGCTGTCGCGTGCGGGTTTGCCGGCACAGGCGCTCAGGGCCAGCGCCAGTACAAGGAGGGGGAGGGTGCGTATGACGTTCATGTCAGCTCGCCGCCGAAAGGGCATGGAAATCCAGGGTGGGTGCCAGCCGGTAGGCAGCACTGAGGTCGGTGAAACCGTCCGGGCTGCCGACGATCGTCGGCGTTGTCCCGTTTGCACGCAGGCGTGCGGCCAGCTCGGCCAGCAGCGCCAGACCGGCGCTGTCGAGCCGGCTCACCGCCGCCAGATCCACCTGCTGCACGCCGTCCAGCGCGGTCAGCGAGGGCCACAGGGCCGTCACCGCCGCGCGGTCGAGCGGCCCGCTGAACACCAGCGAGCTGCCGTTGCGCTGCACGCTGGCGCTGTTACTTGCCACGCGGGGCCTGCCCGGCCTGCATGCTGCCGTTGCGCAGTTCGGTGGCCACCTGCTGGATCGACTTCTGGCGCAGCGGGGCGTCGAACTGGGTCTTGAAGGTCTGCACGTAGGAGATGCCTTCGATCATCACGTCGAAGATCTTCCACTGGCCGTTGACGTTGCGCATCAGGTAGTCGACCGGGGTCGGCTCACTGCCGGCGCGGATCAGCTCGGTGGACACGCGCACGCCGCGGTTGCCCGGCAGCGGCGACTCGCTCTTCAGGCGGAAGGTGGGCTTGCCCTGGATCTCGAGCAGGGCCGAGCCGTAGCGCTGCATCAGGTTGTCAGCCATTGCATCGGCGAACAGCTTGACGTCGGCATCGGACGCGCCGCGGCCGTGCACGCCCAGCACCAGGCGGGCGGCGTAGTCGCGATCGAAGGTCTTGTTGAGCTCGCTGTTGATGAAGTCACGCAGCACGGCCGGGTTGGCGCGGAATTCGGTGCGGCGCTGCTGCAGCGAAGTCAGGATGCGGGTGCTGGCGTCCATCACGGCCTTGCCGGCCTGGCCCTGCTGGGCGACGGCGGCAGCCGGAGCGGCCTGGGCGAAGGAGAGCGAGGGCGTGGCGGCGAGCAGGGCCGAGGCGAGCAGCGCCGGGATCAGGGTCTTTTTCATGGTTGCGGTTCCGTTGCAGGCGCGGGCGCGCCGTTGCCATCGTGGGAGTCAGCGCCACCGGTGTTGGCCGGACCGCTGAACATGTACTTGCCGACCAGCTGGAGCAGGTCCACCGCCGGCTGGGTGAAGACGATCTCGTCGCCGGACTTGAGCACGTCCGGATCTCCGCCCGGCTGCAGTCCGATATAGCTCTCGCCGAGCAAACCGCTGGTGAAGATGCCGGCCGAGGTATCGGCGGGCAGATCCTTGAACTTGCCGTCGAGCTTGAGGGTCACGATCGAGTCGAACTTCTGGGGATCCAGTTCGATGCCCGAGACCTGGCCGATGGTGACGCCACCGATCTTGACCGGGGCCTGCTTGCGCAGCTGGCCGATCTGGGTGAAGCGCGCCTTGAGTTCGTAGCCGCTGCCACCGGCGCCCCACCGTTGATTGGTGGAGGCCACGGCCAGCACCAGCAGCGAGGCCAGCGCCAGCAGCAGGAACGCGCCGACGGAAAATTCGAGTCTGGGACCGCGGATGGCCATGGGATATCTCACTGTTCTTTGTCAGGTGCCTGGACAGGTGTCCGGGCGGGAAGTCTTTGCGTATCGAAGAAGCGCACCGACCAACGGTCGGTACCTACTGGAACATCATGGCCGACAGCACGAAGTTGAAGACCAGCACCAGCAGCGAGGCGTTGACCACCGCACGCGTGGTGGCGACCGAGGTGCCTTCGATGGTGGGTTCGGCATGGAAACCGACATAGGAGGCCACCAGGGCCGCCGTGCCGCCGAAGATCGCCGACTTCAGCATCGCCACGCCGAAGTCGTCCCAGAAGTCCACGCTATTGCTCAGCGCCGACCAGAACACGCCATTGTCCAGGCCGAGCACATGCACGGCCTCGAAGTAGCTGGCGCTGATCGCCAGCGAACAGAAAATGCCGGTCAGCAGCGGCACGGTCAGCACCGCCGCCCAGAAGCGCGGCGCGACGACCTTGGCGACCGGGTCGATCGCCATCAATTCCAGCGCCTTGATCTGATCGGTGGCCCGCATCAGGCCCAGTTCGGCGGCGATGGAGCTGCCGGCGCGGCCGATGAACAGCAGCGCGGTCAGCACCGGGGCCAGTTCGCGATACAGCGACAGGCCGAGCAGGGTGGACAAGGCATCGGCGGCGCCGAAGGTGGTCAGCGTGCGGTAGCCCTGCAGCGTCAGCACCAGGCCCACGAAGGCCCCGCCCACAGCGATGATCGGCAGCGAACGTGCGCCGATCTTGTAGATCTCGCGGGTCAGCTCGGCCAGGAAATCGGCGGTCGGCAGCGAGCCGCGCAGCACCGTCAGCGAGAACAGGCCGGCGCGACCGAGCGAGCGGGTGGCGTCAACGAACGGCATCAGGCAACCCTCGCACGCGGCGCGGCATCGAACGGGATCGGGCCGTCCGGCTCTCCGTGCAGGAACTGCCGCAGCAGCGGGTCCTGGCTGGATTCGAGCGCGGCCGGGCTGCCCTGGAACACGATGCCGCCGTTGGCGATCGCGATCACCTGGTCGCAGATCGGCAGAGTCTCGTGCACGTGGTGGCTGACGATGATGCTGGTCAGCCCCAGGCTGTGGTTGAGGCGCTGGATCAGGCTCATGATCACGCCCGAGGCGATCGGGTCCAGCCCGG
Organism: Stenotrophomonas maltophilia; assembly: GCA_002363385.1. Lineage (GTDB taxonomy): Bacteria > Pseudomonadota > Gammaproteobacteria > Xanthomonadales > Xanthomonadaceae > Stenotrophomonas > Stenotrophomonas maltophilia_AN. The sequence goes on from DEVL01000001.1 coordinate 369,044, forward strand.
TCAGCGGCTCGTCGTAGATCATCAGCGGCGGGTCCAGTGCCAGCGCGCGTGCCAGGGCCACACGGCGCGCCATGCCGCCGGACAGCTCGCGCGGCCAGGCATCGGCAGCGGCCAGCAGGCCGACCGCATGCAGCTTCATCTGCACCAGGCGGCGCAATACGGGCTTGGGCAGGCGGGTGTGGGTGCGCAGCGGCAGGGCCACGTTCTCGGCCACGGTCAGATCGGTCAGCAGGCCGTTGCCCTGCAGCAGCACGCCCACGCTCTTGCGCATCTCCAACAGCGCGCGTGCGCCGGTCGGGATGGGCTGGCCGAACAGGGTGACCTGGCCGGCAACGGGGCGCAGTTCGCCGGTCAGCGCGGCCAGCAGCGTGGACTTGCCACTGCCCGACGGGCCGAGCACGGCAGTGATGCTGCCGCGCGGAACGGTCAGCGAAACGTCGCGCAGGATCGTACGTCCGCCGCGGTCGATGCGGACGTTGGACAACTGCACCAGACTTTCTTCGGAAACCGTCATGGGCGCCATTAACAAAATTCCAACGTTGTAAGATCGTGGTGAACGGCTGAACATAACCGAACTGGACCGTGCAGTATTGTCGCACGGGCAGGTGGGAGCAGCGCCCCGGAGACCATGCCGAGGGCTGCAACACAGCGTGTCGGGCCGGCGTCGGCCGCTGCCTTTTCGGCGTCCAGGTACGCGTCGGCGCTGCGTTCGTGCGCGGGCTGCGGCACACTCCTGCGATGACCGACGCTGCTTCAGACTTCCGCCTGTACCACTCCAACTCGCTCGATGTGCTGGCCGCCCTGCTGGCCACGACGCTGCGCACGCCGGTGCCGGGCCAATCGATCCTGGTGCCGGAGGTGGTGCTGATCCCGCAGGTCGCCATGCGCCGCTGGCTGCAATCGACCCTCGCGGCCGAGTATGGCATTGCCGCCAATCTGGCGTTCCTCACGCCCGGCGAGCTGGTGGCGCGCGCTCTCAACGCCAACGTGCCCGGCGAACATGACGATCTCAATGCCGAAGGCCTGCGCTGGCGGTTGTATGCCGCGCTGCGTGATCCGGTGCTGATGGCCCGGCCGCCGATGGCGGCCCTGCAGGCGTATCTGTCCTCAACCGATCCGCTCAAGCCATGGGCCTTGGCCGCCGAACTGGCCTCGGTGTTCGAGAAGTACCAGGCATGGCGTCGCGATTGGCTGCTTCGTTGGGAGGCCGGCGCAGCACCGAATGACCCGCAGGCCATCCTGTGGCGGCACATCGCCCAAGGCGAGCAGTACCGCGCGCGCCGCATCGATGCCTATCTGGCCCGCTTCGAAGGTGCCGGGCAGCCGCTGCCGCAGGGCCTGCCGGCGCGTGTGTTCGCCTTCGCCACGCTCAACATCTCCCCGGACGTGCTGCGGGTGATGGCCACTCAGGCGCGGGTCGGCACGATGCACTTCTATCTGCCCACGCCGACCCAGGCCTATTGGGGTGACCTGCAGACCCTGGGCGAGAAGCTGCGCAGCGGCGCGCCCGATCCCTTCGGCGAGGCGGCCGGGGAGAACCGCCTGCTGCAGGCCTGGGGCGCGGCCGGGCGCGACTTCATGGCGGTGCTGGGCAGCTATGAAGTCGTCCACCCCTCCGGGGAGATCGCCGCCTACGATGATCCCGAAGACGATGCGCGCCCGGACATGGCCGACGGCGGCTTGTCCGACAGCCTGCTGCACCGCCTGCAGCGCGACCTGTTCCACCGCCGCGGGCAGCCGGCCGGTGCGCTGCGCGATGGGCTGCGCTACGACGACCCCAGCCTGCAGGTGCATGCCTGCCACACCCGCCTGCGCGAACTGCAGGTGTTGCACGATCAACTGCGCGGCCTGCTGCAGGACCCGCGCTTCGATCCACCGCTACAGGCGCGCGACATCGCGGTGCTGGCACCGGATATCGATCCGTACGTGCCGTACCTGGAAGCGGTGTTCGGCGGCCGCAGTGGTGGCGACGAGCACATTCCCTATGCGTTGGCCGACACCAGTCCGCTGGCCGGTGAGCCGTTGGCCGATGTGTTCGTGCACCTGCTCGGGCTGCCGGTCTCGCGCTTCGGCTTGAACGAAGTGCTGGATCTGCTCGCCAGCGCGCCGCTGGCCGAGGCGGCCGGTCTGGACGCGGCGGCGTTCGACCGCCTGCACGACTGGCTGCAGGCTGCCGGTGCGCGCTGGGGGCTGGATGCCACCCATCGCGGCCAGCACCAGGCCCCGGCCGATGATGCCTTCACCTGGCAGTTCGCACTTGATCGCCTGTTGCTGGGTCATGCCAGCGGCAGCGACGGCGATATCGCCGGGGTCGCGCCGTGGCCGGAGCTGGAAGGCAGCGCGCTGGATGCGCTGGACCGGCTGCTCGGTCTGCTGCGGGTGCTGGCGCGGTACCAGAGAGCATTGGGTGAGGCGATGTCACCCGGCCAGTGGCGGCAGCGTCTGCTGGCCCTGCTGGACGCGCTGCTGCCCGAACCGCCGCAGGCGGCCAACAGCCAGCGCGCGTTGGAGCGCCTGCGCAAACTGATCAACGAGTTCGCCCGCGACGCCGATACCGCCGGCTTCGAGGGCGACGTGCCGCCGGAGGTGCTTCGCGCGCATTTCGCTGGCGTGCTTGCGCAGGCCGATACGCGCGCCCCGCTGCTCACCGGCGGGGTCAGCTTCGGGCGGATGGTGCCGATGCGGCTGCTGCCGTTCCGGGTGATCTGCGTGCTCGGCCTGAACGATGGCGATTTCCCGCGTCGCGATCCGGCTGCCGGGCTCAACCAGCTTACCGCCGAGCTGGGCACCGACAAGCGACGGCACGGCGACCGCTCGCTGCGCGAGGACGACCGCTTCCTGTTCCTGCAGCTGTTCGCCTCGGCGCAGGACGTGTTCTACCTGAGCTACCTGGGCGCCGACCCGCGCGATGGCAGTGTGCGCGAGCCCTCGGTGCTGGTCAGCGAGCTGATCGATGCGGCGGCCGAGTACCACCTGGATCCGCCCGCGGCGGCCAAACGGATGACCGTACGGCATTCGCTGCAGCCGTTCGCCCCGGCCGCGTTCGGGGGCGGTGAGGAACCGCGGCGTTTCAGCTACCGCCAGCAATGGCACCCGGCCGCCGGCTCGCTTGGCGGTGCACGGCGCGCGCTGGCGCCCTGGTTCGCCAAGCCGCTGCCGCCGATGGAGAGCGGGGTGGGCGAGGCGGAACTGAGCGTGGATGCGCTGCGTCGCTTCCTCACCGATCCGGCCAGCCAGTTCCTGTCGCAACGGCTCGGCCTGCGCCTGCCCGACGACGTCGACAACGCCGAGGATGTCGAACCCCTGGTGATGGCGGCGCGCGGTGGCGACACCGTACTGCTCCAGCAGGCGGTAATCGAGGCCACCCTGGGCGAGGATGCCGCGCCGCTGTACCCCCGGCTGCGCGCACGTGCGCTGCTGCCCTCCGGTGCACTGGGCGAGCGCCAGTTCGCGCTGCTGCAGGTGCAGACTGAGCCCTACGCGCAGGCCCTGGCCCAGTGGCAGGCCGGTACCGCGGCCGGCAGCCGCCGCTACGAGGTGGAGATCGATGGCGTGCGCCTGCACGGGCGCGTGCAGGGCCTGCATCCGCACGGTCTGGTGCGCCTGCGCCCGGGCCCGCTCAATGGGCGTGCCGCGATCCGCCAGGGGCTGGACTGGCTGCTCGCCAACGCCGCCGGCGATGCGCTGCCGCTGGTGCAGTTCCACGAGGCGGGCGATGACGGGCTGGGGCCGCACACGCTGCCGCCGCTGGAGGCCGAGCGCGCGCGCCAGGTGCTGCGCCGCCTGCTGCAGCTGCGCAGCGAAGGGCTGCGTGCGCCGCTGTTGTACGGCCCGTCCACCGGCTGGGTGCTGTACACCGCCGCCGAGGCCAAGCGCGAAGCCGAGGGCCGCGCCAAGTGGCATGGCAGCGATCGCACCTGGGGCGAAGCCACCGGCGCCGGCTACCAGCTCGCGCTACGTGGCCATGATCCGTTCGCCAGCGCGGACAGCTACCGACAATTGCTGCACAACAGCTTCGTGGTGTTCACCGCGGTGCGCGAGGGCCGGGTGTTCCCGGGCTTTGACGAGGAAGGAGCCCTGCGATGATCGACCACGACCTGCTCAACGATCCCTATCTGGCGCTGCCGCTGGAGGGCGTGCGCCTGATCGAGGCCAGCGCCGGTACCGGCAAAACCTTCACCCTGGCCACGCTGTTCACCCGGCTGGTGGTGGAGAAGGGCTGGCGCATCGGCCAGATCCTGGCGGTCACCTTCACCGATGCCGCGACGCAGGAACTGCGCAAGCGCATCCGCGAGCGCCTTGCATTGGCCGTACAGCTGGTCGAGCGCGCGCCGAGCGAACAGGACAGTCCGGAGGTCGTCCTGACCCGGGTGATCCTCCACCGCCAGCTTACCCTTGGCGAAGAAACACCGGCCGCGCTGGCGCGTCGGCTGCAGACCGCCGCCGATGAAATCGATCTGGCCTCGATCTTCACCATCCATGGCTTCTGCACCCGTGTGCTGCGCGAACACGCGCTGGAGAGCGGCCACACCTTCGATCCGCCCACCCTGCTGCCGAGCGAGCGCGCGCTGCACGAGGAACTGGCCGCCGACCTGTGGCGCGTGCATGCCAACGACCCGGCTACGGTCGATGCGTTGACCTGGCTGTGGGCCTCACCCGAGGCGCTGGCCGGCGATCTCTCCACGTTGATCAAGCCGTTGCCGTTGCTGCCAGCACGGCCGAGCCACACCTTCGACGACCCCGCCCCGCAGCTGCGGCTCACCGCGACTGCCTTGGCCGATGCCATCGCAGCGCACGCCGAAGACGCGCAGACGCAGATCGCCACCGCCTTCGATCGCAAGGTCTTCGATGGTCGCCGTGCCAAACGGCCCAGCTTCGACAAGGCCTTCGGCGAGCTGTTTGCCGGCCGCAGCGCGCAGCACTGGCCGCGCGGCGACAAGAGCCACCTGGGCAAGCTGCTGCCGGTGCAGTTGCTGGCCTTCTGCAAGGACGGCATGGAAGGCCAGTGCCCGGCGTCGCCGCTGTTCGATGCGTTGCAGGCCTGGTGGCATGCCGCCGATGCGCGCGAGCAGTGGCTGCGCCAGCAGGCCACCGCCTTCCTGCATGACCTGCGCGATGAAGCGCGTGCGCGCCTAGCCGAGCTCAAGCGGATCGGACGCGTGCAGACCTACGATGACCTGATCGACGGCGTCGCCGATGCACTCGACGGCCCGCACCGCGCCACCTTGGTGCAGCAGCTGCGCGCGCAGTACGCGATCGCGCTGGTGGACGAGTTCCAGGATACCGACGACCGCCAGTGGGGCATCTTCCAGCGCGTGTTCGGCGATTCGCAGGAGACCCGCGAGGCCGGCCTGGCCCCGGCGCTGTTCCTGATCGGCGATCCCAAGCAGGCGATCTACGGTTTCCGCGGCGGCGATATCCACACCTATCTCAAGGCCAAGCGCCAGGCCGACGCAGCGCCCGCGCTGGACCGCAACTTCCGCTCGCGCCCGGCGGTGCTGCACGCGATCGAAGCGCTGTACGCCAACGCGGGTGAACGCGCCTTCCTCGAAGCCGACATCGCGTTCGAACCGGTGCACCCCGGCAGCACCCGGTTGGATGCGGACTTCGTGCGCGACGGTGTCCCCGCGCCCGGCTTGACCGTGCGCGTGCTGCACAACACCGAGGGCGGCGACCTCAAGGCTGATCCTTCCCGACAGCAGGCCAGCGACGCCTGTGTCGCCGCGATCCACCAGATCCTCAGCGAGGCCCGGCAAGGCCGCGCGCTGCTGCGCGATGTGCCGGTACAACCCGGCGACATCGCGGTGCTGGTGCGCTCGCACAAAGAAGCCACGCGCATCCAGCAGGCGCTCGGTGCGGTGGGTATTCCCGCCGTCGCCGCGGGTAAGCAGAGCCTGTACGCCACGCCGGAAGCGCACGACCTGCGCCTGCTGTTGCTGGCCCTGCTGCAACCGGCCGATGAAGGACGGCTGCGCGCGGCGCTGTCGACCGTGCTGCTTGGCGAAGATGCCGAGGCGATCGATGCGCTGGAGCGCGAAGGGGATGCACAACGCTCGTTCCAGGTGCGGCTGCTGGAATGGCGTGAGCGCTGGCAGCGTGGCGGCCCGTTCGCGGTGATCGCCGATCTCTGTGCCGAACACGCCGAGCGCCTGCTCGGCCTGCTGGATGGTGAGCGCCGCTTGACCAACTACCTGCAGCTGGGCGAACTGCTGCAGCAGGCCGCCGGACAGACCCTGGGCATGCACGGCCTGCTGGACTGGCTGCAGGTGCAGATGGCGCATGCCGACCAGGACGACGAACAGCAGCTGCTGCGCCTGGAATCGGATGCGCGCCGCGTGCAGATCATCACCCTGCACAAGAGCAAAGGACTGGAGTATCCGCTGGTGTTCCTGCCGTTCGTCGGCATCGGTGGTGGCGCGCCCAACACCGAGGCGAACTGCACGGTGTACGCCAACGGTCGCCGCGAGCTGCATTGGAAACTGGACAAGGACGACAGCTGGAATGCGGCCAGCATGCGCAGCGCGCAGGAACAGGAAGCCGAGGATGCGCGCCTGCTCTATGTGGGGCTGACCCGCGCCGAGCACGCGCTGTGGATCGCCGCTGGCGATCTCGCCGGCCTGGCAAAAACCCGACTGGCACCGATGCTGTCGAACATGGCCGCCCTGCGTGACCACCCGGACATCGCCGTGATCGACGGCCCGGTGGAACCCCGCCCGGCACAGCTTGCGTTCGAACGCGAGGGCGAACTGCCGCCGGTGCGCGCGCTGACCCGCCGCGTGCCGCACGACTGGTGGGTCTACAGCTTCACCCAGTTGGCGCATGCCGACGCCGGCCACGACACCGACGCCGCCGCGACCGAAGTGCCGGCGCCTGCAGCCGACGAACCGGCCGGCGTGGATCTCACCCTGGACGCCGAACAACCGGCCATTGTCAGCGACGACGTCGACCCGCGCTTCATGGGCAGCCGCTTCGGCAATGTGCTGCACGACGCGCTGGAGAACACCGATTTCGCGGTGTGGGGCGGCTGGCAAGCCGGGCAGCCCGCACCCGGCGAGGAAGCCGATGTCCTGCGCGCTTCGCTGCGCGCCGAAGGCTATGCCGAGCAGGACCTGGACGATGGCGTGGCCATGCTGACCGGGCTGGTCGGCCAGACCCTGACCGCGCCCCTGCCGGAAGGCGGCGCACTGCACGACCTGCCGGCCGATGCACGCCGTGCCGAGATCGAGTTCCACTTCGCGATGCAGCCGACCGCCGTGCCCGCCCTGCTGAGCCTGCTGCACGCGCACGGACTGGTCCGCGACCGCCATGGCTTCGGCACACGCCGGCGGCTGGAAGGCCTGATGACCGGCAAGATCGATCTGACCTACGTGCGAGCGGACCGCTGGTATGTGCTCGACTACAAATCCAACCGCCTGCCGAGCTACGACGCGGCCCGGCTGACGAGCGCCATGCAGCACAGCGAGTACGACCTGCAGGCGCTGATCTACACCGTGGCACTGCATCGCTGGCTGCGCTTCCGGCTGGGTGCGCAGTACGACTACACGCGTGACATGGGCGGTATCCGCTATCTGTTCTGCCGCGGACTGGATGCCGGCCGCGACGACAGCCCCGGCCTTTACGCGCATCGCTTCGATCCCGCTCTGGTGGATGCACTGGATGCGCTGTTCGCCGGTGGCGAACACGCCCAGGCCCGCATGGCCGCGCGCGCGCGGGGGGACGCATGAGCCTGCTTACCACGCTGTACCGCGGCAACGCGCTGCGCACACTCGATCACGCACTGGCGCAGAGCCTGCGCCGGTTGCGCCCGGACACGCCCGAGGCGGTGCTGCTCGGTGCTGCACTGGCGTCGCTGGCGGTCTCGGAAGGGCATGCCGGTCTGGATCCGACCCAGCCGCAGCGCTTGATCGAGGCCGATGTCGACTGGCCGGCACCCGACGCCTGGCTGGCGCAGCTGCAGGGGTCGCCGTGGGTGGACGTGCCGCATGCAGATGACGTGGTCGCCGGCGATGCACCGCTGGTGCTGGAAAACGGGCTGCTCTATCTGCGCCGCTACCGTGAGTACGAACGTCGGCTCGCTGAAGGCCTGCAACGCATCGCCACCCATCCGCTGGCCGAGGCCGATCCCGGTACCTTGGCCAGCCTGTTTGGCCAGCTGTTCCCGCAGGCGCGCGAGGGCATCGATCACCAGGCCCGCGCCGCCGCCGTCGCGCTGCGCCATCCGCTGGTGCTGGTGACCGGTGGTCCCGGTACGGGCAAGACCACCACCATCGCACGCCTGTTGGTGCTGCTGGCCGCCCAGGCAGTGCAGGCGGACCAGGCATTGCCACGGGTCGCGCTGGCTGCGCCCACCGGCCGTGCCGCCGAGCGCATGGCCGAGAGCCTGCGCCTGGCCGTGCAGCGTCTGCGTCTGCTCGGCATCGCCCCGGCGCTGTGCGATGCGATGCCGAGCACCGGCACCACCCTGCATCGCCTGCTCGGGGTGATCCCGGATTCGCCGCGCTTCCGCCATCACGCCGACAACCCGCTGCCGTATGACGTGGTGGTGGTGGACGAGGCCTCGATGATCGATCTGCCGTTGATGACCAAGCTGGTGGAGGCGGTCGCCGATGGCAGCCGGCTGGTGCTGCTCGGCGATCCGGACCAGCTGCCCTCGGTGGAAGCCGGTGATGTGCTGAGCGCGATCCTGCGCGCCAGTGGCGATGGCCTGGGCACCCAGGCCGACGATGCGCAGGCATTGCGCGCGCTGCTCGCGCCCGAGGCGCTGCAACCGCTGGCACCGCCACGCCGGTTCGCGGGCCGGCGCGTGCAGTTGCAGCGCGGCTACCGGCAGACCGACGCACTCGATCTGGCGCCGCTGGCGCATGCCGTGCGCGAGGGCAACAGTGCCACCGCACTGGCCCTGCTACGCGTGGGCACGCTGGCCGGTGTGCACTTCCACGAGGACCAGAGCGATCCGCTGCAGCATCATCGCGAACACCTGCTCGGGCATTGGCGGGGCCTCGGCGAAGCCGCCGATCCTGGTCAGGCGCTGGCCAATGCCGGCCGCATCCGCCTGCTCACCGCCGTGCGCGAAGGCCCACAGGGTGCGCGCGGGCTGAACGCGCGCATTGAAGCGCTGCTGGCCGGTGTGCCTCGGCCGGGCATGGCACCGGGCTATTTCCACGGCCGGCTGCTGCTGATCACCGAGAACAGCTACCGGCACCGCCTGTTCAACGGCGACATCGGCATCTGCCTGATCGACCGCCAGGGCAGTGTCACCGCCTGGTTCCCCGGCGAGACACCGGATCAACCGCGCGGTTTCCACCCGGGGGCGTTGCCCGCACATGAAAGTGCGTTCGCGATGACCGTGCACAAGGCACAGGGCTCGGAGTTCGATGAGGTCTGGCTGCAGCTGCCGCGACGCGACAACCGCGTGCTCTCGCGCGAGCTGATCTATACCGGCATGACCCGTGCGCGGCAGTCGCTGCACGTGCTGGGCAGTGCGGAGGTACTGGAGGCCGCATTGGCGCGGCATGCCAGCCGTTTGTCGGGCCTGGCGGCGCGCCTGCAGGGCGGCCAGGGGGACGCAGTGGCCGACGCCGTCGTGACGGCGCCGGCCCAGGGGCAGCTGTTCTAGCCGCGTGTCCGGTCTTACTCCGGAATCACCACGGTGCCATCGGGGAACACGATGGCGCCGTCGCCGCTGACATCGAAGAAGCCCAGCTGGTGGGTATTGGCCAGCACCTGCACCAGACCATGTGCGTTCTCGGCCACTTCGTCATCGAACGAGGCATAGACCACGTGCTGGCCGATGCTGTAGTCGGTCACTTCCGGGCGGTCATCTTCGTCATCGGACAGCGGGCCATCCATCGGCGGGTAATGCTCGGCGAGCGCGGCGAAGAACGCCTGCAGCGCCGGCACCGACACCTTCGGGTCGTCGTAGTCGTGCGTCTCGTTCCACTCGGTCTGCGCGTCGTACCACTGCAGGAAGGCCTCGGCCTCGCGCGGGGCGACGGCGGGGTCGAACACCATCAGGTCGTAACTCATCGGGAATCACCTTGATCCATGCGCAAATGCATGCGTCAGGATAGCCCTGATCGGTGTGGGCCGGCCGGCCCGCGGCCAGGCCGGTTCAGCGCGGCGCGGGCAGGCCGGGTGCCGCAGTGGCGGTCTCGGCCGGGGTATCGACCACGGCCGACTCGGGGAAGAGGGCGAAGCGCAGCCCGATCAGACCCATCAGGGCCTCATCGCGGGCCTTGCCAGCCTCCACGGTCTGCACGCGCTTGAGCGAGGCCTCCAGCCTGGCCTGCAACCCGGCCGGTGCAGGCAATGGCCGCCGCCGGGCGGCCTGTGCACGGTAATGCGCCGCCACCTCGTCCAGGATTGCGTCGATCGCGGCCACGCTGGCCGGGGGCAGGCCGTGCCGTGAGCGGCGCAGCTGCAGGATGTTCAGGCCGATCCGCGCTTCGGTGAGCATGTCCACCGAGGCGATGTCGCTGCCTTCCGGGGTGGCCGCCAGGCGCGGTGCGAGCAGGCCGAGCAGATCGAGCATGCGCGCGGCGAACTGCTGGCGGTCCTGCTGGCCACGGCCCTCGGCCGCATCGGCCAGCGTGTTCCAGCCTTGGCGCACCAGCCGGCGTGCGGTCCACTCGGCGCCTACCGAGCGGAACAACCGGGTCATCACCACCGCAAAGCCGATCCCGATGAACATCGCCACGGCAGAGTTGATGAAGCTCTGGATGTTGGCGCTGTAGGTGTTCTGCACGTTCAACAGCGCGACCAGATTCACCGTCAAGGGCAGGCCGATCAGCGCGGTCTTGGGCCGATGCAGCAGCAGCCCCAGCGGCAGGAAGATCACCGCCAGCACCAGGGCCAGGCTGCCGAAGTCGTGCACGGCGGGGAAGATCCCGAACAGGTACACGCCGGCCACCAGACTGGCGACGATGGCCCAGAGCAGGAAGGACAGCATGCTCGGTGCGGGATCGTCCTGCGCGGCGAAGAATGCGGCGGCCACCGCGGCCATCATCGCGCCGTTGCCACCGCCTTCCCAGCCGAGCCCGATCCACAGCGCGCAGTACGTCATCAGCGCAACGCCCGCACTGGCCGCGGAGAACAGTGCCATGCCGTAGTCCACGTGGCGCACGTGGTCCACGCGCTGGGTGCGCACGCGGAAGTGCGCGGTATCGCTCGGCGCGGTGCCTTCGTCGATGGCCGCGTGCAGGGTGGTGCAGTCCTGCCAGAGGTCGACCAGCTCTTCCAGGCGCAGCAGCAGGGTGACCAGCAGCAGGTGATCCAGCTCGCCGTCCACCGCCGGCTTGAGCGCGACGATGCGCGCGCGCAGCGTGGCGTAGGCGCTGGCACTGGAGCGGCCGGGCTGCTCCAGCCACTGCGCCAGATCGGCGATCAGCGTCTCCAGCCCGGGCGGCAGCGCACGGCCACCCGCACGCAGCGCCCCGAGCCGGTCGGCGATCGAGGAAAGCACCGGCAGCATCAGCAGCATGCGTTCGCGCAGCCGCTCCATCGAGACCGCCGCGCCGGCGTGGCGCGGATCGTCGCGACGCATGAATGCGATCAGCGCCTCGAACTGGACCAGATCGGCGGCCAGCCGGTTACGCGGGCCATGCGCGTGGCCGCGCGTCAGAATCTGCCGGCACCAGTCGGCGGCATCGCCCATCCAGTTGCCGATCCGTGAGCGCAGCATCGGCCGCACCGAGGCCGGGAAGAACAGCGAGGCAAACAGCACCGCCACCACGGTGCCGAGGATGATCTCCTCGCTGCGCGCCACCACGGTGTCGAAGATGGTGTCCGGCGAGGTCACCGCCGGGAAGCCGATGAAGGCGGTGGTATACCCGGCCAGCAGGAAGGCATAGCCGCGCGGGCCGCGGTTGAGCAGGGCGATGAACAGACAACCGGACAACCACAGTGACATCGCCGCGCTCAGCAGCAGCGGCGTTTCCACCAGGTGCGGCAGCATCCACAGCGTGGCCGCACCGGCGATCAGCGTGCCGAGGATGCGGTAGGCGCCCTTGGCACGGGTCGGGCCCAGCATCGGCTGGGTCACGATGTAGACGGTGGCCATCGCCCAGTACGGGCGCGAGAGATTGCCGGCCAGCCCGATATACAGCGCCGCGAGCGCCGCCAGGAAGGTCTTGACCGAGAACAACCAGGCCTGTCTGTCCAGCAGCAGCATGGCTTACCTCGCGGCCGTGCCGGTGGCGACGGCATCGGCATTCCAGCCGCCGCCAAGCACCAGGAACAGCTGGATCTGGTCGCGCGAGACCTGCGCCTGGGCCTCGGCCAGGGTCGCGTCGGCGCTGGCCAGGCTGCGGTCGGCATCCAGGCTGGCCAGATAGGGCGTGCGCCCGCCCTGGTAGAGGCGGCGGTTCTGGCTGGCGGCCAGATCGGCCTGCTGCTGCGCCTGCTGCAGGAACTGCAGGCGCTGCAGGTCCTGGGCATAGCGGCTCAGCGCGGTCTGGGTTTCGCGCAGGGCCTGCAGCACGCTGTGGTCGAACTCCGCCAGCGCGGCATCGGCACCGGCTTCGGTGGCGTGGATGCGCGCATGCGTGCCGGAAGAGGGCAGCGTCCAGGAGATCAACGGGCCGATCGACCACTGTTGGGTCAACGGCGTGCCGAAGTCTTCCAGCAGGCCAGCCGCACCGACCGAAGCGCCGAGGCGGATGTCCGGGTAGAGCTCGGCGGTGGCGACGCCGATCCGCGCGGTGGCGGCCGCCAGCTTGCGCTCGGCCTGGCGGATGTCCGGGCGGCGCTGCAGCAGCGCGCGGCCATCACCGATCGGCAGCGCCTGCGCCAGGGTCGGGGCCTGGCTGCAGTCGCTCACGCCCTCGGGCAGCTGGCCCGGGGTGCGGCCGAGCAGAGCGGCCAGCTGGTATTCGGAGGCCTGGCGGTGCGCGCGCAGCGGCGGCAGCGCAGCCTGCAGCATCGCCACCTGCGCATTGGCGCGGGCCAGCTCCGGCGGGGTGCCGCGGCCCGCCGAGATCAGGCGCTGGGTGACCTCGCGGCTGCGCTGCTGCAGCTGCAGCGAGTGCTCGGCCACGTGCAGCTCATGGTTGGCATGGCAGATGTCCACGTAACTGCCAGCCACCTGCGCGACCAGCGACACGCGCGCCAGATCCATCGCGGCGGCGGTGGCCTGCTCGTCGGCATGCGCGGCCTCGGAGGCGCGCTTGAGCTTGCCGAACAGATCGAACTGATAGGACACCGCGAACTTGCCATCGGCCAGGTTGATCGGCGGCAGTTCGTGTTCAAGCAGGAAGGATTCGGCGGACAGCTGCGCGCGGCTCACCCCGGCCTCGGCCTCGTACTCGAAGCCACCGGCATCCAGCGCCTGCTCGTACACGGCGGCGGCGCGGCGCAGGTTGGCATCGGCGACCTTCAGTTCGACGTTGTCGCGCAGCGCCTGCTGCACCAGCACATTGAGGGTGTCGTCCTGGTACAGCTCCCACCAGCGCGCGGGCAGCTCGGCTCCGGCGGCGACCTGCGGGTTGCCGGTGTCGAGGAAGGCGGCGTTCGCCTCCGGCCGCTGGAAGGCGGACCCGGCCGGCACGGCGTAGTCCGGGCCGACGGTGCGGCAGGCGGCCAGCGTGGTCAGCGCCAGCCCCAGCGCGATGCGGTGCAGCGCCGGGCGGTTCACAGCGCCGTCCGTGCCGGTTGCGCCGGCGTGGCCGGGGCGGTGTCCGGCTGGATGGTGACCGTGGCGGTACGCCCGGCGATCAGGTTGACGCCGGCCGGCACGCGGTCGATATGGATGCGCACCGGAATGCGCTGGGCCAGCCGCACCCAGTCGAAGGCCGGGGTCACGTTCGGCAGCAGGCTGCTGCCCTCACTGCGATACCGGTCTTCGATGCCGGCGGCGATGCTCTGCACGTGGCCCTGCAGCGGCTGCGCTTCGCCCATCAGGCGGATGTCGACCTTCTGGCCGGCATGCACGCCCTGCAGGCGGGTCTCTTCGAAGTAGCCGTCCACGCGGAACGAGCCGGTATCGAGCACCGCCATCACCGGCCGCCCGGCGGTCACGTAGTCGCCGGCGCGTACGGTGCGGTCGTTGACGTGGCCAGCGCTGGGGCTGCGCACTTCAGTGCGGGCCAGATTGAGCTTGGCCAAGTCGACCGCCGCCTGCGCGGTGGCCATCGAGGCCTGCGCGGCGAGCAGCTTGGCCCGGCGCACTTCGGCGTCCTCGGCGGCGACCAGATCCTGCAGGCTGCGGTCGCGCGCGATCTCGCGGCGCAGCTGGTCCAGCGTGGCGCGGCGCTCGCCCAAGGCGGCCTGGGCCTGTTCCAGCGCGATCTCATAGCGCGCGCGGTCGACCACGAACAGCACCTCACCGCGCTTGACCGGCTGGTTGTCGGCCACCTTTACGGCCTCCACCAGCCCGGACACGTCCGGTGCGACCTGGACCACGTCGGCGCTGACGTGCGCATCGCGCGTCCACGGTTCGTCCATGTAGTACGCCCACAGGTGGCGCAGCACCAGCACGGCGGCCACTACGGCCACGGCGGTCAACACGACCGGGAATGTCTGCTTGAGGATCTTGTTCACGATTGCATCCAACGCATCAGGGAAAACAACCCGCCGAGCACGATCACGTACACGGCCAGGTTGAACAGGGCGGGGTGCCAGATGTGGCGGTAGGCGCCGGTGCGCTGCAGGACCACGCGCAACCCGCTCTTGAGCAGGTAGGCAAGCAGCATCAGCCCGAGCAGGGTCGGGACGAACACACCATAGAGACTGAATTCACCGTACATCGAGGCAGAGGATTCGCAGGGGAGCGGAAAGGGGATCGCCCGGCGTCGAGGGACGACACCGGGCGGTACAACGGGGGAACGGCTTACGTCACGCGGTCGGCCGCATCGGCCAGCAGCTGCCACAGCTTCAGCACGGTGCGCAGTTCGTCAGTGCTGAGTTCGCCGAACACGTCCTGGCGCAGGCCGATCAACTGGGTCTCCAGCTGGCTGACCAGGGCCTGGCCCTTGTCGGTCAGCCACAGCAGGTTGGCGCGGCGATCGCTGGCGTCGCATTCGCGGCGGACCAGGTCGCTGGCGGCCAGCTTGTCCAGCAGGCGTACCAGCGAAGGGCCTTCCATGCCCAGCTGGTGGGCCAGCGCCACCTGGCGGATCCCGCCGCCGGCGCGCCCGATCATCAGTAGCGGCATGGTGCAGGCGGCCGAGATGCCATAGCTGCCCAGGGCCTGGTCGGCCAGGCGCTGCCACTGCCGCCCTGCGTAGAGCAGGCCGGAACTGAGCTGCATCTGCAGCTGGGTACGTTCGTCGAAGGATCGGTTCATCAGAATAGATAGGATACTACTAATTTCCATCCTATCAATACCCGTGACACAACCGTGGCCCAATGAATGCCGGTTCGCGCGCGGCCCGGACGCCCCGGCGCAGGACGCCCGAGGGGTCTGTCGGGTACGATGCTCGCCCCCCTTCGGGTGCTGTATGTAATGAGCAAGCAAGACAACGACGCCAACCCCGTGACCCAGGCCGAGGCCGAATCGGCGGTGCGCACCCTGCTGCGCTGGGCCGGTGAAGATCCGACCCGTGAAGGCCTGCTGGATACCCCGCGCCGCGTCGCCGAAGCCTATGGCGACTGGTTCAGCGGCTACCGCGACGACCCGCGCGCCTACATGGAGCGGACCTTCGAGGAAGTGGCCGGCTACGACGAACTGATCGTGCTGCGCGACATCGAGTACGAAAGCCACTGCGAACACCACATGGCGCCGATCATCGGGCGCGTGCACGTCGGCTACCTGCCGGCCGGCAAGGTGGTGGGCATCAGCAAGCTGGCCCGCGTGGTCGAGGCGTACGCACGCCGCTTCCAGGTCCAGGAAAAGATGACCGCGCAGATCGCCCAGTGCATCCAGGACGTGCTGCAGCCGGTCGGCGTGGGCGTGGTGGTGGAAGGTGCCCACGAGTGCATGACCACCCGCGGCATCCACAAGCGAGGCGTCAGCATGGTCACCTCCAAGATGCTGGGCAGCTTCCGCGAGGACGCGCGCACCCGCGCTGAGTTCCTGCGTTTCATCGAAGTGGGCGGCAAGCGCTGATTCCCCGCGCTGTCGCGCGCGGCCGGCAGGCGCTGGGCTTCGGCCCGGCCCGGCCGGTGCGTGCGCGTCCCGTTTCCCTCCCGGCCGCCCCGACCCGCGCGGCCCGTTTTCCTGTCCCCGGTCTCGAATGAAACATCGCGAGCGCATTACCCGTTACCGCCACCTGCGCGAACAATCGCAGTGGAAGCTGCTGGCGGCCGATCACGCGCCGGAGATCATCGGCCTGCTGCAGAGCCTGCTGATGCAGGACGAGCGCACCCTGTCCACCGCGGTGCTGCACGAACGCCTGCAGCGCGCGCTGGACGATCTCAAGGCCGATGAGCTCTCGCGCGATCTGCCGCGCACCGCGCAGGCCTACATCGCGCATTGGCTGGCCCAGGGCTGGCTGGAACGCCGCCTGCCCGAAGGCGCCGACCAGGAGCAGTACGAACTGTCCACCCAGGCCGCGCAGGCGATCCGCTTCGCCGACAGCCTGGAGCAGGCGCGCGCCGCCGCCACCGAGAGCCGGCTGGCACTGGTGATCGAGCAGCTCTCGCAGCTGGCCGCGCTGACCGAATCCAATCCGGATGCACGCCTGTCCGCGCTGCGCGACGAGCGCGACCGCATCGATGCCGAGATCGCCCGCGTCAGCGGTGGCAAGGTGTCCTCGCTGGATGGCAAGCGCGCGCTGGAACGGACCCGCCAGATCATCGGCCTGGCCGACGAGCTGACCGAAGATTTCCGCCGCGTGCGCGATGACTTCGAACGCCTCAACCGGGAATTCCGCGAGCGCATCATCGATGACGAGGGCGAGCGCGGCGACGTGCTGTCCAAGTTGTTCGAGGGCGTGGACGTGATCGGCGACAGCGACGCCGGGCGCAGCTTCGAGGCGTTCTGGCGCCTGCTCAACGATGCCGAACAGAGTGCCCAGCTCGATGCCGCGCTGGAGACCGTGCTCGCACGCGGCTTCGCCCGCAAGCTCGATCGCAACGAGCGCACCTTCCTGCGTGGCTTCACCACCACCATGCTTGAGCGCGGCAGCCAGGTCCACGACGTGCTGCAGCACTTCGCGCGCAGCCTGCGCGGTTTCGTGCAGAGCCGCGGCTATCTGGAACAGCGCCGCCTCAACCAGCTGCTCAAGCAGGCCCAGGGCGAGGCGCTGGGCCTGCGCGACCACATCCCGGCGCAGCGCGGCATCGGCCGCGACCTGCAGCTCACCACCAGCCGGCTGCGCTCGCTGTCGCAATGGAAGCTGCACGATCCGCGCCAGGCGCAGGTCGATGGCAGCGTGCAGCGCAACGACACCGCCGCGATCTCGCTGGAAAGTGTCGGCGACCTGGTGGCCGCCTCTGAAATCGACTTCCGCACCCTGCGCCGCGATCTGCACGACCTGCTCGGCGCGCAGCCGCGGCTGTCGATCGCGCAGGTGCTTGAACACCGCGAGGCCCCGCAGGGGCTGGGCAGCATCATCGGTTACCTCTCTCTCGGCACCCGCCACGGCGAGGTCGCCACCGATCAACAGGAGATCGCGCAATGGCGCGGCGGCGATGGCCAATGGCGTCGCGCCCGCATTCCACTGATCTGGTTCACCCAGGAGAAACGCCATGAGCTGGCATGAACAATCCACCGACACCCCGATCGACGGCGGCGCAGACGAGCACGACGACGAACCGGTTGTGGTGACGCCCGTCCTGCGGCGTAACAACGACGTGTTCTACATGGGCGACACCGGCCGGCTGCCGCTCGATGGCCGCCGCGCGCTGTGCCAGCTGCTGATCGGCCCGAGCATCGACCAGCTGCGCCACGCCAAGCTGTGGCCGGCGCTGATCCGCAGTGAAGCGGCGATCCGCTCGGCGCTCTCGGACCTGTTCCTGGAACTGGTGCTGGACCGCGAGAGCGGGGTGGCCTTCACCCGCCAGGCCGACACCGAGGATATCGAGGCGCCGGTGCTGCTGCGCACCTCGCCGTTGACCTTCATCGACTCGGTGCTGCTGCTGCACCTGCGCCAGCAGTTGGCCGAAGCCGATGCGCGTGGCGTGCGGGCGGTGGTCGAGGATGCCGAACTGGCCGAAGCACTGGCCGTGTACGAGCGCCACCTGTCCACCGACCGGGCCGGCTTCAACCGCCGCGTCGCCAGTGCCGTGCAGAAGATGAAGGACAACCACATCCTCACCCGCCTCGGTGGTGACGATGCGCGTCATGAAGTCTCGCCGGCACTGAAACTGATGTTCTCCGCCGAAGATGTCGCCGCCCTGGCCCAGGTGTACCGCCGCCTGCGCGAAGCGCCGGCCGACCTCGACGCCTGAGCGCGCGCCCGCGCGCCGCTGCCCTGCCTGGATTGCTAGCCCTGCCATGACCGTCCACATTCCCGCACCCGCCCTGTTCCCCGGCGACCAGCCCGACCCGCGCGCGCAGCAGTTCCGCATGCGCCGCCTGCAGGTCCACAACTGGGGCACCTTCTCCGGCCTGACCGAAGTGCCGATCGCCGAACGCGGCTTCCTGTTCGTCGGCCGCTCCGGCTCGGGCAAGTCGACCCTGCTCGATGCGATGTCCGCGCTGCTGGTACCACCGGCTCTGGTCGACTTCAATGCCGCCGCGCGCGAAGCCGAACGCAGTGGCCGCGACCGCAACCTGGTCTCCTACGTGCGTGGCGCCTGGGCCGACCAGCAGGACAGCGGCACCGGCGAAATCGCCACCCAGTACCTGCGCAAGGGCGCTACCTGGACCGCGCTGGTGCTGGAATACCGCAGCAATGACGGCCGCATCGTCAGCCTGGTGCGCCTGTTCTGGATCGCCGGCAACGGCGCCGCAGCGGCCGATGTGCGCAAGCACTACATGGTGGCCGAGCGCAGTTTCGACATCGCGCGTGACCTTGGCGGCTTCGACCTGGACCTGCGCAAGCTCAAGCAGCGCCTGGGCGATGTGCATCACTTCGACAGTTTCGCCAGCTATGCCGAACGGTTCCGCCACGTGCTCGGGATCGAGAACGAGATGGCGCTGCGCCTGCTGCACAAGACGCAGTCGGCGAAGAACCTCGGCGATCTGAACGTGTTTCTGCGCGACTTCATGCTCGATGCGCCGCGCACCTTCGATGCCGCCGAGCGGCTGGTCGATGATTTCGCCGAACTCGATGGCGCCCACCAGGCCGTGGTCACCGCGCGCCGCCAGGTCGAAACCCTGCTGCCCGCGCGCGGCCACTACGCCGATCTGCAGGCACTGCGCCGCCAGCGTGAAGACCTGGACGAGATGAAGCTGGGCATTGACGGCGTGCGCGAGCAGCGTCGCCTGGCCCTGCTCGAGGCGCGCCTGCTGGAACTGGATACCCGCGACCGCGGTCTGTCCGGGGAAGAAGGCCAGCGCCGCAGCGCGCTGGACAACCATGAAAGCCACCTCGCCGAACTGGAAGCGCAGCGTCGCCAGCAGGGCGGCGAGCGCATCGAGGAACTGGAGCGCGAGCAGGGCCGTGTCGCCCAGGAGCGCGACCGCCGCCTGGCCAAGCGCAGCCAGGCCAACCATGCCAGCCGCGAACTGGGGGAAACCCTGGCCGAGACCGCGCACGGGTTTGCCGAGCAGCTCGCCCGCGCCCAGGCCCGCCTGGACGACGGCCAGCGCGCCGCGGCCGAGCTGGATGAAGCCATCGCCGAGCGCATGGGCGGCAAGCGCGACGACGAACGCCGCTTCGCCGAGGTGCGTTCGGAACTGGAGGCGCTCAAGCGCACCCCGTCCAGCATCCCTGCACCCATGCAGCAGCTGCGCGCACGCCTGAGCAGCGATACCGGCATTCCCGAGGCGGCGCTGCCGTTCGTGGGCGAACTGCTGCAGGTCCGCGACGAAGACGCCGCATGGCAGGGCGCCATCGAGCGCGTGCTGCACGGCTTTGCGCAGTCGCTGCTGGTCGATGAGCGCCACCACGCCCAGGTCTCGGAGTGGATCAATCAGACCCACCTGGGTACCCGCCTGGTCTATTACCGGGTGCGCCGCAACGACGATGCACTGCATGGCCGCGAGCCGGGCACACGTTCGCTGCTGCACAAGCTGGTGCTGCGTGAGCACGGCTATGCCGGCTGGCTGCGCCGCGAGCTGGGCAAGCGCTTCGACTACGAATGCGTGGATGCACGCCACCTGCGCGATACCGACCGCGGCATCACCAAGGAAGGCCAGGTCAAGCACCCGGGTGAACGCTTCGAAAAGGATGATCGCCACAACATCAGCGACCGCCGCCGCTGGCTGCTCGGCTTCAACAACCGCGACAAACTGGACCTGTACGAGCGCGAAGCGATCGAACTGGCCCAGCGCATCGCCGCCTGCGACAGCGATGTGGCTGGCCTGCGCGCGCAGCGCGAACAGGACGGCAAGGCGCGACTGGCCTGCCATCAACTGTGCACGCTGGGCTGGGACGAGATCGATGTGGCCGCACCGCTGCAGCGCCTGGACGACATCGCCCAAGCCCTGCACGACCTGCGCGAAGGCAATGCCGATCTGCGCAGGCTGGGCGAACAGATCGAGAAGACCCGGGCCGATGTGGCCCAGGCCAAGCGCACCTATGAAGACGTGCGCGTGGAGCGCGGCCAGCTCGGTCGTGAGCACGAACGCCTCGAACGCCTGCACGAGCAGTGCGTGCCGCTGGCCAAGCGCGTAGTCACCCCCCTCCAGCAGCAGGGCCTGGACGAACGCCTCAAAGCGCTCGGCGTGCTCAGCCTGGAGAACCTGGAAGCCCACTTCCGGCAGATCAGCAACACCCTCAATGAACAGCTCGGCGGTTCCCAGGCCGAACACAACCGGCTGGAGAACCTGCTGCTCGGCTGCTTCCGCCGCTACTGCCAGGCCTGGCCGGAAGACAGCGGCGATTTCACCGTCAGCTTGTCCAGTGCCGAAGATTTCCTGGCCCGCCTGCAACGGCTGGAGAACGATGGCCTGCCGCAGCACGAGGCACGCTTCTTCGATCTGCTCCAGAGCCAGAGCAAGAACAACCTGCTGGCGCTGCAGCGCCACACCGCCGAGGCGCGCAAGTCGATCGCCCAGCGCCTGGACGAGGTCAATGCCTCGCTGGAGCAGGTGCCGTTCAACCGCGGCACCCTGCTGACCATCGAACTCACCGACCGCCGCCTGCCCGAGGTACTGGATTTCCACCAGCGCCTGCGCGACGTGCTGTCCCAGCAGCAGACCGACCAGCGCGAGCTGGCCGAAGCGCAGTTCGCGGTGCTGCGTGAGCTGGTCGCCAAGCTCGGCTCGCAGGAAGGCGAGGACAAGCGCTGGCGCGAGCTGGTGCTGGACGTGCGCCTGCATGTGGAATTCGTCGGCGTGGAGCTCGATGCCGCCACCCGCCAGCAGGTCGAAATCTACCGCAGCGGTGCGGGCAAGTCCGGCGGCCAGCGCCAGAAGCTGGCCACCACCTGCCTGGCCGCCGCGCTGCGCTACCAGCTCGGTGGCGCCGACGGCCAGCTGCCCAGCTACGCGGCGGTGGTGCTCGATGAAGCCTTCGACAAGGCCGACAACGAGTTCACCGCGCTGGCGATGAACATCTTCGACAACTTCGGGTTCCAGATGGTCGTGGCCACCCCGCTGAAGTCGGTGATGACGCTGGAACCGTTCATCGGCGGTGCCTGCTTCGTGGAGATCAGCGGTCGCCATGACTCTGGCGTGTTGCTGATCGAATACGACGACGAGGGCAAGCGTTTGAAGCTGCCCGAGCGCGCCCGCACCGGCGAGACGACAGCGGCACCGGCACCGGCCGTGATCGCCGCGCCTGACGTGGTCGATGCCCCCGAGGTGATGGCCAATGAGGTGCTGGCGGCCTCGGTCGACGAGGAAGCCCACGTCGCGGCCGAGGTCGTGGCCGTGGAGGCACCGGCAGCGGTGCCGGCGTCGCGCCCGAAGAAGGCCGCGCCCAAGGCACCGGCAAAGAAAGCGGCAAAGAAGACGGCCACCAAGGCCGTACCCAAGGCAGCTGCAAAGAAGCCGGCCAAGCCCAAGCGCTGAGCAATCAACGGGTCAGCCCCGGGGCTGA
>DEVL01000001.1:391149-400474 GCA_002363385.1 Stenotrophomonas maltophilia
GGTCAGCCCCGGGGCTGACCCGTCCTGCTAACCGGCGAAGGTATCCCAGCCCATCCGGGCGATCAGCACCACCACCAGGCCGACGAACAGCTTGCGGATGAAGGGCGTGCCGCCGCGCAGCGCCATCCGCGTACCGACCACCGAGCCGATGATGTTGGCCGCGGCCATCGGCAGCGCGAACAGCCACAGGATGTTGCCGGTCGGCACGAAGAACGAGATCGCCGCCACGTTGGTCGCCAGGTTCACCACCTTGGAGGCGGCCGACGCACGCAGGAAGTCCAGCCCGAAGAAGCGCACGAACAGGAAGATCAGGAAGCTGCCGGTGCCGGGCCCAAAGAAGCCGTCGTAGAACCCGATCACGGCACCGATGGCCAATGCGGTCACCAGCTCCTTGCGGCCGATCTCGCGCGGGCGGTGCAGGGCACCGAAGTCCTTCTTCCACAGCGTGTAGCCAAGCATCGCCACCAGCAGCACCAGCACTAGTGGGCGTACCGCGTCCTTGGGCAGCAGGCTGACCGCCGTGGCCCCGGCAAACGAGAACACAAATGCCGTGCCCGCCGCGAACAGCACCGGCCGCCACGGGAAGCGCACATTGCGCGCATAGCGGAACGCCGCCGCGGCGGTGCCGAACATCGAGCTGAACTTGTTGGTGCCGAACAGCATCGCCGGCGTGTGCTGCGGCAGGACGGTGAACAACCCGGGCAGCTGCACCAGCCCGCCGCCGCCGACGGCGGCATCGACCAGGCCGGCGATGAAGGCGATCGCCACCAACCAGAACAGCTCAGGGGGAACCATCTCAAGCACGGCGGGGCATCGCAACGCAGGGCGCGCAAGCATACGCCCGGTCATCGCGCGACAATACCCCCATGACCACCGTCTCTTCCGATCCCTGTCCCTGCGGCCGCCCGCTGGCCTACGCCGCCTGCTGCGGCCTTTACCATGCCGGCACCCCCACGCCGGATGCCGAAGCGCTGATGCGCTCGCGCTACAGCGCTTACGTACGGCATCTGGGCGACTACCTGCTGGCCAGCTGGCACCCGTCCACGCGCCCGGCCGAGCTCTCGCTGGCCGAAGCACCCGGCCAGCGCACCCAGTGGCTGGGGCTGACGATCCACGCCCACACCCGCTCAGATCCCGACCACGCCCAGGTCCGCTTCACCGCGCGCTACAAGGTCGGCGGCGGCAGTGCGGTGAAAATGCTGGAACACAGCCGCTTCGTCCGCGAAGACGGCCGCTGGTTCTATCTCGACGCGCTGCCCTGAGCCAGCGCGGTCGCGCGCACCGGCACGGTGCC
The DNA here is from genome assembly GCA_002363385.1 of Stenotrophomonas maltophilia. GTDB lineage: Bacteria > Pseudomonadota > Gammaproteobacteria > Xanthomonadales > Xanthomonadaceae > Stenotrophomonas > Stenotrophomonas maltophilia_AN. The sequence continues at coordinate 392,444 of DEVL01000001.1, forward strand.
CTGCTGGCCAAGTGCACACACACAGTTGCGGCCGGCGTCCTTGGCCGCATACAGCGCCTGGTCGGCGGCCTTGATCACCGCTTGCGCGCTGTCGGCCACCCGGCTGTCGGCCACGCCGATGCTCACCGTCACCTGCACCACCGCACCGTTGCCACCACGCCCACGCTGCAGCTGCCCCACCGCATCGTCGCGGCTGCGCGCGGCGCGGTCGCGCAGATGCATACGCACCCCCTCGATCCTCGCGCGGACCTCTTCCACGGCCGCCACGCAGGCCGGGGCAGGGCGATCCAGGAACACCAGCGCGAATTCCTCACCGCCATAGCGGAACGCGCGGCCACCCCCGCCCACCTCGGCCAGGCGCGCGGCCACCAGCTTGAGCACGTCATCGCCGGCATCGTGGCCGTGGGTATCGTTGAAGCGCTTGAAGTGATCCACATCGACCATCGCGATGGTGTAGGTGGTGCCCACGCGCTGCAGATACTCATTGAACGCGCGGCGCCCGGGCAGGCCGGTGAGTTCATCGCGGAAGGCCATGTGGAACGCCTCCTGCAGCATCGCCGAGACGATCAGCAGCAGTGCCATGCAGCTCACCGCCGGCAGCAGCGCCGGCGACACGAACACCCGCGGCAGCAGCCACCACAGGCAGAGCAGGGCGATCAGCAGGGCGGTATGCAGCGGGCGGGGGCGTCGCCAGGCCTGGACAGCCAAGGCCACCGTCGTAATGAGAAACAGCAGCGCCGGGAGTTGGGCCAGCGCATTCCAGTCGCTGGGCAGCCAGGCCAGGTGGCGATCGGACAGCAGCGCCTGCATGCCGTCGGGAACCTGCGTGGCCAACAACAGGAAGATACCCAGGGCCGTTCCGCTGACCACGCCTCGCAGCAACAGATCCTGGCGCAGCCGTCCGCGTTCAGGCCACAGCCCATGCAGCAGAAACAGCAGCGGCAGCCACCATGACACCGCGTGGAAGACCAGGGGCGTCTGTGCCGAAATCACCCCATCACGCAGGAATGTGCCGACCACACCATGCAGCAGGGCGAACGCCAGGGCGATGGCCAGCATCAGGCACAGCGCCCGGACGCGGTTGTAGATCAGCGCCAGGCCGACGCCCAGGCAGGCCAGCACCATCGGCAGCAGGCGATGCACCGGGCTGCCGGCTTCCGCCGCGGGGGTAGCCGCCCACAATCCCAGCGCGACCAGTACTGCAGGCAGCACGAACAGATAGTGACTGGGCTGGCGTAGCAGATGCGTCCGCAAGAGGGGGGTCCACGTGGTGGCCGGCGCGCCGTGGCTGCAGCGTGCAAACCGGACTACACAGGCGATGGGTCTTCCCCGGTAGCGGCCTGGGCGTATTCAACTTGAGCAATGTCACCGAATCGATGCGGTGCCATGACGTGGCACTCACCCCGGCTGGTCGATCCTCACCGCAATGAATACCGCCGTCGCTGCCGCACTACCGCATACTGCCGCCCCGCCATCGCCGCTGGCCGTCCGCTACGCCACCGTGCGTGCGCGGACGCTCGCCTTGGCCGCCCCGCTCAGCGCGGAAGACGCCATGGTCCAGAGCATGCCCGACGCCAGTCCGGCGAAATGGCACCTGGCTCATACCACCTGGTTCTTCGAGCGCTTCGTGCTGGCGACCCGCCCGGGCTACGCGCCGATCGACGCGGACTGGCACTACCTGTTCAACAGTTATTACCAGAGCATCGGTCCGGCCCATGCACGCCCGCAGCGCGGTCTGCTCTCGCGCCCGACGCTGGACGAGGTGCTGCACTTCCGCGCGGAGATCGATCAGCGTGTGCTGGCCGCACTGCAGGCCGGCAACCTGAGCGAACAGGCGCAGCATCAACTGCTGCTTGGCCTGCACCATGAGCAGCAGCACCAGGAATTGCTGTTGACCGACATCAAGCACGCGTTCTGGTCCAATCCACTGCAACCGGCGTACCGCACCGATCTCCCGGCAAGCCCGGCGCGTGCGCTTCCGCTGCAGTGGCGCAGCAGCCCGGAGCAGATCGTGCAGATCGGCGCACCGGTCTGGCCCACCCAGCCGGCGTTTGCGTATGACAACGAATCGCCCGTCCACCGTGCGTTGGTGCCCGCACATGCGCTGGCCAACCGCCCGGTCAACAACGAGGAGTACCGTCAGTTCGTCCAGGCCGGCGGCTATCGCGAGCCACGCTGGTGGATGAGCGAGGGCTGGACGCTGTGCCAGGAACAGCAGTGGCAGCACCCGCTGTACTGGGATGACGCGCTGGAGCGCGAGTTCACGCTGGGCGGCTGGCGCGCGCTCGATCCGCACGCGCCGGTCTGCCACCTGAGCTATTTCGAAGCCGACGCCTACGCGCGTTGGCAGGACGCCCGCCTGCCCACGGAGTTCGAATGGGAGGCGGCGACGGTGGGTCGGCCGCTGCGGGGTCGGTTCGCCGATGCCGACCAGCTGCACCCCGGCGGCGCGGACGAGGCCGGCGATATCGTCCAGTTGTTCGGCGATGTGTGGGAATGGACCAGTAGCGCCTACGGGCCGTATCCGGGCTTCCGCACCTTCCCCGGCAACCTGGGTGAGTACAACGGCAAGTTCATGTGTGGGCAGTGGGTGCTGCGGGGCGGCAGCTGTGCCACCCCGGCCGATCATCTTCGTGCCAGCTACCGCAATTTCTTCGCACCGTCGGCCCGGTGGCAGTTTGCCGGGGTCCGCCTGGCCCGGGACGTCGCATGAGCTCGGTCCGCGATGCGCTGGGTGCACTGACCGATCTGCAGCCGGATCGCGGCCAGATCACCGCCGAGATCCTGCACGGGCTTTCGGCTACGCCGCGGCAGCTGCCGTCCAAATACTTCTACGATGCGCAGGGTTCGGCCCTGTTCGAGCAGATCACCCGGCAGCCGGAGTACTACCCCACCCGCACCGAACTGCAGCTGTTGCAGGACTGTGCGCATGACATCGCCAAGGTGGTCGGCCCGCGCCTGCACGTGGTGGAACTGGGCAGTGGCAGCGGGCGCAAGACCGAACTGCTGCTGCATGCGCTGCGTGACCCGGTCGCCTACACCCCGATCGAAATCTCGCGCGCCGCGCTGCTGGACAGCATCACCCGGCTCGCACCGTCGCTGCCGGACATCGAAATGCTGCCGGTCTGCGCTGACTTCACCCAGCCGGTGCAGCTGCCCATCCCGCAGCGCGAGCCGGCGCGCCACCTGGTCTTCTTCCCCGGCTCGACGCTGGGCAATTTCGCCCATGACGACGCCATCGCACTGCTGAAGGCGATGCGCCAGACCATGGGTCCGGATGGTATGGCCCTGATCGGGATCGATCTGCACAAGGACGCGGCGTTGATCGAAGCGGCGTACAACGACGCTGCCGGGGTCACCGCCGAGTTCACCCTCAATCTGCTGCGTCGGCTCAACCGCGACATCGGCAGCGATTTCGATCTGGACGGCTTCCGCCACCGTGCCCGCTACAGCGTGCCGCGGCTGCGCATCGAAACCGAGCTGGTCAGCCAGCGCGACCAGCGCGTGCAGGTGGATGGTCAGAGCTTCGATTTCGCCGAAGGCGAGGCGATGACCGTCGAGTACAGCCATAAATACACTGACGCGGTGTTCTCCCGTATGGCCGCCGATGCCGGCCTGCAGGTGACCGCGCATTGGAACGCGACGGATCCGGCCTTCGGCCTGCGCCTGCTGCAACCGGTCTGACCTGCGCGGCATTGCCGCTATGATGCAGGTCCACTGGCTGCAAGGATTCCTGCCAATGCGATGGTCGCCCCTGTTGTTGGCCGGGCTGTGTCTCGGCGCACCGTTGATCGCGGTTGCCGCGCCGGACGCATTCTCCACGTGCCTGGTCACCCTCAAGGCCCAGGCCGGCAAGCAGGGCATCACGGCCGAGCGCTTCGACGCACTTACCGCCGGGCTGACCCCCGATCCCAGCGTGCTGCCGCTGCTCGATGCGCAGCCGGAGTTCACCACCCCGTTGTGGGATTACCTGGCCGCATTGGTGGATACCCAGCGCGTGGCGGATGGGCGCGCCCGCCTGGTCGAGCACCGTGATCTGCTGTCCCGGGTATCGTCGGAGTACGGCGTGGACCCGGCCACGATCGTCGCGGTCTGGGGCGTGGAGAGTGATTACGGCCGTGTGTTCGGCAAGCGCCCGCTGTTGCAGTCGCTGGCCACGCTGTCCTGCGAGGGCCGCCGACAGCCGTTCTTCCGCGGCGAGCTGCTGGCGCTGCTCAAGCTGATCGACGCTGGCGACCTGCGTGCCGAAGGCCTGACCGGCTCGTGGGCCGGCGCCTTCGGCCACACCCAGTTCATGCCCTCCACCTATGCGCGTATCGCGGTGGATGGTGACGGTGATGGTCGTCGCGATCTGGTCGCCTCGATTCCCGATGCGCTGGCCTCCACCGCCAACTACCTCAAGAAGGCGGGCTGGCGGACCGGGCAGCCATGGGGCATCGAAGTGAAGATTCCGGCTGGCTTCAACGCCAGCGTGGCCGGGCGTACCCAGCGCAAGCCACTGGCCGACTGGCGCGCGCTGGGCATCGTCCCGGTGGCCGGTGGTGCTCTGGCGCCCGCCGGGCTCCCGGCCGACAGCAACGCCGCGCTGCTGCTGCCCACCGGGACCAAGGGCCCGGCCTGGCTGGTGTTCCGCAACTACGATGCGATCTACGCCTACAACGCCGCCGAGAGTTACGCGCTGGCGATCGCAACACTGGCCGATCGCCTGCGTGGTGGAACCGGCATCGCCGCCGCCTGGCCAACCGATGATCCCGGCATCGGCCGCACCGAACGCCGTGAGCTGCAGACCCTGCTGCTGGCCCGTGGTCACGATATCGGTACGGCCGACGGCATGATCGGCAACGCCACCCGCCGCGCCATCCAGGCCGAGCAGCAGCGCCTGGGCTGGACCCCCGCCGATGGCCGCGCCGGCCAGCGCATCCTCACCGCCCTGCGCGGTGCTCCTCCTTCTTCAACGCCGACCATGCCCGCATCCACCGTGTTCACCCTGCCGCCCAACCACGCCCAGTACGTCCAGTCCCCGGCCGCGCCGCGCGCTGCCCTGCCCAACGTGCCTGGCCTGAGCCTGGCCGACATCCAGGGCTTCCCGGCGTGGACGGTCCAGACCCCGTTCGCCACCGCCGCGATCAGCGTGTTCGGTGGCCAGCTGCTGTCCTACGTGCCCAAGGGCGGGCAGGACGTGATGTGGCTCTCGCCGAGCGCCCAGCCGCTGCCGACCCCGATCCGCGGGGGCAGCCCCGTGTGCTGGCCGTACTTCGGCCGCCAGGGGCAGGGCAATGACGTGCCCTCGCATGGCTTCGTCCGCAACGTGCCGTGGACCTTGCAGCAGGCCCGTCGCGAGGCCGATGGCACCATGGTGCTGACCCTGGCGCCGCCCGTGCTGGAGAACCTGGACCTGCGCCTGCGCATGGAGCTGCGGATCGGCCGCACCCTGGAGCAGCGCCTGATCACCGACAACACCGGCCGCCAGCCGATTGCCTTCACCCAGGCGCTGCACAACTACTTCCAGGTCAGCGATGCGATGCAGGTCAGCGTGGAGGGCCTGGACGGCCTGTCCTATCTGGACAAGTTCGAGAACTACGCGACCCCGCGCCAGCAGCAGGGCGATTGGAGCCTGCGCGACCCGCGCGATCCCGGCCGCAGCGACCGCATCTATACGCAGGCCGGCGGCCGCTACGTGCTCAAGGACCCTGGCCTGAAGCGCCGCATCGAGATCACCACCACCGGCAGCCGCTCGCTGGTCGCCTGGAACCCGGGTGAGGCCGGCGCCAGCAAGATGGCCGATGTTGGGGCCGGCTGGCGCAACTATGTGTGCCTGGAAGCGGCCAACGCCGGTCCGGATGTGGTGACGCTGGCGCCGGGCGCGCAGCACGTGCTGCAGCAGACGCTGGCGGTCCGCCCGCTATGAGCAAGGTTCCGCCCTCGTCCGGGACGGACGAGAGTGTCGACAATCCTTATCGCGCGCCCAGCACCGCCATGCATGAGGCCATGATCGACGCCCAGATCGACGCGGCCGTGGCGGTGCATGACCGCCATCCGCTGCTGGCGAAGGCGGTGGGCGACAACTTCGCGTTGTATGCCCGTCGCTGGCATCTGGATGACGCCGGTGACCGCTGGCCGCGTCCGTGGCACTGGCCGGCCGTCCTGTTCGGCTTCCACTGGCTCATGTACCGGCGCATGTACCTGGTGGCATTGGCGGTGCTGGTTGCCGATTTCGCCATTGGCATGGCGATGGTCCTGCTGGACCTGGCCGTGGGCGGCGTCGTGTTATCGCTGGGTGTGCAGCTCTCTCTTGGCATCTTCGGCAATGCCCTGTACCGCTGGCATTGCCGCCGTATGGTGGCGCGGGCGCAGGCCCGTTTTACCGGGCAGCCGGAGCGGATCAACGCGGAACTGGTGCGCCGCGGGGGGACCAGCCGGCTTGCCCTGGGCCTGGGCCTGGCACTGTTCGTCGTACTGCGTATCTTCGAAGGCGCCTGAAGCGCGTGAAGCGTCAGCGGGCGCCCGGGCGCGGTCGCAGCGCTACCAGGCAGATGCCGCCGGCGACCAAGCCCCAGAACGCTGAGCCGATCCCGGCCAGCGACAGGCCCGAGGCGGTGACCAGGAAGGTCACCAGCGCCGCTTCGCGATCAGCCTCCTCACGCAGCGCCGTCGCCAGGCTGTTGGCGATGGTGCCCAACAGTGCGATGCCGGCCACGCAAGCCACCAGTTCCTTGGGGAAGGCGGCGAAGACGGCCGCCACCGTCGCCCCGAACAGGCCCACCACGATATAGAAGGCGCCCGCGGCCACCGCGGCGGTATAACGGCGGGCCGGATCCTCGTGCGCCTCGCGGCCCATGCAGATCGCGGCAGTGATCGCCGCCAGGTTGAGTCCATAGGCGCCGAACGGGGCGAGCAGCGTATTGACCACCCCGATCCAGCCGATCACCGGCGATACGGGAGTGTCGTAGCCGGAGGCACGGATCACCGCAACGCCCGGGATGTTCTGCGAGGCCATGGTCACCACGAACAGGGGCAGGGCGATGCCGAACACGGCCGACCACGACAGCGTCGGCCAGGTGAACACCGGTGTGGCCAGTTCCAATCGCACCTCGTCCATATGCAGCAGGCCCTGACCGGCGGCGACCAGGACACCCACGAGCAGGGTGGCGATCACCGCATAGCGCGGCACCACCCGTCGACCGATCAACCAGGTGACGAACATCGCCAGTGCCATGCCGAGCTGGGTGCCCATGGAGACGAACACATCCAGTCCGAAGCGCAGCAGCACACCAGCAAGCATGCCCGCAGCCAGCGCCATCGGCACACGCTTCATCAGCTTCGCGAAGATGCCTGAGAAGCCGGCGAGCATCCCCAGCACGGCAGCGAGAACAAACGCACCGATTGCATCGCTGTAGCCGGCCGCACCCGCACCCACCACGAGCATCGCCGCGCCCGGTGTGGACCATGCAGTGACGACCGGCATCCGATAGCGCAGTGACAGACCAATACACGTCACGCCCATGCCAAGGCCCAACGCCCACATCCACGAGGCGATCTGCGCCTGGTCGGCACCCACCGCGCGTGCGGCCCGGAACACGATCACCGCCGAACTGGCGAAGCCCACCAATACGGTAATGAACCCTGCCATTACCGCAGGCAGGGAGAGATCGCGCCACAACGAACGTTTGCCTACCGCCGACATCGCATGCATTCCTGATGACTAGAGATGCATTGTTAGCAAGCCTTCGGCAGCACGCGCAACGCGCGTGCTGCCGCGCTTGTTGATGAGCAGCACGTACGGATGACGCGTTGATGAAAAAGATCGACGAAAACGCTTGACGAATTTTCAGAAGTCTTTAGTATTCGCTCCCTCGCTGCGACGCGGTCTTCACCCCGGTGAACACCCACCCGCAGCGACGGCAACAAGCTTCGAAAGAAGGTGTTGACGGAAACGAAAAGCCTGACATAATAGGGGGCTCGCTGCGCCGAAAAGACCTCCGGGTCGCACGACGAAGCAGCATGGGCAACAACGTCTCACTTCGGTGAAAC
>DEVL01000005.1:0-212311 GCA_002363385.1 Stenotrophomonas maltophilia
CGCGGCGTCGATCGCGGAGTAGTCCTTGAACTCGCCACCAAAGCGCTCGGCACCGATCTTGGTCAGTGCGGCGGTCAGCGTGGTCTTGCCGTGGTCAACGTGACCGATGGTGCCGACATTGACGTGCGGCTTGGTGCGCTCGAACTTACCCTTGGCCATGGCTGCTTATCTCGAAATCGTCTGAATTGGTAGCACTTAGATGGTGCTCACGAAAGGAATCGAACCTTCGACCTCCTCCTTACCAAGGAGGTGCTCTACCGACTGAGCTACGTGAGCGAGTTTTGTATTATGGCACGAATTTGAATACATTCAAACTCATTCAATGGAGCGGGAGACGGGGATCGAACCCGCACCATCAGCTTGGAAGGCTGAGGTTCTACCATTGAACTACTCCCGCATCGGAAGCTCTTGCCACAACATGAAACTGGTGGAGGGAGGTGGATTCGAACCACCGAAGGCGTAAGCCAGCAGATTTACAGTCTGCCCCCGTTGGCCGCTTGGGTATCCCTCCTTACCACCCTGTCCCGTGGCGCCGAAGCGTTTTCGGTGTGGGGTGGAAGAGCCGTGAATTTTGCGGATAAACGGGGGTTCTGTCAACAACCTTTTTGAATTTTTTCACACGAATCTTCAATTGCCTTGCCGGGACAGGCTATTGGCCTGGCAACGGCAGGGTTTCGCTGGCGAAGATCGCCACGTGTGGCACGCCATCGGCCCCGATCCAGCCGCGATACATGCCCTGCGTGTTGAACGGCGTCGCTGCGCGGCCGTCAGCGGAGAGCACGATCGCCCCGCCATCGCCGCCGAGTGCGGGAATGCGTTCGTTGATCACGGCACGCCCGGCTTCCACCGGCCCCTGCTTGAGGTACTGGATGCGTGCGCAGATATCGTGCGCGGCCGCCGTGCGGATGTAGTACTCACCCCAGCCCGTGCCCGACACGGCGCATCCCGCATCGGCATAGGTGCCCGCACCGATGATCGGTGAATCGCCGACGCGGCCGTAGCGTTTGTTGGTCATGCCACCCGTGGACGTGCCTGCCGCGAGTTTGCCGTCCTTGTCCAGTGCAACCGCGCCGACCGTACCGAAGTGGCGCGCCGTGTCCAGATCCGCGTGCGCCTGCCCACTGGCCTCTTCCTTCAGCGCTTTCTGCAGCTGCTGCCAGCGCTTGTCGGTGCGGAAGTAGGACGGGTCCACCAGGGTGATGCCCTGGCTGCTGGCAAAGGCCTCGGCGCCCTGCCCGACCATCATCACGTGCGGGGAATGCTGCATCACCGCTTCGGCAAGCAGGATCGGATTGCGCACGCGCTGCACGCCGGCCACCGCGCCGGCCTTGAGCGTGGCGCCATCCATCAACGACGCATCCAGTTCATTGCGCCCGTCATGAGTGAACACCGCCCCCTTGCCTGCATTGAAGGTGGGATCGTCCTCGAGCACGGTGATCGCCGCGGTGACTGCCTCCAGTGCCGGCTTGCCGGCAGTCAGCGCGGCATGCCCTTTCAACAACGCCTGCCGCAGGGCGGCACGCGCGGCGTTTTCCTCGGCTGGCGACAGGTTCCTGCGCTCCACCCCGGCACCGCCATGGATCACCAGCACCGGTTCGGCTGCCGCAGCGCTGGCAGCCAAGGGGATCGACAGACACAGCGAGAGCAACAGCGCGCTGGAACGGGACATGGGAAAGGCACTCCGAGGGGCGGCCGCCCATCATGGCGACGGCAGCGCACCATGGGTAGGGCGGGTGGAAGACCGGAAACCGTTGTGGTCGTTGACGAGGCTGAACAAAACGGGCCTGAAAGCGCTTCCACCCTTTGCCAGAGAAATTGGCAGTGGTCAACCCTGTGAAAAAGGCGTTAAATGCGCGCCATCCATTCGCGAAATGTGAATGGGGGACAGGTCTCCCTCGAGGCCGACACTTTCTTCTCGAGAATTCTCATGCGTAAACAGGCGATGGCGTGGTCGATCCAGCTGGCGTTGATGAGTGTGGCCGCAACTGCGGGTGCCCAGACGCCCGCCCCCGGGGTGCAGCAACTGGATACGGTGCAGGTCACTGGCTCGCGCATTCCGCGCGCGCAGGTGGAGGGCCCGGCCCCGGTCACCGTCATCACCGCCGAGCAGATCCAGGCCAGCGGCTTCACCAGCGTGCCGGACGTGCTGCGCTCGATGACCCAGAACGGCGGTGAGACCCAGAGCCAGCAGTCTTCCAGCGGCGCCGATTTCTCTCCCGGTGCACAGCAGGTCGACCTGCGCGGCCTTGGCCCCAACCACACCCTGGTGCTGGTCAACGGCCGCCGCATCGCCGATTTCCCGATGCCTTTCCAGGGACGCAGCAACTTCACCGACGTCTCCAACATCCCGATCGGGATGATCGAGCGCATCGAAGTGCTGACCGGCAGCGCCTCGGCGATCTATGGTTCTGACGCGATCGCCGGCGTGGTCAACTTCATCCTGAAGAAGCAGGTGGACGGCACCACGGTCGACATGCGCATGGGCACCACCAGCGAAGGCGGCGGTGAGTCCTTCGACATGAGCATCGCCAGTGGTTTCGATGCGGGCCGCTTCAGCGCGGTCTACAGCCTGGAGCTGCAGTCGCAGACGCCGCTGTGGGCGTATGAGCGGAGCCAGCAGGATTCGACCCTGGACGCGCCGACCGAGAGCACCCGCGCCGCGCGGCGCGCCTACCTGCGCACCGACTACAACGACGACTATCTGGACCCGGGCGAGGCCACCTGTGATGCGCTGGCCGCCCAGAACAACGGCAGCACCCAGTACGCCGAACGAGCGCGCTACGGCTTCTACTGCGGCAGCGACCGCTCGATCGGCTACGGCACGATCCTGAGCAAACGCCGCGGCGCCAACGGCTACGCCTCGCTGCGCTATGCCTTCGACAACGGCGCGGAATGGTTTGCCGACGTGCAGATGGGCTACCACGACCTGGCGCTGATGCGCGATGTGACTCAGTGGGGCCGCATGGCCCCCGACGGCAATGAAGACGGCTACTTCTACAACCAGGCCACCGACCAGGTGGAGTTCTGGCAGCGCCAGTTCTCCCCCGAGGAGATGGGTGGGCTGAACAACGGCATGGTGCGCAGCACCCAGAAGACCTTCAGCGTTACCACCGGCTTCAAGGGCGCGCTCGGTGCGGACTGGGAATACGAGGCCTCGCTGAGCCACTCGCAGTACCAGTCCAGCATCCGCTGGCCGCAGATCATCGCCGCCAAGGCCAACGCCCTGTTCCTGGGCGAGCAGCTGGGCGAGTACACCGATGACGATGACAACGTGTTCCCGGTGTTCAACGCCGATCCGGCGCGCCTGTACCGGCCGCTGAGCCGCAGCGGGTACGATTCGATCGCCGCGCGCACCACCTATACCCCGAAGTCGCGCACCGAGACCGCCGCACTGACCCTGACCAACGGCGAGCTGTTCGAGCTGCCGGGCGGCAAGGCCGGCTTTGCCGCGACGGCCGAGTTCGGCAATCAGTCCTATGCACTGAATCCGGACCCGCTGGCCACGCAGTACTACTACTACAGCTGGAAGGACTCGGACGGGCACGGCAGTCGCAACCGCTGGGCGACCGCGGCCGAGCTGCGCCTGCCGCTGCATGACACGTTCAACGTCAGCCTGGCCGGCCGCTTCGACCAGTACCGCTACTCGGGCAACACCATCGGCAAGGCGACCTGGAGCGGCGGCCTGGAGTGGCGCCCGATCGATACGCTGCTGGTGCGCGGCTCCTACGGCACCGCGTTCCGCGCGCCGGACCTGCACTACGTGTATGCCGGCCCGGGCAATGATGAAACCAGCGCCAATGATTACTACACCTGCGCAGTGGACGGCGGCGATGACTGCTCGGATTACGAGGAGAACCTGATCCGCACCCGCGAGGGCAACCGCCGGCTGGACCCGGAGACCAGCACCTCGTGGAGTGCTGGTTTTGTGTGGTCGCCGGCAGCGGGTCTGGACCTGTCGGTGGGCTGGTTCGACATCGACATGCGCGACCAGGTGCAGGACATGGACGTGAGCACCATCCTGCGCGACGAAGCGGCCTGCCGCCTGGGCGACGCGGACGCGGCGTCGCCGACCTGCGTGGATGCCATCAGCCGGGTCACCCGCACCAGCGACGGCCGCCTGTATGGCGTGCACGTGAGCCCGATCAACATCGCGCGCGAAACGACCCGCGGCATCGATGTGGGGCTGCGCTACCGCCTGAGCACCGGGATCGGCGACTTCATCCTCAGTGGCAACCACACCTGGGTGAAGACGCATGATTTCCAGCAGTTTGAAGGCGATGTGATCGAGGACCAGTTCGCGATCAACAGCGGTTTCGACATTCCGCGCACCAAGACCAGCGCGAGCGTGACCTGGGAGAACGCGGGGTGGTCGGCCACGCTGTACGGCTCCCGCCTGGGCAAGCTGCCGACCTACGACAGTTACGACCAGAGCTTCGATCCGGACAGCGGCGACAGCCCGTGGATCGGCGCGACCTACCGCTACAACGTCTCGCTGCAGTACCGCTTCGATGATCATTCGCGCCTGTCGCTGTCGGTGGTCAACATCGCCAACAAGCTGCCGCCGAAGGATGCGACGTATACGCCGTATCCGTACTACGACGTGTCCTGGTTCGACACCGTGGGCCGGACGATCAATCTGCAGTACACCCATAAGTTTGGCGGTACGGCACTTTAATCCGCCGCCACCATCGCATCGCTGAGGGGCCCGCCATTGCGCGGGCCCGTTGGTTTTCACCCCGCTGAACAGACGTCATTCGCTCGCGCCTGGGCGCCCGGTTTTAGGGATCGGCTGATGGGCCTGCCCGCCTGCGCTTCCTAGCATGCGCCCATGCACCGTCTTCTGCCCCGACGCTCCTCTTTCGACGCCCCGGTGGTGGCGGCCAACGTATTGCTGCGTTGGCTGTCGCTTTGCGTGCTGTTCTGCCTGATCGGTACTGCGGGGTTCTACCTGCTGGCGCAGCTGAGCGATGACGTCTCGGTGCACCGCCGCGACATGAATGCCGCCGCCTACCGCGCGCAGCTGTACTTCGATCATCGCGAGGCGCTGTTGAACTATCTGGTGGATTCGGTGGTGGCGTCCTCGCCGTCGATGCCAGCATCCGCGCTGCCCCGTCCCGCCAACCGGGACGACAGCGAGGTCCAGCGCCTGCCGCTGGGAACGGGTTGTGATGGCCGCCAGCTCACTCTGCTGCTGTCCTCACGCGCCGAGCGGACGCTGGCCGAGTTCGGCGCACAGCTCATCCACGTCAGCGCCGATCCGGATGCGCCCCGTCAGTGGCTGCACGGCCAGCGCACCCCGGCAACGCCCCCGCCGGTCGAGCTGACGGCCTCCCTTCTTCGCGCACATGCCCGCCGTGCGATGCCTGGCACAAACGTTTACTGGCTGAGTTCAGACCAGCCAGGGGGCACCCTCTACCTGTTTCGGGCCGCCGACGAAGCATCCGATCCCACGAACTGGCTGGTGCTGGCGCTAGCGCCAGACGCTGTGGCAAGCATGGTCAATGGACACGGCATCGGCGATTTCCTCCTGCTCGACGGGCATAGCAAGCCAGTGCTCTCCAGCCGAGCCGACACCGGTCCACCCGCAACCTGGCTGTACGGCCAGCGCGACGATGCATTCGCCTTCGTCTGGGCGCGCGGGCTGCCGCAGGGGCTGGCACTGATCAAGAGCATCGGCCAGGACGGCTGGCGGCTTGTCTACCATGTTCCCTCCAGCCTGCTGCTGCGCGACATGGCAGGACACGCCGCAGTGTCGCTGCTGCTGTGCCTTGCCGCTGTCGGCGCGCTGCGGCTGCTCATCCGACGCATCGACCGCCAGCTGATCCAGCCGGCCCATCAGCAGCACCTGCAGCTGAAGGAGAGCTTCGACTTCGGCAGCACCGTGATCGAAATGGCGCCCGTTGGCATGTGCGTGCTGCGCTGCCACGACGCCCAGGTGATGCTGGAGAACCAGTTGGCCCGCGATTGGCTCGGGAGCGATACCCGCTCCGGCGATTGGACCGGCGCTTGGCGCAACGCAAGCGGTCGCGCCCTCTGTCGTACGCACCGGCGCGGAGTCGACTTCACGACCCGGGATGGACGGCAGTTGCAGGTACTGTTCGCGGCCACCCGTTACCACGGTGATGACGTACTGCTGTGCGTGTTCAACGACATCACGCGGCATCGCCAGATCCAGGCTGCACTGTCCGCCGCCAAACAAGCCGCCGATGAAGCCAGCCAGGCCAAGAGCGCTTTCGTCGCCACCATGAGCCATGAGATCCGCACACCGCTGTACGGGGTCCTCGGCACGCTGGAACTGCTTGGCAACACGCCGTTGGATTCACGCCAGGCGCAGTACCTCAAGACCATCCAGCAGTCATCATCGGTACTGTTGCAGCTGATCAGCGACATCCTGGATGTATCCAAGATCGAATCGGGCCAGCTGACCCTGGCCACCGCGGCGTTCTCGCCACTGGAACTGGCCGAAGACACGCTGCGTGCCTATGCCGCCGCCGCGGCGCGCAAGCAGCTGCAGATCGTGGTCTGCACCGACCCGCGGCTGCCGGCGCAGGTGACCGGGGACGCCGACCGGATCCGGCAGGTACTGGGAAACCTGCTCAGCAATGCGATCAAGTTCACCGACAGCGGACGCATCGTATTGCGGGTCAGGCTGCTCGCCTGCGAAGGCGGCACCGCCACCGTGAGCTGGCAGGTCACAGACACCGGGATCGGTATCGCGGCCGCCGATCATCCCCGGCTGTTCGAGCCGTTCCGCCAGGCCGGCGGCCAGGGTCGCAACGATGGCACCGGACTGGGGTTGTCGATCAGCGACCACCTGGTGCGCCTGATGAACGGTGAAATGCGTCTGGTGAGCGAGCCCGGATTGGGGAGCAGCTTCACCGTGATCCTGCCGCTGGGCGTGCAGGAGGGCACCTCGATCAACGCCGCTGCCGTGGATGACGGCCCCGCACTGCTGCCGCACCCCCCGGTGTACGTGCGCTGTGCCATCACCGAACTCACCGATAGCGCCTGTCAATGGCTGCAGCGCTGGGGCGCCACGGCACGACGCTACAGCGACGACGCACCGGGTCCGATCGAACCGGGCGCGATCCTGCTTGACAGTGATCCGCGCGATGCCATTCCGGTCGAGTGGCCGGGCCCGCGCGTGGTCGCAACCGCCGACGGCGGCGACCCGGCCTGCGAGGATCCCATGCACCCGGACCAGCTGACGGTCACTCTGCTCAGCATCCGCGCCATCGCTGATGCCGTGTTCCGCCTGCAACACGGAAACCAGGTAACGGTCGCCACGTCGACACCGATCGTGTCTGCTCCGCTCGGACTGAGGGTGCTGGTTGCCGAAGACAATCCGATCAACCGACTGATCCTCAAGGAGCAGCTGGAGACGCTGGGATGCCACGTGGCGACCGCCTCCGACGGTCATGAGGCACTGGCCTGCTGCCGCGCCCAGCCCTTCGATGTGGTGTTGACCGACATCAACATGCCCGGCCTCGGCGGCCACGCGTTGACACGACACCTGCGCCAGCTGGGCTACGCGATGCCCGTGATCGGCGCAACCGCCAATGCCACCCCTGACGAGCGCGAGCGGTGCCTTGCCGAGGGCATGGATGACTACCTGGTGAAGCCGATCGATATCGCCACCCTCCGCCACGCGCTGGGCGGACTGACCGCAGGAGCCACGGCATGAGCCACAAACGTGTACTGATTCTCGAAGACCAGGCCTTCCAGCGCGGGTTCCTCGCCAACATGTTCAATGCTGCACCCGGCGTCACCGTGGATACCTCGGGCGATGCCGCCGACGCGGTGGAGCTGTGCCACTGGCAGCGCTACGACCTGGTGGTGACGGACCTGATGATGCCGGGCATGGATGGCATCCAGTTCATCCAGGCGCTGGCCGCACAGGAGCACAGGCCGATGCTGGCGCTGGTCAGCTCGGTGTCGCAGCGGATGATGGCCTCGGCGCGGCTGATGGCCGAGTCGCTGGGCATCACCGTGCTCGGCATCCTGCCCAAGCCGGTCTCGCCGGCCGACGTGCGTGAGCTGCTGACACAGCTGGACGACGCCCGCAGTGGGGAAGGCCGCGCGCACGGGCCCGCCGAGGTACCGATCAACGCAACCCGCGAGCGCCTGCGCCGGGCGATCGATGACGGGGAGATCACCGCGTGGTTCCAGCCGAAGAAATCACTGGATTCCGGCCTGGTGGTGGCCGCCGAGGCGCTGGTGCGCTGGCGCCATCCCGAACACGGCACGCTGCAGGCTGGCCGCTTCCTGCCCCTGATCGAGCAGCACGGGCTCGAATCGGCGGTGCTGCGCCATATCCTCAAGGCCAGCATCCAGGCCCAGGCACGCTGGCGCGAGCAGGGATTCCGCATCCCGGTATCGATCAACCTGCCGCCTCACCTTCTGGAGCGCGGCAACCTGCCGGACGAACTGCTGGATCTGACGCTGCAACAGGGCGGCACACCGGCCGACCTGTGTTTCGAGCTGATGGAAAGCAGTACCACGCACCACGTCAGCGACTACTACGCCGGCGCGTGCCGCCTGCGCATGAAGGGCTTCGGGCTGGCCCAGGATGATTTTGGCCAGGGCTTGAGCACGGTACACAACCTGGTCAGCACGCCGTTCACCGAGGTCAAGATCGACGGTGACCTGGTCCGTGGCTGCGCACGGGACCCCGCGTTGCACAGCGCGCTGGCGACGGTGATCGCGCTGGGCAGCAGATTGGGACTGAACATCGTCGCTGAAGGCGTGGAGACCGACGCCGAACTGGCCACGCTGCGCAAGTTGGGGTGCAACCAGGTCCAGGGCTTCCTGATTTCACGGGCGATCCCGGCCGAGACGTTCGGCGCGTTGCTGGACCAGGAAAAGGCGGCGCACCGGCATACTGAGCTGGGCCAGCCGGGTGCAATGGCCCCGCGCTGAGGCGGTGTCCGCCCGCATTCACCACGTCGTCAAACCCAGCTCCGCATGCTTGGCGCGGGGTGCATGATCGAACGGGCAGACGGCAGTGCGCTGCGGCCGGCGCCCTGATGCCACCATCTCAGAGGGGACTTCCATGCCCGAGGCTGCACCCATCCGCCGACTCGCCCGCCGCTCGCTGCGCGTGCATGCGCTGCTGATCGGCGTCATCGTTCTGGCCACGGTGCAGGCAGGGCTGGTGCTGTCGACCACGCTGCAGCTGCTGAACGAAGAACAGGGCAAGGTGGACTTCCACTTCCGCCGGCTGAGCGGTGCGCTGCAGGAACAGGAACGTTTCATGCGGCGATGGCGGGCCCATGACCACGAGCGCGCACCGACACCGGGCGGGCCACCGGGTGCTGTGCGCAACGAGCCGCTGTCCCGCGTGCGCGAGCCAGGCGATGCGACGCTCGCATTCATCCCGTTCTCCGTCCTGCACGACGGCACGCCCCCACCGACCTCCGCCGCGTCACTCGGCGTGCGGTTCTCCGGTTTCTACGGTGCGTTCTGGGCGGAATCACTGTACCCCTCACCACGCTGCCTGCTGGTCAGTGGCGAGGGAACCGCCGGGCTGCTGGTGCCGCTGACGGTCGACGACATCGATCCGGTGCGCCCCTCGTCGGCATCGTCGCAGGCGCTTGTGCACTACATCCACGCGGTAGCCGCCAGTGTGTCCTTGCAACGTGGTGATGTGCGCTGGTTCCAGCGCGACCCGGGCGACGGCAACAATCGCCTCCTGTCGATCGCGCAGGCGCCGCAGGACGTCAGCGCATGGGGCGATGTGGACGCGGCGGCGATGCCAGCGATCGCTTGCCTTCTGGACCTTTCCCGCCTCGATGCCCACCGCCAGATTCTCGGCGAAGCGATCTACGATGAGCTGTCCATCATCGACCCGAACGGCCGACCCGTGCACGGCCCTGCCGTGAACGGCGATGGCCGCGGCGCGGAGCGCGCCTTCACGCCAACGGGCGTGGTCTACCGGATGCGAACCAGTGACGGCTGGCAGGCGGTCTATCAGGTGCGTTGGGCGCGCCTGCTGAGCCATCCGCGCGGCCCCCTGATCGGCAGTGTGGTCGCCGCGCTGTTGCTGGCCCTCGGTGGCGTGCTGGTGCTGCGCAGCTATCGGCGATCGGTACTGGAACCTCTACGCGAGAACCACGAACGTCTGTTGGAAAGCGAAGCGTTCAGCCGCACCGTGCTGGATGCCGCACCGATCGGCTTGTGCCTGCTTCGACGTCGCGACGGACAGATGATTCTCGAAAACGCCCTGGTACGCAGTTGGCTGGGGGAAGACCAGGCTGCACCCGGCTGGCACGGGGGGTGGCGCGACGACGCACTGGCCGACGTGGATGCGCAGCGCCCAGCCGCACAACCGTACACCACGCCCGACGGACGCCACCTCTTGATCACCGCTACGGCCGCTCGCTACCGGGGCGAGCCGGTGATGCTGTGCCTGTTCATCGATCTCACCGCTCAGCATGAGGCCGAACAGGTCCTGCAGCAGGCCCGGGTGGCGGCCGACCAGGCCAATCGCGCCAAAAGCCTGTTCCTGGCCACCATGAGCCATGAGATACGCACGCCGCTGTATGGGGTACTGGGAACGCTGGAGCTGCTCGGTCTGACGCCACTGGACAGCCGCCAGCAGGACTACGTGGGGACCATCCAGCGATCGTCATCGACCCTGATGCAGTTGATCAGCGACATCCTGGATGTCTCCAAGGCGGAGGCCGGCCAGCTGGTGCTGGAGCCGGTGGCGTTCTGCCCTGCCAGCCTGACCGAGGACGTCGTGCGCTCCTATGCGGGATCGGCCACGCGCAAGCGGCTGCAGCTGTATGCCTGCATCGACAGCAATGTCGCCGCCCTGGTCATCGGCGATGCCGCACGGATCCGGCAGGTGCTCAACAACCTGATCAGCAACGCGATCAAGTTCACCGATGTGGGTCGCATCGTGGTGCGTCTGCGTGGACTCAGCGAGCCGGGCGAGCTGCCGCAGCTGGGATGGCAGGTGGCCGATACGGGGATCGGCATCCAGCAGGAACACCAGCTCCGCCTCTTTGAACCGTTCTACCAGGCCAACCCGGCCACCGATGCGATGCGGGGAACCGGCCTGGGACTGGCGATCAGCGCCCATCTGCTGGAGCTGATGGACAGCGAACTGCGGGTGGTCAGCGACAGCGGGCTGGGCAGCAGCTTCAGCTTCGACCTGGCGCTGGCCGAGAGCCCCGAGCTGCCGGAAATCCGCCCGACGTTTGCGCAGCATCCTGCGGTTTACGTGCGCTCGTCAGCGCGCGAACTGGCCGAGAACCTGTGTGAGCGCCTGCGCCAGCGTGGCGCTGCGGCGCAGGTCTATCACCGTGAATCGGCACAGAATTTCAACCCGGATATCGCCATGCTCGATGCTGTGCTGGACGAGCCCGTTCCGGACTGGCCCGGACCGCACGTCGTGGCCAGGACAGATGGCGGCGACCACCCCGAGCTGATCGACGGACGATGGGACGTGGCGTTGCACAACCTGGATGCGATCGTGGATGCGCTGCTGATGGCTGGCGGTGACGACGCACCGCTGCGCGTACCGGCCCCCGCACCGCAGTTCCGCCGTCTGGGACTGCACGTGCTGGTCGCCGAGGACAATCCCATCAACCAGATGATCCTGCGCGAGCAGCTGGAACAGCTTGGTTGCCACGCCGTGGTCGCAAGCGATGGCGACGAAGCCCTGGGTTACTGGACGCAGCGCCGGTTCGACGCCGTGCTGACCGATGTGAACATGCCGCATATCGACGGGTACACCCTCACCCGCCAGCTGCGTGCCAAGGGCGTGCGTGTCCCCATCATCGGTGCGACCGCCAACGCGGCGCCCGAGGAGCGTGAGCGCTGCGGCAGCGCGGGCATGGACAGCTGCCTGGTGAAGCCAATTTCACTCCAGGCGCTGTACCGCCAGTTGAGTGGCGTGGCTGAGCCGGGCCCCTCGATCACCCCTGAGGCTTCACCGGGCCGCGATGCAGCGGTCGATATCATCCTCGTCCCCGACCATCTGCGCGCACTGTTCCTGACCACCATGCGCAGCGACCTGGGTGATCTGTCCAACGCAGTACATGATCGTGATCCCGTCGCGGCCGGACAGATGCTGCATCGCATCCGGGGCGCCTTGGTGATGGTGTCGGCACAGCCGTTGGTCGACGCTGCCGAGGCGATCGAAGATAGACTCGCCGCAGGTGCCGCGGTGGACGCGTGCGGTGCGTTCCTGGCGCGCCTGGAACACGCATTGGTGCGACTGGAAGGCTCGCCGCCGGGAACCCTGGATGTCCCTTGATTGCTACTACCGGTGCCGAGAACACGCATGCAGACCAAGATCGTCATTGCCGATGACCACCCGATCGTTCTGGCGGGTATCCGCGATGTGATCGAACGGGACCCTCGCCTGCAGGTGGTGGGGCAAGCGCAGAACCCCACCGCGCTGGTCGAGCTGATGCAGACACTCGGTCCGGACATCGTGATTTCTGATTACAACATGCCAGGCGATGACACGCTGGGCGATGGCATCAGGTTGATCTCGTATCTCGACCGCAACTTTCCAGCCACGCGCATCCTGATCCTGACCATGGTCTCCAATCCGTCGATCATCGCCGAAATGTACCGGGCCGGCGCGAGTGGCGTGGTGCGCAAGAGCGGCGATCTGAAGGAACTCAACGTTGCCATCGCCTCATTGTTGGCGCAGCGCATCTACCGCTCGCCGGACCTGCCGCGCGAGGACGCTCTGCCCGCGACGGGCGATGCATCGTCCGCGTCATTGCTGTCGCCGCGCGAGTTCGAAGTCATCCGGTTGTTTGCCAATGGCCAGAGTGTGGGCGACATCGCCAAGCGACTGAATCGCAGCAGCAAAACCGTCAGCACCCAGAAGGTCAGCGCGATGCGCAAGCTGGGCGCCAAGACCGACCAGGAGCTGATCACCTTCTGCCTGGCCTCGGACCTGTTCAACTGAGCCGCGCAGGCCGGTAACGGCCGGGAGCACCGCCCGCGCGGACATGCGGCAACTGACTGGCGGCCCAATCCCGGTGCCTGCCTGAAGCAGTTTAAGGATCGCCTGATGTAAGCGGCGGTACCCACTGCCTAGCCTGTGCATACCGGTGGCGCAACGGTCTTGCCTGATCACGGCACTGCCCTGCGGCTTCGCCGGTACGGCTTCAAGGACGCCCCTGAGACACGCACTGGCGTGTCGTGGCGATGGCATTGCCATCTTGCCCTCCCTTCCCCGCGCCTTGTCGCCATGCAGCGTTGCCGGCCATCTCCGGTGATGCCCCGAAGGTGATCGCCAACGTGGCGATCGTCATGGCTGCAGACGCACCGGGTGCACGCCGGGCGGCTGCCTTGCAACGAGATAGGCAGGATGAACAGAATCTACCGATTGGTACGGGATCCCGTGAGTGGACGCTGCGTGGTTGCGTCCGAATTTGCCCAGCGGCGCGGCACGCACTCAGGCGTGACCGCCACGCGTGGCGGTGGCCTGCCGACACGGCTGGCGCTGTGCGTCGCGCTGCTGGCGGCGCTGCCCGCCGCTGCGGTGGAGTACACCACCCCGATCACGGTCAATGCCGGCGACGCGTTCGATCTGGCCGCTGGTGACAGCGTAGTCCACGCCGGCAGCAGCTATGCGGTCTTGGTGCAGGGCCAAGGTGCCGCGCTGACCAGTACCGACCTGGACATGCGCGTGACCGTCAATGGCAGCGGCATCGGCGCCATGTCCGGCGGCAATGCAGTGATCAACGGCGGGCACCTGCAGTTGGGCGATGGCAGCGCCAGCGTTGGCTATGCGCTCAACGCCAGCGGTGTTGGCAGCGTGATCCGGGCCGACAATCTGGTCATCGATGCCTACCGCAACGGCTCGGGCTACGGCACGGTCAATGCCACCGGCGGCGGGAAAGTCTGGCTGACCGGCGGCCACGTAAGCAGTGCTGGTCATGCGCTTTACGCCACCGGGAGTGGCAGTGAACTGCATGTTGTCGGCACGGGTATCGACAGCGGCGCCAACAGTGCCGTGCAGGCGGCATCCGGCGCGCTGTTGTCGATGGAATCACTGCAACTGACCTTCGCGCCAGGCAACAACGGCTTCAGCGGGCGCCTCTCCTCCAGTGATACTGGCAGCGTGCTGTCGCTGACCAATGTCGATGTCACCAACGGCTCCTTCGATATCAGCAACGGCGGCCTGCTGCGCATGAGCGGGGGCAGCGCCACCACGACGGGGAGCAGTATCCGTCTAATGGGCAACAAGACCAATCGGCTGTACGCAACAGCCGAAGTGACGGGGGGCCGTTTTGAGACGACCGGTGGTTACGGCGTCAACATCAACGACTGGGGCCGGCTGACCGCCGACGGGGCGCATTTCATTGTGCGTGACGGGCAATCCGGACTGTGGTTGTCCAGCTCGGCGTCGCTGGCAGATCTGACCGGTACCGTGATCAGCACGTACGGTACCAATGGCTATGGCCATGGCATCGATGTCTGGGGCGGCACTGCAACGATCAACGGCGGCAGCATCGACACCCATGGCGACGGTGTGTACGGACTCCGCGCATCGGGCAGTAACCCACCAACGCCGTACTCCCGTATCCGCGCCAATGGACTGGATATCACCACCTACGGCAATGGCGGTGGCGGTGTGTTCCTGGGCGGCAGTACCGCAGACGTTCAACTGGACGGCGGCCACATCAACGTGCTGGGCGATGCGTCGTTCGGCATCGTGCAGATGAATACCGCGGTACTCACCGCAGACAACGTCGCGGTCCATGCGCAGGGAGCCAGTTCCGGTGTCTACCGCTCCTACATCACGGTGTTCGGTCCGTACTGGAACCGGGTGGCATTCAACAACAGCCAGCTGCAGAGTGAGGACGGACCGGCATTGTGGCTGCAGGGCAGCAATCAGGATCTGACCCTCACCAATACGGATGTGATCGCGCGCCAGGCCGGTGCGGTGGAAAGCGGCCGCCTGCTGCGTGTCAGCGATACCGTGTTCACCGATGGCAGCTCGGTGGCCACCTCCGACGTCGTGTTCACCGCCGACAACAGCCGCCTGACCGGCGATGTGGTCGTGGACAGCGCCACCGCCAACGTACAGATGGCCCTGGGCAACAGCAGCGTGCTGACCGGCGCACTGCGCAGCGACAGCGGCTTCCACGTGGCCTCGCTGTCACTGGATGACAGCAGCCGCTGGAACCTGCGCGGCGATTCCAGCGTGGGCACGCTGCAGCATGCCGGTACCATCGCGTTCGTTGCGCCCACGCAGGACGACTTCAAGACCCTCACCATCACCGGCGACTACGTCGGCAACGGCGGCACCTGGGTGATGAACCGCCAGCTTGGCGATGACGGCTCCCGTGGCGATGCGCTGGTGATCCAGGGCAACAGCAGCGGCACGGCCAACGTAAGGGTCGAGAACGCAGGCGGTGCAGGTGCACTGACCAGCGATGGCATCCGGCTGATCAGCGTGGCCGGCCAGTCGGAGGCGCAGTTCACCCTGCAGGGCCGCGCGGTTGCCGGTGCGTACGACTACTTCCTGTACAAAGGCGGCGTGGCTGATCCGGATGACGGCAATTGGTACCTGCGCTCGGTGTATGTGCCGCCGGTCGATCCGGTTGATCCGGTTGATCCGGTCGATCCGGTCGATCCGGTCGATCCGGTTGATCCGGTTGATCCGGTCGATCCGGTTGATCCGGTTGATCCGGTCGATCCGGTTGATCCGGCGAATCCCCTTGCACCAGAGGATCCCGTGGATCCCGTGGATCCAGCACGCCCTGATCCGGTTGACCCCGCGACGCCACCTGCACTGAGGGTGGAACGTCCGGAGCCCGCCGTCTATCTCGCCAACCAATCCACCGCGCTGCGCATGTTCCAGCACAGTCTGCATGATCGTGCGGGCGATCCCATGCGCGTCCCATCCGACGACTCCCCCGGCGCGCTGGCCTGGGCAAACGTGCGCAGCAGCACCATGGATCGCCAGGCTGCGGGGGAGCAGGTGCGCGTGGACAGCCGCGTGGACAGCGTGATGATGGGCATTGGACATGCTCTTGCCGAAACCGCGGGTGGCCAGCTGCAGGTCGGGTTGATGGGTGGACATGGCCGCGCCACCAATGACGCCACCTCGCGGGTGACCGGCTACACCGCGCGCGGCGTAGTGTCCGGTACCAGCCTGGGCCTCTACGGCACTTGGGTGCAGGAGGCCGGCATGCTTCCCGGCGCGTATGTGGACAGCTGGTTGCAGTACGCCCGTTTCCGCAACCGCGTGCAGGGTCAGGGCCTGGCCGAGCAACAGTACCGCTCGCGCAACTGGAGTGGCTCTGTGGAGGGCGGCTATACCCTGCCATTGCACAGCAATGGGCAGCGGGGTGTATATCTGGAACCGCAGCTGCAGGTGATCCACAACCACTACAACGCCGATGAGGTCGTCGAGGCCACTGGCACGGTCGTGGAGAGCCGCCGCGTGGGTGGCACCAGCACCCGGCTCGGCGCGCGCCTGTATACCCGCGCGCTGACCCAGAAGCAGGGTCAAGTGCATCCCTTCGTCGCGGTGAACTGGTGGTCGGGTGGCAATGCGTCGGCGATCGCGGTGGACGGCGAAGCGATCCGTCGTGATCTGCCTGACGACCTGTACGAGGCCAAGGCCGGCGTGCAGGTCAACCTGTCCGGAGGGTGGCGTGGTTGGGGCCAGATCAGCCACCAGACCGGCAGCCAGGGCTATCGCGATACCAGCGCACAGCTGGGTGTTTCCTTGAACTGGTAACGGCTTGTCCGCTTCCGGTCATGTGACCGGAAGCGGGCAGCGCAGCGTTTTTAAGGACACTACGCGGCATCCGGCATGGCGCGCGATGGAAGCAGCAGTCGGTTCGTCAACCAATAGGCCGTCACCAACCCGGCCAGCACCAACACGCAGGCGACGGTGAACGGGAGCTTTCCGCTCACGCTCAATGTCCAGTACAGCACCTGCAAGGCGCTGTCCGCCCGCTCAACCGCGGGATAAGGATCCGGACTGAGCAACAGGACGATGATGTCCAGCCCCAACACCCAGGTGCTGTAAAGCAACGGCACAGCGGCGGTGGCCAGCCCCAGGCGGATACACCAGGCAAGCAGGCGCATGCGCGCCGCGATAGCCGGGATGGCAGGCGGTAGCGGGCGACTGTTGTAGCGCAGACACGCGGCCTTGGCGGCACTGGCCAACCACCACGACGCGCCGGCCAGCAGGAGCGCGATCGCGGTGATCACCTGGGTGCCGGAGGTCAATCGCGCATAGAGAAAACGCAACGTGGCGTCGGCCATGGGTCGCTGATCGATCAGCGTGGGCATGTAGGCGTATCTGTGCGCATCCGGCTGCACGGCGAAGGCGAGCAGCGTTGCCAACACCGCGATGCCGCTACAGACCAGGACGGCGGTAACCAGCAGGAACTGGGACAGCACACTGCGTGCAGATTCGCGGGGCAGATCGGTCATGGGGTGGCGTCCGTGTCGGGGCCACAGTATCGGGTGTGCGCAGCGGGTGTGGAAGGCGACGTGGCGCTTGTGCAATGCAGTCGACGTGTTCTGGTGAGGCGGTTTTCCCGTGGCACAAGGTCATGGGGACAGAGGGGTGAAGTGAACACCCACTTTTTCCACACGCCATGTGGAACGACACATGCAGATCATGTGGATAAGCGGCGGCGAGCCTTTTGCCAGAAGGCTTTGCAGCGCATGGTGAATTTTTATCCAGATCCCCATCGCGGTTTTCCACACACGCCGTGGAAAGCGATGGGGGTTTGCTGTGGACAACCCCGGGTAAGCGATGCGCTGCAACGGTTTTCAGTGGTGGTCAGAAATTGTCCACATCGCTTGCGGGCGGGTCAGAGGGGTTGACGCCCAGCGGCCGGCATTACCGCGTGCCGGTTTTCCACACGGTGGGTGGAGAGGCGTGGGGGTTTGTTGTGGACAAGTGAGGCGGAGGCATACCAGGCAAGCATTTCAATGACTGGTCATTTTTTATCCAGCCTGTTCATGGCGTGGAATTTGCTCCCCCGAACGCAAACGCCCCGCTCAAGGCGGGGCGTCGCGGGCATCAACGTGGGAGGGAATCAGACGTTGAAGCGGAAGTGCAGAATGTCGCCTTCCTGGACGCGGTATTCCTTGCCTTCCAGGCGAAGACGTCCCGCTTCCTTGGCACCGGCTTCGCCCTTGTACTTGATGAAGTCGTCATACGCGATGGTTTCGGCGCGGATGAAGCCCTTCTCAAAGTCGGTGTGGATGACGGCCGCGGCCTGGGGGGCGGTGGCACCCTTGCGAACGGTCCATGCACGGACTTCCTTCACGCCGGCAGTGAAGTAGGTCTGCAGACCGAGCAGGCTGTAGGCCGCATTGATCACGCGGTTCAGACCCGGCTCGGTCAGGCCGAGATCGGCCAGGAAGGTATCGCGGTCTTCGTCGTCGAGCTGGGACAGCTCTTCTTCGATCGCGGCCGATACCGGCACCACCTGCGCACCTTCCTCGGCGGCACGGGCGCGCACGGCATCCAGGTGCGGGTTGTTCTCGAAGCCGTCTTCCAGCACGTTGGCGATGTACATCACCGGCTTGAGGGTCAGCAGGAACAGGTCACGGACCAGCGCCTTCTCTTCCTCGTCCAGGCCGGCCGTACGACCGGCCTTGCCGTCGGCCAGTGCGGCCTGCAGCTTGGCCAGCACCGGCTTGCGGGCCGCCGCTTCCTTGTCGCCCCCCTTGGCAGCGCGCTCGGCGCGGTTAAGCGCCTTCTCGACGCTGTCCAGATCGGCCAGGGCCAGTTCGGTATCGATGGTGTCGATATCCGACAGCGGGTCGACCTTGTTGTTGACGTGGATGACGTCGGCATTCTCGAAGCAGCGCACCACGTGGGTGATCGCATCCACTTCGCGGATGTGGGCCAGGAACTTGTTGCCCAGGCCTTCACCACTGGCCGCGCCGGCGACGAGGCCGGCGATGTCGACGAACTCCACCGCGGTCGGGATGACCTTCTGCGGGTTGATGATGGCAGCCAGCTCGTTCAGGCGCGGATCCGGCACCGGCACGATGCCGACGTTCGGTTCGATCGTGCAGAACGGGAAGTTGGCCGCCGCGATGCCCGCCTTGGTCAGCGCATTGAACAGGGTCGATTTGCCGACGTTGGGCAGACCGACGATGCCGCATTTGATACCCATCTTTGACAACCTCTGGGGTGGTAGGTACCGACCGTTGGTCGGTACACCGTGGTTATTTCGGGGTGTGGAGGCGCTTCATCGCCTCACTGTAATCGCCGGATACCGCCAGCGGCAGCACGTCGATCGCATCTTCGATGGCATGACCGATCAGCACATCATCGTCTTTGCCGGCACGCCCCAGCACCCACGGGACCACGCGGTCCTTGTGGCCGGGATGGCCGATGCCGATGCGCAGGCGGTGGAATCTGCCATGGCCCAGCAGACGGATGGTGTCGCGCAGGCCATTCTGGCCGCCGTGGCCGCCATCGAACTTGAGCCGCGCCACGCCGGGCGGCAGATCCAGTTCGTCGTGCGCCAGCAGGGTTTCTTCCGGCTCGATCTTCCAGAAACGCTGTGCCGCGGTGACCGATTTGCCACTGAGGTTCATGAAGGTGGCAGGCTTGAGCAGCCATACCGGCTGGCCGGCGATGTCGACCTTGGCGGTCTCGCCGAACAACTTGCTGTCCACGCTCCAGCGCGCGCCGGCCTGCTCGACCAGGGCGTCAATGAAACGAAACCCGGCATTGTGCCGGGTCTGGGCGTGCTCGGGTCCGGGATTGCCCAGACCAACGATCAATCGCAATCCTGTCATTACTCTTCTTCGTCGGTACCAGCCCTGTGCCGGTACATACAGAAACGGCGCCTGCCCCGAAGGACAGGCGCCGCAATCACTTACTCTGCAGCCGGCGCTTCGTCGGCAGCTTCTTCCTTGCCGAGCTTGGCGGTGACGATCGCATCGTCATGGTCCTTGCCCTGGGCCAGGGCCGGAATCTCGACGCCCTTCGGCAGCTTGATGTCCGACAGGTAGATCACATCGCCAGCCTTCAGGTCGGCCAGGTCGACGTCGATCGATTCCGGCAGGTCCTTCGGCAGGCAGGTGACGGTCACTTCCTTCAGTTCGTGGGTGACCACGACGTCGGCAGCCTTGCCGGCAGCGGAGGTGTCTTCATTGATGAAGTGCAGCGGGACGTTGGCGGTCAGCGCTTCGTTCTCGTTCACGCGCAGGAAATCCAGATGGATGATCAGCTGCTTGAACGGGTGGCGCTGCATGTCACGCAGCAGCACCTTGGTGACCTGGCCGTCCAGGTTCAGGTCCAGGATGGACGAGTAGAACCACTCGTTCTGCTGCGCCAGCCAGATCTGGTTGTGGTCCAGGTTGATGTTGATCGGAGCGACGTCGCCGCCGTAGACGACGGCCGGGATCACGCCGGCGTGACGCAGGCGGCGGCTCGCACCCTTGCCCTGCACGTCACGAGCGGTGACCTTGATTTCATGGTTCTTGGACATTGTTTTACTACCAGTTGATGCCTCGCCCTGCGGCGAAGCGGTGAGGAGACATCCGCGACCAGATGCCCCCGGAACCCGTCCGCCGTTACCGGCGGTCGGAAAAATCAATCCACGTACAGCGAGCTGACCGACTCGCCGAAGGCGATGCGGCGCATCGTCTCGGCCAGCATTTCCGCCACGCTGAGCTGGCGGATCTTGCTGCACACCCGCGCCTCTTCACGCAGCGGGATGGTGTCGGTCACCACCAGCTCATCGAGCTGGGAGTTGTTGATGTTGTCCACCGCCGGGCCCGAGAGCACGGCGTGGGTGCAGTACGCGGCGACCTTGAGGGCGCCGCGCGCCTTCAGGGCTGCAGCGGCCGCACACAGGGTGCCGGCGGTATCGACGATGTCATCGACCATCACGCAGGTCTTGCCTTCGACGTCACCGATGATGTTCATCACGGTGGAGACGTTGGCGCGCGGGCGGCGCTTGTCGATGATCGCCAGATCGGCATCATCCAGGCGCTTGGCGACGGCGCGCGCGCGCACCACACCGCCCACGTCCGGGGACACCACGATCAGGTTTTCCGTGCCGTAGGCGCGCCAGATATCGGCGAGCAGCAGCGGCGAGGCATACACATTGTCTACCGGCATGTCGAAGAAGCCCTGGATCTGATCGGCATGCAGATCCACCGTCAGTACCCGGTCAGCCCCGACAGCGCTGAACATCTTTGCGGCCACCTTGGCGGTGATCGGCACGCGCGAGGAGCGCATGCGGCGATCCTGGCGCGAGTAGCCGAAATACGGCACCACGGCGGTGACACTGTTGACCGAGGCGCGCTTGAGCGCATCGATCAGGACCAGCAGTTCCATCAGGTTCTCTGCGCTGGGTGCGCACGTCGGCTGGATGACGAAGACGTCCTGCTTACGGACGTTTTCCTCGATCTCAACCTGCACTTCACCATCGGAGAAGCGCGACACCAATGCCTTGCCAGGCCGCACCCCCAGTTCCTTGCAGATGCTCTGCGCAAGGCGCTTGTTGGCGTTGCCGGAAAATACCAGCAGGTTGGGGTGTTCTTGCATCATGACGGTCTCGGGCGGGAGCGATTGGCGGAGAACTGGGCCGCCGGCACCCGAGGGTGTCTGCGGTGACAACACCGCGGCGTATGCACCGCGCCCGCGCAGACATGCGCATGGAGTCGCGGCAGATATCCGCTAGTGGCAGGGGCGGGAGGATTCGAACCTCCGAATGCCAGGATCAAAACCTGGTGCCTTGGGCCTCTTGGCGACGCCCCTGCATCAAAATCAGTAACGCTCGAGTACATCAAGCAGTGGCGAGCGCTCCACGCCCGCAGCCACCCATGCCCGCAGTTCCTTCGGCAATCGCGCCAGGCCCTGCTCTGCAGCAGCGCGCGTGGCGAACTCGACGAAACAACCGCTTCCCGACCCGGTGAGTCGTGCCCGGCCGATACTGCTCAACGCTGCGAGCGCTGCCTCTACGGCAGGTTCGCGACGGCGCAGGACCGGCTCGAACGCATTCCCGAGCAAAGACCCGGAAGCGAAGTCCGCTATTTTCGCCACTGGGGCATCCCGCGTCAAATCCGGTGATGCGAAAAGTGCGGGCGTGGGCACGTGAACGCCCGGGTGGGCCAGTACGAACCACGCCGGTGGCAGGGCGATCGGGGTGAGCAGTTCACCCACGCCCTCGGCCCAGGCGTTGTGCCCGCGGACGAACACCGGCACGTCCGCACCCAGCTGCAGGCCCAGCGCGGCCAGCGCATCCACGTCCAGGCCGGCGCGCCACAGGTGGTTCAGCGCGACCAAGACGGTGGCGGCATCAGACGAGCCGCCCCCGAAGCCGCCACCCGCCGGAACGACCTTTTCGACGCCGATATCGACACCTTGAGTGACGTTAGCCGCATTTTTCAGCAGACGCGCCGCGCGGATGGCCAGATCATCAGCCTCGGCAACGCCGGCCACGGAGATGCCTTCACGCCGGATCCGGCCATCGTCGCGGATGCGCAGATGGATCCGATCGCCCCAGTCGAGCAGGCGGAATACGGTCTGGAGCTGATGGTAGCCATCCGGGCGGCGGCCGGTGATGTGCAGGAACAGGTTCAGCTTGGCCGGGGCCGGCCAGGTCGACCCGCCGTCGAACGCATCCAGCGTACTCATGGGCCGGCCAGCACCCAGCTGTCGACCACCAGGCGGACCTTCGCGTCGCCATTGACCGCTTCAATCCGGCGCGGGAGCACCGGACGACCGGCGTCGGCCGGGTACCACTCCAGGTACTGGATCTCCCAGCCCATCTGCTGGACGCGACGCGGGCGCCCCTCGCCGTCGCGCTCGATCAACTCGGCCGGAGCCGCATCGGCGACCAGACCGCGCACCCAGTCCGGCAGCTGGTTGACGGGGATGTCCCAGCCGGTGGCCTCCAGCAGGACCTGCTGGGCATCCTCGCCTTCGCGCGTGCCGCCTTCCAGGCCTTCCAGACGGCCGCCCTCGTGATGGCTGTCGCCGGTCAGCTTCCAGCTTTGCCGGGTGACCGGCGCGCTGAGCTCGACCACATAGCCGGCCGCCTGCTGCTGCCAGTCGATGCGGCCACTGCCGCCATTGCGGCCTTTGCTGATCGCCACCCGGCCCTGGAAGGACCAGACCGGCTGCGCGCGCACGGCTTCGACACGTTCGGTCTCGGCCTGTTGCGCAGCGGCCGATACCGCGGTGACCACGGTCGGGGCGGACGGCGCTTTTCGCTCATCCAGCGACACACAGGCCGAGAGCGACAACGCCACGGCGACCGCCGCGGCGGCCTTCAGGGACAACAGATTCATACGCCGTATTTCTCGATCACACGCTGCAGAGCGCGGTTGTCCGGGTCGAGCTTGCGGGCCTCTTCAAAGAAGTGGCGCGCCTCGTCCTTCTTGTTCAACACCCACAGCACCTCGCCCACATGCGCGGCGATCTCCGCATCCTTGGCCAAGGTCCACGCGCGGCGCAGCTGCACCAGTGCTTCTTCGTTGCGGCCCAGGCGATACAGCACCCAGCCGTAGCTGTCGACGATGGCCGCGTTGTCCGGCTCGGCCACGCGCGCGCGGTCGATCAGTTCCAAGGCTTCCTGATAACGCTGCGTGCGGTCGGCCAGGGTATAGCCGAGCGCATTGAGCGCGGCGATGTTTTCCGGATCGGTGACCAGCACCTTGCGCAGGTCGGCCTCAGCGCGCGGGATGTCATCGCGACGCTCCCAGGCCAGCGCACGGGCGTACAGCAGCGCGTTTTCGTCCGGATACGCGGCCAGGCCACGGGCCAGCGCGTCCAGTTCGCCGGCATCGTCATTGCCGCGCTGGCGCAGCTCGGCCTCGAGCAGATAGGCATCGCGGCGGGCATCGTCATCGACGGTGGCATCGGACTGGATCGCGTGGACTTCAGCCAGCGCCTTGTCGGTGCGGCCCAGCTCGTTCTGCGCATTGGCCGCGCGCAGGCGCGACTCGTCGCGTTCCGGGCCACCGGGCACGCTGTGGTACCAGTTGACCGCCTCCTCGTAGCGCTTGAGGTACTCGGCGATCTTGCCCAGCAGCAGGCGCTGGGCCGGATCGGGCTTGGTCGCCTTCCGGGAGAGTTCGGTATACAGGGCCAGCAGGCCGGGATCGTCTTTCTGCTTGGCCAGCAGCGAGGCCCGCATGCCATAGGTCTGCACATCCTGCGGGCCGACCGCCAGCACGCGCTCGGCCGCGGCGGGCTGGCCCATCAGATCGTAGGAGATGGCCACCGCGTTGCGCAGCTCGGGGTCCTGCGTGGTCTTGGGCTCCACGCCCTTCAACAGGGCCAGCGCCTCGTCGGTCTTGCCGGCCTGGTTGAGCTGGCTGGCATGCAGCAGGGCCACCCGCGGCTCGTCCGGGAAGCGCTTGACCACCTCATCGACCATGCGCCGGGCCAGCTCGGGCTGTTCCATGCGCATCGCCAGGCGGCCGAACTCCTGCCAGACCTCCAGCCGGTCGGGAATGGCATTGGCATCCACCAGCTCGCCCAGCACCTGGGCCGGAACCTTGGGATCGCTGCCGCCGCTGATCAGCGCGCCGATCGCGAACTTCCACGCGGTCGGATCAGGATCCTTGAGCAGCGCCTGCAGCTCGGTGCGGGCAGCCTTCACCTTGTTCTGGCGCATGTCCAGTGCGGCGGTGCTGCTGCGCATGGCCAGTGAGCGCGGCGCACGCTGCTCCCACAGGGCCAGCGCGCGGGCAGCGCGCTTGTCATCGTTGGCCAGCATGGCGATCCGGGAGGCGCGCTCGGCCAGGCCGGCATCGCCTTCACTGGCCTCGGCCGCCTCCAGGTACCAGCGCGCGGCGTCGCCCAGTTTGCCGGCCTGCAAGGCGAATTCGCCCGCCATGACCGGGGCCAGGGGGACCGCCTCGGCCGCGCTGTCCTTGCCCTTCGCCGGGGCTGCCGGGGGGGCGGCCAGGGCGTTGGCGGTGAACAAAGACAGCAGCAGAACACTGGAGATGCGAATCAATGCGGGCATCGGGGGCATCTGAGCCTTAAAATGACGACTTGAATGGCCAGCAGCTTATCGCAAGCAACTGAACAATGACCCTGTGGGTGCTCGGACTGAATCACCAGACCGCGCCAGTGGAACTGCGCGAACGCGCCTCCTTTGGCGGCGACGCCCTGCCCCAGGCATTGGCGTCGCTGCGCGATACCCCCCAGGTGGCCGAGGCGGTCCTGCTCTCCACCTGCAACCGCACCGAGCTGTACGCGGTGGCCGAATCCGGTGATGCACTGGCTCAGTGGCTGGAGTCGCACGCCGGCACCTTGCATGGGTACCTGTACCAGCACGCCGACGCCGACGCGGTCCGCCACCTTTTCCGGGTCGCCACCGGGCTGGACTCGATGGTGCTGGGCGAGCCGCAGATCCTGGGCCAGGTGAAAGATGCCTGGGCCCTGGCGCGCGATCACGGCCTGCTCGGCCAGCGCCTGGACCGGTTGTTCCAGCAGACCTTCTCGGTGGCCAAGCGTGCCCGCACCGATACCCGCGTGGGCGCCAACCCGGTGTCGGTGGCCTCCACCGCGGTGCGCCTGGCGCAGAACTCGTTCGCGCGACTGGAAGATTCCACCGTGCTGCTGGTCGGCGCCGGCGAAACCATCGAGCTGGCCGCGCGCCACCTCAGCGAGGGGCGCGTGCGCCGGCTGCTGATCGCCAACCGCACCTTGGCCCATGCGCAGGAGCTGGCCAGCCGTCATGGCGGTGTCGCCCTGCCGCTGAGTGAGCTGGACCGCCATCTCGGCGAGGCCGACGTGGTGTTCTCGGCCACCGCCGCGCGTGAGCCGGTGATCACCCGCGCGCACGTGGCCGCCGCACTGAAAACCCGCAAGCACAAGCCGATGCTGCTGTTCGATCTGGCCGTGCCCCGCGATATCGAGGCCAGCGTAGGCGAACTGGCCGACGCCTTCCTGTACACCGTGGATGATCTGGAGCGCGCGGTCGAAGACAACCGCCGCAGCCGTCGGGAAGCGGCGGCCGAGGCCGAAGCGATCATCGAGCTGCAGGTTGCCCGCTTTGTGGAGACCCTGCAGGCCAGCGTGCACCAGGCCCCGCTGCGGCAACTGCGCGCCTATGGCGAAGCGACCCGCGTGGAGATGCTGGAGAAGGCCCGCCAGCAGCTGGCCCACGGCAAATCACCCGATGAAGTGCTCGAGCTGCTCGCGCACGGCCTGACCAACCGCCTGCTGCACCCGCCCACGGCCGCCCTGCGCGCGGCCGCGCTCAGCGGCGATACTGAACTCACCCGCGCCGCCGAGCGCCTGTTCCCGGCCAAGCCGGGTTACCAGCACCCTGCCGTGCGTACCGATGTAGCGAGGAACGATGACGCCGACCCTGCGCCGTAAGCTGGAAGCGCTGGCCGAGCGCCGCGAAGAACTGGAACGCCTGTTGTCCGACCCCGCCGTGGTGGGTGACAACGACCGGTTCCGCGCGCTGTCGCGCGAGTTCTCGCAGCTGGAGCCGGTCGCCAACGCGCTGGCCGACGAAGCCCGTGCCAAGGCCGACCTCGCCGCCGCCGAAGCGATGCGCGAAGACCCGGACCTGCGCGAGCTGGCCGACGAGGAAATCGCCGCCGCGCAGCAGCGCCTGCAGCAGCTCGACGAGGAACTGGCTCTGTTGCTGGTGCCGCGCGATCCGCGCGATGACGGCAACCTGTTCCTGGAAGTGCGCGCCGGCACCGGCGGTGACGAGGCGGCGATCTTCGCTGGCGATCTGTTCCGCATGTATGCCCGCTACGCCGAGCGCCAGGGCTGGAAAGTCGAAATCGAATCGGACAACCCCGGCGAACACGGCGGCTACAAGGAAGTGGTGGCGCGCGTTGTCGGCCGTGGCGCGTTCTCGCGACTGAAGTTCGAATCGGGCACGCACCGCGTGCAGCGCGTGCCGGCGACGGAGTCGCAGGGACGCATCCATACCTCCGCCGCAACGGTGGCGATCATTCCCGAGGCAGATGACGTCGAGGACGTGGTGATCAACCCGGCCGACCTGCGCGTGGATACCTACCGCTCCTCCGGCGCCGGTGGCCAGCACGTCAACAAGACCGAATCGGCGATCCGCATCACCCATTTGCCCACCGGCGTGGTGGTGGAATGCCAGACCGAGCGCAGCCAGCACGCCAACCGCGACAAGGCGATGAAACGCCTCAAGGCGCAGCTGCTGGATACCGAGCGCAGCAAGCAGGCCGCCGCCCAGGCCGAAAGCCGCCGGCTGCAGGTCGGCAGTGGCGACCGCAGCCAGCGCATCCGCACCTACAGCTTCCCGCAGGGCCGGATCACCGACCACCGCGTGGAAGGGTTGACCCTGTACGACCTGCCCAACATCCTGACCGGTGATCTCGATGCACTGGTCAGCCGGCTGACCCACGAACACCAGGCCGACGAGCTGGCCCGGCTCGCGGAAGGCAGCTGAGCATGATCGCCGCGGGGCGGCCACGATGAGTGCCGATCCGCAGCGTCTGCAGCTGCGTCAGGCCGTACAGCGGCAACCGGCCGATTTCATTGCGTGGGTGATGCTGGCCGACGCGGAGCTGGAAGCCGGCGATGTGCGCGCTGGCGAACAGGCCGCCACCCGTGCGCTGCGGCTGCGCGGCGACCATCCCGAGGCCCTGGCCCGGCTGGGGCGCGCGCGCTGGATGCAGGGCCGCCATGGCGAAGCCGCCACGCTGCTGCGCCAGGCGGCGGACCGTGCCCCACAACATCCCGGTATCACCCTGTGGCTCGGCCACGCACTGGAAGATGCCGGCCAGCCCGAAGCGGCCGCCGATGCCTATCGCCATGCGCACCGTCTGCTGCCGGGCGAACCCTACATCACCGCGCAGCTGCTCAACTGGCAGCGCCGCCTGTGCGACTGGCGCGATCTGGAGCGGCTGTCGGCGCAGGTCCGCCAGGCCGTCGCGCAGGGCCAGGCCGTGGTCGAGCCGTTCGCCTTCCTCAGCGAAGACAGCAGCGCCGCCGAGCAGCTGGCCTGTGCGCGGCAGCGTGCGGCGGCGCTGGCCGAGGGCATCCCGCGGTTGCTCCCGGCGACGGTGCGCGCGCACGGCACGCTCAAGGTCGGTTTCCTTTCCAACGGCTTCGGCGCGCATCCGACCGGCCTGCTGACCGTCGCGCTGTTCGAGCAGTTGCGCGCGCTGGGCATGCTGGAACTGCATCTGTTCGCGCTCAACGCCGATGACGGCAGCAGCATCCGTGCGCGCCTGCAGCAGGCGGCGACCACTCTGCACGACGTCAGCACCCATCCCCATCAGGTGATCGCACGCCGCATCCGCGAAGCAGGCATCGATGTGCTGTTTGATCTACGCGGCTGGGGCGGCGGTGGCACCCCGCAGGTGCTGGCGATGCGCCCGGCCCCGGTACAGGTCAATTGGCTGGCCTACCCGGGTACCTCCGGCGCGCCGTGGATCGATCATGTGCTGGCCGATGCCTTCGTGATCCCCGAGGCGCTGGCACCGGCGTTCAGTGAGAACGTGCGGCACCTGCCGCGCGCGTTCCAGCCCTCGGACAACACCCGCGCGCTGGAACCGGTGCCCTCGCGCGAGGACTGCGGCCTGCCTGCGCAGGGCGTGGTGCTGTGCTGCTTCAACAACAGCTACAAGCTCAACCCGCGCAGCGTGCAGCGGCTGTTCGCGGTGCTGCACGGCGTGCCCGGCAGCGTGCTGTGGCTGCTGTCCGGCCCGGGCAATGCCGATGCGCGGCTGCGCAGCGCGGCTCGCCAGGCGCAGCTGGATCCGGCGCGACTGGTGTTCATGCCACGCCTGCCCCATCCGCAGTATCTGGCGCGTTATCAGCATGCCGATCTGTTCCTGGACACGCACCCGTACAACGCCCACACCACCGCCTCCGATGCGCTGTGGGCCGGCTGCCCGGTACTGACCTGCCCCGGCGCGACGTTCACCTCACGCGTGGCCGGCAGCCTCAACCATCACCTGGGCATGCACGCCTTCAACGTGGCCGATGACGCCGCGTTCGTGGCTACCGCCATCGGGCTCGGTAACGACCCGGCTGCATTGCAGGCGGCGCGTGCCACGTTGGCACAACGGCGTCAGGACAGCGGCCTGTTCGACATGGCCGGTTTCGCGCGCGACATCACCGACGTGATCCATACGCTGGCACGCGAACGCGGCTGGCAGGGCCCACACATCGCCTGAGCATCGGCTGCGCTAGGCTCGGGCTTCCCTGTGAATCACCGAGGCACGCCGATGGGCAAGCTCAAGCGCAAGGACTACCAGGCCCTGCTGGAACCCATGCAACTGGAACTGGCGGCGATGGCGCGCTGGGTGCAGCACACTGGGCAGCGCGTGCTGGTGCTGTTCGAAGGCCGTGATACCGCGGGCAAGGGCGGCGCGATCCAGGCGATCGCCGAGCATCTCAATCCGCGCCAGTGCAAGGTGGTCGCGCTGCCCAAGCCGACCGATCGCGAAAGCACACAGTGGTATTTCCAACGCTATGTCTCTCACCTGCCGGCGGCGGGCGAGATCGTGCTGATGGACCGCAGCTGGTACAACCGCGCGGGCGTCGAGCATGTGATGGGTTACTGCACCGAGGCGCAGTACCGCAGTTTCCTGGCGCAGACGCCGGTGTTCGAGAAGCTACTGATCGATGATGGCATCGTGCTGTTCAAGTACTGGCTCAGCGTGGACCAGGCGCAGCAGGAGAAACGCTTCGCCGAGCGCCACCTCGATCCGCTCAAGGGCTGGAAGCTGTCGCCGGTGGACCTGGAATCACGCAGCAAGTACAGCGCCTATACCGAGAGCCGCGAAGCGATGCTGCGCGCGACGCATAGCGAGGATGCCCCGTGGACGCTGGTGGACTTCAACGACCAGAAGCGCGGGCGGCTGGGCCTGATCCGCAACCTGCTCGATCGCCTGCCCGATACCCGCGTGGACGAACCGATGCTGGCGCTGCCGCCGTTGAAGGGCAAGCTGCACAAGGAGCACTTCGGGGTGCTGAAGCCGATCGAACCCTTCGTCGTAAGGTAGATCCACGCCATGCGTGGATCTACCGGGCACAGCGAGGCACAGGCATGCCGGATATCCGCCGGCACGCCCGTGAGGCTCAGCCTTCCTTGATCCGCGCTTCGATGTCATGCGCGGTGACCGGACCAAGGAATTCCTTGGCGACCTTGCCGTCCGGCGCGATCAGGTAGGTCATCGGCAGGCCGCGCGGGATCGCGAAGTCTTCCGGCGGGTTGTAGGTGTCCACGATCACGATCGGATAGGTGACCGGACGCTTCTCCAGGAAGGCCTTCATCTCGGCCGGTTCGATGTCCTCGAAGGCCAGCCCGACCACCTCGATCTCATTGCGCATCGCGTGCAGCGCCGAGAGCTCGGGCATTTCCTTGCGGCACGGGGCGCACCAGGTCGCCCAGAAATTCACCACCACCCACTTGCCGCGGTGCGCTGCCAGATCATAGTCGGTGCCGTCCAGTGCCTTGGCTTTCAGCGTCGGCTGTTCGACGGTCTTGCGCTCGGTGGCGGGTACTGCTTCGGCCGGCGGTGCAGCCGGCTCGTTGATGGGGGCCGGGGCGGCGGGCGCGCTGGCCTCGCTCTGTGCGGCGGGCTTGTTGCAGGCGGCCAGCGTCAGCAGGCCCAGGGCCAGCAGCAGGGGCTTGGCGGTCATGGTTTGTCTCCGGGGGTCGAGTAGATGTCGCTGACGCGGCGTTTGAGCAGTTCGCGCAGCGGCAGGCGCAAGGTGTCCAGCGCGGCCACCGAGGCCGTGCCCAGGCTGTCGTCGCGATACGGCAGGTAGGCCTCCTTGATCGGGATCCGCATCTGCGTGGTCTCGTACAGGTCGGCCAGGGTGAGTTTGTCCAGGTCGCGCGCGAGCAGCCATTCACCCTGCTCATCGCGGCGCACCACGCGGATCGCCTCCAGATCGCAGAGCAGCGTCTGCAGCAGCGAATCGGTCAGCATCGGCTCCAGCCGCAGGATTTCATCGTCATCCAGGCTGCGGCCATCGGCCCGGGCCTGGTGGAAGCGACCGATCAGGCGCAGCAGGCCGTAGATCTCATACCCCACCGGCAGGCGAAGGTCGGCTGGCTGGTAGCGGAAGGCGGCGATCGAGGAGGCCAGCGAGGCCCCCAGCAGCACCGAGACCCAGCACAGGTAGATCCACAGCAGCAGGATCGGCACGAAGGCAACCGTGCCGTAGAGCTTCTGGTAGGACTGGAAGCTGCCCAGGTAAGCGCCCATGCCCCACTTCACCAGCTCCAGCATGATCGCGGCCAGGATCGCGCCGGGGACGGCATGGCGCCATTTGACCGTGTGGTGCGGCACTACGCGGTAGACCAGCATGATGCAGACGAACTCGATCAGGATCGGCGCGACCGTCAGTGAGACGTTGGCCAGCCAACGGCCTTCGCTGGTGCCGAACAGCGGCAGCGCGAACACCCGCGCCGAGACCGCCAGCGAGGCCGCGGCGAGCATCGCGCCGAGGGTGAGCACGGTCCAGTACACGAGGAAACGGGTCAGCTTGGGCCGGGTCGAACTGACCCGCCAGATCTGGTTGAAGGTTTCTTCCACGCTGTTGAGCGTGATCAGCAGCGACACCACCAGGGCGATGAAGCCGGCGGCGGTCAATTGCCCGGCGCTGGCCGAGAACTGCCGCAGGTAGCCTTCGGCGGCGCGCGCGGCGTTGGGCACGAAGTTGGAGAACACGTAGTCGCTGAGGGTGTCGCTCCAGCGGTCGAACACCGGGAACGCCGAGAGCACCCCGAACACCACGATGGCCAGCGGCACCAGCGCGAACACCGTGGTGTAGGCCAGCGAGGCGGCCGCCTGGAACAGGCGGTCATCCAGGAAGCGGCGCCACAGGAAGCGGCCGAAGCTGATCGTGCGCGCGCGGTCCCGGACGCGTTCGATCCACAGATTGATCGTATCGAGAGGTTCCATCGGCGCAAGGGTACCCGATGACGGGTGTGGGACATGCACGGCCGCTCACAGTGCCCGGCCTCGCCCTCAGCGGGCAGCGTTGCCATACTGGCTGCATTGCACGCAATGAGATGAAAGCGAAATGGCGGAGATCCTGGTGCTGTATTACAGCCGTGGCGGTTCGGTGGCACGGCTTGCCCGCCAGATTGCGCGCGGCATCGGCGAGGTACCGGGCATGAGCGCGCGGCTGCGCACGGTGCCCCCGGTGGCGGCGGTGACGCAGACCGCACTGCCCCCGGTGCCCGAGGATGGCGCGCCGTATGTCAGCGTGGCCGATCTGGCCGAATGCATGGGGCTGCTGCTGGGCAGCCCGACCCGGTTCGGCAACATGGCCGCGCCGGTGAAGCACTTCCTGGACGGGCTGGGCGCGGAGTGGGCCAACGGCACCCTGGCCGGCAAGCCGGCCGGCGTGTTCACCTCGACAGCCTCGCTGCACGGTGGGCAGGAGTCGACGCTATTGTCGATGCAGGTCCCGCTGCTGCACCACGGCTGCCTGATCGTCGGCATTCCCTTCACCGAGCCGGCGCTGAGCCACACCACTACCGGCGGCACACCCTACGGCGCCAGCCACGTGGCCGGGGCGGACGACAACCCGGTGCCGAGCGAGGATGAGAGCATCCTGGCCCGCGCGCTGGGGCGGCGGGTGGCCGATATCGCGCGGCGGCTGGCGTGACCACGCGCGCCCAGGAAATCGTGCTGGCGCTACTGCTGGCGGCGCTGGCGGTGCTGTTCGCGGTGTGGTTCGCGCAGGACAAGCATTGGCTGGCCTCCCAGCTGGTGTTTACCCTGCCGCCGCTGCTGCTGGCACTGGGCGTGCTGGTGCGGCGGGGCAAGGCGATGTTCTGGGCCGGGGTGCTGGCGCTGTTCTGGTTCAGCCACGGGGTGATGAGCGCCTGGAGCCACCCGGAGGTGGCGCTGTGGGGCTGGCTCGAGCTGGGGCTGGCCCTGGCGGTGATCGGGGTCGCCAGCACGCCGGGGCTGCGCCGGCGCTTCGGCCGCAAGACAACAGCTGGCTGACCGTCCGGCGTCGCACGCCTGCATCGGGCCGGCGGCAGCCGTATCATCTACGGGTCGGCGCGGCGGTTCCGTGCCCTTCTGTCTGGTACCCAGGATGCTTGCAATGGAAGAACTACTGATCATCACCACCGGTGGCACGATCGACAAGATCTACTTCGACGACAAGTCGGACTATCAGATCGGTGATCCGCAGATCGGGATGATCCTGCGCGAGCTGGGCGTGACCTTCCGTTTCAATGTGATCCCGATCCTGCGCAAGGATTCGCTGCACATCACCGACGAGGACCGTGAGCTGATCCGGGCCACGATCGCCGCGCAGCCGACGCGGCATGTGCTGGTCACCCATGGCACCGACTCGATGGTGCAGACCGGCCAGGTGTTGAAGTCGATCACCGACAAGACGATCGTCATGACTGGTGCGCTGAGCCCGGCGCGGTTCCGTGGCTCGGATGCGGAGTTCAACATCGGGTGTGCGATCGGCGCGGTGCAGTCGCTGCCGAGCGGCGTGTACATCGCGATGAACGGCCGGATTTGGAATCCGGAACAGGTACGCAAGAACGTAGCCGCCAACCGCTTCGAAGCGGCGTAATCGCTGTTGATCGAACGAACGCCCCGGCATGCCGGGGCGTTCTGCGTTGGTGCGATGGGACAGCGATCAGTACTGCGCAGTCAGAGTCACCCCGGAGAAGGTCGAGTAGGCCTTGACCCGTACGTGCCAGGTGCCGGCCGCCGGCGACGCGATCGTGCAGGTCTCGTTGTTGCCGCTCAGGTAGGGGCGGCAGGTGTAGACAGTGTCGGTCGGGGCACTGCCGGAACGAACGTAGAGGTCGGCATCGCCGCTGCCACCGGCGATGGTGACCTTCAGCTGGCTGCGGCCCGACGGCACGGTCACGGTGTAGGCCAGGGAAGCACCGCTGGCGGCGCCGAGGCCGGTGACCGGGACGTTGTTCTGCAGCACGTTGCCGGTGCCCGGGTTCGGATTGGTCCCGCCCAGGGCGGCCGTTACCGCCGCGTCGGCATCGACGATGCCTGCGCCGCAACCGCCGGAGCAGGCGCCCGGCAACGGACGTGCGGTGCTCTTGAGCAGGCTTTCGATGGCCGCTGGGCTCAGCGCGGTCGGCGCGACGGACTGGACCAGCGCGACCACGCCGGCCACGTGCGGGGCTGCCATCGAGGTGCCGTTGTAGGAGGCATACGATGCGGTGCCCGGGACCGTAGTGCCGCTGTTGAGGGTGGAGAGGATGCCCTGCCCCGGCGCAGAGATGTCGATGCCGGCACCGTAGTTGGAGAAGCTGGCGCGAGCCCCGGCCGAGGTGGTCGCGGCAACGGCGATGACGTTGGCGCAGTTGGCTGGCACCGAAGAGGACACGTTTGTGTTGCTGTTGCCGGCCGCGACGACCACGGTCGTGCCGCGCGAAACGGCGCCGTTGATGGCGGTCTGGTAGGTGGTGGAGCAGCTGCCACCGCCGCCGAGCGACATGTTGATCACTTCGGCGGGGTTGGCATTGGCCGGGACGCCGCTGACGGTTCCGCCGGAAGCCCAGACGATCGCATCGGCGATGTCGGAGGTGTAGCCGCCGCACTTGCCGAGCACGCGCACCGGGACGACCTTGGCGTTGAACGCGGTGCCGGCCACGCCGCTGCTGTTGTTGGTCACCGCCGCGACGGTACCGGCCACGTGGGTGCCGTGCCAGCTGGAATTGGACGCAGGAATGCCGGAACCACACTCGTTGGCGGCGTACCAGTCGCCCTCGTCGTTGGGATTGTTGTCGCGGCCACCGCCGTCGCGCGCCATCGCCGCGTCGCTGATGAAGTCATAGCCGGGCAGGAGGTTGGCGTTGAGATCGGGGTGGTTGGTGATGCCGGTGTCGATCACCGCCACCACCACGCCGGTGCCGGTGGCTTTGTCCCAGGCCGGGCGTACGTTGATCGAGGCGTTGCTGGTGCCGAAGCCCCACTGTTCGGAGAAGCGGGTGTCGTTGGGCACCAGCGTGGCCTGCATCAGCTGATCGACTTCGACGTATTCCACGCCCGGATCCGCCGCCAGACGGCGCATCAGCAGCTCGGCTTCGGCACGGTCCAAGGGCCGGTCGGCCTTGACCACGGTCGGGCCGATCGCCAGCTGGCGCAGCTTCTGCAGCCCCAACGCGCGGCCCTGGGCCGCCGGCACCGCAGCGGCGGCGGCCTTCAGTGAACTGGCCAGCGCGGTCGGCGTTGCGACCTCGCTGCTGCCATCCTTGTACTTCACGATGAAACGCTGGTGGGTCGGCGCCGAAGACAGACCGCTCAGCTGCACATCGCCGGCGAAGGCCGGGGTGGCCAGCAGCAGGCTCGACATGACAGAGGCGCCCAGTACAACCCATGCACGGTGACGCAAACGGTGTTGCGAGACATGAGACATCGGATTTCCCTTTCAGACAGTGAATGCCGTCGTCGCGGCTGAGAATCCAGGTCCGATCCGGGGGCTGCTGGAGCGATGGCAAGGATCGGGCCCGGTGATTGGATCGGTTCCCCTGAGATCAAACCGCCCGTTCCGACGCTAGTGGCTCACCGCACGATCAACAATGTTTCAGCTGCACTTCAGTGACATGAAATGTCGGATTTGAGACTTTCTGTGTCGAGGGTTTGTGAAAGTGAAGGCGTAAGGGGTGTTTTGAACGGTCCAATTGCGTCAACGAATGTCCGAAATGGCTGTCAATGTCCTCTGCCACAGGACAACACTTGCGCATCAATGGCTTGCCTCGTTGCCACCGCAGGACAGGCAACAAAAAACCCGCCTGTCACCAGGCGGGTTGGGGGGTCTCAGCGCGGATCCGCCGGGATCAGGCGTCCAGGCGAACCAGCCAGCCATGACGGTCCGGCAGGCGGCCGTACTGGATGTCGGTCAGCTCCTTGCGCAGCGACATCGTCACTTCGCCGGCCGGCGCGTTGATGTCACCCACCGAGAAGCCTTCGCCCTTGAGCTGGCCGATCGGGGTGACCACCGCAGCGGTACCGCAGGCGAACGCTTCCACGATATCGCCGGAGGTCACGCCGTCCTTCCACTCCTCGAGAGTGACCTTGCGCTCTTCGACCTTCATGCCGCGATCGCGCGCCAGCTGCAGGATGCTTTCACGGGTGATGCCTTCCAGGATGCTGCCCGACAGCGACGGGGTCACCAGGGTGCCGTCCTTGTAAACCAGGAATACATTCATGCCACCCAGCTCTTCCAGGTACTTGCCTTCCACCGGATCCAGGAACAGCACCTGCGAGCAGCCCTGCGCCTGCGCCTTCTGCTGCGGCAGCAGTGAGGCGGCGTAGTTGCCACCGCACTTGGCCGCGCCGGTACCGCCCTTGCCTGCGCGCGCGTACTCGGTGGACAGCCAGATCGCCACCGGCGCCACGCCCTTGGCGAAGTACGGGCCGGCCGGGCTGGCGATCACGTAGTAGCCGGCCTTGTGCGCGCCGCGCACGCCCAGGAAGGCTTCATCGCCGATCATGAAGGGACGGAAGTACAGGCTGGATTCGTCAGCCGACGGCACCCAGCTGGCGTCCACCGCAATCATCTGCTTGAGCGATTCGACGAAGATCTCCACCGGCAGTTCCGGCAGCGCCAGGCGCTGGGCCGAACGCTGCAGGCGGCGGCCGTTGGCCTCCGGCCGGAAGGTCCAGATCGAGCCGTCGGCGTGGCGGTAGGCCTTGATGCCTTCGAAGATCTCCTGACCGTAATGCAGCACCGCGGCGGCCGGGTCCAGCTGCAGCGGGCCATACGGGCGCACCACGGCATCGTGCCAGCCGGTGTCCTTGTCCCAGCGCACTTCCACCATGTGGTCGGTGAAGTGCAGACCAAAACCGGGGGCGGCCAGGATGCGCTCACGCTCCTCGCTGCTGCGCGGCTGGGCGGAACGGGTGGTGTTGAAGCTCACGGAAGACTGGG
Organism: Stenotrophomonas maltophilia; assembly: GCA_002363385.1. Classification (GTDB taxonomy): domain Bacteria; phylum Pseudomonadota; class Gammaproteobacteria; order Xanthomonadales; family Xanthomonadaceae; genus Stenotrophomonas; species Stenotrophomonas maltophilia_AN. Next base: position 36,836 of record DEVL01000005.1, read on the forward strand.
ACACCGGATATTTCCTGTTCTGGTTACGGGGAACGCCGTGACGCCGGCTGGCGATGGGCGGTTACAGCATGCCGGTTTCGAGCCGGGCGGCCTCGGACATCATGTGACGGCCCCACGGCGGGTCGAACACCAGTTCGACGTCGGCCTGCGCCACCGTCGGGATCATTTCCAGCTTGCTGCGCACGTCATCGACGAGGATCTCGCCCATGCCGCAGCCGGGGGCGGTCAGGGTCATCTTGATCTCCACCTCGCGCTGGCCGTCGTCCAGGTGCTTGAGGTCCACTTCATAGACCAGGCCCAGATCGACGATGTTGAACGGGATTTCCGGATCGAAACAGGTGCGCAGCTGCTGCCACACCAGTTTTTCGACCTCCTCGTCGGAGGCATCGGCAGGCAGTTCCAGCGCCGGGGGCGCTTCCTTGCCGATGGCATCGCCATCCTTGCCGGCGATACGGAACAGATTGCCTTCGACAAAGACGGTATAGCTGCCACCCAGCGCCTGGGTGATGTAGCCATAGCTGCCAGCGGGCAGCGTGACCGTTTCGCCCTGCGGGACCATGACGGCCTCGCAGTCGCGTTCGAAGTGGACAGGTTCACTGCTACGGGAATACATGTGGATCGATATGGGGGTCGCGGCCAATTCCCGCAAGGCGACCATTTTAGCCCAGTGGCCGCCCACGCGCCGGTCACCCCGCAAGCCGGTATCCTGTGGGGACTTACAGGAAGATTGCATGTCGCCCACGTCCGTGCCTGTCCGGAGCCGCCACTGGCTCTGGCCCCCGATGTTGCTGCTTGGTGTTGTCACGGCCACGTTGGCCTGGTTGTTCATCGCCCTGCTCACCGGCCGCCAGGCCGGCTGGATGGCGGTCCTGGCCGCAGTGGACATCGCCTTCATGCTGCGCCTGGGCACCCTGCGCGCGGGCAGGACCCGGGTGGTGCTGACCCTGCTGGCGACCCTGCTGGTTGCGCTGGCGGCCAACTGGGGCATCGCCTCGGCCTACCTTGGCGGCTCGATGGGCCTCAATCCGTGGGAATCAGCGTTGCGCATGGGGCCGTATCTGGCCGCCACCCTGATCGGCCTGGCCAACGGCGCGGCTCAATGGCTGTGGTTGGGCGTGGGGCTGGTGGTCGGATGGTGGGTGGCGAAGTAATCGCCCCCCTGCACGCTGCCGCCGCATGCCGTCGGTAGTGCCGGTGTCGACGCAGATCCGGTGTCTGCGCAGGTCACGACCGTGGGCCGTGACCGTTGCCCCCGTCAATGTCCTCCGTCTAGCGCCTTCAGCTCGCTGACCAGCGCGCTCGCCGCACCGGCACCATCGCCGTACAGCATGCGGGCGTTGTCAGCATAGAACAGCGCATTCTCGATGCCCGCAAAGCCGGTGCCCTTGCCGCGCTTGATCACCACCACGTTGCGCGCATTGACCACGTCCAGGATCGGCATGCCGTAGATCGGGCTGGCCGGGTCGGTGCGCGCCACCGGATTGACCACGTCGTTGGCGCCGATCACCAGCACCACGTCGGTGTTGGGGAATTCCGGGTTGATGTCGTCCATGTCGGCGATGAGGTCGTAGGGCACGCCCGCTTCGGCCAGCAGCACGTTCATGTGCCCCGGCATGCGCCCGGCCACCGGGTGGATCGCGAACTTCACCTTGATGCCGCGATCGATCAGGCGCTGCGCCAGCTCCCATACCTTGTGCTGCGCCTGGGCCACGGCCATGCCGTAACCGGGCACGATCACCACGCGCTCGGCGAAGGCCAGCATCGCAGCGACGTCACTGGCCTCGATCGGCTTCTGCGCGCCGCTGATTTCCTGCGCCACACCGCCGCCACCGAAGTTGGAAAACAGCACGCCGCTGATCGGGCGGTTCATCGCCTTGGCCATCAGGCGTGTAAGCAGGATGCCCGCTGCGCCAACCATCATGCCGGCGATGATCAAGGCCTCGTTGCCGAGCACGTAGCCCTCGAAGGCCACCGCCAGGCCGGTGAATGCGTTGTACAGCGAGATCACCACCGGCATGTCGGCGCCACCGATCGGCAGCGTCATCAGTACGCCCAGCGCGAGTGCGACCACGAAGAAGCTGATGATCGCCACCGGACTGAGGGTGACCGCTGCCCAGACGCCCAGCACCACCATCGCCAGCGCGACCAGCAGGTTGAACAGCTGCTGCCCCGGGAAGGTGACGCGGCGGTCGAGCCGACCATCGAGCTTGGCCCAGGCGATGATCGAGCCGGACAGCGACACCGCGCCGATCGCCGAGCCGATGACGGCCAGCGCCAGCACGGTGGCCGACGGCTGACGCGCGGCGAGGTCGGCCAGCGCCTGCTCGCTCCAGTGGGTGGTATCGCGGTTGGTCAGGAACGAGAAGCGCAGCAGTTCGACCGCACCGATCGCCGCCGCCGAGCCGCCGCCCATGCCGTTGTAGAGCGCCACCATCTGCGGCATGTCGGTGATCGCCACGCGCTTGGCCGACCACCACGCCACCCCGGTGCCGATCGCCACCGCCGCCAGGATCAGCGGGATGTTGTGCAGCTCGGGCAGGAAGAATGTCGCCACCGTAGCGATCAGCATGCCCAGGCCGGCCCAGCGGATACCGCTGCGCGCGGTCATCGGCGAGGCCATGCGCTGCAGGCCGAGCAGGAACAGGGTGGCGGCGACCAGATAGCTCACCTGGACCAGCCACTGCAGCAGTTGCGCGGTGGTCACGTTCAAGGCGTCTTCTCCCCGGCGTCGCGCTTGGCGCTGGGCTTGAACATGTCGAGCATGCGTTCGGTCACCACGTAGCCGCCGGCCGCGTTGCCCGCGCCGAGCACCACCGCGATGAAGCCGATGATCTTTTCAAGTGGGGTCTGCGCGTGCCCCAGCACCACCATCGCGCCGATCAGCACGATGCCGTGGATGAAGTTGGAGCCGGACATCAAAGGGGTATGCAGGATCACCGGCACCCGCGAAATGATCACGTGGCCGGCAATGGCGGCCAGCATGAAGATATACAACGCCACGAACCCGTCGCTCATTGCAGTCACTCTCCCAGGCGGTCATCCCGTCCCCTGCATCATAACCATGCGCTGAACCAATCGGGCAGGCCGGTCAACCGTGACCGCCCTGGGGCGTTCTCACGGTATCCCCCTGCCGGACCGCTACCCTGTGCTGGTGAGCTCTCCCCTACCGTCGACGGATGCCGACCTGCCCGCCCCTGCCGAGGTGGCGCTGCCGGTGTCGCTGGATGCGTTCCTGGCCGGCATCGGCCCGCGCGCGTTCCGCTTCGCCGAGGCCGGCCTGCGCCAGCGCGACGACGCGCTGGATGCGGTGCAGGACAGCATGTTGAAAATGCTCGGCTACCGCGACAAACCCGCCGCCGAGTGGGCGCCGTTGTTCTGGAGCATCCTGCGCCGCCGCGTGGTGGATCTGCAGCGCCGCCGTGGCTTCCGCCTGAAGTTCTGGCGCAGCAGCGACGAGGCCGGTGGCGACCATGACATCGACTGGGCCGACAGTTCACCCGGCCCGGCCCAGGCACACGAACAGCGCGACCAGTACGCACAACTGGTGCAGGCGCTGCGCGAGCTGCCCGCGCGCCAGCGCGAAGCGTTTACCCTGCGCGTGCTGCAGGACCTGGACGGCGCCACCACGGCCAAGGCCATGGGCTGCAGCGAAGGCGCGGTCAAAACCCATCTTTCGCGCGCCCGCCAGGCGCTGCAGCAGTCTCTGGAGATCGCCCTGTGAACCGCCCCCTGCCCCCTTCGATGCATGACGATGCCGCGCTGCGGCAGCTGCACGCGCAGGCGTTGGATACGCTCTCGCCGGCCACGTTGGCGCGGTTGCGCAGCGCGCGTCATGGCGCCGCACCCGCCAAGCGGCATCTGCCGTCCTGGTGGATGGCCACGGCCTGTTCGGCGGTGGTCGCGCTCGCGTTGGGCTACAGTTTCCTCCTGGGCGAATCGACTGCCCCGCCGGCTCCGGTCGTGGCGAGCGCGGCCGATGACGGCAGCGACGTTCTCGACGAAAATCCCGATCTGTATGTGTGGCTGGGCAGTACCGACCTGGCAATGGAGTGATGATGAAACTGCGACTGTCCCTCGGGCTGGTATTGCTGACGCTGAGTGCGGCCGGCTGGGCCCAGACCGCCCCGCTGCCGGATTGGGACACACTCAGCCCGCAGCAGCGTGAGGCGTTGATCGCGCCGGTGCGTGACCGCTGGAACGACGCCCCGGCGCCCCAGCGCGAACGCATGCTCCAGCACGGCCAGCGCTGGCTGACCATGACCCCGGAGCAACGCGCGCAGGCTCAGCGGGGCCGCCACCGTTTCGAGAACATGACGCCGGAGCAACGTGAGCAGGCGCGCGCGCTGTTTGGTCAGATGCGTAGCATGAGCCCGGAACAACGGCAGGCGCTGCGCGACCGCTGGGCGCGGATGACCCCGGATGAACGCAAGGCCTGGCTCAAAGCCAACCCTGCGCCGCCGCCACCGCCGCCGAAGCGCTGAGCCGTTAACGGGGACGGAGGTGATTATTAACCACCTCCGTCCCTGTTATTTCAGGCGGCGACCCAGCGGGTTCTGGCGAGCAGTTCGTCGTCCCAGTCGAAGGTGACCGCGCCGTCCTTCAGGAACAGCGCGACGAAGTTGTAGACGTTGCGGGCGTACATCTCGCTGGCGTGGACCGCGCCCTGGCTGGCCAGGTTGAGCGGGCCGTCGATGAGCACGCCGTCCAGATCCACCACCTCGCCCGGCTGGGTGGCTTCGCAGTTGCCGCCGGTTTCCGCAGCGAGATCGACGATCACGCTGCCAGGTTTCATGCCACGCGCCATCGCGGTGCTGACGATCTTCGGCGCAGGCCGCCCGGGAACGGCGGCCGTGCAGATCACCACGTCCACCGTGCGCAGATGCTCGCCAAGGCGACGCTGCTGTTCGGCACGTTCCTCATCGGTCAGCGGGCGCGCATAGCCGCCTTCGCCTACCGCGCTGACGCCCAGGTCCAGGAATTTGCCGCCCAGCGATTCGATCTGCTCGCGGGTTTCCGGGCGCACATCGAAGCCTTCCACCTGCGCGCCCAGCCGGCGCGCGGTGGCGATCGCCTGCAGCCCGGCCACACCCGCACCCACCACCAGCACCTTGGAAGGACGGATCGTGCCAGCGGCGGTGGTGAGCATCGGGAAGAAGCGCGGCGCGCGCTGGGCCGCGATCAGCGTGGCCTTGTAACCGGCCATGCCGGCCTGCGAACTGAGCACATCCATCGATTGCGCACGTGTGGTGCGCGGCAGACGCTCCAGCGGGAAAGCCTGCAGGCCACGCGACTGGATCAGGCCGGCACGCTCGGCGTCGGCCTGCGGGTGCAGCATGCCGATCAGGCTGGCACCGGATGTCAGCCGGGCCAGACGGTCATTGGACGGGGGCTGCACGCACAGCACGATGTCGGCCTGGGCCAGGCGGGTGTCATCGGCAGGCTGTGCCCCCACGTCCTGGTAGGCCGCATCGGGGAAGCCCGCAGCCAACCCGGCACCGGGCTCGAATGACACGCCCGCACCCAGCGCGATCAGCTTGCGCGCCGTTTCCGGCGTCATCGCCACGCGCCGTTCTCCCGGCGCATGTTCCTTTACCACCAACACCTCGACAGCCATGCCTGTCCCCGACGATCAGCGGATTGTGGGCTGATCGTAACCCGATCGTCAGGCCAAGGTGGCCTCCGGGGTCAATGCACGGTGGCGTTCTTGGTATCCAGGCGATCGATCACGCCCTGCATGGCACTGTCGAACGCGCCGTCGTCGATATGCGCGCGCAGACGCCCCAGGCGAACCATCACCGCCAGCTCTTCCGGCGAGGCCACGCAGAAGCGCACCCCCCGCCGGTTGACGAACAGCAGGCGCTGGGAAATCGGACTGACCCAGGACAGCTTGCCCGCCTGCACCTTGCCGTCCTTGTCGACGAAATCCAGCCAGCTGCCGATCTCCAGGCCGCGGAAGCGGTCGGCATCGGCATTGTCGAAATCGCTGACATCCACCTTGCTGCCCAGCTCCACCGCCGCCGATTCCTGCGCCGGCGGCGAAGGCAACGCGACCTGCGGCAGTTCGGGCAGCGCCCGTTCCAGCTCGGGGCGCGATTCGGCGATGCCCTGCAGGGTATCGTGCAGCGCATCGATGGCACTGGTGGCCGCGTCGGCATGCACACCGACGCTGGCAAAGACCTTGCGCAGCGCAGGGTGCCAAGCCTGCAGCCACGGCTTGCCGACGATATGGCGGCGCGCCTCGGCCACTTCATCCAGGATGCCATCGGCCAGGCTCAACGCCTCACCGACCGACGCGCCGTCTTCGCCTTCGCGCAGTACGGTCAGGGTCAGATGGTGCTGCCACGGCTGGCGCAGGAATTCACCGATGGCCTGCGGCAAGGTGGTATCGCCGATGCGGCGGTCCAGTTCGGTGCTGGCGCGCTGGCGCGCCATTTCGAGCTTTTCCTGGCCGCGCTGGGTTTCGGCGGCACGGCGCTCGGCGATCTCGATACGGCGGCGGTGCTGGGTCAGGAACTCGCGGAATTCTTCTTCCAGGGTGAGGAAGATCGCCAGGTTTTCGTTGAACTCGGCCACCAGGCGCTCGATGATCTCCTCGACCTTGCCCATCAGCACGCGCTCGGCCTGGCTCTCGCCGGTATTGCCTTCGCAGGCCTCGGCCAGCGAGTTGAGCAGCTTGCGCGCCGGGTGGGTCTTCTGCACGAACATGCGGCGGTCGAGCATCGCGACCTTGACGAAGGGCACCACCAGCCGGCCGATCAGCTCGCGCGAGCGGCCCTCCAGGTCGCGCTCATCGAGCATCACATCGAACAGCATGCCGACCAGATCGATCGCGTCTTCGTCCTGCGGGTCCAGCCGCGCCTGCGCGGGATCCACCCCGAGCCGGGTCGCGCCGGACAGCACTTCACTCTTCAACCGCTGCGCCAGCGATTCACCGTCCTCGCCGATCGCCGCGCGCAGGGTGGCGCTCGGCGTGGCCTGCAGCAGCGACAGCACGGACATCATCTCGCGCTGGCTCAGCGGGCGCTGCTGGCCCACCGCGACGCTGGCCGCCGAGGTGGCGTCCTCGCGCACATGACGGGTCTGCTGCAGCAGTTCGTGCAGCGCATCGAGCAGCATGCCCTGATTGCCACCGAGGCTCTCGCCCGCATCGCCGGACTGCTCCTGATGACCGGCCTGGGCACCCTGGAGGCGGCCGCGGCTCTCGGCCCAGCGGTCGGCGAAGCGGCGGGCCCAGGCCGGTGCCTGGCCCTCCTCACTGCTGCCCCCTGCGGTGTCCGGATCGAATCCATCGAACGCGGCATCGCGGTCCGGTCGCGGCGGGGGCGAGGGCGCGCGCGGCGGGGGCCGGCGCGCGGCCATCTGCGGCATCACGCCCGCAGCGGCCAGTTGTTCATCCAGATGGTCATAGCGCTTGCCGATCGGCTGCTGGAGGTCGCGCTCACACAGCTTGATGAGCACCAGCCGCACTTCCGGGGCCAGTTCACAATCGGCGAAGGCTTCGTGGATGGCCACGCCGATATGCTCGGGGCTGATCGGATTGGTATCGGCGTTGAGCTCCAGCCCCCCGGCGATCACGCCCAGGCGGCGGTCCAGCCGCGAGAGCACCGGCTTGAAGTCACGCAACAGCACGGTGGCGAAGTTGCGCACCGCCAGCCGGGACTCCAGCACGTGTTCAGGGACCAGGCTCAGGCCATCTTCGATCTGACCGGCCAGGGTGGCTTCGGCCGACACCGGGTCGCCCCGCTCCAGCCCGTCCCAGCCCTGCTCCAGGTGAGCACGGAACCCGGCCACGATGTCGTCCCGGCGGCGGCGCAGCTCGCGCATGCCATCCAGGAACAGCAACTGCGACGCGCCGGCGGTACCGGCACGGTCGAACAGCACGTCATCAAAGCGCGCCAGCACCGCCGAGAACGACTCGACCAGCCCCGGCAGCACGGCCTCACGGCCCATCTTCAACAACGCCGGGTCACGGCCCGGGTGCCCCCCTACATTGGGCGTGGCGATCATGCGAGAAGGCTCCCCACCTTCACAGGTACTGAGTGCAACATGGATACAACGAACGCCGGCGCACCCCATGCGCCCACGTTCGGAGGGTAGGCCGGCCGACCGGTCAGAGACAGTGAAACAGTCGACACTTTAGACCTCATTACCGGTGACCCGGCAGGCCTTGTATCGTAAGCGCAGCAGGACGTGGAAGCGAGTACAGCCACGTGAAGGAAGTCCGCTGATTAGGTGATGTTCATCACGCTTTGTCGCAAATTGCACCGAGATCGCCCAAGACCGTGTCACAAACACGGACGACTATAATCGGGGCATCGTGAAGCCTGATTGAGAGACCATGTCCGTTCCCCCCGCGCTGCATGCCCTGGACGCCCGCCGTTCGGTCCCCGCCAAGCAACTCGGCGAACCCGGTCCGGATCCGGACACCCTGCTGCGGATGCTCACCTCCGCCGTGCGCGTGCCCGACCACGGCAAACTGGTGCCGTACCGCTTCCTGCGGATCGCTGGCGATGCGCGTCACAGTCTGGGCGCGTTCCTGGCCGAGCGCGCCTTCCAGCGCGACCCTCAGGTGTCCGCTGCCCAGCTGGACAAGGATCGCCAACGGTTCTCCCATGCCCCGCTGATCATCACCGTCATCGCCAGCCCGCGCCCGAACCCCAAGGTGCCCGAGGCGGAGCAGTTGATGACCGCCGGCTGCGTCTGCTTCGCCCTGCTGCAGGCCGCGCAGGCATTCGGCTTCGGCGCGCAGTGGCTGACCGCCTGGATGGCCTTCGACCCGGCCGTGCATGCCCACCTGGGCCTGGCCGAGGGCGAGCAGATCGCCGGCTTCATCCACATCGGCACGCCGAAGACCGCCGTTCCCGAACGCGAGCGACCGGACCCGGCCGCGCTGCTGCAGGACTGGGAGGGCTGAGATGTCCGCCCTCGCTGCCGGCCCCGGCATGACATCACCGCCGCTGCGCGCGCCGTTGTACCTGGTCGATGCCAGCCTGTACGTGTTCCGCGCGTGGCATTCGATGCCCGATGAGTTCCAGGATCAGCAGGGTTGGCCGACCAATGCCGTGCACGGCTTTGCGCGGTTCCTGCTCGACCTGCTCGAGCGCGAGCGCCCGGCGAACATCGCCATCGCCTTCGATGAAGCCCTGGACAGCTGCTTCCGGCACCGGATCTACGCCGCCTACAAGGCCAACCGCGACCCCGCGCCCGACGCGCTGCGCCGCCAGTTCGCGCACTGCAAGGCGCTGTGCACCGCGCTTGGCCTGCCGGTGCTGGCCCACCACGAATACGAAGCCGACGACCTGATCGGCAGTGCCCTGCATGCGCGCCGCGATGCCGGCATGCGCGGGGTGATCATCTCCGCTGACAAAGACCTCTCGCAGCTGCTGTTCGAACATGACGAGCAGTGGGATTACGCGCGCAACCAGCGTTGGGGCATGGCCGGGGTCAAAGCCCGCCACGGCGTGCATGCGCACCAGATCGCCGACTATCTGGCGCTGTGCGGCGATGCGGTCGACAACATTCCCGGCGTGACCGGCGTAGGTGCCAAATCCGCTGCGGTACTGCTGGCCCATTTCGGCAGCCTGGACGTCCTGTACGAGCGCCTGGATGAAGTGCCTTTCCTGCGCCTTCGCGGTGCGGCGCAGATGGCCGTGCGCCTGCGTGAACAGCGCGAGCATGCACTGCTGTGGCGCCAGCTGACCACCATCGCGCTGGATGCACCGCTGGACGGCGCCGCCGTCGATTTCAGCCGGGGCGTGGCCGATGCACAGATGCTGCAGGGCCTGTGCGATGCACTGCGGTTCGGGCCGTTGACCCGGCGCCGCCTGTTCACCGCCGCCGGCCTGTCCGATTCCTCTTCCGTTGCCAGTGAGTTCGCATGAGCCCCGATACGCAAGCCCCGAAGGTCGTGTTTGAAGGCAAGTACCAGCGCATGGTCGTGCGCGGCACGTGGGAGTACAGCGAGCGCACCCACGCCGGCGGCCTGGCCGCGATCATCATCGCGGTCACCCCGGATGACACGGTGCTGTTCGTCGAACAGTTCCGCGTGCCGCTGCAGGCCAGGACCATCGAAATGCCGGCCGGCCTGGTCGGCGACATCGATGCCGGCGAGTCGATCGAGGTCTCGGCCGTGCGCGAGCTGGAGGAAGAAACCGGCTGGACCGCCGATCACGCCGAGGTGCTGATGATCGGCCCGACCTCCTCCGGGGCCAGCAGCGAGAAAATCGCCTTCGTACGTGCCACCGGCCTGCACAAGGTCGGTGAAGGCGGCGGCGATGCCAGCGAAGACATCACCGTGCACGCGATTCCGCGCGCCCGCGCCGCGGCGTGGCTGGTCGAGAAGATGGGCCAGGGTTACCAGCTGGACGCCAAGCTGTGGGCCGGCCTGTGGATGATCGAACACCATCTGGACGGCACCCCGCGTGGCTGACGCGCTTGCCCATCCGCACACGGGTGCGCCACTGCTCGGGCCGGCCGACCCGGCACCGTTCACCGTGCATCAGGCGCAGGGCCGCTCGTCGTTTGTGCTGATCGCTGACCACGCTGGCCAGCGGGTGCCGGCGGCCTTGGCCGACCTTGGCCTGTCGCAGCACGAACGGGACCGCCACATCGGCTGGGACATCGGCATCGCCGGCGTCACCGTTGAACTGGCGCGCCTGCTCGATGCGTGGGCGATCACGCAGACCTACTCGCGGCTGGTGATCGACTGCAACCGGCCCTTGACCTCGCCCACGCTGATGCCGGCGGTCAGCGACCTGACCGTGGTTCCCGGCAACCAGCAGCTGTCACCGCTGCAGCGTCAGCAGCGGATCGAGGCGATCCATGCGCCCTACCATGCGCGCATCAATGCCGAGCTGGACACGCGCCAGGCGCAGGCCCGGCCGACGCTGCTGGTGATGATGCACAGTTTCACCCCGGTGATGAACGACGCTGTGCGGCCTTGGCATGCCGGCGTGCTGTACCACCGCGACACGCGCTTTGCGCTTCCGCTCCTGCAGGCGCTGCGCGAAGAAGGTGACCTGGTGGTCGGCGACAACCAGCCCTACGCGGTCAGCAGCACCAGCGACTACGCCGTGCCGGTGCATGGCGAAGGGCGCGGGCTGGTGCACGTGGAGCTGGAGATCCGCCAGGACCTCATTGCCGATGCCGCCGGCCAGCAGGCCTGGGCGCAGCGCCTGGCGCGCATTTTCACCGCCCTGCAGCCGCAGCTGGAGGCACTGCCGCGCCCGTGATGCATGCGGTGAGCGTGCGATGACAGCTGGTTCGCCAGACGGGCCAACAGGTCCCGATCGCTGCGGCCTCCGTCGATGGGTTCAACGGCCCGGCCGCAGCCACAGCGCCACGCCCACACCCAGCAGCGCGAACAGGGCCGCGCCGTACTGCGCATGGATCATGCCCTGCAGGGCCGCCTCACTGCTGGCGGCGGCGCTGCCGCGACCGGCGTTGGCCAGCATCACCAGCAACGCCAGGCCCAGTGCGCCGCCAATCTGTTGTGCGGTGGCGGCCATGCCCGAGGCCACGCCCTGTTGCGCGGCGGGCACGCCCTGCCCGGCCACGATCCACATCGCCGTCCAAGTGATGCCCTGGCCGAGGCTGAGCACCACGATGCCCGGCAGCAGCGCCCAGTAGGAAGCGCCATACGGCAACGCGGCGGCGACCGCGGCGATCCCGATCGCGCCGGCCAGCATGCCCACCGTCAGCACCTGACGCGGCGAACGCTGCGCGAGCATGCGCTCGGCGAGGCGGATGCCGAACGTGCACACCAGCGTCGGCGGCAGGAACGCCAGGCCCGCCTGCAGCGCGCTCCAGCCGTAGCCATCCTGGTAGTACAGCGCCAGGAAGTAGTACTGCACACCGTAGCTGCTCATGAACAGCATCGTCAGCAGCATCGCCGCACGCAGGCTGCGCAGGCGCAGCAGCGAGAACTGCATCAGCGGGTCGCGGCTGCGGCGTTCGATCTGCACGAAGGCGGCCAGCGTCACTGCCGACACGACCAGGCAGATCAGCGTGCGTGGCACCAGCCAGCCCCATTCCGGGCCCTGCACCAGGGTGGTCACCAGCAGGCTGCCGCCGAGGGTCACGGTGATGCAGCCAGCCAGATCGAACGAGCGGCCCGCCAGCGGCGCCGGATCGCGCGGCAGCCACCAGCCGCCCAGCAGCGCGCAGCCGCCGGCGAACGGCACGATCACTAGCAGCACCGAGGCCCAGCCGAAGCTCTGGGTCAGCACGCCGCCGAGCAGCGTGCCCAAGGCCAGGCCGCCGGCGCTGGCCATCGACCAGATCGCCAGCGCGCGATTGCGTGGCGCGCCTTCGGCGTAGATGGTGTTGATCAGCGCCAGCGTGGCCGGGAACAGCAACGCCGCGCCGATGCCCTGCACCGCGCGGGCGGCGATCAGCAGCCACGCACTGTTGCTGAAACCACCGACCAGCGAGGCCAGCGCGAACAACGCCATGCCCAGCCGATAGACCCGGCGGCGACCCAGCAGGTCAGCCGCACGGCCGCCCAGCAGCAGGCACCCGCCGAACGCCACGGTGTAACCGCTGACGATCCACTGCAGCTGCTGGGCATTGATGCGCAGCTGCGCGCCCATCTCGTGCAGGGCGACGAAGATGATCGTGGAGTCCAGCGCGATGATCAGCTGGGCGGTGGCCAGCAGGGCCAGGGCCAGGCGTGGAAATGCGGGCGCCGGCGCGCCAGCGGGGGACAGGGGGGAGGTCATGCCGACTCGGTACTGCGTAAGAAGGTGGGCAGTCTCATTGATGACGCTGCAGAAATAAACCCGGATACTTCGATATCTGTCATGCATATCCGCATGAATTGGAGAGTTCCATGGACCTCAACGCTGTGCGCATGCTGGTGCAGGTGGCCGAAGCACGCAGCTTCACTGTCGCCGCCGGCCAGCTGGGGATCAGCCAGTCCGGTCTGTCACGGGCGATCAGCCGCCTGGAGAGCGCCCTGGGGGTGCGGCTGCTCCACCGCAACACCCGCAACGTCAGCCTGACCCCGGATGGCCGCCAGTTCGTCGAGCACTGCGCGCCGCTGCTGAGCGGGCTGGAGGATGCCGAGCGCCGCCTGGGCGATCGCCCCTCCATGCCGTCGGGCATGTTGAAGCTGACGGCGCCCTCGATGTTCGGGCGCAAGGTGCTGGTGCCGCTGGCCGGGCAGTTGATGGCCGCGCATCCGCAGCTGCAGTTCGAGCTGGTGCTCAACGACCGGCTGGTCGATCTGGTCGAAGAAGGCTTCGATGCCGCATTGCGCACCGGGCCGATCAGCGACGTGCGCATGGTGGCGCGCCCCCTGCGACCATTGAACTGGGTCACGGTCGCTTCCCCGGCCTACATTGCGCAACACGGGCAGCCGGCCACGGTGGATGCGCTGCACGACCATGCCTGCCTGGCCGTGCGCAATCTGCGCAGCGGGCGGCTGGTGGATTGGCAGTTCCGCGAGGCCGAGGGCCAGCTGCGGGAGTTCACCCCGCCGGCGCGGATGGTGTTCGACAGTGGCGATCCGCTGGTGGAAGGGGCGCTGGCCGGGATCGGCATCGTGCAGGTGATGGATTTCGCGGTGGCCGATGCGCTGGCCGACGGGCGGCTGCAGCGGGTGCTGCAGCCCTTTGAGGGCCGCAGCCGGGTGCTGTCGCTGGTTTATCCACCTTCTCGGCAGGCCTCCCCGAAGCTGCAGGTGCTGGCGGAGGCGTTGCTGGGCGGTGATTGGTGACCCGCCGCATCACGACCAACGCTCGTGATCCACCGCGCGACATCACGGGGTGCCGCGGTAGGTGCCGACCGCTGGTCGGCACGCGCCATCAACCCGCGAAACGATCCGTCGCCCGCACCAGCGCGTCGACATTCTCCGCTTCGAACGCGGAGTGACCCGAGGCCGGGCTGATCTCCAGCGTCGAGTTCGGCCACGCCTTGTGCAGTTCCCACGCATTCTGCAGCGGGCAGACCACGTCGTAGCGGCCGTGCACGATCACGCCGGGGATGTCGGCGATGCGGTGCGCGTCGCGCAGCAGCTGTTCTTCCACCTCGAAGAAGCCACCGTTGACGAAGTAGTGGTTCTCGATGCGGGCGAAGGCCAGCGCGAACTGCGGGTCCTGATGGCTGTTCACGAAGTCGTCGTCCACGTGCAGGAAGCTGGTCGCGCCTTCCCACACGCTCCACGCCTTGGCTGCGGCCAGGCGGGTGGCTTCATCGTCACTGGTCAGGCGGCGGTGGAAGGCCGAGATCAGGTCGTGACGCTCCACGGCCGGAATCGGCTCGAGGTAGTGCTCCCACGCATCCGGGAACAGGCGGTTGGCACCTTCCTGGTAGAACCACTCCAGCTCCCAGCGGCGCAGCATGAAGATGCCGCGCAGCACCAGTTCGGTCACCCGCTGCGGGTGGGTCTGCGCGTAGGCCAGCGCCAGGGTCGAGCCCCAGCTGCCGCCGAAGACCTGCCAGCGATCCACCGTGAGGTGCTCACGCAGTTTCTCGATATCGGAGACCAGGTCCCAGGTGGTGTTGTCCACCAGATCCGCATGCGGTGTGGAACGGCCGGCACCGCGCTGATCGAACAGGATGATCCGGTACTTGGCCGGGTCGTGGAACTGGCGCATTTTGTCGCTGCAACCGCCGCCCGGGCCACCGTGCAGCATCACCACCGGCTTGCCATCGGGATTGCCGCACTGCTCGAAGTACAGCGTGTGGCGGTCATCGACCTTCAGGCTGCCGACGTCGTAAGGGGTGATGGCGGGATACAGCGTACGCATGACAGGAACTCCATGTGGAATGACAGTCGCCGCATCACGCTGCGCGGCGGCCCGGTGGACAGGTCATTCTAGCCTCGGGGTCGCCGCGGGGCCGGCATGCACTCAAGCGGGCAGACAGCCCAGGCTCACCCGGTCGCGCTGTTCAAGATCGCGTTCGGTGGCGACCGACTGGAAACCAGCCTGCTTCAACAGCGCGCGGATCGCATCGCCCTGGTCCCAGCCGTGTTCGATCAGCAGCCAGCCGGACGGCCGCAGGTGCGCTGCCGCACCGTCGATGATCAGGCGGATGTCATCCAGCCCATCGTGGCCGGAGGCCAGCGCGGTGGGCGGTTCGAAGCGCAGGTCGCCCTGGGCCAGGTGCGGGTCGTCGCTGGCGATGTAGGGCGGGTTGGTGGCGATCAGATCGAAACGCTCGCCCGCCAGCGGTGCGTACCAGGCGCCCTGGCGGAAGCGGACGTTGCCCAGCGCGTGACGCTGCGCATTGCGCGCGGCGACCGTCAGGGCTTCCTCGCTGAGGTCGGTCGCGACCACCTGCGCCTGCGGACGCTCGCTGGCCAGCGCCAGCGCGATCGCGCCACTGCCGGTGCCAAGGTCGGCGACCCGCAGCGTGGTGTCTTCGGGCAATCGTGCCAGCGCCAATTCGACCAGCAGCTCGGTCTCCGGGCGCGGGATCAAAGTGGCCGGGCTGACCTCCAGATCCAGCGTCCAGAATCCGCGCCGGCCCAGCAGGTACGCCACCGGCTCACCGGCCAGGCGCTTGGCCAGCAGCGCCTCGAAGGCCGCCGCGTGGGCCGGCTCGACCGGATCGGTGGCATGTGCGAACAGCCAGCTGCGCTCACGTTCCAGCACATGCAGCAGCAACAGCTCGGCCTCGTGCCGGCCTTCCACGCCGGGCAGTCGGGAGGCGGCATCGGCGAGCAGCTGGCGGAGGTCTGGCGTGGCGGCGGTCATGGAGGATCAGAGCTGCAGCGGGGGGCGCAGTGTAGTCCACGGCAGCGCAGGGGCCGCTGGCCGGGTGCGGCCATCCGCGACCCGGGCCGCAATTGAATCCAAACATCGAAACACCAATGCGTATTGGTCCCCGCTATCAGTTTCCACCCGAAATCCCGGGTATGTGCCGCCGCCTCCGTCGCGACCGTTCAGGTTGCCATCCCTGCGCATATGCGCAGGCTATTGCGCCGCGGCGCGTGTTCTATCGGAAGGTCATTGCGCTGCAACGGTTCTGACCGATCAGCCGCGCACCATTCAGTGCAGGATCAGCCCACTTTGATAGTCTTTGTCTATCGCATAGATGCAATCAATGGATTGTCCTTATGGGAATGGAGCCGCTAACCTGTGTTGGTCGCTTCACCCACCCCCTTCACCAAGAGGAACAACGATGTCGCTCATCAACACCCAGATCCAGCCGTTCGAAGCCAACGCCTACCAGAACGGCGAGTTCATCAAGGTCTCCGACAGCACCCTGAAGGGTCACTGGTCCGTGCTGATCTTCATGCCGGCCGCGTTCACCTTCAACTGCCCGACCGAGATTGAAGACGCCGCCGATCATTACGCCGAGTTCCAGAAGGCTGGCGCCGAGGTCTACATCGTCACCACCGACACGCACTTCTCGCACAAGGTGTGGCACGAAACCTCGCCGGCCGTCGGCAAGGCCCAGTTCCCGCTGGTCGGCGATCCGACCCACCAGCTGACCAACGCCTTCGGCGTGCACATTGCCGAAGAAGGCCTGGCCCTGCGCGGCACCTTCATCATCAACCCGGAAGGCGTGATCAAGACCCTGGAGATCCACTCCAACGAGATCGCCCGTGACGTCTCCGAGACCCTGCGCAAGCTGAAGGCTGCCCAGTTCACTGCCGCCAACCCGAACCAGGTGTGCCCGGCCAAGTGGAAGGAAGGCGAAAAGACCCTGACCCCGTCGCTGGACCTGGTCGGCAAGATCTAAGCCCCTTCTCATCCCCATCCCCGTCCGCCGGGGATGGGGGTGAACCCAAGCCGGTGCCCCACGCGCCGGTTTCGGTTTACCCCCATGTCGCGCAGATGCACCCGCGGGGTGCGTCGACGCTGTCCCCTTGCCTGATTCAAGGAGTTTTTCGATGTTGGATGCCAACCTCCAGTCCCAGCTGAAGACCTATCTGGAACGTGTCACCCGTCCGATCCAGATCACGGCGCACGTGGATGACGGCGCCAAGTCGCAGGAGATGCTCGAGCTGCTGAACACGCTGACCACGCTCTCCACGCAGATCCGCCTGGACGTGCGTCGCGACAGCAACGAGCGCACGCCGTCGTTCGCGCTGACCACGCCGGGCCAGGACATCCATCTGGTGTTCGCGGGCCTGCCGATGGGGCATGAGTTCACCTCGCTGGTGCTGGCGCTGCTGCAGGTCGGCGGCCATCCGTCCAAGGCCACCGCCGAGCTGATCGAGCAGGTGCGCAATCTCGAGGGTGAGTACCGCTTCGAAACCTATTTCTCGCTGTCCTGCCAGAACTGCCCGGACGTGGTCCAGGCACTGAACCTGGCGGCGGTGCTGAACCCGCGCATCCAGCACGTGGCGATCGACGGCGGCCTTTTCCCGGCCGAGGTCGAAGCGCGCCAGATCATGTCCGTGCCGACCGTGTACCTCAACGGCGAAGTGTTCGATCAGGGTCGGATGTCGCTGGAGCAGATCGTGGCCAAGCTCGACACCGGCAGCAGCAAGCGCGATGCCGAGAAGCTCAGCGCCAAGGCGGCCTTCGATGTGCTGGTGGTCGGCGGTGGCCCGGCCGGTGCGGCCGCGGCGATCTATGCCGCACGCAAGGGCATCCGCACCGGTGTGGCCGCTGAACGTTTCGGTGGCCAGGTGCTGGACACCATGGCGATCGAGAACTTCATCTCCGTCAAGGAGACCGAAGGCCCGAAGCTGGCCGCCGCACTGGAACAGCATGTGCGCGAATACGAGGTGGACATCATGAACCTGCAGCGGGCCACCGCGCTGGTGCCGGCCGGCGATGATGGCCTGGTCGAGATCAAGCTGGAGAACGGCGCGTCGCTGAAGTCGCGTTCGGTGATCCTGTCCACCGGTGCACGCTGGCGCCAGATGAACGTGCCCGGCGAAGATCAGTACCGCAACAAAGGCGTGGCGTACTGCCCGCATTGCGACGGTCCGTTGTTCAAGGGCAAGCGTGTCGCGGTGATCGGCGGTGGCAACTCCGGCGTGGAAGCGGCGATCGATCTGGCGGGTCTGGTGACGCATGTGACCCTTCTGGAATTTGATGACAAACTGCGCGCCGATGAAGTGCTGCAGAAGAAGCTGCGCAGTCTGGGCAACGTCACCATCATCACCAGCGCCCTGACCCAGGAAGTGCTGGGCGATGGCCAGAAGGTGACGGGCCTGGTCTACCAGGACCGCGTCGGTGGCGATTCGCACCGGGTGGAACTGGAGGGCATCTTCGTGCAGATCGGTCTTCTGCCGAATACCGAATGGTTGAAGGACACGGTGGCGCTGTCACCGCGTGGCGAGATCCTGATCGACGACCGCGGCCAGACCAGCGTGCCGGGTGTCTTCGCCGCAGGCGATTGCACGACCGTTCCGTACAAGCAGATCGTCATCGCGATGGGCGCCGGTTCCACTGCGGCACTGAGCGCCTTTGATCACCTGATCCGCACCTCCGTTCCCAAGAGCAGCGGCGCTGTCGCCGAAGCTGCCTGAAACGTTTCGGTTCCCGGTTCGCCGGGAATCTTGTCTGTCTGCTGGGTAGCCACGCCATCACCCGGTCCATTGCCGTGAGAGGTCCAAGGAAATGAACCTACGTGATTTGAAGTATCTGGTGGCGCTGGCCGACCACCGCCATTTCGGCAAGGCGGCCGCCGCCTGCTTCGTCAGCCAACCCACCCTGTCCACCCAGATCCGCAAGCTCGAGGACGAGCTGGGTCTGCCGCTGGTGGAACGCGCACCGCGCAAGGTCATGCTGACCCCGGCCGGGGTGGAAGCGGCCGCGCGTGCCCGCACCATCGTGGCCGAGGTGGAGCAGATGAAGGAAGCCGCGCGGCGCAGCCGCGATCCGGAAGCCGGCACGGTGCGGCTGGGAATTTTCCCCACGCTGGGCCCGTACCTGCTGCCGCATGTGATCCCCAACATCCGCGAACGCTTCCCGCAGCTGGAGCTGCTGCTGGTCGAGGAAAAGAGCGACGAGCTGCTGGCGCGCCTGCGCGAAGGCAAGCTGGATGCGGCGTTGTTGGCGCTGCCGCTGGACGATGACCAGCTGCATGCGGAATTCCTGTTCGAGGAGCCCTTCCTGCTGGCCGTGTCCGGGCAGCATCCGCTTGCACGCCGCCAGCATCTGGATGTGCAGGAGCTGTCCTCGCAGAAGCTGCTGCTGCTCGAAGACGGGCACTGCCTGCGCGACCAGGCGTTGGCGTTCTGCCGGTTGTTCGGTGCCAATGAAAAATCGGAGTTCCGCGCGACCAGCCTGGAGACGCTGCGCCAGATGGTGGCCGCCGATGTGGGCATCACCCTGCTGCCCACGCTCTCGGTCAAGCCGCCGGTGCCACGATCGGAGAACATCCGGCTGCTGGATTTCAGCGGCGATGACCGCCCCAGCCGCCGCATCGCGATGGTCTGGCGCCGCAGTTCCGCGATGACCGGCTTCCTGGAGCAGCTGGCCCAGCAGTTCAAACGGCTGCCGCAGGGCCTGTTCGCGCTGGAGACCACCGCTGTCCCGGGTGCCGGTGAGACACGCAGCGCCCGCGCTGTCTGAGCCGGACTGAACCGCCCGGCGGACCGATACGCCGGACGGGTCGCATCCGTCCACGATTGTCAGCACAATAGAACGAGGCGGTGCCAGCAGGCGCCGCCTTTTTACATGGGTCTTCCACACACGCAAGGAGCTACACCATGTCCACTTCCAGCGGACTGCCCCCCTCGATCATCGTTTCAAGCCACGACATGGACCGCCTGGATGCCATGCTCGAATCCCCCGCCGTGGCGCAGACACCTGCCGCGCTCGCCCTGGCCCAGGAACTCAACCGCGCGACCGTTGTGGCGCCGGACGCGATGCCCGAGGGCACCGTCATGATGCATTCGCGCGTGGAGTGCGAAGATGAGCTGCAGAATGAAAAACACGTGCTGACGCTGGTCTATCCGCGCGAAGCCGATGTTGAACAGGGCAAGGTCTCCATCCTTGCGCCGGTGGGCACTGCCCTGCTGGGCCTGTCGGTCGGCCAGACCATGGATTGGGACGCTCCGGGTGGACGCAAGCTGCGCCTGCGCGTGACCGCCGTCCACCATCAGTCCCACGCCTGATCCCTGCCTGCTGCGTCGCCGCGCAGGCTCCACCGTTCGTCCCAGGAGTTGCAATGAGCACCGTTTCGCTGTCCAAACTCTCCCAGTTGCGTGATCTGTCCGTGGTGGTTGCCGATACCGGCGATTACGAGGCGATCAAGCGCTTGAAGCCGGTCGACTGCACGACCAATCCCACCCTGGTGAAGAAGGCGCTGGATCTGCCGGTCTATGCCGACCTGATCGAGAGCGCGCTGGCCTGGGGCCGCGAGCAGACCGGTGAGCGCGAGACCCTCGTGCACGCGGTGGCCGATCGGCTGACCGTGGGCGTGGGCACCCTGCTCAGCACGCTGGTGCCGGGCCGTGTTTCGACCGAGGTCGATGCGGACCAGGCCCACGATACGGCGGCGACGGCGGCCAAGGCGCGCCAGTTCATCGCGATGTACGAGGCGGCCGGCGTGCCGCGCAGCAAGGTGCTGATCAAGATCGCCGCGACCTGGGAAGGCGTGGAAGCGGCGCGCCAGCTGCAGGCCGAGGGGATCGACTGCAACCTGACGCTGATCTTCAATCCGACCCAGGCCTTGGCATGCAGTGAGGCCGGGGCGTTCCTGATTTCGCCGTTCGTCGGCCGCATCCTGGATTGGTATGTGGCCAACGGGCAGGCGCCGGCCACCATCGATGAAGACCCGGGTGTGGTGTTTGTGCGCGGCGTGTACGCCGAGTTCAAGCGCCGCGGTTCGCCGACGGTGGTGATGGGCGCATCGTTCCGTTCGACGGCGCAGATCGAGGCGCTGGCGGGCTGCGATCGCCTGACGATTTCACCGGATCTGCTGGAGAAGCTGGATGCCGATCACGGTGAGTTGCCGCGCAGGCTGGTGGCCGGTGCGGCGGAATCCGTGCAGGTGACGCCGATCGATGGGGCGCGGTTTGCGGCCGATCTGGCGGCCGATCCGATGGCGACGGAGAAGCTGGCCAGCGGCATCGATGCGTTCGCGAAGGATCTGGAGGCGTTGCGGCAGACGATCCGCGAGCGGTTGTAAGGGCTGGCGGTTGGATGGCTGCACGACAAAAGGCCCCGCTCATGCGGGGTCTTTTGTTTTATGTGGCAACAGCCGACCGTTGGTCGGCTCTCTGCGTTGTCAGGCATCCACGCCGATGGGGCAGCTGACGCCGGTACCACCAATGCCGCAGTAGCCATTGGGGTTCTTGGCGAGGTACTGCTGGTGGTAGTCCTCGGCGTAGTAGTACTCGGGCGCGGGGAAGACGAGCTCGGTGGTGATGGCGCCGTAACCGCTGTCGTTGAGGCGCTGCTGGTAGGCGTCGCGGCTGGTCAGGGCAGCGTCGTGCTGGGCCTGGGTGGTGGCGTGGATCGCGGAGCGGTACTGGGTGCCGGTGTCGTTGCCCTGGCGCATGCCCTGGGTGGGGTCGTGGCTTTCCCAGAAGACCTGGAGGAGGCGCTCGAGGGGGACGATGGCAGGGTCGTAGACGACCTCGACGATTTCGGTGTGCCCGGTCAGGCCGGAGCAGACTTCTTCGTAGGTGGGGTTCGGGGTGACGCCGCCGGCGTAGCCGACCGAGGTGGAGTAGACGCCGGGGATGGTCCAGAATTTGCGCTCCGCGCCCCAGAAGCAGCCCATGGCGAAGCGGATGCGCTCCAGGCCGGTGAAGCTGTCTTTCAGCGGGTGACTGTTGACGTAATGCTGGTTGTGCAGCAGCGGCAGGGGCTGGTCGCGGCCCGGCAACGCTTCTTCCGGTCGCGGCAGGCGCTGCTTGAAGGCGCCGATGCCCAACAGACCGTTTCCAATACCCAACATGGCGTTCTCCTAGGCCGGCAACAGGCCGGCGCTTTCGTCTCCGTCCAACATGGGGTCGTCCGGGGCCGTGCCCAAGTCCAGTTGGGCGACGATGTCTTCCGCTTCAGGACGGGCCAGATCGGGGACGCACACGCGCAGGACGCCGAACAGCGGGAGCTCGCCCATGCCGCCCAGCAGCGATTCCCCGAAGACGAACGCGGGGATGCCGGCGTCCTCCAGGGCGTGTTTGACCAGATGGGCGTCGAACAGGTTGTCGGCCTGGTAGATCACGTGCATGGGGCGGCTCCGCAGGGCATGGGCCCAGCATACGCCCGGGGGCTGAAGGCGTGCCGACCCACGCGGCCGGGCAAGCCCACCCCCGACAGGCTAAACTGTTGGTCTTTCTGCCTTTTAACTGCGACCGCGCATCATGTCCGAGCCTACCGCCGCCCCCACCGACGCCCTTCCGGAAACCCAGGAAAAACGGGATTTCATCCGTCAGATCGTCCGCGAGGACCTGGCCGCCGGCAAGCATGCCGCGATCAAGACGCGCTTCCCGCCCGAGCCGAACGGCTACCTGCACATCGGCCATGCCAAGTCGATCTGCCTGAACTTCGGTATCGCCGGTGAGTTCAACGGTGTGTGCAACCTCCGTTTCGATGACACCAACCCGGCCAAGGAAGACCCGGAGTACGTGGCCGCGATCCAGGACGATGTGCGCTGGCTGGGCTTTGAGTGGAACGAGCTGCGGCATGCCTCGGATTACTTCGATGCCTATTATCTGGCCGCGCAGAAGCTGATCACCGATGGCAAGGCGTATGTGTGCGACCTCTCGGCCGAGGAAGTGCGCGCCTATCGCGGCACGCTCACCGAGCCGGGCCGTCCGTCGCCGTTCCGCGACCGTAGTGTCGAAGAGAACCTGGATCTGTTCCGCCGCATGCGCGCGGGCGAGTTCCCGGATGGTGCGCGCACCGTGCGCGCCAAGATCGACATGGCCAGCGGCAACATCAACCTGCGCGACCCGGCCCTGTACCGGATCAAGCACGTCGAACATCAGAACACCGGCAACGCGTGGCCGATCTACCCGATGTACGATTTCGCGCATGCACTGGGCGATTCCATCGAAGGCATCACCCACTCGCTGTGCACGCTGGAGTTCGAAGACCACCGCCCGCTGTACGACTGGTGCGTGGACAACGTCGATTTCGCGCACGACGATGCGCTGACCCAGCCGCTGGTCGATCGCGGCCTGCCCCGGGAAGCCGCCAAGCCGCGCCAGATCGAATTCTCGCGCTTGAACATCAACTACACGGTGATGAGCAAGCGCAAGCTGATGGCGCTGGTCACCGAACAGCTCGTGGATGGCTGGGAAGACCCGCGCATGCCGACCCTGCAGGGCCTGCGTCGCCGTGGCTACACCCCGGCGGCCATGCGCCTGTTCGCCGAGCGCGTGGGCATCAGCAAGCAGAACTCGCTGATCGACTTCAGCGTGCTCGAAGGTGCGCTGCGCGAAGACCTGGACAGTGCCGCCGCGCGCCGCATGGCCGTGGTCGATCCGGTCAAGCTGGTGCTGACCAATCTGCCAGAGGGTCACGAAGAGACCCTGACCTTCTCCAACCATCCCAAGGACGAGGCGTTCGGGACCCGCGAGGTGCCGTTCGCACGCGAGCTGTGGATCGAGCGCGAGGATTTCGCCGAGGTCCCGCCGAAGGGCTGGAAGCGCCTGGTACCGGGCGGCGAAGTGCGCCTGCGTGGCGCCGGCATCATTCGCTGCGATGAGGTGATCAAGGACGCCGACGGCACCATCACCGAGCTGCGCGGCTGGCTGGATCCGGAATCGCGCCCGGGCATGGAAGGCGCCAACCGCAAGGTCAAGGGCACCATCCACTGGGTCAGCGCCGTGCACGCGGTGCCGGCCGAGATCCGCCTTTACGACCGTCTGTTCTCGGTGGCCAACCCGGACGATGAATCCGACGGCAAGACCTACCGCGATTACCTCAATCCGGACTCGCGCCGTACCGTCACCGGGTATGTCGAGCCGGCCGCGGCGAGCGCCGCGCCGGAACAGTCGTTCCAGTTCGAGCGGACCGGCTACTTCGTGGCCGACCGCCGCGATCACTCCGCGGCCAAGCCGGTGTTCAACCGCAGCGTGACCCTGCGCGATACCTGGTCGGCGTAAGCTGCTCCCGGCCGGTGCCTGGCACCGGCCGCCCGATGTCACCTACGCAACCCTGCCATGGCAGGGCCTGCGCTCCAGCTCCCCTGCGACCGGCGCAGCCCTGCGCCGGCGTGCGTGTGGCCGTGTTCAGCGCGGGCACGGCATCCCTGGGCGCGGCCCGATACACTGCCGCTGCTCCATCTTTGAAGAGGTTCATGTCCCGATGCTGTACGCGCAAGTCCATCTCACCCTGCCCGCCTGGATCCACGACCAGATCGATCTGGGCCGTGTCTATCCCGAGGATGCCGACAAGGTCGCGCTGGCGATCGAACTGTCGCGCCTGAATGTCGAGGCGCAGACCGGCGGCCCCTTCGGCGCCGTGGTGTTTGGGCCGGACCACCGCGTGATCGCCGCTGGCGTGAACCGTGTGGTCCCGCATACGACCTCGCTGGCGCATGCCGAAAACATGGCCTACATGCTGGCCCAGCAGCGCCTGCAGACGCCACGACTGAACGATGTGCTGTCGCCGATCACCCTGGCGACCTCCTCGCAGCCGTGCTGCCAGTGCTACGGCGCGACCATCTGGGCCGGCATTGATCGGCTGCTGATCGGCGCCAGTGCACAGGACGTGGAAGAACTGACCCCGTTCGATGAAGGCCCGCTGCCGGCGGACTGGATCGGCGAACTCAACACGCGTGGTATCGAGGTCGTGCGCGACATCGAGCGCGACGCAGCGCGCGCGGTCCTGCGCCAGTATGGAGAAACCAACGGTGCGCATTATTGATACCCGCGCTTCAGGCGCACGTTCGTGAGCGGCCTGCTGTGCCTGTGCAGGCAGGGCTTTGAACCTGAACTGGCCGCCGAGCTGTCCGAACGCGCCGCGTATGCCAACGTGGCCGGCTATGCGCGCACCCAGCGCAATGACGGCTACGTGGTGTTCGTCACCGAGGAAGGCGCGGCGCTGTCCAAAGCCCTGTCCTGGCGCTCGCTGATCTTCGCCCGGCAGAAACTGCAGGTCCTGGCCGAGCTGCCGCAGCTCGATGCCGCCGACCGCATCACCCCGATCATTGCCGCGCTTCAGGGGCAGCAACGCTTCGGCGACATGTGGGTCGAGCATCCGGATTCGGACGAAGGCAAGCCGCTGGCCGGCCTGGCCCGCGCGTTCGGCAATGCCCTGCGCCCGGCGCTGCGCAAGGCCGGCCTGCTGACCGACAAGCCCAACACCGGCCTGCCGCGCCTGCACATCGTGTTCGTCGATGGTCGCCATGCCTTTGTGTGCGTGGCCGATACCCGCGACAGCGCGCCGTGGCCGCTGGGCATTCCGCGCCTGAAGCTGCTGCCCGATGCGCCTTCGCGCTCGGCACTGAAGCTGGATGAAGCCCTGCTCACCCTGATGACGCCGGAAGAGCGCGAGTTGCTGGTCAAGCCGGGCATGCGCGCGGCCGACCTGGGCGCTGCACCGGGTGGCTGGACGTGGGTGTTGACCCGCCAGCACGTCAAGGTGATCAGCGTGGACAACGGCCCGCTGCGCGAGCATGTGCTGGAGACCGGGCTGGTTGAACATCTGCGCGCGGACGGCTTCCACTGGCAGCCGGAGACCCCGCTGGACTGGATGGTCTGCGACATGGTCGAACAGCCGCGCCGCGTGGCCGAACGCATGGCGACCTGGTTCCGCGAGGGCTGGTGCAAGCACGCGATCTTCAACCTCAAGCTGCCGATGAAAAAGCGCTGGGATGAAACCCGCCTGTGCCTGGAGCTGTTCCAGGAGCAGGCCGGCAAACCGCTGCACCTGCGCGCCAAGCAGCTGTATCACGACCGCGAAGAAATCACGGTGCTGGCCTCGCCGCTGCGCTGACCGGTAGAGCCGGGCCATGCCCGGCTGGCCGCGCAACGCGCGGCAATGATCGAAGCACGCGCCGGGCACCCGGCACCCCCACGTCAGATATACGGAGTTTCCATGCGCCGCCGATCCCGCTTCACCCTGCTGCTGACGTTGCTGCCCACGCTTGCCCTGGCCCAGGTCCGCACGCCGCCTGCGGCGGTCAGCGAACCGCTGCGGGAGGTACCGGCCAGCGTGCGCGCGCAGCCGCTCTCGCAGGGTGAGGTGACCCATCAGGTGACGCTGGCCGCACCCGCCGGCGAAGCAGCAGTAACGGTGCGTTCGGTGCAGCCGGTAAGCGTGGTCGGCCAGTACCGCATCGCGTTCGCGGCGCTGGATGTCGACGGCGATGGCTTCATCAGCCGCGCCGAGGCGCAGGCCAACCCGACGCTGGCCGATGAATTCAACGCGCTGGACGTAACGCGGCGCGGCAAGCTGGACCGCGCCGATCTGGCCGGCTGGCTGATCGACTGAGCGCGCCGGTCACAGCCCCGCCGCGCGCTTCCAGAACATGGACACCAGCGGCGGCAGCTTGCCTGCGCAGCCCAGCGCGCGACCGCGCGCCAGGGTCAGATGCATTTCATCGTTGGAGAACACCGTGTTGATCGCATCGAAGCTGTACGCAGCGACGGTGTTTTCACTGCGGCGTTCGCGTGCCCAGCGCTGCAGGCGGTGCGGTGACATCCAGTCCTGGCGCCGCTGCTGTGCGGCCAGCACCATCGTCCGCAATGCGGCGACATCGCGCAGGCCGAGATTGACGCCCTGCCCGGCCAGCGGATGCACCACGTGCGCCGCATCGCCGAGCGCGAGCACGCGGCCAGCGACGTAACCCGTGGCCAGCTGTCGGCGCAGCGGAAAAGCGGCGCGCTTGGAGGCCAGTCTCATCGCCCCCAGCCGGCCGGCAAAGGCATGGGTGAGCTCACGGCCGAAGGCGGCCTCGTCGAGTGCCAGCACGCGCTCGGCCTCGGCATCGGGCAGCGTCCACACGATCGAACTGCGCTGCGCGCTGATCGGCAGCACCGCCAGCGGCCCGGTCACCAGGAAGCGCTGCCACGCAGTGGCTTCATTGTTCTTTTCGGTATCCACGTAGGCAACCACGCCGCGCTGGGCGTAGTCATGCCGGCTGACCTCCAGGCCCGCCAGTTGGCGCAGGGTGGATTCGGCGCCGTCGGCGGCGATGGCCAGCGAGGCCTCGAGCCGACGGCCGTCGTCCAGGCGCAGGCGCACCCCGTTGGCATCCTGTTCCAGCGCTTCCACCCGCGCCGGGCAACACAGTTGCACACCCGCAGCCGGCAGCGCCGCCCACAAGCGGTCCACCAGCAGATCGTTCTCCACGATCCAACCCAGTTGCTCGCGGCCAAGCGTATCGGCATCGAAGCGCAGTTCATCGCCACCGGCCGCGTCCCAGACCCGCATGCGGCGGTAGGCACAGGCACGCGCGGCGGTCACCGCCGGCCACACGCCCAGCGCTGCCAGCAGCTGGGCATTGTCCGGCGCGAAGGCATACACACGCAGATCCGGCTGCTGCGGCTGCCAGGCGGCTGGCTCCCGGCCTTCAACCAGCGTCACCGACAGCCCGGCATCGGCCAGGGCCAGCGCGCAGGCTGCGCCGACCACACCGCCGCCGACCACCACCACATCCTGCGGGCGGCGGCTCACAAGCCGCCCCCGCGGCACAGCGCCGGCACCTGGCCGCGGAAGCCCATCGCGCCGCCGACCAGCATCGACTGCATCGGCGTCGCCTGGGCGGCCAGCAGGCCCAGCGAACGCAGCGGTCGCATCAGCGGCGCCGGGTTGCTGGTCAGCCGCGCCAGCCCACCAGAGAAGGCGATGGTCTGCTCGCGATCTTCGATACGCCGCGTCACGTGTTGCTGCAGCAGCGCATCGCTGCCGACATCGTCGGCCTCGGCAATCAGCTCGGCCAGCGTCAACGCATCGCGCAGCCCCAGGTTGAAGCCCTGCGCACCCAGCGGGTGAATCGTCTGCGCGGCATTGCCGAGCAGCACTGCACGTTCGCCAACCAGCGCCCGGGACAGCACCTGGATCAACGGGTAGGCGCTGCGCGGCCCACTCTCCAGCAGCCGGCCGGCGCGCCAGCCGATTGCGCCCTGCAGTCGGCTGACCCACGCCGCATCGTCCAGCGCCATCACCGCCTCGGCCTGGTCACGGGCGACGCCGTGCACCGCACCGAAGTGACGGTCGCCACGCGGCAGCAATGCGGTCGGGCCGGTGTCGGTGAAGCGTTCGTAGGCCGTGCCGTCCGGCGCCCGGGCGGCACGCACGCGCGAGACGAACAGTGTCTGCTCGAAATCATGTTCGTCCACCTCGATGCCCAGGGCCTCGCGCACACCGCTGCGGGTGCCGTCGGCCCCCACCACCAGGCGCGCCAACAGGCAACGCTCGCCACCTTCATCGGCGATGAAGACCTGGCGATAGCCGTCCACCGTCTCGCCGAGGCGCACAAAGCGGGCCGGGCGATAGCGGGTCAGGTGGGTCAGCGTGTCCAGCCGCGCCTCCAGCGCCTGGCCGAAGTCGCGGGCCACCACCACCTGCCCGAACCACGGCCGCTGGTACTGCGCGGCCTCCATCTGCACCCGGCCGAAATCGCCGGCGCGACTGACATGGATACGGGTGATCGCGCCGGGCGCACCGGTCAGCTTCTGCATTACGCCCAGGGCAGTCAGCGCATTGACCGTCGCGGCGGCGAAGCTGAGGTTGCGCTGGTCGAACACCGCCGGCAGCGTGCCCAGCGGCGAAGCCTCGACCAGGCCGACATCACGGCCGGCACGGTCCAGGGCGATGGCCAGGCTGGCACCCACCAGCCCGCCGCCTACGATCACTACATCATGTCGTTCACTCATGCCCGCCATGATAAGGGTTCGCCCGTTCCGGCGGCGTGCGGCGGGCTGCCGCAGCAGGCGCTAGAATGAACGCCTGCCCTCATCCGTCACCGCCATGACCTCCACTGCCCAACGCGCCTTCGTCCTGTCCGTGCTCGTGCTGTTGATGGCGGCCACGCGGGTCAACCATTTCGCGGCGATTCCGGATGCGTCCTGGGCGGTGTTCTTCATCGGCGGCTTCTACCTGCGCCAGTGGACCCGCTGGGCGTTCCCGTTGCTGATGGCGCTGGCGGTGCTGGTCGACTGGATCGTGATCCGCCGCAGCGGGCTGGACTTCTGGCAGCACTACTGCGTCTCCCCCGGCTACTGGATGCTGCTTCCGGCGTACTTCGCGATGTGGAGCGGCGGCATGCTCCTGCGCAGCGGCTACCACGGTGCTACCTGGGCGGCGCTGGGCAAGGGCGCCCTGCTGCTGGTCGCCGCTGTGGCGGTCTGCCATCTGTTCGCACAGGGCGGCTTCTACTGGACCAGCGACAGCGTGGCCGCCCCTACCGTCGATGGCTGGGCAAAGAACTATGGCGACTGGTTCCTGCCGTACCTGCGCACCGCAGCGGTCTATGTCGGCCTGGCCGCGGCGCTGCAGCTGGCGACCGAGCAGGTCGGCAAGCTGCTCCAGGCGCGCCGCGACGTGCTGCACTGAGCGCGGCCGGGCTCCCCCATGGGCAACCGCCTTTCCCGTATCTATACGCGCACCGGTGACGATGGCAGCACCGGCCTGGGCGATGGAAGCCGCGTGGCCAAGGACGACGCCCGGGTGGCCGCCTACGGGACGGTGGATGAAGCCAACTCGGCGCTGGGCGTACTGCTGGCCGTCGGGCTTCCGGACGATGTGCGCACGCTGCTGACGGTGATCCAGCACCAGCTGTTCGATCTGGGCGGCGAGCTGTGCATCCCCGGCCATGCCGCCATCCACGCCGTCGACATCGACGCGCTGGAGCAACAGCTGGACCACTACAACGCCGACCTGCCGTTGCTCAAGGAGTTCATCCTGCCGGCCGGCGGTGAAGCGGCCGCACGCTGCCACCTGGCCCGCACCATCGTGCGCCGCGCCGAGCGCGAGACGGTCACGCTGGCGCGCCAGGAGACGGTCCGCCCGGAAGCGCTGCACTATCTCAACCGCCTGTCGGACCTGCTGTTCGTGCTCGCGCGCGTGCTGGCCCGCGCCGACGGCCACGGCGAGGTGCTCTGGCGCCACGAGCGCCGCCACGCCTGAGCGGCCCTGCCGCCCCACCGGATATTCTGCCCGCATGCTGGTTTTCACCCACCCCGCCTGTCTGCAACACGATCCCGGCCGCGGCCATCCCGAATGCCCGGCCCGCCTGCAGGGGGTGCTGGATGCACTCAAGGCGGCCTATCCGGACCAGCTGGACTGGCGCGAGGCCCCGCCGGCCAAGCTCGGCGAGCTGGCCCGGGTGCACGACAGCGAGCTGATCGATCAGGTGCTCACGCCGCAGACCGAGCCACTGCGCCTGATCGACATGGACACCATGACCTCGCCCGGCTCGGCCAGCGCGGCCCTGCATGCAGCCGGTGCAGGGGTGGCGGCCGTCGATGCGGTGATGCTCGGCAGTGACCCGGTCGCGTTCTGCGCGGTGCGCCCGCCCGGCCACCACGCCAGCGCCAGCACGGCGATGGGCTTCTGCCTGCTCAACAACATCGCCATCGCGGCCGCCTACGCCCGCGACCGCTACGGGCTGGAGCGGATCGCCATCGTGGATTTCGACGTCCACCACGGCAACGGCACCCAGGACATCTTCATCGCCGATCCCGGCGTGGCCTACTACAGCACCCACCAGGCCGGCCTGTTCCCGAATTCGGGCCTGCGCCGCGACCGAGGGGCCGGAAACCTGATGAACATCCTGCTGCCGCCGGGCAGTGGCGGCTTCCGCTTCCGCAACACCTGGGCCGACGAGATGCTGCCGGCCATCGACGATTTCCGGCCCCAGCTGCTGCTGATCTCGGCCGGTTTCGACGCGCACATGCGCGACCCGCAGGCCGACCTCATGCTGGAAACCGAGGATTTCGCCTGGATCACCGCCGAGCTGCGCGGCCTGGCCCGGCGCCACGGCGCCGGCCGGATCGTCTCCATGCTCGAGGGCGGATACGACCTGCAGGCCTTGGCCGAGTGCAGCGTGGCCCACGTCGGACAGCTGCGCTGAGGCCGCCCGTTCCGGGCGGTGAATGAACCCGGCCCCCTGCGTCGGTGCGACCTTCATTGCCCCTATGCAAGGGATGGGGCAAGCTACGATCCGTTTTCGCCCGAATCCGATACCGCGTGCGCCGAGCCCTCCGCCTGCTGCCCCTCCCCCTCAGTATCGCCATCTGCCTGCCGGCCCTGGCCGACGACAAGCCGGTGAACTGGGGCCTGTGCCCGGTTACCGACGTGCTGCCCGTCTTCGACGATGCGCCCAAGGCCGACAAAGCCGCGGCCGCCACGCGTGACCAGCAGCCGACCGATATCGAGGGTGACCAACTCACCGGCACCTCCGTGGTGCCCAACTACCAGGGCAATGTCGCGCTCAAGCGCGGTGACCAGTTCCTGGGAACCGACAACCTGAGCTTCGATACCGAGAGCGGCAATTACGTCGCCGAGGGCAACGTCCGCTATCAGGACTCCTCGATCCGGATGAAGGCCCGTCGCGCCGAGGGCAACCAGGAAAGCGACACCCACAAGATCAGCGACATCCAGTACCAGCTGGTGTCCCGCCGCGGCAATGGCGGTGCCGAATCGATCGACCTGCAGGGTGCGGTCGGCCAGATGCATCGTTCCACCTACACCACCTGCGATCCCTCGCAACCGGTGTGGAAGCTCTCGGCGCCGCAGATCGAGGTCGATAACGACGCCGGCTTCGGTACTGCGCGCAACGCCGTGCTGCGCATCGGCAAGGTGCCGGTGCTGTGGGCGCCGTACTTCAAGTTCCCGATCGATGATCGCCGCCAGACCGGCCTGCTCTACCCGCAGATCGGCCTGTCCGGCCGCAACGGCTTCGACTACACCCAGCCGATCTATCTGAACCTGGCGCCGAACTTCGACGACACCCTGATGCCGCGCTACATGAGCAAGCGCGGCTTCATGCTCGACAACGAGTTCCGCTATCTCTACGACGGTGGGCGCGGCGAGCTGCTCACCGCTTACCTGCCCAACGACAAGCTGCGCGACAAGGATCGCGGCCGCGTGGAATTTGGCGGGTACCACAACATCAATGCCAACTGGCAGGCCCGTGCGAACCTGGCCTGGGTCAGCGATGAGCGCTATCTGGAGGATTTCTCCAACAAGCTGCTCGGTGTGACCACCTCCAACCTGCAGAGCCAGATCGGCATCTACGGCACCGGCGAGAACTGGACCGGCGGCCTGATGGCCGACTACTGGCAGCTCACCGATTACACCCTGACCGAAGCATCCCTGCCGTACGCGCGCCAGCCGCGCCTGTTCGTCAACTGGGACAAGCCGCTGCTGCCGTGGCTGGAAACCGGTGTGTATGCCGAAGCGGTGAACTTCACGCATCTGGACGTGCATGGCAAGATCATCAATGCCGAAGGCGAATACGTTCGCGACGGCCTGCCGCCGACGCGCATGGACGGTGGCTCGCGCATCGATATCAAGCCCTATGTCTCGATGCCGTTCAGCGGCGCGGCCTGGTACGTCACCCCGACGCTGGCCTACCGCTACACCGGCTATAACCTGGAACGTGGCCTCGCCGACAGCATCCGCCGGAGCCAGTTGACCCCGGAACAGTTGGCGGTTGCCACCCCCGACCAATTGCGCGGCAACACCTCGCCGAGCCGCAGCCTGCCGATCGGAACCATCGACGCCGGTCTGTTCTTTGATCGGGAAACCACCATCGGCGGCACGCGCTTCCTGCATACGCTGGAACCGCGTCTGTTCTATCTGCGTACGCCGTACCGCGACCAGAGCGATCTGCCGGTGTTCGATACGCGTGACTTCACCTTCAGCTGGGGCCAGCTGTTCCGTGACTCGCGCTACTCCGGTGCCGATCGCCAGAACGATGCCAATCAGCTGACCATGGCGGTGAGCACCCGCTTCATCGACCAGGACACCGGCAAAGAGCGCTTCTCCGGCAGCATTGGCCAGATCCTGTACTTCGATGATTCCCGGGTCACGCTCAACAGCAGCGAAACCCCGGTCGAACAGGGCAAGTCGGCCTGGATCGCGGACGCCAACTACGCCATCAACGACCGCTGGAATCTGGGCGCCACCTATCAGTGGGATCCCAAGTACAAGCGTGAGGACCTGGCCAGCGTGCGCGCGCGCTACCTGATGTCCAACGATGGCGTGGTCAACCTGACCTACCGTCACCGCTTAAACCCCAATGGCAGCGAGTTGCTGGAGCAGGCCGACCTGTCCTTCCTCTATCCGCTCAACGAGCGCTGGAGCCTGGTCGGCCGCTACTACTACTCCATCCAGGATCGCGCGCCGCTGGAAATCATCGGCGGCGTGCAGTGGGACAGCTGCTGCCTGGCCGTTCGCGCCATCGCCCGCCGCTACGTGCGCAACCGCGAAGGCGAACTCAACAACTCCTTCCAGATCGAGTTCGTGCTCAAGGGCCTGAGCTCAATCGGCCAGAACACGGACCGCACCTTGCGCCGTGCTATTCTCGGCTACTACCGAGACGACCTCTATCTGGTGCCGCCCAGCAACACCGGCGCGGCCCGCGATGACTACGATCCGAATCTGATCCCATGACCAAGACCCTTCCCGTACTCCTTGCCTCCCTGCTGGCGGTCTCCTCCGCGACGGCCCCGTTGCAGGTAATGGCACAGCAGAGCCAGCGTCTGGACCGCATCGCGGCGATCGTCGATGAGGACGTCGTGCTGCAGAGCGAACTGGACCGTGCCGTCCAGAACATCAAAGCGCAGTACGCCGGTCGCGAAAACCAGCTGCCGCCCGATGACGTGCTCAACCGCCAGGTGCTCGAGCGTCTGGTGCTGGTCAAGCTGCAGGTCGCCCGCGCCGAGAGCAGCGGCATCAAGGTCAGCGATCAGGAACTGAACCAGGCGATCAACGCCATCGCCCAGCAGAACGGCTCCACCCTGGATGCCCTGCGCCAGCGGCTGGCCAGCGACGGCCTGGATTTCAACGATTTCCGCAATTCGGTCCGTGACGAGATCACCGTGCAGCGCCTGCGCCAGAGCTTCGCGCAGAGCCGCATCTCGGTCAGCGAAGGCGAAGTGGACGGCGCGCTCAAGCAGCAGGCCACGGTCGGTACCCAGTACCACCTGGCGCACATCCTGATCGGCCTGCCCGAAGGGGCCACCGCCGAGCAGATCACCACCGGCCAGAAGAAGGCCGATGGCGTGAAGGCGCTGCTGGACAAGGGTGAGATCGACTTCAACGCCGCGGCGGTCCGTTATTCGGACAGCCCCAACGCGCTGGAAGGCGGCGACCTGGGCTGGCGTTCGCTGGATGAAATCCCGAATGCGTTCGCCCAGATGATGAAAGACATGAAGACCGGCGACGTGGTCGGTCCGCTGCGTGGCCCGAGCGGCTTCCAGCTGCTGAAGCTGGTCGAGGTGCGTGACGCCAATGCCACCGCCGGCGGTGGTCAGAGCATCACCGAGTACCACGCCCGCCACATCCTGGTCCGCGTCACCGACCAGCAGGACAATGCCGCGGCCAAGGCCAAGATCGATACCCTGCGCGCCCGCATCGCCGGCGGCGCCGAGTTCGACGCGGTGGCCAAGGAATCCTCGGAAGACAACAACAGCAAGGGCCAGGGCGGCGATCTGGGCTGGTTCCCGGTCGATGCGTTCGGTCCGGACTTCGGCAAGCAGGTTGAAGGCGTGGCCGACGGTGGCATCAGCCAGCCGTTCCGCACCGATGCCGGCTGGCACATCGTCCAGCGCGTCGCCACGCGCCAGACCGATGCCACCACCGACAACCAGCGCGCCCAGATCCGTGAAACGATCGGCCGCCGCAAGCTGGAGGAAGAGTACAACCGCTTCCTGCAGGAACTGCGTGGCGAAGCCTACGTGGACATGCGCGGCAACACGCCTGGTGGCGCCGCAGCCTCCACCCCGCCCCAGTCCTGATCGATGCTCCCGCAGCTCGCGCTGGTCCCGGGCGAGCCGGCGGGGGTCGGCCCGGAGCTCTGCCTCCGCCTGATCCAGCAGCCGCGCATCGATTGCCGTCTGCTCGCCTTCGCCGACCCGGATACCCTGCACGCCGCGGCCGCGGCGCTGTCGCTGCCGCTGCAGCTCCTGCCTGAAGACGCCATCGCCCGCCAGCCGGGCGATCTGCCGTTGCGCGCAGTTCCCAATGCGGTGCCCTCGCGCTTCGGCACGCCGGACCCGGCCAACGCCGGGGCGGTGATCGGCGCACTGCGGCTGGCGGGCCAGGCCTGCCTGTCCGGTGAGCTGGCCGGCGTGGTCACCGGCCCGGTACACAAAGCGGTCATCAACGAGGGTCGCATCGCCTACAGCGGCACCACCGAACTGCTGGCCGAGCAGGCCCGCACCCCGGTGGTGATGATGCTGGCCAATGACATCGTGCGGGTCGCGCTGGCGACCACCCACCTGCCGCTGCGGGCGGTCGCCGATGCGATCACCGCCGATGGCCTGGCGCTGACCCTGCAGATCGTCCACGACGCCCTGCAGCGGGATTTCGGCCTGGCCTCGCCGCGCATCGCCGTGCTTGGGCTCAACCCCCATGCCGGCGAAGATGGCCATCTGGGCCGGGAAGAACTCGATCTGATCATTCCGCTGCTGGAGCGCCTGCGCGCCCAGGGCATGGACCTGGTCGGACCGCTGCCGGCCGATACGGCCTTCCTGCCGGCCAAGCTGGCCGGGTTCGACACGGTGCTGGCGATGTATCACGATCAGGGCCTGCCGGTGCTCAAGTACAGCGGCTTCGAACAGGCCGTCAACATCACCCTGGGCCTGCCCTACCCGCGCGTTGCGGTCGACCATGGCACCGCCCTGGATCTGGCCGGCCGCGGCGTGGCCGACCCTTCCAGCCTCCTCGCTGCCACCGCGCTGTGTGCCCGGCTGGCGCGCCAACGTACACTGGTGTCATGACTTCTTCGTATTCCTCCTCCGGCGCCCCCGGTTTCTCCGGCCCCGCCAAGAAGCAGCTCGGCCAGCACTTCCTCGCCGACCGCAGCTACATCGACAAGATCGTCCTGGCGGTCAGCCCGAAAGACGGCGACCGGCTGGTCGAGATCGGCCCGGGCCAGGGCGCCATCACCCTGCCGCTGCTGCGCCGCCACCCGAAGCTGACCGTGATCGAGTTCGATCGGGATCTGGTCGGCCCGCTGGCCGCCGCCGCCGAACCGCTGGGCGAGATGACCATCATCCACCGCGACGTGCTGCAGGTGGACTTCACCGAGCTGGCCGCCGGCAGCCCCATCCGTCTGGTCGGCAACCTGCCCTACAACATCTCCTCGCCGATCCTGTTCCATGCGCTGGACCACGCCGCGGTGATCACCGACATGCACTTCATGCTGCAGAAGGAAGTGGTCGACCGAATGGCCGCCGATCCGGGCAGCAAGGTCTATGGCCGGCTGAGCGTGATGCTGCAGGCGTTCTGCAAGGTCACATCGCTGTTCGTGGTCCCGCCAGGTGCGTTCCGTCCGCCGCCGAAGGTCGATTCTGCGGTGGTGCGGCTGGTGCCACGGGATCCGGCCACGGTCGGCATCCTGGACCGCAAGCGCTTCGCCCACGTGGTCAAGGCCGCCTTCGGGCAGCGTCGCAAGACCCTGCGCAACGCGCTGCAGAACGTGTGCACGCCCGAGCAGTTCGAGGCGGCCGGGGTGCGCAGCGATGCCCGCGCCGAGCAGCTGGACGTGGCGCAGTTCATCGCCCTGGCCAACGTCCCGTACGAGGCGGACGCGCCGCAAGGATGAGCGCGTCACCTCGCGGCCCTCTCCGGCCGCGCGCACGTAGAACCGCCTGACATCCATGACGGGGGCGCTGCCAGCTTGGGCAGCACTCATCTCAACGTGCACAACATTCACTAAACTGCCTGCATGAACGACGCTGCAAACTACGCGATCTCCGTCGAGGTCGCCCCCCGCTTCCTCGATGACCAGTCCACCCCGGAGGACGGCCGCTACGCGTTCGCCTATACGATCCGCATCCTCAACCGGGGCCGCGTCGCGGCACGGCTGGTGGCCCGCCACTGGCGGATCACCGATGCCAATGGCCGCATCGAGCATGTCGACGGCGATGGGGTGATCGGCGAACAGCCACGCCTGCGCCCCGGTGAAGACTTCCGTTACACCTCCGGTGTCATGCTGGAGACCGAGCACGGCACGATGCAGGGGCACTACGACATGGTGGCCGACGACGGCACCGAGTTCGCCGCCCCCATCGCGCCGTTTGTCTTGACCGTTCCGCGCACACTGCACTGATGGAGGCGCACGCATGAGTGTCTGGGCCATCGGCGACCTGCAGGGCTGCTACGACGTCACCCAGCGGTTGCTGGAAAAAATCAACTTCGACCCCGCCGTCGACACGCTCTGGTTCTGCGGCGATCTGGTCAACCGCGGCGGGCAGTCGCTGGAAACCCTGCGCCTGGTCCATTCCCTGCGCGAGAGCAGCGTGATCGTGCTGGGCAATCATGACCTGTCCCTGCTCGCGGTCGGTGCACGCACCGAGGAAGAGCAGCGCAAGGTCAACCCGGACCTGCTGCGCATCGTGCAGGCCGAGGACCGCGACGAGCTGCTGGAATGGCTGCGGATGCAGAAGCTGGCCCATGTGGACCGCGAGCTGGGCTGGATGATGATCCACGCCGGGCTGGCCCCGAAGTGGACCACCCAGTTGGCCGAGAAGCATGCACGCGAGGTCGAGCAGCAGCTGCACGGCAGCGGCTATCGCAAGCTGTTCCGCAACATGTACGGCGACAAGCCGAGCTGGTCCCCCGGGCTGGCGGGCTACGACCGCTCGCGCGCGATCATCAACCTGTTCACCCGCATGCGTTACTGCACCCCACGGGGCCGGATCGGGATCGAAGACAAGGGCACGCCGGGTACGCAGGAACAGGGGCTGTACCCCTGGTTCGAAGTACCGGGCCGCGCCGAGCGCGATCTGAAGATCGTCTGCGGGCACTGGTCGGCACTCGGCCTGACCATCACCCAGGGCGTGCACGCGATCGATACCGGCGCGGTCTGGGGGGGCAAGCTCACCGCGCTGCAGCTGGATACCGAGGAACTGCGCGTGGTGCAGGTCCCAGGCCGCGATGTGCCCAAACCGGTGTCCGCGCCGCGTCCACCAGCACGGCGGCCGACCGCCGAGGGGGGGGCACAGCCGAACGGGCGGCCTCCGCGCCAGGGGCAAGGCCAAGGGCGTGACCGTGGGCGTGGCGGCCAGGGCCGACAAGGCGGTGGCGCGAAGCCCGCGCAGAACCCAGCGCCGCAGCAGCAGCCGCAGAACAACGACGTCACCAGCGACGCAGAATGATCCGCAGGCCGGTCAGCACGACCGGCCTGCGTGCAGCGCCGGCTCAGGCGCGGCGATAATCCACGAAATCGAACGCGAACGCGTGCCGCTGGTCGGCCGCGTGATGTTCGCGCGCCACCTCCACCCACAGCGCCGGATCGACGGGCGGGAAATGGGTATCGGCCAGCACGGTGGTCTGCACCCAGGTCAGGTGCAGATCGGTGGCCTGGGCCATGGCCAGGCGATAGATCTCGCCGCCACCGATGACGCACAGCTCTTCCGCTCCCGCGGCGCCCGCTGCCTGCAGCGCCTGCTCGATCGAGCCCACCGCCTGCATGCCCTCGAAGGGCACCTGGCCACTGCGGGTCAGCACCAGATTCAACCGGCCGGGCAAAGCGCGGCCCAGCGACTGCGCGGTCTTGCGCCCCATCAGGATCGGCTTGCCGACAGTCAGCGCTTTGAAGCGTTTGAGATCGTCGGGCAGCTTCCACGGCAGATCGTTGTCACGGCCGATGCCGTGGTCGATATCCAGCGCGGCGATCAGGGAGAGCTTCATGCGCGTGCCGCTCACACCGCCACCGGCGCCTTGATGGCCGGATGCGGGTCGTAGCCATCGATGCGGATGTCGTCGAACTGGAACCCGAACAGATCGGTCACCTCGGGGTTCAGCCAGAGCGTCGGCAGCGCGCGCGGCTCACGCGCGAGCTGTTCGCGCGCCTGTTCGAAATGGTTCGAGTACAGGTGCGCATCGCCCAGGGTATGCACGAAATCACCGACGCCCAGCCCGGTCGCCTGCGCGACCATGTGGGTCAGCAGCGCGTAGCTGGCGATGTTGAACGGCACGCCGAGGAAGATGTCGCCGCTGCGCTGGTAGAGCTGGCAGCTGAGCTTGCCGTCCACCACATAGAACTGGAACAGGTTGTGGCACGGCATCAACGCCATCTGCGACAGCTCGCCCACATTCCAGGCGCTGATCACGAGGCGGCGCGAATCCGGATTGCGCTTGATCTCGTCCACCAGCCACTGCATCTGGTCGATCGCCCCGCCATCGGCGGTGGCCCAGCTGCGCCACTGCTTGCCGTAGATCGGGCCAAGGTCGCCGTTGGCATCGGCCCATTCGTCCCAGATCCGCACCTGGTTGTCCTTGAGGTACCCGATATTGGTATCGCCTTTCAGGAACCACAGCAGCTCATGGATGATCGAGCGCAGGTGCAGCTTCTTGGTGGTCACCAGCGGGAAGCCGTCGGCCAGGTTGAAACGCATCTGCCAGCCGAACACGCTGCGCGTGCCGGTGCCGGTGCGATCGGACTTTTCCGCGCCGTGCTCCAGCACATGCTCGAGTAACTCCAGGTAGGCCTTCATGCCTTGGCACCTTCAGGGGCGGCCGGCAGCGCCGGCTGCAGGACCGGTGCGCGGCGCGACAGCGCCAGCAGCACCAGACCAAAGGCCACCAGCGGCAGGCTCAGCAGCTGGCCACGGGTGAACCAGTCGAAGGCGAGGTAGACGCCGTTGTCGGGCATGCGTACGAACTCCACCGCGAAGCGGAAAATACCGTACATCAGCGCGAACAGCCCCGCGATCACATAGCGATGGCGCGGCTTGGCCGACACCGCCCAGAGCACCACGAACATCACCAGGCCTTCCAGCACCGCCTCATACAGCTGCGAGGGATGGCGGGCGTACTGGTTGAGCGCACCAGTGGCAAACTCGGCCTTCAGCGTGGCCAGGTCCAAGCCATTCAACGGCGCCGGCAGGCCGCTCGGGAACACCACGCCCCAGGTGCCATCGGTGTACTTGCCCCACAGCTCGGCGCCGATGAAGTTGCCGATGCGCCCGAAGCCCAGGCCCAGCGGGACCAGCGGGGCGACGAAATCCAGGGTGTCGAACAGGTGCAGACGGTGCTTGCGCGACCACCACCATGCGGCGAACAGGACGCCAAGCAGGCCGCCATGGAAGCTCATTCCGCCGTCCCACACCTTGAACAGCAGCAGCGGGTTGTGCAGGAATTCAGAGGTGGCATAGAACAGCATGTAGCCCACGCGGCCACCGACGACCACGCCGAGCATCGCGTAGAACAGCAGGTCGGAGAAGCCATTGGCATCCACCCCCGGCAGGCGCCCGGCCGCGATCCGCTTGCGCCCCAGCCACCAGGCGGCGGTGAAGCCGAGCAGGTACATGATGCCGTACCAGTGCACCTTGATCGGCCCGAGCGAGATGGCGATGGGGTCGATATCGTGGAAATAGATCATGAAGGGCGCCTTGCAGGGATGCCGATATTCTAGCGCCGCGCGGGAGCGGCCTCACGGCGGCCCCGATCGCCCGATTGCCGGGCTTCAGCCCAGCATCTGCGGCGTGTCCGGCAGGCCGTCACCGTGTGACCCCGGAACCGGCGGATAGTGCCCGGCCAGCAGGTCCGAGACCTCTTCGATGGCCAGCAGCACGGCCTCCTGCAGGGCACCGTCGCGCAGCCGCTGCTGCATGTGCGCGCAGATGGCCTGCCACTGCGCCTCGCCGATGTGCCCGCGCAGGCCGCGGTCGGCGACCAGCTCGATGGCGTGATCGGCCAGCAGCAGGTAGATCAGCACGCCGTTGTTGTGTTCGGTATCCCAGGTGCGCAGCTGGGCGAAGGCCTGCTCTGCACGCTGGCGGGGACTCACGCCCTGCCACAACGCGAGCAGGGACAGGTCGGCCTCGACCGCGAACATCACCTGCCCGCCATGCCGGCGCTCACCGGCGGTGATCGCCTCGGTGATGGC
Organism: Stenotrophomonas maltophilia; assembly: GCA_002363385.1. Lineage (GTDB taxonomy): Bacteria > Pseudomonadota > Gammaproteobacteria > Xanthomonadales > Xanthomonadaceae > Stenotrophomonas > Stenotrophomonas maltophilia_AN. The sequence continues at coordinate 77,723 of DEVL01000005.1, forward strand.
CTGCAGCCGCGCTGGCGGAAATGCGCGCGCCATCGACGGCGAGAAAAGGTGTCGCCACCAACGCATCACCAGCCTCCCGAGGCGCCACCGCCTCCTGATCGTCCACCGCCACCGCCCCAGCCGCCTCCACCGCCACCGAAGCCGCCGCCTCCGCCAAAGCCACCGCCGCCCCATCCGCCCCCGCCCCACCCGCTGTTGCGGGCGAACCGGCCGACCTTGCCCGAAGACAGGCCGACGAACAGGCCGATCAGCCCGGCCAGACCGCTGGCCAGCCACAGCGAGGTGAACAGGAAAGCGACCGCCGCCGCGCCGCCGCCGCCCAGCAACGCGCGCACCGGCCGCGGCAACCAGCCGAGGATGGCGCGCAGGAAACTGCCGACGAACAAGCCGATCACCAAGGCGAACGTCCAGCCGTCGCCATCCGGGTTGCGGGTGGCGCGGTGGGTGCTGACCGGGGCGGGCAACGCCTCGCCGTCGATCAGCTTCACCAGCGCGGCGCTGGCGTCGGTCAGGCCGCCGGCGTAGTCATTGGTGCGGAACCGCGGGGCCAGGTACTCCTGGATCACCCTGTTGGCGATCGCATCCGGGATCGCGCCTTCCAGGCCGTAGCCCGGCTCGATGCGGACCCGCCGATCGTCCTTGGCCACCACCAGCAGCACGCCGTCATCCACGCCCTTGCGGCCGATGGACCACTGCTCGAACACGCGCTGGGTGTATTGCTCGATGGTTTCCGGCGCGGTGGTCGGCACCATCAGGATCTGCAGTTGGCTGCCCTTGCGCTGCTGCAAGGCCAAGGCCTGCGCCGCCAGCGCCTGGATCTGCGTCGCATCCAGGGTGCCGGTGGTATCGACCACCGGCGAGGACATCGCCGGGATCGCCGCCTGGGTCTGCGCCCAGACAGGCAACGCCAGCGCCAGGCAGAGCAGCAACAGGCAGCGCAGCAGGCGCATGGTCACCGGCTCAGTTCGCCGGCTGCGGCTGCGGCTGCGGCGCGGGCGCCGGCGGCTGCGAACCGAACTTGACCGCCGGCGGCTGCGAGATCTGCGCTTCGTTTTCCACGGTGAAGTTCGGCTTGGTCGCATAGCCGAACAGCTTGGCCGTGATCACCTGCGGGAACTGGCGGATGTAGGTGTTGTAGTCCTGCACCATCTGGATATAGCGGCCGCGCGCCACGGTGATGCGGTTCTCGGTGCCTTCCAGCTGCGCCTGCAGATCGCGGAAGCCCTGGTCGGACTTCAGGTTCGGGTAGTTCTCGGTGACCACCAGCAGGCGTGACAGCGCACCGCTCAGCTCGCCCTGGGCCTGCTGGAACTGCTTGAGGGAGTCGGCATCGTCGGCGTTGACGTTGACCTGCCCCACGCGCGCACGGGCGTTGGTGACATCGGTCAGGACCTGGCGCTCCTGGTTGGCATAGCCTTCCACGGTCTGCACCAGGTTGGGAATCAGATCAGCGCGGCGCTTGTACTGGTTGAGCACCTCGGCCCAACCGGCCTTGACCTGCTCATCCTTCTGCTGGATGGCGTTGTAGCCACAACCGGACAACAGGGAGGCCAGCACGGCCAGGCACAACAAACGGGAGAACGATCGCATGGCCGGCTCCGGATCTCGATGAACGGGATCCGGAGCATGCCACGCCTGCAGTAAAGCCGGCGTCACCAGCCACGCCCCTGAGTCAGGGGGCTGCCGCTTCCCCTACCCCCTTACCAGTTGCCGGCACCCGGCACGTGGTGGGCCACGGCGCGGCGGCGCATCAGCAGGTTCAACCATTCCACCAGCACCGAGAAGCCCATCGCGGCGTAGATGTAGGGCTTGGGCACATGCACGTCCAGGCCATCGAGGATCAGTACCGCGCCGATCAGCAGGATGAAGGCCAGGGCCAGCATCTTCACGGTCGGGTTGGCGTCGATGAAGCGGCCCAGCGGGTTGGCGGCCAGCAGCATCACCGCGACCGAGAGCAGGATCGCGGCGACCATCACCGGCACATGCTCGGCGATGCCGACGGCGGTGATCACCGAGTCCAGCGAGAACACGATGTCGATGATGGCGATCTGCGCGATGACCATGCCGAACACGGCAGAGGCCTTGGTGGTGGTCGGATCTTCGTCCTCACCGCCGGTGATCAGCTCGCGGATTTCCATGCCGCCCTTGATGATCAGGAACAGGCCACCGACGATCAGCACCAGGTCGCGGATCGAGATGCCCATCCCGGCCACCGTGAACAGGTTGGCCTGCATGTGTGCCAGATAGGCCAGCGAGACCAGCAGCAGGATGCGGGTGATGCAGGCCACGGCGATGCCGAGCTTGCGTGCGAACGGACGACGCGCCTCGGGCAGCTTGCTCACCGCGATCGAGATGAACACCAGGTTGTCGATGCCCAGCACGATTTCCAGTGCGCTCAGCGTCAGAAGGGTCAACCAGACATTGGGGTCGGACAACAGCTCAAGAAACATGGACTTCCATCCTTACAGGGGGGATGACGCGCGTGACGCGTCAGAAGTGGTATGTCAGAAGATCTGCGGCAGCAGGATCAGGACCCAGCACACCAGTACGTTCATCATCAGCACGAACACGGCGGCCGAGCCCATGTCCTTGGCACGACCAGCCAGCTCGTGGAACTCCGCGCCGTAGCGTTCGATCACCGCCTCGATCGCCGAGTTGGCCAGTTCCATGGCCAGCACCAGCAGCACCGAACCGATCATCAGCGCACGCTCCACCGGGGTCTGGCCGAGCCAGAGTGCCAGCGGGGCGAGCACGATCAGCAGGTAGACCTCCAGCCGGAACGAGGACTCATGCAGCCAGGCCGCACGCAGGCCCTGCCACGACCAGACCGCGGCCTTGAAGATGCGCTTGGGGCCGCGCGGCAGGTGCCCGATTTCATCCGCCATGGGCAATCACCCCGGTCGGCAACGCGGGCCGGAACGGCAGGAACAGCACACGGCAGACAGTCATGGGCATCGCTGAATGGGGCAGGCAATCACGCATTTTGCCATAAGCCGGCCAGGGCATTGTCGAAGGCGGCCAACGCCCGCCTATGGTAAAGCGCGGTCCGGCGGCAGCTTCTATGATGACTGCCTACCCGTCCGGGCGCCTTCGGGTGCCACTACAGGAGTCGTCCATGCTGCACCGCCGTGCCCGTCCCCTTCTGCTCGCCCTTGCCCTGGGCGCTACCCTGCCCGCCCTGGCACGCACCCCGGCCCCCGCCGCGCCGCAGGTACCGACCCAGGTCTCCAATGTGGCCTGGGCCGGCGACATGGCGCAGTTCGCGGCCCAGGACGCGGTCACCCCGCCGCCGCGCGGCGGCATCGAGTTCATCGGCAGCTCCTCGATCCGCATGTGGGAAGGCCTTGCGGCCGATTTCCCGGGCCAGCCGGTGTTCAACCGCGGCTTCGGCGGCTCGGAAGTGCGCGACAGCACCTGGTACGCCGACCGCATCGTGATCCCGTATGCGCCGTGCAAGGTGTTCTTCTACGCTGGCGACAACGACCTCAACAGCGGCCGCAGCCCGGCCCAGGTGCGCGATGACGTGGTGGCCTTCGTGCACCGCGTGCACCGCGACCTGCCCAAGACCACGGTGGAGATCATCTCGATCAAGCCCAGCCCGTCGCGCGCGAACCTGCTGCCGGCGGTGGTGGAAGCCAACGGGCTGATCAAGGCCGCGCTGACCAAGCTGCCCAACACCGGCTACACCGATGTCTATACGCCGATGCTCGGCGCCGACGGCCAGCCGCGCGCCGCGCTGTTCCGCGAGGACATGCTGCACATGAAACCCGAGGGCTACGCGATCTGGCGCACGGCGCTGGCGCCCAAGGTGCAGTGCGACTGAGCCGTGCCGGGAGGCGCCGCGCCTCCCCGACTCAGCGGTACTGAATCGTGGCCTGGGTGCCCTGCCCGGGCTCACTGGTCAGGCCGATCTTCCAGCCGAAGCGGTCACACAGCCGGCGTACGATCGACAGCCCCAGCCCGGTCCCCTGCGGGCGGCTGGGCTCGGCGCGGTAGAACGGCTCGAAGGCGCGGCTGAGCGCTTCGGCGGACATGCCGATACCCGTATCGCGAACGACCACCTGATCTTCCCCGACCTCCACGTCGATCCGGCCCTCGTCGGTATAGCTGCACGCGTTGCGCAGCAGATTGCTGATCACCACCTGCAGCACCCGCGGCGGTGCGTGCAGCATCACCGGGCCGCTGCTGTGCAGATGAATCTCCACCGGTCGGCCGGCGATCAGCTCGCGGGCGTTGTCCACCTCATGGCGGACGATCTCGTTGACGTCGAACAGTTCGATCTGCGGCTCGACGTCGGCCTCGCGGGCGAGGATCAGGAAGGCGTCGATCACCGCTTCCATGTCGCGTCCGGCGCGTTGGATGCGCTGCAGGCCGCGGCGCAGGCGCGGGGTCATGTCCTCGTCGCCCAGCGCCATGTCGCTGGCCACGCGGATCACGGTCAGCGGGGTGCGCAGCTCGTGGCTGGCATCGCGGGTGAAGTTGCGCTCGCGCGCGACGTGCGCGGTGACCCTGGTGGCCAGCGAATGCAGCGCGGCGGCCAGCTGGCGGGTTTCGCCCTGCATGTCGGCCGGCAGTTTGGTCGGCGCCAGATCGGCCGCTTCCGGATGCCCGGGGTCCCAGCGCGAGACGCGCCGGGCCAGCCAGTTGACCGGCGACACCAGGCGTTTCGAGGCGCGGTAGGTGATCCACGAGGCGCCATAGACCGCCAGCAGGGTCAGCAGTACCGGCACGATGCCGAACCAGAACGCCAGCATCTCCGCGCGCGAGCGCAGGAACACCAAGTACAGACGACCCTCCGGGCGCGCATCGACCAGCACCAGCTGATCGTCGTCCTTGAGTTCATGGAAACCAGGCGTGAGCGTGCGCAGATTGGCCGGCAGGCTCAGCAGGGATTGGCCGGTTTCGAGCAGGTAACCGCGGATGTTCTGGGTATTGGGTGGGGGCTGCACCGGCGAGGCCTCGTGCAGTTGCCAGTAGTAACCGGCCTCTTCCTGCAGCGCGCTGCTGACCAGACTGTGCTTGATCACCAACGACACCAGCCAGGCGCCCAGCAGAATGCCCAGACTGGCCAGCACGGCTTGCAGAATGAAGACGATACGGATCTTGCGCGGCAGACCGTGCGGCATTACGGGATCCAGGGCGGTTCGCGGCGATTATAGGTAAGCGTGTCGTGATTCCATCGTGCAAATCATGACAACGGCCCGGCAAATGCCGGGCCGTCATGCGCCAGAGGAACCCGGAGGATCGGCGCTCACGCCACCCGCAGGCGGCCGAGCGGCGATCGACCGCCCATCAGCTCATCGGCTGGGCGATATCGGCAATGCGGTAACCGGCACTCTGCACGGTGTGCAGCAGCGGGCGGTCGAACGGCTTGTCGATGATCTTGCGCAGGTTGTACAGATGGCTGCGCAGGGTGTCCGAGTCCGGCAGGCCATTGCCCCAGATCTCGCGTTCGATCTCCTGGCGGGTCACCACACGCGGCGATTCGCGCATGAGGATCGTCAGCAGGCGCAGGCCGATCGGCGAGAGCTGCAGTTCGGTCCCGGCACGGGTGGCGCGCATGCTGACCGGATCGAGCACGAGGTCGGCGACCTTGAGCACTTCCGAACCCACCTGGCGACGCTCGCGGCGGATCAGCGCACGCAGGCGGGCTTCCAGTTCCTGGATGGCGAACGGCTTGGTCAGGTAGTCATCGGCGCCGAACCCCAGGCCGGTGAGCTTGTCGTCCAGCGTGTCGCGCGCGGTCAGCATCAGCACCGGCGTCGATTTGCGGGCGTCGTTGCGCAGGCGGCGACAGACTTCGATGCCGTCCAGACGCGGCAGCATCAGGTCCAGCACGACCACGTCGTAGCTGTTCTCGGCCGCCAGGCGATAACCGTCCAGCCCATCCTGAGCGTAATCGACTTCAAAGCCGCGCCCTTCCAGGTACTCGCCGATCATCTCGGAAATATTACGGTTGTCTTCGACCACCAGCACCAGGCCGGAGGTTTCCTTTGTCTGACGCATGGGATTCCCTCTTTCTTCAGCTTTGTGAAACATGCCGCATCGCCAGTGGACGTGGTGTGAAGTTCTTCATGCACGGATCAAAGCAGGGGTTTGAGCAGCGGCCAGACGTTCTCCAGCACCTGCGGCTGCGCAGCTGCGGTGGGGTGCAGCCCGTCGGCCTGCATCAGGTTGGGCTTCAAGGCCACGCCTTCGAGCAGGAACGGCAGCAGCGGCACGTCGTACTGTCTGGCCAGCTCCGCGTAGGTCTGGCGCAGGCGCTGGCGGTAGGCCGGGCCGTAGTTGGGCGGCACGTCGATGCCCAGCAGCAGCACCTTGGCGCCGGCCTTCTGGCTGGCCACGATCATCTTTTCCAGGTTGCCGCGCAGCTGGGCCGGGGTCAGCCCGCGCAGCGCATCGTTGCCGCCCAGTTCGATCACCACCACGGACGGCCGGTGCTTCTCCAGCAGGCCCGGCAGGCGGGTCAGCGCGCCGGCGGTGGTTTCGCCACTGATGCTGGCATTGATGATCGCCGGCGGCGGCGTGATCTGTTGTTTGACCCGCTGCTGAAGCAGGGTTACCCAGCCCGACGCGGCCGGGATATTGTGGGCGGCACTGAGGCTGTCGCCGACCACCAGCACCGCCGCACGGGTGTCCGGACCTTTGGCACAGGCCAGCATCGGCATCAGCAGCAACCATGCCAGCAGCCAGCCCATCGAGGCTGCGCGGCCCTTTCCACTTGCTTGGTTCATTGGAGAATCCTCATCGACAGCCTGTCCCCCCGCAGCGCGCCCGTCGCCATCGCCGCCCACAACGTGGGCAAGTCCGCACGTGGCCCGGAGGGTGAAGTCCACATACTGGACAACATTGACATGACCGTCCATGAAGGCGAGAGCGTGGCGATCGTCGGCGCTTCAGGTTCGGGCAAGACCACCCTGCTCGGCCTGCTGGCCGGACTGGACCTGCCCAGCCACGGCACGATCGCGCTGGCCGGTGCCGAGCTCGGCACGCTTGATGAGGAAGCCCGTGCGCAACTGCGCGCGCGCGAAGTCGGCTTCGTCTTCCAGAGTTTCCACCTGTTGCCGGCGTTGACCGCCGAAGAAAACATCGCGCTGCCGCTGGAACTGGCCGGCCGCGAAGATGCCGCGCGGGTGCGCGAGGTACTGGAACAGGTCGGTCTCGGCCACCGTGCGCGTCATTACCCGCGCCAGCTCTCCGGTGGTGAGCAGCAACGGGTGGCGCTGGCGCGTGCGTTCGTGGCGCGGCCGCGCATCCTGTTCGCCGATGAGCCGACCGGCAGCCTGGACCAGGCGACCGGGCAGCAGATCAGCGACCTGCTGTTCGCGCTCAACGCCACCAGCGACACCACTCTGGTGCTGGTCACCCACGACCTGCGCCTGGCCCAGCGCTGCGAGCGCATCTACCAGCTTGACGGTGGACGCCTGGCCGACACCGTTGCCGGCGTCGGCGCATGAACGTCGTGCGCCACGCGGCGCGTGCGCTGCGACGCGAGTTCCTGGCCGGCGATCTGCTGACCGTATTCGCCGCGCTGGTATTGGGCGTGGCGGTGATGACCGCCGTCGGGACATTGGTCAACCGCGTGACCCTGGCACTGACCAGCAGCGCAGCGGAGATGCTTGGCGGCGACCTTGGCCTGAGCGGCCGGGAAGACATCCCGCAGACCTTCGCCGATGCAGCGCGCGAGCGCGGCCTGGCCAACACGCGCATGGTCAGCTTCCCCAGCGTGCTGTTCCATGGCGATGACAGCCAGATGGCCAACATCAAGGCGGTCGCCGATGGCTATCCGCTGCGTGGCGAACTGCGGGTCAGCCGCCGCATGCATGACAACGCCAGCGACACCGCAGGAACGCCGCCGCCAGGCGAGGCGTATGCCGATCCGCGGCTGATGCAGGCGCTTGGCCTGCAGGTGGGCGATGCACTGGAATTTGGCGCAGGCACGTTGACGGTGACGCGCGTGCTGCAGGCCGAGCCGGACACCTCCGGTGAGCTGATGCAGCTGTCGCCGCCATTGCTGGTCAACCGCGTCGATGTGGACCGTGCTGGCCTGCTGGGGCCGGGCAGCCGCGCGTCGTATCGGATGATGTTCGCCGGTGAGCCGGCGAAGATCGAGGCCTTCCGCGAATGGCTGACGCCGCAGGCCAAGGGCTACCGCATTGTCGGCATCGCCGATGCCCAGCGTGGTGTGCGCGGTGCATTTGATCTGGCCGGTCGCTTCCTGTCGCTGGCTGCGCTGTTGGCGGTGTTGTTGGCCGGTGTCGCCACCGCGCTGGCCGCCAACCGCTTCGCGATGCGCCGCATCGATCAGGTGGCCATCCTGCGCTGCCTGGGCGCGCGCCAGCGCGACATCCTCACGGCAATGGCGCTGCAGCTGGTGATGCTGGCGGTGCCGGCCTGTCTGGTCGGCATCGGCTTGGGCATGGCGGCGCAGGCCGGGCTGGTGCAGGCGCTGGGGGGATTGATTCCGAACCGCCTGCCGCTGCCGCAGGCCACACCGGCACTGAGTGGTGCGGGCATCGGCCTGGTGCTGCTGCTGGGCTTTGGCCTGCCGCCGTTGCTGCGCCTGCGCAGCGTGCCGCCGATGCGCGTGCTCAACCGCAGCTTCGCGGCGCTGCCGCCGAGTTCGATGCTGGTCTATGCCGCCGCGCTGGCCGCGACCGTGGCACTGACCGTGCAGGCCACCGGTGATGTGAAACTGGCCGCCTGGGTGCTGGGCGGGCTGGCCGCCCTGGCCGCCCTGGCCGGTGCCCTCGGTGCCCTGCTGCTGTGGCTGCTGCGAGGACTGCAGCCGCGTCTGCGCGGACGCTGGAAGCTGGGGCTGGCCTCGTTGACGCGCCGCCGCGGTCTGGCGGTGATGCAGCTGGTCGGGCTGTCACTGTCGCTGTGTTCGCTGCTGCTGCTGTCGGTGATCGGTCCGGGGCTGTTGGCGCAGTGGCGCGATCGCTTGCCGACCGATACGCCGAACTACTTCCTGATGAACATCCAGCCCGAGCAGCGCGATGCGGTGCTGGCCACGCTGGGTGGGCTGGGCGTGGCATCACCGGGCATCGAGCCATTCAGTACCGGCCGCCTGCTGGCGGTCAATGATCGGCCGCCGCAGCGGCAGGCACGCGAGGACAACAGCAACGAGGATGACGATGCCAACCGGCCGGTCAATTTCTCGTGGCGGCATGATTTCCCGCCGGCCAATACGCTGCTCAGCGGGACGTTCTGGAAGGCCGGCAGCACGGCGGCGGAGGCCTCGATCGAGCAGGGCTGGGCCGAGCGCTACGGGATGACGCTGGGCGACACGGTGACGCTGCAGATGGGCGATCAGGAGCGTCGTTTCACGATCACCAGCATCCGCAAGGCGGACTGGGATTCGTTCCGGGTCAACTTCTTCCTGCTGCTCAACGAGGGCGCGGTCGCCGATGCGCCGTACAACCTGATCACCGCGTTCCATCTGCCGCGCGCGCAGGCACCGGCGCTGGCCGGGCTGACGCGGGAGTACCCGAACATTTCACTGTTGGATATCGACGGCATCCTGGAGCGGGTGCGCGAGGTGGTGGATCGGGTGAGCCAGGCGGTGCAGCTGGTGATGGGCTTCAGTCTGCTGGCCGGGCTGCTGGTGTTGCTGGCGGCGTTGCAGGCGACGGCCGGTGAGCGACGTTACGACAGTGCGGTGCTGCGTACGCTGGGGGCGACGCGCCGTCAGCTGCGCGGTGCGGTGCTGGTGGAGTTCGGTGCGCTGGGGCTGTTGTCGGCGTTGTTGGCGGTGGGCGCGGCGGCGCTGCTGGGCTCGGTGGTGGCGCGGCAGGTGTTCGAGTTGACACTGAGTCCGCCGTGGGGGCCGCTGTTGGTCGGCGGTGGGTTGGGCGTGCTGTTGAGCATGCTGGCCGGTTGGTGGGGCACGCGGCGGATTCTGCACACGCCGCCGGCGTTGGCGCTTCGGGAGGCGTGAGTTGGGGCGCCGTTGCATTGAAAGCGAAAGCGAAAGCTACGGCGTCCATGCGTCCACTGCCTGAAGGCTGGCGGGTAGCCCTGCCCAGGACGCGCCGTAAACCCATCCCTGGGGGCTCGTGGGCGCCATCCCTGGCGCCCTGACGGTCCCGGGCAGGGCTACCCGCCATCCTTCTCGAGGGATGGCTTTGGGCGGATGGGCGAGCGCCACACCGGTTGCGTCTGTGTCAGCGCGCGCTTTCTGGCGGTGCGTTTTCCACCCACTGCTGGAAGACGGCGTCGATCTCGGCATCCGCCACGGTCTTGCCGTCCTGGATGTCCTGGGCCTGGGTAAACAGCGGGATGATCATGGCCATGCCGTCGGGTTTGGTTTTCAGGTGCACGCCCGGTGCCTGCCCGAGGAAGTCGTTCCAGCGCTGGCGCACTTTCGCCCAGTAACCCGCGGTGGCGGTCCAGTAGGCGTAGGCGGGGGTGAAGTCCACCTCGGTGGTTTTGGTGTAGTCGTTGAAGCCGAATTCACGGGCGATCGGCGTTTGGCTGCCATCGGTGCCGCGCAGGATCTTGGTGTTGAACTGCTCGTGGGTCCAACCGTTGGGCGTGCGCGTGTGGCGGTTGATCACGGCCAGGGCGTTGTAGTCGCTGCGGCGGGTGTATTCGCGCCGCGGCAGGGGCCGCCAGCTGAGGTCGCTGGTCCATTCGGCGATGCCGTTGTCGTAAGTCCAGCGGCCGGTGCCGCAGTAGCGCGGTGCGTCGCTGACTTCGTAGACGCATTGGGTCCAGGCGCCGGTGGTGAGTGCCGTGGGAATCGGGCGCACCTGCCAGGTCTGGTCGGCGCTGAACTCGAATCGGATCGGTGCCTGGTAGACCCAGTCCTGGCGCCAGTGCTTGGTGACATGGCCGCTCTTCGGTTCGACCAGCAGGTGCTGCAGCGTCACCCGCGTTGGTGTGTCCTCAACCACGATCACCACTTCGTTGCCGCCGGTGCGTACGGCCGGGGCGCGTTCGTAGCCGGGTTTGAGCAGGACGGTTTCGTCGAAGGCGAAGTCGACGGTGTATTCGCCCTGCATGGCCAGGATGCTCGCGTGGTCGCGCGCGGGGTCGGCGGTCGTGGCATGCGCGCTGGCCGTAAGGGCAAGCAGCAGCCCTGCGTGGGCGAGGCAGTGCGTCATTGCAGCTGGATCACCGGCATGCCGTCAGCCGTCCACGGTCCGCTGCGGCGGGCCGCGCTGGCGCAGCAGCAGTCGTCGACCCACAGTTCGCCTTCGGCGCCTTCAACGTTGCCGATCCTGCGCGCGGTGGTGGCGCCCAGGGAGGAAAGCGAGGCCAGGCTGGCGGCGAGTTCGCGACCTTCGCCCACCTGCAGTCGCAGGGCGCACATACGCCAGGCATCGTTGCCCAGGCGCACGGCGAGGCGTCGCCACAGGCGTTCGGCCACGCCGGCGTCGTTGACCGGTTCAGGCCGCGCCGGGAAGGCGGAGACGAGGCGGTCCCAGGCCAGGAAATCGCTGTCGGGCAACAGATACAGGCGCCAGCAGCAGCGGCCGCGGGCGTCGACGAAGCACAGGCTTTCGCGGATACCTTCGCTGTCCACGCCCTGGCAGGCGTGTGCGGACACGGCGTGTTTCCAGCCACCGAGTTCACTGCTGTCCGGCCGGTACAGGCACAGCACGGTGCCCAGCGAGGCCAGTTGCGCGGCCGATGGCAGACCGGCGATGGGGTGGCGGCCCGGTGGGCGGCCAACGGAGAGGGCGCGGCTCATGGCGTTCTACCTGCAATCGGCGGTTGCGGGGGAGACCCTCGACCCACGCCGTGGACCGAAGCCGACGGCGAAGTGTCGAGGGGGAGAGAGCTGGGGGAGGCAGCGCTGTTACTTGGTCAGGATCAGCTTGTCGTTGCTGGTATGACGCAGGCGATAGAAGCGGTCGCCGTGCTGGATCAGGATTTCGCGGCGTCCCTTGAGCAGGGCTTCGCTGTCGATCACTTCTTCCGGCGGGACCACGCGGACCGGACGGTCGCGGAGGGTCAGCGTTTCGGGGCGCAGCAGTACAGCAGCTTGAGTGTTCATCGTCTGGACTCGTTGCGAGGGGCGATTCAAATGATAATGATTCTCAGTTGACAATCAACAACCATTCTCACTTTGATAGATGGCATTAATGATCGAAAACCTTCTTTCGATAGTCGCCATCAATCAAATAGCGCGCTCGCGCCCGGCGATACGGGGTGCAGAGCCGGATCAGGCAAACACCGCATCCACCTGCTGCCACACGCTTTCATCCAACTGCTCGAACAGCGCCAGTGCGCCCAGGTTCTCTTCCAGCTGGCTGACCCGGCTGGCGCCGAGGATCACGCTGGAGACATTCGGGTTGCGCAGGCACCAGGCGATCGCCAGCTGTGCCGGGGAGACGCCCAGCTGCGCGGCCAGTGTGGTGTAGCGGCGTACCCGCTCCATGCGATCAGTCCCGTCCTCCAGCACCTGCGCCTTCAGCCAGGCCAGCTGTTCCTGGCCCAGCCGGGACTGCGGATCCACCCCGGCGTTGTACTTGCCGGTCAGCAGGCCCGAGGCCAGCGGCGACCAGATGGTGGTGCCCAGACCGGCCTCGGCATACAGCGGCGCGTACTCGCGCTCCACCCGCTCGCGGTGCAGCAGGTTGTACTGCGGCTGCTCCATGGAGGGTGCGTGCAGATTGCGCGCGCGGGCGATGTCCACCGCCTCCTGGATCTGCACCGCCGACCACTCCGAGGTACCCCAGTACAGCACCTTGCCCTGGCGGATCAGGGTGTCCATGGCCTGCACGGTCTCGGCGATCGGGGTGTCCGGATCCGGGCGATGACAATAGTAAAGGTCCAGATACTCCACCCGCAGCCGCTTGAGCGCGGCGTGGCAGGCGTCGGTGACGTGCTTGCGCGACAGGCCGTGCTGGGTCGGGCGCGGCTCGTCCACCGCACCGAAGAACACCTTGCTGGAGACGCAGAAGCCATCGCGCGGCAGGCGCAGGTCGGCGATCACATCGCCCATCACTTGCTCGGCGCCACCGCGCGCATAGCCCTCGGCATTGTCGAAGAAGTTGACCCCGGCATCCCAGGCGGTGGCGATCAGCTTGCGGGCCTCATCGCGGCCGATCTGGTCGCCGAAGGTCACCCAGGCCCCGAAGGACAGGGCCGAGAGCTTCAGGCCGGTGGAGCCAAGACGGCGATAGAGCATGTGGTTCTCCTGCTGCGGGCCCACGACCGGGCCGGATCGATGCCGGTAAGTGTAGAGGGTGGCGCGCACAGGGCGGACAGCGCGATCTCACGGCGCGTGACACGCCACACGGAAACCCGGCCATGCCTTGCCGATACAGGCCCGATCACGACCGATCGCCTCGCGGACGCTGCTTTTCCTTGCCCCGCCCTTGCCGCTGCTCTAGGCTTCCCGTTTTTCGCGGCGCCCCAAGGGAAGTCTCATGGTCGAAGGTTTGGGCAGGATTGGCTTCGGCCTGTTCGGGTTGGCAGTGCTGATCGGCATTGCCTGGTTGTTCTCGAACAACAAGCGGGCTGTCGACTGGCGCCTGGTCGTCACCGGTATCGCACTGCAGATCGCCTTCGCGGCGGTGGTGCTGCTGGTGCCGGGTGGCCGCGATGTGTTCGACGCGCTGGGCAAGGGCTTCGTCAAGGTCCTGGAGTTCGTCAACGCCGGCTCCGGCTTCATCTTCGGCAGCCTGATGGACACCAGCCAGTTCGGTTTCATCTTCGCCTTCCAGGTGCTGCCGACCATCATCTTCTTCTCGGCGCTGATGGGGGTCATGTACCACCTCAACGTGATGCAGATGATCGTGCGCGGCATGGCCTGGGCGATCACCAAGATCATGCGTGTGTCCGGCGCCGAGACCACCAGCGTCTGCGCCAGCGTCTTCATCGGCCAGACCGAAGCGCCGCTGACGGTGCGCCCGTACATCGCCAAGATGACCCAGTCCGAGCTGATCACCATGATGATCGGCGGCATGGCGCACATCGCCGGCGGCGTGCTGGCCGCGTATGTGGGCATGCTCGGCGCCGGCGATCCGGTCGAGCAGGCCTTCTACGCCAAGCATCTGCTGGCCGCGAGCATCATGGCCGCCCCGGCGACCCTGGTGGTGGCCAAGCTGCTGGTGCCCGAAACCGGTACTCCGCTGACCCGCGGCACCGTCAAGATGGAAGTGGAGAAGACCTCCAGCAACATCATCGACGCTGCCGCAGCCGGTGCCGGCGATGGCTTGAAGCTGGCGCTGAACATCGGTGCGATGCTGCTGGCGTTCATCGCTCTGATCGCCCTGATCAACGCCCCGCTGACCTGGCTGGGTGACGTCACCGGCCTGGCCTCGCTCATCGGCCGCCCGACCGACCTGTCCACCCTGTTCGGCTTCCTGCTGGCCCCGATCGCCTGGGTGATCGGCACCCCGTGGGCCGATGCCACCACCGTGGGCTCGCTGATCGGCCAGAAGGTCGTGATCAACGAGTTCGTGGCGTATTCGGAACTGGCCAAGATCATCCGAGGCGAGGTGCCGGGCACGGTACTGTCGGCCGAGGGCCGCCTGGTCGCCACCTACGCGCTGTGCGGTTTTGCCAACTTCAGCTCCATCGCGATCCAGATCGGTGGTATTGGTGGGCTGGCGCCGGAGCGTCGCCACGATCTGGCCAAGTTCGGCCTGCGTGCGGTGCTCGGCGGTACCATTGCCACCTTCATGACGGCGACCATCGCCGGCGTGCTGACGCATTTCAGCTGATATCCGTTCTTTGAGAAACAGACTTTATGAGTAGCAGTGTCGTCGTAATCGGTTCCTTCAATGTGGATCATGTCTGGCGTTGTGAGTCGCTCCCGGCCCCGGGTGCGACCATTGCCGGCCGCTACAGCACCGGTCCCGGCGGCAAGGGCTTCAACCAGGCCGTGGCCGCCCGCCGTGCCGGCGCGCCGACCACGTTCCTGTGCGCGCTGGGCGATGACGCCGGCGGTGCGATGGCGCGTGGCCTGGCCGAGCAGGATGGCTTCGCGCTGACCGCCGAGGCCAGCAGCGAGCCGACCGGCACCGGCGGCATCTATGTCGACAGCCGCGGCCGCAACACCATCGTGATCGGCCCGGGTGCCAACGCCGCGTTGAGCCTGGACTTCGTCGAACAGCAGCGCGCGCTGCTGGCCGGCGCCAAGGTGGTGCTGGCGCAGCTCGAATCGCCGGTGGAAACCATCGAGGCCGCCTTGGCGATCGCGCGTGAGGCCGGTGCCACCACCGTGCTCAACGTGGCGCCTGCCGATGCGCCCTCCAGCATCGGCCTGCTCAAGCTGGCCGATGTGCTGACCCCGAACGAGACCGAGTTCGCTGCCCTGCTTGGCCGTCATGTCGGCGAGCGCGTGGATGCCAACGACGTCGCCGCACTGGATGGGGCCAGCCTGCATGCGCTGTGCCGCAAACTGGTCGGCAATGGCACCGTGGTGGTGACGCTGGGGTCGGTCGGTGTGTTCGTGTCGCACGCCGATGAGAACCTGCGTGGCGATACCCAGCCGTACTACCGCGTCGGCGCCGAGCAGGTGCAGGTGCTGGACACGACCGGTGCAGGCGATGCGTTCAATGGTGCGCTGGTGGCCTCGATCGCGCAGGACCCGGAGGCGGCGTTTGCCCGCCACGTGCGTTTCGCCAATCAGTTCGCCGGTCGTTCGACCGAGAAGGAAGGCGCCGCCGCGGCGATGCCACACTTCACCCCGGGTGATGCCGAGAACAAGTAAGCGTCACCGCTGTGGATACCAAGAGGCCAGCGTTCGCGCTGGCCTTTTTTTTTGGTTTTTCTCCCAGCGTCTCGCTGTGGATCTGGGTGCGTCTTCGCTGGGGTCTGCCGCGAGCGTGAGCGCCCATGGTCTGGACACGTGGGGCGCGATGGCCTTGTGGGCGAAATCAAGGAGGAGGGGGCGGCCGCAGGGCGCTCCCGGGGGACATTCGCCGGCAAGGGCATCGCGCCCCAGCGCCCGACCCACCGGCCGCCGCAGCCGCAGCCGCACCCGGAGAATCTCAGTCGCCTGCACTCAGCCGGTACGCCCCAACGAGGGCGGCACGCAACGCGTGATCCACAGTGCCAGCGCGCCGACCAACAGCCCGGCCAGTACGTCCAGCAGATCGTGCTGCCAGGTGGTGAGCGTCGAAATCAGGATCAGGCCACAGGCGCCGTGCCACAGCCAACGCAACCCTGCCGCATCCGCCGGCAACGACTGCCGCCATGCCTGCCAGACCACCACCAGCACCGCGGCGTGCAGCGACGGCGCCATGTTGAAGGGCGCCTCGAACGCGCGCAGTTGTGCAAACAGCAGGCCCGTCGCGCCGTCCGGCTGCGGCACCACACGCACATTGCCGGTCGGCCAGCACACGAAGGCAAGCATGCAGGCGGCCTGCACCAGCGCGATGGCCAGCGCATGGCGGCGCAGGGCAGATCGGGTCGGGCACAGGAAGAATGTCAGCGGGTACAGCAGATTCAACGCCAGGTAGGGCCAGATCGACCACGCCAAGAACGGGATCGCTTCGTCCCAGCGACTGTGCAGACTGTAGGTGTGCACCTGGCTGGCCGCCAAGTGGTTCGTCCAACTGTAGCCATGGATGAACATCGCACCGAGCAGCAGCATCCACAGCATCGCCTCGCGCCAGGGCGGCTGGGGGACGGACGCGTTGGCAACAGGCGGCGTAGGCACGCGCGCACCGTAGCAGAAGGTGGCGCGCCTGTTTGCCGGTATCCTTGCGTTTTCGCGGATACACGGACTGTACGCAGTGGCAGCAGCAGGCAGTCAGGAACACCCAGGCACGCACGCGGCCGACCCGCGCTGGACACGCAATCCGGCCTGGGCGCTGTTTTCGCAGACCCATGCGCAGCGCCAGCTGCTGCTGGTATCCGGTGGCGCTGACGAACTGTACGTGGTCGATGAGGCCGATTCGCCGACGGTCATCGAGCGGATTCTCGGCCACTGGGAAAACGACACCCTGGCGATGCTGCACGACGATGCCGACTGCGGCCCGGCGGTCCGCCAGTTGATACGTCTCGGTGTCCTGGCACCGCTGGCGGCGGTGCGCAGGGTGCGACGCTATGCAATCGACTGGCTCGGCGAACCGCTGCCCGGGTTGGCCGACGCCTTCGACCGGCATGCCAGCGCGGATCTGCAGCGCGTCGATGCCGTCGCTGATGCCGACCTCCTCGTGCTGGTCAGGCACGGGCTGGGCTGGGAACAGGCCTTGGCCCGCTACCGCACGCAGATGCCGACACAACCTCATCTGTTGCTCGACCTCACCTATCACCACACGCTGGCTCTCGGCCCCTATGTGGTGCCCGGGCAGAGCGCTTGCGTGTATTGCCTGGGCAACCGGGTGCTGCGCCGCTGGGGCGAAGCACCCGTGCCGGCAATGCCGGCGGTCGCAGCGCAACCGGCACGGATCGCGGCGCTGGTCGCCCCGTTGCTGGATCAGCCGGCGCTGTTGCTGGGCTATCTTGAACGCAGCGTCTGGCTCGATCTGCATCGCCTGCATGGCGAACGCGACCGGGTGCTGCGCCTGCCGTGGTGCCCCGCCTGCCAGCGCGGCGAGGCGTCACTGCCGCCCCCGCTGTCATTGCCTTGGGGCACCGGGCACCCGTGATAATGTGCGTCACGCGCCGGGCGTTTCCGCCTCGGTCAACGGAGTGACCTCATGTATCGCCTGCCGACCCAGTTCGATGCCAGTGCCTCACGCCAGGACCTTGCCGCAGCCGGCGGCGGTTCGACGTCGACCACCTGCAGTTCCTGCGTCGTCACCCTGCTCGGCACCTCGGTGCTGTCGGCGGTGGTGCTTGGCAAGCTCGACCCCGTAACGCCTGCAGCCATCAGCGGCGACGCGCACGCCACGGTCGCCAGCGTCGACACCCGTACGGACCTGCACCCCCAGCCCCCTGCGTTGCCGCAGGCACCGATCAGCGCTGCGACGCCGGACCGTCCGGAGACACCTGTCGCTGTCGTGCCGGTGGCTGGATTGAGCCGCACCAGTCGGGTGTTGCTGGGGCTGTTCGCCTTGCCGCTGGCCGCGCTCGGCGGCGGCATTTTCGGCACCGCCAACCCGATATTCGGCCTGTTCGTCGCCGTCGGGCTGTATGTCGGGATTTACGCCCTCGTCTACGAGCGCTCGGGGCGTTCGCTCGGGCGCGGCATCGGCATCGGCATCGCCCTGCTGCTGGGCCTGTTCGCGGTCGGCGCCTTCGAGATGATGCTCTGGCTGAGCGTGATGAAATGAGCCGCGCCGCCATGCAGGCGGCGCAGCCGGAAACGCCCACGCTGTCCTCGCACCTGTTGCAGGGCGCGGCGCGTTCGCGCTGTGGTCTGGTGCGCCCGGCGCAACCGATCGAGCTCAACCCCTGTGATGCCACCGGCCCGTTGTTCGAGGGACTGCGCGTGCACAATGCCGCCACCCCGGCCGACCCGGCCAACCCCTGGCAAGGCGTTTCCGGCGCGGTCGCCCTGGATGCCGAGGCGGCCGCCGATGGTGCGGTCGCCGAGGCACTGGAGCGGCTGGCGGCAGCGCAGGCGGATGTCGAGGTGCGTCGGCGTGATGCGCTGACGCCTGCAGAGCGCCTGGACGAATCGGCCTTCGCCTTGTTCTCGCCACGCCAACGCGCCACGCCCGGCTTCCCGTGGCCGATGCCGGAGCACGATGACGATCTGTTCGCGGCGGTCTATGCGCTGGATGACAACCGGGTGGCCTGGGTACCGCAGGAACTGGTCGGGCTGGGGCCGCGCCGTGGCCAGGCGCGCTTGCCGTCGACGTCCAGTGGACTGGCAGCCTGGCGGGATGGCCGTGATGGCGCCTGGCTGGCGCTGCTGCGGGCGGCTCAGGAACTGCTCGAGCGCGATGCACTCGCGGTGACATGGCTCAATGGCGTGGCGGGCCGGAGGATCGCGCTGCCACCGCACTGGCACGCCCATGCAGACGCACGCGGCGCCGAACTGCAGGCCTTCGACCTGACCCAGCACTGGAATCCGCACCCGGTGATCGCGGTCGCCGGCGGCATCCCGTTTGAAGGCCGCCCCCGCCACGTGCTGGGCATCGCCTGCCGTGCCGATCCGGGCGAGGCACTGCACAAGGCGCTGCTGGAATGGCAGCAGGCGCTGACCTTTGCCGCGCATCTGTGTGGCCGCGAAAGCGCCCGGCTGCCGCGCGAACCGGCCGCGCTGCGCAGCTTCGATGAACACGCCGCGTTCTATACCCTGCGCCCGGACCTGTGGCCGCAGGTGGCGCTGCTGAGGGATGGAGGCGAGAGCACGCTGCACCTGCCGCCGCCGGCCTCGGTTGTCCGCCCGCCAGCGGCGCGAGCGATGGCCGAGCTGGATCTGCTGCGGCGCCGGCTGGGCAGTGCGGGAGTGGCGATGTACTACCGCGAGTTGACCACCCCCGATGTGGCGGCGGCGGGGCTGAGGGTGATGCGGGTGCTGTCGCCGCAGCTCAGCGGCCTGCATGCCGACGAGCGTGCGCCGTTCCTCGGTGGCCGTTGTCAGGACATTGCATGGCGTTATCCCGGCGTGCCGCACAGTGGCGCGTTTCCCAATCCCTTTCCGCATCCCTTGGGTTGATGCACGAGGACCGCATGCCGTCACCCCCCTCCCCTTGGGACGATGCCCCGCTGTTCCATCTGTTCTGGCACAACGGCGAGCTCAATCCTGCGCGCGCCGAGGTGATGCGCACGCGCATCGCCGAGGATGCCGCGCGTGCCTGGTCGCCACCGCGGCCGTTGCATGCGGCCGCCGGCATTGCCCTGCCGGACCCGGTACATCCCGGCGATGCCCTGGCGCAGCGCCGCAGTGGCCGCCGTTTCGGTGACGCGCGCTGGGGCGCCAAGGAACTGGGGCGCGTGCTGGCCCCGCTGCGGGCCCGGCCCGGCGACACTGACACCCGACGCCTGCCGTCCGGCGGAGCCAAATACCCGATCCAGGCCTATGCGGCGCTGTACGGCATTGACGATGTGACCGCCGCAGACCCGGGCATCCATTGGTATGACCCGCTTGAACATGCGCTGGCACCGGTGGCGCCCTGCCCGCCGTGGCCGGCGCTGGCCACACTGCTTGGCGTGGATTGGCCGGAGCGGCCAGGGGCGGTGCTGTTCCTGATCGCCGAGCCGGGCGGAACGCTGGCCAAGTACGGCGAGCGCGGCGGCCGCTTCGTGTTGATCGAGGCCGGGGTCTGGCTGGGGGCACTGGGCCAGGAAGTGGCGGCAATGAACGCCGCCGGCTGCGCGATCGGCTCGTTCGACGACGCCGCCGTGCTGGCCCTGCTCGGGCTCGACCCGCAGCGTCATCTGGCCGTGCTGGCCTATGCGTGTGGTCCCGCGCCATGAACAACCGCCGGTGTCGCAACGCCGGCTGCGCAGGGCGTAACTGCCCAGCATCCCCGGCCAGTGGGGGCGGCGGAAGCAATCGTCAAGCATATGCTCATGACTGGAGCGCATCAGACCCTTCCGGATCGGCCTGAACGGGTATCGCTGTCTGCGTGGTTGCCGGCCAGCGGCCGGCACTACAATGCGCGCATGCAGATTGGCCCCTACAACATCCAGCCCAATGTGGTGCTGGCGCCGATGGCCGGTGTCACCGACAAGCCCTTCCGCCTGCTGTGCAAGCAGCTGGGCGCAGGCCTGGCCGCCTCGGAGATGACCATCTCCGATCCACGCTTCTGGAACACCCGCAAGTCGCTCCACCGCATGGACCATGCCGGCGAACCGGACCCGATCAGCGTGCAGATCGCGGGGACCGAGCCGCAGCAGCTGGCCGAGGCGGCGCGTTACAACGTGGACCACGGCGCGCAGATCATCGACATCAACATGGGCTGCCCGGCCAAGAAGGTGTGCAACGCCTGGGCCGGTTCGGCGCTGATGCGCGATGAGGATCTGGTCGCGCGCATCCTGACCGCGGTGGTCAACGCGGTGGACGTGCCGGTCACGCTGAAGATCCGCACCGGCTGGGACTGCGACCATCGCAATGGCCCGCTGATCGCCCGCATCGCCGAAGACAGCGGCATCGCCGCGCTGGCCGTGCACGGGCGTACGCGCGACCAGCATTACACCGGCACCGCCGAGTACGCGACCATCGCCGCGATCAAGGCGGCGCTGCGCATTCCGGTGATCGCCAACGGCGACATCGATTCACCGCAGAAGGCCGCGCAGGTGCTCAAGCAGACCGGTGTGGACGCGGTGATGATTGGTCGCGCCGCCCAGGGCCGCCCGTGGATCTTCCGCGAGGTGGCGCATTACCTTGCCACCGGCGAGCTGCTGGCGCCGCCGTCGGTCGCCGAGGTACGCGACCTGCTGCTGGGCCACCTGCATGCGCTGCATGATTTCTATGGCGAACAGCAGGGCGTGCGCATCGCGCGCAAGCACCTGGGCTGGTACGCCAAGGATCGGCCGGAAAACGCGGCCTTCCGAGCGGTGGTCAACCGCGCCGAGGATGCCGCCAGCCAGGTCGCCCTGACCACCGAATATTTCGACGCCCTCGCCGCCGGCGAGTCGTTGTCGTCCGCTGCCTGAGCCTGCGCCATGACCCCACCCATCACTGCACCGACCTATCTCCACGGCTTCTCCGATACCGAGCAGCACCGCCTGGTCACCCAGTCGCGCCTGTTTGAATCGAGCATCTTCAGC
The DNA here is from genome assembly GCA_002363385.1 of Stenotrophomonas maltophilia. Classification (GTDB taxonomy): domain Bacteria; phylum Pseudomonadota; class Gammaproteobacteria; order Xanthomonadales; family Xanthomonadaceae; genus Stenotrophomonas; species Stenotrophomonas maltophilia_AN. The sequence goes on from DEVL01000005.1 coordinate 99,299, forward strand.
GGTATCGACTACGGCGGCGCCAAGCGGCTGCTGGAAGTTGGCAGCGGCGTCGGTGCGCAGACGGACATCCTGCTGCGGCGGTTCCCGGAACTGCACGTCACCGGCGTGGACCTGAGCGAGGCACAGCTGGCCACCGCTGCCACCAACCTGGCCAAGACCCCGTGGTGCCGCGAGCGCTACACGCTGCTGCAGGCCGATGCCGGCAACCTGCCGTTCGGCGCGCGCGAGTTCGACTCGGCCTTTCTGTGCTGGGTGCTGGAGCATGTGCCCTCACCGGCGCGGGTACTCAACGAAGTGCGCCGCGTGCTGGTGCCGGGCTCGCCGGTGTACGTCACCGAAGTGATGAACGCCTCGTTCCTGCTCGATCCGTACTCGCCGCATATCTGGCGCTACTGGATGGCCTTCAACGATTTCCAGTACGACCACGGGGGCGATCCGTTCGTCGGCGCCAAGCTCGGCAACCTGCTGCTGGCCGGCGGCTTCCGCGACGTGCACACCGAGATCAAGACCATCCATCTGGACAACCGCGAACCGGCGCGCCGCAAGACGATGATCGCGTTCTGGGAGCAGTTGCTGTTGTCGGCCGCCGATCCGCTGCTGGAGGCCGGCCTGGTCGACCAGGAGACGGTGGACGGCATGCGCCGCGAGTTCAGTCTGGTCCAGAATGACCCGAATGCGGTGTTCTTCTTCTCCTTCGTGCAGGCACGCGCGACGGTGTATTGATCGCGGCGCGGCGCTAGCGCGTCGCCCAGGCGATCACGGTCACCACGACCGCTGCCGCGAGCAACAGCCAGATGCCCAGTCCGCCCCGGTCCCCCGGGGCCACCGTGCTGCCACCGGCGGTGTTGCGGGCCCCTTCGCGCGGGCGTGCGGTGGGTGTGGTGACCACTTCCAGGGTACCGGTGGCCGGCCGCTGACTGCGCTCGGTGAGCTTGTTCTGCATGCGTCGCGCGCGCTCGGGGTCGACCTTGCGCAGCTCGTCCAACAGCACCTGCTGCTGGCGTTCGCGGTCCGGCTGCGCCTTGGCCTTCTGCAGAATCTCGCGCAGCGGCACCGCCGGCTGCTCGGCGGAGCGGCCCGGGGTCACATCCAGCAACAGCGCGCGGTACTCCGGCGGCACATCGGCCAGCCGCGTGTAGCGCGTGCCATTGATCTCCATTTCAAACCGTTCGGTCACGGTGCCTCCGTCCAACCTGCCTTCGGTGCGATCACGTCGGTGCTCGGCGGCGCATGCCAGATGCGCTGCCACATGGCGGCGAACCGACGCTTCACCATTGCCCTGCCCTGCTCCCCTTCATACGCCGGACGCAGCTGTCGCGGCGTGATCCCGGCCCAGCCCTCGCCCTCGGCCCGCGCAACCGCGAAGGTGAAGGTGTAGTCCGGCTCCAGGCCCATGCGCAGATCGCTGAGCCGCAGTTCGCCATCGACCACCTGGGCACGCATGAAGCCCCGGTTGAACCAGTTCAGGCGCTGCACGGCCGGCAGCGCCGCCGCCTGGCGCAGGGCCTGTACGTTGGAAGGATGACCTTCAAAGGTCATCGGGCCATGGTCGGCGATCAGCGAGCGTTCGCCGATCACGTAGCCGTTGGGCGTCATCGCCACCACCTGCCAGAGCAGTGTGTTGAACGGCATCGCCACCGAGAAGCGCGGCGCATCGCCCAGCCCCATCGCCGCCAGCGCGCGGTCGGCTTCGCGATCGACGGTGTGCTTGGCCAGCAACGACCAGCCCAGGTAACCACTGCTTAGCACCAGCCCGGCCACCAGCGCCTTCTGCGCCAACGGGCGCGCCCGCGCAAACCACGCCACCACGCAGGCGAGCAGCAGCCACACGGTGTACAGCGGGTCGATGATGAAGACGCTGGCCCACATCGTGGGATGCGGGGTGAACGGCCACCACAGCTGGGTACCGTAAACGGTGAAAGCATCCAGCAGCGGATGGGTGATCAGCGCCAGCAGGATCGCCCAGAACCAGCGCCCCGGTGCCTGCGCCACGCGGCCGTGGCCGAACCGCTTGAAGAGCCACCAGATCAGTGCGGCCACCCACGGCAGCACCAGCAGCGAATGGCTGTAGCTGCGGTGTTCGACCATCAGCGCCACGGGATCGGCAGCAGTGAAGGCCAGCACCAGCGCATCCAGGTCCGGCAGGGTGCCGAGCGCGGCACCGGCCAACAGGGCAGCGCGGCGATGGCCGGCCGGGGCGATGGCGGCGGCGACTGCGCCGCCGAGAACGATCTGGGTAAAGGAGTCCATCGGCCGATGCTAGCAGCCGGGACTGGCCCTGCGCCCATGCCGTTTGCTCAGGCCGCTCTGGCCAGTGCAGCGTGGCCGGGCAGCACCACCAGGGTCTGCCCGGTGTGGTCCAGCAGCCTCAGGCTGCCGTCCGGATCCTCGGCCAGCACGGTCAGGCTTTCCACCCAGTCGCCGTCGTTGGCATAGATCAGCCCGTCACGTTCGACCAGCGCGGCACGGTGGATATGGCCGCAGACGATGCCATCCAGGCCGCGCCGGCGCACATCCTCAAGCACGGCCTGGACGAAGCGTTCGATGTAGCGCTCGGCCGCGCCGCTGCGCTTCTTGAGGAACTCCGACAGCGACCAGTAGCGCTGGCCGAGCCGTCGTCGCGCGGCATTGAGCAGGTGGTTGCCGGTGAGGATGCGGTAATACAGCCAGTCCCCGAACTTCTCCTGCAGACCTCCGAAGTGGGTGACACCGTCGTAGTCATCGCCATGCACGACCAGCAGCCGGCGCCCGTCGGCGGTCACATGGATCGCCCGCCGGCGCACCTGCATGGCCGGCAGCATCAGCCCGCAGACCTTGCGCAGCGAGGCGTCGTGATTGCCCGGGATGTAGATGATCTCGGTGCCGGTGCGCTGCAGCGCATGCAGCGCCTGGATCACCTCGCTGTGGGCCGGCCGCCAGGCGGCCCGGCGGTGCGCCATCCACCACAGGTCGATGATGTCGCCCACCAGATACAGGCGTTCGCAACGCAGCCCGGTCAGGAAACGAGCCAGTTCGGCGGCATGGCAGTGGCGCGAGCCCAGGTGGACATCGGAAAGGAAGACCGCCCGCCGATGGGGCGCCAGGGTGGTCACGGGCCGCGTGGCGGCCTCCCCCGCGTCGCGCTGCTCGAATGCGTGCATGGCGTGCTCCTCAGGTCCGGCGGCCGGATGCGCCGAAGCCTGCACGGTCTTGGCGACAGTCCGATGGCGATTTGACGACGGGGCGGTGACGCTGCCCGACCGGGAGGTCCTCCCCGACCCGCGTGAGCGTGCGCACGGCGCGCGCCTGTCGGAACCTTGCGCGTTGCGGGCGTCCATTTGTCACGCTGGTGGAACACTGGGCGGCGACGCTGCGGCGCAATCCCGTCACACAGGGCCCTGCGACGGGCACGCGAGCTTAACCACCGGCAACCCGTGCTGACGCACAATGCAAGTGCGCGACTTGCCGTGTATCATTCGCGGCCATCTTTCCATCCGAATCAAAGGATATTACGCCTGATGTCCAGCTACCTGTTCACCTCCGAATCGGTCTCCGAAGGCCATCCGGACAAGATTGCCGACCAGATCTCCGATGCGGTGCTGGACGCGATCCTGACCCAGGACAAGCGTGCGCGCGTGGCCTGCGAAACCATGGTCAAGACTGGCGTGGCCATCGTCGCCGGTGAAATCACCACCAGCGCCTGGATCGACCTGGAAGCCTTGACCCGCAAGGTGATCCTGGACATCGGCTACGACAGCTCCGACGTCGGCTTCGACGGCGCGACCTGCGGCGTGCTGAACCTGATCGGCAAGCAGTCGCCGCACATCGCCCAGGGCGTGGACCGCAAGAAGCCCGAAGAAATGGGCGCTGGCGACCAGGGCCTGATGTTCGGCTATGCCACCAACGAGACCGACAGCTACATGCCGGCCGCGATCCACCTGTCGCACCGCCTGGTCGAGCAGCAGGCCAAGATCCGCAAGAAGAAGAACTCCCCGCTGTCCTGGCTGCGCCCGGATGCCAAGAGCCAGGTCACCCTGCGCTATGAAAACGGCGCCGTCTCGGCCATCGACGCGGTGGTGCTGTCGACCCAGCACGCCCCGGGCGTGAAGCAGAAGGACCTCATCGAGGCCGTCCGCGAAGAGATCATCAAGCCGGTGCTGCCGGCCAAGTGGCTGCACAAGGGCACCAAGTTCCACATCAACCCGACCGGCAAGTTCGAGATCGGCGGCCCGGTGGGCGACTGTGGCCTGACCGGCCGCAAGATCATCGTCGACACCTACGGCGGCTGGGCCCGTCACGGTGGTGGTGCGTTCTCGGGCAAGGATCCGTCCAAGGTCGACCGTTCGGCGGCTTACGCGGCCCGTTACGTTGCCAAGAACGTCGTTGCCGCCGGCCTGGCCGACCGTTGCGAAGTGCAGGTCTCCTACGCCATCGGCGTGGCCGAGCCGACCTCGATCTCGGTCACCACCTTCGGCACCGGCAAGATCAGCGATGACAAGATCGAGAAGCTGATCCGCAAGCATTTCGACCTGCGCCCGTACGGCATCATCCAGATGCTGGACCTGATCCACCCGATGTACCAGCAGACCGCGGCCTACGGCCACTTCGGCCGCAAGGCCAAGGAGTTCAGCTACACCAACGGTGCTGGCGAACAGGTCAACGCGACCGCCTTCTCCTGGGAGAAGACCGATCGCGCCGCCGCCCTGCGCGCGGATGCGAAGTTGAAGTAAGCGGTCGCATCGGGCTCCGCCCGACGTCGATTGGAGAACGGGCCGCACCAGCGGCCCGTTTTCTTTTTTGGACTGCGGAAATGTCAGGTCACGGGTTGCCTGTACTGCCCCGGCGGGCGAGGATGCACGAACACAGGACAAGGAAGGTCACGATGTTTTCAGCACTGATGGACAGGCTGTTCAAGGACAAACCCGGCAACGAAGCATTTGCCGAGCGTTTCATTGCTACCGCACACCGCCATGGCATGACGGCCCCCATGACCTATGAGGCGGATCTGTTCCGCATCCGCGTGGGTGACGGCTCGTATTTTCACCTCTTCAACGCCCACCGCGCCTATCTTGATGCGAAGCGCGGCAAGCAGCAGGAGGCGCTGGACATGTTCGTGCGCAGCCTGCGTCCCGTGGACGACGGTGACGCAGGGTGGAATGCGCTGCGTCCACAGCTCCGCCCGATCCTCCGCAGCATCTCCCAGCTGGAGCAGGTGCGGTTGCACGCAATCGAAACGACGGGCTGGGAGGCCCCGAACACCCTCCAGTTCCGCAGGATCACGGAGGAATGCGTGGAACTGCTTGCGGTGGATCATCCCGAGCACACCCTGACCAAACAGGATGGCCCTGACCCCGCTTGGGGGGTGTCTCTGCATGAGGCGCTCGATACCGCACGCAGCAACCTGCGCGGCATTGAACAGGTGCCCTTCCTGCCACTGGCCCCGGGCCTGTTCCACGCCGCCTGGCAAGACGGCTACGACAGCAGTCGCGCCCTGCTGCCCGAACTGGTCAACCGGATCCCGATCACGGGGCGACCGGTGTTCATGCTACCCACACGCGATCTGTTCATGGTCGCCGGAGAACGGGATCTGGACGCGCAGGCCCGGATGTTCGACCTGGCCAGCGATGCAGTGGCGGCAGGGCGCGCCATTTCATGGGAACTGCTCTGCTACGACGATGAAGGCCGCATCCAGGCATTCACGCCGGCGTCGGACCTGCTCCGCGCCAAGCAGGCCCGCCTGCGGTACGCATTCCGGCAGGATGCCTACCAGATGCAGCAGCAGCTCCTGCGACGTGTGCATGAGGCACAGGACGAAGATGTGCACGTTGCCAGTTATCTGGTGAAAGAGCAGGACGGCGAGCTCACGTCTTTCTGCAGTTGGGGAAACGTGGCGCTCGCATCACTCCCGCAGACTGACATGATCGGATTCGTAATACCCGACGCGGAATCCCCCCGGGTCATGTTCGTCGCATGGGAAGCTGCCATGCCGGTGATTGGCCACCTGCTGGAGCCGGATCTCCGGCACCTGCATCCGCCACGCTACCTCACCCTCGGCTACCCTTCGGCAGACCTCCTGGAGCGCCTTGCCGTCCAATAGCAACCGACAGGGGGGCAGCCCCTCGCTGACGCTGTTCCAGTCGTGGGGATACACTCCAGCCATGCCCGAATTCAAATCCAACCAGCTCTCCATGACGGTGCTGATGTCGCCGGACATGGCCAACTTCTCCGGCAAGGTGCACGGCGGTGCGGTACTGCGTCTGCTCGACCAGGTTGCCTACGCGTGCGCCAGCCGCTATGCCGGCAGCTACGTGGTCACCCTGTCGGTGGACCAGGTGATGTTCCGCCAGCCGATCGCGGTCGGCGAGCTGGTCACCTTCCTGGCCTCGGTGAACTACACCGGCACCTCCTCGATGGAGATCGGGGTGAAGGTGGTGGCCGAGGACATCCTCAAGCGCAGCGTGCGCCACGCCAACAGCTGCTTCTTCACCATGGTCGCGGTGGATGACGATGGCAAACCGACGCCGGTGCCGCCGCTGGTGCTGGAGACCGCCGACGAACGCCGCCGGCATGCCGCCGCGTTGATCCGCCGCCAGCTGCGCGAGGAGATGGAGCAGCGCCATCTGGAGCTGCTGGCATCCAATCCGCCCGCACCGGGTGATCTGGTCGAACGGATCTGAGCCCTGCGCCATGACCCACGGTCATGGCCTACCCGTGATGGCCTATCCGGTGTTCTGTACGCCCTGCGACACACCGTTCACGCACGCCACCAGCGCGCGCAGCACATCGTCGTCTTCGCCCCCGCTCTCCCGCCAGCGGCGCAGCAGGTCCACCTGCAGCACGCTGATCGGATCGATGTAGGGATTGCGCAGCCGGATCGACAGCGCCAGGCGCTGGTCGTGCTGCAGCAGGGTGTCCTGCCCGGTGAGTGCCAGAATCCACTGTGAGGTGAGCTCAAGCTCGCCCTGGATCTGCGGGAAGAAACGCCCGTGCAACGCAACGGACAGCTGCGAGAACTGTTCGGCGATGGTCAGGTCGCCCTTGGACAGCACCATCGCGATGTCGTCCAGAAACGTGCTGAAGAACGGCCAGTCGCGCGCCATCTCTTTCAGGATGTCTTCGTAGCCGGCATCGATCGCCGCCTGCAGGCCACTGCCAACGCCATACCAGCCCGGAATCACGGCACGCGCCTGGCTCCACGCGAACACCCACGGGATCGCGCGCAGGTTGGTCAGTGCGGCATCTTCGCCCAGCCGACGCGAAGGGCGTGAACCCAAGGTCATCCGCTCGATCACGTCGATCGGCGTGGCCAGGCGGAAGTACTGCATGAAGTCTTTCTGGCCGACGAAAGCGCGGTACGCCTCCGCACTCTTCTGCGCGATCAGGTCCATCACCGGGCGCCACTGTTCCTCGCGCGGTTCCGCTGGGCGCGGGCGCAGGCTGGAGCGCAGCACCGCACCGGTGGACTGCTCCAGCGAACGCAGCGCCAGTGCACGGATGCCGTACTTGCGATGGATCACTTCACCCTGCTCGGTCACGCGCAGACGGCCATCGATGCTGCCACGCGGCGAGGCATCCACCGCGTGCGTGGTCTTGCCACCCCCGCGGCTGATCGAGCCACCACGGCCGTGGAAGAAGGTCAGCCGGATGTCGTTCTCGGCAGCGACGTCCAGCAGTTCCACCTGGGCGCGCTGCAGGCCCCAGCGCGAGGCCGCGATACCGCCGTCCTTCCCGCTGTCCGAATAGCCGAGCATCACCATCTGCACATCACCGCGCGAGGCCAGGTGCGTGCGGTAGACCGGGTCGGCCAGCAGATCGCGCAGGGTGTCGGTACCGCGCTTGAGGTCATCCACGGTTTCGAACAACGGCGCGATGTCCAGCGGCACCGCGCCGGCGTCATCCACCAGGCCGCCGCGACGCGCCAGCGCGAGCACGGCGAGCACATCGCTGCGGTCGTGCGCCATTGAAATGATGTAACTGCCCAGCGCGTCGGCACCGTGCCGGTGGCGTGCATCGGCCAGCGCCGCGAACACCGCGTCCAGGCGCTCACCGCCTTCTTCGTTGCTCGCCGGCAGCCCCTGCTCGCCACTGGCGAACGGGGCCAGGCGCGCGGCGCGGGTGACCGCATCGGCGCCGTCCCAGGCATCCTGTCCATCCAGCACGCTGGCCAACGCCCGGCCGTGCACGCTCGATTCCTGACGTACATCCAACCTCGCCAGATGGAAGCCAAAGGTACGCACCCGCCACAGCAGGCGACGCACCGCGAAGCCGCCGGCGTGGTCGCCCTTGTTGTCGTGCAGGCTGCGCAGGATCAGCTCGATGTCGTCGGTGAGTTCCTGCGGCGACGCGTAGGCACCTTCCGCATCGTCCATCGTCGCCTGCACGCGTGCGCGCATGCGGTCGTTGAGCAGGCGGTACGGCATGTCGGCATGTCGCGGCCGCGAGGTGACCTTGGGAAGCAGCACCTTGTACTGCTCCACACGTGCCTGCAGCGCATCGCTGACCGCCACCCGCTCGGTGGACTGGCTGAGCAGGCTGGCCAGCTGCAGCAGGTCTTTCTGGTAGCGGCCGAGTACGGCCTGGCGCTGCGCATCGAGCGTGTTGCGGATGGTGTTGGCGTCCACGTTCGGATTGCCATCCATGTCACCGCCCACCCACGTGCCGAAGCGCAGCAGGCGCGGCAGCGGCAGTTCCTCGCCGTAGGTATCCAGCAGCGCCTGCTGCAGCGATTCGTACAGCACCGGAATCACCCGGTACAGCACCTGCACCAGATAGAAGCCGACGTGCTCCCGCTCGTCGTCCACGGTCGGGCGTACGGGCGAGGAATCGGTGGTCTGCCACGACGCCGTCAGAGCCATGCGGAAACGGGCAGCGTCGGCGGCGGCTTCACCCGGCGTGCGCTGGCCGTCGAGGTTGTCGACCAAGCTGGCAACCATCAACTGTTCTTTTTCCAGCAGCGCGCGGCGGACGGCTTCGGTCGGATGCGCGGTGAACACCGGCTCGATATCGATGCGCGGCAGCCACTCGGCAAGCTCGGCCAGGGTTACGCCCTGCGCTTTGAGATTGACCAGTGCATCCTGCAGGCCATCCGGCTGCGGCGTGGCCGTACCGGCACGCTGGTAATCACGGCGACGGCGGATGCGGTGCACGCGCTCGGCGATGTTCACCACCTGGAAGTAGGTGCTGAAGGCACGCACCATCGCTTCGGCGCGCGCCGGCGGCAGGCCGGTCAGGACGTCGTTGAGATCGGACAGCGGGGCGTCGCTTTCGCGGCGGGCGATGGCGCGCGTGCGCACCTGTTCCACATCATCGAAAAACTGCGTGGACACCTGCTCGGCGAGCAGGTCGCCGACCAGTGCGCCGAGTCGGCGTACATCGTCACGCAGGGGAATATCGGGAGTGGCAAAAACGATGCTGCTACGGTACTCGTTCATCTGCGACGCACTGGCCTCGGGAACGGAATCCGCTCAAGCCTAACCCACAATCGCGTCGTTGCTGCGTCGCGCAAATAGTTACATCTGGTAATGCCGGCAAGGGGCCGGCATTACCGATTGTTCCGTACCGGCCAACGGCCGGTACCTACCGGGTGTTGTCAGGTGCCGGCCAGCGGCCAGCACCTGCAGGCTCAGCGCTTCTGCTTGACCGGCTTACCCTCGCCCACGGTCTGTTCCAGCCAACGCTCGCTTTCGGCCAACATGGTCATGATCGATTCGCGCGCGCGGTAGGCATGCGATTCGTTCGGCAGCATCACCAGCCGCGAGGTGCCGCCCAGTCCCTTCACCGCGGCGAACATGCGCTCGCTCTGGATCGGGAACGTACCGGAGTTGTTGTCGTCCACGCCGTGGATGAAGAGGATCGGGTCCTTGATCTTGTCGGCGTAGTTGAACGGCGACATCTTCTGGTAGACGTCCTGCGCCTGCCAGTAGTTGCGCTCTTCGGCCTGGAAGCCGAACGGGGTCAGCGTGCGGTTGTACGCACCGCTGCGCGCGATGCCGGCCTTGAACAGGCGGGTATGCGCGAGCAGGTTGGCGGTCATGAACGCACCGTAGGAGTGGCCACCGATCGCGATGTGCTCACGATCGGTCACACCACGCCGCACCACTTCATTCACGGCCGCCTCGGCATTGGCGATCAGCTGCGGCAGGTAGGTGTCGTTCGGTTCCTTGTCGCCCTCCCCGATGATCGGCATCGAGGGGCTGACCAGCACTGCGTAGCCCTTGGCCAGGAACGCCTGCGGCCCCCAGTAGCTGATCGCGTTGAAACGGTACGGCGAATCCGTCACCTGGCTGGCGGCCTCGGCGGTCTTGAACTCGCCCGGATAGGCCCACATCAGCAGCGGCAACGGACCGTCCTTCTTCGCGTTGTAGCCCGGCGGCAGCATCAGCGTGGCGGTCAGGTCAACGCCATCGTTGCGCTTGTAGCGGATCTGCTCCTTGCTCACCCCACGCAGCTGCGGCAGCGGGTGCTGGAAGTGGGTCAACGCCTTCGGTGCCGCGGTGGCATCGGCCAGCGACTGCACGTAGAAGTTGGCCGGCTCGTCGGGCGATTCACGGGTCAGCAGCAGCGAGGTGCCTTCCTGGTCGAGCAGCGCCACCGGCGCGGCGTAGGACGGCGCCTGCGAGTGGAACAGGCGGGTGGTCTGCTTGCTGTCCAGATCGAAACGGTCCACGAACGGACGATCGCCTTCCGGCGAGGCGCCTGCCCCGTACAGGAAGATGCTGCGGCCATCGGCGCTGACCTGCAGGCGCGAGCGACCGTTGACGTCGCGCACCAGGCCCGGGCGGCCCGGGTCGTTGTAACGGTCCTGGGAGGAGCGCGCCGACAACAGCTCGGTTGCCTTCTCCGGCTGGTCCGGCGCGATCCGCCACTGTTTGACCTCGCGGTTCTTCCACCACGATTCGTTGAGCAGCGCCAGATCGCCACGCCCCCACTGGATGCCCGCATAACGGCTGCCCAGCTGCGCCAGCGTCACCGGCGGCTTATCGAAGGGCGCCGCCTGCATCAGCACCGCATCGCGCACCTTGGCCTCGCGGTTCGGGTCGCCGCCGTCCTGCGCTTCGGCCCACACCAGGGTCGCCGGCGCATCGGCGCGCCAGTCGATCCGGCGCACGCCGGTGGCCACCGCATCGTTGCCGGTCGGCAGGCCTTCCTTCAACGGCAGGTCGGCGACGGTGTGTTCGAGCCTGCCGTCTAGCGCGGACAGCACTTCGATGCGACGCGCGAACGCGCTGGCCGGCACCAGATAGGAGTACGGACGCACAACGCGCTCGCTCAGCAGGTAGCGCCCATCCGGCGAGAGCGTCATATCCCAGTACACCCCACTGGTGGACAGCGGCGTGGTCACGCCGTTGAGGGCGACCTTGGCCGGCTGCGCGCTGGCGTAGTAATCGAAGAGGCGGGCATCGGCCTCGTTCTTGAGCATGTCCTGGTAGGTACGGATCGTGCGCACACCGGCGTCGGCCTCGGTCTGCTGGATCGCCGGACCGGTCGGAATGCCGCCGGCGGCCGGTGCCGCGCCCTGGCCCTTGAGCTGCTGCATCACCAGCAACCCCCGGCTGTCGGGCTGCCAGCTGTAGCCGTCGCCCATCACCGTGTTCAGATCACCGACCAGGCGGCGCGCCGAGCCGGCGTCGACATCGACGATCCACAGTTCATTGGTCCCGGTGGCGGCGTGCACCTGGTTGAAGGCGATGTACTTCTGGTCCGGCGACCAGGCAAAGGTGGCGATCGACAACGGCTGCGGCAGCCCGCTGATCTGGCGCTCCTTGCCGTCGGCCACGCTCATCAGCCACAGCTTGTCGGCGAAGCTGAAACGGCTGGCCGAATGCGTGGCCGGGTTGATGCGCAGGCCGGCCAGCTTCAGTTCGGGCTGGGCGACGTCGTTGATCGACGGCAGCGGCGGCGTCTGCAGCAGCGCGGCCAGGTCACGGCGCGGGGACAGGCTCAGGGTCGGGGCACGCGGCGCATCGACCACGGCCTGCAGGGCGGGCGATGGCAGCTGGTAGCCGCCCTGGTCGCCCTTGGCGGCGGCCACGGTCTGCGCGCTGGTCTTGGCGGCCGGGGCGGCGGCCAGCGCCAACGGCGGCACCGCCAGCAGGGCCAGACCGAGGATCAGGGTATGGCGCCACTGTGGAGCGCGTCGACCGGGGGTGCGTGTCATGTTCTGTGCCTGTGCGGATACAAACCCCCGACCTTAACAGCCGCGCGCCGATCGCCCCCCTGCCGATGGTTGGGGGCAGGCACCGATTCATGCCAATGCAACTGGCCGCGATATAATGGGTGACCCTCCACCGAGGGGCGCTGCGACCGTTCCGGATCTTGTCCGGGGGCGGCCAGGCTCGGTGGCCAGGATTGGTTCCAACGGCGCCCGGCGAACACGAGTATCGACTCGTCATTACACCGGAGCTTTGAATGAACGCTGTTGCCAAGACCTTCTCCACCGAAGGCGATTACAAGATTGCCGACATCTCCCTGGCCGATTGGGGCCGCAAGGAGCTGGACATCGCCGAGCATGAAATGCCGGGCCTGATGTCGATCCGCCGCAAGCATGCCGCCACCCTGCCGCTGAAGGGCGTGCGCGTGACCGGCTCGCTGCACATGACCATCCAGACCGCGGTGCTGATCGAGACCCTGAAGGACATCGGCGCCGACGTGCGCTGGGCCTCGTGCAACATCTTCTCGACCCAGGACCATGCCGCCGCGGCGATCGCCGCATCGGGCACCCCGGTGTTCGCCTGGAAGGGTGAAACCCTGGAAGAGTACTGGGACTGCACCCTGGACGCGCTGACCTTCACCCTGCCCGACGGCACCCTGACCGGCCCGGAGCTGGTGGTGGACGATGGCGGCGATGTCACCCTGCTGATCCACAAGGGCTACGAGCTCGAGAACGGCAGCACCTGGGTCGATGAGAAGGCCGCCTCGCACGAAGAACAGGTCATCAAGAACCTGCTCAAGCGCGTGGCCAAGGAGCGCCCGGGCTACTGGGGCCGCGTGGTCAAGGATTGGAAGGGCGTCTCCGAAGAGACCACCACCGGCGTGCACCGCCTGTACCAGCTGGCCCAGGCCGGCACCCTGCTGATCCCGGCGATCAACGTCAACGACTCGGTCACCAAGAGCAAGTTCGACAACCTGTACGGTTGCCGCGAGTCGCTGGCCGACGGCCTCAAGCGCGCGATGGACGTGATGCTGGCCGGCAAGGTCGCCGTGGTCTGCGGCTACGGCGACGTGGGCAAGGGCTGCGCCGCTTCGCTGCGTGCCTACGGCGCGCGCGTGGTGGTCACCGAGATCGATCCGATCTGCGCCCTGCAGGCGGCGATGGAAGGCTTCGAGGTCAACACCATCGAATCCACCCTGGGCCGTGGCGACATCTACGTCACCACCACCGGCAACAAGGACATCATCCGCATCGAGCACCTGAGCGCGATGAAGGACCAGGCCATCGTCTGCAACATCGGCCACTTCGACAACGAGATCCAGGTCGATGCGCTGAACGCACTGGCCGGCGTGCAGAAGATCAACATCAAGCCGCAGGTCGACAAGTACATCTTCGACAACGGCAATGCGATCTTCCTGCTGGCTGACGGCCGCCTGGTGAACCTGGGCTGCGCCACCGGCCACCCGAGCTTCGTGATGTCCAACTCGTTCGCCAACCAGACGCTCGCGCAGATCGACCTGTGGGCGAACAAGGACAGCTACGAGAAGAAGGTGTACCTGCTGCCGAAGAAGCTGGACGAGGAAGTGGCGCGTCTGCATCTGGAAAAGATCGGCGTGAAGCTGACCACCCTGAGCCAGGAGCAGGCCGACTACATTGGCGTGCCGGTGGACGGCCCGTTCAAGCCGGAGCATTACCGCTACTGATCGGCATGCCGGTCCAGTTGCGTTGAAAACAGACGGGCGCCGGAAGGCGCCCGTTTTTTTGTGGCGCGATGCCCTTCAGTCCTGGCTGAAACCCCTGCGGTCGTCGTTGAGGACGGCCTGGCACTGCCCGGCGAAGTCCGCTTGCCAGCGCGACAGCATGAACCCTTCGCGTTCCTGAAAAGAGACCGTTTCGCCAGCCAGCACGTAGCAGCGGTTCTGCGACAGTCGCAGCGCCGTCAGGGTGTCACCGGAAGCCCAGCACTCATCGATGCAGGCCTGCATCAGCGCGTAATCCGGATTGGTCTTGGCGCCGCCGAAGGCGAAGCCCATCCGCTGCACCATCGCGATCACCGGGTCAGTGCTGGCCGGGGCAGCGCGCAGGATGCGCAGCACGCCGGCCTCGGGAATGCCAAACGCCCAGTTGGCCAGCACCGCCGAACGTGCCGCATCGATCGCCGCATCGCGCTGCCCCTGCCGCATGTACTGGCTTGCCAGCAGCGCCCAGCCCTGCTGAAGCTCCGGGAACGCGGTGCAGGCTGCGCGCAGCAGTTCAATGGCCTGCTCGACCTCCGCTGCCAGCACCTGCGCGCGCGCCTGCTCCAACCGCTCGGTGGGCGAACCGGGATCTTCGACCTCATGCTCGCCATACTCGCCTTCGTTCAGCTCCAGCCAGCGAGAGAACACCTGCACCGAGGAATGACGCAGTTCCATACGCCATTCGTCATGGAACATCTCGCAGACGAAGGGCGCATCTCCCTCGCGCCCCAACGGCCAATACAGCCCGAAACAATCGCCATTGCCGAGCGCGCCTTCCGCGATCGACACAAACCCCTGAGGAGGATACGGTCCGCGCGCCACATCACCATCGAAGCTGAGCGCGTTGAATTGGCCAGAGAGGCGCATGGGAACTTTCCAGACGGGAACGCCGCCATTATCGCAGCGACCGCAGTAGCTTCGGTCAAGGCAGCGGGTCCGCACCGCGCTAGGATGCCCCCATGACCCCCGCCATCAACCTGCTGAAGAAGTCCGGCATCGCGCACAGCGTGCTGTCCTATCACCATGACGCCGCCGCCGAATCCTACGGTGGCGAAGCGGTGCAGCAGCTCGGGCTGGATCCGGCGCAGGTGTTCAAGACGCTGCTGGCAAGCACCGAGACGCACGAGTTGCTGGTGGCGATCGTACCGGTGAGCGGCACCCTGGACCTCAAGGCACTCGCCGCAGCGGCCGGCTGCCGGAAGTGCGGGATGGCCAACGCCCAGGCGGCGCAGCGCGCGACCGGGTACCTGGTCGGGGGCATCAGCCCGCTGGGGCAGAAGAAAAAACACCGCACCTTCCTGGAGGCGAGCGCCCAGATGCTGCCGACCGTACACGTCAGTGCCGGGCGTCGTGGACTGGAGGTGGCGCTGGCACCGGCCGATCTGCTGCAGCTTACTGGCGGATGCTATGCCGCCATCGGCAAGGCACGGTGATGCGCTGGCCTTTCAACCGGGACCCATCCGTCCCCACCGAGGGACCTGGCGCGCAGCACCTGCAGGCGCTGCTGTCTTCAGCGCCTGACCGCATCTACAGCGCGGCCTGCGCCATCGCCCAGCTCCGTGATCCGGCCGAACTGGACGCGCTTTCGCCGTGGGTCGAGCGGATCGAGCGCGCCACCGCGCACATCGCGCTGGGTGGCGCTCTGTTCGCCAATAACCATCACCTGCAGTTCGCCCTGCGCCGGCTGCGCTTCTGGCGGGAGCGGGCCGGCTGCCTGTGTGCGCTTTACCCGCACTACCCGTTCTTCGATCCGCGTCGGGAAGCCACGCGCGGGCATGTGGTCATCGATGCCGTGGGGGAAGCCGAGGACGGCTGGGGCGAGGCGCATGCCGTCACCTGCGTGGACTGTGCAACGCACTGGTTGGCCACCGACCGCGAGTATCACTACCCTTGGTGGGAGTGGAAACTGGGGATTCCAACCTTTGCGGCAACCCCAACGCATGCGTGATTTCATCGCCGCTGCACGCTCAGGGACGCCAGTTGGCGTTGCTGTCCCAGAACACCACCGCACGCTGATACGCTTCGCGATCCAGCGGCACACCCGAGCCCCCCTCTTCCACGCCCAGCGCGTTGCGCATCATGGTGATCGGCGCCATCGGCACTTCCTCCGGTTCGGCGGTGTAGATGCAGCCCACGATGCCCCAGTCCGCCTTGATGGGTGAGCCTTCCCTGGCCAACTGCTCAGCGCTGTACAGGATCACCACCAGGTAGTTCGCGCGCGGTGATTCCACGCCTTCGAACCAGCGCACCAGCACCGGCAATTCATCGCGGTTGCGCGCCTCGTAGCCGCTGCGCAGCTGATGGCGGTTGGCCTCGGTGATCGGCACGGTCAGGCAGCGCGTAGAGGTCCAGTTTTCGTACACATGCAGCTTGCAGAACGGCGCGTAGCCATCGAGCACCTTGAACGGCGCGTGCGTATTGAGGTGCTGCTCGAACTGTTCGGCGCTGCAGTCCTGGATGGTGTTGCCGCGCGGCACGCGCGGGAACAGGCGGGGCCGGGCGAACGCAGTGAGGACGATGGACATGGGCACAATCAGGCGGTGGAGATCGTGCACAGGGTAACGCGTGCGGCGCGTGCCCTACAGCGCCAGCCGCTCACGCAACTCACGGGCCTGCCGCCGCGACACCTCCACCCGGCTGCCGTCATCGAGGGTCAAGTCATAGCCGTCACTCATCGAGGGCTCGATCGCACGCACGCGGCGCAGGTTGACCAGCGTGTTGCGGTTGGCGCGGAAGAACAGCGCCGGCGACAGGCGGGCTTCCATCGTGCTCAGGCTGCGCGCCAGCACTGCGTTCTGGTCGCGGAACCACAGCCGTGCGTAGTTGCCGTCGACCACCACCTTGCGGATCTCACCCAGCGCCACGAACCAGCAACGCTCGCCATCGCGCAGGAACACCTGATCCTCCGTGCCCAGCGGATCGCGTGGGCCGCTCGCCGTTGCGGCCGTCGCGACTGCGGCCCGGGGAGAGAGTCGTTCTCGACCGCGTTCGAGCGCGGCCCGCAGCCGGTCCGCTTCCACCGGCTTGACCAGGTAGTCAAGTGCATTGGTTTCAAAGGCACGCACCGCGTATTGATCGTAGGCGGTGACGAACACCACCATCGGCACCGTGTCCAGTCCCTCAAGCACGTCGAAGCCCTCGCCCGAGGGCATCTGGACATCGAGCAACACCAGATCGGGCTGCTCGCGCAGGATCGCCTCGCGTGCAGCGGGCACGTCGTCAGCCTCGCCGACACACGCCACCCACGGAATCGCTGCCAGCAGGGTGCGCAGCTCACTGCGTGCCAGCCGCGCATCGTCCACGATCAACACGCGTAGTGAAGCGCTCATTGCTGTACCTCCAGGTGGGCCAGCATGCGCTCGCCCTGTCGCTCCAGCCGGAACGTGCCCCGGCTGGATGAAGAGGGCGCCGCGTCGATGCCCAGCTGCGCCCGCAGATAGGCCAGCCCGATGCCATGGCCTTCGGTCGTGGTCTGAGGCGCGGCCGGATTGCCCACTTCCAGCCGCAGCACGCCGCACTCGCACTGCGCGCGCACCTGCAGCTCGCCGCCGCCGGGGTAAACCGCGATGCCATGCTTGATCGCATTCTCCACCAGCAACTGCAGCGCCATCGGCGGCAGCCGCGCGGACAGCGCGGCCGGATCGATGTCGGTGTGTACCCGCAGGCGGCCCTCGTAGTGGATCGCTTCCACCGCCAGGTAGTCCTGCACTACGCGCCATTCCTCGGCCAGGGTGACCCAGCCCCCGTCGGTATGCACCAGGGCGTGGCGCAGCGTGCTGGACAGATGGGTGACCATGTCGCGTGCACGCGCCGGGTCTTCATTGATCAGCGCACGCAGGTTGTTGAGCGCATTGAACACAAAGTGGGGATTGAGCCGCGCACGCAGCGCCTGGTGCTCCAGCGTCGCCCGCTGCGCTTCGGCGCGCAGCTGGGCCATCTCGCTGTGCCGGGCACGCTGCAGCGCGCGGCGGCCGGTCCACAGCGCGCACCACACGCTCAGCACGATGGCGGTATTGAACCAGTAGCCGAAGACAGCGGCCGGGCGATAGTTCGCACGCTGTCCCGGCAGCTGCACCCAGTCCCAGGCCAACGCGGGCAACAGCGCGGCAGCGGTAAGCACTTGGGCGGCCGCCGCCACGATCACCACCGCGAGCAGCAGCCGCCACGTCAATCCCAGCAGATCGCGCTGCAACCAGTCATGCCGCAACGCATAGCCGCGGATGAATGCGCTGCCCACCCACAGGGAAAGCGTCACCATCACAGAGATCAGGACGATGCCGGACCAGTGCCCTCCGTAGGTGACCCCAAGCAGCAGGCTCACGCCAAGGTAGACCAACCACACCGCGCTGTTGCGCCACCAGAAACCGGTATCGCGTGCTGCCCGCTTCTCGCTCATCGTCTCCACGCCGGTCTCGATCAGGGCGCTGCAGGCAGATCAAGGAAGCCCCGGATCTGCGTCTGCAGCCAGCGCGGATCATCCCACATCAGGAAGTGGTGGCCGGCGCGGCTCATCTCGATCCGCACGCCGGGCAGCGCGGCGTACTGCGTGGCGAATACCTGCCGCGTGCTGGCTTCGGTAGCGCCGAAGGGTTGATAGGCCGCCCACGCGCCCAGCACCAGCACCGGCGAGGTGATGCCGGCGATCGGCTGGCGCAGGTCGGTCATCGTCATGGAATACATCGCGTTCGCGGTGGTGGCACGGTCACTGTCGCGTCCCCACTGCTTCAAGGTCGCCACATGCTCGGGGGCGTGCGCCATGTTGGCGACCGCAGCATCGGTCTGCGCCGCGTACTGCGTGGCGTCGGCGGCGAGCATGCCGGCCCGCATCTGCTCGGCCATCGGCTTGAGCGTGGCCGGCGTCGCGGCCGGATTCTGCACGGCACCGAAGTACGGCAAGGCATCCACGATCACCAGGGGCCCGATCTTGTGCGGCGCCGCGATCGCCATCTGCAGCGCCAGCACACCACCGAGGCTGTGGCCGATCACGGCCGGATGATCGAGCTTGCGGTCCGCGCTGTAGGCCAGCAGGCGATCGCGCATCGCGCTCAGAAAATCATCGCTGGCCACTGCAGGCGCACCGGCAAAGCCCGGCAGCTGGATCAGGTGGCATTGCACCTGCGGCTGCAGCGCGGCGCAGGTCTCGCGCCAGACGTCGGCACCGCTGTTGAGGCCCGGGATCATCAATACCGGCCGACCGCTGCCGATCACCTCGACCTGCAGATCCTGGAAACGCACGGTGGCCGCATGGGCGGGGCTGACCAAGGTGGCCCATGCGGTCAGCGCGAGCGCAGCCAACGGGGCGATGGAGTAGATGCGGCGGGGACGGACGGTCGACATGGCAGGCTCCTGCTGGGTGAGCATGGAGACTGCCGCAGGGTGTCGTCGCCGGGGCGATTACATGAGCAGCGGCCGCAGACCGGCAATGAGCGGTCGGCAGCGGCGGATCAACATCCGCGCCTCAGCGATCCGGCGCGCTCACGATGGCCTGCAAGGCCGCCGGCAGCGATGGATACTGGAAAACAAACCCCTCCGCCAGGGCGTGCACCGGCTGCACGTTCTGCCCGGTCAGCAGCAGCCCGCTCATTTCCCCGAAGCCCAGCTTCAACGCGAACGCCGGAGTGGTCAGCCGAGCCGGACGGTGGAGCACATCGCCCAACGTGGTGGCGAAGGTCCGGTTGGTGACCGTGCCGGGCGCCGTGCCGTTGTAGGCGCCGCGTGCCTGATCGCGAGTGAGCAGCCACAGAATCATGCCGACCAGATCCTCGCGATGGATCCAGCTCATCCACTGCCGACCATCGCCCATCGGCCCGCCGAGCCCCATCCGGAACGGCGGCAGCATCTTCTGCAGTGCGCCGCCCTCACGTTCGAGCACGATGCCGGTCCGCAGCACGCAGGTGCGCACGCCGAGGTCCTCGGCCTTGAGCGCTTCGGCCTCCCAGTGCCGGCACAGCATCGCCGCGAAGTCGTGCCCCGGGGAGGCCGTCTCATCCAACGGCGCGCTGTCGCGCGGGCCGTACCAGCCGATCGCCGAGCCGGACACCAGCACCCGGGGGCGCTCAGGCAACCCGGCCATCCAGGCCAGCAGCGCCTGCGTGGTGCCAATCCGGGAATCGCGCAATGCCTGCTTGCGTTCATCGGTCCAGCGGCCGTCCATCAACGGCTCGCCGGCCAGGTTGACCACCGCCTGGACCGGGCCAACCTCGTCCAGCGCCGCAACGCTGCGTACGCCCGGCTGCGGGTTCCGGCCGGGCCGACGGGTCAGGACGATGGGGTCGTGGCCCTCGGCCAGCAGGCGCGTGCACAGGCTGCGCCCGATGAAGCCGGTGCCACCGGTGACGAGAATCTGCATGGCGGTTGCTCCTTGAGGTAGCCATCACTGTAAGCCCGGGGATGTGCACGGCGCATGCGACGCACTTAACATTCATCGCGATGAAGAGATATGATTGAGCCACACCCGCCGACGCGCCCCGCCCATGACCGCCATCAGCTTCGAGTTCTATCCACCCAAGACCGACGAGCAGCGCGCCCAGCTGGACCGGACCGCGGCCAAGCTGAAGGTGTTCGCGCCGGAGTACGTGTCATGTACGTTCGGTGCCGGCGGCTCCACGCTCAGCTACACCTCCGAGACCGTCCGTCACCTCAAGCAGCACCATGGCTTCGATGCGGCCCCGCACCTGTCCTGCGTTGGTGGCAGCCGCGAGGAGATCCGCGAACTGCTCAAGCTGTACCGCGCGATCGGTTGCCGCCGCATCGTCGCCCTGCGCGGTGACCTGCCCTCGGGCATGGGCCACCCCGGTGACCTGCGGTATGCCTCCGACCTGATCAGCTTCATCCGCGCCGAGCATGGCGATGCGTTCCGCATCGAGGTGGGCGCGTATCCGGAGACCCACCCGCAGGCCAACGACGCGCTGCTGGACCTGAAGCACTTCAAGACCAAGATCGACGCTGGCGCCGATGCGGCGATCACCCAGTACTTCTTCAACGCCGACGCCTACTTCCATTTCGTGGATGCGGTACGCAAGCTGGGCGTCACCGTACCGATCGTGCCGGGCATCATGCCGATCTCCAATTTCAGCCAGCTGCGGCGCTTCTCCGAGCAGTGCGGTGCCGAGATTCCGCGCTGGATCGGCAAGCGCATGCAGGCCTACGGTGACGATGCCGAATCGGTCCGCGCGTTCGGTGCCGAGGTGGTGGCCAGCCTGTGCGAACGCCTGGTCGCGGGCGGTGCGCCGGGCCTGCACTTCTACACCCTCAACCTGGCCAAGCCGACCACCCAGGTGCTGAAACTGCTGCGCAGCTGAGGCCGCCACGCATCGCTTGCAGATAACGCCCACGCCGCTACGCTGCTGCGATGAAACCGCTCGTGTGGCTCCTGCTGTGTGCGCTGTGCCTGCCCTCGCCGCCCGCGCTGGCGCAGGCGCCACAGCGCGTGAACCGCTGCACCACTGCCCAGGGCGAAACCGTCTTCACCGACCGCCGCTGCGATGCACTGGGTGCCACCGCGCGATTGCCCCCGCGCAGCGCGAGCGTCGGCAACACCGGCGTCTACCGCGCCGGCTGCGCGCGCCGGCTCAGTGAACTGACCGGGCAGATCCGCGACGCGGTCAGCGCACAGGACGTCAACCGGCTGTCCTCGATCTACCTCTGGAGCAATGTCTCCAACGCCACCGCCAACCACATCATCGGCCGCCTGGAATCGGTGGTGCAGCGCCCGCTGATCGACATCGCGCCGGTCTACCCGGACAGCGCGCCTGTGATGGAGGACCCGGCGCTTGCCGCTGCAGGTACCGTGGAGGCCCCCTCGCGACCCCGCCCGATCGGCCTGCGCATCGAGCAGACCCTCGGCAGCACCGCCACCCCGGCCAGGACCGTATTCGGCCTGCGCCGTCAGTACGGCTGCTTCTGGATCACGCTGTAGGGGGCCACAGCGACCGGATCGCCGCGATGCCCTGCGCGCCGTGGCGACGCGCCTGCGCGATATCAGCGGGCGCCATGCCGCCGAGCGCATACAGCGGCAACGACACCTGCTCGCGCAGCGCCTCGAACGCCTCCCAGCCCAGCGGTGCCGCTCCGGGATGGCTGGCCGTCGCCTGCACCGGCCCCAGCACGGCGAAATCGCAGCCCAATCGCTGCGCCGCCTGCAGCTGTTCCAGATCGTGGCAGGAGGCCGCGACCAGCTGACCGGCGGCCAGCGGCCGCGCATCCAGCCCCAGCAGCTGCTCACTGCCCAGATGCACGCCGACCCCCAACCGAGCGGCCAGCTCGATATCCCGATTCACCAGCCACTGCGTGCGCGGCCCGTGCTGCTGGATCACCCGCTCGGCCAGCGCCACCCGTGCCGGGCTGGACGGCGTGCGCAGCTGTACCCGGCGCACCCCGCTTTCCAGTGCCTGCGCCAGGCGCCACAACCAGGCCTGGTGGACGCTGTCCTCCTCACCCTCCGGCTCCGGCGTGATCAGATACCGGTCCGGCTGCCGCAGCGCCGCCACCACCGGCAGATCGGCCGGCGGCATCGAATACCGGTGCAGCTTGTCCGGTGCTACCCAGGTGATGGCCTGTCCCTCACGGCCCCGCGGCGACCCCTTCCAGCTCTGGATCCGGCGTACTTCCAGCCGAAGCCGCTTGTCCGGGTAGATCTGCGGGACGTCCATGATCCACTCACCGATCTCCGCCTCGATCCCCAGCTCTTCGCGCAGCTCCCGCACCAGCGCCTCTTCGGAGGTCTCGCCGGGCTCCCGCTTGCCGCCCGGGAATTCCCACAGGCCGGCCATATCGCGGTTCTCGGTACGACGGTTGAGCAGAATGCGGCCACGGGCATCGGTGATGACGCCGGCCACGACATGGATCGAACGAAGGGGAGATGACATACCCGGAGGATGCCCAAAGCGGGCCGGGTGACGCAATGCCCCTGCCGGTAGTTGTGGAGGCGCAGTGCGGACCGTGGTGTGTCTCCGTTCGCGTCTGCCGCGAGCGTGAGGGCCCCGCAGCGACCGGCAGGCCCCTCGGCAAATGTCCCCCGGCCGCCGCCTGGCGGCGACGGCCTCCTCCTTGATTTTGCCCAGGAGCCTGCCGGCCGCTACGGAGCGCGCGGGTGGTGGGAGTGCGCAAAGCGGTCCTTGATCTGCTCACCGCTACCGCAGCCTGCTGTCACGAGGCGGCTGGGCTGCTCCGGGAAGGACCGTCACCCGCATGGATGCGGGTGTCGAGCCTACAAGGAGGTATTTACGGCGCGTCCTGGACGGGGCTGCCCGGTCGCCTCACGCCATGGACATTCGAGGCGCCACGCCGTTGGCGAAGAACCACAAAAAAGCCCCGCACAGGGCGGGGCTTTTTCAGCACTTCCAATCACTCGATCAGTCGATCAACTAATCAGCTCAGCTGACCATGGCAGTGCTTGTACTTCTTGCCGCTGCCGCACGGGCACGGATCGTTGCGGCCGACCTTCGGCTCATCGCGGCTGACCTGCGGCACGCCATTCTGCGCCGCCTCCACCTGCGCGGCCTCTTCGTCCGCACCGTAACCGCCCGCGTCCTGGTGCTGGAACTGCGACTGCAGCAGACGCGCTTCGGCCTGCTGGCGCTCGGCCTGCTCCAGGGCAGCCACTTCCTCTTCGCTGCGGATGCGCACGCGCGCCAGCAAGGTCACCACTTCGCGCTTCACGTTCTCCAGCATCTCCGAGAACAGCTCGAACGCTTCCTTCTTGTATTCCTGCTTCGGCTGCTTCTGCGCATAACCACGCAGGTAGATGCCCTGGCGCAGGTAATCCATGCGCGCCAGATGCTCCTTCCAGCTCTGATCCAGCACGGTCAGCATCACGTGCTTCTCCAGCGCGCGCATGGTCTCGTCGCCCACGCCGGCTTCCTTCGCCGCGAAGTGCTCGTCCACCTTGGCCTGCACCTTCTCGGCGATGCCCTCGGCGTCCAGCTCCTCGTGCGACTTGACCAGCTCGGTCAGCGACATGTCGATGCCGAAGTCCGAGGCCAGCGTGGCTTCCAGACCCTGCAGGTCCCACTGCTCGTCGATCGAGTTCGGCGGCACGAAGCGCGCCACCACGTCGAAGATCACATCGCCACGGATGCCATCCACGTTGTCCTTCACCGACTCGGCGTCCAGCAGCTCATCGCGCTGGCTGTAGATCACCTTGCGCTGATCGTTGTTGACGTCGTCGAAGTCCAGCAGGTTCTTGCGGATATCGAAGTTGTGCGCTTCGACCTTGCGCTGCGCCTTCTCGATCTGGCGGCTGACCAGACGATCTTCGATGACGTCGTCTTCCTTCATGCCCATCATGCGCATCGCCTTCTGGACCCAGTCCGAGGCGAAGATGCGCATCAGGTTGTCTTCCAGCGACAGGTAGAAACGGGACGAACCCGGATCGCCCTGGCGGCCCGAGCGGCCACGCAGCTGGTTATCGATACGACGCGACTCATGGCGCTCGGTGCCGACGATGTGCAGGCCACCGGCTGCCTTGACTGCATCATGGCGGACCTGCCACTCGGCCTTGACCTGGGCGCGCTGTTCCGGCGTCGCCTCTTCGCCCAGCTCGTGCAGCTGCGCTTCCAGCGAACCGCCCAGCACGATGTCGGTACCACGGCCGGCCATGTTGGTGGCGATGGTCACCGCGCCCGGCATGCCGGCGTTGGCGATGATGGTCGCTTCGCGGTCATGCTGCTTGGCGTTGAGCACTTCGTGGTGCACACCGGCCTTGGTCAGGTGCTCGGACAGCATTTCCGAGGTTTCGATCGAGGTGGTACCCACCAGCACCGGCTGGCCGCGCTCGTTGCAGGCCTGGATATCGGCCAGCACCGCGTTGAACTTGCCGTTGCGGTTGAGGAACACCTGGTCCGAACCGTCCTTGCGGATGGTCGGGCGGTTGGTCGGGATCACCACCACTTCCAGGTTGTAGATGCTCTGGAATTCGTAGGCTTCCGTATCGGCCGTACCGGTCATGCCGGACAGCTTCTTGTACATGCGGAACAGGTTCTGGAAGGTGATGCTGGCCAGCGTCTGGTTCTCGCGCTGGACCGGCACGCCTTCCTTCGCTTCCACGGCCTGGTGCAGGCCATCGGACCAGCGGCGGCCGGCCAGGGTGCGGCCGGTGAATTCATCGACGATCACCACTTCGCCATCGCGCACGATGTAATCCACGTCGCGCTGGTAGATGGCATGCGCGCGCAGGGCGGCGTTGAGGTGATGCACCACGGTCAGGTTCTGCGCGGCGTACAGGCCTTCGGTCTCGGCATTGAGGATGCCGGCTTCGACCAGCAGCGCCTCGGCATGCTCCATGCCCGCCTCGGACAGATGGACCTGCTTGCCCTTCTCGTCGACCCAGAAATCGCCCTCGCCTTCCTCGGCTTCCTGCTTGATCAGGTGCGGGACAATGCGGTTGACGCGGATGTACAGCTCCGGGGAATCATCGGCCGGGCCGGAAATGATCAGCGGCGTACGGGCTTCATCGATCAGGATCGAGTCGACTTCATCGACGATGGCGTAGTGCAGGCCGCGCTGGTGGCGGTCTGCGCGCGACAGCGCCATGTTGTCGCGCAGGTAATCGAAGCCGAATTCGTTGTTGGTGCCGTAGGTGATGTCGCTGGCATAGGCCTCGCGCTTGTCGCCGTGCGGCATGCCCGGGTAGACCACGCCCACGCTCAGGCCGAGCCAGTTGTAGAGCTTGCCCATCTGCGCCGAGTCACGGCGGGCCAGGTAGTCATTCACGGTGACCACGTGGACGCCCTTGCCTTCCAGCGCATTGAGGTAGACCGGCAGCGTGGCGACCAGGGTCTTGCCTTCACCGGTGCGCATTTCGGCGATCTTGCCCAGGTGCAGGACCATGCCGCCGATCAGCTGCACGTCGTAGTGGCGCATGCCCAGAACGCGGCGGCTGGCTTCGCGGCAGACCGCGAAGGCTTCCGGCAGCACCTTGTCCAGGGCTTCACCGTCAGCGATGCGCTGCTTGAATTCCGGGGTCTTGGCCTTGAGCTGCTCGTCGGAGAGCTTTTCGATTTCCGGCTCCAACGCATTGACCTTGGCGACGATGCGGTTGAGCTGGCGCAGCTGTCGTTCATTACGACTGCCGAAGACGCGGGTAAGCAGGCTGTTGATCATTGAAGGAACCGGTTGGAATGAGACGCCCCAACGGCGGCGCTTTCCCCGGGGGATGCGCACGCCGCAAACGAAACAGGGCGCACCGCGCCCTGTCTATGGCAACACCCATTGTAGCTTGGGACGGGGGTCCGGCGTTTCAAGCACCCCCGTTCAAGTTCGTTACCGTGATCAGCCCCGCGAAACGCGGCCGACCGGGGTGTTGCCGCCATCACCAAGGAACTTGCGCGGATTGACCACCTGGCCGCGTTCCCAGACCTCGAAGTGCACGTGGGCACCGGTGGAACGGCCCGTGGAACCGGCCTTGGCCACTTCCTGGCCGGCCCGGACCAGATCGCCCGGCTTCACCACCAAGCGCGAATTGTGCGCATAGCGGGTCACATAGCCGTTGCCATGGTCCACATCGACCACGTTGCCGTACCCGCCCTTCACGCCGGCGAAGCTGACCACGCCGTCGGCCACCGACATCACCGGGTCACCGACCTTGGCGTGGAAATCCATGCCCTTGTGGGTGGCCGCACCGCGACCGAACGGATCGCTGCGGGTGCCGAAGTTGGAGGTGATGTAGGTGTTGCGGATCGGCATGCGCGAAGGCACGGCGTTCTGTTCGAGCTGGTGGTCGAACATCAGCGATTCCATCACCGACAGCTGGCGGCCTGAAGCAGCAAAGCGCTGCTCCAGCACCTGTAAGTCGGCGTTGACCGCACTGACCGGAATGTCCTGGGTCGGGCCGGGCTCGCCTTCACCGAGGCCGGGGGTCTCGTTGAAGTCGAATTCGCCGTCTTCCAGCTTGCCCATCTGGGTGAGTCGTTCGCCCAGGGCATTGAGACGGGTCGCCTGTGCCTGCAGCTCGCCCATCCGCGCTGCCAGCGCGTTGACCTGGGTCTGAGCGTCCTTCTGGGCCTGCGCCAGCTCGCGTTCCTGCTGTGCGACCTTGGCGTGGAGCCGGGAATCGTTGAACATGCTGCCACCGATACCGGCACCGAAGCCGATCAGGCAGCCCACCCCCAGCACACTGCCCAGCAGGGCACGGGGGGAATCTTCGAAGTAGAAACGCAAACGCGCCAGCGGCGTCTTGGCCTGTCCTTCACGCGTTTTGATTACGATCTTTTTGAATGCCATCAGTGAGTTTTCATGTCTGAGCCGAAATCCAGTGCCCGTTCCCCATCCACACCGAAGCCGGCGCTGGATGCGGTCATGGCGGACAAAGCCGGTAACCCGCTGCGTCGTGCCTTGTGGCTCGACGCGCTGGACCGTCAATTGCGCCCCCATTTGCCGCCTGCACTGGCCACCCGTTGCCGGCTGGCGAATGTAAACGGCGAGCACCTCGTTTTTCTCGTCGAATCTCCCGTGTGGCACGCCAAGGTCCGGCTTGCCGAAGCACAGTTGATCGACGCGGCCCGGTCCATCGGGCTGAAGGTCACCAAGGTGACCGTCAAAACAGCATCTGCCCCTCCCCCACGCTCCCCAGCGATCGATAACAGGAATGGCCCCCACGCTGTTTCAGCCGCCACGCACAAAGGGCTACGCGACGCGTTGGCCTGTCTCCGCGATGTGGATTCGTCCAAATCGTGAAGCCATCGGGGCATCCCGCCCCTTCCCGGCCGCGTCACGATCACGTGAACTTTGGCTGGGAGCCGGTCTGCACTGTAGCGGCGGAACCGCCGCCAGTCGTTAGTGTTTTATTAAATTAACGTTAAATCCGGCAGAAACCTTGATGAGGTTCACAAATCTGTGCGCTGTGCACCCCCACGGTTCATTGACGTCAAGATCACATGGCTCTCAGCGCGTCTAAACCCCAGAAAACAGAAACGGCGCCATGGGCGCCGTTCTATTTTGTTTAAAATCAATTACTTGCGCAATGACAGGGCTCAGGCGTACGCCGGCAGACCGTAGACGACCGGTGCCTCGACCGCGGGCGAGTCATAGCTGACCCACTCCCAGGCACTGGCATCGGCCAGCAGCGCGCGCACCAGCTTGTTGTTGAGCGCGTGGCCCGACTTGAAGCCCTCATACGCGCCCAGCACCTGGCCGCCGGCCAGATACAGATCGCCGATCGCATCGAGGATCTTGTGGCGCACGAACTCATCGGCGTAGCGCAGGCCGTCGTCGTTGAGCACGCGGAACTCGTCGAGCACGATGGCGTTGTCCATCGAGCCGCCCAGGCCGAGGTTGCGCTCGCGCATGTACTCCAGATCCCGCATGAAGCCGAAGGTCCGGGCACGCGAGATTTCCCGGGTGTAGGCCTGGGTCGAGAATTCGATCTCGGCCCGCGATTGCTTGGCCGGGATCATCGGGTGATTGAACTGGATGGTGAAACCGAGCTTGTAGCCTTCGTACGGTTCGAAGCGGGCGACCTTGTCGCCATCGGTGACTTCCACCGTCTTGAGAATGCGGATGAAGCGTTTCGGCGCGTCCTGCTCGGCGATGCCTGCCGACTGCAGCAGGAAGACGAACGGGCCGGAGGAACCGTCCATGATCGGCAGCTCGGCCGAGGACAGTTCCACGATGATGTTGTCCACACCCAGGCCGGCCAGAGCCGACATCAGGTGTTCGACGGTCTGGATCTTCGCCTCGTGATAGGTCAAGCCGGTGCACAGGGTGACTTCGGTGACCAGGTCCGCACGCGCAGGCACTTCCACCACCGGGTCCAGATCGACGCGACGGAAGACGATGCCGTGGTTGACCGGGGCCGGGCGCAGGGTCATGTAGACCTTGTCACCGCTGTGAAGGCCGACGCCGGTGGCGCGGATCGTGTTCTTGAGGGTGCGTTGCGGAATCATCGGGGGGCAGGACCAGAAAGCGCGCGGTCAGCGCGACTGTGACAAACAAGAATAACACGCACTACCGCTGTCCCTTCCGTGAACCGTGGTGCGTCGACAGCACTGCCCGGACGTGCGCGATGCACGACGGCGGTCAGACTGCCGGGCCGATCCTGGCCCGGCAGCATGGGACATGGAGGTGCTTACCGGGGAGGACAAGGCCCCGGCACGCGTTGCTCAGTCCGCCTGGCGGCGCAGGAACGCCGGGATGTCCAGGTAATCGTTCGGCAGTTCAGCAGCAGCCGGGCCCGATGCGCTGGGGGCGGTCGGTGCCACGGTGTCGGCGCTCGGACGACGCAGGCCCATGCCCATGCCCATCCCGCCCACGGCCTTGGAGACCGCATCGCCGCCATTGTCGAACTCGCCGAACTCCGGCTGGCCGGTGGTGGCATTGCGGACCAGCTTGATCGGTGCGCGCTCGCCCGGACGCTGGGTCTTGGCGGCCACGGCACGGTTCAGGCCGGTGGCGACCACGGTCACGCGGACTTCGTCCTGCATGTCCGGATCCAGCACGGTGCCCACGACCACGGTGGCATCTTCGGAGGCGAAGCCATCGATGGTGCGGCCGATCTCGTCGAACTCGGCCATCGTGAAGTCGGCGCCGGCGGTGATGTTGACCAGAATGCCGTTGGCACCGGCCAGGTTCACATCGTCCAGCAGCGGGTTCTGGATGGCCGCTTCGGCCGCGGCCTGGGCGCGGTCATCGCCACGCGCGGTGCCGGTGCCCATCATTGCCAGGCCCATTTCGGACATGACGGTGCGCACGTCGGCGAAGTCGACGTTGATCAGGCCCGGGCGCACGATCAGGTCGGCGATGCCCTGCACGGCGCCTTGGAGGACGTCGTTGGCGGCACGGAAGGCCTGGATCATGGTGGCGTTGCGGCCCAGCACGGTGATCAGCTTTTCGTTCGGGATGGTGATCAGCGAGTCGCAGTGCTGGCTCAGTTCTTCGATGCCCTTCAGCGCGACCTGCATGCGGCGACGGCCTTCGAACGGGAACGGCTTGGTGACCACGGCGACGGTCAGAATGCCCATCTCCTTGGCCAGCTGCGCCACGACCGGGGCTGCACCGGTGCCGGTGCCACCGCCCATGCCGGCGGTGATGAACACCATGTCCGCACCCTGCAGGGCGTCCATGATGCGCTCGCGGTCTTCCAGCGCGGCCTGGCGGCCGACTTCCGGATTCGCGCCTGCGCCCAGTCCCTTGGTGACGTTGGTGCCCAGCTGCAGCTGCAGCTTGGCACCGCAATTCTTGATGGCCTGCGAGTCGGTGTTGGCGGTGATGAATTCCACGCCGTCCACACTGGTGCTGACCATGTGCGCCACGGCGTTACCGCCGCCGCCGCCCACGCCGATCACCTTGATCACCGCATTGGGTGCCATCTTTTCAATCAGTTCGAAATGCGCCATGTCCGTGTCCTCGTGTTGCCGTTTACGCGGGACGGGGGCTTCGGAGAATCCTTCTCCTGTCCTCCCCACCCGTCGTGCCGGCGAGTTGTAGTTGGTATGTCGGGCTGGATAGAGCCAACCGCGACGGTGGTGCCTGCTTCAATGGTCGGCCAGGTGGCCGGGTAACGCGGTTGCTGTGTACGTCGTGATGCGGTCTGTTGCGGTGTGCTGCGGTGTTGCGTGGACGGTGTGTGGATTTTTCGGGAACTGCTTATCGCTTATTGCATGTGTACTGCGTGTTGCGGTCCGCGATCAGAACTCGCCGCGGAACCAGGTTCTGAGTTTTTTGAACATGCTGCCGGCGCGGCCGGTGGGCAGCGACGGGCGACGCGGGTGTTCGATCTGGCTGCCCATCAGCAGCAGGCCCACGCCGGTGGCATGCACCGGATTGCCGACCACTTCGCCCAGCCCGGTGACGTGCTGCGGAATGCCCACGCGTACCGGCATCTGCAGCATTTCCTCGGCCAGTTCGACCACGCCTTCCATCTTCGAGGCGCCACCGGTGAGCACCATGCCGGCGCGCACCAGTTCTTCGAAACCCGAGCGGCGCAGTTCGGCCTGCACCATCTCGAAGATCTCTTCGTAGCGGCCCTGCACTGCCTGGGCGAGTGCGTGGCGCGGCATCCGGCGCGGCGGACGATCGCCGACGCTGGGCACCTGGATGCTTTCCTCGGCGGTGGCCAGCTGGGCCAGCGCGCAGGCATAGCGCACCTTGATCTGCTCGGCTTCCGGCGTCGGTGTGCGCAGCATGTGCGCGATGTCGTTGGTGACGTGGTCGCCGGCGATCGGCAGCGAGGCGGTGTGGCAGATCGCGCCCTGCACGAACACGGCCAGGTCGGTGGTTCCGGCGCCCATGTCGACCAGCACCACGCCCAGCTCGCGCTCGTCGGCGGTCAGCACCGCCACGCTGGAGGCCAGCGAGGACAGCACCAGATCATCGACCTGCAGGCCGCAGCGCTGCACGCACTTGGAGATGTTGGCCGCCGCCGACTGTGCGCACACCACCAGGTGGGCATGCACCTCCAGGCGCACGCCGGTCATGCCGACCGGATTGCGGATGCCTTCCTGCGAATCGTCCAGCACGTACTCGCGCGGGATCGCATGCAGGATCTTCTGGTCGGCCGGAATCGCCACCGCCTTGGCCGCATCCAGCACGCGATCCAGATCGCCCCAGGTCACCTCGCCGTCGCGGATCGGTACGATGCCGGGCGAGTTCTTGCACTGCACATGGTTGCCGGAGATCGAGGCGTACACCGAGCGGATCTCGCAGCCGGCCATCAGCTCGGCCTCTTCGACGGCGCGCTGGATGGACTGCACGGTCGATTCGATATCCACCACCACGCCCCGCTTGAGACCGCGCGATTCGTGCGAGCCGATGCCGATGACCTCGATCGGATTGCCCGGCGAGTATTCGCCGACCAGCGCCACCACCTTGGAGGTGCCGATATCCAGACCGACGATCAGTGATTTGTCACCCTTGCGATTCATGTCCTTTCCTGCGTCCTGTGCGCCACATTGGCCGTTTCGGCCGGGGCGGCCGGCGCGGCCGGAGCCGGGGTACCCCAGCTCAGCGTGAAACCATTGGTGTATCGGAGGTCGGCGCGCTCGATCGGCGCCGCTTGATTGGCCAGCTGCGGCAGTACGCGCACGAAGCGCTGCAGGCGCGAGCGGGCATCATCGCGGCCAACGACCACTTCGGTGCCGTTGCTCAGCACCAGCGACCAGCTGCCGCGTGCATCCATGGTGACCCGCTTGACGTCTACCCCGGCCGGCGCGAACAGCGCGCGCGCATCGTTGTAGAGCGCCACCACTTCTTCGGTCTGGCTGTCAGGACCATCCAGGTCGGGCAGCTCCAGGTCCTGCAGCTTCTTCGGCGTAGCGAACAGCTTGCCCTGCTCGGAGAGCAGGCGGTCGTTGCCCCAGCGCGCGAACGGCTTGTGCTCGACCAGGGTGATTTCCAGCACGTCCGGCCACTGCTTGCGGACCTGCGCGCTTTCCACCCACGGCAGTGTTTCGATGGCGTCCTGTGCATCCTGCAGCTTGACCGCGAAGAAGCCGGACTTCGCATACGGCAGCACGACCTGCTGCAGCTGCTCGGCCGGCACCCGCTTGAACTCACCGTGCACACGCAGCTTGGCCAACGGCCACCGCTCGGCACCGACCCAGCCGTTGAGCACCGCCACCACGGGCAGTGCCACGACCGACAGGGCCAGCAACCAGACGAAGATGCGCAGCACCGCGTTCATGCGTGACGGTTCTCCTGCGCTGCGTGCGCCGGCAGGGTCTGTTCCAGCACGCGCCAGACCAGCTCTTCAAAGCCGATTCCGGCCTGGCTGGCCGACTTGGGCACCAGCGAATGGCTGGTCATGCCCGGTGCGGTGTTCACTTCCAGCAGATAGAAACGGCCGGTGCTGCGGTCACGCATCACGTCCACCCGACCCCAACCACGGCAACCGGCGGCGCGGAACGCAGCCAGTGCGAGGCGGCGGATCTCGATTTCATCCTCGCCCTCCAGGCCCGGGCACAGGTACTGGGTGTCCTCGGCGATGTACTTGGCGTTGTAGTCGTACCACTGGCCCTTGGGCACGATGCGGATCGACGGCAGCGCCTGGTCACCCAGGATCGCCACGGTCAACTCGTCGCCGACCACCATCTGCTCCATCAGCAGCTGGCCGTCGTAACGCACCGCCAGCGCGACCGCGTCATCCAGGTCGGCCTCTTCGGTGACGCGGCTGATGCCGACGCTGGAGCCTTCATTGGCCGGCTTGACCACCACCGGCAGGCCGAGCCCGGCCGCGGCGGCGTGGACATCGGAGGCCTGGTCCAGCGCGATGAAGCGCGGGGTCGGCAGGCCGTGCGACAGCCACACCTGCTTGGTGCGGATCTTGTCCATGCTCAGCGCCGAGCCGAGCACGTCCGAGCCGGTGTACGGCACACCGAAGGCTTCCATCAAGCCCTGCACGATGCCATCTTCGCCACCGCCGTTATGGCCGTGGAGGATGTTGAAGACGCGATCGAAGCGCTTCTCGACCAGCGCCAGCGCCAGGGCCGGGATGCCGTCGACCGCGATCGCATCGACGCCGCGCGCGCGCAGCGCTTCGATCACGTTGCGGCCCGAATCCAGCGAGACGTTGCGCTCGCTGGAGGTACCGCCGAGCAGCACGGCGACGCGGCCGAACATGGCCGGATCGGTGAGGCGCAGCGGGGGGAAGGTCAGCGTGTTCATGCGGCCGGCGTCTCCTGGAAACCTTCGCCGGCAATCTGCTGGGCGATGTAGCCGATGTCGCCGGCGCCCATCATCAGCAGCAGGTCACCGTCCTGCAGGACATCGGGCAGCACGTGGGCCAGTTCGCCGGCATTGCCGACCACCACCGGCTCGCTGCGGCCGCGCGCGCGGATGGCACGGGCCAGCGAACGCGAATCGGCACCCGGGATCGGCGCTTCGCCGGCCGGGTAGACCTCGCTCAGCACCAGCGCGTCCACTTCGGAGAGGACCGCGGCGAAGGCATCGAACTGATCACGGGTACGGCTGTAACGGTGCGGCTGGAAGGCCACCACCAGGCGCTGGCTCGGCCAGCCACCGCGGGCGGCGGCGAACACGGCCGCCAGCTCACGCGGGTGGTGACCGTAGTCGTCGATCACGCGGACCTTGGCACCGGTATGCGTGGTGACGATGCCCAGGTCGTTGAAGCGGCGGCCGATACCGGCAAAGCTCTCCAGCGCACGCGCGATCGCGTCCGGGGCCACGCCCAGCTGCCAGCCCACGGCCGCAGCGGCCAGTGCGTTGAGCACGTTGTGCGCACCGGGCAGGGCCAGCGTCACCGGGTGGCTGCTGCCTTCGGGCAGGCGCAGGGTGAAGCGCATGCGCGGGCCATCCTGGACCACATCCTCGGCACGCACGTCGGCGTTGCTGCTCATGCCATAGCTCATGACATGGCGCGGCGTCTGCGCGGCCAGCGCGGCCACTTCCGGATCGTCGATGCACAGCACCGCCAGGCCATAGAACGGCAGGCGCTGCAGGAACTCGGCGAACGCAGCCTGGACACGGGCGAAATCGTTGCCGTAGTTCTCAAGGTGGTCCGAATCGATATTGGTGATCACCGACACCAGCGGGTTCAGGCGCAGGAAGCTGCCATCGCTCTCGTCGGCTTCAGCCACCAGCCACTGGCCACCGCCGAGCTTGGCGTTGGCACCGGCGGCGAGCAGCTGGCCACCGATCACGAAGGTCGGGTCCAGCCCACCTTCGCTCAGCACGGCAGCGGTCAGGCTGGTGGTGGTGGTCTTGCCGTGCGTGCCGGCCACGGCGATGCCGCGGCGGAAGCGCATCAGTTCGGCGAGCATCGCCGCGCGCGGCATGATCGGGATTCGCTGGCTGCGCGCTTCCATCAATTCCGGGTTGTCATCCCGGATCGCGCTGGAGACGACCACGCAATCGGTGCCGAGCACGTTGGCGGCCGAGTGGCCGCGCATCACGCGCGCACCCAGGCCGGCCAGGCGACGGGTCGCGGTGTTGTCGGCGTTGTCCGAACCGGATACTTCATAGCCCAGCGTCAGCATCACTTCGGCGATGCCGCTCATGCCAGTGCCGCCGATGCCGACGAAGTGCACGCGCGGGAACGCGCGTACCAGGTCGTTGGTGTCGTGGAGGCGGCGGATCATGCGTGGCCTCGCGCCAGGCTGGCGCGCGTAGCGGTGTTCATTTGGATTCCTCGAGAATGATGTCGGCGATGCGCTCGGCGGCATCGACCTTGGCCAGGGCACGCGCGGCCTTGGCCATCTGCATGCGTCGGGCGGAATGTTCGGACAAATCGCGCAATACGCCTTCCAGCTGTGTCGCCAGCGTTTCATCCTGCTTCAGCAACACCGCGGCGCCGCGTTCGACCAGATACTGCGCATTGCGGGTCTGGTGATCGTCGACGGCGGCTGCGAACGGCACCAGCACGCTGCCCACGCCGACCGCGCACAGCTCGGCCAGGGTGGAGGCGCCGGAGCGGCACACCACCAGATCAGCCCAGGCGAAGGCCTCGGCCATATCGGCAATGAAGGGTTCCACGCTGGCCTGCACGCCGGCATCGGCATACGCCTGCAGCGCTTCGGCGTGCAGCTTCTCGCCACTCTGGTGGCGTACCTGCACGGGCATCCCGGTGCCCAGCGCAGCCAGTGCCTTGGGCACCGCGTTGTTGAGCGCGCGCGCGCCCTGGCTGCCACCGAGCACCAGCAGGCGCAACGGGCCCTGACGGTTGGCCAGGCGCAGCTCCGGCGGGGTGATCGCGGCGATCTCGGCACGGACCGGATTGCCGACCGCTTCCTCGCGCTGGGCGAAGCTGCCCGGGAACCCGGTCAGGACGCGGCGTGCGAAGCGCGACAGCACGCGATTGGTCATGCCCGGCGCGCGGTTCTGTTCGTGCACCAGCAACGGCAATCCATGCAGGCGCGCGGCGATACCGCCCGGGCCGGAGGCGAAGCCACCAAAGGCGATCACCGCACGCGGCTGACGATCGCGGATCAGGAAACCGGCCGCACGGATCGCACGCAGCAGCCGCAGCGGCGCGCCGATCAGGGCCAGCTTGCCCTTGCCGCGCAGGCCGCTGATGGCCAGCGTATCGATGTGGATATCGTGCTGCGGCACCAGCCGCGTTTCCATCGCGCCGTCGGCACCGAGCCAGGTGACCGGCACGCCGCGCTCGCGCAGCACCTTGGCCACGGCCAGGCCGGGGAAGATGTGCCCGCCGGTGCCGCCGGCCATGATCATGACCGGGCGCTGGGACGGATCGAGGCGAGGTGTGCTCATCCCATCCTCCCCAGCGTCGGTTCAATGCGCTGCTGCATGCGGCTGGTGCCACGGGTGGCGCTGTTACGCGGGGCGGTATCGCGGGCAGCGCCGTCCTGCATGGCCGCGGCGATGGCACTGGCGGTGTCGGGCCTGGGGACATCACCCGGCAGCGGCCCATCCTGGTCGGCGCCCATGCGCACGGCCTGGCGGCGCTCGGCGCGGTCCAGTTCGTAGGAGACGCGCAGCAGCAGGCCCATTGCCACGCAGGTCATCAGCACGCTCGAGCCGCCCGAGGAAATCAGCGGCAGGGTCAGGCCCTTGGTCGGCAGGATGCCGAGGTTGACCCCGATCGAGACGAAGCTCTGCATGCTGATCCACAGTCCGATGCCGAAGGCGATGTAGCCGGAGAAGTGGCGCTTCATTTCCACGCAGCGCATGCCCAGCCAGAAGGTGCGGCCGACCAGCAGCGCATACAGCGAAATGATCAGGCAGGTGCCAAGGAAGCCCAGCTCCTCGGCGGTGACCGAGAAGATGAAGTCGGTATGCGCTTCGGGCAGGTAATACAGCTTCTGCACCGAATTGCCCAGGCCCACGCCGGTCCACTCGCCGCGGCCCACGGCCATCAGCGCGTTGGACAGCTGGTAGCCGTCGCCCTGCTGATCGGCCCACGGATCCAGGAAGGAGGTGATGCGGCGCATCCGGTACGGCTCGATGATCGCCAGCGCGCTCATACCGACCATGCCGATGATCACCGGCATGGACATGCGCGGCATGTTGACCCCGCCCAACACCAGCATGCCGGCAGTGATCGCCAGCAGCAGGGTGGAGGAGCCGAAGTCCGGCTGCAGCAGCAGCAGCACCACCAGCGCGCCAGCCACGCCGAGCGGCTTGAGCATTGCCGGCCAAGTGGCATTGACCTCATCGCGGAAGCGGACCAGATAGCTGGACAGCCACACGATGTAGAGCACCTTGACCGCTTCGACGGTCTGGAACTTGGAGATCCCCAGATTGATCCAGCGGCGGGCACCGTTGACGCTGCTGCCCAGGCCGGGGATGAACACCACCACCAGCAGCGCAAAGCAGCCCAGCAGCAGGATCTGGTTGTACTGCTCGATGCTCTTGAGCTCGGTGCGCATGGCGATGATCGCCAGCCCGATGCCCACCGCCAGGAAGATCAGGTGGCGGTTGAGGTAGTAGAACGGGCTGCTCATCAACGCGATTGAGCTCGACGCGACCATCACCACGCCCAGCCCGGTGAGCGTGATGATCGCGCCCAGCAGCCACTTGTCGAAGTGGCCTCCGATGGCTTCCAGGCGGGTGGCTTGGCGCGACAGGTCGTTCATCAGCGGACCTTCAACGTGGCCAGGCCGATCAGGACCAGCACGACCGAGATGATCCAGAAGCGCACGATCACGCGCGGCTCCGGCCAGCCCTTCAATTCGAAGTGGTGGTGGATCGGTGCCATGCGGAACACGCGCTTGCCGGTCAGCTTGAACGAAGCGACCTGGATCATCACCGACAGCGTCTCGATCACGAACACACCGCCCATCACCACCAGCACCAGTTCCTGCCGGGTGATCACCGCGATCGTGCCCAGCACCGCACCCAGCGCCAGCGCGCCGATGTCGCCCATGAAGACCATGGCCGGATAGGTGTTGAACCAGAGGAAGCCCAGGCCTGCACCGGCGATCGCCGCGCAGATGATGACCAGCTCACCGGCACCTGGGATCTGCGGGATCTGCAGGTAGCTGGAGAACACCACGTTGCCCGAGGCATAGGCGAACACGCCCAGCGCGCAGGCGACCAGCACGGTCGGCATGATCGCCAGCCCGTCCAGGCCGTCGGTCAGGTTGACCGCGTTGGAGAAGCCTACGATCCAGAAGTACGCGATGGCCACGAAGCTGATGCCGGCCAGCGGCAGCGCGATGGACTTGAACATCGGGATGTAGAACGTCATCGCCGCCGGGACATCGGCGGTGTAGAACAGGAACAGACCGGCAGCCAGACCAAAGATCGACTGCAGCAGGTACTTCCAGCGCGACTTCAGGCCGTTCGGATCACGCCGGACGATCTTGATCCAGTCGTCGTACCAGCCGATCGCGCCGAAGCACAGCATCACCGCCAGCACCAGCCAGACATAACGATTGCGCAGGTCGGCCCACAGCAGCACCGACAGCGTGATCGTCAGCAGGATCAGCGAGCCGCCCATGGTCGGCGTGCCGGCCTTGGCGAAATGGGTCTGCGGGCCATCCGTACGGATCGGCTGGCCGCCCTTGAACTGGGCCAGCTTGCGGATCATCGCCGGGCCAAGCCACAGCGACAGGAACAGGGCGGTGAGCGCCGCGAGGATGCCGCGCAGGGTCAAATAGCCGAACAGCCCGAACAGGCTCTCCAACTGCTGCAGCCATCGGGCCAGTTCAAGCAACATGGGGGGTTTCCTCTCCTTGCGCGAGCAGCGCTTTGACGATCGTGTCCATGGCGCTGCCACGTGAGCCCTTGACCAGGCAGCGCACGCCGGCATGCAGTTCGCTGGCGAGCGCGGCGGCCAGCGCCTGGTGACTCTGGAACGCCTGGCCGCCTTCACCGAAGGCGGTCGAAGCGGCGGCGCTCAGCGGGCCGAGCGTGTACAGCCGCTTCAGGCCGGCCTCGCGGGCGCGGCGGCCGGCCTGGGCATGCAGGGCTTCACCGTCCGGGCCGAGCTCGCGCATGTCACCCAGCACCAGCCAGCCTTCTTCCTTCGTGCCGGCCAAGGCATCGATGGCAGCGGCCAGCGAACCCGGGTTGGCGTTGTAACTGTCATCGATCAGCACCGCGCCGTTGGGCAGCTGGTGCGCGATCTGGCGGCCCGGGACCGGCTCGGCGCGGGCCAGGCCGGCGGCGATCTGCGCCACCGCAATGCCCGCCGCCAGTGCCAGCGAGGCGGCGGCCAGCGCGTTGCTGATGTTGTGCCGGCCCGGCAGGCCCAGCGTGATTTCGGCATCGCCCGCGGGCGTGGACAGCACGAACTGGCTGCCCTGCGCGGCCGGGCGGATCGCACGTGCGGTGACGTCGGCGGTGTGCTCCAGGCCGTAACGCAGCACACGGCAGCGCGGCGGCTGGCCGACGATGTGCTGTTCGAACCAGATCCCGAAGGCGTCATCGGCATTGATCACGGCCACGCCATCGGAGGGCAGCGCCGCGTAGATCGCGCCCTTGGTGGTGGCCACGCCCTGCAGGCTGCCCATGCGCTCCAGATGCGCCGGCGCGATGTTGTTCACCAGCGCGTAGTGCGGGCGCACGATCTCGGTGAGGTAGGCGATGTCGCCCGGCTTGCCGGCGCCCATCTCGTAGACGGCGTAGTCGGCATCTTCCGGGGCATCGAGCACCGCCAGCGGCAGGCCGATCTCGTTGTTGCGGTTGCCGGGGTTGGCGTAGACCACCTTGCCGTCGTCACGTGCCACCTGTTCCAGGATCGCCAGCAGCAGGCTCTTGACGCTGGTCTTGCCGTTGCTGCCGGTGATCGCGAAGACCGCGGTGTCGCGGTCGCGCTGCATGCCGGCGGCGATGCGACCGAGGGCGTGTTCGCTGTCGGCGACCACGATCTGTGGCAGCGCCACACCCAGCAGGCGCTCGACCAGCATCGCCGAGGCACCGCGCGCCAAGGCGTCTGCGGCGAAGTCATGGCCATCGAAGCGCTCGCCACGCAGGGCCACGTACAGGCTGCCCGGGGCCAGCGTGCGGGTGTCATTGCTGATGGCATCGATGGCGGTGTCTTCGCCATGGATCTCGCCACCGGCCCAGTGGGCGATCAGCGACAGCGGGGTGCGCTTCATGGTGCATCCTCCGCGCGCGCGGCCAGCACACGGCCGGCGACTTCAGTGTCGTCGAACGCGTGCTTGACCCCGTGGATCTCCTGGTAAGGCTCGTGGCCCTTGCCGGCGATCAACACGATGTCGCCCGCGCCGGCCTGGCCGATCGCGGTGGCGATCGCGGCGGCGCGGTCGCGCTGCACGGTGACGGCAGCGGGTGCCGCGAATCCCTTGAGGATGTCGGCCACGATCACGTCGCCGTCTTCGCCGCGCGGATTGTCGTCGGTGACGATGATCACGTCGGCATGGCGTTCTGCGATGGCGGCCATCTGCGGGCGCTTGCCGGTGTCGCGCTCGCCACCACAGCCGAACACGCAGACCAGGCGCCCGGCCAGATGGCCCTGCACGCTGGTCAACGCCTGTTCCAGCGCATCCGGGGTGTGGGCGTAATCGACCACGACGGTGGGCAGGCCACTCTCGCCGCCCAGGCGGTTCATGCGCCCGGCGATCGGCTGCAGCTGCGAGAGCAGCGCGGCGATCGCGGCCGGGGTGTGATCCAGCGCATAGAGCGCACCGGCCACGGCCAGCAGGTTGTCCACGTTGAAGCGGCCGAGCAGCGGCGACTGCACCGGATGGCGCTGACCGTCCACGACCAGATCGAAGGCGATGCCGCGGCCGTCCAGGGTGAGCGAATCGGCGCGCAGGGTGGCCTGTGCGGCACCGCGCGAACTCACACCGATCGGGCGCACGGTCTCGCCGACGGTGCGCAGCAGTTCACTGCCGAAACTGTCATCGAGATTGACCACGGCGGCCTTGAGCCCGTCGCGGTGGAACAGCTTGGCCTTGGCCGCGCCGTACTGCGCCATGTCGCCGTGATAGTCGAGATGGTCGCGGGTGAGATTGGTGAACACCGCCACGTCGTAGTGGACGGCATCCACGCGGCCCTGGTCGAGTGCGTGCGAGCTGACTTCCATCGCCACGGCCTGGGCACCGCCGTCGCGCAGCTGTGCCAGCACCTCATGCATCTGCAGCACCAGCGGCGTGGTGAAGCCGGTCGGCACGACATCGCCATAAAGTCCGACGCCCAGCGTGCCGATACTTCCACTGCGGGTGCCGAGCAGGTGCCAGGCCTGGGCCAGCAGCTGGACGGTGGAGGTTTTGCCGTTGGTGCCGGTCACGCCGACCATCGTCATCGCGCGCGAGGGGTGGCCGTGGAACTGGTCGGCCATCGCACCCATGCGGTGGCGCAGGCCGGGCACGGCAATCGCGTCGGCCGGTGCCGGCAGCTCGGCCGGTGCCGGCGGATCGAACAGGATCGCCCCGGCGCCATTGGCGCGGGCCTGATCGACAAAGCCCAGCCCGTGCGCGCCGAAGCCGGCGATCGCCACGAAGGCATTGCCCGGGCGCACCGCGCGGCTGTCCAGCACCAGGCCGGTGATGGTCGGGTCGTGGCTCAGCGCCACATCGGGAAGCAACTGCGACAGCAACATCATCTGGCTCATTGCGTGCCTCCCTGCGCGGGCGGCACTGTGGCGTGCGCGCTGGGCAGCGCGGCATCGAATTCTGCGGCGGCATCGGGCGCGATCACCGTTTCCGGCGGCGGCGTCGGCAACGACGAGGCGGTATGCCCCAGCTTTCCGGACTGCTGGGCGGCCAGCCACGACTCGATGTCATCCGGCGGCACGTCCATCAGGCGCAGCGCGCCCTCCATGACGTTGTGGAACACCGGTGCGGACACCAGGCCGCCGTAGTACTTGCCGGCCTGCGGGTCGTTGATGACGATCACCGTGGCAAAGCGCGGGTTGGTGGCCGGCACCACGCCGGCGAACAGCGCGTTGTAATGCCCGCGCTCGTACCCGCCCGGCCCGGCCTTGCGGGCGGTACCGGTCTTGCCGGCCACGTGATAGCCCAACACGGCTGCCTGCTTGGCGCCGCCCTGGGTGACCACGGTTTCCATCATCGCCACCACTTCCTTGGCGATGTTCTCATCGATGATCTGCTTGCCTTCGTTGCGCTGGCCCTTGACGAAGGTCGGCGCGATCAGCTTGCCGCCGTTGCCCAGCGCCGAGTAGGCGGTCGCGATCTGCAGCGGCGTGACATTCAGGCCGTAGCCGTAGGACATGGTGGTCTTGGACGAACCGCTCCAGCGCGCCGGGCGCGGCAGCACGCCGGCCGATTCACCGGGGAAGCCACTGTGCGGGGCGACGCCATAGCCGAAGCTGTGGATGTGGTCGTAGAAGACCTGGTCCGGCATCTTGGCCGCGATCTTGGCCGCGCCGATGTTCGAGCTGCGGGTGATTACGCCGGTGACGTTGAGCACGCCGTTGTTGCGCGGCACATCCTTGATGGTGAACCGGCCCACGGCCATGTAGCCCGGGTTGGTATCCACCGTGGTGTCCTTGGTGACCACGCCGGACTGCAGCGCCGAGGCGATGGTCAACGGCTTCATGGTCGAGCCGGGCTCGACCAGGTCGGTCACCGCGCGGTTGCGGCGGGTATCCGGTGCGGCGCCACCGACGGCGTTGGGGTTGTAGGTGGGCAGGTTGACCATGGCGAGCACTTCGCCGGTCGCCACATCCATGATCACCATCGAACCGCCGGCCGCCTTGTTGGCGATCAGCGCGTTGCGCAGCTCCTTGAACGCCAGGAACTGGATGCGGCGGTCGATGCTGAGGGTGAGGTCCTTGCCCGGCTCGGCGGCGCGCAGCAGATCGCTCTCCACCGTGTCGCCCTTGCGGTTGCGGATCACGCGCTTGGCGCCGGCCTTGCCGCGCAGCCATTCGTCGAACGCCAGCTCCAGCCCTTCCTGGCCGCGGTCGTCGATGTTGGTGAAGCCGAGCACGTGCGCCATCGCCTCACCCTGCGGGTAGAAGCGGCGGAACTCGCGCTGCGAGGCCACGCCCGGAATCTTCAACGCGACCACTTTTTCCGCGTCGTCCGGATTGATCCGGCGGCGCAGGTACATGAATTCCTTGTCGGCCTTCTGCGAGAGCTTGGAGGTCAGCTCGTCCAGCGGCATGCCCAGCGCGGTCGCCAGCTCGGGGATGCGGTCCGGCGAACGCAGCAGCTCCTGCGGGTTGACCCAGATAGAGGCGACCGGGGTGGACACCGCCACCGGTTCGCCATTGCGGTCGGTGATCATGCCGCGCGAGGTGTTGATCGGCAGTTCGCGCAGGTAACGCGCTTCGCCCTGGCGCTGGTAGAACTCGCTGTTGATGATCTGCACGTAGGCGGCGCGGCCGACCAGCGAGACCGAGCACAGGCCGAGCGCCAGCCCCACCCACTTCAGGCGCTGGCGGAGGTTGAAGCTGTTGCGCGCACGGTTGCGACCGGACTTGTTCATGGCCGGATCACCACGACATCGGCCGCTTCGGGGAACTTCATGCCCAGGCGCTCGCGGGCGACGCGGTCGACCCGGGTTGCCTCGGCGAGGGTGGCCTGCTCAAGCTGCAGGCGACCGAACTCGATGTTGATCTCATCGCGCGCACGCTCGACCCGGGACAGCTCCACGAAGGTCTGGCGGTGGCGATGGCGCATGAATACCACCCCGATCGCCGAGGCGACGGTGCAGGCCAGCAGCACGATCAACAGCAGGCGGCTCATCCAGCCACCTCACGTTTTTCGGCGACACGCAGCACGGCGCTGCGCGAGCGCGGATTGACTGCCAGCTCGTCGTCGTCGGCCTTGATGGCGCCGCCGTGCAGGTCCAGCGTCGGCACGAACGCGGCCAGCTCGGGCAACCGGCGGTTGCTCGGCGGTGCCTTGGCGTAGCGGTTCATGAACTGTTTGACGATGCGGTCTTCCAGCGAATGGAAGCTGATCACCGCCAACCGGCCACCGGGCTTGAGGCGTGCCAGTGCCGCGTCCAGACCGGCTTCGAGATCGGCCAGTTCACGGTTGATATGGATGCGGATCGCCTGGAAGCTGCGCGTGGCCGGGTGGATCTTGTCCTTGCCACGCGGCATCACCGAGGCGATCAACTCGGCCAGTTCGGCGGTGCGGGTGAAGGGCTGCTTGTCGCGGCGGGCGACGATGGCCTTGGCGATGCGACGGCCCTGGCGCTCTTCGCCATAGGTCCACAGCACGTCCATCAGCTCGCGCTCTTCAACGCGGTTGAGCCACTGGGCAGCGCTTTCGCCGCTGTCCGGATCCATGCGCATGTCCAGCGGGCCATCCTTGCCGAAGCTGAAACCGCGCTCGGCGACATCCAGCTGGGGCGAGGACACAC
The DNA here is from genome assembly GCA_002363385.1 of Stenotrophomonas maltophilia. Lineage (GTDB taxonomy): Bacteria > Pseudomonadota > Gammaproteobacteria > Xanthomonadales > Xanthomonadaceae > Stenotrophomonas > Stenotrophomonas maltophilia_AN. The sequence continues at coordinate 143,327 of DEVL01000005.1, forward strand.
CCAGATCGAACAGCACGCCATCCAGGCCCTCGGCGGTGGCCTCCCAGTGCAGCAGATCGGCGAAGCTGCCACGGAAAATCGAGACGCGCGGGTCCGGCGCGAAATCGCGCTCGGCTACCGCAATCGCCTCCGGATCCTTGTCCATGACCAGCAGCCGGCCTCCAGGACCGAGTTGCTCGAGCACGCCGCGGGCGTGACCGCCACGACCGAACGTGCCATCGAGATACACGCCGTTTTCGATCACCTTCAGGCCATCCAGGACCTGCGTGTACAGGACCGGCAGGTGGCCTGCCGGCGACTGCGACACCGGAAGGTGACCGGTCTGCGCTGCTCCGCGCATCCGGGCACCCCGGCTCACAACTTCAGGTCGAGCAACCCATCGCCGAGATCCTCGTCAGACAACGTCTGCTGGATCAACGCGCGATGAGCCTGCTCGCTCCACAATTCGAATTTGTCGCCCATACCGAGCAGCACCGCCTTCTTTTCAATGCCAACGGCACCACGGTGGCTGGCGGGAATACTGATGCGGCCGTTGCCGTCCAGCTCCAGATGCGCGGCCGAACCGACCAGCTTCTGTTGCAGGAGGCGCACGACGCGCTGTGTGTTGGGCTTGGACATGACGTCGTCACGGACGCGCTCCCATTCCTGTTCGGCGTACAGCCACAGACAGCCGGACTCGAACGGGTTGTAGGTCAGGACCAGACGGTTGTTGCTCACACGCGCGACAAGGTCGCGATGCGCGGTCGGAACCGCCATGCGCCCTTTGTCGTCAACAGTGATGGCCGTCTCGCCTTGAAACACGACGTTTTCACCTTCCCTTCGCTTGGTGAAACATTGAACCACGAAAAACCACAAAAAACCCGGTTTCCCCTCTGATGCCCACCTTAGCAGTGCCGATTGGGTTGTCAACAACTTTGCGAAGAGGAAATCACTTTGAACATCAAGGGCTTGCAGCAATGTTTAGAGACTTGTTCAAGGCTTATCCACAAGTTGCTGTTTCGTCTCATTTTTTGAGATTTCGCCGAAGTTCAGGCCTGTGGAGGCCGCGTGAAACATCGCCCCGTATTCAGTCCGGACCGGGCCGCCATCGCCTCCGCCCTGCGCAGAACCGGCACAATGTGAGGCATGTGTCTGCTCGCCCTCGCCTGGAAAACCCACCCCCGCTGGCAGTTGGTGATGGCCGGTAACCGCGATGAGTTCCACATGCGGCCCACGGCTGCGCTCAGCCGCTGGCCCGCGCCTGAGGACGGCATCGCCGCCGGCCGCGACCTGCGCTCGGGCGGAACCTGGGCCGGGATCGGCCCGGACGGGCGGATGGCGGTGGTGACCAATGTGCGTGACCCGCAAGCCGGGCAGACCGGGCCCTCCCGCGGGGCGCTGGTAGCCGACTATCTGCGTGAGGCCGCGCCGGCCGCACTGTTCGCGGACGAGCTCGCTCGGCGGGCAGTCGAATTCGCCCCCTTCAATCTATTACTGGCCGATCGCGACAGTTGCCAGTTCCTGGGCAACCATCCCCTGCACCGCCAGTCACTGGCGCCGGGCATCCATGGCATGTCCAACGGTCCGCTGGATGCGCCGTGGCCGAAAACCGTGGCATTGAACGCCGCCCTGCGCACATGGGTGGACCTCGGCAATGACGACCTGGCTCCGCTATGGGACGCCCTGCGCGACGAGACCCGCGCCGACGACAGCGCGCTGCCGGAGACCGGCATCGGCTTGGCGCGCGAGCGCTGGCTGTCATCCGCCTTCATCCGCAGCCCCGAGTACGGCACCCGCGCCAGCACGATCATCGCGTTGGACGCCAACGGCCATGGCTTCATCACCGAGCGGCGGTTCGATGCGGAGGGTGTCTGTGTGGGTGAAACGACGTTGACGGCGCAAGGCTGAGCTGCCCCGGGACAGCACCGTGATCACCGGGCACCCAAAGCCCAGAACAATCAGGCGGAGTAACAGCCCCTTCAGTAAGGGGGCGCGCCGTCAGGCGCGGGGAATTGGAGGCTGTTAGCCTGGGGCCCAAGGTTTGCGCTGCAAACCTTGGGGCTTTTTTCGCGAATCGCGAAAAAAGCGGCGGAGCCGGCCGATAAGCCGGGTTTTGTCGTGGACAGTCATTCTTCTAGGCGATGCGTCACCGCAGCGCTCAAGCAACCTACCCGGACCCGACGCGGGCCACGCCATTAGGTCCCTATTTGGTCTTGCTCCAGGTGGGGTTTGCCGTGCCGGTCTGTTACCAGACTCGCGGTGCGCTCTTACCGCACCATTTCACCCTTACCGGCTTCCCGAAGGAAACGTAGGCGGTATCTTTCTGTTGCACTTTCCGTCGGCTTGCGCCGCCCAGGCGTTACCTGGCACCTTGCCCTGTGGAGCCCGGACTTTCCTCGGCATCCGCAAGGGATGACGCGACTGTCTGGCCGACTCCGCCACGCGCATTGTCCCACAAAACAAGGACCATCGCGGTTACCCGCCGTACAACGCCTTGCGCGGGGCACCGGTGATTTCCGCCGCCAGCTTGGCCGCGGTCGAGGGCGGCAGGTGCTCGCTCAGCTTGGCGTACAGACGCCGGCCCTGGACCAACTGAGCCTCCTCATCGTCGGCCGCGCCCTGCACCATCACCACGAACTCGCCCTTGCGCTGGTTGTCGTCCGCCTCGACCTGCTGCAGCAGCGAGGCCAGGTCGCCATCCAGCACGGTCTCGAACAGCTTGGTCAGCTCGCGCGCCAGCACCGCGGGGCGCTCCGGCCCGAAGGCCGCGATCATGTCCGCCAGCGAGTCGGTGATCCGGTGCGAGGATTCGTAGAACACCAGCGTGCGGGTTTCACCGCCCAGCGCGTTGAGGCGCTCACGGCGACCGGAGGCCTTGGCCGGCAGGAAGCCTTCGAAGGTGAAGCGGTCGCTGGGCAAGCCGGCCACGCTGAGCGCGGCGATCGCCGCGCAGGCACCGGGGATCGGGCTGACCTTGATCCCGGCATCGCGCGCCGCGCGCACCAGGCGATAGCCCGGGTCGCTGACCAGCGGCGTACCGGCATCACTGACCAGCGCCAGCGATTCGCCCGCCAGCAGGCGCGCCACGATCCGCTGCGACAACGCCTCTTCATTGTGATCATGCAGCGCCACCAACGGCTGCTGGATGCCGAAGTGGGCCAGCAGCTGGCCGCTGCGGCGGGTGTCCTCGGCGCAGATCGCGGCCACCGAACGCAGCACGTCCTGCGCGCGCGGGGTCAGATCGGCGAGGTTGCCGATCGGGGTGGCAACGACATACAGCGTGGGGACAGCACTCATCAGCGGCTCTTCCGTGGTCAAGGGTAGAATCGTACCGTTCCCCGGCCACGGCCGCTGCCCCCATCGAATGGACCTGATCATGAACAAGCCCGTCGTACGGATCTCCGCCCTTTCGTTGTCGCTGATGCTGCTTGCCGGCTGCGCCACGACCAGCTTCACCACTGCGCCGGAATCGCCGGCCCAGAGCCAGGCCCTGGCGCTGATCGAGCAGGGCAAGCCGCGCGATGCGGCGGTCCAGCTGGAAGCGCTGGCCAACACCCTGCGCGGCAGCGCCCGCAGCGCCGCGCTGGCCGATGCCGCCTTCGCCTGGCACGAAGCCGGCGATGCCACCCGCGCCCGCACGCTGCTGGCCCAGGTCACTGCGCGCCAGCTCAGCGGCGCCAGCCTGCAGCGGTATCAGCTGACCACCGCCGAGCTGGCCTTGGCCGACAAGCAGCCGGCGCAGGCGCTGGCCGCGCTGAAAGAACCGGCCGACGCGGTCATCCCGTCATTGCGCACCCGCTGGCAGCTGGCGCGCGCCAACGCATTGCAGGCCACCGGCGACAATCTCGGGGCCGCGCTGGAGCGCGCCCGTGCGCACGCCGCGCTGACCGGCAAGGCGCGTACCGACAATCAGCAGGCCATCGCCGGCCTGCTCGGCACGCTGGACGACACCACCCTGCGCACCCGCGCGGCGGCACTGCCGGCCAACGAGCCCCTGTACAACTTCGCCGGCCGTGCGCTGATCGCCCGTGGCCTGCCGCTGCCGCGTCCGTTTGATCGCGAAGGCGCCTCACAGTTCGATACCAGCAAGCGCCCGCCGGCGATGAGCGATGGCTATCGTCCACCCGTGAAGATGGCCGTGCTGCTGCCGCTCAGTGGCCGCCTGGCCACCGCTGCGCAGCCGGTCCGCGATGGTCTGCTCAGCGGCTACTACGGTGAAACCCGCCGTCGCCCGGACATCCAGTTCATCGATACCGCCGGCACCGCGGCCGGTGCCGTGGCCGCCTACGACAAGGCAGTCACCGCCGGTGCCGACTTCATCGTCGGCCCGCTGGGGCGCGACGAAGTGGATGCCGTGTTCGGCCGCCGCGAGCTGCCGGTGCCGGTGCTCGCCCTGAACCGCGGCAAGGACACCCCACCGGCCGGCAGCGCCGGTTTCTCGCTGGCTCCGGAAGACGACGGCATCATCGCCGCCGAGTACCTGCGCGGCCGCGAGCGCAGCAAGGTGCTGGTGATCCACAGCAACGACGACAACGGTCGCCGCGCCGCCGCCGCTTTCCGCGAGCGCTTCGCGCAGCGCGGTGGCCAGGTGGTGGCGACGATCGGCGTGAGCGATACGGTCGGCGACATCGGCGCGCAGGTGCGTGCGGCCGGCGCCATCGACGGTGTGTTGCTGGCAGTGAAGGCACCGCAGGCACGTGCACTGACCCCGCAGCTGGCGCTGGCCGGTGCCGGTGGCGCGAGCCGCGTCGGCACCTCGCAGCTGACCGTCGGTACCGGCAAGCCGGAAGAGGACATGGCGCTGGACGGCATCGTCTACCCGAACGAAGCGTGGAACGTGCGCGGCGTGCCCGGCCTGCCGGCCGCTTCCACCGCCGGGCAGATGCTGCCCTCGGCGCGTGGCGCCTCTGGTCGCCTGTTCGCGTTCGGCTTCGATGCGTGGAAGATCAGCGCCTACCTGGACAAGGTCGCGACCGAAGGCGGCCTGGCCGGCGCTACCGGCACCCTGTTCCTGGACAGCAACGGCAATGTGCTGCGGGTGCCGGCATGGTCGACCTTCAGCGGTGGCCGGCCGATGCCCATCGCCACCAGCAATTAAGTCGCGTGCCGACCGGGCGCGCGGTGCGTGGCGCGGCGGTGGAAGCCGCCGCGCAGCAACACCTCCGGGAGGCCGGGCTGCGCCCGGTCACCACCAATGCGCGTTATCGCCGCGGTGAGATCGACCTGATCATGCGCGACGGCGATGTCGTCGTGTTCGTGGAAGTCCGCTACCGCGCGGACGCCCGCTTCGGCGGCGGCGCGGCCTCGGTGGACCGCCGCAAGCGACGCAAGCTGGTGATCGCCGCGCAGCTGTTCCTGCAATCGCATCCCTGGCTGGCCGAGCAGCCATGCCGCTTCGATGTCGTCGAAGCCGCCGGCGAGCCCCCGCAGCTGAACTGGCTGCGCGACGCGTTCCGGCTGGAAGACTGCTGATGCCTTCCATCTTCACCCACGCGGCCATTCCGCTGGCGCTGTGGTGCGCCGCGGATCGCGGCCGGATCTCCACGCCATTGCTGGCCGCCGGCGTGGTCGCGGCCATGCTGCCGGATGCGGACGTGCTCGCGTTCGCATTGCACATTCCGTATGCCGACAGCTTCGGCCATCGGGGTGCCAGTCATTCGATGGTGTTCGCCGTACTGATGGCAGTGGTCGCCGCGCTGCTGCATCGGCGCCTGCGCGCCACGGCGGTGCAGGCAGCCGCGTTCGTCGGTCTTTGCGCGCTGTCGCATCCACTGCTGGATGCGCTCACCTCCGGCGGGCTTGGCGTCGCGTTGTGGTGGCCATGGAGCGGCGAACGCTACTTCGCCCCGTGGCGCCCGATCCGCGTCTCGCCCTTCGCGCCGCAGTTCTTCAGCGCACGCGGGATGGCGACCGTCCTTTCCGAACTGCGTTGGGTCTGGCTGCCACTGGCGCTGGCTGTGGTCGGCTGGCGAGCGATCCAACGTGCCCCTGCTGATTCCCGGACCTGATGATGACCCCTGCCCTGCCCCCTGCGTTCATTGCCACCCTGCATGCCCTGCTCGGCGAAGACGGTTGGCGAACGGATGACAGCGCACGCAACGCGCATGCCCAGGACAACTCGTGGCGGCACACGCTGCCGGCCGGTGTCGCCTTCCCGCGTGATCGCGAGCAGGTCGTCGCCCTGGTCCGCGCCTGCCGCGAACACCGCATCGCCTTGGTCGCGCGTGGCGCAGGCACCGGCACCACGGGTGCGGCAGTGCCGATCGAAGGCAGCATCGTGCTCTCGTTCGCGCGGATGAACCGCATCCTCGCCATCCAGCCCGGCGACCGCTGCGCGGTAGTCGAGCCGGGCGTGCTCAACGGCGACCTGCAGCAGGCCCTGATGCCGCATGGCCTGTTCTGGCCACCGGACCCTTCCAGCGCGGAGATCTGCAGCATCGGCGGCAACCTGGCCTGCAATGCCGGCGGCCCGCGCGCGGTGAAGTACGGCACCAGCCGCGACAACGTGCTTGGACTGGTGGCGGTCACCGGTGCCGGTGAACTGATCACCTGCGGCGGCCCATACACCAAGGACGCCACCGGCTACGACCTGACCCATCTGCTGGTCGGCAGCGAAGGGACGCTGGCGCTGATCGTGGAAGCAACGTTGAAGCTGACCCCGCTGCCGGTGACGCAGGCGGGGCTGCGCGTGCTGTACCGCGATGCGGATGCTGCCGCGCAGGCGGTGTCGCGCCTGATGGCCCAGCCGGTGGTGCCCACCCGCCTGGAATTCATGGATGCGCGCAGCCTGGAGCTGCTGCGTCGCAATGGTGCCGAGGTACCCGAGGCTGGCGCGATGTTGCTGGTCGAAGCCGATGGCGACCACGATACCCTGCCCTATCTGCTGCAGGCCCTGGCAACCGCGGCCGAAGGCGAGGGCCTGATCGCGCTGGACGTGGCGATGGAAGGCAGCGCGCGCGAAACTCTGTGGGCCGCGCGCAAGGCGCTGTCACCGGCGCTGCGCAGCATCGCACCTGGCAAGATCAACGAAGACGTGGTGGTGCCGGTCTCGCGCATTCCCGCGCTGGTCGCCGGGGTGCAGGCACTATCGGCGGAGTTCGATCTGCCCATCGTCACTTTCGGCCATGCCGGCAACGGCAACCTGCACGTCAACATCCTCTACCACCCGGACGATGCCGGCGAGAACGCACGCGCGCATGCGGCGCTGCCGCGCGTGTTCGCGCTGACGCTGGCACTGGGCGGCACACTGTCCGGCGAACACGGCATCGGCCTGGCCAAGCGCGATTTCATGGCGCAGGCATTCACCCCGGCCACGCTGGCGGCGATGCGCGCGATCAAGGCCGCGCTGGATCCGGACGGGATTCTCAACCCGGGCAAGGTACTGCCGCCGGGGTGATGGGCGTCAGCGACGTTCGGAGAAGTGCTCGTAACCACCGTCGGTGGCGTCCGCATCGGCGCAGTGCACGCCCTCCCCTTCGACGATCCGGCCGATCCGGGTCAGCGGCAAACCCAGTGACGCCGACAAGGCATGGATCGCCTCGCGCTGCGACGGCGCGACGGTGAAGCACAGCTCGTAATCGTCGCCGCCACGCAGCGCGCAGTCGCGGGCACCCTCGCGCCCCAGCTGCTCGCGCAGCGCCGACGAGATCGGCAATGCATCGGCCTCGACTTCCGCGCGCACTCCGCTGCGTGCCGCGATGTGGCCCAGGTCGGACAGCAGGCCATCGGAGATATCCACGGCCGCATGCGCGTAGGCCCGCAGGCGCAGGCCGAGCGTGACCCGCGGGATCGGACGCAGCAGGCGCTCGCGCAGCGTTTCGTCATCGCTGAGCAGCGTGGCCACCGCCACTTTCAAGCGGTTCTGCTGCCACAGGCGCAGCGCACCGGCGGCATCGCCCAGGGTGCCACTGACCCAGATGTCATCCCCGACCTGCGCACGATCGCGACGCAGGGCCTGGCCAGGCGCCACCTGCCCCATCGCGGTGACCGACAGCGACAGCGGACCGCGTGTGGTGTCGCCGCCAACCAGCACGATGTCGTGTTCGTCGGCCAGGGCGAAGAAGCCATCGGCGAAGGCTTCGAGCCAGTCCGGGTCGGCCGTGGGCAGCGACAGCGCCAACGTGCACCACGCCGGACGGGCACCCATCGCGGCGAGATCGGAGAGGTTGACCGCGAGGGTTTTCCAGCCGATGTCGTAGGCCGGGGTTTCGGCCGGGAAATGCACGCCGCTGTTGAGCGTATCGGCGGTGATCACCAGCTGTTCGCCTGCACGCGGCTGCAACAACGCGGCGTCATCGCCGATGCCGAGCACGACATCGGCGCGCGCGGTGGTGCGCGCACGGATGCGATCGATCAGATCAAATTCGGCAAGGGACATGGGGCGGATCAGCCCCCGTTTTCGACCTTGCGCCACTCGGCCGAAGCACGGTCCAGCACGCCATTGACGTAGGTGTGGCCATGCTCGGAGCCGAAGCGCTTGGCCGACTCGATCGCTTCGTTGATCACGACGCGGTACGGCACGTCCAGGCGGTAACGCATTTCGTAGGCGGCCACGCGCAGCGCGGCGCGTTCGATCGCGTCCACTTCTTCGATGCCGCGGTCCAGGTACGGATCCAGCGCCGCGTCCAGGTCCTTGCGGTTGTCCAGCACGCCATGCACCAGCGCTTCGAAATAGGCCAGATCGGCAATTTCGCGGGCCTGTTCGTGGGCGAACTGGGCGATCACGCTCTGCGCGTTACCACCGGAGATCTGCCACGCATAGATCGCCTGCAGGGCACGACGACGCGCGCGCGAGCGCAGCACGGGGTCGACGCCATCACGGCGGACGGGTTTACCGGAGGGCTTGCCCGGGTTTGACTTGTTCATGGCAGCTGCTCCAGAAGATTGACCATTTCCAACGCCGACAGTGCGGCTTCCTCACCCTTGTTGCCGTGGCTGCCACCGGCGCGGGCCTCGGCATCCTCGACCCGTTCCACCGCCAGCACGCCATTGAGCACCGGCACGCCGAAGTCCAGCTGCACGCGCATCAGGCCTTCGGCGCAGCGGTCGGCCACGTGTTCGTAATGGCGGGTATCGCCGCGGATCACACAGCCCAGGGTGATGATCGCGGCATGCTGATGGGCGGCGGCCAGGCGTGCAGCGACCAGCGGCAGTTCCCACGCGCCGGGCACGCGGATCACATCGATGGCGGACTCGTCGATCCCGTTGCCGGCCAGGCTCTTGCGCGCGCCGGCCACCAGCACGTCGGTGATGCGGGCATTCCAGCGGCTGGCGAGGATGGCGAAACGGGCCGTTTCGGGGGTGCGAAGGTCGCCTTCGTAGTGACTCATGTTCGGCGGGGGATCCAAAAGGTTGATTAGTTTAACGCGCGCGGGCGCCCTACGCGGTCCACGCGGCCTCAATGAGGGCTGGGAACGCCGCGTGATCGCCGGGCAGTGCCCGACGCCACGCGGCGGATCCGGTCACGGCGTGACCGTCTCGACCACTTCCAGGCCATACCCGGCCAGGCCTACCTGGCGGCGGGGGGTGCCCAGCACGCGCAGCTTGCCCAGGCCCAGGTCGGACAGGATCTGCGCCCCGGCACCGTTGCGGCGCCACTGCCCTACATCCTTGTCCTTGCCGGGAGTGACCGGGGCCGGCTGCTGACGCAGACGGGCCAGCAGGCTGTTGGTGTCGCGCGGCGCGGACAGCACCACCATCACGCCCCGCTCGGCGGCGGCGATCGCGCGCAGGGCATCGGTGGAGGCCACGCCGAAATCATCGCGGCGCCAGTGCAGCAGATCGGCCAGCGGGTTCTCGACCTGCACGCGGACCAGGGTCGGCTCGGCATCCGGGGTGCCGCGGACCAGCGCGAAGTGCAGGTCGTGGGCGATCCGGTCGCGGTAGGTGACCAGCGTGAACGGGCCGAACTCGGTCTCGATCTCGCGTTCGTCCACGCGCTCGACGGTTTTTTCAGTCGCCAGGCGATAGGCGATCAGGTCGGCGATCGAGCCCATCTTCAATCCGTGCTCGCGGGCGAACACTTCCAGCTCCGGCCGGCGCGCCATGCTGCCGTCCGGGTTGAGGATCTCCACCAGTACGCCGGCCGGCTCCAGGCCCGCCAGCATCGCCAGATCGACACCGGCCTCGGTATGCCCGGCGCGGGTCAGCACGCCGCCCGGCTGGGCGATCAGCGGGAAGATGTGGCCCGGCTGATGCAGGTCGGCCGGCTTGGCATCAGGCTTCACCGCCGTGCGGATGGTGTGCGCGCGGTCGTAGGCCGAGATGCCGGTGGTGACGCCTTCGGCAGCCTCGATGCTGACCGTGAAGTTGGTCTGGAACTGCGCGGTATTGGCCTGCACCATCGGCGCCAGGCCCAGATCGGCGGCGCGCTCGCGGGTGAGCGGCAGGCACACCAGGCCACGGCCATGGGTGACCATGAAGTTGATGTCCGAGGGCTTGACCAGCTCGGCGGCCATGATCAGGTCACCTTCGTTCTCGCGGTCTTCGTCATCGACGATGACGACCATGCGGCCGAGGCGGATGTCCTCGAGAATCTCGGGAATGGGGGCGAAATTCATGCGCGTGCTCCTGCACCCAACAAACGTTCGACGTAACGGGCGACCAGATCAATTTCAAGATTGACCGCACTGCCCACGGCCGTCGCAGCGAAGGCGGTGTTGGCGACGGTATGCGGGATGAGGGCGACTTCGAAGCCCTGCTCGTCCACCTCGTTGACGGTCAGGCTGACCCCATCCACGCAGATCGAGCCCTTCTTGGCGATGTAGCGCAGCAGCGCCGTCGGCGCGGCGAAGCGCCAGCGCTGGGCGCGGGCGTCGTCGTGCACCGACAGCACTTGGCCGAGGCCATCGACATGGCCGCTGACCAGATGGCCACCCAGGCGGTCGGTCGGGCGCATCGCGCGTTCAAGATTGATGACGGCGCCGTCGGTCAGTTGACCGAGCGTGGTCAGGCCCAGCGTCTCGGTGGAGGCGTCGGCTTGGAAGCTCGTCGCGTCATAGGCGATGACAGTGAGGCAGACCCCGTTGATGGCGATGCTCTCGCCCATCTGCACGTTCTCGAACGGCAGGGTGCCCACGTCAAAGGTAAAGCGGACATCGCCGCCAAGGGGGTCGCGTGCGGCCAGACGGCCGACGCCTTCGATGATTCCAGTAAACAAGGAACGTTCTCCGCGGAAAGTGAGCGAAAAACGCCGCAAGGCATATAGGTGCACGCCGAGCGCAAGGCCCGGCCGCACCGTCTTCTTTCATCCGGACTATACCGTCGGCTCCGGCATCGGACCGGATCTGCTGACCTTCCCGGGGACCGGGAAGCGCTCGCGGGCTCGTGCTTGCGCACCTACCGCCGGTGGGGAATCGCACCCCGCCCTGAAGACGTTTGTGTACCGGCGAACCGGCCCGGCTAGTGTAACAGGGCACCCTGACTGGGGGCTTTAAGTTAAATAAGTGTTAAGATACACCGCTCAGCTCGCTGCCGATGAATGATGGGGCAGCTGTATCGCTTACTGATCGGGCTGCGGCGTCATCGCCGCGCCCTGATCGACCGGGTCCCGCAAGGGACCCGTTTTTTATAGGCGCAGCAGCGAACGCAGGTCGCTGCCCACGTGCCGCTGGTCTACCACGCGCATGCGGCGCTGCTGGTCCATCGCATGGATACCCAGCCCAGACAGCAGCGGCAGGCCATGTTCACCGAGCAGCGTCGGAGCCTGATAGAGCAGCAGTTCGTCGACCCAGCCACCGGCCAGCAGCGCGCCGGCCAAGGTCGCGCCGGCCTCGGTATGCACTTCATTGATGCCGCGCTCGGCCAGCAGGGCCAGCACTGCGCCCAGATCCAGCCGACCGTCATGGCTGGGTACGCTGGCGAACTCGGCATCGGCGGCATCCGGCGGGCTGACCGCGGCGTCATGCACGTACAGGGTAGGCGCCCCGCCCTCGCGCACCCGCGCACATTCAAGCGAGCGCAGCCGCGCATCGAGTACCACCCGCAACGGCGGCAATACCTCGGTATCGGCCAGGCGCACGGTCAACATCGGGTCATCGGCCGACACGGTCGCCGCGCCGGTGAGAATCGCACCCGCACGCGCACGCCAGTGCTGCACATCTTCGCGGGCGGCCGCACCGGTGATCCACTTGGAGCTGCCATCGGCCATCGCGGTACGGCCGTCCAGACTGGCCGCAAGCTTCACCCGCACCCAGGGGCGCCCGCGTTCGATGCGTGACAGAAACCCGTGGTTGAGTTCGCGTGCCTGGGCGGCCATCAGGCCTTCGGCCACCTCGATACCCGCCTCGCGCAGCAGCACGAAACCGCCGCCGTCGACCTTCGGGAAGGGATCGCGCATCGCCGCGACCACACGGCTCACGCCGGCATCGATCAGGGCCAGGGCGCATGGCGGTGTCCGGCCATGATGCGCGCAGGGTTCCAGGGTGACGTAGGCGGTGGCATCGCGCGCCTGTTCACCGGCCTGGCGCAGTGCGAAGACTTCCGCATGCGGACCGCCGGTACGCTGGTGCCAGCCCTCGCCGACCACCACCTCGTCGCGTGCGATGACACAACCCACCATCGGGTTGGGCCGCGCGGTATACGCGGCGCGCTCGGCCAGGCGCAGCGCATGCGCCATGTGCTGGTGGTCGAGAGCGGTAAATTCGGTCATGGCGGTGAGCATCTGGCGGCAGGCAGCCGCGATGGTAGCTCAGCCGTGGTGGCCGCGATGCGGCGCAGGCTCAGCCTTTCTTTTTCTTGGTCAGCGCGATCACATCGCCGAGCAGCTGCAGCTGTTCAGTGCTGGACGGCAGCTCGCGCTCCAGCTTCTCGATTTCCTCGCGGAAATCGGCAACGTCTTCGAAGCTGCGGTATACCGAGGCAAACCGCACGTAGCCGACATGGTCGAGCTTGCGCAGCTCGTTCATCACGAACTCGCCGACCTTGATCGACGGAATCTCGCGCTCACCGCAGATACGCGCCTGCTGCATCACCGCGCGCACCGCCAACTCGATCTTGTCTTCGGGCACCGGGCGCTTCTGCAGCGCGCGATCGAAGCCGCTACGGACCTTGCGAGCGTCGAAGGCCTCGCGGCTGCCGTCGCTTTTCACGATCGCCGGCAGTTTCAGTTCGATGGTTTCCAGGGTGCTGAAGCGCTCGTTGCAGGCCTCGCACTCGCGGCGACGCCGGATCGTCGCGCCGTCTTCGGAGACGCGCGAGTCGATCACACGGGTGTCGGCATGCTGGCAGAACGGACAGTACATGGAACGCCTTACATCGGGAAAACGTCATGCCGTGGTCACGGCAGCGTCGCAACGGTACCTGAGAGGGACCGGCTACAGCAAATGGACGGGGGAGAGTCCAGCCCTGTCTAGGCGGACTGCCGACGCAACCACAGCAGGTGCGCCGCACAGGAGAACAGCGGGAGGCCTGCCATCACGAGCAGGGCGGCCGCTGGCGCGGGCCCATCGGACAGATGAATGTGGAAGATCGACCGCACCAGACCCGCCCAGGCAATGCCGGTTGCCACGAGCGCGGCCAGCAGGCCAGCCCACCACATCGGTGATGCCGCCCGGAGTGCGTCCGCGCCGCCCTGCCACCAGCGCCGGGCAAGGGCGAGCCATATCATGATGATGAGACTGGCCATGCCGAACCAGGCCGCTGCCCAGCCCGGCGCGTCGCCCGGCCCGCCGTACTGGTGGAGGACGTCACGCAGGCAGAGCCCCACCCCCACAAACACCGCCACGGCATGAGGCAGTCCAAACACGCCCACGTGCAGCAGCATCCCTCGCCGCTGTCTGCGATGGATCTCCATCCGGTCAGGTGCCTTGGGTACGCCGCAGCTGCAGCAGCATGACGGCAGGCAGCAACAGCGGCGGCCCCGCCAGCAGCAGGACCAGCGCCGTTGGACTGGCGGCGGCCTGCCAGACCGCCATACCGACGACTGCCACGGCGGCCAGTGCTCCAAGACCCAATGCCGCCCACGGCCAAGGCCCGCTGTCGCGCAGGCCGGTGCGTCCCGCTCGAAGATAACGGCCGCTCAACCACAGCCAGCCGATGACCCCGATCAGGCCCGCACTGCCCCAGCCCCCGATCAACAGGCGCGAGGCGCGATCGAGATAGGCCGGTTCGACGAACGCGACCCAGACCCCGATGGCGGCGAAGGTGCCGCCGCCGGCCATCCCTACGATGCCGCAGATCAGGGCCAGCACGGCGTAGGTACGCCGTTGCCGGCCCTCGTCCATATCAGCCGTAGACCGGGTACTTGCGGCACTGCGCGCTGACCGCGTCGCGGACGCGGGCGATCACCGCCTCGTCAGCCGGGGCGTCGAGCACATCGGCGATCCAGTTGGCCAGGTCCACGCAGTCCTGTTCCAAGTAACCGCGCGTGGTCACCGCCGGGGTGCCCAGGCGCAGGCCCGAGGTCACGAACGGCGAACGCGGGTCGTTCGGCACGGAGTTCTTGTTGACGGTGATGTGGGCCAGGCCGAGCGCGGCTTCGGCGTCCTTGCCCGAGACATCCTTGCCGATCATGTCGACCAGCATCAGGTGGTTCTGGGTGCCGCCGGAGACGATCTTGTAGCCACGCGCGATCAGCGTGTTGGCCATCGCCTGGGCGTTCTTGACCACCTGCTGCTGGTAGGCCTTGAAGCCCGGCTCCAGCGCTTCCTTGAAGGCAACGGCCTTGCCGGCGATGACGTGCATCAGCGGACCGCCCTGGATGCCCGGGAACACGATGGACTGCAGCTTCTTCTGCAGTTCTTCGCTGGCCCCCTTGGCGATGATGATGCCGCCGCGCGGGCCGCGCAGGGTCTTGTGGGTGGTGGAGGTGACCACGTGGGCGTGCGGCAGCGGGCTCGGGTAGACGCCGGCGGCGACCAGGCCGGCCACGTGTGCCATGTCCACGAACAGGTAGGCACCGACCTTGTCGGCGATCGCGCGGAAACGCGCCCAGTCGATGACCTGCGAGTAGGCCGAGAAGCCGGCGACGACCATCTTCGGCTTGTGCTCCAGCGCCAGACGCTCGACCTCGTCATAGTCGATCAGGCCCGCTTCGTCCACGCCGTACTGGATGGCGTTGAACAGCTTGCCCGAGGCGTTGACCTTGGCGCCGTGGGTGAGGTGACCACCATGGGCCAGGCTCATGCCCAGAATGGTGTCGCCCGGCTGCAGCAGCGCGAAGTAGACGGCCTGGTTGGCCTGCGAGCCGCTATGCGGCTGCACGTTGGCGTAGTCGGCGTCGAACAGCTGCTTGAGGCGGTCGATGGCCAGCTGCTCGGCGATGTCCACGTATTCGCAGCCACCGTAGTAGCGCTTGCCCGGGTAGCCCTCGGCGTACTTGTTGGTCAGCTGGCTGCCCTGGGCTTCCATCACCGCCGGGCTGGTGTAGTTCTCGCTGGCAATCAGCTCGACATGGTCTTCCTGGCGCTGGGTTTCGGCGGCAATGGCCTTGGCCAGTTCGGGATCGTAGGTTTCGATGCGGACGTCACGCGGGAACATCGCTTACTCCAGGACAGGGGATGAGGGAACGGCAGCCCTTCATTGTAAGGCCGAGATCGGCGGCTGGCCCCTGCCGAAGGCGGGGTGGATCCATTCTCCAATGACGGCCAACAAGCTGAACTGCGACCGCGTTCCTTGAATTGTTCATTTTTTGTGATTTCAGACCCTAAAGACGTTCAGCCAGCGGCCGTTATTCCCAATTCAGGGAATCGTCTCACTCAAACAGGGGTTGGCTGTGAATCATGTGTATCGCGTGGTCTTCAATCACGCGCTGAAGTGCGTGCAGGTTGTTTCAGAAATCGCCCGCGGCGGCCGCGCGGCCGCCACCTCCGGCGCGCGCTGCGCTCCGCAGCTGGCCGCCCTTTCCGCCGCCATCGCCCTTGGGTGCCTGTCATCCGCAGCGTTCGCGGCCTCTCCGGGCTGGAATGAATGGCGCGGGACGATCGACAGTGACTGGGCAACCCCTGGCAACTGGCAGCTGGGCAAACCCAGTGCCGCCGACCCGCTGGCCCGCGCGACGTACATTGACAGCAACCGCACCGCCATCGTGGGGACCACGGGCGAAGGCACCAATCACATCCACGTGGGTGACACCGGCATCGGCACGCTGGTGATCCAGGGCGGCGGTCAGCTGACCTCGGCCACCATCTTCATGGGCACCGGCGAAGTCCTTGGTACCCGCGGCACGGCCGACGGTCGCGCCACCATCAGCGGTGCCGGTTCGCGCTGGACCGCGTTGGGGACCATTGGCGTCGGGCATTGGGGCAAGGGCCTGGTCGACGTCAACGACGGCGGCACGCTGGCAATCGGCAGCGACGCGTACATCGCCTCCGGGCTCGGGGCAGTGGGCGTGGTCAATGTCACCGGCGCCACCTCCTCCTTCACGACCGGTGGCACCCTGCTGCTGGGTGCGGGCGGCAACGGCACCGTGAACGTGACCGATGGGGCGAAGGTGACTGCACAGTTCTCCCGGGTCGGCGTCAACGCGGGCAGCGTGGGCCTGATGGCCGTGAGCGACGGTGCCAGCTGGACCACTACCCGCGACCTTCGCATCGGCGACGGCGGCACCGGCACGGCCCGCCTGTCCGGCGGCGCCACCGCCACGGCGGGCAGCGGACTGTACGTCGGCTCGGCCGCCACCGGCGTGGGTCGGCTGGAAATCCGCGACACCGGCTCCCGCCTGGATGCAGGCGTCGCGCAGATGGTGTTCGGCGACCTCGGCAGCGCCACGGTCACCGTGTTCGACGGCGGACGCTTGAGCGGCGGCGAAGCGTGGCTGGGCAACCGTGTTGGCGGCAACGGCGCGGTCGAGGTCACCGGTACCAACAGCCAGTGGCAGAGCACGATCCTCAAAGTGGGCACCAACGGTACCGGCAGCTTCCTGGTCGACGACGGTGCCAACGCCCTGGTCACCGGCTCGATCGACCTGGCCATGACCAGCACCAGCCGCGGCACGATCACGGTCGGCCAGAACGCCACCCTCGCGGTGGGCGACAGCGGCAGCAGTCAGGTCGCCATCACCGCTGGCACCGGCCAGGGCCTGTTCGAACTGGCGGGCGGCACCCTGCGTGCCAACACCTGGCTCAATCTGGACAGTGCTGTGCTGGTCTCGGCGGACTCCACCGTGGAGGTGACCAGCAACCTGATGGCCTCCCGCGCCTTCAGCGGCAGCGGCGCCCTGCGCAAGACCGGTGCCGGCACGCTGATGCTCGGTGCCGACAGCACCTGGAGCGGCGGCCTGTACGTCGACCAGGGCACTCTCTCGGTAGGCACCAGCAAGGCGTTGGGCACCGGCACGCTGCGCATGGCCGACGGCACCTCGCTGGGCCTGGGCAGCCCGATCACGCTGGACAACATCATCGCGCTCAACGGCGAGGTCGGCGTCTGGGTCGCCCCTGGCAACAGCGTGACCTTGGCCGGCGGCGTGCGTGATACCAGCGGCAACAGCCTGCTGGTGAAGAACGACAGCGGCACGCTGGTCCTGGGCGGCAGCGCCTACACCGGCGACACCCGCATCGAAGGCGGCACGCTGCTTGCCACCGGCAATGCACTGCCGACCGGCGACATCGAGATCGGGAACGCCGGCACCTTCGCCATCGACACCACCCGGGTGCTGCAGTACGCCGGCCAGTTCAGCGGCGGCGGCACTCTCCGCCAGGGGCGCCATTTCCTGACCCTGACCGGCGACAGCAGCGCCTTCACCGGCACCACCGTCGTCAACGGCGGCATGCTGGAGGTGACCGGTGCGCTGGGCGGCGACATCCAGATGACCAACAATGCCCTGCTGGCCGGCACGGGCAACGTGGGCAGCGCGCACCTGCTCAGCGGCAGCGTGCTGTCGCCTGGCAGCCGCCAGCTTGGCAGCGTCGGGCGTTTGTCGATGAGCGGCGACCTGGTATTCGACCCGAGCGCCACCTACCAGGTGGACGTTGCCGCCGATGGCCGCAGTGACCTCGTCTCGGTGGCCGGACAGGCTACTCTGGGCACTGCGGGGACCGTTGCCGTTGCGGCAGCCGGCAACTGGGCGGTCTCCACCCGCTACACCGTGCTGACGGCAGGTGATGGTGTGGCGGGCACGTTCGCCGGGGTGAGCAGCAACTTCGCGTTCCTCGATCCGACCTTGAGCTATGACGCCAACAACGTCTATCTGACCATGGCGCGCAATGACGTCTCCATGCCGGAGGTCGAACTGGCCTTCCCGGACGTGGTCGTCAATGCCAACCAGAAGGCCGTGGCCGGCGCGGTCGAAGCGCTGGGCGCGGGCAATGCGGTGTATGACGCCGTCGTCCGCCTGGAAGTGCCACAGGTAGTGCCGGCCTTCGACAGTCTGGGCGGCGAGATCCACGCCGCCGCGCGCACCGCGCTGCTGCAGGATCGTTTCCTGCGCGATGGCATCCACCAGCGCCTGGACGGCGCGGCAATGAGTGGCGTCCTCGCCGGCAACACCGGCGTGTGGGTGGCCGGCAGCGGCAACTCGCTGCGCCTGGATGCCGATGGCGTGGGCGCGCGTTCGCGCGTGCAGCAGCAGGGTCTGATGGCCGGTGCCGACTGGCGCATCAGCGAGCGCGTGCTGCTGGGCGTGGCGGCGGGCGAGCAGACCTTGACAAATCGACTGGACGACCGCCAGGCCAAGGCCGAGGCGGACGCCACCGAGTACGGCGTGTACGGCCAGTTCCAGGGCGAACACTTCGGGTTGCGCGGTGGCGTCAGCCGCACCGACTACCGCATCGACACCACCCGCGAGGTGACTGTCGGCAGCACCTTGTCGCAATCACTGGCGGCACGTTCGGATGCCACCGCCACCCGTGTGTTCGCGCGCGCGGGCTGGGACTTCACGGCCCGCACCCTGACCTTGACCCCGGAGATCGAACTGGCCCATGTGCGTCTGCGCAGTGAGCGGATCGCCGAAACCGGCGGCAGCAGTGCCTTGCAGGTGCAGGCCAACCGCGATGAGCTGAGCACTGGCGTGGCAGCACTGCGTGCAGTGTGGGACATCAGCGGCGGGCAGCGTGACCGTGCGGCGATCACCGCACGGGTCGGCTGGCAGTATGCCGATGGTGACCTGGGGGCGACGACGCGTGCGCGCTTCGAGAACGGCGGTACGGCGTTCGCGATGCAGTCTGTGCCGCTGGCGCGCAGCATGGGTCTTGCCGAGCTGGGCGTGGCGGTCAGTCCGACGACGGCAAGCCGCCTGTCGCTGCAGGCGCAGACCAGCGCCGGCGACGGCCAGCGCGATGTGGGCGTGCAGCTGAACTGGTCCGTCCAGTTCTGAGACAGCGCGTTGCTTCAAACGAAGGGCCCGCTTGCGCGGGCCCTTTTTCATGGTGACGTTCGAAAACTGACGGTCAGCGTGTCAGTGCGATGCCAGGCCTGGTCACCGGTTGATCACGTAGTCCGCGATGATGCCGGTCGCGATTGCCACCAGCAGCAGGTTGCCGCGATCATCGCGGATCCACTGGTGGTCCCGCGGCGGGCGGCGCACCGAGTAGCGGCTGTAGTCATTGACCACGTAGACCGGGCCGCCGTAGTACTCACGGTAGCGGTGGCCACGCGCCCAGCCGTAGGAGCCATACCCCGGCGCCGGACGATAGACCACACGCGGCGGCGGCGGGCCCGGACGGTAGTAACCACGGTTGTCGTAGCGATGATCGTAACGGCGGTCGTGGCGAACCTCGCGACGGTCATGACGATCGTGACGGTCATGGCGATCGTGGCGGTTGTCGCGGCGGTCATCACGCCACTCGCGGCGGTCGTGACCGCGGCCACGATGGTCATCGGCGAAGGCCGGGGCCACGGTGCCCAAGGCCAGCAGCGAGGCAACGGCCCCGACCACAAATCGATTCATGCGCATGACTGGCCTCGCTTGGTGGGTTGATGTCTCCATGATGCGCACCGCGTCTGAACGGTCTCCGGCTGGAAACGGTTTCCAATTCAAGGGCTTTGACCCCGCATTCAGGCGGCGGCAAGGCCCAGACCCGGGGTCTCCCGGCGGCCCTGATCGCTTCCGGCTATAATTGCCCCATCCTTTTCTTCTTCTGTTCCTGTTCCGTCCGGAACGGGCGCAGGGTTGCGCCTTCGGAGAGCTCATGTCCTCGCAATACATCTACACCATGAACCGCGTCAGCAAGGTGGTCCCGCCCAAGCGGCAGATCATCAAGGACATCTCGCTGTCGTTCTTCCCCGGTGCCAAGATCGGCCTGCTGGGCCTGAACGGCGCCGGCAAGTCCACGGTGCTCAAGATCATGGCCGGCGTGGATACCGATTTCGAGGGCGAAGCCCGCCCGCAGGCCGGCATCAAGGTCGGCTACCTGGCCCAGGAACCGGAGCTGGACCCGACCAAGACCGTGCGTGAAGCGGTCGAGGAAGGCGTCGGCGAAGTGCTGCAGGCGCAGGCGCAGTTGGACGCCGTCTACCTGGCCTATGCCGAGGAAGGCGCCGACTTCGACAAGCTGGCCAAGGAACAGGAGCGCCTGGAGGCGATCCTGGCCGCCGGCGATGCACATACCCTGGAAAATCAGCTGGACGTGGCCGCCGATGCGCTGCGCCTGCCGCCGTGGGATGCGGTGATCGGCAAGCTGTCCGGTGGTGAAAAGCGCCGCGTGGCGCTGTGCCGCCTGCTGCTGCAGAAGCCGGACATGCTGCTGCTCGACGAACCGACCAACCATCTGGACGCCGAGTCCGTGGAATGGCTGGAACAGTTCCTGGCGCGCTACACCGGCACCGTCGTGGCGGTCACCCATGATCGCTACTTCCTGGACAACGCCGCCGAGTGGATCCTGGAACTGGATCGCGGCCGCGGCATTCCGTGGAAGGGCAACTACACCGACTGGCTGATGCAGAAGGACGAGCGCCTGAAGCAGGAAGACAACCAGGAAAAGTCCCGCCAGAAGGCGATCCAGAAGGAACTGGAGTGGTCGCGCCAGAACGCCAAGGGTGGCCGCACCAAGGGCAAGGCCCGTCTGGCCCGCCTGGAAGAGCTGCAGTCGGTGGATTACCAGAAGCGCAACGAGACCAATGAAATCTTCATCCCGCCGGGCGAGCGCCTGGGCGCCTCGGTGATGGAGTTCAAGAACGTCTCCAAGAAGTTCGGTGATCGTCTGCTGTTCGACGAGCTCAGCTTCCTGGTGCCGGGTGGCGCGATCGTCGGCATCATCGGCCCCAACGGTGCCGGTAAGTCGACCCTGTTCAAGATGATCACCGGCCAGGAAAAGCCGGATTCGGGCGAGATCACCGTCGGCCCGACCGTCAAGCTGTCCTATGTGGATCAGAGCCGCGACGCGCTGGAAGGCAACCACAACGTCTTCCAGGAAATCGCCGGCGGCCTGGACATCCTCAACATCAACGGCATCGAGATCCAGTCGCGCGCCTACATCGGCCGCTTCAACTTCAAGGGCCAGGATCAGCAGAAGCTGGTCGGTTCGCTGTCCGGTGGTGAGCGTGGCCGCCTGCACATGGCCAAGACCCTGCTGCAGGGTGGCAACGTGCTGCTGCTCGATGAACCGTCCAACGATCTGGACATCGAAACCCTGCGTGCGCTGGAAGATGCGCTGCTGGAGTTCCCGGGCAACACCTTCGTGATTTCGCATGACCGCTGGTTCCTGGATCGCATCGCGACCCACATCCTGGCGTTCGAAGGCAACTCGCACGTGGAGTTCTTCCAGGGCAACTACCGCGAGTACGAAGAAGACAAGCGCCGCCGCATGGGCGACGACGCCGCGCCGAAGCGCCTGCGCTTCAAGGCGCTGAAATAAGAAAGGAAAAACGGCCGCGCACTGCGCGGCCGTTTTGCATTCCGGTAGGTCACGACCGTTGGTCGTGACACCTTCGCCACGAGATTCCCCCATGTCCCTCCCCGAGCGCCTTTTCCAGCTGCAGCAGCACGGCACCTCCGTGCGCACCGAAGTGCTGGCCGGCCTGACCACCTTCCTGACGATGTCCTACATCGTCTTCGTCAACCCGGACATTCTGGGTACCACCGGCATGGACCCGGGTGCCGTGTTCGTCGCCACCTGCCTGGCCGCCGCACTGGGCTCGCTGGTGATGGCGTTCGCGGCCAACTTCCCGGTCGGCATGGCCCCGGGCATGGGCTTGAATGCGTTCTTCGCCTTCACCGTGGTCGGTGCCGCCGGCCTGCCCTGGCAGCAGGCGCTGGCCGCCGTCTTCATTTCCGGGCTGGTGTTCCTGGTGCTGTCGCTGACCGGCGTGCGCGCGTGGCTGGTGGCGGGCATCCCGCCCTCGCTGCGCGCATCGATCGTGGCCGGCATCGGCCTGTTTCTGGCGATCATCGCGCTGCAGAAATCCGGCGTGATCATCGCCAACACCGACACGCTGGTCGCGCTCGGGCCGCTCAATACGGCGCCACCGCTGTTGGCGCTGGCCGGCTTCCTGTTGATCGCCATTCTGGAAGCCCGCAAGGTGCGCGGCGCGATCCTGATCGGGATCCTGGCCGTGACCGGTGCCGCCTGGCTGCTTGGTGATGTGCAGTTCCACGGCCTGATCTCGCTGCCCCCGAGTCTGGCGCCGACCTTCCTGCAGCTGGACCTGCCCGGCCTGCTGCACCACGACGGCGGCGCGCCGATCGCGGTGTTGCTGCAGGTGGTGCTGGTGTTCGTGCTGGTGGAGGTGTTCGATGCCACCGGCACGTTGTATGGCGTGGTCGGGCGTGCGGGACTGCTGAAACTGCCGGGCGCGCAGAAGCGCTTCGGGCGCGCGTTGCTGGCCGACAGCACGGCGATCGTGGCCGGCTCGCTGCTCGGCACCAGCAGCACCACCGCCTTCGCTGAAAGCGCGTCGGGCGTGCAGGCCGGTGGCCGCACCGGCCTGACCGCGTTGGTCGTGGCCGCGCTGTTCCTGGCCGCCCTGTTGTTCTCGCCGCTGGCGGCGATGGTGCCCGGCTACGCGACCGCCCCTGCCCTGCTCTTCGTGGCCGGGCTGATGCTGCGTGAGCTGGTCGATGTGGACTGGGGCGACCTGACCGAATCGGTGCCGGCCGCGCTGTGCGCGTTGGCGATGCCGTTCACCTACTCCATCGCCAATGGTCTGGCCTTCGGCTTCATCGCCTATGCGGTGCTCAAGGCCGGCACCGGTCGCTGGCGCGAGGTGCACCCGGCGGTGTGGCTGGTGGCCGGGCTGTTCGTGCTGCGTTACGCACTGGAATGAGGGTGCGCCTACCGACGCGCGGTCGCCAGGCGGCGGATCAGGCCCAGGCCGGCCGCAATTGGCCGTCGGCGGCGAAGCGGTAGCGACCCTCGTACCAGCCCAGCGCAAACAGGCTGAGCACCTGCTCGTAGTAGCGCGGCGGTGCGGCACGCTGCTGCTCCGGTGTGGGCAGGGCAGCCGCCATCGCCTTTGCCCGGTCCGCTTCGCCCTGCGCCTGCAGGTACGGCACCAACGCCGCCTCGAAACCGTAATTGCCGGTGCCCTCGCGCGCGCCGGTGAGCGTGTTGACCTTCTCGGGTATCGGCTGGCCGTCGCGCAACACCGTCAGCGGGCCATGCAGCGCCTCCAGCACCGGGCGGAAGCTGGGATCGTTGACCGCGGTCATGCCCGCCCACAGGTAACAGCGGATCGCGTCATAACTGCCGAGCGGGCCCTTGTCCGGATCGGCGATGAAACCGCCGTCGCGCCACGCCGTCCAGTCCGGCGCGAAACCGTGCGGCGCCGTGTCGCGCAGCAGTCGCACACTGTTGCCGATCACGGTGGTCCACGGCCCGGTCGGATCCAGTGCGGCGAACCGGCGCAGCAGCGGCAACGGGACGTAACTGGGATTGAAACGCCAGGTGTCTTCGGTCGCAAAGCCGTTCGGCCCCGGCATCAGCATCGTGCCCAGGCCCGGCACATTCACCACTTCCTGCGCCAGGATCGCGGCCAGCATCGCCTCGGCGGTCTGCCGCAGCGCGGGCCGTTTCCACAACCGGGCCGCTTCGTGCAGGGTGTAGGCGAGCCACACATCCGAGTCGCTGGCCGGGTTGTCGTCCAGCACCTTCCAGGCGCCGGCAGCATCGCGCCCCCACAGCCAGGCCGGCAGGCGCTGGGCCATGCTGCCGCCGGCGAGGTTGTCCTCGGTCCAGCGCAGGAGGCGATCGAACAGCGGCTGATCGTTGTCCACCAGCGCGAAGAACAGCGCGTAGGACTGGCCTTCGGAGGTCGAGCGCTGGTCGGCGTTGTTGTGGTCGACCATGCGCCCGTCCGGGGTCACGCTGGAGGCGCGCATCACCTGCCACGCCGTCCACGGGCCGGGGCCACGTGCCGGACCATTGGCCGAACAGGCCAGCAGCGGGGTCACGGCCAGCGCCTGCAGCAGGCGGCGGCGCATCGGGTGGAACGCTCGGGAATCAGTCACGGCACATCAGCCTCTTCGCAGCAGGAACCCGCCAAGCCTGCGGGACGCCCGCGGCCAGGTAAAGCCTGGCAGCGGGCCGGTCATCAGCGCATGACGGCGATCATTCACCCGAGGCGTACGGCGAGCGCAGCGGCTGCGGCTGCTTGCCCAGCCCGGCACCGAGGCGGTCGAGCAGGAAACGCAGGTACAGGCTGGTGCCGAACTGCCGGTAGTCACGCGCGTTGTTGAACTCCATCCGCCCGCCCAGGAACAGCTGCGAAGACAGCTGCCATTCGGCGGCGGCGCTGAGGTTGTAGGACACGCCGGTTTTGGTCTGGCCGGTGTAGACCGGATCGACATACTCCGTGGTCAGCCCCAGCAGCGCGGCCATCGAGGCGGCCTCGTAGGCAGCCTGCTGCATGGCCGGATCGGTCGGGAAGTACGGCGCGGCCTCTTCCTTGAAGTGCTGCACACCGACGCTGGTATCCAGCTGCCAGGCCACGCGGCCGCTGGAAGTACGACCGTTCCAGTGCACCGGGAAGCCGACATCCACGTAGCGCTGCGGGCTGAAGTAGCCACCATGGCCGTAGGTGAAGCCGCTGAGGTTGCGGTCGTATTGCATCGCGGTCAGGTTCAGGCCGGCGGTCAGCGACTGGTTGGTGGTTTCCAGCGCGTGTACGTACACGCCCACGCCGACTTCCTGGCGATCGTTGTCGGCCACGTTCTCGCCTTCCAGGCGGTGCCACGACGCACTGGCGTAGCCGCCCAACTGACCGTTGTCGACGGTCGCGGCGAGCTTGGCGCCGCTGGCGGTCACCCCGCCCCAGCGCAGCCCGTTGCGCCCGTCTTCCACACCGGCGAACGACAGCAGGCTGTCGGTCACGGCGCGGCGCGATGCTTCGCCGGACCAGGTCAGCGCATCGCCGATCTGACCGCGGTAGCCGATGCCACCGACGATCTGGGTGTCATCGAAGCCGAGCGGCGTGCTGCCGACATCGGCGCGGAAGCCACCGCGTTCGTAACCCACCGAGACGCCGGCACCGCTGGCATCCTGCGAACTCATGCGGCGCGCACCGGCAGCGTTGGCCACCATCGCGTACAGGGTGTCCTGGAAGGCTTGCGGGGTCTGTGATCCCCCCCCGCCCTGGGACAGGGTCTTGAGCTGGGCCTGCTCGGCCGCCGTCAGGCCGCGCACGAGGCCGGCGTTGCCCAGCACCTGGGTGGCAATGTCGCTGATCGGCGTGTTGGCCAGATCGCGGCTGAGGATGTAGCTGGGCAGCGGATCGGCGAACAGCAGCGCGCGCGCGGCCGCCGCACGTTCGGCCTGGGTAAGCGAACCATCGGTCTGGTTGAACAGCTCCTGATAACGGCCGTTGTCCAGGGCGCGGTCGTAGATCAGATTGCGGGTGGCATTGCTCTCGCCACGCGTCAGCAGCGTCTGGTACAGCGACGAGCCGACCAGGTCATCGACCGGTGTGCGGTCGGCGGCCAATGCACCGGCCAAGGCGGCCTGCGGGCCACCGCCGAAGCGGCTGGCGCTGGTGTATTCGGGATCCGGGCGACCGGCATCGAGCACGGTCGGGGTGACCGTGACCTTGAGCTTGCCATCGCCGACCGCGAACTGCCCTTCCAGCGGCACCTGCAGATCATCGAGCTGGCCCATGCCGGCTTCACCCGCGCGGGTGCGGTACGCCGCGCCGACCGCCAGGCTGCTGCTGTTCTCGGCCTTGAGCGCACGCAGCTCATCGAGCACACCGTTGCCCGTGGTGGCCGGCGGCAGCGGGCCAAGCGCGGTGTTGCGCGAGGCGCGCGGCGCGCTCGCCTGGCTGGGCACCTGGCGCGAGCCGGGCACCGGTAACGGCAGGGCGACACCGCCACTGGCCGCGGCGGTGGCCATGACCGGCTCCGGCAGGCCATCGGCATCGATCACCGGGGTCACGCTGGCCGGGCCCAGGCTCATGCCCATCGCCGGCCCGGCGTCCATCGGCAGCGGTTCGGCAGCCAGGCGTGCGGTGGCGGCCGGCAACGGCAGGCCACCGTCGCGCAGCGCCGCGGTACGGGTGACACCGCCACGGTTGAGCCCGGCGAACGGGTTGAAACTGCCACCGCCTGCCAGCATCGCGGTGCTGGCCTGCGGGTAGCCATTGTCGAGCTGGCCACTGCCCTTCGCGGCGGCGGCCAGCGATGCGCGGAAGTAGCTTTCGGCGCGGCGGTTCTTGCCGGCCGCGCGATACACGCGCCCTGCCGCCGCCAACACATCCGGCGATTCCGGCGCCTGCTTCAGCGCGCGCTCCAGATACTGTTCGGCCAGGTCCATATCGCGCATCGCCGCGGCACTGCCAGCCGCGGCGACCATCGCATCCAGATCGCCCGGCGCCAACTGCAGCTGCTGCTGATACAGCGCCAAGGCCTGGCCGTTGTCGCCCGCGGCGGCATACAGCCGTGCCAGCGCAGCGATGTTGCGCGGGTCCTGCGGGCGCTCGGCCAAGGCCGGGGCGAGCACCGCATAAGCACCTTCCAGATTGCCCATCTCACGCAGCGCATCGACCTGGCGCAGCACGTAACCGCTGCGCAGATCGTTCAAGCGGGTCTGCTGGCTGGCCGACAGTGGCACATCGGCGAGCTGGCGCAGGATCGCGGCGACTTCGCCATCGCGCCCGGCGCGCAGCAGCACCGAGGCATATTCCAGGCGGTTGTCGACGCTGGGCGAACCGCCTTCGATCAGACGCTGGGCGAGCACGAGGGCGCGTTGCTGGCTGCCGATGTCGGCGTAGGCACCGGCCAACGCGGCCACGATGGATGGATTCTTGACCCGGTCGCCGAGTGCAGCTTCGGCGCGGGCCAGCAACAGCTGCGCCTCGCCGCTGCGCTGGCGCTGCATGAGCGAACGCGCCTGGGCAGCCTGCACCTGCACCCACGCGGTGTCGTGCAACGCGGTCATTTCCGAATCACGCGACGCGGTGGGAATGCGTTCGAGCAACGCGTAGGCACGCGGCCAGTCACTGTTTTCCTGGGCGAACAGGGCCTGCGCATACAGCGAGGTCGTCGAGCTGTCGTCCAGCGCGCGCAGGCCTTCGATCACCCCGTTGGCCTGGTCCGGACGGCCCGCGCGCGTGTACAGGCGCGCCAGCTCCAGCCGCAGCCACGGATCGCGCGGCTGCACCAACAAGGCGTCTTCGAGTTCGATCTGCGCCATCTCGATGCTGCCTTCGGCCAAGGCCTGCTGCGCACGGGCGCGGGCCAGGTTGGCACGCAGCACGGACTGGCCGCCGGCGCTTTCCTGCTGGGCCGGGGTCAGCCGGTCGAACAGTGCGGCCGCTTCATCGGCGCGGCCAAGACGGCCAAGCAGGCCGACCAGGCCCTGCAACGCACCGGCATTGCCGGCATCCAGCTCCAGTGCCTTGCGGTAGCTGCGTTCGGCCGCAGCCGGATCGCTCCCGCTCTGCAGATCGGCAAGCGCAACGTAACCCGCAGGCTCCTTCGGCTGCAGCGCGATCACCTGCTGCACACGGGCGATGGCATCGCTGCTGGGCTGGCGACGCACGTCCTGCAGGGTCAGCCAGTAGCGCGCGGCATCGGCCGCGCTGCGCCACTTGCCGTTGATCGCAGCGGCCGGACGCAGCAGTTCATTGGCTTCGCCGAAACGTTCCTGACGCAGACGTACCGAACCCAGCCCACCGAGTGCCTCGGCATCGCGTGGCCGCGCGCGCAGTACCTGCGCAAAGCGTGCTTCGGCCTGGGCCAGATTGTTGCTGTCCAGCGCGCGGAAGCCTTCGCCGAGCAGGCGCTGGTTCGGGTCCTGCGGCACGGGACGGTTGGCCACGGCCTGCTCGCGCAGCTGCGCCTGCTTGGCC
Source organism: Stenotrophomonas maltophilia (assembly GCA_002363385.1). Lineage (GTDB taxonomy): Bacteria > Pseudomonadota > Gammaproteobacteria > Xanthomonadales > Xanthomonadaceae > Stenotrophomonas > Stenotrophomonas maltophilia_AN. Next base: position 171,458 of record DEVL01000005.1, read on the forward strand.
GCCACTTCACGATCATTCGGCACCACGTCCAGGAAGGCCTGGTACAGCCCGGCATCGGCGGTGGTGGCGTTGAGCCACAGCAACGCCTGGCGCCAGGCTGCACGCGCGGGGCCGGCGGTGTCGGTGGCCTGGCTGAGTGTCCGCAGCTGGGCGATGCCCTCGCGGCGGGTCGGCTCGCGGTAGGTCAGCACCTGGGCCAGCGCGAGCTTGGCCGGGTTGTTGTTGCCGGTGGCGATACGGCGCAGGCCATCGCGCGCGCGCGTCCAGCCTTCCGGCGTACCGGCCAGCACCTGGTAGTACTCCAGCGCCAGATCATTGGGCGGACCGCCCGCACCGAAGGCCTCGTCATAAGCGCGTACCGCTTCGACATAGCGACCGGCCGCCGCCGCGCGCCGTGCGGTCTGCAGCTGGTTGCCACCGCCGCCACCGCCGAGCGCCATGCGCAGGCGCGTGGTCTGCGCCGAGGACGGGTGGCGTGCCTGCAGCTGCTGCAGCCGCTTCTGCGCCTCGGCGCGGCGGCCCTGGTTGAGGTCGATCAGGCCCAGGCCCAGCAAGGCGTCGGCCTGGTTGGGGTCGGTCGCCAGCAGCTTGCGCCATGCATCGGCGGCCAGATCCTCACGGCCCTGGTCCTGCCAGTAGTTGCCCTGGCTGACCAGTTGCTGCGTCGAGGACGCGTTCTGCGCGAAGGCCGGCACGGTCAACACACACAGGCCAACCAGGCAAAGAGGTGTCAGGGTCTTGCGGAACATGGCGAACTCCACGCGGGCAGCAGTCGCCCATCGGCAGAAAAACGGTAGCGGCGATCCATCCAGCCCTTGCCGAACAGCACCAGGGCACGATCGTAATAATTGAGGGTGCCGGCGGCGGGAATCCGCGCCAACTGTGCCTTGGCCAATGCAGGTTGGCCAAGCGCGCTGAGATACGGCAGCAAGGCGGCAGCAAAGCCGGGCGACGGCGCCCCGCTGCCCACGCCCAGGCGCGTGTCGATCTTCTCGGCGAAGCCGGTCTGCGCGCGCAGCATCGACGCCGGACCGGACAGGCCATCGAGCAGCGTGCGGCGCAGCGGGTCGGCCGGATCGGTCATGCCCGCCCAGAGGTAGCAGCGGATCGCATCGTAGCTGCCCGTGCCGCCCTTGGCCGGGTCGACCACGAAGGCCTTGCCGTTCCAGGCGATCCAGTCCGGCGCGAACCCGACCGGCGCGCTGGCGCGCATCATCGCCACGCTGCGCTCTGCCAGTCGCGCCCACGGACCGCGCGCATCGACGGCGGCGAAGCGGCGCAGCACGAACAGCGGCAGGTAACTGGGATTGAGCGTCCAGCGGTCGGCCTGGACGAAGCCGCGGTTGCCCGGCAGCAGCATCGGGCCGAAGCCGGGCAGCTCGACGATTTCGGCCGTGCGCATCAGCGCGAGCGTCTGCCGCCCGGCCTCGACCAGGCCCGGACGCTTCCACAGGCGGCCGGCTTCCAGCAGCGCATAGGCGATCCACAACTCACCATCCGAGGCGGTGTTGGGGTCGAGCACGCGGAACTGTCCATCGGCCGCCTTACCCCACAACCAGGCCGGCAGATTGAGATCGGCGCGGCCGCGGCAGAGGTGGCGGCGGGTCCAGGCCAGAATGCGGTCGAACAGTACCGGATCGTTGTCGACCAGCGCGAAGAACAACCCGTAGGACTGCGATTCGGAGGTGCTGCGCAGGTCCGTATTGAGCTGATCGACTACGCGCCCATCCGGCTCGACATGCCGATCGACGAACGCACGCCACTCGCGCCACGGCGTACCGCAGGCCTGCGCCAGCGCATCCAGCGGCAGCACGGCGGCCGCACCTGCCGCCGCGAGCACCTGCAGGAAGCGGCGGCGGGTGGGCGCCACCGCAGGGACGGACAGGTCGCGCATGTTCAGCCGGACACCTTGACGCGTGCGTTGGCATTGCGCTTGAGCAGCCAGCGCGCGATCAGCGCCAGCAACAGGCAGGCCAGGCCCACGAAGCCAGCCAGCAACAGCGGGCTCTGCGAGAAGTACCAGCGCAGCCAGGTCAGCGGCGGCAGGTGGCCGACGTAGTAACTCTGGTTGCCGGCCAGGCTGCGTACCTTGTCTTTCTGCAGCAGCACCACGCTGCCCTGGAAATCGCGCAGACGGTCCGGATCGAACCACGCTTCGAACAGGCGATTGACCTGGGCCGGATCATCGGCCATCACCGCGATCACGCTGCGGCCCTTGCGCAAGGGGGACTCAAAGCCCATCAGCACCACATCGCCGGCATCCGGGCGCACCGACACTTCGGCCGTGGTCGGCAGGTCGGTACGGCGTGCATCCGGAGACAGGAACGAGGGCATGCGCTCGAACACCCAATCCGAGAGCTGGAAGCGGCGCGACTGCCCCGCCTCGCCAATCGGCAGGTGCGCGGCCCATTCGCCGAACAGCGGCTGGCTGCGGCGCGAGCCCAGCACCACCAGATCCTGGTCGGCATGTTCGCCCACCTGGCCCGCCGCGATGATGCGGTTGCGCAGTGCCGGGTAGCCGGTCGAGGCCCCCATGCGGCCGAGCAGCGTCAACACATTGCCGACGTCATCGGCGGTGGGGTTGTCGGGCAACACCAGCACGGTCTCGGACAGATCAGCCAGACGCGTGAACGGATAGCCGGCGTTGCCGAAGGCCGCCAGGTTGGGCATCGCCATGTAATGGTCGAAGCCGCTCAGGTCGATGCTGGTGTCGCCATCGATGGCCGCGGAGACGTCCGGGAACGTGTTCTTGCACTCGGCCGCCTGCGGGCGATCGAAGAAGAAGTGGAAGCGCAGCTGGCTGTTGGACGAGAACGGGCCGGTCGGCAGCATCACTTTCTGCTGGATGGGCATCACGCCCGGCGCCTTGATCTTGTTCCACAGCATCTCCGACACCGAGCGCGGTGCCGGGCGGCCGTTCAAGGGCAGCGTGGTGACGAAGGCATCGTTGATGCTGATGTTCAGCGCCGACTTGTTCGCCCCTTCCGGCAGCGTGTAGCGGTAACGCAGGTCCAGCGGGATACCGTCACGACGCCACACGAACAGATCCGGCGGCAACTGCAGGCCGATGCGGATCAGGTCCGGGTGGTAGCCGACCACGTTCAATTCGCTGGTCTGCTGGACCAGCTCGGACACGCGTACCGGGCGATCGCTGGGGATCCAGTTCGGCGCGTCGTACGGCTTGCGCGGCGCGATCTCCTTGAAATCCCCGATGCTGGCGGTCGGGCCGGACAGCGGGGTGCCCAGGGTCAGCGCGGTGGCAGCGATGCGCAGTTCACCATCATCGCGGCCGAGCACCAGCAGCAGCTTGCCGTTGGCATCGTTCGGGTTGGCGATCACGGCCAGGGTCGGCCCGCTGATGTCGGGCAGCACCAGGCCGGCCGGCGGGTTGCGCGGGGTGGCCACCACCACCGCGTTGCCTTCCAGCGGTACGGTGTCGATCGAAGCCGGGAACAGCGCGCCGCGATAGCCGGCCAGCGCACCGAACCACGAGGAGACAATGCCAGCCGACTGCAGCAGCCCCTGCCCCGGCTGACCGGTGAACACGAACGGCAGCTCCAGCCGGTTGGTATCGCGTGCATCGAAGAACGGCACCGGCAGCAGCGACAGATCATTGGTCAGCTGCAGCGGCGCCCAGCCCAGTTCCAGGTAGCTGCCGGCGTCGATGTTGGCCCACAGACTGGTGTGGTCCGGGTCCTCGCATTCGCGCGTGTAGTGGCCGATCAACTGCAGGTTGATGCGGTTGTAGTCGATGATCATGCGCGGATCGATATCGATGTCGCGCTCGATCATCCGCCCGGCCTGCTCGACCGGGGTCGGCAGGGTTGCCACGGTCACGTCGTTGACGGTGACCTTCAGGTGCGACAGGTCGGGCAGCAGCGCTGGCGAATAGCTGTACTTCAAATGCAGCGAGGCGCGATCGACCACCTGGTCGTTGCGGACCGAAAACGGCACGCCCGCGGTGCCCTGGATGCCACGCAGGGTGATCTCGTAATCGATGCCCAGCTGCTTGAGCGTGGAGCGGCTCTGCCGCGAACCGGCGGCCGGCGCAGCGGGCGGCACGGGCACTGCCGGGGCGGCATCGGCGGGTGCGGCGACCGGTGCGGCCGTTGCCGGTACCGGCGGATCCTGCGCGTAGACCGCGCCACACAGCAGGGTCAGGGTGAACGCCACCGCTGCGGCGGACGGACGCGGCATGCGCACCGGGCGGAACAGGGAACGGTGACGACGGGTCATGCGGAATCTCCGGTGCGCGGCGGGGTGGGGCCATCCTTGCGGCCTCCCGCAAGAACGAAACTGCCCAGGCGGTGGAAGCCGCGCATGCTGGCCTTGAGGACGTCGGTGGTGGAACGCAGGAACGTGTCGCGGTCATGGCGACCCCACAGCTTCACCCAGATGTCGGCGCGGGCGAAGGTGGAGGTGACCAGCCAGCGTTCCTGCTCCAGGGTCAGCTCGCCGAACTGGATGCTGATGCCCTGGTCGTCGCGATCGTGCCGCACTTCGGCCGGCAGACGCTCGCTGCGCTGGCGGTGAGCCAGTTCGACCTCGACCTGCGTGCCCGGCTGCACCGGCTGGGACTGGTCCAGCCGCAGCGCCATGCCCCCGGTGGAGAAGTTCAGCGTGCGGCACGGCAGCGCCTGGCCATCGGGCAGGTGCAGCACGGCCCGCATGTTCAGCGGCACGCGGTGGGAGCGGCGGATCTGGCGCTGTTCGCTGGAGGTGGCGATGACCGCGCCCAGCATGATCATGTTGTAGACGGTCCAGCCCAGGTTCAACCAGATCGTATTGACCTCGCCACTGGTATCGGCCATCACCATCCGCACGATGCCCGCGACCACGCCCAGCAGGTTCAGCAACAGCAGCAGCAGATACGGGCGGGCGATCTGCGCATCGAAGTAGCTGCGCTGGACCAGGCCGCCCTTGGCGGTCACGTTGAACTTGCCCAGCTTGGGATTGATCACCGCCATCAGCGTCGGGCGCAGGATGTACCAGGCCAGCGTGGTCTCGTAGACCTCGTTCCACAGCAGATGGCGATGCTTGCCCTGCACGCGCAGGTTGGTCATGTTGGCCATCACGATGTGGGGCAGCGCGTAGGCCAGGATCATCAGCGCCGAGGCGTGGATGACGTGGGCGCCGAAGAACAGGAAGGCCAGCGGCGCGGTCAGGAAGATGATCCGCGGCAGGCCGTAGAAGAAGTGCAGCATCGCATTGGTGTAGCAGATGCGCTGCATCAGGCTCAGCCCCTTGGCGAACATGGGGTTGTCCACCCGCAGGATCTGCGCCATGCCACGGGCCCAGCGGATGCGCTGGCCGACGTGCGCCGACAGGCTCTCGGTGGCCAGGCCGGCCGCCTGCGGCACCGGGATGTAGGCACTGCGATAGCCGGCGCGGTGCAGACGGATCGCGGTGTGCGCATCCTCGGTGACGGTTTCGATGGCCACGCCCCCCACTTCCTCCAGCGGGCCGCGCTTGATCACGGCGCAGGAGCCACAGAAGAAGGTCGCGTTCCACTGGTCGTTGCCATCCTGCAGCAGGCCGTAGAACAGCTCGCCCTCATTGGGCACGCGCCCGAAGTTGCCCAGGTTGCGCTCGAACGGATCGGCCGAGAAGAAATAGTGGGGCGTCTGCACCACAGCCATCTTCTCGTCGAACAGGAACCAGCCCATCGACATCTGCAGGAACGAGCGGGTCGGCATGTGGTCGCAATCGAAGATCGCGACGTACTCGCCGCTGGTCTTCTTCAAGGCCGCATTGATGTTACCGGCCTTGGCGTGGTTGTTGTTGGTGCGGGTGATGTACTTCACCCCGACCTCTTCGCAGAATTCGCGGAATTCCTCGCGGCGGCCGTCATCGAGCAGGTAGATGTTGAGCTTGTCGGCCGGCCAGTCCAGCACGGTGGCGGCCAGCACGGTGGTGCGCACCACCGACAGCGGCTCGTTGTAGGTCGGGATGAGCACATCCACGGTCGGCCACAGCGACTGGTCTTCGGGCAACGGCATCGGTTTGCGATGCAACGGCCAGGCCACCTGGAAATAGCCGAGCACCAGCACGATGAACGAGTACACCTCCGCTGCCACCAGGCCCAGGCCCAGGGTGAGGTCGACGAAGCTGCTCATGCCCATGGTGTCGGTCAGGCGCCAGTACATGTAGCGCGTGGACATCACCAGCGACAGGCCCATCAACACCAGCGGGATCAACCGGCTCTCGCGATTGCGCAGGCACAGGGCGATCAGGAACACCACGGCCGAGAACAGGAACTGCTGACCGATCTCCATGGGTACGGTGATCACGAAGGCCAGCAGCATGGCGCCGCCGACCACCAGCGCAAGCAGCGCCAAGCGGGCCAGAACGGCATCCCCTCTCGGGGTGGAAGTTTTGCTCATGATGTTCCCCAACACGGCCGCACGCAGCGGCATCCCCTTGCATCAGCCGGCACTCCCGCCCCACCCTGAAGGGCGCGGCGAACGATCACCGGCTACGTTTCACGCCCCGCGCAGCCGGCTCAGCGGACTGTGCCCCGGCGAAGCACTGCGGGCGCCGGCCAGACGCTGGAACAGCTGCTCAAGCGGTGTGCTCTGGGACGGTGTGCTCTGGGACGGTGTGGCCACGACCGGTGTTTCCACCGCGGTGGTCTCGACCGGCGCGAACACCGGTGCGGCGCTGACCACCGGCGTCAGGGTGGCAGCCGGAATCGGCGGCACCTCGGCGCGCGGTCGTGCCGGCGCACTGACCCGGGTCTGGCTGTGGGAAAAATCCTGGTAGGCGCGCGTGTCATCGCGTCCGCCGAGGCGGTTGAACAGGCCAGCCACGTCGTCGTCGTGGCTCTCCGTATCGGCAGGTTTCAGAAGCTTGCTCATGGCACCATCGAAAAGGGGAGAGAGATTCAGAACACACGCGACAGCGTGTAGGTCGCTACATCCGGGGTGTCGCTCTGCAGGTACCGGACATCCAGTACCGATACCATCCCGGCGGCACGGAACCATTGCCGGTACACACCTTCCAGAAAACCAGTATCCCACCCGACGCGGCCACCGAGTAACGCCGACAACGGCGAGGCGGCATGATGAATGTGAACCTGTTCTGGCAATTCCTCAAACGCCACCTGCCCCCACTCGGCAGAGGACCAGACCGCGTTGGCGGCACCCTGCAGTTCCTCCAGGGTCGCTACCGCCGGCAGCGCATGGGCACGGCCGAAGCGCTCACCAATCCGCGCCATCAACCGCGCAAGTTCGGCATCGGGCAACGCACTGTCGAACTCTTCGCAGAGCGCCAGCAGGAAGCCGCGCCACTGCCGGGAGCAGGCATGGGTGCGGTAGTAATCGAGTGGTGCTGATGAATTCATCCGGGAAGCCTAGACGAACCACGATGCGGAGGCGTTATACGGGACAATTACCGGCATCGATGTCGGTCAAAAGTGTGAACTGCGCCTCATATTATTGTGGCACATCTGGCTTTCCTGCATAGCGAGCGCGCCGCGTCGCTTCCTGACGCGCAGCGTCACCTGTCCCGGCCGGGCTGAACGGAATCGTCGAACGACCGCACGGGCGGGTTGCCCTGCCGTAGTGCTCAGCCCTCGGCGGGCAGCTCGAACACCTGGCGCAGATAGGCCAGGTAGCCCGGGTCATCGCACATGCTCTTGCCGGGTGAATCACTCAGCTTGGCGACCGGCTGGCCGTTGCAGCGGACCATCTTGATGACGATGTTGAGCGGGGTCGGGCCCAGATCATTGGTCAGGTGCGTGCCGACCCCGAAGGCCACCTGGCAGCGGCCGCGGAAGTAATCGAACAGCTGCATCACCTTTTCGATGTTCAGCCCGTCACTGAAGACCAGCACCTTGCTGCGTGGATCCACCCGGCGGCTCTCGAAGTGCGCCAGCATGCGGTCGCCCCAGCTGAAGGGGTCACCGGAATCATGGCGCACGCCATCGAACAGCTTGCAGAAGTACATGTCGAAGTCGCGCAGGAAGGCCTCCAGCCCCACCACATCCGACAGCGCGATACCGAGGTCGCCGCGGTACTCGCGCGCCCAGGATTCCAGCGCGGCCACCTGCGAGTCACGCAGGCGCGGGCCAAGTGCCTGGAACGCCTGCAGGTACTCATGGGCCATCGTGCCGTGCGGGGTCATGCCGTACAGCCGGGCGAAGTGCACGTTGCTGGTGCCCACGAACTGCGCACCGAGCGCGTCGCGCAGCATCGGCAGCATCCGCCCGTGCCACTCGCGCGAGTAACGGCGGCGGCTGCCGTAGTCGGCGATGCGGCACAGCTCGAAGCCGGGCGTGTCGCGCAGCAGCGCGGTCTTGGCCTGCAGGCGGCGCTCGCCTTCGCTGAAATCCGAGTCGGTGGTGTTGCGGAACCAGACTTCGTTGATGATCGCCAGCAGCGGGACTTCGAACAGGATGGTGTGCAGCCACGGCCCGGTGATGTCCAGATCGATCTCACCGGGCACGGTGGTCGAGGGGCGCAGCGCGATGTACTTGCGGTCCAGGTGGAACAGACCGAGGAAATCGGCGAAGTCCGGTTTGACGAAGCGCAGGCCGCGCACATAGTCCAGCTCTTCGGCACTGAAGCGCAGGCTGCACAGGTGATCGATCTCAACGTTGATCTGGTCGATGAACTGCGCCAGGTCGATGCCCGGGGTCCGGCACTTGAACCGGTACTGCACCTGCGCGCCGGGGTACTGATGCAGCACCGCCTGCATCATGGTGAACTTGTACAGGTCGGTGTCGAGCAGGGACTGGATGATCATGTCGACGATTATGCGCCTGAGGTCGTGTACCGACCAACGTCGCGCACCTGCCCAGGCAGTGAGCGTTCACGGCGTCTGTTGGCCGCCGCGGGAGAATCGGCGTCGAGGCACTTACCGGCGACGCAGCAGGCGCGGCACCTGCACCAGGGCATGCGCCCAGATCGCCCCCCACACCGCGCAGCGCACCGGAAAGGCACGTTGCGGGGCCTCGAACTTCCGGAAGTAACGCCACAGACCGCGATGCTTGTGCCATTCCACGAAGAACGGCCGCGAGCGGCTGGAGACACCGCGCACGTGGGTGACCTGCAGGTCGTTGGCGATCGCAATGACTGCACCGGCCTCGCGCGCACGGCGGCACAGGTCCAGATCCTCGGCGTGCAGGCGATAGCCGGCATCCCAGCCACCGATCCGGTCGAACAGGGCGCGCGGCATCAGCAGCAACGCACCGGACAGGGCCGGCACGCTCTGCAGCGGCTGGCTGCGGTCGGCCGGGATGGCCAGCTTGCCGCCCTGGCCCGGGTTGCGCAGCATCGCGGCGAAGTCCGGATCGCGGCGGCGCACCGCATCGTCTGGCCGGCCATCCTCATCCACCTGCTCGACCCCCAGCAGGCAGTCGCCGAGCGGCAGCGCGCGTTCGCGCAGCAGGGCCAGGGTCTCGGGGCCAACCATCAGGTCCGGGTTGATGAAGGCCAGCCACGGCGCCTGGCTGTCGGCCACGCCCTGGTTGTTGGCCGCAGCGAAGCCGGGGTTGTCCGGGTTGGCGATGAAGCGCACCCGCGGATCGGCGCTGGCATGGCGCTGCACGATCTCCAGGGTGCCGTCGGTGGAGTCGTTGTCGACTACGCGGATCTCGGCGATGTCGCGCGCCTCGCGCAGGCGCAGCAGGCAGGCGTCCAGCGTGCTGGCGCTCTGGTAGCTGACGATGATGGCGGCGATGGCAGGGCTCAAACGGGGGACTCCGGGGCGGCAATGACAGGCGGCGCGAACAGATCGCCCTGCGCCCTGGGCATTATCGCCTGCCGGTGATGCTGCTGCAGGTCGTGGCGCGCCTGCTGCAGTGGATCGGCCATCAGGAAACCCGCCAAGCGCGGGGGCCAGGCCGGCCAGCGCGTCGCCAACGCCTCCATGTCACCCTCGCCGGTCACGCCTTCAGCCACGCGGGCGACGAAGGCGGTCTCGCACAGCGCGTTGCGCCAACCGAGCCCGGCCATGCGCAGGCTGAGGTCGATCAGCGCCGCATTCCACGACGCGTAGCTGTGCATGTCCAGCCCGCCGGCCTTGCGCCGGGCATTGCCGCGCAACAGCACCGCATGGGTCACCGCCGAGGGCAGTTCGGGATGCAACGGCGGCATCACCGCGCAGGCCTGTGCCAGCGGGGCCAGATCAAGGTCGTCGGGCAGCGGATTGATCTCGCCCAGGCGCGGCCAGGCGGCCGTCTCACCAGCATTGCACCACGGGGTGGCCGAGCCGATCGAGGCATCACGGGCCAGGCAGGCCTCCAGCTGCTGCAACCAGCCCGGTGCGGGGATCGCATCCGGGGCAAGCACCACGACGTCGGCACCGGTACACGCTGCAAGCATTTCTTCCAGATGCGCGACTTCGCCGATCGCCCGGGCGCGGCGGGTGTACTCGGCCTGCAGTGGGGTCTGTGCGAGCCAGTGCTCGATCACGGCCTGGGCACGCGGCCCGGCCTGGCCATCGTCGGCCAGCCAGATCGCCGTTCCCGGCGCGGTGCCGGCATCGAGCGCGGCCAGGCAGCGGTCCAGCGCGGCATCGTCGACCCCGATCGGCAGCAGGATGACCGTGCTCATGCGGACCTCTGCGTGTCGTCTTGGCCGTGTCGCTGTCTCATCGCGGGCTCCCCTGGGCGCGGCCAGCGTAACAAGATCGGCCCCCGCGGTGACAGCGCGGGCCTGGCATCGCTCAGCGCTTGGCCTTGGGCTCGGGGAACGGCTCCATCGCGCGGAAGCGGCTGCTGTACTCGTCGGTCAGGTTCCGCGACTCCTGCGCATTGCGCACGATGGTGGGGGTCAGCAGCACGATCACTTCGGAGCGCCCGGATTTCTTTGTCTTGCTGCCGAACAGCGCGCCGATCACCGGGATGCGGCTCAAGCCAGGCACGCCATTGGCGCCATCGTCGTCGGAGTTGGTGATCAGCCCGGCCAGCATGATGGTGTCACCGCTCTGCACCGCCGCTTCGGTGGAAATCTTGCGGGTATTGATCGGCGGGTTGCAGGTGGTGCGGGTCGGGTCGCAGCCGCTCGGAATCGCCCCGGCCGAACTGACCTCCTGGACGATGTCCAGGAACACCACGCCATCGCGAGTGATGCGCGGCCGCACCTTGAGGATCACGCCGGTATCCAGGTACTGGACCTGGCTGTAGGTGTTGTCGCCGCCGACGCCGGTGTTGACCGAGACCGAGTTGATCGGAATCTGGGTACCGACGTTGAGGGTGGCTTCGGCGTTGTTACGCACGAACAACGACGGGGTCTGCAGCAGGCGCAGGTTGCTGACCTTGTCCAGCGCGCTGACCACCGCAGCGGCGTTCTTGCCGAGGAAGGTCCAGCCCACGCCACCATCGCCGACCGTGCCGGAGATGCTGCCCCAGATCGAACGGCCGAGTGCGCTGGGCAGGTCGATGCCGCTCTCGGTCTTGCCGGTGGTCACCGCCTGCTCGAAGAACCAGTTCACGCCATAGCTGAGATCGCCGGTCAGCGCGACCTCGGCCACCTGCGCTTCGATGTGGACCTGCATCGGCATTACATCGAGCTTTTCGATCACTTCGCGGATCGAGCGCCAGGCCTGTGGGGTGGAGCGCACCAGCAAGGTGTTGGTTTCCTCCACCGCCGAAACGCCGACCGTATCGCCCTGCACTTCCAGGCTGAAGCTGGCGTTACCGGACTGACGCTGCGGCAGGTTCATCGTGCCATCGCCCAACCCGCCGCGACTGCTGCCGTTGCTGCTGCCGGTGTTGGAGAAATTGCTGTTGTTGTTGCTGTTGCCATCGCGGCTGCCGAGGTCCATCGGCGACGCGCCCGGCGCCAGCGAGCTGCTGCCGCGACCGCTGCGGCCATTCTCGTTGGCGAATGCTTCGGCCAGGCGCTCGGCCAGGTCCTTGGCCTTGACGTAGCGCAGCTCGTAGGAGAACAGTCGCGCATTGCCACCGGCGGTATCGATGCGGTCCAGCCACTGCTGGATCTGGTCGAGGTAACGCGCCTGCGGGGTGATCACCAGTACCGCGTTGGCATTCTCCAGCGGCAGGAAGCGGAACATGCCGGCACTGGGGGTCTTGCTCTCCTCGCCGAACACCTTCTCCAGATCGGCGGCCACCTGCTCGGCCTTGCCCGACTGGATCGGGAACACGCCCACGGACATGCCCGAGAGCCAGTCCACGTCAAAGATCTCGACAGTGCGCAGGTAGTTCTCCAGTTCGCTGCGGGTGCCGCCCAGGGTGATCACGTTGCGACCGTTGTCGACGTTGACGATGGCGTTCGGGCGCGCGTACGGCTCCAGCACTTTCTTCATCTCGGTAGCCGAGATGTACTGCAGCGGTACCACGCGCACTTCGAAGCCGCGCGCGTTTGCCGGCGAAGCGGTGCTCGGCGAGACCGTGCCGGCCAGCGCCTGATCGGCGGCCACGATGTTGTAGCGGCCCGCGCTGTAGACCATGCGCGCGTTGTTCCAGCCCAGCACCATTTCCAGCAGGTTCAAGGCCTGCGCAGAGGACACCGGCTTGGGTGTGGCCAGGGTCACGGTGCCCTGCACGCCCGGCGCGATCACGTAGTTCTGCCCGAGGAAATCGCCCAGGATCGCCTTGACCACCGCATGCACCGATTCGCCTTCGAAATTGAAGGTGGCGTTGCCGGTGGAGGCATTGCCCAGCGAGGGCTGCGGCGCGGCGGCGGCGCTGCGGTTGATCATGGTGCCGGTGCCACGGCGGATCACGGCTTGTGGGGCGCCGGTGCCGGCCAACGGTTCGGCATCGACCCCATCGCGGGACCCATCACCGGCGACCACCTGATGACTGTCGAGCACCGCATCGCGGCGTACCTCCGGCGCGGGCACGGTGGTGCAGCCCACCAACAGGGCGACGAGGAAAGACACGGGGAAAAGGCGCAGGGTCATGCTGTCACTCTAAGGGTTGTGGCCGGAGCCGCCCGCGGGCGGTTGCTGCGACTGCTGTTGCTGTTGCTGCTGCAATTGCTGGCGGCGCGCCTGGATGCGCTCGCGGATCGCCTTCATCTGGTCCTCGCTGGGCCCCTGCGCGTTCTGTGCGGCGGCGGCCGCGTTCAACGATGTGCCGGACGGCGGCGCAGGCGTTGCATTCGGCAGCTGCGGCGCCGGCATCGGTGCCACCACGCCATTGTTCGGCCGCGCACCAGCGCCGGCAGGCGGAACCGTCGTGAGCTGCGTGGTGCCCAGCACGGTGGGCGGTTCGCCACCCTGCCCGTTGAACACCTGCAGTTCCAGTGTCTGGGTCCCGCCTGGGCCACTGACGGTGGCGCGGCGCGGTTCCAGCGCGAGCAGTTGCCAGCCGTTCACCGCCTCACCGTTCAAGCGCAGCCGCAGCGACTGGCGCTGGTCGGTGGTCAGGATCGCCATGGCGAACTCAGACGTGAGCAGCACGCCGGTCAGCGATACGCTGCTGGCGGTGCCCTGTTCGGTGCCGCCGAGCAGATACGGACGCGGTTGACGGTCTTCGGCGAACAGCGGCCGCGCGCCGATCTGTGCATAGGTACTGGCCGAGGCCATGCGCTCCGGCGCGGCAGGCGCCAGGCCGGGCAACGGCGCGGAGCCGATATCGCCATCGGTCGCCGGCGCGATGCGGCCGCCCAGCCCGAACAGCGTCGCGATCCAGATCGCCAGCGCCCACAGCGCGATGCCCCCCAGCCACCAGGTGCGCAGGCCGGCTGCCTCAAGCTTCATGCTCGACCTCCTCGGCCGCGTCCGGTGCCGGCGCGGGTTCTGCTGCATCGATAGGCGCGGCCTCACCTGGGTCGCCGTTCTGACCAGCGTCCTGTCCCGCAGGCAGCGGAAGAGCGGGGGGCACCGCCGCACCGGGCTCCAGCGCGGCACCCGGGCGCAGATAGCCGACCAGTTCGAACGACACGTCCAGCCCGGTGCCGGTTTCACTCGGCGATTGCTGGAAGCGCTGCGCCAGCAGATTGAGGTTGTCCACGAACAAGCGCGGCGTGCCGGTCTCCAGCGTGTGCAGCACCGCGGCCATCTCCGGCACACCGCAGCGCAGCCGCACCTGCAGGGCCACGCGCGGGAACGCTGGTTCGCGGCTGGCATCGGGCAGCGGGGTGCGGTTGCTGATCGTGCAGCTGCGGTTGCCCGGGCTGGCCGACGCCACGGCATCCTGCAGGCGGCTGGACAGCGCCGCGGCGGCAGATTCGGCGGTGGCCTCGCGCAGGAAGCCGGGGCGGCCCTCGAGCGCGGTCTGGACCTCGCCCAGTCGGGTGGCGATCTGGCCGCGCTGCGCCAATTGCGCCTCTACGCGCTGCTGGCGTTCCTGCACGGCGGCGATGTCGGCGTTGATCGCCAGCAGTGGACGGGTCAACCACGGATGCACCAGCAGCAGGTAGGCCACGGCCATCACCGCCAGCAGCAGACCCAGCGCCAGCCAGCGATCACGGCGTGTCGGCTGTGCTGCCATCGGCAACCTCCTTCGCAGGCGGCGTCGCGCCGGGCAGCGGCTGCAGTTCGGCCGTCAGCGTGAACCGGTCGCGGCCGCTGGTTGCCCCATCAGCCTGCAGCACGCCGGTCAGGTTGACCTTGCGCCACAGCGGCGAGTCCTGCAGCAACGGCACCAGTTGTGAGGCTTCGCGGCTGAGCCCGATCAGCTGCAGCGTATTGCCTTCGATCGACATTTTTTCCAGATAGGTGCCATCGGGCAACAGGCGGGTGAGTTCGTTCCAGATCTCCACCGTGCTGGCATGCTCGGCGCGCTTGCCCTCCAGGAATGCGGCGCCCTCCACCAGGCTCTGAAGCTGTTGCCGCTCGGCGGCGACCTGGCGGGCGTCACGCGCGGCGGCATCGACCTGCTCGCGCAGCGCATCCGCTGCCGCCTGCCGATTCTCAAGCACCTGATGCCCGGCCAGCGCGAGCAACACCACCGCGCTGATCGCCAGGATCCAGTTCCAGCGTGCCATGGGATCGCGATACGGCTGACGCTGTGCGACCGGCAGCAGATTGACGTCCAGCGGCTGGCCCTCGGCGTCGACGGCATCCACGCCGGCCACGGCCTGGGCCCATGGCCCGGCCTGCTGCGCCCAGTGCTCCAGTTGCTGGCGGGGGATCACCACCAGTTCCACCTGCAGCTGGCCATCCGGCAACGCGCCCAGATCACGCACGTCATAGCTGACCTGGCTGGCATCGAACGGGGTTTGCCGATCGATTTCGAAACCGACCACATCGCGCAGTCGCTCGGCCGCCGCCGCCGGCAACCGCAGCGGGCGACGCAACACGCTGCCGGCAGGCAGCAGCCAATGCCGCGGCAGGCTGCGCAGACGTGCATCCAACAGCTTGTCCAGCGCGGCCGGCGACACCGGCCACGGCAGTTCGGCAATCGCCTCGCGCTGTTCGCCGGTCTGGCGCTGAACGTGCAGCACCTCACCGTCGCGCTTGAGCAGCAGCCGTGAGCGGGACCAGCCCATCGCCCATTGCCAACGCACCGGCAGCCAGGCCAGCAAGGATTGCCGCCACCAGCGCAGGCTGCTGCCCACGCCAGGCGACAAACGCCCGCGGGCCCGCACCAGACTGTCACGCCATGCCGTCATCTTGCTGCCATTCCCTGTTCCCAGCGAAGTACTGTGTATGCCGTTCCCGGCGTGCCTGCCGAGCCCATCCTCACCACGGCGCGCAGTACCGATATCCGGCCGCGTTCGTCCGTGGCGCGACTCTCGATACTATAGGTGCCGCTGCCACCTGCAAGCGGTGCGACCGGTAATCCCGCGTCATCTGCGGTCGCCGCACGCTCGCGCTCGGCCAGCAGACGCTCCGCATCCAGCCCCAGCGCGGTCAACACCGGTCCGGCGGCAAAGCGCGGGTCGGGCCGCGCCTGGCGGCTGTACAGGGTCAGCATCGGCTCGATCCGCGCATACAGCTCGGCCTCCATGCCGAGCACGCGCTGCAGCTCGCCGACCGTTTCAAAGCGCGCGTTGCGTGCGCCATACGGCAGGCCAGCGGCGATGTAATCGGGCGTCTCGGCGCCCCCCCCGGGCTGTTTGAGGCTGTCGGCGTCGCGCCAGTCGACGATGGCGCCGGCCAGCTGCTGGGCGTGCCCAGGCTCTTCCCCCATCGCGCGCAGGAACGCAGTGAGGAAGTTGGCATCGGCCAGGTTCAGATTCACTTTGCCGTTCTCATCGAGGATCGCCAGATCGATCCGGCGGTCATCGAAGGTCCAACGGTAGCGGCGGCCGTCGGCCACCCAGGCCGGCTGGCTGGCGCGCGGCTGCAGACGATGCAGGGCGTACTCCAGGCCCGCGCGCGCGTACTCCTGGCCGATGGCATCGTCGCCGATCACCCGCTGCTGCATGTGCTCCACGCGCGCGCTCAGCGCGAATGCACCGATCACCGCCGTGAGCAGAGCGATCAACCATAGCACCAGCACCAGCGCCGCACCGCGCGCGCGCCTCATGGGCGATCTCCGCGCGGCGGCGGCAATGCCGCGATCATCGGCGGCCATGCTGGCCCCTGCAGCGGGATGATCTCGATCGAGACCAGCAGTGGCAGTCGGCGGGTGTCATCCCAGCGGTCCAGCCAGTCGGTCAACTGGCCCGTGCGCGGATCGGTGCCGCGATAGCGGAAGCGCACCTCGCGCAGTTGGTCGGCCAGCATCTCCGGCGGTCGCGGCGGGTCTTCTTCAATTGCGTCACCGTTCTGCAGCAGGGTCAGTTCCACCTCCAACTGTTCTTCCCCACCCGCGCGACGGACCTGCAGCTCATGCGCATAGGGCCCCCCGCGGCCCAGGTACCCCGGCAGATCGGAGACGAACAGCATCCGCTGCGGCTCGCCGACGAAATACACCGGGTCGCGGGTGGGATCGGGGGGGGAGGTGGCGATGACCAATGCGGTGGACAGGCGACGGCGCAGGAAGCCCTCGACCGCGCGCATGCGTTCGTTCTGGGCAGCCATGCGCTCGCCGCGCTGGCTGATCGCCATCGCCGAGCGCACGGTGGCGAAGGCCAGTGCCAGCCCGCCGACCAGCAGCGCGGTCGCCAGCAGGATCTCGATCAGCGTGAAGCCGCCGGCGCGGCGTGGGCGCAGCGTCATCGCGGTGCGCCCGCTACCGGCGGCAACAAGCGCAGGCTGCGCCACTGCAGCTGCTCGCCATTGCCTTCGCCCCAGCGCACCTGCAGCGTGATCTGCGCCAGGATCGGGCCGCCAACGTCGGTGGTCACCGGCGCGGTGGTGGTACGCGGCTCCGCGTAAGGCTCCACCTGCAATCGCCAGCGGTACTTGCCCTGCTCCCACTCGCCCTGGGTGCTGCCTTCCTGCAGCGGCGTCTCCACCCCGGTACTGGCCAGCAGCGACTGCGCATACAGCGTGGCCCGGCTGCGCACATCGGCCTGGCCGACCTGACGCGCGGCACCGGACAGACTGCCCAGCAGCAGCGTCAACGCCAACGCCAGCAGCGCGAACGCGATGATCACCTCCAGCAGCGAATAGCCACGCTGACGCCTCATCGGCCCTCCCGGCGCGGCCCGGCACGGACTTCACCGGTGATCCAGCCGACGTGGATCTCCCACACCGCACCGCGCGTGCTCAGGTCAATGCTGCCGCCACTGGCCGCGCCGTCGGCGAAGAAGGCGATGCTGCCCTGCCCCGGCGCGGTGCTGAGCTGGCTCGCACCGCGGAACTGGACGTCAAGCGTGGCGGGAATCTGCCCGTGGCGACCATTGGCCGCCTGCCACGTCCGCGCACGCGGGTCGATCACGAAGCGCTGCGTCTGCCCGGTAGCAATGGCCTGCGTGCGCGTGTAGCGCAGCTGCGTGGCGATCTCTTTGCCGGCGTTGCGCAGGCGCATGCCATCGATGCCGCCGTTCATCGCGGTGGCGGTCACCACGCCGATGATGGCGATCAGGGCGACCACCAGCAGCATCTCCAGCAGCGACAGACCGCGTGCATGGGTGCCCGTGGGCACGCGATGCGGCGGTCTGCTCGGCACGGGCCACAGCGCTCCCAATGCCGATTACTCGTACCGGATGTCCGCGTCGTAGCTGCTGCCACCGACCTTGCCGTCCTTGCCCAGGCTGATCAGGTCATACGGCTGGCTTTCGCCGGGCACGCGGTACTCCAGCGCGTGGCCCCAGGGATCATTGAGGTCGGCCGGCTTGGCGTACGGGCCGAGCCAGCCCGCGCTGCCGCTGGGCTGGGTGACCAGATCATCCAGCTTGGCCGGCAGCTTGCCGGTATCGAGCTGGTAGTTGTCGATCTTGCCGGCCATGGTCTGCACCTGCGCCTTGGCGATGTTGGCCTTGCCACGATCGGCACCGCCGAGCACACGGCTGCCGACCAGGGTCAGCACCGCGCCGATCAGCACGATCACGATGATGATTTCCAGCAGGCTCATGCCGGACTGGTGGCGTGCGGAAGAAAAGCGGGTCAGGCGACGGCGTTGCATATGGCAGGCTCCTTGCATCGAATCGTTGGGGTACTCACCAGCGGCCGGTCAGCCGATGGCATTGGTCAGGTCGTACAGCGGTACCAGCACGGCCACGATCACCAGGCCGACCACCGAGGCCAGCACGAGGGTGATCACCGGCACCAGCGCCGACAGCAACCGGTCGATCGCCCGCGCGCTTTCCTGCTCGAACGTATCGGCGGTCTTGAGCAGCATCGTATCCAGCGCGCCGGATTCCTCGCCGACCTGGATCATCTGCAGCGCCAGGCGTGGGAAACGCTTGCCGCGCGCCAGCGATGCCGACAGGCCGTTGCCGTTCTTGACCTCGTCACTGGCGGCATCGACATCCGCAGCCAGCGCGCGGTTGCTGAGCACGTTGCGCGCGATGCCCAGGCCGGACAGCAGCGGCACGCCGTTGCGCAGCAAGGTGCCCAGGGTACGGGCCAGGCGCGCGGTTTCCAGCTTGGCCAGCAGCGGGCCGATGCCCTTGCGCTGCAGCAGCCAGCCGTCCATGGCCAGGCGCGTGGCCGGTTGCCGCAGCCGCCGTTCCACCACCAGCGCGATCACCGCCGGCACCACGATCATGATGATCCAGCCTTCGCGCACGACCAGGCCGGCGGTGAGCACCCACTGGGTGAACCACGGCAGGGCGACATCCAGGCTTTCGTACATCAGCGCGAACTGCGGCACCACGTAGCCAAGCAGGAACAGCAGCGCGCCGCCGACCACCGCCAGCAGGATCGCCGGGTAGATCAGCGCATTGATGACGCGCCCTTTCAACTCTGCGCTGCGCTCCAGGTAATCCGACAATCGCTGCAGGGTGTCATGCAGGCTGCCCCCGGCTTCACCAGCGCGCACCATGTTGATGTACAGCCGCGAGAACAGCCCGTGCTGGCGTTCCAGCGCGGTGGAAAGCGGCGCGCCGCCGCGCACGATGTCGCGGATGTCGGTGACCACCCGGCGCGTGCGCTCGTCTTCGGGCAGCTCCAGCAGGATGCTCAGCGCACGGTCCAGCGGCTGCCCGGCACCGAGAAGCGTCGCCAGCTGCTGGGTGAACTGCACCAGCCCGCCGCCGTCGAACGGTTTGCGGCGCAGCAGCGCCGCCCAGGACGAGGCACCGGCCACGCCCTCGCTGGCCAACCGCGCTTCCATCGGCATGTGGCCCTGGTCCTGCAGGCGCGCCGCCACCTCGGCTTCGCTGGCCGCCTCCATGTGCCCGTCGAACAACTCGCCATGCGCGTTGAGCGCCTTGTAGCGGTACTGGGCCATGCTCAGCCGCCCACCCGGTGCCGACCGCGCGCGCGCATCAGGAATCCTCCGTCACGCGCAGTACTTCTTCCAGCGTGGTGTGGCCCTGCAGCGCTTTGGACAGGCCATCCTCATACATGGTGCGCATGCCGGCCGCACGCGCGATCTGTTCGATCTCGCCCATCCCGGCCCGCCGCATCACCGCACTGCGCAGCGCATCGTTCATCACCAGGAACTCGACGATGGTGGTCCGGCCGAGATACCCGGTCGGCGCAATCGCCGAGGGCTGCGCGCGGTACAGGAAGATCTCGCCTTCCGGCTGCAGCCGGCGCAGGCCGAACTTCTCGATCTCCTCCGGCGAGGCGGGATAGCGCTGTGCGTGCTGCGGCTCCAGGCGGCGCACCAGGCGCTGGGCGAGGATGCCGTTGATGGTAGAGGTCAGCAGATAATCTTCCACACCCATGTCCAGCAGGCGGGTAATGCCGCCAGCGGCGTTGTTGGTGTGCAGCGTAGAGAGCACCAGATGACCGGTGAGCGCGGACTGGATCGCGATGCGCGCGGTTTCCAGATCGCGCATTTCGCCGATCATGATGATGTCCGGATCCTGGCGCACGATGCTGCGCAGCGCATTGGCGAAATCCAGCCCGATCTGCGGCTTGGCCTGGATCTGGTTGATGCCTTCGATCTGGTACTCGACCGGATCTTCGACGGTGATGATCTTCACGTCAGCGGTGTTGAGCTGGCTCAGTGCCGTGTAGAGCGTGGTGGTCTTGCCCGAGCCGGTCGGGCCGGTGACCAGCAGGATCCCGTGCGGCTGCTCGAGCACCTTGCGGAACTGCGGCAGGAATGCATCGGTAAAGCCCAGCCGGTGGAAATCGAACACGACCGTATCGCGGTCGAGCAGGCGCATCACCACGCTTTCGCCGTGCGCGGTCGGCACACTGCTCACGCGCAGATCCAGTTCCTTGCCCTGCACGCGCAGCATGATGCGGCCATCCTGCGGCAGGCGACGTTCGGCGATGTTGAGCCGCGCCATGATCTTGATGCGGCTGATCACCGCGGCGGTGAGATTGACCGGCGGGCTTTCGCCTTCGATCAGCACACCGTCCACGCGGTAACGCACCTTCAGCCGGTTTTCGAACGGCTCGATATGGATATCCGAGGCGCGCAGTTCCACCGCCCGCTGGATGATGAGATTGACCAGGCGGATGACCGGCGCTTCGGAGGCCAGATCACGCAGGTGTTCGATGTCGTCAACGGCGGCGCCTTCCCCGTCGGCGGTTTCGATGATCGCGCCCATTGCGCTGCGGCCCTGACCGAACCAGCGCTCGATCACATCATCGATCTCCGAGCGCAGGCCCACGTACAGGCGTACCGGCAGCCCCATCGCAAGCTGCACCGCATCGGCCGCATACGGGTCCTGCGGATCGGACAACCACAGGTCGAGCACGCCGTCATGAAGTGCCAGCGGACAGGCATGGAATTGTTTGAGGAACCGCAGCGTCAACGGCAGACCGTCGAGCACTGCTTCGGGCGGCGCTTCCGGCACGGCTTTGGCATCAAGCAGGGGAAGGCCAAGGACCTCGGCGCAGGTCTGCGCGTGATCGCGTTCGGAGACCAGGCCCAGGCGCACCAGCAGACCCAACAGGCTGCCACCGGATTCGCGGTGCAGCGGGCGCGCGCGAGCCAGGTCGCCGTCCTTGAGCCGACCTTTCTCCAGCAATACCGCCACGATGCGCGATTCAGCTGTAGATGCTGCAGTGGGATCCTGGGCAACCGCGTTCAAGAACATTCTCCTGGCAACCGCTGCGACTTTAGCAGTTCACCGCGATCCTACGCGGGATTGCACGCCGTCCAGATGTAAAAACGGGAGCCCGTCACATGACGGACTCCCGTTCGGGGGGCGGCGGGATTACTGGTTGGCGAGAATGCTCACGCCGCTGAACGCGGACTCGCCGACGACCTTGATGTAGTACGTGCCGGCTACCGGCGCGGTGAAGCGCACGGTTTCACTGTTGCCCGGACGCGTGGACTTGGCATCGAACGCGGTGGCGGTCGGCTCCTTGCCCTGGCTCACGTACACCGACACATTGCCGCTGCCGCCGTAGGTAAGCAGGCTCAGCACCTTGCCCGCCTGCGCCTCGAAGCTGTACAGCACTTCGCTGCCACCGGCGCCGCTCAGGCCACCGACGGCGACCTTGTTGGTCAGCGGCGTGGCCACCGGGCCGCAGTTTTCGGTGCACTCTTCTTCCAGCGCCTTGTCCAGCGCGGCCTTGGCATCGACGATGCCAGTGCCGATCGGGGTGGCGGTCGGGATGGTCACCGGGAAGGCCCGGGCGGTCTGCTTGAGCAGCGCTTCCAGTGCAGCCGGGGTGAGCGGATCCTTGCCGGCCGCAGCCACCGCGCCCTGCACCAGGGCCGCCACCGCCGCCACGTGCGGGGACGCCATCGAGGTACCGGCCATGCCCATGTAGCTGTAGGCACCCGAGGTCGGCGTGGTCAGGCCGTTGTAGCCGGACTGCCACACATAACCACCCGGATTGCCATCCACGCTGCCACCGCCGCCCGGACCGGACAGATCCACCGCCGTGCCGAAGTTGGAGTAGTAGGCGATGCCACCGGTGATGCGGGTCGCACCGACGGCCACTACGTTGGCGCAACTGGCCGGACGGAAGTTGGCCGCGTTGGAGGCCGAGTTGCCGGCCGCGACCACCACAGTGGTACCACGCGACACGGCGCCGTTGATGGCGTCCTGGTACAGCGCATCACACGCGCCGCCGCCGCCCAGGCTCATGTTGATGACCTCGGCCGGATTGGCATTGGCCGGCACACCGGCAACCGTGCCACCGGAGGCCCAGGTAATCGCGTCGGCGATGTCGGACAGGTAGCCACCGCACTTGCCGAGCACGCGCACCGGCAGCACGCGCGCCTTGTAGGCGACACCGGCCATGCCGACGCCGTTGTTGGTGGACTCGGCGATCGTGCCGGCCACGTGGGTACCGTGCCAGGAGCTGTCATCGGCCAGCGAACCGGCATAGCACTCGTTGTCGTTCTCCACCCAATCGCCGTAATCCAGCGCCCCCGGGACGCGCTCATCGGTCGGGCGGCGCGACGTTTCGGCATCGCTGATGAAGTCGTAACCGGCCAGCAGATTGCCGGAGAAGTCCGGATGCTGCGGCAGGATGCCGGTATCGAGCACCGCCACCACCACACCTTCGCCCTGGGCGATATCCCATGCGGCCGGTGCATTGATGCCGCCGGTGGCGCTGTTCAGATGCCACTGGTACTGCGCGTAGTAGGGATCGTTCGGCACCAGTTGCGGGGTGGCGTCACGCGGGCGCACATCGGTGCGCTGCAGTTTCACGTCCACTTCGGCGTACTGCACGGAGGGATCGGCCTTGATCTCGGCCAGCACCTTCTGCAGTTCGGCCGGGCTCAAACGACCCTGCAGGCGGATCAGATCGGCGCCGACGCCGAGCTTGCGCACGATCTGCGGATTCACCGCACTGGCACGCCCCGCGGCGGAGCCACCAACACTGGCGCGTGCGACCGCCGACTGCACGGCCGTCAGCTTGGCCGAGCGATCCGTGGCCGCAGCCGTGCCCGTGCGGTACTTGACGATGATGCGCTCTGCGCCCTGGGCGGCAGCCGGCTGGCGCACCGGCTCCTTGGCCGGCAGGCCCGCTGCATAGGCGCTGGCGCCTGCGGACAACGACAGCACGGCGGCTGCCAGCACGTTGATGCGAAGGTTCTGCTTACTGGTCACGTTGACGTCCTCTTCAAGGTCATGGATCAAACGACTGTTCAGGCCAACACTCCATGCGAGCTCCCTGGCCGGCCCTGGCCAAGGTTCCCGTGACCCGCCCCCTCAGGCCTTGCATTGCGTTGCCGCGGGGCCGAATCCGGCCCCGCGTTGGAACGACTTACCAGCCGAAGCCGGCACCCACGCCGACCGAGCTGTCATCACTGCTGAAGGCACCGCCCAGGGTCACCGTGGCGCGCTCGCTGAGCGCCCGCTGGTAGCCAAGCGACAGCGCCGATTCGCCGCCCTGGAAGCCCACGCCGACACCGACGCGGTTCTGGGTACGCACGCCGGCGGCACTGGTGGCCATGTTGAGCATGGCCGCGCTCATCGCGCCCTGGCGATCAATGCGACGGTCCTGGTGACGCAGGCGCTGGTCGATCTCGCCCTTGTAGATGTCGAAGCTGTCGGCCATCGAGGTGAAACGCTGGTCGGTGTAGCTGTTGGCGGTCGCGATGCCACCATCCAGCTGACCCTTGTTGACCGCATCGGTGGCCTGGGTACCGGCGGCGACGTTGGCGACCTGGCGCTCGTTGCCGGCACTGCCGACCGAGACCGTGTCGGCGCGGTCGGCGACCGAGCCCTGGCCCAGCGCGACCGAGTTGGCGGCCGACGCGGTCGCGCCCTGGCCGATCGCCGTGGCTGATGCGCCGCTGGCCACGGCCCCCTCGCCCATCACCACCGCGTTCACCGCCGCAGGTGTTGCCGCCGGCGCGTTGATCGGCTGACTGCTGCCGATAGTCGCCGCGGTCGGCGTGCCTTGCACGGTGGCAACGGCGATGTCGCTGGCGGCAGTGACGACGCTGGCCTCCGGCGCAGCGCTGCCCTCCAGCGCTGCACTGGTATCGGAGGCTGCGCTGGTGTCCGCTGCCACTCTGGCGGTCGACAGCGAGGCAGTGCGTGCACGTGCACTGCCACTGCTGCCACCGGCAACCCGCTGATCGAGATCGCTGACCTTGCGGTCAAGCGCGCCGAGTGCATCGCCGACGTTGCTGTACGTCGCGCCCTGGATCACATAGTTCGGCGCCACGAACACGCCCTGCATGCCCACACTGGCGCCGCCGCCGAGGAAGGTGGCGACATCGGTCAACGACTGGAACAGCTGACCACCATTGATCGCCTGGCGGCTGCCGGAGGCGATGGAACCGCTGCCGACATTGTCCAGTGTGGTGCCCTGCAGCCCGGACAGGGTCAGCGTGTCGCGGCTGCTGTCGTCGTAGGTCAGCGCATTGGCGGTGACGTTCTCGACCGAGCCGATGCGGGTATCGATGTCACCGACCTGCGTCTCCACCGCCCCCACACGCTGGTTGGTGGTATTGAGCTGACCGCCGGTCACCGCGTCGGTGCTGCCCGCGGCAATGCGACCGGCCCCGACGTTGACGATGCGGCGCGTGGCCGGACCGTCGGTGCCGTTGCCACCGCCGACCGACACCACATTGGCTTCGACCGCCCGTGAGCCGGCACCCAGCGCCACCGCGTTGGCGCCGGAGACGCCCGCCGCCGAACCGATCGCGATGCTGTTGGCCCCGTTGCTGGCGAACGCGCCGTTGCCGATGGCTACACCGTTGGTGGCGTTGGTGGAGGCTTGGCGACCGAGCACGGTGCTGTTGGCACCGCGTGCCGAGGCATCGGCGCCGACGGCCGTGGCCCCGCTCGCCGAGGCAACGGCCGCAGTCCCCAGCGCGCTGCTGCGGGTTGCGCTGGCGGTGGCACCGGAACCGGCGGCGAGGGCATCACTGCCGCTGGCCGTGGCCACGCCGTTGCCGCTGGCCTGGAAGTGCTTGCCGACCGCATCGGCGGTGGCCGCGACCGAATCAAGCTGCGACTTGGTCACCGCATCGCTGGCATTGACCGCGTCACCGACATTGGTGATGCGGCGCGTTACCGGGCCGGTGGTGCCGTTGCCGCCACCGACCGAGACCACATTGGCCTCGCTGGTGCGGGCACCGGCGCCGAGCGCGACGCTGCCTGCGCCACTGGCCGACGAGCTGGTGCCCAAGGCCGTGGCATTGATGCCGCTGTAGGCGTAGCTGTCCTGGCCGATGGCGGTCGCGCCCTGCGAGGTTGCCCACGCCAGCTGCCCTACCGCCGTGGTGCGTGCAGCGGTGGCCCAGGCATTGGAGCCGGCCGCGACGCTGTTGTCCCCCGTGGCCTGCGATGCGTAACCGATCGCATTGGCGTAGCTGCCCGACGCGGCGCTGCCCCAGCCCAGTGCGGAGGCGTAATCACCGCTGGCCTCGGCCCCGTAACCCAACGCCGTGGTGCGTACGCCACTGGCCGCGCTGAAGGTACCGACGGCGGTGCTGTAGTCACTGCCAGCCTCGGCGCTGTAGCCGAAGGCCGAAGACTGCAGCCCCGTTGCAGTGGACCCGGCACCGGTGGCGGTACTGAAGCTGCCGTCGGCCTGCGCGCCAGCGCCGAGTGCGGTGGCGCCGACGCCGTTGGCGCTGGTGGCCTTGTCGAGCAGCACGTTGCCAGTGTCATCTTCGTAGTACAGCGCACCGCCGATCGCCGTGGCCGAATCCGCCGTCGCGGAGGCATTGAAGCCCGACGCAGAGGCATTGCGGCCGGAGGCCAACGCGCCGCTGCCATAGGCCGAGGCGCCGGTGCCGAACGCGTTGGCGGCCTCGCCCGCCGCAGTGGCATACGCTCCATCGACATAGCTGCCAACGTCATCGCCATTGCCGCTGCCCGAGGCCTGGAAGAAGCGGCTGGTGGTTCCCGCCACATCGGCGACCGCGTTCAGCTGATCGACATTCACCGCATCGGTGCCTTCGGTGCCGGCGGCGACGTTGGTGATCTGGCGTTGGGCTGTCGCCGTACCGACCGAGACCGCGTTGTCACGGTCGGCGATTGAACCGGCGCCGAGCGCGACACTGTTCACGCCTTCCGCGCTGGCACTGGCGCCCAAGGCAGTGGCACCGCCTGCATCGGCCCACGAGTTCCAGCCGATCGCGGTGGCGTAATCATCAGTCGCCCAAGCACCCGCACCGAACGCCGATGCACCCGTTCCCGAGGCGCGCGATGGCAGCAGACCGAAGAAGGTCGTGCCACCGATCGCCACACTCTCATCGCCGGTGGCTTCGGAGTATTCACCGACCGCCACCGCACCCGAGCCGGATGCGGTCGAGGCCGCACCAACCGCGACGGCGTAAGCGTTGGAGGCTACCGCCCCATAGCCCAGCGCGGAGGACAGCTGTCCGGTCGCTTCGCTGTAGCTGCCGAAAGCCGAGGCGCCGGCTTCGGACGCACTGGCGCGGAAGCCATTGGCGGTCGCCTGCTGGCCCGCTGCCGTGGACTGGCTGCCGGTAGCCGTGGCGTAGGCACCTGCGGCCTGTGCGCCGGCACCGGTCGCGCTCGCGCCGATCTCGCTGGCACTGGCGCCGTTGCCGATGGCGACGCTGTCTTCGCCGGTGGCCTGCGCGTCACTGCCCAGTGCTGCGGCACCATCAGCGCTCGCCAAGGCGTTGAAGCCAACGGCGGTGGCGTTGTCGGCGATGGCGGTGGCGCCACTGCCCAGCGCGCTGGCGCCGTTGCCGATGGCATTGGAAGCCTCACCGGCAGCAAGCGCATTGTCGCCTTCCACGTAGGCACCGGCGTCGCTGTCATCGCTGCCGCTGGCCTGGAAGTACTTGCTGGTCGTCGCGGCCGCATCGGCTACTGCATTCAACTGATTCACGTTCACCGCATCGGTGCCATCGGTACCGGCCGCGACGTTGGTGATCTGGCGCTGGGCATCGGCACTGCCGACCGAGACGCTGTCATCGCGGTCGGCGATCGAGTCGGCACCGAGTGCGACGCTGTTCGCGCCGCTGGAGGTCGCCGCATTGCCCAGCGCCGTGCTGTTCATGCCCGGCGACCATGCACCACCGCCAACGGCCGTGGAGTAGTTGCCCGAGGCCTCGGTGGGCAGCAGGCCGAACAGCGCACCACCGACGGCCACACTGTTGGTACCGCTGGCCAGGCTGCCCTGGCCGGTCGCGGTGCTGTACGCACCCGACGCCTCAGCATCACCGCCGACCGCCACACTGTTGGAGCCGGTCGCCTGGGCGAAGCTGCCCAGCGCGGTCGCGTTGAAGGCCGAGGCCACCGCGTATCCACCGATCGCAGTGGTGTAGCTGGCGGTCGCTTCCGAGGCGAACCCGTAACCCGCGGCGAGAGTGCCGCTGACCACGCTTTCGGCACCGACCGCCGTCGCACCATCACCGCTGGCGCTGCTGAAGTAACCCAGGGCCACCGACTCCTCACCGGCCGCATCGGACAGCGCGCCACCGGCCAGGCTGCCGGCGCCGGAGGCGACGCTGGCCGCACCCGTCGCGGTGCTCTGCTCGCCGGAGGCCAGACTCTCTGCACCCGTCGCCGTCGCGTACTCGGCGGTCGACTGCGCGTTGGCGCCCGTTGCGCTTGCATTGGCACCGCTGGCGACGGCGTTGAAGCCTACTGCACTGGCGTTGTCGGCCAGCGCAAACGCGCCGCTGCCGATCGCCGATGCACCGGTGCCGGCTGCGAAGCTGCTCGAACCGACCGCAGTGGCGTAATCGCCGTCGGTCGCCGCGTTTGCACCGGCGGCCACGCTCTCCTCGCCACCTGCGATGGCCACACCGTCACCGCTGGCCTGGAACTGATCCGTCGCTGCGGTCAGCTGATCCAGATTGACGGCATCGCTGCCCTGGGTACCAGCGGCAACCTGGGTGATCTGGCGCTGCCGGTCATCGTTGCCGACCGAGACGGTGTAGGCACGGTCGGCGACCGACCCGGCGCCGAGCGCCACGGTGTTGGACGCACTGGCATTGCTGCCCGCACCGATACCGATCGCACTTTCACCGCCGGCCACCACGTTCGTGCCGATGGCGATGCTGTTGATGCTGTTGCCTAGCGCCTGGAAACCGACGGCGACGCTGTTGTCGCCGTAGCCGAAGGCACCGCGGCCAAGCGCGGTGGAACTGCTGCCGCGCGCCCAGCTGTTGTAGCCGATCGACGTGGCGCCGGTGCCACTGGCCCAGGCCGACTGACCGACGGCGGTGGCGTTGGCTTCGGTCGCCCATGCACTGGAACCGAACGCGGTGGCGCCATCGGCGGTGGCCCAGGCATACGCGCCGGTCGCCGTGGTTTCTTCACCGCTGGCGAAGGCATTGTCGCCCTGCGCCACGCTGTAGTCGCCGGTCGCGCGCGCCTTGTAGCCGCTGGCGAGGCTGTTGCTGCCGGTGGCCTGTGCGCCACTGCCGAATGCATTGCTGGTGGTGCCGGTCGCCTGCGCGCCAGCACCGACGGCCACGCTGTCCGGCGCCGCGGTGGCACCGATCAGGATCGCATTGCCTTGGTCATCGATCAGCGGCTGGTTGTATTCGTCGTACGCCTGGCCGAGGCCACCAATGGCGACACTGCCGGTGCCGGTGGCGCTGCTGTTGCGGCCCAGGGCCACCGTGTCATCTCCGACCGCGGTCGCACCACCGCCCACAGCCGTTGCACCGGCGCCCAGCGCATTGCTCGCTTCACCGGCTGCCAATGCATCCTCGCCATCGGCGAACGCACCGACCGCACCGCTGGCCGCGCCGTTCGACTTGAATTGCGCCGAGGTTGCCGATGCCGACGTCGCAACCGCATCGAGCTGCGCCTTGTTGACCGCATCAGTGGCTTCGGTACCCGCGGCGACGCTGGTGATCTGGCGCTCGTTGCCAACGTCACCCACCGAGACCGTGTTGGCACGAGTGGCGGTGGAATTGGCGCCCAGGGCGACACTGTTGGCGCCGCGTGCGGTGCTGTAGAAACCAACCGCTGTGCTCAGTTCACCGCTGGCCCAGGTTTCCGCGCCGAGCGCCGTGGCACCTTCGCCCGGCGCGTAGGCGAAGTAGCCCACGGCCGTGGCTTCCGTGCCGGAAGCTTCGCTCAACGTGCCGTTGGCCACGGCGTAATCGCCACTGGCGATCGCGCCGGCACCGACCGCGGTGGCGGCTTCGCCACTGGCCTGGGTCTGCACGAAGAAGCCCAGTCCCGGCAGCAGATCCGCCGGACCGCCAATGGCGGTACTGCTGTTGCCGGTCGCCACGCTCTGCGTACCGACCGCCGTGGAATAGTCGCCGGTGGCATTGGAGACCGCGCCGAAGGCCGACGCCTGTGCACCCGAGGCATACGCACCTACGCCGTACGAGGACGATGCGAAGCCTGCGGCTTCCGCACTCGCGCCGACCGCCGTGCCGCCAACGCCGGCGCTGGTTGCGCCGGTATCCACCGGCACGCCGCCGTTGGTGATCAGCGGGTTGCCATCGGCATCGACTGCAGCACCGCCGACCGCCACGCTGCCCGGCCCGTTGGCCTGCGCGTTGGTGCCGAAGGCCGCACTGTTCTGACCGGTGGCGCTGGCGTTGTAGCCGACGGCCGTCGCGTTCTGCGCGGTGACCGTGGCGCCGCTGCCGAGCGCGGTCGCGCCGTTGGCCAGCGCATTGGACGCCTCGCCGATCGCAGTCGCGTTATCGCCTGCCGCAAAGGCGCCGGCATCGCTGTCGCTGCTGCCGGTGGCCTGGAAATGCTTGTCCGTGTTGGCGGCAACCGCGCCAACCGCGTCCAGCTGCGCCTTGTTCACCGCATCGCTGTCTTCGGTGCCATCGGCAAGATTGGTGATCTGGCGGCGCAGGCCGTTTTCCGCATTGCCGACAGATACCGTGTCGACGCGATCCGCATACGATCCGGCACCGAGCGCCACGCTGCCCACCGCGACGGCCGCCGAATTCGCGCCGAGCGTTGCGCTGAAATCCGCGACCGCGACGCTGAACGCGCCGACCGCCACGGAGGCTTCGCCAGCACTGGCCGCACCGCGGCCCAGCGAGGTGCTGCCCGGCCCGATGGCCAGTGCGCCACCGCCGATCGCGGTCGCGCCATCGGCGCTGGCTTCGGCCAGACCACCAATCGCGGTGGCGGCGCCGTTTTCACTGGCCGCCAAAGCAGAAGCACCGAGGGCGACATCGCCCAGACCGAACGCCGCCGCGCTCTGGCCGAGCGCGATGCTGGCATCACCGAAGGCCATGCTGCCCTGACCGAATGAACTCGCCCCAAGGCCAACCGCGAGTGCCTGGTTGCCGACGGCAGTGGTGGCATTGCCGATCGCCTGGCTGCTGTTGCCCAGTGCCGTTGCGCCGTCGCCATCGGCGTTGGCGCTGGCACCTGCGGCCAGTGCACCCTCGCCATCGATCGTCGCCGCATCGGCGCCAGTGCCGTCACCATCAGCCTTGAAATAGCGGGTCGCGCCTTCGGCGGCGACCGCCACCTTGTCCAGCTGCGCCTTGTTCACCGCATCGGTAGCGGCCGTGCCGGCGGCCACGTTGGTGACCTGGCGCTCCTTGCCGGCGTCACCGACGGACACCGTGTTGGCGCGGTTGGTCTTCGAGCCGGCGCCGAGCGCCACGCTGTTGGCGCCCGAGGCGGTGCTGTTGCTACCGATCGCCACCGCATTGGCGCCCGAAGCCGTGGCGTTGCCGTCGACCACGCAGCTATCGACGATGTTGCTGTTGAGCACCAGGCAGTTGGCATTGCCGCCGACTTCGACCGACTGCGCGTGGGCGGTTTGCGACGCGCCTGCCGCGCCTAATCCAAGCGTCAACGCGATGGCGGCCGAGAGCACTGCAGTGCTGCATCCGCCAGCGGTTCGGCGTTGATCGATGACGACACCCGAGGACTGGCTGCTGGCCAATTCCGAGGCGACGACCATCTGCCCCAGTGCTTTGTTCCAGACCTTGCGATAAATCCGATTCATCGATGTGGCTCCTGATTAGGCTGGTTTTAGGCAAAGCGACGCCAACGCCGGACCGCGTGGTCCAACGTCCCCTGGGGGCGTTTTTTCGCTTGATTTACTGCGTTGTGCGCAATGGCTGGCAGATACCTACAGCGTGCTCGCCATCCATGCGTTTACTGTGGAACTGAACGCTGTCGAAATGAGGATGCAGTGTTAACGTACAGTTTCAATGACGTCAAGACTTTGACGCTGATTTTCATATGACCGTGCCGCGCGTCACAAAACCGCCGCGTTATTGCACATTTTTGTTAGCTGCATGTGAGCAAATGATATAACGCATTTTCACGGTGTAACGCTGTGTAACTCATTGCTCCCGATCAGTTTGTGCCCACACAAAAGAAAACCGCCGGACAGGCCGGCGGTTTCTTCACGCGATTTTCACTGCATCAGATCAGACGCGGTGCGCAGTATCAGCCGCACCATACTCTTGCGTTGCGGAACATCCGCAGCCACGGCGAATCGCCGTTCCAGTCGTCCGGATGCCAGCTGTGGTTGATCGCCCGCGGGGTGCGCTCGGGGTGCGGCATCATGATCGTGGTGCGGCCATCGGTGGTCGTCAGGCCGGTGATGCCATCGGGCGAGCCGTTGGGATTGAGCGGGTACTGCGTGGCCACGGTGCCGTCGCCATCGATGTAGCGCAGCGACACGCGCGCGGCGGCCTGATCGACCGCAGTGGCGAACACGGCCTGGCCTTCGCCATGCGCCACCGCGACCGGCAGGCGCGAGCCGGCCATGCCACGCAGCAGGATCGAGGGCGATTCCACCACTTCCAGCAACGCCGTGCGGGCCTCGAACTGCTCGCTGCGGTTGCGGCGGAACTGCGGCCAGTGCTCGGCACCGGGGATGATGTCCTTGAGCTGGCTCATCATCTGGCAGCCGTTGCACACACCCAGCGCGAAACTGTCCTCGCGGGCGAAGAACGCCGCGAAGGCATCGCGCAGCGCGCTGCGCTCCAGCACCGAGGTGGCCCAGCCGCGGCCGGCACCGAGCACGTCGCCGTAGCTGAAGCCGCCACAGGCGACCAGGCCGGTGAAATCGGACAGCGCGACACGGCCTTCAATGAGGTCGCTCATGTGCACGTCGAACGAGCTGAAGCCGGCACGTTCGAAGATGTTCGCCATTTCGATCTGGCCGTTGACGCCCTGCTCGCGCAGCACCGCCACGCGTGGGCGCGCACCGGTGTTGATGAAGGGCATCGCCACGTCTTCGTTGATATCGAAGGTCAGCTTCGGCTTCAGGCCCGGCGCGTTGAAGTTGCGCGCGATCGCACGCTCCTGGTCGGCGTTGTCCGGGTTGTCGCGCAGCTTCTGCATGGCGTGGGTCACCGACCACCAGGCATCGAACAGCGCTTCCCAGCGCCACTCGACCAGGCTCTCGCCCTGCAGCGAGACACGCACCACCGGGGCGGTGGTCGGGCGTGCGATGCGCTGCGCGCATTCGGTCAGTGCATGACGTTCGACCAGATCAGCAAACGCGGCGCGGTCTTCCTTGGCGATCTGCACCACCGCACCCAGCTCTTCATTGAACAGGCTGCGGAACGGATCATCGCCCCAGGCATCCAGCGTGATGTCCAGACCAAGACGCGAGGCGAAGGCCATCTCGCACAGCGCGGCGAACGCACCGCCATCGCTGCGGTCGTGGTAGGCCAACAGCAGGCCGGCCTGGCGCGCATCGCGGATCAGTTCGAAGAAGGCGCGCAGGCGCTGCGCATCGTCCAGATCCGGCACGGCACCGGCGAAGGCCGGCAGTGCGGAATGGTCGGCGTGCACCTGGGCCAGGATCGAGCCACCAAGACGCTGCTTGCCGGCACCCAGGCCGATCAGCCACAGCTCGCTGTCGGCATCACGGTCGAGCAGCGGGGTCAGCTGGCCGGTGGCATCGGCAACCGGTGCGAACGCCGAGATCACCAGCGACACCGGCGACACCGACTTGTGGGCCTGGCCGTTGTCCTGCCACTGCGCCTGCATGGACAGCGAGTCCTTGCCGACCGGAATGCTCAGGTCCAGCTGCGGGCACAGCTCCATGCCCACCGCACGCACCGCGTCATACAGCAGCGCGTCTTCGCCGTGATGGCCAGCTGCGGCCATCCAGTTGGCCGACAGCTTCACCGTTTCCAGCGCATCGACCGGGGCCGCGCACAGGTTGGTGATCGCTTCACCGACCGCCATGCGCGCCGACGCGGCCGCATCCAGCAGGGCCAGCGGGGTACGCTCGCCGATCGCCATCGCTTCACCGGCCACGGTATCGAAACCGGCCAGGGTGATGGCGACGTTGGCCAGCGGCAGCTGCCACGGGCCGATCATCTGTTCGCGTGCGGTCAAGCCGCCGACGCTGCGGTCGCCGATGGTGACCAGGAAGTTCTTCGAGGCCACCGAGGGATGCGCCAGCACGCGCAGACCCGCTTCGTGCAGATCCAGCCCGGCGGTCTTCAGCGCCGGCCAGCGCGGTGCCGCCGGGTGCACGGTGTCGCGGTGCATCTTCGGCGCCTTGCCGAACAGCACGTCCATCGGCAGATCGATCGGGGCATCCGCCGGCGTGTTGCCCACGGTGGCGCCATAGGCCACCACCAGACGCTCTTCTGCGGTCGCGACGCCAACGGCGGCGAACGGGCAACGTTCACGCGCGCACAGCGCGGCGAACTCGGCCAGGCGCGCCTGCGGGACACCGAGCACATAGCGCTCCTGCGATTCGTTGCACCACAGCTGCATCGGCGACAGCGACGGGTCATCGGCGGGCACCTTGCCCAGATCGATCACACCGCCCACGCCGGAGTCATGCAGCAGCTCGGGAATCGCGTTGGACAGGCCACCTGCGCCCACGTCATGGAACCAGCGGATCGGGTTGTCCAGGCCGAGTGCGACGCAGCGGTCGATCACTTCCTGGCAGCGACGCTCCATTTCCGGGTTGTCGCGCTGCACGCTGGCGAAATCGAGGTCTTCGGCGCTCTCACCGGAGGCCACCGAGCTGGCGGCACCGCCACCCAGGCCGATCAGCATCGCCGGGCCACCCAGCACGATCACCGCATCGCCGGGCTGCAGGCGCAGCTTCTCGACCTGGTTCTGGTCGATGGCGCCGAGGCCACCGGCCAGCATGATCGGCTTGTCGTAGGCGCGGGTCAGGCCCTCGCCTTCGGGCAGTTCGAAGCTGCGGAAGTAGCCGAGCAGGTTCGGCCGGCCAAACTCGTTGTTGAACGCGGCGCCGCCAAGCGGGCCGTCCAGCATGATGTCCAGCGCCGGGGCCATGCGCGGGTTCAGCGCGCGCGGCGCCTCCCACGGCTGCGGCAGGGTCGGGATGCGCAGGTGCGAGACCGAGAAACCGGTCAGGCCGGCCTTGGGCTTGCCGCCGCGGCCGGTCGCGCCTTCATCGCGGATTTCACCGCCGGCACCGGTGGCCGCACCCGGGAACGGGGCGATCGCGGTCGGGTGGTTGTGCGTTTCCACCTTGATGCAGAACGCCGAATCCACCACGGCTTCGCTGCGGTACTGGCCGGTGGCCGGGTCCGGGCGATAGCGCGCGGCCGGGAAGCCGGCAACCACGGCGGCGTTGTCGCTGTAGGCGCTCAACGTGTGCTGCGGGGTCTGCTGGTGGGTGTTCTTGATCATCCGGAACAGCGAGTGCGACTGGTCGGCACCGTCGATGGTCCAGCTGGCATTGAAGATCTTGTGGCGGCAGTGCTCGGAGTTGGCCTGCGCGAACATCATCAGTTCCACGTCCGACGGCGTGCGGCCCAGGTCGCCGAAGCGCTGGCGCAGGTAGTCGATCTCGTCCTGGGCCATGGCCAGGCCGAGGCGGCTGTTGGCCGCTTCCAGGTCATCCAGCGCGATGCGTTCCAGCTCGCCGCGCGCCGGGGCGCTGAACAGCGCCTGCGCCTGGGCGGTCTCGGCCAGCACGGATTGGGTCATCGGGTCGTGCAGCGCGCGGATCACCGCTTCCTGCGCCGCTGCATCGGCCGGCCAGCCGGCCAGGTCGATGCGCAGGCCGCGTTCCACGCGACGAATCGGCTGCCCGGCACCGCGGACCAGCTCCGTTGCCTTGCTCGACCACGGCGACAGGGTGCCCAACCGCGGCACCACGAAGCGGGATACCGCCCCGTCTTCACGCCCGGCCAGCGTCGGCTGGGCTTCCAGGATCCGGCTCAGGATCGCCGGGTCCGGGGCCGCATCGCCCTCGGTCTGGATGAAATAGACGTGCCAGGCACCGGTGATGCGCAGATCGGCGGCCAGGGACTGCAGGCGGGATTCAAGACGTTCGCGGCGGAACGGCGAAAGGGCGGATGCGCCCTCGAGGACCATCATGTCCGGGGAACCGTGGTTGTGAACGGGGCCCACTATTGTACCCAAGTCCGCCGCCGCGGCCCGACCGCCGGGTTGGGCCTGCCCGGGCCGGGGCCAATCCTGTTCACACCCGAACCATGCACTGGTTCACGGATTG
This sequence comes from Stenotrophomonas maltophilia, assembly GCA_002363385.1. GTDB lineage: Bacteria > Pseudomonadota > Gammaproteobacteria > Xanthomonadales > Xanthomonadaceae > Stenotrophomonas > Stenotrophomonas maltophilia_AN. The sequence goes on from DEVL01000005.1 coordinate 207,098, forward strand.
CACCCGGATTACATGACAACGTTATCACCACCTGGCCCAGCGCCAGGTGCTGTCCGTCCCCCATGTCGTTGCCGGCCTCTCTCACCGGCGCCCGGACCTGCTGCACGCATGCCGCCATCCCGGCGGCATGCGCACACCACCTGATCGGAGACAGACCATGCCAGACCCGATTGCGCGCCGTGCAGTGACATCGTTTTCCTCCCCCGCCCCCACCCTGCGCCGACGGCGTTGGCTGCTGGCGCTGGCCCTGGCCGCTGCCGCCGGCACGCCCACGCTGGTGCAGGCCGCGAACTGTACCGGGGCACCCGAATGGAACGGGGCCGCCATCTACCTGGCTGGCCAGACCCTGCAGAAAGGCGGCGTGCTCTACCGCGCCAACCAGGACATCTGGAATGCCCCGCCCGACCACCCGGCCGGCGCCCCCTACTACACCAACCTCGGTGCCTGCGATGGCAGCGGCAGCAACCAGCCGCCCAGCGTCGCACTGACCTCCCCGGCCGCCGGCGCCAGCTTCACCGCTGGCAGCAGCATCACGGTCAGCGCCACTGCCAGCGATACCGACGGCAGCATCAGCAAGGTCGAGTTCTTCCGCGGCGGTACCTCGCTGGGCATCGACACCAGCGCGCCCTACAGCGTGGTCTGGAGCAATGCCGCGGCCGGCAGCCACACCTTTAAGGCGGTGGCCACCGACAACAATAACGCCGTGACCTCGTCGGCCACGGTCAATGTGACCATCACCGCGGCCAGCAACGACACCACGCCCCCCAGCGTCCCGGGCGGACTGGCTTCTCCGTCCAGGACCGCGACGACGGTCAACCTGGCCTGGAACGCGGCCACCGACAACAGCGGCGGCAGCGGCGTAGCCGGCTACGACGTGTACCGCAACGGCAGCCTGGTCGGCTCGCCCAGCGCCACCCAGTACACCGATGGCGGCCTTGCCGCGAGCACGGCCTATACCTACACAGTGCGAGCACGCGACAACGCCGGCAATGCCTCGGCGCAGAGCGGCTCAATCAGCGTGACCACGGCTGCCGGTGGCGGCGGAGGGGGTACCAAGCGGGTGATCGGCTACTTCACCCAGTGGGGCATCTATGGCCGCAACTACCAGGTCAAGAACATCGACACGAGTGGTTCGGCAGCGAAGCTGACCCATATCAATTACGCCTTCGGCAATGTGCGCAACAACCGCTGCGAAGTCGGGGTGACCCAGGCCTCCGACCCGAACACCGGCGTGGGCGGCGATGCGTACGCCGACTACGGCAAGTCCTTCGCGGCCGGTGCCAGCGTGAGCGGCGTCGCCGATACCTGGGACCAGCCGCTGCGCGGCAACTGGAACCAGCTCAAGCAGCTCAAGGCCAAGCACCCGAACATCAAGGTGCTGATCTCGCTCGGCGGCTGGACCTGGTCGCGCGGGTTCTCCAGCGCGGCGCAGCCGGCCAACCGGCAGGGGTTCGTGGCCTCGTGCATCGATGCCTACATCAAGGGCAACCTGCCGGTCGCCGACGGTGCGGGCGGCGCGGGTGCGGCGCTCGGCGTGTTCGATGGCATCGACATCGACTGGGAGTACCCGGTGGCCTGCGGGCTGAGCTGCGGTACGCCGGCCGACAATGCCAACTTCACTGCATTGCTGGCCGAGTTCCGCCGCCAGCTGGATGCGGTGCGCCCGGGTCTGTTGCTGACGGTCGCGGTGGGCGCAGGCGTGGACAAGATCCGCGTGACCGATCCGGCCAGCTACCACCCGTACCTGGATTTCATCAACGTGATGACCTACGACTTCCACGGCGCGTGGGATCCGCAGACCAACCATCACTCGGCGCTGTTCGATTCACCGGCCGATCCTTCCACCGGCGACCAGAAGTTCTACAACAGCAACGATGCGATGGAGGCCTTCCTCAGCCGCGGCGTGCCGGCCAGCAAGTTGAACCTGGGCATCGGTTACTACGGGCGGGGCTGGACCGGCGTGGCCAGCGGCAACAACGGGCTCTACAAGAGCGCCAGCGGCGCCGCACCGGGCACGTATGAAGCCGGCATCGAAGACTGGAAGGTACTGAAGAACCTCAACTGGCCGGTCTACACCGACAACGTCGCCAAGGCCACGTGGATCTCCAACGGCACCACGTTCTGGAGTCTGGACACGCCGGCCATGGTCACCGAGAAGATGGGCTATGTGAAAACACAGGGCCTGGGCGGTGCATTCTTCTGGGAGTTCAGCGGGGATGATGCACAGGGCACCCTGACCAAGGCGATCAGTGACGGTTTGAAGTAATCCCGCCTGGCGCGGGGCGCTGCCACCCTGACCCAGCAGGGGACGCGCCGCGTTGATCGCAACAACCAAAACGCCCCGGCCTGGCCGGGGCGTTCCGTTTTCAGCGGCTGCCGCCTGCCGAGACGCGCTCCAGCGCGGCCTTGAGCTGCGCTGGCGGCAGGTAGCCGCCGAGCTGGGTGCCGTCGGCGGCGAAGATCGCCGGGGTGCCGTTGACGCCCATCTGCTGGCCGAGCTTGTACTGCATCGCCACCGGGTTGGTGCAGTTCTTCGGGGTGACGGCCTTGCCGGTCTTGGCCGCGGTCAGGGCCTGCTTGCGATCGGCCGCGCACCAGACCGAAATCATGTCGGTGTAGTCCTGGCTGCCCAGGCCCATGCGCGGAAATGCCAGGTATTCCACGGTGATGCCATTGCGGTTGAGCTCGGCGATATCCTGGTGCAGCTTGCGGCAGTAACCGCACTCGATGTCGGTGAAGACGCTGACGGTGTACTTGGCATTGGGCGCGGCAAACACGATGCGCTCGTTGTGGGGCACGCCATCGAGCAGCTTGCGGCGGTAGCTGAGCAGGCCCTGGCTGCTGACCGGCGCCTTGTTCTGGATATCGTACGGCTGGGACTGCATCAGGTAGCGGCCGTCGTCGGACACGTACAGCACCTGACCGCCGACCAGCACTTCACGGAAGCCCGGGAATGGCGCCGCGCCGATGAAGTCGGGCTTGAAGTTGGGGTCCAGCTGCTGGAGCGCGGTGCGCACGCGCTGATCGGCATCGCCGGCAGCAGCCGGCGCCGCGGCAGTGGATTTAGCCGCCGGGGCGGACGGTTGCTGCGCGCAGGCAGTCAGGCTGAGCGCGCCGAAGAGCGCCGCAATGGCAACACGGAGCATCGAGCATTCCGGTGTGAGGAGTCAGGCTGGATTCTCGCACAGCTGCCTGCTCACACAGCTGGACCGCAGTGGAACGGTGAGGCGCGGCCCGGTTTGGCCCCCACCTCAGCCGCGCGGGTGGTGCTTGGCGTGCAGCTTCTGCAGGTGCTCGCGGGCCACCAGCGTGTAGATCTGGGTAGTGGACAGCGAGCTGTGGCCGAGCAGCATCTGCAGGGCGCGCAGATCGGCGCCCCGGTTGAGCAGGTGCGTGGCGAAGCTGTGGCGCAGGCCGTGGGGGCTGATCCGGGCGGGGTCGATCCCTGCCAGCACGGCGTACTTTTTCACCAGGCCCCAGAACTGCTGGCGGCTGAGCGGGTGCAGTGAGGGGTCGAGGAACATCGGCACCGCGCCATCCTGCGGGGTGGGCACAGTGCGTTTGCCGGTGAGCTGGGGCCGCGATTCGGCCAGATAGCGTTCGAGCCAGTGCTGCGACTCTTCGCCGAGCGGAACCAGCCGTTCCTTGCTGCCCTTGCCGGTGACGCGCAGGACGCCCTGGCGCAGGTTGACGGCATTGGCCGGCAGATTGACCAGTTCGCTGACACGCAGGCCCGCGGCATACATCAGTTCCAACATGGCGCGGTCGCGCAGCCCGAGCGGCGTCTCGACGTCGGGGCTGGCCAACAGCGCATCGATCTGGCTTTCGGCCAGCGCCTTGGGCAGCAGGCGCGGCAACTTGGGCGGATCGAGCAGCGCACTTGGGTCATCACTGCGCTCGCCGCGGCGGACGGCATCGGCAAAGAACGCCCGCAGCGCGGAGAGCAGGCGGGCGTTGCTGCGCGGCGACCAGCCGTGGCGCGAGCGCCAAGCCAGGTAGTCGAACAGCCCGGCGCGATCGAGACCGGCCAGCCCCCCGGCGACGCCGTCACGCCAGCGCGCAAGACCTTCCAGATCGCGCCGGTAACTGTCCAGACTGGCACGCGCCAGGCCGTGTTCGGCCCAGGCGGTGTCGAGGAAGCGCTGGATGCGCACGTTGTCGTCATCGCGCAGCTCGGGCAGGTGCTGGATGAGCTGGCGGCGCAGTGCAGGGGTGGCGGCATTGGACATGGGCACAGCATACGGAGCAGCGGGTGCATGGGCCATCGAACGCGGACGGCGGGCCGGGTATGCTCCGGACATGACCGATACCGCGCTGTCGTCCCCTGCTGCCGATCGCCCTGCGTCATTACTGCTGTGGCGGCTGCTGTCGTTGTTGTACGACTTCTTTCCGGCGCTGGCGCTGTGGATGCTGCTCGGCGCTGTGTTCGTGGCGGTCTATACGTTGAGCGGTCACGCAGAGCGGGAGAACATCGCGCCGTTCAGTGCGTGGCAGTGGGCGTTGTGGGCGTGCTGCTGGGTGGTGACGGGGCTGTACGCAACGATGAGTTGGCGCCGCGGGGGCCAGACGCTGGGGATGCGGCCGTGGCGGTTGCGGGTGGTATCGCTGGACGGCAAGGTGCCGACACGCGGGCAGTTGTGGCGGCGGTATGCGGTGGGGACGCTGTCGGTGTTGGCGGCCGGCCTGGGATTCTGGTGGGCAGTGGTGGATCGGCAGCGGTTGACCTGGCATGACCGGGCCAGCGGGACGCGGGTTGTGCGGCTGCCGAAGCCTTGAAGCAAACAGCAAACAGCAGCGTTTCTTTTTCTCTGCGTTTGCGGAGAGGTGCAACCCATTTCTGGGCCCGCCGCAAGTACGTCCCTGTAGGCTCGAAGTGCGCCATCCATGGCGCACTACGGCCCTAAAATGGGCTGCGCCTCTCCGCATTGACAGATTGCGAAATGCGGTTGGTCAAAGCGGATTTGCTGCGCAGCGGATGTTTCGCTTCGAGCACCGATTCTCACGCACGACACGGCTTAACGAGCGCAACCTTGATAGCGACGTTCAACCTTCGCTCAATTGATCAAGCCTTCGTCGATAAATTGCTCAGCCGCTCAGCCGCTCAGCCGCTCAGCCGCTCAGCCGCCAAGATTGAACGCGAACAGCGGCACTGCGCCAATCCACCAGACCGCGAAGAGCCGCACCATGCCGGCATGCTCCTGCTCCTGCTCCTGC
>DEVL01000005.1:212452-451380 GCA_002363385.1 Stenotrophomonas maltophilia
CTCCTGCTCCTGCTCCTGCTCTCCCAACCCCAACCCCAACCCCAACCCCAACCAGAACACTGTCGGAGGCGCGGCGGGATTGCCAGGCCGGGACCGTGTGCTGCCATGGATGGCAGCACACGAGCCTACAGGGACGTACTTGCGGCGGGTCCCGGAATGGCGAGCCCGTCGCGCCTAGCTCGAGAGCACATGGAGGCCGCTTCGGCTTTGGCTTTTGACTTCGGCGTTTGGCGTCTAGCGTTCGAGCAGAGGAATCAGCCCGACTTGCGCCGGAACAACAACCCGGACACCACCATCATCACAATCGGCGGCAACGCATACGCAATCCGATAGTCGAACTTCAACGCACCCGCCATACGCCCGAAGAACAACTGCAACAACCAGAAGCCCAACGCGAACAGAATGCCCAGGAACAACCGCTTGCCCATCCCACCACTGCGCAACGAACCGAACGCGAACGGCACCGCCGCCAGACACAGCGCCAGCACATTGAGCGGATAGAACCACCGGCTCCAGTAAACATCCTCGTAATCGCGCGAATCCAGACCATTGCGCTTGCGATACTCGATACTGGTCCGCAGATCCGACGCCTTCAGGTTACGCGGCTTGGAAATGCCGCTCGCCAACGCCGCCGCATCCAGACGCGACGCCCACGGCTCGGACTCGACGTTCTCGCGTGTGGCCGAACGCTCTCCAAACGTATCGCGGCGGACCTTGTTCAACACCCAGCCATCCTGTCCATGCTCGGCAGTGGCGGCGTAGGTCAGCGACGCCAAGCGACCATCGTCGGCGATCTTGTACAGGCGCACGTCGTGCAGGACCAGGCGCGTGCCGCCAGCGGCCTCCAACTGCTCGTCGCCGCTGAGCGCATTGAGGAACGTATCGCCTTCGCGCGCCCACACCCCCGAATACCGGGCCGTGCTCAGGCTGTTGCCCCACTTGGCACTGGCCTTGATCTCGTCCGCCTTGCTCTGTCCCCAGGGGCCGAGCGTTTCACCACTGAACACCATCACCGCGGTCATCAGCGACAGCGCGATCGCCACCGAGGCACTCAGCCGCTTGCGCGACAGCCCCAGCGCGCGCAGCGCGGTCAGCTCGGAGGTGGCGGCCAACTGACCCAGGCCCATCAGCGCACCGATCACGGCGGCCGTGGGGAAGAAGGTATAGGCGCGGCGGGGCACGGTGTAGAGCACCCAGGCGGCGGCATGGCCCAGGGTGTAACTGCCCTTGCCGACGTCCTTGAACTCGCCGGAGAAGGCCATCACCACGTCCAGGCCGACCAGCACGGCCCAGGTCAACAGGACAGTGCCGAACACGGCGCGGCCCAGGTACAGATCAAACCGCATGGGGCGGAACAGGGTCATGCGGTCCTCCGGGGACGCGACAGTTTGCCGTCGCGGAAATACATCCACAGCGCGAGCGCCAGCAGCGGCAGGGTCAGCCACCACAGGCCGGCCGCGCCGGGCAGCTTGCCATCGGCGATCCAGCGGGTGCCGATGAACATCAGGTTCATCCCCACCATGTAGGCCAGGAAGGCCAGCATCATCCGGCCGTAGCGCTGCTGGCGCGGCGAGCTGCGGGCCAGCGGCAGGGTCATCAGAGCGAAGGCCAGCGCGATCAGCGGCGGTGCGATGCGCGAGTGCAGCTGGGCCTGGGCCTCGGGGCGCTCATCGCCGAACAGCTGCGTGGTCGGCAGCAGCTCGGGATCGTCGTCCTTGCGGGTCTCGGCACCGTCGGGCATGGCCACGTCGTTGCGGGCGAAGGTCATCAGCTTGTAGTCCAGCGCACCATTCGCCGGGCCCTGCACCTGATGGCCCTGATCAAGCTCCAGGTAGCGCTGCTTGGCCCCTTCGAAGTACATCCGGCCACGATCGGCGGAGATCACCTCGATGGTGTCCTCTTTCTGGCGCTGCATGAAGACCTTGCCCAGCTGGGTACCGTCGGGCGAGACCGAGGACAGGTAGACCACGCCGCCATTGGGCAGGGAGGTGAACTTGCCTGCCTCCAGACCGGCCATGACCACGCTGCGGTTGGCCTCGTCGATCATTTTCTCACCGGTGCGGTCGGCCCAGGGGCCCAGCCAGAGCGAGCACAGGGCGATCAGGCCGACCACCGGCACCACCAGCATCAGTAGGGGGCGCAGCAGGCGCTTGGGGCCGACGCCGATGGCGGTGATGACCGCCATTTCCGAATCCCGGTAGAGCCGGGCCGTGGCCAGCAGCAGGCCCAGCATCAGCGCCAGCGGCAGGATCAGCGGCATATAGACGATGAACTGCAGGCCCAGCTGGGAGAACAGCAGGCGGGCGGGCAAGCGGCCGTCGGCGATGTTGCCGAGGATGTCCACCAGGACACCGCCGACACTCACCACCAGCAACACGATGAGGGTGGCCAGGAAACTCTGGACGAAATCACGCAGGAGATAGCGATCGAGCTTCGACATGGGGCGGTGGTTTAAACTCTCGGATTCGTTCGCGATGCTGCCCAGTCTACCGACGGGACGTAAACAGCTCGCGATTGTACGGATTTGCCAACGGAATCTGATCAATGGCCCTGGAATTCACCCTGAACCACGCAGCGCCGGCCTCGGCCGAGTGCGATTGCGTCATCGTCGGCGCCTATGCCGACCAGACCCTGAGCCCGGCGGCACAGGCCCTGGACACCGCGTCCGGCGGCCGCCTGTCGTCCCTGATCGCCCGCGGCGACGTGGGCGGCAAGACCGGCAACACGACCCTGCTGCACGATCTGCCCGGCGTCACCGCCGCACGCGTGCTGGTGGTCGGGCTGGGCGAGCCGGCCAAGTTCGGCGTGCCGCAGTACCTCAAGGCAGTCGGCGATGCCAGCCGCGCTCTGAAGAGCGGGGTCAACCACCACGCGCTGTTCACCCTGACCGAGATCGAGGTCAAGGGCCGCGATGCCGCCTGGAACATCCGCCAGGCCATCATCACCGCCGACCACGCCGCGTACCGCTACAGCGCCACACTGGGTAAGAAGAAGGCCGACGAGCCGGGCCTGACCACGCTGGCCATCGCCGGCACCGACACCCAGGCGCTGGCCCAGGGCCAGGCCATCGCCGCCGGTGTGGAGTACGCCCGCGAGCTGGGCAACCTGCCACCGAATTTCTGCACCCCGGCCTACCTGGCCGAGTCCTCGGTCGCGTTCGCCCAGGCCCATGACGGCGCCGAGGCGGAAATCCTGGACGAGCAGCAGATGGAAGCGCTGGGCATGGGCTCGCTGCTGGCCGTGGCCCGCGGCTCGGCCAACCGCCCGCGCCTGGTCGTGCTGAAGTGGACCAACGGCGGCGACGCCAAGCCCTACGTGCTGGTCGGCAAGGGCATCACCTTCGATACCGGTGGCGTCAACCTGAAGACCCAGGGCGGCATCGAAGAGATGAAGTACGACATGTGCGGTGGCGCCAACGTCATCGGCACCTTCGTCGCGGCCGTGACGGCCAAGCTGCCGCTGAACCTGGTGGTGGTGGTGCCGGCGGTCGAGAACGCCATCGACGGCAACGCCTACCGCCCGTCGGACGTGATCACCTCGATGTCGGGAAAGACCATCGAAGTCGGCAATACCGACGCCGAAGGTCGCCTGATCCTGTGCGACGCGCTGACCTACGCGCAGCGCTTCGAGCCGGCCGCGCTGATCGACGTGGCCACGCTGACCGGTGCCTGCCTGGTCGCCCTGGGCCACCAGACCGCCGGCCTGATGACCAAGCACGACGATCTGGCCAACGAACTGCTGGCCGCCGGTGAGCACGTGTTCGACCGCGCCTGGCGCCTGCCGCTGTGGGACGAGTACCAGCCCATGCTGGATTCCAGCTTCGCCGATATCTACAACATCGGCGGCCGCTGGGCCGGGGCGATCACCGCCGGCTGCTTCCTGTCGCGCTTCGCCGAAGGCCAGCGCTGGGCCCATCTGGACATCGCCGGCGTGGCCAGCGACGAAGGCAAGCGCGGCATGGCCACCGGCCGTCCGGTCGGCCTGCTGAGCCAGTGGCTGCTGGACCAGGTCGCCCGCGCCTGATGCCCCGCCCGATCGCGGCCGCCTGCGGGTGGCCGCGATCCCGCCCGGCCTGGCGCCGGGTTCTCCCTCCGCTCCAGGCCCTGCCATGTCCCGTGCTGATTTCTACCTGATCGCCAAGCCCCGCTTCCTGACCGAGCCGTTGCGCCTGGTCTGCGAACTGGCTCGCAAGGCCAACGACGCCGGGCTGTTCACCCTGGTGCTGGCGCGCGACCAGGCCCAGGCCGAAGAGCTGGACGAGCTGCTGTGGGCGTTCGACAACGATGCCTACATCCCGCACCAGATCGCCGGCGAAGACATGGACGAGGAAGAGGCGCTGGTGCTGATCGCCGTGCCCGGCACCGAGGCCCCGGCCCGGCCGCTGGTGATCAACCTGCGCGACGATCCCTATCTGGCGGCCTGCGACCGCGTGCTGGAAGTGGTGCCGGCTGACCCGGAGGCGCGCGAACCGCTGCGCGAACGCTGGCGCCAGTACAAGGCACTGGGCTTTGACCTGAACAAGTACGACATGTAACCCGCGCGGCGCCCGTCCGGTCGCCGCCGTCCCCGGAGACCCTTGATGCGCCTGTTGATCGCCCTGATCTTTCCCTGGTTCGCCTTCTTCACCATCGGCCGCCCGATCGCAGGCATCCTCTGCCTGATCCTGCAGATCACGCTGATCGGCTGGCTGCCCGCCGCGATCTGGGCCGCCTACGCGGTCTCACAGTTCCATACCGACCAGAAGATCCGTCGCGCCTTAGGGCGCTGAGCTTCCGGCACCCCCACCTTCCGTATTCGATCCTGGTTCCCGCATGACCCAACTCGCCTCCAGCTACGACCCGAAAACCTTTGAAACCGCGCTGTACGACGCGTGGGAGAAGGCCGGCCATTTCAAGCCGTCCGGCAAGGGCGAGCCGTACACCATCCTGCTGCCGCCGCCGAACGTGACCGGCACGCTGCACATGGGCCATGCCTTCCAGCAGACCCTGATGGATGCACTGGTGCGTTACCACCGGATGCGCGGCTACGACACGTTGTGGCAGGTGGGTACCGACCACGCCGGCATCGCCACCGAGATGGTGGTGTCGCGCAATCTGGCGCTGGCCGGCAATGGCGAGACCCGCGATTCGCTGGGCCGCGACGGCTTCATCGAAAAAGTGTGGGAGTGGAAGGGGCAGTCCGGTGACACCATCGAGCGCCAGATGCGCCGGCTGGGCACCTCCAGCGACTGGTCGCGCAGCACCTTCACCATGGACCCGCAGCCGTCCGAGGCGGTGGTCGAGGCCTTCGTGCGCTGGCACGAGCAGGGCCTGATCTACCGTGGCCAGCGTCTGGTCAACTGGGACCCGGTGCTGAAGACGGCCATCTCCGATCTGGAAGTGGAGAGCGTGGAGGAAGACGGTTTCCTGTGGTCGATCAGCTATCCGCTGGCCGATGGCAGCGGCACCCTGACCGTGGCCACCACCCGCCCGGAAACCATGCTCGGCGACACCGCCGTAATGGTCCACCCGGAAGACGAGCGCTATGCGCACCTGATCGGCAAAATGGTGAAGCTGCCGCTGACCGATCGGGAAATCCCGGTGATCGCCGATGATTACGTCGACCGTGAGTTCGGTACCGGCGTCGTCAAGGTCACCCCCGCGCACGATTTCAACGATTACCAGGTCGGCCTGCGCCACAACCTGCCGATGATCAACCTGTTCACCCCGGTGGCGGCGATCAACGACAACGCCCCCGAGAAGTACCGCGGGCTGGACCGTTACGAAGCGCGCAAGGTGATCCTGGCCGAGCTGGAAGATCTGGGCATCCTGGTCGAGACCAAAGCGCACAAGCTGCAGGTGCCGCGTGGCGATCGCACCCAGCAGGTGATCGAGCCGTACCTGACCGACCAGTGGTTCGTGAAGATGGACGTGCTGGCCAAGCGCGGCCTGGAGCTGGTCGAGAACGGCAGCATCCAGTTCGTCCCGGCCAACTGGATCAACACCTACCGCCACTGGATGGAGAACATCCAGGATTGGTGCATCAGCCGCCAGCTATGGTGGGGCCACCGCATTCCGGCGTGGTTCGACGATGCCGGCAACTGCTATGTCGGCCGTGATGAGGCCGAGGCCCGCGCGAAGAACAACCTCGCTGCTGACCTTGCCCTGCACCAGGACAGCGACGTGCTGGAGACCTGGTTCTCTTCGCAGCTGTGGCCGTTCTCCACCTTGGGCTGGCCGAACGAGCAGGCGATGGCCGCGCGCGGTTTCGAGCGCTACCTGCCGTCGTCGGTGCTGATCACCGGGTTTGACATCATCTTCTTCTGGGTGGCCCGCATGATCATGGCCACCGACAGCTTCACCGGGAAGATTCCGTTCAAGGATGTCTACATTACCGGCCTGATCCGCGATGCGCAGGGCCAGAAGATGTCCAAGTCCAAGGGCAACGTGCTCGACCCGCTGGACATCATCGATGGCATCTCCATCGAGGACCTGGTCGCCAAGCGCACCACCGGGCTGATGAAGCCCAAGGACGCGCCGAAGATCGAGAAGGCGACGCGCCGCGAATTCCCGGAGGGCATCATCGCCCATGGTGCCGATGCGCTGCGCTTCACCATCGCCGCGCTGGCCACCCACGGCCGCGATATCAAGTTCGACATGAACCGCGCCGAGGGCTACAAGAACTTCTGCAACAAGCTGTGGAACGCCAGCCGCTTCACCCTGATGAACACCGAGGGCAGCAGCTTCACCGGCGTGCCGCAGCCGCGTACCGATGCCGAGCGCTGGATTCTGGCGCGCCTGGCCGCGGTCTCGGCCGAAGCGCAGACGCATTACGCCAACTACCGCTTCGACCTGCTGGCGCAGTGCCTGTACGAATTCGCCTGGAACGAATTCTGCGATTGGTTCCTGGAACTGACCAAGCCGGCGCTCAACGGTGCCGTCGCCGAGGATGCCAACAGCACCCGCCACACCCTGCTGTACGTGCTCGAAGCGCTGCTGCGCCTGCTGCACCCGCTGACCCCGTTCGTCACCGAGCAGCTGTGGAGTCAGGTCGCCCCGCGCCTGGGCCTCACCGACGACACCATCTCGCTGCGTCCCTACCCGACCGCCGAGGAGTTCGCGGGTGATTTCGCCCGCGCCGAAGCCGACGTGGAATGGCTGAAGTGGATGGTCAATGCCCTGCGCCGCGTGCGCAGCGAGTTGAACGTGCCGCCGTCCAAGCTGGTGCCGCTGCTGCTGCAGGGCGGCAGCGACGATGACCGCGCGCGCATGACCCGCTTCACCTCCTCGCTGTCGTTCCTGCTCAAGCTGGAGCGCATCGAATGGCTGGCCAACGGCAGCGACACGCCGCCAGCCGCCGCTGCGATCGTGGGCGATCTCACTCTGCTGGTGCCGCTGGAGGGCCTGGTCGATCTGGGCGCCGAACGCGCGCGCCTGGACAAGGAAATCGCCCGGGTGGAATCGGAGAAGGAAAAGAGCGAGACCAAGCTGGCCAAGTTCACCGACAAGGTGCCGGCAGCCGTGGTCGAGCAGGAACGCGTGCGCCTGGTCGAGTGGACCGCCCAGCTGGATGGCCTGCGTTCGCAGCGCGCGAAGCTGTAAGCGCTTGGGGGGAGGTAGTGCCACGCCATGCGTGGCTGCCTTCCGGGGCGGGATGACGTGCAGCCACCCATCGGGTGGCTCTACCCTGGGCCGATGATGTCGCTGTCCCTGTTCTGCATCGTGCTGTTCGCCGCCCTGCTGCATGCCAGCTGGAACGCGATCGTCAAACGCGGCACCGACACGCTGTTGACCACGATCCTGGTCACCGGCTCGGCGGCGCTGATCGCCGCGATCGCGCTGCCGTTCGTGCCCGCCCCCGCACCACAGAGCTGGCCATGGCTGGCCGCTTCGACCCTGCTCCAGGTCGGGTATTACGTGCTCGTCGCACGTACCTATCAAGTGACCGACATGAGCGCGTCCTACCCGCTGATGCGCGGCTGCGCGCCGATCCTGGTCGCGTTGATCAGTACGCTGTTTCTGGGTGAACGGCTGGCGTGGATCGCGTGGGGCGGCATCGCGCTGATCTGCCTGGGCATCCTGTGCATGACCCGCGGCACCCCGCGCCAGCATCTGTGGCTGCCGCTGCTCAATGCCGGCGTCATCGCCACCTACACCCTGGTCGATGGATGGGGCGCACGGCACTCAGGCGCTGCGGTGAGCTACACGCTGTGGCTGTTCCTGCTCTCCGGCCTGCCCCTGCCGCTGTGGGCGTTGTGCACCCGTGCGGCCGCGCTGCGTGACTATGCACGTCGCAACTGGGGCTACGGCATCGTCGGCGGCGGCGGCACGCTGGTCTCCTACGGGCTGGCGCTCTGGGCCATGACGGTCGCGCCGATCGCCATGATCGCCGCGCTGCGCGAAACCTCGATCCTGTTCGGCATCCTGATCTCGGCCTGGGTACTGCGCGAGCGCGTCACCCGCCAACGCTGGATCGCTGCAGGCCTGATCGTGCTCGGGGCAGTGGTGCTGCGGATGGCGTAGCGCCACGCCATGGGTGGCTGCACGCTAACCCGTGGACGGTAGTGTCGGCCGCTGGCCGGCAACCCAACATCAGAGCGGCGGCATCACCTGGATGTCGTCGTCGACCAGCTCGATGGCCATCACCAGCGCATCCTCGCGCCCGTCGCGGGCGGGGTAATAACGCGGGCGGCGGCCGATCTCATTGAATCCCTCACTGTGGTACAGCGCCACCGCCGAGGTATTGGACGGGCGCACTTCGAGGAACACGCGGTGCGCGCCATGGTCGCGCGCCAGCTTCACCAGCGCGCGCAGCAGGTAGCGGCCGTGACCACGCGACTGGCACAGCGGGTCCACGCAGATATTGAGGAGATGGGCTTCGTCGGCGGCGATGCTGAGCAGGCCGTAGCCCATCAGCAGGCCATCCTCTTCCATCGCCAGGCCGGGATAACCGGCACGCAGGCAGTCCTGGAAGATGCCGCGGGTCCACGGGTACGGGTAACCTCGCACCTCGATCGCCATCACGGCATTGAGGTCGCTTTCGCGCAGCGCGCGCAACGACAACGGCCGTGGCGAGCTCACCGCGCTCACGGGCGGCCCCGCTTGCGCAGGGCGCGCAGCTGCGGCCACAACGCGCGCTTGGCCGCGGCACTGCTGCGCAGTTCGTCCAGGTTCCAGCTGGCCATCAAGGCCTGGGTGTCGGGCTCGGCCGGGTTGCAGCCGGAGGCGCGCAGCAGCGCGATCTGCAGGCGATCGGGCATCCGCACCGCAGCGCGGCGGCCTCCGCCTGCGCGTGCCGGCGTGGCCGCCGGGCCGGGCGGCGGCGCGCCTTCTTCGGCCGTGCGCGGCGGGCTTCGGCGTACCGGTGCGGGCGCATCCACGGCCGGTGCCGGCCGCGATTGGCGCACGGGCGCAGCCGACTCGGCGAGCGGCGCCGCGCTGAGCTGGACATCAGGTACCGCAGCGGCCTCCGGCTCGACACTGCCGTCGACGAACACCGTGTAGCCCATCGCCTGCAGCCAGGACTGCTGCGCCGGCGACCACAATGGCGGCAGCGCCTGCCCGCTCACGCGTTCGGCTCGACCGTTTTGCGGGTGCGCTGCCACACCCAGTAACACGGGCCGGACAAGGCATACACCACGCCCACCGCGAACAGCACCCGCGGCAGATCAATGACCATGATCGCGATGGCGATCGGCACCAGGGCCAGCGCCAGGAACGGCACGCGGTCCGCGCGCGGCCCCCGCTCGCCACTGCCCTTGAAGCTCCAGAAGCGGATCCGGCTGACCATCAGCAGCGCCGCCACCAGGGTTACGCCCAGCGCGACATAGCGCAGCTGGTTGCCATCCCAGCCGAGGTTGCCATCGGCAAAGGCCCAGACGAAGGACATCATCAGGCCCGCAGCGGCCGGGCTGGCCAGACCGATGAACCAGCGTTTATCGACCACGCTGACCTGGGTATTGAAACGGGCCAGGCGCAGTGCAGCGCAGGCGGCATACAGGAAGGCGACCGCCCAGCCGACGCGGCCCATCACCGGGTCGTCGAACTTCAGCCAGGACAGCGACCAGTGGTACATCACCAGGGCCGGGGCCATCCCGAAGCTGACCAGATCGGCCAAGGAGTCGTACTGAACGCCGAATTCGCTGCTGGTGCCGGTCAGGCGGGCCACGCGGCCGTCCAGGCCATCCATGACCGCCGCGACGAACACGGCGACGGCGGCATTGACGAAGTCGCCATTGGCCGCGGCGATGATCGCGTAGAAGCCAGCGAACAGGCCTGCGGTGGTGAACAGGTTGGGCAGCAGGTAAATGCTGCGCGAGCGCGGCGGGGGTTTCATCTGATCCATGTGGGGAGTTTAGCTTGCCAGCACCGGCCCCGGGGTGCTGCAATCGCGCTTCTGCCCCGTTCCCGGAGTTGCCATGCGTGCCCTGTCCCGTCTGAGCGCCCTGCTGCTGCTCGCCAGCGCCACGGCCAGCGCCGGCAACGTCTATAAGTGGAAAGACGCCAATGGCGTGACCCAGTACTCGGAGAAGCCGCCGGCCGGGCAGACATACGAGGCCCGCCAGGTCGAGCATCGCGACCCGCCCCCGCGCGAGACGGCGGCCGCCCCGGCGGAAAACAAGGAGTGCACCAGCGCCCGCAGCAACCTCACCCTGCTCAACGGGCCGGGCAAGGTGATGCAGGACACCGATGGTGACGGCAAGCCCGATGCCACCTTGACCGACGCGCAACGCAGCGCCCAGAAAACGCTGGCCGAGGCCGCCATCCAGGCCTACTGCACGCCCAAGGCCTGAGCCGGGCAGCCCGGCTGAGGGGCTAAAACCGCCCCCAGCACCCATCGTGGCGGCCGGACTGGCAGAATATCGGCTTCTGCCGTTCAGCGAAGCCGACGATGCGCCTCTCCCAGTTCCACCTGCACACCACCAAGGAAACCCCCAGCGACGCGGAGCTGACCAGCCACCGCTTGATGCTGCGCGCGGGCATGATCCGCAAGCTGGCCTCGGGGCTGTACACCTGGTCGCCGCTGGGCCTGCGCGTGCTGCGCAAGGTCGAGCGCATCGTGCGTGAGGAAATGGAGCGTGCCGGTGCGGTGGAATTCCAGATCCCGACCATCCAGCCCAAGGAACTGTGGGAAGCCACCGGCCGCTGGGAGAAGTTCGGTCCGCAGCTGCTGAAGATCAAGGATCGCAAGGAGCAGGTGTTCTGCTACAGCCCGACCGCTGAAGAGGCCGCCGCCGACTTCGCGCGCCAGGAACTGTCCAGCTACAAGCAGCTGCCGGTCAACTTCTTCCAGATCCAGACCAAGTTCCGCGATGAGATCCGCCCGCGCTTCGGCGTGATGCGCTCACGCGAATTCCTCATGAAGGATGCGTATTCCTTCCACCTGCACGATGAGTGCCTGGTGCGCGAATACGAGAACATGAAATCGGCCTACAGCCGTATCTTCACTCGCCTGGGTCTGGATTTCCGCATGGTGCAGGCCGACTCCGGTGCGATCGGTGGCGATGCGTCACAGGAGTTCCACGTGATCGCCGATTCGGGCGAAGACGCACTGGTGTTTTCCACCGGCTCGGATTACGCGGCCAATATGGAAGCGGCCATCGCCGCGGCTCCGGGCGAGCGCCCGGCCGCCAGCGAAGCGCTGCGCAGAATCGATACGCCCACGCAGAAAGCCTGTGAAGCCGTGGCCGCTCTGCTCGGCCTGGGGCTGGAGCGCACGGTCAAGTCGATCGCGATCATGAGCGAAGCCGGTTTCGTGCTGGCGCTGGTGCGCGGCGATCACGACGTCAATGAAATCAAACTCGGCAAGGTCGCGGGTCTGCAGGGCTACCGCATGGCCAGCGAGGCGGAAATCGCCACGCACCTCGGCAGCGAGCCGGGCTTCCTCGGCCCGCTCAACCCGGCACAGCCGATCCGCATCGTGGCCGACCGCGACGTCGCCGCGCTGGCCGATTTCGTCATCGGTGCCAATGAAGCCGGTTTCCATATCGCCGGCGTCAACTGGGGCCGTGACCTGCCCGAGCCGGAAGTGGCGGACATCCGCAACGCCAAGGCCGGTGATCGCGCCGCCGATGGTGGTGAACTGAAAATCGCGCGCGGCATCGAAGTCGGCCACGTGTTCCAGCTCGGCCGCCAGTATGCGCAGGCGTTGAATGCGACCGTGCTCGACGAAAACGGCAAGGCCGCGGTATTGGCGATGGGCTGCTACGGCATCGGCATTTCGCGCATCGTCGCCGCGGCGATCGAACAGAATCACGACGACGCCGGCATTATCTGGCCCGATGCGATGGCACCGTGGCAGGTCGTGGTCTGCATGATCAACCCCAAGCAGGACGAGACCGTGTCGGCCACCGCCGCCGAACTGCTCGCGCAGCTGCAGGCTGCCGGCCTGGATGTGGCGCTGGATGATCGTGGCCTGCGCCCGGGCGCTATGTTCGCCGACATGGAACTGATCGGTGTGCCGCACCGGATCGTGGTATCCGAGCGCGGCGTCGCTGCCGGCACATTCGAGTACCGCGCGCGCAGCGCGGCCGAAGCGGAGGTCCTCGACCGGGACGCACTGCTGGCGAAATTGACGAAGTGATGACAGGGCCGGGTGAAATATCCCGGCCTTTTCAATGGTGCCGCCGGTTTCAATATGTCCGGCTTGTTTGTGTATTTCGCAAAAGAGAATGTATGCTGTTTCCGATGCCAAGGACCGGCTCACCCTGTCCTTAATATATTGCGGAGTAGTAGATGAGTATCGACCTGAGCGGCCTGTCCGCCAAAGAGCTGGGCGCGCTGATCAAGAACGCCAAGAAGCAGCAGACCATCGTCGCCAAGCGTCCGGCGATCACCAAGGTCCGCGCACAGCTCACCAAGCTGGCCAAGGCCCAGGGCTATTCGGTGGAAGAGCTGTTCGGCGGCGCCGCCCCGGCCGCACGTGGCCGTGCCGCGAGCAAGACCACCAAGGCGCCGGCCAAGGCCGTTCGCAAGCTTGGCAAGGTAGCCCCGAAGTACCGCAACCCGGCCAACCCCAAGGAAACCTGGACCGGCCGTGGCAAGCAGCCGCGCTGGCTGGCTGCGCATACCGCCAAGGGCAAGAAGGTCGAAGAGTTCCTGATCAAGAAGTAAGCCGGTCAGTCTCTGCTGCACATGAAAACGCCAGCCTCGCGCCGGCGTTTTCGTCCCCGTTGATCGAGCGCGCGGTGACCGGGGTGGTCAGAGATTCTTGCGCGCCGGGATCAGCAGATTGCCGAACAGCAGACCGGCCACCAGTGCCATCACTACGTTGAGCACGGTCATGAGCACGGTCTGGCCGGCGCTCATGTCCTGCTGCTGGACCAGGGTCAGCACGCCGCGCAGGCTGGTGCTGCCGGGCACCAGCATGATGATGCCGGGCAGGCGGATGATCGCGCCCGGGCGCTGCGCCAACCGACCAAACAGATTGCCGGCGGCGGTCAGCAGCATCGCGGACATGAAAATGCCGGCCGGGATGCCCCACGCCTGTCCGGCGAATTTCGAGATCGCATAACCGGCAACGGCCGCCGCCATCACCCAGGGGAAATCGCGGCGGTTGGCCTTGAACAACATCGCGAACGCGAACGCCGCCAGCAGCAACGCGCCCCATTCCACCCAATCGGCCTGCGGCCGCGAGGCACGGACCAGCGGCTCCAGCCCGACAATGCCCGACAGCGTCACCGCGATCACTGCGCCCACCGTCAGTTTCAGGATCGTGGTCACCGCACCGGCAAACCGCGCCGTGCCGGAGACCCAATGCTGGCTGGCCAGCTCGTTGACCGCGTTGGTCAGCGACATCCCCGGCAGCAGCACCACCAGCGAGGCAATGATCACCGTGTTGAGGTTGAGCGCCCCGACGAAGGAAGCCACCAGCGTCGCCACCGAGCCGGCCAGCAGCGCCGCCAATGCTTCATTGGCCTCGCGCGTGGCCGGGCGGCGGTCGGTATACATGCCCATGACGCCGATCAGCAGGCCGATCACGCCAGCGGTGGCGATGTCCAGCCACGGCAGCTTCCACAGACCGGCCACGCCTGCCGCGCCCAGGCTGTAAGAAAGAATGGTGCGGATCTTGCCCCAGCGGCCCGGATCCTTGTCCAGCTGGCGCAACGCGGTATGGCCCTGCGCGATGCTCATGGTGCCGTTGGCCACCGCATCGGTGATCTGGTCGGCGATGCTGAGTTTATGCAGGTCGTTCTCGCCCGGTGCCAGTCGGATCACGCGGGTGATGTCCGACGAACCGATCGCCTTGGTGGGGTCGCTGAAACTCAGGATCAGGCCGGTCGGGTTCGACCACGGCTCGCAATCCAGGTCCAGGCGTTGCGCCAGCGCGACCACGGCCGCTTCCAGCCGCTGTGCGGTGGTGCCATAGCTGTGCAGGCGCCCGGCCATTTCCGAAACGAAGGCCACGCGCTGTGCGTAGGTGGCCGGTGGTGCAACGATGGTGGGGGCGTCGGCAGACATGCGGCGTAGTATTACCCGAACACGCCCCGGCCTGAAGAATCCCGGTGTCATCGCATCGCGGCCTGGTGGCCCGGGTGTTGCCGAGCGACGCGGTCAGCCCCATCCGGCGCATACGCGAGCCATGCACCCGGACAGGGTATGCTGCGCGCAGGACGCCTACATGACCTCAGACCAAGCCCCCCATCTCGAGCAGGATGCCCAGGACCCCGGCCTGATCCGGTTGTCTGGCCATTGGACATTACGCACCGCGCTGGACGCGGCCGAAGTGCTGCGCGGGCTTCCGGAAAAGGTGACCGGTCTGGACGCCAGCGGGATCACCGCGCTGGACTCGGCCGGCGTGCTGCAACTGCTGCGTGTAGCGCATCGCGCCGATCTGGGCGAGGACGCCGTGACGTTCCGCGAGGAGCATCGCGCGCTGGTTTCCACCATCGAGGAAGTCGCTGACGACCGGCCCAAGGCCAAGCGCGATTTCGGCGTGCTGGCCGCGCTGGAACGGCTCGGTGTCAGCGTGCACGGCATGGGCCACAACATCGTGGCGCTGGCCAGTTTCCTGGGCGAGAACCTGGTCAAGGGTGCGCGGTTGATCAAGGAACCGCGCCGATTCCGTCTCACCGCCACCGTCGCCCAGATGGAACAGGTCGGCCTGGATGCGGTGCCGCTGGTCGCCCTGCTGTCCTACCTGGTGGGCGCGGTGATTGCCTTCCTCGGCTCCACGATCCTGCGCGACTTCGGCGCGGAGATCTATGTGGTCGAGCTGGTCAGCATCGCCTTCCTGCGCGAGTTCGCGGTGCTGTTGACCGCGATCGTGCTGGCCGGCCGCACCGCCAGTGCGTTCACCGCGCAGATTGGTGCGATGAAGGCCCGCGAAGAAATCGACGCCATGAAGACCCTGGGGCTGGACCCGGTCGATCTGCTGGTGCTGCCGCGGCTGACCGCCCTGTTGATTACCCTGCCGCTGCTGACCTTCATTGCGATGATCGCCGGTCTGGCCGGTGGCATCACCGTCGGCGCGTTCGATCTGGATATCCCGCCACAGATGTATATCGCGCGGATGCACGACACCATGGAGGTGCGCAACATGCTGGTGGGTCTGGCCAAAGCCCCGGTGTTCGCCTTGGTGATCGGCCTGATCGGCTGCCTGGAAGGTCTGAAGGTGGAAGGCACCGCACAGTCGGTCGGCGAGCGCACCACCTCCAGTGTGGTGCAGGCCATTTCGCTGGTGATCATCCTCGACGCGTTCGCCGCGCTGTGGTTCATGAAGATGGGCTGGTAACCGATGATCACCGATACCGCCCCCACCCCGGACCGCGACGACGCCGCCACCGATGACGGTGAACTGCTGATCCGCGTGCGCGGGCTGACCAACCGTTTCGGCGCCCAGGTGGTGCACGACGGGCTGGATCTGGACGTGCGTCGCGGCGAGATCCTCGGCGTGGTCGGCGGCTCGGGCACCGGCAAGTCGGTGTTGATGCGCAGCATCCTGGGCCTGCGCACGCCGGATGATGGCCAGATCGAGGTGCTGGGCGTCGATGCCCGCTCCGGCGACCCGGCCAACCGCCTGCATATCGAACGCAACACCGGCGTGCTGTTCCAGGATGGTGCGCTGTTCTCCTCGCTGACCGTGGGCGAGAACGTGCAGGTGCCGCTGAAGGAACATCACGGCGAGCTGCCCGAGCGCTGGCATTACGAACTGGCCCTGCTCAAGGTGAAGCTGGCCGGCCTGCCGGCCGATGCGATCAACAAGCTGCCCTCGCAGCTGTCCGGCGGCATGCGCAAGCGCGCCGGCCTGGCCAGGGCGCTGGCGCTGGATCCGCCGCTGCTGTTCCTGGATGAGCCTACCGCCGGGCTGGACCCGATCGGCGCGGCCGCCTTCGACCGCCTGATCAAGACCCTGCAGGAAGCGCTGGGCCTGACTGTCTTCCTGATCACACACGATCTGGACACGCTGTATGCGATCTGTGACCGGGTGGCGGTGCTGGCCGACAAGAAGGTCATCGCCAATGCCCCGCTGCACGAGATCGAACAACTGGACCACCCGTGGATCCAGGAGTACTTCCACGGACCGCGCGCGCGTGCTGCGCGCGATGCAAAGCACGAGAGCGAGTAAGCCATGGAAACCAAAGCCAATTACGTCCTGATCGGCGCCTTCACCCTGATAGTGGGCCTGGCGCTGCTGGCCTTCGGCCTGTGGGCCGCCAAGTACTCCTCCGACCGCACCTGGACCGAGTACCGCGTGGTCTTCCGCGAGGCCGTCACCGGCCTGTCGGTGGGCAGCCCCGTGCAGTACAACGGCATCGCGGTCGGCTCGATCACCGAGTTGAACCTGGTGCCGGACGATCCGCGCCAGGTCGTCGCGCGGATCCGCCTGAACTCCAATACCCCGGTCAAGACCGACACCCGCGCCAAGCTGGCGATCACCAGCCTGACCGGCCCCTCGATCATCCAGCTCAGCGGCGGTACGCCCCAGTCCCCCGCGCTGACTGCGGTCAACAAGGACCCGGCCCCGATCATCCCGACCACCCCGTCGGCGCTGCAGAACATCACCGACGTGGCCAACCGCATCGTCGAGCGCATGGACCAGGTGCTGAGCGACCGCAACGTGGCCAGCATCAACGCAACCCTGGCCAACCTGGAAACCATCAGCGGCGGCCTGGCCGACCGTGACCAGGGCACCCAGGCACTGCTGCTCAGCGCGCGCGATGCCGCGCGCAGCCTGGATGTCACCCTGAAGAGCACCAACGGCACCATCCAGCGCTTGGACAAGAATCTGGTGCAGCAGTTGCCGCCGATCCTGGACAAGCTGGAGACCACGCTGAGCAAGCTGGACTCGGCCGCCGGCAACGCCGACTCGATCCTTGGCGAGAACCGCGCTGCGATCAACAGTTTCGCCAACGATGGCCTGGCCCAGCTCGGCCCGACCCTGACCGAGCTGCGCGGCCTGATCCGCGACCTGCGCCGGGTCAGCGACCGCCTGGACAACAACCCGGCACGCTACCTGCTCGGCCGTGACGCACCCAAGGAGTTCGAACCCAAATGAGCCGCCCGACCTTCTTCCGGCCCCTACTGCCGATCGCCCTGATCGCCGCGCTTGGCGGCTGCTCGCTGCTGGGCAGCAACGAACGCAGTGCGGTGACCATCTATTCGCCCGTGGTCCGCATCCAGGCTGACCCGAGCTGGCCGACCGTCGACTGGCAGCTGGTACTGGTCAAGCCCAGCGCCGCGCGCGTGGTCGACAGCCCGCGCATCAACGTGCGCCCGACCCCCTCCGAGCTGGAGGTCTACAAGGGCGTGAGCTGGGCCCAGCCAGCCACCGACATGCTCGATGACGCGCTGGTGCGCGGCTTCGAGGACTCGCGCCGCATCAACGGGGTGGCCCGCGTCACTACCGGCATCCGCGCCGACTACAAACTGGCGATGGACGTGCGTCGCTTCGAAGCCGATTACCGTGGCCAGGCCACGCCGACCGCGCTGATCGAGGTCAACGCCAAGCTGATTCACGTGATCGACCAGCGCGTGGTTGCCGATCGCACCTTCCGCCAGGAAAACCCGGTGGGCAGCACCGACGTCGCGCAGGTCACCGCCGCGCTGGAACAGGGGCTGCAGACGCTGACCACGAACGTGGTGGGCTGGACGCTGGTCACCGGCGAGCAGGACCACGCCCGCAGCGCGGTCACCCCTGCCCGGGTGCGTTGATCCAGCGGAAGGTCAGATTGAGGCGCTCGGCCAGCGGCCGGGCGCTCTTCGGCAGGGAATGCTGGTAAAGGCGCTGGGTCTGCCCGCCCATCACCAGCAGATCGCCATGGTCCAGCAGCACCTCGGCCTTCTTCGCATGGTCGTCCCGACGCCTTAGCAGGAACCGCCGCGGCGCGCCCAGACTCACTGACGCGATCACCGGGGCCGGCCCCAGTTCGGGCTCGTTGTCGCTGTGCCAGCCCATCCCGTCATCGCCATCGCGGTAGCGATTGAGCAGCACACTGTTGAACGCGTGGCCGCAGAAGGCCGCCAGCTGATCGCGCAGCGGCAGCAACGCCGGATGCCAGGGCTGCGGCACGAACTCAGTGCCGGAGTAGCGATAGCGCGCGGCCGGGTCGCCCATCCAGCAGCTCAGGCGCGGGGAATCGACCTGGCGGCCGAACATGCGGATCTTGTGCACCTCCCATGGGACGTCGTCGCGGAGCGTGCGCTGGAGGGTGTCGGCGGCGGCGTGGGGCAGCCAGTGGCGGTGCCAGTGCACCTGGGCGTCAGGGAGGTGGAGATCCATGGGGTGACGCTAGCACTCCTTCGCCGGTCTGCGCACACGATCCACCGCGGGAACGGCGGTGATTTGCCCCCTGCGCGCCAAAGATCGAAAATGGACGGCAGCCAACCGGCGTCTTGGAATCAGCATCACATGGCCATCGTTTGTCTCGGCGCTCCAGTGTCTAAGCCGACTAGTCCAAAAATGACCATGCGAGTTGCCTCTGTCTTGAACAGGGTGACGCCACGATGATGCCCCGACTTTCACGCTACGTCCTGGCGGCCAAGCAAGCTGTTTCGCGCCACGGTGGTGGAATGCTGGGGCTGTGGTCTGTGGCGCGCCGGTCGGTCAAGGTGCTTGGCGCGATGGGTTTAAAGGGATTTTTATCTCGCCTGCGGCAAGCAAGTGCTTCTCGCAGTCGCGTTGCTCAACCGGTGTCACATGCGTTCCCTGAGCCCGTCCCATTGGCACAGCTTCAGCAGCGTGTCGGGATCATGGCGCACGTCTTCTACCCGGATCTCATCGAGGAGTTCGCCACGTTGCTTGGCAATGTGCCCGTACCATTCGAGTTGCTGATCTCGGTGATGGATGAAGACGCAAAAGCGCAAGCGGAGCTACGTTTCGCCTCGCTTCCGCGGGTGACTACTCTGGAAGTTCGAATCGTGCCGAACCGCGGTCGAGATATCGCGCCAATGCTCGTGACGTTCAGGGAAGAGATTCTGCGGTTGGATGTCATTGGCCACATCCATACCAAGAAGTCGCTGTACACAGGTAGTGAACAAGGAGATTGGCGCCGCTACCTTTTGACATCATTGCTCGGCAGCCAGCAACGCGTCGCTTGGATTCTCGGCATGTTCCAAGCGGAGCCACGCGTCGGGTTGATATATCCTGAAAGCTACCGAAGCGTTCCGCTGTGGGCCCACACGTGGCTGAGTAATGCGGACGTTGGCGAAGCACTGGCTGCCCGCCTAGGCATCATCGTCGATAGAAATGCTTACATCGACTTCCCAGCCGGCTCGATGTTCTGGGCTCGGGTTGATGCCCTACGTCCGCTGTTCGAGCTCAATCTGGACATCACCGAATTCCCCGTGGAAACAGGCCAGATCGATGGAACCCTTCAGCATGCTGTGGAGCGAATCTTTGCAACGCTTATACGGCACGAAGGGTACCTGCTTGGCGTCTTGGCTCCTCAGGACGCGCCGATGCTCTACACCGAGGGAGAGCGGAACTGGCTTGATGCTCTCTCAATGCCAGTAGCAGACCGTCTCGCGCTGTCTGCCCTCGACACTGACCTGATCACAATCGATGTTTTTGATACGTTGGTGACTCGCCCGTTTCTTACGCCGCAGGGTGCGCGCCTCTATCTATCCTTTCACTTGGAAAAGAGATTCGGCGTCCCCGATTTCTACCATCTTCGTGAACAGGCTGAAGGGCGCGCGCGGGCGATACTGGCTCGTGATCCAACAATTGAAGAGATTTACGCGAATTTTCCGGCATCCTGTCCAGTCGCGCCCTTACGCCTATTGGAGCTGGAGCTCGCGATGGAACGGCAGCTGCTGAGTCCGCGCGAATCTGTTGTAGGCGCAGCACGATCGCTGAAGGCCAAACGTTTGGTGGCGTTGTCAGATATGTATCTACCGACGTCGCAGCTGCTAAGCGTGCTGCCAGTCTCGGTGAAGAGCCTGACACGAGAGTGGTGGATATCCTGCCAGACCGGCAAGCGCAAGGATGAGCTCACGACGTGGGCAGATATTGCAGCGCGCGAATCGGTCGCGCCGGGCAGATGGCTGCATATTGGCGACAACGAACACGCTGATGTGCAGATGCCGCAACTCGGTGGATTGTTGACACCCGTGCACGTGCTGCGAGGTTCTGCGTTGCTTGACGTCGTACCCGGGCTTCGGCCGCTTCGACATCGCGAAGGCAGTCAGGCCCCTTGGTCAGAGCAGCTATGGCGCGGTCTTGTCGCAAACCGATTCCAAGCAATGGGAGACCAGCACCCTTCCAACGTCGCACCTGTTCCAACCTTGGATGCCTTTACAACGGGGTACGCCGTGCTCGGCCCACTTGTGTTGGACTACTTGATTTGGGTGTCCCGCATCGCCACCGAGAGAGGCGTCGGAAGTATTCTCTTTCTCAGTCGGGAAGGCTTCCTGTTGAAGCAGGCATGGGATTTGCTTTGCAGCAGAGTGCCTTCTTTCAATGAGTTCAGCTCGCATTACCTCCTTGTCTCACGACGAGCTGCCGGCATGGCCAGTCTCCGGCATGCAGGTGATTTGCCACGCCTATTCCATGGAACTTACTCCGGACCGCTAATAGCAATGGTGTCCTCGCGACTAGGCGCCGACGCCGCTGCCGCGATACGAGAGTTGGTGCCTTCGCAGGCTGAGAAAGACATTTATCTGCCGGAGATGCTCGATGAAGTAGTCGCACTTGTTGCGCCTGCGTTGCCTGCGCTGCTGGGAATAGCAGCACGGGAACGAGATTCCTATATCAGCTACTGGCAGGAGACCGTCGGTGATCAAGACGCCCTGATCTCAGACCTCGGCTATGCAGGGACCATCCAGTCCTACTTGTCCATGACGGTCGACCGTAATTTGGACGGTGCTTATTTCGCGCTGCGCGCGAGTGCGAAAAAGCTGGAAGGACGTGGGTGGGCCAGCGGACGCTATCACGACGGCCGCGCAGCACCTGACGGCGCTTCGACAATTCTGCAGCATGACTTGCTTCTGGAGGCACTTCTTGCCGCTCCTACGGGGCAGTTCTGCGGCTTCAAGAGTACTCAAAACGGGCGTGAGGCTCAGTTCTCCCCACGGGAGCTGTCCGATGCCGGAACAGCATCACTGGCTGAGGTCCACAACGGCGCCTTGACCTTCCTGGGTGATACCTGCGATTCCATTGGCGAAGATGTGCAGCATCTACAACTGGAAGCCGCGGGTGTACTGGTGCCTCTTCAGTGCTTGGCTAATGGACGCTGGTCAGCGGGGGCTTGGCTGGAAACGCTCGCAACTGACGACAGCTTCACCGGCCGCGGCAGAGTCGCGGCCGGTGTCGCCGGACCGGTCAGTCGCTGAACGCCACGCCGGTCTTTGCCTTCAGCTCATCGATACCCACACCCGGGGCAGACTCGACCAGGACCAAACCCTTGTCAGTGACATCGAACACGGCCAGCTCGGTGATGATGCGATCGACCACGCCCACACCGGTCAGCGGCAGCGTGCAATCGGGCAGAATCTTGTGCTCGCCGCTCTTTGCGGTGTGCTCCATCAGCACCACCACGCGCTGCACGCCGGCAACCAGATCCATCGCCCCGCCCATGCCCTTGACCATCTTGCCAGGCACCATCCAGTTGGCCAGGTCGCCCTTGTCGGTCACCTGCATCGCGCCGAGGATGGCCAGGTTGATGTGGCCGCCGCGGATCATCGCGAAGCTGTCGTGGCTCCCGAAGTAGCTGGCACCCGCACGCGCGGTCACCGTCTGCTTGCCGGCATTGATCAGGTCTGCATCCACCTCGACCTCGGTCGGGAACGGGCCGATGCCCAGCAGGCCATTCTCGGACTGCAGCCACACATCCACGCCGTCGGGAATGTGGTTGGCGACCAAGGTCGGCAGGCCGATGCCCAGGTTCACGTAGGCGCCGTCGGTCAGTTCTCGCGCAGCGCGCTGTGCCATTTCATCGCGGGTCCAGGCCATCTCAGTTCGCCTCCTGGCGCACGGTTCGCTGTTCGATACGCTTCTCAGGATGCGGGTTGTGCACGATGCGGTGCACGTAGATGCCCGGCAGGTGCACCTGGTCCGGATCGATGCTACCTACCGGCACCACCTCCTCCACTTCCACGATGCACAGCTTGCCGGCCATCGCACAGGCCGGGTTGAAGTTGCGCGCGGTCTTGCGGAACACCAGGTTGCCGGCCTCGTCGGCCTTCCAGGCCTTGACCAGTGCGATGTCCGCGCGCAGCGCGGTCTCCATCACATAGTGCTTGCCGTCGAACTCGCGGGTCTCCTTGCCCTCGGCCACCACCGTGCCGTAGCCGGTGGCGGTGAAGAAGGCCGGGATGCCGGCGCCGCCGGCACGCAGCCGTTCGGCCAGGGTGCCCTGCGGGTTGAACTCCAGCTCCAGCTCACCGGCCAGGTACTGGCGTTCGAATTCCTTGTTCTCCCCCACATAGGACGAGATCATTTTCCGGATCTGGCGGGTGGTCAGCAGCTGGCCGAGGCCAAAGCCGTCCACGCCCGCATTGTTGGAGATCACGGTCAGATCCTTGGCACCGGTATCGCGCAGCGCGGCGATCAGTGCCTCGGGGATACCGCACAGGCCGAACCCGCCGACCGCCAGGGTCTGACCATCGGCGACAGCGCCCTGCAGCGCCTCGGCCGCACTGGCGTATTGCTTTCCGCGCCGCTTGGCGGCACTGGTGTTTTCCATGGTTGCGCCCTGCTGGTGAACAAACGCCCATTCTACCGGGAGGTCTGGCGTTGGCTCGGCTGCACCGCAGCAAAGCACCCCGCCGACAGAGCATGGGGCACCTTCGCCAGCACCGCACGCGGCTCGGCTTGGCGGGGCAGCTACAATTCCCCCCATGCACGTTCTCCTGCCCTGCTCATGTCCCTGATGCCTTCCTCCCCCGCTGCCGACGCACCGGACCTCGCGCTGTGCGTGGATCTGGACGGTACGCTGCTGGACTCGGACATCCTGTATGAGTCACTGCTGGCCCTGCTGGCGCGGCAGCCGCTGTACCTGTTCCTGCTGCCGTTCTGGCTGATGCAGGGCAAGGCCGTCCTGAAGCGTCAGATCGCCGCACGGGTCACCCTGCCGCCGGAACATCTGCCCTACAACCCGCGAGTGCTGGAACTGCTGCGCAACACGACGCAGCGACCGCGGGTGCTGTGCACGGCCTCCGATGCCCTGCTTGTCGCGCCCATCGCCGCACACCTGGGCCTGTTCGATCGCGTCATGGCCAGCGATGGCGA
The DNA here is from genome assembly GCA_002363385.1 of Stenotrophomonas maltophilia. Lineage (GTDB taxonomy): Bacteria > Pseudomonadota > Gammaproteobacteria > Xanthomonadales > Xanthomonadaceae > Stenotrophomonas > Stenotrophomonas maltophilia_AN. The sequence continues at coordinate 236,099 of DEVL01000005.1, forward strand.
GCACAATCTTTCCGGGACGCGGAAGGCGAAGGCGCTGGTCGACGCATTCGGCGAACGCGGCTTCGATTACGTCGGGAACGGCAAGGTCGACCTGGCGGTGTGGCGGTGGGCCGCCGGTGCCTGGGTCGTCAACAATGACGACCGTTTGGCCCGCGCTGCTGCGGAGCACACCCGTGTACACGCGCATTGGCCCGCCCCGCCGCGTGCAGCTGCCTGGGTCAAGGCGCTGCGTCTGCACCAGTGGCTCAAGAACCTGCTGGTGTTCGTTCCGCTGCTGACCGCGCACCGCTTCCTGGAGCCGCAGGCGGTAGTGCAAGCCCTGCTGGCATTCGTGGCGTTCAGTCTGTGCGCCTCCGGCGTGTACGTACTCAACGACCTGCTCGACCTGGGCGCGGACCGGGAGCACCAGCGCAAGCGAAGGCGCCCCTTTGCAGCCGGCCGCCTGCCACTGCTGCATGGGCTGCTGGTTGCGCCGCTGCTGACCGCGGCCGGGTTGCTGGTGGCGCTGGCCTGCAGCCCGGCCTTCGCCGCGGTGCTGCTGATCTACTACGTGGCCACCCTGGCGTACTCGCTGCGCCTCAAGCGCGTCGTCATGCTTGATGTCGTGCTGCTCGCCGGCCTGTATACGGTGCGGATCATCGGTGGCACGATCGCCATTGATGCCGAGCTGTCGTTCTGGCTGCTGGCCTTCAGCATGTTCATTTTCCTCTCGCTGGCGCTGCTCAAGCGCTACACCGAGCTTCACACGATGCTGGCGCGCGGCAAGACTACGGCAAGCGGGCGTGGCTACGCGGTAGATGACCTGCCCTTGCTGCAATCGCTCGGGGCCGCCGCGGGTTACATCGCGGTTATGGTGATGGCGCTCTACATCAACAGCCCCGACAGCATCGAGCTGTACCGCAATCCCAAACTGCTGTGGTTCATCTGCCCGGTACTGCTGTATTGGGTCAGCCGGGCCTGGGTAATCGCGCATCGCGGCGACATGCACGACGATCCCATCGTGTTCGCAGCCACCGACCGCCCCAGCCAAGCGGTCGCCCTGCTGTGCGCGCTGTTCGCACTGGTGGCGATCTGATGCGCGACGACGGCGATTCCTGGGGGCGCTACCCACGCGCCGAGCACACCCGTGTCTCGCTGCATGATCGGCTGCATGCATTGCCGGAAATCGCCGGCAGCGCGCTGCCCTATGGCAACGGCCGCAGCTACGGCGACAGCTGCCAGAATCCGGGCGGCATGCTGCTGCGCACGCGCGCGCTAGACCGCTTCATCGCGTTCGATCCGATCTCCGGCCGTCTCCAATGCGAAGCCGGTGCCACGCTTGAGGACATCATCTCGCTGGTGCTGCCACAGGGGTGGTTCCTGCCGGTGACGCCAGGCACGTCACAGGTCACGGTCGGTGGTGCGATCGCCAATGATGTGCACGGCAAGAATCATCACCGCTGCGGGAACTTCGGCCATCACGTGGTCGCTTTCGAGCTGCTGCGCAGCGACGGCAGTCGCCGGGTGTGCCGTGCCGACGACGACGCCGAGGGCTGGTTCGCGGCGACCGTAGGGGGGCTGGGCCTGACCGGGCTGGTGATCTGGGCCGAACTGCAGCTGCGCCGCGTGCCGGGCACCAGCCTGGAGGTGGAGAACATCCGTTTCGGGTCACTGTCCGAGTTCTTCTCGCTGTCCCAGGCGTCGGCGCTTACCCACGAGTACACGGTGGCGTGGATCGACTGCCTGGCACGCGGCCGCAGCCTGGGACGCGGCCATTTCACCCGCGCCGACCATGCAGCGCAACGCGCGGATGAGCGACCCGCAGCGCCGCGCCGTCGCCTGACGATACCCATGACGCCGCCGATCTCCCTGGTCAACCGGCTCACCCTGCGTCCATTCAATGCCTTGTACTACTGGCGCCAGCCGGCCCGGCGCAAGCGCTCGGTAGCGCACCTGCTGCCGTTCTTCCATCCGTTGGACAGCATCGGCCATTGGAACCGCATGTACGGTCCGGCGGGTTTCCTGCAGTATCAGTGTGTGCTGCCGCCGGACACCGCGGCTGATGGGGTGGCGGCGCTGTTGCAGGATATCGCCCGCAGCGGCCAAGGCTCGTTCCTGGCCGTGCTCAAACAGTTCGGCGACACGCCATCGCGCGGCATGCTGTCCTTCCCGCGTCCGGGCACCACCTTGGCCCTCGACTTCCCCAACGATGGTCCGGCGGTGTTCCAGCTGCTGGACCGCCTGGACCGGATCGTCGATGCCGCCGGCGGCGCCCTGTATCCCGCCAAGGATGCCCGCATGTCGGCCCGTGCTTTCCAGCACGCCTATCCGCACTGGCAGGCATTTTCGGGTTTCATCGATCCGCGTTTTTCATCCGGCTTCTGGCGCCGGGTCACGGAGTAAGCATGCAGAAGATCCTCATCATCGGCGCAACGTCCGCCATCGCCGAAGCGGTCGCCCGGCGCTATGCCGCCCGGGGTGCGACGCTGTTCCTGGTGGCACGCAACACCGCGCGACTGTCAGTGATCGGCGCCGATCTTGCCGTGCGCGGTGCGGCGCAGGTCCACGAGTACGCGCTGGACATCAATGACTTGGCCGGGCACGCCGGCATGATCGAACACGCCTGGACATCACTGGGGCGACCGGAAGTGGTACTGGTCGCCCACGGCACCCTGCCCGATCAGGCCACCTGCGAAGCCTCGGTAGAGGCGTTCCTGTCCGAGTTCTCCACCAACGGCAGCGCGACCATGGCGCTGCTGGGACCGATCGCCAACCGTCTGGCCGAGGCCGGCACCGGCACGCTGGCGGTGATCACGTCAGTGGCGGGCGACCGTGGGCGCCAGAGCAACTACGTCTATGGCGCGGCCAAGGCGGCGACCAGCGCCCTCCTCAGTGGCCTGCGCCAGCGACTGCACAAGCGTGGCGTGGCCGTGGTGGATATCCGCCCGGGCTTCGTGGATACACCGATGACCGCGCACCTGCGCAAAGGCCCGCTCTGGGCCAGCCCCGACCAGGTCGCCAAGCGCATCGTCGGTGGCATCGGGCGCGGGACACCGGTGTTGTATGCACCCGGCTTCTGGCGTCTGATCATGCTGGTGATCCGCCTGTTGCCGCAGGCCGTGTTCAACCGGATCTCGCTGTGAGTACTGCCATGTCCAATGTGTTTGACCAGAAGATCGTCATTCCCGGTGGCGCCGGCCTGGTCGGCCAGAATCTGGTGGCCATTCTCTTGCGCCAGGGCTACCGCAACCTGGTGGTCATCGATAAGCACGAGGCGAACCTTGCCATCCTGCGCCGCATGCACCCGGCACTGATCACCGCCTTGGCTGACCTGGCCGATACGGGCGCGTGGGAGGACCACTTCGTCGGCGCCGATGCAGTGGTGATGCTGCAGGCACAGATCGGCGGCACCGATCCGCTGCCGTTCGTGCGCAACAACATCACGGCAACCCACAACATCCTCAGCGCGATCCAACGGCATGCCGTCCCCTACACCGTGCATGTCAGTTCATCCGTGGTGTGCTCGGTAGCAGAGGATGACTACACCCGTACCAAGCGCGAGCAGGAGGAGTTGGTCGCCGGCAGCGGCATCGCCGCGGTGATCCTGCGGCCGACGCTGATGTTCGGCTGGTTTGATCGCAAGCACCTGGGCTGGTTGTCGCGCTTCATGCGCAAGGTGCCGGTATTCCCGATCCCCGGCGACGGCCGCTTCATGCGCCAGCCGCTGTACGCGGGCGATTTCGCCGCCATCATCGCCAGCTGCCTGCGCTCACGCATGGCCGGCCAGCGCTACAACATCACCGGTCTGGAGAAGGTCGACTATGTGGACATCATCGCGCAGATCAAACGCAGCACCGGCGCGCGGTCGATCCTGCTGCACATTCCCTACGGGCTGTTTCATGTGCTGTTGAAGACCTGGGCGCTGTTCGACCGCGACCCGCCGTTCACTGCGGCCCAATTGAAGGCCCTGGTCGCACACGACGAGTTCGAGATCATCGACTGGCCGCGCATCTTTGGCGTGCAGCCGACCCCGTTCGCCGAGGCGATCGAGGCGACCTTCAACGATCCCGAGTACGGCGACATCACCTTGGAGTTCTGATCGTGAGCGAACGCATCGCCGTCCTCGGCGCCGGCCCGATGGGCCTGGCCGTGGCCTACCAGCTGGCCCGCGATGGCCATCAGCCGGTCATCTTTGAAGCCGACGACCGCGTCGGCGGCATGACCGCCAGCTTCGATTTCGGTGGCATCCAGATCGAGCGCTACTACCATTTCCACTGCACCTCCGATGCGGACTTCCTGACCGTGCTGGACGAGCTCGGCCTGGCCTCGAAGATGCACTGGACCCAGACCCGGATGGGCTACTGGTTCAACAAGCGCCTGCAGGCATGGGGCAATCCCGTCGCCCTCCTGCGTTTCAAAGGGCTGGGTCTGGTGGCCAAGTTCCGCTACGGCCTGCACGCCTTCCTGTGTACCCGGCGCACGGACTGGGACCCCCTGGACCACGTCGACGCCAGCGGCTGGATCCGCCGCTGGGTGGGCGCGGACGCCTACGAGGTGCTGTGGCGCAAGCTGTTCGACTACAAGTTCTACCACTACGCCGACAACCTCTCCGCGGCGTGGATCTGGAGCCGTATCCGTCGCATCGGTCGCTCGCGTTACAGCCTGATGCGAGAGAAGCTGGGCTACCTGGACGGTGGCTCGTCGACGTTGCTGACGGGACTGCATGCCGACATCGTCCAACACGGTGGCCAGGTTCGGCTGTCCTCGCCGGTACAGCGCATCGTGATCGAGCAGGGCAAGGTGCGTGGCTTGGAGGTGCATGGCGAGCGCCTGGCCTTCGACAAGGTGGTGTCGACCGTACCGCTGCCGTTCGTGCCACGGCTGGCCCCCGACCTTCCCGAAGACATCCTTGCCAGGTTCCGCGCACTGAACAACATCGCGGTGGTGTGCGTGATCGCCAAGCTGCGCTGTCGCGTGTCGGAGAATTTCTGGGTCAACACCAACGACCCGGACATGGATATCCCCGGCATCGTGGAGTACACCAACCTGCGGCCGATGGACGCGCACATCGTCTATGTGCCGTTCTACATGCCCGGCGAACATCCCAAGTACGCCGAGCCGGATGCAGTTTTCATCGACAAGGTGCGCCGCTACCTCATGCAGATCAATCCAACGCTGATCGAGAACGACTTCATCGATATCCGCGCCAGCCGTTACCGACACGCCCAGCCCATCTGTGAACCGGGCTTCCTTGACCGTCTGCCGCCGCGCAAGCTGCCGGTGGAGGGCCTGTGGGTGGCCGATACCTCCCACTATTACCCCGAAGACCGTGGCATCTCCGAGAGCATCGGCTTCGGCCGGATGCTGGCCAGGGAAGTGGTGGCATGATCCAGGCGATGGCCTCGCGGCAGTTCCTGTTGTTCCTGCTGGTCGGCGGGCTGGCCGCTCTCATCAACTTCCTGTCCCGGATCGTCTACAGCCATTGGCTGGGCTTCACCCCAGCCATCGTGCTGGCCTACCTGACCGGCATGGTGACGGCCTTCGTATTGGCCCGCCTGTTCGTGTTCAAGGACAGTAAACGGCCACTCCACCATTCTGTGCTCTATTTCGCGTTCGTGAATCTGCTCGCCGTGTTGCAGACTTGGATCGTCTCCACTGGGCTGGCCTTCCACTTGCTGCCGTGGCTGGGGGTGGAACCGTTCAGATTGGAGATCGCCCATGCGGCGGGAGTGGCCGTTCCGGTATTCTCAAGCTACTTCGGGCACAAGTATCTGTCGTTTCGTTAGCTCGAAACGATTCCCATACACCGCAGCGGCTAAACTAGCGGCCTGACTGTCAGAAGGACTGGAATACATGACGCTCCCCGCATTCAAGGCATACGACATCCGCGGCCGCGTGCCGGATGAACTGAACGAAGACCTGGCCCGCCGTATCGGCGTGGCGCTGGCCGCGCAGCTGGCCCCCGGCACGGTGGTCGTTGGCCACGATGTCCGCCTCACCAGCGGTTCCCTCCAGGACGCCTTGGCTGCTGGCCTTCGCGGCGCCGGCCGTGAAGTGCTCGATATCGGCCTGTGCGGGACAGAGGAGGTCTACTTCCAGGTGGATCATCTGAAGGCCGCCGGGGGCGTGATGGTCACCGCCAGCCACAATCCGATGGATTACAACGGGATGAAGCTGGTCAAGGAGCAGGCCCGGCCGATCAGCTCCGATACCGGCCTGTTCGCCATCTCCGACGCGGTCGAAGCCGACCAGGCGCCCGCCGCCCCGCCGCGTGCCGGCCTGCAGTCGCATCCCGACAAGAGCGCCTACATCGCGCATCTGCTGAACTACATCGAACCGAAGGCGCTCAAGCCGCTGAAGCTGGTGGTCAACGCCGGCAACGGCGGCGCCGGCACGATCGTGGATCTGCTGGCACCGCACCTGCCACTGGAGTTCATCCGCATCTGCCATGAGCCCGATGGCAGCTTCCCGAACGGCATTCCCAACCCGCTGCTGCCGGAAAACCGCGAGCTCACCGCGCAGGCCGTGCGCGAGCATGGCGCGGACTTCGGCATCGCCTGGGATGGCGATTTCGATCGCTGCTTCTTCTTCGACCATAACGGCCGCTTCATCGAAGGCTATTACCTGGTCGGCTTGCTCGCCCAAGCGATCCTGGCGCGCCAGCCCGGCGGCAAGATCGTGCACGACCCGCGGCTGACCTGGAACACGGTGGAAATGGTCGAGGAAGCCGGTGGCCAGCCGGTGCTGTGCAAGAGTGGCCACGCCTTCATCAAGGAAAAGATGCGCTCGGAAAATGCCGTCTACGGCGGCGAGATGAGTGCGCACCATTATTTCCGCGAATTCGCCTACGCCGATTCCGGCATGATCCCGTGGCTGCTGATTGCGGCGCTGGTATCCGAGTCCGGCCGTTCGCTGGCCGATCTTGTCGAAGCCCGCATGCAGAAGTTCCCGTGCAGCGGCGAGATCAACTTCAAGGTCACCGACGCCAAGCGTTCCGTCGCCCGCGTGATGGAGCACTTTGCCGCGCAGTCGCCGTCGCTGGATCACACCGATGGGATCAGTGCCGATTTTGGCGACTGGCGTTTCAACCTGCGCAGCTCCAACACCGAGCCGCTGCTGCGTTTGAATGTTGAGACCCGCGGTGACGCCGCATTGCTGCGCGCGCGCACAGACGAAATTTCCCAAATGCTCAAGGACGCCTGAGGCGAGTATCCACATCATGCAAAATCTACTTCCCGTCATTCTCTCCGGTGGCTCCGGAACACGCCTGTGGCCGCTGTCGCGTGAGTCCTACCCCAAGCAGTTCCTGGCTCTTGTGGGAGAGAACACCATGCTGCAGGCCACGTGGCAACGCGTTGCCGAGATCGCTGGTCGTCCGCCGCTGATCGTTGCCAACGAGGAGCACCGCTTCGTGGCCGCCGAGCAGCTGCAGCAGCTAGGCGTGCAGCCGCAGGCGATTCTGCTTGAGCCGGTCGGACGCAACACGGCTCCCGCGATTGCGGTTGCCGCGCTGGAAGCGACCCGCGATGGCGATGATGCGCTGCTCTTGGTGCTGCCCTCAGATCATGTAATCGCTGATGAGGAGGCCTTCCGTGCCGCGGTGCTGCGCGCGGTGCCCGCTGCGGAGTCGGGCAAGCTGGTGACATTCGGTATCGTGCCGACCGGCCCAGAAACCGGCTACGGCTACATCAAGGCGGCCTCCGGCGGTGACGTCCGCGCCGTGGATCGGTTTGTCGAGAAGCCCGATGCGCAGACCGCAAGCGCTTACGTGCACTCGGGGGAGTACTTCTGGAACAGCGGCATGTTCCTGTTCAAGGCGTCCCGCTTCTTGGCCGAGCTGGAGCAGTTCAATCCCACGATGCTCGCCAGCAGCCGCACCGCCTGGCAGCGGGCACGCCGCGACAGCGACTTCACCCGGTTGGATAAAGACGCGTTTGCCGAGGTTTCCTCGGACTCGATCGACTACGCGGTTATGGAAAAGACCGCTGACGCTGTGGTCGTGCCGCTGGATGCCGGCTGGAACGATGTGGGCTCGTGGACCGCGCTGCGTGACGTGTCCGAACAGGACGGCGAGGGCAACGCGCACCACGGCGACGTGATCGCGATCGACTGCCGCAACACCTTTGCCTACGGCGAGCGGCTGATCGCACTGGTCGGGCTGGACGACGTGATCGTGGTAGAAACCGATGATGCAGTCATGGTTGGCAAGAGCGACCGCATGCAGGAGATCAAGCAGGTCGTCGCGCGGATCAAGGCCGATGGCCGTCCCGAAGCGACCTGGCATCGCAAGGTGTACCGCCCATGGGGCGCTTACGACTCGATCGACAACGGCGCCCGCTTCCAGGTCAAGCGCATCACGGTCAAGCCCGGCGCGACGCTGAGCCTGCAGATGCACCACCATCGCGCCGAGCACTGGATCGTGGTCAGCGGTACGGCTGAGGTCACGCGGGGTGACGAGGTGCTGCTGCTCACCGAGAACCAGAGCACGTACATCCCGCTGGGCGTGACCCATCGGTTGAAGAACCCGGGCAAGCTGCCGTTGGAACTGATTGAAGTGCAGTCGGGCAGCTATCTGGGCGAGGACGATATCGTGCGGTTTGAGGATACGTACGGTCGTACCTGATCGACCGCAAACAGATAAACAAAAACCCGGCCAAGGCCGGGTTTTTTGTTGCCGGTAGAGCCACGCCATGCGTGGCTGGTCTGCCCGGTATGCTTACACCGCGTCAGCCACGCATGGCGTGGCTCTACGCCTGGGTCAGCAGTCCGCGATGACCCGTTTCAGGCCGTCCTGCCAGCGTGGCAGGGTGACGCCGAAATCCTGCTCCAGCTTCGCCACATCCAGGTGCGAATAGGCGGGACGCTTGGCCGGCGTCGGGTAATCGGCCGTGGTGATCGCCTCGACGGTCGGCACGCGCGCCAGCACACCCGCGGCGACGGCCTCGATGAAGATGGCCTCGGCAAAACCGTGCCAGCTGGTCTCACCGGTGGCCGTCAGATGCCAGGTACCCGACAGCGCGCCATCGTGCTGCAGTGCCTGTACGGTCACGTCAGCGATCAACGCTGCCGGGGTCGGCGTACCGACCTGGTCGGCAACCACGCGCAGCACGTCGCGTTCCGCGCCCACCCGGAGCATCGTGCGCAGGAAGTTGGCGCTGTGCGAGGCATACACCCACGCCGTGCGGAAGATCAGGTGCCGTCCACCGGCTTCGCGGATGGTCTCCTCACCGGCCAGCTTGCTGGCGCCATACACGCCCAGCGGTGCGGTCGCATCGTCCTCACGATAGGGGCGCTCTCCCTTCCCGTCGAACACATAATCGGTGGAGTAATGGACCAGCGGCACGTCGGCCTGCGCGCACCAGCGTGCCAGCACGCCAGGTGTTTCTGCATTGGCGCGGAAGGCGGCATCGCGGTCGTCCTCGGCACGGTCGACCGCGGTGTACGCAGCCGCATTGACCACCACGGTAGGCTGCACACGATCCAGCAGTGCGGTCAACGAAGCGGGTTCATTGAAGTTCGCCACTTCACAGGGACTGCCATCGGGGAGCGCACCACTGCGCGTGGTCGCTACGACCGCGCCCAATGTGGCGAGCGCGCGTTGCAGCTCCTGGCCGAGCTGACCATTGGCACCAAACAGCAGAATCGTCACGGCTGGTAGACCGGCAGGCGGTCTTCGGCAATGTCCTTCAGGAACGGCGCGATCTCATCCTTGCTCGAGAGCGTCGGTGCACTGATCGGCCAGTCGACCGCGATGTCGGCGTCATTCCAGCGGATGCCGGCATCGGCTTCCTTGACGTAGGTGTCCGTACACAGATAGCTGAACAGCGCGCGCTCGGACAGGACGGCGAACCCGTGCGCGAAGCCTTCCGGTATCCAGAACTGTCGCTTGTTTTCAGCGCTCAACATGACTGCTTCCCAGCGACCAAACGTCGGCGATCCACGACGGATGTCCACGGCGACGTCGTACACCTCGCCTTCGAGCACGCTGACCAGCTTTCCTTGCGGACGCGGCCACTGGTAGTGCAGACCCCGCAGCACGCCCTTGGTCGACGACGACACATTGCTCTGAACGAACCGGGTCGGCAGATTCGGCTCCGCGAATCGCTCGGCGTTCCAAGTCTCGTAGAAGAACCCACGTTCGTCTCCGAACACGGCGGGTTCGATCACCTTGCAGCCTTGCAGGGACGTTTGGATAACCTTCACGGCACTATGCCCCGCTGCGCCAGCGTATGCAGATATGCGCCATAGCCACTCTTGACCAGCGGGGCGGCCAGTGTCTCCAGCTGCTCGGCGCTGATCCAACCCTGGCCGAAGGCGATCTCTTCCGGGCAGCAGACCTGCAAGCCCTGACGGGTCTGGATGGTCTCGATGAAGTTGGAGGCTTCCAGCAGCGACTGATGCGTACCGGTGTCCAGCCATGCATAGCCGCGACCCAGCGCTTCCAGATGCAGGTTGCCCTCGCGCAGGTAACGCTGGTTGAGATCGGTGATCTCCAGCTCGCCGCGCGGCGACGGCTTTAGTTCGGCGGCGTAATCGCTCGCGTTGCCGTCGTAGAAGTACAGCCCGGTGACGGCATAGTTGGAACGCGGCTTCTCCGGCTTCTCGACCAGGTCGATGACCTTGCCAGCCTTGTCGAACTCGGCCACGCCGTAGCGCTCCGGATCATTGACCCAGTAGCCGAACACGGTTGAGCCAGTATCGCGCTGATCGGCGTTGCTCAGCACTTCGCGGAGGCCGTGGCCGTGGAAGATGTTGTCGCCCAGCACCAGGCAGCTCGGCTTGCCGCCGATGAAGTCTTTGCCGATCAGGTACGCCTGCGCCAGCCCGTCCGGGCTCGGCTGCACGGCGTACTCGATGTTCATGCCCCACTGCGAGCCATCGCCGAGCAGGCTCTGGAACAGCGCCTGCTCGTGCGGCGTGTTGATGATCAGCACGTCGCGGATCCCTGCCAGCATCAGCACGCTGAGCGGGTAATAGATCATCGGCTTGTCGTACACGGGCAGCAGCTGCTTGCTGACGCCCTTGGTGATCGGATACAGGCGCGTACCCGAACCACCCGCGAGGATGATGCCCTTGCGTTGAGTCATGCGGTTGTCCTCTGTCTGATGATCACCGCCCTCAGGCGGTGGTGCCGATACGCTGCAGGCGATAGCTGCCATCAAGCACGCCGTTGACCCACTCCTGGTTGTCCAGGTACCAGTCCACGGTGAAGCCGATGCCCTGCTCGAAGGTGTACTTCGGTTCCCAGCCCAGCTGATCCTTCAGCTTGGAGGCGTCGATCGCGTAGCGACGGTCATGGCCAGGGCGGTCGGCCACATAAGTGATCTGACTGCTGCGCGGCTGCCCATCCTCACGCGGGCGACGGGCATCGAGCAGCGCGCAGATCGCGTGCACCACTTCAATGTTTTCTTTTTCAGAATTGCCGCCGACGTTGTAAGTCTCGCCGACCTGCCCCTTGGCCAGCACGGTGCGGATCGCTTCGCAGTGGTCGCTCACAAACAACCAGTCGCGCACCTGCTTGCCGTCGCCGTAGACCGGCAGCGGCTCGCCGGCCAGCGCCTTGGCGATCACCAGCGGGATCAGCTTTTCGGGGAAGTGATACGGGCCGTAGTTGTTGGAGCAATTGGTGGTCAGCACCGGCAACCCGTAGGTGTGGTGAAACGCTCGCACCAGATGGTCCGAGGCGGCCTTCGACGCGGAATACGGCGAGTTGGGCGCATACGGGGTGGTTTCGCTGAACTTGCCGGTCTCACCGAGGGTGCCATACACCTCATCGGTTGACACGTGCAGGAAGCGGAACGCCTGGGCCTTGCCGGCCGGGAGTGCTTTCCAGTAATCGCGTACGGCTTCAAGGAGCGCCAGCGTGCCGACCACGTTGGTCTGAATGAAGGCGCCGGGGCCGTCGATGGAGCGGTCCACATGGCTTTCCGCGGCGAAGTTCAGCACGGCGTCCGGCTGGTGTTCGCCCAGCAAACGGGAGACGAGCGCCTGATCGCCGATGTCGCCCTCGACGAACACGTGGTCCGGGTTGCCGTCCAGCGAGGCCAGCGTCTTCAGATTGCCCGCGTAGGTCAGCGCATCAAGATTGATGATGCGCACGCCTTTGGCGATCGCTTCGAGCACAAAGTTACCGCCAATGAATCCGGCTCCGCCGGTGACAAGCCATGTGGGCACTTACCCGTTCTCCTGTTCGATATCCCTACAGGCGCCTGCCGCCGCGCCAGTCAGCGCAACAGGATACATGGCAGCCGTCTTCACCACTGCCCGCCACGCATAAACATCAGGTTCTCTACCAACTCCATGCTGCACCGCAGCACAACCATACGCATTCGCATGGTGACCCCGTGGCAGTTAGAATCGCTGTCCCACCCCCGAACCGGTTGCTAGTCGAAGGACCGGACGCTCTCCCGTTATTGAAGGATCCAGCTCCAGATGAAAATCCTCGTCGCGTACAAGCGCGTGGTGGACTACAACGTCCGCATTCAGGTCAAGCCGGACGGTTCCGGCGTGGTCACCGACGGCGTCAAGCTGTCCCCCAATCCGTTCGATGAAATCGCGCTGGAAGAAGCGCTGCGCCTGCGTGACAAGGGCATCGCCACCGAGGTCGTGGTTGCCACGATCGCACCGGCAGATGCCCAGGCCCACCTGCGCAACGGCCTGGCCATGGGCGCCAACCGCGCCATCCATGTCGTGACCGACCAGGCCATCCAGCCGCTCACCGCCGCGCGCACCCTGCTCAAACTGGTCGAGAAGGAACAGCCGGACCTTGTGATCCTTGGCAAACAGGCCATCGACGACGACGCCAACCAGACCGGCCAGATGCTCGCCACGCTGTGGGGCCGTCCCCAGGCGACCTTCGCCAGCAAGCTGGAGATCGCCGACGGCAAGGCTACGGTCACCCGTGAAGTCGATGCCGGCCTGGAAACGCTGGAAGTCGATCTGCCGGCCGTGGTCACCACCGACCTGCGCCTGAACGAGCCGCGCTTCATCAAGCTGCCGGACATCATGAAGGCCAAGGCCAAGCCGCTGGAGACTCTGCAGCTGGCCGACCTCGGCGTGGATGCCGCTGATACCTTCAAGACCACCCAGTACGCCGCGCCGGTCAAGCGCAGCAAGGGCGTGATGGTCAAGGACGCGGCCGAACTGGTCGCCGCACTCAAGCAGAAGGGGTTGCTGTAATGACCAAGATCCTCGTTGTCGCTGAACACCACGACGGCAAGCTCAATGCCGCCACCGCCAAGACCGTGAGTGCGGCCGCTGCGATCAGCGACGCCAGCATCGACGTGTTGGTGCTTGCCGCCGACCCGACGGCGGCCGCCGCTGAAGCAGCGCAGCTGGCCGGCGTCGCCAAGGTGCTGACCGTGACCAACGCCGCCAACGCCCAGGCGCTGGCCCAGGTGCTGGCCCCGCAGATCGCGCAGCTGGCCACCGGCTACACCCACGTATTTGGCCCCTCGACCACTTTCGGCAAGGACCTGATGCCGTGCGTGGCCGCCCTGCTGGGCGTCAACCAGGTCTCGGACCTGATGACCGTCGAAGGCAGCCACAGCTTCAAGCGCCCGATCTACGCGGGCAACGCGATCATCACCGTGGAAGTGCCTGCCGACCAGATCGTGGTCGCCACCGTGCGTGCGGCCTCTTGGCCGGAAGCCGCCAAGGGCGGCAGCGCTGCCGTGGAAGCGGCCAGCGTCGATGCGGCCCTGCCGAGCCACACCCGCTTCGTCGGCCTGGCCGCCGGTGCGACCGACCGCCCGGACCTCCAGAGCGCCAAGCGCGTGGTCTCCGGCGGACGTGGCGTGGGCTCGGAAGAGAACTTCAAGGTGATCTTCCAGCTGGCCGACAAGCTCGGTGCCGCCGTCGGGGCCTCGCGCGCCGCAGTGGATGCCGGCTACGTGCCGAGTGATCTGCAGGTCGGCCAGACCGGCAAGATCATCTCCCCGGAGCTGTACGTGGCGGTGGGCATCAGCGGCGCGATCCAGCACCTGACCGGGATCAAGGACGCCGGCACGATCGTGGCGATCAACAAGGACCCGGACTCGCCGATCTTCGAGATCGCCGATATCGGGTTGGTCGGGGATCTGTTCACGTTGTTGCCGGAGCTGGAAAAAGCCATCGACTGAACGGTTCGGAGGGCGCTCCGTAATCAACGAGTTACGTAGCGCCTGATATGGATCTGACCCCTCGGACGCTTGGGCAGAATCACCGGCATCCGCGGCAACTGTCGCCGTAATCGAAGACCGCCCCCGGAGGGTACGCGTTGGGTACGCCCCCCTGCTTTAACGCCTGCGACATCGCCTGCGGGGAATTCTCTAGACTGTGCCCACCCGCCTGAAGAATCCAGGAAAACTCTCCCCGGAGTTGATCGAGAGCGAGTCGGAAAGCTATCTGGGGCGACGTTATCGTACGTTTCCAAAACGACTACGGCAGTGCTTGATGTGTGAGCGCAGCATCAACAGGTGAAACAACAAAGAAGGCCGGGAGCATGCTCCCGGCCTTCTTTGAACTACTGTCGCGATCAGTTGTCGCCGAAAAGGTCTCGGGTGTACACCTTGCTAGCCACATCTTCCAATGCATCAGACATACGGTTGCTGATGATGACATCAGCCTCTTCCTTGAATGCCCGCAAATCGTTGACAACACGCGAATTGAAAAACTCCGCCTCTTTCAGTACCGGCTCATGGACGATCACTTCCACGCCCTTGGCCTTGATTCGCTTCATGATTCCTTGGATGCTGGAGGAGCGGAAATTGTCGGAACCCGCTTTCATGATCAGCCGATAGATTCCTACCACTTTCGGATTGCGGCTAAGAATATCGGCGGCAATGAAGTCCTTGCGAGTCGTGTTCGAATCCACAATGGCGCGGATCAGGTTCTGCGGTACGCTCTGGTAATTCGCCAACAGCTGCTTGGTATCTTTGGGCAGGCAGTAGCCACCGTAGCCAAATGACGGATTGTTGTAGCCCCCGCCAATCCGCGGATCGAGGCTGATCCCTTCGATGATCTGCCGGCTGTCAAGGCCATGCGTCTGCGCGTAGGTATCCAGTTCGTTGAAATAGGACACACGCATCGCCAGATATGTGTTTGCAAAGAGCTTGATCGCCTCTGCTTCAGTAGAGTCGGTGAAAAGCACTGGTACGTTCTTTTTCTCCGCCCCCTCTTCCAATAGAGCAGCGAACCGCTTCGCCGCATCGGTATGGCCACCCACGATGATCCGCGACGGGTGGAGATTGTCGTAAAGTGCACGACCTTCGCGCAGGAACTCCGGTGAAAAAATGATGTTCTCTACGCCGAACTTCTCGCGCAAACTACAGGTATAGCCCACTGGAATTGTCGACTTGATGACCATCGTCGCTGCCGGGTTTATCTCCAGCACCTGCTTGATCACGACTTCAATGGAACGGGTGTTGAAATAATTGGTATCTGGATCGTAATCGGTCGGCGTCGCGATGATTACATAGTCGGCGCTGCCGAATGCATCTTCCGGATCCAATGTGGCGCGGAAGTTCAACTCATCGCCCGCCAGGGCTCTCTGGATGTCCTCATCGACGATGGGCGACTGTCCACGATTGAGCTTGTCGACTTTTTCCTCGATCAGGTCCAAAGCTACCACCTCATGGTAACGCGCCAACAGCACGCCGTTGGAAAGGCCAACATAGCCGGTGCCTGCGATTGCGATCTTCATAATGCCTCGATACAGATATTCAATTGTGGATGGCCGATCCGCTCAGATCAGAGAGCCAGGATGGGATGTGGACCGGCTGCCGTTCGCGGAAGAACCCAACGCATTGCGGACCGCAAGACCGATCAGATAACACACGCACGTCGCAGTCCACACAGCATATGGCCAACGGGGATAGTCAAACAGCTGCTCAAATCTTCCGGTAACGAAGGGCCGCCAAAGAGCGCTGAACTCTGGAACGTACCAGCACAGATATTCCTGGGAATAGTTATTCGACCAGCAGGCGTCCATGTTGTCCTGCGCATAAATATAGCCATTCACGGCTACCCACGCCGAGAGTGCAACCACCGCCACCAGGCACAGGGTCCGCATGATCGACATACGCCTTTCCTGCAGCAACACTGCCATCAGCAAACATGCCGGCGGGCAAAGATACAGGAAGAATCGAGGCCCCCAGAAGCTCCCGCCGTACCAGGCCCACCACTTCGCATACAACAGGACGGGGGCAATAAGCGCAAGCGATACAATGATGATGGACTTTGTATCAAGGCGAAGTGCTGCTCGACTCTCAGCATTGACCGCCAACATCAAAGCTGGAATGTAAAAGACCAGGCCTTTGCCGAACGAGAATAGAATGGACAACGTCCCAAATACCAGCGGATAGCTAAAACCGGGCCGCGCCGAGTACGGCAGAATGGTCTGGAACCCATGTTCATTGTCGGAAAGGTAACCGTTACCTGAGCCCGCATTTCTGATCCAAACATCCAGAAGGATAAGGGCTACTGCGCCGATCGCAGCGACCGGCGGCGCGATCCTTCGCTTGAGGATGAACCACATGGCAGCGAGCACCATGTAGGGAAGCAGCAATGCAGGGGTGCTCGCGCACGCAAGCGCGATCAGCAGCACCGACGGTACCGGACGGCGTTCAATCCACAGCGCGCCGACGAAGAAGCACATTGCACTCAACACTTCGCCGTAATAGCCTTGCAAGTGGTGCGGGAACATGGATGCGCCGAGAATCAAAAGCACCCAGGCGCGCGCCGTCGCTGCCGTATACCTGCGTGCAATCGCCGCATACGCCGGCATTGCGAGCAGTAGAAATACGAGGAGATTGAAGTAGGCAACATAGCCGGCCGGATTCGAGCCACGCGCAACCGCCAACCACGCCAGGGGCATGGAGAGCATGGGCTGAACAAGGGAGAACTTGGAGAATCCTCCCTCACCATGTAGAAGACTCAAGACAGATTCAAACCGCACTGCACCGTCTCCGCCGATTGCCGGCGCGAGCGTTGCAAACAGAATGACCAGACCAGTCCCGATCAGGGACCATTCCAACATTGACCGAGCGTGTTTCATCCGAATTCCAATTTCATGCCAGACCCTGTTACGGCGCGGCGTTACCGAGAATGATTTGCTGCATCACCAGACCGTGCTCGTGTAGCCACGCCCTCCCCTCGATTACGGCACTGACGACGATATGCCGCCTATCGGGAGTCGACGCAGGAACGCGGAAATCGACCTCACGCACCTCGCCAGGTTCCAGCATGGCCGCACCGGCGAGCTCAACACGCGCGTGCCAGCCGGCGGGGTCCGGATCCTCACCGTCACCCAGCATCTGCCAGGACAGCCGAAGCGGGCCTTGCAGATCAGGGGCGGCATTCAACGCCGCGTCCGAGCGGTTCCGTATCTGCACCTTGACGAGATAGCCATCGGGCTTCTTCTCAGCGGACACAATACGCAGTTCCACTTTTCCGGCATCGGTCAGAGGGAAGACTGGATGGGCGTAGGAATCGCAGGAGGGTTGGTCAACAACAACCACGGGGCCCGCGACCTTGACATTCCCCTCGGCCGCTATTGCCGGTGGCAACTTTTGCGCCGCCTGCAGTCGGATCAGAGCTTGGCGGCAGGGCGTCTCGGCTTCTCGTGGTTCATATCCTGGCGGCAGGTTCCCGGAATATCCGTTGAGGGTTGGCCGACCGACGTCCTGGCCCAGGATCGCGCCATCCAATTCGGAAATGTAGTATGGATAACCAGGGCGGATTGGGTTGAATACGATGACATCGGACGGCAACGTCTGCGGCAGCCCGCTACGCAATTCCCCAACGCGATGGCGATCTTGAGCAATATCGAAGTTCGACGTTCGAAGCGTTGACGACTCGAATACCATCAGCAAGACCAGCAGCCCAAGAAGCACGCGAGCTATGACCTTGCCCCGCTCCAAGGCATCTACGCCCATTGCCACCAGTACAGCGAGTGGCAATGCCATCACCAGGCCGATTCGTGCCATTGCTCGCACCGATCCTACGCCAGGCAGCTTAGCCAGTAGCAGGTACAAAGAATGCCCGCCGACACTCAGCGTCAGCAACACCAGCAGGCAAATGGTCGATGCTGCGACCCAACGGGTGCTTAGCGGCGACCGAATCAGCGCCAGCGCCGAGAGCCCGAGGATGCCAACGCCAAAGAACATCTGTTGCTCATGCCGCATCGGCACGTCTGCGCCGATCTTGCTGCTGATTGCTCCCCACATCATGGATTGGTCGGCAAGCACGTAGCTCTGTATCCGCGGCAGCATCGACGCTATTTCAACGATACTTCGCTTGAAACCATACAGCGTGGAAAAGTGCAGGTATGGCTTCATCAATAGTGCCAGCGCGAGCGCTGCCAGGATAATGGCGGCCACCGCAGAAAGCACCTCCCGTCGGCTCGCAGGTTGACGCCACTGCCTCCATTGTTCAAACCACACGCGCGGACCCACGCCCTCGATCACCCACTGCGACAACGCCCATGCGGTCAGCGTCAACAGCATGAAGTAGCCAAGGTAGATGGAGATGTAGAACTGGCCGACAACGGCTAGCGCCAAGCCTGCCATCCAGCGCCAGCGCGCCTCCGCCACGAAGCGCTCCCACATCAGCAACCCGACGGGAATCAGCAAACGGTAGGTCAGTTGGGCGTGCCCGTGACGGGCGATCACCGGCATGGCAAAGGTGAATGCGAACGCAGCCACTGCGCTTGCCAACGGCGAGAACCGCAGGCGCCGGAACACGATGTGGGTGACGAGGAAGTTGGCGAGGTAGCCGGTCAGGTACCAGAGATCGAATGCCTGGTACCTGTCCCAGCCCATCGCCCGGTAAGCGGAATAGATCCATGCTGTTCCCCAATGGTTATCGGAGAAAGTTGAGGCGCCGGGCGTTGGATAGAAGAACGGCGGACTGACCAGACTGGCATCCAGCCCGAGCAGCCATCGATGGAAGTGTTCCAGCACCACCCCATTAAAGCGCGCATCGCCGAGATCGCCAGGCACACAGGCCAACTGGCAGGTGTGCGAAAGCGGCACGAGCCAGAACCCCAGTGCCAGCAAGAACAGCGGGGGCAGCCAACGTGCGACCTGACCGCCTGCGGCCAGGTTAGGACCGATGCGGTCGAGGGTTTTCATGAGACCGACCCGCTCCTTCAACGGCAGCGATAATCAGATGCCATTTGGCTGTTCCGGAACGGATCAGTCAGCGCATCAGTGTACTGTCCCATCAGCAATCGATGGGTCGGCAAGAGGTTCTGACGATAGAAGCGGCTGAAGGCAGCCAGTCGCTCGCCGCGCGCAGTGAGCTTCACGCACCCATCGTGGATCTCGATAGTGCCCGACTGAAGCTGCTCGGTCAGCCGCACTTCGACCAAGTGATGCTCACGGACATACTCATCGGTGAAAACCTGCCGGAAGGCGTCCTCACGAATGCCACCGCCTCTCTGATGCAGCTTCTCGAGGATATAGAACGATAGCGAACGATCGATGACGGTGGGCACGGAAATCGCGAACACATACCCTCCAAGCAGCCAGATCGCAGCCAACTGGATCATCTCCAACCGGGTGAAATCACGGAACCACTTGACAAGATACAAGATTGTGAAAACCACCACCAGCGCGATTACCGCGTCGATGATGCTTGCATAAAGCACCACGTCCACTCGGATGTAACGCATATGGACGTAGTAGGTGAGCAGCAGGCCGACGACGAAAATTACCGTGGCCAGAAGGGCACGCAGATATTTATTCATTTTTTGAACACCAGGAATTTATTCGCGAGGAAACTGAAGGCCATCTGCATGCCGGTGGCCAGCAGAAATCCGATGCGATAGTCGTAGCCAAGCCAATCAGCCCACACATACATGACTAAGGCGTGCAACAGCGCGATACACGCATAGACCGCAAGGAACATCGAGCCTTGCTTGACCACGCTGCCTTGTTGGCCACGAAACACAAAGTAGCGGCTGCCAACGAAGGAGACCGCGATCCCAAAAACAGCCGCAATCGCATTGGCAACGCCAGCCAGCGGAATATGCAGCACTTCAATGTTGAAGCGCAGCACACCATAGTGAACCAAGGTTGCGATCACACCGTTGATCAGATACCTGATCAGCTGGCCTCCGGCTTCTCCACTACCCTTGGCGGGCATGCAGGACCTCGTCCACGAATTCGCGATAGCTTCCTATGCCCAAGACTCCACCGCTACGGATCATGCCAGACAGCATCAGAATGATCAGCGTCAGCGCTGCAGTCTGGAGGAACACCAGCAGCAGGATACCGAACGCCAAAGAGAACCAGCCCGGCGTGGCGAAACCCATTGCCTTGAGCAGCAGTGCGACAACACCACCCACCACTGACAGCCCTGCCACCAGGGTGCATGCGATGCCAACACGAACCAACACATCCTCGGCAAACACCATCAGCGCGCGAAAACCATGCAACGCTAAGCCCACAAAATTCATTTTGCTGCGCCCAGCGTATCGCGGTCCACGGTCGAGCGAGCAACTTCCAACCCTGAGCTTGGAGCTAAGCACGCAGGCGGCCACATGGGTCCAGAGCTCCTGCATCGAGGCAAGCCTACGGACTGCCGGCATCTTGGCTGCCATGAAGTTGCCGAAGCTGATCCGGCGTCCACTGAGAAGCGAGAACAGCATCTTGTAGACGAGATAGAAGCTCTTGAACTTCAGAGACTCGACTCGGCTTTTGCGCGAGGCCACTACTACATCGATGTCGTCCGCGGCCAACCCGGCGACCAGTTCGGTGATGCTTTCAGGCGTGTCTTCACCATCGGAATCCATCACCACCACCAACACGTCGTCGCCGAAGTGCTCTGCCACATAGCTCAAGCCGATCGCGATGGCCTTCTGGTGGCCAACATTTCGGCGTAGCCTAACCACCACGCCATCCAGGCCGGCGGCGGCGATGGCCTCGACTTGCAGGGGTTGGCGTACCGAGCCATCGTCAACGGCCACGACATAGGTGCCCAGCCCTTGTGATCGAGCCAGCTCCTGGAACAATCGAGTGGATGCCTCCACATCTTCGTAGACAGGCATCACCACCACTTTCGATGGCGTTTGCATGTTCATGCTTGCAGACGATGGCGGAAGTACGCGATGGTTTCCTTCAAACCATCTTCGAGGCACACCTTCGGCTCCCAGTCGAAGCTCGCCTTCGCCAAGCTGATGTCCGGCTGGCGCTGCTTCGGGTCGTCTGACGGGAGCGGATGATGCACAATTCGAGAGGTGCCGCCGACTAAACGCAGCACGGTCTCCGCCAGTTCAAGCATAGTAAATTCACCCGGGTTACCGATGTTGACCGGGCCTGTGAAATCTGCGGGGCTTTCCATCAGACGCAACATGCCTTCGATCAGATCATCGACATAGCAGAAGCTCCGCGTCTGCTGGCCATCGCCATAAATGGTTATCGGCTCACCCTTCAGCGCTTGGACGATGAAGTTGCTGACCACCCGACCGTCGTTCGGGTGCATGCGCGGGCCGTACGTATTGAAGATGCGCATGACCTTGATCTCCAGCTGATGCTGGCGCCAGTAGTCGAAGAACAACGTCTCCGCACAGCGCTTGCCTTCGTCGTAGCAGCTTCGGATGCCGACCGGGTTCACACGGCCCCAGTATCCCTCCACCTGCGGATGGATCTCCGGATCGCCATAGACTTCGCTGGTACTGGCCTGCAGGATGCGAGCCTGAACGCGCTTGGCCAAGCCAAGCATGTTGATTGCCCCGTGCACGCTGGTCTTGGTGGTCTGCACCGGATCATGCTGGTAGTGGACCGGGGACGCGGGGCAAGCGAGGTTGAAGATGCGATCGACTTCCACGTACAGCGGGAAGGTCACATCGTGACGCATCAGTTCGAAGCGCGGGTTATCGAGAAGGCCGGAAACGTTGGCCTTGCTGCCGGTATAGAAGTTGTCGACGCAGAGTACGTCATGACCGGCATTGATCAAACGGTCACAAAGATGCGAGCCCAGGAAGCCGGCACCGCCGGTCACTAGAACCCGCTTTTGATTTTCAGACATGTATATTTCCTCGGGGTCCGCAGGGTAAGTACCGTAGGATCCGATCCGGACGCCCACCGCACTGGCAATCGTAAATTGTATGCGAAGTTGAACAACGCGACGGCAGGCAAGCCGTCATGGCACCTCAAGCCTTCACGGCAGCCCCCAGCATCCACCTCAGGGTGTCTTCCAATGGTGGACTCTGCCAGTTGCCGATCAGGGAACGCAGCAGCCGGTTGTCACCCAGGAGGACGTTGACCTCGTTGGGCCTGACAAATGCCGGGTTCACCCTGACTTCCACGGCATGCCCGGTAAGCCGTTCGCACATCTCAACAATCTGCTTGAGCGAGTGCCCCTCACCCGAACAGACGTTTACCACTGCACCGATGGCGGCTGGGGACTCCAGAAGTTGCCGATAGGCTGAGGCCACTGCGCGTACATCCCCGAAATCCCGGGAGACGTTCAGATTTCCAAGCTCCATGGATGGGCGGCGCTTGACGAAGTGCGAGACGATCTTCGGCACAAGGAACTGCTCGGCTTGGCCTACACCCGTGTAGTTGAACGGACGAGTGATGGTGATCGGCAGCCGCCCCCGCCACAGGCCCGCCACGTACTCCATGGCCAATTTGCTTACGGCGTAGTCGTTGGCAGGCGCCGGCGGCGTGGTCTCGCCGAGCATGCCTTCGGAAGCGTTGCCGTACACATTGGCACTGCTGGCAAGTAGCACACGCTCCACCTGGATCCCGGCCAGTTCGATGGCCTGGAGCAAGTTCCTCGTCCCCAACATGTTGACGTCGTAGAACTCATCAGCCTTGCCGTGGCCTACAAAGGCCAACGCGGCCAAGTGTACGACGATATCCGGTCGCGAAATGCGCAGCACTTCTGCCAACGCCGCCTGATCACGAAGATCCACTGCGTGGAACTCGTCAGCGTCGGCAGCGCCCGTCACGGTAGTGCGCGGCACTGCCTGCCCTCCCAGGCCAACAACGTGGCACTGGTGGGCGTGAAGCTCGGCTACCACGTAGCGTCCAGTGAATCCAGACGCTCCCGTCACCAAGACTCGTTTTCCAGCAATCTCAGAAGGAGAAGCCACGCTCGTTCCTCTTGAGATCGGCTTCTACCATCATCTGGCACAGCTGTTCCAGCGTGGTATGCGGCTTCCAGCCCAAGATGCGTTCGGCCTTTTCCGGATTACCAATCAACAGGTCGACCTCAGCCGGACGGTGGAACTTGGGGTTGATCCGCATCACAGTCCTGCCGGTGGCAGTATCAACCGCTGTTTCATCCTGGTCTTTACCGCGGAACTCAACATCGATGCCAGCGCCCTTGAACGCCATCTGCACGAAATCACGGACCGTCTCAGTGCGATTGGTGGCAAGGACAAAAGTATCCGGCTGATCGGCTTGGAGAATCCGCCACATGCCTTCTACGTATTCCTTCGCAAAGCCCCAGTCGCGTTTGGCATCAAGATTGCCAAGCTCCATGCAATCCAGCTGCCCCAGTTTAATTTTAGCGACCGAATCGGTGATTTTTCGCGTAACGAACTCACGTCCGCGGAGCGGGCTTTCATGGTTGAAGAGGATACCGCTCGAGCCAAAGATATCGTAGCTTTCGCGGTAGTTCACCGTCATCCAGTGGGCGTAAAGCTTGGCCACGCCGTAGGGGCTGCGGGGATAGAACGGGGTTTCTTCGATCTGAGGAATCGCCTGAACCTTTCCGAACATTTCCGATGTAGATGCCTGATAGAAGCGTATCTTCGGATTGATGAGGCGAATTGCCTCCAGCAGGTGCAAAGCGCCCACGCCGGTGATCTGCGCGGTGGTGGTGGGCTGCTCAAAACTGACACCAACAAAACTCTGGGCCGCAAGGTTGTAGATCTCGTCCGGCTGGATCTTCTGCACCATCGAGATGGTGGTTCCCAAGTCCGTGAGGTCGTATTCCACCAGGTGCAGGCTGGGATGGTTGGCCACACCTAGCTCCTCCAGACGCCAGAAGTTCACCGAGCTGGTTCGGCGGTAGGTACCATGTACCTCATAGCCCTTAGCAAGCAGAAGCTCGGTCAGATACGCGCCGTCCTGGCCCGTGATACCAGTGATGATTGCCTTCTTGATACTCATATTGCCCTTCACTTGATGAGGTTATGGCGATGCTTGGGTGTGGTGTCGAAACCGGCCGATCTGCCGATTGCCGTCCCGCTCTCCAGCGATGCGCCCGATGAAGTTTGCAGGATCATACCCCATCTCGAACTGGCGGCCTTTCGCCGGACGACGGGAGCCCGAGGACTATTTCCAGCTGTTTGGCGCTTTCTCGCCATGTCAACCAGGGCAGCCCCCGGATGTCAGGATTTGCGCCCTCCCCTTGTGCCTTGATCCAGGCCAGTACGGCATCAGCAAGCGCCGAAGGCTCGACGCCGTCGAAGTAGGTGGCGTGCACGCCGGCGACTTCGCGGAACACGGGAATATCGCGGGCCAGCACCGGCATCGCCCGCTGCGCGGCTTCAATCAGCGGCAGCCCAAAACCCTCCCCTTGCGAAGCGGCCAGCAGGCAAGAGGAAGCTGCATAGACCTTCTGTAGATACTGGTCACTGATTGCCTCGAGCCAAATGAGGCGTCGACCGCGTTCAGGATGCGCAGCCAGTGCATCGCATAGCTCATCCACCAGCCAACCCCGCTTGCCTACGATCACCAGGAGGACATCGATGTCCTTCGACCATAGGATCTCGAAAGCCGCCAGCGCCTGAGCGTGGCCTTTTCGCGGTTCCAACGTACCTACCATCAGGAAGCTCGTCGCGGCGCCAATCCGCTCCACTATTGCCTGGCAGTCATGGGGCAATCCGCTGCTGGGCGCACTGCCAGCGATATCTGCCCCTAGATGGAACCATGACACAGTCGGTAGGTTATGAAGGTTCTGCTCCTTCATCCACAGAGCGACATCATCGCCAACCGTTTTGGAGATGCAGATCACCTGATCGGAATAGCCGACGATCGCACGCAACCACTGCTCATGGTGCCTTCCGCCCTCGCCCGGCCACCACTCCGGATGACGCACCGGGAGGATGTCGTAGACAACGAAGGCAACCCGCACCCCCACCCGATGGAAATGTTCGAACCACTCGCGCACCAGCGAGGTGGTATCTGCCACCAGGTCCAGTCCAAGGAACACGTCGCCAGCGTGGCAAACCAGAGCAGTGTCTCCGCCCTTGTCCACCCCGGCAATGGCGGACATGAACTCGTTTGCACAGACGTAGCGTCCGCCAGCACGATCAATGCGGACCAGTTGGACCGAGTATCCAGCCGGTGGCGATTGCAGCCACTCCCCTGCAATCGCCCGAGTCACGCGTTGAATACCGGTCCGGTGGTCGTGCTCCGCCAGTTCCGTGACGTCGATGAAGAGCGTTGGCCGGTCAGCCTGCAGCGACCGATCCAACGCGTCAGCCAGTGCAGGCAACTCGTGCGGATCGGTGCTTACCTTGTTCAGCAGCGGGATGACCCGCTGCAGCGCGGTTGCAGGGGTGTTGATGCTTGCCGAACGGAGCGACGCCGCACGTTCGCAAGCCGCGATCAGAGCCTGGGCAACCCGAGACCATGAGAAATGCGTCGCGCGCTCCAGACCGTAAGCGCGCAACTCCAAGAGCGCCGCCTCGTTACCGATGTGTTGCGCCATGCAATCGCGGATTGCGCTGACGTCCATCGGATCGAACATCGCGTCGCGGCGGGTGGCAATTTCACGGATACTGGATGCGTCTGCCGCCAATACCGCCGCGCCGCAGCGCATCGCCTCAAGCACTGGCAAACCGAAACCTTCATGCCAGGACGGGAACACAAACGCTTCACAAAGGTTGTACATCGCGACTAGTTCAGCATCGGAAACATAGCCGGTGAACAGCAACTGCCCTTCCTCCAGTCCGACCTTGGCAGCCGCCTTCCTGATCTCGTCCACCTGAGCCGGGTGCATCTTCCCGGCCATAACCAGACGTACCTGCAGGCGCTGCTTCGGCGGCAATAGCGCAAACGCCTGGACGAGGCGCTTGAGATTCTTGCGCTCATCTGAGCCGCCTGTGTAAAGAAGGAACCGACCGTCGAGCCCGAAGCTCGACCGAACGTGCTGCAGCGAAGGATCATCCTTCGATAGCGGCTGGAAAATATCGTCGCATGCGCCTGATATGTTGAAGACGCGTGCCGGATCGAATCCTAGGACCTCGCGTGCCTCAGACGCTGCGCTTTCGGAAATCGCGACCAACGCGTCAGCCTGCCGCAGGTAACCAAGCCGCCGCTCATAGAAATGACGGTAAGCAGGCGCAGGGTCCAGGTAGGTAGCGGGATTCATCAACGGAATGAGGTCGTACAGCGTGACCACCGTAGGAACGTCGCACACCCGTCCCACGCTACCGACCGATGCGTCCCCATATCCCTCGAACAGGCTCGCGACATGAATTACGTCCGGCCGGATCGAAGCCAACGCGGCTTCGCGGATAAGCTCGGCCTGATCGATCCTGTGCCGGTTCGAGACATCCATGCCATCGACAGGCAATGGGACTTGCCATACGTGAATACTTGACGGCGGCAGGAGGTCCTGGAATGCGGCGCGGATCGAAGCAATCGAATCGGGAAACGCGCTATTCAGTGCAATATGCACGTCGTGGCCATGATGATCGCGTGCCACGGCGAGCGCCAATGACAAGCTGTAGCGGCCGATTCCTCGGAACCGACTCTCCGACTGTGCGCCTTGTAGATCGATCAGGATGCGCATGACGCCTCGCCTCCATTTGGCGTGTTGACCAGCAACTCATCGTGAATCTTGCGACCACGACTGGACAGACGATCCACTGCACTTGCCAATGCTGCCGGACCGTCCTCTGCGACCGTCCCTTCATGCGAAAGGATGACCGATTCGACGACCATCCCGCCATGCACGGCCGCCGTCCGCAACCGAGCGTGCAACGCCGGGAAGCGCCTCAGCATCGGGTTCAACAGGTTGGCCAAGGCTGGACGCGCAAGTACTCGTCGCATGATGGCAAGGACAATCCGACGCCCGCCTTGAAGCGGGGAGCGCGCCGTTCGGACTACGAAACGAAGGGGCCGCGTCAAGCGCCACGACCGGCTGTTCACCAGCTCCCGTAGCCGCTGTTCCTGACCCACAGCGTGAAGCATCCAATTGTGCGCATTGGAGAGTGACTCATCTCGCTGAGCACGAATTGCCAGGAGTTCTTCATCGCGACGCTGAAGTTCCTGATCGCGACGCTGGAGTTCTATTTTCCTAGCCTGCAGTTCATGCTCGAGCGAATGGAATTCGCGCTCGATGACCTCTTTTCCAGCACTATCGGTTTGGCGCTGTCGGTTGAGACTGCTGATTTCCTGCTCACCTTCGGTCGCTTTGAGATACCAGTGGTGCGCATTCTCCAGGGATTCACTCAACCGACGCTGCGCCTCTTGGGCCGCAGCATGGTGCTGAGCACTGTGTCTTTCGTACTGCAGTAATGCTTGCTCGTTCAACGCAGGAATGATTGCCCAGGCAGGCTCCCCGCCGATGGCTGGCTCGGCCAAGGCAGCTTGGAGCGAACGGAAAGTCCAAGCTTCTTGGGGAGACGAAAGCACACGGAAGAACGCATCACGGTATCGTGCTGGCAACAAAGTGACATCCAGCAATGGACGCCGCACCGGATCGGTCCGTTTGATGTTTCCATGAACGATCTCACGCGCGGTGATCAGGAACGCAAGCAGTAGATGGTCCGGCCAGACGCAATCTTTGTCCGTTGCGCTGATCGCGCCGTAGTCGATAAATGTGGCTTCGCCCTTATCAGAGACAAGAATATTCCAGCAACGAACGTCATTGTGATGAAGCCCAGCGTCTTCCAAGGTTGAAAGCTGATCAATGACCGCATCAAGTACCTTTTCGTAAGCGTATGGTGTCTGCTCCTCCATAAGCTCGGAAAGCAATTGCCCAGGCAGAGTCTCCCGTAGAATCCATACTTCAGACGCATCGCGGCACCCTGCAATCAGCTTGGGCGAACCCTTTAATCGCTTGGGATTGCGGAGATAAGCGACTTCATTATCAAACTCGTCCAGATTCGCCTTGCGGAGCGCTGCCACATCGAGCGACATCCGCTTCAACATCACTCCGTCAGCAAAGTAATAGCGGCGAGTGTCCTGATGACTACCCATCGCATTGGCATGGGACTCAGACTTAAAACTATCGAAGGCGCGAAAATCGTCACCCACCATCCAGTACTGGGAGCTGGCGAAGAACAGCGGACGACTTATGCCGGAGAGATGAGTGGATTGCTCAGCGAGCTTTCTGACCAGTGCATACGGCGCAAGCAAATCTGCTGGCCGTTCGGGCTGTGCTCCAGCCCAATAAAGCGGCTCTTCCCGCACTGCAAGCTCATAGATGCCTACGGGAATGCAGCGCGCGATACGATCAATAGTTTCCTTGACCGTATCAAGACCGTGCATGTAGACGAGGTGATGAAAAACGCTCAAGCCCAGAACGAGGTCAAAACGGCCTGGCTTTAACTCGGCCACCAGATCCTCAATGCTGCCATGGATGAAGCTGACGCCGATATAGCCCTGCTCAGCAGCCAATGCACGGCAAACTTCGACGTTCTCCCTCAAATAGTCGGCACCGACCACCGTGGCACCACTGCTGGCCAAACTTAACGAGAAGAAGCCCTGGGCGCATCCGAGATCCAGTACGCGTAACTGCCGGCCCAGTGTTGTCCGCAGCCTTTCCGCCACGTCGCGAATGATAGGGAGGCGATCTTCGCAATCGCGTGAACTTCCATCGGATAGCTCCGGGTGCCCATAGATGGGCTGATACTTCTCGGGCAGCGCATTGACGAGCTGGTCAATGGTGGACCTGAAGTCGGGTTTGTGTTCGGTCATCGGTGAGCCTTCAGGTCAAGACATTGCAGGGGCACCGTGCCCAGCATCGCTGGACTGCCCTTCCAAGGTGAATTCAGCATGCAGATCGACAATTCCCCAAAACTGCATGGGCCTGCTGACATCGATCATGATGGAGTCGTATCTCCGGTCGAGCGGCACCAGTTCGCCAGTCGGATCTCCACTGGAAATGCCCAATGACACCAGGTAGTGCCCTTCGTTCACGGAAAGCGGCAATGTGAAGCTGCATACGATCACGTCGCCCGCGCGGGGAGACAGGGCTACCTCGCCGCCACTGGCAAGGAAACCATTGGTGCCGTACAAAAACACGCCCTCGAGCGTCTTGAGGAGGAATCCAGGGACAACACTCTCGAAGTCGCGCTCGAAGTGAACCTTCATCATGACCTTGGTCGGCTCGCCGCTGGGTATGCGGGCCGGGAAGGACTCCCCTGCACACGCGATGGCGAAATCGATGATCTTCGCTCCACCCTGCCCCCAGCGATGCTCACCCTTGTTGTAACCCCTGCGCTGGTCGTAAAGATCTTGCAGACCGATGGCCGGAAGCAGAGGCGCCCCTGCCATATCGACTGAGGCCTGCGATGCTGCGGCTCTCGGAGCCTTGCCGAACAGTTCATCTAGGTAAAGATTGGAAACCTCGCGTGCGGGTCCATCGGCATGCACTTCACCGTTTTTGATGAAGATGACGCGATCGCAATGCTTGACGATGTCGCCAACTGCATGGCTCACCAAGATCAGGGTCATGCCTTGATCCTTGTATTCCTTGACGCGCTTGTAACACTTGGCCTGGAAATACGCATCACCGACAGAAAGCGCCTCATCAACTATCAGCACATCGGGACGCTCGGCAGTAACCACCGCGAAGGCAACGCGGACCTGCATACCACTGGAATAGGTGCGCACGGGAGCATCGAAATATTCGCCCACTTCAGCGAATTCCTCAATCCTGATCATCATCGCGTCAATCTGCGATTGCGAGTACCCCATCAGCCCTGCGGAATGGCGTGCGTTCTGGCGACCAGTCAATTCGGGGTTGAAGCCCATGCCGAGCTCAAGGATTGCCGCGATCCTGCCTCCTCGGGTGATACTGCCTTCAGTAGGTTGCAGCGTTCCGGTGATCATCTTCAACAAAGTACTTTTACCCGCACCGTTCTTGCCCACGATGCCGACCGCTTCTCCCGGCTGGATTGCAAACGACACGTTCCGAAGCACCCAGTGCTCCTCTTTTGGATGGACGGGCATTCCGAACCAACGTGCAATCCGCAGCCATTCACTGCTCCACACACTATAGGACTTGCCGACGTTCTCGATGTTCATTGCGCCACTCACAGGACGTCCACCATTTCCTGACTCGCACGGCGGAACACCATCAGCGACATGACTCCCAACACGAGGCTGGTAACGGCCAGAGGCATCAACGAGATCCAATCAGGAGAAGTGTCGAAGAGCAGCACCTGCTGGTAGGCAGTGACCAGTGGATACAGAGGGTTGAGCTTGAACAGGTTACGCACCTGCTCTGGCAGGATATTGACGTTGTATACGATGGGCGTGAGCCAGAACAGGGCCTGCAGCACCACCGGCACAACCTGTCCTATATCGCGCATGAAAACGTTCAACACGCCAAGGAAGAGGCCAGTCGACATGGACAGGAGCAGCGTAAGCAGGATCAACAATGGCAGCCACGCGACGCTTGACCCGGGCATATGACCTAATACCGCGAATACAGCGAAGATCGCAGTGAGCAGCAGCAGGTTATTGATCAGCATGCCGCCTGCGCAGATGAAGGGAAGACAGACTCGCGGAAACGCAACCTTCTTCATCAGGTTGCCATTATCCACGAACAATGAGACGCAACGTGATATCGATTCTGCAAAAAGGCTCCAGCACAACGTCCCTGCCATGAGATAGAGCGCATACGCGTATTTGTTATCAATGCCCGGGAGCTTTGCGGACAGAACCTCGGAGAGGATTGTCGCGAAGATCAGCACCTGCATGAGCGGATGGATGATCATCCACAGGACGCCGAGCTTGCTCTGCGCGAAGCGGACCCTGAAGTCGTTCCGGATTGAGGAGAGAATGAATCCCCTATACATCCACAACGCGCGAAATAGATCTTTCATTATTGGCCCCTCTGGGCATCGAAACCTGTGGGTTGACCAGCAACATCGGGCATCCGCGAGACTATTGCATTGATGCGCTCAGCGATAAGACCGGCGACTCGGTCTGGCGACAAAACCCTCTCCACGTGCTGTCTGCCCCGCTCACCGAGCTGGGATGCAAGGACGGGATCACTGGAGAGGCGAGCCATCCACTCGGCAGCCTGTCCAATGTCAGGCTCCGCCCAGCGTTGCCCTGTACCGAAGGGGTACTGACCAGGCTGAAGCGCTACCAGCTCGTACCCAACAAGTGCCGCACATTCTTCGTTCATGAATTCCATGTTGCCGGACCACCCGGTGGCAATGACCGGCTTTCCCATTTGCATGCATTCGGCCATCCCCATGCCAAAGCCCTCGGCTCTGTGCAGAGAGACATAGCAGTCGCAGCAAGCCTGCAAGGCCGTCAATTGTTCGCGCGTGATCACGCCGTTACGGACCACGATTCGGGGATCAGCACAGATCTGCTCGACCAGCTCACGTAGCAACTCTGGATGCAGATGCCCATTACTGGTCTTGATAAGTAGCTGAACTTTCTCGTCACCCGCAGGGAACGCGCTACGGAACGCCTCCAGTACCGCTTGGGGGTTCTTACGTTCGATCCAGGAGTTGAAGTCAAAGGTGAACAGAAAGAGGAACGCATCGGTCGTGATGGCGAAGTCGTTACGACCAATGTCCGCCCGAGCCATCTCTGCAAGTGGAATGGGAGCATGCAGAATGGGTACGTTGGAGCAGTTCCGTATCGCATCGGCGATGAACCCACTTGAAGCCATTACCTCATCTACATCTTCCAGGACAGGCAGCCAAGTTTCCGGCAAGCGCTCCAGCTCCCAGAACCAGCAGGCAATGATGTATTTCCCAAGCAGCTTTGCCTCTCCGATTTCACTTACCGCAGCAGCGAAATAGTCCGGATTGATAAATATGATGACGACCTGTTCGGGAAGATCCAAGCAAAAATCGCCTTTCAATGATGCGTCTGCCATGCTGTGCGGCACGCCCAAGTCGAGGTCATACAGTGCGACCGGGACGCGCGCGGACAAGAGCGCGCGCGCGTACATTCGCGCACTCTCTGCCAGTCCAAATTCGCCACGCAGGTAACCCACCAGATTGACGCCGTTCGCGCTGGGTTGTGCAACCGGCAATGCGTGTTCGGAGGCAGGCAGTATCCGGCTCCACGCTTCGGTGCGGGAGAAAGCGTGGTCAGCCAGCAAAACCTGAACACTGCGTGCGCTAAGGCGCGCGCGCAGCGCCCGTCCCGACAGCAGGGATCCAATGACGCGCAGCACTTTTTGCTGACGGCACCAAGCAGCCAGTTTGGTGCGCAGCGTCTGTCCGGAGGGAGTAGACGGAACGTGCATGGGATCAGGACCAGTTCAACCCAACGCCCGCTCCAGATCCACCTGCAGATCCCCCAACTCCTCAACCCCCACACTCAGCCGCACCAGCGCATCGCTGATGCCCAGCTGTTCCCGGCGTTCCACCGGAATCGAGGCATGCGTCATCACCGCAGGATGATTCACCAGGCTTTCCACGCCACCCAGCGACTCAGCCAGCGTAAACAGCTCCGTCTTCTCGCAGAAGCGTTTGGCCGCCGCAAAACCACCCTTGAGCACGATCGAGACGATGCCGCCGTAGCCGTTCATCTGGCGCGTCGCCAGCTCGTGCTGCGGGTGCGAGGTCAGGCCTGGATAGATGACCTTCTCCACGGCCGGGTGCTTTTCCAGCCACTGGGCCAGGGCCAGCGCGTTGGCGCAGTGCGCCTTCATGCGCAGCGGCAGGGTCTTCAGGCCACGCAGGGCCAGGAAGCTGTCGAACGGCCCCTGCACGGCACCGATGGAGTTCTGCAGGAAGGCCATCTGCTCGGCCAGCTCGGCGTTGTCGCCGACCACGACCATACCGCCGACCATGTCCGAGTGCCCGTTGAGGTACTTGGTGGCCGAGTGCAGGACCAGGTCCGCGCCCTGCTCGAGCGGGCGCTGCAGCATCGGCGAGGCGAAAGTGTTGTCGACCACCACCAGCAGCTGGTGGCGCTTGGCGATCGCAGCGACCGCGGCGATGTCGACGATCTTCAGCATCGGGTTGGTCGGCGTCTCGATCCAGACCATCTTGGTCTGCGGGGTGATCGAGGCCTCGAACGCGGCCAGGTCGGTCAGGTCGACGAAGCTGAACTGCAGGCCGGCGGTGCGCTTACGCACGCGCTCGAACAGGCGGAAGGTGCCGCCATAGATGTCATCCATCGCCACCACGTGGCTGCCGGCGTCCAGCAGTTCCATTACGGTGGAGCTGGCAGCCATGCCCGAGGCGAACGCGTAACCGCGGCTGCCGCCTTCCAGGGAGGCCACGCACCGCTCGTAGGCGAAGCGGGTGGGATTGTGGGTGCGCGAGTACTCGAAACCCTGGTGTTCACCAGGGCTGGACTGGGCGTAGGTGGAGGTCGCGTAGATCGGCGGCATCACTGCGCCGGTGCTCGGATCCGGCGACTGGCCGCCATGGATGGCCAGCGTGGCCAGGGCGAGCGAGCGGTCGCCGTGCCCGGAGGAAGCGTGATCGGACATGTTGTTTCCCAGCAAGAGGAGCCCCCACAGGGGCCCCCGCAAAAGGAGCGGAAGTCTATCAGCGGTGGCTTAATCGGCCGTTGACGCGGATAAACATGGGTTCATTGCGACTCAGCCGCTTACTGTACCCGGCGGCGCAGGTAGTTCAGCAGGTCGATGCGGGTGATCAGGCCGAGGAAGTTGGCGCCGTCCATCACGATGGCGACCTGGCCGCGGTCGAACACCGGCAGCAGGGCCTCGATCGGCGATTTCACGTCCAGGCGGTCCAGCTTGCTGACCATCGCGGTGGCGACCGGGTCGCGGAAGCGGGCTTCGTCGCCATAGACATGCAGCAGGACGTCGCTTTCATCCACGATGCCGACCAGCTGGTCGCCGTCCATCACCGGCAGCTGCGAGACGTCATACAGCTTCATGCGCTGATAGGCGGTGGTCAGCAGATCGTTCGGACCGATCACGACGGTGTCGCGCTGGCCGTACGGGCGCAGGATCAGGTCGCGCAGATCGCCGGACTGCGGGCGCTCCAGGAAGCCGTTGTCCAGCATCCAGTAGTCGTTGTACATCTTGGACAGGTACTTGTTGCCGGTGTCGCAGACCAGCACCAGCACCTTCTTCGGGGTGGTCTGCTCTTTGCAGTACTTCAGCGCCGCGGCCAGCAGGGTGCCGGTCGAGGAACCACCGAGGATGCCTTCCTTGCCCAGCAGCTCGCGCGCGGTGTGGAAGCTCTCGGCATCGCTGATCGCGTAAGCCTTGGTGACGCGGCTGAAATCGGCGATCGAGGGCAGGAAGTCCTCGCCGATGCCTTCCACCAGCCAGCTGCCCGACTTGTCGTTGAGCACGCCGTCATTGATGTACTCGGCCAGGATGGAGCCGACCGGGTCAGCCAGGACCAACTCGGTCTTCGGCGAGAGGGTGGAGAAGGCGCGCGACAGGCCGGTCATGGTGCCGGAGCTGCCACAGCCAAACACGATCGCATCCAGGTCGCCATCCATCTGCGCCAGGATTTCCGGGCCGGTGCCGAATTCATGGGCGGCCGGGTTGTCCGGGTTGCCGAACTGGTTGATGAAGTACGCGCCGGGGGTTTCCTCGGCCACGCGCTTGGCCATGTCCTGGTAGTACTCCGGGTGGCCCTTGGCCACGTCCGACCGGGTCAGGCGCACTTCGGCGCCCATCGCCTTGAGGTTGAAGATCTTCTCGCGGCTCATCTTGTCCGGCACGACCAGGATCAGCTTGTAACCCTTCTGCTGGGCGACCAGCGCCAGGCCCAGGCCGGTGTTGCCGGCGGTGCCCTCGACCAGGGTCGCGCCCGGCTTGAGGTCGCCACGCTGCTCGGCCGCTTCGATCATCGACAGCCCGATGCGGTCCTTGATCGATCCTCCGGGATTGGCACTCTCGAGCTTCAGGTAAAGCTCGCAGACACCGGTATCCAGGCGCTGGGCCTTGACGATCGGGGTCTGGCCAATGAGTTCGAGTACGGAGGAGTGGATTGCCATCGGTTCACATCGATTCGCGCCGCTGGGCGGCCGGACCGGTGATTATCCGACGGTTGGCGGCGAAAGTCAGGTTGCCGTGTTCATAAGCGGCGCGGACGGCACCGGTCGACGAGGAGACCGGAACCGCCCGCGACGTAGGGTGGTAAAGGGGTTAATGCATGGGGGAGGCGTACAACCGTTCCAGCTTCTGCTTGGCCAGCAGCTTTTCTCGTTTCATCTGTCCCAGGGTGAGACGGTCTATCGGAAGTACGCCCAGCTCGGCATCCATGCACTTTTTGTTCAACTTCTGGTGCCGTTCGTACAACGCCTTGAATTCCGGATCCTGCTGGCGCCGTGCGTCGATATCGCTCTGGGGCTGACCTTCAAACATGATGAACCTCCTATCGCTTCTGCTGAAACAAGAACGCCCCGGCCTGACGGCACGGGGCGCTGCTTGGGGCGGAGTACCGCGCATCCGTGGCCTGCGACCCCGCAGCGCCCTCCAGCACATCGTGCCGGATCGGGGACTGCGGTGATTCGTGGCGCTGGTGCATTGCCGGCCCTCCAATCGTCCGGGCCGCAGAAGGCGACCCGGACAACTGACCCTACGCTTGCTTCGAGGGCGGTTCAACCCTTTCAAACGATATCGTTGGCGCTGCCTAGGCGGGGTTCAGCCTGAACACGCAGAACAACGAAAATTAAACAAAAACAAGGATTTGCGTCACAACCCGCGGTCATGAGCGCCTCCAGATCCGGCATCAGGGCGCGATGATGACCTCGGCCGAACGCGCCTTGGTCGCCGCCGCCTTCTTGCCGCTCACCTGCAGCCGGCTGCTGCTCACACCGGCCGCGACCAGGGCATCACGCAGGGCCTCGGCACGCTGCTGACCGACCCCGGCTGCGGCGTCGTACGCCTCGATCCGGACCCGGCCCTTCTTGCCGATGTTCAGGTACTCGGCCAAGGCCTTGGCCTGGCCCTTGGCACCGCCGGACAGGCTGCCCTTGCCGGCGGCGAAGGCGTCGCCATTGAAGGTGAACACTTCGCCGCGGCTGTCGAACTTGGAGCCTGGCAGTTTGCTGCCCGCCACCAGCTCGGCTTCCTCACGGGCCAGCTTGGCCGCGTTCTGCTGGGCCGCGCTCAGACGGGCGGTCTGCTTGCCGGCCACGCTGGTCAGCGCGGTTTCGGCATCCTGGCGGGCCAGCGCTTCCTGCTCGGCCGCCTGGCGCAGGCGTTCGCTTTCCTCGGCCTGGATCTGGGCCTGCACGCGCAGGCGCTCGGCCTCCTGGCGGGCACGCTGGGCATCGCGGCGGCTGGCTTCGATCAGCAGCTCGCTGCGGGTGCGCTCGAGCTGGTCGACCTCACGCTGGGCCAGCGCGGCACGCACGCTGGTCTCGGCGATCTCGACCCGGCGCTCGGCCAGGTAGCGGGCCTGGTCCAGATCCCGGCGCTTGGCCTTGGCCAGATCGGCCACGGCCTGCTGGGCCTGCAGGCGCTCGAAGGCGGCCAGCTGGGCGGCATCCGGGTTGGCCTGGATGGCCATCAGGCGCTGGGTCAGCTGGGCCACGGCCGGGTCATCGGCGGCGTGGGCCATCAACGGCAGGCTGAGGCTGGCGGCCAGGAGCAGGCAGGGCATGCGCATCTTCGTGGACATCATCAGCGGTCTTCCCCGGTGGCGAGCTGGCGCTGCAGCTGGCTGACTTCGTTGCGGCGCAGTTGCAGCTGCGCGGTGGCGGTGGCTTCTTCGCTGCGCGCGCGGGCCAGGTCGGCATCGACCGTGGCGCGAACGGCCAGCATCGGCGCGTTCTTGCGCTCGCGGCGGTCGCCGGCGGCGCGCTGGGCCTGCTCCAGCCCTTGGCGGGCCACGGCGATCAGGTCCGGGGCGTACTGGTCGGCATCGGCCTGGGTGGCCTTGTCGACCGCCTGTCGGGCCTGCATCAGTTCCAGGGCGCCATCCTGCGCCTGTGCGGCACCAGAGAGCGCGAATGCGCACACCGTCACATACAGGGCCCGTCGTATTTGTGCGAAGCTAGGTTTCATTGGGGGTGCCGTCGCCAGAGTTGTGTGCGCGGCCATTGTCGGAAGCCTGCGGTGCGCTTGCAATGGCACGCCGCTGATTGTTGGGGAAACATTTCGCATGGATATCGGCTATTTCCTGAAGCTGATGACCGAAAAGAACGCGTCGGACATGTTCTTGACGACGGGAGCACCGGTATACATCAAGATCGAGGGGAAACTCTATCCGCTCGGCAATACCGGGTTGCCGCCCGGAATGGTCAAGAAGATCGCCTACTCGCTGATGGATGAAGGCCAGGCCCCGCAGTTCGAGCGCGAGCTCGAGCTCAACATGGCCATTGCCCTGCCCGACGCCGGGCGCTTCCGCGTGAACGTGTTCAAGCAGCGCGGCGAGGTCGGCATGGTGATCCGTGCGATCCGCAGCAAGATCCCCAGCATCGAAGAGCTCAACCTCCCGCAGGTGCTCAAGGACGTCATCATGACCCCGCGCGGGCTGGTGCTGGTGGTCGGCTCGACCGGCTCGGGCAAGTCGACCTCGCTGGCCTCGATGATCGACCACCGCAACAGCACCACGACCGGGCACATCCTCACCATCGAGGACCCGATCGAGTACCTGCACAAGCACAAGATGTCGATCGTGAACCAGCGCGAGGTCGGGCTGGACACCCACACCTTCCACCACGCGTTGAAGAACGCGATGCGTGAAGCACCCGATGTGATCCTGATCGGCGAAATCCTGGATGCGGAAACCATGGAGGCGGCGATCGCCTTCGCCGAAACCGGGCACCTGTGCCTGGCCACCCTGCATTCCAACAACGCCGACCAGACCATCGAGCGCATCCTCAACTTCTTCCCCGAGAGCGCGCATCGCAACGTGCTGATGAACCTCTCGCTGAACCTGCGCGCGGTGGTCTCCCAGCGCCTGGTCAAGGGCAAGGACGGGCGCCGCCTGCCGGCCACCGAAGTGCTGATCAACACGCCGATGATCCGCGACCTGCTGCGCCGCGGCCAGGTGCACGAGATCAAGGCGGCGATGGAAGCCTCGCTGGAGGAAGGCATGGAGAGCTTCGACCAGTGCCTGTTCCGGATGGCCAAGAACGGCATCATCGAGCAGGAAGAGGCGCTGCGCGCAGCCGATTCGCGCGATGGCCTGGCGCTGAAGTTCCGCCTGTCCGAGGGCGGCAACGAGCACGATCCTTATGCGGATTACTCGGCCGTCTCGGCACCGGCGATCACGCACGGGTTCTGACGGGTAGGCCGATGCTTACCTGTCACCCTGCGTCGATCTGATTCTCCGGCCGCGCCGCATCGAACGCCGGGAGTGCCAGGCACGCCGCCTCGATCCGCTGCAGGGTCGGGTACGGCGCCAGATCCAGGCCGAACCGGTGCGCGTTGTACAGCTGCGGCACCAGGCACGCATCGGCCAGACCCGGCTGCTCGCCGTGGCAGAACGTGCCGGTCGCCGCATGGCCGGCCAGCAGCGTTTCCATCGCCGCCAGCCCTTCCGCCATCCAGTGCAGCGTCCACTGCGTGCGCGCCTCGGCGCTGGCCTGCAACGTGCGCTCCAGATACTGCATGACCCGCAGGTTGTTCAGCGGGTGGATGTCGCAAGCGACCAGCTGGGCCAGTGCACGCACGCGCGCCCTGCCCTGCGCATCGCCGGGCAGCAACGGCGTGGCCGGGAAGACCTCGTCGAGGTACTCCAGAATCGCCATCGACTGCTGGAGCACGCGATCACCATGGCGCAGGGTAGGCACCAGTTCCTGCGGGTTGAGCGCGGCGTAGGCCGCGCTGTGCTGTTCCCCGCCTTCGCGGACCAGGTGCACCGGGGTGATCCGGTGCGGCAGGCCCTTGAGGTTCAGCCCGATGCGCACGCGGTAGGCGGCGCTGGACCGCCAGTAACTGAAGAGCTCGATCGGTTCCATGACGGTCTCCGCCCCCGCGATCAGGGCTTGGCCGCCTGCTCGATGCGCTGCTCGATCGCCCCGAAGATGCTCTCGCCCGCCGCATCGAACATCTCGATCCGCACCACGTCGCCGAAGGACATGAAGGGGGTGCTCGGCTTGCCGTCGCGCAGGGTTTCCACCGTGCGCTGTTCGGCGAAGCAGGAAGCGCCCTTGCTGGTGTCCTCGTTGGCGATGGTGCCCGAGCCGACGATCGCACCGGCGCCCAGCGGGCGGGTCTTGGCCGCATGCGCGACCAGCTGGGCGAAGTTGAACTGCATGTCCACGCCGGCTTCCGGCGCGCCGAACCAGGCGCCATTGATGTGGGTGACCAGCGGCAGGTGGACCTTGCTGTCCTGCCAGGCCTCGCCCAGCTCATCCGGGGTGACGAACACCGGCGACAGCGCCGAACGCGGCTTGGACTGCAGGAAGCCAAAGCCCTTGGCCAGCTCGCCCGGGATCAGGTTGCGCAGCGAGACGTCGTTGACCAGGCCGATCAGCTGGATGTGGCCGGCGGCCTGCTCCGGAGTCACCGCCATCGGCACGTCGTCGGTGATCACCACCAGCTCGGCTTCCAGATCGATGCCGTACTCCTCGCTGACCACCTTGACCGCATCGCGCGGGCCGTAAAAGCCGGCGCTGGTGGCCTGGTACATCAGCGGATCGGTGTAGAAGCTCTCCGGCACCTCGGCGCCACGCGCGCGACGCACACGGGCCACGTGCGGCAGGTAGGCGCTGCCGTCGACGAACTCATACGAACGCGGCAGCGGCGCGGCCAATGCCTGCAGGTCGATATCGAACACGCCGTCGGCGTCGCCGTCGTTCAGCGATTCGTACAGGGCGTTCAGGCGCGGCGCCAAGTGGCTCCAGTCTTCCAGTGCCTGCTGCAGCGTCGTGGCGATGCCGGTGGCGCGCACGCCCTGGCGCAGATCGCGCGAGACCACGATCAGGGTGCCGTCGCGGCCGCCTTCCTTCAAAGAGCCAAGCTTCATGGGTGGGTATCCGGGATCGCGAAAATAGGTTTCAAGTGTAATCAAATGGTTGGCGGGCCTACCAGCTGCACCGCCGCATTGCCTCACCGTAATGCATTGCCCACGCGCAGGCGCAGCCACGCATGGCGTCGCGCTACCGTTGCGTCCCTCAGCTGCCAAGCTGAACAGGGCGATTTGGTATGGGTCTCAAACATCCGTTAGACTATCCGGGTCTGCAGCGGCCGTCCGTTTCCCTTCGGGATCGCCGGCGATATGGATCAAACGATCCGTCGCCCGCCCCCACTCCGACGCCATTCGTCATGCATTCCAGTCTGCGCACCGCGTCGACTGCACCCAATTCTCGCAGCGCGGTTTACGGGAACGCTCCGAGTCAGCCGATCACATTGATCTGCCTCGCGTCCGGCCATTCGGCCTGGCGTTACTTTGTCTTTGGAGCTTCCACCCGATGTCTTTTGAATCCTTGGGCCTTGCCCCGTTCCTGCTGCGCGCGTTGGCCGAGCAGGGCTACGATACCCCCACCCCGATCCAGCAGCAGGCCATCCCGCTCGCCCTGGAAGGCCGCGACCTGCTGGCCGGCGCACAGACCGGTACCGGCAAGACCGCCGCGTTCGGCCTGCCGCTGCTGCAGCACCTGGGCACCAACCCGCAGGCCGTCGATGGCCCGCGCCGTCCGCGTGCACTGGTGCTGACCCCGACCCGCGAGCTGGCCACCCAGGTGCATGACAGCCTGCGCGGCTACAGCAAGTACCTGCGCATCCCGAGCGCCTGCATCTACGGCGGCGTCGGCATGGGCAACCAGTTCGATGTGCTGCGCCGTGGCGTGGACCTGCTGGTCGCCTGCCCGGGCCGCCTGATCGATCACATCGAGCGTCGCAGCGTCGACCTCTCCGGCATCGAAATCCTGGTGCTGGACGAAGCCGACCGCATGCTCGACATGGGCTTCCTGCCGTCGATCAAGAAGATCCTCGCCAAGCTGCCGCGCCAGAACCGCCAGACGCTGCTGTTCTCGGCGACCTTCGAAGAGAGCATCAAGCAGCTGGCGCTGGAGTTCATGCGCAACCCGGAGCAGATCCAGGTCACGCCGAAGAACACCGTTGCCGAGAACATCAGCCACCGCGTGCACCCGGTCGATGGCCCGCGCAAGCGCGAGCTGCTGCTGCATCTTCTGGCCCAAGACAGCCGTGAGCAGACCCTGGTGTTCGGCCGTACCAAGCACGGCTGCGACAAGCTGGCCATGTTCCTGGACAAGTCCGGCATCAAGACCGCGGCGATCCACGGCAACAAGAGCCAGGGTCAGCGCCTGCGTGCGCTGGGTGACTTCAAGGCCGGCCGCGTGACGGTGCTGGTCGCCACCGATATCGCCGCGCGTGGCATCGACATCAACGAGCTGCCGAAGGTCATCAACTATGACCTGCCGATGGTGGCCGAGGATTACGTGCACCGCATCGGCCGTACCGGCCGTAACGGCTCGACCGGCCAGGCGATCTCGCTGGTGGCGCAGGACGAAGCCAAGCTGCTGCGCCAGATCGTGCGCCTGCTCGACAAGGACATGGACATCCGCGATGTGCCGGGCTTCGAGCCGCAGACCCCGATCCGCTGGGGCAACAGCGCGCCGGGCAAGGCCGAACTGCCGGGTGGCGATCGTTCGCCGCGCAAGCATGCACGTCGCCCGCACGCCGAGGCCCCGCGCCACGCCCATGCCGGCCCGAAGAAGGCCGGTGGCGGTCAGCGTGATGGCGCCGGCCGCGGTGCACCGCGCGGTGGCCAGCCGCAGGGCCAGCGCCGTGGCGGTGGCAATGCCGGCGGCGGTCGCAGCCAGGGCGGCGGTGGCGGTCGCGCCAGCTGATTCCTTCGGGCATCGCTGAAACATGAAAAGGGCGACGCATCTGCGTCGCCCTTTTCGTTTGTCGGGAGCCGGCCAGCGGCCGGCACTACCGGCGGCTCGGCCCAGGGTCGGGGCAGCGGCTTCAGAAGCTGTAGGCGACCGTCACGCGCGCATTGCGGCCCGGCTCGCTGTAGCGGCCGATGCCTTCATCGTTGACGTAGCCGTACAGCGTGTTGGTCCCCTTGTTGATGTTGCGTACGCGCTGCCAGAGGTAGTACTCCTCGTTGGTCAGGTTGTAGAGGCCGGCACTGAGCTTCCACTGCGGGGTGACGTTCCAGGTGCCGTACAGATCCAGCACGGTGTAGCCGTCGGCCTTGTCGACGAAGTCCGGCGTGGTGACCCTGCCGGTGGTGGCATCGGTGGTGTAGGCATCCTTGGCCTTCTTGGCCACGGCATGGGTCACGCTGGCGGTGAGGTTCCACACCGGCGACGGGGCATAGCGCACCCCCAGCACGGCACTGGCCGGCACGATGCTCTCCAGCGGATCGCCGTTGCGCTTCTCGCCTTCGCTGTACGAGGCAGCCAGGCGCGAGGACCATGCGTCGCTGATCTGCCAGCGTCCTTCCAGTTCCACACCCTTGACCGTCACTTCGCCCGCGTTGGTCGGCATCGTGTAGTTGCGCGAGTACAGCACTGGACCGGTCGCCGTCGTGCGGAACCCGCCCGGCACCGACTGCGCCAGGTTGGTGTACTCGATGAAGTTCTCGTAGCGGTCGCGGAACATCGACAGACCCAGCTGCGCCCGATCCGTGCTCCAGCGGTAGCCGAACTCGAGATTCAGGCTCTTCTCTGCGTCCAGGTCCGGATTGGACACGGTGTCGTTGAGCTGCAGCGGCTGGCCATTCTGCGCATTGATCACCTGGGTGGCGCTGGTCGGCGAATACATGTCCGCCACGGTCGGCGCACGGAAGCCGCGACCCACCTGCGCCCACAGCGCGTGGTCGGGCAGGAAGCGATATTCGACACCGGCCTGCCAGCTCGGCGAGGCGAAGCTCACATCACGCACGGTACCGGTACGGTCCACGAAGGTGGCATCCACCTGCGGCGAATAGTCGTAGCGGTCATAGCGCGCGCCGGCACTGAGGGTCAGGCGCTCGTCCAGCAGCTGCACGCTGTCGCGCAGGTACAGGTTCCAGGCGGTCACATCGGTCTTGGGGACCTGGCGCGGATCGATCTCGACCGAAGCCACGGCGCCCGCCGCATTCCAGCGCGTATCAACCGCGGTGAAGTCGATGTCGCGCTGCTGCCAGGCCAGGCCGTAGACGACGTCATGGCGCGCGCCGGCGGTGGCGAACACCTTGCTGAAATCGGCCGCGGCACGATCCAGGGTCTGCTTGGTCGAACGGTTCTCGCTGCGCAGGCAGGGCGTGGTGCGCCCCGGGCAACCACTGCCGGCCAGAATGGTAGTGATGCCACGGCTGTCGGTGACCTGGCGGTCCACCTGCGCATCCAGCGTATCGAAAAGCGCGTTGTCGGCCCGCCACTGGTAGTTCACGCCGTAGCGGTCACGGTCGTTGGTGTCATGGCCTTTGCGCGACAGGTATCCCGGGGCATAGACGCGCGACAGGTTGTCCACGTCGTTGGTGGCGCGGCCACGCTCGTACAGGAAGCCCAGCGTGTTGGCCTCGTCGAGCTGCAGGTCGAGCTTGCCGAGCAGGTTGTCGCGGGTGCTGTCGACCGGATCGGGCGTGCGGCGACCGACCCCGATGCGATCGTTCGTGGTGTCGTACCACGACTCGGATTCGTGGCCTTCGCGACGGGTGTAGACCAGCATCGATTCGACGATGCCGGTGCGGTTGGCGACGGTCAGCGTGCCCATGGTTTCGTCGTTGGCACCGGAGTACCCCGCCTTGAACCCGAGGTGGGTATCGTTGCCGCTCGCCTTGAGATAGTCGGCCGGGTCCTTGGTGGTGAACACCACCGCGCCGCCCAGTGCGCCGCTGCCGGCGCTGATCGAATCGGCGCCCTTGATCACGGCCAGGCTCTTGAGCGTATCGATGTCCACATCGCCGCGGCCGCTTCGGAAGAACTCGTAGGAGCGCGCGCTCTCCACCGATTCGCCCAGGCTCAGGCCATCGACGGTGATCGCCACGCGGTCGCTTTCCAGACCGCGGATGTTGAACCCGTTGTCGCCGAAACGGCCCATGTCCACGATGCTGACACCGGGGATGTAGCGGATCGCTTCTTCCATCGTGTTGGCCATCTCGCTGTCGAGATCGGCTGCAGTGAGCACGGTGACGTTCTGGTTGGCCGAACGCGTTTTCTTCGCGCGCTCGGCCTGGACACGCACGGTGTCGAGCGTGCTGGCATCGTTGACGGTCTCAGCGTGCACGGTGACGGACAGGCTGGCGGCGACCGCCATGGCCAGCAGGGTGAGGGACGACTTCATGATCAAGCTCCGCAGGAGGGGTAGGGAATGGCGTGAGCGCCGCGGTGGCGGCGGGCCGTTCCTGGCTGCGGCGATCGGTGGATCGAGCGGGGCTGGGAGGCACAGGGGCGCGCGGGAAATCGCACG
Source organism: Stenotrophomonas maltophilia (assembly GCA_002363385.1). Lineage (GTDB taxonomy): Bacteria > Pseudomonadota > Gammaproteobacteria > Xanthomonadales > Xanthomonadaceae > Stenotrophomonas > Stenotrophomonas maltophilia_AN. Next base: position 280,490 of record DEVL01000005.1, read on the forward strand.
CTGGATTCATCGTTGGCGGACGCGTGGAACGTGCGCGGCACGTCCGGGTCGCTAGCGGTTGCCGTTGGCCGAGTGCGCGCCGGCGACCGGCTCGGGATCACGCGCATCGACGACGCCGTCGCCATTGCTGTCGGCGCGATCGAACATGCGCTTGCCGGAGAGCTGGTACTCGGCGAAGGTCATGCGGCCGTCCTTGTCCTTGTCCAGCGAGGCGAAGCGCACGCGGGCCTGGCGTTCGGCATCGGCGCGGACACGCTGGCGCTGCTGGTCCAGGCGGCCTTCGAACTCGGCGGTGTACTCGACCGGCGACAAGGTGCCGTTGCCGTCGGTATCGGTAGCGGCGAAGCTCGCAGCACGCACCGCATCGAATTCCTCACGGTCCACCGCGCCATCCTTGTTGCGGTCGTACAGCTCCAGCATGCCGTTGGCGGTATGCGAGGTCGGCATCTTCAGCGGATCGCGCGACGACGCCGCGGCGGTCTCCTGCGTGGCGTTCTGCGACGTCTCGTAGCCAGCCCAGGTGCGTTCGCCCGCCGCATCGTACTCGGCACGGCTGATCACGCCGTTCTTGTCGCGATCCAGCGCTTTGAAACGGGTGTCGGTCTGGCGCAGGTGTCCGGCGCGCGCGTCGGCCAGACGCACATCGAACCGCTGCAGGTACTCGTCCACGTATTCCTGCTCGTCGACATGACCGTCGTGGTTGCGGTCGGTCTGGGCATAACGCTGTTTGCGGAAAGCCTCGAACTGGGCCCAGCTGACGCTGTCGGTGCCCTCGGCGTCGAACTGGGCGAGGAAGGCAGCGGCGGTCGGCGAGGCGGTGGCGGCCTGGGTAGCCGGCTGCGCGAGGACAGCCGGGGCCAGCACCAGTGCCATCAGGGCAGCGGTGAGCGGGACGATGTTCATGGTAGTTCCCTGGAAGGACGGCTGCGGGTCGAGCCGGCGGGCGCCATCGCAGGGCTATTGCGAATGATTCGCAATACGGAAATTTCACGCGCGATGTGATGGGTGTCTGACAAACGGAAACAGCCGACTTTTGTCGGCTGTTCCGGCACGTGGTCCGGCAGACCCGCGGGCCGCGGTGAGAACGGTCGGGAGCCGGCCGGCGGCCGGCATGACCGAGGCGGATGCGTCAGCCGCGCGGCTTGGTCGGGTTGAGCTGGTTGCCGAAGAAGATCGCGTTCAACAGCAGGCGCTCGGTGCCATGCCAGTACTTGCGGTGCGCTGGATCATCGGCGAACAGCACCACATTGCCCTGCCCCTGCGGCGACACCACCAGCCACGCGGCACCGGCGACGCGGCTGCGGTTGCGTTCGGACAGGTAGCCGTTGACCTTGGGCGCGTCGTCGATGCGCACCACGGTGGAGAACGGGTTGCGGCTGGGCTGGAAGCTCAGGCCGTTTTCCTTGTTCACCGCCAGCTGCCGGCGCGGTACGCCGAAGCCCAATGGGTGGGTGTTGTCCACGTCTGCGCTGAGGATGTTGCCGCTCACCCGCTCGATCGCCGCGATGTCACGCTGATCGCCGAACGCACGCCGTGCGGTTTCCGGCTCCTTCTCCTCCGGCCCCAGCACCTCATCGCTGAGTTTCTGTTCGATCGCCCAGCGCGCGGCCGTGCCGTAGGTGATCAGCGAGCCACCGGCGTTGATCCAGCGCTTGAGCGCCGCCACTGCGGTGGCGTCCACGCCGCCATAGGTACCGCCGGCCAGGACAATGGTGGTGTAGCGGTCCAGCGTGATCTTGCCCAGCTGGGCCGGATCGATCTTGCTGGCCGGTAGCTGCAGGTGCTGGTCCAGCAGGAACCACGCTGAGCCGATCTCGGTGGCGCTGACGCCCTCGCCCATCACCAGCGCCACCGCCGGCTTGCGCAGCGCCTTGACGCTGTCACTGCCCAGATCGATGCCGCCACGGCTCTGTCCGCTGGACAGCGCCTGGATGTGCACGCCACTGCTGCGTGCGACCGCATCGACCGCGGCAAGCAGCTCGGCACCGGCCAGCGGCTGGCCCGCGACCGGCACCACCACGCTGCCATAACCGAACGACTGCTCGCCCTGCGCGGTGGCCGCGGTGAACGGCTGGAAGGCCGCGCGGGTCACCACGCCCTTGGCCTGCAGCGCATACAGCGCGCGGCTGGCGTTGTAATCGCGCCAATCGAACACGTAGGCGTAGCCCGCCTGACCGCCGACCACGCCACCGTTGGCGGCCGGTACGCTGGCCACGCGCTCGCCACCGGCAATCCGGCTGCGGCTCGCGGCGAAGGCGATGCCGTAGGCCGGCGCGATCGCATAGGAGGTGCTGCCGTAGAACACATCGCCCTTGATCGGCGGGGTGTCGGCGAAGATCGAATGCACCAGGCGGAACTGCGGTTGCGCGGCCTGGACGACGTACGCGCTGCCCGGCTCGAAGCGCTGCCCATCCACGGTGACCGGTGCGCTCAACGCCTGCACCGTGATCTGGTGCTGCAGCAGCAGATCCAACAGCCGCTGGGTCAGGCCCGGATCGGCCGCGTCGCCGAACACGAAGGACGTCACCGGCTGCTGGTTGGCCTGCTTCAGCGCGGACTGGAAGAACTCCTTCTGCAGTTTCAGCAGCCCATCGCGCTCGGTCACCGCGCCGCGCACGGTGCCCAGACCGGTCGCCACCTGGTTGCGGATGGTGAAGCCGAAGGTCAGCAGGCCGTTGACCGATTCCTGCACGCGGCCGCGCGAGCTGGCCTGCTCCACGGTCACGCCCACCGCGCCGTGGAAGTCCGGGTAGGTCGAGCCGTACACCGGCGAAAAGTTGTCGAAGTTCTCCCCGGTGTAATAGAGCGAGCCCAGCGCATCCAGCGACTGCGCGTGGTACTTGGCGAGGGTTTTGTTGAACTCATACGACGACGCCGGAATCAGCGGGCTGTGCATGCTCGCCGGCGACGGCTCGAAGTAGTAGGTGCTGTCCTTGCCCATCTCATGGAAGTCGATCTGGACGTTGGGATACCACTGGTGGAAATAGGCGATCTTCGGCCGCGTGTCCTGCTGGGTCAGCGCCAGCCAGTCACGGTTGAGGTCGGTGAAGTAGTGATTGGTACGGCCCTGCGGGAAGGGTTCGACATGCTCCTTGTCGGCCGGATCCGCCGACGCCGGCGAGGAGGCATACGCGTTGTGCCAGCTCGCGGCGCGGTCGCGCCCATCCGGGTTCTGGGCCGGATCGAACAGCACCACCGCCTGCTGCAGCCACTGCGCGGTCTCCGCGCTGCGGTTGGCGACCAGGTAGTAAGCGGTGAGCATCGCCGCTTCGCCGCTGGAGGTTTCATTGCCGTGCACGCTGTAACCCAGCCACACCACCACCGGGCTGCTGCCGGCGGCCGAGAGCGGCTGCGCCGGGTCGGCCAGGGTGACGTGCTGGCGACGCAGCGCGTCCAGGTTCTGCAGGTTCTGCGCCGAGGTCACCGTGGCGATCAGCAGCGGACGGCCCTCGTAACTGCGGCCGATTTCTTCCACCTTGATCTTGTCGGAGTGTTTCGCCAGTTCGTTGAAATAGGCCACCAGCTGATCGTGCCGCGTGTACCGGCTGCCGATCTCATAGCCGAGAAACTGCTGGGGCGTGGGCACGGCGGGATCGAAATCACCGCCGGCCGGGAAGAAGTACGCGCTCTGCGCGGAGGCAGGCGCAGCGAACACAGACAGCACCAGCGCCAACCAGGCGATGGGAGACAGCAGACGACGTTGCAAAGACACAGCGATTCCCCGAAAGACGGGCCGGTTCCTTCCAGCCCTGTGGATACACACACTCCGGTGCAGTGGATGAGGTCAGAAGCGGTAGTCGAAGCCGACCGTGAAGTAGCGACCACGCAGGTCGTACTGACTGAAGTCGTACGGCGCGCGGATGCCCGGGAAGGAGGCGTCGTACGGCGGTTCCTCATCGGCCAGGTTCTGGATCTTCGCGTACACGGTCAGCTTGTCGATACCGGTGTAGCCCAGGTACAGATCGAACTGGTTGTAGGCATCGACCCGATCCTGCACGGCAGTGGCCGCGGCGCTGGCCTTCTGGTCATAGCCACTGGTGTAGTACCAGGTGAGCGCGGTGCGGAAGTCGCCGTAGCTCCAGTCGAAGGTGGTGGTGGCCTTGTTCTTGGGCAGGGTGGCACCGAGATTGCTGCCGGCGTAGTCCACCAGCGGACCACCAACCACGGTGGGTCGGCTGTAGTTGCGCACGTGGGTGAAGGCGGTGCTCAGGCCGAAGTCGCCGGCCTGCGTGGTCGGGAACCGCTGGCGCAGTTCGACATCGAAGCCGGAGGTCTTCAGCTCACTGAGGTTCTGGTAGCGGTTGAACACCGCCAGCAGCTTGCCGCGCTCATCACGGCTGACCGCACCCGGCACGTCATTGGTGACCAGCGTCTGGGTGTTGTTGGTGCCGACCAGGTTTTCCAGCTCGATGCGGTAGTAATCCACGCTCAGGCTGGTGTTGGACCACGGCGAGAGCACGATGCCGGCATTGAAGCTCTTGGTGCGCTCGGGCTTCAGATCGTTGTTGCCGACAGTGAAGAAGGTCGGGTTCTGCCGCGAGCCCGGCACGTCCGGGTCGCGCGGATCGATCACGCTGCCGTAGGCGATGCTGGTGCTGTTGGAGTTCTCCGACAGCGACGGCGCGCGGAAGCCCTTGGAGGCGGCGGCGCGCACCAGCAGGATGTCCCACGGCTGCCAGCGCAGGCTCAGCTTGGGCGAGAACGCATCGCCGAAATCGCTGTAATGATCGGCGCGCGCCGCCGCCTGCAGTTCCAGGCGCTCGGCCAGCGGCACGTTCACTTCGGCATAGGCCGCGGTGACCTTGCGCTCACCATGTACCTCGGCGATCGCCGGGCGGATCTGCAGGCCCGCATCGATCTGCCAGGGGTTGTTGGAATCAAGCTTCTCGCGGCGCCATTCAGCACCGGCCGCAAAGCCGATCTCGCCGGCCCAGGTGTGGCCGATCGCACCGGAGATCTTGGCATCCACGCCCTGCAGCACCGACTCGGCCGGGCGCAGGGTGCTGATGTTGATCGCGTTGAGCACGTCCTGCGAGGTCGCCGACGGATCGAGCAGGTTGTAGCTGCCGGTGGCCAGCGCATTGGCCAGTGCATAGCGATTGGCGAATCCGCCGGAGACGGTCTCCCGCTCGCTGCTGCGCGCGCCGAACGCCCCCACTTCCCAGTCCCAGTTCTGCAGGCTGCCGCGCAGCCCGACCAGGCCGCGGTAGGCCTGCGAACGGTTGGTCTTGATCGTGCCACCCAGGTTGAAGAACGTGTACTCGATCGGCACCGCGCGGCCGTAGGGGTTGTACGGGCTGCTCGCCGGCAGGTTGGAGGACACCGGTTCGGCCAGGCCGGTATCGGCGTTGAGCGCGAAGCGGCCGCTTTCCAGCGTGAAGAACGGGCTGCTGCCGAACCAGGACACGCCCTTGATGTCGCTGTAGAGCACTTCGCCGAAGGCTTCGACGTTGTCGTTCACCCGGAAGGTGCCGTTGACGTAGGCCTGGTAGCGCTTGGTCGAGGGAATCAGCGTGGTGTAAGGCGCCTGGTTGAAGCCGCAGGTGTTGCCGGCCAGGCCGTCGATCGGCGCACTGGCGACCAGCGTGGTGCCGTCCGGGCAGTTGCCGTTGGCATCGAGCATCGGCACCGAGGTGCCGTTGACCAGATAGCGCGCACCCTTGGCCGACCAGCCGTTCCAGCGGCCGCCGGGCTTGTCGGTGTAGATGCCGGATTTGGTCAGGTCGCGCTCGTCCTGGTCCAGGCGCTCGCGGTTGTAGCCTTCCAGGCTGACCAGGATGTTGTAGCCGTCCGTGTCCAGATCACCGATGCCGCCGATGAACTTCAGGTTCTGCTCGTCCAGCCCGCCCTGGTCGGCGGTGCCCAGGCTGCCACCGAGTTCGGCACCTTCGAAATTCTGCCGGGTGATGATGTTGACCACACCGGCCACCGCATCCGAACCGTACACGGCCGAAGCGCCGTCCTTGAGCACTTCGATGCGTTCCACCGCGACCAGCGGCAGCGCGTTGAGATTGACGAAGGTGTCCGACAGGCCGCCGGCCGGGAAGCCGTAGTTGGCCAGGCGGCGGCCGTTGAGCAGCACCAGCGTGTTCTTCTGCGACAGGCCGCGCAGGCCGATGCCGGCCGAACCGGACGCCCAGCCGTTGTTGGTGGTTTCGTTGGCGGCGTTGCCGGTGTTGGCCGAGATCGATCGCAGCAGGTCGGCGACGGTGGCCTTGCCGGTCTCCTCCAGCTGCTGGCGCTCGATCACCTGCACCGGGTTGGCCGACTCGGTATCCGTGCGCTTGATGTTGGACCCGGTGACCCGCACGGCGGCGAGGGTCTTGCTGTCGCCGGGGGCGGCGGCATCGGGGGCGGCGTCGGCGAGCGCGGTCAAAGGCGTTGCCAGAGCGACGGACAACGCCGCTACAAGAAGAGTGTGCTTGGGCATGAACTTCAGTGGGGTGGTGGACGACAAGTTCCGCAGTAGTCCATGCCTGGCTGAACCACGGCCAATAACATCTCTTCATACGGATATAAGAGAAACTAACATCTCTTCATCCGGATGGAAATGTTTTCGTTGGCAACAATTAACGGCCTACCCCTCTCACCCCCCTGGCCGGCCGCTACAATGCCGCCATGGAAATCTTCAAAGTCTTTACCCTCGAGGCTGCTCACCACCTCCCCAACGTGCCGCCGGGCCACAAGTGCGCGCGCCTGCACGGCCACTCGTTCCGCGTGGAACTCAAAGTGGAAGGCGAGCCCGGCGAGCAGACCGGCTGGATCATGGATTTCGGCGACGTCAAAGCCGCCTTCCAGCCGATCTACGACCGTCTGGACCACCACTACCTCAACGACATCCCCGGTCTGGAGAATCCGACCAGCGAGCGCCTGGCGATCTGGATCTGGAACGAACTCAAGCCGGCCCTGCCCGAGCTGAGCGAAGTCACCGTGCACGAGACCTGCACCTCCGGCTGCCGCTACCGCGGATGATCGGCGGCGCGCGGTCACGGCGCGGTAGTGCCGCCCGCTGGCCGGCTCCCGGCCCATCACCATCGCCCGCAATCTGCCGTAACCTCTTGATCTATAAACGATCACGATAAAGCCGGACCATCACTGGTCACGAAATGTTGCAATGCAATATTTTCGGCGTATGCTGCATTGCATCAACGTTCTCGAGCCGTCCTGACCATGGCGTCCGCGTTCACCGATTCCTTCAGCGACTACACCCGCCAGCTGGCCGCCACGGCCACGCGTGCCAACCGGCTCGCACTGGAGAATGCCGAAAGCATGTTCGGGGTGCAGTTGAAGACGCTGGAGAAGAACATCACCGCCACCAGCGGGTTCTTCGGTGAAATCGTGCAGTCACAGGATTCCGGCACGCTGCAGTCGCTGCTGCCCAAAGGCGCGCAACTGGCACGTGACAATCTCGCCCGTTGGACCAGCGCCAGCCAGGAAGTGGCCGGCCTGGGACTGAAGGCCTCCGAAGCCTTCAGCGAACTTGCCCGGCAGCCGTTCGCGGCCGCCACGCCCAGCGCAGGCAAGACGCGCGGCTGAGGCAGACAACATCGAATTTGCGTGGGTCCCTCCCCCCACGCAATCCCAGACCCGACAGAACCCTCCCTCTGTCGGGTCTTTTTTTGGGCGACGCTCCGCCCTCAGGTTGCCGGAGAATCCGCGACGGCCGTACGGTGCCGCTCCAGCCACGCCTGGAACATCAGGATCGGCCAGAGGTGGGTGTGCCATTTGCGCCGCCCGCCGCAGAACTCCTCCCAGATGCGCCGGACCGCAGGAGCATCGAAGTAGCCTTCGCGTTGCAGGCGCGTTTCATCGAGCAGGGCATCAGCCCAGGAAAACAACGGGCCGGCCAGCCAACTCGCCATCGGCGGCCCAAAGCCCATCTTCGGCCGATGCACCAGGTCGTGGGGGAGATGCCGCGACAGCAGCTGCTTGAGGATCCATTTGTGCTGGCCATCGGCAAACTTCAATGCAGAGGGAAGCGACCAGGCGAACCGGATCACCGTCGGGTCCAGCAGCGGCGAGCGGGTATCCAACCCATGCGCCCCGCCCGCTCGGTCGATCTTGGTCAACAGGCCGTTGCCCAGATCCATCAGGAAATCCAGGTACTGCACACGATCGGCAGGATCGCCTGCGTCCAGCCAGCGCTCGCGGTCGGTGAAGACCGTCAGCGGCTCAGTCGCGCCAACCACGACTTTCGTTGGGTCCCGCCACCGAGATACCCGCAACAGGTAGTGCGCTTCAACGCCCTCCGCGCACAGCTCCGAGCGGACAGCCGGCCAGCCCCCGAGCCGGGCACGCTCGCCCGTGGGTGCCCACCGTCGTACCAGACTGCGCACCAGTGATGGGACCCGCCCGACCCACGCGTCGTTGCGCACTGCCCGCGAGTAGCTCCCATGGCCGTAGAACAGTTCGTCACCGCCATCGCCGGTCATCACTGCCGTGTGCGTCCCAGCGACCAGCAGGGACGCCAGCAACGTCGGTACCTGCGAAGCATCAGCAAACGGCTCGCACCAGATATCCGGCAGCGCGCAGACCAGTGCGGCCGCGTCGCTTCGACGAAGGATGCGCCGGGTATGCCGGGTTCCCAGATGTCGCGCCACCCGATCGGCCCAGTCCGCCTCGTCATGCCCCGGGTCATCGAAGCCGACGGTGAACGTGTCGATCGGCTGTTCGCACTGCGCCTGCATCACCGCCGTGACCAGCGAAGAATCTGTTCCACCCGACAGGAATGCCGCTACAGGTCTGTCACCCGCCATTCTGCGGGATACTGATTGATGCAACAGCATTTCCAGGCGGGCCTCTGCATCGCTGACGATCCGCGGGGACTGCCCGCGTTCATCGATTGCCGACCGCATTTCCTCGCGGGCATCCCAGTAGCGTCGGCCACCGGCCTGCGCCACGTGCGCCTGGGCACCGGCATCGTGGCTCGCCGGATCAATGCGGACCATACACCCGGCCATGACCTTGAAGATTCCCTCATGAATGCTGTGCGGCGCAGGTATGTAGCCATACCGCAGCAGCAGTGCCAACGCATCCGGATCGACAGGTGCCCGGAAACGCGGATACGCATGGAGACTGGCCAGCTGTGAGCCAAACAGTAGATCCCCCCCGATCCAACCGTAATAGAGCGGGCGTTCGCCCACACGGTCGCGTGCCAGCCAGAGGACCTTTTCCAGACGGTCCCAAAGCCCAAACGCAAACGCGCCGTCACAGTCACGCAGCGTGCGCTGCACCCCGCGGCCCGCGATGGAGGCCAACACCAGGGCCGCATCGTCGGCATCCGCGTCCACCATCGGCGCGCAGGCACGTTGCAGCACCGCGCGGGTGTGCAGCCCACCCTCCATGCACAGCACATAGCGGCCACAGCCGGAGACCCGTGGAGCTGCGTCGGCACCCACCCGGACACGCTGCGCCAGGGCAATCCCCGCGCTTTGATCGTGCCATGGCAGCGCGTGCGTCTCCTTACCATTCCGCAACCGCGCAGTCATCATCTGAACATGCCGCGGAAGGGCGGCCGCGTTCGTTCCGGCGTGCAACAGCACGCCACATACACCACTCATGCGTTGAACTCCCCTGACCAGTCAGGCGGCGACGGGCACGCACCCTGATCGCCGCATTGGGATGCCACCACCCGCACCAGGTGATGGTCATCGACAGATCGCGTCGCGATCAGAATCGGTAGGCCGCGCCCAGGCTCCATTCGCCCGAGCGCATGCGCTCGCTGCCGGCAGCCTGCTGCACTTTCTTGTTGACGCCGGTAGGCAGGCCGTACTCCGCGCGCAGCGCAAGCTTCTCGGTCAGATATACATTTGCGCCGATGCTCGGGGTGACCGCCCACTTGCGCTCGGTCACCGATTTCACTGCCGGGTTCGCATTCGGCGAGAACATCTGGCGATGGCTGCCAACGGCGACCTTGCCGAACAGTTCGATGCGCTCCCCGAGCGGCAGTATCCCCACGCCGCCGATCCGCACCGACTGTGCGTCGTAAGCGCCCTTTCCGGCAACGGTCTTGCCACCGCTCATGTCATGGAAGGACGCCTCGGCCGCCAGATACGGGCTGAAGCGGTAGCCGCCGCCGAGGGTGTAGCTGCTGCGCGTTTCGCTGTGGTTGCGGTATGCGCCCGGCGCGATAGCCGCTTTGGAGGCCTTCGAACTGACCTCGGTTTTGCCGAAACCGCCGTACACGTAGGCCCCCTCTCGATCCGGAGGGGATGCGGCTGCCGTGGACGTAGCGAGCACAAGCGACAGGGCGACGAGCGAGCGTTGAATATGCATGCGGGTGAACTCCGTGGTTGGGAGGCCACAGCGTGCGATCCACTTCTTCGTCTGTCAGTGCACGCAACGTGCGTCTGTTGCAACCAATCGCGACCGCGTGTAACAACACGTAACGACAGGCCGAACGCGACAATCGAGATGTGCACATCGCTGCGTCGGCCACCTCCCGATATCGACTCCATCCCGACATTTACTGACGTCGTCGACGCCATTTTTGACGGGAGCCGTTACGGAGAGCGAGACCTGACCGGGCATGCATGAACACCAACCTGCCGAGACCGTGCCTCGCGCCACCGCCGGAGCGAGGCTGCATTAGCATCGCGCCACGTGACCCGAACGGATACCCATGGTCGATATCGTATTGGTGGAGGACGACCCGCGGCTGGGCACCTTGATGTGCAATTACCTGTCCCGGCATGGTTACGACGTGGTGCATGAACCAACCGGCGAAGGCGCCATTGCCGTGATCGCATCGTTCGCGCCGTCGGTAGTGCTGCTTGATGTCACCTTGCCGGGTATGGATGGCTTCGCAGTCTGCGCAGCCATCCGCCCACGCTTCAGCGGGGTGATCTGCATGCTCAGTGCGCGGACCGACGACATCGACCAGGTACTGGGGCTGGAACTTGGCGCGGACGATTACATCGGCAAGCCGATCGACCCCCGCGTTCTGCTGGCCCGGATACGCGCTCACCTGCGCCGCGACAGCGAGCAACGCATTGGGCACAGCGCGCTCTGCTTCGGCCAGCTGCGCATCGAGCGCGATACGCGCGAGGTCATGCTCGGCGGGGCCAGGGTGGAGCTGACCACGGCCGAGTACGACCTGCTGCTGTGCCTGGCTGACAGCGCCGGGACGATCCTCAGCCGCGATGATCTACTGCGCGACCTTCGTGGAATCGGCTTCGATGGACTGGACCGGTCCATCGACGCACGCATTTCCCGCCTGCGACGCAAGCTGGGCGATCTGGGTGAAGTGCCGGACCGGATCAAGACCATCCGCGGCAAAGGCTATCTGTTCAACCGAGCCGGCTGGGGATGACTGACACGCCAGTGCCACCGCCGCGCGAAGGCCATTTCATCCTGTTCGTGCGCTACGGGATCGGCTTCGTGTTTGCGTATTTGTGCCTGATCGGCGTGGGGCTGTGGGCATGGTCCAGCTTGAATGAGCAGCATGCTGAAAGCGCACAGGTCCGAATCCAGCTGCAGGTGACCTACGATGTGCTGCAGGCACGCTATCGAAATACACCGGCGGAGGAGTGGCCCGCACTGACGACCCAGTTGCAACGCCAATTCAGCTTTCCGCTGCATACCATCGGATGGGACAGCGCCTCAAACGTGCTCGATGCGGACCGCGTCGCCCGGTTGCGCCGCGGCGACCTGGTCGGCTCACCCGACGGGCGCCATGCGTATCAGCGGCTGGGCGACTCCAATGAGGTCCTGACGCTGGGCGACCTGGTCACCCTGGATTGGCAGGAGCGCCCCTGGTACGACGACGATCACCTTGATGACGTCGTACTCGTTGCCATTCTGGTGGTCGCGATCGTGCTCCCTCTGTACTTTCTGGTCTATCGCCTGTGGCGCGATGTGTATGCGTTGGGCAACATGGCCATGGCGATCCGCAACGGCGACTTCAACGCCACCACCCCGGCCATCAGCACCCGACTGGTACGGCCGCTGAAGATGGCCTTGTGCAGCATGGCCAGCCAGCTGCAGGAGGTCATGGAGGGGCAACGGATTCTCTCCCAGGCGGTCGCGCATGAAACCCGGACCCCGTTGTCGCGCATGCGCTTCGCGCTGGCGATGCTGCGCGTGGACGATGATCCGGAAGGCAGGGAGTTGCTGGAGGGACTGAAAACCGACGTGAGTCGTCTGGAGCAGCTGGCCTCCGCTGGCATGGCCTACGCACAGTTCGGGCGCAGCACCCGGGTAGTGCCCAAGCGCATCATCATCGCCTCGCTGTTCGATGAGCTGCGCGACACGTTCGAAGTAACGTCCGCCACCACGCCCGTGCTGCATTTTCTACGACCGCTGCCACAGACGGTTGCCGGCAACCGCGATGCGCTGCTGCTGGCGCTGCGTAATCTGATCGGCAATGCACAGCGGCATGCCACCGCTGAGGTCATCATCAGCGCACGCGCCAGCAACAACCGGATCGTGTTCGCCGTGGATGATGATGGCCCCGGCGTGCCTGTTCCGGACCGTCACCGGGTTTTCCAGCCGTATGTGCAGCTACAGCGTCATGCGGACGGGTTCGGCCTTGGCTTGGCGCTCGTGCAGATCATTGCCGCCAAACACGGCGGCAGTGCCGGGGTCAGCGACTCAGTACTGGGTGGCGCGCGCTTCCAACTGGTGATCCCGCAGGGCTGAGCGCCTGTCAGTGCACTCAGGTCTCCCGCCGCGACGACGCGCCTGTCGCGGGTAGGCTGAACACGAACAACGCCCCCTCGCGGCTCTCCAGCAGGCGAATGTCACGCCCATGCAGCTGCAGGATGCGATGCACGATCAACAGCCCCAGCCCGCCGCTGTCCGGTCGCTGGCTGCTCAGTGCCGGCATGGCCGTGAACAGCGCATCGCGCCGCGCCGGGGGAATCCCGGGGCCGCTGTCGGCCACGCTGATCTGCACCTCGCCATCGGCCGCGCGCAGGGTCACTGCGATACGCCCGCCTTCGGGCGTATGCCGGATCGCGTTGTCGAGCAGGTTGGTCAACACACGTTCGATCAGGGCCAAGTCCGCGATCACCGGCGGCAAGCCCGGGGGAATGTCGGCGCTCAACGTCTGCCGGCGTGACTCGGCGGCCAGTTCGAACTTCTGGAACACATCCTGGACCAGATCCGGCAGGGAGAACGCCTGGCGGTCCAGCACCACACCGCCATGCTCCAGCCGGGCCAGCTCGAACAGCGCCTGGGCCAGCCGGCCGACCTTGTGGCTCTGCGACAGGGCGATCGACAGGTAGCGCTGGCGCTCCTCGGCACTGAGCGTGGCGTCCTTGAGCGCGAGCGTTTCCAGATACCCATGCAACGACGACAACGGCGTGCGCAGGTCGTGGGAGATGTTGGCGACCAGCTCGCGCCGCTGCAGGTCCTGCTGGCGCAGCTGCTGCCACTGCTCGCCCAGGCGCTGGGCCATGTGCCCGAAGCTGTGCTGCAGGATGGCCAGCTCGTCGCGCTCGCCCGGACGCAGCGGCGCCGGTGGCGGCGCGGCATCCGGGGTGGCGCTATCGACGTCGAAGGACTGGATGCGCCGGGTCAGCTGGCGTAGCGGGCGGGTCACCCAGCGGAACGCGACCAGGCCGGCCAGCAGCCCCACCACCGCGACGATCGCCAGCGACCACAGGGTGGTGCGCAGCGTGCTGTTGGCGGCGATGTTGGCGGCCAGTGCCTCGCGCTCCTCGCCGACCAAGACAACGTAGATGTACCCCGCCTGCCGGCCCTGCACCCACAGCGGTGCCGCATTGAATACCTTGCGGCCGGTGGCACTGCGCGGGTCATCGCCAAGGATCGGCAGCGGCTCATCGCGCAGCAGCGCCTGCACCGGCCCCAGATCGACCTGGGCCCGCTTGAGATGCCCCTCCGGTGCGTCGTGGCCGAGAATGCGCCCCTGGTCGTCGAGCAGGTACACCTCCACGCTTGGGTTGACCGCCATCAGCTTGCCGAACAGCGCGCGCACTTCGCCGTTGCGCATGCCACGGCCATCCATCAACTCGCCACTGCGCGCGATGTGCTCGGCCAAGCCGCGCGAGAGGCGCTGCACGGTTTCCTGCTCATGCACGGTGGTGCTGCGCATCTGGATCCAGAGCAGCGCACCACCACACAGCAACAGCAGCGCGAAAAACACCGCGGACAGGCGCTGGGACAAGGTGAGGCGGATCATGTGTCTGTCCCCTCGTGGCCATCGACCAGTTTGTAGCCGCGCCCCCACACCGTCTGGATGCGTTGCGGGTTGGCGGCATCGCGCTCGATCTTGTTGCGCAGCCGGTTGATGTGGGTGTTGACGGTGTGTTCGTAGCCATCGTGCTGGTAGCCCCACACCTGGTTGAGCAGGTCCATGCGCGAGTACACCTGGCCGGGATGACGGGCAAAGAAATAGAGGAGGTCGAACTCGCGCGGGGTCAGTTCCAAGGGTCGGCCGTCGACCAGTGCCGTGCGTGCGACCGGGTCGATGCGCAGCCCCGCCACCTCGATCTCACCGGCATCGATGCGCGCGTTCTGGGCCATTGCTTCCACCCGGCGCAGCAGCGCTTTCACGCGGGCGACCAGTTCCAGCATCGAAAAAGGTTTGGCCAGGTAATCGTCCGCCCCCAGCTCCAGGCCGAGAATGCGATGCACTTCGCTGGCGCGTGCACTGGTGATGATGATGGGGGTGTAGCGCGTCATCGCGCGGGCACGCTTGCAGATCTCCAGACCGTCCACGCCGGGCAGCATCAGGTCCAGCACCAGCGCGCTCCACGGCTGCGCCTCCAGCAGGGCCAGGCCCTCGTCGCCGGTGGCGGCATGGGTGACCTCATAGCCTTCATCACGCAGGTGCATGCGCAGCAGGTTGGCGATGTGGACATCGTCTTCGACGATCAGGACGCGCTTGGCACTGCTCATCGGCTCAGGGGGCGGCAGGAGGGCATGGCGGCATTGTCGACGGATCGCGACCTGAATGTGTCACGGAAAATTTAACCCTGCGTGAGGATTCGTTGACCGGGGCGGGCGCAGCATGGCCGCATCGTCCCCGTGCCCGGAGATCGGCCATGCGTTACACACGTCGCAATGTGCTTGGAATGGGGGGCATGGCCGCTGCGGCCGGCCTGTTCGGGTTGACCGCCTGCAGCGGCCCCGCCCCCGCGGCCCCCGCTGCGCCTGCGCGCCAGTTCGAGGTCATGCGCAGCGATGCGCAGTGGCGCGAACAGCTCACCCCTGCCCAGTACAGCGTGCTGCGCCGGCAAAGCACCGAACGGCCGTTCAGCAGCCCGCTCAACAAGGAGCATCGGCGTGGCACCTTCACCTGCGCCGGCTGCGCGCTGCCGCTGTTCTCTTCCTCCACCAAGTTCGACAGCGGCACCGGCTGGCCCAGCTTCTGGGCGCCACTGCACGATGCCGTCGGCGAAGACCGCGACACCACGCTGGGCATGGTGCGCGTCGAAGCGCACTGCAAGCGCTGCGGCGGCCATCTCGGCCACGTGTTCGATGACGGCCCACGCCCCACCGGCCTGCGCTACTGCATGAACGGCGTGGCCATGAACTTCGTCGCGGCCTGAGTGCCGCACTTCCCTGTGTCATAGAAGGACCTCTCCATGCTTCTGCTCGTGCTGGCCTACCTCGGTGGCGTGCTCACCATCCTCAGCCCCTGCATCCTGCCGGTGCTGCCGTTCGTGTTCGCCCGCTCGGACCGCCCCTTCCTGCGCAGCGGCCTGCCACTGCTGATCGGCATGGCGCTGATGTTCGCGGTGGTCGCCAGCCTGGCAGCGGTGAGCAGCCAATGGGTGGCGCAGGCCAACCAGATCGGGCGCTGGATCGCGCTGGTGGTGATGGCGGTGTTCGCGCTGGCACTGCTGTGGCCGGCGCTGGCCGACCGCCTGCTGTCACCCTTCCAGCGGCTGGGCGCGCGGCTGAGCGCCTCGGCCGATGCGGCCAGTGACGCGGGGCGTGGGGGCGTTGGCACCTCGCTGCTGATCGGCATCGCCACCGGCCTGCTGTGGGCGCCGTGCGCGGGGCCGATCCTCGGCCTGATCCTCACCGGCGCGGCACTGCAGGGCGCCAGTGTCGGTACCAGCGGGCTGCTGCTGGCCTATGCGTTGGGTGCGGCCACCTCGCTGGCCCTGGCGATCTGGATCGGCGGGCGCGTGTTCGCCGCGCTCAAGCGCCGCCTCGGGGTGGGCGAGTGGGTGCGCCGTGGGCTGGGCGTCGCCGCGTTGCTGGCGGTGGTCGCCATCGCGATGGGCTGGGATACCGGTGTGCTGACCCGGCTCTCCACGGTCAGCACCGCCAAGCTGGAACAGGGCCTGCTCGACGTGCTGCCAGCACAGGAGCCGGTCGCCGGCGCGGCGATGATGCGCGCCGCTGCGAGCACGCCCGGGCAGCCGCTGCCGGTGGAAGGCACCCTGCCCTCCCTGGCCGGCGCGACCGGATGGCTCAACAGCCCGCCCTTGGATGCACCGGCGCTGCGCGGCAAGGTGGTGCTGGTCGATTTCTGGACCTACTCCTGCATCAACTGCCTGCGCGCGATGCCCTACGTGCGTGAGTGGGCCGAGCGCTATCGCGACCACGGGCTGGTGGTGATCGGCGTGCACGCGCCGGAGTTCGCCTTCGAACGCAATCTGGCCAACGTGCAGCGCGCGGTGAAGGACTTGAAGGTGACCTACCCGGTGGCCATCGACAACGACTTCGCCATCTGGCGCGGCTTCAACAACAAATACTGGCCAGCGCACTACTTCATCGATGCGCAGGGCCAGATCCGTGCGCATCACTTCGGTGAAGGCAACTATGCGCAGTCCGAGCAGATCATCCGCCAGCTGCTGCGCGAGGCCGGCAATACCCTTCCCGGTGATGACGCACCGGTGGCGATGGCACTGGATGGCGTGGCGCGCCAGGCCGACATGGACAACCTCAAATCGCCGGAGACCTACCTGGGTCACGCACGCGCCGAGAACTTCGCCTCGCCCGGTGGCCAGCGCCAGGACCAGCCTGCCGACTACACCGTGCCTGCCACGCTGCAACACAACCAGTGGGCCTTGGACGGACGCTGGACCGTGGGCAACGAAGATGCCCGGCTGGAGACACGCGGCGGCCGTATCGCCTTCCGCTTCCATGCACGCGACCTGCACCTGGTGCTGGCGCCGGGCGAGGACGGCAAGCCGGTCCGGTTCCGCGTGCGCATCGACGGGCAGCCGCCCGGCGCAGCAGCCGGTGGAGACATCTCCGCCGACGGTGACGGCCGCGTGGATGAAAACCGTCTGTATCAGCTGATCCGCCAGTCCGGCGCCGTGCAGGAGCGCACCTTCGAGATCGAATTCCTCGATCCGGGCGTGCACGCCTATGCCTTTACGTTTGGTTGAGGAGCCATCGCATGAAGATCGCGTTCGACAAACTCGTGGCCGGCGGTATCGCCGTCGCCATCGCGGCACTCACCGCCAGCGTGGTGGTGGGTCTTGATCGGCCGGCCCATGCTGCCGGGGTCGTGACGACCGTCGCCTTGCCCGCCCCTGCCGGCAAGGCAGACCTGCGCCAACCGGGCGTGAAGCGTGCCACGGTCGTGTTCGCCGGCGGCTGCTTCTGGGGCGTGCAGGGCGTGTTCCAGCACATCAAGGGCGTGGACAGCGCGCTATCGGGTTACATCGGCGGCAGCGCAGCAAACGCGACCTACCCGCGCGTGGGCGGTGGCAGCACCGGCCATGCCGAGGCGGTGCAGGTCACCTACGATCCCGCGCAGGTCAGCTATGGCCAGCTGATGCAGGTGTTCTTCTCGGTGGCGCACGACCCGACCCAGCTCAACCGGCAGGGTCCGGACCGCGGCACCCAGTACCGCTCGGCGGTGTATGCCGACGACGCGGCCCAGCGCGATGCCACCCGTGCGTACATCGCCCAGCTGCAGCAGGCGAAGACCTACGCTGCGCCCGTGGTGACCCAGGTCGATGGCGGCAAGCCGTTCTTCGCTGCCGAGGGCTATCACCAGAACTACCTCACGCTGCATCCCGAATCGCTGTACATCCGGATCAACGACCTGCCCAAGGTCGCCGCGCTGAAACAGCAGTATCCGGCGCTGTACCGCGAGCAGCCGCGCTTGGTGAGCACCACCATTTCGGCACGCTGATCCAGCGGCAGGGAAAAGAAAAAACGCACGGCACACACTGCCCTGCCGTGCGTGGGGGAAGTCATCAAGCACCATGGTAGGCTGGCGACGGAAGCGGATACAGATGCAGATGGCAGCTATCCGCACGGTTACAGATTCCGTGGATGCAGCTACCGATGGCCACCAACCTCTATCAATCTCTGGCCGATGAAATGGCCGATGCGATCCGCAGCGGGCGGCTGCCGGTGGGCACCCGCCTGCCGTCGCTGCGCGGGCTGGCCACACAGCGCAAGCTCAGCCTCAACACGGTGATCGCCGCCTATCGGCAGCTGGAGGATGCCGGGCTGGTGCTGCCACGGCCCAAGGCCGGCTTCGTGGTCAGCCCCCGCCTGCCCGAACCGACCCAGTCGCTGCGCCAGGCGCCCTCTCCACCGACCGCACCGGCGCAGCACGCGATGATGGCGCGCGTGCTGGCCGCGCAGCAGCAGCCCGGCATCGTGGATCTGGCGTTCGCCGGCCCGCGCGGCAAGCGCTTCTATCCCGGCGCGCAGCTGGCGCGGATCACCGCGCAGGTGCTGCGCCGGGCGGCCACCACGGTGGAGACCTACGCACGTCCCAACGGTGCGGCACGGCTGCTGACCCAGATCGTGCAGCGTGGCCCGCGGCTGGGGCTGCACACCACCACGGACCGGCTGGTGCTCACGCATGGCGCGATGGAAGCCCTGCAGCTGGCATTGCGCGCGGTGACCCAACCCGGCGATGCGGTCGCGATCGAAGCGCCCTCGTACTTCAACATCTACCCGCTGCTGCGCAGCCTGGGCCTGCGCGCGATCGAGCTGCCGACCCATCCACGCGACGGGCTCGATCTGGATGCGCTGGAAGCCCTGCTCGAGGCCGGGGGTGTCGCAGCGATCATGGCCATGCCGACCGTGCACAATCCGCTCGGCGGCAGCATGCCGGTGCCGAACAAGCAGCGCCTGGCCGCGCTGGTGAACCATTACCAGGTGCCGTTGATCGAAGACGCGGTCTACGCCGAGCTGCAGTTCAAGGAACCGCTGGAGCCGTTGGCCAAGAGCTTTGATCGCGATGGCTGGATCATGGTCTGCAGCGGCTTCTCCAAGACGCTGGCACCGGACTACCGCATCGGCTGGCTCGACGGTGGTCGCTTCGCCGCCGATATCCAGCTGCTGAAATTCCATTCTTCCGGGGCCGAATCACGCCTGCTCGGGGACGCGGTTGCCGCGTTCCTGGAAGCCGGCAACTACGAGCATCATCTGCGGGGGTTGCGTCGGCTCTACAGCGATCAGGTCAGCCACGTGCGTGGCCTGATCGCGCAGCACTTCCCGCCCGGCACGTCGGCCACCCAGCCGACCGGCGGGTTCCTGCTGTGGGTGGAACTGCCCGCCGCGATCGATGTCGCGGAGCTGTTCGAGCAGGCCTTGGCCGAGGGCGTGGTGTTCATGCCCGGCCAGGTCTACTCGCGCGGTGCACGCTATCGACATTGCCTGCGCCTGTCGTGCTGCCAGGAACTCGACGCGCGTTTCCTCGGCGCGATCGCCACGGTCGGCCGGCTCGCCAGCGCGCTGCAGACGCGCGCAGGCAGCTGACGCTCAGAACACCAGCCGGTCCGCCAGGCGGGCCGGGTCCGCGCCCGGCGCATACGGCAGGCGCCCCCAGCACGGCATCGGCAGCCGCGCGGTGAGCAGTGCGACGTTCTCGTCGCGGCGTGCCATGGTGGGGTCCACCTCGTTGGCGATCCAGCCGATGCAGCGTGCGCCACGGGCCGCAATCGCCTCGGCAGTCAGCCGCGCATGGTTGAGGCAGCCCAGCCGCAGCCCGACCACCATCACCACCGGCAGCGCCAGCCCGTGCACGAGATCACTCTGGTCCAGCGTGGCCGACAGCGGCGCCAGCCAGCCGCCGACGCCCTCGACCACCACCGTATCGGCGCTGGCGCGCAGGCGTGCGAACGCCGCTTCTATCGGGGCCAGCGACAGCTGCACGCCCGCCTCGGCGGCAGCGATCTCCGGGGCCAGTGGCTGCTCCAGCGCGAACGGGTTGAGGTCGGCATACGCGGGCAGCGGCAGGCTGGCGGCCATCAGCGCGGTGGCATCCTCGTTGCGCAGGCCCTCGGGCGTACGTTCGCAGCCACTGGCGACCGGCTTCATGCCCACTGCGGTGCCGCCGTGGCGGCGCAGGGCATGCAGCAGCACACAGCTGCTGAAGGTCTTGCCGATGCCAGTGTCGGTACCGGTGACGAACAGGGCGGCAGGGCGCCGCGCAGGCAAGGACATGGGGAGACGACCGGGAGCGGAAACGCGCCATTATCCGCGCACCCGGTCGAGCTGCGGTGCGGTCCGCTGCGTTCCGCCAGCCCCGGGGGCAACCAACCGCCGCGCTTGGTAGACTGCGGCCATGTTCGATACCTCCACGCTCACCGGCAGCAAGCCGGAACAGTACGGCCAGCTGCTGGCCCAGGCCCGCGCTCTGGTGCACGGCGAGCGCGACCGCATCGCCAATGCGGCCAACCTGTCAGCGCTGGTCTACCACGCCCTGCCGCACCTGAACTGGGTCGGCTTCTACTTCTTCGACGGCAAGGAGCTGGTCGTCGGCCCGTTCCAGGGCCTGCCCGCCTGCGTGCGCATCCCGCTCGACAAGGGCGTATGTGGCGCCGCGGCTTCGCAGCGGGTCACCCAGCGCATCGAAGATGTCGATGCGTTCCCGGGGCACATCGCCTGCGACTCGGCCTCGCGTTCGGAACTGGTGGTGCCGCTGGTCCACAACGGCGCGCTGGTCGGCGTGTTCGATCTGGACAGCCCCTCGCTGGCGCGCTTCGATGCCGAGGACCAGGCCGGGCTGGAAGCGATCGCGGCCGTGTTCGTCGAGGCACTGGGATGAGTGGCGCCAAGCTGCGCAACATCGGCCCGAAGAGCGCAGCATGGCTGCGCCAGGTCGGTCTGCGTACGCCGGAAGATCTGGTGGCGGTCGGCGCGGTCGGCGCCTTCGTCAAAGTGCGCCGCGCCGGCTTCAAGCCGAGCTTGAACCTGCTCTACTCGCTGGAAGGTGCGCTGCAGGACTGCCACTGGCAGGAGCTGCCGGAGGCGCGCCGCACCGTGCTGGTAGCCGAGTACGAAGCGATCATCGCCGACCAGCCGCTGAAGAAGGCGCCGCCCGCTTCCGGTCCCGTCTACGACCGCACCGTGGAGCATCGCGACGACGACGGCGACCAAGCACCGCCATTCGAGATGGACGACGACGAGCGCTGATACGTGGGTACCGACACACCGTCGGTACCGCCGCGTTTCATACCTGCTGCAGCTCCAGCAGTTCGCCCCACAGCCGGTCGTCCTCGCGCTCCACGCGCAGGCGCAACCGCGTGCCGTGATCGATGCGCAGTGCCCAGCACATCGCCATCGGCAGGCCGCACACCTGCGACAGCACCATCCGCAGCGGTCCGCCATGGCTGACGATCAGCGTTGGTACCGGCTCGGGTTCATCCAGCAACCGATGCAGGCCGCGCGCGATGCGGCGCTCGAAGTGGCCCCAGCTTTCGCCATGCGGCGGCGGGTTGGCGTGCGGATCCAGATGGAAAGCTGACAGCGCATCCATCGGCAGCGCCTCCAGCGCGAGCCCGTCCCAGTCGCCGAAATCGAGTTCCTCCCATTCCTCATCGGCCTCCACGTCCACTGCGTGGGGCAAGGCCAATGCCTCGGCGGTCAACAGCGCTCGCCGCCGTGGCGAGGACAGCACACGCTGCCAGGGCAGCCCGGCATAGCGCGCGCACAAGGCGTCGGTCGCGCCCTCGTGCAGCGGCGGATCGGTGCGGCCATCGAGATGATCGTCGCGGCCGGTGCTGGCGTGGCGGATCAGATCCAGGATCATGCCGCGCCCCGTCTGCTGCCCGCTGCGGCCGGCCGGTGCGGGTCACGGGCGTCGGTGCCGGGGTGCTGCAACCACGTTGGGGTCATGGAGATCACATCGAAAAAGCGAGGCGCATTCTAACCGGTGCGCTCCATGGGCCCGGCCGATGGCTTAGACTGCGCCCACTTTCAGGTGACCTGGGGCTGCAATGCCGCCAGGTTGAAACGGGAAGCCGGTGACGCGTCAGGCCCTGTGCCACGCCGCCACTCCGGCGCTGCCCCCGCAACGGTAAGCGTGGAAACACCAGGCAACACGCCACTGTGCTCCGGCATGGGAAGGCGCCTGGCACGATGGCGGCGCCATCGACCCGCGAGCCCGGAGACCGGCCTGGAAGACGACTGGTTGCGATGCGGCGGGCATGGCGGCGGCAAGCAGGCGCCTGCGTGCGTCCGCCCACCGTCGAACACCCCTGCGGCGCAATCATCCCCACCCCTTGCCGCGCGGGCGTGCGCGGTGCATGGAGTCATCGATGAAGCTGCAAACCCGCGTTCTTTCCCTGGCCGTGCTGTCGGCCCTGCCCCTGCTGGCCTCCGCACAGGACGACGCCACCGCGCTGGACCAGGTGCTGGTCACCGCCACGCGCACCCCGATCGCCCTGCAGGACAGCATCTCACCGGCACAGGTGATCGACCGCGCCGAGATCGAGCGCAGCCAGGCACCGTCGCTGCAGGATCTGCTGCGCGGCCGTGCCGGCATCAACCTCAACAACAGCGGCGGCCTGGGCAAGCAGAGCTCGCTGTTCCTGCGTGGCACCAACTCGGCCCACACCCTGGTGCTGGTCGATGGCGTGCGCATCAACACCGGCGACCTCGGCCTGGCCATGATCCAGGACCTGCCGCTGGCGCAGATCGAACGCATCGAAATCGTGCGTGGCCCGCAGTCCAGCCTGTACGGCGCCGATGCGATCGGTGGCGTGATCCAGATCTTCACCCGCCGCAATGCCGGCCAGTTCGCACCGCACCTGCAGCTTGGTGGCGGCAGCAACGGACTGCGCGAGGCCAGCGGTGGCTTCGGCGGCAGCGGTGAGCGCGGCTGGTTCGGCACCGACATCGCCTATCAGCACACCGATGGCATCAACGCCTGCCGTGGCGACGCGGCCACGTTTGCCGGCTGCGGTGCCGATGAGCCCGACCGCGACGGCTACCGCAACCTGTCGATGAGCCTGCGCGGCGGCTATGCGCTGACCGACACGCTGAGCCTGGAAGGCACCGCGCTGCGCGCCGAAGGCGAGAACCACTACGACGGCTACTACAACTACTCCGAGACCCTGCAGCAGGTGCTCGGCGGCAAGTTGCGCTACACGCCGAGCGAGCGCTTCAACCTGACCGTGAACGTCGGCCGCGCCGACAACGAATCGGACAACTACAACGGTGATACCTGGCTGGGCAACGCCCAGACCCACCGCGACAGCGCCTCGGTGCAGACCGATATCGGCATCGCCGATGACCAGCTGCTGAGCGCCGGTGTGGACTGGAGCCAGGACAACCTGGACGGCAGCAGCGCCGGCTATCTGGTGGACAGCCGCGACAACACCGGCGTGTTCGTGCAGTACCAGGGCCGCTTCGGCGCGCACCATCTGCAGGCCAGCGTGCGCAACGACGACAACGAGCAGTTCGGCAACCACACCACCGGCAGCCTCGGCTGGGGCCTGGAACTGGGCAGCGGGTTCCGCCTCAACGCCAGCTACGGCACCGCGTTCAAGGCCCCGACCTTCAGCGACCTTTACGACCCGTGGAGCGGCGTGCCGACCCTGGATCCGGAGAAATCCAAGAGCGCGAACATCGGCATCGCCCAGCAGGGTGAAGGCTGGCGCTGGGGCCTGGACGTATACGAAACGCGCATCGATGACCTGATCACCTACGACGCGACCACGTTCATGATGTCGCAGGTCGAGAAGGCCCGCATCCGCGGTGCCGAACTGACCGGTGCGATCACCGTCGCCGGGTTCGACCTCAACGCACAACTCAGCCACACCGACCCGCGCAACCGCACCGACGGCAGCGCGCAGTTCGACAACTGGCTGGCTCGACGCGCACAGAACACCGCACGTCTGGATGTCGATCGCCGCTTCGGTGACTTCCGCGCCGGCCTCACCGCCAACGGCGCCGGCAAGCGGTATGACAATGCCGCCAATACCGTGCGCCTGGGCGGCTACGGCACCGTGGATCTGCGCCTGGAGTACGCGCTGACCCGCGATTGGTCCGTACTGGGCCGGGTCAGCAACGTGTTCGACCGCGACTACGAAACCGTCGCCTGGTACAACCAGCCTGGCCGCGAGTACCGCCTGAGCGTGCGTTACCAGCCGAAATAAGGGATCTGGACGGCGGCACTGCCGCCGTCCCATCCTCGGTAGGTGCCTCGGTCGGCACACTTCATTTCCCCGGTAGTGCCGACCGTTGGTCGGCACGCGCCTCAACGCGTTACAGCCTCAGCAATTCCCGCAGATCATCCACCACGGCAACCGCCTGGACGTTGTCCAGATCCAGCCCACGCGGATACCCATAGCGCACCAGCGCCACCGGCATGCCTGCATCCACGGCCGCCCGGTAATCCGTGATCGAATCACCCACCATCAACGCTGCCCCGACGGCCACCTCGAAGTGCGCCGCGATGTAGCGCAGTGGCGCACCATTCGGCTTGCGCTCCGGAAGGGAATCCCCACCCAGCACCAGTGCGAACACATCCTGCAGACCGAAATGCTGCAGCAGCGGCGCCACCAGCGCGGACGGCTTGTTGGTGCAGATCGCCAGCGTCACCGACTGTTCGCGCAAGGCGGCCAACGTCTCGCTCACGCCATCGAACAAGCGCGGGCTGCGCAACAGGCACGCTTCGTAGTGCCGCATGAACCCCGGCATCACCTTGTCCAGATCGATATCGCTGCCGGCTGCGATAAACGCCTGCTCGACCAACCGTCGCACGCCATCACCGATCCACGTCAGTACGGTCGTCTCCGGCACGCGCGGCAGTTGCCAGTCTTCCAGCGTGCGGTTCAGCGCCTCGGCGATATCGGCCGCGCTGTCCACCAGCGTGCCATCCAGATCGAACACCACCAACGGATACGGATACGACAAGACGACACTCACTTCAACGACGTGGGGGCCCATTGTACGGCGGCGCCAGGCCGTCTCCGCTCATGCACCGTTGACGCCAGACGGTCAGAGCAGGGCCAGGAACTGCGGGCTGCTGAAACGCTCCACCAGGAAATCCAGGAAGCTGCGCATGATCGTCGGCAGCTGCCGGCGCGAGGCGTACACCGCGTACAGACCCAGTAACTCCACCTCATGGTCCGGCAGCACGGCAACCAGTTCCCCCGTGCGCAGCAGCGGGGCGATCTGATACATCGGCAGCATCGCGATGCCCGCACCGGCACGCACCGCTTCGAGCAGCAGCGATGCCTCATTGGCACTGATGTTGCCTCCCACCGCCACCGCGATCTTCCGCCCCTCGCGCTGCAGGTGCCACACGCTCTTGCCGACGTAGTGGTGGGTCAGGCAGTTGTGCGTGGCCAGCGCATCGGCCGTGGTGGGCGTACCGCGCTCGGCCAGGTACGCCGGTGCCGCGCACAGCACCGAGCGGCACTGCGCCAGCGGACGCGCGATCAGGCTCGGGTCGATCGCGCGCGAGATGCGCACAGCGATGTCCACGCGCTCCTCCACCAGGTTGACCACCCGATCCACCAGCAGCAGTTCAACGCGTGTGAGCGGATGCCGTTTGACGAACTCGGCCACCGCGGCCGCCAGATGGCTCTGACCGAACGAGACGCTCGCGGTGACCCGCAGCAGCCCATGCGGCTCGGGATTGTCCGTGGCCAGCTCCCCGCGCAGCTCATCGCCGATGGCCAGCATCTGCCGGAAGCGCAGCAGCGCCGCTTCTCCCGGCCCGGTCAGGCTGATCCGGCGCGTGGTCCGGTGCAGCAGACGCGCGCCCAGCCAGCGCTCCACCTCGGCCAGATAGCGCGTCACCATCGCGCGCGACATCTCCAGCGCGTCGGCGGCGGCCGTCAGACTGCCGCGCTCAGCCACCTCGACGAACACGTTCATGGCGGTCATCCGGTCCATTTGATCGATCCGTGCAACAAATTAGGCCGTTATACGCGGTTTTTCGTTCGATTCCAGAGGCATACGCTGGCCTTCCTTCCTCAATGGATCTCCCCATGAAAATCGCTCTCGTTGGTGCCACCGGCAACATCGGTCGTGAAATCACCCGCCAGGCCCTCGCCCGCGGCCACCAGGTCACCGCCATCGTCCGCCGTGAGACCGACCTCCCGGCGGAACTGGACGGCGCCCAGCTGGCCGTGGCCGCGCTGGACGACACCGACGCGCTGGCCGCCGTGATCGCCGGCCATGACGTCCTGGCCAGCGCCTTCGGCCCGCGCCCGGGCGATGACCCCACCACGGTGACCACCACCAGTGCCGCCCTGGTCGCCGCCGCGCGCCAGGCCGGCGTGCCCCGCTTCATCATGGTCGGTGGCGCCGGCAGCCTGGAAGTCGCCCCCGGCGTGCAGCTGGTGGACACCGAGGGCTTCCCGGACGCCTACAAGCCGGTCGCCCTGGCCGCCCGCGAGACGCTCAAGCAGCTCCGCGCCGTTGACGACCTCGACTGGACGTTCTACTCCCCCGCCGCCGAAATCGGCCCCGGCCCGCAGCGCGGCGGCTTCCGCACCCAGGCGAAGAACTTCCTGGTCGGCGATGACGGCCACAGCAGGATCAGCTACGCCGACTACGCCGACGCCTTCGTCAGCGAAATCGAAACCCCGCAGTACCTGCGCCAGATCGCCACCGTCGCGTACTGAGCCCTGCCCGCCCCGGCGATCCCCGCCGGGGCCCTGGATGGAACCGCCCCCATGCCCACGCGCTCCCGCACCACCTTGGCCCTCAGCCTGGCCCTGATCACCGGCCTCACTGCCCTCACCCCGGCCACCAGCCACGCCCGTCCCCCCGCGAACGCGCCCGCGCAGGCCGCCCCCCTCGCGGTGCAGCCCTACCACCCCGGCGACGACGCCCTCTTCGCGGTCTCCTCGACCCTGATCACCGGCCGCCACGACGCCATCCTCGTGGATGCCCAGTTCGCCGCCACCGATGCCGCGCAGCTGGTCCAGCGCATCCGTGACTCGGGCAAACGCCTGACCACGATCTACATCAGCCACGGCGACCCCGACTACTACTTCGGCCTGGCCACCCTGCAGGACGCCTTCCCCGACGCCCGCATCCTCGCCACCCCCGCGACCGTCACCCACATCAACGCCACCCAGGCCGCCAAACTCGCCTACTGGGGCCCCCAGATGGGCGCAGGCAAGCCGAGCCGCATCGTCATCCCCGCCCCACTGGACGGCGACACCCTCACCCTGGAAGGCCAACCGATCAAGATCATCGGCCTCACCGGCCCCACCCCGGACCGCACCGTCCTGTGGATCCCCTCCCAGCGCACCGTCCTCGGCGGCATCCCCATCGTCGCCGGCGAACACGTCTGGATGGCAGACACCCAAAGCGCGCAATCACACGCGCACTGGCTGCAGACCCTCGCCACCATCAAGGCCCTGAACCCCACCCGCGTCATCCCCGGCCACTACGCAGCCGATGCCGCCCTGGACATCAGCGCCGTGGATTTCACCGCCAACTACATCCGCGCCTTCGACGAAGAAACCGCACGCAGCAAAGACGCCAACGCACTCATCGCCGCAATGAAAAAGCGCTATCCGAACCTGGCCGGCGAGAGTTCACTGGAACTGAGCGCGAAAGTAGCCAAGGGTGAAATGCAGTGGCCGTAATGACGCATCCGTAGAAACCAAACGTCATTCGCGAATCTCGAAACGCACGACGCGTTTCCCTCTGCGCACCGACCCAGTGTCGGAGGGACGGCGCGGGTGGGGTATCGGGACCGTGTGTTGCCATGGATGGCAACACACGAGCCTACATGGGTGAAGGCGCATTGCTTGCGAGGCACTGCCTCGCATGCGACTGAACGCACAGCCGCCAGCGGCTGGGCCGGGCCGCAGAGCGGGACTTGCGGCGGGTCCCGATATCCCACCCGCGTCGTCCAAAACCCTCATCACCCGGATACCAGCGCATCAGCCGTTACCGTTGCCGTTGCAGCACACAGTAAAACCGTCAGCCATCACCAAGATGATCAAACAACCCCGGCTGGCGCACCACCTCCCGCTCCCGGAAGCCCCCCAACCCCACCCCCACCAACCGATACCGCGTCTCCAACGGCAACAACACCCGCTCCCGCAACCCCAACGCAATATCCCGCAGTTCCTCCACCGAATCCGGCGGCGACTCCGGCGTAAAACTGCGCGTAATGATCCGGAACTGCGACGTCTTCAACTTCAACACCACCGTATGCCCCACCCGGTCCGTCTTGCGCGTCGCCTGCCACGTCTTCTCCGCCAACTGCACGATCGCCGGCGCCAGATCCTCCAACAACAGATCCTCCGCGAACGTATCCTCCGACGAAATCGACTGCACCGGCTGATCCGGCTCCACCGGCCGCTCATCCACACCGCGCGCACGATTGAACAAGCGTCCACCAAACGTCCCGAACCGCGCCTCCAGCTCCTCCAGCGGCAACGCACGCAGATCGCCGACCGTCGCAATCCCGAGCTCGGCCAGTTTCGCCGCCATCACCTTGCCCACGCCCGGCACCCGGTTCACCGGCAACGGCGTCAGGAACTGCTCGATGCGATGCGGCGGCACCACGAACTGCCCATCCGGCTTGCGCCAATCCGAGGCAATCTTCGCCAGGAACTTGTTCGGCGCGATACCCGCCGAGGCCGTCAACTGCGTCTCTTCGCGGATCTGCGCGCGGATGATCTGCGCGATCTCCGTCGCCACCGTCATCCCGCCCTTGTGCTCGGTCACGTCCAGATACGCCTCATCCAGCGACAACGGCTCCACCAGGTCCGTATGCCGCAGGAAAATCTCGCGGACCTGGCGTGACACCGCCTTGTAACGCACGAAATCCGGCGCCACGAAGACCGCATCCGGACACAGCCGCTCCGCACGCAGCGCCGGCATCGCCGAACGCACCCCGAACACCCGCGCCTCGTAGGACGCCGCGCACACCACCGAGCGCATTCCCCGCCACGCCACCACCACCGGCTTGCCCCGCAGAGAAGGGTCGTCACGCTGCTCCACGGACGCGTAAAACGCATCCATGTCGACGTGAATGATCTTGCGGGGGCGGGACACGGGCGTGGGCACTCGGAGTCAGATGAACAAGATTACAGCCACACGCCGCAGTATGGTTGTTGGATAACAACAACATGCGTTTTTGAACCTGAAAACACTACGGCGGCGTACGGTTAAAACGTTTGATTGAATCACTTTTTCTCATGCACTCTTGAGCACTTGCTTCATGCAAGAGCAGTCGGCCTGTGGTCGGCTCACCCGATGACAACTTCCTCAGGATTGCGTTTTCCATGACTCGTCTCAACGCGTTCTCGCGCGACCAGCTGCTGGCCAGCGCCCGCGGTGAACTGTTCGGCCCGGGCAGCGGCCGCCTGCCCAATGATCCGATGCT
Organism: Stenotrophomonas maltophilia; assembly: GCA_002363385.1. Lineage (GTDB taxonomy): Bacteria > Pseudomonadota > Gammaproteobacteria > Xanthomonadales > Xanthomonadaceae > Stenotrophomonas > Stenotrophomonas maltophilia_AN. The sequence goes on from DEVL01000005.1 coordinate 309,978, forward strand.
GATGTTCGATCGCATCACCGATATCCGCGAGGACGGCGGTCCCCATGGCAAAGGCATGGTACGCGCGGAGCTGGATATCCGCCCTGACCTGTGGTTCTTCGACTGCCACTTCCTCGGCGACCCGGTCATGCCCGGCTGCCTCGGTCTGGATGCCATGTGGCAGCTGACCGGCTTCTTCCTGACCTGGATCGGTGCGCCCGGCCGTGGCCGCGCCCTGGGCTGCGGTGAAGTGAAGTTCACCGGCCAGGTGCTGCCGAGCGCCAAGCGCGTCACCTACGAAATCGACATCTCGCGCGTCATCAACCGCAAGCTGGTGATGGCCCAGTCCGATGCCCGCATGCTGGTGGACGGTCGCGAAATCTACTCTGCCAAAGACCTGCGTGTAGGTCTGTTCACTTCCACTGAGAACTTCTGATGCGTCGCGTCGTCATTACCGGAATGGGCATCACCTCGTGCCTGGGCAACGATCTGGACACCGTGTCCTCCGCACTGCGTGAAGGCCGTGCCGGCATCCGTCATCTGCCCGATCACGCCGAAGCCGGCCTGCGCAGCCATGTCGGCGGCAACATCGAGCTGGACCTGGATGCGCAGATCGACCGCAAGGTGAAGCGCTTCATGAGCGATGCCTCGGCGTATGCCTACATCGCCATGCGCGATGCGATCGCCGATGCCGGCCTGGACGAGGCGCAGGTCGCCAACCCGCGCACCGGCCTGATCGCCGGCTCCGGCGGCGGCTCCAGCCAGTGGCAGGTGGAATCGGCCGACATCCTGCGCGCGCGTGGCGTGCGCAAGGTCGGCCCGTACATGGTGCCGCGCACGATGTGCTCCACCGTATCGGCCTGTCTGGCCACCGCGTTCCAGATCAAGGGCCTGAGCTACTCGCTGTCGGCCGCCTGCGCCACCTCCGCGCATTGCATCGGCGCCGCTGCGGATCTGATCCGTCATGGCGCGCAGGACGTGATGTTTGCCGGTGGCGGTGAAGACCTGCACTGGTCGATGAGCGTGATGTTCGATGCAATGGGCGCGCTGTCGACCCGTTTCAACGATACGCCCGCCTCGGCCTCGCGCCCGTACGACAAGGACCGCGATGGCTTCGTCATCGCCGGTGGCGGCGGCATGCTGGTGCTGGAAGACTACGACCACGCCGTGGCCCGTGGTGCACGCATCTACGCCGAGCTGGTCGGTTACGGCGTCACCTCCGACGGTGCCGACATGGTTGCCCCGTCCGGTGAAGGCGCGGTGCGCTGCATGAACATGGCGATGGAGCACCTGACCGCCCCGATCGACTACCTCAACACGCACGGCACCTCGACCCCGCTGGGCGACGTCACCGAGTTGAAGGCCGTGCGTGAGGTGTTCGGCGAGAACATTCCGCCGCTGTCCTCGACCAAGGCGCTGTCCGGCCACTCGCTGGGCGCGGCAAGCGTGCACGAAGCGATCTACTGCCTGCTGATGATGCGCGACGGCTTCATCGCCGGCTCGGCCAACATCGGCGAGCTGGACCCGCTGGTGGAAGGCTTCCCGATCGTGCAGCAGACCCAGTCGGCACAGCTGGACACCGTCATGTCCAACAGCTTCGGCTTTGGCGGCACGAATGCGGCGCTGGTGTTCAGCCGCATCTGAGTGCAGCTGCGATGTACACGAAAAAGCCCGGCCATGTGCCGGGCTTTTTTGTATCGGCGCGCCGAGGCCCGCGGGACATCACCGCGCGCCAGTCGCCGGCAACAGCGGCATCAACAATGCCCGTGCATCCAGCAGCGAATCCACGATGCGATGTCCCAGCGCACGCAGCTCCTCATCCGGATGCACCAGGTCCGGCACCTGGATCGCCGTCATGCCCGCGCTCACCGCCGCACGGATGCCTGCAGGAGAATCCTCCAGCGCCAGGCAGCGTGCCGGATCCTTGCCCAGCTTCTGCGCGGCCAGCAGGTAGATATCCGGGGCCGGCTTGGGATGCGACACATCGCTGCTGGTCACCACCACCTCGAAGAACGGCAGCAACCCGGCGGCGGCCAGCTTGCACGAGGCGCGTGGCTGACGTGTCGAGGTCGCCACCGCACGCGCAACGCCGTGATCGTGCAGCAGCTGCAGGATTTCCAGGATGCCGGGACGCAGCGGCAGGCCCTGCAGCGTGCGTGCTTCATACAGGTCATGGCAACGCGCGAACAACGCGGCCACCTGCTCGTCCGTCACGGTCTGCAGTAGCAGCCGCTCGCAGTCACGATCACCAAGCCCGACCATGCGCAGCCAGAAGCCGTCCGGAAACGGCAGCCCCAGCTCCTGCGCCGCCTGCGACCAACACGCGATCGACACCCGCTCGCTGTCGATCATCAGGCCGTCCATGTCGAAGATGACGGCGTCGGGCAGGAACGGCAGCGCAGGGAAAGCACTCATGGCACGTTGAACAGCGTCTCCAGATCGGCCGCATCGAGCATGCGCCATTCCCCTTCAGGCAGTTCGCCCAGCGAGAGCCCACCGATGCGGCTGCGGTGCAGCGCCTCGACGTGGTTGCCGACCGCCGCGAACATCCGGCGCGCCTGGTGGTAGCGACCCTCGTGCAGCACCAGTTGCGCCTGGCGCGGGCCGTTCACGTGCAGCTCGGCCGGCAGCAGCGGCTTGTCGTCCAATTCCAGCAGCAGACCGCCGCTGGCGAAACGCGCGGTTTCATCGCCGCGCAGGTCTTCGGCCAAGGTGACCTCGTAAGCCTTGTCCAGGCGCGACTTCGGCGACACGATCCGGTGCAGCAGCGCGCCATCGTCGGTCATCAGCAGCAGGCCGCTGGTGTCGCGGTCCAGGCGGCCCACCGAGGACAGCACCGGTGCACGCTCACGGTAACGCGGCGGCAGCAGGTCGTAGATCAGCCGGCCCTTGTCCTTGGTCGAACAGGTGTAGCCGCGCGGCTTGTGCAGCATCAGGGTCAGGCCCTGGGGCGGGTCCAGCGGCTCGCCTTCGACCCGGATCGCGTCATGCGAAACCGCGTCATCGGCGTACAGTACCTCGCCCTCGGCATCGGTGATCAGGCCGGCGCGGAACATGCCCTGCACCTGCTTGCGGCTGCCATAGCCCAGGTTGGCCAACAGCTTGACCAGCTTCATGCGCGGCCTCCGCGGCCCCACTTCGGCTCGGTGCTGCGTGGCGTGCGGACCGGCGTGGCGCTCTTGCTGGCCTTGGTCGCTTCGATCAGCTTGAAGCCATCGCGCTCGGCCGCCACGCGGACCTGGCCGAAGCTCTCGTTGAGGATCTGCTCGTAGGGCAGATGGCGGTTGGCCACCAGCCACATCCGGCCGCCCGGGCGCAGCGCCTGCGCGGCCACGGCGATGAAGCGCTGGCCGATATCGGGGCGATCAGCGCGCGAGGGCGTATGGAACGGTGGATTGGTGACGATGAAGTCGTACTCGCCCTCGATCCCGGCAGTGACGTCCTGCCAGTGATAGGCCAGCGCCGCCGGCTTGCCGAGCGCGGCGAGGTTCTCGCGGGCCAGCGCCAGCGCGCGGCCTTCGGCCTCGTACAGGTCCAGCGCGGTCACGTTGGGGCAGCGTGCGAGCACCTCGGCGGACAGATAGCCGAAGCCGGCGCCCAGATCGGCACCCCGGCCGGCCAGATCGGCCGGCAGCTGCTCCACCAGCAGCGCCGAGGCCGGGTCGATGCGGTCCCAGGCGAAGATACCCGGGCGGCTCTGGAAGCGGCCGCCCAGGATCGCGCGCGGCGCATCCAGCGATGCCCAGCGCTGCGCCAGCGCGGCGTCGTGCTGGCCGTTGAGCGGTGCAGTCCAGTACGCACGGCAGTGGTTCTTGGTCAGCTTGCCACCGAGGCCGGCCAGCTGCTGCAGGTCGCCTTCGCCGGAGCGGGCGCCTTCGTTGTTGTGCTGGCAGGCCACCACGATCCCGCCCGGGGCGGTCAGGGCCAGCGCGCGCGCGAACAGGGCCTTGGCCTCCTCGCGCTGGCGCGGCGGCAGTACCAGCACCACGGCGTAGCGGGTGGCATCACCGGCCAGCTGCTGCTCGTCACGCACGGTCCAGCCGCTGGCTTCCAGGGCATCGGCAAACGGGCGGAAGCTCTGCTCGCAGACCAGCTGCGCCGGCTGGGCGTGCTCGCGCAGCGGCGCGCCATCGCGGGCGCGCAGGAACAGCACGGGGCCGGCTGGCCAGGACAGCACGCCACTGGCGAACGGCAGGAACAGGGTTTCCAGGGGAGCGTCGTGCTGGGCAGCCATGCGGAGGGCACATCTTGAAAAGAGGCCGCCATTCTACCGGTTCGCCCCGCCGGCCCCGGATTTGCGTTTATTCAACGTCCTGTTGATGCCCTGACAACATCCAAACCGGCAGGGTGGAGCCTCACTTCCCGTGGAGATGGCTCATGCGTGCATTGTTTGTCGGTGGCGTAGTCGACAACAGCGAGATGGACATGGAGGGCAGCCAGCCACCGGTGCACTATCCCGAAGACACCGGCGGTGGTCATTCGCGCTACCGCCTGCATCAGATCGGCAAAACCTCGGATGGCAACGTGGCGTATGCCGTCTATGGCGCCCCGGACCTGGCCGATGAAGAGGTGGCCCGGATTGCCGATGAACGGGCTTACGCACGCCGTTTCGAGGCCGAGCCCAGCGATTTCACCCACTGAGGTCCGTGCCCGCCGCGTTCACTCGCGGTAGGGCATCTGCCGGATGGCCTTGATCTGGTCCAGCCACACCAGGTGCTGCTGGACCGGGGTCTCCAGGTCATCCAAGCGCAGCTGACCATTGCTGCCTTCGTTCTCGTCGGCGTCGCGGTACTGCTGCAGCGTCGGCTGCACCGCCACGGTGCCAATCAGGCGGCTGCCATCCTCAAGCGTGAGTTCCACCTGGGTCTGCCCGTGCAGCTGCGGCAGCAGCGCTTCCAGGGCCGTGATAGCGTCCGGGTGGGTGTGGATGCGGGGGGCATAACGGGACATGGCAACTCCTGTGGCGTTCGCCCCAGTGTGCCGCGAGCGACGTCAACACGCCGCCAACGCAGACTCCGTCAGTGCGGGCCGCCGAGCACGCCGCGTACCGCCGCCACCAGTTGCGCGACCGAATACGGTTTGGCCACGTGCTCCTGGAAGCCGGAGGACAGTGCCCGCTTGCGGTCATCGGCACGGGCCAGTGCGGTCACGGCGACGGCCGGCAGGGCGTTTGCTTCGACCCCCATGTTGTCGCGCAGCGTGCGCACCAGACCGTAACCATCCATGCCCGGCATGCCGATATCGGTCAGCAGCGCGTCGATGCCTTCGTGCCCTTTTTCGTTGAGCAGGGCCAGCGCCTCACCCGCCGAGGACGCGGTGGTGACCGAGGCGCCCTGCTCTTCCAGCAGGCGCCGAAGGTACTCCAGTACCTCGGGCTGATCTTCCACAGCCAACAGGTGCAGACCCTTGAGCGGATAGGGTTCGATGATCTGCTCGGTGATCGGGCCGCTGAACACTTCACGCAGCGGACGACCGTCGGCCTGCGGCTGGTAGCGCGGCAAGCGCACATTGAAGGTGGCGCCCTGACCGTGGCCATCACTGCTGGCCGCCACTGCGCCGCCATGCAGCTCCACCAGTTGCTGCACGATCGCCAGGCCCAGGCCCAGGCCCCCATGCCGGCGCGTGGTGGTGCCATCGGCCTGGCGGAAGCGGCTGAACAGATGGCGCAGGAACTCTGGCGCGATGCCGTCACCGGAATCGGTGACACTGATCGACCAGTGGCCCCCATCAGCCACGAGGGTAAGCACCACACGGCCCTCGGCCGGGGTGAACTTGATCGCATTGGAGAGCAGGTTCCACAGCACCTGCTGCAGGCGCGTGGCATCGCCGAGGACCAGGCACGGTTCCTCCGGCATCACCAGCTCCATGGTCAGGGCCTTGCCTTCGGCCACCAGCTCCTGGGCGCGCATCGCCTCTTCCAGCTGGGTGCGCAGATCGAGCATTTCCACTTCCAGCTGGACCTTGCCCAGCAGCATGCTGCTCAGGTCCAGCATGTCCGAGATGAGCCGCTTCTGCGCCATCGCGCTGTTGGCGATCACACCCAGCCCCTTGTACATCGGGCTGGTGCTGTCGATGCGCTGCAACAGCAGCTCGCTCCAGCCCAGAATAGTGGTCAGTGGCGTGCGCAACTCGTGCGAGAGCGTCGCCAGGAATTCGTCTTTCAGGCGCGCCATGTTCTCGGCGGCACTGCGCGCGGCACGCTCGGACTGCAGCAGCTCTTCGCGCGCCATTTCGATCTCGCGACGCTCGGTGACATCCGTGCTGCTGCCGGCCAGACCGATGAAGCGGCCCATACGCGAAAAGCGCGGCCGGGCGTTCATTTCCAGCCAACGCCATTGGCCGTCGGCGCGACGGCCGCGCACCAGTGCGTGCATGGAGCGCTGCGACTTCAAGGATTCCTGCAGCTCGTAATCGAAGACCGAGGCATCATCGGGGTGCACCAGGCCGCGCCAGACATCGTCGGGCACGCGCTGCTCGTCACCGCCGAAGAACTCACTGAAGGCACTGTTGACGAAGCGCGAATGCCCGCGCTCGTCCAGCACCCAGACCGGCATGGGCAGGCCATCGGCCAGCGCGCTGAAACGCGCCTCGCTCTCGGCCAGGTCCACTTCGATGTGCTTGCGGTGGGTGATGTCGAAGAACACCACGGCTACCAGGTGCTCGTCCGGCTCGCCGACGCTGACCGCTTCCACCGAGTACCAGCGGCCCAGCGCGCGCGCTTCCATTTCGAACTGTCTGGCCTGCCCGCTCAGCGCCACCTCGCCGTAAGTGCGGTACCAGTCCGTCTCATGCGCCGGCTGCAGACTGCTCATCCGCTGCCCGCAGGCGTTGTCGAGCCCGGTGTTGCGCGCGAACGCCTCGTTCACCTCCACGAACCGGTAATCCACACCGACGCCGGCGTCGTCGAAGATCACCTGGATGATGCAGAACCCCGCATTCAGGCGCTCAAGTACCGTGCGATACAGGGCCGGATCCGGCGATGAGGCCAGGAAGGAGGCGCGTTCCAACGTTGTAGTAGGCAGGCTGGACAAGGGGGTCAATGGGGCAACTGGCGAAACAGAGGGACACAGGATCAGCCAACGCGCGTATTCGCAGTGTCAAGCGCGGACCGTCCCGGAAGGTGCGGCGTGGATGAATTGGCGCCAACCGCAGCAGCGGAGCATACACGCGTAGATTGTCGGCCACCCGGATCGGGATCACACTCAGGGCCTGATCCCACCCGTGATCGCGACGCAGGAGTTGTCATGAACCGTACCTCCCTGATCACCGGGGCCTTGGCCGGGCTGCTGCTGATGGGCAGTGCCGCGGGCGCCCCGCGCAATGTGACCGACCCGCAGGCACCCCGGGCCCTTGAGGCTGACGGCCCGGTCCAGGTCACGTGGACCGACCCGGCCCAGTTCACCGAGATCCGCCAGAGCAACAACCGCTTCGAGGCCGAGCGCGGCGACTGGGTGCAGCAGCTGGCCAAGTATGTGCGGACCACGGCCAGCAAGCAGCTGCAGCCCGGCCAGACGCTGCAGGTGACCTTCACCGACATCAAGCGCGCCGGGGATTACGAGCCGTGGCACGGCCCGCGGGCCAACGACATCCGGGTCATGCGCGATATCTATCCCCCGCGCGTGACCCTGACCTACACCCTGAAGGATGCGCAGGGCCAGGTGATCGGCGAAGGCGAGCGCAAGCTGCAGGACACCGGCTACCTGCACAACATCGGCCGGCAGAGCGACACCGATCCGCTGCGTTATGAGAAGCGCCTGCTGGAGGATTGGATCCGGCGCGATCTGCGCAACGAGGCCACGGCCAGCAACTGAGGGATGCCTCAGCCGCCGGCGTACTCACGCACGACCCGCTTCACGCCGCACGGCAGCTGATATGCGCTGACCCCGCACAACGGCGCCAGGGCTTCGATGCGCGGGGCATCGCCCCACAGCGTCACCGTGCTGCCGATGCCCGCCTGTGGCAGGTGGGTCAGGTCCACGGTGAGCATGTCCATCGAGACCCGGCCGATCACGATGCCCGGCTGACCATCAATACGGATCGGGGTGCCGTTCGGCGCGAACTGCGGGTAGCCATCGGCGTAACCGAGCGCGACCACCCCGACGCGGGTCGGCCGCTGCGCGACGAAGCGCGCGCCATAGCCGACCGGCTCGCCCACGGCGATATCGCGGACGGCGAAGATCTTCGAACGCATGGTCATCACCGGGCGCAGGCGCTCGGTCAGCGCGGTGTGCGCCGGCATCGGGTTGATCCCATACAGCATCAGCCCCGGGCGCACCCAGTCGCTGCGTACGTCCGGCCAGCCCAGCAGCGCCGGCGAATTGCACAGGCTGGTCTGCCCGGCCAGGCCATCGATGGCGGCGGCGAATACATCGGCCTGCTCGCGGGTACGCGGGCTGTCCAGCTCGTCGGCACGCGCCATGTGGGTCATCAGCACCATCGGCCCGACATGCGCCAACGCACTGAGCGTGGCATGCGCGGCGCGGAATTCGTCCGGCCACAGGCCCAGCCGGTGCATGCCGCTGTCCAGCTTCAACCACACGGTGAGCGTGGCGGTGGTCTGGAACGCGGCGACCGCCTCGACCTGCCACGGCGCGCCGACCGCGAACCACAGATCGTGCTCGACGATCAGCGGCAGTTCCTCTGCATCGAAGAAGCCTTCCAGCAGCAGGATCGGACCGGTGATGCCGGCCTGGCGCAGTTCCAGTGCTTCCTCGATGCAGGCCACGCCGAAGGCATCGGCCTCGGCCTGCAGCGCGCGCGCGCAGCGCACCGCACCGTGCCCGTAGGCATCGGCCTTGATCACTGCAACGGCCTTGCCGCCCCCCAGTTCGCGTGCCAGCCGGTAATTGCTGCGCAGCGCGTCCAGATCAATCAACGCACGGGCTGGGCGCATGAACTCGGCTCACGGTGACGGACGGAGGCGGCCTGGTGGCTGTACCGGAAGATATCCAGGCCTTCGGTGCTGATCTGCGGCTGGCGGGCATCCATCAGGTCGGCCAGGTAGCGGCCGGAGCCGCAGGCCATGGTCCAGCCCAGGGTGCCGTGGCCGGTATTGAGGAACAGGTTGCGGTACGGCGTGGCACCGACCACCGGGGTCCCATCCGGCGTGGCCGGGCGCAGGCCGGTCCAGAACTCGGCACGCGACAGATCACCGCCCTCCGGGTACAGATCGCGCACCACCTTCTCCAGCGTGGCGCGGCGGCGCGGCGAGAGGGACAGGTCAAAACCGCCCACTTCGGCCATGCCACCCACGCGGATGCGGTCGTCGAAGCGGGTCACGGCCACCTTGTAGCTTTCATCGAGGATGGTGGAGGTCGGGGCCATCGCCGGGTTGGTGATCGGCAGCGTCAGCGAGTAGCCCTTGAGCGGGTACACCGGCAGCTGCATGCCCAGCGGAGCGACCAGGGACGGCGAGTAGCTGCCCAGCGCGACCACATAGTGATCGGCGGTTTCCAGCTTGCCATCGATGCGCACACCGGTGATGCGGTCACCCTCGCTCTGCAGGCCGGCGATGTCCTGATCGAAGCGGAATTCGACCCCGGCATCGACGCACATCTGCGCCAGGCGGCGGGTGAACAACTGGCAATCGCCGGTCTGGTCGCGCGGCAGGCGCAGCGCACCGACCAGCTTGTCGGCCACGCCGGCCAGCGCCGGTTCGTGGGCGATGATGCCGTCGCGGTCGAGCACTTCATACGGCACGCCGTACTGGGCCAGCACTTCGATGTCCTGCGCGGAGGCATCCAGCTGCTGCTGGGTACGGAACAGCTGGGTGGTCCCCAGGTCGCGGCCTTCGAATTCGATGCCGGTCTCGCGGCGCAGCTCGTTCAGGCAGTCGCGACTGTACTCGGACATGCGGACCATGCGCGCCTTGTTGATCGCATAGCGCTCATGCGTGCAGTTGCGCAGCATCTGCGCCAGCCAGCGGTACTGGTGCCAATCCAGGCCTGGGCGGATCGCCAGCGGCGCATGTTCGGAGAACAGCCACTTGACCGCCTTGAGCGGCACGCCCGGGGCGGCCCACGGCGAGGTATAGCCGAACGACAGTTGGCCGGCATTGGCGAAGCTGGTTTCCAGCGCCGGGCCCGGCTGACGGTCGACGACCGTGACTTCAAACCCGGCCTGCCGCAGATACCAGGCACTGGTCGTGCCGATCACACCGCTGCCAAGGACTAGAACGCGCATGACACACCTCCAACCCGATCATTCCCTGCGCAGGAGCACGCCGGGACCATAATTGAGGAAGTATAGTCAGCCCAAACCAATCATTTCGCCTGTTTTTAGGCCATCAGGCAGGGTATTGTCCTGCAAACCCCCTTGAGAGGCTGACGCCGATGGCCGTGCGTGCCCGAGAACTGGACAAGATCGACCGCAAGATCCTGCGCATCCTGCAGGTGGAGGGTCGGATTTCCTTCACCGAACTCGGCGAGCGGGTCGGGCTGTCGACCACCCCCTGCACCGAGCGCGTGCGCCGGTTGGAGCGCGATGGGGCGATCACCGGCTACTACGCCAAGCTCGATCCGCATTACCTCAAGGCCAGCCTGCTGGTGTTCGTGGAGATCAGCCTGGCCTACAAGTCCGGCGACATCTTCGAGGAATTCCGGCGTGCGGCGCTGAAGCTGCCCAACGTGCTGGAGTGTCATCTGGTCTCGGGCGATTTCGACTACCTGCTCAAAGCGCGCATCAGCGAGATGGCCTCCTACCGCAAGCTGCTTGGCAGCACCCTGCTGACCTTGCCGCACGTGCGCGAATCCAAGAGTTACATCGTCATGGAAGAGGTCAAGGAGACGCTGACCCTGCCGATTCCGGATTGATGACGCTGCCAGGCTGAAACGCAAAAGGCGGCGCGCATCTGCGCACCGCCTTCGTTCATTGCGTCAAGCGCATCAGCGCTGCTGCTTCTGGTCCGGATGCTTCTGGTCCTGCTGCTTGCCGCCCTTCTGATTCTGCTGGTCCCACTGCTGCTGGTTCTGCTGGCCGGGCTTCTGGTTCTGCTGCTGACTGCCCTGCTGCTCCTGCGGCATTTTGCCGGGACTGCGGTTCTGCTGGTTAGCCATGATTGCACTCTTCTTGAAAACCTCGGGGATGCGCTGTGGTGCGGCGCGGGGACAGCGTCGCGCCGCGCCGGTTAATCACAGGCGAAAAATCGGTGAGGCGATGCGTTGACGGCGATGACTGCGGGCCTTGGATGTAAACCGTTCAGATGACCGACGCCGCCTTGGCCGCGATCACGGCTTGATCTGCTGTCCGTCGCCGCTGGGAAGAGAGTCGTAGTAGCGGCCAGTGCGCGTATCGAGAATCCGGTTCGGACCGACCTGCCTGGCGCCCGGAATGATCCGGCCGTGGCGATCGTAGACCTTGCCCTGCACGGCTGGCCCCTGCATCGGCGCAGGCTGCGAAGGACCCTTGCTCTGGATCGGGTGCGTGCGCAACTGCTGCTGAGTCTGCGTGGACGACTTCACCGGCGCCATCTGGCCAGAGAGGCTGTCGGCCGGTGCCGGCTGCACCGGCGTGGGCAACGGTACCGGGGTCGGCTGGGGGGTGACGACCGGGCGCGTCGCGGTCGGCTTGGGCGGCGGACCGATCTGCGCACCCGCCACCAGGGGCAGCAGCGCCAGCAGGGCCGCGGCGAGGCGTCGTGAACGGTACATGGCGAGCTCCGGGCAGCGGTTCAGGCCTTCACCATGCACCGGCAGGGGTATCAGCAGGATGAACGATGCCGGGTTGGAACACGCCACGCCCGGCCCTATGTAGAGAGTCTCCACGCGAGGACTGCCCATGACCGCTTTCGACCTCTCCCCACCCAGTGATGCCCAGCGCCAGACCCTGATCGCCGGCCTCAGTGCCGATGAGCAGCGCGTGCTGCTGCACCACGGCACCGAAGCGCCGTTCTGCGGGGTATTCCTGGACAACAAGCAGGACGGGGTCTACGGCTGTCGGCTGTGCGGCCTGCCGCTGTTCCGTTCCAGCACCAAATTCGACTCCGGCACGGGCTGGCCGAGCTTCTTCGCGCCCTTCGATCCGGCCCATGTACGCGAGATCCGGGACGCCAGCCACGGCATGATCCGCACCGAGATCGTCTGCGCACGCTGTGACAGCCATCTCGGCCATGTGTTCCCGGACGGTCCCCCGCCGACCCACGAACGCCACTGCCTCAACTCGGTGTCACTGTCGTTCACGCCCAACGGTCAGCCCTACCCGGACCCGCTGCAGCGCGGGGGCGCCGAGGCTGAACCCGCTGCCTGAATTCGCAAAAGTGTGACATTGAGCGAACACCCCCCTTCAGAAAAAGGGTGAACGGGCCGACATGGAGGTATCCCCTCCCCGCGTCGGCCCCATGCTCATCATCGTTGGTTTCCTCGTCGTCATCCTCAGCGTGCTCGGTGGTTACGTGGGCGCGCACGGCAAACTCGGCGCGCTGTGGCAGCCGTACGAGCTGGTCATCATCGGCGGCGCGGCGCTGGGCGCGTTCCTGGTGGGCACGCCGATCAAAACCGTGAAGCAGACCCTGCAGGCCAGCGTCGGCGTGTTCAAGGGCCCGGCCTACAAGCAGCAGGACTACATCGACGTCCTGAGCCTGCTGTACGAACTGCTCAACAAGGCCCGCCGCGAAGGCTTCATGGCGCTGGAAGACCACGTCGAGCGCCCGGCCGAAAGCAGCATCTTCGCCAATTACCCCAAGGTGCAGGCCGACCACCACCTGGTCGACTTCATCACCGACTGCCTGCGCCTGATGATCGGCAGCAACATCGAGCCGCACGAGCTGGAGCCGCTGCTGGAGATGGAGCTGGAAAAGCACCATGCCGAAGCGATGCAGCCATCGGCCGTGCTCAACAAGGTCTCCGACGGCCTGCCCGGTTTCGGCATCGTGGCCGCGGTGCTGGGCATCGTGATCACCATGGGCTCGATCGGCGGCGAGATCGCCGAGATCGGTGCCCACGTGGCCGGCGCACTGGTCGGTACCTTCCTGGGCATCCTGCTGGCCTACGGCTTCGTCAGCCCGCTGGCGGCCGCAGTGGAAGCCCGCGCCGAGCAGGACAGCCGCATCTACGAGTCGGTCAAGACCGCGCTGCTGGCCTGCCTGCGCGGCTACAACCCGAAGATCGCGCTGGAATTCGCCCGCAAGACCCTGCCGTCGAACGTGCGCCCGGGCTTCAGCGAGTTCGAAGCGCACCTCAAGACGGTCAAGTAAGGCACCACCATGGCCGAGAACAAACCCACCGTCATCGTCCGCCGGGTCAAGAAGGCCGGCCACGCCGCGCACCATGGCGGTGCCTGGAAGGTGGCCTACGCCGACTTCGTCACCGCGATGATGGCCTTCTTCCTGGTGCTGTGGCTGCTGGCCGCCACCACCAAGCCCGAACGGGCGGCCATTTCCGAGTATTTCCGCAACCCCAGCCCGCTGGTCGGGCAGAGTGCGACGCCGGCGCCGGGCATGGCCGGCCCGGGCGGCGCGAGCACCTCGATGATCAAGCTGGGCGGCGCCACCGATATCTCGCGCGGCAACAGCAACGACCCCTTCCAGAACCAGCAGGCCGCCAAGCCGGTGCCGCAGACCGATCGCGAGCGGGAGAAACAGCAGCTCGAAGCCCTCAAGCAGGAGCTGGAAGAAGCCATCAGCAAGAGCCAGGCACTGGAGCCGTTCAAGGACCAGCTGCTGTTGGACCTGACCCCGGAAGGCCTGCGCATCCAGATCGTGGACAAGCAGAACCGCCCGATGTTCGACATGGGCAGCGCCACGCTCAAGCCCTACACGCGAGAGATCCTGCGCGAGCTGTCGCAGTTCATCAACCACGTGCCGAACCGGATCAGCATCACCGGCCACACCGATACCACCGCGTACAACGCCGTGCATGGCTACAGCAACTGGGAGCTCAGCGCCGACCGCGCCAACGCTGCCCGCCGCGCCCTGCTCGACGGGGGCATGACCGAAGACAAGGTGACCCGCGTGGTCGGCCTGTCCTCCTCGGTATTGTTCGACAAGGCGCAGCCGGACAATCCAATCAATCGCCGGATCAGCATCGTGGTGATGACCAAAGCCGCTGAAGCCGCCGCGCTGGCCGGGGCAGGCCAGGAAGTAGCGCTGTCGCCGACCGCCGCCGATGCGGATATCCAGGCGGCACTGGTGCCGGCAGTCGCGCCTTGAGGGACGTGGCGGCAGGGCTGCAGGGGGAATTCAGGGAATCCGTGGAGCCGGCCAGCGGCCGGCACTACAATGGGTCTTCCCTTTTGTAGATAGACGGCACTCATGTCCAAGCAGTCCAAGGCCAAGCGCGACAAGCGCAAGAAGCAGCAGCCCAAGCGTCCGATCAACCGCCTCAACGCCCAGCAGCCGGTGCAGAACCATGCCGTGCTGACCAACGAAGAAGGCCAGGTCGTCGCTGCGATCGGCCTGCAGGGCACCGAGTGGCTGCTGGCCATCGGCGGCCAGACCATGGGCAACGCCGACAATCCGGTGCCGATGCTGGCCATGCTCAAGCACCTGTCCAACGTCCAGGAAAAGGAAGGCCGCAAGGTCAACCTGGAGTACTCGACCCAGCTGCAGCAGCTGATCGACGACCTGGCCGCCGACGAAGGCAAGACCGCCGACGAGTATCTGTCGCAGCTGGTCTCCGAGTTCGAAGGCGTGGAAGGCGAAGGTGACGACGAGGCCGAAGACGCCGGGATCGTGACCGATGCTGCCGCCGAAGCCACCGCCGATGCACCGGCCGATGCCGAGCCGGCCCCGGCTGCCAGCGACGACAAGCCGCAGGCCTGAGCCACGGCCACCCGGTGACGGTCTATATCGACGATGCGGTACACCCCTGGCGCGGCGAGCGCTGGGCGCATCTGATGGCCGACACCCTGCCCGAGCTGCACGCGATGGCGGCGCAGCTCGGGATTCCACGGCGGGCGTTCCAGAACCGCCGCAGCGGCGCGCACTACGACGTGCCCGCTCCGTTGCGCCTGCAGGCGATCGCCCTGGGCGCACAAGCCATCTCACGGCATACGGACCGCGCGCTGGTCAAAGCGGTCATCGCCAACGCGCGTGGGCAGTACCTGCCATAGGCGCAGGTGCCGACCGTGGGTCGGCACACGCCGACGCCAATCACGCCGTCAGAACGGATCGCTGCCCGGCCGCACTTCCACGCCCAGCAGCGAGCACAGCGCCAGCATCGCATCGTCATCGCGGTTGAGCGCCATCCACCCGGCCAGGGTGTCATTGCCGGTATCCACGCTCCACAGCGCGTAGTTGTGCTCGCGCAGGCGGTCATGGGCGGTGGCCATCAGCATCGGGGCATCCACCTCGGCGGCGAAATCCTCATCGTCCAGGTCGCCGCCCCAGTCGATCTGCAGGTTCCAGCGCGCGGACAGCTCGTTGACGGCCGACATCAGCGCATCGGCATCGCCACGCTCCACCTCGAAGCCGGACTGCCAGGCGATCCCGGCCATCATCGGCGGCAGCCAGTCGGCGTCCTCATCAATGCCCTCGCCGCTCTCCAGCAGCGCCTCGCGCCAGCGGTTGAACTGCTGCAGGGCCAGTTCCTCATCGCCCGGGTTGATCAGCACGAACAGATTCCAGATCCGCGCCTCGAAATCGTCCTCGTCGAAATCGCGTTCCTCTTCTTCGAAGTCGAAATAATCGCTGTTGTCGGGCATGGCCGGTATTCCTGGAGACAGGGGCGCATTCTGCCGTGCAAGGGCGTTGGCAGGAAGCGAAATTCGGCGCAGGGCCCGCTGCGGTTTATCCTGTACGGCAGAAGGCGGCCTTGGTGGTCGTCAGCATCCTGTGACCATGAGCGATACCCCTCCCGATCACCTGGCGATCAATCCGACCAGCCCCTTCCACGATGCTGCTGCGCTGGAGCGCGGCGTGGGCATCCGTTTCAACGATGTCGAGCGCGACAATGTTGAAGAGTATTCGGTCAGCGAAGGCTGGATCCGGGTGCAGGCCGGCAAGGCCCGCGACCGTCGCGGCAACCCGATGACGATCAAGATCAAGGGCACCGTGGTGGCCTACTTCCTGGATCAGAAGCCGGAGGCCTGATCCCACGTCTGCCGGAGACGCGTGATCTACGTGTGCCGGGGTAGAGCCACCCCATGGGTGGCTCTGCACGTGACACAGTGCGGCCTCAATCGCGTTGCCGCGTCTCCAGCAGGTCCAGATTGCGGATCAGCCTGCGCGAGATCTCATCGGAAATCTTGCCACGCCGGGTCAGCCGGAACAGCTCTTCGCGCTCGGCGGTGAGCCCGGCGGTGCGCAGTTGGCGGTAGCCCTGCTCCATCCGCTTGACCTTGTCCGGATCGGCATCCGGCCCCGCTTCCTTCTCCAGATTGCGCTGGTACAGCAGGCTCACCCGCGAGGCGGCGTCGTTGTAGAGCTGCACGTTCTCGGTGGTCTGGTTCTGCACCAGCTGCTGGCGCGTGCGCTCCACGCCGGCCAGCGCGGCCTTGGCAGCGAGCTTGCGGGCCAGGTCTTCCTCCTTGCGCTGACCCGAATCGGCCGGCAGTTCCAGGCCCTTGAGCAGGCGCGGCAACGCGATGCTGGCGCCCACCAGCGAGAACAGGATCACCGCCGCGGCCAGGAAGATCACCAGATCGCGCGCCGGGAAGGCGCTGCCGTCGGGGAGGAACAGCGGCAGGGTCAGCACGCCGGCCAGGGTGATTGCCCCGCGCACCCCCGCCACCGAGGTCGCCACCACGATCCGCCACGACGTGCCCTGCCGGGCCTCGCCACGATGACGCGCGCGCAGCAGGCTCCAGCGCAGCGACAGCCACACCCAGGCCAGGCGCAGCAGCACCAGCGCCAGATTGATCACCACCACGTAGACCAGCAGCCACCAGGCGCTGTGGTGCCCGCTCTCGCTGACCGTCTTGATCGCGCGCTCCACAATGCCCGGCAGCTGCTCGCCGAGCAGCACGAACATGATGCCGTTGAAGCTGAACTGCAGCATGTTCCACACGGCGGTGCGC
Organism: Stenotrophomonas maltophilia; assembly: GCA_002363385.1. Taxonomy (GTDB): domain Bacteria; phylum Pseudomonadota; class Gammaproteobacteria; order Xanthomonadales; family Xanthomonadaceae; genus Stenotrophomonas; species Stenotrophomonas maltophilia_AN. The sequence continues at coordinate 326,907 of DEVL01000005.1, forward strand.
TGCACGCGCATGCTGCCGGACACGCGGCCGCTCAGTTCCACATAGCTCATCGTGATGCCGGCGGCGACTGCCGAGAGGATGCCCGAGGCGTTGAACTCTTCGGCCAGCAGGTAGGCCGCGAAGGGAATCAGCAGGTTGACCAGCAGCGCCGCGCCCGGCTCCTCGCCGAAGCGACGCCACAGCCAGCGCTGGAAGGTGGAGACGCCCAGCGTGACCGCGACACCGATCGCCAGCCCGGCCACCGCCACCCACAGGAACGTCAGCGAGGCGGTCGCCAACGAGAACGAGCCCGTCATCACCGCCGCCACCGCAAAACGGAAGCAGACCAGGCCGGAGGCATCGTTGAGCAGCGACTCGCCTTCCAGGATGTGCATCAGCCGCTTGGGGATCGGCGCGCGCGAGGCGATCGAACTGACCGCCACCGGATCGGTCGGCGAGATGATGGCGGCCAGTGCGAACGCCACCGCCAACGGCATCACCGGGATCATCCAGTGGATCAGGAAACCGGCCCCGATCACGGTGAACACCACCAGCCCGAAGGCCAGTTCCAGGATCACGCCTTTATCGCGGAACAGGCCCTGTTTGGGGATGCGCCAGCCATCCAGGAACAACAGCGGCGGCAGGAACAGCAGGAAGAACATCTCCGGCTCGAGCGCGTGGCCGCGGTTGAACACGCCGGCAATGACCGCGCCCAGCCCGATCTGCACCAACGGCAGCGGCAACGACAACGGCAATACGCGGACCAGGTAGCCGCTGGCGACCACCGCCACCAGCATCGCCAGGACGACTTCAATGGTATGCATGCATTTTCCAGTAAGCAGCGCGGGGGAGGCTGCAGACAGCGGGCGCCGGAAACAGGAAAAAACGTACCACACGTGCGCCGCCACGCGAACGCGTGCCGCACACCCGGCTCAGTCCGCGGACAGCACAACGCTCATGCGGCGCGCTGCTGCGCATCGGCGCCGTCGAAGCGATAGATGTCCATCGCCAGGAACCCGGCATCGATGCCGGCATCGATACGCTGCGCGCCCAGCGCATCGCCACCGGCCGCGCCCATTGCAAAGTGCAGCGGCTGCAGGTGCTCATCGCTGGGGTGCGCCTGCGCGGCGTGCGGGGCCTGACGGCGATAGTCCAGCAAGGCGGCGCTGTCATCGGCCTGCAGGCGCTGCTCCACCCACTCGATGAAGGGCCGCACATACGGCGCTTCCTTGCCGTCCGGGTAGCTGCGCCAGTCGTGCAGGTTGTGGGTGATGCTGCCCGAGCCGATCAACAGCACGCCTTGCTCGCGCAGCGGTGCCAGCGCGCGGCCCAACGCGAACTGATGGGCCGGCCCGAGCAGTGGCTGGATCGCCAGCGGCACGACCGGGATCTCCGCCTGCGGATACAGGAACCGCAACGGCACCCAGGCACCGTGGTCGAGACCACGCTGCGGATCGATCGCGGTCGGCAGTCCGGCCGCGGTCAGGCGCTGTGCGATCTCCTGCGCCAGCGCAGGCTCGCCCGGTGCCGGGTACTGCAGATCGAACAGCGCCTGCGGGAATCCACCGAAATCATGGACGGTCGGCGGTCGCGCATGCCCGCCCACCACCGGCTGATGGGTCAGCCAGTGCGCGGAGGCCATCACGATCGCGCGCGGTCGCGGCAAACGCGCCGCCAGCGCCGCCAGGCGCTCGCCGACCAGACCCGGGTTGAGGGCGGTCATCGGCGAACCGTGGGAGATGTACAGCGAGGGCAAGCGGGACATCACGGACTCCAGTAACGCTACGACGGCCCTGAGCGTATTGCGTGCAGCTCTGCCAATAAATACGATGCATCGACGCTGTTTATTTCGGAAAGAGAAACAATGGACACTCTGGATGCCATGCGTGTGTTCGTCGCCGTGGTCGAGCGCAACGGCTTCAGCGCCGCCGCGCAGGCCTTGGACCTGTCCACGGCGGGAGTGACCCGGCAGATCGCGGCGCTGGAAAAGCGCCTGTCGACCCGACTGCTCAACCGTACGACCCGTCGCGTGAGCCCCACGAGCACGGGCGCGGCCTATTACGCCGAGTGCGTGCGGCTGCTGGCCGAGTTCGATGCGCTGGAGGCCGGCATCAGCGCGCAGGCATTGGAGCCCTCGGGGCGACTGCGCATCAACGCGCCGGTCAGCTACGGCATCGCCCGGCTGGGTCCGCTGCTGGCCGGGTATCGCGCACGCTACCCGCAGGTGGAGCTCGATCTGTCGCTGTCCGACCGCCTGGTGGACATGGTCGAAGAAGGTTACGACGTGGCGATCCGCATCACCCGGCAGCCCAACCCGGCACTGATCGCGCGCAAGCTGGCCGACGCGCAGATCAGCCTGTGCGCGGCACCGGCGTATCTGGATGCGCATGGCCGTCCGCAGCAGCCTGAAGATCTCTCGGCACACGAGTGCCTGAGCTACAGCTACTGGGCCGGTGGCGATGCGTGGCCGCTGCAGGGGCCGCGCGGGGAGGTCTCGGTCCCGGTGCGCGGCAGTGTCCGTGCCAACAATGGCGATGTGCTGCGCGAGGCGGCGATTGCCGGCATGGGCATCATCCTTCAGCCCGATTTCCTGGTCGCCGATGCGCTCGCCGATGGCCGGCTGGAACGCGTGCTGCCCGAGTGGGCGGTGCCGGGCATCGGCATCCATGCGGTGTACACCAGCCGCAGCCATCTGGCACCGAAAGTACGCAGTTTCATTGATTACCTGGTGGAGGCACTGGGCGGATGACACCCGGCCGCGCCCGGCACTACGCCTCCACCGCATCCAGCTGCGCGATCACCTTGGCCAACGGCATCGGCCGGCCAAGCAGATAACCCTGCACCTGGTCACAGCCATGCGCGGCCAGCCACTGATGCTGACCGGGGGTCTCCACACCTTCGGCGATGATGGTCAGCCCCATGCTGTGCCCCAGTGACAGCAGTGCACGGCAGATCGAGGCATTGCGCGGATTGGTTTCCACATCCGCCACGAAGCTGCGGTCGATCTTGAGGATGTCCAGCGGCAGATGCTGCAGGTAGGACATGTTCGAATAACCCGTGCCGAAGTCGTCCAGCGAGATGCAGATGCCCTGCTCATGCAGGCGCTGCATGGTCTGTTTGGCCTGGCCGGGCTTGCGCATCAGGCTGCTCTCGGTCAGCTCGACCTGCAGCGCGCCGCGGGCCAGCCCGAACTCCTGGCTGGCGCGGGTGAACTCGGCCACCAGGTCGCTGTTGAAGAACTGCACCGCCGAGACATTGACCGCGATCGGCAGGTCCCAGCCGGCATCGACCAGCTGCCGCTGTGCCTGCGCCGCGGAGCGGATCACCCAGCGGCCGAGCGCGAGGATCAGACCGGTGTCTTCGCACAGCTGGATGAACTCACCCGGCGGAATGAAGCTGCCATCGGCCTGCGGCCAGCGCAGCAGGGCCTCCAGCGCGGCCGGGGTGCTGTCGGCCGCATGGCAGATCGGCTGGTAGTACAGCTCGAACTCGGTATCGATGGCGCTGTGGATGCGTCCGGCCAGGCGCAGCCGTTCGGCCAGGCGCGAACTCACCGTGTTGTCGTACCACGCGATCACGTTGCCCTCGTCGCGCGCGGCGTGGGCGGCCTGCGCAGCCATGCCGATCACCTGTTCGGCCGTATTGGCATCGCCATCGAACTTCACGGCCACGCCGATACGCGGTTCGAACTGATGCAGCCAATCCTGCCCGCGGACCGGCTCGGACACGGTCTGCACCAACGTATCCAGCGCCGTCTGACGTTGATGATCGTCGCGGATGGCAAAGATGAAATCCTCGGCCGGCTGGAAGGCCAGCAGGCCGTAGCGCACGCCGAGGCCGCCCAGCCGTTTGGCCATCGCCTGCAGCACCACATCGCCCACCTCGCGGCCCAGCGTATCGGAGACCAGTTGCAGGCCACGGAACTGCACGTAGGCAATGGTGTACGCGCCGCCCTCTTCGTCCAGCTGCGCGGCCAGTGCACGCGTGTTGAGCAGGCCGGTGGCCGGGTTGTGGGTGGCGTGATACGCCAGATCGCGCTCGTAGGCCAACCGCTCGCTGACGTCCTCGGCCAGCACCAGGCACGCCTGGCGGCCATCGAAATCCAGCCGCGCCAGATGCGCGCGGACCTCGAAGATCGTGCCGTCCTTGCGCTGGTGCAGGCGGACCTGCGCATCCACATCACCGATCCGCGCCAGTGCGATGGCGCCGCGGATTTCCTCCCAGCCTTCGCGCGGGCGGATGTCCAGGATGCTCATCGACAGGAATTCATCGCGGCTGTAGCCGTACTGACGCACGGCCGCTTCGTTGACCTCCAGGAAGCGCAGCGTGTCCGGATCGAACACCCAGAACGGCGCGGGATTGCGATCAAACAGCAGGCGGAACTGACGCTCGGCCTGCTGCGCACGGGCCAGCGCGTCCACCCGTTCGCTGACGTCGGTCAGTGCCCCCATCATGCGGCGTTCGCGATCCACCACAGCCACCCGCTGGCCTCGCGCGGAGACCCAGCGAACCACACCGCCCGTCAGCACCAGACGGAACATTTCATCCAGCACGCCGTTGCCCGCGAACGCGGCATCGAAGGCCACCTGCATGCGTGCCACGTCTTCACGATGGATGCGGGCAAAGAAGTCGGCGACCGGCAGGCTGTCGATCTCCACATCGAAGATCTCCCGCGCCAGCGGCGACCAGCGCAGCAGGCAGGCATCTTCATCGACGTACCAGGTGCAGACCTTGCCGACCTGGTGGGCCATGCGCAGCTCGGCATGGCCGGTGCGCAGTTCCTCGGTCAAGCTGTCCTGATCGCGCGTGGCCCGGCGCAGGCTGACGTACACCGCCCCGAACAGCATCCAGTACAGCAGATACACCCCGACCGAGGCCTGCACGTAGGGCCACCAGGCTGCCAGCACGTCGCGGCGCCCCAGCCCCGCATAGACCGCAAGCGGGTACTGCGCCAGGGTGCTCAGGCTGGAAATGCGCTCCACGCCATCCACACCGCTGGTCTCGGTGCCGAGCGGCGTCAACGCGTCACGCCGCAACATGTCGCGCTTGGTCAGGCCGAAGCGCTGCCCCACCACCCCGACGGGGTCCGGGCTGCGTGCCAACACATAGCCGTAGCGGTCGGTGATCGAAACCACCCCGCTCTCGCCGGTGTCCATGCCGCTGATGATCGAATGCAGCTCGTCGGTGCGCAGGCGCGCCAGCAGCCAGCGGTCCTCGCCCATGCGTAGCGCCAGCGGGAGCACCCAGCGTGAGGCGTCCTGTGCCTGTGGCGGGCCGAGGTACAACTGGCTGCTGCTGCCACGATTGTCCTCCACCGCCCACAGCGGCAGCTGCAGATCGCCGCTGCCACTGGTCAGCGCGCGCCCGTGCTGGTCGGCCACCACGATGCTGTGCAGCTCGGCATGCCGCTGCAGCACGCCGCTGATGGCGTCGTCGAGCAGATCCGGCGCCTGCGCCGGTACCCGCCGGAACAGCAGCGCGCCGTCTTCTGCGATGCCCTGCATGGCCCGCTCCAGATTGCGCAGCTCCAGCCGCAGCAGGCGCTGGGCACCGGTCGCCAGCGCCGAGCTCTGCCGCTGCGCAGCCTCCTGCCGCCGCTGATAGTCGTTGGTCAACATGGCCACCAGCCCGATCGCCAGCAGCACGCCCAGGGAAACCCCCAGCCACACGATCGTCCGCAATGGACGTGCCATGGCACGGCTCAACGCGGGCACCGCAACGCTCTCGTACACCGACGGGCTGATTTCATCTGTAGCGCTTCCTGGCTTCCCCAAACCTGAGCGGCCGACACCCGGGATTCTTGACGCTTGGATCTTCACACGGTCGCCAGTGGCCCCCGTGCGAACCCCGGCCGGCCCAGCATGCACCAGCGCGCGCGGCACGGGAAGAGGACGCTGTGCCCGGCCGCGTTGACAAACCCGAGGCCCGCCACAACCGGCAGGCGAAGCCGCCGGAGCCGGCATAACCACGCGACCAGGACGGGATTAGACTTGGACGTTTCCGTTGCCGAGAAGCCCCATGCCCAAGCTGCGTCGCCCCACCCTGATGCTCGCCATTGCCGCCAGCCTGTCGCTGGGCCTGGCCGCCTGCGACCGCGAGGCCACCGCGCCGGCCGCCGCCGCGCCCGAGACCGCCCCGGCCGAACCGGCCGCACCCAAGCCGCAGCTGGGCAGTTTCGGTTTCGACGCCGCCGGCATGGACCGCAGCGTTGCCGCCGGCGATGACTTCTTCGGCTTCGCCAACGGTACCTGGGTCAAGAACACCGAAATTCCGGCCGACCGCTCCAGCTACGGCAGCTTCAACGTCATCGCCGAGAAAACCCTGGCCGACACCCGCGCGATCCTCGAAGGTGCCGCCGCCGATACCAAGGCCGAGGGCGAGACCAAGCTGATCGGCGACTACTACGCCGCCTTCATGGATGAGGCGGGCATCGAGTCGCGCGGCGCCGCCCCGGTCAAGCCGGAGCTGGACGCCATCGCCGGGATTGGCGACAAGGCCGCGTTGGCCACCGCGCTGGGCGGCACCCTGCGTGCCGACGTGGACCTGCTCAACGCCACCAACTTCTACACCGACCGCCTGTTCGGCGTGTGGGTCTCGGTGGACCTGCTGCAGCCGGACCGCACCGCGCCGTACCTGGTGCAGGGTGGCCTGGGCCTGCCGGACCGCGACTTCTACCTGCAGGGCGGCCGCATGGCCGAGATCCGCAAGCAGTACCAGGCCTACATTGCCCAGGTGCTGCAGCTGGCCGGCGTCGCCGATCCCGCCGCCAAGGCGCAGCGCATCCTCGCGCTGGAGACCAAGATCGCCCAGGCGCACGCCACCCAGGAAGAGACCAACGACGTCGCCAAGGGCGCCAATGCCTGGAAGCAGGCCGATCTGAGCGCCAAGGCACCGGGCATGGACTGGAGCGCCTTCCTGGCGTCGGCCGGCCTGGATGCCCAGCAGGACTTCATCGTCTGGCAGCCCAAGGCCGTGGCCGGCATGTCGCGCTTGGTCGCGACCGAGCCGCTGGAGGTCTGGAAGGACTACCTGGCCTTCCATGCGCTGGACCGCGCCGCCCCGTACCTGCCCAAGTCGTTCGCCGATGCGCGCTTCGCTTTCCACGGCACCACGCTCAACGGCACGCCGCAGCAGAGTGAGCGCTGGAAGCGTGCGGTCGATGACAGCAACCATGCCGTCGGCGAAGCGATCGGCAAGCTGTACGTCGAGCGTCATTTCGACCCGGCCACCAAGGCGCGCGCGGATGAGATGGCCAAGAACATCATCGCTGCGTTCGCCAAGCGCATCGATGCATTGGCGTGGATGTCGCCGCAGACCAAGGCGCGCGCCAAGGCCAAGGTGGATGGCCTGACCGTCGGCATGGGTTATCCGGACAAGTGGCGCGATTACACCGGCCTTGAGATCAAGCGCGATGACGCGCTGGGCAATGCCGAGCGTGCCGAGCTGTTCGAGTACCGCCGCAACATCGCCAAGCTGGGCAAGCCGGTGGATCACAGCGAGTGGGCGATGCTGCCGCAGACCATCAATGCGATGAACGTGCCGTTGGAAAACCGTCTGGTGTTCCCGGCCGCGATCCTGCAGCCGCCGTTCTTCGACGGGGCGGCCGATGATGCGGTGAACTATGGTGCGATCGGTGCGGTGATCGGTCATGAGATCAGCCACGGCTTCGACAATGCGGGTGCGTTGTTCGATGAGACGGGCAAGCTGCAGAACTGGTGGACGGCGGAGGATCTGAAGAAGTTCGATGCGGCCGGTGATGCGCTGGCGGCGCAGTTCAGCAGCTACAGTCCGTTCCCGGGGGTGTCGGTGAATGGCCGGTTGACGCTGGGCGAGAACATTGCGGACGTGGCAGGTTTGTCGACAGCTTACGATGCGTATCAGTTGTCGTTGCAGGGCAAGCCGGGGCAGACGCTGGAGGGCTTTACGCCGGATCAGCGGTTCTTCCTGGGCTTTGCGCAGGCGTGGCGGAGCAAGGCGCGTGAGCAGGCGTTGCGTAATTCGCTGTTGACGAATGTGCATGCGCCGGGGCAGTTCCGTGCGTTGACGGTGCGCAATCTGGATGCGTGGTATCCGGCCTTCGAGGTGAAGGAAGGTCAGAAGCTGTATCTGGCGCCGGAGAAGCGGGTCAAGGTGTGGTGAGGCGTTTCAGTGCGTTTTGCTGAGATGAAAGAACGGGCGCTTCGGCGCCCGTTTTTTTTCGTAGAGCCACAGAGCTTTAGAGCTTTAGAGCTGCAGAGCTGCAGAGCTGGAGCAGAGCAACGGCTGGGGTTTGCGGCTTCTCTGAGCTGGGCGGGCATGGGTGGGGTGTCGGGACCCGCTGCAAGTACGTCCATGTAAGCTCGTATGCCGCCATCCATGGCGGCATACGGTCCCGCCACCCCACCCATGCCCACCCTTTGACAATGGGCTGGTCCGCAAGGGAAAAGCGGTCCCCGGCTCCGCGGCTGTGGCAGTGATTGGGTTTGTTTCGCTGGCCCGCTTCGATCTGTAGCTTTGCTACTCGGCTTCGTGGAGCAACACAGTGCCGCTCTGCTGCTGCGCTGTGCTCTGCCGCTCAGCTTTGCTGCTCGCGCTCTACTGCTCGCGCTTTGTTGCACCGCACTTCTGCAGTTCTGTGCTGCTTCGCTGTTTAGCTGTTTAGCTGTTTAGCTGTTTAGCTGTCTAGCATCGCCGCGCTGATCCACTGGTTGGCACTGCTACTGAGTCTGCCTCTTACCGCTACTGCTCCGCGTTCCTGCAGCACTGCGATTCCGCGTTGCCGCTCAGCTCCGCTTACTGGCTTTTGACCTCAGCATGGCCGCCAGCCAATTGTCGGGGGGCGGGCACGTGCAGGCTGGAGGGACCGTATGCCGCCATGGATGGCGGCATTCGAGCTTACATGGACGTACTTGCAGCGGGTCCCGGAAGCCTGTGCGTGCTCGACCCAGCCAGCGCAACGGTGCACTCGTGAGTACCGACCAACGGTCGGTACCTACCGCGTTAACTCCAATCAGCAAGCACGCTGGCAGGAACGCCCATCCGCGTGCACGCCCGCGTCGCCAGGCCATCCTGCAGTGCACGCCGGAACAGCGGTGCCATGCCCTTCAGCACCACGGCAGACGCCCGTGATTGCGCACGTTGCATCGGCGTGCGCTCGATCATCGTCGTCGCCCAGTCCGGCAACAACGCCGCGCCCGCACCGAGGAACAGCTCACGTGACAACCCCGCCATCGGCACCGGCAGGCGGATGCCGGACAGCACCTCCAGCACCTCGCGCGAGCGCGCATCGAACAGCAGCGCCGATTGCTGGTGTGCGAAATACGCGTCCACCTCCGTTTCCGACGCCGGTACATCGGTGGCGCCGAGTGCTTCAGCCACGCGCTTGTACTCGCGGTAATACTGATCGGCGACCGCCGTGGGCACATCGCGGCAATACCGCCGGCAGCCTTGCAGGAAGCCGTAGGCCTCGGTGACATGCACCCAGGTCAGCAGCGCGGGATCGTCGGCGGAATACGCGCGGCCGTCGGCTGTGTGCCCCCGCACCTGGGCGTGGATGCGGGTCACCTTGGCGATCAGCGCCTCGACTTCCGCCGTCGGTGCATAGGTAGTGCCGGCGACAAACGCGGTGGTGCGGCGCAGGCGGCCGACCAGGTCAGCACGGAAGTTGGAATGGTCGTATACACCGGCCAAAGCCAGTGGATGCAGGGTCTGCAGCATCAGGGCGCACAGGCCGCCGGCGAGCATCCCGGGGAATTCGGAGTGCACGCGCCAGGTGATGCTGTCCGGGCCGAACCAGCCGGGGTCGCCCAAAGGATGGTCGTAATCGATCCCGCTCTGGCCGCGGGGAAAAGCACCCAGCACCCAGCGGCGGATCGGGGCGGTGGCGGGGCGGGCAAGCGAACGCAACAGGGAGGACATCAGCAGTACCGAGGCGGAGCGGACCGGCGTTTCGCGCGGATGCGTCAATTCTGCGTGATACCTGCAGGGCTGGCGAGGACCTTGCCCAACAGGGGGCCGTCGATGTGCATGTGCAGCATGGAAAGGACCGTCTGGCGCCTATTTACCCCGCCATTTACGTGCCGCAGTGCGCAAATCCGCTGCGAGTTTGCCCATTCAGGCAGGAATGACGCCGGATCTTTGCGCTTTGCCCATTGCCAAGCGCGGTGAAAGTGCTAGAACTGGACGTGCCACAACGTCGTCCAATGCGCTGCCGCACGTTCCAGAAGGAGCTCGTCATGATCGCTTTGTTCAAAGGTTTGGGTCTGCTGTTGCAGGACAACGAGCTGTACAGCAGCCCGTTCGAAAAACAGGTCGCGCATTGGCGTAACAAGAGTGAACAGCAGATCCGCGAGGAAGTCGCGGTGCTCGCCAAGGCCAAGGGCCAGTGGTTGATGGCCTCGATCGTCGGCTGGCAGGCGTCCTCGCTGCTCATCCTCGGCCTGATCAGCAATTATCTGTGGAAGGATGACTTCCATATCACATTCACCCGCGTGGTGATCGTGTTCGGCTCATGGGTGTCGATCCTGTTCGTGATCTGGTTCATGGCCAACATGTTCGATCACACCGCCGGCTTCGAGCGCTGGATGAAGGCCTTCAACAGCCGCGCCCGTATCACCTCCGATGCAGACACGGTGGAGTGTGTCGCCGAAGCGCTGGACATGGCCCATCACTACCCGGAGGTGCTGGACTACAAGCAGGCGGTGAGCGCCAAACGCGAGCTGCGCCACGAGGACATCCGCATCATGCGCGAGATCGGCCGGATGAAGCAGCACACCGAACTGGTCGGCCAGCTCAACCATGTCGGCGAGCAGCCCAACGGTACCAACCTGCATCTGCAACCGGCGTTCTGACCCTATCGAAATGAGGGGGGAGCCACGATGCCACCGTGATCACTCACGGTGGCATTGTTCTTTCTGGACCGCGCTGACGCAGTGCTTGAAGCCGGCTGGCAGCCCGGCCATCTGCTCGGTCTTGCCTACCGCCACCGCCAACCGGTGCAGCGGCGGATAGGGGCAGTCGGTGTCCTTCTTGCAGCGCGCATCCAGCACCAGGTAATGGCAGTGGCCGCTGCTGCTGGCGATGCAGTCGAAGTTGGCCACGCCGTTGTCGACCGTGGTTTTGCTGTACAGCGTATCCACGCCGTTGGCGCGGATGCGGGTGACGGAGGTGTTGCTCGATTGCTGGCACGCCGCCAGCATCAACACGCAGACACTGGCGACAACGGTGATACGCATGGCAGGCTCCAGACGAAAAGAAGGTGTGTTACATCCCGCGGAACAGGCTCATGAAGGGCTGGCTGACGTTGAGCACTTCGGTGCGATGCTTCAATCGCAGCTGGCCGCGGCCGGTGTCATCGCGGGTGACCGCGGCGACTGCCTTCATGTTCACGATGGTGGAGCGGTGGATCTGGCGGAACCGTTGTGGATCGAGTGCGTCGAGCAGCTCGCGCAGCGAGGTCCGCAGCAGGCTTTCACCCTGCTCGGTGACCACCGTGGTGTATTTGCTGTCGGCACGGAAGTAGATCACGTCTTCGAGCATGATCAGCTGCGTGTCGCGTCCGTTGCTGGCGGTGATCCAGGCCAGTGGCGGGGCGCTTGAGGGCGCGGCGGGCTGATTGCCGAGGCGCTGCAGCAGCTGCTCGAGCATGCCGCTGTCCGGCCGGCCCAGCTGCATGCGGGCCAGTATCCGATCGCGGGTGGCCAGCAGGCGCTCATCGCTGACCGGCTTGAGCAGGTAGTCGATCGCGCCCTGCTCGAAGGCATCGATGGCGTACTGGTCATAGGCGGTGACGAACACCACCTGGGTGCGCGGGCTGATCTCCGGCAGCGCGCGGGCCACCTCGATGCCGGTGATGCCCGGCATGCGGATGTCGAGCAGGGCCAGGTCCGGTTTCAGCTCGGCCAGGCGCTCCAGCGCGCTGGCGCCGTCCTCACATTCGGCCACCAGCCGCAGTTCGGGCCACAACCGCTGCAGCTGTGCTACCAGCGACTGGCGCAGCAGGTCTTCGTCTTCGGCAATGAGGGCATCAAGCTGCATGGATCGCCTCGTGGGCATCGCGCGGCAGGGTGATGGTCGCTGCCACGCCGCTGGGGAAATTGGACACGATCGCCACGCCAGCGTACTCACCGCAGGTCAGGCGCAGCCGCTCGCGCAGGTTCTTCAGGCCGATCCCGGTACCACTGGTGCCCTGCCCGAAACCGAGTCCGTCATCGGCTACGGTGAGGGTGACATGGTCGTCGAAGGCGCGCGCGATGATCCACACCGTGCCACCGCCGGGCTTGGGTTCGAGCCCGTGTTTGATCGCGTTTTCAACCAGGGTCTGCAGCGCCATCGAGGGCAGCGGCAGGCTGGTCAGCGCCGGGGGCACATCCACCTGCAGGGCCAGACGCGCGCCCATGCGGATCTTGAGGATTTCCAGGTAGGCCTGGGTGCGCTCCAGCTCCACGCCCAGCGTGGACATCGATTCATCCACGCTGGGCAGCGAGCTGCGCAGGTACTGGATCAGGTGCCCGAGCATTTGGTCGGCGCGCGGCGGATCGGTGCGGGTCAGCACCTGCGCGTTGGCCAGCGTGTTGTAGAGAAAGTGCGGCTCCACCTGCGCATGCAGCAGGTTGAGCCTGGCCACCGAGAGCTCCTTCTCGGTGGCAGTCTGTTCGGCGGCAGCCTGTTCGTCGCGGCGCTGCTCGGCCACCCGGCGGGTGATCGCACGGCCGACCGCTTCGGCGTTCTCATGGTTGCTGCCTTCGTCGACGGCGAGCAGATCGGCCCATACCCCGGCATCTGGCTCGAACAGCAGGGTCACGCTGCTCGTGCCCTGCCCCGGTGTGACCGTGGCGAGCACGCTGTTGCGCTTGATCGCCAGCCGCGCAGGGAGGTTCCAGCGGGACGGCGGGCGGCCGTTGTAGGGATCCACGCGGCGCACGTACGCCCGCACCTGCAGGCTGCCCGGAGCGCTTTCGATGTCTTCCACGCGTGGCAGCTCGGCGATGGCGGCTTCCACCAGGGCAAAGGCCGGGCCGGCGTCCATCGGCACCTCGATCTGCCGACGCTGGCGGCTGGACAGGGTGGCCGCGTCCAGGCGCCCGGCGGCATGCTGCACCCGGCGGATATGGGCAATGCAGCTGCCCAGGGCGGTCACCATCACGAACAGGGCCAGCAAGCCGAACACCCAGCCGGGGCCTTCGTCCATGCCGTGGAAGAAGCCACTCCAGACGAACCCCGCCACCACGATGGCGGCGGCCCAGGCCAACAGATTGCGGAAGATCAGGGAGAGGCTGGCGAACACGGCGGCGTCATCACATAGGGAGTGAGGCGAGCATAGCCCTGCCGCCACGGTGAACAAGCGGCATGCGACGAAGGCGGGGTTTGAGGGGATGAAGCCGGCCAGCGGCCGGCACTACTTCCGCTCGGCGGCGCTGGCGTCACGCGGGGCGCGGAACTGGGAGTCTTCACTCCAGTTCGGCCAGGCCCGCGAATTGGCCAGCTGGTTGCCCAGCGTGTACAGCACTTCCAGATCGCGCGAGGCACCGGCGAAGGTCCAGTCCGGCTGCCACTCGTCGCCCTGCTGGTGATAGCGCTTGGCGGTGTAGTCATCCGACGCCGCCTTGCCAGCGGCGACGCCGCCGTCCACCCAATCCTGGCCCGCCGAGTAGGACACCGCCGGCACGCCGCGCTTGGCGAACGGGAAGTGATCGGAGCGGAAGAACAGGCCGGCTTCCGGCTTCGGATCCGGGGTGTAGCGGATGTCCCAGCCCTTGGCGACGTCCTTGAGCTGGTCCAGCAGTTCCAGCTTGGCCGAGCCGTAGATGCCGAAATCACGCGACGGGCTGAAAGGCGCCATGCCATCCATGTTGATCAGCGCCACGGTCTTGCCGAGCGGATACAGCGGGTGGGTGGCGTAGTACTCCGAGCCGAGCAGGCCCTTTTCCTCGGCGGTGACCGCCAGGAAAAGCACCGAACGCTCCGGGCGCTTTGCCTTGGCGAAGCCGCGCGCCAGCTCGATCAGCGAGGCGGTGCCGCTGGCGTTGTCCAGCGCACCGTTGAAGATGGTGTCACCGTTCGCGTCCGGCTTGCCCACCCCGATGTGATCCCAGTGCGCGCTGTAGATCACGGTCTCGTCGGGATGCTTGCTGCCTTCCAGGCGCGCAGCCACGTTGTGCGAGGTGATCACCTCGGTCTTGACCGCGTACTTGGCCGAGAAAGTCTCGCCCTTCAGCTCGACTGGCTTGAAGTCACGGGTCTGCGCCTGCTTCTTGAGGGCCTCGAAATCCAGACCCGCGCGCTTGAACAGCGAAACCGCCAGATCGCGCTGGATCCAGCCTTCCAGCAGCGGATGCGCTTCGGCCGGGTTGTCGCGGACCACGTCGAACATGGTGTTGGTGTTGGAACCGGCCACGGTGGCCCAGCCATACGAGGCCGGTGCCGTCTCATGCACGATCAGCACGCCGAGCGCCCCCTGGCGCGCGCCTTCTTCGTACTTGTAGGTCCAGCGACCGTAGTAGGTCATGCCCTTGCCGTCGAAGTCGCCCTGGCCGGTTTCGAAGTCCGGATCGTTGATCAGCACGACCGCGATCTTGCCCTTCAGGTCCACGCCCTTGAAGTCGTCCCAGTTGCGCTCGCCCGCTTTGACGCCGTAGCCGAGGAAGACCAGCGGCGCGTTTTTGATATCTACTTCGCTGGCACCGTTCATGGCGGCGCGCACGGCGATTTCCTTGCCCTGACTCAGCGTCTGCGGCGTGCCCTTGCTGCTCAGTGAGAGGCTCGGGGTGCCCACGATGTCCCCCTTGAGCAGCGGCACGGCCTGGGTCCACAGGCGCTTGCCGTCCTTGAGGTCGCCGCCCGGCTGCAGGCCCGCCGCTGCGAACTGCTTGCTCAGGAAGGCGATGGTCTTTTCCTCACCGGCCGTGGCCGGCGAGCGGCCTTCGTAAGCATCGGAGGCCAGTTCCTTGACGTCGGCGGAGATCCGCGCGCCATCGAATTTGGGCGTTGCCGCCATCAGGGCGCCGGACACCGACAGGGCCAGCACGCTCAGTACTACTCGCTTCATCGCTCTCTCCACAACGGGACCAAACCTGGACCCAGAGTGTAGGCGAAGCCGCGCCGGGACAGGCGCCGGGACAGAGCCCGGCGCCGCCGTGTCACCAGTTCGGATCGTCTGCCGGCGCCGCCGGCTTGGCCGCCGCCGCAGGCTTGGCGGCACGGACCGGGGCCTTGCCGCTGCCCGATGCCGCCGCAGCGGTCGTGGCTGGCTTCACCGCACCCAATTGGGTGCGCAGTTCAATCGCCCCGGGGCGGAACCCTGCGGCGCCAAGATCCGCACCTTCTTCGAGCGTCCCGTAGGAGGTCTGCGCCGCCACGCGATCGATGCGGATCGTGCAGCACGGGGTCTCATTGCGCCCCAGCGAGCGACCGGTCTGCGGGTCCTTCAGGGCCTCGCCCAGCATCACCGCCTGCCAGCGCTGGCCGACCTGCAGCGCGTCACCGCCCTGGCTCAGCACCACCTGGTCACCGCTCAACGATACGACCGAGACCGGGAAAATCTCGGTGATGATCGCGGTCCCGATCTGGCCGGACAGCGAATCCATCATGGTGGCCGCCATGCCCTTGCCGTCCACCACGCGCGGCAGCGTGCTCGGGCCGGTCGACGCCAGCTGGTGATCGAAGCTGTCGGACATCACTACTTCACCGGTGGCCGCGTTGATCAACCGCAGGGTGATGCGGCCACCGCCGGAGTACGAACTCACCTGGCGGTCGGACATGCGCAGCTGACGCACGCTGCGCGGGTACTCGAAACGCTCGATGGTCGGGATCAGGATCAGATCTGTCGCCAGCTGCTGGCCAAGGCGTGCGGTGTCCTGCAGGCGCACGTTGCCGCTGTTGATGTGATCGATCTCGGCCTGCATTTCATCGCCGAACTCACGGTCGAGCACGATGAAACGTTTGGTCTGGGTCAGCGTGTCGGACAGGCGGGCGCGGATGGCACGCGCCACCTCTTCGCTGCTTACCCGGCCATCGCCGACGGCATAGGTACCCGACCGCACGTGCGGCAGGGCTACGACGATCTTCGGCCGCCCCTGCTCGTCCGGCGCGCGGTACTTGGCGATGTCGGCACGGATGCGGACCTTCCAGTAGCTGCGCATGGTGCGATGGCTGACGTCGGACTCGTACGAACTCGCCCCACGCTTGGCATCGACCTTCGCGCTTTCCCTGTAGCTTTCCTTGACGCTGGCGGAAGCCGAACCGCCCTGTCCACGCGCGTCGGCCTGCGCCTGTGCCGAGCCACTGGCCGACGCCGAGGCGGCGTACGTGAAGCCGGCATCGCTGGCCCGCACGCGTTCAATCACTTCTTCATCAAGTTGGCGGATCTCCTCCTGCGAGAGGATCTCGTAGCCCAGCACGGACCCCTGCGACGCCGCGATCGCCTGCTGGGCGAAGGCATTGGCCTGGAGGCTGCCGGCATGGTGACCGTCGACATCGACATCCAGACCCGCACGGAGCGTCTGCATCTGGCTGGCGACACGGACGCCATTGACCTGCGCCACGGCCGACTGCAGCGCGGCCAGCACCGCCAGTTCCGGCGTGCTGCCGATACCATCGGCTTCCCGCGCTACCTGGGTGGTGCCGCCGAAATCGGGCGTACCGCGCAGCGGTTCAGCGTCGGCATCCGCAGACGGCAGCACCTTGGATTCAGTCTTGCTGGCAACCTCGTCCACCGGCGCTTCCTGCTTGCCGCACGCGGCAAGCAGGGTAGCGGCGATGGCCAGGCTCAGCAGTCGGGTAGAGATCTGCATGCGTGGCCGTCCCGGATCAGTTCAGGCCGTCAAGCATCGAATCGGCATTGCCCGGCACCTTGATCTTGCTGGCGCGGGCGAACGTCAGCGCCGACTTGGAGGTGTCGTACAGGCCCTTCAGGTAGCCCGGCGATTCCTTGGCGACCCAGGCACCGGCGACCAGCTTGCGGCCGACGGTGGCCAGCTGCGCGGGACCCAGGTTCTTCATGCCGCTGGCGAAGTTGTTGGCTTCGCCACTCAGCTTCTGGCCTTCGGCAGCGGAGGCGAGCAGCGAGACCAGGCCGTCGGTGTAGTACTGCTTGGATTCGGCACTGAGTTCGGGCTGTGCGGCAACGCGCTCATCGATGGCCGCCTGGGCGGCTTCGCTGACCGAGACCGACTTCTTCATCTTGCTCACGTCCACTGCACCGGAGGACAGCGCCTGGCGCTCGGCTTCCAGCAGCTGCACCTGTTCGGCCAGGCCAAAGGCCTTGGCGAAGGAGGTCTGGGCAGCCAGCGAATGCGACTGCGAGGCGACGAAACGACGGACCAGGGCGTCCTGCGCGGCTTCATCCGGCGCGCCGGCGGCGCTGGCTTCGGTAGCGGTCGCGCCGCCGACCAGGCCCTTCAGCTTGCCCAGCTGGGCGTGCGCCGGGGCGGCGAAGGAAGCGGCGATGGCCAGTGCGATGACGGTGTTACGGATCATGGGAATAGTCCTGAGGAGGAGAAGAGTGTCTGTGTGGCGGCGCACCGTAATGCGCCGAAGGGCTTCAGCGAACGGCTTTGACGTTCAGCTCGTTGATCATCTGCTGCGCGGCCTGTTCGGCGGCTTCGCGCAGCGCATTGGTACGGGCGACGGTTTCGTTCGGGCCCAGGCCGGCGTACTGCACCGGGCCGACCGAAGAGACGGTGCGCGGGAAGCGGCCGGTCACGTCCAGCACTTTGCCGGTCACCGTGACGTACACGCGGGTATTGCCCGAGGCCGGATCGCGATCGCGCATGCCGATGTCGAGCGTGCCCACGGCGATGTACGGAATGTTCGCAGCGCGGATCCCGTTGGCGGTATCGCGCAGGGTCGCAGCGGACAGATCATTGCCGGTGCTGAAGTCCTTGCGGATGCGTTCGATGCTGAGCAGGCCGCGGCTTTCGCCTTCCACGTACTCGGCTTCAACCACTTCATAGCCGGCGCTGCTGAAGGCACCGGTCATCGCGGTGTTGACCTCGGCGGCGTTGGCCACCTTCCAGCTGATGGTGTCGCTGCGCGCGGTGGTGCTGCCACCGCTGGTCACCGACACCGAGGCGTTCTGGTTCACGCTGCCATTGGTGCTGACCGAGTTGCCGCGGAACGAGTCGCCCTCGCGGGTGTTCTCGTCGTAGCTGCGGCTGGCGTCCACGCGGCGGTATTCCTTGTCCTGGAACGACTGCACGGTGTCCTGCGAGCGCGCCATGAACAGGAAGGTCAGCAGCGAGCGCTCATTGCTGCGTGCGCCGGCTACGGCAGAGCCGGCATCCAGCTTGGTCTGCAGCAGCGTGGTATTGATCTCGGCGCGAACGCTGATCGTGTACGTTTTGGCTTTCTTGTCTTCGTTCTCCGACAGGGTCACGGTGGAGAGCACGAAGCGGTCGATCTCGCCGATGAACTCCGGGCGGCGGGACTCGAACAGGCGCAGCTTGGCCGCGCCGGATTCGGCGATGTAGGCCTCCAGCGCGTTGACCTTGGCCTTGTTCAGGGCCTGGGCACGGGTATCGGCGCTCAGGCGCAGACCATAGCTGGCCGAGCCCATGCCGCGGGAACTGGCGGTCTGCGCCGCGACCGGCGCGGTGACCATCAGTGCAATGAGAATCAGCAGTACAGCACGAATCAACGACATGACTTGATCAACTCCTGGAGGGCCTGGATCTGTTGTTGCAGGGGGCGTCCGCCCGGCTTCTGCTCATCCAGCCAGGCGCGCGAATCCGCCCGTTTGGCAGCAGCGCCAGCGAACGCATCAAAGCCGGCCAATACGGTTTCGTAGTTGGCCGACCACTGGTCCACCCGCCACTGCGTGACCGGCACCACCTTGGTGGCACCCTTGCGCAGGGGCTGGTCGAAATACACCTTGCCGGAGAACGGCTCGGTCACCTTTACCTGGAAGAACGCGCCGAACAGCATCGTCTTCATGGCAGCGGTTTCATTGACGACGCCGCTCTTCATCGCGTCGAGCGTCAGCGTGACCACGTAATCGGGCTCGGGAATCTTGAGCTGATACACCTTTCCGTCGGCAAAGCGCGCGGCCATCGCACCGCCGATCGCTTCCCCGGTGGCCGGTGGCAACAGGCCGATGCCGGTGTTGGATGACAGCGTCTTGGACAGCTCATGGGCCAGCGTGGCGCGCAGCGTGCCTTCCATCGCAGGGTCGGGCAGCTTGGCCCGGGCTGCATCGGACAAGGTCACCCCACCCACCTGCAGCCGCCGCATCGAGGCGTTGGGAAGCTGCGCGTTGGCCAGGGTCTGTGCGAGCACCTGCGGCAATGCGGTGGCGGCAGTGCCATAGAGCAGATCGGCGATGATCGCGTCGATATCCCCTTCGGACGGGCGGTCGTCCTGCAGGTCGATACGCTGCAGCGTCATCGGGTAGGAGGCGATGACCTGGCGCTCGCGGAAATCGAAGAACAGCGCCTGCAGTGCCACCTCCACCAGCACCTTGTACTGGTCGCCGATCGGTTCGACCGAGACCAGTTCACGGTCCAGCGCCGCGGCGAGCACGGTGGCGCTGGTGGTGCCATCCAGCTTGGCAAGCTGGTCGCTGATCAGCTGCAGGTGGGCGGGCGGCTGGCGGCGCAGGGCACCGGCGAGCTGCTGGTTCAATGCCTCGGCGCCGCGTTGGTCGATGACCCGGGTGCTATGCGGCGCCACCTTGCTGCGGGCAGCCTGCTCGCCGGTATAGGCGAAGCCAGCCCAGTACGCCTGCTGCGCCTTGTCGGCCGCATGCGCGAACGGGGTGATGAGGAACACGCACAGCAGCATCCACGCGCGCATCGCGCGTAGCGGTTTCTTCCCTGACGGCATCAGCCTTTGTCCCTGTGGTTGCTGACCGGGGGTCAGCCCCAGTCATGCTTGTGAAGGGCGCAACGATAGCCGCAACCATGCAGACCGACAAGATGAGATTGCGTCAGCCTTGTGCCAGAGCCTCCGCGCGGGCCTGCAACAGCGCGCGTTCGCGGCCGTTGGCGGTCAGCGCTGCTGCCCGCTCGAACGCCGCCCGTGCGTCGGCCGCACGGCCCAGCTGGGCCAGCAGGTCGCCCTGCACTGCGGCCAGCGGGGCATAGTCGCGCAGGCGCGGATCAGCGTTGAGCTGCTCGACCAGCGGCCAGGCCGCCGCCGCCCCTTTCGCCCGCGACACGGCAACGGCACGATTGAGCTCCACCACTGGAGAGGGTTGCACCTGCGCAAGCCGCGCGTACAGCGCCGCCATCCGTGCCCAGTCGGTCTCTTCGGCGCGACGCGCGCGCGCGTGGCATTCGGCGATGGCCGCCTGCAATACATACGGATCGTCGCTTCCTCCCAGCGCCACCGCCTGCTGCAGGGCCGACTGCCCACGGGCGATCTGCAGCCAGTCCCAGCGCGTGCGGTCCTGGTCGGGCAGCAGGATCGGTGTGCCGGTCGCATCCGTCCGTGCGGCGGTGCGCGATGCCTGCAGCTCCATCAACGCGAGCAGGCCCTGCACCTGCGGCCAGGTCGGCAGCCGGCTGGCCAGCACGCGCCCCAGCCGCAGCGCTTCGTCGCACAAGGCCGGGCGCATCCAGTCATCGCCGGCACTGGCCGCATAGCCCTCGTTGAAAATCAGGTAGACCACCTCCAGCACCGAGGCCAGGCGCTCCGGCAATGCAGCGTGGCGTGGCACGTCGAACGGCACCTGCTTCTGCGCCAGCACGCGCTTGGCACGCACGATGCGCTGGGCGATGGTCGGCTCCGGCGCGAGGAAGGCGCGCGCGATCTCATCGGTGGTGAGCCCTCCGAGCAGCCGCAGCGTCAATGCCACGCGCGCATCGGCAGCCAGCACCGGATGGCAGGCGACGAACATCAACCGCAGCAGGTCATCGCCGATATCGTCTTCCAGCGCGTCGCTGTCATCCGGCGGCGGCAATGGCAGCGGCTCCAGCTCGCTGCCGTACTGTGCATGCTGGCCGGCGACGCGCTGGTGCTGGCGCAGCACATCGATGGCGCGGTTGCGCGCAGTGGTCATCAGCCACGCTCCGGGATTGTCCGGCACACCCTGGCTGGGCCAGCGCTCCAGCGCGGCCAGCCAGGTGTCCTGGACCAGCTCTTCGGCACGGCCGACATCGCCGCCGAGCAGGCGGGTCAGGCGGGCGGTCAGCACTGGCGACTCCATGCGCCAGATCGTCTCCAGTCGTTGCGTCAGTGCCGTGTCCATGCGGCCGATCAGACCACCGGCGCGACGCAGGTACAAGCGGCCCGGCGGGGTGCCATCGCGCCCGTCCGGGCTCAGAACTGCTTCATGCAGTTGACCATCCACGGCTTCCCATAGCGGTCGATCAGAAAGCCCCAGCGATGGGCCCAGAAGGTTTCGGTGATCGGCATCTTGATCTCACCGCCGTCGGCCAGCGCGCTGAAGACGCGCTCGGCTTCCTCGATCGAGTCGACCTCGATGTTGATCGTGGTGCTGCCCTGCCCGTCCGGGGAGGGGCCGTCGGCCGCCATCAGGATCGCCGCCCCCACCTCCAGCTGGCTGTGCGCGACGTGGTCCAGGGTCTCCGGCGGCATCTCGCCACAGCCTTCCTGGCTTTCCATCGGTGGCATGTCGCGGTACTTCGTTTCCGCGGTGACCTTGCCGCCCAGCACCTGCGCATAAAAGGCCATCGCCTCATGGGTCTTGCCGTTGAAGCCAAGGAACGGAATCAGTTTCATGGGAATGCTCCAGGGATGTGGGATGGGTCAATCGTCGATGCCGATCTGGTCGCGCAGACGCTTTTCCTGCGCTTGCAACTCCGGGGTGAAGGCCGCGCCGAAATCCTCGGCACTGAGAATCGGGCGCAGTTCCACCACATCGCCGGAGGCGAACGGCGCGCGTTTGAGCCATTCGGTGGCCTCGTCCAGCGAACGGACCTGCCAGAGCCAGAACCCGCAGACCAGCTCGCGGGTTTCGGCGAACGGCCCGTCGATCACACGGGGCGGCTCGCTGCCGAAGGCCACCCGGCGGGCACGCGAGGTCGGGTGCAGGCCCTCGCCGGCCAGCATGATCCCGGCCTGCACCAGCTGCTCGTTGTAGGCGCCCATGGCGCGGATCTCCTGCTCGGTGGGCAGTTGACCGGCCTCGGTGGCCGCGGTTGCCTTGACCAGAACCATGACTTTCACGGGTACTCCTGTGTGCCAGCCCGTCACCCGGGCCGTTCACTGGATACAACGTGCCAACGGGACGGAAATCGACACCCCCGGAAAGATTATTTTCGCCGTGGCTGAACAGGCCGTTCCTGCGGCGCTGCAACACCCTGCCTGCGGGAGCTGGGGCATGATGCGGCTTCCCAGCCCCTCCTGGTCCGCCCATGCAATTTCTTCTGCTGATCTATATCGACGAGGGTCTGCTGCAGGCCCTGCCAAGCGACGAGTACGACCGCCTGATGCACGACTGCCTGCAGCACGCGGACAGGCTGCAGGCCGAGGGCACCCTCGTGCTGGCGCAGAAACTCGAACCCGTGGACAGCGCGCGCACGGTGCGCGTGCGTCAGGGACAGACCCGGATCACCGATGGCCCGTTCGCCGAGACCCACGAGCTGCTGGCCGGCTTCAATCTGATCAACGCGCCGGACCACGCCGAGGCGATGCGCATCGCCCAGCAGTTCCCGTGGTCGCGTTTCGGCAGCATCGAGGTGCGGCCGCTGGCCGACATGGACGCCGAGCGTGTGCGCGTCGGCGCCTGATCCCGCTCAGGGCAGCAGCGTGACCTTCAGATCGCGCGAGCCGATCGCTTCGTTGCCGCTGTAGTCGCGCGCACTGCCACGCAGGATGTAGTCGCCGGCTGGCAACGCATCGGGCTGCCAGCGCCCGGTTTCGACCAGCCCATCGCGCACGGTGTTGGTGACCAGATAGCGGAACCGCGTGACCGCACTGCCATGCACGGTGATGCCGCTGTCCGGTGCGTAGGCCACGCGGGTGGCGCTGTCCTCGCGCGGCATCCGGTTGAACACGATGTTGAAGCGCGGCTGCTCGTACCCCGTCAGCGGCTGGCCCTGCGCATCCAGGACCTGATAACCCACTTGGTACAGCCCCAGCCGCCGCCGCGGCAGATTGCGGTCGACCTGGTCCCATGCCTCCACCACGATCTGCACGCCCAGGCCTTGGCGGGGAATCGCCACGCGGCCGTCGGCCCCGGCCCTGATCGGCTGGTCCCGGTCGTCCAGAACCGCCACCTCGGTGATGCGCGGCGCAAAGGCATCGGCATACCCGGTGAAGCCCAGCGCCACCGCGTTGCGTTCGAAGCCGCTGGCGCCCACGCTCAGGTGCACATGCGCCATGCGGTTGATGCTGCCCAGCGATTCGCCCGCAGCGAAGCGCGTGCCACGACGCACGCGGATGCGCTCGAGCTTGCCCTCTTCATCGAACACCTGTTGCCAGCGCGCATCGAACGGCTGGTCGCGCGGATCACGGCCGACCTTCATGTGGATGTACTTGAGCCGGCCCAGCGACAGACCTTCGGCCTGGCCACCCACCGACCACGCCGCGAACGGCGTATCGACCTTGCCGTCGGCAATCGCCAGCACCGGCTGGCCGATATCACCGCGGATATCGAAGCCGCCGTGCAGGTGATGACGGCTCTCGCCCTTGAAGTCGCCGCGCACCTCGCCCAACGTGCCGACCACCTCATGCCAGCCATCCTGTGGGGCCAACGGCCAGCGGCCAGCGGTGTTGGGCAACGGCGCGTCCGGCGCCGGGCCGATCAGTGCCGGCGGCGCAGTGTCGCCCACTGCCAGCGCGCGCAGCCGGTGCACACGGTAGGACGCGGCATCGGCCAGGTACAGCCCACCCTGGGCATCCAGCGCGAGCGCGGTGGGCCGGGCTAAGCGCGGCTGCGGCGGTACGCCGGCCAAGGCCAGCTGATGACCCTGCGCCGAGATCTGCACCACTTTGCCGTTGATGTCGCTGGCGTAGATCACCCCATCGTGGGTCACCGCCAACGACAGCGGACCACTGAGCAGGCCGCCATCGGCGACGCGGGTGCTCAGCGTGCCATCTGGCGCAAGCTGGCGGATCGCGTTGTTGAACAGGTCGGCGATCAGCAGATTTCCCTGCGGATCCAGTGCCAGCGCGATCGGCGTATCCAGGCGGGTGGCCGCCCCCAAGCCATCGATCATGCCCGGGCGTTCGCCGCCCGCTAGGGTATGCACCCGCCCATCGGGCTCGATGACGCGGATGCGGTCGTTGTAGGTATCGGCTACGTACACGCGGCCGCCCGCGTCCACCGCCACGCCCATCGGTCCATCGAAACGCGCCTGCGCGGCTGGCCCATTGATGAAGCCCCGCTGGCCATCACCGGCCAGCGTGCTCACGGTGCCGTCCACCGCGATGCGGCGGATCACGTGGTTGCCGGTATCGGCGACGAAGACGTTGCCGCTGGCATCCAGCGCGATCCCGGAAGGCGTGTTGAACTGCGCCTGCAAGGCAGCGCCGTCACGCCAACCCTCGCCCTGCCCGGCCAGCGTGTCCACGCGACCATCGGGGTGCAGGCGGCGGATGCGGTTGTTGTCGCCGGCATCGGCGATGTAGACCACGCCGTGCGTGTCCACGGCCAAGCCGTACGGATCGGCAAAGCGCGCCTGGGCGGCGGGGCCTTCCGTGCTGCCGCCCACGCCGTCGCCGGCGACGCTGTCGATGCGCGGTGACCAGCCCAGCACGGTGGGTATCGGTCCGGGCGGCGGCAGGGGCGGCGATGGCACGCGCAGGAACGTCCATGCCAGCAACGCAGCGGTGGCTGCGGCGATCATCCCTGCCCAAGCGTTGCGTCCCATTGCCATCCTTGTCGTTCGAAGGGCACGACGATAAGGGCTGCGTGCGCATCTGCAAACCCTGTGGGTCGAACGCGCGGACGTGCAGACCGCTCTGAACGCCGTCGGCCGCAGCGAGCAGCACGCGTTGCTCGGCGCAGGATGCTCACGCTGAAACGCAGCCCTACTTCGCCGGCGTCTCCACCTTGAACCCCATCGCCTCGCGATAGCGCACGTACAACGCGCTGACCTTCTCCACGTAGGCCAGCGTCTCGGCATAGGGCGGCACGCCCTTGTAGCGCGTCACCGCACCGATGCCGGCGTTGTAGGCCGCGGCGGCCAGCACACGGTCGCCCTTGTAGCGACGCAGCAGCGCCTTCATGTAACGCGCGCCGCCGCTGATCGACTGCTCGGCCGATAGCGGATCGGCCACGCCGTACTCGGTGGCGGTATCGGGCATCAGCTGCATCACGCCCTGCGCGCCTTTGGGCGAGATCGCACCGGCATCGAAATTGCTCTCGGCATGGGCGATCGCGCGCAGCCAGGCATCGTCCACACCGGTCGCCTTGGCCGCCGCCTTGAACTGCTTGGCGTGCCGGTTCAACTGCGGCGTGCCGACCTTGCCGAGGCCTTCGTGCGCCGGCTCACCCGGTGGGGTGGCAACGGTGAATTTCAGGAACACCCGCGAGCCGGGCAGGTTGCGCGTCGAGTAGACGAGGGCACCGTCCTGCTCGCGCTCGTACAGGGTGCCGCTGAAGATGCCCATGTTGCCCCACAGGTTGGGGGTCTGCACGGCGCTGTCGTCGATCTGCTGCGGGGTGCACTTGGAGCCTGGCTCCGGTGCAGTGGCCAGGCTGACCGTGTTGCTCTGCACGCAGCGGTAGACCGTGCGCGCCGACGCCAGTCCGGGCAGCAGCAACGACAACAGGGCCAACGCGGCAGGCAGGGTGGGATTCATCGGGCTCGGATCGGGGCACGGAAGGGTGCGGCGCGATCATCCGGCCGGGGGCGCGAACCGAAGGTGAATACCGGGCCGCCGGGCCGGCCGACGCCATGGTTCGCCCGTCACTGTCGGAATCAACACCTTGGCGGGGTAGCCTCCTGCACATCATTGCCCTTCCACGTCTGCGCTGTTTCAATCCTCACGCACTGATGGTCATATAGCGGCTCGGGGCCGCGACTGCCCTGGCCCGCCGGGCTGCCATGGAACCCCCTTTCGACGAGGCATCGAGACCTGCTTGAACCGCGCCAGGATCATCGCCGTCACCATCCTGCTGGCCCTGCTCGGCGCCCTCGTGCCGATCGCCACCGTGTTCTATTTCACCTGGAGCCGCGCCAGCGAGTCCGAGCAGGTGCGGCTGCAGACCACCGCCGAGCGCACCCTGCAGCGCGCACACCGCGCCTACGAGGGCGCGCTGAACACCCTGCGCGAGCTCAACCGCAGCACCCTGGCGCCCTGCTCGCCCGCGCACCTGCAGCTGATGCGCGGGCTGGTGATGCGCACCCACTCGGCCGAGCAGATCGGCTACTTCGAGGACGGACGGCTGGCCTGCACGTCGTGGGGCCCGATGGACGCCGGAATCGTGCAGCCCGCGCCTGCCTATGTCACCGCCGAGGGCGCCGGCATCACGCTGGACATCCGTCCGCTGGCCGGCACACCGCGGCAGCCATTGATGGCGCTCAGCTATGGCCACTACGACATCCTGATGGACCCGGCCCGGTTGATCGATGTGATCGTCGATCCCAACGTGCGGCTGGCCGTCGCCAGTCCCGACGGGCGGCTGATCGCCCAGCAGGACATCCAGGACCAGGCCTTGCTGCAGCGGCTGCTGCGTGAGCCGGCGAGCGGTACTGAAGGGCAGACGCTGTACGCCACCGCGCAGGACCAGGAGTGGCTGGCCGTCGCCACCGCCCCGCGCACCGACCTGGTAGCTGCGTTCCGCCACCAGATCGGTCAGTTCATTCCGCTCGGGGTGATCGGCGCGCTGGCGGCGATCGGTGGCGTGGTGTGGCTGTCGCGGCGACGGCTGTCGCTGCGCGGTGAGCTGGCCACGGCCGTCCGCAAGCGTGAGTTCTTCATGCACTACCAGCCGATCATCGAGCTGGACACCGGCATCTGCGTGGGCGCCGAATCGCTGGTGCGCTGGCGCCGTCCCGACGGCAGCCTGGTGCGGCCGGACCTGTTCATTCCGCTGGCTGAAGAAGCGGGGCTGATCGAGGCGCTGACCGATCAGGTCATCGACCACGTGATCGCCGACATGCGCGCGTTGCTGGTACAGGACCGCAGCGCGCACATCGCGATCAACCTGGCCGCCGAGGATGTCAGCAGCGGCCGCGCACTGAAGGTGCTCAGTGCCAAGCTGCATGGCACCGGCATCCATCCGCAGCAGATCTGGCTGGAGGCGACCGAGCGCGGTTTCATCGACATCCGCCGCGCGCGTACCCATCTGGCCAATGCGCGCCGCATCGGTCATTGCGTAGCAATCGACGATTTCGGCGTCGGCTATTCCAGCCTGCAGTACCTTCAGCAACTGCCACTGGATGCGTTGAAGATCGACAAGTCGTTTATCGATGCGATCGGGACCGACAGCGCCACCAGCCCGGTCACCTCGCACATCATCGACATGGCCAAGACGCTGGGGCTGTTCACTGTGGCCGAAGGCGTGGAAACGCCTGCGCAGCTCGCCTACCTGCAGGCGCGCCAAGTGGAATTCGGGCAGGGCTGGCTGTTCTCCAAGGCCCTGCCGCCGGACGAGTTCGTGGCGTTCCACCAGCAGCGCAAGCAGCAGTACGGGCAGGCGCCGGAAGACATGCAGAATCCGAACAACGACACGCCGGCCTGAGCCGATGCGTTACTCCGCCTCCAGACCGGCAAGCGTCATCACCCACGCTGGCACCGGCGGTTCACCCGCGTAGAACGCCTTCGGTTTGTTCTCGGCCATCGCCCAGCGCTGGATCCAGCTGATACCGCCGGCGCCGTTGTAGCCGTCGGCGTGCTGGTAGGCCGGATCCTGCAGTGCCGTCTCCAGCGTGATGAAGCGGTAGCCGCGGCGGCGCGTGGCGGCCACCAGTTCCTCCACGCAGTCCGCGCTGAGCGCGTTGGCGTGGATCAGCCACACCTGTGCAGGCAACCGGCCCAGCAGCTGCCGTCCCTGCTGCTCGTAGTAGTCCAGCTTGTTGAGCATGTACGGCACATAGCCACGGCGCAGCTGGCGCAGGCGGGCCTCACGCGCGACCGGATCGGTCTCGGTGTCGCGCACGCGGTCGTAGGCGAACGCCCAGATCCACTCGCTGTTGTCGACGGTGACGGGGGCGATCCGGTAGCCGTGCTGCTGCAGGAACACGCCCAGCGCAGCGCGTTCTTCCGGGGACTGCCCGGCACGCAGATACGGATGCCGGAACCAGCGAGGCGCCTGCCCGGTTTCAGCCAGCAACGGGCGCAGCGTGGTCTCACCGCGCAGGATGTCCTGCTCGTAGGCGGCCAGCCCGATCGCATGCAGATCGACATGGCCGAAGGTGTGGTTGCCCAGTTCGAACCCGGCATCGCGCCAGTCGCGCAGCATCTGCACCCGTGCGGGTTGCACCCGCCCATCCACCTCGAGTTTGACCTCGTTGACGAAGCCCACCACCGGCACGTCGGCCCGCTTCAGGGCTGCGATCAACTGCGCATGACGGGCGGCAAGCGCGGGCTCAGCGCGTTCGTCCAGACGCTGCCAGGGCAGATCGTCGATGGTCAGCGCGATGCGCCGCTCCGGCTCGGCCGCGTGCGCGATACCGGCCAGGCACAGCAATGCCAGCACGCCACTCCGAAGGACTCCCTTGTGCATCCGTCACTCCCATCGCGATACCCGGCCCCAGCATAGCGCCGGGTATCACGGTCCACCTTGCCGGGTGCGGCGGCTGGGCTCAGTGCGTGATCGGCGCCCAGGCGCGCGGCTGGCGCAGCACCACCATCAACGTGGCCAGCAGCAGCACCAGCAGGACCGCTGGCAGCCAGCGCTCACCGACGGTTTCCAGCATCACGCCGCCGAGAATGCCTGCCAGCGCGATGGCCAGATTCCAGCCGGTCACCACGAAGGACTGCGCGATGTCCCCGGCCTCGTCGGCACGGCGCGCCACGGCGGTCTGGAACAGCGTGGGAACGCCACCGAAGGAGATGCCCCACACCACCGTACCGATCACCAGCACCCACGGCGAGCCCGGCCACAGCACGAACGCCATGGCCGACAACGCAAACGCCACCGTGCTGGCGATCACCAGCGCGCGCAGCCACCGGTCGACCAGCAGCCCGGTGATCCAGATGCCGACCAGCGCGGCCACGCCGAACACCAACAGCAGACGATCCAGCCACACCGCCGCGCCGGACAGCGCCGCAAACGGTTCGATATAGGTGTAGAGCACGTTGTGCGCCAGCACGTACAGAAACATCGTCAGCAAGGCGGTGCGCATGCCGCGCAGACGCAGTACGTTGCCCAACGGCTGCTGGGCCGCCGCACCCGGGGCCGGCAACGGCGGCAGCGCCAGCCGCGCCCACACCAGCAGGGCGACGCTGAGCAGCGACATCAACCCGAACGCCCAGCGCCAACCGATGGTCTGGCCCAACAGCGTACCGGCCGGAATGCCCAGCGACAGCGCCAGCGGCGTGCCGACCATCGCCACGGCGATCGCGCGGCCCTGCAGCTGCGGCACCACCATGCGGCTGGCATAGCCCGCCACCAGCGACCACAGCAGACCCGCGCTGATGCCCGCGCAGAAACGTGCGACCAGCATCAGCCCGTAGTGGTGCGTCATCGCGGTGATGGTATTGACCACCACGAAGCCGGCGATCGCGGTGAGCAGCAGCGGGCGGCGTGGCCAGCGTCGGGTCAAGGCGGTCATCGGCAGTGCGGCCACGAGCGAGCCCAAGGCGTAGATCGTGACCAGCTGGCCGACCAGTGCGCGGCTGACACCGAGATCGGCGCTCATCGGTGACAGCAGGCCGGCCGGCAATGCTTCGGTGAGGATGGTGATAAAGCCCGCGCACGCCAGCGCCAGCAGGCCGCCGAAGGGCAATCGAGTGGCCGCGTTGGGCAGCGGCACGGCGGTGGGATCGACCGCGTGACCGCTCATGGATGCACCCGGGTGGGTATCGCATCCAGCGCGACAGTGGAACCGCTGACGTCAGGGAAGATAGACATGGAGGCGCCGCAAGTGGGGGGAGCGCCACCGTAGGCGCTGAGCCGCCGGGGAAACAGCGGGTCAGCGCTCCGTACATTCCGGACCGACGAGGCCGCAATCGGGGAATTGCCCTCCCGGCAAGGTCTTCGGCCGGAACCAAGTACCAGCGCACCGCAGTGTTTCGGGCCAATGCCTCCGCCTCCCGCCCCTCATGGCCTGCCGACCGCTACAGTGCCCGCTTTCCCCCCTGCGACCGCCCATGTCAGCCTTGGACAACCTCGGCAACCTGCAGACCTTCGTGCAGGTCGCCGATACCCGCAGCTTCGTCGAGACCGGACGCATGCTCGGCATCTCCGCCTCGGCCGCCGGCAAGACCGTGTCGCGGCTGGAGCAGGCGCTGGGCGTGCGGCTGTTCCATCGCAGCACCCGCAGCGTCACCCTCACCGCTGAGGGTGAGCGCTTCCTGGTCCGCTGCCGGCGCATCCTCGATGAGCGCGATGCCGCGCGCGATGAGCTGGTCCAGCAGACCGAAGCACCGACGGGTGTGCTGCGGGTCAGTCTGCCGCTGGTCGGCGACGTCTCGCTGCCGCTGCTGACCGAGTTCATGGCCGCCTATCCCGGCATCCGCCTGGAGCTGGATTTCGATGACCGGCTGGTGGAGGTGATCGAAGAGGGCTTCGACGCCGTGCTGCGGGTCAGCGAGCCGACCGACTCACGCCTCAGCGCGCGGCAACTCGGCGTGTTTCCGCGCTATCTGGTCGCCTCACCCGACTACCTGGCCCGTCGCGGCACGCCGCGGGTGCCCGAGGATCTGTTGCAGCACGACTGCCTGCACTACCGCTTCCCGAGCAGCGGCAAGCTGGAACCGTGGCCACTGCCGCAGACGCCGGGCGCCGCGCCGCTCGCACTGCCGGTGTCGATGGTCAGCAACACGATCGAAGCGCGGCTGGCCTTCGCGCTGGCCGGGCGCGGCATCGCCTACATCCCCGAGCACTCGGTGCGCGAGGCGCTGGCCGACGGCCGCCTGCATCGGGTGATGGCCGACCTCATCCATGCCTGCGGCACCTTCTACCTGCTGTGGCCCTCCGGCCGCCATGTGCTGCCCAAGCTGCGGGTCTTCATCGATTTCATCAGCGCCCGGCTGACCGGGGTGAACTGCTGAGCAAGCCGCGTTCATCGCCCTGGCGTCGCGCGGTTTTATACTGGCCGCGCGGCAGCCAGCCGCCTTTGTTGCCGAGGTAAGCCTACATGCGCCATTGATGCCGCCGTCGTCTGACGGCCCGTCTCCACCCACCTGTTCCGCAGGAGGGGAGTCCTTGGCATCCAATGGAGGTCGCATGACCGCATTCGCTCTCACGCTTGATCGCGTGACACAGACCCTGCCCGACGGCCGGGTCCTGTTTTCCGAACTGTGCGCCGCGTTCGACGGCACCCCGACCGGCCTGGTCGGGCGCAACGGCGTGGGCAAAAGCCTGCTCGCGCGCCTGCTCAGTGGCGATCTCGCGCCCAGCTCCGGCCGCATCCTGCGCAGCGGCCCGGTGCACCTGCTCACGCAGCACAGCGGCGTACCCGCAGGCCGTATCGCCGATCTGGCCGGTGTCGGCGCGGTGCTCGATGCCCTGCACCGCATCGAAGCCGGCAGCGTGGATCCGGACGACTTCACCCGCGTGGGTGAGCACTGGGACCTCCGCGAGCAGCTGCAGGCGCAGTGGCAGCTGCTCGGCCTGCCCGCGCTGGATCCCCTGCGGCCCGCCGCCACGCTCAGCGGTGGCCAGGCGATGCAGGTCGCGCTGGCCGGTGCGTTCCTGTCCGGTGCCGAGGGGCTGATCCTGGATGAACCCAGCAACCACCTCGACGCCGCCCACCGCACACGCCTGATCGAGGCGCTGCAGCGCTGGCACGGTGGCCTGATCGTGATCAGCCACGACCGCACGTTGCTGCGGCACATGGCGCGTATAGTCGAGCTGTCGCCAGGCGGGCTGCGCCAGTACGGCGGCAACTACGCTCTCTACGCCGAACAGAAACAGGACGAGCGGCGCAGTGCCCAGGCCCAGCTGACCCTGCGCAAGCGCGAGCGCCGCCAGCAGCAGACCGAGCTGCGCGATCAGCGCGAGAAGATGGCGCATCGGCAAGCGCGCGCCACACGCGATGCACGCACCGCCAACCAGGCACCGATCCTGCTCGGTGGCATGAAGAACCGCAGCGAGCACACTGCCGGCCGCTGGCAGGCACAGCAGAACGAGCGCCGCATCGAACTGGATGCGCGCGTGCGCGAGGCTGCCGGCGAGGTGGAGCAGGACATCGAGATCGCCCTGCTCGCGCCGGTGATCCATGAGCCCGGGCCCCAGCGTGTGGCCGAGCTCATCGCCGCCGAACTGCCGTGGGTGCCGGCGCCTTGGAACATGCTGGATCTCACCGTGCTGCGCGGCCAGCGGATCGGCGTACAGGGCCGCAACGGCAGCGGCAAATCCACCCTCCTGCGGCTGCTGGCCGGCACCTTGGTGCCGGTGTCGGGGCACGTCGAAGTGGCGGCCAGCGTCGCCCTGCTCGATCAGACGCTCACGATGCTGCCCGATGAGGCCTCGGCCCTGTCACTGCTGCAGCGCGCGCATCCGGTAGCCGACGAAGGCACCCTGCGCACGCAGTTGGCCCTGCTCGGCCTGGATGCCGAGCGCAGCCTGCGGCCGTTGGACACGCTCAGCGGTGGCGAACGCCTGAAGGCGGCGCTGGCGTCCGTGCTGTACGCGCAGACGCCGCCGCAATTGCTGCTGCTCGACGAACCCGGCAATCACCTCGACCTGCCCTCGCTGACCGCGCTGGAGCAGATGCTCAGCCAGTACCGCGGCACGCTGATGATCGTGTCGCACGATGCCGCGCTGCTGGAGGCGGTGGGATTGACTGACGTTCTGAGCGCGACGAGCGTCGGGTGGCAACTGACGGGCTGGTTTGAATCCTCATGATCGAGAGGATTATTCTCGTGTCGACACGCCTTTAATTGAAATCCTCACGTCAAAAAGGATTTTGGCGTACTCTCGCACCACTGCGGCAGAATCCACACGTCCGTAAGGATAATGCATGAAGGTCACGCTCAAGCACCATGAAGAACTCGGTCCCCTGGTCCGAGCCACGCGCAAGTGCCAGGGAATGCGCCAGGACGACACCGCCGAAGGCATCGGCGTCAGCGAGAACTTCCTTGCCAAGGTCGAGCGCGGCGGCGGCACTGTGCAGTGGCAGAAGCTGTTCCAGGTTCTAACGGAACTCGGCCTGCGCGTGGAGATCGATGTGCCCGACGCGGCCGTAGCACTGCTGCAGGAGCAGGACAGAATGCGCGGAGCGAAACGATGAATTCGTCATCCATCAACGCTGCCCAACCTGCGTCGGGTGACGTGTTCCTGGAAGGGATGCACTATCCAGAGCGCGCGTTGCTGGCCACCCTGGATGGCCAGCCCGTTGGCACCTTGCACGAGCATCGAAACCTATGGCGGTTCGAGTACGCGCCCACCTGGCGTGATCATCCAGAGAGCTTCGACCTCTCGCCTTGGCTGCCGCGCAGCCACAGCCCCATTCTGGACGGCAGTACTTCGCGCCCCGTGCAATGGTACTTCGACAATCTGCTCCCAGAAGATCAGCAGCGCACACGCATGGCGCAGGACGCTGGACTCCGCGGCAGCGATGACTTCGCCCTGCTGACCCACTACGGTACTGAATCCGCGGGTGCGCTGACCCTGCTGCCCCCGCATGTAACCCTGGCGCCAGGGAGCCGGGCGCGATTGCCGGATGCCGAACTCTCCCAGCGCATCCAGAACCTGCCGCGCCACTCACTGGCCGGCGGCGCGGAAAAGCGAATGTCGCTGGCCGGCGCACAACACAAATTGGCCGTCATCGAAGACCAAGGCTTGCTGTACCAGCCTGTCGGCACGGAAACGTCCACCCATGTTCTGAAGCCGGACAGTACCGACCCTGATTATCCGCACACGGTGATCAACGAGTATTTTGTCATGCGCCTGGCCCGCGCGATGGGGCTGATGGTGCCCGAGGTGCAGCGACGCTATGTGCCCGAGCCGGTTTTTCTGATCGAACGGTTTGACCGTGTAACGGACGGCGGCAGCACACGCCGCGTGCATGCCATCGACGCCTGCCAACTGTTGAACCTCCAGCGCGGAGACAAATACAGTGCGGGAAGCCTTCGGACGTTGGGTGCGGCAATCCACTACTGCCGCGAGAGACTTAACACGCGCAGGCGACTGTTTGACTGGTTGGTGTTCAATGTGTTGACTGGCAACGACGATGCCCATCTGAAGAACCTGAGCTTTCTCGTCGGCACAGGTGGCACCGACCTTGCCCCACACTACGATCTGCTCAGCACCGTCGCGGGCCGCAGCCGCGCCTACAAAGAGGACAGTCCGAGCTGGCCGCAAGCGTCTACGCTTGCTTGGGATCTGCTCGGCGTGCAGCGTTTCGCCGATATCACGCCAGCCTTGCTGGTCGATGCCGGGGTACAGCTGGGCCTGCCGTCGCGCTTGGCGCAGCGGCGCCTTTCCGAGATGGTGTCCCGTGTCGTTCCGTTGGCTGAGGCGGTGAAGGCGGAGATCGAAACGGAAAACGCTCACTGGGCGGATGTCGCCGGGGTGACGCTGTACGGCGAGATGCGCATGGTGCGAACGATCATCGAAGTGGTCATCAAGGACATGGCAAGGCAACTGACCACCTGAACTCCTGCATCCGTTTGCTCATGCGCGCGCCCACGCCGGGAACGCATCCGGCAACAACTGCCACAACAGCGGCCCGGCGCGCAGCTCTTCATCGTTGAGCAGGCAGGCATCGAGCTCGGCCCGCACCGCGTGCTCGTCCATGGAAACGCCGATCACCGCCAGCTCCTGGCGGCGGTCGCCCCACCAGGGATGCCACAGCCTGCGCATCGCCTGGTACTCACCGGCGTCGCCGACCTGCTCCACGGTGGGCAGCGGCGCGGTCCAGCATGCCGCCTGCTGGCGGGCCCAGCCGATATCCGTGTAGGGCACGCGCGTAGGTGGCAGCTCGGGCACAGTGTTCTCCAGGCCCGCTTCCATGCGCTCGCGCGAGGCGTACCAGCCCCCCGCGACCGAGGTCTGCGTGGCCGCACCGACGCTGGAGAGCTCACCCACCGAGTCCATGCGGTTGGCCAGCCAGAAGAAGCCCTTGCTGCGGATCACGCTGCCCAGCCCGGTGTCCAGCAAACGCGCGAAGCGCTGCGGATGGAACGGCCGGCGCGAGCGGTAGACGAAACTGGTGATGCCGTATTCCTCGGTCTCCGGTGTGTGCTGCCCGCGCAGTGCCTGCATCCAGCCCGGTGCCAACTGCGCTTTGACGAAGTCGTAGCGGCCGGTATCAAGCACCTCGTGCAGCGGCACGTTGCCGTGTTCGGACAGCACCAGCCGCGCGTCCCGGTTCATCGCGCGCAGCACGGCCAGCGTGGATTGCAGCGTGTCGTCGTCGATCAGATCGCACTTGCTCACCACGATCACGTTGGCGAACTCGATCTGCTCGGCGAGCAGATTTACCACGCCGCGGTCGTCGTCCTCACCAGCCTGCTGGCCGCGGTCGATCAGCCGATCGCTGGAGCCGAAGTCGTGGAGGAACTGCGCGCCATCGACCACCGTCACCAGCGTGTCCAGCCGCGCGATGTCGCTGAGGCTGAAGCCCGCCTCATCGCGCACCGAGAAGGTCGCCGCGACCGGCATCGGCTCGGCGATCCCGGTCGACTCGATCAACAGATAGTCATAGCGT
The DNA here is from genome assembly GCA_002363385.1 of Stenotrophomonas maltophilia. Classification (GTDB taxonomy): domain Bacteria; phylum Pseudomonadota; class Gammaproteobacteria; order Xanthomonadales; family Xanthomonadaceae; genus Stenotrophomonas; species Stenotrophomonas maltophilia_AN. Next base: position 362,537 of record DEVL01000005.1, read on the forward strand.
CCCTCCGCCGCAAGCCTGCGCACCTCGTGCAGCAGGTCATCGCGCAGCGTGCAGCAGATGCAGCCGTTGCTGAACTCCACCAGCGTCTCCTCGGTGCGGCTGAGCGCGGCGCCGCCATCGCGGACCAGCTGCGCGTCGACATTGATCTCGCTCATGTCGTTGACGATCACCGCCACCCGGCGGCCCTCGCGGTTGCGTAGCAGCTGATTGAGCAGGGTGGTCTTGCCGGCACCGAGGAAGCCGGACAGCACCGTCACCGGCAGACGGGAATCATGAAGGGCAGCGGAGGCAGTCATGGCGCAGCAGGTCTGGAGGGGAATTGAAATGTTACTATATAACATTCACAGACCAAAACCCCCACGCCCCATGAAGCGATCCTCTGCCCTGTTGGATGCCGGCGCGATTGCGCTGTCCGGCCTATGCCTGCTGCACTGCCTGGCCCTGCCGCTGCTGGCGGCGATGCTCCCGCTGATGGGCGTGTGGGCCGAAGCCGAGTGGGTGCATGCCCTGTTCGTGGCGATCGCCGCGCCGGTGACCGGCTTCGCACTGTGGCGCGCGCACCGCCAACATCGCCTGCCCGTGCTGGCGATCACTGGTGCTTTGGCCGGGCTGTTGTTGCTGCTGGCCGGCGCCGTGGGCTGGCCGAGCCATGAGGCCGAGACCCCGATGACCGTGGTCGGCAGCCTGCTGTTGGCCAGCACGCATGTGTGGAATGCCTGGCGGCGGCACCGGCACTGAGCGGGTGGCTCAGTGCTTGAACATCATCCCGACCAGGAACAGCACCAGCGGCGCGGCGCTGAGTACCGCGCCGATGATGCCCAGCCACGGCCAGCGTTCCTGACGCACGCGCGAGCCCACCGTGGCGATCAGACCCACGGCGGCCGAGGCGAGTACGCCGATCGAGACACCGGTGGTGCTGGCGCCTGCGGTGACACCGTGGTTGGCCGCAGTGGCGATGTGCGCGGCAAAGGCACCGATGGGGAGGCCGAGAAAGCTGATCAGGCCGAGCAGCGGCAGCCGCTGGGCCGAGATCGGCGCCGTCGATGGTGAGCGGGGTGCCTGCGGGGAATCTGGCAGCACGGGGTGTCTCCTGAGAATCGCGTCACCGTACACCATCGCCCGCGACGCACACAGACGGGATCTTTTCATGCCGTGTTGGACAATGCCCTCAACATCCGCCGACAGGAACCGCCATGCGCTTGTTGCCCAGCTTGTTGCCCAGCCTGCTTCTCCTGTCCCCGCTCCTGCTGACCGGTTGCGGCAAGGACAACAGCGCCGGCGTGTTCTCTTCCGATCCAATGCTCGGCTGCTTCTCCACCCACGCGCGCAAGCCGGCGGAATTCCGCATCGAGCAGCAGCAGGGGCAGTACTACGTGTCCTTCAACCGCGATGAGCAATGGCAGCGCGATGCCACGCCGCTGCAGGAATCCAGCCGCGCCGAGATCGCGCAGTTCTTCCGCGACGATGCCGACCAGATCAACAAGGCCCTGGTGCGCCCCGGTGGCGGCTTCGGCATCTTCAAGTTCAACCCCGGTGCCACGCTCAAGGGCAAAGCCAAGGACAGCGACTACATGGCGCTGGTCCTGATCGGCGCCGGGCCGGTGTTCCCGGTGAAGTGCCCCTGATCGCCACGATGCGCCGCGCCCGCCTACCGGGCCACGGGTGCTGGCTGCGGCCCACCGCACGCCCGCACCCGTAGCCCGGTCCGCAACACCCATCCCCCGCTACCGCCTGCCGCATGCTTCCGCGGGAAGGCCCCCATCCCCTTACGTCAGGCGCCCTCCTCCGGCTCGCGGCGGCCGCGATGGATCGAGCTGTATGGCCATTGCGTCGCATCCCTCACATGGCCATGTTTGACCGGATTGTGGTGCACATAGGCCACATGCCGCTGCAGGTCCTCGGCATCGACGATCCGATGCTCGCGAAAGCCGTTGTGCCAGAGCGGACGCAGGCTGCGATCACGCCGGAGCTGCAGCCGTGGATCCGTCATCGGCAACTGGCGGTCGAAGATCGCCTGGATCTGCGCCCAGCGCCGATGGCCTTCCTCATCGCCTTCCGGCAGCGTCCACACGCCATGCAGGTGGTCCGGCAGCACCACGATCGCGTTGATCCGGAACGGCCGCGCCTGCTGTGCCACCCGGAACGCCAGCCGCAGGATCTGCGCCTGTTCCACCAGCAGGCTGCTGCTGCGATCGCGCAGGTGCGCGCTGAAGAAATAGGCAGTGCCGGTCGGCCAGAGGATGTGGTCGTAGGACATGGGCCAAGTATCCAAAGCCCACACGCCCCCTGCGATCAGCGCCCCCCGTGCGAGCCCCTCGGACACCGACGCATTGCTGGGTCGGATTCCCCCACCACAGGGCCGGATGACGGCCCGCCCGGCCTTCTCAGGTACGATGCTCCCCCTGACTGCCATACCGTCTGGCGCTTGCGCCGCGGCCTGAGATCCCGTGCCCCATTACACCGGCCCCCTGCTGACCCGCCCGCTCGCCGAGAGCCTGACCCGCGCCCGCGATGCCGGCACCGGCGAATGGACCGGCTCGCTCGACCTCGGCCGCTCCACCGGCACCGCCACGCTGGCGGCCGACCACTGGCAGTGGAAGGGCGAGACCTATGCCTATCCCGGCAAGACCAAGGACCGCACCCTGTACTACTGGGACGGCGAGGAATTCCTGGCGATCTCGCGCTTCGGCTCGGCGTTGATCAAGCTGGTGCCGACCGACTGGGACGCACCGACGTTCGAGATCGACGGCATCAAGATGCTGCCCAGCGCGCAGGTGTCCCCGTTCGAGGATGCCCGCCGCAAGGTCGCGTTGATCGCACCGGCCGGCAAGACGGTGCTGGACACCTGCGGCGGCCTGGGCTACTTCGCGGCGTGCTGCCTGGAAGGTGGGGTCACGCGTATTCGCTCGTTCGAGAAGAATCCGGATGTGCTGTGGCTGCGCACGCTCAATCCGTGGTCGCCCGATCCGGACGCGGAAAGCAGCGGCGGCCGGCTGGCGCTGAGCCAGGGGGACGTGTCGCAGGAGATCGAAGCGCTGGAGACCGCCTCGGTCGATGCGATCCTGCATGATCCGCCGCGCTTCGGCATCGCCGGCGAACTGTATTCACAGGTGTTCTACGACCAGCTCGCACGCGTCATCCGCAAGGGCGGCCGGATGTTCCATTACACCGGTGCGCCGAACAAACTGACCAGCGGCCGCGATGTGCCGCGCGAGGTCGCCAAGCGTCTGGAAAAGGCAGGCTTCAGGGCTGAGCTGGCGATGGATGGGGTGCTCGCGGTCAAGCGCTGAGCAAGGGGCTGGTCAACTGCCGCGTGGCAGTTTGGCCGCCCACATGTTGTCGACCAGATTGGGATAGCGCCGCCCGTTTTCCTCGGCGCGCTGACGTGCCGCATCCTTCTGCGCCTCGGAGAGCGGCTGCGATTTTTTCTTCCCGTTGGGACTGGGCTTCTTCCAGGGCGGTGTCTGGGACTGGCGCATGGGTGGTCTCGTGTGGCGTAACGCTGCATTCTCGCTCAGCGGGTGCAGCGTACAAGAACGCCCGACACGTTATCGCAACGTGCCGGGCGCGTACTGCGAAGAACGACCTGCGACTTACTTCTTCAGGAAGTCCAACAGTGCTTTGTTGAACGCATCGGCATGGCTGGCATTGCAGCCGTGCGGCGCGTCCTTCAGCACCACCACCTCACTGCCCGCGATGGACGCATGGGTGCGCTTGCCCGAGCCCTCGAACGGGACCGTACCATCGCTGTCACCGTGCAGCACCAAGGTCGGCACCGTCACCTTCTTGAGGTCGCTGCGGAAGTCGGTCGTGCCGAAGGCCTTCATGCAGCCCAGCGCGGCGGTCTGGTCGGACTGCTGGCAGAGCTTGATGGCGGCCTGGCGCTCTTCCTCGCTGACCTTGAGCTCGCCGTTGGCGCTGAAGAAATCCTTGGTGAAGCCATCGAAGAACGTGTCGCGGTCCTTCTCCAGGCCTTCGCGCATTTCATCGGCCTTTTCCTGGGTCAGCGGGCCCTCGGGGTTGTCGCCGGTCTTGAGCATGTACGGCGGCACCGCCGAGGCGAACACCACGCTGTGCAGGCGCGATTCGCCGTGCTTGGCGACGTAGCGCGCCACTTCACCACCGCCCATCGAGAAGCCGACCAGGGTGGCGTCCTTCAGGTCCAGATCCTCGATCACACCGGCCAGATCATCGGCGAGGGTGTCGTACTCGTAGCCATCGGCCGGCTTGTCCGAGCGCCCGAAACCACGGCGGTCGTAGGCCACCACGCGGTAGCCCGCCTCGCGCAGCGCGGGGACCTGGGCCTCCCACGATTCGGCCGACAGCGGCCAGCCATGGATCAGCACCACCGGGCGGCCGGTACCACCGGAATCTTCAACTTGCAGGCGAACGCGGGAAGCAGCCATGGGAACTCCTTGGAGCGATGGGGAATGAAGTTCGATCCTAGGGAGCGGGGGTTGGGTGAGCTGTGAAAGAAAGCGCGGTGTCGCTGACGTGACGTGCACAGGGCTGACTGAAACCGGCCAGGGCGTTCAGCGGTGCGATGCTGGCATCACTCGGCCACGATCTCAGCATCTGAGACGGCAGCGGACGATAGTTGCCATGGGGCATCGTCGACGCTGGGAACCGGTACATGGACTGTCATGAGATCACACCGGAGGCTGCGCATCGTGTCGAACCCAGCGCGTCCGGAAACGCCTGCTGTGGGCTGGCACTTACGTTGTTGTTGCATGGCCTTGGTGCGCATCCTGCAGCCCATGCGGCATTACGTGCTGCTCTGCGGCAGAGGCCGGAGAGCGAGTGCTGTGCCAGCTGCGCGCTGTTGCGTGGCCATAACAACCCATAGATGTGTGCCGGCGACGTGGCCGCGGCGGAGCCATGGTTCGCCGCGCAGGCCGGCCATTACTAATTACATAGTTGACATGCCCGATCCGTCGGGCGCACGATGCGGGCGTCAACTAACGAACCAGTAGATAGCTATGGCCCGCCCCGTATCGCCTGCCCTGACCGACGCCGAACGCCGCATTCTGGAGGTGCTCTGGAAGAAGAAGGAGGCGTCCGTGCGCGAGGTCGCCGACGAGCTGTCCAAGAAGAAGCCGGTCGCCTATACGACCGTGCTGACCATGTTCAAGGTGCTGGGCAAGAAAGGCCTGGTCCACCATCGCAGCGAGGGTCGCGCCTTCATCTACAGCGCCGCGATCACCCGCAGCGAGGCGCGCAAACAGGCGTTGGAGAATCTGCTTAAGTCCTTCTTCAACGATTCGCCCAGCGTGCTGGCGCAGCACCTGATCGATGAGCACGACATGGACGCTGACGAACTCAAAGCGCTGCAGCAGCGCGTGGACGACGCATCTCCTTCGAGGACGCCCAAATGACCGTGCATTGGACCCAGGCCCTGGCAACGATGGCCGTGCAACATCTCTGGCAGAGCGCCCTGCTGTTCGCACTTGCGGCCTTGGTGCTGGGGCGCAGCCGGCTCAGTGCGGAAGCGCGCTCCTGGGTGCTCTGCGCGGCCTTTGTGCTGGCTGCGGCATCACCGCTGTTGGTCCTGCTGCCTCGCACCGCGCCGACGACTGTTGAGGTCGCGCAGCAGGCCGTACTGCCCTCGGCGACTGGGGCTCCAGTGCAGGTTGTCGCGCAGAAGCTGGACAGCATTACCAAGATGCCCTCCGCCTCCACCACGCCGACGCTGCTGCAAGGCGCCGTAGTGATCTGGTTGCTCGGTACGCTCTGGGGCCTGAGCCGCCTAGGCCAAGGCGCCTGGCAAGCGCGTCGCCTGCATCGCTGCGCGCGGCAGTCGCCCCAGCACGAAGCGCTGCTGGGTGAAGAACTGCCTGCGGGTGCCAGCGTTGCACTATCCGATATCGCTCCGGGCCCGATGGTGGTTGGCCTGTGGTCGCCGCGCATTCTGGTGCCGACCACGATGGCATCCACCCTGCCCCCGGCCGCGCTGCGTGATCTGCTGCTGCATGAAGCCGCGCATATTCGTCGGCATGATCTGTGGATCACCGCTGCACAGCGTGCACTGCTCGCCGTGTACTGGTGGAGCCCGTTCCTGCGCCTGCTGGGCCGTCGGCTGGATCTCGCCCGCGAGATGGCGTGCGATGAGCAGGCGGCCCTGCGCACCGGCAGTGGCCCCGGCTATGCCAATTCCCTGCTGGCCGGTATCGCGGGACTGATGACACAGCGGGGACGCAGCGCGCCACTGGCCGTCGGCATGTCCGCCACCCGAAGTGGCTTGAGCCAGCGCATCGATGGACTGCTCCGCCTGGACACGCGCTCGACGCGCAGGACAACCCGCTTCGGCTGGGGCGCACTGTGTGCGGTTGCGCTGGTCGCGCATGTTGGTGTCACCGTGGCCGCTACGCCGCGGTTGGGCAACGCGATCGTCATTGCAGAGAACGAGGCCGCCACCACGTCGCGCACCGTCTCGCCGCACGCCGAGCAGCTGCTCAGCGCGGCCAGCAACGGCGACATCTCCCGCGTGCAGCAGCTGGTCAAGGCGGGTGTTGCCGTGGACACGCAGGTCAGTGGCGACGGCACCGCGCTGATCATTGCTGCCAAACAGGGCGAGCTCGCGATGGTCGACGCACTGCTCGTGCTCGGCGCGCAGCCCGACCTGGCCTCGCGCGGCGATGGCAATCCGCTGATCGCTGCGGCACGTCGCGGTCATCTGCCGGTCGTCGAGCGTCTGATCCGCGCCGGGGCCGACGTCAACCGCATCGTCGCCTTGGACGAGACCCCGCTGATCAACGCTGCGCGCTCCGGCGATGTAGAGACCGTGGCCTATCTGGTCGAGCACGGTGCCGACGTCAACCTAGGCGTGGTGGCCGATTTCGGGCAGTGGCGCTCACCGCTGAACCAGGCAAGAAACGATCGCGTCCGTGACTACCTCACCCAACGTGGTGCCGTCGCCGGCAGACGCTGACAGGCCGCGCTCCCCACCGGTGACGCTGATCGGTGCGATGGCCTCCGCCGCCATCGCCCGCCACTCAATGCCCTCTTTCGCTGCACCGTATCGCCCCTCTCTGCGGCGTGCTTGCGCGCGCCTGTCTTTCGCGGATCGCCCCCTCATGAGGTATCGCATGGCTTACGCATCCATTCCGCAGGCACCAACCCCGCTGCGATCTAACCGCGCTCAGTACGGCCTGGTGCGCGCGTCACTGTGCACCGCGCTGGTGCTGCTGCTTGCCGGCCCCGCAGCGGCGGCGGACCGCGAAGACGCGGCGATCCGCACGGCGCTCGCCTCCGGCCTGCGCCCCACCGTGGTGCCGGCCGATACCGCTCTGCCGCACTGGTCGCTGCAGCAACGCATGGCCCAGCACCATGTGCCCGGTGTGGCCATCGCTGTTCTACGGGATGGAAAGCTCGTGCACAGCGCCGGCTACGGGACGCGCGAGATGGGCACGCAGGCTGCCGTGAATGCCGACACGTTGTTCTCGGTCGGCTCGGTCAGCAAGGTGGTTACGGCCGCCACCTCACTACGCTTGGTGGCCGATGGCACCCTCGCACTGGACCAGGACATCGCCACCTACCTACGTAGCTGGAAAGTACCGGCCACCGCAACCCTCCCAGCACCGCAGCTGACGCTGCGCATGTTGATGTCGCACACGTCGGGGCTGGGCGTGCACGGCTTCGCCGACTACCCGCCCGGCGAACCGTTGCCCACACTGCTGCAGACATTGGACGGCATCGCCCCGGCCAAGAACAAACCCGTACGTCTGATCCATACACCCGGCGAACGGGGCGATTACTCTGGTGGCGGCGTGATGGTGGAACAGCTTGTGCTCGAAGATGTGACCGGCCAGCCGCTGGACACGCTCGCACGCAGACAGGTCTTCGAGCCACTGCATATGCAGCGCAGTCGCTTCACCGATCCACCCACGAACACCGACAACATCGCCAACGCGCATGACGGCGACGGCAAGCTCACCGCCCTGCCGCGCGGCTGGCAGTCCTTCCCCGAGCAGGGCGCCTCCGGCCTGTGGACCAGCGCCAACGACCTGGCCGCGTTCGTGGCTGCTCTTACGGCCAGCTACCGTGGCCAGGGCGACTTCCTTCCCCGGCCCATCGGGACCGACATGATGACCGAGGTCTCGCCGAGCTGGCACGGCCTTGGCCCGCGCCTGGACGGTGCCGGGCAGACCCGGATCTTCCACCATGGTGGCTCCAACGACAGCTACCGGGCGTGGATCGAGGGCTATCTGGAGACAGGTGACGGCTTCGTCATTCTTACCAACGGTGAGAATGGTGCTGCGCTGGCGACGGAAATCCGAAATGCGCTGTCCGATGCGATTGGGCGTGGAGTGAATCCTGCCGTGCGCACGGTTGCGCTGAATCTTCGTGAGCCGCGGTATGCGGACTATGCCGGAGTGTTCGAGCAGGACGAGCGCGTGCCGATGGCGCAGCGCCGTGCGTTGGCCGACATGTTCGACATCCCGGCGTTGGAGGTGAAGGTGGCTGATGGGGAGGTGCGCGTGGGTGTGGCTGGGACGAAACGCGATGGGCGCGTGCTGCCGGTGTCGCCGAATCGGTTTGTGTCACCGGATATCGATGGGCTGGAGATCGAGTTCCATCGGGATGCGTTCGGGAAGGTGGAGGCGTTGAGTGTGGTGTTTGGGGAGGGGCGGGGTTATTACGTGCGGAAGCGGTCGTAACCCAATCGCAGACAGCGGTGACCGCGCCAAACGTCACCCCATTCACGAGCGAGGCCATGCTCGTGGGCCTCCATCTGCTCTTCCTGGCTGCCAGCCGGTTGCGTTGCCCGGGTGCTCAGCCCGCGACAGTGAGAATCTGCTCGGTCCATGTGACGGGCCGCAGCCCTTTCTTTTGAGGCCATCTGGGAGCTGCATTCGACGCGTGTCATCCAATGACTGCGCAGCATGGCGCCCCCTGAACCCTCAAATTGAGTCAGACAGTTTCCCGGCAACGCGCGCGATATCTGGCCCGAAATCCTCCAATGGCCTATAGAGAGGGTTCCCGTTGATGTTGACCGAGTGGGCGCTCAAGCCGTGTTGAAGGATGTGGCTCTCGACATCTGCAAGTGTACTTCCGGGCATGTACACAGCAACGAACCCCCAACGCTTGAGCATGTTCATTCGCCCTTTTGTCCAGAACTCCGACGGGTCCGAGAAAAAGCCAAAACCGACTGACTCCAAGCGGTTGCCGGAAACAACAAAGCGCTCGCGAGCAGCTTCACTTTTCACCGAAATCAGGATGTTATGCGGCGCACAAGGCACAAGAAGATCGCCATACAGCTTGAGTGGCCTCAACTTTCCCCGGTTCAGCGAGATGTGACATTTCGTCGTCCACTCCGGCCAGTCTTCGCCATCCCCGACCAACGGCACGCCGGAGTTCTGGAGAACCTCCGAGCAGAGCGACTCCATGATGTCCCCGCCGGCAGCACCATGTTGCGCCGGCGCATGCATGTAGGCGGGTTCCGCAACGTTGGGATGCTGTACCTGAAACGCTTGGTAGACGTTGGCTGATGTGATCTTCGCCCCCAAAGTGACCTCGCAGAGGTGCACGACAGCTGCAGCAGTCACTTTCAGATCCAGCTGTGTGTAGAGGCAGGGACACCTCTTCAGCACCCGGGTCAGTGCCTTGCTGACTTTCGGAACAGGCAGGGGGACGTCCAGTGCCCCGAGTGGCCCACATTGCGCCAAGAGCGGCAGGAGATCAGCCTTGGCCTTGGCGCCGATTCTCAAGTCGGGCTGGTCGAGCACATCGGACCAACCGAGCGCATTCGATCCGACCGGGCAGAAGGGATGCAGACATTCCATTGAAAGAGAGCTCCAGATTCGCGATGCGCCTCCGAAGCTTACCAAAGCAAGCTCGTTCAGCCAGCCTGCAGGAGCTGCCGCACTGACTGCACCTGATCCCCTCGCCCCATGCTGCCCGCCTCCGCATCTCTCTCTCTGAGACGCAGAGGCAGTAGAGTCCCCGCCCGGGCAGCTTTAATCGAGTCGCGGATTGCGGCAAGAGCAAGCCTCCAATCATCGATGGCCCTTTCCCTACAACGATATGGTCGAAGTCCTCATTGCGGGGCTTCACCAAAGGGAATTTATTGGACATACTGTCCCCGTTATGCCCGGAGCACCAGATGGATACGTACGAACTGATCGACCTTGCCCTCCAACGCTTCAGCCCGAAGGAGGTCGCCCAAGCACTGGGGGTGGATCCGAAGACCGTGCGCCGCTGGCACGTTCGTGAAACCGAGCCGAAGCCCTACATCGCAGATGCCATCCGCCAGCGGCTGCTGCCCATCGGGGAACCACCTACTGACGCTGGCGCGTTCACGTTCATTGACCTCTTCGCGGGCATTGGCGGCATCCGGACAGGCTTTGAGAAGCAGGGGGGCCGCTGCGTCTTCACCAGCGAGTGGGACCCGTATGCTCGCAAGACCTACGCTGCCAACTTCCATGACGGCCCCGGCCATGTCTTTGCCGAGGACATCACCAAGGTTGATGAGGCTGATGTTCCGGACCACGACGTACTGCTTGCAGGTTTTCCGTGCCAGCCCTTCTCCATCGCAGGGGTGTCCAAGAAGAACGCTCTGGGGCGCCCCCACGGCTTCTCGGACAAGACGCAAGGTACGCTGTTCTTCGATGTCGCCCGCATCATCGAGGCGAAGAAGCCCCGCGCTTTCCTCTTGGAGAACGTCAAGAACCTTGTGAGCCATGACAAGGGCCGCACGTTCTCCACCATCATTGATGTCCTGCAGAACGAGCTCGGCTACAAGGTCTGGTACAAGGTCATCAACGGAAAGCACTTTGGTCCGCAGCACCGCGAACGCATCATCATTGTCGGCTTCAGGGACGATGTCCCCTTCAACTGGGATGAGTTGGAGCTGCCCGACTTTGGCGTTTCGCCGAAGATGGGGTCGGTACTGCATCGACAGGATGGCTCGGAGCCCGCCGACTGGCCCTCCATCGGTGGAGAAAAGGGCATGGTCCTGGACAAATACACACTGTCCGACAAGCTTTGGAACTACCTGCAGAACTACGCTGCCAAGCACCGCGAAAAGGGGAACGGCTTTGGCTTCGGACTGGTCAACAGCGAATCGACCTGCCGGACACTGTCCGCCCGGTACTACAAAGATGGCTCGGAGATTCTTATCTCCCAAGGTGCGAAGAAGAACCCCCGACGACTGACGCCGCGGGAGTGCGCGCGTCTGATGGGCTTCGAGGATACGTTCCGCATACCAGTGTCCGACACCCGCGCCTATAAGCAGTTCGGCAATTCCGTGGTGGTGCCGGTGATCTCGGAGGTCGCCCGCATCATGGTTCCGCACCTGATCAAGGATGCCAAGGCGCCGGTGTCCACCAAGAAGAAGAAAGGCTGATCTTGACAGACAGCCTCACCCCGCAGCAGCGCTCTGCGCAGATGTCCCGTATACGCGGCACCAACACCAAACTGGAGGTGTTGGTGCGCAGTGCGCTGCACGCGAGGGGATTCCGGTACCGGTTGGGCGGTGCCGGCCTGCCCGGTAAGCCCGACATTGTTCTGCCAAAGTATGGAACCCTTGTGTTCGTTCACGGCTGCTTCTGGCACGGGCACAACTGTCCTCTTTACCGCCTCCCGAAGACCCGCCCGGAGTTCTGGGCGGCAAAGATCGACTCGAACAAAGCGCGCGACGCACGCGTTGAATTCCAGCTCCGGGAATCAGGCTGGCGGGTAGAGCTGGTCTGGGAGTGCTCCCTGCGAGGGGTGAAGGAAATCGATCGCGCGTTGTTCTTTGACCAGCTTGCGGACAGAATCCGCTCAACAGACTGAAATGGTCCGGAACGGAGGCTGGTATGTTCCAAGACATTTCCGAAGAGAGTGAGTGGGATCTCATCGAGCAGTGGGTCGCACGCAGCGACAAACTTTTGCTCAAGAAGCTCTCCCGCAACGACACGTCGTGGGCAGATGAGAAAGGCAAGCACCAAGCAGGCTTCTACATCCCCCGTATGATCCGCGAAGCGGGGTTTTTCCCTTCGCTCACCGCGCGGGTAGACAAACCCCACATCTTTCATAGCGCGTGCCCGACGTTCTGGCCACAGACCGGCGAGCATAAGGCTTCCGGGATGCGCCACTACAGCAACAAAGGGTCTGAGACGCACTTCACTGTCGTTCCTCACGATCTTTTCAAAGGGTTGAGTCCTGCCTCCTGGCTCTTGGGTGGACGGCTCGCCGACCCCGTCGCGAGTGCACAGTATTGGTTTGTTGTCATCGACTCCACCAGCCACGACGCCGAGATTCTTGAGACCGCCTTGGACATCAGCGCGGAGTTCCACTTCGACATCCTCGATCCCGCGCAGATCCTGAAGGCCAGAGCGCTGGACAAAGATGCCTCGGAGGAGCTGATCGAGAGGATCAACGACGCCATCTCGAACGGTACGTTGGATCGTCTCCTGGCTTCGGTTGGACGCCTGCCTGCTCCGGCAGTGATTGCTGAAGAGGCACGCGCCGCTTACTTCAAGGCGACTGGCACGCGTCACCTAGATCCCTTTGGCATGGTCGCGCCTGGTGACGCGCTCATGCGCATCAGTCGGGATTTCGAGTTCCAGATCTTCAAGGGCTATGAACTCCGTCGGCGCGCTGTCGAGATCATCGCTGCACTGAGACAGCACAGAGACATGACGTCGGCTGTTGTACAGGGGTTTCCCGATCTGGACAGGATCTTTCTGAGCGCAAGCCAGCAGCGCAAGAATCGCGCCGGTCGGTCCTTCGAGTACCACCTCGCCGAACTGCTCAAGGCAGGAAATCTGAAGTTTGAAGAGCAGGCCATACTCGGCGGGCGGAGGCCAGACTTCGTGCTTCCTGACAGGGCCGCGATGATGCCGAGCGCCGATCGCGGCTACCTGGAGGCGCTCATTCTCTCGGCAAAGACCACGCTCAGAGAACGTTGGAAGCAGATTACACACGAGCGCTTCAACAGCGCCATCTTTCTCGCCACTGTTGATGATCGCGTTTCCCGGCAGGCACTGGACGAGATGCAGGCGGCAGATATCGCTCTCGTCGTTCCGGAGTCGCTGAAGACCAGCAAGGAAGCTGCTTACAGCAGCCATGCGAATGTGATCTCGTTCAAAGAGTTCTTTGAAGCCGAGGTCGCGCTGAAGAGACCTACCCTGCTGAAGCTGCAGCTGAAGCAACCGATTTGATTCAGCTATAAGCAAAGTGCTCTATGGGGGAGGCGCCAGATCATTGACGAGCACCGGTTGATCGAAAATGGCTATGGTTGCTAGTAAGCTGATAGAAATCATCAAGCTCACTATGTATGGATACGCCCTGGGGCCCACTTGCCGACCTCAACCCTGACGACAGGGATCTCGCTTACCGGATTCTGGCGACAGATAAGCATCAGCTGCTCGAGGGCCTTGTAGTGGAGAACACCTTCGATCAGCTGCTTAAACCGCTTTGCGCCGGCAGCCAGCAAAAACTGGTTCAACTCGACGTAGAGACCATCATTGTCCGTACTCCTGGCGCCTCGAAAGAGTGGGCCGCCTTCATCTGGGTCAGAACCAAGACGGAAGGCCTGGGGCGCTACATCGAAGCGTTGGGGAACGTTGCAAAGGTGTACTTCGTCGTCTTTCGAGATGGAGATTTCTGGACTTGGCCAATGGAGGCAGGCAAGAGCGACGGTGTCCCGGTCGCACTGTCCACCTTGGTCAGTTCAATTGGGAAGCTGAACAAACGACCAACTCAGGTTGATGCGAGCATCCGTGACGAAGAGCGTCAGCGCGCGGCGGTTTGGGGTTACCTGAGCACGTTCTACAAAGGTAGAGCCCTATGGGAAAGAGTTGTACTGATGCGGATTTTCATCAACCACGGCATCCAGCCTTATTTCTACGGGACGTGGAATCTGGACAGAATCTGCCTCTACAACGACCAGCTATGGATGCTGGAGGTGAAGCACAAGTATCCCTTCGGCGGCAGCACCCTCGCGCTAGGCATCAACGACGGCGAGCTGGAGATGATGGACCTTGCGTCACGAGCGGGAATCCGCACTGCATACATGATCATCGTCAAGCCTGTCTGGTCCAAGGACGTAGGGTCGATGTACCTGCATGCCGAGTTGGCCAAGCGGGAGAATGCTGCTGTGATTGGGATCATGATGGATCAAGGCCGAATCGCTGCGGTAATGGCGGGTAAGAGCGGCTCCTCGCCCAACCACACTTCGATTGACGGATCCAGAAAGCTCAAGTTCAAGCCCATTCCCGCCAAGGACTTCGCCTTCCTGGGTAACTTCTCTGAAAGTTCGTTGGTGATTGCCGGGAGGATCGGCAAGTTCCTTGATGGCAATCCGCTTCCACAGGTCACTGATGCACAGCTGCGTGCCCTGAAGATGGACTGAGATGATCCCAGCTGCTCCCCAGCAGCTGGGAACCTCGCCTACTAGAGCTTAAAGCGCAATCCGTGCAACGGACTCTTCGCTGCCCTTCGGCGCGCTGTCACCGTTCTTGACGGTCACGTACAGCACATTCTTCTTGGCATCCAGTGCCAGGCTGTTTGGGTGCGTCGGTACCGCGTACGTGGCCACCTGCTTGTAGGTGTCGCTGTTGTACGCGGTCACGGTGCCGCCATCGCGGTTGGTGACGTACAGACGCTTGCGCGGCGCATCCAGCAGGATGCCTAGCGGACCGGCGTCGGTCGGGATGCTGGCCAGTTCCTTGCCGGTGGTGCGGTCCAGCACCAGCACACGCTGGCCCGGATGCTTCGATTCGAAGCCGGAGCTGCTGGCCTGGTACTTGCGGATCATTTCCGAGCCCTGGTCGGTCACGAACAGGCGCTTGCCGGCCGGATCCAGCGCGATGTTCATCGGCTGCTCCGCACTGACCTTGAAGCGCTGCTCGACCTTGCCGCTGTCGGTACCGACGGAAACAACCTCGGCCAGCAGGTTGGAGGTGTACACCCGCTTGGCCTTGGCATCCAGTGCCAGCCCTGGCGCCTTGGCGTTGCCCAGGCCCGGAATGGTGTTGATGACCTTCAGCGACTGCGTGTCCACTACAAACAGCACGCTGCCCTCGCCGGAGTGGCCGGTGACGTACAGGCGGTTGTTGGCGCCATCGACGACCAGCTCGCGCAGATCGTGGGTGTAGGCGGCCTTGCCATCCTTGCCGACGTTCTTTTCCATCAGCTGCACGATGCCGACCGATTTATTGGTGGCAGTGTGGACCACGGTGACCGAGGTATCGACGGTGTTGCCGACGTAAAGGCGGTTGTTGGCATCGTCCAGCACGACGCCGAACGCCTTGCGCTCCAGCGGGATGGCGGTCTCGACGACCAGCGTTTCCGGGTTCAGGCGCAGAACCTGGGACGGACCCGCGGCATCACCGAAGCCGCCCGAGGAGGCGACGAACACGGCGTTCTGCTTCGGGCTGAAGGCCAGCTCATAAAGGCCCTGGGCGACGGCTTTACGCTGAACGGCGGAGGCGCTGGCGGATGCGGTGGCCTGGTCAGCGGCGAAGGCAGACGGCGCGCCAAGGCTCAGGGAGATGGCGAAGGCCAGAGCGGCCGAGCGGATTACGGAAGTACGGTGCATGCGAGCATCCTTGTAGAAAGCTAGGAGAAGAGATCCTTGGCTCGCGGGGCCGCTAATCGCGGCCAGCACACAGTCGGAAGACGTGCACAGGCTGGCTGACTGGCACATTTTAGCATCAGCGGACAGATGGAATCAGCGGCGACGATGTTCAAATTTTGAAGGAACACCGCACTTCTGGGCACTCCATAAGACAGGCTCTGTAAAACAACGCCACGCTGAACAATGGGGGGGGCATCGGTGACAGAGTTGGCGCAGACACAACAGCCGAGAGCAATCTAATTACAACGTCAAGAAGCACCATCTTTCCGCCATGCATGCTCGAAAAAGATCCGTATCAAGCCGCGGCCGCGAATATGACTTCAAGCCCCAGATCGACAGCACATGTCTCCAAATCCACTCTGCCCGATTTGACCTTGCGAACAATATCTTCGAAATCGACCACTACTGGCATTAGACAAGCTCCCGCAATATCAATCCTAATATTGCCCACATCAATACCCACAAAATTCTTTAAAGTATTAACCCACGCATTTGATTCGCGATACTCCACTCCCGAAAGAGCAGCTACGGCACTGCTTCGCCCGCCCAACTTTATACTCAGAAGCGCTCGAGTCGATGCAAAATATATTCTCTGCCGCTCCCAAGGACAATTATCAAGGCAGTCATCAATCAAGGTGCTCGCTTGCGCCAAACTGCCTTGCTTTATGAGAATGGCGGCCCGAATTCCCTGTCCAATCCAATCATACTTTGTCGAGGCTAGACGCACAGGTAGGCAAGCCAGCGCTGCCTCGTACCTATTCATAGCCGCATAGCAAGCGGCCGCCGAATTTCTAGCGACCTTAGACTGCACGGAATCATGATCAAGCTGATTGTAGATTGCTAGAGCATCCTCATAGCGACGCGTGCGCCTGAAAATGTCCGCAGAAGCAATCTTCACCGAGGCATCCATCGGGAAGCAGTCTGCGGTTTTAGTTAGCTCTTCAATTGCCTCCGCGAACGAACCAGTATCTCTATATACCCTAGATCTTGCTACCGCGGTAAGCAAGCGACTCCTCGCTGTGCCCGGGGCCTTGGACAAAACACGCATGGCATCATCAAATCGACCAGCCTCTCGTAGGATGTCAGCCATAGCACAGTAGGAAATTGGATCATCTTTAGCAAGGAAAATTGCCATTTCCTGATCAACAGCAGCTTGCTCAAAATTCCCGATGTCACTAAAAACTGATGCCCGGCCACCATAGGCGTGGGCACTGGCGAATGGGGAGGAAATGATTTCCCCATAGAGAGCTAATGACTCTTCAAACCTACCCGCGTAGGCCAGCGTGGAGGCGCGACTATTCAAAGCGACCTCGTCCCCAGGATATTTCTCAAGGCAATGGTTCAGAACAGAAATCGCGTCATCATTGTTCCCCAAATAGCGCATTGCTTCTGCTTTGCCGAGGAGAGCGGACCTCTCATCACCATACAACTTAGCCTTTTCGAACGAGGCCATAGCCGCCGAGAAGTGATACATGCTCAACTGAGCGTTTCCAAGCTGTATATAGGCCCACGCATCGTCCGGCGCCTCCTCAGTCGCCCGCAGAGAAAGACCATAGAATCGCCCCTGATCCCCAAGATCCCTGCAGAATATCGCCAGATCGCAGAGAGTCTTGGCGATATGCTCCGAACCACTGTCCAAGCGTTGATCCGAGATCAGATCGTCTATTAGGCTTTGGGCCCTGTCATAACTAGAGGCGAGAAGCTCTTTCTTTATTGCCTCTTTCTGCTTTTTAACCCTCTCAAACATCACATAGCCCGGTACTCGCGGCTGCTCATCTCTCCAATACTTCGTGTCTACTCGCTTGACGTAGTAATCGTAAGAAATCTTCTCGGATTTTTGATACCGAGCACCCCACTTTGTTACGATCGCCAAAGCCTTAGCAGCCTGCGAGCCGACAATTGGATCCGCAAGAATCTGAAAAAGAGCGTTATTGACGGCTTTTCGATCGCCCTCACTTAAAACAAAGTCGTAGAAAGCTCCAGACTTGACAATCCTTGCCCTGAACTCCGCCTGCTCGTGCTCACTGGAAAAAACCTCAGAAGGAATATCACTCCATGCGCTAGAGCAGCCAATTATTCTATCCTGGTGATACACCAAGTCTTTAAAAAGTTCGAGAAGCCTTGAAAATCCAGAGCGCTCCAGAAAATCCGCTACTTCAAAACAATCCACCTTCTCGGGCATGGGCTGGGAGTAAAGTATTCTCAAACTAAAAGACCGGCACTCCTCAAGCAAAAGACGTTCCTCGGCGATGCTTGCTGCATGCGCTCTGATCTGGGGATCTTCGGACGTGTCAAATGCCATGAGGACCATGCGATGGGCTCGGTCTCGCAACCAGTGACACTGTAGCCGCTCGACAACATCTGAGACCCCTGAGCAATCTACAACTTCAACATCATAGGAGTGCTGAAGAAAGGAGGGAATCCTCGCTTCGTCCAGGGGTATGGATTCATCTACATTTCGGATCAGCCCGAAGTACGAACCACCGTCTATCATAACGGCGCGCCCGACCTCACCTGAAATATACGCGATCATGCTGCGATAGCCACGTTGATGCCCTGCTTCTTAGCACGCAGGATCACGGATTGCTGCATCAAGCGGTCTTCCTCATCACTTTCAGGGAAGAATGTAATTTTCTCAATAGAGTGCAGACTAATAGACCCGAAAACGTGCACCTCTACACAGTCAGAGAGTGTATCGTCCGATGTTGGAAGCAGCAGGCCCTGCATTTCATCGATCGTCGTCATGCCTACTATGCGTCGTGAGAACTTGATTGCAGCAAGCCTCGAACGCTGATCCCACGACGCCCTGTATCCGGCAGGGATTTCTGTACCCAGACCAACGTTGTGCCTTTGCGCGAACGCAAACAGTGGTGAATCGAATACGGACGCACGAGCTTGGATAGAGCCATCCTTAAGAGCCACGCTACATTTTCCATATGCCACGTGACCCACGTCCTTAAGACTTAAAGCTGCAAATCGAATATGTTTGTAATAGTCTGGGAAAAAAGCAGATTCAACTGAACTTCTTTGCCTGTCGAAACGATTATCGACTGGCACTCTCGATTGCCCCTCCAATTGGAGCGCGTATGTCGAAAGCAATGCATGCGGATCAGCCACCATAGGTTGCAGCCTAGAGATAGGCATTCCGAT
The DNA here is from genome assembly GCA_002363385.1 of Stenotrophomonas maltophilia. Lineage (GTDB taxonomy): Bacteria > Pseudomonadota > Gammaproteobacteria > Xanthomonadales > Xanthomonadaceae > Stenotrophomonas > Stenotrophomonas maltophilia_AN. The sequence continues at coordinate 381,252 of DEVL01000005.1, forward strand.
GACCGCTCGAGACTGGTCGAGCGCCGACAAGAATAGATTATGTTGATCTAGATATCCCTCCTGCTCGGCTATCGAAAGCTCTCTTTGATAACGAAGCTGTAACGCCGTGACTTCGTCGGGGGAGTCAGCAGCTCGAATGTTGGGACATCCGGCTTCCGTGCCGCACGCGACACAGTCGCGAAGATGCGGCGCAAGTGGAGCGCAACAAAACCTATTTTGGCAGACCATTGTCATCTGGGCTTCGCATCCTGCGATAAGGGATAGCTGACTACGCCGGTTCCCGGAATGTACCTCCGCCCCGAGTAAGCGGCAAGAAGCGGCGGCAGTTGCCCTGCCGACCGCCTCTCATGTAGCTCAATCAAACCCCGACAGGATTAGCCTTCTCAGGATCAATCTTGTACTGCTTGATCGCCCTCGCAACATCCTTCCCGGTCATCTTCCCTTCCTTCGCCAGCGCCGCAATCGCGGCATGCGCGATGTAGTAGCGGTCAACCTCGAAGAAGCGGCGCAGGTTCGCACGGGTATCCGAACGACCGAAGCCATCCGTACCCAGCACCGTGTACGACATCGGCACGAACGCACGGATCTGATCCGCATACGCACGCACATAGTCGGTCGCGGCAATCGCCGGGCCCTGGCGGCCTTCCAGCAGCTCGGTCACGTAGGCCTTGCGCGGTTCGGCTTCCGGGTGGAAGCGGTTATAGCGCTCGGCATCGAAACCATCGCGGCGCAGTTCGTTGATGCTCGGGCAGCTCCAGATGTCGGCGGTCACGCCGAAATCCTTGTCCAGCAGCTCGGCAGCAGCAATGGCTTCACGCAGGATGGTGCCCGAACCCAGCAGTTGCACGCGCAGCTCGCCCTTCTTCGGCTTGCCGGCGTCGGTCAGCAGGTACATGCCCTTGACGATGCCTTCGGCCGCGCCTTCCGGCATTTCCGGGTGGGTGTAGTTTTCGTTCATCAGCGTGATGTAGTAGTACTCATCAATCTGATCTTCCATCATGGCCTTGGTGCCGTGCTGCAGGATCACCGTCACTTCGAAGCCGAAGGTCGGGTCATAGCTGCGCACGTTCGGGATGCCACCGGCGACGATATGGCTGAAGCCATCTTCGTGCTGCAGGCCTTCACCGTTCAGCGTGGTGCGGCCGGCGGTGCCGCCGAGCAGGAAGCCACGGGTACGCATGTCCGCGGCCTGCCAGGCGATGTCGCCCACGCGCTGGAAGCCGAACATCGAGTAGTAGATGTAGAACGGCAGCATCGGCACGTTGCTGACCGAGTAGCTGGTACCGGCGGCCATCCAGGAGCTGATCGCACCCGGCTCGCTGATGCCCTGCTGCAGCACCTGGCCGCTCTGGTCTTCGCGGTAGAACATCAGCTGGTCCGCATCGACCGGCTTGTACTTCTGGCCGAACGGCGCGTAGATGCCGATCTGGCGGAACAGGCCTTCCATGCCGAAGGTACGGGCTTCGTCGGCCACGATCGGCACGATGTGCGGGCCCAGTTCCTTGTCGCGCAGGGTGATGTTGAGGCTCTGCACGAAGGCCATGGTGGTGGAGTAGCTGCGCTCGCCGCTGCTCTTGAGCAGGCGCTCGTAGCTTTCCAGCTTCGGTGCGTTGAAGCTCTTGGTCGCCTTGCGGCGGCGCTGCGGCAGGTAGCCACCCAGGGCGGCACGGCGTTCCTGCAGGTACTTCACTTCCGGCGAATCCGGGCCCGGGTGGTAGAACGGCACCTGGCCATCGGCCAGCTGCGCATCCGTCACCGGAATGTTGAAGCGGTCGCGGAAGTGGCGGACGGCGTCGTCGTCCAGCTTCTTGGTCTGGTGGGTCGGGTTCAGTGCTTCACCCGCGCTGCCCATGCCGTAGCCCTTGACCGTCTTGGCCAGGATCACGGTCGGCATGCCCTTGGTGTTCACGGCCTGGTGGTAGGCGGCGTAGACCTTGTGCGGATCGTGGCCACCGCGGTTGAGGCGCCAGATATCGTCGTCGGACAGGCCGGCGACCATTGCAGCGGTTTCCGGGTACTTGCCGAAGAAATGCTCGCGGGTATACGCGCCACCGAAGGCCTTGCAGTTCTGGTATTCGCCGTCGACGGTTTCCATCATCAGCTTGCGCAGGACGCCGTTGGTGTCCTTGGCCAGCAGGGCATCCCAGTAACCGCCCCACAGCAGCTTGATGACATTCCAGCCGCCGCCACGGAAGACGCCTTCCAGTTCTTGGATGATCTTGCCGTTGCCACGCACCGGGCCGTCCAGGCGCTGCAGGTTGCAGTTGACCACGAAGATCAGGTTGTCCAGGCCTTCGCGGCCGGCCAGCGCGATCGCGCCGAGGGTTTCCGGCTCATCGCTCTCGCCGTCGCCGATGAAGCACCACACCTTGCGGTCGGACTTCTCGATCAGGCCACGGTTTTCCAGGTAACGCAGGAACTGCGCCTGGTAGATCGCGGCGAGCGGGCCCAGGCCCATCGACACGGTCGGGGTCTGCCAGTAATCGGGCATCAGCCACGGATGCGGGTAGCTGGAGAGGCCACCGCCGTCGACTTCCATGCGGAACTTGTCCAGCTGGGCTTCGTCGATGCGGCCTTCCAGGAAGGAACGCGCATAGATGCCCGGGGCGCTGTGGCCCTGGATGAAGAGCAGGTCGCCCGGGTGGTCTTCGCTCGGGGCGCGCCAGAAGTGGTTGAAGCCCACGTCATACAGCGTGGCGCCGGAGGCGAAGGAGGCGATGTGGCCGCCCAGGTCGCCCGGCTTGCGGTTGGCGCGCACGACGGTCGCCATCGCGTTCCAGCGGATGATGGAACGAATGCGCCATTCCAGTTCGGCGTTGCCCGGGCTCTTGGCCTCCAGGGTCGGCGCGATGGTGTTCACGTACTCGGTGGTGGGAGAGAACGGCAGGTAAGCACCCGAACGACGGGTCAGTTCCACCATGCCTTCCAACAGCTGATGCGCGCGCTCGGGGCCCTCGACATCAATAACGGCCTTCAGCGACTCGATCCATTCCTGGGTTTCCACAGGATTCGGGTCGTTGTTCAGCACCTCGTTCAACCAGTTCATTTGCGCTCCCATGACCGCACGCACGCGCGCGACTGTTTTAGATTTCTAGCCGCAAAGTGTAGCGCACCAAGGGGTTTGCTTACTTCGCTACGGTTGCGTATGGAACCATCCGGGCGTGTCCGGAAGGACAGCAGGCGACAGCGCGAGGGCCGCGCCGGCAGGTTCCACGCTGCATTTCAGCCTGCCCGGCGGCGATGACACCGGCGCGTCAGCAGGACACCGATGGACAGCGCAGCCGCTGCGGCGCAGGCGATTGGCGCGGATCGCGCGCGAAGCGGCGGCGTTGGAGCGCCCATCGGCGTGGATCATCGGTGCCGTTGGGAGTCGGCAACCTTGTGCAGTGTTCCACCACAAGCACGCACCGTCACAGCAGGAATTGACCTGAACAAATTCCTGCCATGCGTGCGCGAGCGCTGGTCGAAACGGAGTTTTCGATATATCGTTCCGCCACTGCATTCGATATATCGAAATGACCTCTCCGCGCGACCTCGACCGCCCCGCCCGCCCGCTGACCGCCCGGCCCCTCAGCCGCGGTGATCTGCGCCTGCTGGTGCTGTCCCTGCTCGCCGACCAGCCGCGCCACGGCTATGAACTGATCCAGCTGATCAGTGACATGTTCGTGCGGGTCTACACGCCCAGCGCCGGCTCGATCTACCCGGTGCTGGCGCAGTTCGAGGCCGCCGGCTGGGTTGGCGCGGTCGAGGACGGTGGGCGCAAGCGCTACGCGCTCAGCGCGCTGGGCCAGACCGAGCTGGAGGCGCAGCGCGAGGAGGTCGATGCAGCAGTGCACCGGGTACGCGACAGCGCGCGCACGATCACCAAGGCCAACCTGCCGCCGCCCGTGCGCGACGCGCTGCGCGAGCTCAAGCACGCGCTGGGCCTGTGCCATGGCCGCTGGCAGGACGACAACGCCGCGGCCGTGGCCGAGGCGCTGCGCGAGGCCGCCGCGCGGATCCGTGCGCAGGGCCGCTGACCTCCCTTCTTCGTTTCAGACCCAGCCAGCCACCGCCCGCCAGGTCCTTCTTTCTCAACGCCGCGCTGCGGCACTGATCCAGGTATTCCCATGGCTCTGCATGAAAACCGACTGCTCCGTCATACCGTGAAGTTCCGCCCGCTGCAGGTGCTGCGCACCGAAGAGATCAGCCCGTGCATGCGCCGGGTGATCGTCGGTGGGCAGGCGCTGGAAGGCTTCGATTCGCCCTCGCCGGACGACCACGTCAAGCTGTTCTTCCCCAACGCCGAAGGCCAGTTCGTGGTCCCGACGATGACCCCGGAAGGCCCGCGCTACCCGGACGGCCAGACGCCCTCTCCCTCGCGCGATTACACCCCGCGCTGGTGGGACCTGGAGACCCACGAGCTGGCGCTGGATTTCGTCATGCACGGCGACGGCCTGGCCTCGACCTGGGCCGCCAACGCGCAGCCGGGCGATGCGATCGCCGTGGGCGGCCCGCGTGGCTCGCACATGACCGCCGATGACTTCGACACCTATGTGCTGATCGGCGATGAAACCGCGCTGCCGGCCATCGGCCGCTGGCTGGAGACGCTGCCGGACGGCGCGAATGCCGATGTCTACATCGAGATCCCCGAATCCGGCGATCGGCAGGAGCTGCCGGAGGACGACCGCATCCGCATCTCGTGGCTGGAGCGCAACGGCTTCGACGCCGCCACCAGCACCCTGCTGGAAGACGTGCTGACGGATTTCGAGGAACCGGACGGCGACACCTTCTACTGGATCGCGGCCGAATCGCGCCGGGCCCGGATGATGCGCAAGTACATCGAGGGTCACCTGGGCGTGCCCAAGGACTGGATCCGCTCTACCGGCTACTGGAAGGCGCACGGCAGCGAGCATCACGACGACTGAGCCCGCGACGGGCACCGGCCGCGAATGCGACAATCGCGTTTTGTGCCGGTGCCTTTCATGCAAGCCCTCTCTCTTTCGGCACTGACCGATCTGATCGACCGTGCCGAGCGCGCCGATCCCGCGCTGGATGCCGCCCTGGCGGCGCTGGCGCCTTCCGTGGGCGAGAACATCGCCCCGCTGCGCACCGCCCTGGTGCCGCTGGCCCGCGCGCAGGCCGCGCTGGTGCAGGCGAACATCGATATCGACCTGGTCGCCGATGAGCTGCGCCGTTACCAGAAGTACGCGATGCCCGGTAAGCCGAGCCTGCAGATCGTGCAGCTGCGCAAGCAGCAGGCCTCGGTAAAGCAGGCCGCGTTGCTGGCCCGCCAGGCCTATGCGCAGGCCACCCATGCCTTCCTGCGTGAGAGCGGTTTGACCGCCCCGGCACGGCGCACGCCGACCGATTTCACCACGCTGTGGCTGGGCAAGGTAATCGCGCAAGTGGCGGCGGGTTGACCCGAAACGGTGGTGCCGGCCGCTGGCCGGCTCGCCCTAAAAGAAAGCCCGCCAATTGGCGGGCTTTCTGCCTTCTCACGACGAGTGAGGAGAAACTCAGGCCGCCGGCTTTTCGCCCGTGGCCTCGGTGGTGATGCGGATGTTCACTTCATCGCTGACGTTCGGGGCGTACGCGCCGACGCCGAAATCGCTGCGCTTGATGGTGGTGGTGGCATCAAAGCCCGCTGCCGGCACCTTGGCCATCGGGTGCTCGCCGCCGCCGTTGATGGTGACATCCAGGGTCACCGGCTTGGTGATGTCCTTGATGGTCAGGTCGCCGGTGACGGTCAGCTTGTTGGTGCCGTTGGCTTCCACCTTGGTGCTCTTGAAGGTGGCGGCCGGGAACTTGGCGGCGTCGAAGAAATCGGCGCTCTTCAGGTGCTCGTCGAACTTGGCGGTGAAGCTGTTCAGGCCGGTCAGCGGCAGCTTCACTTCCACGGTGGACTTGGTCACGTCGGCCGCGTCATACACCAGGGTGCCTTCGGCGCTGCCGAAGTGGGCGGTCGGGTGGGAGAAGCCGAAGTGGCTCCACTGGACCAGCACGTCGGTGTGGGTCGGGTCGAGCTTGTAGGTGCCCGAAGCGATCTGGATCGCCTCGGCGGCCGGGGCGGCAGCCGCAGCGTCCGCAGCCGGGGCGGCGGTTTCGGTGGCGGCCGGTGCGTCAGCGGCCGGAGCAGCGGCTTCGTCGGCCGGCTTGGAGCAGGCGGCGATGGCCAGGGTCAGGGCGAGCGGCAGCAGCAGTTTGCGGGTCACGGTCATGTCAGGTCTCTCTCGTTTCGAAGGGAAAAGAAGCAAAGCTCACGCAGCCCATCCGCACGGACGGGCCACGATCCGGCGGTAACACTTATGCGATGCGGGCGGCTTCGTCGAAGGACAGGCGAGGCAGCCGCGGGAACAGGCCCGAGGCGTCACCGTACCCCAGGTTGACGAGGAAATTCGACTTGATCGCGGTGCCCTTGAAGAAGGCTTCGTCGACCTTGGCGTTGTCGAAGCCGGACATCGGGCCGGCATCCAGACCCAGCGCGCGGGCGGCCAGGATCAGGTAGGCGCCCTGCAGGCTGCCATTGCGGAATGCGCCTTCGGTACGGCCTTCACGCGGGCCGTCGAACCACGCCTTGGCGTCGGTGTGCGGGAACAGGAACGGCAGCTTCTCGTGGAAGTCTTCGTCGAAGGCGACGATCACCGTGACGGGGGCGGCCAGGGTCTTGTCGTGGTTGCCTTCGGACAGGGCCGGGGCGAGCTTGGCCTTGGCTTCCGGGGATTTCACGAACACGAAGCGCGCCGGGCTGCCGTTGGCGGCGGTCGGCCCCCACTTCAGCAGCTCGTACAGCGCCTGCAGCTGGCTGTCTTCCACCGGCTTATCAAGGAAGGCGTTCTGGGTGCGGGCGGTACGGAACAACTGATCAAGCGCAGCATCGTCAAGGACGTGGGACATGAAGCCTCCGGAAATAAGGGGAATCGTTCGCGCATCGGCTACCGTGGCAGGGCGACCGCGCGAACGGCGAAGGCTGGCAGTGTAGAGTGTCGCGACAGTTGCAACACCCAGCCTGACTGAAACGAATTAATGCCATACGTGAAACGATGGAGTCCACCCTGGACGATCACTGACGGCCGTGCCGGCAATGTGCGGCAGGCGGTGGCCCTGGCCACGGCAGTGAAGCTGGGGGCGCATCGCCCGCTGGTGCTTACCCCGCGCGCGCCCTGGCGTTGGCTGGCACCGCGGTGGTTACCGGGTACGGCCAACGGCTACGGCGAGGCCTTCGCCACGCTTGCCGCCGAGGTACCCGAGCTGGCCATTGGCTGTGGCCGTCAGGCGGCCGGTGCGCTGCGCGAACTGCGCCGCCGTGGCACCAAGGTGGTCCAGATCCTCGACCCTCGCCTCAACCCGCGCCACTGGGACCTTCTGGTGGTGCCTGAGCATGACCGGCTGCGCGGCAGCAACGTGCTCACCCTGCTCGGCAGTCTCAATCCGGTCAACGATGACTGGCTGGCCTGCGGACGTGCCGCCTTTGCAGCGTTCAGCGCTCTGCCCGGCCCGCGCACCGCGCTGTTGGTCGGTGGGCCGACCCCGCACGCACCGTGGCACGAACCGGACATGGTGCAGGTGTTCCAGCAGCTCGCCTCACAACTACGCGCAGAGGGAGGCAGCCTGTTGGCCACCACCTCGCGACGCACGCCACCAGCCTTGGTCGGAGCGTTGCGCAGTGCGTTCGCCGATGTGCCGAATGTGATCTGGGGCGATGGCGGCGACGGCGTGAATCCCTATGCCGGGCTGCTGGGGTGGGCCAACCGTGTGGTGGTCTCGCCGGATTCGGTGAACCTGCTCTCTGAAGCGTGTGCCACGCGCATGCCGGTCGCCGTGGCCCTGGCCGACCAGGCGCAGGGGCGGCTGGCGCACTTCCAGCACGCGCTGCGCGAACGGGGCCGGTTGCAGCCGCGTTGGCTGGATTGGCAGACGCAGGGCCGCATCGAGCCGCTGCGCGAGACAACGCGCGTTGCCGATGAAGTACGGGCGCGGTTGGGGATTCAGGCCTGACGCTGTCACACAGCGCTATGATGCGGCCGCGGCCGGTGCCGCCGGAGACTGTGTGACATGGATGTACCTTTCGCTGCCCAGATCAAACGCCTGCGCCCGCTTTTGCTGTGTGGCGCCCTGCTTGGCGCTGCGCTGACCGCGCAGGCCGAACCGCAGTGCGAGGAGCGTCATCCCACCCCGCAATCGTTGGCGGCGATGTTCGATGTGGCATTGACCGCCGGGGAAACACTCGACGCGCTGGACGGCGTGGACGTGGTGATCATCGCCCGCGGTGGCCAGGACCTCAGCAAGTACGGTCTGCGCCATAGCCACCTGGCCTTCCTGTTGCGTGAGGCCGATGGAAACTGGCGCGCGGTGCACCTGCTCAACCACTGCAAATCACCGCAGTCCGAGCTGTTCCGGGAAGGACTGAGTACCTTCATCGGCGAAAGTGGGAGCCATACCGATCTGCGCATCGGGGTGCCGACGCCGACGGTTCGCAAGGCATTGATCGCGATGCTCACCCCGCCTGCCATCCAGGCGCGTGCACTGCATGAGCCACGCTACAGCGTGGTTGCCTACCCGTTCCGCGACGAGTACCAGAATTCCAATCAGTGGGTGCTTGAGGTGCTGGCCGCTGCACTGGCGCATGAGGACGACGGGACATTGCTGATCAAGCGGGCACAGGCGCAGGCCTGGCTGAAGGCGCGCGACTATCGCCCCAGCACGTTGCATATCGGTGTGGCCAAGCGGCTGGGCGCGCGCTTCTTCGTGCCAAATGCTGCGGTGACCGATCATCCAGCCAGCGAACGTATCTCGGGCAATTACTCGGTGGTGACCGTCGAGTCCGTGTTTGATTTCCTTGCACAGCGTCACGCGCTGCAGCAGGAGCTCACCGTGGCCCACGTGCCGGTGGACGGCGCCGCGGCGCCGAAACCATGAGCGCATCATCCCCTTCCCTCTCCAGGACCTGCGTCATGACGAAATCCCTTCTCTGTGCGGGCCTGCTCGCTGTGTCTGCGCTTACCGGGCTCCCTGCATCGGCCGGCAATCTCAACGGCAATCAGGCCTCGGGCGTGAGCGCGGTGATCAGCGTCTACACCGTCTCGTTCATTGCAGCCTCACCAGTGTTGCTGGTGGCCAAGGGGTCGCAGAGCGTCCGCGAAGGTTCCAAGCGCACCAAGCCTGATACCGGCAAGGCCGAACCGCTGCCACCGATGGCCGTGCAGCAGATCGATCGCCAGCCCGACGGGGGTTTCCACGTTGCGCTGCAGCGGCCTGACGCCCCCGATGCGACCGCGCTGATCGACTGGCCGGCACGCGCGGACAATCCGGCCGCGACGCTCAAGGTGGGCGACGTGCTGCATTTCGAGCCGACCGACGTCGGTGCGGGTTGGACCGTCACGGCCGCTGACGGTGCGGCGTTGGCCTTCCTGCCGACGCCGGACGCGGCCGCCGGGCACTCCAGCGAGCGCTGGTAAGCGCCCGTAGCCTTCTCCCCTTTCTGTGAACGGAGTGATCAGATGAAACAGCTCTCACCGCGCGTCATCGCACCGGCACTGGTCGTGGCACTGTTCGCCGCCAGCCTGCCGGCCCAGGCGCAGTATTCCGTCTACCGCCACCCGGTCGCCAGTAGCGTGGCCGTGACTTCGGTGGTGAGTCTGGTTGTCGTCACCGCGCCGATCTGGCTGACCTCGGCCGGGATCGGCAAGCTGCACGACGGATCGGTCCAACGCAGCCGGGCGCGCGTCGCCCGCGCGGAAAAGGCCGGCCCGCTGCCGCCGCTGACCGTGGAGCGGATCGAGCCCCAGGCCGATGGCGGCTTCCAGGTGGCGCTGAAAAACCCCGACGCACCAGACGACCTGGCACTACTGCAGTGGCCGGCCCGCAGCGACACGTCCGCGCCCGCGGTGGCAGTCGGCGATGTGCTGGCCTTCGAGCCGACGCCGGCCGGTGCCGGCTGGACCGTGACTGCGGTCGACGGCGCGGCCTTGGCCTTCCTGCCGACCACCGACGCTGCCGCCAGCAACCTGAGCGAACGCTGGTAGGCAAACCGGCCCGGGCTGGCCCTGGGGTGGCCAAGCCCGGATAATCCGCCGCTTCCCCCAACGTCCCCGGCTCGCCATGTCCGCGCGTCCTGCCATTGCCTTTGCCCCGTTGACCCCGCGCTCGCTGCTGCTGGCGGTGCTGGCCATGGGCGCGGTGGTGCTGGGCTCGAACGTGCTGGTGCAGTACCCGATCAACGATTGGCTGACCTGGGGCGCTTTCAGCTATCCAGTGGCGTTCCTGGTGAGCAACCTGATCAATCGCCGCTTCGGGCCGCAGGCCGCGCGCAAGGTGGCCTGGGCGGGCTTTGCGCTGGCGGTACTGCTGTCGATCTGGATCGCCACGCCGCGGATCGCAGTGGCCTCGTGCCTGGCCTTCATCGCCGCGCAGCTGCTGGACATCACCGTGTTCGACCGGCTGCGCCGTGGGCACTGGTGGCGCGCGCCGATGGTGGCGACCACCTGCAGCGCAACGCTGGATACGACGATTTTCTGGAGCATCGCCTTCGCCGGTTCCAGCCTGCCGTGGGTGAGCTGGGCGCTGGGCGATCTGGCGGTGAAGTTGATGATCGGCGTGTTCCTGCTGGCGCCGTTCCGCGCGTTGCTGTGGAAGATGGCACCGCGCCCGGTGTGACACTGGGCGCCGATCGTCCACTACCGGTGCCAGAGCACCGCGAGGCCATGCCCGGACAAACCGCCGTCAGCTCACAACGTCGATCCGCACCTGGAACGGCAACCCCGCCGCATCGCTTGCCGCGGTGATCATCGCGCGTGCCGCTTCCAATGCCGGTGTCGGTGGCGCCAGGCGCGGGCGGCGGTCCAGCGTGCAGGCCAGGCCCACATCCAGCAGCGCCGCATGCGCCTCGTGCAGGCCATCGCGGGTGCCGCCGGGCAGCCAGGCGATGTCGGCCAGTGCATCGATCAGGCTGGGGGTATCGCGCGGCAGCACCACCTGCGGGTGCGTAACGGCGCTGTCGAGCACGCCGGTCTGCAGCAGGAATTCGAGATCGACAATGCCACCGGCGCCCTGCTTGAGATCAAGCCGTGCGGCATCGCTGCGGTCCAGTTCGGCACGCATGCGCGCCCGCATCTTGAGCACGTCGGTGTAGAGCACCGCGTTGTCGCGCGGGCGCGCCAGCGTCTGCGCGCGCACACGTTCGAAGTCGGCCAACAGCGAGTCATCGCCGGCAATGGCGCGGGCACGCACCAGTGCCTGATGCTCCCAGGTCCAGGCGCGTTCGCGCTGGTATTCGGTGTAGCTGGCCAGTGAGGACACCAGCGCGCCTTTGCCGCCATCGGGGCGCAGCCGCACGTCGATGTCGTACAGGCGGCCGGCGGCGGTGACCGCGCCGAGCATCGCCATCACCTTCTGCGCCAGGCGCGCGTACCAACGGCCGGGATCCAGCGGGCGTGGGCCGTCGCTGCTGTCCTGATCGGCCGGGTGATCGTGCAGGAAGACCAGATCCAGGTCCGAGCCGAAGCCCAGCTCCAGTCCGCCCAGGCTGCCGTAGCCGATGATCGCGAAACGCCCGCCGGGAATGCCGCCGTGCTGGCGCTGCATGTCGGCCTGCACCAGCGCGAGCACCGTGACCACCACCGCCTGCGCAAGCTCGGCCAGTTGACGGGTGGTATCGACCGCGCGCTGACGGCCATCCAGCGTGGCCATCGCCATGCGGAAGCTCAATGCCAGACGGGTCTCGTTGAGCAGTCGCAGCGCGGCCTCGGGATCATCGATCGTCAGCGCGACAGCGCACTCGGCCTGCATGCCCGCCGCATCCGGCATTGGGCCGGAGACGCGCACATCGAGCAGCTCGTCGAGCAGCAGCGGATACGCCGCCAGGCGCTCGGCCAGCAGCGCGCTGCGTGCAAGCACGTCGACCAGGCGCGCCAATGCGCTGGGTTGTTCATCGAGCAGGGCCAGATAGCTGGTCCGGCGCAGGATCGCCTGCAGCAGACCGAGGACGCGCTTGAGCGCGGCATCCGGCTGCGGTGAGCGGGTGGCGGCGTGCAGCAGCGCCGGCAGCACGCGGTCCAGGCGCGCACGCGCGGCATCGGACAGCGACTTCACGCCGGAGCTCTGCGCGAAATCACGCAGCGATTGATCGGCGCTGCCGGCATCGAAGAAGCCGGCTTCGGCCAGCACCTCGGCACTGCCGTTGTCGGGCAGCCCACGCCAGTAGCTGGCCAGCGCATCCGGCGCGGCCTGGCCACGGCGCGGCGCGAGCAGCGCGGCGAACTCGGTGCTGACGCGCTCGCGCTGCACATCCAGCGCGGCAACCAGCGCGTCCCAATCCTCGTAACCGAGTCCGCTGGCGATGCGCAGGCGGTCAGTGGTGTCGGTGGGCAACGCATGCGTCTGTGCGTCGCGCAGCATCTGCAGGCGGTTTTCCAAGCGACGCAGGAACCCGTAGGCATGCAGCAGGTCGGCGCCGTCCTGCTCGGCCATCTGGCCGGAGGCGACCAGCGCCGGCAGCGCGTGCAGCAGACGACGCTCGCGCAGTGGGGCTTCGCGGCCGCCGCGGATCAGCTGCAGGGCCTGCGCGAGGAATTCGATTTCGCGGATGCCGCCGGGGCCGCGCTTGATGTCATCGTGCATCTCGCGGCGCGACACTTCGGCGGTGATCGCGGCCTTCATCTCGCGCAGCCCATCGAGCGCGGTGAAATCCAGATAGCGGCGGTAGACGAACGGGCGCAGGGTCTGCAGCCACGCTTCGCCCGCCGCGATATCACCGGCGACGGCGCGCGCCTTGAGCCAGGCATAGCGCTCCCAGTCGCGGCCTTCGCGCTGGAAGTACTGGTCCATGCCGGCGAACGACAGTGCCACGCGGCCGGCATTGCCGAAGGGACGCAGGCGCAGATCGACGCGGTGGCTGAAGCCATCCACGGTGGTGTCATCGAGCAACCGCGCGAGGCGCTGGCCAAGGCGTGCGAAGTATTCCTCAGCAGCGAGCGGGCGCGCGCCATCGGATTCGCCGCCTTGGGGGTAGGCGTAGACCAGATCCACGTCCGAACTGAAATTGAGTTCACCACCGCCCAATTTGCCCAGCCCGAACACGACCAGCTGCTGCGCGCTGCCGTCGGCGGCGCGGACCACGCCATGGCGGCCGGTAAATTCCTGCTCCAGCGCGGAGAGAGCCAACTGCAGGCACTCCTCCGCCAAGCGGGTGGCACCGGCAAGCGTGGCCGGCACGTCATCCTGCCCGGTCAGGTCGCGCCAGATCAGGCGGGTGGAGGCGGCGGTGCGGTAGCGGCGCAGGCGCTGCTGCCATTCGCTGGGCTGCAGCGGATCCAGTTCCGGCAGGGGCAGCGGGGGGCAGCCGTCCTGGGTGAGATGCGACAACAGCGCCGGCTGGCGGCACAGGGTGTCGATGGCGAAGTCGCTGGTGACGGCCAGCGCGCGCAGGGTGTCGAGGACCGGCGCCGGGGGCGGCCAATGACCGCCATCGCCCAGCGACAGGGCCAGGCGCGCCAAGGCGCGATCAACCAGGGGAACAAGGGCGTCGGGGACGCGCGCGGGCGCGGCAAGGTCGGAAATCGGCATGGGGGGATTATGCCCGGCGCGGGTCGCCCCGCAGCGCACGCCGCGTGTTCACCGGAGGCGAGACATAAAAAAGCCCGCTTGCAGCGAACTGCCAGCGGGCTCTGCTCCCTCCCCCACGTCGGGATGCAGGTCGATCTTCTAGGGTCGGCGACGAACTTGCACGCTGCACTGCAAAACAATACTTGCGGGTACAGAAGAAGGCCGAATACCTGAACAGGGAGGCAGTGGTGTGAAAACGCCATCCCACCAAGGTAGAACCCCTGCGCCTGCGTGGATCGCCGATAATGGGGATCCCCCCAGAAACGTTGTCGTCATGTCTGTCGATCGCATTGCAAACGCGCGTCTGCGTGACCGCGTTGTCTCCGCCGAAGCTGCCGCCGCCCTGATCCAACCGGGTGAAACCGTCGCCATGAGCGGCTTTACCGGTTCAGGTTATCCCAAGGCGGTGCCGGTCGCGCTGGCGCAGCGAATCGAGGCGGTGCACGCCCAAGGCCTGCCCTTCCAGATCAGCCTGATGACGGGCGCCTCGACCGCGCCGGAGCTGGATGGCGCGCTGGCCAAGGCCGATGGCATCGCGATGCGCATGCCCTTCCAGAGTGACCCGGATGCGCGCAACCGCATCAACGAGGGCAAGCTGGATTACATCGACATCCACCTCAGCCATGTCGCCCAGCACGTGTGGTTCGGCTTCTACGGCGATATCGACACGGCGGTGATCGAGGTTTCGGCGATCCGCGAGGACGGCTCGCTGGTGCCCTCCACCTCGGTCGGCAACAACAAGACCTGGCTGGACCTGGCCAAGAAGGTGATCGTCGAGGTCAACGAATGGCAGCCGGCCGGCGTGGACGGCATGCACGACATCTACTACGGCACCGCGCTGCCGCCGCACCGCAAGCCGATTCCGCTGGTGCACGCCAACGACCGCATCGGCGAGACCGCGCTGCGTTGCGACCCGGACAAGATCGTGGCGGTGGTACGCACCAACGGCCCGGACCGCAACAGCCCCTTCAGCCCGATCGACACCACCAGCGAGCAGATCGCGCAGTACCTGATCGAGTTCCTCAAGCACGAGGTGGCCAAAGGCCGCCTGCCGGCCAACCTGCTGCCGCTGCAGAGCGGCGTGGGCAACATCCCCAACGCGGTGCTGGCCGGGCTGGCCAAGAGCGGCTTCCGCGATCTGAGCGCGTTCACCGAGGTGATCCAGGACGGCATGCTCGATCTGCTGCGCGATGGCGTGCTGAGCTACGCCTCGTGCACCGGCTTCGCGCTGAGCCCGCAGGCGAATGAGACCTTCAAGGAACACATCGATTTCTACCGCGAGCGCATCATCATGCGCACGCAGGAAATCTCGAACCATCCGGAGCTGGTGCGCCGCCTGGGCTGCATCGGCATGAACGGGATGATCGAGGCTGACCTGTACGGCAACGTCAACTCGACCCACGTGATGGGCAGCCGGATCATGAACGGCATCGGCGGCTCGGGCGACTTCGCGCGCAACGGTTTCCTGTCCGCGTTCCTGAGTCCTTCAACGGCGAAGAACGGCAGCATCTCAGCGATCGTGCCGATGGTCAGCCACGTGGATCACACCGAACACGATGTATCGGTGATCGTCACCGAACAGGGCCTGGCCGATCTGCGCGGCCTGACCCCCCGTAAGCGGGCGCGGGTGGTGATCGACAACTGCGCGCATCCGGATTTCCGCGACCAGTTGAACGACTACTTCGACCGCGCCAGCCGCGAGAGCTATGGCAAGCACACCCCGCATCTGCTGCCCGAAGCGCTGTCGTGGCACCAGCGCTGGCTGGATACCGGGACGATGAAGGCGTAATCGTCCGAGGGTAGTGTCGGCCGCTGGCCGGCACCTTCCGTCAGGCGTTACGCAGGCTCGCCAGCGACTCGGCCTGCAACCGCGCGTAGATCGCGAACTCGTCCTCCACCTTGATGCCCAACGCCTGCTCGAAGGCATCGCGGTTGGCATGTGCGGCGTAGGCGCGCTGTTCGTCGCCGCCGAGGTTGGACTGGAAGATGCCCGCGGCGCTGACCGGCAGGAAATCCTCGTAGACGATCGGGTCGGCGCTGGCCAGGCCGGCGGCGATCAGCGCTTCGGCGGGCAGGTCGCCGACCGCGGCCGGGTTCGCGCGACCGGCATCGGTCAGTGCATAGCGGTAATAGCCAAGGCCCTCGCGACGCAGGGTGTCGTGGTCATCCGGGAAAGCAGTGAAGGCCTCGGCCAGACGCGTCGGATAGTCCTGGCCGGTGCTGCCGGCACCACCACTGTCGCGCGCCTGCGCCAGC
The DNA here is from genome assembly GCA_002363385.1 of Stenotrophomonas maltophilia. GTDB lineage: Bacteria > Pseudomonadota > Gammaproteobacteria > Xanthomonadales > Xanthomonadaceae > Stenotrophomonas > Stenotrophomonas maltophilia_AN. The sequence continues at coordinate 397,089 of DEVL01000005.1, forward strand.
AGCTGGTCATACAGCGCGCGGCCCTTGGGCGTCAGGGCGAGGCCACGCTGTTCGATCTCGCCAAAGCGCGCGGTGTGTGTGCCGGCATCGCCAGCGTCCCCGGAGGGGAAGTGCACGGTCTCTTCCAGCGCCTTGAAGCTGGTCTGGCGCAGCAGGATCGGGCAGCGGCGTGGTGGCGGGCCTTCGATCACGGCCTTGGCGTCGATGCCGCGGGCGAGCATGGCGTCCTGCGCAGCGTCGATGTCCAGCGTGCGCGGGGTCAGGTGATTGATGTGCGGGCCGCGGAAGCTGACCACATCGGCAATCAGCCGGTGCGCATCATGCAGCGCGTGGTAGGTGGCCAGCGAGACCGTGGCATCGCCGTGCCAGCGGAAGGTTTCCAGCGCTTCGATGACGAAGCGGCGCGCGTCGGCTTCGTCGAGGCCGCCGTCGCGTTCGGCCTGTGCGATCAGGGCCAGCGCGGTGTCGGTGAAGATCCGTCGCTCGGCAAGAATGGCGGCGGACTGCTCACGCAGCGCGGCGTTCTCGATCAGTTCCAGCCGCAGCAGCGAGGTGAACACCCGGAACGGATTGCGCGACAGCGCCTGCGCCGTACGCGGGCGGAAGGCGGTGGAATGCACCGGCACACCGGCCACCGAGAGGTCGTAATAGCCGATCGGGTACATGCCCATGAGCGCGAACAAGCGGCCCAGCGTGGCCAGTTCTTCCGCCGTGCCGACCCGGATCGCGCCATGGCGCTCCTGATCCAGACGGGCGCGTTCATCGGTGCGATCCAACTGCTCGGCCAGCGCTGGAGTGGCGGTCAGCACGGCGTCGTTGATCTCGGCCACCAGGTCGACCAGCGTGCCGTACAGCGGCACCTCGGTGCGGTACATGGTGGACATCGCCTGGGCGAACAGGCTGCGGATATCGTCGGGTGAAACGAAACGGTCGGTGCTCATGACGTACTCGGCAACGGATCACGGGGGAAGGTGCAGCAAGCGCTGCATTGTCGCCGAGGGCGGAGGTTACCGCGATCTGCACAGCAACAAAGAAGTCCCTCAGCGCGCGGGTGGCGTGGGACTGCTCGCCGCACGCTGGCGCTGCTCGCGGTTGCCGAGCTGGCGCTGCAGCGTCGCGTCGAGCGTCACCGGGCGGTCCCAGTGGTCATGGCTGGCGACGATGGCGTGGCGCAGGGCGCGCCAGTGCAGGTTGGTCGGCGTGACCGGCAGCTCGCCCACCACCGCCTCCCAGCGCTTGGCCTCGCCCTCTTCCGGCACCGCGCGCGACCACACCTGCACGCTCTCGCGGCAGGAACGTTCGATCACGTGCGCCCAGAAACAGGCGAAGTAGATGTCGCCGGCCTGCCAGCCGTGGGTGTGCATCAGCGCGGCGATGTAGCCGCGCGAGACGCCGGCATAGCGCGAGACTTCATCCAGAAAGCTGTCCGGATAGCGCTCGGCGTAGTGGTTGATGTCCTGCAGCTGGGTGTCCACCCAGGCATCGCCGGTGTCCACCACGTAGGCGGCGGACTTCTCCGGGGTCTGCTCGGCCACGGCTGCCCAGGGCAGCATCAGCAGCAGCGCGAGCAGGCCTGCGCGCATCATCCGGCCTGTGCGGCCTTGGCTTCGATGGTCCGCAGCGCCTGCGGCCAATCAAAGGCGGTCGGGGCATCGACCATGCGCGGCTCGTCATCGGCCACGCCGTGCTGGGTCTCGTGCGCCCAGGTCACCGCGTACGGGGTGTGGATACCCCAGCCGCCCAGGGTGATCACCGGTTCGATGTCCGAGCGCAGCGAATTGCCGACCATCACGAACCGCTTGATCGGCAGATCGAACTCCTCCAGCACGCGGGCGTAGGTTTCCGGGTCTTTCTCGGAGACGATTTCGATCCGCGGGAACAGGTCGCGCAGGTTGGCCACCTTGATCTTGGCCTCCTGATGGAACAGGTCGCCCTTGGTGATCAGCACGACCGGGTAGTCGCGGGCGATCTCGGTGACCGACTCACGCACGCCGTCGATCAGCTCGACCGGGTGGCGCAGGGTGTCGTGGCCGATATCGAGCATCTGCTGCAGATCGCGGGCGCTGATGGTCTGGTTGGTGATCTCGATGGCGGCTTCCACCATCGACAGGGTCATGCCCTTCACACCGTAGCCGAACACGCCAAGATTGCGCTGCTGCACTTCCAGCAGGTGGCGCGCGGTCTGCGTGTCATGCACGTCGATGTAGCGCGACAGGATGTCCAGGTAATCCTGCTCGGCCTTGCGGTAGAAATCCTCGCTCTTCCACAGCGTGTCATCACCGTCAAAACCAACCAGGCCGATAGCGCCTTGCGGCGTGGGCAGGGAAGTCATCATCGGCCAAGGATACCAACAGCAGGCCAGCGGACCCACCCCGGCGGCGCGCAAAGAAAGGGCGGCCGAAGCCGCCCTTTCCCCCTCACTGCGCTACCGGTGTCCCCGGTCCTTACTTGCTCTGCTGGGCGCCATTGCCGGCCGGCTTGCCCTGCTGGGCGGCCACATACGCCTTGTACTCATCCGGCGAGAGCTCGCCGTCCTTGTTGGTGTCGGCCTGGTCGAACACCTGGGCAAGGCCCGCGTTCACCTGCGCCTCGGCCTTGCTGATGGTGCCGTTGCCGTCGGTATCAACGCTGGCCCACGTCTGGCCACCGCCACCACTGGCCTGCGCGGAGGCCTGCGCCGCCGCGTTGGCAGCCGTATCTGCTGCATCACCAGCCTGCGCTGCCGCCTGCTGTGCCTGGGCGGCCTGATTCTGCGCCTGCGCGGCACTCTGCTGTGCCGACTGGGCCATCGCCGGAATGGCCAGCACACTGCCTGCGGCGACGATCAGGGCGATCAGGGGCTTGCGGTTGCGAATAGTCATTGGGGTGGTCTCCTTGGTAGGTATTGCGCGGCCTGTTGTTTCCGCACGGCCCCACACTGCCACCCCGTTTGTGAATCGATATTGGGCCTCAACCGCCCTGCGCACGCCGTCTTAACCACCCCCACGAAAGCGTGCATTACCGCGGTGGTTAGCCGCAGGTGAGCGGTTGGTAATGCGCCCATTCATTGGCCCCGGATTTAACCGGATGCAAACGCAATCTCACGCGGTGTTGCTGTTTTTTTCGCCTGAGCGTGAACTGAACAAAAGCCACCCCAGTGCAACACCACCGATCGCACCGGCCACCTCGAGCACCACGCGCGAGCCCAGCTCGTTCGGATCGTGGATACCGGCCAGGAACAACCGCGCATACAGCGGCGACTCGAGCCGCATCATGCCCATATAGAAGAGATTCCACGCATCGATGCCGGCCGAGGCCACCACCGCGATCACGCAGGCCCAGCCGATCGCGTGCCCGTCGGTCCAGCCTGCCCAGCGACACAGGCGATGCCACAGCGCATACACCAGCAGCCCGACCAACAGCGCGATCAGTCCTGCCTCCAGTGTTCCCAGCAATCCAAAGTGCAGCGGCAGGTTCATCGTGGTCCGATCCGGCGGTCAGCGCACAGTGTAGCGGTGCGCCTCAGCGGACCGGCACATCGTAGGCGGTGGTCGGCGCCGGCTCGGGCTGCAGGGTGAAATGCCACCACTCCATCGGGTAGTTGGCAAAGCCATGCCGTGCCATCGCTTGGCGCAGGTGCTGGCGGTGGCTGCGCTGGGCCGCGCTGATCGCCGGCGCATCGGTATGCGCGCGCGGGCCGAAGAAATCGAAGTCGGTGCCCATGTCCACGGGCGCGCAGGGGCCGTCGCGGCAATCGAGCAGGGTCAGATCGACCGTCGCAGCTCGGCTGTGGCCGGAGGTCTCGGCGATGTAGTCACCGAGCAGGGCCGGCTTGTCGATGTCCGGGTACTGCAGGGCCTTGCGCGACTGCTCCTTGGGATCCTGTGCCCAGGCAACGAAAGCTGTCACCGCGTGAGCCGGGCGGTAGCAATCGTAGATCCGCAGTGCGAACCCCTCGGCACGCAGGTCGGTCTCCACCTGCGCCAGCGCGGTGGCGGCCGGGGCAAGCAGATAGCACTTGGGTGCGTCATAGCCGGGCACGCGCTGGCCGGTGAAGTTGTCCGGGCCGGCGTAGCGGATGTCCTGTTCGATCGCCGGGGCCAGTGTGCGGATGTCGACCAGCCCGGCCTCGGCGACGTCGCGTGCGGGCGAGACCGTGACCGCCGGCGCCGCGGCGTGGGCACTGCCGACCAGCAGCGCCAGCAGCAGTGCGCTACGGGCAATCGCCGATGCGGGTGAAGTGCAGGTCCTGGTAGTCATAACTGAAGTCGATCTCCGGATCGATCGGGGCCAAGGTCAGCACTGGCGTCGCGCCTGGCTGCAACTGCAACCAGGGCTCGGCATCGGCCCCGAGCGTATCCCACTGCACCAGCCAGCGCGCGCCGAGCTGCATGACCTGACCCCGCAGCAGGGGGGATTTGTCGACACTGAAACGCAGCGCACCCTGCTCCGGGCAGAGCAGCGCCTCGCCCAACCACGGATCGCGATAACGGCCGTGCGCGGTGGCGGTCACACGTAGCGACGCCGGTTGGCGCGCGCGGGTATCCGGCCGTACCTGTCCCGCATCGCGGCGCGCGGCGCGCTCGCGTTGCAGCAGGGTCAGATAGTGATCCACGTCGGCACCGTCCGCCGGTGCGGTGTAATGCTTCAATGCTGCCTGCATCAGTGCGGTGCGGGCGTCTTCGGCGTCGCTGTTGATCAGGATCACCACGCCGATCTTGCGGTCCGGCAGCAGCGCCAGCGAGGAATACATGCCCGACAGCGTGCCGGTGTGGGCCACCTTCCACTGCCCATCCATGTCCGACAGTCGCCAGCCATAGCCGTAGGCAGACACATGCGCGTTATCCCAGCGGCGTTGGCGTTCGCCCAGCGGCAGCGGCATGTGCGCGGTCCAGAGCGCGCGCCGCTGCGCGGTACTCAGCCAGCCGGGCACGAGCGCCGGATCGAGCAGCACCTGCATCCAGCGGGTCATGTCGCGCAGGCTGCAGCGGATGCCGCCGGCGGCCATTGAGGTCAGATCGGCGCTGGTGTCACCATCGGCACCGCGCACCACGTTGCGGCCGTCTTGCCGCGTGTGCGGCTGGGCGACGTTGCCGACCGCTGCGACCGACCACGCGCCGACCTGGCAGCGGTCCATGCCCAGTGGCACGAACACCTCCTCGCGCAGCAGTTGATCGTACGGCTTGCCCCCTGCCGCCGCGGCGACTTCACCGGCGACCACATACATCAGGTTGTCGTAGGCATAGCCGCTGCGGAAGCTGGTGACCGGTTTGAGATGGGCCAACCCGGCGATGATGTCCTGGCGGGTGAAGCGGTTCGGCTCAGGCCACAGCATCAGATCGCCCGCCCCCAAGCCCAGGCCGCTGTTGTGAATCAGCAGATCGCGGACCTGCATCTGCTGCGTCACCCACGGGTCATGCATGCGGAACTGCGGCAGGTGCTTGATGACCGGGTCGTCCCAGCGCAGTGCACCGCGGTCGACCAGGCGCGCCAGCAGTGCGGCGGTCATCGCCTTGCTGTTGGAGGCGATCTTGAAGAGGGTGTCCGGGTTGATGGCCTCACCCTTCCCAGCGCGGCGCTCGCCGCGGGTGCCGATGAAGACGGGGTTGCCATCGTCGACGACGGCCATGGCGATGCCCGGCAGGTGTTCGTGGGCGACCGTCTGATCGAGCAGGCGATTGAGGGTGTCGGCGGGATCGGCATTGGCGGCTGTTGCGACGGGCAACGCCGCCAGACTGCATGACAGCGCCAGCAGCAGGCGACTGCACCTGGATGTTGAAGATGCAGATGGCATGGAGTCCCTCGTCATGACCTCAGGGCGTGCAACCGAAGCCGCCCGTGGAAGGCAGGTGCCGACGCACTGTCGGCACCTGCCACGTGTGGGCCGGATCAGAAGTTCCAGGTCACCATCAGCTGCGTGTACCGCGGGGCCTGCCAGCGGGTGCCGGTGTTGAAGGTGTTCTCACGCACCTGGCCCGGCTGGGCTTCATAACGCTGATGCACGTTGATGACGGTCTGGTTGTTGAACAGGTTGTAGACCGACAGGCGCGCGCTCAGGTCGATGCCCTCCACCGGCAGACGCCAGGTGACATTGGCGCCCATGGTCCAGGTCCACGGCAGGCGACCGAACGCACCGCGCGGGCTGTACTCGAACTGGCGCTGGTTGTACGGACCCGAGCAGTTGGCCACGCACAGCCAGCCGGTGCCACCGCCGCTGCCTTCGCTGGAGGTGCTGCCACCGGCCACGGTGTCGTTGGGCCACATCACACCGAAGGCGGTGATCGGACCACCGGACAACACCTGCAGCGTCGTGCCGAACGACCACTGCTCGTTCAACGCATACGCGGCGCGGAACTTGAACTGATGGCGGAAGTCGTTGAACAACGGGCCATAGCGCTGGTTGTTGGACGGGTGATCCCAGTGCTGGACCATGCCGGTGTCGCCATAGTTGGTGTCCGAGTTGACCGGACCTTCGAAGTTGCCATCGCTGCGCGACCACAGGTAGGACGCGTTGAACAGCCACTTCTCATCCCATGCACGGTCGACCTGGAACTCCAGTGCCTTGTAGGTGCGCTTGGGCTTGGAGTAGCCGACCACCTCCAAGCTGCCGCCCTTGCGGTAGCCATCCTTCGAGGTGTCGATGGTGATCCAGCCCTCGGTGGCGCAGCCGATGCTGGAGTCGCCCCAGATCGTCAGGCTCTCGCCGGGGTTGGCGATCGGCCACAGGGTGGTGCCGGTCGGGCCGCACGGGGTGTGGTTGATGCGCATGTCATCCAGGGCGCGGTCCATCTTGCGGTAGGTCGCGTTGACGCCCCACGACCAGGCCTGGTTGATCATGGTCTGGAAGCCGAGGATGTATTCATCCTGATAGACCGCCTTCAGATCCTTGTCCACGCTCTGGCGCAGGTCTGCCGCGCCGGTGTTCATGCGGGTATCGACCGGGCCGATCTGCTGGCCGATCACCGGGGCCATGTACGGTGCGCCGGTGACCGGGTTGGCCTGCTGCTGCCAGCCGTTGAGCACGTAGTAGGAATACTCGTCGGTGAGGCCGCCGGCGAAGTTGACGTTGATGTTGTTGGTCACCGGCAGGTAGTAGCGGCCGGCGTTGCCGAACAGCTTGGTGCTGCCGTCACCCTTCATGTCCCAAGAGAACCCGAAGCGCGGCGCGATCAGGTCGTCCATCTTGATGAAGGCATCGCCATCGGCGGTGCGGTTCTCGAAGCGGTCCCAGCGCACACCGAGGTTCAGCATCAGGTTCGGAGTGATGTTCCAGATGTCTTCCAGGTAGAACGCGTTGGCTTCCGTCTCGAAGGTGCCACCGGACACGCGGTTGCGTGCGCGCAGCATCTCGGTCACGCCGGCCGGCACATAGGCGTTGGCGCCATCCCACACTTCATCGCCCGGCCGGGCGACGTAGGCGGTATAGCTGAGCTGGGTCGGGCCCGGGTAACGCGTGGACTGTTCGGTGGTCATCAGCTCGCGGTCAACACCGAAGCGCAGCAGGTGCGTGCCCAGCTGCCATTCGAAGTCCAGGCGTGCGACCTCGCGCGTATCATCGCGCTCGGCCACCGCGGCCCCAGTGGGATGGCAGCCGGCGCGCAGGCCGTTGAGCTTGCCCAGCCGCGAGGCGTAGCTGGCATCGGTGAACACCGGGCTGCAGGCCTCATCCAGCGAGGAACGGGTGAAGGCGCGCTGGTTGTTCTCACCCACCATGGCGCGCGCGGTGAAGGTCTCGCCGAAGTGGCCGGTATAGGTCGCCGACCAGTTCTTGCCACCGGTCTCGGTGACCGAATCGCCGCCCCACGCACCGATCTGATCATCATCCCAATCGTAGTTGTACGAGCCGTTGGTGATCTCGCCCTCATCGGAAAACGCCAGCAGCGCCAGGCTGTGGTTGTCGTTGATGTTCCAGTCCAGCTTGGCGCCCCAGAAGCCGTTGTCGCTCTTGTTCTTGAACCAGGTCAGCGCATCGGAGGATGTGTTGTGGCCGGTGTCGTTTCGGTCTTCATACATCGCGAACAGGAACAGCTTGTCCTTGATGATCGGGCCGGAGCCCCAGACGTTGGTCTTTAGGAATGAGTTGTTGTCGCGGCTGGCATAGGAGTGCGGCGTGCCGTCGCGATGGAAATGGTCACGCGGGCTGGAGCGCAGTGCACTTGGTTCGGCGGTGACTTCCACGCCGCCCTGGAACTCGTTGGTGCCCGAGCGCGTCACCGCATTGATCACCCCGCCCGTGGAGCGCCCGAACTCGACCGAGTAGCCACCGGTCTTGACCTGGAATTCGTTGAAGAACCCGAACGGCGCGCTGGAGAAGCCGCGGCGGGTGTACATGTCGGTAACGTTCAGGCCGTTGATGAAGACGGCATTCTCGGCCACCGAGGAACCGGCGAAGGACAGACCACCGAAGGAGGAGTTGCCGCCCACCACGCCCGGTGCCAGCAGCGCCACCGCCGAGAGGTCCTGCGCTACCGGCAGGCGCGACAGCTCCTGGCGGTTGACGTTGAACGAGGTTTCGGTGGAGTAAACATCCACGCGGTTGACCACACGGGTACCGACCACCTGCAGCGCATCAAGATTGACAACACCCCCGCTGCTGGCCAGGTTCACCGTGGTGGTGCCGCCGACGGCCACGCTGACTGCGAAGGGCTCACCCAGCGCCTGGCCATCGCGGCTGACCTGCAGCTGGTAGTCGCCCACCGGCAGTTGGCCAAGGCGATAGCTGCCATCGGCGCTGGCGGTGACCGTGCGGGTGAGGCCGGTAGCCGTGCTGACCACAGTGACCTGGTCACCCGCGGTCGCACGCCCGGCCACCGCACCGCTGACAGTCTGTGCCGAGGCGCCCATCGGCACCAACGTGCCCAGACATACCCCGAGTGCGGCATACAACGCCGCGCGCTTCAATCGATGTGCATTCATTCCCTGCTCTCTCCTGCAGATGTGGAATCGTGGGTACCGCCGTTTACCGCGTTGCCTCCAGTGGCACTACGTGCGACTGGACGTCGTAATTCCATTGATCGAAGTACAGGTTGCCGCCGGACCACTCGGCCTCACCGCGCTGGGAGTCCACCGTGTCGGAGCGGAAATGTTGCTTGGCCGGGACCAGTGGCTGCGCGTAGTCGTCGTTGAAGGCGATGCGGTACGCGTCCAGCCCGCCCAGGTAGAAATCACGCAGTGCCGGCTGCGGGCTGTCCAGCCGCCCGGTGGTGACATCCATCGGCACCCAGCCGTACGGCGCCAGATACACCGCGCCCCAATCGTGCAGATTGGTATAGCCGACCGCATCGTCCGAATACACCATGCCCGACTGCCAGCGCGCGGGGATGCCGTTCAAGCGCAGCAGGGCGATCAGCAGCAGCGTCTGCTGCCCACAGTCGGCGTGACCGGCGTACAGGGCGTAATCGCTGATGTTGGAGATCGTCGCGTACTCGCGCGCACCGGCCCAGGGAATCCGGTCCACGGCATCGAACAACCTCTGCACGATGCGGTACGGATCGGTTTCCGTGCCCACCACTTTCTGCGAGTAGGCGCGCAGCGCCGGGGTGAACACGATGTGCGGCGCCTGCTCGGCGAGGTATGGCGTCAGCGCAGGATCGTCCGGCGTGGTTTGGACCTTGGCAGGATCGATCACGATGTGCCGGGCATAGACGGTGACCGCATAGCGGATCTGGAACTCGGTGGGCGTACCGGCCACTGCCTTGCGCTCCAGGTAGGCGGTGCGCTGCAGAGTGGCTTCAGGCGCTACCTGCGCGCCGGCGGGCGTACTCGCGATCCAGGTGATGTCTTTCTGCTGGCCGGCAATCGCACGCGGGTACGGAATCCACGCACGGATGGTTTGCCCGGCAGGCACGGCGTCGGGCTTGACCACCAGCGACTGCGTGACCTCGATACGACGTGGCACCAGGCTGGTCGCGCCCGTGGCGCGGGCGGCAGCGAGAATCTCCTCGTGGTGCGGGTGCAGGTGCTCGTAGGGGCCGTCCTTCGGCATCGGGGCATCGGGCGAGCGCCGGGCACGCGCCTCGGCGCTGATGCGGAACAGGTTGGATGGCGCGCGTTTGAAGTAGCGGCGCTGGCCATCGATATCCAGGTGTTCGATCAGGCCGGCCGCCTCCCAGCGTGCGAACTCCTCATCGCGAAGATCGGGAATCTGTTTGCGCAGCTGCGCTTCGGCGGCCGTCGCATCCAGGGTGAAATCCAGGCGCAGGCGACGCATGCGTTCGCGCTCGTAGGCATAGGCCTGACGGTCCGCTGCCGACAGGCTTGGATCCTGCAACGCCATCGCGATGTCGGCCTCGGCCTGCGCGAACGCACCGCGGTCGATCCCGGCGATCACCGTCGGCAGCGCGGCCGGCGCAGCGGCCAGCCCCCACGGCGTTGCCAGCAGACCAGCGCACAGGCACCAGACAGCAGGCAGAGGCAATCGCGGTTTGCGCATCACAGGATCCACGGCGACACTTCCCAGGTGCGGGTGGGGTAATCGCTGTGTAACACGGGCCTGATAGCCGGTCAATAATTTATTCTTGCTTTCGCCGAAAAAAGGAATAAATATTCCTGATGCTTCCGAGGAGGGTGACCGCGTCATGATCCTGGCTTCCCCCCACCGCCCCGTGCGGTCCCGCTGGCTGCCCCGCGCCGTGTTGGCGGCGGTCCTTGCGACCACGCTGACGCCGGCATGGGCCAAGGCGCCGCGTGCTGCGCCCGCCGCCGATTTCGGCGGGGTCATCGCCCTGCGCGAGACCTATCTCGATCCCGGCTTCTGGGCCGATCGCCTGCCCGATCCGGACCGGGTGATCCTCGATCGCACCGGTATCGCTGCGCAGAACGCCCGCATGCGTGCCGAGGATGCCGCCATCCACGATCTGCGCGCGTTGCCGGCGCAGTTGCCCCGTGCCCAGGTGCTGGGCAGCATCCAGTCGCTGTCCAGGTGGCCGGAGCGCACGCTGTATGGCCAGGATGGCAAGACCATCAGCGACCGGCAGCGCAGTGACACCCTGGCCAATCTCGCGCTGGAGGCGATACCGGCGCAGCGCCCACTGCAGTACGGCCTGGTCACCCATCGTGCCGCGCTGCGCGCGTTCCCGACCACGCTACGGGTCTTCAGCAGCCAGGGCGACACGGATATCGACCGGTTCCAGGAGTCGGCGCTGTTCCCCGGCGACGCGGTGGCGGTGCTGCATGAAAGCGCTGATGGGCGCTGGCTGTTCATCACCAGCGAGCGCTATTCGGCGTGGATCGAGAAGCGGTTCGTGGGTATCGGTGACGCGGACACCGTGCTCGGCTACGGTCAACGCGGTCCTTACCGCGTGGTCACCGGCGCCACGGCATTCACCGCCTACACCCCCGAGGAACCGCGCGTGTCCCGGCTGCAGCTGGACATGGGCGTGCGCCTGCCGGTGATCGCCGACTGGCCGCTGGAGAAGACCGTCAATGGACAACAGGCCCACGCCGCGCATGTAGTGCAGCTGCCGGTGCGGGAGGCCGATGGTCGCCTGGCGCTGGTCCCGGCGCTGCTGCCGCGTTCGCAGGACACCGCCGACGACTACCTGCCGCTGACGCCGCGCACGCTACTGACCCAGGCCTTCAAGTTCCTCGGCGAGCGCTACGGCTGGGGCCACGATTACGACACCCGTGACTGCAGCGGTTTCGTCTCGGAAATCTACCGCAGCGTGGGCGTGCTGATGCCGCGCAATACCAGCGCACAGGCGATCAGTCCGGCGCTGGACCGTATCGCCTTCACCGCGAAGGACGGCAAGCCCACGCGCGATGCCGCCGTAAAAGAACTGCAGGTCGGCGATCTGGTCTACATCCCCGGCCACGTGATGATGGCGATCGGCCACATCGACGGCCGTACCTGGCTGATCCACGACACCGCCGGCGGCGGCTGGATCGGCGCGGACGGCAAGCGTGTGCAGGCCCATCTCAACGGCGTGTCGGTCACTCCGCTGGAGCCGATGATGGCCAGCGATACCGTGAGCTACATCGACCGCATCACCAACATCCAGCGCCTTCGGCCACAGAACCCCTGAATGAAGATCACCGACATAGAACTCGGCATGCTGCGCGTGCCGCTGAAGACCCCGTTCAAGACCGCGCTGCGCACCGTGGACACCGTCGAAGACGTGGTGGTGCTGGTCCGCACCGACAGCGGCCACACCGGTTACGGTGAGGCGCCGGCGACGGCGGTGATCACCGGCGATACCCACGGCTCGATCATCGAGGCCATCGACAGCTTCATCAAACCGCGCCTGATCGGCGAGGACGTGGCCAACCTCAACCGGCTCTGCGGCCTGATCCAGACCTCGATGGAGCGCAACACCAGCGCCAAGGCGGCGGTGGAGATCGCGGTCTACGATCTGTGGGCACAGCTGCACAACGCGCCGCTGTACCGCATGCTCGGCGGTGGCGACCCGGTGATCACCACCGACATCACCATCAGCGTGGATTACATCGACAAGATGGTGGCCGACTCGCTCTCGGCGATCGAACGGGGGTTCGAGTCGCTGAAGATCAAGGTCGGCAAGGACATCGGCCTGGACATCGAGCGGGTCAAGGCGATCCATGCCGCGGTGCAGGGTCGTGCCCTGCTGCGTCTGGACGCCAACCAGGGCTGGACCGCCAAACAGGCCGTGCATGCGATGCGTGCGCTGGAAGACGCCGGCGTGGTGCTGGAGCTGCTGGAACAGCCGGTCAAGGCCGCCGACATCAGCGGCCTGAAGTACGTCACCGACCGGGTCAACACGCCGGTCATGGCCGACGAGAGCGTGTTCAACCCCGGCCAGGTGTTCGACCTGATCCAGCAGCGCGCGGCCGACATCATCAACATCAAGCTGATGAAGACCGGCGGGTTGTCCAACGCGATCCGCATCGCCGACATCGCCGCGATCTACGGCGTGCCGTGCATGATCGGCTGCATGATCGAATCGAGCATCTCGGTGGCGGCCGCCGTGCATCTGGCCGTTGCCAAGAGCGACATCATCACCAAGGTGGATCTGGACGGGCCATCACTGGGCCAGTTCAACCCGGTGACCGGTGGGGTCAACTTCAACGAATCGGAGATCACCATCAGCGATGCGCCTGGGCTGGGCATCACCGAGGTGCGTGGGCTGGAAATGATCACGCCGCGGCGGTGGTCCTGACGCCGTGCCCATGCCGCCCCTGGTGAAAATCCGCTCCGAGCGTGACCACATGTCGGCGATCGAACGTCGCATCGCCGACTTCATCCTCGACAACGCCCACCTCCTGCGCGATTACTCCTCCCAGCAGTTGGCCAGCGCGCTGGGGATCAGCCAGTCCAGCGTGGTCAAGTTCAGCCAGAAGCTGGGCTTCAAGGGCTACCCGGACCTCAAGTACTCCATCGGTGAGGCCGTCGCCCGCGCTGGCAGTGACCCGCACAGCCGACCACCCGCGCCGGAGGCGGCCGACGGTTTCTCCCAGATCGCCGAGCGCCTGCGCGCAAGCAAAGCCGCCGCCGAAGAAGAAACCTGGCTGGCCAATCCACAGGCCGACATCGAAGCCATCGTGCAGCTGATCGACGGTGCGCCCAAGGTGTTCGTCTACGGGTTGGGCGATGACGGCCTGTACGCGCGCGAGTTCGCCATGCGGCTGTCGCTGCTGGGCATGCTCACCGTGCACCACGCCGACCCGATCCTGATGATGGCCAACCTCTCGGCTGCGCGGCCCGGCGATGCGATGCTGGTGTTTTCCGAATTCGGCAAGCTGCCGCAGCTGTTCCAGTTGTCGCGCCAGTTCCAGGACATGGGCGGCAAAGTGGTCTCGATCACCCGCCACAGCGCCAACCCGCTGCGCGCGCATGCCGATGCCAGCCTGGTGCTGTGCGCGCATGACCCGGCACCGCACGTGGCGCAACTGCTGTACCGTTCTTCTCTGCAGTCCCTGCTGGATTTCGTCTTCGTCCTGCTCTGCCACGCCAACCCGGACCGCCACCGCCAGCTCGGGGTGAACCTGGAACGGATCGAACACCTGATCGACAGCTGATCCCGGAGTCCACCACGATGATGCCGCTGCTCCGTTCCGTCACCGCCGCCGTGTTGCTGGTCGTCAGCGCGCCCGTTTTCGCCGCCACGCTGGAGGGCAGCACGCAGCTGGTCGTGGTCACCACCGAAGGCTGGGATGCCACCCAGGGCCGGCTGCAGGCGTTCGAGCGCACCGACACAGGCTGGCAGCCACATGGCGCCGCCTTCGACGTGGCCGTGGGCCGCAGCGGCAGCGCCTGGGGCGAAGGACTGCACCCGGCCCAGTCCGCAGCCCCGCAGAAGCAGGAAGGCGACGGCCGCAGCCCGGCCGGCATCTTCGCGATCGGCCCGGCGTTCGGGTACGCGCCCGGCGTCACCAGCGGCCTGCCCTACCAGCCGATGCGCGACACCAGCTATTGCATGGATGTGCCGGATTCGCCGTACTACAACCGCATCGTCGATGCCGAGGCGGTCGGCGCCGAGGCGGTGGAAGGCTCGACCGAGCCGATGCGGCTGGACCTGCACAACAAGGGCGACGTGCGCTATCGCGAAGGCTTCGTGATCGAGCACAACCCGAAGGCAACGCCCGGCCGTGGCAGCTGCATCTTCGCCCACCTGTGGCGCACGGCGGGTGAGGCGACCGCCGGTTGTACCGCAATGGAGCCTGCGCGGATGACGACACTGCTGGCCTGGTTGAACGCCAACGCCCGGCCACGCTTCGTGCTGTTGCCGCGCGCGGAATACCAGCGCCTGCAGGCCGACTGGCAACTGCCCGTGCTGAACGGGAGCGCGCATTGAGCACCGCGCCTCCCGATCCGCAGCTGGAACGCGCGGTCAGCCGTTGGCAGATCGTCGGCCTCTCCATCAACGATGTGATCGGCAGTGGCATCTACCTGCTGCCGGCCGCCACCGTGGCCCTGCTCGGCCCCTTCAGCCTGTGGGGCGTGGTCGCCGCCGGCATCGTGGTCGCGCTGCTGGTGCTCTGTTATGCGCAGGCGGCCAGTTACTTCGACGAGCCCGGCGGCAGCTACCTGTATGCGCGTGAGGCATTCGGTCGTTTTGCCGGGTTCGAGATCGGCTGGATGATCTGGCTGACCCGGATCAGCTCGGCGGCCGCGCTCAGCAATGCACTGGCCGATGCGGTGGCACGCTTCTGGCCGTGGGCCGGTCATGACATCGGCCGCATTGCGATCATCGTGGTGTCGCTGGGCTTCCTCACCGCGGTGAATGTGGCCGGCGTGCGTTCGGCCGCACGCACCGGTGTGATCCTGGTGATCGGCAAGCTGCTGCCGCTGCTGCTGTTCGTGGCGATCGGCGTGTTCTACGTCGATACCGACCTGGCCTTCTCCGGCGTTCGGCCGGACCCGCATGATCTGCAGCGCATGGGCGAAGCCGCGCTCCTGCTGCTGTATGCCTACGCCGGGTTCGAGAACATCCCGGCCGCTGCCGGTGAGTACAAGAACCCGCGGCGCGATATTCCGTTCGCGCTGATCACCATGATCGTCACCGTCACCGTGATCTACGGCGCGGTGCAGTTCATCGCCCAAGGCACGCTGGCCGGGCTGGCCAGCTCGCCGACGCCCCTGGCCGATGCCGCCGCCAGCTTCGGTGGGCTCACGCTGGCCTTGATCCTGACGGTCGGCGCGACGATCTCCATCCTCGGTACCAACAGCAACACGATGATGATGGGGCCGCGCTTCCTGTTCGCCCTGGCGCGCGATGGCTACGGGCCGAAGATCCTGGCCCAGGTGCATCCGCGCTTGCGCACACCGGCGGCGGCGATCATCGCGCAGGGCCTGATCGCGCTGGCGCTGGCCTTGTCCGGTTCGTTCGTGCAGCTGGCGCTGCTGTCGATGACCACGCGCCTGTTCGCCTACATCGGCACGGCCGCCGCGGTGCTGGTGCTGGCGCGTCGTTTCCGTGATCGCCCGGGTGCACTGAAGCTGCCGGGTGGCCCGTTGATTCCGATCCTTGCGCTGGTGTTGTGCTTGGCCCTGTTCGCCAGTGCGAGCTGGCAGAACATCGCTGCGGCGGGCATCGCGTTCGCCGTGGGTGCAGTGATCTACATGTTCCCGCGCCGCGATCACCAAGGCTGAGCAGATGCGCAGGTGAATGGCGCTTGATGTGTCATTCACCTCGCGGGTCCATGACGTTAACCCGGCTTTGGGTACGGTGAAGCCTCACCCAACCGGAGCCAACACATGAGCACTGACTATCAGATTCCCGGCCGGGTGCCGGAAGACGGTGTCCCGCGCCAGGCGGTATCGGATTACTGGCGTGAACGCTTTCCAAGCGAACCGTACTACGACAGCAACCAGTTCTTCGATGACTACGAGCCGGCGTATCAACTCGGTCATCGCACCCGCGCCGACGACATGATCCGCGCGTATGAAGAAGTCGAAGCCGAACTGCAGACCCGCTGGGCGCAGGAACATGGCCAGAGCAAGCTGAGCTGGGAACAGGCCCGCAATGCCGTGCGGCGTGGTTGGGATGAATCCACTGCGCTGCGCCAAGCGCACCTGGACAAGGGCGTGCCGCGCGGCACCTGATCGCGCCTGCCCGAACGGCGACAGCGCACACGGCAGCGGCGGCCTTCGGGTCGCCGCTGTCATGTCCGCAGGGCCTTGGGTCCACGCGACGTTGATGGCCATGGTGTACAACAGGGGCTGGCCATCGCCTCCCCGACGGAGACTTCCATGACCCGCAAGCTGTTGCTCACCCTCGCTATCAGCCTCACCCCCGCCCTGTTCACCACCGCCTGTGTCGCGGCAGACACGGCCAGCCCGACCGCGCCGGTCCTCAAGAAGGCCCAGTGGCCATTCGCCGCCACGGAGTTCGCCCGCTTCAACGAACCGTGGGCGATGAGCTTCCTGCCCGATGGCAGTTTGCTGGTGACCGAGAAGAAAGGCGCGCTGAAGCACTTCAACGTGCAGACCCGCAAGACCGCCACCATCACCGGTGTGCCCGAGGTGGCGTACGGCGGCCAGGGCGGCTTCGGCGATGTGCTGCCGCACCCGGATTTCGCGAAAAACCAGCTGATCTATCTCAGCTACGCCGAGGAAGGCGAGAACGATACCCGCGGTGCTGCGGTGGCGCGTGCACGCCTGGCACTGGCCGCCGACGGCAGCGGCACGCTGGAAGACCTCAAGGTGATCTGGCGCCAGACCCCGAAAGTCAGCGGCAAGGGACACTACGGCCATCGTCTCGCCTTCGGCCCGGACGGCAAGCTGTGGATCACCTCCAGCGAGCGCCAGAAGTTCGATCCGGCCCAGGATATGAGCGGCAACCTCGGCAAGCTGATCCGCCTCAACGACGATGGCAGCGTGCCGGCCGACAATCCCTTCGCTTCGCAGGGTGGCGTGGCCGCGCAGGTGTGGTCGCTCGGCCATCGCAATGCGCTGGGCATCGCCTTCGACGCCCGCGGCAAGCTGTGGGTGCATGAGATGGGCCCGGCGGGCGGCGACGAGTTGAACCTGATCGAGCGCGGCGCCAACTACGGCTACCCGATCGTCTCCAACGGCAGCCACTACGATGGGCGCGACATCCCCGACCACGATACCCGACCGGAATTTGCTGCGCCCAAGGTGACCTGGACCCCGGTAATCTCCCCGGCCGGTTTCATCATCTACAACGGCACCCAGTTCCCGGCGTGGAAGGGCAGCGGCTTCATCGGTGGCCTGTCCTCCAAGGCGCTGGTGCGCGTGGCCTTCGACGGCGACACCGCCCGCGAGGCCGAGCGCTTCGACATGGGCGAGCGCATCCGCGAGATCGAACAGGGTCCGGATGGCGCGATCTGGCTGCTGGAAGATGGCAGCAACGGCAAGCTGCTCAAGCTCACGCCGAAGGCCTGAGCCAGACAGGCTGCCGGCGCATCGCCGGCAGCCTGCACACCTCACGCGCGCTCAGGCGCTGCACGTGCTTACTGGATGGTCACGACCTTGACCTCGGTGCGGCTGCAGGCCGCATCAAGGCAGGTGCCGTTGAGCCAGACCTGGCCGTCGCCGATCATCACGCCCTGCTGGTTGACCATGACGTCGTCGAATGTCTGCGCGGCGATCGCCTTGCGCACGGCCGGGGTGAGGATGCGCTCGTAGTTGCGCTGGAACTCGCCGGGGCCGGTGATCTTGGCGCCGTTGGCGATGTTCAACGGGAAGCGGACCTCCTCGACCACCGCGGCGCGATCGCCGCCATTGACGGCTTTCTGGAAGGCGTTGAAGACGGCTTCGTACTGGGCAGAGTCGCCCAGGACCTGATCGATGCGCTGGCGGACGTCGCTGGCGCCGGAAGTGGCCGGTGCGGCCGGTGTGGCCGATGTCGCGGCGCCATCCGCAGCAGGTGGCGTGGCACCACCAGCGGCAGGCACAGCGGCATCCGGCGCGGGGCTGCCGGCAGTGACCGCATCCGGCGACAGGCCGGATGACGGCACGGTATCACCTGGCGTCGGGCGGCCTTCGGGAATGGCGGTGGCAGGGCCCTGTGCGGGGTCCGCGGCGGCGGTATCGGCCGGCGGCGGCGTCGACGGACTGCAGGCAGCCAGCCACAACGGGCTGGCCAGAGCCAACAGCAACGGGGTACGAGACAGGCGCATGGGTGGCTCCATCGGTTTGACGAGGGAGCCAGCGTACCCGCCGAAATGTCAGCCAACGATGATGGATCACGGTGGTGCCGGCCAGCGGCCGGCACCACCGGGTGAGGCGATGCCGGCTCAGGCGGCGAGCAGCTCGAAGATCACCGGCTCGCCGCTGACCGACGAGGCACATACCCACAGCTCGAACTGGCCCGGCTCGGCGCGGAACACGCCGTCACGGCCGGTAAAGCCCAGCGCGTGGCGGTCCAGGGTGAACTTCACCTCGGTGCTCTCACCCGGCTGCAGGGCAATCTTGTCGAAGCCCTTCAGCTCGCGCACCGGCCGCACGCGGCTGGCCACACGATCGTGGATGTACAGCTGCACCACTTCCTCACCGGCCACCGCACCGGTGTTGGTCAGCGTGGTGGTGATGGTCAGGGTGTCGTCCCAGCCCAGCTGCGCGCTGCTCAGCTGCGGCACGCCATAGGCGAAGGTGGTGTAGCCGATGCCGTGGCCGAAGGCGTACGCCGGCTCGTTCGGAATCTCGCGCCAGCGCGCCTTGAACTCGGACATGGTCGGCAATTCCGGGCGACCGGTACGCGGGTGGTTGTAGAAGTACGGCTGCTGGCCGGACACCTGCGGGAAACTGACCGGCAGGCGGCCGGACGGGTTGTAATCGCCGAACAGCACATCGGCCACGGCGTGGCCGGTCTGGGTGCCCAGGTACCAGGTGATCGCCACGGCGTGCGCATTGCGCACCGCGCCCTGCAGGGCCAGCGCGCGACCATTGCGCAGCAGCACGACCAGCGGCTTGCCGGTCATCGCCACTGCCTCGGCCAACGCCTGCTGCGCGGGTGGCAGCGTGATCTCAACGCGCGACTGCGCTTCACCGCTGTAGCGCTGCGGTTCGCCCAGGGCGAGCACCACCACGTCGGCACGCAGCGCGGCAGCCACAGCCTGCTCGATGCCGTCCTGCACGGCCGCTTCCAGATCACAGCCCGGCACGATTTCCAGCAGTGCTTCATCGCTGATCGCCGCGCGTACGCCGGCTTCCAGCGTGACGTAGCGCGACTTGTCGCCGAACAGCGTCCAGCAGCCTTCGATGTTCTCGCGGTCCTGCACGAACGGCCCGATCAGCGCGATCTTCTGCCCAGCCTTCTTCAGCGGCAGCACCGACTCGGCGTTCTTGAGCAGCACGATCGAACGGCGCGCGGCATCGCGCGAGAGCGCGTCATGCGCGGCAATGTGCGAGGTGTCCGCTTCACGCGCCAGATCCAGCGAGCGGTACGGGTCGTCGAACAGACCGATCGCGTCCTTCAGCCGCAGGATGCGGCGCACCGATTCGTCCAGCGTGGCCATCGGCACTTCGCCGCTCTCGATCAGGCCCGGCAGGTGCTCGGCATAGAAGCCGCTCTGCATGCTCAGGTCCAGGCCGGCGGTGAACGCCTTGGCGGTGGCGTCGCGGTCATCGGCGGCATAGCCGTGCGCGACCAGTTCCATATCGGCGGTGTAGTCGGAGATCACCACGCCCGGGAAGTTCCACTCCCCACGCAGGATGTCGGTCAGCAGCTCGGCGTTGGCACTGGCCGGCACGCCGTTGATGTCGTTGAACGAGGACATCACGGTCAGGGCGCCGGCTTCGAAGGCGGCCTTGAACGGCGGCAGGTGGACGTCGCGCAGGGTCTGCGGCGAGATGTCGACCATGTTGTATTCCATACCGGCCATCACCGCCCCGTAGGCAGCGAAATGCTTCGGCGTGGCCAGCAGGGCATCGTCGGCGCGCAGGTCCGGGCCCTGGAAGCCGCGCACACGGGCGGCGGCGAACGCACAGCCCAGCACCACGTCTTCACCGGCGCCCTCGGCGCCCCGGCCCCAGCGCTGGTCGCGGGCGATATCCACGGCCGGCGCGTAGGTCCAGTGCAGACCGGCGGCGGTGGCTTCCACCGCAGTGGCACGGGCGGTGCGCTCGGCCAGGTCCGGCTCGAAGCTGGCAGCCTCGCCCAGCGGGATCGGGAACACGGTGCGCATGCCGTGGATCACGTCGGCCGCCAGGATCACCGGGATCTTCAGGCGGCTTTCTTCCATCGCCACCTGCTGGATGCGACGGCCGGCTTCCACGCCGACGCCGTTGAACAGCGAGCCCACCTTGCCCTCGCGCACCTGCTGCAGCACCTGGTCGGCGTTGAGCACATTGGCTTCCGGGTTCACGTCCGGGGCGAACGGGCGGACCATGTCGGCGAACACACCCAACTGGCCGACTTTTTCTTCGACGGTCATCTGGGCAATGAGGGTTTCGATACGATCGGCGGCCACCGGCTGTCCTTATGAAAACGTTTACAAGCCCGGGATTCTAGCGTTCCCGAGGCGGTTGTGAATGACTTTTGTGTTCATTTTTCTTCCTTGGGGGAAGAACTCCGCCCCCGCCGGCACGCCGACAGGGGCAAAGGAGCTTACTCTTCCGCCGCCAGCCGCTGCTGCCCGACCATCAGCATCGCATCGCTGGAGGCCTGGAACACCCGCAACCCAAAGGCCGGCAGGATCGCCAGCAGGTGATCGAACACGTCCGACTGCACGCCTTCGTACTCACCCCAGGCGGTGCTTCGGGTGAAGCAGTAGATCTCCAGCGGCAGGCCTTCGGTGGTCGGCTGCAGCTGCCGTACCAGCAGGGTCATCTCCGTATGGATACCCGGATGCTGCTTCAGATAGCGCTCCACGTAGGCGCGGAACGTACCGAGGTTGGTGACCCGGCGCGCGTTGACCGCCGCCATGCCCTTGGCCTGCAACCCGGCGTTGTACTGCTGCAGCTCGGCCTGCTTCTCGCGCAGGTAATCACCCAGCACCGCGAACTGCTCCAGCTCGGCCAGCATCGGCGCATCGACGAAGCCGACACTGTGCTGGTCCAGGTACAGCGCGCGCTTGATCCGGCGCCCGCCCGCTTCCTGCATGCCGCGCCAGTTCTTGAACGACTCGGTCACCAGCTTCTTGGTCGGGATGGTGGTGATGGTCTTGTCGAAGTTCTGCACGGTGATGGTGTGCAGGGCGATATCGATCACATCGCCATCGGCGTTCTGGCTCGGCATTTCGATCCAGTCGCCCAGCCGCACCCGGCCGTCGCCGCTGATCTGCACACTGGCCACCAGCGACAGGATGGTGTCCTGGAAGATCAGCATCAGCACCGCGGTGGCCGCGCCCAGGCCGGTGACCAGCGGGCCGAGCTTCACCCCCAGCAGGGTCGCCACGATCGACAGGCCGGCGATCACGAAGACGATGATCTTCACGACCTGCAGGTAGCCCTTGATCGGCTTGTTGCGCGCATCCGGGCGGCGCTCGTACAGATCGTTGGCGGCGTCCAGCGCGTGCGAGACGGCCAGTGCCACGGTCAGTACCGCCCACGCCCGGCACGCCCCGATCACGAACTCCACCAGCTCCGGTGGCAGATCCGGGACGATCCGGATGCCGGCGGCGATGACCATGCTCGGCACCACGTTGGACAACCGCGAGATCACCCGCAGGTTGTTGCCACCTTCATTGCCCGCGTTGTGACCGGGCAGGCGGCTGACCACCTTGCGCAGGCCACGCAGCAGGATCTTCTTGGTGACGAAGTTGGCCAGCCAGGCGGCCAGGGCCAGCGCCGCCAGCACCAGCAGGGTGTACGCCCAGGGCCAGGGTTCCAGGGTGTTCTGCAGGCCGTCCAGCCATCGGGTTGCCGCTACCGCATCCAACATCGTGTATTGCTCTCCTATCAGGGGTATCAGGGCGTTGCCAGGTCCTGCGCGCTGCGCTCGATGATCACGCCAACCGCGCGCGCGCCGCGCACCGCACCGGGCTTGCTGAGTTTGAGCCGCAGCCATTGCACGTTGAATTCACGCAGCACGATCTCGGCGATGCGCTCGGCCAGGGTTTCGACCAGGCCATAGTCCGAGTCACGCACGAACTGCTCGATGCGCTTGCTGACGGCTTTGTAATTGAGGGTATCGGCGATGTCGTCGCTGGCCGCCGGGCGGCGGTTGTCGAAGCCCATGTCCAGATCGAAACGCAGGGTCTGGCGGATCCGCCGTTCCCAATCGTAGATCCCGATCAGGGCATCGATCTCGAGCCCTTCGATGAATACCTTGTCCATAGCCATGCCACGTGGAAGATGGCGACCATGGTAACGGGGCTGTCGGGAATGTGCCGGGAATAGAGGTGGGGGCGTCTGCACCGATGCTGCAAAAGACAAAGGGTCCCGCGCGGGACCCTTTGCTTACCACCACTGTCCCCGGGGGAGATGGGCTTACCCATCAGCTGATCCCGGCGGCACACACGGCAACGGTACTGGGGTGGCCCAAAAGGGTCAATGGCCACGACCCGGATTTACGACGTGGCGCTCATCACCCACTAGAACTTGGTAGCTCATTGATCCAAAGAGCGTTTTCAATTGACCAGCTACGCCGCCATTGACCGACTTCCCTGATACCGCGCGCCAGAAGTGCCCCCTACGGTGGAGGCCCATGGACCCAGCAAAGCTCCGTCGTGCGCGATCTGCATCTGATTCACCGCTCATTCTCCGCAGCACGCATGACGACGTATGAACGAGCCGTCGCACGCGCCCGACTGCGCGCCCATCCATTTGAGCTGTATCGATGGAACATGCGTGTCAGCGGCGCATTTCTACTGCCCCTCCATACCTGCGAAGTAGTTACCCGCGGCCGTCATCGCATCGTTGAGATTCGCGTTCTGGCAGCACCTGTTTACCCAACGGTTCGACAGGACGTTGTGGTCCAAGACCCTGAGGGGCGTCCTTCCAGGCGCGGCCCCGAACATGCCGGAGCACCTTCTGCGCGCGCAGGTGCACAGCCACCTGGAACAGGTGCGGCAGCTACGCAACCGGATTGCACATCACGAACCGGTCTTCGCACGTGATCTCGCGCTGGATCTGGCCACGATTGGACGAATCGTCCAGATGCGCTGCCCCCACATCGAACGTTGGATGACCCGGCATGAATCAGTGACATCGTTGCTGGAGCGAAGGCCTGTCTGAGGTACTGCAGGCCCGCCGCCCCCCTCACACCGCCGGCAGCGTCGCCATGTCCCAGCGCGGCGTGACCTGCACCTGCGGCGGGTTGTGCTGGCCCGCTTCCAGACGCAGCGCGCCGGCGAAGGCGATCATCGCGCCGTTGTCGGTGCACAGCGCCGGGCGCGGGAAGCAGGCACGCCCACTGCGGCGGGCGGCCATCTGCTGCAGCTTGGCGCGCAGCCGCTTGTTGGCCCCTACCCCGCCGGCCACCACGATCACATCGGTGCCCGCCGCATCCAGCGCGCGCTCGCACTTGATCGCCAGGGTGTCGACCACCGCATCTTCAAAGCCCCGCGCGATATCGGCGCGGGTCTGCTCGCTCTGGTCGCTGTCACGCCAGGCCAGCAGCACCTGGGTCTTCAGCCCGGAGAAGCTGAAATCCAGCCCGGGGCGATCGGTCATCGGGCGGGTGAACTTGAACCGGCCCGGGGTACCGCGCTCGGCCAGGGCGGCCAGTTGCGGGCCACCGGGGTACGGCAGGCCCATCAGCTTGGCGGTCTTGTCGAAGGCCTCGCCGGCGGCGTCGTCCAAGGTCTCGCCGAGCAGGCGGTACTGGCCGATCCGGTCCACCGCCACCAGCTGGGTATGCCCACCGGACACCAACAGGGCCACGAAGGGCGCCTGCGGCGGGTCGTCTTCCATCAGCGGGGCCAGCAGATGCCCTTCCATATGGTGTACACCGACCGCCGGCACCTCCAGCGCCCAGGCCAGCGAACGGGCCACGCCCGCCCCGACCAGCAGCGCGCCGACCAGGCCGGGGCCGGCCGTGTAGGCCACCCCGTCGATGTCGGCCACGGTCATGCCGGCCTCGGCCAGGGTCTGACGGATCAGCGGCAGCAGCTTGCGCACGTGGTCGCGGCTGGCCAGCTCGGGCACCACCCCGCCGTACTCGGCGTGAAGGGCGATCTGGCTGTAGACCGCATGGGCGCGCAGGGCGTCGATCCCGGACAGGGAGGTGTCATACACCGCCACGCCGGTCTCATCGCAGGAAGATTCGATACCAAGGACTCGCATACCGGGTATTATGGACCTCTTCAGGCCCCGGCAGACGTACGCTGGCCTGTCTGCGCATCACCCGTGGCCAAGAAGTTCGCCGGGGTGGGTTGCAACTTCTTTTCTCGCCGCTATAATGTGCGGCTCTCACCGGGCGTGACCCGGTTCTACTGTGTCCCGGAGATTCCATGCCCAGCGTTAAAGTCCGCGAGAACGAGCCCTTCGAGTTTGCGCTCCGTCGCTTCAAGCGCACCTGCGAAAAGGCCGGCGTGCTGGCCGAAACCCGCAAGCGCGAGTTCTATGAAAAGCCGACCCAGGAGCGTAAGCGTAAGGCTGCCGCTGCTGTGAAGCGTCAGCTGCGCCGTTCGTCGCGCGACGTTACCAAGCGTCAGCGCCTGTACTGATCGGACGCAACTTCGATACGGCAGGCCATAGCCTGTCGTGACGGAGCCGAAGCCGGAACGCGCAAGCGTTACCGGCTTTTTGCGTTCCAGCGCTTCGGCGCCCCGCTTTCCTTTTCCACCGACACGAGGTGTTCCCATGAGCCTGAAGCAGCAGCTCACCGATGACATGAAGGCCGCCATGAAGGCCGGCGAGAAGCACCGCCTGGGCGTGATCCGCCTGATGAACGCCGCGATCAAGCAGCGCGAAGTCGATGAGCGCATCGAGCTGGACGACGCCGCCGTGCTCGCCGTGCTGGAAAAGATGGTCAAGCAGCGCAAGGACTCGGTCACCCAGTTCGAAGCCGCCAACCGTGAAGACCTGGCCGTGATCGAGCGCGATGAAATCGTGGTGATCGACCAGTACCTGCCGGCCAAGCTGGGCGAGGCCGAGATCGTGGCCGCCATCCAGGCCGCCATCGCCGAAACCGGCGCGACCACCCCGGCCGACATCGGCAAGCTGATGGGTGCGCTCAAGCCGCGCCTGGCCGGTCAGGCCGACATGGGCCTGGTCTCCAAGCTGGTCAAGCAGCAGTTGGCCGGCTGAACCCCGCCGCCACGCCGCAGTGAAAAGGCCCGCATGTCGCGGGCCTTTTCCGTTTCAGCAGGTCCGTTGTTACGTGGCCTGGCGACAGTTGCGCAGCGTCATCGAGCTTTCCTCGATCGAACTGATCTCACCTTCCAGCTTGGCCCAGTCGCGCTCGCGCAGCATGGTGAAGTTGGCGGCCTGGTCCGACGCGAATTCGCAGCGGATGGTGTAGTTGTTGTTGTTGTACGTGTCGTTCTGGCGGACCCGCAGCAGGCCACGGGTCGGCGTGACCAGGTAGTTGATCGAGCCGATGTCACCGGGCTTGGTCGAATACGTGCTCGGATTGACCGTATAGATCTGGCCATCGATCTGAAAGCGCCGCCCCACGTAGGTTGCGTACAGCGGCAGGAAGGTGGCCGAACGGTCGCCCTTGTCTTCCTTGTTCGTGTTGGTCCCCAGCATCAGATCCTTGAAGGCGCCGGCACTGCGGTACAGCGCCATCGTGTCCTTCACTTCCTTGCCCATCTTCTTGGACAGATCCGGGGCCGCCACTGCCTCGATGGCCGGCATCGGGTACTGGGTGCGTCCGGCTGCGGCAATCGCATCGCCTTGGCTGCCCGCCTTGAGTTTGTCCAGCATCCCGCACATCGACTGCTTGGCCGCCGCCGGCTCGATCGACTGACCGCGCGCCAGCTTGGTCGCCAGCGTGACGCGACCGGTGCGATCGGCGGTACCCACCAGGACCAACGGGACGCGCAGCCCTGTGCGCTGGATCAGGTACTGGTCGCCGGTATCGCCCTCCACCAGCTGCCCCGCGACTTCGAACTTGTCATCGCCGCCGATCTTGCGCAGCTGGTCCAGTGCGCTCTGCACCTTCAGGCCCGGCACGGTGACATCGGCCATGTACAGCGCACCGTTGCGTGCATCCCCTACCGTCTTGAAGGCCTTGTCGCAGGCCCCGGAAGCCGCAGCCGGGCCCGCAGCGGCCAACAGCACCATCGTCGTGTAGACCATTCCTTTCATGAAGCGTCCTTTCTGCTGTGAAGGTGGAAAACCGGGCGAAAGGATAGCGCGATATCCGTCAAGACCATGGCCTGATCGGCCCACTTCACCCGATGCAGCCCGCGCATTTGCTAGAACGGGCCCTCGTTCCCGATCCGATGCCGTCCATGCACACGCCGAGCCATTCCCTCTCCAGGATCCGCAAGCACATGGCGCGGCTGGAGCAGAGCTTCCCCGCCGTGCTGCTGCGCCGTTTCATCGATGCGGACGTGATGACACAGGCTGCTGCGCTGGCGTTCTATGCGCTGCTGTCGATGGCCCCGCTGCTGGTCCTGCTGCTGTGGCTGACCGCCTCGCTGTATCCGCCGGCGCAGGAAGCACTGCTGGGCCAGATCAACGATGTGGCCGGCACCAGCGCCGCCTCGGTGGCGGAGACCGTACTCAGCAACGCCAACAACCAGCCGGACATCGGCACGCTCGCCGGCGTGTGGAGCACCCTGCTGCTGTTCATTGGTGCCACGGCGGTATTCGCCCAGCTGCAGAACGCCCTGAACCTGATCTTCAACACCAGCGGCGAGCGCCTGGATGGCATCGTGGCCTGGTTGCGCAAGCGCGTGTTTTCGTTTGGCGTGGTGCTGGCGCTGGGCTTCCTGCTGATCCTCTCGATGACCGCCACCACCATGCTGCAGGTCGTGTTCGCGCACCTGCCCTCGGTGCTGCCGGCGATCGGCTATCTGACCAGCCTGGCGCTGTACACCGTGGGCTTCGCCTTCCTCTACCACTACCTGCCCGACCGCCGCGTGGCGTGGCGCCAGGCCTTCATCGGCGGTGCGATCACCTCGGCCCTGTTCGCACTGGGGCGCTACGGCATCGGCCTGTACATCGCCACCGTCGCACCGGGCAGCGCGTATGGCTCGATGGGCGCCCTGGTGATCTCGCTGGTGTGGATCTACTACGCCACCGTGGTGTTCTTCGTTGGTGCACTGATGACCTCGGTGATCGATGAGCGCCTGCGCGCCCATGCCGTGCTCGCCGAGGCTGGGGTGGAGCCACCAAAACCGGGCGAACCGGCCGACAGCTAGTAGACTAGCGGCACCCCCGCTTCCGCGCGTGGCCGTGACCGGCCATGCCCCCGCCTGCTGCCCATGGCCCGTATCCCCGACGCATTCATCGACGACCTGCTGGCCCGCTCCGACATTGTCGAGGTGGTGGGCAGCCGTGTGCCGTTGAAGCGCCAGGGCAAGGAATACGCGGCGCGCTGCCCGTTCCATGACGAGCGCTCGGCCTCGTTCACGGTCTCGCCGACCAAGCAGTTCTATCACTGCTTCGGCTGCGGCGCGCACGGCACGGCGATCAGCTTCCTGATGAATTACGACCGCCTCGAGTTTCTCGACGCGGTCGATGAGCTGGCCAAGCGCGTGGGCATGGAAGTGCCGCGCGATACCCAGCCGCGCACCGCCCAGCAGCAGGACGACAGCCGCGATCTGTACTCGGCACTGGACGCGGCCACGCGCTTCTTCCAGACCGCGCTGAAGGGCAGCGACAAGGCGCGCGCCTACCTGGATCAGCGCGGTGTCGATGACGAAAACCGCGAGCGTTTCGCCATCGGCTATGCGCCGGATGGCTACAGCGCGCTGAAGGATGCACTGGGCAAGGACGAGCGGCGGATGAAGCTGCTCGATCGCGCCGGACTGTTCTCCAAGAATGATCGCGGCCACGTCTACGACAAGTTCCGCGACCGGGTCATGTTCCCGATCTTCGACCGCCGTGGCCGCGTGATCGCCTACGGCGGCCGGGTCATGGAGAAGGACGACGGCCCGAAGTACCTCAACTCGCCCGAGACCGCGCTGTTCCACAAGGGCCGCGAGCTGTACGGCCTGTGGCAGGTGCGCCAGGCCAACCAGAAGATCGAGCGGCTGATCGTGGTCGAGGGCTACATGGACGTGGTCTCGCTGTTCCAGTTCGGCGTTACCCAGGCGGTGGCGACGCTGGGCACGGCGACCACGCCGGACCATGCCGAGCTGCTGTTCCGCAACGCGCCGGACGTGTTCTTCTGCTTCGATGGCGATGCCGCCGGCCGTCGCGCCGGCTGGCGTGCGCTGGAGTCGGTGCTGCCGCGCATGAAGGACGGCCGCCAGGCCTTCTTCCTGTTCCTGCCCGATGGCGAAGACCCGGACACCATCGTGCGCAAGGAAGGCCGCGAGGGCTTCGATGCCCGCCTTCAGCAGGCTACGCCGCTGTCGCAGTTCTTCTTCGACGAGCTCACCCGTGAGGTCAACATGGGCACGCTCGACGGCAAGGCGCGCCTGGCCGAACGGGCCAAGCCGATGCTGGCGCAGATTCCCGATGGCGCCTTCGGCGACCTGATGAAGCAGCAGCTGACCACCCTGACCGGCCTGGGCGCCAAGCCCAGCGCGTCCGCGCCGCCCTCACGCCAACCGCAGCGCGCGGTGGCACCGGCACAGCGCCGCAGCCTGGTGCGCGCGGCCATCGCGATCCTGCTGCAGCAGCCCTCGCTGGCGATGACCCTGGACGGCCATCACTTCACCGGCCTGCGCCTGCCCGGCATCGAGCTGCTGAGCGAGCTGCTGACGCTGGTCGAGCAGCGCCCGGACATCAGTACCGGCGCGCTGCTGGAGCACTTCGACGGCCGCGAGGAACAGGAATCGCTACACAAGCTGGCCGCGCAGACCCTGCCCGGCGATGAGGCCATGTGGACCCAGGAACTGCATGACGCCGTGGCCCAGCTGGAGAAACAGCTGCTGATGCAACGTCTGGACGAGCTTCAGGCAAAGCAGAGCCAGCAGGGTCTGGACGATACTGACAAGTACGAGCTGCGCGAACTGCTCAAGGCGCGCAGTACCCTCCGCTTCTGACCGACGGAGCCGCCGTGGCATCCCACCTCGCCCGTCCCGCTGCAGCGATGCCATTTTCGCTCCCCCGCTCACTTCCCTGCTCTACAGGAGCCTGCCCACCATGACCCGCTGGTGGTCGCGCCTGCGACCGGACAACTTCACCCTCGCTTTGCTCTGCACCGTGCTGCTGGCGTCCTTCCTGCCGATGCACGGCGCCGCCGCGATGGTGCTCGACGATGTCACCGACGTCGCCATCGCCGCGCTGTTCTTCCTGCACGGCGCGCGCCTGCCACGTGAGTCGATCGTCGCCGGCCTGCTGCACTGGCGCCTGCACCTGACCATCCTGGCCTGTACGTTCGTGATGTTCCCGCTGTTGGGGCTGATGTTCAAACCGCTGGATGGCTGGCTGCTCACGCCCGAGCTGTACATCGGCGTGCTGTTCCTGTGCGCGCTGCCGTCCACGGTGCAGTCCTCGATTGCCTTCACCTCGATCGCCCGCGGCAACGTCCCGGCGGCGGTGTGCAGCGCCTCGCTGTCGAGCATCCTGGGCGTGTTCCTGACCCCGCTCCTGCTGGCCCTGCTGGCCGGCACCGAAGGCGGCATGCACAACCCCGGCCAGGCCATCGTCAGCATCATGCTGCAGCTGCTGGTGCCGTTCGTGGCCGGCCATCTGCTGCGCCCGTGGATCGCCCGCTGGGTCGAGAAGCAGCGCGCGCTGCTGCGCTATACCGACCAGGCCACCATCCTGCTGGTGGTCTACTCCGCCTTCGGCGAAGCGGTCAACGAAGGGCTGTGGAGCAAGACGCCGCTGTTGTCGCTGCTCAGCGTGGCCGTGGTGGCGGCCGTGCTGCTCGGCATCGCAATGCCGCTGATCCGCTTCATCGCGCGCCGGCTCGGCTTCAACCGCGAGGATGAAATCACCATCCTGTTCTGCGGCTCGAAGAAGAGCCTGGCCACCGGCGTGCCGATCGCCAAGGTCCTGTTCGCCGGCGGCAGCCTCGGTGCGATCGTGCTGCCGATCATGATCTACCACCAGATCCAGCTGATCGTCTGCGCGGTGATCGCGCAGCGATATGCGCGTGATCCGGTGGAGCCGGCGAAGGGGAACGGAGAACGTTGAGCTCGCTCAACCATCTCCATTTGTCGCACGCCCGTCCCAGCCTGCTCACGATCAATCGCTGATTGCCGCGGCAATCTCCTGCAGCACGCGCGCCTTGCGCTCCACGTCGCCATCGCCGGTCGCGGTCAATGTGTACGCCTTGTCTCCAGCGGCCCACGACAACAGCACGCGACCTCGGCCTTGACCATCAACCGTCATGTCGATCTGTGCGGGAGAACCGTTGACGGCGGTGTTCTGGGCGTCGGCAATGACCTCGATAAGGGTGCCGGCCCCCCGGAAGTTCTCTTCATTGAACGCGACGATGCCCACGTCGCTCAACCGATAGAACCGCGTCAGACCGGTGGACTTCAAACCCTCCAAGGCACCACTGGGCTCCATGCCGACCATCGCCGCGACACCGAGCACCGTGCCCAGGAGATTGCTTGGCGGACTCGGCAAGCGTCGGCGGAGAATCGCATCCGATCGCTTCACCCTGGGTAGGCCGGCAATGACCTCCGCTTGTGATGCGATGGCCCCGTCAGGTACCCGGACTGGACCGCCGCGGTTGCGTTCAATCTGCCTGCGCAACTGCTGTTTCACTGCCTCCGGCGCATCCAGCTCCGACAAGGGAACTACGCGAAGGACCCCAACTGCAGGCACGGACCCTGCCCCCGGCACATCGTCGTTGGCTGCCGCCTGCATTGTGCGCTCATGCAGCCACCGGCCGACCGCATCCGCGGTATCAGGCCCGGTGAACGGCAACGCGACGGATGCGAGCATCGCAAACAGGGTGAAAGGCGAAAGTGTATTCACGACGATCATCACTCAGCAGGACGACGGCCGCACCTTCCGACGATGGGAGGCCGGTCCGCGGACCGATGTATACGTCTCCGGCGGCTCAAGGAAGTGAGCTGTTGATCCAGCTTTTTCAACTTGGATGCGTTCCTGACGCAACGTCGCGGAACATCCCCATCCGCGAGCGGCTACTTCACCCACCGCGCCACGCTGAAGCGCGGTAGCCAGAGCTGCAGATCGTATGACCGGTCTGAGCCCGTTTTCTGCAGCGGCGAAGGCCCGGTATATGCCGGCAGTGATCGCGCGCCGCATTGCCGATGCTGCGTGCAGCCCCACGCCTCGCCGCTGCGCGCGTCCACCCGGATTGCGTACGGCTGCAGATCAAGCAGCAAGGCCGTCATCGGCGGCCATGGCAGCCCCTCGGGCTGAGTGCGCATCGCATGCACATTGCCCGTCAATACCAGCAGCCGTCCATGGGAGGGCAGAATTGCGTAATGTGCGCGTAGAGCGCTCGCCATTGCCGCATCGCGCGCACCGGTACCAGCCATTTCCGGCGGGAGCTCCTGATCGAACCCAAAGACCTGTACATCGCGGCCCTGCGCACGCAGGACCCGAACCGCCTCGATCAGCGACAGCGTGTCTTCATTGCGGCGACCGTCGTGCGGTTTACCGGCGGTGCGCCAGTAGGAGGTAGTGCGCAACGCTTGGCGGGCTGCGGCGTTACCGTTGGAGGCCAGATAGGTGGTCAACCGGGCGTTCTCGGTGGCCGGCAGTTCCAGCCCCAGATGCACCGGTGCCCCCTGCGCGCCATAGGCCCGGACCAGTTCATGCACGAGCTGCGGCATCTCACGCGTACCGTGTAGTTCGCCAAGGACCACGAGTCGGCTTGCGCCCGCATGCCGCTTGATCTGCTCGGCCGCATCCTCCGCGGGCGCTGCCGGTGCCGCATTCGCCGCACCCATCGCCATCCCGATCACCCACCCTGCCATCCAGCGCCATCGCTTCATACCGTCACTCCCTGTTCGGTAGACAAGCAATGGCGGCGGCGATCACCGATTCAAGGCGGTCACTGCAACCAGGGCAGCATCCAGTGATCCACCATCAGGAAGGCGAACAGCGCCATCAGGTAGACGATGGAGTAGCCGAACATCTTCATCGAGAACAGTTCATCCGGCGGATTCAGCATGCGCCAGGCGTACCAGAGGAAGACCGCGTTGAGCACGATCGCACCGCCGAGGTAGAACATGCCGCTCATGCCGAACACGACCGGCAGGAGGCTGACGATGGCCAGGGCGATCGAATAGACCAGGATCGACTTGCGGGTGTAGGCCACGCCGTGGGTCACCGGCAGCATCGGAATTTCCGCCTTGGCGTAATCCTCGCGGCGGAAGATCGCCAGCGCCCAGAAGTGCGGCGGGGTCCAGATGAAGATGATCAGCACCAGCAACGACGCGTAGGCCCAGTCCCACGGGCCCTGCATGCCGGTGATCGCCGCCCAGCCGAGCATCGGCGGGGTGGCGCCGGCGAGGCCGCCGATGACGATGTTCTGCGAGGTCGCGCGCTTGAGGTACACGGTGTAGATCACCGCGTACCCGATCAGCGAGGCGAAGGTCAGCACGGCGGTGATCACGTTGACCCAGACCACCAGGATCGTCATCGACAGCGCGATCAACAGGCCGGCGAAGACGAGCACCTGCCACGGCTTGACCTTGCCCACCACCAGCGGGCGCCACGAGGTGCGCGCCATCTGCGCATCGATGCGCGCGTCCAGCAGCTGGTTGATCGCGGCGGCGGCCGAAGCGGCCAGCCAGATGCCGAGGAAGCCGAGGGCGCCGTCCAGCGCCTGCTGCGCGGTCGGCACCCCGGGGATGGCCAGGAACATGCCCACCAGCGCGGTGAACACGATCAGGGCGACGACCTTGGGCTTGGTCAGATCCCAGTACTGACGGTAACTGGCCATGCCGTCAGTCCGCCTGCACGGCAGGGGAGGCAGCGCTGGCCTTGCCACCCTCGGCATCCGGCGCACGCAGGCGCGCCAGCAAGGTCACCAGCACGAACAGCAGCGCCACCGCGCCCCCGCTGTGCGCGACGGCCACTTCCAGCGGCACCGCGAGCTTCACGTTGAGGATGCCCAGGGTGATCTGCAGCACCACCAGCAGACCCAGGGCACTGGCCCAGCCGCGCATGCTCGGCAGCCGGAACAGGCGCACCGACAGCCACAGCAGGTACACGGCGACCACGATCGCCATCACGCGATGCGCCATCTGGATCGCGATACGCGAGGCGCCATCGAGCACGCCCCCTTCGTAATCCACGCCGATGCCACGCCACAGGGTGAAGCCTTCCTTGAAGTCATGCGGCGGCCACCACTGGCTGACACAGCGCGGGAAGTTGTCCAGCGAGGCGCTGCCGCCACCGCAGGCGAGTGCAGCGTAGTTGGCGCTGACCCAGCCGCCGAGCGCGATCTGTGCGACCAGCACGGCCACGCCGGCGCGGATCAGCCACTTCAGCTTCGGCGCTTCGGCCAGGGTGATCGGCATGTGCGTGGCGCGCCACGCCATCCATACCAGCAGGCCGAACATAAGCATGCCGCCGAGCAGATGGCCCATGACCACGATCGGCTTGAGCAGCCAGGTCACCGTCCACATGCCGAGCAGCGCCTGGAAGATCACCACCGCCAGTGTCAGCAAGGCGGCACGTGCCAGGTCGATGTTGGTCCAGCGCAACGCGGCGATCAGCAGGATCGCTTCGCCGATCAAGGCGATGATGCTCGCGGGAACGCGCATGCCCATCATGTACAGCGGTATGCCGGTCGCCACCAGCACACAGGCGGTGATCACCGCCGTGCTGCCCCAGCGACGGCGGCGCGTAGCCAGCAGCGCCAGGGTGAGGATTTCGATGCCGAGTGCGCCGGCCAGGAAACGGTGCACCTGCTCACGCCACGCCTTGTGCGTTTCCAGCGGGCGGATCTTGGCCGCTTCGTGGCCGATCACTTCCTCGGCGTGCTGCGGCCAGGTGACACGGCCATAGCAGGTCGGCCAGTCCGGGCAGCTCAGGCCCGCATCGGACAGGCGCACGAACGAACCGAACATGATCGTGCTGGCGGTCATGATCAGCGCAAACCACGCCAGACGGTGGAAATTGCGGTGCAGCACCGGGCGTGCGGAGAGGCTCATCTAAACGGAACTCACTTCAGTTTCAGCAGCGTGGCCAGGTCTTTGCGCAGACCGGCCATATCGAATCCCGGCGCGTACCGCATGATCACGAATCCATTGGGATCGATCACATACACAGGCGTGCCGGCGGCGTCATCCACGGCGGGCAAAGCGGCACGCAGGTCCGGTTGGGCGCGCAGCGCGCGCAGTGCGGGCATGCCCTGGACCTCGGCCGGCGGCGTGCCCAGCCACAGGATCTCGACATTATCGGCGTTATGGCCGAACAGCTGCCACACCTTGCCCAATCCCTGCGACAAAGTGACGCACTCGCTGGTACAGCTGGCAGACGGGGCCACCAGGATCCGCCAGGTGCGATCGTTGGGGTTCCACGGGTAGGGCTGACCATCGGCCAGGGTGGGCGGCAGCGCGCGCAGATCGGCCGGCGGCTGCAGCAGCTGCCCGGTATTGCGGTGTGAGGTCGGCTGCCAGCCGGAGAAGCGCAGCACGCCCGCCAGCGCCATGGCGCCGAAGAACACGCCGAACAACGCGATCAGGGTCCAGCGGCCGCGTGAACGGGACGGCAGCCGGGCCGGGGAAGTGGCATTCATGGGCGGCATTTTCTCATGTTGTGCCGGTCAGCGCCGGGGGTGCCACGCCGGCGGCGATGGCGACGGAATTCCAGGACCAGCGCGACCACCAGCACGGTCAACGCCAGCCCGAACCATTGCACGGCGTAGCCCAGATGGCGACTGGGCGGTAGCGTATTGGGCAGCAGCTCCAGATCGCGCGGGTAACCGCCTGGCAGCGCCGGATCCAGCCGCAGCACGCGCGCGGCAAGGCTGCCCGTCGGCAGTGACAGCGCGCGGGCCATGTCGTCGGGTGGCATCCGGCTGGCCAGCCAGACGTTCGCCTGTGGCGCGGGCGACAGCGCCGGCCCCAGGGCAAGGCCGGTAGCCGGCGGCGGCGCCAGCAGGCCGCTGATGGCCGCGTGATCGGTGCGCGGGGTGATCGGCGGGATCACACGGTCGGGCGGCATCGGCAGCCAACCGAGGTCGACCAGCACCCGCGCGCCGTCGTCACTCTGGAACGGCTGATAGACCTTGATCCCGGCCCGGCCTTCGCGGGTCTGGTTGTCGAGCAGCAGCGTACCGGGCAGGAAGCGGCCGCGGTCCTCCACCCAGCGCAGCACCGGCGGTGCGGCCAGCGCCTGGCGCAGGGTGAGTGACTGCGCACGGGCCGGCACCTGCTGGGCGAGCAGCACTTCTTTTTCATGCATGCGCTGCAGTTGCCACCGGCCAAGCTGGCAGAACGCGAGGATGACCAGTACCGCGGCGATCCAGCCGATCAGGCGTGTGTGCTTGCGCATCATGACAACGCCGGCAAAACGCGGTGATATAGGCGCACCCGCCACGCCATCGAGCCGCGCATGAATGATTCGT
The DNA here is from genome assembly GCA_002363385.1 of Stenotrophomonas maltophilia. Taxonomy (GTDB): domain Bacteria; phylum Pseudomonadota; class Gammaproteobacteria; order Xanthomonadales; family Xanthomonadaceae; genus Stenotrophomonas; species Stenotrophomonas maltophilia_AN. Next base: position 432,968 of record DEVL01000005.1, read on the forward strand.
TGAAGACCCTGCTGGTAATCGCGTTTCTGATCGTCATCGTCTGGAATCTGGGCGCCGGGCTGTATTACCTGCTGGTCGATCGCGGCCAGACCAAGCGCACCGTCAATGCCCTCACCCGCCGCATCGCGGTATCGGTGGCGCTGATCGTGCTGGTGGTCATCGGCATCTACAGCGGTTGGATCAAGCCCCACGGCATCGGCGGCTGAGGCCGCACCGGCGTCGATGCGGCAGGACGTCGCACCGACGCTACAGCACGTAGACGAACAGGAACAGCATCAACCACACCACGTCGACGAAGTGCCAGTACCACGCGGCGGCTTCGAAACCGAAGTGGTTGTCGCGGGTGAAATGCCCTTTCGACGAGCGCAGCCACATCACCGCCAGCATGATCGTGCCGAGCAGCACGTGCGCACCGTGGAAGCCGGTGAGCATGAAGAAGGTCGAGCCGTAGATGCCCGAGCCCAGGGTGAGGTTGAGTTCCTTGTAGGCGTGGATGTACTCCTCCACCTGCAGGGTCAGGAACCCCACGCCGAGCAGCACGGTGATGCCCAGCCAGACCAGCAGCTGGCGGCGGTGACCGGCCTTGAGCGCGTGATGCGCGATGGTCAGGGTGACGCCGGAGGTGAGCAGGATCAGCGTATTGATCAGCGGCAGGCCCCAGGCCGGAATGGTCTGGAAGTGCCCACCGATCGCGCCGGGGCCGTTGGTCGGCCACGCCGCCGAATACCCGTCCCACAGCAATTCGTTGGTCATCACCCCATCGCCGGCGCCGCCCAGCCACGGCAGGCCCAGATTGCGGGTGTAGAACAGCGCGCCGAAGAACGCGCCGAAGAACATCACTTCGGAGAAGATGAACCACACCATCCCCATCCGGAACGAGCCATCCACCTGGCGGTTGTAGCTGCCGGCTTGCGATTCGCGCACCACGTCGCTGAACCACCAGAACAGGGTCAGCACCAGCATTGCGATGCCGGTGTAGAAGGTCCATTTGCCCCAGCTGGAATCATTGAGCCAGCTGGCCACGCCGACCATGGTCACCATCATCGCAATGGAACCGATGAACGGCCATTTGCTGTGCGTGGGCACGAAGTACACGTTCGCATCGGGGCTTTGCTGGGCCATGGTCTTGGGTCCGGTCCGGATCAGGGAGCTGCACGCGCGCCGGTCGGCAGGCTGGCCGGAGCCAGCTGCGCAGACAAAGCGTCGTTCTTGTAGAAGGTGTAGGACAGGGTGATCGTGGTGATGTTGGCCGGCAGGTCGGGATCGACGATGAAACGCACCGGCATGTCGCGCTTTTCACCGGCCTGCAGGGTCTGCGCAGTGAAGCAGAAGCACTCGGTCTTGCTGAAATAGCCCGACGCCTTGGCCGGGGCCACCGACGGCACCGCACTGCCGACCAGCGCACGATCGCTGTCGTTACGCGCGTAATACAGCGCCTCGTTGAGCTCGCCGGGCACCACATCCATCGTCAGCTGTTCGGGATGGAACGCCCACGGCAGCTTGGAATTCACCCCGCCATCGAACTCGACCCGCACCGTGCGCTTGCCGGTGGCGGCTGCAGCCCCTGCCGCCGCGCCGGGGCCACGCTCCAGGCGCACGCCGAACACCTTCTCGCAGGCGATGCGGTACAGCGGCACCAGCGAGAAGGTCAGCACGAACACCGCCAGCGCCACCCCGATCAGGCGGGGCAGTCCCGCATGACGTGCGGGCGGGGCCGGGCGCGGATCGCTCATCGCCCGATCACCCCGCTGAGGATGAAACCCGCATAGACCATCAGCGCGACGATGCCGACCGCCCACGCGGTGCGGTGCGCGCGGCGACGTTGCAGGGCCTGCTCATCCGGCGTGCGGGTCGTGCTGGTCATGAGCGGCCTCAATGGGTGATGTCGTCATGGGCCAGATCACCCGGACGGATGGTCGGCGGCGTGGTGAAGGTATGCGCCGGTGCGGGCGAGGGAATCGTCCACTCCAGGCCACGTGCGCCTTCCCAGCAGCGGTCGGCGGCCTTCGCGCCGTGGCGCAGCGAGTGCCACAGGATCGCGGCCATCATGAAGGGCGTGACGAACATGCCGAATGCACCGATCGAGCTGATCAGGTTCCAGTCCGCGAAGGCCACGCTGTAATCGGGAATACGCCGCGGCATGCCGGCCAGGCCGAGGAAATGCTGCGGGAAGAACAGCAGGTTCACGAACACGATCGACCACCAGAAATGCACCTTGGCCCAGGTTTCGCTGTACATGCGTCCGGTCCATTTCGGCCACCAGTAGTACACCGCGGCGATCAGCCCGAACACGGCGCCGGTGACCAGCACGTAGTGGAAGTGCGCGACCACGAAATAGGTGTCGTGGTACTGGAAGTCGGCCACCACGATCGCCAGCATCAGGCCGGAGAAGCCGCCGATGGTGAACAGGATCACGAAGGCCACCGCCCACAGCATCGGGGCTTCGAAAGTGAGCGAGCCGCGCCACATGGTGCTTACCCAGTTGAACACCTTCACCCCGGTCGGGATGGAGATGAGCATCGTGGCGAACATGAAGTAGATCTCGCCGCCCAGCGGCATGCCCACGGTGAACATGTGGTGGGCCCAGACGATGAAGGACAGGAAGGCGATCGCGGCGATCGCGTAGACCATGGCCTGGTAGCCGAACAGCGGCTTGCGGCTGAAGGTCGGGATGATCTCGCTGACCACGCCGAACGCCGGCAGGATCATGATGTAGACCTCCGGGTGCCCGAAGAACCAGAAGATGTGCTGGTACATCACCGGGTCACCGCCACCGGCGGCGTTGAAGAAGCTGGTGCCGAAGAACTTGTCGGTGAGCAGCATCGTCACCGCGCCGGCCAGCACCGGCATCACCGCGATCAGCAGGAAGGCGGTGATCAGCCAGGCCCAGCAGAAGATCGGCATCTTCAGCAGATCGATGCCGGGCGCGCGCATGTTGAGCACGGTGGCGATGATGTTGATCGCGCCCATGATCGAGCTGATGCCGGCCACGTGGATGGCGAACACGCTGAAGGCGACGTTGTAACCACCCTGCAGCGACAGCGGCGGGTACAGCGTCCAGCCACCGGCCGGCGCGCCGCCGGGCAGGAACAGGGTCAGCAGCAGCAGGCTGAAGGCCACCGGCAGCAGCCAGAACGACCAGTTGTTCATGCGCGGCAGCGCCATGTCCGGCGCGCCGATCTGCAGCGGGATCATCCAGTTGGCCAGGCCGACGAAGGCCGGCATCACGCCACCGAAGATCATCACCAGCGCATGCACGGTGGTCATCTGGTTGAAGAACTCGGGCTTGACGAACTGCAGGCCCGGTTGCGCCAGCTCGGCGCGGATGATCACGCTCATCGCCGCACCGATGATGAACATGATGAAGCTGAAAAGCAGGTAGAGCGTGCCGATGTCCTTGTGGTTGGTCGAGAAGAACCAACGCTCGAAGAACCCCTGCTGATGCCCGTGATGCCCGTCGTGGTCAACTGCGGAATGCGCCATCGCAACTACACCTCACTGTATCCGGTGGTACCCGCATCCGCCGGCTGGCGGGCGCGGCTCGATTTCAGGCGTTGCTGTCTGTTGCTGCCGCGGCAGGCTCGCTGGCCGGTGCCGGTGCCGGTGCCGGGGTGGCCTCGGCGGGGGCAGCCGGCGTGGGCGCCGGAGCGTCCTGCGGCGCAGGGGCCGGCGCAGGCTTCCTGGAGGCCAGCCATTTCTGGTAATCCTCCTTGGAGACCGCCTCGACCACGATCGGCATGAAGCCGTGATCCTTGCCACACAGCTCGGCGCACTGGCCGCGGTACACGCCGACCTGTTCGATGTTGGTCCAGGCCTCGTTGATGAAGCCGGGAATCGCATCCTGCTTCCAGCCCAGCGCCGGTACCCACCAGGCGTGGATGACGTCGTCGGAGGTGATCACGAAGCGCACCTTGGTATCGACCGGCAGCACCAGGCGGTTGTCGACATCCAGCAGGTAATGCGGATGGGTGTCGCGGGTCGGCACCACGCCACTCTGGCGCACACGGTCGGACTCACGGTCCAGGCGGCTGGTGAAGCTGACGTTCTCGCCGAGGTATTCGTACTTCCACATCCACTGATAGCCGGTGACCTTGACGGTCATTTCCGAATCGCGGGTGTCGTAGAACTTGATCAGATTGGCCGTGGCCGGCCAGGCCATGACAACCAGGATGATCACCGGGATCACTGTCCAGATGACCTCGGCCTTGGTGTTGTGGCTGAAGGTGGCGGCGACCGCGCCCTTGGATTTGCGGAATTTGAAGATCGCGTAGAACAGCGCGCCGAACACCAGCACGCCGATCACGGTACAGACCCACAGCGAGAACAGGTTGGACTCCCACGCCAACCGCGAGCTCTGGGTCACCCCCTTGCCCATGTTCAATTGCCACGGTTTGGGGTCGGCCGCCTGGGCCCACGCCATGGCCGGCGCCAGCAGCGCAGCCCCGCCCAACACTGACTTCCCGAACGTCCTGCCCCACTTTCTGCATTGCTTCATTGCCTAGACCCTTAGCGTCGTCGGTTGCGGCCGTCATTGGCCGCGAGCAAGCCTTCTAGTTTCTGAGCCAGTACCTGGCGTTCGGCCGGTGCGAGGAAACTCCCCACGTCCACCTGCCGACCGCTGGATGCCAGCCGGACTCTGCGCTCGTCGGCGATCAGCCTCACCCAGTGCGGGTGGGCGCTGAACACCGGCGAATGCCCGGGTGCGGGAATCACTTCCACACACGCCGGCACTACCCGGATCTCTTCCTGCCGTTCTCCACTGCGCCACACCGTGCGCAGCGCCACTGCCAGCAACACGCTGTACAGCAGAGCAAACACGGGAGCGAATACGTTGCCGGTGAACCAGCCCAGGCCGGCTGCCAGCCACATCACCCCCGCCAACACCACAAACAACAGGACGAACTGCCGGGCATCGAGCGCCCGTGGGGGGCGCAGCCGCAGTTGCGTCCCTGATCCGTCCGGAGCGATAAGCACCTCGATCATGTCGCAACCGCGTTTTTCCTGCCGCGGGAAACGTCTCGATGGTAGCCCCGCTCTCCAGCGAGTAGCAAGGGTCCATTCACAGTTTCAGGAATGTTGCAATACAGCATTGACTGCGGCGGCCGTTTTGACGAAACCAGCACAATAAATGGCGGTCGGGTCGAATCCGCCGAATCCCCCTGTATGAAAGGCTATGCGCCGGATGCGCGCGACCAGGAAAACCCCTTGACTCGCCAAAAAAACGATTAAAATGGTCAAGTTCTCCACGAGCCGACCGGCATGACTGCATCCTCTGTCCTTCCCCCTGCCCCGGCATCGTCCGGCGCCGCCCGCCCGCCGCTGCTGTCCCCCGAGCTGCCGGCCGTTCCCAACGCGTTCCGCCAGGCGATCACCGATGCCTGGTTGAAGGACGAGGCCACCCATGTGCGCGAGCTGCTCGAGCAGGCACGCCTTCCGGCCGCCGAGCAGGCCAGGGTGCAGGCCACCGCCGCCGACCTGGTCAAGCGCGTGCGGGTGCGCGCCCAGGACCAGGGCGCGATCGAAGCGTTCATGCGCCAGTACGATCTGGGCAGCGAAGAAGGCGTGCTGCTGATGTGCGTGGCCGAAGCCCTGCTGCGCATTCCGGACCAGGAGACCGCTGACAAGCTGATCCGCGACAAGCTCGGCGATGCCGACTGGAAGAAGCACATGGGCGGCAGCGACTCGGTGCTGGTCAATGCCTCCACCTGGGGCCTGATGCTGACCGGCCGCCTTGTCCAGATCAACGATGCCACCCGCGCCGATGTGCCGGGCGCGTTCAAGCGCCTGATCGGCCGCGTGGGTGAGCCGGTGATCCGACTGGCCGTGCGCCAGGCGATGAAGATCATGGGCCACCAGTTCGTCATGGGCCGCACCATCGATGAGGCACTGTCGCGCTCGCACAAGGGCGACAACGCCAGCTACCGCTATTCGTTCGACATGCTCGGCGAAGGCGCACTGACCATGAAGGACGCCAAGCGTTACCTGGAAGACTACCGCCGCGCGATCCACTCGATCGGTGGCGACCACAAGGCCCGCGGCGGCCGTCCCGATGGCGACGTCAATTCGGCACCGGGCATCTCGATCAAGCTCTCCGCGCTGTACCCGCGCTACGAGCATGCCAAGCGCGCACGCGTGATGGCCGACCTGGTGCCGGGCGTACTGGAACTGGCGCAGCTGGCCAAGTCCTACGGCATCGGCTGCACCGTCGACGCCGAAGAAACTGACCGTCTCGAACTGTCGCTGGACATCATCGAAACCGTGGTCAGCGATGCCTCGCTGGCTGGCTGGGAAGGTTTCGGCGTGGTCGTGCAGTCGTACCAGAAGCGCACCCCGTACACGATCGACTACCTGGCCGACCTGGCCCGTCGCATCGGTCGCCGCCTGCAGGTGCGCCTGGTCAAGGGCGCGTACTGGGATGCGGAAATCAAGCGCGCGCAGATCGACGGTCTGCCGGCCTACCCGGTGTTCACCCGCAAGCAGAACACCGACGTCTCCTACCTGGCCTGCGCCAAGCGTCTGTTCACGCACAGCGATGCGATCTACCCGATGTTCGCCACGCACAACGCGCACACCATCGCGGCGGTGCAGGCGATCGCCAAGGGCGGCCAGTACGAGCACCAGAAGCTGCACGGCATGGGCGATGACCTCTATGCCGAAGTGGTGCCGGCCGACCGTCTGAACGTGCCGTGCCGCGTGTATGCGCCGGTCGGTTCGCATGAAGACCTGCTGCCGTACCTGGTGCGTCGCCTGCTCGAGAACGGCGCCAACTCCAGCTTCGTCAACCGCATCACCGACGAGAACGTGGCCATCGACGACCTGATCCGCGATCCGGTCGAGGTAGTCTCCTCGTTCGCGTCCATCCCGCATCCGAAAATCCCGCTGCCGGTCGATCTGCTGCGCAGCCAGAACCATGACAGGAAGAACTCCATGGGCGTCAATCTCGCCAACGACAACGATCTGCGCGCCCTGGCCGAGCAGCTCAACGCCGCCGTTAAGCCGTGGCACGCCGCGCCGCTGGTGCCGGGTGCCAACCCCACCGGCGCGCTGTTGAACGTGACCAACCCGTCCGACACCCGCCAGGTCGTCGGCCAGTGGCAGCCGGCCGACAGCGCCACCGTCGAGAAGGCACTGGCCAATGCCGTGGCCGCGCAGCCGGCCTGGAACCGCACCCCGGCCGCCAGCCGCGCCGCGATCCTGGAGCACGCTGCCGATCAGCTGGAAGCACGCCTGCCGGAATTCATGGCGCTGTGCGTCAAGGAAGCGGGCAAGAGCCTGCCCGACGGCATCGCCGAAGTGCGCGAAGCCGTCGACTTCCTGCGCTACTACGCCAAGCAGGCACGCGAGCAGTTCGGCCACGCCGAAAAGCTGCCGAGCCCGACCGGTGAATCCAACGAACTGCAGCTGCATGGCCGCGGGGTGTTCGTCTGCATCAGCCCGTGGAACTTCCCGCTGGCGATCTTCCTGGGCCAGGTCAGCGCCGCGCTCGCCGCCGGCAACAGCGTGATCGCCAAGCCGGCCGAGCAGACCAACCTGATCGGCTATTACGCAGTGAAATTGCTGCTCGATGCCGGCGTGCCCGAAGGCGTGCTGCAGTTCCTGCCGGGCGACGGCGCCACCGTCGGTGCCGCACTGACCGCCGACCCGCGCGTGGCCGGCGTGGCCTTCACCGGCTCGACCGACACCGCCCGTGCAATCAACCGCGCGATGGCCGCACGCGACGCCGCGATCGGTGTGCTGATCGCCGAAACCGGCGGCCAGAATGCGTTCATCGCCGACTCCTCGGCGCTGCCGGAGCAGCTGGTCAAGGATGCGATCGGGTCGGCCTTCACCTCCGCCGGCCAGCGCTGCTCGGCCGCCCGCGTGCTGTTCGTGCAGGATGACATCGCCGACAAGGTGATGACCATGCTGTCCGGCGCAATGGCCGAACTGAAGGTCGGTGACCCGGGCCTGCTGTCGACCGATGTCGGCCCGGTGATCGATGCCGACGCGCTGCAGATCCTCAAGGATCACGCGGTGCGCATGGAGAAGGACGCCCGCCTGATCGCCGCTGCCACGCTCAGCGACGACGCGGCGCACGGCACCTTCTTCGCCCCGCGTGCGTACGAACTGAAGAACCTGGACCAGCTACACAAGGAAATCTTCGGGCCGGTGCTGCACGTGATCCGCTGGAAGGGCGATCAGCTCGATGCGGTGATCGACCAGATCAACGCGACCGGCTACGGCCTGACCCTGGGCGTGCATTCGCGCATCGATGAAACCGTCGACCGCATCTCCTCGCGCATCAATGTCGGCAACGTGTACGTCAACCGCAACCAGATCGGTGCGGTGGTCGGCGTGCAGCCGTTCGGCGGCCAGGGCCTGTCCGGTACCGGCCCCAAGGCCGGCGGCCCGCACTACCTGCTGCGCTTTGCCACCGAGAAGACCGTCACCGTAAACACCACGGCCGCCGGCGGCAATGCGTCGCTGCTGACCTTGGGCGACTGATCTCCGGCGTCATGCAGCAAACGAAAAACCCCGCGAATGCGGGGTTTTTTGTGTGTCACGGGCTTTCGATGGACTCGATCTCGTCGTGCATCAGCAGTTCATCGCCCATGTAACGCTCGAACTTGATGCGACCGAAACCGGCGGCATACCAGGCCTCGATGCGGTTGTCTTCGAAGGTGGCGGTGACGTGGCAGGTGTCCTTGAACGTGCGCGGCTGGTTGCCGACGTCCGTCTCCAGATCTTCGAAGCCGACGAAGGTGTAGTCGGAGAAGCCGTCGTAGTCGATCGGCTCGACGGTTTCATCGATGTGGTTGGTGCGCTCGCCCGTACCGGTGAGTTCGAAACGCTCACCCGGCTTGGCGCTCTGCGGGAAGGTCGGCGCCGGCTTGAAGACGTCGGTCCGCGTGGGGCCGTCGCTGGACATGCCGTAGCGCTCCTGGCCAAGCAGCTGGCGGCCGCTGGGATCGTAGAAGCTGGCCATGCCGATGCCACCACCGGCACTGTGCACCTTGATGGCGTTCTGGCCGGCGAACGTGACTTTTTCGATGGTCAGCGTTTCATCTGCGTTGGACCAGGACAGCCCCGGGGTCAGGGTGAAACAGGCTGCGAAATCCGGGGCGGCCGCTGCGGGCAGCGAGATGGCGGAAAGTGCCATGGCAAGGGTGGAGCGGAGCAGAGTAGACGTCATGGGAGAACCCGTGGGGAGAGAAGTGAAGGCGAAACGGCATTGCGCTGGCGACCTGCGTCTCCAGCGGGAGGTTGATTCAAGGGAGATGCCTAGGCCGGCAGTGATGCCAGATCCAGGTGGCGCAGCTGCGCTTCCAGGGTCTGCAGGCTGGTCCACGGCAGGATGGGCGAGTTCTGACGCTCGTCCGGGGGATGGGTCCGCAATGTATCGGACCATCCGCCGCAGCCTTCCAGGGGCAACAATGGCCGCTTGTGCAGCCACGCCAGACAGACTGCCGAGATGGTGCCCGCGCGACCACCAATGACGATGCAGGCATCGCCGGCCAAGGCCATCATCAGGTTGCGTGCATCGCCCATGCCACACGGCAACACGACCGTTGCCGGCCAGTCAGCCGCCGGCATCACATCGGGGGGAATGATGCTGACCACCAGGCCGCCTGCGGCAATCGCGCGCTCGGCGGCCACACGGGTGGCAGGACTCCCACAGCCGCTGACAACGGTGATGCCGAGTCTGGCCATCAACGCGCCAGCGTCTCCAGCCAGTTCGTAGGCTGCGGAACCCGGTTCGGCGCTGCCCAGAATGCAGACCTGCGGTCGTCGATGCGCAGACTTCATTTACGTCCCTTTAAATGATCGTGCTTGCGTAGCTGCCGGCACCGGAGTGCGATCCTATCGCGTCACGCCTTCGACGTGAACGCCGATACCGTTGACGCTGCGCGCAGCGGAAGCCGCACGAGCAGCGCGCAGACAACAAAAAACCCCGCTTTCGCGGGGTTTTCTGCTGCTGCGTTCAACCGATCAGTGCTGCGTTGATCAGAACTTGTAGTTGAACGACGCGGCCAGCACGTCGCCACGGACCTTGTACTTGCCGGTCAGCGAGTTGCCCTGGTTGTTGGTGGTACCGGCGATGTTCACGTCCGGATCCTTGGTGAACAGGTGGGTGTAACCGAAGTTGTATTCGGTGTTCGCCGACGGGGTCCAGCCCAGGCCCACGGACAACCACTTGCGGCTGGTGTCCGGCACGCGCACGTCGCGGTGTGCGTTGGTGGTCGGGGTCTGATCCAGCGCGATACCGCCACGCAGGGTCACGGTGTCACTCAGCTTGAAGTCGGTACCCAGCGAGACGAAGGTCGTATCGCGGTAGCCGAACTCCAGCACCGAATCGGGCTGGTTGGAGGCGTAATCGATGGTGACCTGGTCGAACGCGGTCGACCAGGCGGTACGGGTGACATCACCCATCACGGTCCAGCGGTCGTTGACGTTGTGGGTGACGCTCAGCGTGGCCGAGGCCGGCAGGGTCAGCGTCGCCTTGCCCGAGGTGCTGGTGAAGCGGCCCGGCTGAGCGACAGCCAGCACGGCAGCAGCGTTGGTCGGCACATCGAAGGTGGCATCGCCGCCGGTGATCTTGTGCTCGACCTTGGAGCGGTAGCTGATGCCGATGTGGGTGTTCTCATCGGGGCTGAACAAGCCGCCGACGGTCCAGCCCACCGCATTGTTGTCGCCTTCCACGGTCAGCTTGCCATCGGCGCTGCCCGGCGCGAAGCCCGGCACGCGCGACTGCGCCAGTGCGGTGCCGAAGTCGATGTTGTTGCTCAGTTCGATGGTCAGGTGCTCGACGAACACGGACGCACCGAAGGACACGTACGGGTTGACGTCATAGGACGCGGCGAAGCCCAGGTCGATGGCCTTCATGTCGGTCTTCATGCCGCTGTAGCGGCCGACCCAGCCATTGTCGTAATCGGTCTTGAAGCCGAACGGTGCGGTCAGCGAGACGCCGAAGTGGGCCTGCTCGCCGATCGGCATGTGGAAGTACGCGGCCGGAACCGGGGCGATCATGCCGGCGTCGCCGCCGTCACCGCCGGTCTGCGGCTGGCCGGTCGGCTTGCGGCCGGTGCCATTGAACTTGGCCGAGAAGCTGATGGCGCTCAGGTCGCCCTGGACCTGCATACCTTCGAGCTGGCGCATGCCAGCCGGGTTGACGGCCATGATGGAGGCATCGCCGGCGGCGCTGCCGGAACCGGCGAAGGCGCGGCCGAGGCCCTTGGCGCTGTTTTCCTTCAGCTGGAAGGCGGCAGCGTGGACGTGGCCGACGGCCAGGACGCCGGCAATGCCGACAGCCAGGGCGGTGACGCGGGCAAGCGTGGAAGCGGTATGCATTGTTGGTTCTCTCCGGATAGCGATCATGTTTGGCAACGCGCGCCTGCGTTTTCCCTTCCCTTGCAGGTCAGGACAACGCGCCGGATTCCCCTCCCGACATACGACGCCGTATGCGAGTATACCGAGAGCGGTTAATGAAACAATAACGTGTGTCGCCCTTGTGGCTATTCATGCTGAACACGACATATCCCCGTCAGGTCGGCCTCCGCGCTAGGCTAGTGCCGCATGTTCGTGTCCACCCCCTCCCGCAAGAAAGCCGCCTACCGCTGGGCCACCCCCCTGCTGTTCGCCGCGCTGTGGGTGGCCTTCCTGTGGTCGATTTCGCGGCCCGATGACGCCCGCCGCAGCCTGTGGATGGACTGGGGCGCGCTGTCGACCGGTCTCACCCACCCGCTGGACTGGTGGGCGACCCTGCAGGATGGCAGCGTGCTGCGACTGTTCACCGCGCTGTTCCTGCACGCGGACTGGTCGCACCTGCTGGGCAACCTGGTGTTCCTGCTGATCTTCGGGCTGCCGGCCGAGCGTGTGCTGGGGCCATGGCGGTTGATGCTGCTGTTTCTGGTGGGCGGGGCGATCTCCAACCTGACCGCGATCTACACCATGGGCAGCCCGGACCAGATCATCATCGGTGCCAGCGGCGCGGTGTCGGCCCTGATCGGCGCCTACCTGGCGCTGTTCCCCGGCGCGCGGCTGGGCGTGGTGATCCCGCTGGGCCTGTTCCTGGAATTCGTCCGCGCCCCGGCCTATCTGCTGATCGGGGTCTGGGCGGCGCTGCAGGTGGTATTCGCCTACATCGGCCCGACCTTCGGCATGGTCGCCTGGTGGGCGCATATCGCCGGCTTCGTATTCGGCCTGGGCTACGGCGTGTATGTACGTGCCGCGATCGCACGGCGGCTGCGCAAGCGGCATGGGTTCTAGAAGCACAGGCATTGCCTGCGGGTAGTGCCGGCCGCTGGCCGGCTTCCATATACGGTTGGGGTACTGCAGAGCCGGCCAGCGGCCGGCACTGCCGGTCAGGGCTTGATCGGCGCCGTCGAAGCCGGTGCCTCGGGCTTGGCCGGCGCGGGCGTCACCGGTGCCGCCGCAGGCCGTTCGGTCGGCTTTGCTTCTGCCGGCTTTGCTTCTGTCGGCTTCGTATCTGATGGCTTCGCGTCGGCCGCCCTGGCCGCTGCCGCTGCCGGCGTGGACGCCGCCTTCTTCGCCGCGTCCGCCTTCTGCCTGGCCAGCACCGAACCGGGCTGCTTCAGCTCGGCCAGCGCGTCATTGATCGGGCCATCGCCCGGCAGCACGTCACCGGCCTTGTAGCCTTCGGTGCCTTCTTCATCACCGCGCAGGTGACCGGGCAACGTGGCTTCGCTGTAGTCGGTCAGGCTCGCCGGCAGGTCGTCATCACCGGCACGCTTTTCCGGCTGCAGGAGCACGTCGGGGATGATGCCGGTGGCCTGGATCGACTTCCCGCTCGGGGTGAAATACCGTGCGGTGGTGAGCTTCACCGAGTCGCCGTTGTCCAGCGGCAGCACGGTCTGCACCGAGCCCTTGCCGAAGGTACGGCTGCCCACCACGCGGGCGCGGCCGTTGTCGCGCAGCGCGCCGGCCAGCACTTCGGACGCACTGGCCGAACCGGCATCGGCCAGCACCACGACCGGCGCGCCCTTGAGCAGGTCGCCCGGGGTCGCATCGAAACGGGCATCGCTGATCGAGATGCGGCCGCGGGTGCTGACAATGTTGCCCTTTTCGAGCAGATCGTCGGCCACCTGCACGGCGGCGGTGAGCAGGCCGCCCGGGTTGCTGCGCAGATCCAGCACCAGGCCCTTGAGCTTGCCGCCGGCCTGCTGCTGCAGTTGCGCAACGTGCTTCTGGAAATCGGCCCCGGTATCGGCCTGGAAGGTACTCAGGCGGATGTAGCCATAGCCGGGTTCCAGCATCCTGCTGCGCACGCTGGTGACGCGGATGGTCTCGCGGGTGACGGTGACATCGAACGGCTTGGGCCTGCCCTCGCGCACCAGGGTCAGCACAACCTTGGTACCGGCGGCGCCACGCAGCGGTTCGGTTGCCTCGATCGCGCTGATCGGCTTGCCATCGATGGCAATGATCAGGTCGCCCGCCAGAATCCCCGCGCGCGTTGCCGGCGTGTCGTCGATCGGCGAGATGACTTTCAGGCTGCTGTTGTCGGGCTGCTGCTGCAGCTCCACGCCGATGCCGTCGTAGGCGCCGTTGGCCTGCTCATCGAAGGCTTCGGCGTCTTCCTTGTCGAAATAGGTGCTGTGCGGATCCAGATCCAGCAACAGGCCGCGGATCGCGGACTGCATCAGCTTCTTGTCGTCCACCGGATCCACGTAGGCCGCGCGCACCGCGTTGTAGACGGCGACGTAGCGGCGGATTTCTTCCAACGGAACCCGTGAGGTCACCGCTTCTTCCGTAGTGGCCGCATCGGCCCCGCGTGCCGGCGCTTCGGCGGTCTGCTGCGCCCAGGACACCGCAGGCAACAGGGCCAGCAGCAAGGTGGCGGAACGGGCTACGCGCATGAAGCACTCCAGGATGAGCGGGGGACGGTTATCCACGCACGGGGGTGCGTCGCCCGATTATGCGCGAAGCGACGATAAATTCCCGTTGAATTCCCTGCACGACGGCACGCCCGTGTTGGGCGCGATTTATCGCCGCTGCAGCCAGCTGCCCGGGTCCACCGGCTGTCCATTGCGGCGCAGTTCGAAGTACAGCGCGGTTACGCCCTGCCCACCGGAATTGCCGACCTTGGCCACCGCCTCGCCCTTCTTCACCGTGGCGCCCGCATCACGCAGCAGGGTGTCGTTGTGGGCGTACAGGCTCATGTAGCCGTTGCCGTGATCGACGATCAGGATCATGCCGTAGCCGGTCATCCAGTCGGAGAACACGACGGTGCCATCGGCGACGGCGGTGATGGTGCTGCCGGCCGGCGCACCGATCAACACGCCGCTGCTGGTGCGGCCATCGGGCAGTTTGCCGCCGTAACGGGCGAGCAGATTGCCCGACAACGGCCAGCCCAGACCGCCGACCTTCGGTGCCGGTGCAGAAGCGACTGCCGGAGGCGTCTTGGTCGCACGCGGCGGCGGGCGGGTACCGCTGGCCGCCGCCGCGCGATCGGCCTTGTCGGCAGCGGCTTTTTCCGCAGCGGCACGTCGCGCGGCAGCACGGCGCTCGGCCTCGGCGCGGGCAGCAGCGGCACGCAGGTTCGCGAGCAGTGTTTCCAGTGCTTTGGCGTCCTGACCGAGCGCCTTCTCACGCTCGCTGCGGTCCTTGTAGCGTTCGTCCAGCGTGGCCACGGTGGCCGCGCGCGCGCGACGGTCATCGGCCAGTGTGGCGGCCTGCTGCTTCTGCTGCTGACGGGTGCCTTCCAGCGCCTTGCGGCGCTCGACGATCTCCGTCTCCACCCGCTGCAGTTCGGTGAGATCGGCCGTCAGCGACTGGATCCGCTGCGCGCGCTCGCGTTGGAGGTAGCGGTGATAGGCCAGGCTTCGGTTCGCGTCGGCAACGCGATCCTGCGACAGCAGCAGCTTCAGCGGTGCGTTGTTGCCGATGCGGTACGCCGCGCGCAACAGCGAGGCCAGCTCCGTACGCTGCTGATCCAGCCCGGCCTGCAGCGCATCGCGCTTGGCCTGCAGTTCGCTCATCGCGCGGGTCTCGCGCTGCAGTGCGGTTTCGGTCTGGGCCAGGACACGCCCGGTGCGGGCCACCTTTTCGTCGGCTTCGCGCAGCTGGCGCGAGGCCTGCCCGCGCTGCCCTTCCAGATTCCGCCGTTCCTGCGCCACGCCCTTGAGCTCGCTGCGCAGCTTCTGCAGCTTGCGTTCGGCTTCCTTGGAGGATTGCGCGGCCAGCGGGCTGGCACCGAGAACGGCCACTGCCAGCAGCAGCGCACGCAACGCCGGGGTCAGCCACTGCGTGCGACCGCGTCCGTCGGTCGGATTGTTATCCCGGCGTGAGGAAAAGGCGTTGTGGCGCAAGGGCTTTCCAGTGACTTCAGGCAGATGCGGATTGCAACGATGCATGGTGACATTCCTGCAGGCGGCCTGCCAGCCGCGCTCCACCATCGAGGTCCTCATGAAACGCTCCCTGCTCCCGCTGTTGCTGGCCCTGACGCTGCCCTGTGCGCCGGCCATCGGCAGCGACAACATCAGCAAGGTCAACGGCAGCATCTCCGCCGAGGCCGGCCAGACCTACGGCAATCTGGAGACCGTCAACGGCGGGATCCAGGTCGCCGAGGGTGTCACCACCGGCCGCATCGAAACGGTCAACGGCAGCATCCGCGTTGCCGATCGCGCGCGCACTGGCGGCATCTCCACCGTCAACGGCAGTGTGCGCGTCGGGCGCGAAGTGATTGCCAGCGGCGGTGTGGACACGGTCAATGGCGGCATCTTCCTGGATCGCGGCACCCAGATCGACGGCAGTCTGGAAACCGTCAATGGCAGCATCGGCCTGGTCGAAACCCGCGTGGCGCGTGGCATCGAGACCGTCAACGGCGACATCACCGTTGGCGTGGGCTCGCAGGTCGAGGGCGGCATCGAGGTCAAGAAGCCGAACTTCAACCTGTCGCTGACCCCAGGCCGCAAGCCGCGCGTGATCATCGGGCCGAACGCCTCGGTCAACGGATCCCTGCAGTTCGAGCGTGAGGTCACGCTGTATGTGCACCGCACCGCCCGCATCGGATCGGTCACTGGCGCCGTGGCCGTGCCCTTCGATACCGACACCGCGCCCCAGGATTGATATGGTGGTCGCTGGTGCGCTGCGCACCCGCCTTTCCCGTTCCAGGAACCGATGATGCCCCGCAAACTTCTGTTGTGCCTTGCCGCTGCCGCTGCGTTGACCGCGTGCAAGGGCGAATCCACCACGCCCACCGCGGCACCCGCCACTGACGCGGCACCGACGACGCCGGGACATGCGTTCTCGCCCGAGATCAACGCCGGCGATTTCGCCGAACTGGTCAAGACCCTGGCCTCGGATGAGTTCGAAGGCCGCTCGCCAGGCAGCAAGGGCGAAGAGCTGACCGTCAATTACATTCGCGACCAGATGCAGCGCATCGGCCTGCAGCCGGGCAACGGCGACAGCTGGTTCCAGGAGGTCGCGATGACCGAGACCACGGCCGATGAGTCGACCGTGTTGACGCTGGACCAGGGCGGCAAGACCCGCGAGCTGAAGTTCGGCACCGACATGGTGATCGGTACCCGCAGCGGCCAGCCGGACGTGAAGGTCGAGGCCAGCGATCTGGTCTTCGTCGGCTACGGCGTGGATGCGCCCGAGCAGAAGTGGAACGACTACGCCGGCCAGGACTGGAAGGGCAAGACGGTCGTGATGTTCGTCAACGATCCCGGCTTCCACGTCAACGACGAGAAGCTGTTCGACGGCAAGCGCATGACCTATTACGGACGCTGGACGTACAAGTTCGAAGAGGCCGCACGCAAGGGCGCCGCTGCCGCGCTGATCGTGCACGACACCGCCGGTGCTTCGTACGGCTGGGATGTGGTCAAGAACTCGTGGGCCGGCCCGCAGTACGATCTGCCGGCCAAGGATGACCCGGAAGCGCGTCTGCCCGCACAGGGCTGGCTGAGCGCCGAGGCGGCACGCCAGTTGTTCGCCGAGGCCGGCCTGGATCTGGACAAGGCCTACAAGGACGCCAGCAAGCGCGGCTTCAAGCCGGTCCCGCTGAAAGCCAAGGTGTCCTTCGATCTGAAGAGCACCATCGCCGAAAAGAAGTCGCGCAACGTGGTCGGTGTCCTGCCGGGCAGCAAGCGGGCCGATGAAGCCGTGCTCTACATGGCGCACTGGGATCACCTGGGCAAGCACGAGGGTGAGCAGGGCGACAACATCTACAACGGTGCCGTCGACAACGCGACCGGCGTGGCCGGCATCCTGGAAGTCGCCGATGCGATGGTGCACCAGCAGCCAGCCCCGGAACGTTCGGTGGTGTTCCTGGCGGTGACGCTGGAAGAGTCGGGCCTGCTGGGCTCGAAGTACTACGTCAGCCACCCGACCTTCCCGCTGGACAAGATCGCCGGTGTGATCAACATCGATGCGATGTCGGTGGCAGGCCGTGCCAAGGACATGACCGTGACCGGCTTCGGCAGCTCCGAGCTGGAAGACATCCTCAAGCCGCTGGCGGCCAATCAGGGGCGTACCCTGCACGGCGAAACGGCGGTGCAGAGCGGCTTCTACTTCCGTTCGGATCACTTCAACTTCGCCAAGGCAGGCGTGCCGGCGCTGTACGCCGACGGTGGTGAGGATCTGCGCGACGGCGGTGTCGAGGCTGGCCGCAAGGCCGCCGAAGACTATGGCACCAACCGTTACCACGGCCCGAAGGACGAGTTCGATCCGGCCACCTGGAAGCTGGATGGCACGGTCGAGGACCTGCAGCTGCTGTATGGGGTTGGCAAGGAACTGGCTGGCGGCGACCGCTGGCCGAACTGGTACGAAGGCAATCCGTTCAAGGCGGCACGCGATGCGATGATGAAGGGCAAGGGCGCTGAGACGCCGGCCGCGGAGTCTGCGCGCTGAGCGGTTGGTTGCTGTGACGTGATCTTTGCTTCATGAAAACGGCGCCTTTCGGGGCGCCGTTTTTTTTGGGGTTGGCGGCTGGCGTGGTCGGGCGTTGGGCCGCGATACCCTTGCCGGCGAATCTCCCCCGGCCGCCGCCTTGCGGCGACGGCCTCCTGCTTGATTTCGCCCACAAGGGCATCGCGACCCAACGTATCCAGACAACTCGCGCCGCCCAGCATCAGCGCGACAGCGAGTGCCGGGATGGGTCTGGTCAGTCCGCACACAGCACGCGAAGCCTCGTAGCGGCCGGTAGGCGCCTGGGCAAAATCAAGGAGGAGGCCGCCGCCGTCAGGCGGCGGCCGGGGGACATTTGCCGAGGGGCCTACCGGTCGCTACGGGCCATTACGCTCGCGGAAGATGCAAGCGGAGACGCCACCCGCCGTACTGGCCGCATACGCATGACCGTGCTCATCTGCTGTGGCACGTGAAATGAGACGCTCCCTTCAGTTGAGAGAAGGACAAAAAAAACCCCGCTGCGTGAGCAGCGGGGTTTGGGGTGTAAACCCTGGCGATGACCTACT
>DEVL01000005.1:451631-451794 GCA_002363385.1 Stenotrophomonas maltophilia
CGCTAATTTCACCAGGGAGACGGTTGGAGCAGCGCATTGCGCCAGCTCAGCAGAGGTCTCTTCCGAGAAACAGATACCTGTAAAAACCAGGTGCCTGCAAAAAAAAGAAAACCCCGCTGCGTGAGCAGCGGGGTTTTCGGGTTAAAAACCCTGGCGATGACCT
>DEVL01000006.1:0-476340 GCA_002363385.1 Stenotrophomonas maltophilia
GATCAACCCGGTCGCCATGGACGAAGGCCTGCGCTTCGCGATCCGCGAAGGCGGCCGTACCGTCGGCGCCGGCGTGGTCTCCAAGATCATCGCGTAATCTGCTAGAATCTGCGCCCCGATGTTGCCTGGGTAGGGCATCGGGGCGTAACCAAACGGGAAAAGAGGCGCAGGATGCACCTCGTGTTCCCCAGACCAGGAAGGGTCGCGCCATTCAGGCTTTGTCAATAGGTTTCCTGTTGACTGCCAACTTGTATGCGCGCTATACTTTTTGTCTGGGCAGATCGGGAGACCGGTCTGCCTCGATTTTTGAGGTCTATGGAAAGATCTTGTCGCCGCGCAGGAATGTGCGGCGTCTGCATTCAGGATATTCATGGGACAAGGCAACCCAGAGGCCTTGTCCGTCGCTCTTTTAACGAAGGAACCCACCGTCATGGCGGACCAAAAGATCCGGATTCGGCTGAAGGCGTTCGATCATCGTTTGATCGACCGTTCGGCCAGCGAGATCGTAGAAACGGCAAAGCGGACCGGCGCGCAAGTGCGTGGCCCGATCCCCCTGCCGACCAAGATCGAGCGTTACACCATTCTCGTCTCCCCGCACGTCGACAAAGACGCGCGTGACCAGTACGAGACCCGCACGCATAAGCGCGTGCTCGATATCGTTGACCCGAACGACAAGACCGTGGACGCGCTGATGAAGCTCGAACTGGCTGCCGGCGTCGACGTTCAGATCAAGCTGACCTGAGGACTACGACCATGACGAAGAAATATTCGTTGGGCTTCGTGGGCCGCAAGGCTGGCATGAGCCGCGTGTTCACCGAAGATGGCCAGGCCATCCCGGTAACCCTGATTGAAGCTACCCCGAACCGCATCGCGCAGATCAAGACCGTCGAAGCTGACGGCTACAGCGCCGTGCAGGTGACCGTCGGCGCGCGTCGCGCTGCCCTGGTCAACAAGCCGGAAGCCGGTCACTTCGCCAAGGCGAAGGTCGACGCGGGCCGTGGCCTGTGGGAATTCCGCGTTGAAGACGCGCAGCTCGGCGATTTCGCCGTCGGCGGCGAAGTCAAGGCGGACATCTTTGAAGTTGGCCAGAAGGTCGACGTCCAGGGTGTCACCAAGGGTAAGGGCTTCCAGGGCACCATCAAGCGCTACAACTTCCGTATGGGCGATGCAACCCACGGTAACTCGCTGTCGCATCGCGCGCCGGGTTCCTTGGGCCAGCGCCAGACCCCGGGTCGCGTTTTCCCGGGTAAGAAGATGTCCGGCCACATGGGTTCGGTGCAGCAGAGCACCCAGAACCTTGAAGTGGTGAAGGTCGATGTCGAGCGTGGTCTGATCGCGATCCGTGGTGCCGTTCCGGGCGCAGCGGGTGGTGACGTGATCGTTCGTCCGGCTAGCAAGGCATAAGGAGAGATGACGATGGAACTCGTTATCACGGGTAGCAACAACAAGGTCTCGGTCTCCGATGCCGTGTTCGGTCGCGATTTCAGCGAAGATCTGGTTCACCAGGTCGTCGTTGCTTACCGCAACGCCGGTCGCGCCGGCACCAAGGCGCAGAAGACTCGCTCTGAAGTGGCTGGTACCACCAAGAAGTCGAAGAAGCAGAAGGGCGGCGGCGCGCGTCATGGCGCACTGACGGCTCCGATCTTCATCGGCGGCGGTGTCACCTTCGCGGCCAAGCCGCGCAGCTTCGAGCAGAAGGTCAACCGTAAGCAGTACCGTGCAGCCATGTGCGCGATCCTGTCCGAGCTGAACCGCCAGGGCCGTCTGACGATCGTGGAGTCCTTCGATGTCGAAGCGACCAACACCAAGTCGTTGATCGCCAAGCTGGCCGGCCTGGAAGTGGGCAAGCGTCCGCTGATCGTCACCGAAGATGCTTCCGAGCACCTGTACCTGTCGGCCCGCAACATTCCCTACGTGGAAGTGCGTGACGTGCAGGGTCTGGACCCGGTGTCGCTGGTCGGTGCCGACACGGTCGTCATCACCGCTGATGCGGTCAAGAAGGTCGAGGAGTGGCTGGCATGAGCAGCAACGAAAAAGTCTTCAGCGTGCTGCGCGCTCCGCGAGTCTCCGAAAAGACCGCGCGCCTGCAGGAACATTCCAACCAGTATGTCTTCGAAGTTTCGAACGAAGCCACCAAGGCCGATGTAAAGGCCGCGGTCGAGCAGCTGTTCGACGTCAAGGTCGAGTCGGTCAACGTGCTGAACGTGAAGGGCAAGAACAAGTCCTTCCGTAACCGCACCGGCCGCCGCGGCGATTGGCGCAAGGCGTACGTGCGTCTCGCCGATGGCCAGTCCATCGATGTAACGGCCAAGGCCTGAGGTCCATCCCATGCCATTGATGAAATTCAAACCCACTTCTCCCGGCCGCCGTTCGGCCGTGCGCGTGGTCACGCCCGATCTGCACAAAGGCGCGCCGCATGCTGCGCTGCTGGAGCCGCAGAGCAAGTCCGGTGGTCGTAACCACCACGGCCGCATCACCACCCGTCACGTGGGCGGTGGTCACAAGCAGCACTACCGTGTCATCGACTTCAAGCGCAACAAGGAAGGCATTCCGGCGCGCGTGGAACGCATCGAATACGATCCGAACCGCACCGCCCATATCGCCCTGCTGTGCTACGTCGACGGCGAACGCCGCTACATCATCGCACCGAAGGGCCTGAAGGCCGGTGACCAGGTGATCGCGGGTTCGGATGCGCCGATCAAGACCGGTAACACGCTGCCGCTGCGCAACATCCCGGTCGGTACCACTGTCCACGGCATCGAACTGAAGCCGGGCAAGGGTGCTCAGATCGCGCGTGCCGCCGGCGCTGCCGTGCAGCTCGTCGCTCGTGAAGGTATCTACGCCACCCTGCGCCTGCGCTCGGGTGAAATGCGTAAGGTGCCGGTCGAGTGCCGCGCCACCATCGGTGAAGTCGGTAACGACGAACACAACCTGGAAAAGCTGGGCAAGGCTGGCGCCAAGCGCTGGCGTGGTGTCCGCCCGACCGTTCGTGGTGCTGCCATGAACCCGGTTGACCATCCGCACGGCGGTGGTGAGGCGAAGGCCGGCCAGGGCAACCCGCATCCGGTCACCCCGTGGGGTGTCCCGACCAAGGGTTACAAGACGCGCAAGAACAAGCGCACCCAGCAATTCATCGTCCGCGATCGTAGGGGCTAATCGACCATGGCACGTTCACTCAAGAAGGGCCCGTTTGTCGATCACCACCTCATCAAGAAGGTGGAAGCCGCTGCGGGTAGCAAGAAGCCGATCAAAACCTGGTCGCGCCGTTCGATGATCCTGCCGGAAATGGTAGGCGTCACCATCGCCGTTCATAACGGTAAGAACCACGTTCCGGTGCTCGTCAACGAGAACATGGTCGGCCACAAGCTTGGCGAATTTGCCATCACCCGGACCTTCAAGGGTCACGGTGGTGACAAGAAGTCCGGCAAGTAAGGAGAGATGACAATGGAAGCGAAAGCAATCCTGCGCTCCGCGCGCATCTCTGCGCAGAAAGCCCGCCTGGTCGCTGACCAGGTGCGCGGCCTGCCGGCCGAGCGTGCGGTCAACCTGCTGAAGTTCTCGGACAAGAAGGCTGCCCACCTGATCAAGAAGGTGGTGGAGTCGGCTATTGCAAATGCCGAGAACAACCAGGGCGCCGACGTCGACGAGCTGAAGGTACAGACCATCATGGTAGATGAAGGTCCGACCCTGAAGCGTTTCATGGCGCGGGCGAAAGGCCGCGGCACCCGCATCCTCAAGCGCACCAGCCACATCACTGTGGTTGTGGGCGCCGGCAAGTAAGCGGAAAGGAAAACACCATGGGTCATAAAGTTCATCCGATTGGTATCCGCCTCGGCATTTCCAAGGACTGGAACTCCAAGTGGTACGCCAACAAGGCCGAGTTCGCTGGTTATCTGGCAGCCGACCTGAAGGTGCGGGACATGCTGCGCAAGAAGCTTGCGCAGGCCGGCATCAGCAAGATCCTGATCGAGCGTCCGGCAAAGACCGCTCGCGTGACGATCCACACCGCCCGTCCGGGCGTGGTGATCGGCAAGCGCGGTGAGGACATCGAGAAGCTGCGCAAGGAAGTGAGCGAAATGATGGGCGTCCCGGCGCACATCAACGTCACCGAAGTGCGTAAACCCGAGCTGGACGCACAGCTGGTTGCCGAGTCGATCGCGCAGCAGCTGGAGCGTCGCATCATGTTCCGCCGCGCGATGAAGCGTTCGGTCGGCAACGCGATGCGCCTCGGTGCCCTGGGCATCAAGGTCAACGTCGGTGGCCGCTTGAACGGCGCGGAAATCGCCCGTTCGGAGTGGTACCGCGAAGGCCGCGTGCCGCTGCATACGCTGCGTGCCGACATCGACTATGGTTTCGCTGAAGCCAAGACGACCTACGGCATCATCGGCATCAAGGTCTGGATCTACAAGGGCGAAGTCTTCGATTTCTCCCAGGTTGGCCAGGAAAAGCAGGACGACTCCCCGCGCAACGATCGTAACGATCGCGGCGACCGCGGTGACCGTCCGTCGCGCCCGGCTCGTGAAGCGAGGTAACGACAATGTTGCAACCCAAGCGAACCAAATACCGCAAGGTACACAAGGGCCGTAACGATGGTCTGAGCTGGAGCGGCAACGCTGTCAGCTTCGGCGAATACGGCCTGAAGGCAACCGCTCATGGTCAGCTGACCGCGCGTCAGATCGAAGCGGCCCGCCGCTCGATCAGCCGCTACGTCAAGCGCGGCGGCAAGATGTGGATCCGAGTGTTCCCCGACAAGCCGATCACCAAGAAGCCCATCGAAGTCCGAATGGGTTCTGGTAAGGGCAACGTGGAGTACTGGGTAGCCCAGATCCAGCCCGGCCGCATGATCTATGAAATCGAAGGCGTCGCAGAAGACGTGGCACGTGAGGCGTTCCGCCTGGCTGCCGCCAAGCTCTCCGTGACCACCACTTTCGTGACCCGGACGGTGCTCTGATGGATATCAAACAACTTCGCGAAAAGTCGGCTGACGACCTGAAGAGCCACCTGATCGACTTGCGTAAGGAGCAGTTCTCGCTCCGTATGCAGCAGGTCACTGGCCAGCTGCCGAAGACCCACGAAACCCGCCGGGTTCGCCGCGAGATCGCTCGCGTCAAGACCCTGCTCGGCAGCACCAAGTAAGGATGGCCGCGATGAGCGATAACAACGACAGCAAGACGCTGCGCACGGTCGAAGGCCGTGTCGTCAGCAACAAGATGGACAAGACGGTCACCGTGTTGGTGGAGCGCCTGGTCAAGCACGCCCTGTACGGCAAGTACATCAAGCGTTCGACCAAGCTGCACGCACACGACGCCGACAACACCTGCAACGAAGGTGATGTCGTTCGTGTGACCGAGATTGCTCCGATGTCCAAGACCAAGAACTGGCGCGTGGTGGAAGTCATCACGCGCGCGGTTCAATAAGGAGATCTGACTCATGATCCAGATGCAGAGCTACCTCGAAGTCGCGGACAATTCCGGTGCCAAGGAAGTGATGTGCATCAAGGTGCTCGGCGGCTCCAAGCGCCGCTACGCGCACATTGGCGACATCATCAAGGTCACCGTGAAGGATGCAATCCCGCGCGGCAAGGTCAAGAAGGGTGAAGTGTTCGACGCCGTCGTGGTGCGTACCCGCAAGGGTGTGCGTCGCGCCGACGGTTCGCTGATCCGTTTCGATGCCAACGCCGCGGTCCTGCTCAACAACAAGCAAGAGCCGATCGGTACCCGCATCTTCGGACCGGTGACGCGTGAACTTCGTTCCGAGAAGTTCATGAAGATCGTCTCGCTCGCTCCCGAAGTGCTGTGAGCGACAGGAGATAATCATGGCTAACCGTATCAAGAAGGGCGACCAGGTTGTCGTCAACACCGGCAAGGACAAGGGCAAGCAGGGCGAAGTCGTCCGCGTCGACGGCGATCGTGTGATCGTCGCCAACGTGAACATCGTCAAGCGCCACACCAAGCCGAACCCGCAGGCAGGCGTTGCCGGCGGCGTGGTCGAGCGTGAAGCGTCGATCCATATCTCCAACGTGAATGTGCTGAACCCGGCTTCGGGCAAGGGCGAGCGCGTTGGCTTCAAGGTGCTGGAGGATGGACGCAAACTGCGTGTGTTCCGCTCCAGCGGTGAGGCGCTCGACGCCTGAGGAATGTGCAGATGAATTCCCGTCTCGAAAAGTTTTACAAGGAAGAAGTGGTGCCGGCGCTGATGAAGCAGTTCGGCTACACCAATCCGATGCAGGTTCCGAAGCTGGTCAAGGTCACCCTGAACATGGGTGTCGGCGAAGCAGCCACGAACAAGAAGATCCTGGAAAATGCCGTCGCCGATATGGCCAAGGTCTCCGGTCAGAAGCCGATCGTGACCAAGTCCCGCGTCTCGGTGGCATCGTTCAAGATCCGCGATGGTTGGCCGATCGGCTGCAAGACCACGCTGCGTCGTGAAAAGATGTACGAGTTCATGGACCGTCTGATCAACATCTCGTTGCCGCGCGTGCGCGACTTCCGTGGTGTCTCGGGTCGTTCCTTCGACGGTCGTGGCAACTTCAACATGGGTGTGAAGGAACAGATCATCTTCCCGGAAATCGACTTCGACGCTGTCGACGCGATCCGCGGCATGGATATCGCCATCACCACCACCGCCAAGACCGATGCGGAAGCGAAGGCGCTGCTCGCAGCGTTCAAGTTCCCGTTCCGTAACTGATACGTCGAGGAATCCGAAATGGCAAAGACCTCCATGGTCAACCGCGACCTCAAGCGTGCGAAGCTGGCCGTCAAGTACGCCGGCAAGCGTGAAGAGCTGAAGAAGATCATCTCCAGCACGACCGCGTCGTACGACGAAAAGGCCGAGGCCGTCATCAAGCTGCAGAAGCTGCCGCGCGACTCGTCGCCGAGCCGTCACCGCAACCGTTGCGAGCTCTCGGGCCGCCCGCGTGGCGTGTACAGCAAGTTCGGCCTGGGCCGTAACAAGCTGCGTGAAGCCACCATGCGTGGTGACGTGCCGGGCCTGCGCAAGGCCAGCTGGTAAGGGATTCGTCCCTTCAACTGTCCGGCGCCTTCACGGTGCAGGGCAGGGGGGGAGGAGCCGGTTTTCCGGCTCTGATCCCGGATTAAGGGAGCCCGACGCAAGTCGGGCTCTTTTTGCCGTATACTCCCGCGTCTTGCTCGCCCGCAAGGCGTGAGCAGTGTGTGAAGACGGGCCCTGGCCCATTCCAGGTAGACACAAGATTTTCGCGAAAGCGGATATCGGTGCACTCAAAGGTATCGACTATGAGCATGACTGATCCCATCGCCGACCTGCTGGTACGCATCAAGAATGCGGCCGCGGTTGGCAAGCAGACGGTGAAAGCACCGTCCTCCAAGATCAAGGTGGCAATCGCAGAGGTGTTGAAGGCCGAAGGCTACATCACCGATCTGCGCGTGACCAAGATCGAGAACAACAAGGCCGAGCTTGAAATCGTCCTGAAGTATTTCGAGGGCAAGCCGGTCATCGAGACCCTGAAGCGCTTCTCGCGTTCGGGTCTGCGCCAGTACCGTGGCAAGTCCGAGCTGCCGAAGGTCCTCAACGGCCTGGGTATCTCCATCATCTCCACCTCCAAGGGCATCATGACTGATGCGCAGGCGCGCCAGTTGGGCGTCGGCGGCGAAGTCCTGTGCTTCGTGGCCTAAGGCGAGAAGGAACCAACTATGTCCCGCGTAGCCAAGAAGCCAGTCAACCTGCCCAAGGGCGTTGAACTGAACATCCAGCCGGAATCCGTCAGCGTGAAGGGCCCGAAGGGCACCCTGTCGCTTGTCAAGGTTGCTGGCGTTGAAATCACTGTCGACAACGGCGTTGCCACCCTGGCCGCCAATGATGCCTCGCTGGTCGCCCTCACCGGCACCGTGCGCGCCATCCTGGCCAACATGGTCAAGGGCGTCACCGAAGGCTTCGAGCGCAAGCTCGAGCTGGTCGGCGTCGGTTACCGTGCCGCCATGCAGGGCAAGGATCTGAACCTGTCGCTCGGGTTCTCGCATCCGGTCCTGTTCGTGGCGCCGGAAGGCATCACCCTCTCGACCCCGACCCAGACCGAAGTGCTGGTCCAGGGCACCGACAAGCAGCGCGTTGGCGAAGTTGCCGCCAAGATCCGTGGCTTCCGTCCGCCGGAGCCCTACAAGGGCAAGGGTGTGAAGTACGCCGGCGAAGTCATCATTCGTAAGGAAGCCAAGAAGGCCTAATTCAGGCCCTCAGCTTTCCAAGGAAAAAGATCATGAACAAGAACATCGCTCGTCTGCGTCGTGCCAAGTCGACCCGTGCACACATCCGTGTGCTCGGCGTGCCGCGCCTGTCGGTGCTGCGCACCGGCCAGCACCTGTACGCCCAGGTCTTCACCGCCGATGGCTCCAAGGTGCTGGCTTCGGCCAACACCACCCAGGCCGACGTCAAGGAAGGCCTGAAGAACGGCAAGAACAGCGACGCCGCCACCAAGGTCGGCAAGCTGGTCGCCGAGCGCGCCAAGGCTGCGGGCATCGAGAAGGTCGCTTTCGACCGCTCGGGCTACCGCTACCACGGCCGCATCAAGGCACTGGCTGATGCAGCCCGCGAAGGCGGCCTGCAGTTCTAAGGGATAAGGAAGCGGGGCTGGTCCCCGCTTCCGCCTGCCTGCCGGCGCGGGTTGCGCCGGGCGACGTCCTTCTTCTGCAGGGGCGCTCGAATCACCGCTCCATCTCACAGCTATAAGCGGCCCTGAGCCGTACATACTCAATCAATCAAGGAATCAACATGGCAGAAGAACGTCAGCAGCGGGGTCGCGATCGCGATCGCCGCGAAGAGAAAGTCGACGACGGCATGATCGAGAAGCTGGTCGCGGTCAACCGCGTCAGCAAGACCGTCAAGGGCGGTCGTCAGTTCACCTTCACCGCACTGACCGTGGTCGGTGACGGCGCAGGCAAGGTCGGTTTCGGTTACGGCAAGGCGCGTGAAGTGCCGGTGGCCATCCAGAAGTCGATGGAGCAGGCTCGCAAGAACCTGGCCAATGTCGATCTGAACAACGGCACGTTGTGGCACCCGGTGAAGTCCGGCCACGGCGCAGCTCGCGTGTTCATGATGCCGGCCTCCGAAGGTACCGGTGTGATCGCCGGTGGTGCCATGCGCGCCGTCCTGGAAGCCGTTGGCGTCAAGAACGTGCTGGCCAAGGCGGTCGGTTCGCGTAACCCGATCAACCTGGTTCGCGCCACGCTGAAGGGTCTGAGCGAAATGCAGTCGCCGGCCCGCATCGCGGCCAAGCGCGGCAAGAAGGTGGAGGATCTCAACCATGGCTAATGAAACCGTCAAGACCGTCAAGGTCCGCCTGGTGGCTGGCCTGCGTGGCACCCAGTCGCGTCACCGCCTGTCGGTGCGTGCCCTGGGCCTGAACAAGCTCAACGATGTGCGTGAACTGAAGGACAGCCCGCAGGTTCGCGGTCTGATCAACAAGGTCCACTACCTCGTCAAGGTTGAGGAATAATCCAATGACCATGCATCTGAATGAATTGAGCCCGGCACCGGGCGCTCGTAAAGAGCGTACCCGCGTCGGTCGTGGTATCGGCTCCGGCCTGGGCAAGACCTGCGGCCGCGGCCACAAGGGTTCGTTCGCCCGTAAGGGTGGCGGCAAGATCAAGGCAGGCTTCGAAGGCGGCCAGACCCCCATGCAGCGTCGTCTGCCGAAGGTCGGTTTCCGTTCCAAGATCGCCAAGGACACTGCTGAAGTGCTGTCCTACCAGCTTGAGCGTCTGGAAGCTGGCGAGATCGACTTTGCCGCGCTGCGGGCTGCCAAGCTGGTCCCGAGCACCGCCAAGCGTGCCAAGATCGTCATGAAGGGTGACCTGACCAAGGCCTTCACCCTGAAGGGCGTCGCTGCAACGGCCAGTGCCAAGGCCGCGATCGAAGCTGCCGGCGGCAGCGTACAGGAGTAAGACATGGCGCAAGCTGGCATTGGTAACCTCGGCGGCGGGCTCGGCAAGTTCACGGAACTCCGCCAGCGCCTGCTGTTCGTCATCGGGGCATTGATCGTCTACCGCATCGGCTGTTATGTGCCGGTGCCTGGGGTCAATCCCGATGCCATGCTTGCGCTCATGCAGGCGCAGGGCGGCGGCATCGTGGACATGTTCAACATGTTCTCGGGCGGCGCCCTGCACCGTTTCAGCATTTTCGCGCTGAACGTGATGCCGTACATTTCGGCATCCATCGTGATGCAGCTGGCGGTCCACATCTTCCCGGCATTGAAGTCGATGCAGAAGGAAGGTGAGTCGGGTCGTCGCAAGATCACCCAATATTCCCGCATCGGCGCCGTGTTGCTGGCGGTGGTGCAGGGCGGCAGCATCGCGCTGGCGCTGCAGAACCAGGTCTCCCCGGGCGGTGCTCCGGTCGTCTACGCGCCGGGCATGGGCTTCGTGCTCACCGCCATCGTCGCCCTGACCGCCGGTACCATCTTCCTGATGTGGGTCGGTGAGCAGGTCACCGAGCGCGGCATCGGCAACGGTGTGTCGCTGATCATCTTCGCCGGCATCGTGGCCGGTCTGCCGGGCGCGGTCATCCACACCGTGGAAGCCTACCGCGACGGCAACATGAGCTTCATCGCCCTGCTGCTGATCGTGCTGGTGGTGCTGGCCTTCACCTACTTCGTGGTGTTCGTCGAGCGCGGCCAACGCCGCATCACGGTGAACTACGCACGTCGCCAGGGTGGCCGCAACGCGTACATGAACCAGACCTCGTTCCTGCCGCTGAAGCTGAACATGGCGGGCGTGATCCCGGCCATCTTCGCCTCGAGCATCCTGGCATTCCCGACGACGCTGGCCATGTGGTCCGGCCAGGCCAGTTCGGCCACGTGGCTGCAGAAGGTCGCCAACGCCCTCGGGCCGGGCGAGCCGCTGCACATGATCGTGTTCGCTGCGCTGATCTCTGGTTTCGCGTTCTTCTACACCGCGCTGGTGTTCAACTCGCAGGAAACGGCCGACAACCTGAAGAAGTCGGGCGCGCTGATTCCGGGCATCCGTCCGGGCAAGGCCACCGCGGACTATGTGGATGCCGTGCTGACCCGTCTGACGGCGGCCGGTTCGCTCTACCTGGTGATCGTCTGTCTGCTGCCGGAAATCCTGCGCACCCAGCTCGGCGCCTCGTTCTACTTCGGCGGCACCTCGCTGCTGATCGTGGTGGTGGTGGTGATGGACTTCATCGCCCAGATCCAGGCGCACCTGATGTCGCACCAGTATGAGAGCCTGTTGAAGAAGGCCAACCTGAAGGGCGGCAACCGCGGCGGTTTTGCCCGCGGCTGATTGACCTGTTACACTAGTCTTCTTGTTGCGAAGGCCCTCCGGTTCCCGGACTGGCCTTCCAAATCGAAGGGCGGCCCCTGCAGCGGTTTCGGGTGGGGGTGTGATGTGGTGGTCCTGCGCGGGAGTAGCGCGGGCGGCGGCGAGGGCAACCTCTGCAGTCAACGACATCCGGCGCCGGAGCATGGGCACACTCCCCACGCCGGGTCCATGGAACCTCAAGGTTCCACGGGCTTCCAAGTAAACCGAGACCTTGATAGAATCGCTAGTTCACTTTTTTGATCCATCCTGCCGGATTGGCGCGCCCATGGTGCGCTGTCGGCCATCACTCAGCTGGAGAACCGCGTCATGGCGCGTATTGCAGGCGTCAACCTGCCAGCCCAGAAGCACGTCTGGGTCGGGTTGCAAAGCATTTACGGCATCGGCCGTACCCGTTCGAAGAAGGTCTGCGACGCCGCAGGCGTGACCTCGACCACCAAGATCCGCGATCTCTCGGAGCCGGAAATCGAGCGTCTGCGCTCGGAAGTGGCCAAGTACATCGTGGAAGGCGATCTGCGCCGTGAAATCGGTATCGCGATCAAGCGCCTGATGGATCTGGGCTGCTACCGCGGTCTGCGTCACCGTCGCGGTCTGCCGCTTCGTGGCCAGCGCACCCGTACCAACGCCCGCACCCGCAAGGGCCCGCGCAAGGCGATCAGGAAGTAAGGGACCTAAGAAATGGCTAAGCCCGTCGCTAAGACCAAGAAGAAGATCAAGCGCGTCGTCACTGACGGCGTCGCCCACGTCCATGCTTCTTTCAACAACACCATCGTGACCATCACCGACCGTCAGGGCAACGCTCTGTCGTGGGCGACCTCCGGTGGCGCTGGCTTCCGCGGTTCGCGTAAGTCCACCCCGTTCGCTGCCCAGGTGGCTGCCGAGAAGGCCGGCCGTGCCGCGCTCGACTACGGCGTCAAGTCCCTGGAAGTCCGCATCAAGGGCCCGGGTCCGGGTCGTGAGTCGGCCGTGCGCTCGCTGAACAACGTGGGCTACAAGATCACCAACATCATCGACGTGACGCCAATCCCGCACAACGGGTGCCGTCCGCCGAAGAAGCGTCGCGTCTAAAGGAGCGATAAGAAATGGCTCGTTATATCGGTCCTACCTGTAAGCTCGCCCGCCGCGAAGGCGCCGACCTTTCCCTCAAGAGCCCGGCGCGCGCGCTGGACTCCAAGTGCAAGCTGGAGCAGAAGCCCGGCCAGCACGGCGCCACCGCCCGTAAGGGCAAGCTGTCCGACTACGCTACCCAGCTGCGTGAAAAGCAGAAGGTCAAGCGTATCTACGGTCTGCTGGAGCGTCAGTTCCGCAACTACTACAAGAAGGCCTCGACCAAGAAGGGCAACACCGGCGAGAACCTGCTGCAGTTGCTGGAAACCCGTCTTGACAACGTCGTTTACCGCATGGGCTTCGCAGTGACCCGTCCGGCTGCCCGTCAGCTGGTCTCGCACCGCGGTGTCACCGTGAACGGCAAGTCGGTCAACCTGGCTTCGTACCAGGTCAAGGCTGGCGACGCCGTCGCTCTGTCCGAGAAGGCTGCCAAGCAGCTGCGCGTTCAGGAAGCCCTGACCGTGTCCGCTACGCATGACCTGCGTCCGTCGTGGGTTGAAGTTGATTCCGGCAAGTTCGCCGGCATCTTCAAGGCCGTGCCGGATCGTTCGGACCTGCCTGCGGATATCAACGAAGCGCTGATCGTCGAGTTGTATTCGAAGTAATTCACATTGGAGAACCTCCGGGTCACACCGGAGGTTCGCAGGAGAACCCGCAACATGACGGTTACCGCCAACCAGGTTCTGCGTCCTCGCGGTCCGCAGATCGAACGCCTTACCGATACCCGCGCCAAGGTCGTCATCGAACCCTTGGAGCGTGGTTACGGGCATACGCTGGGCAACGCCCTGCGTCGCGTGCTGCTGTCGTCCATCCCGGGCTTCGCCATCACGGAAGTCGAAATCGATGGCGTACTGCACGAGTACACCACGCTCGAAGGCTTGCAGGAGGACGTGCTGGAAGTCCTGCTCAACCTGAAGGACGTGGCGATCCGTATGCATACCGGTGACAACGCTACGTTGTCGCTGTCCAAGCAGGGTCCGGGTGTTGTGACCGCTGCTGATATCAAGCTGGACCACAACGTCGAAGTCCTCAACAACGACCATATCATTTGCCACCTGACCAAGGACACGGCAATCAATATGCGTTTGAAGATCGAGCGTGGTTTCGGCTACCAGCCGGCCGCCGCTCGTCGTCGTCCGGATGAAGAAACCCGTGCCATCGGCCGTCTGGTTCTGGACGCCTCGTTCTCGCCGGTCCGTCGCGTCGCCTATTCGGTGGAAGCGGCCCGCGTTGAACAGCGTACCGATCTGGACAAGCTGGTGCTGGACATCGAAACCAACGGCACGATCGATGCCGAGGAAGCCGTGCGCACTGCCGCCGACATCCTCAGCGATCAGCTGTCGGTCTTCGGTGACTTCACCCACCGCGACCGCGGTGCAGCCAAGCCGGCCAACAACGGCGTGGATCCGGTGCTGCTGCGCCCGATCGACGATCTGGAACTGACCGTGCGTTCGGCCAACTGCCTGAAGGCAGAGAGCATCTATTACATCGGCGATCTGATCCAGAAGACCGAAGTGGAGCTGCTCAAGACCCCGAACCTCGGCAAGAAGTCGCTGACCGAGATCAAGGAAGTCCTCGCACAGCGCGGTCTTTCGCTTGGCATGAAGCTGGAGAACTGGCCGCCGGCCGGTGTCGCCCAGCACGGCATGCTCGGCTGATCCAGCGCCACGCAAGATGCTTGACCCCGCACCTTCGGGTGCGGGGGCTTCACCGGCAACACCCCGCACCGACAGGTCGATAGCCTGCGGTGACGGCCAGCCAGGACGGCTGGCACCGGACCATCCGCAGTCCAAGCAACAACGCCAGGATGGCGACAGCGATACCCAACCGATCCAACATTCATTTCAGGAATCACCGTCATGCGTCATATGAAGTCCGGTCGTAAGTTCAACCGCACCAGCGCCCATCGCGAAGCAATGTTCAAGAACATGGCCGCGTCGCTGTTCAAGCACGAGCTGATCAAGACCACCCTGCCGAAGGCCAAGGAACTGCGCCGCGTTGCCGAGCCGCTGATCACCCTGGCCAAGGTTGATTCGGTTGCCAACCGTCGTCTGGCGTTCGCTCGCCTGCGTGACAACGAAGCCGTCGGCAATCTGTTCACCACCCTGGGCCCGCGTTACGCGAACCGTCCGGGTGGCTACCTGCGTCTGCTGAAGTGCGGTTTCCGCGCTGGCGACAATGCGCCGATGGCCTATGTGGAGCTGGTCGATCGTCCGGCTGCTGTGGCTGAAGCCGTCGAAGAGTAATCTTCGAGCTGCACCCGTTATTCGGTGAAGAACCCGGCCTTGTGCCGGGTTTTTCCGTTTCTGCGGGTTGATAAGGGCCAAAGCCAAGGCCAAGGCAAGTGCATGGCGCTGCGGGGTTAGGGTGGGCCGTGGGCGCGGGTGGGTTGGCGGGACACGCCGTAAATCCGTCCATGGAGGCTCATGTCGCGCCATCCATGGCGCTCATGGTCCCGCCAACCCACCCGCGCCCACGCCGGCACACATGGTCGGTGCGCATGGGGCAAAGCGGAGGCTGTGCGCCGCATGGGTAGAGCCGGCCGTTGGCCGGCTGCGTGACGGGTGGCCGCTACGTTTGGCGGCACGGAACACGCTGTCCGGTCGGTGGTGCCCATGGTCGGCAGGTGTTCGTGGGTGTGGGCGGCCGCGGCCCTGTTAATCTTGGCGCCTGGACTTTCACGAGTGTTGGCAATGAATCCATTGCGTTGGAGTTTCCGCGCCCAGTTCCTGTTCGGCTTTCTGGTCTGCGCGGCACTGTTGGGGTATGCGATCTTCCTGCAGTTGAAGATGGGGCTGGAGCCGTGTCCGTTGTGCATTTTCCAGCGGATTGCGTTCGCGGCGCTGGGGCTGCTGTTCCTGATCGGGGCGCTGCATGGTCCGCGGGATCCGGCCGGACGGAAGACGTATGGGGTGCTGGCCTTCATCGCGGCCGCGGTCGGTATCGGTATTGCCGGCCGGCATGTGTATGTGCAGTTGCTACCGCAGGATATGGGCTCGAGCTGTGGGCCGCCGCTGAGTTTCCTCAGTGAGACGATGGGGCCGTTCGAGGTGTTCCGCACGGTGCTGACCGGTACCGGCAACTGCGGCAATATCGATTGGCAGTTCCTGGGCCTGACGATGCCGATGTGGAGCCTGGTGTGGTTCGCGGCGTTGGCGGTGTGGGCGCTGGTGACGGCGTTCCGGGCGCGTCGCCGCCACTGAGGCCTTTCCAACATCGGTTACCCGGCCCGGCCTGGCACGCGTTGCGCGGCCAGGCCGGGTGCTGCGATCAGGTGTGGAGGCTCCTCATCTGATCGGATGACAGGCGTCCTGGCCCAGCTCAGAAGTCCTGCTGCAGGCTGAGGTAGGCGCCGCGGCGGGGTCCCCACTGCGGGGCGAACACGCCGATGCCGCCGCCGTCGCGCAGTTGGTAACTGCGATCCAGTGCGTTGATCAGGGCCAGCTGGGCGTGCAGCGGGTGGCCGCTGTCAGCGTTGAAGTCGTGGGCGGCGCTCAGGTTGAGCTGCAGGTAGGCGGGGAGCTCGCCGCCGTTGGGAACGCCATCGGCGTCCGAGCGCAGGCCGCTGCCGAAGACGTAGTCGGCGCCCAGGCGGTTGTGGCCGGCGAAGGCGTAGCTGATGCCGCCCGACGAAGTCAGTTTCTGGTCGTGGTCCAGATGGATCCAGTTGTTCTGGACGTAGGCCAGTGCCTCGGGATCGAGGTTGTACTGACCGGTGATGACCTGCTTGCCCATGGCCTTGTTGTAGGCGGCGTTGACGTAGGCGCTGAGCGGGCCGTTGCTGTAGTCGGCACTGAACTCCACGCCGTGGATGTGGCCCAAGCGATAGTTGAAGGTGGAGTAGATGTAGGCAGCGCCGAACTGGCCTTCGTCCTGCAGGCGGTCGACCTTGCGATCGTAAGCGTCCAGGCCCAGAGTGAGGTGTTCGCCCACCTGCTGGGAAACGCCGAGGTCGTAGTAGTCGCTGCGCTCGGACAGCGGCGTGGTGCTGCCCCCGGTCGGCTGCTGGTTGGTGGTGCCGTCGTAGAGGGCGATGTCGCTGCTGGCCACCAGTTCGCTGGCTGGCGGGGTGAAGTAGCGCGCGTAGCCCGCATGCACGGTGGTGCTGTCGCTGGCGTTCCAGACCACGCCCGCCCGCGGGCTGAGCTGGCCTTCGGTGCCGCCGAACGCCTTGTAGCGGTCGCCGCGCAGGCCGTAGTTCACCGTCCAGTCGTCGCCGAGGCGCCATTCGTCCTGCAGATAGACCGCGGTGGTGGTGGCGTTGAAGGCGCTCGCCTCCGGAATGCGCACGGGCGTGGTGTTGGCCTGCCGGCCGTCGGCGTCGACCGGGAACACCCAGGTGTCGCTGCCGGCGCGGGCGCGCTCGGCGTTGACGTACAGGCCGTAGCGCAGGGTGTGGTTCTCACCGAGCGGGGTGGAGACATCGGCCTGCACGGTGTTGGCGCGGTTGCCGCGTTCCACCTGTGGGGCGACGCCGTTGAAGATCAGATCGCCGGCCAGGTCCGGGTTGAAGGTCAGGTCGCTGTAGCGCTGCCCGGCCGAGACCTGGTAGGCGGTGTTGCCCAGCGCGCCCTGCAGCACCAGCATGCCGAAGCGGGTGGTCTCGCGCTGGGTTTCGTCCAGCGCGGCGGAGTCCGCAGTGACCGTATCCAGGTAGCCGAACTGCGGGGTCTGGCCGGGATTGACCGGGATCTGGAAGCGGTTGTTCGAGAACCCGGCGAACAGGCTCAGGCGGGTGTCGTCGTTGACCAGATAGGTCAGGTCGGCGAACGCCTTGCCCTGGTGGGTGTCATCGTGGTCCGGCCGGCGCGAGGCGGTGGGGTTTTCCATGCCGATCTGGTTCTGGTCGTAGTTGCCGGTCAGATACCAGCTCCAGCGGCCCTGGCTGCCCCACCACGAGGCGTTGGGGTTGACCTTGCCGTAGGAGCCGGCGGTCAGGCCGGCGCTGCCGCCATTGCCCAGCTCGGCGCCGCTGCGGGTGGTGATGTCCACCACGGCCGCCGTGCGCTCGCCGAACTGTGCCGGCAGCGCACCGTCCATCAGGCGGATGCTCTTGATCGCGCGGGCGTCCAGGGTCTGGCCGAAGCCGGAGATCGATTCGGGCAGCAGGACGCCGTTGAGGCGGTACTGGAGGTTGGCGTGGTCGCCGCGCACGTGCACGCCGCCGTAGGAATCCTGGACCACACCAGGCGCCTGCAGCAGCACCTGGTTCAACGGGGTGGACGCGCCCAGTGGCAGGTTCTGGATGTCGTCGGCGGTGATCTGGTACTGGCTGCTGCCGATATCCGGCGACAGCGCATTGCGCGCCTGGTCGAGTTTGGCGCTGACCGTCACTGCGTCCAGATCGGTGACGGCAGGGTCGGCGGCGAGGGCGGGCAGGCCGGTGAGGGCCAAGGAAACAGCAATACCGGTAGCAAGCAGGGAGGGCTTCATGAGGATTGGCTTGGCTGGGCAATGGGAGGAGGGGCCGGCCTGGCGAGTGTTACTCCGTAACAAATCATGCGCCTCTCCACGGGCGCTGGACCATGCGCGATCTGGCCAATCAAAGGGGAGCTTTCTGCTCCGTTCAGCCTCACGGAACGTGACTGCCCCTTTGCGCCGGGGGCGCGCTCTGCGACCATGACCGGCCCCACACCCCGGAAGTCCGTGATGAGCCTGTCCGCCCCGCCTGTAGCCGATCCCGCCGCGACCGCTGTCGACGCCTGGTCGCCGGAGAGCTGGCGTGGCAAGCCGGCGCTGCAGATGCCGACCTATCCGGACCCGCTGGCGCTGGATGCCGCGTTGCACGAGCTCAAGCGGCTGCCGCCGCTGGTCACCTCCTGGGAGATCCTGGCGCTCAAGCAGCAGCTGGCCGATGCCCAGGAAGGCAAGCGCTTCCTGCTGCAGGGCGGTGACTGCGCGGAGAACTTCAGCGACTGCGAATCCACCACCATCTCCAACCGGCTCAAGGTGCTGCTGCAGATGAGCCTGGTGATGGTGCATGGCATGCGCAAGCCGGTGATCCGGGTCGGGCGTTTCGCCGGGCAGTACGCCAAGCCGCGCTCGGCCGATACCGAAACCCGCGACGGCGTGACCCTGCCCAGCTATCGGGGCGATGTGATCAATGCGCCGGAGTTCACCGAGGCCGCCCGCCTGCCGGACCCGCGCCGGATGCTGCAGGCACATGCGCACTCGGCGATGACGATGAACTTCGTGCGGGCGCTGATCGATGGTGGCTTCGCCGATCTGCACCACCCCGAATACTGGAACCTGGAATGGGTGCGGCACTCGCCGCTGGCCACCGATTACCAGAAGATGGTGGCCTCGATCGGCGATGCGGTGCGTTTCATGGAAACGCTGTCCGGCACGCAGGTGTACAACCTCAACCGGATCGATTTCTATACCTCGCACGAAGCGCTGCTGCTGCCCTATGAGCAGTCGCTGACCCGCCAGGTGCCGCGCCAGCAGGGCTGGTTGAACCTGAGCACGCATTACCCGTGGATCGGCATGCGCACCGCGGCTCTCGATGGCGCACACGTGGAGTATCTGCGTGGCGTGCGCAACCCGATCGCGATCAAGGTGGGCCCGTCGGTGCAGCCGGACCAGCTGCTGCGGCTGATCGATGTGCTCAACCCCGATGACGAGCCCGGCCGCCTGAGCTTCATCCACCGCATGGGGGCGGCACAGATCGCCGAGAAGCTGCCGCCGCTGTTGAACGCGGTCAAGCGCGATGGGCGGCGCGTGCTGTGGGTGTGCGATGCGATGCACGGCAACACCGAGAGCACCAGCAACGGCTACAAGACGCGGCGTTTTGACAACGTGCGTGGTGAGGTCGAGATGTCCTTCGACCTGCACGCTGCGGCCGGCACGCGCCTGGGTGGCGTGCACCTGGAGTTGACCGGTGAGGATGTGACCGAATGCACCGGCGGTGCGCGCGAGCTGACCGAGCGCGATCTGGAACGCGCCTACCGCTCATCGGTGGATCCGCGCCTGAACTACGAGCAGTCGCTGGAAATCGCGATGGCGATCGTTCGCAAACAGGCGCACTACGCCGACTGATACCGGCGCGTGTCCTCGACACGCACCTTACATTCGCCTGACACGCTGGTCATGGCGGCACCGGCATGCTGTGGACTTCCTTGCGAAGAACACAGGAGCGTGCAGTGACCCTGGACTGGCAGCAGGCAGCGCTGTATCTATGGCCGATCTCGATCGCACTGGCGATCGGGATCAGTGGCTGGTGGTTGTTGATGGCGTTGACGCGTCGGCTGAAAGACCGCGACTACCGCCGCGCCCGCATCGCGCGCGTGATCAGCCGACCGCTGGCGTTCGCCCTGCCGCTGTTGCTGTTGATTCCCGCACTCGAAGCAACGCCGCTGCAGGAACACCGGCTTGAACAGGCGCTGCGGCTGCTGCACATCGGGGTGACCGGCTGCGTCATCTGGCTGCTGGTGCGCGCCGTGGCCGCGGGCGAGCAGGCGATCCTGCGCGACCATCCGATGGAGGTGGCCGACAACCTCCAGGCACGCCGCATCCAGACCCAGACCCGGGTGCTGAGCCGCGTGCTGATGGGCGCGATCATCCTGGTGGGCGTCTCGCTGATCCTGCTGACCTTCCCGATGGTGCGCCAGATCGGCACGGCGCTGCTGGCCTCGGCCGGCATCATCGGCCTGGTCGCCGGTATCGCGGCCAAGCCCGTCTTCGGCAATCTGATCGCCGGCCTGCAGATCGCGCTGACCCAGCCGATCCGGCTGGACGATGTGGTGATCGTCGAGGGCGAGTGGGGCCGTGTGGAGGAAATCAACAGCAGCTATGTGGTGGTGCGCATCTGGGATGCGCGACGCATGGTAGTGCCGTTGACCTGGTTCATCGAACACCCGTTCCAGAACTGGACCCGGCGCAGCGCCGACCTGCTCGGTACCGCCTTCCTGTGGCTGGATTACACCGCGCCGATCCCGGCGATCCGCGCCGAGCTGGAGCGCATCTGCAAAGGCGAGGCGCTGTGGGATGGCCAAGTCTGCGTGACCCAGGTGACCGAGACCAGCGAGCACACCCTGCAGGTCCGTCTACTGGTGAGCGCCCGCAACTCCGGCGATGCCTTCGATCTGCGCTGCATCGTGCGCGAACGCATGCTCGATTTCCTCGCGCGCGAACATCCTCAGTCGTTGCCGCGCACCCGCGCCGAGCTCAATCAGGAAGCTGCGCCGACGCGCCGCGCGCGTTCGCAGCCAGCCGAGGACGTGCGTTCGCCTGGTGCCGAAGATGGGGAGCCGGCGATCGCGCCGAACCCGGGTGACGCATCCCGGTAGTGCCGGCCGCTGGCCGGCAAACGCAGGGAGGCCTGGCCGGGGATGACGTGGTTGCCGGCCAGCGGCCGGCACTACTGCGGGGCGCTGTTCGTCAGCAGGGTCTCGGTCTGGAACCGTGGCGGCCGACGCGCGCGGGTGCGCTGCTCATAGGCGTAGCCCAGCTCGATCAACCGCGGCTCGCTCCAGGCGGTACCCATGAACAGCAGCCCCAGCGGCAGCCCGTTCACGTGCGCCATCGGCACGGTCAGGCTCGGGTAGCCGGCCACTGCAGCGGCGCTGTAACTCTCACCCGGGAAGTCATCGCCGCGGCCGGGCCGGATCGGCCAGGCCACCCCGGTGGTGGGCGCCACCAGCGCATCCAGGTTCTGCTCGCGCAGCACCGCATCGATGCCTTCGGGGCCGGCCAGGCGGCGCGCGTCACTGCGCGCGCGGATGTACTCCGGGCTTCCCAGGCCGCCCATCGTGGCAGCCGTGTCCATCAGGTCCTGATCGAACAGCGCCAGCTCCTTGCCCGCGTGCTGCCGGTTCCAGGCAATGACGTCGTCCAGTGAGCGCACCGGCGCCCGGTAGGTCGTGAAATAGCGCTGCAGGCCGGCCTTGAACTCGTGCATCAGCACGATGCGTTCGGCGTCCTGCCACTGGCCCTGGGTGGGCAGCTGCACCGGCACCACGGTGGCGCCGGCATCGCGCAGCACGGCCACGGCATGCTGCAGGGCGGGGGCGATGCCCGGCTTCTGCATCAGGTCGCCATGCAGCACACCGATCCGCGCACCACGCAGGCCATCGGCGTTCAAGCGTGAGGTGTAGTCGTAGACCGCGCGCCCGGGCATGGTCGCGGTGGCCGGGTCGGCCTCGTCACGGCCGGCCATGGCGGTCAGCAGGGCGGCGGCATCGGCCACGCTGCGCGTCATCGGGCCGGCGGTGTCCTGGCTGAAGGAGATCGGGAGAATGCCTTCGCGGCTGACCAGTCCCACGGTTGGCTTCAATCCGACCACGCCGTTGACCGCCGCCGGGCAGACGATGCTGCCATCGGTTTCGGTGCCGATCGCGGCCACCGCCAGGTTGGCCGAGACCGCCACCGCGCTGCCGCTGCTGGAGCCGCACGGGGTGTGGCTGAGCCGGTAGGGATTGCGGGTCTGGCCACCCCGGGCGCTCCACCCGGAGATCGATTGGCTGGAGCGGAAGTTGGCCCACTCGCTGAGGTTGGTCTTGCCCAGGATCAGCGCACCGGCCGCGCGCAGGCGCTGGACCAGGAAGGCATCGTCCGGGCGGAACCCCTCCAGCGCGAGCGAGCCGGCCGTGGTGCTCATCGGGCTGGCGCCGATGTTGTCCTTGAGCAGCAGCGGGATGCCATGCAGCGGGCCGCGCAGCTGCCCTTGGCGGCGCTCGGCGTCCAGCTGAGTGGCTTCGCGCAGCGCATCGGGATTGAGCTCGATCACCGCACGCAGGCGCGGGCCGGCCCGGTCGAGGCGGGCGATGCGGTCCAGGTAGGCGCGGGTCAAGGTGACGCTGTCCAGCTCGCCGCTGGCCATCCGCGACTGCAGATCAGCGATGTCGGCTTCGGCGTAGGCAAACGGAACCGCGGCGACCGGGGAGGGCGCAGGTGTGGGCGACTCGCGGGCATGCAGGGGCGCCGCGCCCGGGCTGCAGCCGGCCAGTGCGATGAGCATCAGTGATGTCAGTGTCAGGCGCATGCCTGTTCCCCCGAACCGGCCGACAGGCTAACCAGCACGGGCGGCGCTTGGCAACTCAAGCCGCGTTGGCGGCTTTGCCATGGCGTTTGCGGATATCGCGGGCGAGCACGCCGACCACGATCAGATTGATCACCAGCACCGACCACGAGGCCCAGCCCGGATGGCGGAGGATGGCGTAGATATCGAACGGCAGGTAGATGCCGGCAGTGACACAGCCCAGCCAGGAGGCCCAGGCTTTGGCGCGCCAGAGGCCCCAGGCCTCGAACAGGTGCAGGACGCCGTAGGCGACCATCGCAGCAGCCGCCAGATGCACCGCATCGGGGCTGATCATGTTGAGCAGCGAGGGCAGGGTGCCGTGATCCGGGTCCAGGCTGAACCGGCGGATCAGGGCATTGACCGCATCGCGCAGGGGCTGCGGGCCGAGCATTTCCAGCCCGGTCGCAGCCAACAGCGCCAGAACCGCCTTGCTGGCTTCCAGCAAGGCGATCAGGTGAAGCCCCGGATGCTTGTGAGGATCCGGGTTGTAGGGCTTGTCGATCACGACAATGGGTCCGATCAGCCGCCGCGCGAAGCCTTCTTGCGGTCGCTTTCGGTCAGGCCCTTCTTGCGAAGGCGGATTTCCTTCGGGGTGATCTCGACCAGCTCGTCGTCTTCGATGAAGTCCAGGGCCTGCTCCAGCGAGTACTTGATCGCCGGGGTCAGCTGGATCGCATCGTCCTTGCCCGAGGCGCGCATGTTGGTCAGCGGCTTGGTCTTGATCGCGTTGACGGTCAGATCGTTGTCCTTGGAGTGGATGCCGACCAGCTGGCCTTCATACACGTTGTCGCCTTCAGCAGCGAACAGCTTGCCGCGTTCCTGCAGCGGGCCCAGGGAGTAAGCCGGGGTGGCACCCGGAGCATTGGCGATCATCACGCCGTTCTGGCGCTTGGCAATCGCGCCCTGTTCCTTCGGGCCGTAGTGGTCGAACACGTGGAACAGCAGGCCAGAACCCTGGGTCAGGGTCTTAAACTCGTTCTGGAAACCGATCAGGCCACGGGCCGGGATCTGGTACTCCAGGCGCACACGGCCCTTGCCGTCCGGCTCCATGTTCTTCAGCTGGCCCTTGCGGGTGCCCAGCTTTTCCATGACGCCGCCCTGATGCTGTTCTTCGATGTCCACCACCAGCTGTTCGATCGGCTCCATGGCCTGGCCGTCGATCTGCTTGATGATCACTTCCGGGCGCGACACGGCCAGCTCGTAGCCTTCACGACGCATGTTTTCGATCAGCACCGACAGGTGCAGTTCGCCACGGCCGGAGACCAGGAACTTGTCGGCGTCTTCCAGCTGTTCCACTTTCAGGGCCACGTTGTGGACCTGCTCGCGGTCCAGACGGTCCTTGATCTGGCGGCTGGTCAGGAACTTGCCACCGGACAGGTCCTTGTTGCCGGCGAACGGCGAGTTGTTGACCTGGAAGGTCATCGAGATCGTCGGTTCATCGACGGTCAGCGCCGGCAGTGCTTCCGGGGTATCCGGGTGGCACAGGGTGTCGGAGATGGTCAGTTCCGGAATACCGGAGATGGCGATGATGTCGCCGGCCTCGGCGCTGTCCTGCTCGATGCGCTCCAGGCCCAGGAAGCCCAGCACCTGCGCGACCTTGCCGTTGCGCTTCTTGCCTTCACGATCGATGACCGCGACCTGCATGTTCTTCTTCAGGGTGCCGCGCTGCACGCGGCCGATGCCGATCACGCCCACGAAGTTGTTGTAGTCCAGCTGGCTGATGCGCATCTGGAACGGGCCGTCCGGGTCCACTTCCGGCTTCGGCGCGTGCTGCATGATCGCTTCGTAAAGCGGGGTCATGTCGCCGTCGCGCACGGTGTCTTCCAGGCCAGCGTAGCCGTTCAGGGCCGAGGCGTAGACGATCGGGAAGTCGAGCTGCTCATTGGTGGCGCCGAGCTTGTCGAACAGGTCGAAGACCTGGTCGATCACCCAATCCGGACGCGAGCCCGGACGGTCGACCTTGTTGACCACGACGATCGGCTTGAAGCCCATCGCGAAGGCCTTCTGGGTCACGAAGCGGGTCTGCGGCATCGGGCCGTCCATCGCGTCGACGAGGATCAGCACAGTGTCGACCATCGACAGCACGCGCTCCACTTCGCCGCCGAAGTCGGCGTGTCCCGGGGTGTCGACGATGTTGATCCGGTTCTTGATACCGGTCTTCTTGTCTTCCCAGGTAATGGCCGTGTTCTTGGCCAGGATGGTGATGCCGCGTTCCTTTTCCTGATCATTGCTGTCCATCACGCGCTCGGCGAGCACGGTGCGCTCGGAGAGGGTGCCGGACTGCTTGAGCAGCTGGTCGACGAGGGTGGTTTTACCGTGGTCGACGTGGGCGACGATGGCGATGTTGCGAAGATTTTCGATAGACATGCGAAAGGGGGCCAGTCGGCGCCGGATTTGGAAAAAGAAGTCCAACATTATACGGCCAAGATGACCAATCGCGAAAAGTGCGTTTCAGGGTGCCCCGCACCCCCATTCAGGT
The DNA here is from genome assembly GCA_002363385.1 of Stenotrophomonas maltophilia. Taxonomy (GTDB): domain Bacteria; phylum Pseudomonadota; class Gammaproteobacteria; order Xanthomonadales; family Xanthomonadaceae; genus Stenotrophomonas; species Stenotrophomonas maltophilia_AN. Next base: position 24,914 of record DEVL01000006.1, read on the forward strand.
AGCGCTCTTCGCGGGCCGGACCTGCCATGTCGGATCCCGTGGCAGCCTTGCCATGGCGGGCGGCCGTTGGCAGACCCGGAGGAAAGCCCCCTGAGTCAGGGGGCGGCCGCGAAGCGGCGGGGGTATGGACGATGGTAAACGGGGCCCGCGGTTTGCGCAGCGAACCGTGGGGCGGCAGCGCGAATGCGATGACGCGAGGTGTATCCTATGGGGCTAGCGACAAACCCCCGTACCCCAAGGATTTGCATGTCCCTCATCGCCACTTTCGACACCACCCAGGGCCCGATCAAGGTCGAGCTGTTCGCCGACAAGGCCCCGCTGACGGTCGCCAATTTCGTCAACCTGGTCAAGCACGGTTTCTATGACGGCCTGGTCTTCCACCGCGTGATCCCGGACTTCATGATCCAGGGCGGCTGCCCCAAGGGCCAGGGCACCGGCGGCCCGGGTTACAAGTTCGAAGATGAAAAGAACGGCGTGAAGCACCAGGTCGGTTCGCTGTCGATGGCCAATGCCGGCCCGAACACGAACGGCAGCCAGTTCTTCATCACCCACATCAAGACCGATTGGCTGGACGGCAAGCACACCGTGTTCGGCCAGGTGCTCGACGGCCAGGCCATCGTGGACTCGGTCAAGCAGGGCGACGTGATCCATTCGATCACCCTGGAAGGCGACACCGACGCCGTGCTGGCCGCCCAGGCCGAGCGCGTGGCGGAGTGGAACAAGCTGATCCCCAGCGCCTGATCCGATCCCGACGGCCCCCTGTGAAGGGGGCCGTTTTTACGATTCTTAGCAGAGGAAATCCCCATGAAAGCACCTGTTCGTGTTGCCGTGACCGGCGCCGCCGGCCAGATCGGCTACGCCCTGCTGTTCCGCATCGCCTCCGGCGACATGCTGGGCAAGGACCAGCCGGTCATCCTGCAGCTGCTCGAGCTGCCGGTCGACAAGGCCCAGGCCGCCCTGCGCGGCGTGATGATGGAACTGGAAGACTGCGCCTTCCCGCTGTTGGCCGGCATGGTCGGTACCGATGACGCCGAAGTGGCCTTCAAGGATGCCGATATCGCCCTGCTGGTCGGCGCGCGTCCGCGCGGCCCGGGCATGGAGCGCAAGGATCTGCTGCTGGAAAACGCGAAGATCTTCACCGCCCAGGGCGCGGCGCTGAACAAGGTCGCCAAGCGTGACGTCAAGGTGCTGGTGGTCGGCAACCCGGCCAACACCAACGCCTACATCGCCATGAAGTCGGCCCCGGATCTGAACCCGCGCAACTTCACCGCCATGCTGCGCCTGGACCACAACCGTGCGCTGAGCCAGCTGTCGACCAAGCTCGGCAAGCCGGTCGGTGGCATGGAGAAGCTGATCGTGTGGGGCAACCACAGCCCGACCATGTACCCGGATTACCGTTTCGCCACCGCCGATGGTGCCTCCATCGCCGAGGCGATCAACGACCAGGAATGGAACGCCTCCACCTTCATCCCGACCGTGGGCAAGCGCGGCGCGGCGATCATCGAAGCCCGTGGCTCGTCCTCGGCGGCCTCGGCCGCCAACGCCGCTGTCGACCACATCCGTGACTGGGTGCTGGGCAGCAACGGCAAGTGGGTCACCATGGGTGTGCCGTCCGACGGCTCCTACGGCATTCCGGAAGGCGTGATCTTCGGCTTCGCGGTCACCACCGAGAACGGCGAGTACACCCTGGTCAAGGATCTGCCGGTCGACGACTTCAGCCAGAAGTACATCGACAAGACCCTGGCCGAGCTGGAAGAAGAGCGCTCCGGCGTCGCCCACCTGCTGGGCTGATCGCACGCCACGACAGGTGCCGGCCGCTGGTCGGTGCCTGATGGAAGAAACGCCGGGCATTGCCCGGCGTTTTTTTTGGGTCTCCCTACGACCAAGGTCGGACGGCCCGCGCCTTACCATCGGACTATGCTCGATCCCATGACTTTGTCTGGGAGGGCTGTCATGCGTTACGAAGATGTCTATCGACGTTCGGTCGATGAACCCGAGGCGTTCTGGGGCGAAGAAGCCCATCGCATCTATTGGCATACCCCGCCGCAGCAGATCCTCGACTACAGCAACCCGCCGTTCCGGCGCTGGTTCGTCGGCGGGGAAACCAACCTCTGCTACAACGCGGTGGACCGTCATCTGGTTGATCGCCCCGACCAGCTCGCGCTGGTTGCCATCTCCAGCGAAACCGGCGTCACCCGCGAGATCACCTACCGCGAGCTGCACCGCGAAGTGAATGCTTTCGCCGCCGTGCTGCAACGGTTGGACGTACAGCGTGGCGACCGCGTGGTGATCTACATGCCGAACATGGCCGAAGCCGTGTTCGCGATGCTGGCCTGCGCGCGCATCGGGGCGATCCACTCGGTGGTGTTCGGTGGCTTCGCCGCGCACAACCTGGCGCTGCGGATCGATGACGCCGAACCCAAGCTGCTGATTGCTGCCGATGCTGGCAAGCGCGGTGGCAAAGTGATTCCCTACAAGGCGATGGTCGATGCCGCCTGCGCCGAAGCCGCTTCGCCGCCACCGCACGTGCTGATCGTCTCGCGCGGTCTGGACCCGGCCGAGCCGAAAGTGCCCGGCCGCGACGTCGATTACGCCACCCTGCGTGCCGAAGTGGGCGACCAGGATGTGCCGGTGGTGTGGCTGGAATCCAGCGAACCGAGCTATCTGCTCTACACCTCCGGCACCACCGGCAAGCCCAAGGGCGTACAGCGTGATGTCGGCGGCTACGCAGTAGCGATGGCGCAGTCGATGGAGACAGTGTTCGACTGCAAACCCGGCCAGGTGATGTTCTCCACCTCCGATGTCGGCTGGGCGGTCGGGCATTCCTACAACGTCTACGGCCCGCTGATCGGCGGCTGCACCTCGCTGCTGTACGAAGGGCTGCCGACCAATCCCGATCCCGGCATCTGGTGGGCCCTGTGCGAACAGTACGGCGTGCGCACGCTGTTCTCCTCGCCGACCGCGATCCGCGTGCTCAAGAAGCACGATGCGGACTTCATCCGCCGCCACGATCTGGCGTCGCTGAAGTATGTGTTTCTTGCGGGCGAGCCGCTCGACGAGCCGACCGCGCACTGGATCAACGACGCGCTCGGCAAGCCGATCATCGACAACTACTGGCAGACCGAAACCGGCTGGCCGGCGCTGACGCTGCTGCCGGGGGTGGACATGAAGCCGGTGCGCTTCGGCTCGCCCGGTTTCCCGAACCTCGGTTACCGGATGAAGGTCATCGACGAGAACACCGGCGAGACCGTCGCGCCGGGGCAGAAGGGCGTGCTGGTGATGATCCCGCCGCTGCCGCCGGGCTGCATGATCACCGTCTGGAAGGACGACGCGCGTTTCATCCAGAGCTACTTCAGCCACTTCAAGGAGCTGCTGTACAGCTCGCTGGACTGGGCGATCCAGGACGAAGACGGCTACACCTTCATCCTGGGCCGCACCGACGATGTCATCAACGTGGCCGGACACCGCCTGGGCACGCGCGAGATCGAGGAGTGCATCGCCGGCCATCCGCTGGTGGCCGAGGCCGCCGTGATCGGGGTCAAGGATGAGCTCAAGGGCCAGGTGCCGCTGGTGTTCGTCACCCTCAAGCAGGCCCTGCAGGGAGACGGCAGTGCCGTGGCAGCCGAGATGATGCAGCGGGTGACCAATTCCCTGGGCGCGGTCGCGCGGCCAGCGCACATCCATATCGTCAACGCGCTGCCCAAGACCCGCTCGGGCAAGCTGCTGCGGCGCTCGCTGCAGGCGCTGGCCGAGGAGCGTGATCCGGGGGATCTGTCGACCCTGGATGACCCGGCGGCCTTGGACGAGATCCGCCGCGCGCTGGGCACCTAGGGCGCCAGTAACCGCCTGCGCATCCCGGGCCCGCCCTCGTCGGAGAGGCGGGCCTTTTCATGCCCGCCGCGCCGGCCAGCTCGTGCTGCAGCGCATTACAGCCGATGCGGAGGGTCGGGTAAGCTGCGCAGGCGATCGTTGCAAGGGGGCGCGCACGTAGCGGCGAACGGCCGGTGCCACGCGCGGTGATGCACCACGTGAAGGGGGGGAGCACATGGCGTACATCCACGCCAAGACGGCCGCTGGCCGTCAGGAAATCGAGGATCGTGCACGGCGGCTGCCGCCGGCGCTGCGGTCCATGCTGCTGATGGTCGATGGTCAGCGCGATGACACCGCGTTGACCGCGTTGTTGCCGGGCCTGCGTGCACCGGACGATGCGCTGGCGCAGCTCTCGGCGATGGGCCTGATCGAGATCATCGGCGGCAGTGCCGCACCGGTCGTCCCCGCGGCACTGACCGCCGGTCGCGAGCAGGATGCGGAGCTGTACAAGCGGCTGTATGACTGGATGAGCGAATCGGTGCGCAGGCACCTCGGTCTGAAGGGGTATTTCATGCAGTTGAAAGTCGAGCGCTGCACCGATGCTGGCGGCCTGGAAAAGCTGTGGCCGGACATGGCCGCCGCGATCAGCAAGGCGAAAAGCCCGGCATTGGCCAACCGCTGGCTGGAAGAAACGCACGCGCTGCTGCAGACCGGGACCGTGATCGCCTGAGGCAATACGGCGACGCCAGCCAGACAACACGCTGTTTAGAATGCGTGCTGTTTCGTGTGCGGGAGAATAGCGATGGTGGATGAGATCGAGGACGACGGCGCCCCTGGGTGGGATGCCATCGATGCCGCGTTGAAGGCGGTGTATCCCACGCAGGCGCCGCAGCATTACGGCCCGGTGCTGCGCTCGCTGCTCGGTGGCGAGGATCCGCTGGACGGCATCAGCGCGTACTGGAACGATGCGCCACTACCGCACTGGCATTTCGTCAGCTATGGCTTCTCCGAGCTGTATGAAAAAGAGAGCGATGATCCGGCCACCAGTGGCTACGGCTTCGAGTTGAGCTTCCGCGTTGCTGCCGCGGCGGGTAGCGAGCCACCGCCGTGGGCGATGAACTTCCTGCAGAACCTGGCGCGCTATGTGTTCGCCAACGGCAAGGTGTTCCAGCAGGGCCACTACCTCAATGCCGGCGGACCGATCGCGGCCGACACCGATACGCTGCTGCGGCACATTGCCTTCATGCGCGACCCGCAGCTGCCACCGCGCGAGACGCCCAACGGTTCGCTGGAGTTCCTGCAGGTGATCGGGCTGACCGATGACGAGATGGATGCGGTGAAGCGCTGGTCGACCACCGGCGTGCTTGAGGCGCTGCTGCCGAAGATGCCGCTGTGGATCACCGATATCGCGCGTGGCTCGTTGCTTGACGACCCCGCGCTCGCTGCCGCGGTGGCGGAGGGCGCGGCACGCGAAGGCTCGCAGACGGCCTACCTGTTCCTGGAAAAGCTGGCTTGGGCAGTGCACGGCGAGGGCGCTGGGCAGCAGTTGACCCTGACGCTGGGCGCGCGCCAGGTGGAATCGCTGCTCGCGCTGCTGCCGGCGCGGTTGCTGTTCGGCCAGCCGTTGACGCTGGTCAGCAACGACCGGCAGATCACGCTGTCGCCAGCGGCGGTCAATGCCCTGGTGGTCCAGGCCGATGCGCTGCACTGCCAGTTGGCACCGGCCACGGTGCAGGCCCTGGTCGCCACGGTCATGCCCTGCCGTGGCACCTATGCGATCCCGGGCTGGCCGGCGCTGCAGGTGGTCGTGGAGCCTAGCGAACTGCGCGATGCCGAGGGCAATGTGGTCGAGGTCGTTGGCTGATCACCTCGCGCGCGCTGGAAACGAAAAAGCCCGGCACTGCCGGGCTTCTTCTTATCCGTCTACGTCAGCCGCACCGGTCAGCTCAGCCCTTCGGCCTTCAGTACCGCCTGCACGCCGGCATCTGCGTCCATCCGCTGCTTGAAGGCAGCGATGTTGTCCAGGCCGCTCAGGTCGATCTTCGCGCCCGCGGCCCAGCGCAGGGTGATGTAGAAGTACGGGTCGGCGAAGCTGCGGAACCCGGCCAGCCAGGGGCGGTCGGCCAACTGTGCATCTGCGCGCTCGAACAGGCCGCGCAGGCGCTTGCGGGCGGTGGCACGGAGCGCGTCGAACTGAGTGTCGTCTTCGATGAAGTTGCCGGGCCCGAACAGCGGCTTGAAGGCCGGGTGCAGGTCCGAGTTGACGAAGGACAGCCAACGGGTGGCTTCGGCGCGCTGCTTCGGGCTGCCGTCACCGGTCAGGCCGGCCTGCGGGTAGGTATCGGCAATGTAGCCCAGGATGGCCGCGTTCTGGGTCAGCACGAAATCACCATCGACGACGGCGGGAACGGAGCCGGCCGGATTGATGGCCAGAAAGGCGGGGGCCTTCAGCGTGTAATTGTCGAGCAGTTCCACCTCGAACGGCTGGCCGGTCCACTGCAGGGCGATGTGGTCGGCGGTGGAGCAGGCTCCGGGCTTGCTGTACAGCTTCATGGGAACTCCGTTGCGGATGGGTGGAAGGTGAGCCGCCCACTATTCCAGAGCCGGCCCTTCATCCTCAACGGTATGGCCGTAACAGATCGTTACGACGCGCGTGGCTTGAGTTTCTGCACGCGGTAAAAGGTGTGATCGCCGATCGTGGCCACCTGGTAGGCATTGCGCCAGCTCGGGTTGGCGATCGACAGGGCGGCGAAGTGGCTCGCGCCAGGCACGATCTCCTTGCGCTCACCGGCCGGCAGGGCCCAGTTGCGCTCGGCATCGAAGGCCACCGTCATCGCTTCCTGCCAGGCATCGGCGTTGCCAAGCTGGGTGCCGGGCGCGACGATGGTCGGGGCGAACTGCTTGCGCGCGGTCACCACCTGGCACATCGAGTCGCCCCACAGGCCGCTGTCCAGGCGGCGCAGCGCCACTTCCGCGACGGCTTGCTGGCCGCGCAGGGTCTGGTCGCGCGCTTCGAGGTAGACGGTCGTGCTCAGGCACAACGAATCGGCGGCAGGCTGCGGCAACAACTGTGACAGCCAGAGAATCCAGGCCAGTTTCATAAATCTCCTTGCTCCGTGTGGGCCGCACCTGGCTGTTCCATCCGATCATGCGGACGGGGCGTGGGTACGACTTGGCGTCATGGGGAGGCGGCCATCGGGGCCGCCCGGGGGCAGACCCGAAAAGACGTGGGGTCCGCGCGCTCACTCGAACTGGGTGGTGAGCGGGAAAGTTGGCGCACGATAGGGGGGGATTTCCCAATACATCCTGAACCCTGAAACTTGACATTCAGGTTCGGAGATGGGGCTGAATCGACGGTTCAGCCCCGTATTCAGGTCGGTTTCGACCCGGATCAGAGTGCGGCGGCGAGTCGGCTGCCCTGATCGATCGCGCGCTTGGCGTCGAGTTCGGCGGCCACATCCGCACCGCCGATCAGCTGTGCGTTGATGCCGGCGGCCTGCAGTGCCGCGTGCAGATCACGGCGCGGTTCCTGCCCGGCGCAGACCACTACATGGCTCACGGGAAGCAGCTGTTCCTCGCCGTCAACGCGGATGCGCAGGCCGCTGTCATCCACCCCCAGGTACTCAACGCCGCCCAGCATGCTCACGCCCTTGGCCTTGAGCGTGGCACGGTGGATCCAGCCGGTGGTCTTGCCCAGCCGGGCGCCAGGTTTGCCCGGACTGCGCTGCAGCAGCCAGACCTTGCGTGCCGGCGCCTCCGGTGCGGGCCTGGCGAGCGCGCCACGGCCCTCGAAGCTGGGGTCCACGCCCCACTCGGCCATCCAGCGCGCCGGGTCCAGTGCGGAGGAGGGCCCCTCGTGGACCAGGAACTCACCCACGTCGAAGCCGATGCCGCCGGCGCCGATGATCGCGACCTGCTCGCCCACCTGGACCTTGCCAAGCAGCACGTCCAGATAGGTGACCACCTTGGGATGGTCGGCACCGGGGAAATCGACCCGCCGCGGGGTGATGCCGGTGGCGATCACCACCGCGTCGAAACCGCGCAGCGCGGCGACGTCGGCAACGGTGTCCAGCTTTACCTCCACACCGGTTTCGTCCAGTTTGTGGCGGAAATAGCGCAGCGTCTCGTGGAATTCTTCTTTGCCCGGAATGCGTTTGGCGACGTTGAACTGGCCGCCGATCTCGCTGCCGGCATCGAACAGCGTCACCGCGTGGCCGCGCTCGGCAGCGACCGTCGCGCAGGCCAGCCCCGCCGGGCCGGCACCGACCACGGCGATGCGTCGCGGGGCGGTGGTGGGGCGGTAGACGAGCTCGGTCTCGTGCACGGCACGCGGGTTCACCAGGCAGCTGGCGGTCTTGTTCTCGAATACGTGGTCCAGGCAGGCCTGGTTGCACGCGATGCAGGTGTTGATCGCCTCTGGGCGGCCGGCACGCGACTTGTTGGCCCACTGCGGGTCGGCCAGCAACGGCCGCGCCAGCGAGACCATGTCGGCACCGCCAGCGGCGAGGATGCGCTCGGCCACATCCGGCATGTTGATGCGATTGGTGGCGATCACCGGCACGCGCACGTGCGGCTTGAGCTTGGCGGTAACTGCCGCGAAGGCGCCGCGCGGCACCGAGGTGGCGATGGTCGGGATGCGCGCCTCGTGCCAGCCGATGCCGGAGTTGATCAGCGTCGCGCCCGCCGCCTCGATGGCCTGCGCCTGCTGCACGATCTCGGCCCAGTTGCTGCCGTCGGGCACCAGGTCCACCAGCGAGAGCCGGTAGATGATGATGAAGTCCGGCCCACAGGCCTCGCGGATGCGGCGCACGATCTCCACTGCGAAGCGCATGCGCTGTACCGCATCGCCCCCCCAGCGATCGGTGCGCTGGTTGGTGCGCGGGGCGATGAATTCATTGATCAGATAGCCTTCCGAGCCCATCACCTCCACGCCGTCGTAGCCGGCCTCGCGGGCCAGCCGCGCGCTGCGTGCGTAATCGGCGATGTGGCGCTCCACGCCGCGCGCCGACAGCGCCCGCGGCGTGAACGGGTTGATCGGCGCCTTCAGCTTGGAGGGCGCTACCGAGAGCGGGTGGTAGGCGTAGCGGCCGGCATGCAGCAGCTGCAGGCAGATCTTGCTGCCGTTGTCGTGCACGGCGCGGGTGACCTGGCGATGTGGGCGCACCTCCCACGGCCAGGACAGCTTGCCGCCGAATGGCTTGAGCCAGCCGACCACGTTGGGCGCGAAGCCGCCGGTGACGATCAGCCCGACGCCGCCGGCCGCCCGCTCGGCGAAATAGGCCGCCAGGCGCGGGAAATCGCGCGCACGGTCTTCCAGGCCGGTGTGCATGGACCCCATCAGGACCCGGTTGCGCAGCTGGGTGAACCCCAGGTCCAGCGGGGTGAACAGGTGCGGATAGGCGGCGGATTCGGCGGCTGGCGACATGTGGATACGCTTGCGTACGGAAGCCCGCAGGGTGCCGCGAATGCCCCCGAAGAGCAAGGGGATGCGGCGCGACCGGCGCCCGACCACCAGTCGGTATCGGCCCTGTTACGGCGTGGCGGCGACCGGGACCGGCTTGCGGATGCCGAACAGCGGCAAGGTGACACCGCACAGTGGGCCGATCAGCAACGCGAAGGCGAGGGTGCCCACGCCGACGTTGCCGCCCAGCCACCAACCGATCAGCAGCACGGTGCCTTCGATGCCGCTGCGCACGATCCAGATCGGCCAGCCGGTGCGGGCGTGCAGGCCGGTCATCAGGCCATCGCGGGGGCCGGGGCCGAAGCGCGCGCCGATGTACAGGCCCGTGGCCAGCGCGACCAGCAGCAGGCCGCAGACGAACATCGGGATCTGCCAGGCCAGGCCATGCACCTCCGGCAATAGCCACAGCCCGAACTGCGCGCTGGGGCCGATCAGCAGCACGTTGAGCACGGTGCCCAGGCCGGGCTTCTGCCGGATCGGCCACCACAGCAGCAGCACCAGCGCGCCGATCACGTTGGTGGCCACGCCAAAGGACAGCGGCGTCTGCAGCGCGATGCCCTGTGACAGCACATCCCAGGGCGCTACGCCGATCGCCGCGCGGATCATCACCGCCGCGCCGAAGCCGTACAGGAACAGACCAAGCAGGAGTTGCAGCAGCCGCAGGGGCAGGGAGGTGGGCATGGCGGATTCACCGGAAGGGCCACTGACTGTAGGCGGCACGGCGTACCGCCGACAGATACAGATACGCACGAAAGTGCGATGACACACCGGCGCGCGGTTTACGCCCAGCCGGACAGCACCAGCTTGCCGATCACGCCGCCCCCTTCCAGCCGGCGGTGTGCTTCGCGCAGGTTCGCAGCGTTGATCGTGCCCAGGTGCGTGTGTGCGGTCGTGCGCAGTTCACCGGCATCAATGAGGCTGGCCGCCCGGTTGAGAATGCAATGCTGCTCGATCATGTCCGCGGTCTGGAAGCGCGCGCGGGCGAACATGAATTCCCAGTGGATACCGATGCACTTGGCTTTATAAGGATCGCCGATGCGCAGCGCGCCGCGCGGTTCGACGATCAGCCCGACATGCCCCTGCGGTGAAAGCAGCTCACCCAGCGGTTCCCAGTAATGGTCGGTGTCGGCCAGGTTCAAGGCCACCTGCACCTGCGCAATCCCCAGTGCCTGCAACTGCGGCGCCAGCGGCTGGCGATGATCGATCACGTGGTCGGCACCCATCTGTATGCACCACGCGCGGCTCTCCTCGCGCGATGCCGTGGCGATCACCGTGAAGCCCGCATGCCGCGCGAGCTGGATCGCGATGGAGCCGACGCCGCCGGCCCCGCCGATGATCAACAGATGCTGGCCGCGATGACGGCAATCATCAAGCTGCAGCGGCATGCGCTGGAACAGCAGCTCCCACGCCGTCAAGGTGGTCAGTGGCAGCGCCGCCGCTTCGGCGAAATCCAGCGTGGTCGGCTTGCGCCCGACCAGACGTTCGTCGACCCACTGATACTGCGCATTGCAGCCCGGGCGTGTGACATCGCCTGCGTAATACACCTCGTCGCCGGGCGCGAAGGCGCTCACCTCCTCGCCGACCGCTTCAACAATGCCTGCAGCGTCATAGCCGAGCATCCGCGCAGGGTGCTCGTGTTGCGCACGCGGCGCGCGCTGTTTCGCATCGACGGGATTCACTGAAACGGCGTGTACGCGCACCAGCAGATCGCGTCCCTGCGGTGCGCCCGGCGGCGCAATATCCAGGTCCTGCAGGCTGGCGGGGTCTTCAATCGGCAGATACTGCGTCAATCCCACGGCTTTCATGGCGGCTCCTGAAGGGAGAATCACCCTCATCATACGGATCACGGCGCCGCTGTTTCTGCGCTGAATCCAGCCGTGCCGGGCATTTGAACCCTTCCGTGAAAAATGTGTCGGGACGCCGCCTGAATTGGGCAAAACCCTTGTCGCATCTGGGTCTTGCGGAATTTCATCAACCTGTATAGGGTGCCACCAGCTGGACCCGGTAGAGGTCTGGCGGTCGTCTTCACATGTTACGGGACTGTTAACATCACCTTCACTCGCCTGAGCATAATGTTCGCGGCGGTGGCGTGCTGAATCGGCAGTCTGAAAACGACGCAGTAGTGCTGGCCCATGCCTCTACCGGTTTCATACCCCCGAAATAGGAGCTGTACTCAATGAACAAGAAGATCCTTACTGCCGCGCTGCTGGGCGGTCTGGCTTTCGCCCAGGCTGCATCGGCGCAGGATTTTGACGACCGCTGGTACCTGACCGGTTCGGCCGGCTTCAACTTCCAGGATAGCGACCGTCTGACCAACGACGCTCCGTTCGTTACCCTGGGCCTTGGTAAGTTCATCAGCCCCAACTGGTCGCTGGACGGCGAGCTGAACTACCAGAACCCGAACTTCGATGCCAACCAGGATCTGAACTGGAGTCAGTACGGCGCGTCTGTCGATCTGCGTCGCCACTTCATCCAGGAAGGCCGCGGCTGGAACCCGTACCTGCTGATGGGTCTGGGTTACCAGAAGTCGGAAGAAGAGTTCGCAGCACTGGACAACAACGGTCCGCGTGAGCGCAAGGACGGCAACTTCGCCGCCAAGCTCGGCGTCGGTCTGCAGACCACCTTCGAAAAGCGCGTCGCCGTGCGTGCCGAAGTGGCCTACCGTGCTGACTTCGACGACAAGAGCGTTGCTGCTCCGAGCGAAGACTGGTTCGGCGACGTGCTGGCTTCGGTCGGTGTCGTGATCCCGCTGGGTCCGGCTCCGGTTGCTGCCGTGCCGGCTCCGGCTCCGGTTGCCCCGAGCTGCGCCGATCTGGATGACGACGGTGACGGCGTCAACAACTGCGACGACAAGTGCCCGAACTCGCAGCCGGGTCAGACCATCGGTCCGGACGGTTGCCCGGTCCCGGTGTCGATCGATCTGAAGGGCGTGAACTTCGACTTCGATAAGTCGAACCTGCGTCCGGACGCGGTTGCGATCCTGAGCGAGGCTTCGGAAATCCTGAAGCGTTACCCGGATCTGCGCGTTGAAGTGGCCGGTCACACCGATTCCAAGGGTACCGACGCTTACAACCAGAAGCTGTCCGAGCGTCGTGCTACCTCGGTGTACAACTATCTGACCCAGAACGGCGTCGACGCTTCGCGTCTGGTCGGTCCGATCGGTTACGGCGAGAGCCGCCCGATTGCGCCGAACGCCAACCCGGATGGTTCGGATAACCCGGAAGGCCGCGCCAAGAACCGTCGTACCGAGCTGAACGTCCAGAACTAATCCTTCTGGTAGTACAGTCTCAACAAGCAGGGCCCGGCATTGCCGGGCCCTGTTTTTTTTGTCTTTTCTCCTTGCCACGTCGGCCTCGTCCTTGATGTTGCCCAGGGGCGTACCGGCCGCTACGAGGCTCGGCGTGCTGTAAGCCCACGTAACAACCTGGCCTTTCGGTGCAGCGCCAACTGGCTTGGCACGATGGGCCGCGCTGCGCGTGTGGGCGAACGCAAGCAGGAGGGCTCGGCCGCGGGCCTGAATCCCAAAAATCGACAATAATTCCAACAAGTTGCCGTATTCATTGAAGGTGGCGCTTGAAAGCCGTTGTGGCGCTGTTAAACTCGCCGCGTCGACCCCTTTCTGGATGCATCCCATGCAGCGTTTTGCACTGGCCGCCGCGCTTGGCCTGGCCCTGGTTCCCGCCGCCCACGCTGCCGTGGACTGTTCGGCACCTGCAAGCGCATCGCCGCTGCCGCTGCCGGCTACCGCGATCGCGCCGGTTGCCGAAGAGCTGTATATCCGCAACGTCCAGTTGGGCATGCCTGCCGGTGTGCTGACCTCCAGCTACGACCGCGAGCAGTCGCTGGACAGTGTGCTGCAGCGCCTGCGTATCGACGGCTGCCAGAACATCGCCAAGGCGATCCCCAGTGCACCGGTGATCAACCCGAACGATCCGGCCGCCTACAAGCCGCAGACCGAGTTCGACAACACGCCGTGGCGCTTTGACATGAGCCAGAACGGCAAGCGCATGACCGCCGAAGAGTTCGATGCCTGGATGAAGGCGCGCGGTGTGCGCGTGGTCAAGGCGCGCCCGGCCCCGGCAGCCGTACCGGCCGCCGCCGCCGAAGCACCGGCTGAGACCAAGCCGGCCGACAAGAAGTAAGCCGCCCTGAGCGGAGCACGATGACGACACGCCGGCCACCCGCCGCGACCGCGTCCCGACCACGCCGCCCCGAGCGGCGTGCGAGCCCCGCAACAGGCACCCGCACGACTGCGTCCAGCACCTCCCCGAGTGCACCGCGCCATGGTCTGGCGCGTGTGCTTTCCAAGGCCGGGCTGTGCTCGCGCACCGAAGCTGCGCGCTGGATCGCCGACGGCCGGGTCACGGTCGACGGCCGTGTCATCAACAATCCCGAATTTCCGATCATCGACGGTCGCCATCATGTGCGCGTCGATGGTCAGCCGCTGGATGCGCCCAAGCGCGTGCACCTGATGCTCAACAAGCCGCGCGGCCTGGTGACCACCGCGCAGGACGAGCGCGGCCGTGACACCGTCTACCGCTGCTTCGATGATGCCGGGCTGCCGTGGATCGCGCCGGTCGGGCGCCTGGACAAGGCCAGCGAAGGGCTGCTGCTCTTCAGCAACGATCCGCAGTGGGCCGCGCGCCTGACCGATCCGGCCACCGGTCCGGACAAGACCTATCACGTCCAGATCGATGCGATTCCCGATCCCTCTCAGTTACAGGCGTTGTGCGCGGGGATCGAGGACGAAGGCGAAGTACTGCGCGCGCGGCGCGCCACGCTGCTGCGCAGTGGCGACAAGACGGCCTGGCTGGAAGTCGTGCTGGAGGAAGGACGCAACCGGCACATCCGCCGCCTGCTCGCCGCGTTCGACATCAACGTGCTGCGCCTGGTGCGCGTGGCGATCGGCCAGTTGCCGCTGGGCGAGCTGGGCAAGGGCGCCTGGCGCGAGCTCAGCCAACACGATCTGGATCTGCTTTATGCCGTGGCCGACAGCGCCGCGGCCACACCGTGACTTTGTGGCCTGCCGGCCTATGGCAGGCCAATCGACCCTGGCAATGGATGGCCTTCGAAGGGACGTTCCGTTCAACACCGGGAGTAAGACCATGCACGTCAGTATCCTCACCCGTTCCCTGTTCCGCAGCGCCTGCCTGGTGTTGCCGGCCGCACTGCTGACCGCCTGTGGCGGCCACAAGCAGATTGCCAAACAGGATCCGCCGGTGACCGACAAAGTAGTGGAGATCAAGGTCCCCGAGCTGGACGGCCGTGGCAGCTACCGCTTCATGATGAGCGATGGCGACAAGCGCATGAGCGCCGATGAGTTCGATGCGTGGATGAAGGCCAATGGCATCCGCGTGGCCAAGGGCAATGGCCAGGATGGCCCGATTGCTGCACCGGTGGTGGTGGCCAGCAAGGAAGAGGCCAAGGACAAGAAGAAAAAGAAGAAATAAAAAAACGCCGGGCATGGCCCGGCGTTCTGTGGGGACGGCGCGCCAGGCGCCGCCGTCCGGTCAACCCTTGATCACGCCCAGTTCCAGACCGATCCGGGTGAAGGCATCGATGGCACGGTCCAGGTGTGCACGCGTGTGTGCGGCGCTGATCTGGGTGCGGATGCGGGCCTGGCCCTTGGGTACCACCGGGAAGAAGAAGCCGATCGCATAGATGCCTTCCTCGAGCAGGCGCTCGGCGAACTGCTGCGCCAGCGGCGCGTCGTACAGCATCACCGGGCTGATCGGGTGCACGCCCGGCTTCACATCGAAACCGGCGGCCGTCATCTTCTCGCGGAAGTAGGCGGTGTTCTGCGCCAGGGTATCGCGCAGGTCATCGGCGGCGGCCAGCATTTCGAAGGCCTTGATGCCGGCCGCGACCACGTGCGGCGGCAGCGAGTTGGAGAACAGGTACGGGCGCGAGCGCTGGCGCAGCAGTTCGATCACTTCGGCACTGGCGCAGGTAAAGCCGCCTAGCGCACCGCCCATGGCCTTGCCCAGGGTGCCGGTGATGATGTCGATCTTCTCCAGCACGCCCTTGACCTCGGCCGAGCCGCGGCCCGTGGCGCCGAGGAAGCCGGTGGCATGGCATTCGTCGATGTGCACCAGCGCGTTGTACTTCTTCGCCAGCGCGGTGATCTCATCCAGCGGGGCGATGAAGCCGTCCATCGAGAACACGCCGTCGGTAGTGATCAGCTTGGTCTTGCAGCCTGCCGCATCGGCCGCCTGCAGCTGGGCTTCCAGATCGGCCATGTCGCAGTTGGCGTAGCGGAAACGCTTGGCCTTGCACAGGCGCACGCCATCGATGATCGAGGCATGGTTGAGCGCGTCGGAAATGATCGCGTCGTGCTCGCCCAGCAGCGGCTCGAACAGGCCACCGTTGGCGTCGAAGCAGGCCGCATACAGGATCGTGTCCTGCTTGCCGAAGAAATCGGCGATCTGCTGTTCCAGCTGCTTGTGCAGGTCCTGGGTGCCGCAGATGAAGCGCACCGACGCCATGCCGAAGCCGTGGGTATCCAGCGCGTCCTTGGCGGCCTGGATCAGGTCCGGATGGTCTGCCAGGCCCAGGTAGTTGTTGGCACAGAAGTTCAGCACCGAACGGCCATCGTCCAGGGTGATCTCGGCCGACTGCGGGCTGGTGATGATGCGTTCGGACTTGAACAGGCCCTGGGCGCGGATCGCCTCCAGTTCTTCAACGTAGTGCTGGGTCAGCGAGGCGGTGGTGGCGTCGGTCATGGCAGGCAGTCTTCGGCACGGGAAACCCCGGATTTTACCTGCCGGGGGCCACGGCGGGGTTGCCGCCGGCGGTGGATGGGCGGGGTAGGGCGGAAGACGGTTGCAGACGTGATTGTTGCATCGCAATATCAATCAGGTTAAAAAACTGTAAACCGATGCCGTTCCGCCCACCCCACGTCTGGAGAGACCCCGCATGAACCACGCCACGCGCTGTACCGCCGCCGTTGTGCTCTGCGCCGCCCTGCTTGCCCCGTTTGCTGCCAGTGCCCAGGACGTGGCCGAATCGCCGTTCAGCTGGAACGTCACCGGTGTCTCGGACTACGTGTTCCGTGGTGTCTCCCAGACCGATGAAGATCCGACCCTCCAGGCCGGTTTCACCTACACCTCGCCGGTGGGCCTGTACGCCGGTGTCTGGGGCTCGGGCGTGGATTTCGGTGATGGCGGCCCGGATGCCGAGGTCGATTACCTGATCGGCTACGCCTTTGATGTGACCGACAACGTCAATCTGGATCTGCTGCTCAACCGCTACACCTACCCGGGTTCGAGCGAGCTGGTCTACAACGAGTTCATCACCAAGACCACGTTCGCCGAGCAGTACAGCCTGACGGTGACCTACACCAATGATGTGTTCAATTCGGGCACCGATGCGTGGTACTACGCCGTGGGGGGCGAGTGGGCGCTGCCGCAGGACTTCACGCTGAGCGCGAACGTCGGCCGCAGCACCTTCGAAGAAGGCATCTCCAAGGATTACACCGATTGGAATGTCGGCGTCAGCCGCCAGTTCGGCCTGTTCAACCTGGGCCTGGGCTACTACGGCACCGACGGCAACGGCCGCGACAACTCCGGCAAGCTGGCCGACAACCGCGTGGTGTTCACCGTCGGCATCGGGCAGTAACCGGCGCCCGACACCGCCGGCCACCTCGCGAACCAGAAAAGGCGCCCGGATGGGCGCCTTTTCAGTGTTGGCCTCACACCGGACCCCTTGCTGGAGAGCAGCCCCCTTGTTGTTCAAGGGGCGCGCCAACGGCGCGGGGATACGGTGGAATGGACAGTTGATCATCTGTGCCGAAGGCACCGGTGATCAATTCCAGCTGAGCACCACCTTGCCGGCCTTGCCTTGTTCCATCAGATCAAAGCCCTTCTGGAAATCATCGATCGGCAGCTGGTGGGTCATCACCTTCCCCAGCGGGAAGCCGGACAGCACCAGCTGGGTCATCTTGTACCAGGTCTCATACATCTTGCGGCCGTAGATGCCCTGCACGGTCAGGCCCTTGAAGATGATCTTGTCCCAATCGCAGCCGGCGCCCTTGGGCATGATGCCGAGCATGGCGATCTTGCCGCCGTGGTACATGCAGTCGAGCATGTCGTTGAACGCGCGCGGGTTGCCGCTCATTTCCAGGCCCACGTCGAAGCCCTCCATGTGCAGTTCCTTCATCACGTCCTTGAGCGAGGTGTTGGACACGTTCACCACGCGCGTGGCACCCATGTCGGCGGCCAGCTTCAGGCGGAAATCGTTGACGTCGGTGACCACCACGTTGCGCGCACCGATGTGCTTGCAGATGCCCGCGGCGATGATGCCGATCGGGCCGGCGCCGGTGATCAGCACGTCCTCGCCGATCACGTTGAACTCCAGCGCGCAATGCGCGGCGTTGCCATACGGATCGAAGAACGCAGCCAGCTCGGAGGGGATCTGATCCGGGATCGGCCACAGGTTGCTGGCCGGCATCACCATGTATTCGGCGAAGGCGCCGTTGACGTTGACGCCGATGCCCACGGTGTTCGGGCACAGGTGCTGGCGGCCGCCGCGGCAATTGCGGCAATGGCCGCAGACGATATGACCTTCGGCCGAGACGCGCTGGCCGATCTCATAGCCGGTCACGCCCGGGCCGATCTCGGCGATGCGGCCGACGAATTCGTGGCCGATGGTCAGGCCGGGCTTGATCGTGCGCTGGCTCCATTCGTCCCACAGGTAAATGTGCAGGTCGGTACCGCAGATGGCGGTCTTTTCCAGCTTGATCAGGACCTGGTTCGGGCCGGGGGTGGGGACCGGAACTTCTTCCAGCCAGATGCCCTTGGCGGCTTCGCGTTTGACCAGGGCCTTCATTGTTTGCTGCGCCATCGGGGTGGAACTCGTCTGGGGGAAAACGCGGATTATAGAGCCGCTGGCGGTTTTCCCATGTTGCAGCGCGGGTGGTTTGGCGGCGCAGCGGCTGGGCTAGAATCGGCGGTTCTTTCACCAGGGGCTGCTCAATGCGCTCGAACCTGCTTGCCTTCTCCGTCGTCGCCAGCCTTGGGCTGGTCCAGGTCGCCCATGCCGCTGAAGGCATGTGGGTGCCGCAGCAGCTGCCGGAAATCGCCGGCCCGCTCAAGCAGGCTGGCCTGAAGCTGTCCCCGGAGCAGATCTCCAACCTGACTGGCGACCCGATGGGCGCGGTCGTGGCGCTGGGTGGCTGCACCGCCAGCTTCGTCTCCCCGCAGGGCCTGGTGGTCACCAACCACCACTGCGCCTACGGTGCGATCCAGCTGAACTCGACCGCCGAGAAGAACCTGATCAAGGATGGCTTCAACGCGCCGACCCTGAAGGACGAGCTGAGTGCCGGCCCCAACGCCCGCGTGTTCGTGCTGGACCAGATCACCGACGTGACCGACCAGGCCAAGGCCGCAATCGCCGCCGCCGGCAAGAACCCGCTGGCCCGCACCCGCGCGCTGGAGGCCTTCGACAAGGCCCAGACCGCTGCCTGTGAAGCCGATGCCGGCTTCCGCTGCCGCCTGTACAGCTTCTCCGGCGGCAACACCTACCGCCTGTTCCGCAACATGGAAATCAAGGACGTGCGCCTGGTCTACGCGCCCCCGGGCAGCGTCGGCAAGTTCGGCGGCGACATCGACAACTGGATGTGGCCGCGCCACACCGGCGATTTCTCGTTCTACCGCGCCTACGTGGGCAAGGACGGCAAGCCGGCCGCCTTCTCCGCCGACAACGTGCCCTACCAGCCCAAGCACTTCCTGAAATTCGCCGACCAGCCGCTGGGCGCCGACGACTTCGTGATGGTGGCCGGTTACCCGGGCCGCACCAACCGCTACGCCCTGGCCGGTGAGTTCAACGAGACCGCCAGCTGGACCTACCCGACCATCGCACGCCACTACAACGCCGTGCTGAAGATGATCGACGAGGCCGGCAAGGCCGATCCGGACGTCAAGGTGAAGTACGCCGCGACCGCGGCCAGCATGAACAACGTGGCCAAGAACTACGCCGGCCAGCTGGAAGGCTTCAAGCGCATCGACGCGGCCGGCCAGAAGCAGGCCGAAGAAGCCGCCGTGCTGGCCTGGTTGAAGAAGCGCGGCGCCGCCGGCAAGCCGGCCTTGGCCGCGCATGCACAGCTGGTCCAGCACCTGGATACGAGCAAGGCCACGCGTGAGCGCGACCTGTTCGTCAGCCAGTTCAACAGCACCTCGGCGGTGGGTTCGGCGATCAGCCTGTACCGCCTGTCGATCGAGCGCAGCAAACCCGATGCCGAGCGTGAAGCCGGGTATCAGGAACGCGATCTGCCCTCCATCGAGGGTGGCCTGAAGCAGATGGACCGCCGTTACGTGCCGCGGATGGACCAGCAGTTGCAGACCTACTGGCTGAGCCAGTACGTGGCCCTGCCGGCGGCCCAGCGCAGCAACGAGGTGCTCAACCAGTGGCTGGCAGGCAGCGATGCGGCCGCCGTGCAGGGTCTGGTCGGCAAGCTTTCGGCCACCAAGCTGGGCAGCCTGGATGAGCGCCTGAAATGGTTCAAGGCCGACCGCGCCGCGTTCGAGGCCAGCACCGATCCGGCGATCCAGTACGCGGTGGCGGTGATGCCGGTGCTGCTGCAGCAGGAAGAGCAGAAGAAGACCCGCGAAGGCGAGTCGCTGGTGTCACGCCCGCTGTATCTGCAGGCCGTGGCCGACTACAAGAAGAGCAAGGGCGAGTTCGTCTATCCCGACGCCAACCTGTCGCTGCGCATCACCTTCGGCAACGTCATGGGCTACGGCAAGGACGGCGTGAACTACACCCCGTTCACCACCCTGGAAGGCGTGGCGGCGAAGGAAACCGGCGAAGACCCGTTCGATTCGCCCAAGGCGCTGCTCGATGCGGTCAAGGCCAAGCGTTATGGCGGTCTGGAAGACACGCGCATCGGCTCGGTGCCGGTGAACTTCCTGTCCAATCTGGACATCACCGGCGGCAATTCCGGCTCGCCGGTGCTGGATGCCAACGGCAAGCTGGTCGGCCTGGCCTTTGATGGCAACTGGGAGTCGGTGAGTTCGAACTGGGTGTTTGATCCGGTGATGACCCGCATGATCGCGGTCGACAGCCGTTACATGCAGTGGATCATGCAGGAAGTAGCGCCCGCGCCGCAGCTGCTCAAAGAACTGAACCTCAGCAAGTAAGCCGACACGTCGGTTTCCAGAACCCCGCAGCGACATCTGCGGGGTTTTTTTTTGTGCGAATTACAGTCAAACGCGTGGCGTCTTGCTTTCTCCTGCGGGAGCGCGCCGGGCAGGGCTGGGCGAGACACGCCGTGAACCCATCCTTGGGGGCTCGTACGACCGCATCCATGCGGTCGAACGGTCTCGCCCAGCCCTGCCCGACGCGCTCTGGACAGATGCCGGTGTGCGGACGGGAAAAGCAGCGGCACTGTCGTTGCCTTTGCGTCCGCGTCAGCGATGGAAACTCTGGTGGATGAGGCCGGGTAGCCTCTGGCAGGACCGTTCGACGGCATGGATGCCGTCGTACGAGCCCCCAGGGATGGGTTCACGGCGTGTCCTGCCAGAGGCTACCCGGCCTCAGCCTGCGCGGGCCAGTCAGGCGCCACGCTCTACGAGCCATCCGTCAGCAGGCTAGCAATCAAGAGCAAACAGCCACACAGCTTCACCGCCGCGACCGGGTATCATCCCTGTTCCGCGTGCTTTCACAGGATGTGAACGAAGCGCCGGAACCTCCTCCCCCAAGGACCCCTTGTCCGCATGCGCATCCTGCTTGCCCGTCACGGCGAAACGCCGTGGAATGCCGAAGGCCGCTACCAAGGCCAGATCGATATCCCGTTGTCGCCGATCGGCGAAGCCCAGGCCAAGGCTCTGGGGGAACGTCTGAAGTCCGTCGACATCACCCGCGCCGTTGCCTCACCGCTCTCGCGTGCCCAGCTCACCGCCCAGCTCGCCCTCGGTGCCGAACGTGCCCCGATGCTGCAGACCGAACCGGACCTGCAGGAAATCGCCCACGGCGAATGGGAAGGCCTGCTCGCCAGCGAAATCCACGACAAGGATCCCTCCCGCCTGCGCGCCTGGCGCGAAGAGCCCGATACCGTGCTGATGCCCGGCGGCGAATCGCTGCGCCTGGTGCTCGAGCGCAGCTGGCGTGGCCTGGCCCGTGCCGCTGAAGGCCTGGGCGAGAACGACACCCTGCTGGTGGTCGCCCATGACGCCGTCAACCGCGTGATCCTGTGCCGCATCCTCGGCCTGCCGATCTCGCGCCTGTGGACCTTCCGCCAGGCCCCGACCACGCTGAACCTGCTCGAAGGCCCCGACCTCGATCAGCTCGACGTGGTCCGCCTCAACGACTGCGCGCACCACACCCCGTTCTTCGGCGAAGCCAAGCACCGCGCGCTGTAACGCACCGCGTCCCATCCTGCCGTCCGCCCCAACGATTCCGATCCAACGACCATGACCACCACCGCCCGCCCGCAGACCCTCTCAGATTGGCTCAGCTACATCGAGCAGCAGCACCCCGCGACCATCGACATGGGGCTGGACCGGGTGCGTACCGTGGCGCAGGCGATGGGGCTGGGCGCGCCGGCCGAGCGCAGCATCGTGGTCGGCGGCACCAACGGGAAGGGCTCGACGGTCGCCTTCATCGAAGCGATCGCCCGTGCCGCCGGCTGGAAGGTCGGCGCGTACACCTCGCCGCACCTGCTGCGCTACAACGAGCGCGTGCGCATCGATGGCCAGGACGCCACCGATGACGATCTGATGGCGGCCTTCAACGCCATTGAAGACGCCCGCGGCGCGACCACGCTGACCTACTTCGAATACGGCACCTTGGCCGCCCTGCAGCTGTTCGCGCAGGCGGGCCTGGATCTGGCCGTGCTTGAAGTGGGCCTTGGCGGTCGCCTGGATGCGGTCAACATCGTCGATGGCGACGTGGCGGTGATCACCACCGTCGACATCGACCACAGCGACTGGCTGGGCGCGGACCGCGAAGCGATCGGGACCGAGAAGGCCGGCATCATCCGTGGCTGGAAGCCGGTCATCCTGGGCGAAGTCGATCCGCCCTCGAGCGTGCTCGCGCGTGCCTATCTGGTGGGTGCCAACGCCATCCGGGGCGGCAGCGATTTCTTCGCCGAGGCCATCGATGGCGAACGCTGGCGCTGGCGCGATGTCGGCTTCCGTATCGAACTGCCGCACCCGGCGCTGCGTGGCCCGATCCAGCGCGCCAATGCCGCCACAGCGATCGCCGCGCTGCGTGCGCTGGATCGCCCGCTGCCGCGCACCGCCTTCATCGAAGGCGTTGCCGCCGCGCGTATCCGTGGCCGTCTGCAGGCCTTTGATCGTGACGGCGTGGAGGTGCTGGTCGATGTCGGCCACAACCCGCAGGCCGCACGCGAGCTGGCCGCCGCACTGAAGGCCAGTCGCGTCACCGGCGACACCATCGCGGTGTTTGCCGCCCTGCAGGACAAGGATGCCGCCGGGGTGGTCGATGCGCTGGCCGATCAGGTCCAGCAGTGGCATCTGGCCGGGCTGGAGGGCGCACGCGCGCAGAGCGCCGAGGAACTGCGGGCACGCCTGAGCGGTACGGCGGCGGCCGGCGCTACGCCGCATGCCACCGTCGTGGATGCCCTGCAGCAGGCCGTGAGCCAGGCCAAGGCCGGCGATCGCGTGCTGGTGTTTGGCTCCTTCCACACCGCCGCGCAGGCGCTGCAGACCCTCGATCCCGGTGCCTGATGGTGCTTTGCAACGCCGTTCAGCCGCATCAGCCGCCGCACACGCGCACACCCGTATAATCGCCGTGGCATTCCGCCGCGCCGCCTGCCTGCCTTCACGTGGATACTCCTCTGAAACAGCGACTGATTGGTGCCATCGTCCTGGTGGCGTTGGCCGTGATTTTCCTGCCCATGCTGGTCAAGGGTCCCGCACCTGAAAGTGGTGTGGCCAACGTGCCGATCAGTGCACCGGCCGCGCCGTCCGATGGCCAGTTCGAAACCCGCGAGCTGCCGCTGGTCGCACCCACCGGTGGCGCCACCGGCCTGCAGAGCGGGGCATCCAGCACCCAGCCGCTGGCCGACAGCGCTGCGGTCGCCGCCGATCCGGCGCCGGCCGATACCTCGCCGGCCGTGGCCGCCGGCAACTACGCGGTCAGCTTCGGTGCCTATGCCACCGAAGCCGATGCCGACCGCGTCATCGCCTCGTTGAAGAGCGCCCAGCTGGCCGGCTTCCGCGAGCCGGCCACGATCAACGGTCGCCAGGCTTGGCGCGTGCGCGTCGGCCCCTACGCCGATCGCGCGCTGGCCGAAGCCGGCCGCCTGCAGGCAGTGAAAGTGCGCAACGACGTCAAGGCCGAGGTCATCACCCTGGATGCCCGCGCCGATACCGCCGTTGCCGCCACGCCGGCCGCCACTGCACCGGCCCCTTCGCCTGCGCCGACTGCCTCCAGTGCCGCCGCCGCGCCGTCGGGCAACACGGTGAAAACCGAATCCCTGCCGGCCGAGCCGGTCGCGGCCGCCAAGCCGGAACCGAAGCCGGCCGCGCCCAAGCCCGAGCCCAAGCCGGTCCCGGCGCCCAAGCCTGAAACTGCTGTCGCGGCACCGGCTGCTCCGGCGGCACCGGCCGCCAGCAGCGTCGGTTTCGCCGTGCAGCTCGGTGCCTTCGGCCAGGCCGCCGAGGCCAACGCGCTGCGCGACAAAGTCCGCGCCGCCGGCTTCAGCGCCTTCGTGGAGCAGGTCCGTACCGACAAGGGCACCCTCAACCGGGTCCGCGTCGGGCCAGTCGCCAACCGCGCCGATGCCGAGAACCTCAAGGCCCAGGTGGCCGCCAAGGTCGGCGTGGCCGGCATGGTCCGCCCGCACCCCTGATGCCTGATCCACGCCGCCCCGCACCCGCAGGACGGCCCGTAGCGCCCGGCGTGCCGGCATGATCGACATCGTCCTGCTGGTCCTGATCGGGGCCTCGGTCCTGCTGGGCCTGATGCGCGGCTTTGTCGGCATCGTGGTCAGCACGCTGTCCTGGCTGCTGGCCGGCTGGGCCGCGTTCCTGTTCGGCAATGACGCAGCCCACTGGTGGGCAGCGCCGCTGGAACCAGGCACCGGCCATTACGTTGCCGGCTACCTGGGGGTGTTCCTGATCGTCATGATCGCTGTTGGCCTGATCGGCATGCTGATCAAGGCCGCCGTGAAGGTCACCTGCCTGACCGGCGCCGATCGCCTGCTGGGCGGCGCATTGGGCCTGGTCCGCGGCGCCTTCCTGGGCTGCGTACTGCTGATGCTGGCAGCCTTCACGCCGCTGCCGCAGGAGCCGGCCTGGCGGACCTCGCAGGTGCGGCCGCTGCTGCAACCCGGCGTGCGCTGGATGCAGGCGCAGCTGCCCGAGATGGCGTTGCCGGAGGTGAATCTGCCGCAACTGCCGACGATGGATTTGGGCAAGCCGCTCGCGACAGGCGATAATGGCGTCCTTGGCGAAGTAGTGGCAGGGCGCGGATGGCCGCGTCCCGTTGACGAGGGGAGGGAGACGGCACCTGCCGACGCTGCGGCGCGAGGGCCAGCTTCCACACTGCCAGTCAATATCGAGCCGGCGCACCCGCGTCCGGACGACACCGTTCCGGCACGGAACGGTACCCCCGGCCAGGCACGGCCACCTTCACTGTAGATGGGCGCAGCCCAGCGGAGAGTTCGCACCATGTGTGGCATCGTCGGAATCGTCGGCAACCAGAACGTCGCCGGGCAGTTGTATGACGGCCTGACCGTCCTCCAGCATCGTGGCCAGGACGCGGCCGGCATCGCCACCGCCGACGGCACCCGCCTGCGCGTGCAGAAGGCCAATGGTCTGGTGCGCGATGTGTTCGATGCCAAGCGGATGTCCACGCTGGAAGGCCGCGTCGGCATTGCGCACGTGCGCTATCCCACCGCCGGTTCGGAGGGCATGGACGAGGCGCAGCCGTTCTACGTGAACTCGCCGTACGGCATCGCGCTGGCCCACAACGGCAATCTCATCAATACCGAAGCCCTGCGCCAGCAGGTATTCGAGCAGGACCGCCGCAACGTCAACACGGATTCGGACAGCGAAGTGCTGCTGAACGTGTTCGCCTTCGAACTGGACGCGCAGCGCCAGCTGACCCCGGAGGCGGCGATCCGCGCCGTGGCCGCCGTGCACCGCCGCGTCAAGGGTGGCTATGCGGTGATCAGCGTGGTGCTGGGCCTGGGCCTGGTCGCCTTCCGCGATCCGCACGGCATCCGCCCGCTGGTGCTGGGCAAGCGCGCCCACGCCGAAGGCGACGAATACATCGTGGCCTCCGAATCGGCCGCACTGGACGTGCTCGGCTTCCAGCGCGTGCGCGATGTGCGCCCGGGCGAAGCGCTGGTCATCACCGCGCGCGGCGAACTGTTCTCCGAAGTCTGCGCCGAGCCGGTCGAGCACAGCCCGTGCATCTTCGAGTACGTGTACTTCGCCCGCCCCGATTCGATGATCGACAACGTCTCGGTCCACAAGGCGCGCATGCGCATGGGCATCAAGCTGGGCGAGAAGATCCTGCGCCTGCGCCCGGACCACGACATCGACACCATCATCCCGATCCCGGACACCTCGCGCGATGCCGCGCTGGAGATCTCCAATACGCTCGGGGTGAAGTACCGCGAAGGTTTCATCAAGAACCGCTACATCGGCCGCACCTTCATCATGCCGGGCCAGGGTGAGCGGGTGAAGTCGGTGCGCCGCAAGCTCAACCCGATCCACCTGGAGTTCCGCAACCGCGTGGTGCTGCTGGTGGATGACTCGATCGTGCGCGGCACCACCAGCCAGCAGATCGTGCAGATGGCGCGCGATGCCGGCGCCCGCAAGGTCTACCTGGCCAGTGCCGCGCCGCCGGTGCGCTACCCGAACATCTACGGCATCGACATGCCGGCGGCCGAAGAACTGGTCGCGCACAACCGCAGCATCGAGGAAATCGAGAAGCACCTGGGCTGCGACTGGCTGATCTACCAGGACATCGAGGACATGGAAGCGGCGGTGAGCGAAGGCAACCCGGAGCTGAAGTCGTTCGATTCCTCGTGCTTCAACGGCGTCTACCCGACCGGGATCGAGCCGGGCTATTTCGAACGCATCCAGCAACTGCGTTCGGACGATGCCAAGCACAAGCGTCGCGCCTGAGGGCAGGGCATGAGTGATGTGCTGGACAGCGCGGCCGCCGATCTGCTGCAGGCCGCGCAGCAGTGCCTGGCCGAGCCGGATCCGCTGCGCAAGGTTGCCTTGACCCAGCACTATGCCGTGCAGTTCCGCGCCGGTCGCCTGAAGGCACCGGCCGATGCGCCGGCACCGGACCCGATCCGGATGCCGGGGCGCCCGGCCAGGCCGACGCTGGTCCACCCGCGCGATCTGCCGCGGCGTGGTCT
This sequence comes from Stenotrophomonas maltophilia, assembly GCA_002363385.1. Taxonomy (GTDB): domain Bacteria; phylum Pseudomonadota; class Gammaproteobacteria; order Xanthomonadales; family Xanthomonadaceae; genus Stenotrophomonas; species Stenotrophomonas maltophilia_AN. The sequence goes on from DEVL01000006.1 coordinate 51,526, forward strand.
GGGCAGCGTGGAAGGGCGTGCCGCGTTCGTGCATGCCATCGCGCACATCGAACTCAATGCCATCGACCTGGCCTGGGATGCGGTCTACCGCTTCCGCGGCCTGCCGACATCGTTCCATGCCGACTGGGTGAGCGTGGCCGATGACGAGTCGCGCCACTTCAAGCTCCTGCACGATCGGCTGCAGGCCAATGGTTATGCGTACGGCGATTTCGACGCGCACAACGGCCTGTGGGAAATGTGTGAGAAGACCGCGCACGATGGGCTGGCGCGCATGGCGCTGGTACCGCGCGTGCTCGAAGCGCGCGGGCTGGATGTCACCCCTGGGATGATCGTGAAGCTGCGTGCTGGTGGCGACCATGCCACCGCCGATGTGCTGGAGATCATCCTGCGCGAAGAGGTGGCCCATGTGGCAGCCGGCTCGCGCTGGTACCGCTGGTACTGCACGCGTGAAAACGTCGAGCCGCGACCGCGGTTCATGGCGCTGCTGAAGGAATACGCCGGCGGCTACCTCTATGGCCCGTTCAATCTGGAAGCCCGCCTGTTGGCCGGCTTCGACGAAGAAGAACTGGCAGAGCTGATCGAACAGACCGAACTGCGCGGTCAGGTGTTGGCCAGCACCACGCGCTGACCGCTTTCGGTGGGCCGATTGACGTAGAACAACCCGGGGCCTGGTCGATACGGCAGTTCACGCGTGCCTGCATCGGCGGCATAGAGCAGTGCGGTATCGCCCAGCGCATCGAAGTTCCAGTGTGCCGACTGCATCAGGTAGTGCTGGCGCAGCGTGAGCTCCTGTGCGGCATCCAGCGGTTGGCCGGCCAGCAGCCGTTGCGCGATGGGCTGCAGCTGCGCAGGCAGTGCGAGCGCGGGCAGCGTGTCCGGCGAGGCCGTCCACGCGACACCTGCCGCCGCGGCACGCTGGTGCAGCAGCCGCAAGGCGATGAACTGGTAGCGCGCATCGATTTCGCGGCGCAGCACCACTGCAGCGTATACGCGCAAGGTGAGTTGCGGCAGGACGCTGCGGCTGCCTGCGACACGCTGCTGCTGCCACTGGTGCCAGACATCGACCCAGATCGCCTCCTCTCCCAGCCCCAGCGCGCGTTGCCAGCGCCGACACGTGGCCTGCGCGCTGCGGTACGCCGTGCTCGCGCGCAGCAAGGCCAGCGGCGGTACCTCACCTGCCGCCAGTCCGGTGCCACGCAGCAGCTGCCCCTGCGGGCGGCTCAGCAGTTTGGGCCCCTCGATGCGCTGGTCGTAGCCCCCGCCGATGTTGGCGTGCACGCCGGGCAGGACGATCTCCTCATGCTCGGGTGCCACGCTGGTCAGCGCGAAATGCTCGCGGTGTTCATCGCGTGCGACCAGCTGCACGACCTTGTCGGCGCAGCCGGCCGGTAGCGCGACCACCGGCATCTCATCACGGTGCTGGCGGCTGACCGCCACCACAGTATCGAGCAGCCCCACGAAGCGCACCAGCCGTGTGGCACCCGGGAAACCCGGTGCCAGCGACCAGCCGCACCGCACCAGCTGTTCGGCCAGCCAGGCAGCTGCTCCCGCTGCGTTGAGAAAGGCCACTGCATCGCGCGCGCTGGCCGCGCCGCGTGAGTAGCCAAACAGATCCACGTGCACGCTGCTGACGGCGCGGCCGGGCTTTTCGCGGGCCAGTTGGCGCAGCGCTTCGGGCAGCAGCTGCTCCAGCGCCCGGCGCCGCTTGGCGCGCACGCCGGTGCGGCCGATCCCGAACGCCAGCCCCATCAGATCGTCGTCTTCACCCGTGCGGGTACCCACGCCCTCGACGTAGATCGACAGAGCCAGCGTGTTGTCGGCAGGCGGCATCTGGCGGTGATCCGGGTACAGCGCATGCAGCCGCGCGATGTTGGTCAGGCCGTTGCTGTAGCTGCTGGTCAAGCGGCTTTGATACGGCGATGCATCATCGGCCATCACGGCCGGCGGCCGCGCTACGGGCGTAGTAGCGCCCCGTGGGCGGGACGCCCGTTGCAGGTTGTCGGCATTGTTGCGGGTGCCATCGAAGAACAGGCCGATGTGCAGTGACACCGTCGCCCCCGTTGTCGGTTGGGTAGCTGCCACTGTCATGTCGTCCCTGTTCCCCGAGGATGCCAGCCTAAGGTAGCGCGGAATCTGTTCGCGGCAAGCGCTCGCGGGGACCGCCGTGACGTCCCTGAACCAAGGCGCAGTCGATCACAGTTCTGAAATCCCATCTGTAATTTCTATTGAATTCACAGCACCAGGTCGCGCCAGATGGGGGGGCCGGCCCGACGGCCGACAGCAACCACGACTCCACTCCGTTTTTCACTCAAAGAGAGGCGACATGATGTCCAGTTCGATGAGCAAGGCTGCAGGTGTGATCGCGTTGTGTCTGCTGGGGGCCGGTGGCGCTGCCGCCGCGCCGCTGTTCGAGCCGGTGACGGTGCTCAGCCGGGCCGGTACCGCAAACCAGCCGGCCTTGCAGGCGCTGATGGGTTCGCCCTCGACCAGCGCCGTGCAGGAGGTGCGGGTGGATGCAGCGGCCGTCTCGCCGGTGCAGAAACAACTGGAGTTCGAACTGTTGGGGCAGCCGGTGCAGGCCCTGCAAAGCAAGGTCGAGACGCTCGCCGATGGCGGCAGCATCTGGTACGGCCAGATCGGGACGCGTGCCGGCGCGCGCCTGATCAAGGCCGGCGCACCGGATCCGATGAACGCGGTGATCCTGGTGCGCTCGGGAAACACGGTGACCGGCTCGATCCGCAAGGATGGCCAGCTGTACCGGCTGCGTCCGGTCAGCGATGGGCGGCATGTGCTGGTGGAAGTGGATGAGGCGCGCATGCCGGCCGATCATCCAGCCGACTACAACAGCCTGCCTACCATCGCGATGCCGGCGTCGGACCGGGCAGGGACCGCGGCAGCCTCGTCGGGTACGCCGGCCACCATCCGCGTGCTGGTGGTGGCGACCAACGGTGCGGTGGCAGCGTATGGCGGCAACATGCAGTCGCTGGTGCAACTGGCCGTGGCTGAATCCAATCAGGGCTACAGCAACAGCAATGTCGGCATCACCCTGCAGCTGGCCGGGTACGAGACCACCAGCTATACCGAGTCCAGCAGCTTCTCCACCGATCTGGCGCGCTTCCGCAACACCAGCGATGGGGTGATGGACAGCATCCATACCAGCCGCAACAACACCCAGGCCGATGTCGCGGTCCTGGTGATCAACAACGCCAGTTCGTGTGGGCTGGCCTCGGGCATCGGCTCCACGGCGGCCACCGCGTTCGCGGCGGTGCATTGGGACTGCGCCACCGGCTACTACTCCTTCGCGCATGAGATCGGCCACCTGCAGAGCGCACGGCATGACATCGCCACCGATTCGAGCACCTCACCGTATGCCTATGGGCACGGCTATCGCTACGAACCGGCCACCGGCACCGGCTGGCGCACGATCATGGCCTACAACTGCACGCGCAGCTGCCCGCGCCTGAACTACTGGTCCAACCCGAACATCAGCTACAACGGGATTCCGATGGGCATCGCCAGCAGCGCCGACAACCAGCGCGTGCTGGTCAACACCAAGGCGGCAGTAGCCGCATTCCGCTGATCTTCAATTCCCGCGGCGGCCACTGCGGCGCCGCGGGCTCGGTTCAGTTCGCCAGGGTATCCAGCGTCCAGCCTTCGGGCGTCACGCGCAGCACCGAACCCTGCTCGTACCAGTCGCCGAGCACGATGCGGGTGCAGTCGCGGCCACCGGCCTGCAGCGTGTGGATGGCGGGGCGGTGGGTATGGCCGTGGATCATCGTGTCCACGCCGTAGCGGGCGAACGTGCTGTCCACCTCGGCCGGCGCCACGTCGGTGACGGTCTCGAACTGCGCGCGATCGCCCTGTTTCATTTCCGACTGACGCGCCTGGCTGGCATCGCGCGCCTTCTGCGCGAAGGCGATGCGCGCGGCCAGCGGCTGCGACAGGAACTGCGCCTGGAACACCGGGTCGCGGGTCTGCGTGCGGAACTGCTGGTAGGCCACATCGTCGGTGCACAGCAGATCGCCGTGCTGCAGCAGCACCGGGCGGCCATACAGATCGATGACGCTCGGGTCGGGGAGGATCGTGAACCCGGCGCGGTGCGCGTAGTCCTCGCCGACCAGGAAATCGCGGTTGCCGCGGATGAAGTACACCGGTACCCCGGCATCGGCCACGGCATGCAGCGCGACCGCGACCGCATCGGCGGCCGGGGAGGGCGTGTCATCGCCGATCCAGGCTTCGAACAGATCGCCCAGGATGTACAGGGCATCTGCCTGCATCGCATCCTCGCGCAGGAAGGCCAGGAACAGGTCGGTGATGGCTGGACGACTCGGGTCCAGGTGCAGATCGGAGATGAACAGCGTGGTCATGGCCGCATTGTAAAACGCACATGCGCGATGCGCGCGTCCCCGTTCCTCAGACCGGCAACGGCAACCACTGGAGGCTGGCAGCCGCCAGCAGTGCGGCAATGCCGGTGGCAGCCAGCACGTCACTGGGGTAGTGCAGGCCGAGCACCACTCGCGACAGTCCGATCAGCGCGGTAAAGGGCACCAGCAGCGGGGCCAGCCACGGGTAGTACGCCAGCGCCACGATCGTGAAGGACACCGCGTGGAGCGTATGCCCGGACGGGAAGCTGAACTCATCCAGCGGCGCCACCCACGCCCGGATGCGGAGATCGGCGGCGAAGGGCCGCGGGCGGCGCGTCCAGCGTTTGAGGCCCTTGTACAGCAACAGCGCCATCAGCCCGGTGGCCGCCATGTGCAGCGAGGCACGCAGGCCGTCGAAGCCGTCCAGCAGCACCAGTGCGGCCATCAGCGCGTACCAGGCCGCGCCGTCGCCAAGACGACTGATGACGGAAAAGGCGTGCCGCACCCGGCGGCGGCGGCAGTAGTGGTTGGCGCGTCGGCACCAGCGCGTTTCGCGGCCGCGCAGGGCATCAAGCAGCATGGTCGGCATGCGGCCTCCGGGCTTGGGCCAGTTCGGCGAGCAGGGCATCGAACTCGGCCACCACGTGCTGGGGATGCAGCCGCTTCATCGCGGTGGCGGCATTGCGGCCGAGCCGGTTGCGCAGTATGTCGTCGCCGGCCAACTGCACCGCCGCAGTCACAAAGTCGTTGTCATCGTTCACGGCGATGCCGTTTTCATCGGTGCGCAGGTATTCGCGGGCGGCGCCGTAGTCGAAGGCGATCGTGGCCAGTCCGCTGGCCATCGCTTCGAGGGTGACGTTGCCGAAGGTCTCGCTGCGGCTCGGGAACAGGAACAGATCACCGCTGGCGAAGTGCCGCGCCAGCGCATCCCCGCGCTGCACGCCGCAGAAGATGAAGTCCGGATTGTCGTGCGCGAGTTTGGCGCGCGACGGGCCATCGCCCACGAACACGAAGCGCGCCTTGGGCCGCACCTGCTGCAGGCGACGGAACGCCTTGACCGCCAGCCCAAGGTTCTTCTCCGGGGCGATGCGGCCGACGTAGATCGCGGCGAAGCCATTGCCATCAATGCCCCACTCCTCGCGCAGCGCCGGGTCACGGCGCTCGGGCTCGAACTGACTGCTGTCCACGGCGCGCGCCAGCAGGCGGACGCGATCGAAGCCCTGCTCGCCGAGGAACTGCTGCAGCTCCTGGGTCGGCACCAGCGTGGCATCGGCCTGGTTGTGGAAGCGGCGCATCCAGCGCAGCGCGGCAGCCTGCAGCCAGGCCACGCCATAGTCGGGCAGGTACTCGTCGAAGCGGGTATGGAAGCCGGTGGCGACCGGAATGCCCAAACGCCGTGCGGTGCGCAGTGCCGACCAGCCAAGCGGACCCTCAGTGGCGATGTAGATTGCGTCCGGTCGTTGATGCTGCCACTGGCGCGTCAATCGCGCAGGCGCCGGCAGGCCAAAGCGCAGGCCGGGATAGCGCGGCAGGTTGGCACCGGTGACCAGCACCGTGCTGTCCACCGCGTCGGTATCGGACGGTTGCCGTGGCCGGACCAGATCGACCTGATGGCCGGCGGCACGCAACCCCAGTTCCAGGCCCTGCACGGTCAAGGCAACGCCATTGACTTCAGGGGGGTAGGTTTCGGTGACGATGGCATAGCGCATGGCGGGCCTCCGGTATGCCACGCATGCTGGGCCCGGGCGATGTAGCCGACATGACCGCCGTATGACGCTCGGATGACGCGGCGGCCTGATGGAAAAAGCCACGGCCCCGAAGGGCCGTGGCGAACACGCGTTGTTACCCGGCGGCGATCAGAAGCGCTGCTGGTACTTCATGTACATGAAACGCCCGATGTCGTAGCCACCGTAGTAGGAGAAGTCGGAGTTCGGCTGGGTGTACATGATCGGGCCGTACTTCTCGAACACGTTGTTGGCACCCACCGACACGGTGGCATCCCACGGCAGGTTGTAGCGGAACTGGACATCATGGAAGGTCACCGAGCCACGCTGGTTGTAGTCGCGCGAGCCGGCATACCACGGCGCCTGCACGCCCGGGTTCGAGCACTCGTCCGGGCGGGTCTTCGCATTGACGCAGCGTTCCTTGACCCCGGAGTAGTAGCGGGCGGTCCAGCTCACCCCGAAGTCCCCCACGTCCCAGCCTACGGTCAGGTTGGAGCGCACGCGGAAACCGCTGCCGATGCCGTTTTTCGGTTCGGGCGCCACATCAGCGTCGTTGGTGGTGCGCTCGAGCAAGGAGCTGACGTAGGTCGTGGTCCATCCGGTGCTCAGCTTGCCGTAAGCGGTATCCAGATGGTGGCTCAGCTCCAGATCGTAGCCCTCAGTCTCCAGGAAGCCAGAGTTGCGCTTGCCGTACTTCAGTTTGTCCACGATGCCGGTGACAGGGTCGCGGGTGAAGCCACTGCAGCGCGAAGCGATACCCTGCTCATAGCAGTCGCGCAGCATGTCGTTGGGATGGTCATTGACGATGGTGTTGTCGATACGCACCTTCCACCAGTCCAGCGCCACGTTGAGGTGGGGCACGAAGTTCGGGCTCCAGACCAGGCCCAGCGTACGGCTGGTCGAGGTTTCCGGCTGCAGGTCCGGGTTGGAGCCGTTGGTGAACGGCACCGGTGTCTGGTCGCTGCTGGAGGTGATCGGCACGCCGCCCTGGCGCAGCTGGCGGTAGCTGTCTGCGTTGGCGATATGAGCGGCACAGCGTGCGCGTACGTCGGCGCTGCTGGCCGAGGCGCCGTAGACGGTATCGCAGGGATCGCGGTAGCCGGTCGTGAACGTTTCCGAGCCGCCGCCGTACAGATCGGAAATGGTGGGCGCACGGAAGCCCTGCGCCCAGGTGCCACGCACCAGCAGTTGCTCGATCGGTTTCCACTTGAAGCCGAACTTGCTGTTGAGGGTGGTGCCGAAGGTGTTGTAGTCCGAGTGACGGGTGGCGGCGCTCAGGCTCAGCTCGCGTGCACCCGGCAGGTCGGCCAGGATCGGCACGTTGAGCTCGAGATAGGCCTCGTTGACCTTGTAACCGCCACCGGTCGGGCCGGCGGCCAGGTTGGTGGTCGCGCCGCTCTGGGCCAGTGGATCCGGGAGGAACTTGCCGGCCTCCTCGCGACTTTCCACGCCGAAGGCGACGCCGAGATCGCCCGCCGGCAGCGTCATCACCGTACCGGCGATGCTTGCGAAGGCGTTGCGCGTCGTGGTCTTGCCACGCGATACCTCTGGCGGGAACAGGTAGTCGATCAGCGCCGGGTTGCCGGTCAGACCATTGGGATCGTTGGAGCCGTAGGGCACCAGCGGATTCCACGGCATGCAGCCGGCAATCGGCGCACCCGGCACGCCGCATTCGACCTTGCCGGTGGCCTGGTTGTAGTACGACGGGCCGACGGCGTTCTTGACGCGTTCCTTGTTGAGGTTGCCGGTGGAGGCCTGCAGCAGTTCGCTGCGGTTGTACTGGTAGCCCACTTCCCAATCGAAGTAGCGGTCGCCGACCTCGAAGGAGCCCTCCAGCGCGGCAACCGCACGCCAGGTCGTCAGCTCGCTGGTGCTGACCCGCGGCACTTCCCAGGTGCGTCGGTTCCAGGCGATGTCAGTGGGCTTGGCATAGCCGTGGTGGTTGCCGAACGGATTGAACCAGCTGTCGATGGACATCGCGCCGATGCCTGCCGTGGCGGACTGCAGCGGGTAGCCGGCGATCTGGCGGGTGGACGTGCGCTTGTTGTAGCCCAGTTGCGTGGTCAGGCGGATGTCATCGGTGAGGTCCAGACGACCATCGAGGAACAGCGAATCGCGCTTGAGCGGCGAGATCAGATGCATCTGTTCCTGCGCGTTGCTGACATCGCCGGTGATCGGAGTCAGGTCGCTGAGATGGTAGTTGGCCGGGTTGGTCGGGTCGGTACCGCGATCCAGCGAATAGCTGCAGCCCGATGCCGCCGTGCAGCCGGGCCCTTTCAAGCCGTTGATCTGGCCCCACTGGCTCACCTGGGTCCAGCCATCGCCGGGATGGCGGTTGGTGTTCTGGGACTCGCTGAACCAGCGATCACGTGCCCACACGCCCTTCTCTTCGGTGTGCTCGGCCGAGAACGTCAGCGACGCGCGGTCGTTGGTCCAGCCGGCAACCACGTCGACACTGTTGCGCGCGCCGTCGCCCTGGCTGTACTGGCCGTAATAGACGTTGGCGGTGACGCCGTCGACATTGCTGCGGGTAATGATGTTGATCACGCCGGCCATGGCATCGGAGCCATAGATCGCAGAGGCACCGTCCTTCAGCACTTCCATGCGTTCGATCGCCGAGACCGGCACGCTGGAGATGTCCTGGTAACCGCTGGTGGTGATGCCCAGGCGCTTGCCGTTGATCAGCACCAGGGTGCGCTGCGCGCCCAGGTTGCGCATGTTGATATAGGTACCGCCAGCGGTCTCGCCGGCGCTGAGCACGTTGGAGCGGCTCAATGCCGGGCTGCCGACGGCCGTCAGGTTCTGGAGAATGTCAGCGACCGAGCTGAAGCCCTGGCGCTCGATGTCGGCGCGGCTGATCGACAGCACCGGCTGGGCGGATTCGACATCGACCTGGCGGATCCGCGAGCCGGTGATCTCGATGCGGTCCAGGGTGGTCGGCGTGGCGTCCTGGGCGAGGACGGCGGTGGATGCCAGGCCAGCGGTGCCGGCCAACAGGGCAAGGCGGATCGCCTGCCCCAACGGAGTGGTGGATGAAGACATGATCGACTCTCTCTCTTATCGGAACGACGTCCAAGAGGTCGGCGGACCCAAGTGCCGCCGTCCCCAAAATCCAGCCGTGTGAGGGCCGGTGTCCGAGAGTAGATCGATTGGTTAAGTTTCCATGAGGCAGGTGTGAGGGGGTTCTCACAAATACGTCATGAGCGCTGCGTTCTGCGAAGTGAGCCCATAAATTGCTGCATCCGCACGCGACGAAGCAGGCAGAAAGCGTCAGGCGACGAAGGGTCGGAACTGCACGACCAGCCCGGCCATGCCCTCGGTTTCACCGATCAGATCGGCGCGCAGCAGCGGGCGCGCATCGATGTACGCCTGCGGAAGGATCAGCGACAGGCGCGCATCCTCGGCGGTCAGTTCCAGTGCCGGCATCGGCGTGTCTTCATGCGCGCGGTTGAGCAGGACCGCCAGCCGAAGCAACGCGGTCATGCGCCGTGCCGGCTGCAGCAGACGCTCGGGCAGCGCCTCGAAGGCGGACTTGGAGATGTTGCGGCGATGGCTGCGCACCAGCGCGGCGAGCAACTGCTGTTCCTGCCGCGAGAAACCGGCGATGTCCGAGTTCTCCAGCACATAGCTGCCGTGCACGTGGTAACCGCTGTGCGCGATCATCAGGCCGAGTTCGTGCAGGCGTGCGGACCAGCCGAGCATGCGCGCATCGTCCGGGTCCAGCTGCCAGCTTTCTTCCACCTGCGCGAGCAGGTACATCGCGGTGTTTTCCACGCGATCGGCCTGGACGGTGTCGATGCCGTAGCGCTGGGTCAGTGCGGCGACCGATTCGTCGCGCAGGTCGTTCTCGCTGGCGCGGCCAAGGATGTCGTACAGGATGCCTTCGCGCATCGCCGCCTTGCTGACCAGCAGCTTCTGCAGCCCCAGCGCCTGGAAGGCCGCTTCGAGCACCAGGATGCCGCCGGCGATGATCGGACGGCGATCGGCGGACAGGCCCGGCAGGTCGATGTCCTCGATGCGCTTGGCCTTGAGCAGTTCATCGCGCAGCTGCGGCAGGGCCTCGGCCGTGATCGCGCCCTTGCTCAGCTTCATCGTGGCGCAGATTTCGCTGATCGCCTTGTGCGTGCCCGACGAGCCCAGTGCTTCGTGCCAGCCCAATGCGCGGTACTTGTTGGCGAACTGCTGGAACTCCGCGCCGATCTCGGTCAGGGCGTCCTTCCAGCGCTTCTTGCTGAGCTTGCCGCCGGGGAAGAAACGCCGCGTGCTGGCGATGCAGCCGGCCTGCAGGCTTTCGCGCTCCAAGGTCTGCATGCCCTGGCCGATGATGAATTCGGTGGAGCCGCCGCCGATGTCGATCACCAGCCGGCGCTGGTCCGCTTTGGGCGGTTGCGCATGGGCCACGCCCAGGTAGATCAGGCGCGCCTCTTCGCGGCCGCTGACCACTTCGATCGCATGGCCGAGCGCGGTTTCGGCCGGCATCAGGAAGGCCTGCGGTGAGCGCAGCTGGCGGACGGTGTTGGTGGCCAGTGCACGCACCCGCACCGCGGGGATTGCCCGGATGCGCTGGCCGAACCGGGCCAGACACTCCAGTGCGCGCTGTCGGGCTTCGGCGGACAGGCCGCCCTTGCCATCCAGGCCATCGGCCATGCGCACGGTCTCGCGCAGGCGGTCGACGACCCGCAACTGCCCGAGCGTGTATCGCGCGATGACCATGTGGAAGCTGTTCGATCCAAGGTCGATGGCGGCGAGCAGGTCGCCATCCTGCAGAGCGGGCGGAGTCGTGGAGGTATGCGGCATGGGCGAATGTTAGCCGAAGGGTGGGGCCGCGCGTCACCGCGCGGCCTTCACATCATCACGCTGCGACCTTGGGTCGCGGTTCAAAGGCCCTGCAGCAGGGCCATCTGCGCCGAGTGCGGCGGCTCGTCGTGCCCCGGCGTGCACTTGATGTAGCTGCCGTCGGCCTGCAGTTCCCAGGCATTGAGGTTGTCGTCCAGGTAGTTCTGCAGCACGTCGCGGTAGACCTTGCGCGCCAGTTCCGGATCCAGGATCGGGAAGCAGGTCTCGACCCGGCGCAGCAGGTTGCGCTCCAGCCAGTCCGCGCTGGCGCAGAACAGCTCCGAGGCGCCGTCATTGCCGAACCAGTAGACCCGGCTGTGTTCCAGGAAGCGGCCGACGATCGAGCGCACCCGGATGGTGTCCGAAACGCCGGGGACGCCCGGGCGCAGGGTGCAGGCGCCGCGCACGATCAGGTCGATCTGCACGCCCGCCTGCGAGGCCGCGTACAGGGCACGGATCACCTGGGGTTCGTTGAGGGCATTCATCTTGGCGATGATCCGCCCCGGTCGGCCACTGGCAGCCAGGCGCGTTTCGCGCTCGATCCGCTGCAGCAGGCCCGGGTGCAGGGTGAAGGGTGACTGCAGCAGGCGCTTGAGCTTCATCCGCGGGGCCAGCCCGGACAGCTGCTGGAACAGCAGGTGCACATCGTTGCCGATGTCCGCATCGGCGGTGATCAGGCTCAGGTCGGTGTAGGCCCGCGCGGTGCCGCTGTGATAGTTGCCGGTGCCCAGGTGCACGTAGCGGCGCAGCTTGCGGCCTTCGCGGCGCACGATCAGCAGCATCTTGGCGTGGGTCTTGAAGCCGACCACGCCGTAGACGACCTGGACGCCGGCCTCCTGCAGGCGGTCGGCCAGGCCGAGGTTGGCTTCCTCATCGAAGCGCGCGCGCAGCTCGACCACGACGGTGACGTCCTTGCCGTTGCGGGCGGCCTGGATCAGCGCATCGACGATCAGCGAATCCTTGCCGGTGCGGTACAGGGTCTGCTTGATCGCCAGCACATTCGGGTCGACGGCGGCCTGCTTGATCACATCCAGCACGGCGGTGAACGCATCGAAAGGATGGTGCAGCAGCACGTCGCGGCGCGCGACGATTTCGAAGATGCCATCGCTGTCGCGCAGCACGCGCGGGCTCAGCGAGGGATACTTCAGGTCCGGCCGCTGGATCACGTCGTACAGCTGGACCACGCGGTTGAGGTTGACCGGGCCGTCGATGCGGTACACCGCGTTCTCGGTGAGACCGAAGTTCTGCAGCAGGGTGCGCACGATGTCGCGCGGGCAGTCCTGTGCGATCTCCAGCCGCACGGCCGGGCGGTAACCCCGGTCGACCAGCTCATCGCGCAGCGCCAGGGCCAGGTTCTCGACTTCCTCCTCGTCCACCACCAGCTCGGAATTGCGGGTCACGCGGAACTGATACGCGCCCTGGACTTCCATGCCCGGGAACATCTCATCGACGAAGGTCGACAGCACCGAGGACAGGAACACGAAGGTCTGCGGGCCGCCGAGTTTTTCCGGCAGCTGGATGATGCGCGGCAGCGAGCGCGGCGCGCGCACGATCGCCAGATGGCCGGCACGGCCGAACGCATCGGTGCCCTTGAGCACCACCACGATGTTCAGCGATTTGTTGAGGATCTTCGGGAACGGGTGCGACGGATCCAGGCCGAGCGGGGACAGCACCGGCATGATCTCGTTGCGGAAATACGCCCGCAGCCAGCGCTTCTGGCGATGGTTCCAGGAGTGCCGGCCAAGCACATCGATGCCGGCCTCATGCAGTGCCGGGCGCAGGGTCTCGTTCCAGCAGCGGTACTGCTGGTCGACCAGCTGTGCAGCGCGGTCGTGGATGGCGTTGAGGATCGCCTGCGGGGTCATGCCGTCCGGCGCCGGCGGCAGGCCGTACTCCTGCGCATGGCGCACCGCGGCCGCGCGGATCTCGAAGAACTCATCCAGATTGGTGCAGGAAATGCACATGAAGCGCAGACGCTCCAGCAGCGGTACCTGCGGGTCCATCGCCTGGGCCAGCACGCGGAAGTTGAAATCCAGCTGCGACAGCTCGCGGTTGATGTACAGCGCCGGATCGCGCAGCGGATCGCCGTCCACAGGCACGGCGGCGGGAACAGGAGTGCTCATGCGGAAAAGTCTTCAGAAGAAGGAAGGGAGACGACCTCGTTGCGCGCGCGCACCTGGTCGGCATCGAAATGGCACGAGAACGTGCTGCCTTTACCGACCTCGCTCTGGATGTCCAGGCGGGCATGGTGCAGGCCGAGAATATGCTTGACGATCGACAGCCCGAGCCCGGTGCCGCCGCTCTCGCGCGAGCGGCTGCTGGAGACGCGGTAGAAGCGTTCGGTCAGGCGCGGCAGATGGTTGGCCGGAATGCCGTAACCGGTGTCGCGTACCGACAGCACCACGCCATCGCCTTCGCGCGCGAACTCTACTTCCACGCGGCCACCGGCCGGGGTGTAGCGCACCGCGTTGGTGACCAGGTTGGAAAACGCGCTGTGCAGTTCCTTGTTGGAGCCCTGCAGGTCCACGCCGGCGGTATCGATGATGCTGATCTGGTGGCGGCCCTGGCTGTGCGCCTCGGCCTCGCGGCGCAGCGTGGCCAGCATCGGGGTCATCGCCACGGCTTCGGCTTCGGTGTGTTCCTGTGATTCCAGACGCGACAGGGTAAGCAGGTCTTCGACCAGCTGCGCCATGCGCTGGGATTGCTTGCGCATCTCCTCCAGCATCGGGCCGGTGCCGGGGAAATCTTCCGGATCCATCATGTCCAGATAGCCGTGCACCACGGTCAGCGGGGTGCGCAGCTCATGCGAGACGTTGGCAACGAAATCACGGCGCACCTGTTCCAACCGCAGCAGCTTGCTGACATCGCGTGCGATCAGCAGCCAGTAGTCCGGCGAGTAGGGAATCAGGCGCAGGTTGAGGCGGATCGCTGGGTCGACCGGGGAGGGGACGTCCAGGATCGGTTCGGCATTGCGGCCGCCGGCCAGCCAGTGCGCCAGCGGCATCGGCTGCAGGCGTTCAACCAGCGCCTCGCCCAGATCACCGGGGTGGTGCAGGCCGAGCAGCGAGGTGGCCGCTTCGTTGAACCACTGCACGCGCTGGCTGTTGCGGTCGACCACCACCACGGCATCGGGCAGGGCGGCGGCCGCGGCGCGATAACTGCGCAGCATGTCCAGCAGGCGCCGCTTGCGCGTGCGCATTTCCCACTGATTGCGGTAGAGCAGGCGGTCCAGCTCGTTCCATACACCGGTGCCGTCGCCCATGTCCCAGCGATGGCGTGCGGTCAGCCCGCGCAACACCCGGCGCAGCCGCCAGTAATGCCAGGTCAGCGCGCCGATCGAAGCCAGCGCGATGCACATCCAGACGTGGCCGACCGCCAAGCCCAGCAAGCCGGCCGCGAGCAGCAGGGCGGCGAGGGTGGCCAGCGTTTTCAACCAGGCAGAACGGATGTGGCGGGGCATTGCGGTCTCGCAGAAAGTGCGGGCCTCGGAATCGATCCAAGGTTATAGCAGGAGTAGCCGGAACCAGGCATGCGCGCCTGGTTCCGGCCCGACGAGACTCAGGTCGAGGTGGAGAACCGGTAGCCGGCACCGCGTACGGTCTGCACCATGTTCTCGGCACCGAACGGCTCCAGCGTCTTGCGCAGGCGGCGGATGTGCACGTCGATGGTGCGCTCCTCCACGTACACGCTGCCGCCCCACACGTGATCCAGCAGCTGGGCACGGGTGTAGACGCGTTCGGGGTGGGTCATGAAGAAATGCAGCAGGCGGTATTCGGTCGGACCGATCGGCACCGGCTGGTCGCCGGCGAAGACGCGGTGCGCGGCGCCATCGATGCGGATCGTACCCACCGCGACGCTGCCATCTTCGTCGTCGTCGCGGGCGCGGCGCATGACCGCACGGATGCGGGCCAGCAGTTCGCGTGCCGAGAACGGCTTGACCACATAGTCGTCCACACCGGCTTCCAGACCACCGACCCGATCGTTTTCCTCGCCACGTGCGGTCAGCATGATGATCGGCACCTCGCGGGTGAGGGCTTCTTTGCGCCAGCGCCGGGCCAGGTCCAGGCCGCTGGTGCCCGGCAGCATCCAGTCCAGCAGGATCAGGTCCGGGACGCGATCGGCGATGGCGGTCTGCGCCTCGCGGGCGTCGCCAGCATGGATCGGGTCGTAGTCGCCCTTGCGCAGGGCAAAGGCGACCATTTCGCGGATCGCGGGTTCGTCATCGACGATCAGGATGCGTTTCTGCACGTGCCCACCGTATTGCTCATCAGATCGGGATTGAGCTCAGTAGACTACGGTTTCATGACAGGTTTGTGACGAGCTGGCCGTTCCCGTCGGTCACCGCCATCTGGCGGTCATGAGCGGACGGGCGCCGCGCCCCTCAGCGGCGGTCCAGATCCGGGTCGTCGATTCCCTGCCGGCGCATTTCCAGCACGGTCGGGGTGATGCTCTCGATCCGGGCGTCGACCCGGGCACGACCTACGTAATCCAGGCTCGGCTGCTTCTTCAGTGCCTGCAGCTGGATCAGTGCCTGTTCCGGGCGACCGCTCAGGAAGGCGGCCTCGGCGTAGGCCTCGCTGGCCCGGGTGGTGTCCCCGGCCAACTCGCTGGCGCGGGCGAACCGTTGCTGGAAGACCGGATCATTGCCGCTTTGCGACAGCATCGGGCGCAGCATTGCCTGCGCGCGCTGGCCGGCTTCGCGCCCGCCCTGTTCGTTGAGGATCGACGCATAGGTCAGGGCCACCGGACGGCTGCCCGGGTGCTGGCGCATGAGCGTTTCGAAGCGGGCGTTGGCCTGTGCCTGCTGGCCCGAACGCGACTCGGCCTCGCCCAGGGCCAGGGCCACCCACAGGTTGTCGGGATGGTCGCGCAGCAGCTCGGTGAGGTCGCGGGTAGCCTGTGCCGCCGCACTGTTGCGCAGCCGCCCCAGCGCAAGCCCATAGCGTTGCGGTTCGGTCAGCCCGTTCTTCTGCGCGCGCTGCAGGCGTTCATACTCGCCGATCACATCGGCGGGGGTATCGGCGCTGAGCACGCGCAGGCGCTCGCGCGCCCACTCGAACTGGCCCGTGCTGCCGCGGCTGAGCGAATTGACCGAGATCTGCATCGAGGCCGGGAGCAGGGGGTTGCTCCGCCGTACCAGCGGATCGGACAGTGCCGGGTCGGCCGGGTTCACCCGCTCCTGGCGGACCCCGCCGGGCACCTCGGTGGTGAGCAGCACGGTGTCTTTCTTCATCTGCTCGGCGCGCGCCTTGGCCTCGCTGATGCGGGTGGTGGTGACCGGGTGGGTCTGCAGGAAATCCGGCACGCTGTAGCCGCCCTGGTTGCCCCGCATCGAGGCCGACATGCGCTCGAAGAACCCGGCCATCGCATCCACGTCGTAGCCGCTGCGGGCCAGGGTGCGGATGCCCAGCCGATCGGCCTCGGACTCATTGGAACGGGTGTAATTGATCTGGCGCTGCTGCATCAGTCCCATGCCGGAGGTGATCGCGGCCATGGTGGCATCGCCAGAGGAATTGCCCCCGGCCTGCTGCGCGGCCACGACCGCGGCCAGCATGCCCAGCAGGATGGGAATCTGGTCGCGCTGGGCGCGCTCCACCCCGCGCAGCACGTGCTGCTGGGTGACGTGGGCGATTTCGTGGGAGAGCACCGCTGCTACTTCGTCCTCGCGCTCGGCGGTCAGCACCAGGCCCGCATTCACGCCGATATAGCCGCCCAGGGTGGCGAAGGCGTTGATCTGCCGGTCCTTGAGCATGAAGAAGGTATACGACTGGCGCGGCTGGGCACTGTTGGAGCCCAGCCGGGCACCCATGGTCTGCAACCAGTCATCGACCAGCGGGTCGTCGAGCAGGAAGCCGTAGTTGCGCAGTTCGCGCAGCATCATCCCGCCGTACTCGGCCTGCCGGGCCGGGGTCAGCAGCTCGCCAGCCGAGGACCCGATGTCCGGCAGCTTGCTTTCCTGGGCGCCGGCCAACGGCACCGCCAAGGCCAGGGTCAACGCGGCAGAGAGCAGCAAAGGGCGCAAACGGAGCTCCTGGAGGAAAGGCGGACGACAGCGTGACAGGGCCAGTGCAACCTGCGGTTAAACCACAGTGTTGCGGCGGTGACGTGGAAAATCCAGCAGACCGCTACCATATACAGACCAACGTTCCGCTGTGGAGTTTCCCGTGAGCCAAGATGCTGTTACCCCCCCGGGTGGTGCGCCCGCCATCACCATCTACTCGACCGCGGTGTGCCCGTACTGCGTGGCCGCCAAGAACTTCCTGAAGAGCAAGGGCCGGGAGTGGACCGAGGTCCGGATCGACCTGGACGCTGCCGAGCGCGAGAAGATGATGGCCAAGACCCGCCGCACCAGCGTGCCGCAGATCTTCGTCGGCGAGGTCCACGTGGGTGGCTACGACGACATGATGGCGCTGCACCGCGCTGGCAAGCTGGAGCCGCTGCTGGCCGGGCAGGACCCGGCATGAGCGCGTCCGACGACGGCAGCAAGGACCGCATCGCCGAATTCACCGAGTTCCGCCAGCGCATGAACCAGCGCATCCTGGGCGAGCCGAACCAGGTGGTGCGCCGCTTCTTCGCGCTGGACACCCAGACCTACCAGGCGGGCGCGCTGGATGTGAAGACCAAGGAACTGCTGGGTCTGGTCGCCTCGATGGTGCTGCGTTGCGATGACTGCATCAGCTACCACGTGGCCCAATGCAAGGACGCCGGCGTGACCCGCGAGGAGTTCTTCGAGACCTTCTCGGTCGGTCTGGTGGTCGGCGGTTCCATCGTGATCCCGCACCTGCGCCGCGCGGTGGACTTCCTGGATCAGCTCGAAGGTGGCGCTCAAGCGCCGGCCGTGCACGAACATTGAGGTCGGGGCCGTGATGGCCCCACCGCGGTAGGCGCCGACCACTGGTCGGCCGCTCCGGCACCCCGGCAATGGCGTCGCCCCCGGTGGCGCACCGTTCAGGTGCGAGGCCACGTTCAGCAACCCGGATAGCAATGCCTCTGGAGGAAAGCCCCTTCTGTTGAAGGGGCGCGCCGACAGGCGCGGGGCAGAGGAGGAATGCGCGGGCAAACCTGCCTTACCCGCCTTGGACCAATGGCCTATTTGGGGTCCATTGGGCGGGTAAGGCATAATTGCCGATGAAACTTCCCTTGCGCCCGCGCTTCGCGCACCTCACGGATGGCGCTCCCCCTCGGTTCGGAATACACATCAATGACGCAGAAAATCACGGTCATCCGCGGTGACGGCATCGGCCCGGAGATCATGGACGCTACCCTGTTCGTGCTCGGCAAGCTGGACACCGGCTTTGAATACGAAGACGCCGACGCGGGCCTGGTCGCGCTGGAAAAGCACGGCGATCTGATGCCGGCCTCCACCCTGGAGTCGATCGCACGCAACAAGATCGCGCTGAAGAGCCCGCTGACCACGCCGGTCGGTGGTGGCTTCACCTCGATCAACGTCAGCCTGCGCCGCCACTTCGACCTGTACGCCAACGTGCGTCCGGCGGTCTCGTTCCCGAACACCAAGTCGCGTTTCGGCGATGGCGTGGACCTGATCACCGTCCGTGAGAATACCGAAGGCGCGTACCTGGCCGAGGGCCAGGAAGTGTCGGCCGATGGCGAGACCGCCTTTTCCGGCACCCGCATCACCCGCAAGGGCTCCGAGCGCATCGTGCGCTACGCTTTCGAGCTGGCCCGCAGCACCGGCCGCAAGAAGGTCACCGCCGTGCACAAGGCCAACATCATCAAGTCGACCTCGGGCCTGTTCCTGGCCGTGGCGCGCGAAGTGGCGGCCAAGTACCCGGACATCGAGTTCCAGGAAATGATCGTCGACAACTGCTGCATGCAGCTGGTGATGCGTCCGGAACAGTTCGACGTGATCGTGACCACCAACCTGTTCGGCGACATCATCTCCGACCTGTGCGCCGGTCTGGTCGGCGGCCTGGGCCTGGCCCCGGGCGCCAACATCGGTGAGAACGCGGCGATCTTCGAGGCCGTGCACGGCACCGCGCCGGACATCGCCGGGCAGGGCAAGGCCAATCCGTGCGCGCTGCTGCTGGCCGCTGCGCAGATGCTGGACCACGTCGGCCAGGTCGAGAACGCCGAGCGCCTGCGCAAGGCCATCGTGGCCACGCTGGAAGCCAAGGATTCGCTGACCGGCGATCTGGGCGGCACCGGCAACACCATGGGCTTCGCCCAGGCCATCGCCAGCCGCCTGTGAGCGCGCGGGTCGGTTGTCCAGAAAGCGGGGCGCTTCGGCGTCCCGCTTTTTTATTGCCTGCTCGATGGCGGGGGATGGCGATCCCGACGGGAGGGGATTCATCAATCTGTGCGAGAAACGCACAGATGCTGTGTGCGTAACTGGCTGTTGGTGCACGGATCCGCCGCGCACCATGTACGCCATCCCAACCACAGCAGGAGCTTTCCCATGCACTTTGCCTCCCTGATCGGCCTGGCCGGCATCCTCGGTGTCGCCACCGCGTCCGCCCAGCCCGCCGCCGAGCCGGCTCACCCGACCATCCGCCACATGGCGGGCGCGCAGGACGCGAGCGCATTGCCGGCTGGCAAGACCGCGTTGCTGGTGATCGATTTCCAGAACGAATACTTCGCTGGTGGCCGCATGCCCATCCCTGACGGCGATGCCGCCCTGGCCCAGACCCGCCGCCTGGTGGACTTCGCCGATGCCCACAAGATCCCGGTCATCCACGTCCAGCACGTTCTTCCGGCTGGCGCGCCGCTGTTCGCCGAAGGCAGCCGCACGGTCCAGTTCCACCCGCAGATGCAGCCGCGTAAGGGCGAGCAAGTGATCGCCAAGGACAACGTCAGCGTGTTCGCCGGTGCCTCCGGCCCGGTGCTGGAGCAGGCGCTCAAGGAGGCCGGAATCGACACGCTGATCATCGCCGGCCTGCAGACCCATGCCTGCGTCGCTGGTGCCGCCCGCGACGCCGCGCCGAGGGGCCTGAACGTGATCGTCTCCTCCGATGCCACCGCGAGCCGCGATCTGGACCTGCACGATGGCAGCCAGGTCGGCCACGCCCTCCTGCACGCGGCAGCCCTGGCCAGCATCGAAGACACCTACGGCACCGTGCTGGGCACCGATCAGATCCTGGCGCTGCCGGTCGGCTGAGCCGCACCGGCCTTGTTATGCTGCCGGCACCGCCACAGGTGCCAGCCGCTGCACGGGAGCGAGATGGACCAGTTTTCCGCCATGAGGGCATTCCGCAGCATCGTCGATGCGGGCAGTTTCACCGCGGCCGCCGAGCGCCTGGACACGACCCATTCGTCGATGTCGCGGCAGTTGCGCCAGCTGGAGGCGCATCTGGGTTCACGCCTGCTCGACCGCAACAGCCGGCGCCTGATGCTGACCGAAGCAGGGCGGGCCTACTACCACGATTGCGTGGACATCCTGGACCGGGTGGAGATCGCCGAGCAGCGGCTGCAGGCCGATCAGGACTCACCCAGTGGATTGCTGCGCGTCAGCGCGCCGTTGGTGATCGGCACGCTGGAACTCGCTCAATGGTTGCCTGCCTTTCTGGAGCAGTACCCCGGCATCGCGCTGGATCTGTCCTGCGATGATCGCCAGGTCGATCTGATCGGAGGCGGTTACGACATGGCCCTTCGCATTGCCGGGCCGTTGGCTGACAGTGCGTTGGTGGCGCGCGAACTGGCTGTTACCGACATGGTGCTGGTGGCGTCGCCGCGCTACATCGCGCAATGGGGGCTGCCGCGCCAGCCAACGGATCTGGCCCGACATGCGCTGATCGGGTTTGCCGGCGCACGTGGGCCGGTGGCATGGTCACTGACCTCCGCACGCGGCGTGCAGAGCGAGATCCAACCGCAGGGCCGGCTGCGCGTGGATGCGATCCCGGCGCTGTACGCGGCCGTGCTGGCGGGGCAGGGCATCGCCGCGTTCACTCGCCTGACCGTGCAGGACGATCTGCTGCATGGGCGCCTGGTGCGTGTTCTGCCTCAGCATCACGCCGGGCGGCGGCATTACTACGCGGTGTACCCGCACGCGCGCCAACTGGCGCCCAAGGTGCGCGCGCTGGCCGACTTCATGGCCCGGCACTACACCACGCTCCAGCAACGGCGTGCGGCCGTGCCGGAGGCATGAAGAAGGCGCCTTGCGGCGCCTTCTTCATGTCACTGCGGGTGCGTGGATCAGCGCTGCTGGATCTTGGACAGCAGGCGCAGGAATTCCACGTACAGCCACACCAGCGTGACCATCAGGCCGAACGCGCCGTACCACTCCATGAACTTCGGCGCGCGCGCCTCGGCACCGGTTTCGATGAAGTCGAAATCCAGCACCAGGTTCAACGCCGCCACCACGACCACGAACAGGCTGAAGGCGATGCCCATCCAGCCGCCTTCGTGGATCATCGGGATGTTGATGTTGAAGAAGCTCAGCACGAACGAGGCCAGGTACAGCAGCGCGATGCCGCCGGTTGCCGCCACCACGCCCAGCTTGAAGTTCTCGGTGACCTTGATCAGGCCGCTGCGGTACACCGCCAGCATCACGAACATCGTGCCGAAGGTCAGCATCACCGCCTGCATCACGATGCCGGGGAACTTGGCATTGAACATCGCCGAGATCGCGCCGAGGAACAGGCCTTCGACCAGTGCATACATCGGTGCGGTGACCGGCGACCATTCCTTCTTGAACACGGTCACCAGGGCCAGTACCAGGCCGCCGATCGCACCAACCAGCGTGTACAGCATGGCGCTGGAGGTGGGCAGGCCGTTCGCATCGACCGACTGGCTCCACGCGAAGGCGGCCGTCAGTACGGTCAGCAACAGCAACACGCCGGTCTTGTTGACGGTGCCGTTGATGGTCATCGCCTGATCGGGGCGGGCCACGACCGAGCCGCTGGCCAGGTCGAGGAAGGTGGACTCGGAAAGTGCGGGATTGCCGCTGCGCATTGCCAATCTCCTTGATGGGGTAGGGGTTCGGCCCTCCGGCCGCTGCACCGAGCATAGCTGAAGCGGCCATCGGCCATCACGACATGTGAATTGATGTGTGAAAACCGTTGACAGATGCCATGCCGATTCCCACAATAGGCGGCTCTTTCGGGGGGAACCCCGGAGGGAAACAAACCGCCGGGGTATAGCGCAGTCTGGTAGCGCGCCTGCTTTGGGAGCAGGATGTCGGGGGTTCGAATCCCTCTACCCCGACCAAGCCCGCTGCTCAAATCGGGATTGGAGTGCGACAATCCGGATCGAGCGCCCGTAGCTCAACTGGATAGAGCACCGGCCTTCTAAGCCGGCGGTTACAGGTTCGATTCCTGTCGGGCGCGCCATTCGGTGCAAGCGGTAGGAAACAAGGTTTTCAGTGGTGGCTGTAGCTCAGTTGGTTAGAGTTCCGGATTGTGATTCCGGTGGTCGGGGGTTCGAGTCCCCTCAGCCACCCCACTGATTCAAACTGGTTCACCGAAAGTGAATCAGGGTTGCAAAAGGCAGCACACACGCTACAATGTGCGCCTGAGTTTTCAGGGCTGTTAGCTCAGTTGGTAGAGCAGTTGACTCTTAATCAATAGGTCCAAGGTTCGAATCCTTGACAGCCCACCAAGACAGAAGCCGCCTGGTCCGCCAGGCGGCTTTTTTCTTGTTCGAGACACGCGTTGAATGGTCTGGCAGCTGCACGCCCACGGAAGCCCTTCGTCATCCATTCAAACAAAACCCTTGCGTCGCGTGCAGGAAACCCTGCATAATTCGCCTCCCGATTTTCGGGCTGTTAGCTCAGTTGGTAGAGCAGTTGACTCTTAATCAATAGGTCCAAGGTTCGAATCCTTGACAGCCCACCAAGACAGAAGCCGCCTGGTCCGCCAGGCGGCTTTTTTCTTGCCTGCGACGAACGACGTCGCCGCGGCGGGCATAGCTGAAATCCCCCTGAAACCAGGGCCGATCGCGTCATGTCACATCCCCAGGTTGCGCCCCAGTGCACGGATCGCAGGCCGCAATCGCGTTCCACTGATGTCTCCCGCGCCATCGGCGCATATCGAGAGACGTTCCGCCATGAAGTCCATGTCCCTGGCCGCGCTTGTCGCGTCCGCAGTGGCGATCACCGCGAGCGCAGCACCGTCCCACGAACCGCCTGCACTGCATCGCGCGGGCATTGCCGATCACGCCGGTCATGCCACCACCGTCGCGCGTCGTGATCTGGGCCCCGGCGAGTTCCGCCCCGCGCTTCCGCTCGCCAGTGCGCAGCTCGAGGTGCGCCTGCCGACCGTCATCCACACCGGCACGCGAGAGCCGGAACTGACGCCGGCGCGTCCCGTCGGCGCGCGTTGACGGGTGGGCGGAGAGCGGCAACGTGCCGCTCTCCGCCTCGTTAAGCAACATGACGACCTTCCGCTTTCCGGCCGCGCCTGCAACAATGCGCGCCTGAGGTGATCAGACCAGCGAAAGTGGCGGAATTGGTAGACGCCCTGGATTTAGGTTCCAGTGCCGCAAGGCGTGGGGGTTCGAGTCCCCCCTTTCGCACCAGTGCAGGGCATTTTTGCCGGCACCATGACCATGGACACGCCCCCGATCGGGGAGACGGCCACATGCTGGCCCCCTGGCGGCCCCGAGCGTTCTCGGCCCGCGCTGGCGGCGCTGGCGTTTATCGGCGAAACTACAGGGCTGCGGCGGGCATGCGCGTCCACGACCCCGCGTCCAAAACCCGTTTCATCCATCACATCGTGCCGGGGCCCATGCCGCCGGTGGCAGGAGTCAACATGCAAGCTTCGATCGAATCCACTGGCAATCTGGAACGCCGCCTGACCTTCTCGCTGCCGGAAGACCGTCTGCAGACGCACATCAGCGGCCGTCTGGGCGAAATCGCCCGCACCACGCGCATCAAGGGCTTCCGCCCGGGCAAGGTGCCGGCCAAGGTGATCGAGCAGCGTTTCGGCCAGCAGGTCCGCAGCGAAGCCGTCGACGGCCTGCTGCGTGAGACCTTCGATGCCGCCCTGCGCGAGCACGAGCTGCGCATCGCCGGCACCCCGCGCATCGACAAGGGCGAAGGCGAGCTGTCCTTCGTGGCCACCGTCGAGCTGGTGCCGGACTTCGGCGACGTGGACGTCAGCAAGCTGACCGTGATCCGCCACACCGCCGAGATCAACGACGCCGACATCGACCAGATGATCACCAACCTGCGCGAGCAGCGCCGCAGCTGGAGCCCGGTCACCCGTGGCGCCCAGGACGGTGATCTGGTCGCCCTGGAAACCTGGTCGCAGGCCGGCGATGAGCGCCTGCCGGCCGAAGGCACCGAAAAGGGCAGCGTGATCGTGGGCCAGGGCATGATGTTCGAGCAGATCGAGCAGGGCCTGGTCGGTCTGACCGCCGGTGAAGAAAAGACCCTGGACGTCGAGTTCCCGGCCGATTGGCGCGTCCCCGCGCTGGCCGGCAAGCAGGTCAAGGTCACCGTCAAGGCGGTGGACGTGTCCGCGCCGGTGCTGCCGGAAGTCGATGCCGAGTTCATCAAGAGCTTCGGCGTGAAGGGCGGCGACGTGGAGCAGTTCCGCAAGGACATCCGCGCCAACCTGGAGCGTGAGCTCAAGGGTGCCCTGATGAACCGCCTGCGCCGCGAAGTCGGCGAGCAGCTGATTGCCGCCTACGCCTCGGTGGAAATGCCGCCGCGCCTGGTCGAGAACGAAGCCCGCGCCATGCTGGCCCAGCAGATCGATCAGATCCGCCGCAGCGGCCGCAACCCGGGCGACGTCCCGGCTGATGCCCATGAAGGCTTCAAGGACGCCGCTGCCAAGCGCGTGCTGGTCGGCCTGCTGGTCGGTGAAGTGGCGCGCAGGAATGACCTGCGCCTGGACCCGAAGCGCCTGAATGAAACCATGCGCCTGATCGCCTCGACCTACGAAGAGCCGGAGCAGGTCATTGAGATGTACCGCAATGACCCCCAGCTGATGACTGGGCTGCAGAATCGCGTGATGGAAGAGCAGGTGATCGATTGGATCGCCGAGCGCGCCCAGCACACCGAAGAGAAGCTGTCGTTCCAGGACGCGATCCGCCAGTAAGCGGCCCGCGTTTTACGCCCCGCGCCCCGGCGCGGGGTTGTTCCCCCCAAAATAGGTGCCTCACTAATGGACAACCGAACCACAGCCCTGAACATGGTTCCGATGGTGGTCGAACAGACCAGCCGCGGCGAGCGCGCCTATGACATCTATTCGCGCCTGTTGAAAGAGCGTCTGATCTTCCTCGTGGGCCCGATCGACGATCACATGGCCAACGTGGTGGTGGCGCAGCTGCTGTTCCTGGAAGCGGACAACCCGGAAAAGGACATCAGCATCTACATCAACTCGCCCGGTGGCGTGGTCACCGCCGGCATGGCGATCTACGACACCATGCAGTACATCAAGCCGGACGTGAGCACCATCTGCGTCGGCCAGGCCGCCTCCATGGGCGCCCTGCTGCTGGCCTCGGGTGCGGCCGGCAAGCGCTATGCACTGCCGAACTCGCGCGTGATGATCCACCAGCCGCTGGGCGGCTTCCAGGGTCAGGCCACGGACATCGACATCCATGCCCGCGAAATCCTGACCCTGCGTTCGCGCTTGAACGAAGTGCTGGCCAAGCACACCGGCCAGTCGCTGGAGACCATCGCCCGGGATACCGAGCGCGACAACTTCAAGAGCGCGGCCGATGCCGTGGCCTACGGCCTGGTCGATCAGGTCCTGGAGCGTCGTCCGGAAGAGTCGATCCAGCCGGCGTAAGGTTGTGCCAGGCCGGGAAACCGGCTTGTTTCCACCGGGTCGGGCAGGACTGGCGTCCTCCTGACCCTGTGCTATTCTCGAATCGAACCCCCGTTCAGTCGGGTGGGGTAACTGGGTAAGCGAAGCATGAGCGAAGACCGCCAAGGTCGTTCCACGGACACCGGCAAGATCCTCTACTGCTCTTTCTGCGGAAAGAGCCAGCATGAGGTGCGCAAGCTGATTGCGGGTCCGAGCGTGTTCATCTGCGATGAATGCGTCGAGCTGTGCAACGACATCATCCGTGAGGAGCTGGAGGAGAAGGCGCAGTCGGCCCGCAGTTCGCTGCCCAAGCCGCGCGAGATCCTCGAGGTCCTGGACCAGTACGTGATCGGGCAGAACCGCGCCAAGCGGACCCTGGCCGTGGCCGTATACAACCATTACAAGCGCATCGAGAGCCGCCAGAAGAACGACGAGGTCGAACTGGCGAAGTCGAACATCCTGCTGGTCGGTCCGACCGGTTCGGGCAAGACGCTGCTGGCCGAAACCCTGGCCCGCCTGCTCAATGTGCCGTTCACCATGGCCGACGCCACCACGCTGACCGAAGCCGGTTACGTGGGCGAAGACGTGGAGAACATCATCCAGAAGCTGCTGCAGAAGTGCGACTACGACGTCGAGAAGGCACAGCAGGGCATCGTCTACATCGATGAAATCGACAAGATCTCGCGCAAGAGCGAGAACCCGTCGATCACCCGCGATGTGTCCGGCGAAGGCGTCCAGCAGGCCCTTCTGAAGCTGATCGAAGGCACCGTGGCCAGCGTGCCGCCGCAGGGCGGTCGCAAGCACCCGCAGCAGGAATTCCTGCAGGTGGACACCAAGAACATCCTGTTCATCTGTGGCGGCGCGTTTGCCGGCCTCGACAAGGTGATCCAGCAGCGTTCGAACGATTCGGGCGGCATCGGGTTCGGTGCCAAGGTGAAGAGTTCCGAGCGCAAGCAGGAAGTGGGCAAGATCCTGGCCGAAGTCGAGCCGGAAGATCTGATCAAGTTCGGCCTGATTCCGGAGTTCGTCGGCCGCCTGCCGGTCGTGGCGACGCTGGAAGAGCTGGACGAGGCCGCCCTGGTGCGCATCCTCACCGAGCCGAAGAACGCCATCACCAAGCAGTTCAAGAAGCTGTTCGAGATGGAGCACGTCGAGCTGGAGTTCCGTCCGGACGCACTGGCCGCCATTGCCCGCAAGGCGCTCAAGCGCAAGACCGGTGCCCGCGGCCTGCGTACGATCGTCGAATCGGTCCTGCTGGACACCATGTATGACCTGCCCTCGGCAGAGAACGTCAGCAAGGTGGTGGTGGACGAATCGGTGATCGAGCACAAGTCCGAACCGTACCTGATCTACCAGACGCCACCGGCGCCTGAACAGAAGGCGGCTGGCGCTGAATAATCAGTTCAAGTAATTGAATTGATAGAATTTTTTCAGAACAGCTTGCATCTAGAAGCCGATGGCCCCATAACGAGGCCATCGGCTTTTTTTGTATCCGGGCGAGGCGCCCGGAGGCCATCCCCACTGTTCCACTGGAGCCCACATGGCCCGTTCCCCAACTGAGACTCTCGACCTGCCGGTACTGCCGCTGCGTGACGTGGTGGTGTTCCCGCACATGGTCATTCCGCTGTTCGTCGGCCGTGACAAGTCCATGCATGCGCTGGAGCAGGCGATGGAAGCGGACAAGCGCATCCTGCTGCTCGCGCAGAAGTCCGCCGAGACGGATGATCCGTCCGCCGCCGATCTGTACCAGGTCGGCACGCTCGCCCAGGTCCTGCAACTGCTGAAGCTGCCCGATGGCACCATCAAGGTGCTGGTCGAGGGGCTGTCGCGCGTCAACGTCACCGACGTGACCGAGCGCGATGGCTCGCTGCACGGCGTGGGCATGGAAATCGAATCGGACGAATCGCGCGAGCCGCGCGAGATCGAGGCGATCGCCCGGTCGTTGATGTCGCTGTTCGAGCAGTACGTCAAAACCAACCGCAAGCTGCCGCCGGAGCTGCTGCAGACCTTGGCTGGCATCGATGAGCCCGCGCGCCTGGCCGACACCATCGCCGCGCACATCAGCGTGCGCTTGGCCGACAAGCAGCGCCTGCTGGAAACGCTGCAGATCGGTGACCGCCTGGAAATGCTGGTCGGCCTGGTCGACGGCGAGATCGACGTGCAGCAGATGGAAAAGCGCATCCGCGGCCGCGTGAAGTCGCAGATGGAAAAGAGCCAGCGCGAGTACTACCTCAACGAGCAGATGAAGGCCATCCAGAAAGAACTGGGTGACCTGGATGACGCACCCGGCGAGATGGACGAACTGGCCCGCAAGATCGCCGAGGCGGGCATGCCCAAGCCGGTCGAGACCAAGGCCAAGGCCGAGCTCAACAAGCTCAAGCAGATGTCGCCGATGTCGGCTGAAGCCGCCGTGGTGCGCAACTACCTGGATTGGCTGCTGGGCGTGCCGTGGAAGAAGCGCAGCAAGGTCCGCAAGGACCTCAAGGCCGCGCAGGACACGCTGGATGCCGATCACTTCGGTCTGGACAAGGTCAAGGACCGCATCCTGGAATACCTGGCGGTGCAGTCGCGCGTGAAGCAGATGAAGGGCCCGATCCTGTGCCTGGTCGGCCCGCCCGGCGTGGGCAAAACCTCGCTGGGCCAGTCCATCGCCAAGGCGACCAACCGCAAGTTCGTGCGCATGAGCCTGGGTGGCGTGCGCGACGAGGCCGAGATCCGCGGGCACCGTCGTACCTACGTCGGCTCCATGCCGGGCCGCATCGTGCAGAACCTCAACAAGGTCGGCAGCAAGAATCCGCTGTTCGTGCTCGATGAGATCGACAAGATGTCGATGGACTTCCGTGGGGATCCGTCGTCGGCGCTGCTGGAAGTGCTCGATCCGGAGCAGAACAACGCGTTCAACGATCACTACCTGGAAGTGGATCTGGACCTGTCCGAAGTGATGTTCGTGGCGACCTCCAATTCGCTCAACATCCCCGGCCCGCTGCTGGACCGCATGGAAGTGATCCGCATCCCCGGCTACACCGAGGATGAGAAGCTCAACATCGCCATGCGCTACCTGGTGCCCAAGCAGATCAAGGCCAACGGCCTGAAGCCGGAAGAGCTGGAGATCGAGGCCGACGCGATCCAGGACATCGTGCGCTATTACACGCGCGAATCCGGCGTGCGCAACCTCGAGCGCGAAGTCGCCAAGATCTGCCGCAAGGTGGTCAAAGAGATCGCGCTCGCCGGTCCGGTCGCCCCGGCCAAGCCGGCCAAGGCCACCAAGAAGGCCAGTGCGAAGAAGAAGGCGCTGGTGGTGGTCAACGGCAAGAATCTGGACAAGTACCTGGGCGTGCGTCGCGTCGATTTCGGCCGTGCCGAAGAGCAGAACGAAGTGGGCCTGGTCACCGGCCTGGCCTGGACGGAAGTCGGCGGCGACCTGCTGCAGATCGAATCCACGCTCGTCCCGGGCAAGGGCCAGCTGATCCTGACCGGCCAGCTCGGCAACGTGATGAAGGAATCCGCCTCGGCGGCCCTGTCGGTGGTGCGTTCGCGTGCCGAGCGGCTGGGCATCGACAACGAGTTCCTGCAGAAGCACGACGTTCACGTGCACGTACCCGATGGCGCCACCCCGAAGGACGGCCCCAGCGCGGGTATCGCCATGGTCACCTCGCTGGTGTCCACGCTGACCAAGGTGCCGATCCGGGCCGAAGTGGCGATGACCGGCGAGATCACCCTGCGCGGTCGTGTCACCGCCATTGGCGGCCTCAAGGAGAAGCTGCTGGCGGCGCTGCGTGGCGGCATCACCACGGTCATCATCCCCGAGGAGAACCGCAAGGATCTGGCCGATATCCCCGCCAATGTCACCCGTGATCTGAAGATCGTGCCGGTGAAGTGGATCGAGGAAGTACTCGACCTGGCCTTGGAGACGCCGCTGACTGCACCGAAGCCCAAGAAAGATGGGCAGCGTGTCACGGTACGTGGCAAGTCCAAGACAGCTTCCACCACGCGCGTCAAGCATTGACGCGCGCTGTCCAAGTGCCCGAAACCCGCGTCGTTATTGGCTTTTCAGCTTGCGCGGGTAGGGGGGCACTGGTATAAAAGCACCACTCGTGAGTCAGCGTCATGCTGAATTCGGCGAACAGAGAACTTCACTGGCATCCGGCGGCGTATCGTCCTCGGGTGTCTCAATGTTGAATCCGCGGAATCCCCGCCAAAGGAGCTGTAGAGAATGAACAAGACCGAATTGATCGACGCCGTTGCTGAAGCCGCCGACCTGACCAAGGCCGAGTCCAGCCGCGCCGTTGATGCCGTCATCGCTTCCGTCACCAAGGCCCTGAAGGGCGGTGACGCGGTGACGCTGGTGGGCTTCGGCACGTTCCAGGTCCGCGACCGCGCTGCCCGTACCGGCCGCAACCCGAAGACCGGCGACACCATCAAGATCGCTGCGTCGAAGAATCCGTCGTTCAAGGCTGGCAAAGCCCTGAAGGATGCCGTAAACTAAGCGGCTTGCTGGGGTGCTTAGCTCAGCGGTAGAGCGTCTCCTTTACACGGAGAGGGTCGGGGGTTCGAAACCCTCAGCACCCACCAGGCACTGCCAGTAAAAGTTTTGAAATGTGGAGCGGTAGTTCAGCTGGTTAGAATGCTGGCCTGTCACGCCGGAGGTCGCGGGTTCAAGTCCCGTCCGCTCCGCCAGTTTCAATAGGGCCCCTGAGCGATCGGGGGCCTTGTTTTCTCCAGCGACGCAGGTCGCGGTGGAAACAAAAGCGGTTTAGTGCGGAGCGGTAGTTCAGCTGGTTAGAATGCTGGCCTGTCACGCCGGAGGTCGCGGGTTCAAGTCCCGTCCGCTCCGCCAGTTTTAAAAAAACCTCGAAAAAAGCAGTATTTCGGGGTGGGCAATCTGAATATCTTCGGATAGAATGAGCGCCTGCAAAGTTTCAAGTGCGGAGCGGTAGTTCAGCTGGTTAGAATGCTGGCCTGTCACGCCGGAGGTCGCGGGTTCAAGTCCCGTCCGCTCCGCCAATCTTTGAAGAGCCCTTGGTGAAAACCAAGGGCTTTTTTTTTGTTTTCAATTCAGCGCATCGATCAACGGCGCGCGACTGCCCGTGCATCCGTTGCCATGACCGGGCGTGGGACACTGTGGATCGGGCCGGGGCGGCCGATGCGGGCACTTTTGGAGCCTGCCGCGAAGCGGGTTACACTGCCGGGCTCGCCAATCAGGCCTTGATTTTTCCCATGCTGCAGAAACTTCGCGACAAGACCTCGGGCTGGATCGTTACCGTGATCCTGGGGCTGCTGATGATTCCGTTCCTGTTCGTGATCGACTCCAGCTACCTCGGTGGCGTCGGCTCGCAGAACGTGGCCAAAGTGGCCGCCCCGCCGACCTGGTGGAAGTCCGCACCGTCGTGGTGGCCGGTCTCGTTCCTGTGGCAGCACCACGAAATCAGCTCCAACGATTTCCGCGTGCGCTTCGAGCAGGCGCGCCAGCAGGCACGCCAGGATCAGGGTGAGGATTTCGATCCACGCCAGTTCGAAAGCATCGAAAGCAAGCTGGCCGTGCTCGATCAGATGATCGATGAGCAGGTTGTGCGTCTGGCCGGCGAACAGTCCGGCATCGTGATCGGCGATGGTGCCGTGCGCGAGTACATTGCCTCGATCCCGGCCTTCCTGGACGCGGACGGCAAGTTCAACCAGGACAACTACCGCATCGCCCTGGCCAGCGGTAATCCGCCGCGCACGCCGACGCAGTTCGAAGCGCTGGTGCGCGAGAGCATCCAGCAGTCGATCATCCCGTCGGCCCTGCAGCGTTCGGGGTTCACCACCCAGAGCGAAGCCGAGCGCCTGATGAAGCTGCTCGGTGAAACGCGTGACGTGGAGCTGGCCGCGCTGCCGGAAACGCCGGCCGATACCGCCGAAGTGACCGACGCACAGATCAAGCAGTGGTACGACAGCCACACCAAGGATTTCCGCCAGCCGGAAACCGTGTCGCTGGAATACGTCGAGATCAACGGCGCGAACCTGCCGGCTGCAGCGCCGGCCGATGAGGCGACGCTGCGCAAGCGCTACCAGGATGAGAAGGCACGCTTTGCCACGCCGGAACAGCGTCTGGCCTCGCACATCCTGATCACCGCAGATGGCAACGATCCGGCCAAGCTGAAGGCGGCCGAAGAGAAGGCCACGCGTATTGCTGCGGAAGCCAAGGCGCCGGGTGCCGATTTCGCCGCGCTGGCCAAGGCCAACTCGGAAGACCCCGGTTCCAAGGACGCCGGCGGCGATCTGGGCTGGGTGGAACACGGCGCGATGGTCAAGCCGTTCGAAGACGCGCTGTTCGCCATGAAGACGGGCGACGTGGTTGGGCCGGTGAAGACCGAATTCGGTTTCCATGTGCTCAAGCTGCGCGAGACCAAGGGGGGCGAAGGCCGCGCGTTCGAGGACGTGCGTGACCAGCTGGCTGCCGAACAGCTCAAGGCCGATACCGATCGCGTGTTCACTGAACTGAGTGGCCGCCTGGTGGATCTGGTCTACAAGAACCCGACCTCGCTGGAAGGCCCGGCCAAGGACATGAGCCTGCCGGTGCAGACGATCGGTCCGTTCACCCGCGCCACCGCCAGTGGCATCGCGGCCAACCCGGCGGTGCTGCGTGCGGCGTTCTCCGACATCCTGACCCAGGATGGCACGGTGAGCGACCCGATCGAGCTGGGCCCGAACCACAACGTGATGATCCGCGTGACCGAGCACAGCCCGGAGCAGGCGCTGCCGCTGGCCAAGGCCCGTGAACAGGTCATCGCCGCGATCCATGCTGACCGCACCCGCCAAGCCTCCGAGAAGGCCGTGGATGCCGTGCTGGCCAAGCTGAAGGCCGGGCAGACTCTGCAGGCGCTGGCGACCAGCGACAAGCTGCAGATCAGCCCGCTGCCGGGCCTGCCGCGCACCCAGCCGGTGCCGACCCCGGAGATCAACCGCGCGGTGTTCAGCGCGCCGCTGCCGGCTGAAGGCAAGCCGAGCTACGGCAAGGTCGCCGTGCAGGGCCGCTACGTGATCTACGCGGTGACCAAGGTCACCCCGGGCAACGTGGCTGAAGTGGACGCCGCCCAGCAGCAGCAACTCAAGGAGCAGCTGAGCCAGATCGACGGCATGGCCGCCGCCAAGGCCTACGTCGAAGCGATGCGCAAGCACTTCAGGGTGCAGACCGAAGAAGCCAACCTGTAACCGGGTCGGCGTCTGCTGAACAACAAAAAGCCCGGCCATGCCGGGCTTTTTGTTGTTGAAAACGACACTGCCCGGCGGAACCGGGCAGTGTCGTTACCAGCAATAGGATCCGCCCGCGCTCAGTCTTCGACGCGCAGCACCGCTCCCGGCTTGAGCACGCTGCT
This sequence comes from Stenotrophomonas maltophilia, assembly GCA_002363385.1. Taxonomy (GTDB): domain Bacteria; phylum Pseudomonadota; class Gammaproteobacteria; order Xanthomonadales; family Xanthomonadaceae; genus Stenotrophomonas; species Stenotrophomonas maltophilia_AN. Next base: position 84,513 of record DEVL01000006.1, read on the forward strand.
GCCACTGAGCCCATTGAGCGACAGCAGCGCCTTCAATGGCATCCCGTAACGGCGCGCGATGGTCCAGGGCGACTCGCCATCGCGTACGGTGTGGCGGCGGCTGCGCGGGCGGTCCGCGCTGGCCACGGTGCGCGTGGCCACCGGGCCGGGCGCCGTACGCGCCGCCGTGGTGTCGGCCGGTGCGCTGGGCGCCACCGCAAGGGCGGCCACGCTGGCGCTGGCATCCACCGGCGCATGCGCGGTCGGGGCCAGAACCGTCACCTGGCCGCTCGGGCGGCCCTTGCCGCTGGCCAGGGCCGGATTGAGCCGGGCGATGCGGGCCGGATCCAGATCGCGCTGCTGGGCCCACTGCTGGACGCTGGTGCCGGCCGGCAGGGTGTGGCCCTTCAGCACCGGCACGGTGCGGTCCAGCGAGGCCATCACCGCCGGCTCGGTTTCCGCGTCTTCCAGGACGCAGGCCAGCGCATGCAGCTTCTCGACATAGGCATAGGTGACCGGCGACAGCCCAGGCAATTCCGCCGGGCGCGCGTTCTGTGCGTTCATGCCGGCCTTGCGCAGCGACTGCAGCACCCGGTACTCACCGGCGTTGTACGCCATGGTGGCCAAGCGCCAGTCGCCGCCGAACATGCCGTGCAGGGTCTTGAGGTAGCGCACCGCGGCCTGGGTGGAATCCACGGCCGAGAGGCGGCCGTCGTAGCCCGGAGTCATCTGCACGCGGTGGTTCTTGGCGGTGGTGGCGATGAACTGCCACAGCCCGGCCGGGCCGCTGCCATTGCGGGCGTTGGGCCGGTAGCCACTTTCCACGAAGGGAATCAGCGCGAATTCGGTCGGCAGATCGGATTTGCGCAGCTCTTCGACCACGTAGCCGAACAGCACCAGCGCATCATCGTCCTGGTTGGCCAGCCGCGAGGGGGCATGCGCGAACTGCTTCTGCCAACGCGGGCTGGTCGCCTCGGCGTCGCAGGTGGGTTCGGCCAGGCCATCGCGGAAGCTGGCAAAGATCTCCTGCCCGTTGCGCACCGAGGCCGGCGGCAGGGCCGCAGCGGTCAGGGGAAGGGAGGACAGGCCGGCCACGTTCTGCGACATGCCGGCGGTCAACGACTGGGCGCCCGCACTGCCGGCCACGGCGATCGCCAGGCCCAGCGCGAGCGGCAACAATCGCCGACTCATGTTCGGAATCCGTCTTTCCAGTGCCGCAGGCCTGCGACAACATCGACTTCATCGGTTACGGGACGCCCAAGATGGGCGCTGACAGCCGCCTGGATGGCGGGGGTGTTCGTACGCAGGAACGGATTGCATTCCAGCTCGCTTGCCAGTGAAACCGGCAGCGTGGGCAGGTCATCGCGGCGCATGGCCAAGGCCTCCTCATGGCGCTGCGACAGCGCAGCGTTGGTGGGGTCTACATGCCGCGCGAAGACGGCATTGGACAGGGTGTACTCGTGGGCGCAACAGACCATCAGTTGCGCTGGCAGGGACGCCAGCTTCCGCAGGGATGCCAGAAGCTGGGGAGGCGTACCTTCGAACATGCGCCCACAGCCCAGGCTGAACAACGCATCGCCGCTGAAAAGGTGTTCAGCGGTGTGAAACGCAATATGGCTCCGGGTGTGCCCGGGCACGGATACTACGTGGAACCCGAGCCCCAATGCCTGAACGCATTCACCTTCAGCCACCCGGTGGGCGGGGACCGCGATGCGCGGTTCCACCGGTGCGTAGACCTCCACCGCGGGAAAACGGGCCTGCAGCTCGGCCACGCCGCCGATGTGGTCGTCGTGGTGGTGGGTCAACAGAATGCTGTGGGGAACCCATCCCTGCTGCGCTGCGGCGGCCAGAACGGGGTCGGCCTGGCCGGGGTCGATGACCACGGCGCGGCCGTCGTCGGCGACCAGCGCCCAGATGTAATTGTCCGCAAACGCGGGTAGGGCAGTCAGTCGCATAGAATTGGACCATGCCCCCCGCGTTGAGCCCCCGTCAAGCGATAGTCGCATCCTGGTTTGATACTGAACCGGCACACGCCTTGTGTCGGTTGGAATCGGAGCGGTTGCGCAGCCTGTTGGCCGAGCGCCCGGTCAACCCGTGGTTGTGGGTGGCGCCGACGCCTGGCTGGCTCGAGTGCGTGGATCTGCCCGGCCGCGGCCTGCGCCTGTACCGCCAGGGCGCCGAGTATGCCGGCGATGTCCAGTGCGCTCTGCCGCTGCCGCTGCCGGACGAGAGCGTCAATGCCATCGTGCTGCAGCACGTCACCGCCCGTGACGCCGAACAGCTGATTGCCGAGTGCGCGCGCGTGCTGATGCCCGGGGGGCGGCTGTGGTTGTCCACCCTCAACCCGTTCAGCCCGTACCGCCGCCAGTGGCGCCATCACGGGCTGGTCGTGCGCAGCCCGCAGCGGCTGCGGCACACCCTCACGCAGGCCGGCCTGAGCTGCGAGGACCTGCACTACCTCGGCCCGATGTGGCGCAACCGCTCGCCGGGCCGGCGCGACCTCGCCCCGCTGCGGGCCGCCTGCCTGTTCACCGCTGAAAAACGCACTCTGGCATTGCCGGGACCGACGCCCGTGGCCGTGCCACGTTGGCACGGCACGGTTGCCACCTGATCTGGAATGGAATGAAGACGATAGAAATCCACACCGACGGTTCCTGCCTCGGCAATCCCGGCCCTGGCGGCTGGGCGGCGTTGCTGCGCTACAACGCGCACGAGCGCGAACTGAGCGGTGGCGAAGCGCATACCACCAACAATCGCATGGAGCTGATGGCGGCCATCTCAGGGCTGGAAGCCCTCACCGAGCCGTGCAACATCGTGCTGTTCACCGATTCGCAGTACGTGCGCCAGGGCCTGACCGAGTGGATGCCTGGCTGGATCCGCAAGAACTGGAAAACCGCCGGCGGCTCGCCGGTCAAGAACCGCGAGCTGTGGGAGCGCCTGCACGCGGCCACGCTCAAGCACACCATCGACTGGCGCTGGGTCAAGGGCCATTCCGGCGACCCGGACAACGAGCGCGTGGACCAGCTGGCGCGCGACGCCGCGATCCGGATCCGCGCCGCCGGCCCGGTACACTGAGCCCATGCGTCAGATCATCCTTGATACCGAAACCACCGGCCTGGAATGGCGGAAGGGCAACCGCATCGTCGAAATCGGCTGTGTGGAACTGCTCGAGCGCCGCCCCAGTGGCAACAACTACCACCAGTACCTCAAGCCGGACTGCGAGTTCGAACAGGGCGCGCAGGAAGTCACCGGCCTGACCCTGGAGTTCCTGGCCGACAAGCCGGACTTCGCCCAGGTCGTCGACGACTTCCTCGCCTATATCGACGGCGCCGAGCTGATCATCCACAACGCGGCGTTCGATCTGGGCTTCCTGGACAACGAGCTGTCGCTGCTGGGCGATCACTACGGCAAGATCACCGACCGCTGCACGGTGATCGATACGCTGAAGATGGCGCGTGAGCGATTCCCCGGCCAGCGCAACTCGCTGGATGCGCTGTGCCGCCGCCTGGGCGTGGACAATGCCCACCGCCAGCTGCACGGCGGCCTGCTCGATGCGCAGATCCTGGGCGATGTCTACATCGCGCTGACCTCGGGCCAGGAAGAAATCGGCTTCGGCTCGGCCGATGACCAGAAAACCGGCAGCGCCCACGCGCAGACCTTCGACACCTCGCGCCTGCTGCCCCGCCCGCGCGTGGTCGCCACCGCCTCGGAGCGGGAGGCGCACGAAGCTCGCCTGGCCAAGCTGCGCAAGAAGGCCGGCCGCGCAATCTGGGATGGTGAACCCGAGGCGGCGGAAGCGGTCAGCGCCTGATGGCCCGACCCCGGCGGTAGATCCCAACCGTAGGTCGGGATCCCTGCCTCAATGGCATCGCACCAGAATCACGGTGATGTTGTCCGAGCCGCCGCCATCCAGCGCGGCGGCGACCAAGGTATCCACGCATTCCTGCGCACTGGCATCGTCGAAGGCGAGGGTGCGGGCGATGCCCTTGTCCTCGACCTCTTCGGTCAGCCCGTCACTGCACAGCAGCAGCTGCATGCCCGGGCGCAGCTCACCGGTGGTGGTCGCCACATTCAGATGTGCCGGATCGGTCACCCCCAGCGCCTGGGTCACCACATTGCGATGCGGATGCGCCCGCGCCTGCTCGGCGGTCAGATTGCCCTGGGCGACCAGTTCCTGGACCACGCTGTGATCCTGGCTGAGCTGGGCCAGCTTGCCGTCGCGCCACAGGTACGCGCGGCTGTCGCCGACCCACGCCACCTCATACCGATTGCCCTGTACACGGGCCGCCACCACGGTGGTACCCATCGGCAGACTGTCGTTGCGGCGGCGCGAGGTGCGGATGATTTCCTCATCGGCGATCCGGATCGCATGCGCCAGCGTCGCCCCGCGACGTATCTCACGCACGATGGTTTCGCGCGCCAGCGCACTGGCCACCTCGCCACAGGCGTGCCCGCCCATGCCATCGGCGACCAGCCACAGCGCCAGCTCCCCATCGCCGTAATACGTATCCTCATTGAGGTCACGGCGCAGGCCGGGGTGGGTCAGGTGTCCGAATTCGATCATGAAGGCGCGTGCCGGTGAGGATTGCGAGGGATAACGGCATGATCGCGGCCCGCCGGACATCCGGCAAGGCATCCATACAGAAGAAATTCACTTCTTTGCCCGCAATGACTTGTCGGCAGCGCGTCCTACCCGTATCATTCGCGTCCCGGTTCGCCGGGACCATCTGGAGAGGTGGCAGAGCGGTTGAATGTACCTGACTCGAAATCAGGCAGGCGTTTATAGCGCCTCGGGGGTTCGAATCCCCCCCTCTCCGCCAGATACATGAAAAAGGCCGCCCAGTGGGCGGCCTTTTTCATGTCCGAGATCGGGCGTCTTCCGACCGCTGCGAAATGAGCGGCGCCCAATTGCGGGGGGATGAGAACCCCCGAAGGGGGTTCGACGGATTCGTCTGGAACGAATCCGGACAGACGAACGTCTGGCCCTGGAGCGCGCAAGCGCGGAAGGGCTGGGTGCATGGATGCACCCAGCAATCCCAATGAAGCGGCCACCCTGCTTCCGAAGCCCTCAGCGTCATCACCGACATACCCGGGCGCGTGGCGACGCGTTCATCCCATCGGCGTATCCAACTCCAGGCGGCGCGGCCCTGGAGCGCGCAGCGCGGAAGGGCTGGGTGCATGGATGCACCCAGCAATCCCAATGAAGCGGCCACGCCCTTACCCCACACCCCTCCAACATGCGCTCCGCTAAACTGCCCGCCTCACGTAACGGATCCCCACCATGACCGCTGAAATCCTCGTCCCCGTGTCCTTCGGTGAACTGCTCGACAAGATCTCGATCCTGCAGATCAAATCCGAGCGCATCAGCGACGAGGCCAAGCTGGCCAATATCCGCACCGAGCTGAGCGCGCTGGAAAAGACCTGGATGGCGCACCCGGCCGGGGTCAAGGACATCGCCCGCCTGCGTGCCGAGCTCAAGGCCGTCAACGAGCGCCTGTGGGATATCGAAGACAACATCCGCCTGCAGGACAAGGCCCAGGCCTTCGACGACCATTTCGTCGAACTGGCCCGCAGCGTCTACCAGCAGAACGACGAGCGCGCCCGCATCAAGAAGGACATCAACCTGGCGCTGGGCTCGCTCTACGTGGAAGAGAAGTCGTACAAGGATTACGCGCCGCGCGGCGCGTAATCGGCCACGTACCGCTCGAAGGCGGCAATGCCGTCCTCGACCGTGATCAGCTGCATCACGTCGTCGAATTCGACCTTCGCGCCCCATTTCAGTTCGCTGGCCGGCTTGCCCAGGAATCTGCGCGCCGCATCGTCGTAGCGGTCCACGCAGTAGCGGCGGTCGGAGTAGGGGCCGCTGCGGTGCGGGTTGCTGGCCGCGTGCAGGCCGAGCACCTTGGTGCCCATCGCGTTGGCGATATGCATCGGGCCCGAATCGGGCGTCATCACCAGTGCGGCGCGCGCCAACAGCGCCGGCAGCTGCTTCAGTGTGTCCTTGCCGACCAGATCCAGCGCCGGGGTGGTCAGCTGCGCCTGGATGGCATCGGCCATGCCGCGCTCCAGCTCACTGCGCCCACCGCACAGCACCACCCGCCAGCCACGCGAGGTAGCGTGGTTGGCCACGGCCGCATAGCGGTCGGCATACCAGTTGCGGCGGACGTGGCTGGAGCAGGGCGAAATCATCAGCACCGGGCGGCCGTCGTCGGCCCATTGGGCATTGGCCCACTCGAACGCGGCCGGCGGCACGGCCAGGTCCCAGCTGACCTCGGTCTGCTTCAGGCCCAGCGGCTCGCAGAAGCTGCCGATCGCATCCAGCACGTGGATGCCGGGGCGATCCGGGATGCGCTCATTGATAAACAGCCCGTGAAGGTCCTTGGACCGCGATTTGTCGTAGCCGATGCGGCGCTTGGCCGGCACGAAGGCGGACAGCACGTTGGCGCGGAAGGCCACCTGCATCTGCAGCAGTGCATCAAAGCGCCCGGCAGGGAGGCTGTCGCGCAGGGCGCGCATGCCGGCCAGGCCGGTTTTCTTGTCGTAGCTGTGGAAGGTCACGCCCGGCAGCCCATCGAGCAGCTTGTGGCCGGCCTTGTCGATGATCCAGTGCAGCGACACGCCGGGATCGGCCCGCTGCAGGGTGCGCACCAGCGGCACCACATGGGTCACGTCCCCCAGCGCGGACAAACGCAAAAGACACAAGGAAGAGGACGTTGGTGCCATGGTGTTGTTAGACTCGAAGGAATGGTCGCATTCGACGCCACTGAAGCGCTGACGCCCTGCCGCGATGGACGCGGTATCGGCGCCATTCTGTTCGACCGCGAAGCCTTGCGGCAAGCCGAGATGAGCCTGTTCGCGCCGGCCCACTGGGGCGAGCGGGCGCGACCGGTTGGCGATGGCGGCCGCGGCGGCGCCTGGTTCGTCGATGCGCCCTTCGGTCATGCCGTGCTGCGCCAGTACCTGCGCGGCGGCCTGGCGGCCAAGCTCAGCCGGGACCACTACATCTGGCGTGGTGCCAACCGCACCCGCAGTTTTGCCGAGTTCCGCCTGATGCGTGCCCTGCGCGCGCAGAAGCTGCCGGTACCGCGACCGATCGCCGCGTTCTACATGCGCGAAGGCCTGCGCTACAAAGCGGCGATCCTGATGGAGCGGCTGGAGGGCGTGCGCTCGCTGGCCGACCGCGCGCTGGTCGCCGGGCGCGGCGCCCCCTGGGAAGAGACCGGCCGGCTGATCGCGCGCTTCCACCGCGCAGGGCTGGACCATGCCGATCTCAACGCCCACAACATTTTGTTCGACGCCAACGGCCACGGCTGGCTGATCGATTTCGATCGCGGCGTCCTGCGCATTCCCGCCACGCGCTGGCGCGAACGCAATCTCAAGCGGCTGCTGCGCTCGCTGATCAAACTGCGCGGTGAGCGCAGCCATGACGACGTCGAAAAGGACTACGCACGGCTGCGCCGCGCCTACGATCTGGCCTGGAACCGGGGTTACTGATGGACTGGGCGCTGCGTTTCATGGGGGTCGGCAATGCGTCGGCCGTGCAGCTGGGTTCGCCGATGGCGGTGATCGAGCGTGACGGCCGCCCATGGCTGACCATCGATTGCGGCGGGGAAGGGCTGACCGCCTTCCAGACGCAGTACGGGCATGTGCCGCAGGGGCTGTTCGTTACCCATGTACACCTGGACCATGTCGCCGGTTTCGAGCGATTGTTCGTCGATGCGTATTTCTCGCCGCAGCGTCGTGGGCTCATCCGCCTCTACGTGCCGGCGACGGTCGTGCCGCTGCTGCACAAGCGCGTGGCCGATTACCCGAACGTGCTGGCCGAGGGCGGTGCGAATTTCTGGGATGCCTTCCAGCTGATCGTGGTCGGCGACGCGTTCTGGCATGACGGGGTGCGCCTGGAGGTGTTTCCGGTGCGCCATCACTGGCCGGAAACCGCGTATGGCCTGCGCCTGAAGGGTGCGGTCACCTGGAGCGGGGATACCCGTCCGATTCCGGAAATGCTGGCGCGCTACGCCGACGACAACGAGCTGATCGCGCACGACTGCGGCCTGCACGGCAACCCGTCGCATACCGGCGTGGATGACCTGGAGCGTGAGTACACGCCCGAGCTGCAGGCGCGGATGATGCTGTACCACTATGCCAGCGAGAGCGACGGCGAGGCGCTGCGCCACCGTGGCCATCGTGTGGCCCTGCCCGGTGAGCGTGTGGCGCTGGCCACCCCGACCGCGATGCACGTGCTGGCCCAGGATCCTCCCTGAGCATGGACGACGCGCTGGCCGCCCATCTGCAGGCGCTCGAACGCGCGTTGCATGGGCCGACGGTTCGCGGTGATGTCGCGCAGTTGGCCGCGTTGTTGGATGACGACTTCCGCGAGATTGGCAGCTCGGGCGCGTGTTTCGACCGTGCTGCTGCATTGGCCGAGATTCCGCGCGAGCGTGCGCAGGTGGAGATCGTGTCCAGCGATTACGACATCGCTCTGCTGGCCCCGACGCTCGCGCAGGTGCGGTACCGCAGTTGGTACGTGATCGACGGGGTGCGGCAACGCGAGGTGCTGCGCAGCTCGCTGTGGCGACTGCGCGACGGGGCATGGCGGGTGGTGTTCCATCAGGGCACGCCCGCGGCGCCCTAGAGCGGCAGCAGCGCGTGGGAAATACCGGGGGCCTAAAAAGGTGGCGGCCCCGCCGGCTGACCTCGGCGCCCGCGTCGATCGATACCGTTGCTGCCTTCCGGCCCTGGCGGGATTTTCGACCTAGCGTCGCGAGGGGCCGACGGGGCCACCATAGAGACGTTCCGGCTGCAGGGCGATCAACGATCAGCCGGCCGCAGGCGGAAGGTGCACCGCAGGAACAGGCCCGGCAGTGCAGTCGCGCATTCTAGCGCATGCGTGGCACGCAGTGCCAGACGCGGAGGCTGAATCCTGTGTAGCCCGCTGTGGCACGGAACGGCCAATGTGCGGCCGGGTTGCTAAAATGCGCTGCACAGGAGGAACGGCCTCCCCCATTTCGGGAACCACTGACCAGGACGGCCTGGCCCCCATCAAGGAGGGCCGCATGGCCTGGATCTATCTGTTGGCAGCCGGTGTACTGGAAATCGTCTGGGCGTTCTCGATGAAGCAATCCGAGGGGTTCAGCAGGCTCACTCCCTCGATCATCACCCTCGTCACCATGATCGCCAGCTTCTGGCTGCTGTCACTGGCGATGCGCACGTTGCCGTTGGGCACCGCGTACACGATCTGGACCGGCATCGGCGCGGTTGGTGCGTTCGTGATCGGTATTACCTTCCTGGGCGAACAGGTCAGCGCGATGCGGATTGCCGCAGCGGTGTTGATCGTGAGTGGGTTGGTGTTGATGAAGTTGAGCAGCAGCTGAGGCGTTTAAAACGCACGCTGTGCGCTCGGGGGTAGAGCCACGCCATGCGTGGCTGACGCAACCCTGACGCACTCCGATCACTGGCGCCGCTCAGCGCGGCGCCAGTTCGAGCACCATCTCCACCGCATCCAGCCCGGGGCCGTGCCCATCGGGGGTGATGGAGGTGACGACGAAGCCGAGGCCGGCGTAGAAATCCTGCGTGTGCTGACTGGTGCTGAGCGTCACGCACTGGGCGCCGAGTGTTCTTGCGTGGGCCAGTCGCGCGTGGGAGAGCTGCGTACCCAGGCCTTGGCGATGACGGGTGCGGTCGACCATGCCCCAGCAGAAGGCCGCGCTGTGTTCGTTGTCGAGGGCGAGGCCGCCGCAGGCGACGAGGTGGCCGTTGTGTTCGACGACCAGATAGTCGTGGGCGCGGTCTGGGTGAAGTAGATAGTTGGCGAAGTCGTGGCGTTCGTGGGGGGCGAAGTAACGCGGCACGTTGGTGTCGAACAGGGCCAGGCAGGCCGGGGCGTCAGTTGGGGTGTAGGGGCGCAGGGTGGGCATGGGGGGACTTTGGCATGCTCCGCGTTGGGGTGGTCGGCTTCGGATACAGGGTGGTTGCTTCATTGTGATTGCTGGGTGCATCCATGCACCCAGCCCTTCCGTGCTGGCGCGCTCCAGGGCCGCGCCTCCCGGAGCTGGATGCGCCATTGGGATGAACGCGTCGCCACGCGCCCGGGAATGTCGGCGATGGCGCTGAGGGCTTCGGATACAGGGTGGCTGCTTCATTGGGATTGCTGGGTGCATCCATGCACCCAGCCCTTCCGCGCTGTCGCGCTCCAGGGCCAGCCATGCGGCTGTCCGGATTCGCTCCCAGCGAATCCGTCGAACCCCCGTCGGGGGTTCTCATACCCCTCTCCATGGTTTCGCACACTGCTACCGGAGCCGGATCAATGACGAACGTGAGAAACGCAAAAGGCCGCCCCGAAGGGCGGCCTTTTGCGTTTGTCTGGCGGAGAGAGGGGGATTCGAACCCCCGAAGCGCGGTTTAGACGCTTACACACTTTCCAGGCGTGCTCCTTCAACCGCTCGGACACCTCTCCGGACCTGCTGCGATAACCCGCTGCAGGGGCGCAGATTCTAGCGGGGGAATTGGAATCGCACAAGCGGTTCGTCACAAGGGGCAGGGGGGCTGGACAGGCGTGGCACAATGGTCGTCCCGATGAAGACGGTGGCCTGATGTCCTATCTCGTCCTTGCCCGCAAGTGGCGTCCGAAGCGTTTTGCCGAGCTGGTGGGCCAGGAACACGTGGTCCGTGCGCTCAGCAATGCGCTGGACAGCGGCCGGGTGCACCATGCGTTCCTGTTTACCGGCACCCGCGGGGTCGGCAAGACCACCATTGCCCGGATTTTCGCCAAGTCGCTGAACTGCGAGCAGGGCACCAGTGCCGATCCATGCGGCCAGTGCCCGGCCTGTCTGGATATCGACTCCGGTCGCTACATCGATCTGCTCGAGATCGATGCCGCGTCCAATACCGGTGTGGATGATGTCCGCGAGGTGATCGAGAACGCCCAGTACATGCCCTCCCGGGGCAAGTACAAGGTCTATCTGATCGACGAAGTGCACATGCTGTCCAAGGCGGCGTTCAATGCGCTGCTCAAGACGCTGGAAGAGCCGCCGGAGCACGTGAAATTCCTGCTGGCCACCACCGATCCGCAGAAGCTGCCGGTGACGGTGCTCTCGCGCTGCCTGCAGTTCAACCTGAAGCGGTTGGACGAGGACCAGATCCAGGGCCAGATGACCAAGATCCTGGCGGCCGAGGAGATCGAGTCCGACCCCACCGCGATCGTGCAGTTGGCCAAGGCCGCCGATGGCAGCCTGCGTGACGGCCTGTCGCTGCTGGATCAGGCGATCGCCTATGCCGGCGGCGCGCTGCGCGAGGATGTGGTGCGCGCGATGCTGGGCACGGTCGACCGCACCCAGGTCGCGGCGATGCTGGATGCGCTGGCCGATGGCGATGGCCCGCGCCTGCTGCAGACCGTGGCGCTGCTGGCCGAGTTCTCGCCGGACTGGAGCGGGGTGCTCGATGCCCTGGCCGAAGCCCTGCACCGGATCCAGGTGCAGCAGCTGGTGCCGGGCGCTGCAACGGCGGGCGAGGGCATCGATGCCGAGGCCTTCGCCCAGCGCCTGCGCCCGGAAGTGGTCCAGCTCTGGTATCAGATGGCCCTGGGGGGGCGCCGTGACCTGCACCTGGCCCCGAGCCCGCGCGCCGGGTTCGAGATGGCCGTGCTGCGCATGCTGGCGTTCCGTCCCGCCGCCGCGGTACCGCCCGTGCCCCGCGATCCGGGCACCGGGACCGACGTGAACAGGGGGGGGCAAGCCAGCGGCCAAGGCACCGGCATGGCCGCTGCGGCAGTGACCGCGGCTGCTGTTTCGGCCGTGACGCCAGCCAAGGCGAGCGCTCCCGTCGCTCAGCCGGCCCCGGTGGCACCCGTGGTTGCTCCGGTCTTCGCGGCGCCTGAGCCCGCACCGCCAGCACCGGAACAACCTGCGCCGGCCCCGACAGCCGCCGAGCCGGTCAAGCCGTCCAAGCCCACCGTCGCAGCGCCCGCTGCCGACGACGATCTGCCGCCGTGGCACCGTGAAAGCGATGCCGCCGATCGCGACGAAGCGCTGGCGGCCGAAATGGCCACACCGGATGCGGCCATGGTCGCCCCATGGGAAGCGCCGCCCGAGCGCGCCGTGGCACCGGCTGCTCCGGCACCAGTCCCGCAAGCGCCCGCCCCGGTGGCCCGTCCGCAGGGCATCGCCATCGCCCCCTCGGCGCCGGAGACCGCGCCCTCGGAGGCACAGGGCGACCTGACCGCCGATGCGTGGCTGGAACTGGTGGCCGGCAGCCAGCTCAATGGCCCGTCCAAGCAGCTGGCCGCGCACTCAGCGTTCATCAGCTACCAGCACGGCGTCTTGAAACTGGCGATTTCGCCCGGATTTGAGTATCTGAGTTCGGACCGCTCGCAGGCGGCGCTGATCGCGGCGTTGACCGGCCCCTTGGGGCGGGCCCCGCGGCTGGTGATCGATACCGGTGCAGCCGGTGCCGAGACCCTGCATCAGCGCGCTGACCGTCAGCGTGGCGAACGCCAAACGGCGGCGGAAGCCGCTTTCATGGCCGATCCCTCGGTGCAGTTGCTGGTCCAGCAACACGGTGCCCGGGTCGTCGCCGATTCCATTCGTCCTTTTGAAGAGTAAAAACCCATGCGCGGCAATATCGCCCAACTGATGCAGCAGGCCCAGAAGATGCAGGAAAACCTGCAGAAGGCCCAGGAAGACCTCGCCAAGCTGGAAGTGACCGGCAGCGCCGGCGGCGGCATGGTCAGCGTGACCCTGACCGGCACCAAGGAATGCCGCAAGGTACGCATCGATCCGTCGGTGCTGTCCGATGCGGAAATGACCGAAGATCTGGTGGCCGCTGCGTTCAACGACGCCTCCAACAAGATCGACGCCGAGTCGAAGAACCGCATGGGTTCGGCGACCGCCGGCATGCAGCTGCCCCCGGGCATGAAGCTGCCGTTCTGAGCCACCGCCTGCGCCGGGTGTCTGCCTGGCGCGACCGTGGTGACCGCGCCGCGAAGCCTCCGGGCTTCGCGCGCTTGTTTCTGAGATGAGCGATCCGCCATGAGCCTGCCCCTGCTCGAACAATTGATCGAGGCCTTCCGCGTGTTGCCGGGCGTGGGCCAGAAGACCGCCCAGCGCATGGCGTACCACGTGCTCGAGCGCGAGCGCGAGGGCGGCCAGAAGTTGGCCGAGGTGATGGCCAAGGCGATCGAGCGGATCGGGCATTGCGAACAGTGCCGGGATTTCAGCGAGACCGAGATCTGTGCGGTCTGCGCCAACGGCAGCCGCGAGCGTCAGCAGTTGTGTGCGGTGGAATCACCGGCCGATCGCCTGGCGATCGAGACGGCCACCAGCTTCCGCGGGGTGTACTTCGTGCTGCAGGGGCGGCTGTCGCCACTGGACGGCATTGGCCCGCGCGAGCTGGGCCTGGATCAGCTGGAGGCGCGGCTGAAGCAGGGTGAGGTCAACGAGTTGATCATTGCCACCAGTGCCACCGTGGAAGGCGAAGCGACCGCACATTACCTGGCGCAGATGGCGCGCAGCTACAAGGTGCGGCCCAGCCGCCTCGCGCAGGGTCTGCCGCTGGGTGGCGAACTGGAATACGTGGATCGCGGCACGCTGTCGCACGCCTTCGGCACGCGTACCGAAGTGCAGGAATGACGCCGCGCACCGCGTGGCGATGATCGAAACCGGGGGCGCATCCGCGCTACTCTCCAAGGCCCTGTTCCACGAGGTGCCCTCATGAGCCACGACACCCTGTTCGGCAAGATCATCCGCCGCGAAATTCCCGCCACCATCGTCTACGAAGACGAGGAGGTGCTCGGCTTCAAGGACATCGCCCCGCAGGCGCCGGTGCACGTGCTGTTCATTCCCAAGCACGAAGCGATTCCCACCCTCGATGATGTGCGGCCGGAGCAGGCACACCTGATCGGCAAGCTGGCGATGGCCGCCGCGGAGTACGCGCGCCGCGAAGGCTTCGCACAGGACGGCTACCGCATCGTCATGAACTGCCGTGAGCATGCCGGGCAGACCGTGTTCCATATCCACCTGCATCTGCTGGCCGGTGCGCCGCTGGGCCACTTCGGCACGCCGAACGGCTGAGGCGGCCAGGCGCAAACAAAAACGCCGCCCGAGGGCGGCGTTTCTGCGTCAGCGTGTTACCACCAGCCCCAGCCGCGGTAGCCCCAACCCGGACCCCAGCCCGGGCCCCACGGGCCATACGGGTAGGCGGGCACCACATCCACCTGGCGCTGTTCCGGCCACAGGTAGATGACATCGGCGTCCAGCTTCGGCAGGCGGTAGTCGTACTCGCCGATACGGGTGTTTTCGTAGCCACCGATCTTGCCGATGAAGGTCACGTCGCGGCCCGGCTCGAACACCGCCGGATCGTAGAAGCCAGCGCGGCAGGCGATGAAGCGGCCGTCACTGGCGTCGGCCGAGGTGGTGCTCGGGCGGCCACTGCCGTTGAGCGGGCGCGAGATCATCTGGAAGCAGGTCTGGCCCTGGCCCGGATTGGTTTCGATGATGCGACCACCCCAACGCACTGGCGTGCCCACCTGCTGGGTGGGAACCGCGTCGCGCGGGCTGACCATACTGAACTGCCCCTGCAGCGGCTTGGGCGCGGTGGCGCAGGCAGCCAGTGCCAGAGAGGCAGCAAGGGGAAGCAGGATTTGAATCTTCATGGGGATGCTCCGGAGGTCGGGCGATGCCTGCGCAGGTCGCGCAATAATGAAGTGAGGTCGACGTCAGCGCCAGCGTAGCGCGCCTGGACGAAACGCTCGCTGAGCGACAACAACGCTGGGTCGGGGCGGTGCTGATGTACCCGGCGGGCCCATGCGCTGGCGGGTTCGGCGCCAGCACGGGACAAGCCATGGCGGGCATACCGGCGTCCGAGCCGGTGCCAGGCCCGCAGCAGTGGGTCGCGCTCGCGTTCGCCCCGGGCCAGCAGCCATGCCATCCAGCCTAGCGCGGCCAGTGCGAAGACGATGAAAATGCCGACCAGTTGGCTCGGATCCAGTCGCTCGAAACCAAACGGTTTAAGAAGCTGCTGCTGGCGGTTGGCATCGAAGGACAGGATCAGGTCGTTCCAGCCCCGGCGCAGCCAATCGCCTATCTGCCCGATCTGCAGCCACCGGCTGCCGAAGGTTGTGTCAGCGCTGGCTGCCAGCCGGTCTTCAAGCGTGTCGTAGATGCGTTCCGGGGCGACGGCGGCGGTCGGGTCGACCCGCACCCAGCCGCGCCCGGGCAGCCAGACCTCGGCCCAGGCGTGGGCGTCCATCCGGCGCAGCACCCAGTAATCGCCATAGGGGTTGCGGATGCCACCGGCAAAGCCGGTCACGACCCGCGCCGGAATGCCGGCGTTGCGCATCAGCACCACGAACGAGGAGCTGAAGTGCTGGCAGAAACCGGCCTGCTGATCGAACAGGAATTCGTCCACGCCGTCGCGCCCGGGCTCGGGCGTGTCCAGGGTGTAGACGAAGCGCGCGCGCACCCAATCGAGCGCGCGCTGCACGATCGCGGCATCGTTGCTGCCGGCGTCCTGTCGCCACTGCCGGGCCAGCACGGCGGTTCGCGGATTCAAGCCGTCCGGCAACTGCAGCGCCAGGCGCCGCTCGTAGGGCGTCAATGCCTCGGTGTAGGCCACGGCGGGTGCGGAGGTCAGCCGCCAGCGGGTGAGTGCGCTCAGGGACGCGTGGCTGCGCAGGCTGTGGTTGGCATCCAGATCGCTGCCGGGCGGTGCCTGCAAGGGCAGGTCCAGCGCGACCAGCTGGCGGCGGTCCGTGGGTTCGTAGTCGATCTGGTATTCCCACTGCGTGGCGGCATGGGTGACCGCCGCCGGCGCGCGCTCGATCAGATGCTTGTCCTGCTCCCAGCGCTTGCCGTCGAACAGGTTGAGCACCGGCCCGCGCCAGTAGCGCTGCTGCGGTTCCGGAATCGCGCCGAAGAACTGCACGCGCAGCGCGGGGGTGTCATCGGCCATCAGGTCCAGCCATTGGCCGGGTTCCATGGTGTCCGACAGCCCCGGGTTGCCGACCGCGCGGTCGGGGATGCCCCACAGCGGTTCGCTCAACCGCGGGAACAGCCAGAAGCCGGCCAAGGCCAGCGGCACTCCGAGCAGCACCAGGCGGCCGATACCGCGCAGGTGGCGCTTGAGTGGTGCCGGTGGTGCCTGGCCCTCCAGGTGCGCCAGCCGTTGCAGGGCAAGCAGTGCGACCACGCCGGCGAGCACCGCCAGCGCCATCGTCGTCGGCCCCTGGTCGAGCAGGAAGGCGGCGAACGGGGCGAACAGCGCAAAGCCGACCAGGCTGCGTGCATCGCGCAGGCTGCGCAGCTCGCTGGACTTGAGGGCGAGCATTGCCGCGAGCAGCGCGCAGCCGGTGTCACGGCCGGGCCGCGGCCCCATCTGCCAATAGATGGCGGCCAACATCGCGAGCACCAGCAGCAGGCGCAGTACACCGGGCAACAGGCGCTGGCGCGAGGCCAGTGCGGTCAGCACCGCCACGCCGGCGATCACGGCGGCCAGCAGGGTCGGCAGCTGCAGCAGCAATGGCAACAGGCACAGCGCGGCGCTGGCCAAGGTCCAGTAGCGGGCACCGGTGCCCAGTGCGGAGGCGGGTTGGTCAGTCATGCGGCATCAGCGCCAGCGCGCGTTGGCAGAGATGGTGGTGGGCGCTGCCATTACCGGGGCCGAGCACGGGTTGCCCGGGCAGGGTCAGTGTGTAGCGGCGTCCCTCGCGTTCGGCCAGATCCACCCAGTGTGCCAACCGCGCGATGCGGGCTTCGGTCGGCAACGGTGACAGCTGGCGCCAGTCCAGCACGATCTCCACGCCGACCGGTTTCTCATACTCGCGCACCAGCAGCGTGTCGCGCCGCGCCGAGTGCTTCCACGCGATGCTGCGGGTGGGGTCGCCGGCGCGATACGGGCGCAGCTGATGCAGCTCATCGCCACTGGCATGCACGCGGGTATGCAGCGGGTCGCCGCCACTTTCCGGCAGTGCCGGTGCGTGGGGTTCCGGTGCGGAATAGACCAGCAATGGGGTTTCCGGCCACACCCATGACCAGGCGCGCACCAGCCCGAGTGGTTGCGTGGTGGCGATGCGGATCCGCTCCAGATCGAACCAGCCGCGCTGGTGCGTGGGCAGGTCCAGATCCACTTCGGTCTGATCGCTGTCCACCAGGTGGCCGAATGCCGCCACGCCACCGTGTTCCACCTGCAGCCCACGACGGGGGCGGGTGTCGTTGCGCGAAAGGCTGATGCGCAGGCGCAGGGGAGCACCGGCGATCACCGGCTCGGCGGACACCGCGTCCACCTGCAGCGCGGAGAGCTGCAGATGCGCGCTGATCGCACTGGCAATGCTCACCGTGGCCAGCAGCAGCGCCAGCAACAGGGCAGGGTTGTTGTTGTAGTTCAGTGCGCCCAGCAGCATGGCCGACAGCAGTACCGCGATGAACAAGCCAAAGCGCGTGGGCAGCACATAGATGCGGCGCCGATCGAACCGGCGCGGCAGCTGCTCGGGGTGGCGTGGTCGCGCCAGGTGTTGCAGTTGCTGCCAGCGGGCTCCCCAGCCGCGGCGCATCTCAGTCGACCTGCACGGTCTGGAGGATGGCGCGCGCCAGCGCCGGGCCGTTGGAGGCTTCGGCCTCCGGCACCAGGCGATGCCCGGCCACCGCGACGAACAGGGTCTGCACGTCTTCGGGCACCACATGCGCGCGGCCCAGCAGCAGGGCATGCGCCTTCGCCGCGCGCAGCAGGGCCAGCCCGGCGCGTGGCGAGAGGCCCACGCGCACGCCGGCATGCTGGCGGCTGCGGGCCAGCAGTGCCTGCACGTAGGTGATCAAAGCTTCGCTGGCATGCACCTGGCCGACGGCCTGGCGCAGCGTGCGTACCTCCACCTCGCTCAATCGCGCGGTGGCCTGTGCGATCAGGTGGCGACGATCGGTGCCGCGCAACAGCTCGCGTTCCGATTCCGGATTGGGATAGCCCAGCGCCAGCCGCAGCAGGAAGCGGTCCAGCTGCGAGTCCGGCAGCGGGAACGTGCCGGAGAGGTCCACCGGGTTCTGGGTGGCGATGACGAAGAACGGATCGGGCAGCGGATGGGTCACGCCATCGAGGGTGACCTGCTGTTCGGCCATCGCTTCCAGCAGCGCGCTCTGGGTGCGCGGCGGCGCGCGGTTGATCTCATCGGCCAGCAGCACGTGGGTGAAGACCGGGCCGGGATGGAACTGGAACTGGCGGCTGCCCGCATCGTAGACCGAGACGCCGAGCACATCGGCCGGCAGCAGATCGGAGGTGAACTGCACGCGCTGGAAGCCCAGCCCGAGGCTGGAGGCCATGGCGTGGGCGAGGGTGGTCTTGCCCAGGCCGGGCAGATCTTCGATCAGCAGGTGGCCGCCGGAGAGCAGCGCCACGAAGGCCAGCCGCACCTCCTGTGCCTTGCCCAGCACCAGCCCGTTGACCTGATCCTGGGCGGCGCGAAGGGACTGTCGCAGTACATCGGTTAGCATGGCTGGCACGGGGGGCGAATGATCCATGTCCGTCTCGATTCGATGATTCCACTGATTCTATAGAGCAATGCAGGGCGAACAACGCGCACGCACCATATTCCTGTTGTTGTGGACGCTGGTCACCGCCGTCAAATTGGTGGTGGCCGCTCGTCTGCCCTTGTTCGTGGACGAAGCGTTTTACTGGCAGGAAGGCCAGCACCTGGCGGCCGCCTATTCCGATCTGCCCGGGCTGACGGCCTGGCTGGCACGCCTGGGCGTGGAGATTGGTGGCAATCACGTGCTTGGGCTGCGCCTGCCGTTCCTGGCGATCGGTGCCTGGCTGCCCTGGCTGGTCTCACGCATTGCCACGCGCTGGTTCGGCGCGGTGGCGGGGTGGCAGGCGGGCAGCCTGACCTTGCTGATGCCGCTGTCGGCCACCCTGGGCATGCTGGCTGTGCCGGATGTACCGATGGCCCTGGCGGCGGTGCTCTGCCTGGATGCCGGTGCGCGCCTGCTGCGCAATGTGGATGCGGCGGCGGCGGTGAAACTGGCCGCCGGTCTGTCGATCGGTGCGCTCAGCCATTACCGCTTCATCGGCGTCATCGTGGTCGGCTTCATCGCACTGCTGGTGTTGCCGCAGGGCCGGCGCATGCTGCGCGATCCGCGCGTGTGGGTCGCCCTGGCCGTAGGCGTGGTGGCATGGTTGCCGCTGTTGTCGTGGAATGCCGACAACCATGATGCGGGGCTGAAATTCCAGGTGGTCGAGCGCCATCCGTGGGCGTTCGAATGGAGCGGGCTGTGGTTCCTGGTGATCCAGCCGATGCTGGTCACCCCCATCCTCTGCATCGCGATGTGGAAGGTGGCGCTGGCCGGCACCCGCTCCGGTGGCGGTGCGCGTGCGCAGTGGCGCTACTTTGGCCTGATCGGTGCCGTGTCGACCCTGTCGATCTTCGCGCTGGGCTTCTTCACCGACGTGGAGCGCATCAGTTTCCATTGGCCGCTGCCGGGGTATCTCGCACTGCTGATCGCGGTGCCGGTGGTGCTCAACGGATGGCCGCGCTGGCTGCGCCGCACCGGTTGGTGGTTGGCCGGTACCGGTCTGGCGCTGGCCTTCGGGTACTACCTGATGGCCTCCACGCCGATGGCGCGCGAGCAGTTGGCCGGCTACAAATACTACCCACGCAACTTTGCCGGCTGGCAGCCGTTGGCCCGCGCCGTGCGTGACGAACTGAAGACCCTGCCGCCCGGCACGCGCGTGCTCGCCGGAAATTTCAAGGTAGGCGCGGAGCTGGGCTTCCAGTTGGGCGATGCGTCGATCGAGGTGCTGCCGCATCCCTTGAATGACAAACATGGCCGCAGTGCACAGCTGGGTCTGTGGCATCTGCTGCACGATGGCAAACGCGATGCGCCGATGCTGCTGGTGCTTGCGCCCAGCGATCAGCGCTATCGCGATCTGCTGGCGCGCTATCACGCGATCTGCGAGCAGGTCGGGCCGCTGCCGCCGCCGCGGGTGGTGAGCAACGATCATGGCTACCAGCGCTTCCTGTTGTTCAGGCTGCCGGCCGAACGTGTCGATGGCCCATGCGTGACGCCGGCGATGGCGTGGTTGGATGCGCCGCAGTCCGGGGCAACCGTGGGCGATACCCTCGATGTGCATGGCTGGGCCTTCAAGGACGGCGTGGGCATCGAGCGGGTCGAGCTGCTGATCGATGGCAAGCCGGTGGGTGACGCCACCTACGGGCGTGCCTTTGATATCACCAGCGCGTGGAAAATCTCCACCGATCCCCAGCACCCCAATGTCGCCTTCGATGCCACGCTGGATACCCGCCACCTGGCCCCGGGGCGCCATTGGCTCGGGATGACGCTGCACGGCAAGGACGGCAGCGTGGAGCAGTGGCAGGAACAGGCCTTCGTCGTTCCCGCACGCTGAGGCTCAGGGCAGGGTGTAGCCGGCCTGCCGCAGCAGCTGGCTCACCGCGATCAGCGGCAGCCCGATCAGCGCGGTGGGGTCGCGGTTCTCGATCGCCTCGAACAACGTGATGCCCAGCCCTTCGCACTTGAAGCTGCCAGCGCAGTCCAATGGCTGCTCGGCGGCCACGTAGCGTTCGATCTCTTCTGGTCCCAGCACGCGGAAGTGGACGCGGGTCAGATCGCAGGTCTCCAGGACCTCGCCGTCGCGCACCAGGCTCACCGCCGTGTGGAAGTCCACCACCTGCCCGGACATCGCGGCCAGCTGCGCATGCGCGCCCTCGACTGTGCCCGGCTTGCCCAGCGGGGCCCCATTCAGTTCCGCCACCTGGTCCGAGCCGATCACCCACTGGCCCGGGTGCAGGCGGGCGACGGCCTCGGCCTTGGCCCGCGCCAGCCGCACGGCCACGGTCCGTGGGGCCTCGCCGGGGGCCGGGGTCTCATCCACTTCGGGGCGGGCGGTCGCCAAGGGCAGGCCGAGCCGTTCCAGCAGTTCGCGGCGGTAGCGGGAAGTAGAGGCAAGCAGCAGTGGGGTCATGCGACAATACCGGGCACGGAAGGCCGGCAGTCTGGGCCCTTCGGGCGGGAATCGGCAACCTGACTGCGCAGGTATTTGACAGCGGCCCGGACGATCCTTAACATTCAGCGGCTTATGTCCGCAAACGTGCCCGAAATGCTGGATGCTTGGCGGATGGTCGCAGCACGCAGGTGCTTCGACGGCCAGGTGGATCTAGCGGAATTGACCCGCCTCCAGGGCCTTGTCGCCGATACCGAAGGAACGTGCACCTATGCACTGGAATTCGCGCACGACGACATCCTGCAGGTATCCTATGTTGAACTGTCCATCGACACCGCGCTGCCGCTGATCTGTCAGCGCAGCCTGCAGCGTTTCCTGTTGCCGGTTTCGATGGTTCAGCGGCTCGGTCTGATCCGCAGCGAAGAGGAAGAGTCCTCGCTGCCGGAAGGCTGGGAACCGTGGCTGGTGCCGGAAGACGGCATGCTGCGACCGCTGGAACTGGTCGAGGACGAACTCGTCCTGGCCGTGCCCGTCGTGCCGCTGTCTCCCGATGGTGAGGCCGTGGACAAGGACTGGGCACCGACCGAAGAAGAAATCAGCAAGGCCAATCCGTTCGCGGCGTTGGCGGCACTGAAAAAACAATAGCAGCCGGATTGTCGTCGGCGGCTGCGGCGAAAGCGAAAACTGTGCTGGGCGCTGGCGTCCTGCGCGACGATACGACGAAGCAAAACGAACCGAGTTTGGAGCAATCCCATGGCTGTGCAGAAATCCCGTGTCACCCCGTCCCGCCGCGGTATGCGCCGTGCGCATGACGCCCTGAGCGCCAAGCAGCTGTCCACCGATCCGACCACCGGTGAAGTGCATCTGCGTCACCACATCACCGCTGACGGTTTCTACCGCGGCAAGAAGGTGATCACGACCAAGTCGAACTCGGCCGTCGAAGAAGATTGATTTGTGAAGGCCGCTGCCCGGTCGGGCGGCGGCCTTTACCCCATTCTTCCCGGTCACCACGTTTGGTGATCGTGCTACAGGACATGCAATGAGCAAGCGGATCTACTCGAGGATCGCGGGCACCGGTAGTTATTTGCCCGAAAAAGTGTTGACCAACCAGGATCTGGAGAAAATGGTCGACACCAGCGATGAGTGGATTCAATCGCGCACTGGTATCCGTGAACGGCACATTGCGGCCGAGAACGAGACCACCAGCGACCTCGGCTACCACGCCGCGGTACGTGCGCTTGAAGCGGCCGGTATCGACGCTTCGCAGCTCGACATGATCGTGGTGGGTACCACCACGCCTGACCTGATTTTCCCGTCCACCGCGTGCCTGATCCAGGCCAAGCTCGGTGCGAGCGGCTGCCCCGCCTTCGACGTCAACGCGGCCTGTTCGGGTTTCGTGTTCGCGTTGAGCGTGGCCGACAAATTCATTCGTTCCGGTGATGCACGCTACGTGCTGGTCATCGGTGCGGAAACGCTGACCCGCATCGTCGACTGGACCGAGCGCACCACCTGCGTACTGTTCGGCGATGGCGCGGGTGCCGTCGTGCTCAAGGCCGACGAAGAGACCGGCATCCTGAGCACCCACCTGCATTCGGATGGCAGCAAGAAAGACCTGCTGTGGAACCCGGTGGGCGTCTCGGCCGGCTTCGGCGAGGGCGAGGCGGCCCGCGGCGCGATCCTGATGAAGGGCAACGACGTGTTCAAGTACGCCGTCAAGGCGCTGGACTCGGTCGTCGATGAAACCCTGGAAGCCAACGCGCTGACCAAGGACGACCTGGATTGGCTGATCCCGCACCAGGCCAACCTGCGCATCATCGAAGCCACCGCCAAGCGCCTGGAGATGTCCATGGACCAGGTGGTGGTGACGGTCGACAAGCACGGCAACACTTCCTCGGCCTCGGTGCCGATGGCGCTGGACCACGCGGTCCGCTCCGGTCGCGTCGAGCGCGGCCAGCTGCTGCTGCTGGAAGCCTTCGGCGGCGGCTTCACGTGGGGTTCTGCTCTGCTGCGCTATTGATAGTGCCAGTTACGACAACGTGACGCTGTCGTTACGGCCCCATTACGGGGCCGTATGCATTTCAGGAGAACTGCCATGGTTGAGCCCATCGTCATCGAGGGCCAACGCGCCTGGCTGAAGCAGTACGGCGAAGGAAGCCGGGTGGTCGCACTCGGCCTGCTCAACTTCATCGCCCGCCGCTTCCAGCTCGACGCCCTGCGCCCACCGCCGCACCGGGGTGGCGATGCCGCCCGCGAAACCGAAGCCCGCCGCCTGTCCGAACTGCAGGCCCAGGGCGTCAACGTCCCCAGTGTGATCGGCAGCGGTCACGCCGCGCTCGTGCTGGGCGACAACGGCTCCTCGTTCAATACCTGCCTGCGCTAAGCCGACGATGCCGGCCGCGACCGCCTGGTGTCGGCCGCAATGAATGCCATTGCCCAGGCGCACCAGAAGGGCGCTTATTTCGGCCAGCCGCTCCCGCGCAATCTCACTTGGGATGGCAACGCCATCGGCTTCATTGACTTCGAGGAAGACCCCCTCGAAGTCATGGATCTGGCCCAGGCGCAGGCCCGCGACTGGCTGATGTTCGGCTACGGCGTGGCCAAGTACTACGAAGACCGTCCGCAGCAGCTCCAGGCCCTCATGGCCGAGGCGATGGACGGCGCGGAAGCGCCGGTGATCGCCCACGCCCATGACGTCACCGGCCGCCTCCAGGGCCTGGCCCGCGCCAGCATGAAGATGGGCCGCTCCGCGCGCGCACTGGCCCATTCGATCCTGATCGTGCATGGCGCCACCACGCTGGGCGTGCTGATGGTCGTCGCGATCTGCTTCGATTTCTTCACCGATGGCGACCTGGACATCCTCCAGCTGTTCACCTGAGCACAGGCCCCACATACGCGGCAGTACAGACGAAGGGCGACGTTCCCCTTTATCATTCGCCGTTCGATTTTTGCAGGCGGATGATCGCGTGACCGATACCAATCTCGCATTCGTGTTCCCGGGCCAGGGCTCGCAGTCGCTGGGCATGCTGGCCGAACTGGCCGAGCTGCACCCGCAGATCCGCGAGGCCTTCACCGAAGCCTCCGATGGCGCCGGTGTGGACCTGTGGGCGCTGTCGCAGGGCGGTCCCGAGGAAATGCTCAACCGCACCGAATACACCCAGCCGGCCCTGCTGGCCGCCAGCATCGGCGTCTGGCGCGCCTGGAACGCCGTTGGCGGCACCCAGCCCGCCGTTCTGGCCGGTCACAGCCTCGGCGAGTACACCGCCCTGGTGGCCGCCGGCGCGCTGACCCTGCGTGATGGCGCCCATCTGGTGCGTCTGCGCGGCCAGCTGATGCAGGAAGCCGCCCCGACCGGCGTGGGTGCCATGGCCGCCGTGCTCGGCGCCGAAGACGCGCTGGTCGTGGAGGTCTGCGAGCAGGCCGCTGGCAGCCAGGTCGTGGTGCCCGCCAACTACAACTCGCCGGGCCAGATCGTCATCGGTGGCGACGCTGCCGCCGTGGACCGTGCGCTGGCGCTGCTGGCCGAGAAGGGCGTCCGCAAGGCCGTCAAGCTGGCGGTCAGCGTGCCCTCGCACACCCCGCTGATGCGCGAAGCCGCCAACCGCCTGGCCGAAACCATGGCCGGCCTGGACTGGCGCGCCCCGGCCCTGCCGGTGGTGCAGAACGTGGATGCGCGCGTGCATGACGGCGTGGACGCCATCCGCCAGGCGCTGGTGCAGCAGCTGTACCTGCCCGTGCAGTGGACCGGCTGCGTGCAGGCGCTGGCCGCCCGTGGCGTCACCCGCGTGGCCGAATGCGGCCCGGGCAAGGTGCTGAGCGGATTGATCAAGCGCATCGACAAATCGCTGGACGCGCGCACACTGTCCACGCCCGCCGATTTCGAGACGGCCCGCGAGACCTGGGCCGCCTGATGTCTTCCGATCGCGCCCGTGCTGGAATGGCTTCGCGCCAGACCGGCCGGACCGGTCCCGTTTGAGGAACTGAGATGAGCAAGCCCCTTCAGGGTGAAATCGCACTGGTCACCGGCGCCAGCCGGGGTATCGGTGCCGCGATTGCCGACGCACTGGCCGCGCAGGGCGCGACCGTCATTGGCACCGCCACCACCGACGCCGGTGCCGCCGCCATCGGCGAGCGTCTGGCTGCCGTGGGTGGCCACGGCCGCGCGCTGAACGTCACTGACGCCGCTGCGTTGGAGGCCGTGCTGGACGGGATCGCCAAGGAATTCGGCGCCATCAGCATCCTGGTCAACAACGCCGGCATCACCCGCGACAACCTGTTGCTGCGGATGAAGGAAGAAGACTGGCAGGCGATCCTGGACACCAACCTGACCAGCGTCTTCCGCACCTCCAAGGCCGTCATGCGCGGCATGATGAAGGCGCGCAAGGGCCGCATCATCAATATCGCCTCGGTGATCGGCGTGACCGGCAATGCCGGCCAGGCCAACTACGCCGCGGCCAAGGCCGGCATCATTGCCTTCTCCAAGTCGCTGGCCAAGGAAATCGGCTCGCGCGGGATCACCGTCAACGTGGTCGCGCCGGGCTTCATCGATACCGACATGACCAAGGCGCTGCCCGAAGAGCAGCGCACCGGCCTGGTCAAGTC
Organism: Stenotrophomonas maltophilia; assembly: GCA_002363385.1. Taxonomy (GTDB): domain Bacteria; phylum Pseudomonadota; class Gammaproteobacteria; order Xanthomonadales; family Xanthomonadaceae; genus Stenotrophomonas; species Stenotrophomonas maltophilia_AN. The sequence continues at coordinate 110,022 of DEVL01000006.1, forward strand.
GATCGCCCTGGAGCGGCTCGGCGAGCCGTCCGATATCGCCAACGCGGTGGCGTTCCTGGCCGGTCCTTCGGCCAGCTACATCACCGGCGAAACCCTCCATGTGAACGGCGGCATGTACATGCCGTAAGCATGTGGCGCATGGATTGCGCCGCAAGTGGTTGATCTGTCTGATGTTTTGCTGCAATGCAAGGTGTCGCTGGTTTCCACTACACTATCCCACGGTCATCCCTCACCGGATGGCGTCATTTTTGAACCACTACTCCATCTGGAGCGATATCCAATGAGCACCATCGAAGAACGCGTCAAGAAAATCGTCGTCGAACAGCTTGGCGTCAAGGAAGAGGAAGTCACCAACAGCGCATCGTTCGTCGATGACCTGGGCGCTGACTCGCTGGACACCGTTGAACTGGTGATGGCGCTGGAAGAAGAGTTCGAGTGCGAAATCCCGGACGAAGAAGCCGAAAAGATCAGCACCGTGCAGGCTGCGATCGACTACATCAACGCCCACGTCAAGGCTTGATGTCAGGCGGCTCGCGCGCGGCCGTGGCGATCGCTGCGACCGCGTGCGGCAAACCCATGGGGCCGCGCTTGCGGCCCTGTGCTTTTGAGCGTTATACCGCGTGATACCCGCAACACCCGGGTCAGGAGAATCTGCAATGAAGCGTCGCGTCGTCGTTACCGGCATGGGCATGGTCTCGCCATTGGGCAATGATATGGCCAGCAGTTGGAAGGGCATCACCGAAGGCCGTTCCGGCATCGGTCCGCTGACCAACGTTTCGCAGTCCTACCTGGACCGTTTCACCACCAAGATCGCAGGTGAGGTCAGGGACTTCGACATCACCGCCGACAATGAACAGTTCGGCAAATTCCGGGTCACTGGCAAGGATGCCAAGAAGATGGACCCGTTCATTCATTACGGCCTCGGTGCCGCCTTCATGGCCTTGAACGATTCGGGCCTGGAGATCACCGATGGCAACGCCGAGCGCATCGGCGCCATCGTCGGCGCGGGCATCGGCGGCCTGCTGGGCATCGAAGAGCAGACCATCGATTTCCACGAGGGCAAGAAGATCTCGCCCTTCTACGTGCCCAAGACCATCATCAACATGCTCCCGGGCCAGCTGAGCATCATCACCGGCCTGAAGGGTCCGTCGTTCTCGGCGGTCTCCGCCTGCGCCACCTCGAACCACTCGATCGGCACCGCGATGCGCATGATCCAGTACGGCGACGCGGACGTGATGGTGGTCGGCGGTGCCGAGCGTGGTTCTTCGCCGACCGCCTTGGGCGGCTTCTGCGCGATGAAGGCGATGAGCACCCGCAACGATGCGCCGGCCGAAGCCTCGCGCCCGTGGGACAAAGAACGCGACGGCTTCGTGCTCGGCGACGGTGCCGGCATCCTGATCCTGGAAGAGTACGAGCACGCCAAGGCGCGTGGCGCGCGCATCTATGCCGAGCTTGCCGGTTTCGGCGCCAGTTCGGACGCGTACCACATGACCGCCCCGAGCGAGAACGGCGAAGGCGCGGCACGCTGCATGACCATGGCGTTGAAGGACGCCGGCGTGACCCCGGACCAGGTCGGTTACCTCAACGCGCACGGCACCTCCACGCCGCTGGGCGACCTGGGCGAAACCATGGCCATGAAGACCGCCTTCGGCGACCACGCCTACAAGATGATGGTCAGCTCCACCAAGTCGATGACCGGCCACCTGCTCGGCGCGGCCGGCGGCGTGGAAGCGATCTTCTCGGTGCTGGCGCTGCGCGACAACATCATTCCGCCGACCATCAACCTGCATGAAGCGGGCGAGGGTTGCGACCTGGATTACGTGCCCAACACCGCACGCGAAGCCAAGGTGGATGTGGTGATGTCCAACGGCTTCGGCTTCGGCGGCACCAACGGCACGCTGGTGTTCAAGCGCGTCTGACCGCACGTTCCGTGTACTCCCACCCGGGCCGCCATCATGGCGGCCTTGGTGTATCTGGCCCCCGCGCACGCTGCGCGCCCTTCCGGTGTCCTGTCATGTTCCAGACGCTTCCGCTGCCCGCCACCACCGACCTGCTGGCCCTGCAGCGCCTGGCCCCGCAGCGCTACCCGCTGCTGATGGAGTCCACCGCCTCGGGCACCGCGCAGGGGCGCTGGGATCTGCTGCTGATGGGCAATGGGCAATCCCTCGCACTGCACGCCGACGGCGTGGTGCGCGATGCGGACGGTGTTGCGCACGACGGCCGCTTCCTTGACCTGCTGGATGCGCACTGGGCCGCCCTGCGCCTGCCGCGCGAAGAGACAACACTGCCGTTCCGCGGCGGCTGGGCACTGATGCTGGATTACGAGCTGGCCGGCCAGATCGAAGACGTGCTGGCCTTGCCTGCGCGCGCCGATGGCCTGCCGTCCGCGCTGGCGCTGCGCTGCCCGGCGGCGGTACTGCACGACCGCGTGCTCGGCCAGTTCCATGCCGTGTGCGAGACCGGCCAGGCCGCGCTGCTGCAGACCCTGCAGGATGACCTCGCGGCAGCCTCGACGTTGTCCCCGCTGCCAGCGTGGCAGCCACCGGTCGCCATCGGCGAGGACGTGCCACAGCGCTTCACCGACGGCGTCGGCAAGGTGATCGATTACCTGCGCGCGGGCGACGTGTTTCAGGTGAACCTGTCGCGCCGCTGGAACGCGCAGTTCGCCGAGGCGCTCTCGCCGCAGGCGCTGTACGCGCAGCTGCGCGTGGCTAACCCGGCGCCGTTTGCCGGGCTGTTCATGGCGCAGGGCAGGGCGGTGGTCAGCTCCTCGCCCGAGCGGCTGGTGTCGGTGCATGGCGATGATGTGCAGACCCGCCCCATCGCGGGCACCCGCCCGCGCTTCGCCGGCGATGACGATGCCGCGCGCATCCAGGAGCTGGTCGGCCATCCCAAGGAACGCGCCGAGCACGTGATGCTGATCGATCTGGAGCGCAACGACCTCGGCCGCATCTGCGCGCCGGGCAGCGTGGAAGTGGATGAGCTGATGACCGTGGAGAGCTACGCCCACGTGCACCACATCGTCAGCAACGTGCGTGGCCGCCTGCGTGCGGACGTCAGCCCCGGCCAGGTGATCGCCGCGACCTTCCCCGGCGGCACCATCACCGGGTGCCCCAAAGTGCGCTGCATGCAGATCATCGCCGAGCTGGAGCAGACCGCGCGTGGCGCCTACACCGGCGCGTTCGGCTGGCTGAACCGCGATGGCGATCTGGACCTGAACATCCTGATCCGCACCGCCGAAGTGGCCGGCGACACCGCCAGCTTCCGCACCGGCGCCGGGATCGTGGTCGATTCGGTGGCCGACAAGGAACTGGACGAAACCCGCGCCAAGGCCCGCGGCCTGCTGCGTGCGCTGGGCAGCGATGCCTGAGCCGTTTGGCGGTGTGCAGCACCCGCGCGGTATGCTGCACGGCGAAGAAATGGATTCGAGGTGAGCATGGCGGGTGCGAAACGGGGATGTCTGGCCGTACTGGCCGTGTTGCTGGTGCTGGTCCTGCTGGTTGCGGCCGCAGGGGCCTGGTTCTGGCATCGCCAGGGCGCCTTTGCCGATGCACCGGTCACCCCCAGCGCGGAGAGCGTGGTGATTGCCTCCGGCGACGGCTTCAGCACCGTGCTCGGCAAGCTGCGCCAGGCCGGCGTGGACGAAGGCAGCGACACCCAGTGGCAGCTGCTGGCACGCCAGCTCGATGCGGCCGGCAAACTCAAGGTGGGTGAATACGCGCTCGATCCCGCGCTGACCCCGCGCGAGCTGCTGACCCGTATGCGCCAGGGCCGCGTCCTGCAGCACCGCGTCACCATCGTGGAAGGCTGGAACATCCGTCAGCTGCGCGCCGCGCTCAAGCGCGCCGATCCGTTGGTGCACACCACCGATGAGCTGGACGATGCCGCCCTGATGAAGGCGGTCGGCTTCCCCGGCGAACACCCGGAAGGCCGCTTCCTGCCCGAGACCTACGTCTACCAGCGTGGCGACAGCGACATCGACGTGCTCAAGCGCGCACATGCCGCGATGAAAAAAGAACTCACCGCCGCGTGGGACAGCCGCGTGGACGACCTGCCGCTGAACTCGCCGTATGAACTGCTGATCCTCGCCTCGATCATCGAGAAGGAAACCGCACTGCCCAGCGAGCGCCCGCAGATCGCCGGGGTGTTCATGCGCCGCCTGAAGATCGGCATGCGCCTGCAGACCGACCCGACCGTGATCTACGGCATCGGCAGCAGCTACGACGGCAACATCCGCAAGCGCGACCTCACCACCGATACGCCGTACAACACGTACACGCGCGCCGGCCTGACCCCGACCCCGATCGCCATGCCCGGGCGTGATGCGCTGCATGCCGCCGCGCAGCCGGCCAAGGGCGATGCGCTGTACTTCGTGGCCGTGGGCGACGGCAGTGGCGCGCACATCTTCTCGGCCAACTACACCGACCACAACGCCGCCGTTGCCCGCTACCTGCAGCAACTGCGCAGCAAACGCACCAACGAGGCCGCACCCCAATGAGTCCCGCGCTGCACCGGCACCCGCATTTCGTCAGCCTGGAAGGGGGCGAGGGTGCCGGCAAGACCACCGCCATCAACGCGATCCGCGAGGCCCTGCAGGCGCGTGGGCATGAGGTGGTGCTGACCCGCGAGCCCGGCGGCACCGCCCTGGCCGAGCGCATCCGCGCACTGGTGCTCACGCCGGATGCGGAGATCGCCGCCGAGCCGCTCTCGGCCGAGGCCGAGCTGCTGCTGGTGTTCGCCGCCCGCGCCCAGCACGTGCGCCAGGTGATCGCCCCGGCGCTGCAGCGCGGCGCCTATGTGCTGTGCGACCGCTTCACCGATTCCAGCTACGCCTACCAAGGCGGTGGCCGCGGCCTGGATGCGGCGTGGATCGCCGATCTGGAGCGCCGCGCCGTCGGCCTGCTGCCCGGCCTGACCCTGCTGCTGGATGTGGACGTGGCCGTCGGTCGTGCCCGCGCCAACGGCCGCGACCTGTGGCCGGACCGCATCGAAAGCGAGCACGATGATTTCTTCCAGCGGGTGCGCGCGGTGTTCCGCCAGCGTGCCAGCGAAGACCCCGCCCGTTACCGCCTGATCGACGCCAGCCAGGACCAGGCCGGCGTCGCCCGCGCGGTGGTGGCGGCCGTGGAGGCATGGTTGGCACAGGAGCCGGAACGTGGCTGAATCCTTTTCCCCCTGGCAGCAGCGTGCCTATGACCAGACCGTCGCCGCGCTGGACGCCGGTCGCCTCGGCCATGGCCTGCTGTTCTGCGGGCCTGCCGGCCTTGGCAAGCTCGGCGTCGCGCTGCGGCTGGCCGAGCACGTGCTGGGGCAGGGCGAGCCCGCCGCCGCCAAGCGCAGCGCCCAGCTGCTAGCCGCCGGCACCCACCCGGACCTGCAGCGGATCTCGTTCATCCCCAACAAATCCGGCGACAAGCTGCGCACCGAGATCGTGATCGAGCAGATCCGCGAGGTCTCGCAGAAGCTCTCGCTGACCCCGCAGTACGGCGTGGCCCAGGTGGTGATCGTCGATCCCGCCGACGCCATCAACCGCGCCGCCTGCAACGCCCTGCTCAAAACCCTGGAAGAGCCGCAGCCCGGCCGCTACCTGTGGCTGATCAGCGCCGACCCCGCGCGGCTGCCGGCCACCATCCGCAGCCGCTGCCAGCGCCTGGAGTTCAAGCTGCCGCCGCGCGAGGAAGCGCTCGCCTGGCTGCAGACCCTGGGCCACAGCGAAGCCAGCGCCCGCGAAGCCCTGGACGCCGCCCGCGGCCACCCCGGCCTGGCCGACCAGTGGCTGCGCGAAGACGGCCTGACCCTGCGCCGCCAGGTCGCCACGGATCTGGAAGCCCTCGTTGCCGGCCGCTCCGGCGCCGTGGAACTGGCCCAGCGCTGGACTGCCGACGACAACGCCGCCCTGCGCCTGCGCCACGCCGCCGATCTCGCCCTGGCCCAGGCCACCGGCGGTGGCTTGACCGATCCCGATCGATTGCACAAGCTGGCCGCCTGGTTCGATGCGGCCAACCGCACCCGCGACCTGCTGCGCACTACGGTGCGCGCCGATCTTGCGGTGGTGGAGCTGCTGCTGGCCTGGGGAAAGGTCAACGAACGGCACGCCAAGGGGAATAGAGCATGAGCGCCACCAACGCCCGACAGGGCATCCTGTCCCTTGCCGTCAAGGACAAGGCCGCGCTGTACAGCGCCTACATGCCGTTCGTGAAGAACGGCGGCATCTTCGTGCCCACGCCCAAGCGCTACTTCCTGGGCGACGAGGTGTTCCTGCTGCTCACCCTGCCGGACTCCAGCGAGCGCCTGCCGGTGGCCGGCAAGGTGATCTGGGTGACCCCGGCCGGTGCGCAGGGCAACCGCGCGGCCGGCATCGGCGTGCAGCTGGCCGATGGCGCGGAAGGAGAGACCGTCCGCCACCGGATCGAGACGCTGCTGGCCGGCATCCTGACCGCGGACAAGCCCACCCATACGATGTGAAGAAATTTCGGTGAAACCGTTGACGTCGAAATTTGCCGCCCTATAATGAGCGGCTCAGCAGCATCGGGCGGTTAGCTCAGCGGTAGAGCATTGCCTTCACACGGCAAGGGTCACAAGTTCGAACCTTGTACCGCCCACCAGATAAAACCCTGATGTATAAGGGTTAACGTAGAAGCCGGCCTTGAGCCGGCTTTTTCGTAAGTGCAGAGTGAGTGCAGGAGGTCAAATGAGCTCCAATAAGCAAATGACTCGCCGGCAGGTGAAGATGGGGCTGTACAAGCTCGCCTTGGCTCGGTCTGACTTCTTTGCCAGCCGAAAGGCTTGCGAATACATGGTCAAGCACGTGAATGGGTTCGATCATCCACTCTACTATCACCTGTACGCATCCTCTGTTGTTTCCTATGCAAAGCCCTTCGTGAACTCCGCCTTGGGGGTACTCCCAAGCCGGTGGGGAAGGTTCGAACATGCATGGATGCGGGACGTCCATAACGACGTGATCAGGGCGAGGCACGAGGTAATTGCGCACAACGACCAGAATGCCCGCAAGTTGTCGATAGTGCCGCCTGGTGCCGCTCCTGACGACATCATTCCCGTGTCACGCATTGGAATCGCACTAAAGCTCGAGACCTATTACATCAGTGGCGGTCTGTTCTCGTCGCTTGGCCAGGTCTGCGACTACCAGATCAAGCGCCTCAACGAAGCAATCGATGATGCGCTTGACTCCCTCTACGAAGGGCAAAAACTCTCGTCGGAATCGTTCGTTTTGACGCTAGACGACGAACTGTAGGCCTAGTGCTTTCAATCTTCATCGCGCGTTGAACGCAGTTGGCAGTTTAATGCTGGTGATCGCTGCGATCTGCTACCGACCACCTCGACGCGATCCAAGCGCGCCACCAACTGAGTGAGCAGTGCGTTGCCTGCTGCACCGCTGCCGTGGTTCGTGCCTACTTTGTCGCTCACCCGCCAAGTCGAGCACCGTCCGGCTGTAGTCCTTCCGGCACCGCCTCGACGGCGTCGGCCAGTTCGCCCAAGTCAGTGCCATCCTCGAAGCCGATGCTTCCAACTTTCCGCCGTGCGGCCGTCGCGGTGACTACCTCCCTCGGTGCACGCCGCCACATGGGGCACTACGGACTAGGTTGTCACTTAGTGCTTTGACGCTATCGAACAGTCGCGGTGAGCTTTCTGTCCGTCTAATCGAGTCAAAAGGTTTTCGGGACTTACCATCCTTGTCGCGTCTTTCCGTAGGCGCTGGGTCAGATTGAGCTGAGGCCAAGTGCTACTTTGGCGGTATACGATGCTCACGGACGCCTTAGATCAATCATCAATATCATCGAAATGCACCATAGAGGGAAGCAAAAAGATGAAAGCTGGACTGGCAATGGACCCCATTCCATTGGGGGAAGCAACCGAATACTTGGACGCCTACCTGGCGGAGAAGATAGATAAAGGTTCCGCAGTGCTCATTACGGGCAACTGGGGGAGCGGCAAAACAGAGTTCATCAGCCGCTATTTCTCTGATCGACAAAAAAACCACCAAGGGCAGCTTCCGCCGCTCACTGCAAGTTTCTTCGGAGCCCACGATGAAGCTGCGATCGCTGATCAATTCCTCTCTCAACTGTATCCTTCCCTAAACTCAAAAATTGGAAAAGTGCTCGGAACCGCGGCTTTTAGAATGGGAAATAGGCTCTTGTCCGCCCAGCTCGGTGGCGACGTTCTAGAATATTCCGATGTGGATGCAGTCCGGAATTGGGCGGCAAATCCAAAAGATCGCGTTGTGGTTTTTGACGACCTTGAGCGATCGACCTTCGGAGTGGATAGGGCGCTTTCATTGATCAACGGGTACGTTGAAACAGACGGACTGCGGGTAATTGTGCTTGCAAATGAAGCTGAGGTTGGAAGTGGCCGCTACACACGATGGAAAGAAAAGGTCGTAGGAAAGAGCCTTTACATAAGGGCTGATCCGATGAGGGTAATTGAGGCGGTCGCGCATGAATTGCCCCACGGATCGGTCAAGGGGTATTTGCGCAGGAATGCGGCGCGCGTAGCCGAGGTGTTGCAGGCTGGTGGGGAAGTCAATTATCGGAGCTTCAAAGCACTGATGGGAGATGCGGATAGGCTAGTGAGTCGAGTAGACGGTCGCCTTGGGACGAGTCCCAAAGGACTCGAATCAGTGGTCCTGTTCTCCATCGGCGTGGGCTCTGAATTCCGCGCCGGCAGCGTCACGGCCAGCGAAGTCTCCAAGATGGGCAGGGACTTTCAGCGCCACGTGAAGCAGCGTGAGAAATGGGACGAGCGAGATGTGCACCTTGATGTTGTAGAAAAGCGCTATCGCGGTATCGGTGCATACGAGCCTGTGGTTCCGCCAGGTCATCTTGCGATGCTTTGGTCCTCTGGGGCGATTCAGGTTGACGAGATAAATTCTGTTCTTGCTTTGGATCCCATTGTGGTGGGGGCCGCGGCTGCGCCAGCGTGGCGCAAGATGTGGGACATGTTTAGCATGAACCGCAATCAGTACGAATCAGCCCGCCGTGAACTCATCGCCGACCTGGAAAGTGGCCGGATACTTAAGTTTGGCGAGTTGCTACATGTTATTGGAATTTCAGTAGTTCTAGAGAAGTGGGGTGTTCTGCTGGTGGACGGACTGCGCACACTTCAGTGGCTCGAGGAATATCTTCAGCGTGAGGACGTCAGCGTGGGATTAGAGGAGGCGGACTCACGCTATAGCGTAAGTGAGTCCTATGGGAGCCTTGGCTACCATCGAAGAGAGAGCGAAGAGTTTAAGCGGGCCGCCTTGATGGTTGTTAGCACCGCAAGCAATGCAGCACTCGCTCGTGCCGCGTCTATGGTTCCCACTTACGTAGCGCAGATCGAGTCCGACGACTACTCTTCTATTCATGCGTTTGGAGTGGGAAATCTCGCTCCTCGATCAGTGCCTTGGCTGCAGCACGCCGACCCGGAATGGCTTGCGAGAGTTCTGATATCTGACGGCCTTGTCGCACGCCAATTGTTGACTGCCCTGGCTGCAAGATACGAGGGTGACTATGACGCTTTGCTTCGGAACGAGTGGCTATGGATACGCAGCTTCCGGGTTCAGATTAGGCGGACTGTAATGAAGCTACCCGCCCCGCAGAGACAGATTTGTACCGCCTTGATTCGTCGGGATATGGTCAGCATCCGGACGTACATCGTCCGTGCGGCGAGAGCGAGCAAAGCCACCAGCGCCTCGGCCTCATACTGAGAGCGGATTTATCATATTTTTGGGTTCGGTGGAGAATGGTGTGGCAAGCTTGCGGGAAGGTAGGGCGGCGCGAAGATGCCGAAGCTACAGCGAGCAGGGCGTATAAAAATGGTTTTTCTCAACTGACGGCGCAGAAAAGCAACGGGGGGCACGTATCGGGTGGGGGAAATCATCAACTTTCTACCTCCCCCGGGGTGCCAAGTCACAGCGCTTTCGCTTCGCTGCCCTGGCTGCCGGTGTTGTTACGGACACCGCCGGCCGGTCCGCTGCCATGCCCTGGCGGGTGTTAATCGGCGGCGGGAGCGCGGACGCCTTGCAGCACAGCAAAGGCCTTGGCGTACATGGCAGCCACGTCCAGGCGGATGTGACAGATGAAGCCGACCTCGCCAGTTTCGGCAATCGTTGCGCAATTGCATTTAGATGCATTCAGCCAATTCACTGGTCGGCGAATGGCTAGATAAACCGCATCATGGCATCTACTCGAACAGGTCTCCATTAAATGGATAACTGTAGAGTCAAGAATGCCAGGAGCTGGGGTTGAACAGCTTTAGGAGGTGAAGCGTCAATGCTTGCGATGAATATCAAAGCGCTCGGCCAACTGATCGAGACTGAGAGTTGCAAGATTCGCGCAGAATGAGTCAGGAAGTGGTGGGGAGATTGCCTTCGTCGTTGGCGTCAAGCCAATCGATGGCAGTACCTTTCGAAGAAGCGTTAGCTTCTCCTTCTCGTCGCCTCTCCACGACGCTGCAAGATGCTTCCAATGTTCCGAGCCATCTGTTCCGTAGCCGAGGCGAGCACGGAGCAGCTCTTCCGTGACTTTAGCCAGACTTTCACTATCTGGTGCGGCGCGGCGCACCGCTGCCTCGTCCATCAAGCGACAGGTGTTCATCATAATCGCTATCAGCGTGGTGACCTCTTTTGCGACAGGCACGCTCTTGCTCTCAAAGTTCCGGATTGCCAGTTCGATATCCAAATGCGAGTACTTCTGTCGGAAGTGAGTCTTTGCATCAATCAGTTTTCCCTTGGCTTCCGGGGTGAGTCGATTGTTGCGATCAGCATGATGGACTACGGAATTCCGCCATTTTGAGAAGAGCTCAGCTGTTGCTATCGCTAGGGCATCATCAATCTCTAGGTCTTCAAGAAGTGCTTTAAAACGATCTGCAACGGAGTACTCAATTCCGCCAGGCCTTGTAACAGACTTGGTTGCAATTTCAATCGTGGTGACTGAAAAGCGAAGCCATTTTTCATTTGCAAATGCGCGTAAGAAAGCGTCAATCACATCAAAGCTAAGGGCAAGTGCGGCGGAGCATGCAAACGAGCGCGATTGCTGCGCGACTGAGGAGGCGTTCTTTGCTGACGGCTTAGTCCACGTTACCGCAATGTTTCCGCCGTCTCCCATCCCCTTCGCCACACAATCGAGGCCGACGAAAATAGTATTGAGGCGGTATGTAGAGGAGCCAATACTCGCTTGAAGCTTGCGAAAAGAAATTGTACGGGAAATTGCGAAAGTCATGGATGCTGGTCCGGCCGGGGCTCGACTCCGGCGTCTCGCGATGTAGGGCGGGCTGATGCCCGAAGAAAAGCGCGTGTCTTACCACTAAACGACAGACCGAACTTAGTTTGAAGCCTGGAAGACAATGAGGCAAGCAGTCCTGACAAGGATGCAACGACCATGTGCTCGGCTGAGTAGGCTAAGCAGTCCAATCGCTGATCAGAAAAGCACAGGAGCGTCCAGATGCCTCAAGCGTCGCGAGGGATGGCGGGCTACAGGTAGGTCAACTGCGCAGCCGCCGCTGCACGTCATGCAAGCGCGGCTGTGCAGCTGTTAGTCACTATAGACGTCGCGCCGTGTAAGGACATTCAGATAAAAAACCGCAACGGCAAGGCCGTAGCGTCCGTTGAATTTTGGTGCTGGCCGCCATTCTTCGAACTAGTTGATGCAGTGGTTCTGGCATGGTAGGGACCTACTCTGCGATAGCGGGGCCCTGCTGTCCCTAGGCGTCTTAATCATTGTTCGAAGCGGTGCCGGGCATAGGGCCTGTTCTATAGCGCTGTGTCGCTAGATCCCAGAAAACGCCCAGCATTACAGCGATTAAACCTTCCCTCTAAGGCGCTTCACTTCACAAAAGTCGCTTCACGAGTACTTTCAATGAACGCGCGCCCCACCGGCACCTCAGCCCCATCATTCAACACCAACCAGTAACGGCTCCCCGAAGCCGCATGCAACGTCCGTACATGCGTCAGGTTGACCAGATACGACCGATGGCAACGCAAAAAGTCCGGGGGTAGCACGGCTGTAAGACTCGCCAGCGATTTGTCATGTAGCTCACTGCGCCCATCGCGCATCCGCACCTCGCTGTAGTCCCCATCAGCACGAATCCACAGCACATCCGCGAGTTCCACCATCGCCGTCCCCTGCGCATGCCAGATGCCCAAGTAACGCGCCGCGCCAGACCGATACCGGCCAATATCCAGCAGCCGCTCCAGCGCCTGCCCCAGCCGTTCGCGTGAGAAAGGCTTGGGTACAAAATCCAGCACCCCATGCTCAAACGCCTGCAGCGCCCGCTCCCGATGCGCGGAGACGACCACGCAGTGATAGCGACCAGCGACCGCACGTTTCAGCAAGTCGAAGCCGTCCTCGCCCCCCAGATTCAAATCCAGCAGCAGGCCGTCATACACGCTGCGCTGCAGTCGGTCGCTGGCGGCGTCCAAGTCAGCCACGGCATCGAATCGCGCGCGGCTGCCAGCCAGTTCGGTACACATCCGCAGCAGCCGCTGGCGAACCAGTAGTTCGTCCTCGACGATCAGGATGCGCATTTCAGCTCCATGCGGCCGTACCAGTCGTTGCCATCGGGGCCCTGCTCAAAGCGCCAGCCCTCCGGGCAGGTAGCTGCAAGGCTGGCCTCGATGTAGCGGGTGCCCGTGCCTTGCCCGCGATGCGGGGCGGTGCCGCGGGCGCTGCGCAGCTCCAGCATCCAACGGTCGCCCTCGCGTTTAATGCGCACGCGGAACGGATGCCCGGCACACGCCATTGCCCCCGCATGAGTGAGGGCATTCTCCACCTGCGCATGCAGCACGCCGGGCGGCAGCCACAGGCCATTGAGCTCGCCCTCGACCTCGAAACCGATGTGGCGATCCAGCGCAAGGCCGACGATGTCCAGGTGGTTGCGGCACAGCGCCAGCTCTTCTTCGATCGGCACGCTGGGGCGGGTACTACTTTCGCGCAGGCGATCAAACTGTTCGGCCAGCGATTCCACAAGGCGGCTCGCGCGCATCGGTGCCTGTTCGATCAACTCCTGCAGACCGGTGAGGGTGTTCATCAGCCAATGCGGCTGGATGCCCCGTTGCAGCAGTTGCAGCGAGAGGCGGGCCCGCTCTTCGCGCAGCTGCGCGTTGTGGTGGTCCAGCGTACGCAGCTGGGCGGCGTGGCGGATCAGCAGAAAGCCCATCAGCACGGCCAGGAACAGAAAGTAGGGGCCGTCCAGGAAGATGCCGCCGGCGAAAGGCACGGCCAGCGCGCCTGCCACGACCAACGTCAGGATCGGCCAGCGCTCGTCGGGCTCACCACAGGCGCGCAGCAGCACGTAGGCGGAAGTCAGCAGGCTGAGCAGCAGGAGGGCAGCACCGCGGCCATCGAAGCTGGGGACGAAGGCGGCCAGCGCCAGCACTGTCGCGAGATAGACCATGCGTGCAGTCTTCGGAACGGCGACGCCGAAGCGACGCACCAGATAGGCCGGCAACAGGATCGCTGCAGCCAAGTGCAGCAGGAGCAGCATGAGCAGACGTTGCCCGTGCCACGGGTAGGCATAGCCCACCAGCGGGCGCCATGCTTCAACCACGGGCAGTGCAAGGCCGACCACACCCAGCGCCAGCAGCACGCGCGCACCCGGCACCCGTGGCCGCCCGCGCTGTGCGGCGAGGAAGTACAGGCACGCCGCACCGAGTGCCCCGGTCGCGAGCGCGGCGATCAGCCACGGTCCAATGCCGTGGCCGTAGATCGAGGCGGCTGGCCCGATGGCAACGAAGGCATCCGCACCCCGCAGCTTGAACCACTGATGGTGGCTGGAGGCGAGCAGGACCAGCGCGTCGGTGCCGCTGGAGGACGGGGGCGGCAGCACACGGATGATGTCCACCTGTCCCGGCTGCTCTTCGCCCGCATTGCGGCCGACGGTGCCATTGGCGGCCAACGGCTGGCCGTTCCAGAAGGGCTGGCTGGCGGCGCGCACCGAGATGCGCAGTGCACGGTCTGCTGCGTGGTGTGCTGGCTGCACAGGCAGGCGCCAGCGCAGCCAGTAGGGGCCGCGCCACTGCACCAGTTCGCGCTGGTTGGCCGGTTGCCACGCCAGTGTCGTTGGCGGAGCGGTGGGGAGTGCGCCATCAGCACCCAACGTGACAGGTGCCATCTCCTGGGCTTCGTAGTAGCGCACGCCCGGTGGGGGCGCGACCAACAGCAGCCACGCGGCGACCGCGATGAGCAGGACGGCGAGGGCGGTCAGGGTGCGTGGGATCTGCATGGGGCCATCGTATCGGTTGCACGGAGTCACTGGACCCCCGCCTGGAGCTGTTCGGCGGACGGGCGCTCCCCGGTTGCCTTGGGCGCGGTGATGCTGGCGGCGTAGTGCATGCGCCAGCCCTCGGCGCCCGGTTCCCCTTCCTCCTACGCGGAGTCCGTCATGTCCACTGTCTCGCCCTGCCTGTTCCCTTCTTCTTCCGGTCGACGCCTGCGGATCACGCGCCTGGCGGCACTGTGTCTCGCCCTTGTCGGCGCCTCGCCTGTACTGGCACGTGACGTGTCGGCGCCGCTGGTGTTCACCCCGTACGCGTTCGAGACGCAGAAGCACGGCACCATCGACGCCGAGGCAGGCTATCTGGAGGTGCCCAGGCGGCATGCCGACCCCAACGGGCCGCGCATGCGCCTGCGGGTGGTGCGCCTGCCGGCGACCGGCGGCGATGGCCGTGTGGCCCCGGTGGTGTATCTGGCCGGCGGTCCGGGTGGCTCGGGCATCGGCACCGGGCGCGGTCCGCGCTGGCCGGTGTTCGATCAGGTCCGGCGCGAGGCCGACGTGCTGCTGCTCGATCAGCGCGGGGCGGGCGAGTCCGAGCCGCCGCCGTCGTGCCCGCATGAGCACACGTTCGACGATGCACAGCCACTGCAGCACGATGCGGCGCTCGCCGCGCTGCGTGACGTCGCCGCCCGCTGCGTGGCGTACTGGCGGGAAGCCGGTGTGGACCTGGGGGCCTACACCACCGCCGAGAGTGCCGGCGACCTGGAGGACCTGCGGCGCGCGTTGAAGGTCCCGAAGATCAGCCTGTGGGGCATGAGCTACGGCACCCATCTGGCGCTGGCCACGGTGCGCCTGCACGGCGCCGGTCTGGACCGCGTGGTGCTGATGGGGACGGAAGGCCCCGACGACACGTTGAAGCTGCCGCTGTCGGCCGATGCGCTGCTGGCGGAGCTGAGCGTGCTGGCAAAGGGGGCGGGCTTCAACGATCTGACCGGCTCGGCCACGCGCGTGCTGGCCGCCCTGCGCGAGCAGCCGCGCCAAGGCCACAGTGTCATGCACGGCGGCAAGCCGGTGATGATCGGCGAGTTCGACGCGCAGTTGGCGATCAGTGCCTGTCTCGGGCGCCGCATGACCCAGCAGTGGCTGCCGCTGATGCTGCGCGATGCCGAGCACGGCGACTACGACCTGCTGGCGGCGATGGTCCTGCTGCTGCGCAGTGAACACGGCAGCTACGGCGCGATGCCGCTGGCGATGGATGTGGCCTCCGGCCAGACTCCGCAGCGCCGCGCACTGGTCGACGCCCAGTCACGCCAGAGTCTGTTCGGCGATGCGCTGAACTTCCCGTTCCCGGCGCTTGGGGATGGGCTGGGGCTGGTCGATCTTGGCGATGCTTTCCGCGGGCCGCTGCGCAGCACGGTGCCGGTGCTGTTCATCAGTGGGACATTGGATGGGCGCACGCCGCCCGCCAATGCCGAGACATTGCGGCCCGGGTTCAGCGACAGCCGCACATTGCGGGTGCGCGGGGCCAGCCACGACAACGAGCTGTGGCTTGGGAACCCTGCCATCGCTGCGGGTATCACGGACTTCCTGGCAGGTCGGCCAGTGGTTGATGCGGAGCTGGACGTGGGGGCGCCGGTGTTCGCGCGGAGCAAGAGCGATCTGGTGGATCCGCGGGGGCGCTGAGGGCTGCCCGCAAGTGCGCCTGTGTGCAGGCGCTGTGGACCGGCCGAGGTGTATGGTTTCGGCTGGCCACGGCGCTTGCGCCAATACAGGAGGACGCGATGACCGATTCAACGGTGGCATCCGTGCACGGCACGCCCGACGATTACGGCGACACGCTGTACCGGGTGTACTTCGAAGTGGGCGAGTGGGAAGGGATCGCGCGCGATGCCATCACCGCCTTCCTTGTCGAGCGTGCCAACGATCATCCGGCTTTTGATTTCGACGACTCGCTGCTGCACGCGCGGCCCCACGGTTATGAAGTGGACCTGCCGATGCAGCTGATTCCCGAGGTAGTGCGTGCACTGGCCGAGCGGAATGTGGCGGTGTATCAGGTGGTCCGGCTCGGCGGGATCTGACCGGCACGCCACCTGCTGGGGACAGGGGCCTTGGCAGTACCTGCGCATGACCGCCTCGGCTAAGATGCCCGCCATCGCCGGAGACCGGCTACACGGCAAGGAAGATCGATGTGTAAGTCAGCCCGCGATTCAGTAGCCGCGTCAGTGCGATGGGCAGCCGCTGCGCTGTTGTTTCTCCCGCTGCCTGCGATGGCCTCTGATTTCACCGGGTTTCTGACCCTCTACATTGCCATGCCGATCTTCGCGCTCACCGGGGTGGTGCTTGGTGTCCTGCTGATCTTCCGTCGTCTTCTCTGGGTACGTGTCGTGGGGACGGTTGTCGGTGTGCCGATCCTGCTTGCTGGTATCGGTGTCGCTTACGTGGACACCTGGCGGCTCTGGCCGCAGACCACTCACGGCGAGCCTCTTCTTCGGGCGACGGCAGTCATCCTTTGTGCGTTGGTGTGGCTGACGCTGGCAGCCTTGGTCTGGCTGTTGTGGCGTTGGCCGACACGGCCCCGGCAAACCGGCACGCCCACCGCTGTATCGCAGGCGCCGGATTCCCCATGATCACCGGCGGGCGCACTGCGCGTCCGTTCCACCCGTTTTCCAACCCGGATAGAGGCAGCAATGGCGGATCCTTACAACAGCGGTGGCCGCGCAGGCCCGGCAACCCGGCTCGACGATTCGATGGTGACCACGGCGATGGAGCTGCCCGGCTTCCGCGTGGTGCGCAGCCTGGGCGTAGTGCGCGGCATCACCGTGCGTTCTCGGTCGATCGTGGGCAACTTCCTGGGCGGGCTGCAGACCATCTTCGGCGGCAACATCACCATCTATACGCAACTGTGCGAGCAGGCGCGCGAAGAGACCTACCGGGACATGTCCAACCATGCGCGCATGCTCGGTGCCAACGCGATCATCGCAATGCGCTATGACGCTACCGACGTGATGACAGGCCTGACCGAAGTGCTGTGCTACGGCACGGCGGTGATCGTCGAACCAACGCACCTCTAAGCTGCCCGCTCGCGATACGTCCCGCGTATCGCAGCCTCCTGTGGTTGGTATTGGCATCCGCGCCGCAGCGGGCGGATGCTGTCTGCATGACAATCAACGACACACTTTCTTTCGCTGGCCAGGTAGCTCTGGTCACCGGCGCCGCCGGCGGCCTCGGCTTCGCCTACAGCCAGTTGCTCGCACAGCGCGGCGCACACGTAGTGATGCAGGATATCGGGGCAGGGCTGGATGGCACCGGCAGCGATCCGCAGCGGATCGATCAGGCAGTCGCGTGCCTGCGAGCGGCTGGCCTCTCCGTCGAGGCCAGCCATCAGGGCATCGCTACCCGCACCGGGGCCGCCACACTGGTCGCCGAGCTGCTGCAGCAGCATGGCCGCCTGGACGTGATCCTGCACAACGCAGGCTGGGTCGAGTATCAAAAGATCGAGGCCGTGGACGAGGATCGCTTCGACCACATGATGGCGGTCGCGGCCAAGGCGCCGCTTTGGCTGGCCCAGGCGGCCTGGCCGGCGATGCAGGCGCAGGGGCATGGCCGCATCGTGCTGACCACCTCCGACCGCGCGCTGTATCCGCAGTACGTGCAGCACGGGCTGGCGGCCTACGCGGCGGCGAAGTCGGCCGCGGTCGGCATCGTCAACGTGCTGGCGGCCGAGGGCGCGGCGCATGGCATCGTGGTCAATGCGGTCTCGCCGGTGGCCAAGACCCGCATGTGGGGCGTGCACGGCGAGCCGGATGAACTGTATCCGGAGGCGGTAGCACCCGGCGTCGTGTTCCTGGCCTCGCGCGCCTGCACCGAGGGTGGCTGGATACTGCGCGCGAGCAACGGCCAGTTCCATGCTACGCGGCTGACCGAGGCCCAGGGCGTGCGCTATCCGCGCGACCTGCAGGCGGTGTCCGCCGGCAGTGTGGAGCAGGTCGCCGCGCAGTGGCTGCAGATCGCCAAGGCTGCCATCGAGCCGCGCTGACGCCTGCGCATGCCCCGGCGTACTACCCTTGGGGCTGTTTTCCCGTTCCGGCACCGCCCCATGGTCGATCTTCGCCAGCTTCGTCAGTTCGTCGCCGTCGCCGAGGAGCTGCACTTCCACCGTGCGGCCGCGCGTCTGCATATGTCGCAGCCGCCGCTGACTGCGGCGATCCGCAAGCTGGAAGAGGAGATCGGGGCGGAGCTGATCCAGCGCGGCAACCGCACGCTTGGGCTGACGGTTGCGGGCCAGACGCTGCTGGCCGAAGCGCGCCTGATCCTGCAGCAGGCCGACCACGCAATGCTCGCCACCCGTGATGCCGCCGCCGGGCGTACGGGCCTGGTCAGGCTGGGCTATGTGGGCAGCGCGCTGTACGGGCGGTTGCCGCAGGTGATCCGCGCCTTCCGTGCGCAGCATCCGCAGGTGCGGCTTGAGCTGATCGAAGCGACCTCGTCAGGGCAGCTCACGCTGCTGCGCGATGGCCGCATCGACGTGGCGGTGCTGATTCCCCCGATCCAGGATGCGGCGGACATGCGGCTGCAGGACTTCGATGAGGACCGCTTGGCCATTGCACTGCCCCGCGCCCATTCGCTGGCGCAGCAGGTCACCGTTCCGGTTGAAGCGCTGGCAGCCGAACCGTTCGTGCTCTGGCCCGCGCGCGAGGGGCAGGGCTTCCATGCGCAGGTGATCCATCTCTGTGCGGAGGCCGGGTTCAGCCCGCGGGTGGTGCAGGAGGCGCACGGGATGCATGCCGTGCTGTCTCTGGTGGCGGTGGAAGCCGGTGTAGCAATCGTGCCGGCCAGCATGGCCGGCTTTCGTGCTGACGAAATCGTCTACCGGCCGATCACCGGCGAGGCGGCGCGCTTCGCGTTGCAGCTGTGCACGCCGGCCAGTGAGCCCGCGCCCGCGCTGCGGCATTTCCTGGACCTGGCCACTGAGGTGTCTGGACCGCCTGTGCGGTAAAGCGGGCAGGGCGCGTCAGCGCGTCAGGACAGCGTTCAACGCCGCCATGGCCTCGGCTGCCACGGCATGCGGATCACGCGACTTCAGGGCATCGTTGAACACCTCCAGCCCGATCGGGCCGGCATAGCCCCTCGTCGCCAACGCGTCGATCAGCGTCTCCAGCGGCCATATACCTTCACCCGGCAGGCAGCGGTGATGCCGCGCCTGTGCAGTGACCTGCCCAGGCAACGGCTGGGTCTGCACATCCGACAGCTGCGCCAGCGCAATGCGCTCCACCGGAACGTCGCGAAGATCATCGGCGGTACGCCCGGTAGCGAACAGGTGGAAGGCATCGACCACGATGTCCAGGTTCGGTGCGCCGACCTGCTCGATCTGCTGCCACGTCGAGGGCAGGGTGGAATGCAGGCGGCTCCACGCCATGCCTTCGTAAGCGATCCGCAACCCCTGCTCGGCAGCACGCTCGCACAGCCAGCGCAGGTCCTCGGTGACGCGCTCGGGTGCGTAGTCCGTCGCCGTACAGGCGGGCACCAGCACGGCACCTGCACCCACGTCGTTGGCCAGTGCGAGCAACGACATCGCCTCTGCGCGCTTGGCCTCACGCGTGGCGGTGGAGGCGCCATCGAAATCCAGCAGCACCTGCACATCGGTGAGTTGCAGGCCGGTGCGCGCAAGCACGGCGCGGACGTCGGCGGCCGATGAGGACGCGACATCTTCGCGCCACAGCTCAACCTGCGCGAACCCGGCGGACGCGGCAGCATCGAGTTTCTCGCCGGTGCTGCCGCCAAGGAGGACGGTATTGAGGAAGCGGGGGCCGGGCAATCGGTTCATCGGGTTAACACCTGTGCGCGATGTGTATCTCGCGCTGCATGCTATCGATCCGGGCATCGGCATCCTGTGCAGATGCGTCCGCGCCGCCTCAACGCGTGCGTTTCACCCACGCGCGCACCACCAGCGCGATCAGCGCGGTGAACACCAGCCACGAGATGACGTCGAACACGCCGTCGCCGATCAGGGCGCTGACCAGCCCGACCACGCTGGCCAGTGCGATCCACGCCGGGGCGATGAACGGGCTGCGCGGTGGTTGCACCGGCGCGTTCATGCGGCACCGCCGGTCTTCGCGGCGCGCTCGATCTCGGTGACGCGTGCCTCGGTACTGCCGCGCTTCACCCACAGGTACAGGCCACTGATCAGCACCACGATGGTGAGCAGATCCAGCAGGGCCCACAGGATCTTCAGCGGCAGCTTGCCGTAGTCGCCGAAGTGCAACGGCTGGCTCAGCAGCAGCACGCTCATGTAGGTGGGCAGCTGCGGCTGAGCAGTGAGTTCGCCGGTCTTGGCATCGATCAGCACCGGGCGATACAGGCGCTCGGTGAGCGCGGTGTTGCCCTGCATGAACACCCCGTAGTGATGGTCACCGCTGTAGCCGGTGCCGGGGAAGCTGACAAAGGCCGGGCGCATGCCGGGCTCGGCGGCGCGGGCGGTGTCCACGGCAGCCTGCAACGAAGCCAGGGTGGCCGGGCGCGGCTGGCCGGCATAGCGGGCGGCGAACTCGCCGAGCTGTTCGCTCTGCCAGGCCTGTTCCAGCGGCTTGGCGATGGTGTTGATGGCGCCGGTGATGCCCACCACCAGTGCCCAGCCGAGGGTGACGATGCCAAGTACGTTGTGCAGGTCCAGCCAGGCCAACCGACGGTTGCGACCGGTGCGCAGCGTGCCGAAGCGCTGCTTGCGCATGAACGGTCCGTACAGCACCAGCCCGGAGATGATCGCGACCGCGAACAACAGCCCCATCGCGCCCATGAACAACATGCCCGGCAGACCGAGGAACAGATCGGTGTGCAGCCGGTACAGGAAATACATCACGCCTTCGTTGAACTGCGCGGCCGGCAGTACCTCCCCGGTGGTCGCATGCAGCAGCGCGGTGTGCATCTGCGGCGGCGGCGTGTCCGCGCGGGCGCCGGTGTTGACGTACACGGTGGGCGCATCCGGATCCCAGCCGACGAACAGCGGCACATCGCCGGGATACTGCGCCAGCGCGGTGCTTACCTGCGCGTCCAGATCACGCGGGGTGGCGTCGGCGGCGGTTGTGGCGACCTCCGGCTCGCTGAGGTGGGCGATCTCCTCGGCGAACACCAGCGGCAGGCCGGTCAGGCACAACAGCAGCAGGAACAAGGTACAGACGAGGCTCGTCCACTTGTGGATGACAAACCAGGCCTTGATGGTGGCACGTTGCATGAAAGCTCTCTGGCGATGGCTGGAGGCACGCGGTATGGGCCGGGATTATCGAGACGGGGGTCCGCAAACGCAAATGCGTCTCACATCTTTGGCAAGAGGTGAGAAGGACGTTTTCATCTCGTTGACCCATTCCGTTCACGATTTCGATGCCTACCGGCCAGTAGCGTAGATCGTCCCCACCGCACTTGGAGACCTGCCATGAATCCCCTGCAGACGGCCGCACGCGCGATGCGCAACGGACTGGAAGAAGTGGCGGCCCTGCTGGTCGGCGAGCGCGCCGAATCCCTGCGCCGGGACGATACCGCCGCACCCGGAGTGGGCATTCCGATGCCGCGCCGGCTGCCGCTCAAGCGCCCGCTGCTGCATGGGCGCAAGGGCATGGCCCCATGGCAGAAGATTGGCCCGGGCCGTCGTTAAGGGCGCTGGGCATCGGCGGGGTGGTTGACCCCGTCGTTGACCGGTACTTCACCGATGTCGAACGGGTTGATCCCGTCTAGGCAGCCGACGTTGTAGCCGTATTCGTCCGGCGATGAGCGGCGCTGGTGGTGGGTATAGATGCCGCACACGCTGCAGAAGTGGTGCTGCGCTACATGCGTGTTGAACTGATACAGGCGCAGCACGTCGTGCCCCTGTACGACCTCCAGATCGGCCAGCTTCACCGAGGCGACGATCGCGCCCCGCCGCCGGCACATCGAGCAGTCGCAGCGCCCGGGCGAGACCACGCCGTCGGGCAGGTGCAGGCGCAGGACGACGGCGCCGCAGTGACACCGGAGTAAATGATGCCGCTGGATGGGGACACCCCCTACCGTGGTCAGACCCTGCATGGATGGCGCGTCCTGTAGCCGCTCAGAGGGCTGGAAGTATGCGGCCGGTCGCCCGGGCAGGGCCAGAGCCGGCACCTGCCGGCGGGTGAACGCCGCCCGAAGCTGAACAGGCTCGACATGCGGCGCACACGGGGGTTATGGCTAACTAGCGCCCCGGATAGACGACGGATCGATGCGTGAAAAAGGCAGGACGATGGGGGCTGGCGCTGTTGATGCTGCTGGCGGCGCTGTGGATCACCGGTGTGCTCGCCTATCAGCTGCCGGGTCCGGGCTGGTTTCGGTATCTGCTGGTTGCCCTGTGGGTGGTGTTCGCCGTCACCGGTGCGGTGGGCGTGGCGCGTGCGCGCGCCGGGCGCTGGCCGGGCGTGCTGTATGGCGTGGCGCTGGTGCTCTCGGGCATCTGGTGGCTGTTGCTGACCCCGCGGCAGGACCGTGTCTGGGCCGATGATGTCGCGCAGCGGCTGAAGGTAGTCGAGGTCGATGGATCCCGGGTGGTCCTGGACAACGTCCGCGACTTTACCTGGCGCACCGAGACCGACTACGACGCGCGCTGGGTACGGCGCGAATACAACCTGGACCAGCTGCGCTCCGCCGATCTGATCATGTCCTACTGGATGGGCCCGGCGATCGCGCACACGCTGATCTCCTTCGGCTTCGACGATGGCCGCTACCTGGTGTTCTCGCTGGAGATCCGCAAGGAGCGCGGCGAGTCGTTCTCGGCGCTCGGCGGATTTTTCCGCAAGTTCGAAATGACCCTGGTTGCCTCGGAGGAATCCGACATCGTGCGCACGCGTACCAACGCGCGGGGCGAAGACGTGTATCTGTACCGCCTGCACGGCATGACCCATGAGCAGCTCAAGGGCTTGTTCCTGTCCTACCTGGGCGAGGCCCGCAAGCTCGATGCCGCGCCGGCGTTCTACAACACGCTGACCAGCAACTGCACCACCATCGTGTACGAACTGGCCAAGCAGATCGCGCCGGGCCTGCCGATGGATTACCGGCTGCTGGCGTCGGGCTATTTCGCCGAGTACGCGCGGGATCTGGGGGTGCTCACGCCGGGCGTGCCGTTCGAGACGCTGAAGGCGCGCGGACGCATTACCGATCGTGCACGCGCCAGCAGCGAGACCGATGATTTCTCACAGGTGATCCGCCGGGGCGTCCCGGGGGCAGAGCAGGGAAGCGTTCCATGATGTCTGCATTGAAGTTGTTCCCGCACCGCATGTTGCCGATGCTGGCCGTGGTGCTCTCGCTGCTGCTCTCCAGCGGCTGTGCGATGGTCACCATGAAGCAGGTGGCGCCGACCGACTACCTCGCCAACAAGCGCGGTGACGTGCTGACCTCGGGCAAGCTCAGTGCTGCCTCGCAGGAGACGCTCAGCGTGATCGGGATGGACGTGGCGCAGTGCGAGAAGGACGTGGCCGCCTGCCAGAAGACGCTGGGGCATACCGACGTGCTGCCCGAAGAGCAGCGCCTGTCCGCGCAGTCCGAGCTGTGGGTGAAGACGGCGCTGGCGCTGACCCCCAAGCCCAAGGACCGCGAAAAGACACCGATGTCCGATGCGGCGCTCGACGCCTGGCTGGAAGCGGCACGCTATGCCTATGCGTACCTGTTCTTCAGCGGCCGCACCCCCTCCGACCGCGCTTTCGAAGATCGCCAGACCCAGGTCCGCGATTACTACAACTACGCCGCCGAACAGACCGCCTCGGTGGTGTTCAAACGCAGCCGCGAGAGCGCGCTGGAAGGCGAGGATTACAACGCGGCCGTGGCGGGTGAGCGCTGGACGCTGACCTCCGATTTCGACGAGCTGCGGATGCAGACGATCCCGACCCGGATGGTGTCCGCCTCGGCGCTGAGCTTCGCCGGCCTGCGCAGCACCTATCGCCGTGATGGTTTCGGTGCCGAGCTGGTGGTGATCATGGACCCGCCCAAGCTGGTGGCCCCCGCCGATGGCGAGAAGGTCGAGATTCCGCAGTACAGCGAAATGTCGGCGATCAATGCCACCGCGCTGCTGCGCTTCAAGGGCGACACCCTGCAGCAGGTGCTGGATACCACCCAGGTGTTGTTCGATGTGTACTCGCCCGAGTCCACCGAGAGCGTGGACCTGCACGGTGAGAAGGTGCCGCTGGCCGGCAACTTCACCGCGGCCTACGGGATGTGGCTGGCGCAGTCCGGCTTTGCCACCCAGTCGCTGCGCACGCTGTTCGGCCTGAGCGAGGGCATCGGCGCACCGCATATGTACCTGATGCAGCCATGGGATCCCAACCGCCGCATCATCTTCATGCTGCACGGCCTGGGCAGCAGCCCGGAAGCGTGGGTGAACGTGGCCAACGAGATCATGGGCGATCCCGAACTGCGCCGGCATTTCCAGGTCTGGCAGGTGTATTACCCGACCAACGCCCCGATCGCGCTCAACCGCTATGAGATCAACCAGGCCTTCAACAACACGCTCAAACACTTCGACCCGACCGGCAGCACGCCGGCTTCCAAGGACATGGTGTTCATCGGCCACAGCATGGGCGGTGTGCTCGCGCGCCTGCTGGTGACCTCCTCCGGTGATGTGCTGTGGAACGATCTGCTGGCCAACTACGACCTCAAGGGCGAGCGCCTGAAGCGGGTGGAAACCAAGCTGGGGCCGCTGCTGCATTTCACCGCCGAGCCGAACGTGGAGCGGGCGATCTTCATCGCCGCCCCGCACAAGGGCACGGATATCGCGGGCAATCGGGTGGGACGCCTGATCGGCCGGCTGGTGCGGCTGCCGATCACCCTGCTGGGCAAGTTCGAGGATGTGTTCGTGACCCTGCAGGAATCCGAATCGGCCAACAGCACGACCAAGCTGCAGATCCCCAACAGCATCGACAACCTCAAGGCCAGCGATCCGTTCGTGAAAGCGGCCGGTGCGCTGCCGATCACGCCGGGGCTGAAGTACCACTCGATCATCGCCCAGCGCAAACCGGAGGTGCCGCTGCTTCAGTCCGATGATGGCCTGGTGCCGTACTGGAGCGCGCATCTGGATGGCGCGGTGTCGGAGAAGGTGATCATCTCCGGGCACAGCGTGCAGGAAACCCCGCAGGCCGTGCTGGAGATCCGCCGCATCCTGCGTGAGGACCTGAAAGAGGTCGGCGACACGCATCCGTAAGGGGCGTGGCCCGCTGCGCGTCAGATGCGCCGCGCGACGACGACGCTCAACAGCGCCAGCACCAGCATGATCGCGAAGGTCAGCAGGTAGCCCAGCACCTCGCGGCCCTCCAGGAACAGCGCGAACAGCGAGCCGGAGATGGCCAGGGTGGTTGCCACGCCCAGCGCTTCGCTGAGTTGCAGAGCCGAGGTGTTGGCGCCCTGGTGCTCCGGTGCGGACAGCGACAGTGTCAGCACCGAGAGGCTGGGATAGATCAACCCCATGCCCAGTCCGGTCAGCACCCAGCCCACCATCGCCGACCACAACGGGATGCCCGGCTGGATCGCCAGCGAGGTGGCCAGGATCCCCGCGCACATCAGCAGCGCGCCGGACAGCAGCAACTGGCGGCGGGACCAGCCACGCTGCTGGTGGCCCTGCAGCCACGAGCCGGAGAACCAGCCCAGCGCGCCCAGGCTCAATGCCACACCGGCCCATACCGGCGTCAAACCACGCTCGCGCTGCAGCAGCAGGGGCAGGAACGCTTCGCAACCGAAGAACGCCGATGCGGCGATGCCGCGCAGCGCGATCACGCTGGGCAGGCCGCGGCGCAGCGTCAACGTGCCGGTCGGCAGCAGCGTCCAGCTGCACAGCGCGAGCAGCGCGAGTGCGGGCGCCAGCCAGGCCACCGCCTGCCATCCCTGTTGCTGGCCGCCGATGTAGAGCGCCAGCGCGCCCAGGGAGGCACCTACGGCCCAGGGCACCACGTTGCGGCCGGTGCTGCCTGCAGGCGCGAGGCCGACCTGGCGCAGGGCGGGACGCAGCAGTAACGCCGCCGGGATCGCCAGCAGCGGCACGATCAGGAACACCCAACGCCAGCCCAGGTGCTGCACGATCAGGCCGCTGATGCTGGGGCCGATCAACGAGGGCACCACCCATCCGGCGGAGAACGCGGCGAACACGCGCGGCCGCATCGGCTCGGGGAAGGATCGGCCGACCAGCACATACAGCGCCACCGAGATCGCGCCCGCACCCAGGCCCTGCATCAACCGGCCGAGTACCAGCACCGGCATGTGCTGGGCGAAGCCTGCCACCAGCAGGCCGGCCACGAAGCAGGCCAGACCCAGCCACAGCGGCCGGGCCGGGCCGCGCTGATCACTCCAGCGCCCGGACAGCGTCATCCCGATCACGCTGGTGGCCAGGGTGCCGCCGAATGCCAGGGCATACAGGCGCAGTCCGTCCAGATCATGGGCGACGGTCGGCATCGCTGCGGCCACGGCCAGCGCCTCGAAGGCATGCAGTGAGACCAGCGCGACCATGCCGATCGTGGTGGCGCGATAAGCGGGCGACAGGATCGAGGGGATCGGGGCATCGACCACCGGAACGGCGGCGGGCGGCGGAGCAGCATCAACGGACATGCGGGTTCCAGACATCAAAGGGGAGGCCGGGCTTGCAGTGCAGCGCAGCGGCGGGCAGGATGCCACCTGAACCAAGGTTGAGGTCAAGCAGTGATCGCCCAGGAACTGAGTGTAGGCGACGTGGCCAAGCGGAGCGGTGTGGCGGTATCGGCGTTGCACTTCTACGAGCGCAAGGGCCTGATCCGCAGCCTGCGTACTGCTGGCAACCAGCGCCGTTTCGCGCGCGATGTGCTGCGAAGGCTGGCCGTGATCCGAGTCGCCCAGCGGGTGGGGATGCCGCTGGAAGCAGTCGCGACCGCGTTTGCCGCGTTGCCGGAAAACAAGACGCCGACCAAGGCCGAGTGGGCGAAGATGTCGGCGCTGTGGCGCAGCGAGCTGGACCAGCGCATCGAGCAGTTGCTGCTGCTGCGCGACCAGCTCACCGACTGCATCGGCTGCGGGTGCCTGTCGTTGAAGCGCTGCCGCCTGACCAACCCCGGCGATGCGCTGGGCGACCAAGGCGACGGCCCCCGCCGCTGGGAGTAGTGCCGGCCGCTGGCCGGCTCGCCCTCACCAGACGGTAAAGATCTGCCCGCTCTGTATGCCTTCCACGCTGCGCTGGTAGGCCAGCGACGCGCGCTGCGCTGTCACCGCTTCGAAGCCCGGGAAGTAGGCACCGTAATCGTCCATCGATTCGGCCAGCACGTTCGGGCTGACGGCATTGATGCGCAGCCCGCGCGGCAGCAGCTCGCAGGCCGCGGCGCGCACGAAGCCTTCCAGTGCGGCATTGGATGCCGTGGCGTTGGCGCCATCGCGGATCGGCTGGGCGCTGATGATGCCGCTGGTCAGCGTGATCGAGCCGCCGATGTTCACGTGATGCTGCGCGGCCAGGCTCAACCGCACCTGGCCGAGCAGTTTGTCCTGCAGGCCGAGGTTGAAGTCGGCCGGCCGCATCTGGGCCAGTGGACCGAAGTGCACCTGCCCGGTGGTAGCGATCACGGCATCGACCTTGCCCACCTTGGCGAACAGCGCGTCCACGCTGGCATCGTCGGTCAGATCAACCTGCACATCGCCACCGTGGCGGCCGGCGCGGATCAGTTCATGGTGTACACCGAGCGTGCTGGCGACCGCCTGGCCCAAGGTGCCGCTGGCACCGACAAGCAGGATCTTCATGTGCATGTCTCCCGTAAACGTAGGGGTAGCGCCACGCCATGCGTGGCTGCGTCTGGCCGTCAATCATTCGCTGCCGACAATGCCTGCCCACGCGTGGTCGCCGCGTCGATCGCGCGTGACACGATGGCCTCGAAACCGTCAGCCTGGAAGCTCTCGATCGCCGCCTGGGTGGTGCCGTTCGGCGAGGTCACGCGGCGACGCAGTTCGGCCGGGGCTTCGCCGGATTCATCGAGCATCCGCGAGGCACCGAGCAGCGTTTGCACCACCAGCGTGCGGGCGGCCTCGGCAGGCAGGCCCTGCGCAATGCCGGCCGCTTCCATCGCTTCGGCCAACAGGAACACATAGGCCGGGCCACTGCCGGAGACCGCGGTGACGGCATCCATGCGCGCTTCGTCCTCGATCCACACGGTGCGCCCGGCACTGGCCAGCACGGTATCGGCCTGCGCGCGCTGCGCGGCGCCCACCCCGGCGGTGGCGAACAGTCCGGTCACACCGGCGCCGAGCAGAGCCGGCGTATTGGGCATCGCACGGACCACGGCCTGGCCACCGCCCAGCCAGCGGTCCAGCTGGCCGCTGGTGATGCCGGCCGCGATGGAGACCACCAGCGGCTGTTTGCCTTGGGCGATATCGGTCAGCGAGGCGCAGACATCGCGCAGCACCTGCGGCTTTACCGCCAGCACCCAGACCGTGCCCTGCGCGGCGGCTTCGGTCGCGCTGGCGTAGGTCTTGACGCCGAACTCAGCCGTCAACTGCTCACGCAGTTCAGTGACCGGCTCGGCGACATGGAGGCTGGCCGGGGCCACGCCCTGCCGGACCAGGCCGGCGATCAGGCTGCGGGCCATGTTGCCGCCGCCGATGAAGGTGATGGGGGACGTGCTCATGAACTCTCCTTGGAACGGGCGGGGCGCTCAGACCGGTCGCGGGCGTGCGCCAAACAGTGCGGTGCCGATGCGGACCATGGTGGCGCCATGGGCGATGGCCTCAGGGTAATCGCTGCTCATGCCCATCGACAGCGTATCCGCCTGCGGATGCGCTGCGGCCAGCGCGGCGAACAGCGCGGCCATGCGGGTGAAGGCGGCCTGGCGACGCGCGGCGTCCGGCCAGGGCGCCGGGATCGCCATCAGCCCGCGCAGGCGCAGCTGCGGCGCCGCGGAGATGGCGGCCGCGAGCGCGTCGATGTCCTCCGGGGCGCAACCGTGCTTGCTGTCCTCGTCATCGATGTTGACCTGGATCAGCACGTTCAGCGGCGGCTGGCCGGGCGGGCGGTGCGCGGCCAGCGCGGTGACGAGCTTGGCCCGATCCACGCTCTGCACCCAGTCGAAATGGCGGGCGGCCAGCTCGGCCTTGTTGGACTGCAGATGGCCGATCAGGTGCCACTCCAGGCCCAGCGGTGCCAGTGCCTCGATCTTGGCCACCGCCTCCTGCACGTAGTTCTCCCCGAAAGCCCGCTGGCCCTGCGCGGCCAAGGCCTGCACGGCCTCGGCCGGCTGGGTCTTGGAGACCGCCAGCAGGACCGGATCTGGCCGTCCGGCGGCCACCGCCGCGTTGTGCAGGTTCGTCAGGATGGCAGGGAGGGGCTGGGTGGTCACGGCGGGTCCGGTGGATCAGGGGCTGGAGCGTATTGTGCACATCTCGCTCTATACTGCCGCCCGGGGAAAGAACCTTCCAGTCGCAGCAGTCATGGGGAGTAGCAGCGCATGGATATCGCCGAGCTGTTGGCGTTTTCTGTAAAGAACAAAGCGTCGGATCTTCATCTGTCGGCCGGCTTGCCGCCGATGATCCGCGTCGACGGCGATGTCCGTCGCATCAATATTCCGGCCTTGGACCACAAGCAGGTCCACGCGCTGGTGTACGACATCATGTCGGACAAGCAGCGCCGCGATTATGAAGAATTCCTCGAGGTCGATTTCTCGTTCGAGATTCCCTCGCTGGCGCGCTTCCGAGTCAACGCCTTCAACCAGAACCGTGGCGCGGGTGCGGTGTTCCGTACCATTCCCTCGGAAGTGCTCACGCTGGAAGACCTGGCCTGCCCGCCGATCTTCCGTGAGTTGATCGATCAGCCGCAGGGCCTGATCCTGGTCACTGGCCCGACCGGTTCGGGCAAGTCGACCACGCTGGCGGCGATGATCGATCACATCAACAAAAACGAATACGGCCACATCCTCACCGTCGAGGATCCGATCGAATTCGTGCACACCTCGCAGAAGTGCCTGATCAATCAGCGCGAAGTACACCGCGACACGCACGGCTTCAACGAAGCGCTGCGCTCGGCCCTGCGTGAGGATCCGGACATCATCCTGGTCGGCGAACTTCGCGATCTGGAAACGATCCGTCTGGCGCTGACTGCTGCGGAAACCGGCCACCTGGTGTTCGGCACGCTGCACACCAGCTCGGCCGCCAAGACCATCGACCGCATCATCGACGTGTTCCCCGCCGGCGAAAAGCCGATGGTGCGCTCGATGCTGTCCGAGTCGCTGCGCGCGGTGATCTCGCAGGCGCTGCTGAAGAAGGTGGGTGGTGGGCGTACGGCCGCCTGGGAAATCATGGTCGGCACCCCGGCCATCCGCAACCTGATCCGCGAGGACAAGGTCGCGCAGATGTACTCGGCGATCCAGACCGGCCAGCAGCTGGGCATGATGACCCTGGACCAGCATCTGCAGGACCTGGTCAAGCGCAGCCTGATCACCCGCAACCAAGCGCGCGAGTACGCCAAGGACAAGCGGATTTTCGAATAGTGGTAGTGCCGGCCGCTGGCCGGCTCCTGAAAACCTTCGGAGTACACCGCGATGAGCACCACCACCATCGACTTCACCTCGTTCCTCAAGCTGATGGCGCACCAGAAGGCGTCGGACCTGTTCATCACCGCGGGCATGCCGCCGGCGATCAAGGTCAACGGCAAGATTTCACCGATCACCCAGACGCCGCTGACGCCGCAGCAGAGCCGCGATCTGGTGTTGAACGTGATGACGCCGGCGCAGCGCGAAGAGTTCGAGAAGACCCACGAGTGCAATTTCGCCATCGGCCTGTCCGGTGTCGGACGCTTCCGCGTGAGCTGCTTCTACCAGCGCAACCAGGTCGGCATGGTGCTGCGCCGGATCGAGACGCGCATTCCCACCGTGGAAGAGCTGAGCCTGCCGCCGATCATCAAGACGCTGGCGATGACCAAGCGCGGCATCATCCTGTTCGTGGGCGCGACCGGTACCGGCAAGTCCACCTCGCTGGCGGCGATGATCGGCTACCGCAACCACAATTCGACCGGCCACATCATCACCATCGAAGACCCGATCGAGTTCGTGCACAAGCACGAGGGCTGCATCATCACCCAGCGCGAAGTGGGCATCGATACCGACAGCTGGGAAGCGGCGCTGAAGAACACCCTGCGCCAGGCGCCGGATGTGATCATGATCGGCGAGGTACGCACCCGCGAGGGCATGGACCACGCCATCGCCTTCGCCGAAACCGGTCACCTGGTGCTGTGCACGCTGCACGCCAACAACGCCAACCAGGCGATGGACCGCATCATCAACTTCTTCCCTGAAGACCGCCGCAACCAGCTGCTGATGGATCTGTCGCTGAACCTCAAGGGCGTGGTCGCGCAGCAGCTGATTCCCTCGCCGGATGGCAAGTCGCGCAAGGTCGCGATGGAGATCATGCTGGGCACGCCGCTGGTGCAGGATTACATCCGCGACGGCGAAATCCACAAGCTCAAGGAAGTGATGAAGGATTCGGTGCAGTTGGGCATGCGGACCTTCGATCAGAGCCTGTTCGAGTTGTACCAGGCCGGCGAGATCAGCTACGAAGATGCGCTGCGTTACGCGGATTCGCAGAACGAAGTGCGCCTGCGCATCAAGCTCTCGCAGGGCGGCGATGCGCGCACGCTGTCGCAGGGGCTGGACGGGGTGGAGATTTCGGAAGTCCGCTGAGCAACGGAGTTCCGCAGAACGTCCGCGGGCCGCAAAAACCTTGCGGCCCGCTTCATTTCAGCAGCGCATTGCGCTGGCTTGTACGTAAGTCAAGGAAGGATTTCGGTGGCACAGGAAACGGCGACACCTTCGTTGGCTATGGCTTGCTGGGCCGCGCCTGCGCGGTGTTGCTCGCCGTCGCGGCGTCGACAATGTTCGGTGCGCTGTTCGGTAAGCTGATGGGCACGGTCGCGATGCTGTTTGTCTTCCTGGGCTATGTGGCGATCCTGGCACCCCGGTTGGTGCTGCAGTCACGTCAGCGAAACGGCGGTGCGGTGGCCTTCGTGCTGGCGTATCAGTATCTGGAGCTGGGTCTGCTACTGGTGATCGTCATCGGCGGCATGGCCTGGGTGGTGCCGCGCTTGTTGGCGTGATCTCCACGGCCGTACGAACGGCGTTGGGACACCGGATTGATTAGCCGCGCTCATCACCGACAGCACCCGGCGCTATCCAATTCCCCCTGCCGACAGGGCTATCGTGGCCATCCCCCATGAGGCCGGCTGACCGGCAGGAGCACCACATGCAGACACGTGAACTGGGCCGCAGCGGCCTGCGGGTTTCCGCCCTCGGGTTGGGCTGCATGGGGTTGAGCTACGGCTATGGCCCGGCCACTGACCGCACCGAGGCGATCACCCTGCTGCGCGCCGCGGTCGAGCAGGGCGTGACCTTCTTCGATACGGCCGAAGCCTACGGACCCTTTTTCAACGAGGAGCTGCTCGGCGAGGCCTTGGCACCGGTCCGCGACCAGTTGGTGATCGCCACCAAGTTCGGCTTCAAGGACGGCCATGCCGATGCGGGCCTCGATAGCCGCCCCGAGCGCATCCGTGCGGTGGCCGAGGCCAGCCTGACGCGCCTGAAGACCGACCGCATCGATCTGTTCTACCAGCACCGTGTCGACCCGAACGTGCCGATCGAGGACGTGGCCGGTACGGTCAAGGACCTGATCGCCGAGGGCAAGGTGAAGCACTTCGGGTTGTCCGAAGCCGGTGTCGACATCATCCGCCGCGCGCATGCCGTGCAGCCGGTGGCGGCGCTGCAGAGCGAGTACTCGCTGTGGTGGCGCGAGCCGGAGCAGGCGGTACTGCCGGTGCTGGAAGAACTGGGTGTCGGCTTCGTGCCGTTCAGCCCGCTCGGCAAGGGCTTCCTGACCGGTGCGATCAACGTGGATACGCAGTTCGCTGCCGATGACTTCCGCAACAGCGTGCCGCGGTTTGCAGCCGAAGCGCGCCAGGCCAATCAGGCGCTGGTGGATCGCATCAGCGCGATTGCCGCCGACAAGGGGGCAACACCGGCCCAGATAGCCTTGGCCTGGCTGCTGGCGCGCAAGCCGTGGATCGTGCCGATTCCCGGTACGACCAAGCTGCACCGCCTGAAGGAAAATCTGGGCGCGGTGGCCGTGGTGTTGAGTGATGCAGAGCTGCAGCAGATCGGTGCGGCGCTGGACAGCGTCGCCATCGTCGGCGATCGCTACAACGCCGAGCGGCAGAAGCTGGTCGCGCGCTGAGCGGGGCGGTGGTGCGCACGACCGACGGTCGTGCGCTACCGGTTTGATTCACCCGCGAATGAACGCCAGCAGATCTGCGTTGATCACGTCCGCATGCGTCGTACACATGCCATGCGGAAAGCCTTTGTAGATCTTCAACGTACCGTGCTTGAGGAGCTTGATCGCCAGCTCCGCCGAATCGGCGATCGGCACGATCTGATCATCATCGCCATGCATCACGAGCACCGGTACGTCGATCTTTTTCAGGTCGTCGGTGAAGTCGGTTTCCGAGAAGGCCTTGATGCAGTCGTAGTGCGCGTTGATCGCGCCCATCATGCCTTGCCGCCACCAGTTGTCCACGATGCCCTGCTGCGGGGGCGTGCCCTCGCGGTTGAAGCCGTAGAAGGGAATCGGCACGTCGCGGTAGAACGCCGCACGGCCCGCGACCAGTGCCTGGCGGAAGCCATCGAAGACCTCCTTCGGCGTGCCGCCCGGGTTGGCCTCGCTTTTGACCATGATCGGCGGCACCGCGCCGATCAGCACCGCCTTGGCCACGCGTCCGGGTTTGGCCTGCGCCACGTAATGGGCGACTTCGCCACCGCCGGTGGAATGGCCGATGTGGATCGCATCGCGCAGGTCCAGGTGATCTGCCAGTGCATTGACGTCGGCGGCGTAGGTGTCCATCTCATGCCCGCCGCTGGTCTGCGAGGAGCGGCCATGGCCGCGGCGGTCGTGCGCGATCACGCGGTAGCCCTGCAGCAGGAAGAACTGCAGCTGGGTGTCCCAGTCGTCGGCGCTG
This sequence comes from Stenotrophomonas maltophilia, assembly GCA_002363385.1. Lineage (GTDB taxonomy): Bacteria > Pseudomonadota > Gammaproteobacteria > Xanthomonadales > Xanthomonadaceae > Stenotrophomonas > Stenotrophomonas maltophilia_AN. Next base: position 144,208 of record DEVL01000006.1, read on the forward strand.
AGCGGCCAGCCGTGATGGAACACGAGGGGCTGACCCTTGCCCCAGTCTTTGTAGAAGATCTCGGTCTTGTCGGCGGTGGTGACGTAGGGCATGGCTCGGAACTCCTGAGGGAGGGAGGGGCACAGCGGGGGTACCTGTGCATGCTGCGTCTAGAGGGTGTTCAGCCGGGATGAAAAGCAGATGTCGGTTTGGCGTCCCGGGCGACCAGACGGGGGGCCTGAATCAATCTCCCCAGCAACTGTCACGCCGATCGTGTCTAATACCGCTCCCCACGTCACACCCCCACCCCCATGTCCCTTGATTCCCATGGCCCGGCGCCGTGCGACGACGCTGACGGCCACCTGGTCACCGCAGGCCCGCTGACCCCGCCTCCGGACAGTGCCGGCACCGTGGCCGACGAGAAGGCGCTGCGCCATTCCGTGGCCGAGGACGTGCAGGGCATGGTCCTGGCGACCCTGGTCGCCTCGCTCGGCCTGGCGATCTTCGCCAAGGGTGGGCTGATGATCGGCGGCATGGCCGGGCTGGCCTTCCTGGCCCACTACACCTTCGGCTGGAACTTCGGCCTGGTGTTCGTCCTGGTCAACCTGCCGTTCTACTGGGTGGCCGTGCGCCGCATGGGCTGGGAATTCACCCTGAAGACCTTCGCGGCGGTCACTGCGTGCGGCGTGCTGACCGACCTGCTGCCGCGCTGGGCCGATTTCGCCCATATGAGCTCGCTGTACTCGGCCATCGTTGGCGGGGCGCTGGCCGGCCTGGGCATCCTGTTCTACATCCGCCACCGGGCCAGCCTAGGCGGCATCGGCATCCTGGCGGTGTACCTGCAGCGCACCCGTGGCTGGAGCGCCGGCAAGGTGCAGATGTCGTTCGACACGCTGCTGATGTGCGTGGCGTTCTCGGTGCTGTCCCCGTCGAAGGTGATGTACTCGGCGATCGGTGCGGTGGTGCTCAGCCTGGTGCTGATGTTCAACCACCGCCCGGGCCGCTACATGGGCGTCTGACGCCCGCTACTCGCCCTGCGGTGGCACCGGCACGACGGTCACGCCGGAGACCCAGCGGCGGCTGCGCAGGTCCAATGTGGCCACTTGTTCACCCGGGCCGCGGTACAGCCACAGCTGGCAGCACAGGGCATGGTCGCCGGCATAGCTGCTGCGCAGGGCGATGAGCGTGGCGCTGTAACACTGTTTCCCTGAGCGGATCACGGTGTCGGCGGCGGTATCGAAGGTGTAGCTGCCGGCGCCGCGCCACGGCCAGATCTCGGCCTCGCCCGGATCGGTGCCGGGTGGCACCGGGCAACGCGCCTGTTCGTCGCCAAAGTGCGCCACCCCGTCGCCATCGAGGGTCAGCGCGGCCAGCAGGCGGTCGATGTGCTTGAGCAGGCGCCGGTCGGCCGCGATTGCGGTGGCGTTCGCGTCCAGCGGTTCGCCGTCGACATGCATCACCGGATTGGCCAGCCGATGCTCGCGGCCATAGCGCACCTTCAACTGTACCGTGGGGCTGCGCTCGCGGGGATCGGCCGACAACGGCCGGTTCAGCAGCAGGGAATCGCCGTAGTAGTCGCCATCGCGGTAGGCGGTGTAGCTGACCCCGTCGATGCGCAGCCAGTACAGGCCCTGATCACTGCCACGCCCGCTGAGGCCGTACTGGCCCTGCGCCCAGGGGCGTTGCGGATCCAAAGAGATCGGCACCACGAAGCCGTGCTGCGGATCCCGCCGCAGCATGTCCACCTGCGTGTACAGTCCGGTGCCGCCGCTGTAGGCGCTCTGCACCAGGTCACGCTGGCCGTCGCCATCCAGATCAAGCAGGGAAAGCGACAGCTCGCCCATCTCCACCGGCACGGTGTGCTGGGCATCGGTCCCGCGCAGGTAGCGGGTCACCGCGTCCCAGTCCGCCGGGGTGACGTTGGCCGGGCGCACCAGCGCGGGCAACGGCGCATCACTGTCGCCGGCCACCGGGATCTGCAGGTCGATGCCGGTCTCGTCGCGGTAGCGGGCCAGCACGGTATCGATCGGGGCCGGGTCGTCGCCCGGCACCGCAGCGATCTCCGCGCGCAGGCGCTCCAGCACGCCGTCCAGATCGCTGGCGGCCGCCAGCGGGGGCAGACTCAGGGCAGCGAGCAGCGCAGCCCGCACTACCGGGTGCGTCACGTCTGGCGCCAGGCAGGCTTGAGGGTGTCGATACGCTTGAACACCGGGCAGTCCGGGCTGTGCGCGCCGGGCAGGTAGCCCAGGCTCATCAGGAACTCGCCGGTGATCTCCCCGCCGGTGAAGCGGAAGGTCTTCTTGAACAGCTTCACCCAGGCCGCCTTGTCCAGTGGATGGTGGGCATCCAGCCAGGCAACGAAGCTGCCGTGGCTGGCCCGCAGCTGCTGGATCACCTGGGCGTTGTGGACCGCCGCGTGCACCTTGAGCCGGTTGCGGATGATCCGCGCATCGTTGAGCAGGCGCTCGATGTCGCGCTCGCCATAGGCGGCCACCGTGTCCACGTCGAAACCGTCGTAGGCGGCGCGGAAGCCCTCACGCTTCTTCAGGATGGTTTCCCAGCTCAGGCCGGCCTGGTTGATCTCCAGGATCAGGCGCTCGAACAGTTCGCGCTCCTCACGCTGCGGGAAGCCGTACTCGTGGTCATGGTAGTGGCCGTGGACCGGATGACCGGGGGCGATGAGGCAGTAACCGGACACGTGCAGCTCCTTGCGATGGCGGATCAGGCAGGCGGGCCGGAGCACGCATGCAGGGCTGCATTATGTCAGCGCGAAAGCGCACATCACGGCCAGCGGCTAGAATGGGGCCATGTCTGAACTGTCCACTTCGCTTGCCCACCATCTGCTGGTCGCGCTGCCGTCGCTGACCGACCCGACCTTTGCCCGTACCGTGGCGCTGATCTGCCAGCACGACGAAAACGGCGCGATGGGTGTGCTGGTCAACCAGCCCTCCGAGTACACCCTCGGCGAGGTGCTGGCCCAGATGGAGATCACGACCACCAGCGACACCCTGCGCAGCCAGGTCGTGCTCAACGGTGGCCCGGTGCACCCCGAGCGCGGCTTCGTGATCCATGACGATGCACGCGATTGGGATTCCAGCCTGGCCGTGGGCGAAGGCGTGTTCCTCACCACCTCGCGCGACATCCTCGAAGCGATGGCCCGTGGCGAAGGCCCGCGCAATGCGCTGGTCACCCTGGGCTGTGCCGGCTGGAGCGAAGGGCAACTGGAAACCGAACTGGCCGAGAACAGCTGGCTGGCCGTGCCGGCCGATGCCGAGCTGCTGTTCAGCACCCCGTTCGACGAGCGATGGCAGGGCGCGGCCGCGCGTATCGGCGTGGACCTGTTCCGCCTGACCGATTACAGCGGCCATGTCTGAGCCGGCCGCGCCAGCGCCCGCTGCGGCCACGCCGCCTTCCATCCGCCGCGACGGCACCGTGCTCGGTTTCGATGTCGGCTCGCGCCGCATCGGCGTGGCCATCGGCAGCTCGTTCGGCACCCATGCGCGCGCGATCGCGGTGGTCGATGTCCACGGCAATGGCCCGGACTGGACCGCGGTCGAGCGCCTGATCAAAGAGTGGCGCCCGGACGGGCTGGTGGTCGGAGACCCGCTGACCCTGGACGGCCAGGACCAGCCCAACCGCAAGCGTGCGCAGGGCTTTGCCCGCCAGCTGCGGGAACGCTTCAAACTGCCGGTGGTGCTGGTCGACGAGCGCTCCAGCTCGGTCGAGGCCGCACGCCGGTTCGCGGTCGAGCGTGCCGAAGGCCGCAAACGCCGCCGCGATGCCGCTGCACTTGATGCGGTGGCAGCGGCGGTGATCATCGAACGCTGGCTCTCCTCCCCGGATGACGCCACCCCCGTTTCCTGACCCTCAGACCCTGCCCATGACCGCCTCGCAACTCGATTCCGATGGACGCCTGCGCCACCTGCTGACCCTGGAAGGTCTGCCCCGCGAAACCCTGCTGCAACTGCTCGACCGCGCTGGCCAGATCCGCGATGCGGCCGTTGGCCGGGTCGGCAACAAGCGTCACGTGCTCGGTGGCTCGGCGGTCTGCACGCTGTTCTTCGAACCGTCCACGCGCACGCGCAGCTCGTTCCAGCTGGCCGCGCAGCGGCTGGGCGCGGACGTGCTGAACTTCGATGCGTCCACGTCCTCCACCCGCAAGGGCGAGACCGCCTGCGACACGCTGAAGAACCTGGAAGCGATGGGGGTGCGCGGCTTCGTGGTGCGGCATCCCGATGATGGCGCGGTGGCGGCGCTGGCCGCGGCGGCGGGCGAGGGCACGGCCCTGGTCAACGCCGGTGACGGCCGCAGCTCGCACCCGACCCAGGGCCTGCTGGACATGCTGACCCTGCGCCAGGCCAAGGGCAGCGATTTCTCGAAGATGAAGGTCATCATCGTCGGCGACGTGAAGCACTCGCGCGTGGCCCGCACCGACCTGCATGCCCTGCGCACGCTGGGCGTCGGCGAGATCCGCGTGTGCGGCCCGCAATCGCTGCTGCCGGACGATGACACCCTCAAGGGCTGCATCGTCGGCGATGATTTCGACGCCATGCTGGAAGGCGCCGATGCGCTGATGATGCTGCGTCTGCAGCGCGAGCGCATGGAAGAAGGACTGGTGCCTTCGCTGGAGCAGTACCACGCACAGTACGGCCTGGATGCCACCCGCCTGAAGCGTGCCGGCACCGATGCCGCCGTGCTGCACCCGGGCCCGATCAACCGCGGCGTGGAAGTCACCGACGAAGTGGCCGACGGCCCGCAGTCGTGGGTGCTGCGCCAGGTCGCCAACGGCGTCGCCGTGCGCATGGCGGTGTTGGAAACGTTGCTGGGGTAAGCGCCCGTTCAACACGGTAGGCATCGACTGTTGGTCGATGCGTGCACTTGCTCGTACCCACCAACGGTGGGTACCTACCGCTGTCCCATCAGCCGATCATCGCTTCTGCGCGAACATCCACGCCCACATCGCGTCGTCCGCATACGTGGCGTCCCAGGCGTTGTGGTTGCCCTCGGGGTACTCGGTGTAACGCACGTCCCTCGCGCCGGCCTGCTGGAAGGCGGCGTGCAGTTTGCGGTCGTCCCCCGGCGGCACCACGTCGTCCAGCGCGCCATGGAACATCCAGATCGGGACGTTGCGCAGTCGCTGGGCAATGGCGGCGTACGGGTCGCTCTGGCCGGCCACGGCCGCCACCTGCAGGTCCGGGCGACTCTGGTGCGGGGACAGCACCGCGCCGCAGACCGGCACGATGGCGGCAAAGCGGGTCGGTTCGGCCAGCGCGATGTTCCAACTGCCATAGCCGCCCATCGACATCCCGGTCAGGTACTGCCGCTGCGGGTCGGCACCGAATTCGGCAATCGCCGCATCCAGTGCGGCCAGCGCGATGCGGTTGTTCTCGCCCGACCATTCCTGGTCATCCGGGGTCTGCGGCAACACGACCAGCGCGGGGAAGGTGGTGGCGTGCTGGCGCAGGTAGGGCCCCAGCCCGGCCTGGGTCTGGCGGCGGCCGTCGCGGCCACGCTCACCGGAGCCATGCAGGAACAGAACGACCGGCAATTCGCCGCGGGAGGCGGCGGCATTGCGCGGTACGAACACCTGGTAATACGCGGTGTGGCCATCCACCTTGACCGCACGGCCGACGAACTGGCCACCGGAGGCCGCCGGGGTGCTTGCGCAGCCGGCCACCGTCATCATCGCCACCGCCCACAGCAGCCATCCACCCCAGCGTCGCGCCATTGTCGTGCCCTGATTGAAATCGTTTTCAGTCTAGGCCCGGTCGCGCCCCGGAGCATCTTGCAGTGCATCAGTGCGGTCGCGGGGCCGCGGCGAGGATGTCCAGCTGTTCGATCGCTTCGGGGTGACCGTCGGCGGCGGCCGCCTGCACCTGCGCCAGGCTGGGGTGGACCACCAGCAGGATCGGGTTCTCGCACTGGGGGCAGTCGAACTGGGCTTCGTCTTCGTGCAGTTCCATCGGCATCTGCCGCGCGCTGCCCTGCCATTCGCAGGCGGCGCAGGTATAGGTCGCGTCGCGCCAGCCGGGGACGAAGTAGTTGTCGAGGGTCACGGCCATGCGGGGTCCAGGGTCAGTGCAGCAGGATCAGGGAAGCCAGGCCGAGGAAGCTGAAGAAGCCCATGACATCGGTCACGGCGGTGACCACCACGGTACCGGCCACGGCCGGATCGACGTTCATGCGCTTGAGCAGCAGCGGCAGCAGGACGCCGGCCAGGGCAGCGGCGCAGAAGTTGATGATCAGCGCCATGGTGATCACCAGCGAGAGCAGGAAACTGTGGAACCAGAGGTAGGCGATGATGCCGACCACGGTGCCAATCAGCGTGCCGTTGATCAGCGCGACCCGCGATTCCTTCCACAGCAGGATGCGCGCGTTGCTCTGGCCGACCTGGCCCAGCGCGATGCCGCGCACCATCAGGGTCAGGACCTGCACGGCCGCATTGCCGCCGACGCCAGCCACGATCGGCATCAGCACAGCCAGGGCGACCACTTTCTGCAGCGTCAGCTCGAACTGGCCGATCACGCTGGCCGCCAGGAACGCGGTGCACAGGTTGATGCCCAGCCAGACCACACGGCCACGCACGGCACGCTTGATCGGCGAGAACAGATCTTCCTCTTCGTCCAGACCGGCGGCGCCCAGCGCCTGGTGCTCGGCCTGCGACCGGATGATGTCGACCACGTCATCGATGGTGATGCGGCCGAGCAGGATGTTGTTGTCGTCCACCACCGGGGCGGAGACCCAGTCATGATCGGAGAACTGGCGCGCGACTTCATCGGCGCTCTCCCCGACATCGATCGCCGGCTGCTCATCGTCGATCAGGCGGTTGATCGGGGTGTTGTCCTCGTGCGTCACCAGCGCAGCCAGCGACAGGCGGCCCAGGTACTGATGGCGGCGGCTGACCACGAACAGGTGATCGGTGTGGTCGGGCAGTTCGCCGCGCAGGCGCAGGTAACGCAGCACCACATCGACATTGACGTCGGCGCGCACGGTCACCACGTCCGGGTTCATCAGGCGGCCGGCGCTGTCCTCGGGATACGACAGCACCTGCTCCAGCCGCTCGCGGTTCTCGCGGTCCATCGACTTGAGCACTTCATCGATGACCGTGTCCGGCAGGTCTTCAACCAGATCGGCAAGGTCATCGATGTCCAGGTCTTCGACCGCGGCGATGATCTCGTCCGGGTCCATGTCGGCCAGCAGGCTTTCGCGCACTTCCTCGCCAACGTGGACCAGCACCTCGCCGTCGTCTTCCGGATCGACCAGGCCCCAGACAATCTCGCGTTTGCCCGGGGGGAGCGATTCGAGCAGGTTGCCGATTTCCGCCGGTGCCAGGGTGTTGACCAATCGACGGACCGGACCCAACCGCCCGCTGTCCAGTGCATCGGACAACAGCCGCAGCTGGCGCGCCGTCTTGTCGTGGCGTACGGCTTCGGCCATGCGCAGCTCCTGCGGGAAAAGAAAAAGGCCGCTATCCGGTAGAGGATGCGGCATCGGCGGTGGTCACCGCGTCATTATCGCGCGCTTGTGTGTCAATCGGGTAGCGCGCGACCGTGCGTGGTGCCGCGCAGGCGACGTCACGCGGTCACGCGTGTATCGAACAACGGTCGATACCTACCGATGGAGGCCGGCCTTTTCTATCCAGCGTTCGATGCCGCGGCGGTCGCGTGCCTGCAGCAGTTTGGGCGCCATCGCCTGCAGCACGGACAGGTCGCTGTCACGCACCGCGCGGCGCACTTCCAGCAGGGTGCCCGGGTGCAGGCTGAATTCCGTCAGGCCCAGCGCCAGCAGCAGGCGCGTCATCAGCGGGTCGCCGGCAATCTCGCCGCAGACCGCCACCGGAATGTTGTAGGCCTGGCCGGTGCGCAGGATGTGCGCCAGCAGGCGCACCACCGCCGGGTGCAGCGGCGAGTACAGCTCGCCGACCGCCTCGTTGTTGCGGTCGGCGGCCAGCAGGTACTGGACCAGATCGTTGGTGCCGATCGAGAGGAAGTCGACCAGATCGATGAAGCTCTCCAGCGCGATCGCCGCGGCCGGCACTTCGATCATCGCGCCGAACGGGATGTGCTCGGCCACCTCGTGGCCTTCGGCGCGCAGCAGCGCGGCCTGCTTGGCCAGGCGCCGGCGCACGGTGAGGATCTCCTCGCGGGTGCTGACCATCGGGATCAGGATGCGCAGCTTGCCGTAGGCCGAGGCGCGCAGGATCGCGCGCAGCTGGGTATCGGCCACTTTCGGCCGCGCCAGGGACAGGCGCACGCCGCGCAGGCCCAGGGCCGGGTTTTCTTCGTTGCTCAGGGTCAGCCCGGTGCGGTCGGCCTTGTCCGCGCCCAGGTCCAGGGTGCGGATGGTGACCGGCCGCCCGCTCATGCCGAGGGCGGCATCGCGGTAGGTCTCGAACTGCTCCTGCTCGTCCGGCAGTTCGTTGCGCTGCAGGAACAGGAACTCGGTGCGGTACAGGCCCAGACCGTGCGCGCCCAGCGCGTGCGCCTGGGTGACGTCCTCGCTGGACTCGGCATTGGCGAGCAGGGCGATGTCGACGTTGTCGCGGGTGCGGCTGGGCTTGGTGCGCAGGCGGCCGAGCTCACGCTGTTCGCGCGCGTGCTCGCGCAGCCGGACGCGGTAATCGCGCAGATCCGGTGCCTGGGGGTTGATGGTGACCGCGCCGTCGCTGCCGTCCATGATCAGCACGTCGCCATCGGCGACCTTCTGCAGCACGTTGGGGACGTTGACGATCAGCGGCAGGTGCAGGCTGCGCGCCAGGATCGCGCTGTGCGACAGCGCGCTGCCCCCGGCGGTGACGATGCCGACCACGCCATGGGCCTGCAGCTGGGCGAGCTCGGACGGGGCGATGTTGTCGCAGACCAGGATCTCGCCGGCCATGCCTTTGACGTCTGGCGGGCGCTTCTGCAGGAACGCATGGATGCGCCCGATCACATGGTCCAGATCGTCCATGCGGCTCTTCAGGTAGGCATCGTCCATGCCATCGAAGACCTTGGCCAAGCGGTCGCGCTGCACGCGCAGCGCATAGCCGGCGCTGTACGGACCGCTGCGGATCAGTTCGTCCAGGCCAAACAGCAGTTCGGGGTCATCCAGCAGCAGGGCATGCAGGTCGAGGAATTCGCCGACCTCTTTGTTCAAGGCGCCGTGCAGGCGCTGGCGCAGGTCGTGCATTTCACCGCGCGCCGCTTCCACGGCCACGTGCAGGCGCTCCAGTTCGGCGTCGATCTTGGCCGGCGCAATGCGCTGCTCGGCCACTTCCAGGGCATGTGGCAGGCGCACCCGGGCGCGGCCCAGGGCATTGCCGCGGGAGGCTCCGTGGCCGGACAACAGCATCGCCCCGGACGTGGTCCGGGCCGGTGCGGAGGATCCCGGTCGCGGTTGCCCCCCCATGCTCAGTTGTCCTCGTCGAAACGCCGTTCGAAGAGGGCGACCACCGCCTCCATCGCGGCGGCTTCGTCTTCGCCGTCGATGCGCACGGTGACCGGGGTGCCCTGGCCGGCGGCCAGCAGCATGACGCCCATGATGCTCTTGGCATTGATCTCACGGCCTTTGGCGGCCATGGTCACATTGCAGCGGAACGGCGCCAGCTCCTGCACCAGCTTGGCAGTGGCGCGGGCATGCAGGCCCAGGCGGTTGGAAACAGTGAGTTCACGTTCAAGCATCGTCGACAATCGCTCCATTGCGAGTGCCTGCCGCGGCTGTGGCAGGCAGTTGATCCAGTCCCTGTTCCGGATAATTCATCACCCGCATCAACATCGGCAGGCTCAGCGCCGAAACCCGGCGTGCCGGGGTGCCCAGACGAGCCAGTTGCCCGGCCAGATTGCTGGGGCTGGCGCCGTACAGGTCGGTCAGGATCAGCACGCCCTGGCCACTGTCCACCCGGCGCAAGGCGGCCGAGGCGAGCGGGAGCAGGACGTCCATATCTGCGTCGAACGGTACTTCGAAAGCTTCGGTCTTCAGCGGCAGGTGCCGCAGCAGACGGGTCGCCACGTCCAGCAGGGCCGTGCCGACACCGGGATGAGTTACGAGGAGAATGCCACAGGTCATTCCCGAACGTTAACAGGTCAACATGAATTGGCGATAGCACGCGTGAAAGACTGCTGTGTTCCGCGGTTCAGCGTGTCGATGCCGGCCCTCGCCGGTACTGCCGCTCTCAGTCCAGTTCGCGGTGGAAGGTCGCCACTTCCGGCCAGCCCTGGTCGCGGGCATGGCGGGCCATGCGCTCGGCCATGTACACCGAGCGGTGCTTGCCGCCGGTGCAGCCGAAGGCGACGGTCACATAGCTGCGGGTGTCATTGCCCAGGCGCGGCAGCCAGGTATCGAGGAAATCGACCAGCTGGGCGGCATAGCGCTGCACATCGGGCTGTTCGTCCAAGTGCTCGCGCACCCCGGCATCGCGGCCGGACAGCGGGCGCAGTTCCGGGTCCCAATGCGGATTGGGCAGCACGCGCACATCGAACACGAAGTCGGCTTCGGCCGGCACGCCACGCTTGTAGGCGAACGATTCGAACAGCAGCGACAGCTTGTTGCCGTGGGCCAGCGCGAATTCGGTCACCACCTTGCGGCGCAGCTGGTGCACGTTGAGGTGGCTGGTGTCGATCACCGCATCGGCGGCGGCGCGCAGCGGGGCGGTGAGTTCGCGCTCGCGGGCGATCGCTTCGGGCAGCGACAGCCCGAGCTGGCTCAGCGGATGGCGGCGACGGGTGTCGGCGTAGCGCTTGAGAAGGGTTTCATCGGTGGCATCGAAGAACAGCAGCTGCGCATCCAGGCCGGCGGCCTTGGCGTCTGCGCGCCAGTGCGAGAGCTGGGTCAGGTCACTCTGCGCGCGCACGTCGATGCCGACGGCCAGGCGGCGCGGAGCCTCGCGGCCCGGATCGCCGAGCAGGCTGCGCACGAAATCCGGCAGCAGGTCGATCGGCAGGTTGTCCGAGCAGTAGTAATCGAGGTCTTCGAAGGTCTTCAGCGCGACCGTCTTGCCGGAACCGGACAGGCCACTGACGATGATCAGGGTGGCGGCGGTCGGGGCGGAGGCGGGGGCGGGAATGGTCATGGCGTGCGGCGTTCCAACATGTTGCTGTGGCGGGCGATGAACATCGCGGCCGGGTCGATGCCCTTGGTCCGCAGGATGTGCAGGCGCGTGGCGGCCTCGGTCAGCACCGACAGGTTGCGGCCGGGCATGACGGGCAGGGTGATCAGCGGCACATCCAGGTCCAGCACGTGGCGGGTACCCGAGTCGCCGGTCAGGCGTTCATAGCCGTAGGGGGTGGGCTCGGTCATCGGCTTGGTCAGGTGGACGATCAGCCGAAGGTACTTGTTCTTCTTTACCGCTGTGTCACCGAACATCTCGCGCACGTTGAGCACGCCCAGGCCGCGCACTTCCAGCAGGTCCTGCAGCAGCTCCGGGCAGGTGCCGTCGAGCACATCCGGGGCGATCTGGGTGAATTCAGGGGCATCGTCGGCCACCAGGCGATGGCCACGGCTGAGCAGCTCCAGCGCCAGCTCGCTCTTGCCCGAGCCGGCTTCACCGGTAATCAGCACGCCGATGGAGTAGATCTCCATGAACACGCCATGCAGGATCACCCGCGGCGCCAGCGTGCGCGCCAGGTGGTAGGACAGGTGGTTGAGCAGCTCGTGGCCACGTTTGGGCGAGATCCACAGCGGCGTCTGCGATTCGTCCGCAGCCGCGCGCAGGTCTTCCGGGCAGGACTGGTTGCGGGTGATCACCAGCGCCAGCGGATGGGACTGCATGATCCGCTCGATGGTTTCCCAGCGCTGGCGCGAATCCAGCGAATCCAGCCAGGACAGTTCCTCGGTGCCCAGGATCTGCACCTTGTTGGGGTAGATCGCATTGAGGTAACCGGCCAGCGAGGGGCGGCGCGAGACCTTGTTGCCGGCCTCCAGCTCACGGCGCTCGCCCTGCTGGCCGGCGACCCAGCGCAGGCTCAGGCGGTCGCGCTGCTGTTCGAACAGTTCGCGCGCGGTGATGCTGGTATTCATGCGGCACTCGCCGGCGGGGGAAATTCGATGACCCGACGCAGTTCGTCGCCGTCGCGCGCTTCGCGCAGCGCCTGGCGGATGGCCGGCTCGGAGAACAGCTCGGCCAGCTCGGACAGCAGCATCAGGTGTTGATGGGTGTAGTGCGCGGGCACGGCAATCGCGAAGACCAGGTCGACCGGTTCATCGCCGCCGAATTCCACCGGCGATTCCAGCCGCAGCAGGGCGCCACGGGGGCGCTCGAGCAGCGGGGCACGGCCGTGCGGAATGGCGATGCCGTGGCCGATCGCGGTGCTGCCCAGCGTCTCGCGCTGGCACAGGTTCTGGTACAGCAGCTCGGCGTTGGCTTCGCGGCAGGCCAGCAGGCGGGCTGCGGCCTTCAGCACGCTGTCGCGATCGGCGGCCGGCAGCACTTGCGTGCGGACGGCCGCCAGAAGATCAGTCAGAGGCATGTCGGGGTGGAAACGAGGGCATCAGCCCTCATTGTCGCCCACCGGCAGCGGTTGCGGTGCGTGCTGCTGCTTTTTCTCTTTGTGCTTGATGACCAGGCGGTCGAGCTTGTCGGCCAGGATGTCGATTGCCGCATACATGGTGGGGCCGCTGGCGTCCGCGTGCAGAGTCTGCCCGGGAACATTCACACTCGCATCGGCATGGTGCTCCGGCTTGCGGATCGACAGTTGCACGCGAACCTCGCAGTGCTGGTCGAAATGCTTCCCCAGCCGTTCCAGCTTGGTCTCCACGTACTCGTTCAGAGCCGGGGTGATCTCAAGGTGGTCCTTGCCAAACGTCTCGATGTGCATCGGGTTTCTCCTTTGTTCGGATGTGCCAATGAACCTCCCCGCCGGGCGCGGTGGAGCGTCAGACGATTCTTACCCTTTCGTGCGAGGCGGAAATGTTCATGGCTTCACGATACTTCGCCACGGTGCGTCGCGCTACCGGTATTCCCGAGGTTTTGAGCAGGTCAGCCAGCTTGGCGTCAGAAAGCGGCTTGCGCGGGTTCTCGTCATCGATCAGGCGGCGCAGCATGGCCTGGATGGCGGTACTGGAGGCTTCGCCGCCGCTGTCGGTATCGATGCCGGAGGCGAAGAAGGCGCGCAGGGGCAGGGTGCCGCGCGGGGTACGCACGTACTTGCGGGCGATGGCGCGTGAAATGGTCGATTCGTGCAGGCTCAGTTCGCCGGCCACTTCACGCAGCGTCAGCGGGCGCAGCGCCTGTTCGCCGAACTCCAGGAAGGCGGCCTGCTGGTCGAGCAGGCAGCGCATCACCCGCAGCAGGGTCTCGCCGCGGGCCTCCAGGCCCTTGAGCAGCCAGCGCGCCTCCTGCAGGTGGGCGCGCATGTAGCCGGCGTCGGCCTCCCCGCAGCGGCGGATCATCTGCTCGTAGCCGCGGTGGATGACCACCTTGGGCCCGGCATGGCCGGCCAGGGCGGCACGCCAGACCCCGTTCTGGCGCCAGACCACGCAGTCCGGCACTACGTAGCTGTCGTGGGAGAGTTCGCCGATCTGGCTACCGGGGCGGGGGTCGAGCGAGCGCAGCAGCTGCACCGCGACCTCCACCTCAGCCTCCGGCTCGCGCAGCTCATGGGCGATGCCTGCCACACCGCTGCGTGGCAGGCGCTCCAGCGGGCCATCGGCGATGCGGCGGGCCAGGGCCAGGCCGGGTGTGTCGGGAGGCAGCACCAGCAGTTGCAGGTCCAGGCATTCGCCGAGCGTGCGCGCGCCGACCCCGACCGGGTCGAAGCGCTGGATCTGGTGCAGCACGGTCAGGATTTCGGCCTCGTCGACCTGGATGGCCGGGCGCAGGGTCTCGGCGATGGTCGCCAGCGGCTCGCGCAGGTAGCCGTCTTCTTCGAACGCGTCGATCAACGCCGCGCCGATACTGCGGTCCCGGGCCGACAGGTGCGACAGGTGCAGCTGCCAGAGCAGGTGGTCGGCCAGCGATTCGGTCTCGGCCACACGCTCGGCGGCGCTGCCGTTGTCGTCATCGTCGAAGGAGCCGCCACTGCTGCCGCTGGTCCAGTCGCCCTCGCCGGGCGACCAGTCATCACTGGCCGAGACCTGGTGCTCGCCATCGGCGTGGGTATCGGTGGCGGCAGGCGGGGGGCTGTCCTCGCCGGGGCTGGCCTCGAGCGCCGGTTCAGCGTTCTCGGCCCAGTCCAGCAGCGGGTTGGTCTCCACCGCCTCGGTGATTTCCAGCTCCAGCTCGGCGTTGGACATCTGCAACAGCTTGATCGCCTGACGCAGCTGCGGCGTCATGACCAGGTGTTGCCCCATCGATGTCTGCAGCCGTGCTTTCATGCCTGTGCCGAACGGAAGGAAGGCGTTGCGGCGGCCGCTGGATCAGAGCTTGAAGGTGTCTCCAAGGTAGACGCGGCGGACGTCGGCGTTGGCCAGGATCTCGTCCGGCGCGCCCTGTGCCAGCACGCTGCCCTCGTTGAGGATATACGCGCGGTCGCAGATTCCCAAGGTTTCGCGGACATTGTGGTCGGTGATCAGCACCCCGATCCCGCGCTGCTTGAGGTGGGTGACGATGCGCTGGATTTCACCGACCGAGATCGGGTCGACACCGGCGAACGGCTCATCAAGCAGGATCAGGCGCGGTTTGGCGGCCAGCGCGCGGGCGATTTCACAGCGGCGGCGTTCACCACCGGAGAGGCTCGCACCGAGCTGGTCGGCCACATGGTTGATCTGCAGCTCGTCCAGCAGGCTGGCCAGTTCCTTCTCACGGCCGGCCTTGTCCAGGTCCTCGCGCAGTTCCAGCACCAGGCGCAGGTTGTCGGCCACGGTCAGCTTGCGGAACACCGAGGGTTCCTGCGGCAGGTAGCCCACGCCCTGCTTGGCGCGGGTATACATCGGGTCGCCGGTGATGTCCTTGCCGTCCAGCACGATGCTGCCGGCGTCGGTCTCGACCAGGCCGACGATCATGTAGAAGCAGGTGGTCTTGCCGGCACCGTTCGGACCGAGCAGGCCGACCACTTCACCGGCCTCCAGGGTCAGCCCGAAATCCTTGACGACTTCACGCTGCTTGTAGCGCTTGCGCAGGCCTTTGGCGACGAGCATTACTTCTTGCTCCCGGGGGTCGGTACGGTGGTCTTGGCAGCCGGCGCGGCCGGCGCGGCCGGCGCAGCGGTCTTGTTCTTGGGCTGGATGACGGTGCGCACGCGCGTGCCATCGCCACCGCTGTTCATCTCGCCGGTGCGGGTGTTGTAGGTCATCTTCTGGCCGGCATTGGTGCCGCGCGCGCTCTTGACCTGGTAGTTGCCGGTCATGGTCAGCACTTCGGCCTTGATGTCGTAGTCGATGCGGTCGGCGCTGGCGTCCATCCAGCTGCCGTCATCGAGCTGCTGCTTCAGCTTGGCCTGCTTGCCGGTGAACACCGCGCGTACCGCTTCGCCGTCCTTCATGTAGATCTCGGCATCGGCGCTGCGCAGATCGAGCGTGCCCTGGGTCACCACCACGCCCTGGGACAGGGTGGTCTTGCCGTCGCCGACCAGCGTGCCCGACTGGGTGCCGGCATCGATGGTCATCGGTTCATTGCGATCGGTGGACTTCGCGCTGGCCGCGAACGCGGGGGCGAGAAGACTGATCGCGCAGGCGGCTGCAAATAGGATCTTCATGGAATGGGTCTGTCCTGCCAGAGTGGGGGTCGTGACCAGACGTCAGTCCGGCCGGTGAATCGCGGGGTTTCCTGTGCTGCCGGCGCCTGTCCGCGAGGACGTCGCCACGGCGGCGGTGCTCAGCGCTGGGGCGTATAACGGCCCTTGGCCTGGCTCAGGAAATGGTAGGTCTTGGTTTTGGAATCCAGTTCGAAACCGACGCCGGACTGGCTCATGCCCGGGCGGGTCATGGTGACCAGCGCATCGGTCTTGGCGCGGCTTTCGTTCGGGAAGACATCCAGGTGATCGGTACGGAACGTGGTGGGCGGCACGCTGGCGATCTTCGGGCTGTCGCCGTTGACGTTGCCGATCAGCTTGAGTTGATCGCCTTTGGCGCTGACCCAGCCCGTATCGCTGCGCAGCTCCCAGTGGTTGCCGTCCTGGTCGGGCAGCAGGAACAGGGGCGTGGTGATGTTCATGGTTTCATCGCTGCGCGTGCGCTCCAGCAGCGGGGCGCGCAGGGTGGTGGATTCCTTGCCCTGTTCGTCCAGCGCCACGATCTGGAAATCATGCAGGACGTAATCCTTGGTGGCGTCGTCGCCCGCCTCGGCCGTGCCCTTGTCGCGATCGTGCAGCGCCAGCCAGCCGGTGAAGACGGCCGCCACCAGCAGACCGATGCCGAGAGAGGTACGCAGGTTCATGCGCCGAACCTCGCCAGTACCGCGTCCACATGGCCCTGCGCAGCCAACAGCACGTCGCACAGCTCACGCGCTGCGCCCTTGCCGCCATCGCTGCGGGTCTGCCAATGCACGCGTTCGGCGATCCACGGGTGGGCATTGGCCGGGGCGACGGCCAGGCCGACCGCGCACAGCGGACCGAGATCGGGGAGGTCGTCACCCATGAAGGCCACCTGGTCCAGGCCGATGCCGTGCTGCTCGCACAGTGCCTTGACGCTGGCCAGCTTGTCGCCGACCGCGATCTGGGTATCGATGCCCAGGTCCGCGCCACGCTTGAGCGCGGATTGGCTGTTGCGCGCGGTGATCAGCACCGGGTGGATACCGTGGTGTTGCAGCAGTTTCAGGCCGAGTCCGTCCTGCACGTAATACGCCTTGCTCTCGTTGCCGTCCTTGTCGTAGTAGAGCCGACCGTCGGTGAGCGTGCCGTCCACGTCGAAGCAGGCCAGCCGGATACGGCCGGCAGCGGCATGCAGGTGGGACGGGAAACCGGGCAACGGGGAGTAGGGCATCGTCTGGGGGCAGCTCAGCTGAATGGAGGAAGACAACTGTGGTTTAAACCACCCGGGCCCGCAACAGGTCATGAATGTTGAGCGCGCCGACAAGGTGGCCCTGCGCATCGACCACCATCAAACCGTTGATCTTGTGGGCTTCCATCAGCTGCGCCGCCTCGGCTGCCAGCTGATCGGCACCAATGGTGCGTGGGCCGCGGGTCATCACATCGGCGATCCGCGCGCTGCGCACGTCCAGGTTGGTGTCCAGCGCGCGGCGCAGGTCGCCGTCGGTGAACAGACCGATCAGGCGGTTGTCGGCATCGACCACGGCGGTCATGCCCAGGCGCTTGCGGCTCATCTCCACCAGGGCCTCGCTGAGGCTGGCCCCGACGTCCACGCGCGGCAGCTCATCGCCGCTGTGCATGACATCGGTGATGTGCAGCAGCAGGCGGCGGCCGAGGCTGCCGGCCGGGTGCGAGCGGGCGAAATCGTCGGCGGTGAAGCCACGGGCATCGAGCAGAGCCACAGCCAGCGCATCGCCCATCGCCAGCGAGGCGGTGGTGCTGGAGGTCGGGGCCAGCGCCAGCGGGCAGGCCTCGGCCGGCACGCTGACATCCAGATGAACGTCGGCGGCGCTGGCCAGGCTGGACTGCGGGCGGCCGGTCATGGCGATCAGGCGGTTGCCCTGGCGCTTGAGCACCGGCAGCAGCATCAGCAGCTCGTCGGACTCGCCCGAATAGGACAGCGCCAGCACCACGTCGGCCTCGGTGATCATGCCCAGATCGCCATGCCCGGCTTCACCGGGGTGCACATAGAAGGCCGGGGTGCCGGTCGAGGCCAGCGTAGCGGCGATCTTGCGGGCCACATGGCCGGACTTGCCCATGCCGGTGGCGACCACGCGGCCCTTGCTCTGCAGGACCAGCTGGCAGGCCTGGCTGAACGCATCGCCCAGCCGCTCGGCGACCGCGCCCAAGGCATCGCGCTCGATCTCGAACACGCGGCGGCCGCTGGCGACCAGTGCCGCAGCGTCGGCCGGATGGGGGAGTTGGGGCGAGACTGCCATGCGAGCGCCACGTGGAAGAGTAGAATGAGCGCTCATTTTATTAGGAAAGCCCGTTGGACGCCGAGACCATCCGCAATCTGATCGAAACCGGCCTGCCTGGCGCCCGCGCGGACGTGCAGGGTGACGACGGCGTGCACTTCGAGGCCACCGTGGTCTGCGAGGCCTTCGCCGGCAAAATGCCGCTGGCGCGCCACCGCATGGTCTATGCGACCCTGGGCGATCTGATGGGCGGGGCGATCCACGCGCTGGCGCTGAAGACCGTCACCCCGGCCGAAGCGGGTTAGTCAGCCGAATGATGGTTGGCTCTGCCTCACCGATTACATCAGCCGACCCACGGTCGGCTCTACCTCATTCCAAGTAGATTCCATGGCCAAGATCGTAGTGACCGGCGGCAAGCCGCTGCACGGTGAAGTGAACATTTCCGGCGCCAAGAACGCTGTCCTCCCCATCCTGTGCGCGACCCTGCTGGCCGATGCGCCGGTGGAAATCACCAACGTGCCGCACCTGCACGACGTGGTCACCACCGTGAAGCTGCTCGGTGAGCTGGGCGCCAAGGTCACCATCGACCAGGGCACCCTGTCGCGCGGCAGCGCGATCGTGGTCGACCCGCGCTCGGTCAATCAGCACGTGGCCCCGTACGAGCTGGTCAAGACCATGCGCGCCTCGATCCTGGTGCTCGGCCCGCTGCTGGCCCGCTTCGGTGCGGCCGAAGTGTCGCTGCCCGGCGGCTGCGCGATCGGCTCGCGTCCGGTCGACCAGCACATCAAGGGCCTGCAGGCCCTGGGGGCGGAAATCACCGTCGAGAACGGCTTCATCAAGGCCCAGGCCAAGCGCCTGAAGGGTGCGCACTTCACCTTCGACATGGTCAGCGTCACCGGCACCGAGAACGTGCTGATGGCCGCCGTGCTGGCCGAAGGCACCACCGTGCTGGACAACGCGGCGATGGAGCCGGAAGTCACCGATCTGGCGCACTGCCTGATCGCGCTCGGCGCGAAGATCGAAGGCCTGGGCACCGCCCGCCTGGTGATCGAAGGCGTGGAGAAGCTCTCCGGTGGCCGTCATGAAGTGCTGCCCGACCGCATCGAAACCGGTACCTTCCTGGTCGCCGCGGCGATGACCGGCGGCAAGGTCACGGTCAACCGGGCCCGCCCGAACACCATGGACGCGGTGCTGGCCAAGCTGGTCGAAGCCGGTGCGAAGATCGAGACCACCGACGACAGCATTACCCTGGACATGGAAGGCAAGCGCCCGCGCGCGGTCAACCTGACCACCGCGCCGTACCCGGCCTTCCCGACCGACATGCAGGCGCAGTTCATGGCGCTCAACTGCGTGGCCGACGGTGTGGGGGTGATCAACGAGACGATCTTCGAAAACCGGTTCATGCACGTCAACGAACTGCTGCGTCTGGGCGCGGACATCCAGGTGGAAGGCCACACCGCGATCGTGCGCGGCGCCGAGCAGCTCAGCGGCGCGCCGGTGATGGCGACTGATCTGCGTGCGTCGGCCTCGCTGATCCTGGCCGGTCTGATGGCCGAGGGTGACACCACCATCGACCGCATCTACCACCTGGACCGCGGCTACGAGAACATCGAAGAGAAGCTGTCCTCGCTGGGCGCCACCATCCGGCGTATCGCGGCATGATCCTGCGCGGCCGGTTCACCCGCCGCCGCAAGGCGCTGCTGGTGCTGGTGCTGATCGTGCTGGCGTGGCTGGGTTACGCCTGGTACGCCGGCATCGCCATCACCCAGGGCATCCAGCAGGAAGACATGGACTGGAATGCGGATGGCACGGTCAGCCGTACCGAAGTGTTCCAGTCGTTCTATGCGGTTGGCGTGGACAAGAGCGTCGACGGCAACCGCCATTGCAGCACCTACTACTGGCGCGACACGCGCCAGCAGATCCGGGTGGACTGCAAGACGGTGTTCGGCGAGGCCAAGCCGGAATAAAAAAACGCCCGCGCAAGCGGGCGTTTTTCCTGGTCAGTTCATGCCTTTGATCGTCAGATCCAGCGCATCCTTGCCGCTCTCACGCTGCAGCAGGCGCGCCGGCACCGGGAACTCCGGCACGATCCAGGCGATCAGTTCCTTGTTGCCATCGGTCCGCGACACCTTGGTAGCGTCGTAGGACTTGCCGGCCACGGTGATCTTTTCCTTGCCGACCACCTTGTAGGACATCGGCTTGATCCGGCCTTCGTCCACCATGCGGTAGTTCAGCGGCTTGCCGGCGGCCAGATCGCGCGCGATCGCCAGGTTGATCAGCAGGGCATCCATGTCGCCGGCCTTCAACGCGACCGGCCCGCGGCGGTCCGGCTTGACGTCGCCGGTCCAGGTGGCCTGGTTGCTGCTCCAGTTGTAGGTGGCATCCACGTTGCGCTTCTTGACCAGCAGCACCGAGCGGTCATTGCTGCTGAGCGGGCGAAGACGACCGTTGGCCTCCTCGAACACGGTGTTCTGGCTGAGGTCGGCCAGCTGGTTCTTGACGTTGAGGCTGTAGCGCCACTTGTTGGCGCCTTCGCTGGTGAGCGTCATGGTGCCATTGGCCTGCATGCCCATGTAGCTGGCCTGATAATCGGCCTTGAACGGCTGCAGTGCCATGGCGGGCAGGCTCACCACGGCCAGGGCGCCGGCGGCGATCCAGGTCAGCGGACGGTTCAGTGTGGTCATGCTCAGACTCCTTGGTATTCGATCAGGCGCAGATCAATCCGATCTTCGCCATCTTCGCGTTGCAGGATGCGCACCGGCGTGGGGACACCGTTGGCGATCCAGAGGATGGTTTCGTCATTGCCGCCGTTGGTGCGATACACCCGCAGCGCGTTGTAGGACAGATCGCCAACCGGCACGTTCTCGGTGTCCGGCGCGGCCTGATAGTCGTGCTGGCGGACGCGGCCCACGTCCACATAGCGGTAATGCATCTGCCCGCCGGGACGCGCATCGCGCATGATCGCCAGGTTGAGCAGCAGCGCGCTCTGGTCGCCCGGCTGCAGCGGGATCGGCTGGCGGCGCTCCTTCTTCAGATCGCCCAGCCACTGCGCGGTGCCGGCCTGCCAGTCGTAGGTGCCGGTGACCTTCTTGCCCAGGAACAGGCCCTTGCGGACGGTGCTCTGGCTCAACGGCACATAGGTGCCGTTGCGGTTCTCGAACACCGTGCTCTGCTCCAGGTTCAGGCCGAGCACGCTCGCGAAGCCGCTGCGGCCGACCACCTGCATGTCCACGCGCCACTGCTGGCCGCCGGTGTGGGTGACACGCATGGTGGCATCGCCGGCCTGCTTGCCCTTGTAGAGTGCCTGGTAGGTGGCGGTGAACGGCTGCAGCGGCGGTGCCTCCCAGGCCATGGCGGGCAGGGCGGGCAACGGGGGCGTCGCCGTTTCCTGCGCGTGGGCAAGGGCGGCGGTGCACAGCAGGGATGCCATCAGCAGCACGGGCTTGAACAAAGGCGTTCTCATGCGGGCCGGTCGGGGAAGGAGGGGGAGAGGATGCCAGCGCCGGGATCAGCAGCGTGTGTGCGCGAGCCTTATCGGTTCAGCTGTCCGGCGCAATCTAGGCGCAGCGGGCTAAACAGAGGGTGACCGTCGAGCTGGAGCTGACCTGCCTGTTCAGTTACGCGCCCACTGACCAGCAGCGCCAGGCTGGCGATCAGCAGTGGATGCTCCACGGCCAGCACCCGCTGGGCCAGCGCCTCGGCGGTGTCACCGGTCTGGACCGGCACGCGGGCCTGGGCGAGCACCGTGCCGGCATCCAGTTCGGGTACCACGAAGTGCACGCTGGCGCCGTGCTCGGCGTCACCGGCCTCCAGCGCACGCGCATGCGTGTGCAGCCCTTTGTAGCGCGGCAGCAGCGAGGGATGGATGTTGACCAGGCGGCCGTCGAACCGGGCCACGAAGGCGGCCCCGAGGATGCGCATGTAACCGGCGCAGACGATCCAGTCCGGCGCGAAGGCGTCCAGCGCATCGGCCATCGCCGCATCGAAGGCGGCGCGGTCCGGGAAGTCCTTTGGCGAGCGTGCCCAGCGCTGATCCGGGCCCACCTTGAGCAGGGCCGAGGCCTCCGGCTTGTCCGAGAGCACGGCCACGACCTGGGCATCCAGCCGCTGTGCGGCGATGGCGTCCAGGATGGCCTGCAGATTGCTGCCCCGGCCGGAGGCGAGCACGGCGATGCGGCTGCTCATGCGGCTTCGAACGCTGCCTTGACCGCGGGGCGCGACAGCACCACCAGAGTGAATACCCCCAGCGCGGTACCGAACGGCATGAAGATGCAGGCGATACCGGCCACCACCATGCACAGCAGGTAGCGCCGGCGTTGTGCCAGGCAGCGGCCGGCATAGGCCATGTAACCGGCCAGCACCAGCCCGGCCGCGCAGCCCAGGCCGCCGATCAGCACGAACACCCAGCCGAGCAGGCGCGGATCGAACGGGGGCGGCGCCTCCCCGGGCGCCAGCGGCGGCGGCGCGGCGAAGATCACCGCCACCCCCATCAACAGGTAGATCAGCGGGAACAGCGAGAACAGTGCGGTCAGGCCGGCCACCACATAGTGGAAGACCGACAGCAATTGCAGCTGCGAGGTATCCACCGCCGCGGCCGGTACGGCCGGCGCCGCTGCGGTGGGCAGCGACGGCGGGTGGGCAGGGAACTCCGGGCCGGGCTCCGTCACCTGGCTCAACCGATCTTGACGCGTTCGGCGCCGTCGGCGCGGGTGACTTCACCGATGGTCCAGTGCTCCAGGCCCTGTGCGGCCACCGCAGCGCCGACCGAGGCGACCTGGTCGGCGGCCACGATCAGCACGAAGCCGATGCCGCAATTGAAGGTGCGCCACATCTCGCTGTCGGCCACGGCGCCTTCCTTCTGCAGCCACTGGAAGACCGGCGGCAGGGTCCAGGCGTCGGCCTTGATGTCCAGGCCCAGGCCGTCGGGCACCACGCGGATGATGTTCTCGGTCAGGCCGCCACCGGTGATGTGGGCCATGCCGTGGATCGCCGCGCCGTGGGTCTTCAACAGCGCCAGGATCGGCTTGACGTACAGGCGGGTCGGCGCCATCAGCGCATCGACCAGCTTGACCCCACCGTCCAGCTCCAGATCGGCCGGCTGCCCGGCGCGGTCGTAGATGCGGCGCACCAGCGAGTAACCGTTGGAATGCGGGCCGGAGGAGGCGATGCCGATCAGCACGTCGCCGGCGGCCACGCTGGCGCCGTCCTTCAGTTCGCTCTTCTCCACGCCGGCGACCGTGAAGCCTGCCAGGTCGTACTCGCCCGGGGCATACATGTCCGGCATTTCAGCGGTTTCACCGCCGATCAGCGCGCAACCGGCCTCGGTGCAGCCGTTGGCGATGCCGCCCACGACCGCCGCCGCGGTGTCGATATCCAGCTTGCCGGTGGCGAAATAATCCAGGAAGAACAGCGGCTCGGCGCCCTGGACCAGCACGTCGTTCACGCACATCGCGACCAGATCGATGCCGATCGTGTCGTGGCGGCCCAGCTGTTGTGCGAGCTTCAGCTTGGTGCCCACGCCGTCCGTGCCCGAGACCAGGACCGGCTCGCGGTACTTGCTGGAGAGGTCGAACAGGGCGCCGAAGCCACCCAGCCCGCCCATGACTTCCGGGCGGAAACTGCGCTTCACCAGCGGCTTGATGCGCTCGACCAGCTCATTGCCCGCGTCGATGTCGACACCGGCGTCGCGGTAGGTCAGGGGAGAGGGGTTGGACGGAGAATTGGTCACGGGCGTCGGCGCTGCGCTGGGGTGAAAGCGCGATTTTAACAGGCCACGTTGGCGCGCAGGCCCTATTCGGGCAACAATTCCCCCCGGATACGCTCAATGGAAGTCCTGATGCGCCGCAGCCTCTTTTTCATGATGTTCCTCGCGTTGTGCCTGCCGGTGGCCTCGATGGCCCAGAGCGGCCTGCGCACCGAAGGCGATGTGGCCAGTGCCAGTGGCGCTTATGAGGCCGAGGTCCCGGTCAACAGCCAGGCCGATTCGGACCGCAACGGTGCCCTGTCCCGGGCGCTGGGCAATGTGCTGGCCAAACTCTCGGGCGACCGCAGCGTGATGAGCCGCCCCGGGGTGATGCAGGCCCTGCGCAATGCCAAGGATTACGTGGCCAGCTATGACTACCGCCAGGATCAGAGCACCTCGGCCGGTGGCGCGCCGAGCTACCGCACGATTCTGGTCGCCCGGTTCCGCGAGGATGACGTCGACGGCCTGATCTCGGCCCTCGGTCTGCCGCTGTGGCCGCAGCCGCGACCCAAGCCGGTGATCTGGCTGGCCATCGATGATGGCTCCGGCCCGCGCCTGGTGACCGTCCAGCAGGCCAATGCGGCCCGCCCGCTGCTCAACCGTGCCATCGAGCGTGGCTACAAGCTGGGCCTGCCCACGGGCAGCGCGGCCGAGCAGGCACTGGTCGGTGCGATCTGGCGCCAGGACACCGCCGCGGTGGCCCGAGCCTCCTCGCGCTATGCCCCGCCGATGCAGCTGATCGGCAAGCTGTACCGCCAGGGCAGCGGCTGGGTGGCCGATTGGGTGTTCGTCGATGGTGGCAAGGAACTGAACAAGTGGACCACCAAGGACAGTGACGCCCGCCGCGCCATGGCCGGGGGTGCCGATGGCGCCGCCGATGCGCTGGTCCGCCGCTATGCCAAGGCCGGTGCCGCTACCGGTGCGGCCGGCACGTACACCATCGTGGTGCTGGGCCTGAACAGTGCCGAGGACTACATGCGTCTGGCCGCCGGCCTGCGTGAGACCGCCGTGGTCCGCAACGTCACCCCGGTGCGCGCCTCGGGCGATCGCCTGGAGCTGTCGCTGGAGATGACCACCGGCCTGGCCGGCCTGAACCGCATGCTGGGCGACAACGGCGTGATCGCGCCGACCGCGCCGCTGCCGGTGCCGATCGATGAAACCTCCCCCTCGGCCCTGCCGCCGCCTGCCAGCAACGAGTACCGCCTGCGATGATCCTCACCCCCGAAGCGGAAATCGCACAGTTCCTCAGGCGGTTGAAATATGTCCTGGTGGCGCTCGCCGCCGGCTGGGTGATCTGGCTGCTCGGCCCGATCCTCACGCCGTTCGTGTTGGCCTTGGCGCTGGCCTGGCTGGGTGATCCCCTGGTCGACCGGATCGAGGCGACCGGACGGTCGCGCAACACCGGCGTCGTGCTGGTGTTCGTGGCGATGATCCTGCTGATCACCGGCGCGCTGCTGATCCTGGTGCCGATGATCGAGCGCCAGGTCGCCACGCTGGTGGCGGCGATCCCGCAGGCACAGCAGTGGCTGATGGAAAAAGGCATCCCGTGGTTCGAGCAGAAGACCGGGCTGGAGGTCATGCAGTGGATGGACCCGGACCGGCTGATCGAATGGGTGCGCAGCCACTGGCAGCAGGCCGGCGGCTTCGCCAAGACCTTCTTCGGCTACGTGCAGCGCTCGGGCTTCACCATGGTGACGTGGGTGGTCAACATCCTGCTGCTGCCGATCCTGGCGTTCTACTTCCTGCGTGACTGGGACAAGCTGGTCGAGCGCGTGGCTTCGATGATTCCGCGCAACCACGTCGGCACCATCACCAACCTGGCGCGTGAGTCGGATGAAGTGCTCGGCGCGTTCATCCGCGGCCAGTTCCTGGTGATGATCGCGCTGGGCGTGGTGTACGCCGCCGGCCTGTCGCTGGTCGGCCTGAAGCTGGGCCTGTTGATCGGCCTGGTGGCTGGCCTGATCAGCTTCATCCCGTACCTGGGCGCGACCACCGGCATCGTGATGGCCGTCGTGGCCGCGCTGGTCCAGGCGCAGGGCTTCGATCTGAAGCTGCTGATCCTGGTCGGCGTGGTGTTCACGGTGGGCCAGCTGCTGGAAAGCTACGTGCTGACCCCGCGCATCGTCGGCGACAAGATCGGCCTGCATCCGGTGGCGGTGATCTTCGCGGTGATGGCCGGTGGCCAGCTGTTCGGCTTCCTCGGCATGCTGCTGGCGCTGCCGGTAGCGGCAGTCAGCAACGTGCTGCTGCGCTATGCACATCAGCGCTATCGCCAGAGCGATCTGTACGCCGGTGAGAAATCGGCGATCGTGCTCGATGCCTATGTGGACAAGCCCGAGATCGTCATCGTGGGCACCCCGAAGGGGCCGGACGCGCAGTGAGTGTCGTTCCGCAGTTGCCGCTTGCCCTGCGCTACCCGCAGGACGAGCGGTTGGAGACGTTCATCGGTGCGCCGGACGGCGCGCTGGCGCAGCTGCGCGCCATTGCCGTGGGCGCCGCGCATGACTGGGTGTATCTGGAAGGCGCGCCGGGCACCGGCAAGACGCATCAGGCGCTGGCGACGTGCTCGCTGGCCGAGCAGGCTGGCCGCCAGCCGACCTATCTGCCGCTGAAGGCGGTGGTGGGGCGCACGCGCGCCGCGCTGGAATCGCTGGAAGGCCGCGATCTGGTCGCGCTGGACGGGCTGGATGCGGTGGCCGGGCAGCGCGAAGACGAAGTGGCGCTGTTTGATTTCCACAACCGCGCACGCGCGGCGGGCATCACCCTGCTGTACACCGCACAGCACGCCCCGGACCAGCTTGGGCTGGTGTTGCCGGACCTGCGCTCACGTCTGCAGCAATGCGTGCGCGTGGTGCTGCAGCCGCTGGATGATGAAGGCCGCGCGGCGGTGCTGCGCGAGCGCGCGGCACGCCGTGGGCTGGCGATCGATGAAGCGGCGATTGAATGGTTGCTGACCCGTACCGGCCGTGAGCTGGGCAACCTGGTCAGCCTGCTGGACTGGCTGGACCGCGAATCGCTGGCGGCCCAGCGCCGCATCACCGTGCCGTTCCTGCGGCAGGTGTTGGAAGACGGCCCGCACCTGCTGTAACCGTCCGCAAGCGGCCTGTGGATCCACGCCATGCGTGGATGTTGGTGCCGGGCGGCGCGATGCCTCGGCCACGCGTGGCGTGGCGCTACCCTGGCGGGGTCAGATGTTCAGTTCTGCATCCAGCTGCGCCAGCCGTTCCGGCGTGCCCACATCCGTCCATCGACCCGCGTGATGCTGGCCGGTCACGCGGCTCTGCGCCATCGCGTGCCGCAGCAGCGGGGCGAGGCCGAACTGTGGGGGTGTCGCGCTGGCACCGGCGGTTTCGCCGATCACCGCGCGCCAGCCGTTGATGATCGCCGGGCGGTAGACGCCCACACCGGCATAGGTGAGCCGCGCGCTGTCGCCGTCATCGCTGACCCGACCATCGGCGTGCAGGATGAAGTCGCCGCGCGGGTGCTGGGCCGGATTGTCGACCAGCACCAGATGCGCATCGCCGGTGGGCGCGTGTGGCAGCGTGGCGAGATCGACATCCGTCCACACATCGCCGTTGATCACCAGGAACGGCGCATCGCCGAGGATCGGCAATGCGTTGAGAATGCCGCCGCCGGTTTCCAGCGGCACATCGCCTTCATGGATGAAGTGCAGACGCAGGCCCCAGCGCGCACCGTCGCCGAGGGCGGGCGCGAACTGATCACCGAGCCAGGCGGTGTTGATCACCACCTCTTCGATGCCGGCGGCCGCGAGCCGCTCCAGATGCCACACGATCAGCGGTTTGCCCCCGGCCACCAGCAATGGCTTGGGCGTGTGCAGAGTCAGCGGGCGCATGCGCTCGCCTTTGCCGGCCGAGAAAATCATCGCCTTCATGGGCGCGCCTGCACCGGTTCGGCGATGCGGGCCAGCGCCGGCTTGATGCGCAGCTCGAACAGGTTGTGCAGGGGGGCCAGCTCAGGATGGCGCGGCAGCACTTCATCCAGATAGCGGATGAAACGGGGGGCATCCTCGAAGTAGTGCCCCTTGCCGTCGCGGTCGCGCAGGCGCACGAACAGGCCGAGGATTTTCAGATGGCGCTGCACGCCCATCCAGTCGGCGTCGCGCAGGAACTGCGGCCACGGCCGCACCGGCAGACCGGCGGCGAGGGCGAGCGCGTGATAGCGCGCCAGCCACGCGTCCACGCGTTCGATCGGCCAGCTCAGGAACGCATCCTTGAACAGGCTGACCGGGTCGTAGGCGATCGGCCCGCGTACCAGGTCCTGGAAATCCAGCACCGCAGGGCCACCCTCGATGGGCATCAGGTTGCGCGGCATGAAATCGCGGTGGGTCAGCACCTGCGGCTGCTGCAGCGCGTTGTCCATCAGCAGGCGGTGCATGCGCTGCAGGTTCTCGATCTCGCCACAGTCCAGTTCAAGGCCGAGGTGGCGCTGCAGGAACCATTCGTCGAACAGCCCGGCGTCACGCTGCAGCAGCGCCTCGCCGAAGCTGCCCATGCCCTCGGGCACGGGAATCTGTTGCAGCCGGATCAACTGTGCGAAGGCGGCATCGAACCAGGCATCGGCATTGTCGGTGTCGATATGGCGGGCCAGGGTCGGGCCACCGAGGTCTTCCAGCAGCAGGAAGCCGTTGTCCTCATCACGCGCCAGCACCTGGGGCACGCGCACGCCGTTGGGCTCAAGCAGGTCGTGCATGCGCAGCCACGGCCGCACATCTTCCAGCCCGGGCGGGGAGTCCATCACGATGTGGCTGCCGCGCGCGCTGGTGGCGCGCCAGTAGCTGCGGAAACCGGCATCGACCGAGGCACGGTCGAGGGCGGTGGCCGGATCGCCAAGGGCGGCGCAGGTCCACTGCCGGCGAAGGTCAGCGCGCAGCGGATCGGAAGCAGGATCGTTCATGGACGGGTACGTCGAAGCGGCGCCGGATGGCGCGCGGGAAAGAAGAGAGGGCGACGGTCAGCGCTTGCTGCTGAACAGCCGGAGCACGGCCAACACCGCGACCGCACCGAGGATCGCGCCGATGAAACCGGCAGGCTCACCGCGGGCATACCAGCCCATGTACTGGCCGAACCAGCCGGCCAGCAGGGCGCCGACGATGCCGAGCACGATGGTCAGCAGGCAGCCCATGCGGTTGTTGCCGGGCATGAAGAAGCGCCCAAGCAGACCGACGACGAAGCCGACCAGGATGATGTAGAGCCAGCTGGTGCTGCCAAACAGTCCGTTCATGCCAAAGACGTCAGTAGAAGGTGGACGCAGCCTAGCAAGGCCAGGCTGCGTCCGCCAACGTCAGCAGCAGCCGTGGCCGCCGTGACGGGTGCCGCTGTCAGCGGCGACCGGCGAACCGCTGGTCTCGCCACGCAGGCTGGCCGCGTAATGCTCGCTGATCACCTTGGACACGCACGAGGTCACGCGCTTGCCCATCGGGATGTGCAGGAACTCGTTCGGGCCGTGCGCATTGGAATGCGGGCCGAGCACGCCCGTGATCATGAACTGCGCACCCGGGAACTTCTCGCCGAGCATGCCCATGAACGGGATCGAGCCGCCTTCGCCCATGTACATCGCCGGCTTGCCGAAGAAGGTCTGGCTGGCATCGTCGATCGCCTGGGTCAGCCACGGCGCCATCGCCGGGGCGTTCCAGCCGCTGGAGGCCTTCTCCAGGTCCAGCTTCACTTCCGCACCGTTCGGCGGATCGCGCAGCAGGGCTTCCTTGAGCAGCTCGCCGCAGGCTTTGCCGTCGGCGGTCGGGGGCAGGCGCAGCGACAGCTTCACCGCGGTATGCGGGCGCAGCACGTTGCCGGCCGAGGCCAGCGGCGGCAGGCCGTCCACACCGGTGACCGACAGCGCCGGGCGCCAGGTGCGGTTGAGCACCAGTTCGGCCAGGTCGTCGTTCATCGGGCGCAGGCCGTCGACCATCGGGAATTTTTCGAAGATCGCGGTGTCCACCACTTCAGCGGCGCGCTTGGCCTGCTCCTGGCGCTCGGCCGGGATCTCGACATTCATGCCGTCGATCAGGATGCGGCCGGTGTTCTCGTCCTCGATGCGCGAGATCAGCTGGCGCAGCAGGCGGAAGCTGGACGGGATCACCCCGGAGGCGTCGCCGGAATGCACGCCTTCGTTGAGCACCTTGACCGAGAAGTTGCCGCCGGTCAGGCCGCGCAGCGAGGTGGTGCACCACAGCTGGTCGTAGTTGGCGCAGCCCGAATCCAGGCACACAACCAGCGACGGCTTGCCGATGCGCTCAGCCAGGTGATCGACATAGGCAGGCAGGTCGTAGCTGCCGGATTCTTCGCAGGCTTCGATCAGGATCACGCAGCGCGCGTGCGGCAGGCCCTGTTCCTGCAGCGCCAGCACGGCCGCCAGCGAACCGAACATCGCATAGCCGTCATCGGCGCCGCCGCGGCCGTACAGCTTGTCCCCGCGCAGCACCGGGATCCACGGACCCAGATCGTCGTCCCAGCCGGTCATTTCCGGCTGCTTGTCCAGGTGGCCGTAGAGCAGGATGGTGTCGTCGCCGGTCTCGGCGCCGGACGCCGGGATTTCCAGCAGCAGCAGCGGGGTGCGGCCTTCCAGGCGCACCACCTCGACGGTCAGGCCGGGCAGGTTCTGGGCGCGGGCCCAGGTTTCCATCAGGGTGACGGCCTGTTCCATGTAGCCGTTGGCGACCCAATCGGCGTCGAACATCGGCGATTTGTTGGGGATACGGATGTAATCGACCAATTGCGGGACGATCTCGTTGTCCCACTTTTCACTGACGAATTGGCCGAGCTTGGCGCTGTCCATCTGAACTCCGGAGTGCTTTTGACAAGTCCCGCCATTCTACGCCTGCGCTGGGGTAGGTATTTCCCTACATCACGTCGGGTGTTAGGCCTGCTGTGTGAAGGCGCTGTGGACGATAGGCTGTGTGTATGTGGCGAGGGACGCTGGAACCTTCGACAGGATTGCCGGCAGGGGCCGGTTCCGAGCCACAAGGAGTTGCACAGTGGGACCTTGGTTTTCGTGCAGGGCGCTGGTGCTGGGACTGCTGTTGAGCGGAATGGCCTTCGCGGCCGATCGGATCAACATCAATACGGCGGATGCGTCGACGCTGCAGCAGGGATTGGCGAACGTGGGGCCGATGAAGGCCGAGGCGATCGTCGCGTACCGGCGACAACACGGCCCTTTCGTACACGTCGAGGATCTGGCGCGGGTGAAGGGGATAGGGACAGCTACCGTCGAACGGAATCGACAACGGATGACGACCGGGGCCAAGCAGGCGCCGGCCGAGGCACCGCCCAGGAGGGCAGCGCCGGCCTCCGTACCAAGGCGCTGAAAAACAGGACAGGTCGGGACAGGCAGGATGCCGGTCACTGGTCGCCACGGCAGGACGCCGCGGCGGCACCGACAGCTGCACGGACGCAGCACGCAGGGAGGCGGCGCGGAAGGACTGGCGCGGACCCACCAGGATGGTGGCATCCAGACCCCGGGAAGGGCTGAGATGGCGGAAGCATATACGGCCGAGTGCAGGACGCATGGCCGGCACCCAGACTGGGCAGGATGCACAGGGGGAAGGCGGGATGCCGACAAGGATGTATCGATTGCCCGGTTCGCACAGGAGGTGTGGCCGGGCAATGCTTTTTGGGGCGGCTGAAACGGATCGCGGGGTTTCGCGATCGCGTGCCGGCAGTTCGTGTAGCGTGACCGCATCTCTTCGAATGGATGCATGACATGGCAGTACGCAGCACGCTGTTGAGTCTGGCGCTCGGGACGCTTCTGGCGACCGGGATGCTTCCCGCCACGGCCGCCAACGCGGCGCCGACGGCAGCCACGACCACGCAGGCCCCGCGCGGGCCGACCGATCTCAAGCCCGGCGAATTCCTCTGGCATCCGGAAATCTCCCCGGCCGGCCCGATCGTGCTGGTGGTCAGCCTCGATGAGCAGCGCGCCTACGTGTACCGCAACGGCATCGCGATCGGCATGAGCACGATCAGCTCGGGCAAGACCGGGCATGAAACCCCGACCGGTGTGTTCACGATCCTGCAGAAGGACAAGGACCACAAATCCAACCTCTACAACAGCGCCCCGATGCCCTACATGCAGCGCCTGACCTGGGACGGCATCGCGCTGCACGGCGGCAGCCTGCCCGGGCATCCGGCCTCGCACGGCTGCGTGCGATTGCCTCAGGCGTTCGCGCAGAAGCTGTTCGGCGAAACCCATCGCGGCGACACCGTCGTGGTGGCCGATGCCAAGAGCGCGCCGATGACCCTAGCCTATCCGGCCGTGCTGGCGCCGGTCAGCAGCACCGGCAAGCCGCTGGTAGAAAGCACCGACGCGCCCGCGCACTACTGGAACGATGCGGCCGCACCGGCCGGCCAGGTTGGCATCCTGGTCAGCCTGCACGATCAGCGCCTGTACGTGCTGCGCGATGGTGTGCTGATCGGCGAATCGCGACTGGAGGCCAAGGCCTTGCCGGCGTTCGAGGGCACCACGTTGTTCGTGATGGGCCAGGGCTACCAGGACAACCCCAGCCCGCTGGACCCGCACCGCCCGCTGCACCGTTGGACCGCCTATCCACTGCTGGGCCAGACCGCCGCCAATGCCACCCCGGACCTGCTCGCCACGCCGAGTCTTCCGATGGCCCTGCCGCCGGAATTCGCCGAGCAGCTGTACGGCGTGCTGGTGCCCGGCACCACGTTGCTGGTGACGAGCCTGCCAGCGGTACGCCCGGTGGCCGATGAACAGAACCTGCAGCCTGTCTTGGAATCCGATGCCGGTGGGTCCACTTTGTAAGGGTTGCCTCCGGTTGGTGTGCTGCCCATGCGTGTAGTGAAATTGCTGCCCGCCGCGTTCTGCGGCCTGATTGCGTCCGCCACGGCAGGCGCGGCCAGTCCTGCGCCGGCGCCGGGCGGCAGCCCGGTGCAGATGGCCGAGATGCTGGCCAGGGCGGCGCCGGGGGCGGACAAGCACGTATTGCAGTTGGCGGCACGCGCGATGCACTGCGCCCTGCGTCGCCCGGAGCTGGGGGTCGATCCGGGCAAGTTGAGCGTGATCGATTACTCACGGCCATCGACCGAGCCGCGCATGTGGATTTTCGATCTCAGCCGCCAGCGGCTGCTGTTTGAAGAGTGGGTCGCGCACGGGCGCAACAGTGGCGACAACCGTACCCAGCATTTTTCGAACAAGGACGGCAGCTTCATGTCCAGCCTGGGCGCGTTCACCGCCAAGGAAACCTACATGGGCGGCAACGGCTATTCGTTGCGCCTGGACGGGCTGGAGCCGGGCTTCAACGACCATGCCCGCGACCGCGCGATCGTCATCCATGGCGCGCCGTACGTGAATCCCGCGATCGCCCGCCTGCAAGGCCGCCTGGGCCGCAGCCTGGGGTGCCCGGCGGTGCGCCTGTCCGTGGCGCGGCCGCTGATCGACAGCCTGCGCGGCGGCACGATGGTATTCGCGTATTACCCTGACAAGGACTGGCTGGCCCGTTCGCGCCTGCTGGAACCCGATTGCGGCGGCGTGTCCTGAGGCAGCTCTGCTGCGTCGGCTCAGGCACACTAGCCGCATGTCGACCGATACCGTCCTGAGCGCGGCCAGCCGCGTCATTCCGTCCTTCGAATACCGCCGCGAACGCTGGCGCAATGGCCTGGGCTGGACCCGCGAGATCCTGCGCGTACCCGACAGCGAGGACTGGCAGGTGCGCCTGTCGATCGCCGAGATCGAACAGGACGCCGCGTTCTCCGCGTTTCCCGGCATCGATCGCGAACTGGTGCTGCTGCGTGGTGAAGGACTGCGCCTGTGTTTCGCTGATGGCGCGGTGCACACCTTGATGCCGCCGCACGATCGCCTGCGGTTTGCCGGCGAAGCGCAGGTGACCGGCGAACTGATCGACGGGGTGACCCACGATTTCAATCTGATGTGGCGGCGCGATGCCGTGCAGGCCGAGCTGCTGCACCGGCCGCTGGTGGGCAGCATGTTCTTCTTCACCGAACCCGAGGCGGCGTGGGCGATTCATCTGCTTGCCGGCCAGGCCGAGTTCGAAGGCGAGCCGTCGCTGGCACCGTTGGCCGCCGGTGATACCGCGTGGCTGGCCGCGGGTGAGCGCCGCCGGTTTGCCTTGCATGGGGGTGGGGAACTGCTGGCGATCCGCTTGGGTGCGGGCAGCCGTTCTGACGGATCCTGACGATGGTCGTGCGATCCGTTGGATCGTCTCGGACCGCTCGCCCTCAGTACACGTCGCGCCGGTAACGCCCAGCCACGATCAAGGCTTCTTTCCCGTCGCGGCCCAGCGCCTGCTCGATCACCGCATCCACTGCCGGAGCCATGCCCTGCAGGCTGCCGCAGACCAGGATCGTGGCGCCATCGTTTACCCACGTCTGCAGTTCACGGATCTGCGCCTGCAGCCGGTCCTGCACGTAGTGATGTCCGCCACCGTCGCGACTGAACACGGTATCCAGATGGGCGATCCAGCCGTCACGCTGCCAGGCGCGCAGGTCGTCGCCGAAGAAGAAATCGTGCGCGGCGGTGCGCTCACCGAACAGCAGCCAGTTGCGGCGCGCGCCGGCGCTGATGCGCTCGCGCAGGTGCGCGCGCAGGCCGGCGATGCCGGTGCCGTTGCCGATCAGGATCAGCGGCGTTGCCGCCGGGACCCCATGGAAGTTCGGGTTGCTGCGGAAGCGCAGATCGATGCGGCCGTCCAGCGCGGCGTGATCGCACAGCCACCCACTGCCCAGGCCGGGAGTGCCATCAGGACGCAGCTGCCGGCGCAGCAGCAGCTGTACCTGGCCTTCGGTGGGCAGGCTGGCGATGGAGTACTCGCGGTGCGGCAGCGGGCGTAGCGCGGCCACCAGTGCGGCGGCGTCGGCAAAGGCGGCCGTCTCGTCGCTGCTGGGCAGATGCGCCCGCGCGAGATGCGCCCGCAGCGGCTGTCCAGCGATCTCCGTATCGCCCTCCCAAGGCGTATCGCGCAGCCAAGCCTCGACCTCGGCCGGCGCATGCTGCGGCCCGATTTCGACCACGTCACCGGCCTGCCACGCCGGCAGCACGCCATCAGCAGGCACCAGCGTGATGCGGTACGTCGGCGCGCCCGGGCTGCCCGGATTTTCGAGGTGCCGCGCCTGCAGTTGCCACGGCAGGTACTCGGCCGGCGCCCAGTCGGGCAGCTCGGTGGCTTCACCCCCGAGCTGGCCCAGCAGTTGTTGCCAGTGGCGCAGCGCGCCGGGATCGGCGTTGTCCACCTCGACCGTATCAAACAGCGGGTGCGCACCGTGCTGGCGCAGCCACGCATCGAGCTGGTGGCCAAACGCGCAGAAGTGCCCGTAGCTGCGATCCCCCAGCGCCAGCACGCCGTACTGCAGCTGCGGCAATGCCAGCGCCTGTGGCATCACCTTGCGCAGGAAGGGCAGGGCATGATCCGGCGCATCGCCTTCGCCGGTGGTGCTGACCACGAACAGCACCTGCCCGCTGCGCTGCAGAAGCGCGGCGGTCACCGCATGCAGCGCGCGGATGCGGACCGGCAGGCCGGCAGCGCGCATCGCCTGCGCACTGCGTTCGCTCAGCTGCTGGGCGAAGCCGGTCTGGCTCGCCCAGACCAGCAGGATCGGTGCGGGTCCATTGTCGGCCACGCGCTCCTCGCGCAGGCGTCCACGCCACCAGATCAGCGTACAGAAGGCCGCGTAAAGCACCAGGCTGCCTGCTGCCCACTGCCAATGCGACGCCAGCGGTGCACTCTGCCACCACGCGTCGCCCAGGTGCAGACGCAGCAGTGCCCAGCCGATGACGGCCAGCAACAGCAGCACCGCCAGGTTGCCCAGCCAGGCACGCGAAGGACGCAGCATCATGCGGCGCCTGCGCGATCGTCGGCGAGCAGGTGTTCGAATGCGGGGCTCATGTGTTCCTCGATACCGTGCGCACCACGGCTGACAAAGCGTGCGGCCAGTGCATGGGTACGTGCAAATGCGATGCCGTCGTCCCGGCCCATCACCGTCAACGCAGTGGCCCAGGCATCGGCCTGCATGGCACTCCCGGCGACCACGGTGACCGCGGCCGCTGCACGCGTGACCGGTGCACCGGTGCGTGGATCCAGCGTGTGGCTGAACTGCTCGCCGCTCTGTTCGAAGTGATGCCAGCGATCACCGGAGGTGGCCACCGCCAGATCTCTCAGCGCGAGCACGCGCGGCGGATGCTCCGCGTGCGCATCCTCTTCCGGGGCCGATTCCACCAGCACGCGCCACGGCTGGTCATCGGGCTTGCGGCCATAGCCGTGCAGCTCGCCGCCGACCTCCACCAGCGCGGCGTGCACCCCGTTCTCGCGCAGCCACGTGCTGACCTGGTCGACACCAAATCCCTTGGCGATCGCCGACAGGTCCAGCGCCAGCCCACCGGGTTGCAGCAGGCGACCGGGCTGCCAGCGCAGCCGTTCCCAGCCACACCGCGCACGGGTCGCGGCGAGGGTGGCAGCGTCGGGAATGCGCTGGGCCTGTGCCTGCGCACCGAATCCCCACAGCGCCACCAACGGGCCCACGGTCGGATCGAAGGCGCCTCCGCTGCGCTGTGCGATCTCCAGCGCGCACTGCATCACGGTGTCGAACAGCGGCGGCAGCGCCTGCCATACACCAGCGGCCGCACGGTTGAAGCGTGAGATATCGCTGTCGGCTTCCCACGTACTCATCTGCGCGACCACGGCGTCGAGCTGTGCCTGGATGCCGGCATGCAGCGGGTGCAGGTCACGGCTGCGCGCCACGACCAGTTTTACCTGCCAGGTGGTGCCCATGGTGTGGCCACCGAGGCTGGCGATGTCGAGATCCGGGTTGTTCATGGGGATGGGCACGTCGGGACCAGTAAGCCCGATGGCCGGACTGCGTCGGGTGAAAAGCCCCCGTCGTTTCGACGGGGGCGGGATGGGGTGGACGTCGCGTGCAGCGCCCGCGCCGAAGGCCGTTACTCCGGCAGCACTTCCAGCGTGGCCACGTAGCTCAGGCGACGCTTCTTGGCTTCCTTGATCGAGGTCTTGCTGTCCTCGGTGCCGGTCTCCAGCCAGTACATGCCCGCTTCGGGCCAGGTGACGGCGAACTCGCCCTTGGCATCGGTGCTGACCTTGATCTCTTCCTGCGCGTTGCGGTAACGGGTACCGCCACGGGTGATCTCGACGTCCAGGCCGGCGGTCGGCTTGCCGTCGACCAGCACGCGAAAGCGCGCGGCTTCACCGGCGACCAGATCGTTCGGGTGGGCCAGCGCGATCATCTCGATGCCCTGGTTGGTCGGCTTGAGCGCGGTGTCGTTCGGGGTGCCGTTGGTGACGAAGGTTTCCACGCGGCCGACCGACTGCGAGACCTGCAGGTTCCTGGCGTTCTTCGGCACTTCGGTGGCGAAGGTGGCCGGGGTACCGCGCCAGCGCTTGGGCTTGCCGTCTTCTTCCCAGCTGGCCGACAGGCCGTTGTTGACCGTGGCCAGGCGGTAGGTGCCCTGCTGGGTCAGCTCGACATCGAACACGCTGCGGAACTTGCCGGTGGCCGCGTTCTGCGGCTGCACGGTGGTGCCGTCCGGCGCGGTGATGACCAGGCTGTCCAGGCGCAGCGGCACATGGTTGAAATAGAACAGGTCGTTGGAGACCGCCGCGTCGACCGTGATCCACGGGTTGGTGCCCGCGATCACGGTCTGCGAAGGCTGCAGCCAGGCTTTGTGGGCCAGGGCGGAGAACGGAAGTGCGGCGGCCATGGCGGCGGCGAGGACGAGCGTGCGCTTCATCGAAAAACTCCAGGTGGACAGGGGGTCAGGGCTTGGCGGACAGGGTGACCAGACCGAGTTCGGTCGCGCCCTGGGCCTTGCCCGACTGGGCGGACGTGACCGGCCAGGTGAAGGGGATCTTGAGCAGTTCGCGGCCGCCGACTTCGCGCACCGCTTCCACCACGAGCGTGTAGTTGCCCGGGGCGAGTGCCTTGAGCGCCGGCTGCTTGTCGCTGAAGGAGAGCGCGTGCTTGCCGACCGGACGGGTCGGGCCGGTCACGCCGTCCACCGGCACCTCCAGGGTGCGGCCGCTCTTGCGCCACCACTGGCGCAGGTCGGGCAGCCACTTGGTGCCATGGCCCTCACTGTTGCCGGTCTGCTGGTACCAGACGGAGAGGTTGGCGGCGACCTTCTGGTCGGCCCCTTCCAGCCACACGGCCACATACGGGCGGTGGTACTCGGCCACGTTGAGCTTGGGCACCTCGACGTTGATGTCCAGGGTGGTGGCATAGGCCGGCGAGGTGGCCAGCAGGCCGCTCAGGGCGATGGTCAGGGTGACGCGCATGGTGCGGCTCCGGAAGGGACGGTCAGTGAATGAGGATCAGGGCGATCAGCAGCGGGATCAGCAGGCCCAGGCCGACCAGCGGCCAGGTCATGCGGCGCTGGCGGGCATGCAGGTGCAGCAGGAACAGGCCGGTGATGCAGAACACCAGGCAGGCCACGGCGAAGATATCCAGGAACCAGCCCCAGGCCGGCCCGGCATTGCGCCCTTTGTGCAGATCGTTGAAATAGGACACCCAGCCGCGTGCGGTGGATTCGTATTCCACGTCGCCCGTCTCGCGGTCGATGCTCAGCCAGGCATCCGCGCCCGGGCTGGGCATGGAGAGGTAGATTTCGCCATCGGACCATTCGGCCGGGCGGCGCCCGATCGAGATGCCGAGCTGCGCATCCAGCCAGCGGCTGGCCACGCGGGGGATCGGTGCGTGGCCATCGGCGCGGTCGCCAAGCTTGCCCAGCAGGTCGGCAGGCAGCGCCAGCTGGCGGCTGACCACCTCCGGCGTGGCTTCGATCCTGGAGGCGTGGTTCAAGGTGATGCCGGTCGCGGCGAACAGCAGCATGCCGATCAGGCACACCGCCGAGCTGATCCAGTGCCACTGGTGCAGCGTGCGCAGCCAGAAGCCGCGGCGTTGTTGTTGCACGCTGGAAGAGGGAGCGCTGGGGGCCACGGTCGGGAGAGAGAGAGTACTGAGGGGCGAATTACACCATTGATGAGAATGATTCGCAATTTGTGAAAAAAGAAGGCAGCGTTCCGTCGCCGGCGCGCTGCCCGAGGTCAAGGCCAGCGGCGACGTCACTCAGGACGCCGCTGGTGGCCATTTTTTAGTCCAGGAGCACCGCGGTCTGCGGAGCTGATGCTGCCGCCGACCTCGTTAACCAGTTCGTCGAATAGCGGTCGCAGCGACCCTCATCGATCAGCCATGTTGGTACAACCACTTTTTCTAGTTTGGCAGCACGGTGAATGGATGGTCATACGTGTTCCATTCATTACACACTGTAGCCACCGCGAGAGCCGCGTACTGTCCAATTGAGCCTATTGCGCATCCGATCGGAAGGAAGAGGCTCCGGCTCGCACCTTCCCCGCCAAGGATCTCAGCGTGGATTGTGGTTCCACACTGTCCTGCTACGGAAACTGCAAGTGAACCCGTCACGCTCCCTGGCCGATTATCCTTCTCCAGAAGTGCTTCTCCCTCGAAGACATCGAGAACCCCTTGTATGACTGCAGTAGGGCCTGTCATCTGCGCGCTGGCGTGGCAGCCTTGTGCTTTCGGCGATATTGAACTGTTAGCGATCCATTCTTTGGACTCGCAAGGAAATGCGAATTCTACGTCTTGATCCAAAGTGACTGACACGTCAGTAGCAGCATCCCTTCCATAAGACTTACAGACATCCTGATGTGCCTTCATGGCGGATGAGTTTTGGGACCAAGGCTGGTATAGCCATCTACCGTCCTCAAGCTTGTGGAGCGATAGTTCGATGTTTCCCTGAACATCCAAAGCATGACTGGCGCGGACTATACGTGTTTCCAAAGCATTCTTTGGGATTTCGGGGCTATGAGGCGTGTTCGCTGAGGTTGTTTGTAGCAATGCAATATGAATCAATATTGCGCTTGCGATCCAAGCGTAAGATTTCATCTGTACGGCCTCCTCCATTAGACATGATTTGACTGCTAAGGCGACTAGTTCGTCAGAACTTTGCGTTTAGAGAAATCCAATAGTTGCGTCGTTGGTCCTTGACGGAATAGTCGTCAACACAGTTGTACTCGGTGTCGCTCGACAGAACGCACGACTGCGACACAAAATTTCTACTAAGCAAATTGTTGACCCGCGCGTTGACGGTCAGCCATTTGTTGATGTCCCAGCTGCCGCCGAGGTGGAAGATCGTGTAGTCCTCGTAGTAGCGGGTCTGCGAGCTGCTCACGCCGCCGACGTTGCTGACCAGCGTGTCGCGGTAGCGGTCGTAGCGGCCTTCGCCGATCAGCGACAGGCTGACCGCCTCGCTGATCTGCCAGTTCAGGCTCGCATTGGCCATGTGCCTGGCCGGGTTGCCGGTGATCGGCAGGCCCTTGCCGGTGCCGCTGGTCTGCTCGCTCTTGGTCCAGGTGTAATTGCCGCGCAGCTGCAGGTTGTCCAGCAGATCCACCTGGGCCGCCGCTTCCACGCCGCGGGTTTCGGCCTTGTCGATATTCACACTCTGGCCGAAGGTGCTGTAGCCCAGCTCGGCCCAGCCCGGGCCGATGTCCACGCAGTAGCTGCCATCGTTCGGGGCGACTTCGCAGTTGGCGAAGGTGCCGCCGCTGGCGATCTTGTCGTCGAACTTGTTGAGGAAGCCGGTGAGGTTGAAGCCCCAGCGATCGCCTTGATAGTACGTGGCGATTTCATAGTTGGTGCTGGTTTCCGGCTTGAGGTTCGGCGAGCCGACCAGCGGGGTGACGCCCTGGCCGCCGAAGCCGACGATGCCGGGGAACAGCTGGTCCGGACGCGGGGTCTTGTAGCCCGTGCTGACGCCGCCCTTGACGGTCCAGGCATCGTTGGCGTTCCACACCAGGTAGGCGCGCGGGCTGACGTGACTGCCGAAGATGTTGTGATCGTCATAGCGCACGCCGACCGTGGCGGTCAGGGTATCGGTCAGCGACCAGTTGTCCTCGGCGAACAGCGCCCACATGCGGTGCTGCTGCTTGACGTTGTTCTTGTAGCCGTTGCCGTCCATGCCGAACACGCCATCGACCATGTCGGTGTCGTTGTACTGGCCGCCCACGGTGAGCTTGTGCGCGCCGAAGGTGAGATCGAGCATCGTGTCCAGCACGTTGCCCTCCAGCTCCATCGTACGCAGCGGGCGCGGCAGGAAGGCCTGCAGGCGCGCCAGTTCGCTGGCGTTGAGCGCGCCCAGCCCGTTGCGTGCGCCGGCCGCGCAGTTGGCGGCGGCGCCGGTGCGGCGGCAGACGTCGTTCCACAGGCCCTGCAGATCGGCGCGCTCATCCAGCGTCAGCGGCAGCGAGCGGCCGAGGTTGTTGCTGGTGATGTGGGTCAGCGTGGTCTGCCAGGTGCCGAATTCATAGCGGCCCTGGTGGGTCAGCGCCAGCTGGTCGCGCTCATAGCGCTGGTAGGCGGTGTAACCCACGCGCGGCTGCACCACGCGGCGGGTGATGTTGCCTGGACCGTTCGGGTTACGGATCGTCGCATTGCCCACGCGCCACAGGCTGGCCAGGCTGTCCAGGGTGCCGGTCTGGCCCTCGCTGTTGTCGTACTTCTGGCGCGAGACGTCGTAGTCCAGCCACAGCTCATGGTCGTCATTGACGAGGAAGTTCAGGCGCAGGCCGGTGTTCCAGTTGGTGTTGGCCACCGCCTTGCCGCCGCCACCGAAGCCGATGCTGCGCGACCACAGCGTGCCGTCCGGCAGCGGGAGGTCATCCCATTCCGGATTGGAGGCTTTGGCGTCGTAGTAGCTGCCGCGCACCGACAGGCCCAGGCGGTCCTTGATCAGCGGGCCGCTCAGGTAGACATCGGTGCTGCGGGCATCACCGAACTGGTCGTCCTGCTGCATCGTGAAACCCTGGGTGACCGCGCCATGCCACTCGGTGTGGTTGCGGCGGGTGATGATGTTGATCACCCCGCCCATTGCGTCGGAGCCGTACAGGGTGGACATCGGGCCGCGCACCACCTCGATGCGCTCGATCGCATCCAGCGGCGGCATGTACGAGAACTGGCCCCCGCCGAAGTTGTTCGGGTACAGGTTGCCGGCGTTGCTCTGGCGGCGACCGTCGATCAGCACCAAGGTGTAGTCCGACGGCATGCCCCGCATGGAGATGGTGGCGCGGCCGTTCTTGTCGGTCGGCTCCATGCCCACGTCGATGCCTTCCACGTCGCGCAGCGCATCCACCAGGCTGGTGTACGGGCGCTTGCTCAACTCTTCACGGCTGATCACGCTGATGCTGGCCGGGGCATCGGCGATCTTCTGCTCGAAGCCGGCGGCGGTGACGACCACCTTGTCCAGCGTGGTCGGGCCGGCGGCCTCACCGTTGGCGAAGGCCGGGCTGCTCAACGCACCGAGCAGGGCGATGGACAGGGTGCAGCGGGACAGGGACGTGCGACGACGATGGCGCTGGGCCATGGGGGTAACCTCGGAAAGGAGAAAACGGAGGCGACGTGGCAGGCCGCAGGGCGGCAGCACGCGCAGGCATCAGGAAGGCCCGGAACGGGCAGAACACACACGACCGGGGCAGGCGCGATGGCGCCGCCGGCGGCCGGACTCAGCCCTGCGGTGGGGCCTGGCCGCGCTGGACGCGCAGGCCAGGTGCAGCAGGCAGCGGCGTGGCCGGCGCCGAATCAATGGCAGGCAGCACCCGTGGCGGCTGTGCCACCAGCGTGGCCATCAGCGAATCCAGCGATTCCACGACCGGTGGCAGCGACGGCTGCGGCGGTGGCGTCGGGGCAGGGCGCGCGCTGGCGACGCGGCGCGGCTTGGCCGGGGCGTCTTCCTGCACCGCGGTCTCACCGCCGCCGGCAGGATGCTCGTCCATCGGCATCTGCAGGACCATCACGGTGCTGCCCGGGGCAACGCGCTCCAGTACCGGCAGGCCGGCCAGCAGCAGCGACAGCAGGGCCAGCCACGCCAGCACGGTCGACAACGCGTGCTGCTGCCCGCGCATGGCGGGAGCAAAGCTGCGATGGCGGTGTGGATGGCGCAAGACAAGCCCCTGTGGAAACGGCCAGTCGATCAGCCGACCGGCAACGCGGCGGGATTGTAGGTGAGATTCGTTAGCGGACGCAAATGAGAATGATTAATGATTCGAGGGGCTGCAGGTGCGGCAGCCGTTGCAATCAGGCGACCAGCGCCCGGATTGAGAGATGGGGCGAGTCCGCCAAGGTGGGGCGCAGCTGAGCCAGAAACGACGGACTGCCGTGTGCAAGTGCGCGACGCAGCCAGTGCGCTGCACCGTCGATGTCGCCGGCGGCGAGCAGCAAGGAGGCATGGCTCGCCTGGCCGCGGAAGTCGCCGGCCTCGGCCGAACGCAGGTACCAGGCCGGTGCCGCTGCCGGATCGGCGTCGACCCCGATCCCGTCCTCCAGACAACGGCCGACCAGATTCATCGATTTGGCATGGCCAAGCCGTGCGGCGCGCAGGTACAGCGCGAACGCGGCCCGTTCGTCGCGGGCCACGCCTCGCCCGGTAGCCAGCAGGTTGGCCAGGTTATACAGCCCCCAGTCCAGCTCGGCATCGGCCGCCTTGCGGTACCAGACCGCCGCCAGCGCCGGGTTGATCGGGGTGCCGGTGCCGAGTTCGTGGCAGCGCCCGAGCATGTTCATCGCGATGGTCAGGCCACCGTTGGCGGCGCGCTCGAACCAGAGCACGGCCGCGGCCGCATCAGACGCGATGCCGCGGCCTTCCATGCGGGCCTGGCCGAGCAGGAACTGGGCCTGTGGATCGCCGCGCTGGGCGGTGGTCTCCAGCGTGGCGAGTGCGGCGGCCGGAGCGTGCCGCAGCTGGTCGGCAAGTTTCGCCACGTCCAGTGCAGGGGAGGCGGCCTCAGACATCGGCCCATTGCCGCAGCAGGTTGTGATACACGCCGGTGAGGTTCACCAGCGCAGGGTGTTCGGGGTGGTCATGGGTGAGCCGACGGATCGACACATCCAGATCCCACATCAGGCGCCGCTGGCCGTCATCGCGCAGCATGCTCTGGATCCAGAAGAACGAGGCCAGCCGCGTGCCGGCGGTGACCGGGGTGACCTGGTGCAGGCTGGTACCCGGGTACAGCACCAGGTGGCCGGCCGGCAGCTTGACCCGCTGGTTGCCGTAGGTGTCTTCGATCACCAGCTCGCCGCCCTCGTACTCGTCCGGATCGCTCAGGAACAACGTGGCCGAGAGGTCCGTGCGTACCGGTTGCGGTTGTCCCGGAACGGTGTAGTCGTAGCGCACTGCGTTGTCGACATGGAACCCGAAGGTCTGCCCCGGCTGATAGCAGTTGAACAGCGGCGGGAAGATGCGACGCGGCAATGCGGCCGAGAAGAAGCTGCTGTTGCGGCCCAGCGCATCCAGGATGGCCGAGCCGACCGCACGCGCGGCCGGATCGGACTCGGGCAACTGCAGATTGTGCTTGGCCTGCGCGGA
This sequence comes from Stenotrophomonas maltophilia, assembly GCA_002363385.1. Taxonomy (GTDB): domain Bacteria; phylum Pseudomonadota; class Gammaproteobacteria; order Xanthomonadales; family Xanthomonadaceae; genus Stenotrophomonas; species Stenotrophomonas maltophilia_AN. The sequence goes on from DEVL01000006.1 coordinate 188,166, forward strand.
CTGGTAGCCCGCGGTCAGGCGGCCGTCGGTCCAGCCGGCCGTGGCCAGCTGCTGGCGGGCCTGGGTGACCTGCTCGGCGGTGAGGACGTCGGGAATGTGCAGCAGCATGGTGGGCTCCAGCCCCTCCCGCACGAGCGCGCGGGAGGGGGCGTATCGCTTAGAACGTGAAATTGAACGCCAGCGTGGCCGAGCGGCCCGGCGCGATGGCGGCGTAGTGCGAAGCGTACGCCTTGGTGAAGTAGGTTTTGTTGGTCAGGTTCTGCACGTTCAACTGCAGGTTGTAGCGCTCGCTGAAGGCGTAGCCGACCATCGCATCCCAACGGGTGTAGGACGGCACCCACTTGGTGTTGTTGACGTTGCCGTAGACCTTGTCCACATAGTTGGCACCGGCACCCAGGCTCAGGCCCGGCACGAACGAGGGCGCCCAGGTGGTCCACAGGCTGGCGCTGTGCCTGGCGGTGTTGGGGAACGCGTTGCCGTTGAACGGCGAGGGCACGTAGACGCCGTTGACCAGTGCAAAGCCGTTGTCCTCGACCACGGCATCCAGGTAGGTGTAACCACCGAAGACCTGCCAGCCCTCGACGATCGTGCCGCTGAAGCCCAGCTCGGCGCCCTTCACTTTCTTGGTGCCGGCGTTCTGCGTGGTGCCCGCATCGCTGGTCACGCGCGCGTTGCTCATTTCGGTCTGGAAGATCGCACCGGTCAGCGACAGGCGCGCATCGAACAGGTCCCACTTGCTACCCAGCTCAAGGTTGCGGCTGCGCTGCGGCTTGAGGTCCTGGATGGTGGCACTGATGCCGTCGGCGCCGTCGCCGCCGTCCACGCCGACCGGGGTCGAGGAGGTGCCCCACGAGAGGTAGATGCTGCCGTTTTCCACCGGCTTGAACACCAGGCCGGCCTGGCCGTTCCAGAACGAGGTGTCGTTGCGCAGATGCTGCACGTTCGCGGCGGCGGCCGGGTTGAACTGATGGGTGTTGTAGTCGTCGAAGCGCGCACCGAGGTTCAGCATCCACTGCTCGCTGAAGCTGATGGTGTCGAACACATAGGCCGACTTGGTGCGGGTGGTCTGGCGCACGTCGCGGGCCGGATCGCTGCGGGTGACGGTGTGCGTGGCCGACCACGGATCATTCGGGTTCGGGTTGGTCAGGTCGGTGCAGTTGTAGCCGGTCGCCGCACCGGTGGTCGGGCAGCTCTGGTTGCCGGTCAGCGGGTTGTTGGTGCCTGCGGTGCTCTGCCCATTGGGGCGACGCACCTCGGCGATCGCGTAGGTGCCGCGCACGGTCTTTTCGCTGCTGTATTCGACGCCGGCGTTGAAGCTGTGACGCAGCGGGCCGGTCTCCAGCTCACCGGTCAGGCTGGTCTGGTTGACGAAGCTGTCGGTCTGGGTGGCGCGTGCGTTGGTACGGCGCCAGACGGTGCCGAACAGGTTGGGGTTGCCCTTGCTGTCGTCCGGCTGGGTCCACAGGTAGTCGTTGCTGGTATCGCCGTAGCGGGTGATGTTGCGCAGGACGACCGCGCCGAAATCGTGCGACAGGTTCAAGGTGGTGATGTCCGCCTTGGTCTTCTGGAAGTCACGGTCGACCAGACCATAGAACGCATCGCGGTTGGTCACGATCGGGCTGCCGTCGCCGTTGAGGGCCACGTTCGGGCCGCTGGTGAACGGGTTGTTGTACGGGAAGCCGCCGGCATCGGGCAGGTCGTCGGTTTCCATGTGGTAGTGGCTGATCACCGCCTGGGTCGGGCCGTTCAGACCGAACGCCAGCGATGGCGCGATGCCCCAGCGGCTGCTGTTCACTTCATCGCGGCCGGCCACGTCGGCATCGTGCTTCATGATGTTCAAACGGGCAGCGATGCCGTCGCCGATCACCTGGTTGGCATCCAGCGTGCCGCGGCGATAGCTGTCGGTACCGGCGGCGAGGCTGCCGGACACGAAGTCCTCCAGCTTGGGCGTCTTGCTGACCAGGCTGATGGTGCCGCCGGCCGAGCCGCGGCCGGAGTAGGCCGAGCTCGGGCCCTTGACCACGTCGATCTGCTCGATCGCGAACACTTCGCGGGTCTGGCTGCCGGCATCGCGGATGCCATCCACATAGATGTCCGAGGCCGAATCGAAGCCGCGGATGAAGGGGCGGTCACCGGTCGGGTTGCCGCCTTCGCCCGCACCGAAGGTGATGCCCGGCACGGTGCGCAGTGCATCGAGCAGGGTGGTCGCGGCGGTCTGCTCGATCACCTGCTGGGAGATCACGCTGACCGACTTTGGGGTATCCAGCAGCGGTGCGGTGAACTTGGAGGACTGCGCGCGGACGCGCTCGCCGTGGACATCGACGCCGTCCAGTTCGGTGGCGCGCTGCGGATCGGCGGCAGCGTCGGTCTCGGCATGGGCGACGACGGGGGCGGCGATGGCCAGCAGCAGGGCGGACGACAACGGAGTCGGGCGGACGGTCATGGTGATTCCTGGGAAGACGAACGAAGGCCGGACGGCACACGGCGGTCACGGCGAAGGGAGGCAGGTGGGGAAAACGGACAGGCGGCCGACGGCGGCGCGGTGGCGCAGGCGTGGCGGGCATCGACGCGCAGCGTCGACGCCGGGATCAGGCGTAGGGAGGGGCGTGGCCGGGATTGAGCCGCAGCGAGGGTTCCAGCCGCTGCCAACGCAGCGCGTCTGAGCGCCACAGTGGAACCACCGCGACCCAGGGGGCACGGCGCAGGCGAGGCAACACTGCCGTGTGGCTGGCCTCCGGGTCTGGGCCGGTCTCGGCTGTCAGGCTGGGCTCGGCGGCCGGCAGTTCCGGCACGGGCGTGGAAGGCGCAGAGGCCTGGCGCGCGCTGACTGCGTCCAACGAGGCAGGGGAACAACCCGCCGCCGGGTTGAAGGTGCTGCTACCTGTGGCGCCTGCGCTAAGCCAGCCGCATGCCAGCAGCACCACGCAGAACGTGGCCCACAAGGCGGCGATACCAAGGGCGGAGCGGTTGGCGGACACGGCTTACCGGGCAGAAGCGGCCAGCTGGCCGCAATGCCTATGGTAATAGGAACAATTCGCGTTTTCAAAACGCCGGCGTTCAGCCCGGATCAGTCGCGGTCGTCGCGGGCCCAGACGGCGTCATGTTCCCGCTTGACCGGGAACTTCGCCACCGGCGAGTAAGCAGGGGCGCACAGCGCGGCGCCGTCGCGGATATCGAAGCGGGCCCCGTGCAGGACGCACTCGATGCTGGCCTCGGCGGTATCGAAGGTGCCCGAGGACAGGTCGAACTCATCGTGGGTGCACTGGTCCTCCAGCGCGTACAGCTCGCCGTCCAGGTTGAACACCACGATGGGCGTGCCGGTCACCTCATCGAAGGTGCTCTTCATCTCGCCCGGCAGCAGCTCGGCGCTGGCGCAGACGAAGGTCCAGGTCTCGCTCACGCCGGCACCGCCAGCGGCTTTTCCAGGATCTCAAAGCGCAGATCGTCGCGCTTGGGAATGCCGAAGCGTTCATCGCCATACGGGAACGGCTTCTTGATCCCGGTGCGTTGGTAGCCCCGGCGCTCGTAGAAGGCGATCAGCTCCTCGCGGATGTCGATCACCGTCATCTGCATGACCGGCACGCCCCATTCGCGCGCGGCGTGGGCCTCCGCGGCCCGCATCACCTGCTTGCCGATGCCGCCGCCCTGCTGGGCCGGATCCACCGAGAACATGCCGAAATAGCCCTTGCCCTGGTCATCGGCCACGTGCGCGCAGGCCAGCAGTTGGCCGTCGCGCTCGGCAAGCAGGATGGTGCTGCGCGGGCGCTCGATGTCGGCCTGCAGGCCCTGCGGGTCGATGCGGGCGCCATCCAGGATGTCGGCCTCGGTGGTCCAGCCGGCGCGGCTGGCGTCGCCCCGGTAGGCGGAGGTGACAAGGGTGACGAGGGCGGGGATGTCGGCCAGCGTGGCGGCGCGGTAGGTGAGGGTGCTCATGGCGCCATTTTAGGCTGGCCGGGGCCGGTACGGAAACGACCGGCCCAGCAACGAAAAACGCCGTGGCAGGCCACGGCGTTCCGGTGGGGCGCAGGCGGTGGGTCGGGATCAGCCCAGCAGCTTGCGCACCTTGTTCAGCGCCACGATGAAGCGCTCGATCTCGTCATGCGTGTTGTAGAACGCCAGCGAGGCGCGGCAGGTGGCGGCGACGCCGTAGTACTGCAGCAGCGGGTGCGCGCAATGCTGGCCCGAGCGGACGGCGACCCCTTCCAGATCCAGCAGGGTGGCCAGGTCGTGCGAGTGCGCGCCTTCCACCAGGAAGGAGACCACCGCGGCCTTGTCCGGCGTGGTGCCGAAGATGCGCAGACCGTCGATCCTGTTCAGTTCCTCGGTGAAATGCGCCAGCAGTTCGCCTTCGCGGGCTTCCACATGCTCCAGGCCCAGCGACTCGAGGTAATCCACTGCCACGCCCAGGCCGATGAAGCCGGCGATGTTCGGGGTGCCGGCTTCGAACTTGTGCGGGGCGTCGTTGAACACGGTGCCGTCGAAGCTGACTTCCTTGATCATCTCGCCCCCGCCGAGGAACGGCGGCATGGCATCAAGGTGTTCGCGCCTGGCCCAGAGCGCACCGGTGCCGGTGGGGCCGCACATCTTGTGGCCGGTAATGGCATAGAAGTCGCAGCCGATCGCGGGAATATCGATCCTGCGGTGCGGTGCGGCCTGCGAGCCGTCCACCACGGTGATGATGCCGCGCTTGCGGGCCTCGCGGCAGATCTCGCGGACCGGATTGACCGTGCCCAGCACATTGGACACATGGGCCACGGCGAGCAGCTTGACCTCGGGGGTCATGGCCTTGCGCAGTGCATCCAGGTCCAGGGCGCCATCCGGGGTGATCTCGGCCACGCGGATCGTCGCGCCGGTGCGCTGGGCGACCAGCTGCCACGGCACGATGTTGGCGTGGTGTTCCATGCGCGAGACCAGGATGACATCCCCGGCCTTCAGCCGCGGCAGTGCCCACGAATAGGCGACGAGGTTGATCGCGAAGGTGGTGCCGCTGCACAGCACCAGCTCGCTGGCGCGCACATTGAGGAAGCGTGCCAGCTTGCTGCGTGCGCCTTCGTAGGCATCGGTCGCCTCGGTGCCGAGCGCATGCACTGCACGGCTGACGTTGGCGTTGTAGCGGCGGTAGAACTCGTCCAGTGCGCCGATCACCTGCACCGGCTTCTGACCGGTGTTGGCGTTGTCGAAGTACACCAGCGGCTTGCCGTGCACTTCGCGCATCAACAGCGGGAAGTCCAGGCGCACGCGGTCCCAGTCGGGTGCGGCGCCGGTATCGGCGACCGGGCGCGGCGTGGACAGGTTCATGCCACGCCCGCCAGGGCCAGCGCACGGTTCAACTGGGCGGTGAGCTGTTCGGTCAGGCGCGCGTCGAGTGCGTTCAAGGGCTCATGGCAGAACGCGGCGCTCAGCAGCTGCTGCGCACGATCGGCCGGCAGGCCACGCGAGCGCAGGTAGAACAGCGCATTGGCATCGAGCTGGCCGACCGTGGCGCCGTGGGCGGCCTTCACTTCGTCGGCATCGATCACCAGCGTGGGCTGGGTATCGATCTCGGCATCGGCGGACAGCAGCAGGTTCTTGTTGGACAGGTTGGCGTCGGTACCATCGGCGCCTTCGCGGATGTGGATGCCACCGTGGAAGACCACGCGGCTGCGGTTGGCCGCCACGCCACGCCAGACCATTTCCGATGCGGTATCGCGCGCGATGTGCTCGATGCCCAGGCGGGTGTCGACATGGCGGCGGCCGTTGCCGAGCAGCACGCCGTTGGCGGTCAGCTGGGCGTTGTCGCCTTCCAGGCGGACGTTGAGCTCATGGCGGCTCAGCGCGGCACCCAGTTCCAGATCGACACGGCGGTACTGCGCGTTGCGGGCCAGCACAGCGTCGGTGCGCAGCAACGAGGTGGCGCGGGTGGCATCGGCCTGCACGCGGGCGTGCGAGAGCACGGCATCCTGCGCCAGGTGGACGTGCATCAGGGTGTTGTCCAGGTGCGCGGCATCGCCGACATGCAGGTGATGCTCGACCACGCCCAGCGCAGCGCCAGAGCGAAGTTCGATCAGGTGGCGGTGGTGCCAGGACAGATCGGTATCCGCAGCGACGCTGATGAAGACCAGCTGCAGCGGCGTCTCGACCTGCACGCCTGCTTCCACGCGCAGCAGCACGCCTTCATCGGCGAGCGCGGCGTTGAGGCGGGCGAACACTTCCTCGCTGCGCTCGAAGCGACGGCCGAGGAAGCGAGCGGCTTCATCGCCCGCGGCCAGTGCCGAGGACAGGGTGGCCAGCTGCACGCCGGCCCGCACCGCAGCGACATCGCTCAGCGCGCCGGACGGGCGGCCGTTGACGAACACCAGCCGCGGCGACGGGATGTCGGCCAGCAGGGCAGGATCGACCTCGGCGGCGGTCAACGGCGTCGGCGAGAAACTGCGGCGTTCGAGCTGGCGCAGCGAGGTGTACTTCCAGGCTTCGGTGCGAGGGCCGGGCAGGCCGGCCTGCAGGGCGGCATCCAGCTCGGCGCGACGTGCATCGCTGCCGCAGAAGCCGCTGGCGAGGGAATCGAGCAGGGCGCTCATCAGACCGTTGCCTCCGGCACCACGCGGTCCTTCAGGAAGTGGTAGCCATGGGCTTCCAGTTCCAGGGCCAGTTCCGGACCGCCGCTCTGCACGATCTTGCCATCGGCCAGCACGTGCACCACGTCCGGCTTGATGTAATCGAGCAGGCGCTGGTAATGGGTGATCACGATGAAGGAGCGGTCCGGGGAACGCAGCGCGTTGACGCCGTCGGCCACGCTCTTGAGCGCGTCGATGTCCAGGCCGGAGTCGGTTTCATCCAGGATCGCCAGCTTCGGCTCGAGCACGGCCAGCTGGAAGATCTCGTTGCGCTTCTTCTCGCCACCGGAGAAGCCTTCGTTGACGCCACGGTGCAGCAGCTCGTCCTTCAGGTGCAGCACGGCCAGCTTCTGGCGGACCAGCTTGAGGAACTGCATCGAGTCCAGCTCTTCCTCGCCGCGCGCCTTGCGCTGGGCATTGAGCGCGGCGCGCAGGAAGTAGGTGTTGTTCACGCCGGGGATTTCCACCGGGTACTGGAAAGCCAGGAACAGGCCGGCGGCGGCGCGTTCTTCCGGTGCCAGCTCGAGCAGATCCTTGCCCTCGAACTGCACGCTGCCTTCGCTCACGTCATAGCCGTCGCGGCCAGCCAGGACGTTGCCCAACGTGGACTTGCCGGCGCCGTTGGGGCCCATGATGGCGTGCACCTGGCCGGGCTTCACGTCGAGCGAGAGGCCCTTGAGAATCTCTTTTTCGCCGATGCGTGCGTGGAGGTTGTCGATCTTCAACATGTCGATAATCGTCTTGTCAGATAGGGGGACTGGAGGCAGCGCGACTCAGAGGTCGTATTCGCTGCGCTCGAGGAATTCGTTGCGCAGGTAGGCGGTGCGTGTCTGCGTCAGTGCGGCCTTGGCCCCGGAGTACAGCATCGGGTACATCGAGCCGTACAGGAAACGTGGATTCTCATCCTCGCCCACCGGGTAGCGCGCTTCCAGATCGGCGTCACGCAGCTGGATCCACAGCCGCTGTGCCGCTTTCATCTTCGCCAGCGCCACGGGTTCGCCGGCCAGCTTGGTCACGATCTGGCGGTAGACGGCATTCAATTCGGCATCGGCCTTCTTGAAGTCCTGGTCGGCGCAGGCATTGAGTTCGAGCTGATTGCCGCCAGGGTTGCACGCCACGTCCTGGGCGAACGCCGGCGCGGCCGCGCAGAGCAGCAGGGCCAAGGGAAGCAGGCGCATCATCCGACCGAGCCTTCCAGGCTGACTTCCAGCAGCTTCTTGGCTTCCACCGCGAACTCCATCGGCAGTTCGCGGAAGACCTGCTTGCAGAAGCCGTCGACGATCATCGAGACTGCGTTTTCCTGGTCGATGCCGCGGGCGCGGCAATAGAACAGCTGGTCGTCGGAGATCTTGGAGGTGGTCGCTTCGTGCTCGACCGTCGCGCTGGGGTTCTTCACCTCGATATAGGGGAAGGTATGTGCGCCGGACTTCTTGCCGATCAGCAGCGAATCGCACTGGGTGTAGTTGCGCGCGCCCTCGGCGCCGCGATCGATCTTCACCAGGCCACGGTAGGTGTTCTGGCCGTGGCCTGCGCTGATGCCCTTGCTGACGATCTTGCTCTTGGTGCGCTTGCCGATGTGGATCATCTTGGTGCCGGTGTCGGCCTGCTGACGATGGTGGGTCAGCGCGACCGAGTGGAACTCGCCGACTGAATCATCACCAAGCAGCACGCACGACGGATACTTCCAGGTGATCGCCGAGCCGGTCTCGACCTGGGTCCAGGTCACCTTGCTGCGCGCGCCACGGCATTCGGCACGCTTGGTGACGAAGTTGTAGATGCCGCCCACGCCGTTCTCATCGCCCGGGTACCAGTTCTGCACCGTGGAGTACTTGATCTCGGCATCTTCCAGCGCGACCAGCTCGACCACCGCGGCGTGCAGCTGGTTCTCATCGCGCATCGGCGCGGTGCAGCCTTCCAGGTAGGACACGTATGCCTTGTCCTCGCAGATGATCAGCGTGCGCTCGAACTGGCCGGTGTGGCCGGCGTTGATGCGGAAGTAGGTGCTCAGTTCCATCGGGCAGCGCACGCCCTTGGGAATGAACACGAAGCTGCCATCGGAGAACACCGCCGAGTTGAGCGCGGCGAAGTAGTTGTCGCCGACCGGCACCACGGTCCCCAGGTACTGCTTGACCAGCTCCGGGTGTTCCTTGATCGCTTCGGACATGGAGCAGAAGATCACGCCCTTCTCGGCCAGTTCCTTGCGGAACGTGGTGCCGACCGAGACCGAATCGAACACCGCATCCACGGCGACGCCGGCCAGCCTGGCGCGCTCATGCAGCGGCACGCCGAGCTTGTCGTAGGTGTCCAGCAGTTCCTTGGGCACGTCGTCCAGCGAGGCGTACTTCGGGCCCTTGGGCGCGGAGTAGTAGCTCAGCGCCTGCAGATCGATCTGCGCGATCTGCAGCTTGGCCCAGTCCGGCATCGGCATGGTCAGGAAGTGGCGGTAGGCGTCCAGGCGCCACTGCGTCATCCACTCCGGCTCGTCCTTCTTGGCTGACAGGGCACGGATGGTGTCCTCGTCCAGGCCGGGCGGCAACGAGTCCGATTCGATGTCCGTGATGAAGCCCGCCGAATACTTGCGGCCGAGCTGCTCATGGATCTCGCGGTTGGGGGTATCGCCGGTGGCGACGGTGTCGAGGGTATCGGTGGCCATGGGGGCTGCCTGATCAGGAGACGACATCCGCCGCGATCGCGCGGCGGTGGGCGTCAACAAGGGGAAGAGGGGGCAGGATCTGCGCCAGGGTGACCGCGCGCAGCGCTTCGGACACCACGTCGTTGATCATCCGCCAGCTGCTGCGCGCGCCACACTGCAGCTCGCGGCCGCACTGGCTGTGGTCGTGGGCGCACTCGGTCAGGCCCAGCGGCCCTTCCATGGCTTCCACGATCTCGAACAGCGTGATCTGGTCTGCGGCGCGGGTCAGCCGGTAGCCGCCACGGACGCCGCGCAGGCCTTCGACCAGCCCGGCCTGGGCCAGCGGCTTGAGCAGCTTGCTGACGGTCGGCGGTTCCAGACGGGCGAACTCGGCCAGTTCGGTGGCACTGAGCACCTCGCCCGGGCGGGCGGCGAGTACAGTCAGTACGACGGTGGCGTAATCGGTAAGCTTGGTGACGCGGAGCATGGTGGGGGCAGAACCATAAAGCGGACTGAAATTGTACGCTTTTCTCCGCCGGCATCCAACCCGCCCGTTCAGGCGCCCGCAGGGCGACCTTGGGCGCGTATTGAACCGCATCGCTTTGGCAATCACAAAGATTAAGCGAGAATCGGGGCTTCCCACAGCAACGGTCAGCCAGATGCCCAAGAAGATCCAGGCCCGCAAGTCCACCATCCATGGCAATGGCGTATTCGCGCTGGCGCCGATCAAGAAGGGCGAGCGGGTCATCCAGTACAAGGGTCTGCTGCGCAGCCACGCCGACGTGGACGCCGACGACACCGGGGATGTGGAGAGCGGTCATACCTTCCTGTTCACCCTCAACGACGACTACGTCATCGATGCGAACTACAAGGGCAACGACGCGCGCTGGCTCAACCACAGCTGCGAGCCGAACTGCGAAGCGGTGATCGAGGAAGCCGAGGGTGACAACCGCCGCGAGGACAAGGTCTTCATCGAGTCGATCAAGGACATCAAGCCGGGCGACGAGCTGACCTACAACTACGGCATCACCCTGGCCGAGCGTCACACCGCGCGTCTGAAGAAGATCTGGGAATGCCGCTGCGGCTCGAAGAAGTGCACCGGCACCATGCTGCAGCCCAAGCGCTGATCCGCACCGGCAGCCATCGACCGTGTGGGTCGGTGGCTGCGCCGACACGCTGTGCACATCGTGGTCACCGTCGCCCAATGCGCCCGTGGTCACACTGATCGCTCCTACTTACTGGAGCCGATCCATGGCACACGCACTCAACGGCAAGCACATCGCGATTCTGGCCACCGATGGTTTTGAACAGTCCGAGCTGCAGGAACCCAAGCGTCTGCTGGAATCCTGGGGCGCGTCGGTCAAGGTGATCGCACCCGGGGATGCCAGCCAGATCCGTGGCTGGAAAGACAAGGACTGGGGCGAAAACGTGAAGGTCGATGCCCCACTGAAGGGCGCCAAGGCCGATGATTACGACGCGCTGGTGCTGCCCGGTGGCGTGATCAATCCGGACAAACTGCGCATCGACACCGATGCGATTGCGTTGATCAAGGCCTTTGGTGCCGCAGGCAAGCCGGTTGCGGCGATCTGCCACGGCCCGTGGCTGCTGGTCGAGTCTGGCCTGGCCAAAGGCCGCAAGGTGACCTCGTGGCCGTCGCTGAAAACCGACTTGGGCAATGCAGGCGCCGAGTGGACCGACGCCGAGGTGGTGGTCGATGGTGGCCTGATCACCAGCCGCAAGCCGGACGACATTCCCGCCTTCGCCGATGCGGTGGGCAAGGCCCTGGCCGGTTGAGGGTGTAGGCACCGACCGTGGGTCGGTGCCCGTTCCGGATTACTTGCTCAGCAACCCGGCCGGCACCAGTGCGCCGAGATCTTGGTTGAACGTCACCACCAACTTGCCGTTCTCCACCTGCGCCGACTGCACCTGCAGCGTGCCCAGCACGGCGGCGACCGTCGGGTCGATTTTGTAGATCGGCTCGCGGCGGGCGTAATCGACCAGCCAGGCATTGAGCAGGCCACGGGTGCGCGAATCGAGCTTTCCGCCGTTGTTGGCCGGAGTGAAGTCATCGACCGTCGGTTCCTGCAGATGGAAGCCCTGGGTCTGCGCGTCGTAGCGCAGGCCGCTGCTCAGCTTGACCTTGCCCAGCGGCGCCGGATTGCCGCCCGCGGTCGCCATGGCGATATCGAAACCGAGATCCAGGCGATTGCCCTGCGGCAGGGTGAGCTTGGGGTGGCTCATGGTCATTGCGATGAGCCCACCCAGCGCATCCTGCGTGCGTGGGAAGCTGCCATCGAGATACTGCTGCACATCGGTGGCGCCCACGGACAACTGGCGGCCAGAGACGCTGGGAGCGGCCTGCGCACCGATGGCGGCGGCGAGCAGCACGGTGCAGGCGGCAAGGCGGGACAACAGCGGGCGAGCGTTCATGGCGGCATGCCTGGGGAATGAGACGCCAACAATAGCGCGCCCGGCTGAATCCAGCTTTGACGTGCGCGGAATGTCGATCAGGGCGCGCCCTGGATAGATTCCAGTGCGGCGAGCACCTCATCCAGCTGCGGTTGGAGCACGGTGAGCGGATGGCTGGGCGCATCGGCGTGGCGCTGGGCGAGATCGCGCAGCAGCTGGGTGGCGACGATCGCAGCGGCACGCTCGTCGCCGCTCAGCCCGCTGTTGCGCCGTGCGATTTCCAGCAGGCGCATCCAATCCTGCTGCGCGCGGTGTTCCAGTTCGATGGTGCAGCGCCCACTGCATTGCAGGCCGTCCTTTTCGATCGGGGTCACGGTGATGCGGTAACGCTGGGAAGAAGAGCTGGCCATGGCTGCCTTCGCGGTGGGGGACAGGGCCACCATAGGGTGCGATGCGCACCGCGACGACAGGCGCGGTCGCACGCAGTGTTCCACCCTGTGCGTTCCGGTCGGCTTCGCTGTGCCGCGGATCGCGGCAGGGCAGGCATCGGCACGGGTATCGCGCCTCCGACACGACTTTGGCAACGCTGTGTTTCGCGCAGTGCCCGAACCGTCCACGGGTGCCGGTGCAAAGGTCCCGAGTCCCCCGCGTGACTGGCACGCAGATGGAAGACCAACAAAAAAAACGGGACGGCATGGGCCGTCCCGTTCAGGTGCTGCAGGAAGCGCGCAGATTAGAGCGCGGCGTCCTTGAGCTTCTTGAGCGGACGCACTTTCAGCTTGGTGGACGCCGGCTTGGCGGCGAACCACTGCTCTTCCTTCGTGAACGGATTGATGCCCTTGCGCTTCGGCTTGGCCGGCACGCTGACGGTGGAGATCTTCAGCAGGCCCGGCAGGGTGAAGCTGCCAGCGCCCTTCTTGTGCACCGAAGCGGCGACAGCGCCTTCCAGCGAGGCGAGCACGGCGCGCACGTCCTTGGCGACAACGCCGGACGCTTCAACGATGTGTGCAACCAGACCAGACTTGCTCAGCACTTCCTTGATCGGCTTGGGAGCGGCCGGCTTCGCGGCTGCCTTCGTAGCGACTTTCTTTACTGCCTTCTTCGGGGCAGCCTTCTTAGCGGTCTTTGCCATGGTTTCCTGTTCCGTGAACGGTTGGTTGTTTGGTCGCGCCGAACCCCGTCGGCAAGCGAAATGTAGGGCAACTATGGGGCGCCGCCAATAGGCAAACGCATAAAAATTCGTGATTTCCACGCCCTTCGTTACCGCAGTGCATCAGGTCATAGCCAGAAAACAGGGTCCGCCTTCGCGGCGGAGGCCATCGGTCATGCACCGTCGCACCCCGACTGTCGCACGAAAACCACTTGAAAACAGCCTCCATTTTGATGGTCGATTCAGCTGGGGTCGATCCCCGCTGATCACCTGACAGCGATCAGACATGGCACTAACGCGCCACCGTCTAGGCTGGTCCCGTCATTCACGCCGCAGGAGATCTCACGATGGGTATTTCACGCCACGCCACCGCGCATTGGGAAGGTGACCTCAAGACAGGCAAGGGACAATTGAGCACGCCCCAGAGCGGCTTGATGGACAAAACCCGCTATGCCTTCAGCAGCCGCTTCGGTGATGAGAAGGGCACCAACCCGGAAGAGCTGATCGCCGCCGCCCATGCCGGCTGCTTCACGATGGCGCTGTCGGCCAAGCTCACCGAAGCCGGTTTCGTACCGACCTCGCTGGATACCGAAGCCAAGGTCGACCTCTCGATGGAGGGTGGCCCCCAGCTGTCGCAGATCACGTTGAAGGTGAAGGCCGTAGTGCCGAACATCGAGGCCACCCAGTTCCGTGCCATCGCCGATGACGCCAAGCAGAACTGCCCGGTTTCCAAGGCGCTCAGTGCGGTACCGATCAGCCTTGAGGCCGAACTGGCCGGCTGATCCGCGCCCGCCATTGGTGCACAGCAGATTGTGATGGGAAAGCGGCGGCCGCATAGTCGCCGCTTTCCTGTTGTGGGGTATCTGCATGCGTCCGACCGCTCTTGCCACCCTGATGGCCTGCCTGCTGGCCGGCACCGCGCAGGCCGATGTGCGTCTGCTGACCGCCGCGACCATCCACACTGGCAACCCTGAGGCGCCGGCGGCCACAGCGTTGGCCTGGGATACCGACACCGGGCGGGTGCTCGCCGTCGGTGATCGGCAGGCACTCCTGGAGCTGTATCCCTTGGCGGCGCTGACCGACGTTGGCCAGGCCACCGTGATCCCGGGGCTGATCGATGCGCATGCACACCTGATGTTCCTGGGCGGCACCCTGATGCAGGCCGATCTGACCGGCGCGACGGGCACCCAGGACATCGTGGCGCGCCTGCAGCGCTTTGCGGCCGACAATCCCGACGGCTGGCTGCTGGGCAGCGGCTGGGACCAGAACCGGTGGCCGGACAAACAGTTCCCGACGGTGGCCGATCTCGACGCGGCGTTCCCGGACCGGCCAGTCTGGCTGGGTCGCATTGATGGTCATGCCGGCTGGGGCAACAGCGCAGCGCTGCGCGCGGTCGCACGGCAGCCCGGCCAACGCGCGTTGAGGGGCAACTGGCAGCCGGCCGGTGGGCGCATCGTGCGCGATGCGAAGGGGCAGCCGAGCGGGGTGTTCGTTGATGAAGCGATGACCCTGGTGCAGGCGGCGATCCCGGCGCCCAGCGACGCCGCGCGCGAGCAGATGCTGGCCCGCGCGCTGGACAAGGCGGTCAGCCAGGGCCTGACCGGTGTGCACGACATGGGCGTATCGCGCGCCGATCTGGCCCTCATGCGCCGCTTCGCCGATGCCGGCACGCTGCCGCTGCGTATCGATGCGTATGCCGATGGCAATGGTGATGCCCTCGCGGATCTGTGTGCGCAGGGCGCGTACCAGCATGCCGGTGGCCGCCTGGAAATGCGCGGGGTCAAGCTCTTCATGGACGGCGCGCTGGGCAGCCGCGGTGCCGCGCTGTTGGCCGATTACAGCGACGACCCGCACAACCGCGGGTTGCTGGTGACCTCGCCGGCCGATTTTGAAACGGCGGTGCGCAGGGCCGATGCCTGTCACATCCAGGTCGCCACCCATGCGATCGGGGACCGTGGCAACCGGATTGCATTGGATACCTATGCCAAGGTGCTGGGCGAGCGCCGTGGCAGCGATCATCGCTGGCGGATCGAGCATGCGCAGGTGGTGGCGCTGGAGGACATTCCGCGCTTTGCCCAGCTCGGCGTGATCGCCTCGATGCAACCCACCCACGCCACCTCGGACATGGGCTGGGCGCAGGATCGGATCGGTCCCGAGCGCATCCTCGGGGCCTATGCGTGGCGACGGATGCTGGGCTCCGGTGCCCGGCTCGCGCTGGGTTCGGACTTCCCGGTAGAGCAGGTGGATCCCCGCCTGGGCCTGTATGCCGCCGTCACCCGCCAGGACCGTGCCGGCCAACCACCGGGTGGCTGGCAGTCCGATCAGCGCCTGACGGCGGGTGAAGCACTGCGGGGGTTCACCGCTGATGCGGCGTGGGCGGGCCATGACGAAGCCCAGGTCGGGCGGTTGCAGCCGGGCCTGCGCGCGGATTTCGTGGTGCTGGATCGGGATCCACTCAGCGTCGCCCCCGCCGAACTGGCGGACCTGCAGGTGCGCTCGACCTGGGTCGATGGCGCACCGGTATACGACGCGGCGCGGTGACGCGCCGGGCCGGGATCACCAGTCCAGCGTGCCGCGGATGACGGTCTGCACCTGGCCGCCAGACCAGACATCGCCATGGTCATCGATGCGCAGGGTCAGGCGCGCATCGTGGCCCACTTCGCGGCCCTGGCTGACCACATAGCTGCCCGCGTTGCCGGGCAGCGCGTCGCGGCTGTCCAGCCAGGCGGCCAGCACGGCGTTGGCCGCCCCGGAAGCGGCATCTTCAAAGCGACGGCCATTGCCGACGAAGGCGCGCACGGCCAGGTCCCATGCCTGGCCCTGGCTGCGTGCATAGGCGAACACGCCCATGCTGTCGGTGGCTTCGGCCAGTATTGCCACGGCCTGCCAGTCCGGGGTGAGTGCGCGCAGCGCGGCTTCATCGGCCAGTTCGACCACCCACCAGCTGCGGCCACCGGCCATGCGCGCCGGCGGCAGGCTGCCCAGTGGCCACCCGGCCAAGGCTTCCTGCAGGCGCGGGTCGGCGGCAGTGGTCACTTCAGCCACCGCGGCGCGCGGGGTACGGATCGCGATGGTGCGGGCGTCACCGCTGCCGTCCACGCGCAGCGGCAGGGCCCCGGCGATGCCGTCCTGGACCAGCACGCCCTCCACCGGCGCGGCCACGCCCAGCTCCAGCACGGCATGCGCGGTGCCCACGCTGGGGTGGCCGGCGAACGGAACTTCCTTCTGCGGGCTGAACATCCGGATGCCGTAGCTCGCGCCCGGGGCTGCAGGCGGGAAGACGAAGGTGGTCTCTGGCAGCCGGGTCCAGCGGGCGATGGCCTGCATCGCCGTCTCGTCCAGGCCCTGTGCATCGAGCACGACGGCCAGCGGGTTGCCGGCGCCGGGGTAGGGAGAGAACACATCCAGCTGCAGGAAACGACGGGAGGTCATGGCGGGGCGCTCAGCTAAAAACGGGCGGGCAGCTTACCAACCGGGGCCGCATTGCGGGCCCGGCCCCTGCAACGGGCAGGCTTGGCATAGAATCGGGGGTTCGGCCCGGCGTGCCGGGCGATTCCCCTCACTACCCAAACCTCCACCTCCATGTCAGCTTCCCCCCTTGTCGATCGCTGGATCGTACTGAAGTTCGGCGGCACCTCCGTGTCGCGTCGTCACCGCTGGGACACCATCGGCAAGCTGGCGAAAAAACGGGCGGAAGAAACGGGCTCGCGCGTGCTGGTGGTGGTATCGGCGCTGTCCGGGGTGACCAATGAACTCACCGCGATCGCCGATGGCGCCGCCGACAGTCGCGACCGTGTCGCCGCCCTGGTCGCGCGGCACCGCGCGTTCCTGACCGAGCTGGAGCTGGACGCCACCGCGCTGGACGTGCGTCTGGACGCGCTGGCCGGGCTGCTGGACGATCCGCGTGCTGCCGGTCGGCCGCTGGAGTGGCAGGCCGAGGTGCTGGGCCAGGGCGAACTGCTGTCCTCGACCGTCGGTGCGGCCTACCTGCGCGCCAGCGGCCTGGATTTCGGCTGGATGGATGCGCGCGAGTGGCTCGACGCACTGCCGCCGCAGCCCAGCCAGAGCGAGTGGTCGCAGCGCCTGTCGGTGAACTGCCAGTGGCGTGCCGAGGCCGACTGGGCGGCACGTTTCCGCGCCCAGCCGACCCGCATGCTGATCACCCAGGGCTTCATCTCCCGCCATGCCGATGGTGGCACCGCCATCCTCGGCCGCGGCGGTTCGGATACCTCGGCGGCCTACTTCGGCGCGCTGCTGGGGGCCAGCCGCGTGGAGATCTGGACCGATGTGCCGGGCATGTTCAGCGCCAACCCCAAGGATGTGCCTGACGCGCGCCTGCTGACCCGCCTGGACTATTACGAGGCGCAGGAAATCGCGACAACCGGCGCCAAGGTGCTGCACCCGCGTTCGATCAAGCCGTGCCGCGATGCCGGCGTGCCGATGGCGATCCTGGATACCGAGCGCCCCGAGCTGCCGGGCACCAGCATCGATGGCAATGCCGCGGCGGTGCCGGGCGTGAAGGCGATCAGCCGCCGCAACGGCATCGTGCTGGTCTCGATGGAAGGCATCGGCATGTGGCAGCAGGTCGGCTTCCTGGCCGACGTGTTCGGGCTGTTCAAGAAGCATGGCCTGTCCGTGGATCTGATCGGTTCGGCCGAAACCAACGTGACGGTCTCGCTGGACCCGTCCGAAAACCTGGTCAGCACCGATGTGCTGGCTGCGCTGTCGGCCGATCTGTCGCAGATCTGCAAGGTCAAGATCATCGTGCCGTGCGCGGCGATCACCCTGGTCGGCCGCGGCATGCGCTCGCTGCTGCACAAGCTCTCGGACGTGTGGGCCACCTTCGGCCGCGAACGCGTACACATGATTTCGCAGTCGTCCAACGACTTGAACCTGACCTTCGTCATCGACGAGGCCGATGCGGATGGGCTGCTGCCGATCCTGCACGCCGAGCTGATCGACAGCGGCGCGATGCCGGTAGAAGAGGGCGAAGTGTTCGGTCCGCGCTGGCGCGAAATCGCCGGCACCATCCGCCCGCGCGAAACCGCCTGGTGGCGCGGCCAGCGCGAGCATCTGCTGACGCTCGCCCAGGCCGGTACGCCACGTTACGTGTACAACCTGCCGACGGTGCGGGCGCGTGCACGCGCGCTGACCGCGATCAAGGCGATCGACCAGCGCTACTACGCGATCAAGGCCAACTCGCACCCGGCCATCCTGGAAGTGCTGGAGCAGGAAGGCTTCGGCCTGGAGTGCGTGTCGCACGGCGAGCTCAAGCACGTGTTCAACACGCTGCCGACGCTGTCGCCCAAGCGGGTACTGTTCACCCCGAGCTTCGCGCCGCATGCCGAGTACGATGCCGCCTTCGCGCTGGGCGTCACGGTCACGCTGGACAACGTGGAAGCCCTGCAGCGCTGGCCGGAGCTGTTCAGCAACCGCGAGCTGTGGCTGCGCGTGGATCTGGGCCGTGGCGAAGGCCACCATGCCAAGGTCCGCACCGGTGGCAAGGACTCCAAGTTCGGCCTGCCGATCGCCCGCGTGGATGAGTTCGTCCGCATCGCCGGCGAGTTGGGCACCCGCGTGGTTGGCCTGCATGCGCACCTGGGCAGCGGCGTGGAAACCGCGCAGCACTGGCGCCTGATGTGCGATGAACTGGCCGGGTTTGCCCGCCGCATCGGCAGCATCGAGACCATCGACATCGGTGGTGGCCTGCCCATTCCCTATAGCGCCGATGACGAGCCGTTCGATCTGGAGGCCTGGGCCGTCGGCCTGGCCGAAGTGAAGGCCGTGCACCCGGCATTCCGCCTGGCGATCGAGCCGGGTCGTTACCTGGTGGCCGAGTCCGGCGTATTGCTGGCGCGTGCCACCCAGGTGGTGGAGAAGGACGGCATCCGCCGGGTCGGTCTGGATGCGGGCATGAACACGCTGATGCGCCCGGCCCTGTACGACGCCTGGCATGACATCGAGAACCTCAGCCGCCTGAGTGGCTATTCCGAAGCGATGTTCGATGTGGTCGGGCCGATCTGCGAATCCAGCGATGTGTTCGGCAAGCGCCGCCGCCTGCCGGCCTCAACCGCGCCGGACGATGTGATGCTGATCGCCGACGCGGGCGCGTATGGCTACGTCATGGCCAACACCTACAACCAGCGCGAGCTGCCGCGCGAGGACGTCATCGATGATGGTCCTTGACCGCTGCCTGCCGCCTTTCAAACCGGATACACCATGACTGCTTTTGATAAACACCAGGTTGCCGTTTTCCGCTTCGTCCGCTGCGACTTCGCCGCGGACACCGGCGTGGCGCAGCTGGTCTACGCCTTCGATGACGGCCCGGAGCTGATCGAGACGGTGACCATCCCGGGCGCGCCGTTCGTGCTCGAGGGTGACCGCGCCGAGGCAGTGCAGCGCGCCCTGCGCCTGCTGCACCTGATCGCCGGCGTGAGCTACTACAAGGCCGGCGTGCCCGAGCAGGTGCGCATCGACAGCTATTCGATCGATGCGGCCACCGCCGCGCTGGTGGAGACGGTCTACCTCAACGGCCTGGGCGAATTCGCCTACCGCAATGGCCTGAACCTGCGTGGCCGCTTCCGTCTCCCGGTGGAAGGCGAGGCCTTCGCCGCACCGGCGCTGGGCCTGCGCGAACATGCGCTGGTCGCCATCGGCGGCGGCAAGGATTCACTGGTCAGCATTGAAGCGCTGCGCAGCTTGGGCATCGAAGAGACGGTCACCTGGATCGGCGGTTCGCAGCTGATCCGTGCCTGTGCCGAGCGCACCGGTCTGCCCATCCTCAACATCGGCCGCACGCTGGCCCCGGAGCTGTTCGAGCTCAACCGCCAAGGCGCCTGGAATGGCCATATCCCGGTCACCGCGGTGAACTCGGCGATCATGGTGCTGGCCGCGCTGTTGCAGGGCGTGGACCAGGTGGTGTTCTCCAACGAGCGCTCGGCCAGCTATGGCAGCCAGATTCCGGGCACCGGCGAGGTCAATCACCAGTGGTCGAAGGGCTGGGCGTTCGAGCAGGCCTTCGGCGAGCATCTGGAACGGCACGTCGCGGCGGACCTGCACTATTACTCACTGCTGCGCCCGCTCTCGGAGCTGGCGGTGGCACGACAGTTCGCCAAGAGCGACTTCTACGATGCGCATTTCTCCAGCTGCAACCGCAATTTCCACATTCTGGGCGAGCGCCCGGTGAATCGCTGGTGCGGCGTCTGCCCGAAGTGCCACTTCGTGTTCCTGGCGCTGGCCCCGTTCATGCCCAAGATGCGCCTGGTGGGCATCTTCGGCCGCAACCTGCTCGACGACATCGAGCAGGCGCCGGGCTTTGATGCGCTGCTGGAATTCCAGGACCACAAACCGTTCGAGTGCGTGGGCGAAGGCCGCGAATCGCGCGCGGCGATGGCGACCCTGGCCGAGCGCCCGGAGTGGAATGAAGATGCGCTGGTGAAGCGTTTCGTCCACGAGATCCGCCCGCAGCTGGATGCCACCGAACTGCAGATCGAGCCGCTGCTGGCGCTGGAAGGCGAACACCGCATTCCGCCGGCGATCTGGGAGCGTCTGCGTGCGAATTTCGCAGCTTGAAGGCAAGCGCGTTGCGTTGTGGGGCTGGGGACGTGAGGGGCGCGCGGCGTTCCGCGTCCTGCAGCAGCGGCTGCCGTCGCTGCCGCTGACCCTGTTCTGCCCGGAGGTCGAGGCCGCTGGCGCCCGTGAGGAAACCCGGGGTGCGCTGACGGTCCGTTCGGAGGTCACCGGCGACGCGCTGGCCGCGTTCGAGGTGGTGATCAAATCGCCGGGCATCAGCCCGTATGGCGACGCTGCGTTGCACGCCTCCACACAGGGCACGCAGTTCATTGGCGGCACCTCGCTGTGGTTCGCCGAGCACGCCGCTGCCGACGGCATCGTGCACGACACGGTGTGCGTGACCGGTACCAAGGGCAAGAGCACCACCACCGCGCTGCTGGCGCATCTGCTGCGCGCCTCGGGTGCGCGCACCGGGCTGATCGGCAACATCGGTCTGCCGCTGCTGGAAGTGCTGGATTCCAAGCCGGCGCCGCAGTACTGGGCAGTGGAGCTGTCCAGCTACCAGACCGGCGAGGTCGCGCGCAGTGGCGCGCACCCGCAGGTCGCCATCGTGCTGAACCTGTTCCCCGAGCACCTGGACTGGCATGGCAGCGAAGCGCGCTACATCGAAGACAAGCTGCGCCTGGTCACCGAGGCCGCACCGCAGATCGCGGTGCTCAACGCGGCCGACCCACACCTGGCCGGGTTGGCGCTGCCGGAGAGCGAGGTTGTCTGGTTCAACCAGCCGCAAGGCTGGCATATGCGCGGCGATATCGTGCATCGCGGCCAACAGGCCGTGTTCGATACCTCACACACGCCGCTGCCCGGCCGACACAACCGCGGCAACCTGTGCGCGGTGCTGGCGGCGATCGAGGCATTGGGCCTGGATGCGGTGGCGCTGGCCCCGGCGGTGCAGGATTTCCGACCGCTGCCCAACCGCCTGCAGACCATCGGTACGCGCGACGGGGTCACCTTCGTCAACGATTCGATCAGCACCACGCCGCACGCGAGTCTGGCAGCACTGGAGTGTTTCGCCGGTTGCCGCATCGCGCTGCTGGTGGGCGGGCATGATCGTGGCCTGGATTGGCACGACTTCGTCGCGCACATGGCGCACGACGTGCCGCCGGTGGAGATCGTCACCATGGGCGCCAACGGCCCGCGCATCCATGCGCTGCTGCAGCCGTTGGCCGAAGCCGGCCGCTTCGGTCTGCATGCCGCTGCCGATATGCCCGAGGCCATGCGGCTGGCGCAGGCCGCGCTCGGCGGGCAGGGCGGGGTGGTGCTGCTCTCGCCCGGGGCGCCGAGCTATGGCGTGTACCGCGACTACGTCGCCCGTGGCCGGCACTTCGCCGAACTGGCGGGGTTTGATCCGGACCAGATCACCGCGATTCCGGGCATCGGGATTGCCTGATCTGTCGATGTAGCGCCACGCCATGCGTGGCTGCTGTTGGCATGGATTCTGCAGCCACGCATGGCGTGGCTCTACCGTTGGGGCGACGGGGATACTGCATCCACCCTGGTTACGCCGGTGAGGCAGGCATCAGGCTTCTTCCTCATCGATGAACGCGTAATCCCCGTCGATGAGCTGCTGCAGGTACGCATCGAAACTCGGCGCGATCACCCGGTAGCTGTCCGGGTCGTGGAGGTAGCGCACCACCTGGCCGACCGTGCCACCGGGTGCGGGATCGAAATCCAGATACAGCATCGAGGTGCCGCCATTGTTCATGCAGTGCGAGAAGCACAGGCGCTTGCCCATCGGCAGATCCGCATCGATGCCATCGCCGAGGATCTCGGGGTCTTCCTCCAGCCATTCCTCGTAGATCGAGCGGATGCTGTCATCCCACTGCGCGCTGTCCTCGAACACCTGCTCCACCGAACGCAGGTAGTAGGGGTAATGCCCCTCCTCGACATCCGAACCCAGCATCAGCACCACGACATCGCCACTGGGATACGTGCGGAAATGCGTGCCATCCACCCGCGCCAGCAGCGCAACCAGACTCTCGGGCACCTGCGGCCAGCGCTCGCGCAAACGTGCCAGATCGCCCGCGCTGGCTCCTTCGACCCACGCCCACATCCGCGCATCGTCTTCGGGCAGGCGCGGCACCAGGCCGGACAGGAAGCGGTCGACAAGGCTCATGAGCTGTTCCATACACAAGGGGGCGGCCAGCCTGCCATAACAGGGGCGGAGGTAGTTAATCCAGATGGGGTCTTCCGCGGCCGCCTGCCAGGTCACGGGAGTTCACGTCGACCCGGTGCTTCTACACGGTCCCGTCAACCGACCGTCATACACTCAGGGTTCTTTCTGTCGGGAGCAGACGCATGAACAGGCAATGGCGATGGGGTGCGGCGGTGCTGTTGGGCATGACGGCGCTGCCCGCGCTGGCGGCGATGCAGGCCAAGCCGGTGGAGTGGACCCAGGACGGCACCACCTTCAGCGGGGTGCTGGTCTATGACGACAGCGACAACGACAAACGCCCGGGCCTGGTGATGGTGCCCAACTGGAAGGGCGTCAACGATTCGGCCATCGCCAAGGCCAAGCAGCTGGCCGGCGATGACTATGTGGTGCTGGTGGCCGATGTGTACGGCAAGGGTGTGCGCCCGAAGACCGATGCCGAGGCGGGTCCGGTGGCGACCAAGCTGCGCAATGACCGCCCCGTGCTGCGGGCGCGTGCGCTCAAGGCGATCGAGGTGCTCAAGGCGCAGGCTGGCAAGGCGCCGCTGGATACCAGCCGGATCGGCGCGGTCGGGTTCTGCTTCGGCGGCACCACGGTGCTTGAGATGGCGCGAGCTGGGGCACCGCTGGCCGGTGTGGTCAGCCTGCACGGTGGGCTGGGCTCGCCATTGCCGGCCAAGGCCGGTGGCACCCATCCCTCCGTACTGGTGCTCAATGGCGCCGACGACAAGAGCGTGAGCAAGGACGACATCGCCAGCTTCGAGCAGGAAATGAACGCGGCCAAGGTCGACTGGGAGTTCACCAATTACAGTGGCGCGGTCCACTGCTTTGCCGAGTCGGATGCGAACAGTCCGCCGGGGTGCCAGTACAACGAGCGCGCCGCCAAGCGCGCGTGGAAGGCGCTGGATGAGTTCTTCGAGGAACGGTTCGAGACGCGTTGAGCGTAAGGGGTACCGACCAACGGTCGGTACCTACACATCGCGGCAGCTGCCGACCGTGGTCGGCGCCTTCCGATCAATGCGAGCGCTGCACCGCGTAACGGGCCAGACCACGCAGGGCAGCCACGGCATCGTTGTCGGCCAAGCCGTCGAGCGCACGCTCGGCGGCATCGGCGTATTCCTCGGCACGGGCACGGCTGTACTCCAGCCCGCCGGTGGCGTGGATGGCCGCCAGCACCTCGGGCATCGCCTCGGCGTCGCCGTTCTGCACGATCGCGCGCAGGCGCTCACGCGTGGTGGCATCGGAATGCGCCATCGCGTGGATCAGTGGCAGGGTGGCCTTGCCCTCGGCAAGGTCGTCGCCCAGGTTCTTGCCCAGCTCCTCGGCGTTGGCCGAGTAGTCCAGCACGTCGTCGGCGATCTGGAAGGCGTAGCCCAGCGCCATGCCGTAGTCGTACAGCGCTTGCTGGGTGGCTTCATCGACGCCACTGGCAAGCGCGCCCAGCCGGGTGCCCGCCGCGAACAGCACCGCGGTCTTGCGCTCGATCACGCGCAGGTAGGCCGCTTCGTCCGTGTCCGGATTGTGGACGTGCAGCAGCTGCAGCACCTCACCCTCGGCGATCCGGTTGGTGGTATCGGCCAGGATCCGCATGACCGGCATGCGGTCCAGTTCGACCATCAGCTGGAAGCTGCGCGAGTACAGGAAATCGCCGACCAGGACGCTCGGGGCATTGCCCCACAGCGCATTGGCGGTGCTGCGGCCGCGGCGCAGGCTGGATTCGTCCACCACGTCGTCGTGCAGCAGGGTCGAGGTATGGATGAACTCGATGATCGCCGCCAGCTGGTGGTGTTCCGGGCCGGCCTGGCCGACCGCGCGGCCGGCCAGCATCACCAGCATCGGCCGCAGGCGCTTGCCGCCGGCCGAGATGATGTGGTCGGCGATCTGGTTGATCAGCACGACATCCGAGGACAGTCGGCGACGAATCAGCGCATCGACGGCATCCATGTCGGGCGCGGCGAGCGTCTGGATCTGGGGCAGGCCCAGCGCGGGGCGGGTGTCTTCGGTGATGGTCATGCGGTCTGACTTTCAGGCTTGGGCGGAATTATAGGCGGTGCCGTCGTATTCCGCCCGCGAAGACGCGCCGGTGGCCCGGTCAAGGCGCGGGGCAGGCCGCCCGATTGGGCCGACCCTGGCCGCCGGCCCTTCGCCACATGAGGGGCGAAGGTCCGCCTGACCGGAGGCCCGGAGCGCCTCGTGCAGCGCGATCCGGCGTGAATACGTATGCATGCGACCCCACCGCTGGAGACGCCCCGCTAAGCTTGTCGGGTTCGTTTCTGGCCCCCTCGCGGGTGCCGTGGAAGCCCGAAGGGGGGCCCCAATGTCGCAGTCTCCATGGTGGCGCGGTGCCGTCATCTATCAGATCTACCCGCGCAGTTTCCTGGACGCCAACGGCGATGGCGTGGGCGACCTGCCCGGCATCATCGAGCGCCTGGACTATGTTGCCGCGCTTGGCGTCGACGCGATCTGGGTGTCGCCGTTCTTCAAGTCGCCGATGGCCGACTTCGGCTATGACATCGCCGACCATCGCGACGTCGATCCGATGTTCGGCACTCTGGACGATGTCGACCAGTTGCTGGCCAAGGCGCATGCGCTGGGTCTGAAGGTCATGATCGACCAGGTGTTCAGCCATACCTCGATCGACCATGCCTGGTTCCAGGAGAGCCGGCAGGACCGCACCAATCCCAAGGCGGACTGGTACGTGTGGGCCGATCCGCGCGAGGACGGCACGCCGCCCAACAACTGGATGTCGATCTTCGGGGGCGTGGCCTGGCAATGGGAGCCGCGGCGTGAGCAGTATTTCCTGCACAACTTCCTGGCCGACCAGCCCGACCTGAACTTCCACAACCCCGCGGTGCAGCAGGCCACGTTGGATTATGTGCGGTTCTGGCTAGACCGTGGTGTGGATGGTTTCCGCCTGGATTCCATCAACTTCTGTTTCCACGATGCACAGCTGCGTGACAATCCAGCCAAGCCGCTGGAAAAGCGCCTCGGCCGTGGCTTCAGCGCGGACAATCCGTACGCCTACCAGTACCACTACTACAACAACACGCAGCCGGAGAACATCGGCTTCATCGAGCAGTTGCGCGTTCTGCTGGACGAGTACCCGGGATCGGTCAGCCTGGGGGAAATTTCTGCGGAAGACTCGCTGGCAACCACGGCCGAATACACCGCGCCGGGCCGCCTGCACATGGGCTACAGCTTCGAGCTGCTGGTGAAGGATTTCAGTGCCGGTTACATCCGCGACACCGTGTCGCGGCTGGAAGCGACGATGACCGAAGGCTGGCCGTGCTGGGCGATCTCCAACCACGATGTGGAGCGCGCGGTAACGCGCTGGGGCGGTCATCCGGCACAGCCGCGCCTGGCGCGCATGCTGGTGGCGATGCTGTGCTCGCTGCGCGGTTCGATCTGCCTGTATCAGGGCGAGGAGCTGGGGCTGGGCGAGGCGGACGTGCCATTCGAGGCGCTGCAGGACCCGTACGGCATTACGTTCTGGCCGAATTTCAAGGGCCGCGACGGTTGCCGTACGCCGATGCCGTGGCTGGATGCGCCGAAGGCGGGCTTCACGACGGGTGAGCCGTGGTTGCCGATTCCGGCGGAGCATCAGGCCGCGTCGGTGGCGACGCAGGAACATGATCCGCACTCGGTGTTGAACGCGTTCCGTCAGTTCCTGGCGTGGCGGCGGACGATGCCGACGCTGTTGGTGGGTGACATTCGTTTCCTCGCGTGCGCCGAGCCGGTGTTGATGTTCGAGCGGGTGCACGGGGAGGAGACGTTGCTGTTGGCGTTCAATCTTTCGGCTGAGATTGCCCAGGTTGCGCTGCCGGTGGGGCAGTGGCAGGTGGTGCAGGTGCCTGGTCCGGATGCGGGCGAGGTGGTCGGTGGTGAGCTGGTGTTGCCGGCGCAGTCGATGTATTGCGCGCGACGCGGCTGATCGGATTTTCCGGTGGTATTGAGAGGGCGGGGCCAGGTGCCTCGCCCTTTTTTTGTCTTGCGTTCGTGCGTTGGGGTACAGCTACAGCTACAGCTACAGCTACAGCTACAGCTACAGCTACAGCTACAGCTACAGCTACAGCGCTCAGGGCTGCGATCGTGCTGGTTTGGGCGGGCAGGGGTGGGTCAGCGGGACCCGCTGCAAGTACGTCCATGTAAGCTCGTATGCCGCCATCCATGGCGGCATACGGTCCCGCCAACCCACCCCTGCCCACCCTTTGACAATGTGCCGGTGCGCAAGGAAAAAGCGATGCTGGGCGGGCACGTCATGGCACCCGCGAGGCTGATGTTGACCGGAATCCGAGAGGCTTGAGCTGTCGCGCTGGTCCGAACCGCAGATATTTCGTTCGATCCTCCTTTGCACTGCACTGCACTGCACTGCACTGCACTGCACTCCCATGGCCACCAACCAACTGTCGAAGGGCGGGGTGTGTGGGTTGGCGGGACCGTTGTGCCGCATGGATGCGGCTCACGAGCCCCCAAGGATGGGTTCACGGCGCGTCCCGCGAACCCACACACCCCCGACCACGCCGCGGACAGCCGGCGCTGACGCTCTCCAGAGTCAGAGAAAAGCCAACAAAAAACCCGCTGCAAATAGCAGCGGGTTCTTCAGCTCTTCGATGTCGCCACCAAGCCGCTGACAAGAGCAACATCAGAACTTGTAGTTCACGCCCAGCATGTAGGTCCGGCCCCACTCCACGTACTCCAGCGGACGATCCTTCGTGCCAGCGTAAGTCCGATACGGCTCGTTGGTCAGATTGCTACCCTGCAGCAACAGCGTCAGCCCATGCAGGCTGCTGCTGTCGGCGAACGTATAACTGACCTGCGCATCCGTCACGTTCTCACCGACCACATAACGCAACGTCCGGTTACCGTTGAAATTGCCGATCTCACCGATGAAATCCGAACGACGGCGCTGGCTCACGCGGGCCTCGAACCCACTGCGCTCGTAGTACGCCGTGAAGTTGTACACGCGCTCAGAAAGGCCCGGCAGGCTGATCGGATCACTGCCCACGCTGGAGGCGCTTTCCGGGTCCAGGATCTTGATGTCACTGTCGTTGAACGTCGCACTGGCCTGTAGACCGAAACCACGCAGGCTGTCGGTGATCATCTCCAGCGGGAACGAGGCGGTCAGCTCCAGGCCCTTCAGCTTGCCACCCTCGCCATTCTGCGGCGCGGAGAACGTACCCGTCGGCAGCA
The DNA here is from genome assembly GCA_002363385.1 of Stenotrophomonas maltophilia. Lineage (GTDB taxonomy): Bacteria > Pseudomonadota > Gammaproteobacteria > Xanthomonadales > Xanthomonadaceae > Stenotrophomonas > Stenotrophomonas maltophilia_AN. The sequence goes on from DEVL01000006.1 coordinate 215,864, forward strand.
CCGGCACCACCATGCCCGGCGGCGGCACGTAGCTGGCCAGCAGGTCGCTGAAGTCGTAGTCATCGCGCGACTGCGTGTAGACGTAGGACTTCAGGTCCTTGAAGAACACCGCGGCGGCCACGTAGGCCTTCTCGCCGAAGTACTTCTCGTACGACAGATCGATCGCATTGGCGCGCCACGGATCCAGCAGCGGGTTGCCGCCGCTGCCGCCGGGGCGGCCGGTGGACGTATCCACGCCGAACTCCAGGCCCGCCCGCATCTGGTCAACACGCGGGCGCGCGACCTGCTTGGCCACGGCGAAGCGCAGGGTCTGCTGGTGCGGGAACATGAAGGCCAGGTTCAAGCTCGGCAGCCAGTCGGTGTAGGTCTTGCCGTCATCGATCGGCAGGATGTTCTGGCCGTCCGGACGCGAGCGGTCGAAGTAGTTGGACTGCGAGCTCTGGTCGGTACGCACCATCTGTACGCCGATGTTGCCGCGCAGGCCAACCTCGCCCAGGTCGGTGTTGATGTTGGCGCGGATCCAGGCGGTGCTGGTCTTTTCCTGCACCGTCCAAGCCTTGGGAATCAGATAGTCCAGATTGGTGACCGGGTTGAAGACCATATAGCGGTCCACCGCGGCCGGGACGTTCCAGGCCGGGATGTAGCCGATACCGGCGAAGCCCAGATTGACCGGTGCGTACTGCAGGTCACCGGCGATGTTGGCATCGCCCTGGTCGCCCAGCAGGATGTTGCCTTCGGCCTGGGTCTTGTCCTTGCGGCGGTCGGCGTAGTTCACGCCCACGTCCACATCGGAGAACCACGGCAGCGAATCGGGCATCGCGAAGGTGGCCTGCAGGCGAGCACCCTTCAGGCGGTCTTCGACCATCGGCACCTTGCCGTAGCCGGAGCCGTAGATGGTGTTGGTCAGGAACAGCGCGTCCGGGTTGGAATAGTCCAGCCCCGGGCTGATCTGCGAGAACCCGTCCGGCTTGACCACCACACCGACCGAGTCCAGCTGCGGCATCGGGGTGAGCTGCAGGTTGTTTTCCAGATTCAGTTCGTTGCGCGTGGCCTTGGAGTAGTTCACATCGGCGACAACCTTGACCCGCTCGAAGTTGAACTCGTTGTTCCAGCCGAACGCGTCGATCTTGTCCTTGCGCTTGTTGTACATGCCGCGCACCAGCGGGTACACGCCGGTCGCCACGCCGCCGGCGAAGGTGCCATCGGCGTTGATCTGCGGGTTGGTGATCAGCAGGCCCGGGGTATAGCCGCCGTTGTAGTTGCTGAGGTTGACCTCGAACTGGTTGGCGGTATCGATCTGCTCGGCTTCGGTGTGGAACGCATCCAGGGTGCTGGTCCACACGTTCGACGGGCGGAACTGCACGGTGGCCATCACGCCGTCGCGCTCGTTGTTGCCGGTGCGGCGCAGCGCCTTGATGCCATCGGAGAACACGGTGCCCGGGGCCAGGCCGGGGCGGTTGCCCTGGTCGGTCTGCTCGGTGGTCCACGGCTCGTACAGGCCCACCTGGTTTTCCTGGATCGGCATGTCGCTGTGCGCGTAGCCGATCGAGATGCCCAGGGTGTTGTCGAGGAACTGGTCGATGTAGCTGGCGCTGAAACGATTGCCGTACGGATCGACGTTGGCGGCCTTGCCCAGGGAGCTCTTCTGGTAGCGGCCACTGATGGCGATCACGCGCTCAGCGAAGCTCAGCGGGCGCACCGTCTGCATGTCGATGGTGCCCGACAGGCCCTGGCCGACCAGCGCCGCGTCCGGGGTCTTGTACACGGTCACGCCGTTGACCAGTTCCGAGGGGTACTGATCGAACTCGACGCTGCGGTTGTCACCGGTGCTGACCACTTCGCGCCCGTTGAGCAGCGTAGTGGCGAAATCCGGCGACAAGCCGCGCACGCTGATCACCTGGGCACGGCCGGCCACACGCTGCGCGGCCAGGCCGGGCAGGCGGCCCAGCGATTCGGCGATGCTCACGTCAGGCAGCTTGCCGATGTCCTCGGCCGAGATCGCTTCGACCACCGACGTGGCGTCCTGCTTGATCGCGATCGCGTTTTCGATGCCGCGGCGGATGCCGGTGACCTGGACGGTGTCCAGGTTGGTCGCGGCGGTACCGGTCGGTGCGGTAGTGGTACTGGGTTCGGCGGTCTGCGCCGACGCCATCAACGGCGTCAGGGCGACGGCCAGCGCGAGACTCAGCGCGCTGCGCTTGCGGTTCAACATTTTCCCCTCCCAGGCAATGTTGCCAATCGATTTTGTGGTTGCCCGGAGGACCCGGGAGCGTCATGGCGCGGTGGCCGTTGACTGCGTGGCTATGGTAGGCAGCGCGCATGCCGCGGGAATCACCCTGCATACGTATTCAATGACGTTGGCTGTATTGGAATCGATTACATGCGCGTTGGCGCAGTCGTGCTGCCGCGCCACGGTCTGCCATGCAACCGTGGATGGTAGTGCCGGCCGCTGGCCGGCATCCTCGGGATGCCATGCAGGTGCAGCCGCCGGCCAGCGGCCGACACTACACGTCATGGGGCTACGTCGAGACCACCTCTGACCAGGTCTACAGCGGCGTGAAACGGATCGCCTGGCCGCCACCGGGTGCAAGCACCAGCGTCAGCGGGTCGGCGCTGGTGACCTCGCGCGTTTCGCGCACGAAGGCGAAGGGATTGCGGCGGAAATCCGCGCCGTCGCCATCGCGGTAAATCTCCGCGCGGTAGCGCACACCCGGCTCGAGGAAGCCGAGTGACACCGGAAGCACGCGGCCGTGTTCATCGGTGATGCTGCCCAGGAACCAGTCGCGGCTGTGACGGTCCTTGCGCACGAGGGTGACGTAGTCGCCCACCTCGCCGTTGAGCACGCGGGTGTCGTCCCAGTCCACCGCCACGTCCTCGATGAAGCGGAACGCTTCGCGGTGCTGCTCGTAGTGCTCGGGCAGGTCGGCTGCCATCTGGATCGGGCTGTAGATCGTCACGTACAGCGCGAGCTGACGGGCCAGCGTGCTGGGGATCGCCTGGCCGCCGCGGCCCTTCAGGCTCAGGATGCCGGGGGTGTAATCCATCGGCCCGGACAGCATCCGGGTGAACACCAGGTTGACCTCGTGCTCGGGCGGGTTCGGTGGCTGGCCCCAGGCGTTGTACTCCATGCCACGCGCGCCTTCGCGGGTGATCCAGTTTGGATAGGTGCGGCGCAGGCCGGTGTCCTTGATCGGCTCGTGCGGATTCACTGCGATATGCCGTTTGGCGGCTTCCTGCACCACCTTGAGGTGATGGCGGGCCATGAACTGCCCGTCATGCCACTCACGCCACAGCGGGCCTCCGGCCGGGTTGCGGCGGTCGACCTGGCCGTCATCGCAGACGTAGCCGCTCTTGAACGAATCCACGCCCAGCCGCGCATAGAGATCCAGTGCCGCGCCGAGCTGATCTTCGTAGTGCTCGATGGCGCAGCCGGTTTCATGGTGGCCGATCAGGTGCACCCCCTTCTTCGCGCCGTAGGCAGACAGGGCCTCGATGTCGAAATCGACCGTGGGCCGGGTGAAATCGAAGGCGTAGCCATTGCCGACCCAGTCACCGTCCCAGCCCGGGTTCCAGCCTTCCACCAGCACGCCGCGGAAGCCATGGCTGGCGGCGAAGTCGATCACGCGCTTGGTCTTGGCGGTGGTTGCGGCGTGCCGTGGGCCGGTCGCCCAGCTTTCCTCGTCCAGATGCATCGACCACCACACGCCCAGGTACTTGGAGGGCTTCACCCAGCTGACGTCGCCCAGCACGTTGGGCTCGTTGAGGTTGAGGATCAGGCTGGATTCCACCAGTCCGCCGGCGGTGTCGCTGATCTGCAGCGTGCGCCACGGGGTGTCGAAGGGCAGGCTCCGTCGCACCTTCCAGCCCTCGGCCGAGGGCGACAGCTGTGTGCGCAGGCGTTGGCCGTCGGTGCGGCGCAGCCACATGCCGGCGTAGTCCACCAGCGCGGCTTCGTGGATGGCGACATGCAGGCCATCGCGGCTGCGCAGCGTCATCGGCGTATGGGCCACTGGCACTTGATCCAGTGGCGTGCGCTGATAGAGATACTCGTAGTGAATCGGCTCACCGGCCGGAATCCACCAGGCGGTGGCGGGCGGTGCGATCGCGAACTCGGTCAGCTCATCGTCGATGATCGCCTCGCGCATGCCCGGCTGCTCAGGGAAGTGGTAGCGGAAACCCAGGCCGTCGTCATAGACCCGGAACACCACATCGATGCGGCGCTTGGCGCCGCCGCGTTCGGCCAACTGCACGACGACTTCGTTGAAGTGATTGCGGGTCAGTCGGCGCTCGCCCCAAGGCTGTTCCCAGGTTTCATCGACGCTGCGCGACTGCTGGCCAACCACGGCAAGATCCCGGTCCAGGCGGCCATCGCGCAGTTGGAAGCCGAGCTTGGAGGTGTCCACCACGTTCTCGCCGAAACGGTCCACCCGGTAGCTGGGGCTGCCGCCGTCCAGTTGCAGCGATACGCGCAGCACCTTGCCGGGTGACTCGACGCTGGCCACGGTGACCGGCTCGGCGAAAGCGGTGGCGCTGAATGCGCAAAGGATCCAGCCCAGCAGGGACAGGCGACGACGTGCGCAATGCCCGTCCGTTGGATACGACAGTGACGGCATTTCCCCTCCCAAGGCGGCCGAAAACACCCCCGGACTATAGCGACGCGGTCACGCTTGCCGACCGCCGTGGCCATGAATACGTATGCAGGTCGATGCAGGCTGCAGCGCGCCGTCTACCATGGGCCAAGGCACCCTGGGAGGGGGCCGCGAGCGCATTGCCGCGAGGCGGTGCGGACCTACAACGCGAGCAAAGGGGAGGGAGGCAACGGGCGCGAGCCGGTTCGCCACTTCGATGCTGAAGATGATCTGCCTGACCGTTGCCCTCGGGGCAGCGATGGGGTCCACCGCCCGTGCGGCCGACCTGGATTTCGATGGCCGCCATGCGCGCGCCGAGACCGCCGCTGAAGGTGGCTACCGCCTGCATGCGCCGCAGGGCGAGGTGCGCGTCAGCGCGCAGCCGATGCACAGCGAGACCGGCAATGTGCTGTTCGATGCGCTGTTCGGGCTGGCCCAGCAGGAAATGGATGCCGACCGCGTGGACGCGATCCGCGACCCGGCCTTCAATCACGGTAAGCCCGTGGCCTGCGAGTGCTTCCAGACCGGCGAGCGCTGGCCCTATGTGTGGACGCGCGATGTGAGCTTCGCCGCCGATCTGGCGCTGTCGCGTCTGGACCCGGTGCGCACACGCCAGTCGCTGCAGTTCAAACTCTCCACGGCACGCGATGGGCATACGCGCGGTCTGTTCGTGGCGCAGGACACCGGCTCCGGTGGCAGCTGGCCGATCAGCAGCGACCGCGTGGTGTGGTTCCTGGCCGCACGTGGGCTGCTGGATGACGCGGCCTTTGCCGACCAGGTCTGGCAGGCACTGCAGGCCACCCTGGCGCAGGATCGCGAGGCGGTGTTCGATGCGCGGATCGGCCTGTATCGCGGCGAGACCTCGTTCCTGGATTGGCGCGAGCAGACCTACCCGGACTGGACCCGCGAGGATGTGCGCTTCATCGGCGAGTCCTTCGCGCTGTCCACCAACGTGCTGCATTACCAAGCGCTGCGGCTGGCCGAGCAGCTGGCCCGCCAGCGCGGCGATGCGCGCGCCACCACGTACGGCCGGTGGGCCGATGCACTGGCCCGCCAGATCGACGCACGCTTCTGGCGCGAGGAGGCTGGTCAGTACATGAGCTACATCGGCGAGGCGGCCCACCCGGTGCCGTACGCCAAGTACGACCTGCTCGCGCTCTCGCTGGGCGTGCTGGCCGATGTGTTCCCGGCCGATCGCGCGCGGCGCGCGCTGGCGAATTACCCGGCCGTGGCCGGTGGCAGCCCGGTCGTCTGGCCGCAGGAAGCGCAGCAGCCGATCTACCACAACCGCGGCATCTGGCCGTTCGTCAGCGCTTACTCGCTGCGGGCAGCGCGCCGGTTGGATGATGCCCCGCGCATTGCCATGGAGATCGAATCGCTGATGCGCGGCACCGCGCTGGCCGGCTCCAACATGGAAAACTACGAGATGCGCACGCTGGCCGTGCATGTCGATGAAGGCGCCCTCAGCGGCCCGGTGGTCAATTCGCCGCGGCAGCTGTGGTCGGTGGCCGGTTACCTCTCGATGGTGCTGGAGGGCGTGTTCGGCGTGGAAGACGACGGACGCATCGCGCCGAAGCTGCCGGTGTCCCTGGTGCCGACGCTGTTCGGTGCGCATGACCGCATCCGCTTGGACGACGGCAAACAGCAATACGTGCTGGTGCGGCCGAAGCAGCTTGCCGGCGAGCTGCTGGTGGCGGGTGACATCCAGCGCGACGGCAGCACCACCACGGTGCAGCTGGTGCCGTTGCGTGGTCCCGCGGCGACGCCATCACCGGCCATCCTGCGTCCTTCGACCGTCTTCGCCCCAGCCACCCCCGCCGCACCGGTGCCGCGCGAAACGAAGGCCGGCTGGCAGATCACGGTGCCCGCTGGGCACGTGCTGTGGCGCGACGGTCAGCAAGTGTCGCCCGTGCAGGGTGTCGCCACGCTGGCCAAGGACGGTATCAGTCACTGCCTGAGCCTGACCCGCCGCGAAGGCGTGCTGGAATCGCTGCACAGCCCGATGATCTGCGTCGGCCCGCAGCAGGTGCTCGCCGGTGCCACGCATTGGCAGTGGAGCGCACTGACGGCCGGGCGCTGGCGTGCACGGCTGCGCTACGACAACCCGAACGGCCCGATCAACACCGGCGTGACCGCGGCGGTGAAGACGCTGGTGATGCAGTGCGAGGGTCAGCCAGATCAGCGCCGCCCCGTCGTGATGCCGCACAGTGTGGGCGAACAGGACTCCACTGCCGTAGTGTTCGAGGCGACGGCTGGGGCCTGCCGCTTTTTGCTGGAGGACGGTTTCAACATGAGCGCGCTGACCCATTTCGCGCAGTACAACGGCGGCAAGGGAGGCAGGGATGGCGTGCTCAACCAGGCCCGCGTGTCCGCGTTGACCCTGATGCCGGTAGCAGCCTCGCCGGAGCCGCGTCGATGAGCCGTTCGCCCAAACCGACACTGTCGTTCTGGCAGATCTGGAACATGTGCTTCGGCTTCCTCGGCATCCAGTTCGGCTTTGCCCTGCAGAACGCCAACGCCAGCCGCATCTTCGAGACCCTCGGCGCGCCGATGGACGCGGTGCCTGGGCTGTGGATCGCCGCGCCGCTGACCGGCCTGCTGGTGCAGCCGGTGATCGGCTACCTGTCCGACCGCACCTGGACGCGCTGGGGGCGCCGCCGACCGTTCTTCATGATCGGTGCGGTGCTGACCACGTTGGCTCTGCTGGTGATGCCGAATTCGCCGACGCTGTGGATCGCCGCGGGCACGCTGTGGGTACTGGATGCCTCGATCAACGTGTCGATGGAGCCGTTCCGTGCGTTCGTCGGCGATCAGCTGGCCCCACGGCAACGGCCGACCGGCTTTGCGATGCAGAGCTTCTTCATCGGCATCGGTGCGATCGTCGCCAGTTTCCTGCCCTTCATCCTGGCCCACTTTGGTGTGGCCAACACGGCGGCAGCGGGGCAGGTGCCCGATACCGTGCGCTACGCGTTCTACTTCGGCGCTGCGGTGCTGCTCGCGGCGATCACCTGGACCGTGGTCAGCACCCGGGAATACTCGCCGGCTGAGCTGGCCAGCTTCGATGATGCCGAGCCGTCCGCGGTGCACCAGAGTGCGCGCGTGGGCGGACCGCCCCCGTGGGCACAGATCGGCGGCTGGGTAGCCGTGGGTATCGTACTGGCCGTGGCCATCGCCTCGCAGCAGGGCGACCGCATGCTGTATGTGCTGGCTGGCCTGTGCATCGCTTATGGCGTGCTGCTCGGTGTGGCGCGCTGTGTACCGGGGGCGAACATGCTGGCCACCATCGTCGACGACCTGCGTGCGATGCCGCGCACCATGCGTCGTCTGGCCTGGGTGCAGTTCTTCTCGTGGTTCGCGCTGTTCGCGATGTGGATCTACACCACCGCCGCGGTCGCGGGGACCCACTTCGGCTCCACCGATACTGCGTCGGCCGCCTACAACGAGGGGGCCAACTGGGTTGGCGTGCTGTTCGGTGCCTACAACGGCTTCGCGGCGCTTGCCGCGTTGCTGATCCCGGTGATGGTGCGCGCACTGGGCCTGCGCTGGAGCCACCTGGTCAATCTGTGGCTGGGTGGACTTGGGCTGATCTCGATGCTGTTCATCCGTGATCCGCACTGGTTGCTGCTGTCGATGGTCGGCGTCGGTTTCGCCTGGGCCTCGATCCTGTCGCTGCCGTATGCGCTGCTGTCCGACAGCGTGCCGGCGGCCAAGATGGGCATCTACATGGGCCTGTTCAATTTCTTCATCGTAATTCCGCAGCTGGTCGCGGCCAGTGCGCTCGGGTTCCTGCTGCGCACCTGGCTGGGTGGTGATCCGATGCATGTGCTTGCGCTCGGTGGCGGCAGCCTGCTGCTGGCCGGCCTGTGCGTGCTGTATGTGCCATCTCAACAGGAGGTTGTCTGATGTCCCGGTATTCGTCGTTGTCGCTGGCCCTGTCATTTGCGCTGACCGCCAGCCCCGCCCTGGCCGTCGAGCGCCCGGACTATGTCGGCACGCGTGAGCCGTTCGCCAGTCAGGCGGTCTACTTTGTGGTCACCGATCGCTTCGTCAACGGTGACCCGTCCAACGACCACCGCGACCAGGGCGGCGCACATCCCACCTTCGACATCCCGGTGCCCTGCCCGGACAAGGTGGACGGCAACATCGGCTACCTCGGCGGTGACTTCAAGGGCGTGCTCGATAACGCTGACTACATCCGCAACCTCGGCTTCGGCGCGGTGTGGATCACCCCGATCATCGACAACCCGGACCAGGCATTCACCGGCAGCAAGCCGATCAGCTGCACCAGTACGCTCACCGACCGCGGCAAGACCGGCTACCACGGATACTGGGGCGTCAACTTCTACACGCTCGATGAGCATCTGCCGAGCAAGGACCTGGACTTCGCCGCGTTCACCCGCGGCCTTCACGCTGCCGATCTGAAGGTGGTGCTGGATATCGTCGGCAACCATGGCTCGCCCGCGTGGACGATGCCGGTGGCGCAGCCGCAGTTCGGCCAGATCTTCGACAAGGACGGCCGGTTGATCGCCGATCACCAGAACCTGCCGCCGCAGCAGTTGGATCCGGTCCATAACCCGCTGCACGCGTTCTACAACAATATCGGCCCCGTCGACGGCAAGCACGGCTCGATCTTCGACGGCAACCTGGCCGAGCTGTCCGACTTCAACGAGCACAACCCGGCGGTGATGGATTACCTGGTCGGCGCCTACCTGCAGTGGACCGCGCAGGGCGTGGATGCGTTGCGCATCGACACCATCGGCTGGCTGCCGCACCCGTGGTGGCATGCCTTCGTCAATCGCATCCGCGCCGAGCATCCCGGCATGTTCATGTTCGGCGAGGCATTCGACTACGACGCGGGCAAGATCGCCGAGCACACCTGGCCGGCCAACGCGAACGTCAGCGTGTTGGATTTCCCGCTGCGTGGCGCATTGTCGTCCGTGTTCGGCAAAGAACAGAAAGGCTTTGAGACCCTGGCCGAACCGCTGCATCTGCTCGACGGGCCGTATGCGAATCCGTACGAACTGATGAGCTTCTACGACAACCACGACATGGCCCGGCTGGATGCGAGTGATGCAGGGTTCATCGACGCCCACAACTGGTTGTTCACCGCGCGCGGCATTCCGGTGATCTATTACGGCTCGGAAACCGGCTTCATGCGCAGCCGCGCCGAGCATGCCGGCAACCGCGCCTACTTCGGCCAGGAGCGCGTCAACGACGCGCCGAGCAGCCCGATCTTCGCGCCGCTGCAGCGCATCGCCAGACTGCGTGAGGCCACACCGGCCCTGCAGCGCGGCCTGCAGGTCAATGAGCGGCTGCAGGGCGATGAAGCGGTGTTCTTCCGCGTGCTGCAGCACGGCGATACCGCCCAGACCGCGCTGGTGCTGCTCAACAAGGGCGACACCGCCCGCACCCTTGAGGTGCGCCGCTATCTGCAGGCCGGCACCTGGCGCGACGCGCTGGGCGGTGCCAGCCAGACGGTCAAGGGATCACTGAAGGCCGAGGTGCCTGCGCATGGTGTGCGCGTGTTCGTGCTGGATGCGCAGGTCGACCAGGCCGCGCTGCAGGTCCGGTTGAAGGCGGCGGTCGACGATCAGCAGGCCCGCACCAAGCGCCTGGCGAAGTAGCCGGATGATGCCGGGTCTGCCGTTCGCGGTGGGCCGGGCATGACAGCCAGGCCGTGACTCGCCCCTGTTCCTGATCGGCGTCCTAACCCAGCCTGTAGTGCCGGCCGCTGGCCGGCTCCCGACACCCCCGGCGGTACACTAGCAGCCCCCACCCATACCCCCGCATTCCATGAACGATGCCGCCCCCCAGACCCCGATCGAAACGCTGCTCAAGACGGCGATGGACGGCCAGTTGCCGATCGGCCTGTTCATGAAAGCCTTCGTCGCGTCTGAAGTGGTGCTGCTCACCGGCAGCCTGGTAACGCCGGATGGCAGCGGTTTCGATCCGCTGCTGTTCGACAAGCAGGGCGTGTTGCACGTGTCGGTGTTCACCGATATGAGCCGCCTCGGTTTCCACAGCCAGCAGGCCCCGCACACCATCCGCATGCTGATGCTGGAGGTGCTCAAGCGCATCCCCGGCGGCTACGGGGTGGTGATCAACCCGGGTACGTCGCTGGGCTTTGAGATATCGCCGTCCGGCGTCGGCGAAATCCTCAAGGACTTCGCCGACGGCCCGCGCTGACGCTGCACCTTACGGCAGCGTCACCTTCCGCCGGTTGTCCGACGACACCCGATCGATCAACTTGTTGTACGGATCGAAGCCCGCTTCCTCCGGCTTTCCCTCCACTGTCACCGTGATGGACGGGTTGGCCTCGGTGATGTGGTGGCGCTGCAGGTACAGCACCTTCTGATCGCGCTCTTTGCCCGACGGCGCATTGGCGAACACGCCCACTTCGATCCAGTCGTCCATCGCGCCGGCGGTCTCCCTGCCATCGCCGTCGGCGAAGCGCTTCTCGGCATGCAACGTCAGCGTGACGTCGTACTTGCCATCGGTACGCTTCCGCGCGGTCGCGCCCAGCACGCGGTTGTCGTAGAAACTGATCTTCTCGAAGAGATCGGTCACCAGTTGCTGGCGGTCGGCCGGCGTTTCGGCACGGATGTAGGCGAGCAGTTCGGTGGAGGTGGTGTAGGGCGGTTGCTGGAAGCCCTTGTCCTGCAGGTAGCGCTTGAGGGCGCGATTGAGGGCGGCTTCGCCGATCTCCTCACGCAGGCGATAAAACGCCAGTGAGCCCTTTTCGTAGTGGATGTACTGCTGGTTCTCCACCCGCGCCAGCGGCAGTTCCTCGATGCCTTCGCTGCCGCGCCCGGCGAGGTAACCATCCAGTTCCGTCTTCAGGAACTGACGCATGTGCTGGCGCCCGTACTCCTTCTCCATCACCATCAGTGCCGAGTACTGCGACAGCGACTCGGACAGCATCGTCGCGCCCTGCACGTTGGCGCCGATCACCTGGTGCGCCCACCACTGGTGCGCGATCTCATGGGCGGTGACATAGAACACGTAGTCCACCTTGTCCGGATCGCGCAGGTCGGCGATGAAGCCGATCGACTCGGAGTAGGGGATGGTGTTGGCGAAGGATTGCGCGAAGCTCTGGTAGCCCGGGAACTCGATGATGCGCACCTGGCGATGCTGATAGGGGGTGAAGTTGGCTTCGTAATAGGCCAACGACTTCTGCACCGCCTCGATCATGCGGTCCACGTTGTAGCCATGCTGCGCGTCGTAGTAGACCTCGACCGGGATGCCGTTGTAGGTCGCGCGCTTCACCTCCCAGCGTGCCGACAGGTACGCGTAGAAGTTCAGCATCGGGCGGTCCATCACGTAGCTGAAGCAGCGCCGGCCGTTGACGGTCTTCTCCTGCTTCAGGTAGCCCGGTGCGAGCGCGATCTGGTCCGGCGCGGTGCAGATCGTACTGCGGAAGGCGAGCCAGTCGGCGTCATCGGTGACGTAAGTGTTGGCGCGGGCCGCTTGGTCTTCCAGCTTGGGCATCCGTGTCGGCTCGCCCAGCCCGCGCTTGCGGCGTTCGTTGCGATCGGTGATCTGCACACTCTGGTCGTAACCGAAGGAGGGCAGCATGCTGCTGTTGAAGAAGCTGCCGTTGTCCACCAGATTGGTCGGGGCCTGATCGGCGGTGATGCCATTGGGCTGCTGGCGGATCCGGAAGTGGATGTGCCGTTCCTCGCCGGGCTGCAGTGGCGTGTCCAACCGGTAGATGCGGTAGCCCAGATCGACATCATGCAGGGACAGGGTTGCGCCACCCAGGTCGACCAGCGTGAGCTGCGAGTCGTCGTTGATGGAGATGTGCATCTGATCGATGGGCGCGGTGTGGGTATTGCGCACGGTCCAGTACGCATCGATCACCATCGACTGGGTTTCCGGATGCAGGTCGATCCGGTTGTCCACCGCCACGATGCGCGGCTGCGGCAGGCCGCGGTAGCGCGACAACTCACGCTCGTAGCGGGCCTGCAGGTCCAGCTGCTGGTCCGGCGAGCGGAATTCGTTGCGGAGGTTCGTGCTCCAATACAGCCATCCACCCACCCCGATGAAGGCCAGCGTGGCCACCACTGCACCGAGTCCAGTCGGGCCGCGCAGGCGGCGGGCGGCCAGCACCAGCCGCTGACGCGCACCATTGCCGACGCCGCGCACCCAGAAGGCCGAGGCGACGCACAACAGGGCCAGCAGAAACAGCGCCCAATACCCCTGGAACGCCAGCTGCCCGGGCAGGAAGTGACCGTAGCCGTTCATGTCCGAGTACGGCGCGATCGGCCAACTGCCGAAGTTGTAGAGGTTCTGGGTGTAATCGAGCATGCCCAGCACGGCCTGGCCGATCATCACTAGGATCAGCAGTGCGTAGCCGACGAACTTGTTGTTGGTCAGCACCTGCAGCACCAGCGCCAGCCCACCCATCAGCAGATAGACCACCGAATCCAGCGCGAGCATCTTCAGATACACCAGCGGCTCGATGTGGGTGTAGCCCTTGGCCAGCTGCACGCCGATCGCGGCCAGCGCACCGATGGCCTGGAAGCAGGCGATCACCGCCACCAGCGTGGCGAACTTGGCCAGCAGCGGCACCCAGTTGGGCACCGGCATGGCATCGGTGACGTCACTGATGCGTGCGGTGCGTTCCTTCCACACCAGCTCGCCGGCGAAGAACAGCACGATGATGATCAGCAGCCAGCTGTAGGCGCCCTGCAGGGCGGTCAGCATTTCCGAGGTGACCGGCCAGATCGGTGTGCCGTACAGGGTCTGGCGGAACAGTGCGCCAGGCAGGAAGTTGCACAGCCCCAGTACCAGCAACACCAGGAAAGGCACACTGCGCAGCACGCCAGCCGTATCGAAACGAACCTGATGCAGGAACTGGCGCCAGGCGGTGACGACACCGCTGCCGGGCACCACGCGTGGCACGGTTACCTGGGCCGGACGCAGCGAAGGCGTGGTCGCTGCGGCGGCGGCTTTACGGCCCCAGCGACGACCGGCACTGCCGCTGCGCTCGGTGCGGAACAAGGCGAACGTCGCGGCGAACAGCACTGCCGCTACACCCAGCCATAGCGCACGGTTGGCCAGCAGCTGCCCAGCGACGGCGGGCAGGCCGGTGTTGCGCTCGGCCACCGACCAGTAGCGGATGGTCCGCGACAACGCGCGCAGGCCGAGCGGCTCGCTCAGCACCGCAATCCAGGTGTTGTCGATGTCGCGGAGCAGCGCCGCGCTGACGCCGTACAGCACGAAGTAGGCGATCACGCCGATGTAGACCCACAGGATCGAGCGCGTGGTCGCCGCCAGCAAGGCCAGCAGGGCCGTGGTGAAGATCAGGTTCGGAATCACGATGACGCCGAATGCCCAGACATAGCTGTACAGCGAGACCGGGCCCATGCGGGCCGGATCGACCCAGGGCATGAACGGCCCCAGCGCCATGCCGGCGGCGATGATGACGTACACCAGCAGCCCGCTGACCAGGGCGGCGCCGATGCGCCCGGCCAGGTAATCGCGGCGTTTGATCGGGCTGGCGAAGATCAATTCGGCGGTGCCCAGATCGAAGTCGCGCAGCAGCGCATTGCTGACAAACAGCGTGGACACCAGCATGCCGAGCAGGGTGAAGATGCCCAGCATCGAAGCGATCACGGTCGGTGCATTGCTGTACACGTTGCCGGTGCCACCACCGATCTGTATCGCCTCGGAGGACGCGGCACCAAAGGCCATCAGGGCGAACAGGCCCGCCATCAGCCACAGCAGCGGGGAGCGGAGCTGCTCGCGCAGCTCGAAACGGAAGAAGGCAGCGATCATGGGCGGGCTCCGGTCAGGCGGCCCGCGACTGCAGACGCAGTCGCTGGAAATAGACGTCTTCCAGATCGGGCGCCACGGCCGCGAAGCCGTCGCCGGGATCGGTCGCGCTGTGTACGTGGATCACCGGCCGGCCACCGACCAGGCGCGTGGACAGCACCACATGGTTGGCCTCATAGGCGGGCAGTTCGGCAACGTCCACCTGCTTGCGCCAGACCTGGTGCTGCAGGGCGTCGATCGCGTCGCTGGGCTTGCCCGTCAACAGCACCTGTCCCTTGTTCATGATGGCCATGTTCGGGCACAGGTCGGTGACATCTTCCACGATGTGCGTGGACAGGATCACCGCGACGTTCTCGCCGATCGCCGCGAGCAGGTTGAGGAACCGGTTGCGCTCTTCCGGGTCCAGGCCAGCGGTGGGCTCATCGACGATCACCAGGCGCGGATCGCCGAGCAGCGCCTGCGCGATGCCGAAGCGCTGGCGCATGCCGCCGGAGTAAGTGCCGAGCTTGCGCTTGCGGGCATCCCACAGGTTGACCTGCTGCAGCAACGCCTCGACCACCTCACGGCGCTGGCCCTTCTGGGTGATGCCCTTGAGCACCGCGAAATGATTGAGCAGGTCCAGCGCGCTGACCTTGGGATACACGCCGAAGTCCTGCGGCAGGTAGCCCAGCCGGCGCCGCACCGCATCCTTGTCGCGCAGCACGTCGATGGCCGCCTCACCGGGAATCGACAGCGTCGCCGAGCCGCTGTCGGCCTCCTGCAGGGTGGACAGCGTGCGCATCAGCGAGGACTTGCCGGCGCCGTTGGGCCCCAGCAGACCGAACATGCCGCGGGGCACATCGAGCGTCACACCGGCAAGGGCATGGACACCATTGGCGTACGTTTTGGACAGCGCGCGGATCTCAAGCATGTGGCCACTTCCCCGGGGAGATGACTCGGTTATCCGCCCTGTTCAGGTAAGCCGCATCCGCCGTAAGTCATGGGTGCTTCTGGGTGCCTGTGCGCCAGCGACCGGCCAGCCATGACACGCCCACGCAGCCTGCCACCACCAGCAGCCAGCCGGATGCGGTCGGCCCGGCGCTGTGCTTGATCGCTCCCCACCACGCAGGGCCGAACATCGCCCCGATGGCCAGTACGGCGAGTGCCAACAAGGCCAGCAATACCCGTGACACCCAACGCTCTATCCCGGCGTCATGCCGGGCAATGCGCAGCGTGACATCACGGGCGAAGCGCATCGGCGGCCCACTTTGTGGAGCCGAAGCGATCGCCTGGGCGATGCGCAGGTAGTCGATGGCGTCCGGTGCAGCGCGTTGGCCGCTGAGGGCGGCGCGCAGCGCATCCTCCTGGGCCTGCCATTCCTCGGGATCGATGCGGGGATCGTCTGCGCTGCTCATGCGGGCACTCCAATGCGGGATTCAAGCAGTTCGCGCAGCCGCTTGCGACTGCGGAACAGGTGACTCTTGATGGTGCCTTCGGCCAGGTCGGTGAGGGTAGCGATCTCGGCGATGGAGATCTCTTCGAGATGATAGAGCGTGAGCAGGGTGCGCTGCAGCGGGGGCAGGGCATCGATCGCCGCATGCAGGTGCGCGTTGATGTCCTGCTCGCTGGTACGTGCTTCCAGATCGATGCCATCGCCGATCTGTTCGATCAATGCGGTGCCGTCCTCGCCCATGGTGTTCTCCACCAGCGGAATGCGGCGCCGCTCCAGGTGGCGCTTGGCGATCGAATAGGCGACCTGCGCCACCCAGGACTTCAACGCGCTTTCACCGCGGTACTGATGCAGCGTCTGATGGATGCGAAGGAACGCTTCCTGACACAGCTCGCGGGTGTCGTCGGGGTGGCGGACCATGCGGTCGACGACGCGCCAGCACAGTCCCTGATAGTCGCGCACCAGCTGCTCGAACGCGCCGGGCTGTCGCGACAGAATGGCAGCGACCAGTGCACGGTCGGCGTCGAGACACTCAGCAGGGGAGGGCGGTGGCGTACGCATCACCCTAGGGATACGTCGAGTGCGGCATCGGTTGCAACCACCTTGTGTGCAACCGATCCTGCCCTGGCCGTATCTCAGTGGACAAGCCCCTCCTCAACGGAACGTACGCATCATGGATTACAACCTGATTCTTCCCGTCGTCCTGATCCTCGGCATCGTGTATGCCATCAAGAGCGTGGTCGATGGTCACACGCGCCGTCGGATCGTTGAAGCCCGCGGCTCGGAAGAGCTGGTGCGCTCGCTCCTGGCCGGCGACACCACCAAGCGGCGGCTGGCCTCACTGCATTGGGGCTGCGTGTTGCTGACCCTGGCCCTGGGATTCGGCCTGGTCGATCTGCTCGGTATCGACCGGGTCACGCCTGGCGCCATCGCCCTGCTGCTCGGTGCGACCGGGCTGGGCAACGTGGTGTACTTCGTGCTGGATCGTCGCCTGAAGTAAGGCTGCGCGCGCGTCGCTCAGCCGCGCAGCGAGGAGTCCCGCAGCACCTGTTTCACCGCGATGCTCTGGCCCTCCACCGGCTGACCCTCGATCAGTGCCAGCAGCTTTTCCACCAGCAGGTGCCCGGCCTGCTTGGTGTCCTGCTGCACGGTGGACAGCGGCGGGGAGACCGAGGCGGCCAGTGGAATGTCATCGAAGCCGGTGACCGCCACGTCCTCCGGCACGCGCAGACCATGCTCGCGCAGGGCGCGCATCGCACCGATCGCGATCAGGTCGCTGGCCGCGCACAGCCCATCGATACGCTCACCGCGCGCCAGCAGCGCCTGGCAGGCATCGAAGCCGGACTGCTCGGTGGTGATCGCATCGTGCTGCAGCGAGGGCTCGGCGGTGAGGCCTCGCGCCCGCATCGCTTCGACGTGGCCGCGATAGCGCTGCTCGAACTCAGGATAGTGGCTGGAAGCGTGGCCGACGAAGGCGATTCGGCGGCAGCCCTGGTCGAGCAGGTGGGCGGTGATGTCGAAGCCGCCCTGGAAGTTGTCGCTGCCGATCGAGACACCGGGCTGGTCGGGCAGGGAAGCGCCCCAGCGCACGAAGTGGGTGCCCTGCTCGACCAGCCGCTGCAGCCGCTCGCGCGACTCGTGGTAGTCACCATAGCCCAGCAGGATGATGCCGTCGGCCTTGTTGCTGTCCTCGTAATCGGCCTGCCAGTCGGTGGACAACTGCTGGAAGGAGACCAGCAGGTCATAACCGCGCAGCGCGCAGGCCCGCGTGATCGAGCCGAGCATGGCGTGGAAGAAGGGGTTGATCAGCGAATCGTCATTGGTGGGGTCCTCGAAGAACAGCAGGGCCAGCGTGCCGGCGTTGCGCAGGCGCAGGCTGGAGGCGTTCTTGTCGACCTTGTAGTTCAGCTCCCGGGCGATGGCCAGGATCCGCTGCCGGGTTTCGGCGTTGACCATCGGGCTGCCGCGCAGCGCCCGCGACACCGTGGGCTGGGAGACGCCGGCCAGGTGGGCGATATCGAGGGAGGTGGCTTTACCGCGGATGGTCATTTCAGCAGGGGGTGAGGCAGTGAAGGGACATCATGCCATGCGCCGCCAAGGCGGGGCCGGGTAGGGCGCCGGGCGGGCAGCCAGTGGCCTGCAGCCCTGGGACGGAACCGCCGTCACCGTTGCGGCATATGGCTCGAGCAGGTTTCCGGTCGCTTCCGGCCGGAATTCCGACAGGGTCGGGGACGGCGGCGATGATAAGATGGTGCAATCTGGATCCCCCCAATTTTCCCAAGGGCGGCCCGGCAGATCTGCACCCCGCACAGGGCTGTGATATGACTGCGGCCTGCCCTCGGACAACGGAAGAGCAACCCTATGGCGCGCGGCATCAATAAAGTCATCCTGGTCGGCAACCTCGGCAACGACCCGGACGTGAAGTACACCCAGGGCGGTATGGCGATCACCCGCATCAGCCTGGCCACCACCAGCGTCCGCAAGGACAAGGATGGCAACCAGCAGGAGCGTACCGAATGGCACCGCGTGGTGTTCTTCGGCAAGCTCGGCGAGATCGCCGGTGAATACCTGCGCAAGGGCAGCTCGGTCTACGTCGAAGGCAGCCTGCGTTACGACAAGTACACCGGCCAGGACGGCGTGGAGAAATACTCCACCGACATCATCGCCGATGAGATGCAGATGCTTGGCGGCCGTGAAGGCGGCGGTGGCGGTGGTGGCGGCGAACGTCCGCAGCGCCAGCAGGCCCCGCGTCAGGAGTATGGCGGTGGTGGCGGCGGTGGTGGTCAGCGCGGTGGTGGTGGTGGTGGCTACGGTCAGCAGCGTCCGCAGCAGCAGGCTCCGCAGCAGTCCGCTCCGCCGATGGACGACTTCGCGGATGACGACATTCCGTTCTGATTTCTGATTTTTACGGATGCAAACAGAAACCCCGGTAAGCCCCTGTGCTTGCCGGGGTTTTTCTTTTCTGCACAGGACGTTCTGGTCTGGCGTCGGTCTTCTGTCTCTGGTCGTGGCACGACGGGGCACAACTCAAGGAAGGAGTGACGGCATGCGGCTGACGGACCAGGAACTCAAGCACGTGCTCGATGTCGACTGGGGAATGCGGTTCTGGCGCTGGTTCCGCTGGGTGCTGCTGGTCATCCTGGCCGTGGCCGCGACCGGGGGTTACACCGGTCTGATGAAGCAGGCACCGAATGCGTGGCTGATCGCCGGCGCGGTCTATCTGCTGGTCGCCTGGCCGGGGCTCTGCCGCGCGTATGTCTATCGCTCGCTGCGCCGCATGATCGAGGCCGATCCGGAGGCGCGCGAGCAGCTGCGCCAGGCGATGCATCGCCGACGATGAGCGGGTGCCTGCGGGCGACAGCCATCACGCGCATTGTGCCCCGCAACATACGTTTTCGTGCACCGCGTCTTGCAAAAAAATCCGTTCCTCCTCTATGGTGCAATCGATTGCATTGCAACGGATCGTCAGCGTTTGATACCGGTTGGGAGGCCGGAAGACGGATGTCCATCCATTCGATCAGACCGGCGCCGGTGTCGGGGCCGGGGCTCACGCGGCGCGATGCACTGCGCCTGGCGGCCGCCGCGAGCCTTGGGTTGGGTGCTGCGGGCGTGCTGCCGGCGTTTGCCGCGGCCGCACCGCTCAAAGGCAACCTGAAGCACGCCGTCGCCCGCTGGACCTTTCCGCAGCAGTCGGTCGCGCAACTGTGCAGGACAGTGAAGGACATCGGGTTCGCCGCCATCGATCTGGTCGGCCCGGAGGACTGGCCCACGCTGAAGGCCCATGGCGTGGACAGCTCGATGTGCAACGGCGCGGAGCTGGGCCTGACCCAGGGCTTTGCCGGCCGCGAGTTCCATGACCAACTGGTGGAGCGCTACACGCGCCACATCGATCTGGTGGCCGATGCCGGCTACCGCAACCTCATCTGCTTCTCCGGCAATCGCAACGGCATGGACCCCGAGGAAGGCATGGCCCATGCCGAAGCGGGGCTCAAGCGCATCCTGCGGCACGCCGAGAAACGCAACGTCGTGCTGGTGATGGAGCTGCTGAACTCCAAGGTCGATCACCTCGACTACCTGTGCGACACCTCCGCATGGGGCGTGGCGCTGTGCGAGCGACTCGGCTCGGACCACTTCGGCCTGCTCTACGACATCTATCACATGCAGATCATGGAGGGCGACATCATCGCCACCATTGGCAGGCATCACGACTGCTTCAAGCATTACCACACCGCGGGGGTGCCTGGCCGACACGAGATCGGAGACCAGCAGGAACTCAACTACCCCGCCATCTGTCGCGCGATCCGCGACACCGGTTTCGATGGGTATCTGGCGCAGGAATTCATGCCTGCCTCTCCAGATCCCACCGGCTCGCTTCGCGAGGCCATCCGCCTCTGCGACGTCTGAAACGATATCCACCAGGTGAAAAATCCATGGCAGACAATCATTACGACGCGATCGTCGTTGGCTCGGGAATCAGTGGCGGTTGGGCAGCGAAGGAACTGACCGAGAAGGGCCTCAAGGTGCTGATGCTGGAACGCGGCCGCAACATCGAGCACGTGAAGGACTACGTCAACGCGATGAAGGAGCCGTGGGACTTCCCGCACCGCAACCGGCCAACCCAGGCGATGAAGGCCGCCTTCCCGGTGCTGATGCGCGATTACGCGCTGGCCGAGAACCTCCAGGGCATGTGGGCCGACGAACAGGAATCGCCCTACATCGAGACCAAGCGCTTCGACTGGTTCCGCGGCTATCACGTCGGCGGGCGTTCGCTGATGTGGGGCCGGCAGAGCTATCGCTTCTCCGACCTGGATTTCGAGGCGAACCTCAAGGACGGCATCGCCACCGATTGGCCAATCCGGTACGCCGACATCGCACCCTGGTACGACCATGTGGAGAAGTTTGCCGGCATCGCCGGTACCCGCGAAGGGCTGGACGTGCTGCCGGACGGTCAGTTCCTGCCGCCGATCCCGCTCAATATCGTCGAGAAGGACGTGGCCGCGCGGATCAGGAAGGCCTTCGGCGGAACACGGCACATGATCCACTCGCGCACCGCCAACATCACCCAGCCATTGCCCGAGCAGGGTCGGGTCAACTGCCAGTACCGCAACAAGTGCGTCCTCGGCTGTCCCTTCGGTGCGTATTTCTCGACACAGGCGGCAACGCTGCCGGCGGCCATGAAGACGGGCAACCTGACCTTGCGGCCGTTCTCGATCGTCAAGGAAGTGCTCTACGACAAGGACCGCAAGCGTGCGCGCGGGGTGGAGGTCATCGATGCGGAGACGGGTCAGACCTATGAGTACACGGCCAAGGTCATCTTCCTCAACGCGTCCTCCTTCAACTCGACCTGGCTGCTGATGAACTCGGCCACCGATGTGTGGGAGGGTGGGCTGGGCGCGTCGTCGGGCGAGCTGGGCCACAACGTAATGGACCATCATTTCGGTGCGGGCGCCTCGGGCCGGGTCGAGGGCTATGAGGACAAGTACTACTTCGGCCGTCGTCCCTGCGGCTTCTACATTCCCCGCTTCCGCAACGTCGCCGAGGAAAAACGCGGCTACCTGCGTGGCTTCGGCTACCAGGGCGGGGCCAGCCGCACGGGGTGGTCGCGCGAGATCGCCGAGCTGAACATCGGTGCCAACCTGAAGGAGGCGCTGACCGTGCCCGGTGACTGGCGCATCGGCATGACCGGCTTCGGTGAAATGCTGCCGCACCACGACAACACGATCCGCCTGGACAGGGACCGCAAGGACAAGTGGGGACTACCGGTGCTGGCGATGGATGTCTCCATGCGTGCCAACGAACTGGCCATGCGCAAGGACATGGCCGCCGATGCCGCCGAGATGCTCGAGGCCGCCGGCGTCAAGGACGTGGAGATGCATGACAATGACTACGCTCCCGGCAAGGGCATCCACGAAATGGGGACCGCGCGCATGGGGCGTGACCGCAGGACGTCCGTGCTGAACCAGCACAACCAGGTCTGGGATGCACCCAACGTCTATGTGACCGACGGTGCCTGCATGACCTCCAGCGCCTGCGTGAATCCTTCGCTGACCTACATGGCGCTGACGGCCCGGGCTGCCGACCATGCCGTGCGCGAACTGAAAGCGGGGAATCTCTGATGGATCGCCGCGAACTGTTGAAGATGATCGTCGCCGCCACCGGCGCGGCACTGGTTGGCCTGCCCGCGCTGGGCCAGGCACAGGTTCAGGCCACAGGAGCGAAGACGCCGTTCTCCGATGCCGATGTCGGCACGCTGGATGAGATTGCAGAGACCATTCTGCCGCGGACGAAGACGCCTGGAGCGAAGGACGCCGCCACTGGCTTGTTCATGGCGACGTTCGTCAGCGACTGCTACACCGCCCGGCAGCAGGCGACGTTCCGCGCCGGCCTGGCCGATATCGACAAACGCGCGGGCGGCCGCTTCGTTTCACTTGCGCCGCAGGCGCGCACCGAACTGCTGCGCGCGCTGGATGCAGAGGCCAGGAAACACGCGGTCGAGGTGACCGAAACCGGCACCGCCGAAGCAGGAGAGCCCATGCCGCACTACTTCACGATGCTCAAGCAGCTGACCATCTTCGGCTTCTTCACCTCCAAGGTCGGCGCGACCGAGGTGCTGCGCTACGTCGCGGTGCCGGGGCGTTACGACGGCGACCTGGCCTATGTTCCCGGCACGCCTGCCTGGGGGACAAGCTGATGGATCACGCCGTGAAGATCAGGCCGCTGGTGATCGCCGCCAGCATGCTGGCCGCTGGACCGGCGTTCGCGCAGGCCGGTGCCAGTCCCGCGCGCGATCCAGCGAAGACCGAGGTATGGACGCCCGTGCCTGCAACCGTCGCCACGCCGCCGGGCAAGGCGCCGTCCGACGCCATCGTGCTGTTCGATGGCAAGGATGTCTCCGCGTGGGAGTCGGAGCAGGGCGGGCGTGTGCCCTGGACCGTCGCCGACGGCGCCATGACCATCGTGCCGGGCAGTAAGGGCATCCGCACCAGGCAGCGCTTCTGCGATATCCAGCTGCATGTCGAGTGGCGCGCACCGGTGGAGACCAAGGGTTTCGACGGCCAGAACCGGGGCAACAGCGGCATCTTCCTGCAGGAACTCTACGAGCTGCAGGTGCTCGACAGCTACAACAACCCGACCTATGCCAACGGCCAGGCCGGCGCCCTCTACAAGCAGGCCATGCCCCTGGTGAACGCTTCGCGTGCACCCGGACAGTGGCAGGCCTACGACATTCTCTGGAAGGCGCCGCGCTTCTCGCCGGGCGGCGGGCTTGTGTCGCCTGCGCGCATCACCGTCCTGCACAACGGCGTGCTGGTGCAGGATGACACAGTGCTGGCGGGCAAGACCGAGTACATCGGCGCGCCCTCGTATTCGCCCCATGCGTGCGCGCCGCTCTACCTGCAGGAACATGATTCCAGCGTCAGCTATCGCAATATCTGGGTGCGCGAGCTGTAGTGGTACACGGCCGGCGTGGTCGCCGGCCGCTTACTTCGCCAGGTAGCTGGCGATGTCATCTATCTCCTGCTGCGACAGCTGGGAAAAGGGCGGCATCAAGCCGCCGCCCTTGCTGATCTTTTCCTTGATCTGCGCCGGCTGCAACCGCTTGGCGACATCGGTGAGTGCGGGGAACGTCGGCGGAACGCCGGCCTTATCCGCGCCGTGGCAGGCCGTGCAGTGCACGGCATAGAGTTGTGCGCCAGCGGCCGGGTCATCCTTGGACCACGCTGCGGGGGTCAGCACCGTGCCGCAGAGCGTCAGGGCCAGTATCAGGATCTTGTTCACGAGAGGCTCCTTGGCGGGTTAGCGCGGGGCGCTGGCGGGCAGCGTGGTGGTGAGGCGCTGACGCAGGTAGTCCGTGCCCGTCTTGATGACCTTGGCCGGATCACGGGGGTGGTCGTGCTCGACGATGTACCACTGCACGCCTGCCGCCGCGGCGGCAGGCAGGATCGCGTTCCAGTCCAGCACGCCCTGGCCAACGGCGGCGAAGCCGCCCTCGTCGTCGGCCTGGCCTCTGGGTGCGTTGTCCTTGGCGTGTACCGCGAACACGTGGCCTCGGAATTTGCCCAGCATCACCACCGGGTCATGGCCCGCACGGGCCACCCAGGCCAGGTCCAGTTCGGTCTGCAGATCGGGTCCAGCCGCAGCGAACAGCAGTTCCAGGCCGGTTTTGCCGTTGACGTCGACCAGCTCGAAGTCATGGTTGTGGTACGCCAGGCGCATCCCCTGGGCTTTTGCCCGCACCGCGATGCGGCCCAGTTCCTGGCCCAGTGCAGTCCAGCCTGCGGCATCGGTCGGCCGATCTTTTTTGTCCAGGTACGGCACCACCAGGGTGGTGTTTCCTATCGAGCGGTTGAAGGCCACCACCCCGTCCAGGTCGCTGCGTAGATCAGTCAATTGCACGTGGGAGGAAATGGGCTTGATCGAGTAGCGGTCCAGTAGTTGCTTGAGTTCGGCGGCGCTGACGTTCTGGGTACCGACGGTCTCCACCGCGCCGACGCCCGCGTCATGCACGATCTTCAACTGCTGGTCGAGCGTGCCGGCGTCGCGCAGCGTGTACATCTGCACTGCGATGGGCTGTTGCGGACCGGCGGGGTCGCCTGCGAAGGCGGGCAGGGCAACGAGCAGCAGCAGTGCGAGGGTAGTGGACCTGCGCGTAGCGATGTTCATCAACACATCCTCCCGGGATTCAACCGATGGTGGTCCAGGCGCGGGACCTGGCCGATGCAATCACGCGGTCGACGATCAACGCCGAACGCAGGCCGTCCTCGAAGGTGGGCAGGCCCTGTGCCCGCTCGCCGTCGATGGCGTGATAGGTGTCGGCGACGAACGCCTCGAAGCAGTGGCCGTAGCCCTGCGCATGGCCGGGCGGCAGCACCGACAGCCGCCGTTGTTCGGCACTGCCGGCAGCCGGCCCACGCACGAAGGTTTCCTCGCGCTGGTCGGGCCGGCCGATCCACAGCCGTTCGGCGTCCTCCTGGTTGAACGCCACGCTGGCCCGGGCCCCGTCGATCTCGAACCAGAGGCGATTGTGGCGTCCGGCCGACACCTGGCTGACCGTCAATGACGCCAGCGTGCCTGCGCCGGTCTTGAACATCGCCGCGGCCACATCTTCGCTGGACACGGCCTGCATCGCGCCACCCGCCGCCGGCGTGGCGAAGCTCTGGCCGGTGAGGGCGCCGCGCTCGGCGAGCACGGTGGCGAACGCCGCACTGACGTCGACGAAGCGCTCGCCAGTGACCCATTCCACCAGGTCGCACCAGTGCGAGCCGATGTCGGCGAACACGCGCGACGCGCCGCCCAATGCCGGATCCACGCGCCAGTTGTTGCTGGCCGGGTCCAGCAGCCAGTCCTGCAGGTAGCTGCCGTGGATCAGGTGCAGCGGGCCCAGTTCGCCCTGCGCGATGCGTACGCGCGCCTCACGCACCACCGGGTGGTAGCGGTAGACGAAGGGCACCGTGGCGACCAGCCCGGTCGAGGCGGCCAAGGCGGCCAGCGCCTGGGCGTCCTCCAGCGTGGTGGCCAGCGGTTTCTCGCAGACCACATGCTTGCCGGCTTCCAGCGCCGCCTGCGCCATGGCGCGGTGCAGATGGTTGGGCGTGCAGACGTGCACCACCTGTACCTGCGGATCGTTGACCACCTCTTCGATGTCACGATAGGCGCGCGGGACATTCCATGCCTGCGCCACGTCGCGTGCGCGTTGCGGTGACGAGGCGGCCACGCCCCGGATCTCTGCTCCCGCCAGCAGCGCCGCGCGACGATGCACTGCGCCGATCATACCGGTGCCGAGGATGGCGATTCCAAGCGTTGGCATCAGGTTCGGTCCTCAGGGGGGGGACGGTGCGGCGGCAACCACCGGCCGCTCGCGGAACAACAACAGGAAGGCGATCAGCACGACCAGCGCGACGCCCGCCGGGAACAGCCAGATCTGCTGCCAGTCCGGGCCAGTTGCGGTGGTGTAGTGCTCCACCACCGCGCCGGACAGGAACGTGCCGATCAACATGCCCACGCCGTACGTGGCCAGCGTGATGAACCCCTGCGCGCTGCTGCGCGCGGCGGGCCCGGCATGCGCATCGGTGTAGATCTGGCCGGTGACGAAGAAGAAGTCGTAGCAGATGCCGTGCAGCACGATGCCGATCACCAGCAGGGAGAAGCCCCCGCCCGCATCGCCAAAGGCGAACATGGCGTATCGCACCACCCATGCGGCCATGCCGACGGCCAGCATCGTCTTGACCCCCAGCCGCACGAACAGGAACGGCATGGCCAGCATCAGCAGGACTTCAGAGACCTGGCCCAGCGATTGCAGGCCGGCCGCGCCGCGCACGCCAAGATCGTTGAGGTACGGGTTGGTGAAGTTGTAGTAGAACGATAGCGGGATGCAGATGGCGATGGACGCCAGGAAGAACACCAGGTAGGAGCGCGACTTCAGCAGCCGCAGCGAATCCAGCCCCAGAATCTGCCCCAGCCCGGCATCGCGCTGTTGCGCGAGCGGCGGCGTGTGCGGCAGCGTGAACGCATACAGGCCCAGCGCCAGCGACGCCATCGCCGCCATCCGGAACGTCAGCTCGAGCCGATGCGCCTGCTCCCAGCCCAGCCAGCCGATCAGCACGCCCGCCACGATCCAGCCGACGCTTCCGGCCACCCGCACGAGCGGAAACTGCTTTTCCGGCGACTGCATGTGCCGCATCGCCACACTGTTGGCCAGCGCCAGCGTCGGCATGAACAGCAGCATGTACCCCATGACATAGACGGAGAAGGTGCTGAAGTCCGCCGCCGTGGACGCCAGCCACATCAGCGCCGCGCCAGCGAGGTGGAGTACCGCGAGGATGCGCTGCGCCGCGAAGTAGCGATCCGCGATCAGGCCGACCAGGAAGGGCGCGACGATGGCGCCGATCGATTGGCTGAGGAATGCCGTCGCCACCTGGCTTGCGCTGGCCTGCAACGGCCCCTGCACCAGGTAGGTCCCGAGGGTGACGAACCATGCCCCCCAGATGAAGAACTGCAGAAACATCATCGCGCCCAAGCGCGACATGGTGTGCGTCATGGCTTGCCCTCCCAGGCAGTGATGGCTCAGATCCCCAGCATGCGGCGCAGTGATCCAGGATCGGTGCCGCTGTCGGCAAAGTCGTCGAAGGCGCGCCCGGTCACGCGGATGATGTGGTCGCGGATGAAGGCCGCCCCTTCGCGCGCGCCGTCTTCCGGGTGCTTCAGGCAGCACTCCCACTCCAGCACTGCCCATCCGGGATAGTCGTACTGCGCGAATTTCGAGAAGATCGCCTTGAAGTCGATCTGGCCGTCCCCGAGCGAGCGGAACCGGCCCGGACGATCGATCCAGTCCTGGTAACCGCCATACACGCCACTGCGCGCGCTGGGGTGATACTCCGCGTCCTTGACGTGGAAGATGCCGATGCGATCGTGGTAGCGGTCGATGAAGCCGAGGTAGTCCATCTGCTGCAGCAGCAGATGGCTGGGGTCATACAGGATCTTTGCGCGGGGGTGATG
This sequence comes from Stenotrophomonas maltophilia, assembly GCA_002363385.1. Taxonomy (GTDB): domain Bacteria; phylum Pseudomonadota; class Gammaproteobacteria; order Xanthomonadales; family Xanthomonadaceae; genus Stenotrophomonas; species Stenotrophomonas maltophilia_AN. The sequence goes on from DEVL01000006.1 coordinate 243,191, forward strand.
GTCCACCACGTCCAGGAAGCGCTCGAACGTCGCGCCGTCATGCAGGTCCTCACCCGGATGGATCTCGAAACACAGATCCACGCCGCAGGTGTCGAACGCATCCAGGATCGGACGCCAGCGGCGACCAAGTTCGGCGAACGCTTCGTCCACCAGCCCGGGCGGGCGTTGCGGCCAGGGATAGAAGTAGGGCCAGGCCAGCGCGCCGGAGAACGTGGCATGCGCCGTCAGGCCCAGGCGCTGGCTGGCCTTGGCGGCCAGCAGCAGCTGCTCCACCGCCCAGGCCTGGCGGGCCGCGGGATCACCCCGTTTGTCCGGCGGTGCGAATCCGTCGAACAAGCTGTCGTAGGCGGGATGGACGGCAACCAGTTGCCCCTGCAGGTGGGTAGACAGCTCGGTGATCTGCAGGCCATGTGCCTCCAGCATGCCGGCCACATCGTCGCAGTACGTCTGGCTGCGCGCAGCTTCGGCCAGATCGAACAGCGCGGGAGCGCTGGTAGGTACTTGTACGCCAGAATACCCCAGCCCCGCGGCCCATCCGGCCAGCGTGTCCAGCCGATCGAACGGAGGTGTGTCGCCAATGAACTGCGCCAGGAACAGTGCTGGACCCTTGAGCGTTTTCAAGAGGATTCGCCCTCCATGCAATCGATTGCATTATCCTAGCAGCAGCATTCGAAAGATCCGTTGTGCACTGCACAGCGGAAGGAAGAACTAACCCCATGGCCACCATCTACGACATCGCAAAGCACGTCGGCGTCTCGGCCGGCACGGTGTCGCGGGCGCTGTCCCGGCCGGAGAAAGTGCTGCCGGCCACGCGCGCGCGCATCGAGCAGGCGGCCGCCGCGCTGGGCTATGTCCCCAACACGGTGGCCAGAACCCTCAAGACCCAGCGCAGCGGCAAGATCCTGGTCACCGTGCCGGACATCGCCAACCCGTTCTTCGCCCAGATCCTGCAGGGCGCCGAAGACGCGGCGCAGGCCGTGGGTTATGCCGTCCTGCTGGGCGATACCCAGAACCTGCCCGAGCGCGAGGAGCGCTATGCGCAGATGCTCCGGCGCAACGAGGCCGATGGTCTGATCGTGCTGGGGCATCGCCTCCCGCCTACGGCACGTGACATCGTCCAGCAGCAGGGCACTGCCGCGCCGGTGGTCAACGGCTGCGAGTTCGATCCTGCGCTGGGTATTCCCAGCGTCCACATCGACAACGCGGCCGCCGCGCGCGCCGTGATGGACCACTTGTATGGCCTGGGACACGAGCGCATCGCCGTGGTCGGTGGGCCGCCGGACAATCCCCTGCACCAGCAACGGCTGGAAGGGGTGCGTGCTGCCGGCAAGGCGCGCGGTCGCCTGCGTCAGCTGAGCATTGTCCCGGGTGACTTCTCGGTGGAATCCGGCCATGCGGCCGGGATGGAACTGCTGGCCCGCGCGTCGGTGCCGACCGCGGTGTTCTGCTTCAGCGACCAGATGGCGCTGGGCGTTCTGGCGGCCTGTCGGGATCTGGGCATCGGCGTGCCCGATGGTCTGTCTGTCGTCGGCTTCGACGACCTGGCATCCTCGCGGTATCTCACGCCTCCGCTGACGACCATCAGGCAGCCGATGCGGGAGATCGGTGCCCGCGCGGTCCATCTGCTGCTCGCCATCATCGAACGTGTCGATGTGCCGCTTCAGCAGACGCTGGATTTCAGTTTGATGGTGCGAGGCTCGACTGCAGCGCCCGCACCGCATCCACTACCATGGGCCACCCGTCAGGATGCGCCCGCATGTCCATTGTGATCCCCGCGTTGCCCAAGCCGCCCACCGCCCGCATCGCGGCCTGGTTGCTGATGCTGCTGGGCATGTGGCTGGCGCTCAAACTCGGGCTGGTGGTGACACTGCTGTCGGGCCTGCTGGTGTTTCACCTGACCCATCTGCTGGCCTCCACCGTCGAAGGCAAGCTGCCGCCGGGGCGCGCACGGGCCTATTCGGTGATCGTGCTGTCAGCCCTGATCATCGGCGCGTTGACCCTGGCAGCGATCGGCATCGCCTCGTTCTTCCGCAACGAGACCGGTGGGCCGGATGCGCTGCTGATGCGCCTGATGGACATCCTCAACACGTCCCGCCACCAGGTGCCGGACCTGCTGCAGCCCTACATCCCGGAAGATCTGCAGGCGCTGCGCACGGCCATGAACGACTGGGCGGCGACCCACCGCCAGCAACTCGGCATCGCCGGCACCTCGGCCGTGCAGATCAGTGTGCGGATCCTGATCGGCATGGTGCTGGGGGCGATGATCGCGCTCTACGACGAGTTGCCGTTGCCCAAGATGGGTCCGCTGGCCCAGGAACTGATCGGCCGCACCAGCCGCATGGCCACGGCGTTCCGGCAGGTGGTGTTCGCACAGGTGAAGATCTCCCTGCTCAACACGCTGTTCACCGCGATCTTCCTGCTGGGCGTGCTGCCGCTGTTCGGGGTGCATCTGCCGCTGGCGAAAACCCTCGTGCTGATCACTTTCCTCGCCGGTCTGCTGCCGGTGGTGGGCAACATCATCTCCAATACCGTCATCACCATCGTTGCGTTGTCGGTGTCGTTCTATGTGGCCGTGGTCGCGCTGCTGTATCTGGTGGTGATCCACAAGCTGGAGTACTTCCTCAACGCGCGCATCGTCGGAGGGGAGATCCAGGCACGCGCTTGGGAACTGCTGCTGGCGATGCTGGTGATGGAAGCTGCGTTCGGGCTGCCGGGACTGGTCGCGGCGCCGGTGTTCTACGCCTACATCAAGCGCGAACTGCTGGACCAGCGCTGGATCTGAGGGCCGGGCGGCCCTAGAGCTTCAGGTTCAACGACACATACGCCGAGCGCCCCGGTGCCGGTGAGAACATCGGCTGGTCAGCACCGCCCCAGAAGAAGTTGTCGTACCACGCATACGCGTAATCACGGCCGGTCAGGTTCTTCACCTGCACGTCCACGCTCAGCCGCTCGGACAGCCGATACGACGCGCTGGCATCGAGCACCGCGAAGGCACCGAACTTGCCTTGCGTGTTGCGCTCTTCAATGTAGTAGTCACCCTGCATCCGGCCCTGCAGGCCGAAGGCCCAGCGTTCGTTGGTACGGTAGTCCACGCCGATGTTGCTGATGTAGCGCGGTGTGGCGATGACTTCGTTACCCGCCAGGGCGGTACCGTCGGTAGTAAAGGCGCTGACCACCTTGGCCTGTTGGATGGCGTGCGAGCCCCACAGCGTCCAGTGGTCGCCCAGGCGTGCGGTGAGCTGCAGATCGACACCTTCGCGACGGGTCTGGCCCAGGCCGACCGAGGTGCCGGTGGCCGGCATGTTGGCGACCTCGTCGGTTGCATCCTGGCGCCACACCGCGATGCGCGCGTCGGTACCGACGGCCGGGGTGAACTTGATGCCGACCTCCTTGCCGGTATTGATCGAGGGCCGGAAGGTCGCTTGGCCGGCGGTGAGGTAGGCCGGTGCGGTGGAGCCGGTCAGTACCTGGAACGTCCGGCCCCAGTTGGCGTAGACGTTGAGGGCCGGGGTGATGGCATAGACCACGCTGAGCTTGGGCTGCTCGATCGTGCCGTAGTGCTGCAGCGGAGCGGTGACGCCACCGGGCAGGCGGGTGCTGCCGGAGAAGCGATCGACGCGGTAGGCCGGCACGATCTTCAACGCGGAGGTGGGCTGATACACGGCCTGCACGTAAGCACCGAGGTTGTCCAAGGTGTAACGGTCATCGTTCTGGATCCGCGCCGGGGTCGAGAAGTCGGTCGGGACGGCGTGGTTGTAGCGCAGGCGGCGATACGTGTTGTCCTGATGCTCGGCGTTGAGGCCGCCCTCGACTGTCAGCGCAGGCGTGGCCGCCCAGGTCAGCGTACTGAGCAGGCCGGTCTGTTTCTCATCCCACTGGCGGCGCTGGCGGGGCGCGTTGCCGGGCACGTAACGGGTGAAGGTGACCTGCCGGTCGTCCTCGTAGCGGTTGTAGTACAGCTTGTTGCTGACATGCACGGTGTCGCTCAACTGCAGGTCCAGATGGGTGCTGAGGTGGCGCATGTCGCGGTCGTCGGCATCGTTGGCATTCTTGAGCGCCGATCCGCGGCGGTCGGTGGCCAACTCATCGGCGGTCATGAAGCCGGGCTCATCCGCCTCGTGGTGGTACACGCGTGCGATAAGGCCAACATTGAACAGCTCATCGTCGCCGCTGTAGAACCACTTGCCGCCGAGGGAGTACTTCTTCGAGCGGTCATGGTCGCGGTAGCCATCGGAGGCCTGCGAGGCCAGGAAGTAGTTCTGGGCGACACCATTCGTTTCGCGACCGATCGCGACCTGGGCTTCGCGGGTGTTGTAGCTGCCGTAGGTGAGCCGCGCATCGGTGTAGTTGCCGCCCTGACGGGTGCCGAGATTGATGTTGCCGCCAATGTTGTGCAGGCCGTAGCGCGGGTCGTTGGTACCACGCACGACCTCGATGTAGTCGATGTCCAGCGGGAACACCATGTCGATGAAGCGCTGGTTGCCGCTGTTGACGTTGCTGGGGATGCCGTCGATCAGGATCTTGATGCCGTTGAGGTAACCCTCGCCATTGAACGCCCGGAAGGTGGCCTTGCCGGATTCCGCGCCCTGGCGGGTTTCGGTCAGCTGCATGCCCGGCATCTGGCCGAGCAGCTCCCAGCTGTTGGACACGTTCTTCTCGTGTACCTGGTCGCCGCCCATCACATCCACCGAGGTCAGCACACGGCTGGCGGCCAAGGGGCGGTGCGAGCCTTCGCGCACGTGCACGCTGCCCAGGGTGATCGCAGCATCGCCGGACTGTGCGCGCGCTTCGCCTGCGCACAGGGTCGCCAATACGGCGGACACCATTGCCTTGGTTCTCATCTATCTGGGCCTTTCAGGAGCAGGTGGGACAAGGCGTGGACGAGCAGACGTCGTTCGTCTGCCATCCCGTCCTGTAAAAGAAATAATATAACATTGCAGTTCGAGGTCATTCCATCCCTGCGCGCCGCTTCACGGATCCGGCTTGAAGCACCCGTCCATCGGGCTTATAACGCCGCTGAAGGGCGCTGCCAGCCGGGCCGCCCATGGCGATCGGTGAACACGATGACCCCGTCCAATGGCCGTTCAACCCCGCGTGCTGCAACCACCAGCGAGCCGTCCGCATCGCAGCAGATCGATGCCCGCATCCAGTCGCTGGACGATTGGCGCGGCCAGACCCTGGCGCGCATCCGCAGCCTGATCCATCAGGTGGATTCGGAGGTGATGGAAACCTGGAAGTGGCGAGGCGTGCCGGTGTGGGAGCACAACGGCATCCTGTGTACCGGTGAGACCTACAAGGCGGCCGTGAAGCTGACCTTCGCCAAGGGCGCATCGCTGCCCGATCCCAGGGGGTTATTCAACGCGAGCCTCGAAGGTACTACCCGCCGCGCCATCGATCTGCATGAGGGCGACACGATCAACGCCACCGCGTTCAAAGCGTTGATCCGGTCGGCGATCGCCCTGAATGACACGGCGAAGGCCTCGCGTGCACCACCGCGCACGAAGGTGACGCAGCGCTTTGCCTGAATCATCCCGAACGCCTGCACTGGAATGCGCGGCCTGAATCAGGAACGATGGCAGGGTTTGTCCCCCAACGTTTCCAGGATGTGCCTGTGCTGAGTGTGATCGGCTGTTTGCTTGCGTTGTATCTGGTGTGGCGGCTGATCTGGCCGCTGCGAGTGTCACTTCCGGTCAGAATCGTGCTGGGCTTGCTGGTGGTGGCGCTGGCGCTGCACCACCGGATCGTGGCCCAGTTCGCCGGGACCATGGCCTCGCCCGAGATTCCCAAGGCGGTGATTGCGGTGCTCGCGACTGGATTCACCACGCTGCTGCTCAGTGCCGTATTCGTGCTGGCGCTGGATGCGCTGCTGCTGATCGCACGCCTGGTCCGCGCGCGGCGCGTGCTGCCGCTACTACGGGCGGCGTGGCTGCGACCGGCAGCGGGGACGCTGGCGCTGCTGCTGTCCGCCTATGGCATCTGGCAGGGCATGGCGGTGCCCAAGCCGCGCCAGATCGAGGTGGCGATCGACGGGCTGCCCGCCGCATTCGACGGCTACCGCGTGCTGCAGCTCACCGACATTCACGCCAGCCGCCTGCTCACCGGTGCCTGGGTGGAGAAGGTGGTAGCCGAGAGCAACGCGCTGCACCCGGACCTGGTGGTGATCACCGGTGATCTGATTGACGGCACGGTCAGCGCCCGCGCCAACGATTTCGCGCCGCTGGCCAGGCTGCGCGCGCCCGATGGCGTCGTCGCGATCACCGGCAACCATGAGTACTACGCGCAGTACGCCGACTGGATGCAGGCCTTCCGTGGGCAGGGCATGCAGGTGCTGGAGAACAGCCACACCCAGGTGCAGCGTCAGGGCGGCATCCTGACCATTGCCGGCGTCACCGATCCGGTGGCTGTGCGTTATGGCCTGCCCATGCCGGACCTGGGCGCGGCGCTGGCCGGTGCGGATCCGCGGGCGCCGGTGATCCTGCTCGACCATCGCCCGGTGGAGGCACGCGCCAACGCCGCGATGGGCGTGGCGCTGCAGCTCTCCGGCCACACGCATGGCGGCCACATCCTCGGCATGGACCAGCTGGTCAAGCGCGCCAATGGCGGCTTTGTGTCCGGCCGCTATGAGGTGGATGGCATGACCTTGTATGTCAGCAACGGTGCTGGCTTGTGGCCCGGCTTTGCCACACGGATCGGCGTGCCCTCGGAGATCACCCTCATCACGCTGCGGCCGCGCTGATGGCGTGTGGATGCGTCATGCCCGGCGTCGTGCTGCCGGATACCGAAGCGTGGATGGTGCGCGATCCCACCGGCCGGGAGTATCCGGTCTGGGTGGCGCTGCCAGCGGGGTATGAGCGGGATTCGCACCTGCGCTATCCGGTGCTGTATGTCACCGATGCGCTGTACAGCTTTCCGCTCGCGCGCAGCGTGCGCAACATGGTCGGGCAGGGCGGCGCGCACCTGGCGCCCTTCATTCTGGTCGGGCTGCCGCCGCAGCAGGGCCTGAGCTCGCAGCAGAGCCGCTCACGCGATTACACGCCGACCCAGCCGGTCCGCCGTGCGGGCGACGACTACACCGATGGCATCGCCTACGGCGGCGCGGCGCGCTATCGCGACTTCCTGGCGCAGCATGTGCTGCCGCAGGTCGAGGCGCGCTACCGGACCGATCCAGCGCAACGCGCCTTTGCCGGGCACTCCTATGGCGGGCTGTTCGGCATGTACGTTCTGCTGACGTGCCCGGCGATGTTCCAGCGGTACCTTCTGTCCAGCCCCTCGCTGTGGTTCGATCAGCATGTGATTGACCGTATCGAGGCGGATTATGCAGCGGCACATGCGGACCTGGACGCGCGCGTGTGGATGTCGATCGGGGGATATGAAACCCCGGCGTCCGATGCGCCGTTCGCCGCGCGCAACGACATGGTCGCCCACACCCTGCGCTTTGCCGACCGGCTGCGCGGGCGCGGCTATCAGGGATTGCAGTTGGAGACGCGGGTCGTCCCGGACGAGGACCACCTGACGGTCTACCCGGCGATGCTCACCCGCGCGCTGCTGGCCCTGTTCCCCAGTGGGACCACGGCCAGGACCATGTGAAATTTCCGCCAGTAGGCGTGCACGCCTCGGTCACCGGGCTGCGCGGAGGCTGGGCGCACGAGCCCTGACCCCCGGAGATTCCATGACCACGCTGACCCTGCCCGAATTGGCCAAGAAGATGGCCGGCATCGATTTCGCCATGCTGCAGACCCACACCGCCAGCGGGGAGATCGCCGGCCGGCCGATGAGCAATAACGGCGACGTCGACTACAACGGCGACAGTTACTTCTTCGCCTTCGACAGCGCCGACATGGTGGCCGAGATCGAACGCGATCCCAAAGTGGCGCTGTCGTTCACCGGCAGCAAGGGGTTGCTGGGCAAGCCGCCGCTGTTCGTCGCCGTGGAAGGCCACGCCACGCTCAGCCGCGACCGCGCGACCCTGCAGGCGCATTGGGTCCCTGACCTGGAGCGCTGGTTCAAGCAGGGCGTGGACACGCCCGGCATCGTGCTGATCCAGGTCAAGGCGACCCGCATCCACTACTGGTCGGGCGAGGACGACGGCGAGATCCGTCTGTAACCGATGCCTGCCCAATCGATCAGGATCGGATGCGCAGGCTGGTCGATTCCCGGCCGTCATGCGGCATTGACCGGCGAGGGCGAGAGCATGCTGGCGCGCTACGCCACGCGGTTCCCGATAGTGGAGATCAACTCGTCTTTCTACCGGCCGCACCAGCAGCGCACCTACGAACGCTGGGCGGCGAGCGTGCCGGCCGCGTTCCGGTTCTCTGTGAAATTGCCCAAGGCGATCTCGCATGAGGCGGGGCTACGTGGGTGCGGTCCCGCGTTGGACGCCTTTCTGGACGCGGTGGGCGGTCTGGGCCGCACGCTCGGCGGGTTGCTGCTGCAGCTGCCGCCGAGCCATGTCCTCGACGCGCGCGTGGCGGCCGCCTTCTTCGGCCTGCTGCGCCGTCGCACCCGTGTGCGCGTGGTCTGCGAGCCACGCCACGCCAGCTGGTTCACGCCGCAGGCCGACGCGCTGCTGCAGCGCCATGGGATTGGGCGAGCAGGGGCGGACCCTGCCCGTGTTCCTGAGGCCGCGCAGCCGGGCGGTGACGACGCATGGCGCTACTGGCGATGGCACGGCGCGCCCCGCATGTACTACAGCGCGTATGACGACGCGGCGCTGCATGCATTGGCGAGAACGGTTGCTGCGCGGACGGCACGCGTGCGCTGGGTGATCTTCGACAACACTGCCCATGGGTTCGCCATCGCCAATGCGGCCCGGCTGCAGGACATCCTGAGCGGCGCTGCCCTACAGGAGCCCGGACATGCCTGAAGGTCCCTCCATCGTCATCCTGCGTGAGGCCGCTGCGAAGTTCCGCGGCAAGACCGTGCGGCTGGCCACGGGCAACAGCACGTTGGATCTGACCCGCATGGAAGGGCGGCGTGTGGTCGCCCTGCGCAGCTGGGGCAAACACTTCCTGATCGAATTCCGCGGTTTCAGCCTGCGTGTGCACATGCTGATGTTCGGCAGCTACCGTATCGACGAGCGCAAGCCGTCCCCACCGCGGGTATCACTACAGCTCGACAACGGTGAGCTCAACATCTATGCCTCGTCGGTGAAGTACATCGAGGGTGCGCTGGACGACACCTACGACTGGCGCGGCGACGTGATGGACCCGGCCTGGGATCCCAGGCTGGCGCGCAGGAAACTCAAGCAGCAGCCGGAAACGTTGATCTGCGACGCGCTGCTGGACCAGGACCTCTTTGCCGGGGTGGGCAACATCATCAAGAACGAAGTGCTGTTCCGCACCCGCGTGCATCCCGAATCCACGGTCGGTGCGCTGCCGCCGCGCAAGCTGGGCGAGATCATCAAACAGGCGCGGCAATACAGCTTCGATTTCCTGGACTGGAAGCGACAAGGCGTGCTGCGCCAGCAGTGGCTCGTGCACACCAAGCGCAGCTGTCCCCACTGCGGCGGGCCGATCAGCAAGACCTACCCGGGCACGACCCGGCGGCGGGCGTTCTTCTGCCCGGTGTGCCAGGTGCGCTACGGCGCCGCGCCTGCCGGACGCAAAGCCGCGCCGAACGCCCGCAAGGCGGCCCAGAGGCGTTCAGCCAGGTCCTCGCCCATGGCGTAGGATGGGGGGCACACGCAATTACGCGCGTCCAGCGCGATCGACACCTGATCGCCCTCGCTCCTTTCTCAGAGCCTTTCATGCCGCCAGCGGAATGAAGGCTCCCGTGTCCCACGGAGCGCACATGCCGGGCTATACCACCCGCATTCTCACCATCCCGGTCGGCGGGCACGATTTCCGTATCCGCGCGCTCAGCGATCTGCAGCAGTTTTCCGATCCCACCGGACGTGCCCAGCGGGCCGGCATCCACTCGTCGTTGTGGAGCCTGTTCGGTCAGATCTGGCCGGCCGGCCGTGCGCTGGCCGATACCATGAGCCACTTCGACGTGACCGGTAAGCGCATCCTGGAACTGGGCTGCGGGCTGGGGCTGTCCAGCCTGGTACTGGCCCATCGCGGCGCGGATGTCGTGGCGACCGACCACCATCCGCTGGCCGAATCCTTTCTGGCCTACAACGCCGGCCTCAATGACCTGCCGGCGGTAACCTACCGCGACCTGCCCTGGGAAATCCCCGATGGCTCGCTGGGGCGGTTCGACCTGATCATCGGCAGTGACATCCTGTACGAGCGGGGCCACGCCCACCAGATCGCGGCGATGATGCAGCGGCATGCCAAGCCCGATGCCGAACTGCTCATCACCGATCCCGGTCGCGGCAACGTGGGCTCGTTTTCCCGTGGCATGGCGCTGCAGGGCTTCGATGTGACCGAACAACTGGGGTTGTTCGAGGATGAAGGCAATGCGCCGGGCAACGGCCGTCTGCTGAGTTACCGGCGCGGTGATGTGCGGTCGTCAGCCGTGGCCTGAGCACTCTGCTGTGACGCGGCGTGCAGATCGACTGACGTAGGCTGTCGCCGTCCAGTTGCGGCCCAGGCGGCCGGGAGTATCTCGATGCGATCTCGTCCACTGCCGCGCCGCAATGGCCCGTCTGTTCCCAGGATGCACGCTTGAGCGCGGCCGCCACGGCGCCTGCGGCGCGCCCGCAGACGCGCTCGATGATCATCGCCGGCCTCTCCACGGTGGTGGAGTGGTATGACTTCACCCTCTATCTGTATCTGGCCACCGTGCTCTCGCGCGTGTTCTTCGGTGGTGGCGAGAATGCGCTGCTGGCCACGTTGGCCGGGTTTGCGGTGTCGTATCTGATGCGGCCCTTGGGTGCGCTGGTCTTCGGCCATCTCGGCGACCGCTTCGGTCGCCGCTACATGCTGCTGGCCTCGATGTTGCTGATGACCGTGGCGATGCTTGCCACTGCGCTGCTGCCCACCTTCGAGAGCATCGGTGCCGCTGCCGGTGTGCTGCTGTTGCTGCTGCGCTGCCTGATGGCGTTCTCGGTGGGCGGCGAGTACACCGGCGTGGTCGCATACCTGCTGGAAACCGCACCCGTGCGCAGGCGCGGACTGGTGACATCCTTGGCGTCGGCTGCGAGCGAGGTGGGGGCCTTGCTGGCGGTGGCGTTGTCGGCGCTGACCGTCGCGCTGCTGAGCACGGCGCAGCTGGATGGCTGGGGCTGGCGGATTCCCTTCTTCGTCGGTGCGGCGCTGGCGGGGGCGATCCTGCTGGCGCGTTCGACCATGCACGAATCGCCGGAGTTCGAGCGGCAACAGGCTGAGGGCACCGTCCCGACGTCGCCGATCCGCGATAGCTGGCGGCACCACAAGCCCGCGATTGCGCGCACGTTTGCGATCTCCGCACTGGGCTCGATCACCTATTACGTTGGAATCACCTATGTGCCCGCGTTCCTCGGTTCGGTGGGGCAGGTGAGTGAATCGGAGGCGTTGTGGCTGTCCACGGTCGCGGCGGTGGCGGTGATCGTGGTGACGCCGCTGGCGGGCGCGTTGTCGGACCGGGTCGGGCGCCGCCCCGTGCTGATCGCATTGGCCGCGCTATCGGCCCTGCTGCCGTTGACGATGTTCTCGGTGATGGCCGGTGGCAGCACCGTGGCGATCGGGCTGGCGGCGGTGGTGCTGGCCTGCCTCGCGGGCGGCGTGAGTGCGGTGGCGGCACCGGCCACGGCCGAGCAGTTCCCCGGCGAAGGGCGGCTCAGTGGGCTGGCACTGGGCGTCACCATGGCCACGGCGTTCTTTGGCGGTGCTACGCCGTTGCTGGCCGAACTGCTGGTGCGGCATACCGGCTGGTCGTCGGCCCCCGGGGCAATGATCGCGGTGGTCGCGATACTGGTGCTGCCGGTGATGTGGACGCTGCGCGAGACCCGACCCCGGTAGTGCCGGCCGCTGGCCGGCACCACCGGATATCCTCAGTACTTCCAGCGCAGGCTCAACGCAACAAAACGCGGCTCACCGTAGTTGTTGTAGTCCAGGTTGGCCCAGTAGGTCTTGTCCAGCGCGTTGCGCACGCTCAAGGTCGCCGTCCAGCTGTCGCTGATGCGGTAGTTGGCATTGAACTGCACCAGCGCATACGCCGGCTGGTTCACCGTCACCGTGCCGCCGAGCGGATAGGGGATGTTGTAGCCCTGCACCTTGCTCTGCCACTGCACGCCCGCACCCACGCTCAGGCGCTCCAGCGCGCCGCGCAGTCGCACCTGGGTATTGAGCTGCAGCAGATCTTCGGCCGGGTTGGCGTACAGCAGATCGGTAGCAGCACGGGTCACCTTGACGTGGGTGAAGCCGGCATTGACCGTCCAGCCCGGCAGGATCTCGCCGTTGACGTCCACTTCCCAGCCGCGCGCCTTGGTGCCGTTGATGCCGATGTAAGCCGAGCTGCCGTCGCTGAGCGATCCGTCCGGCAGGCTCATGTCGCGCACCGCATAGTTGTCCTGCTTGGCCTCGAACACCGCGGCATTGGCGGTCAGGCGGCCGTCGAACCACTGCGACTTGATGCCCGCTTCCAGGTTGGAACCTTCCACCGGCGCCAGCAGGTTCTCGTTGCGGTCCTTGTAGTTCTGCGGATTGAAGATTTCGGTGTAGCTGGCATACGCCGCCACCTGCGGGGTGATGTCGTACACCAGGCCCACATAGGGTGTGACTTCATCGGTCACCTTGTAGGCGCCGCTGGTGCCGGTGTACGCACCGGCCGCGTTGTAGGAACGGGACAGCGTTTCCCAACGGCTCAGGCGCGCGCCGGCAATCAGCGCCAGCGGATCGGCCAGGCGCAGGCGGGTAGCGACGTAGACGCCGCTCTGGGTGGTCTTGGCGACGCGGCGTGCGCCGGTCCGCGCGTAGGTCACTTCGGAGATGTCGCCATCCCAGGCGCGGATATCCGGGATGTAATAGCAGCGCTCGTTACCGCAACGTGCCCAGTCGGTGGGATAGCGCAGCGCGATGGTGTTCGTGGTGCCCTCCAGGTCCGCCCATTGCCCGCCGACGGTCAGGTCGTGCTCGCGGCCGAACAGGGAGAACGTGCCGCTCAGGTAGGCATCCACGTTGCGGCGGGTGTCTTCGGAATCGCCGGCGGCGGTGCGCAGGAAAATACCCGCGCCGGTGGCCGGATCGGGGTAACCGCTACCGTACACGCGCACGTTCTGCACGTTGCCCTGGGTGTAGGCGGTATTGATCTTCAGCAGCCAGTTCTCGCCGAAGCGCTGTTCCAGGTTGGCGAACGCGGTGCTGGTCTCGCGCTGCCAGTAGCTCCACTTCGGGGCCACGTTGGTCGAGCGCGGCAGGTGCGCGAAGTTGCCCTGGCTGTCGAAGAAGGGCACGGTGCCCCAGGTCGAACCGACCGGGTTGTTGTCCTGGGTCTGGTAGCCCACGGTCAGCGTGGTGCTGTCGGTCAGGTCGCCTTCCAGCACGGCCATGCCGGCCATCTTGTTCTCGTGGTACCGGTCGTAATACAGATCACGGTCGGTGTAGGCGGCGACTACCCGGCTGCGGAAACGGCCATCTGCGGTCAGCGGCGCGGTCACGTCGGCTTCCATGCGCTGGTAGTCCCAGCTGCCGGCGCTCACCGCGAAGGAGGCATCGAATTCCTTGCCCGGGCGCTTGCGCAGCAGGTTGACCGTGGCCGAGGGCACGCCGGCGCCGCTCAGCAGGCCGTTGGCGCCGCGGATCACTTCCACGCGATCGTAGAAGGCCGTGTCGTATTCCTGGTTGGTCGAGCCGCTGTAGGTGGGGATGCCGTCCACCTGGAAATCGGTAATGGCAAAGCCGCGTGCGTAATACAGCGGGCGCTGTGTGTCATAGAAGGAGACGCTGACGCCGGTAACGTTGCGCATCACATCGTTGATGCTGAACAGCGATTCGTCCTGCAGCCGCTGCAGGCCGATCGAGGTGGCCGACTGCGGGGTTTCCTGCAGGCTGATGGGCAGGCGCGTGGTGCTCGACGGCATCGCCCGCGCACCGACCACGCTGACCTTGTCCAGGGTCTTGGCATCGGCGTTGCTGCTGGCGTCTGCCGGCGCATCGGCGAAGGCCTGCGGCGCGGTCAGCAGCAACACGGAAAGCAGGGCCAGGCCCAGCGGGGCACGGCGGGGGAGGCGAAGCGAAGCAGCGCAGGCGTACATGCGGGGTCTCGTGATGATCTGGGGGACGTGGCCGGGCCCCAAGCCCGGCGGGGTGCAAATGTAAAGCGTTCTCATTCGCTTTACAAATCGTGAACATTCAGTGTCGCCCAACCCCACAACGCATCCGGCCACCGCGAGGGTGGCCGGAGGGAAAGCGATGGCAGGGGACGGTAGCCCCGTGCCTGCGCAGGCTTACAGGGCCTGCAGTTCTTCGTTGGCGTTGCGCTTGGCTTCGGCCGGCTTGGCGGCCGGCGGCGGGGTCAGCATCACCGCTGGGCTGGTCTCGACCGGCACATCCAGGTACGGCAGCTTCAGGGTTTCGCTGGTCAGGCGGCGGATCTCATTGGTCAGCGCGGGGCTGTCGTTGAGCTTGCGGCCATACGACGGCACGATCTGCTTCAGGCGCGCTTCCCAGCCGGCCGCCATCTGCTCGGGGAAGGCCTTCTTGAGCAGGTCCAGCATGATCGGCGGCGAGGTGGAAGCACCCGGCGAGGCGCCGAGCAGGGCGGCCAGGGTGTGGTCCTGGTCGGTCACGATCTCGGTACCGAACTGCAGGATCGAGCCCTTTTCCGGGTCCTTTTTGATGATCTGCACGCGCTGGCCGGCGGTGACCAGTTTCCAGTCCTCGCGCTTGGCGTGGGGGAAGTACTTGACCAGCTCGGCCTGGCGGTCGTCATCGTTCAGACGCGCCTGGCCCATCAGGTACTTCACCAGGTCCAGGTTCTCCAGACCCACATCGATCATGCCCGCCACGTTGTTGTGGTTGACCGACGAATACAGGTCGAACCACGAGCCGTGCTTGAGGAACTTGGTGCTGTACAGCGCGAACGGCCCGAACAGCACCACCGGCTTGCCATCCAGCTTGCGCGCATCCAGATGCGGCACCGACATCGGCGGCGAGCCGGTTTCGGCCATGCCGTAGGCTTTGACCGAATGCCGGTTGGCGATCGCCGGGTCCTGGAAGGCCAGGAACTGACCACCGACCGGGAAGCCGGCGTAGTTCTTCGATTCCGGAATGCCCGACAGCTGCAGCAGCTTGAGCGCGGCGCCACCGGCACCGATGAACACGAAGCGCGACTTGACCGTGGTCTCGTTGTCGGACTTCAGGTCCTTGACGGTCACGTTCCAGCTCTTGTCATCGTTCTGGCGCAGGGCGCGTACTTCATGGTTGAGATGCAGCCTGAAGTTCGGGCTGCGCTCCAGGCCCGCAGTCAGCTGGCGGGTGATCACGCCGAAGTTCACGTCGGTGCCCAGCGGCATCCAGGTGGCGGCGACCTTCTGCTTCGGGTCACGGCCTTCCATCAGCAGCGGTGCCCACTGGGTGATCTGTGCGGGATCCTCGGAATACTGCATGCCGTAGAACAGCGGGTTCTTGACCAACGCCTGCTGGCGCTTGTGCAGGTAGGCGATGTTCTCATCACCCCAGACGAAGCTCATGTGCGGGGTCGGGTTGATGAAATCGCTGGGCTGGCTGAGGCGGCCTTCGCGTATCTGGTGCGACCAGAACTGGCGCGAAATCTCGAACTGCTCGGCGATGCCGACCGCCCGCTTGGTCTCGATGCTGCCGTCCGGCAGCTCGGGGGTGTAGTTCAGCTCGGCGAACGCGGAATGGCCGGTGCCGGCGTTGTTCCAGCCGTCCGAACTTTCCAGCGCAACCCCGTCCAGGCGCTCATAGACCTGGATGTTCCAGTCTGGCTGCAGCTCCTGCAGGAAGGTGGCGAGCGTGATGCTCATGATGCCGCCGCCAACCAGGACGACGTCGACCGGCTTGTCGTTGCCGGCGGCCGGGACCGAACGCTGATGCAGCGGCCAGTACAGGAACAGTGCCGCTGCCAACAGCAACACCACGAACAGGCCGAGGACGACCTTCGCTAGTTTTTTCATGGGGATCTCAGGTAGGGAGACATGGGAAGGATGCCGCCGCTGCCGGGAACGCCCGTGAATACGGGCATCACAGCGGTACCTTGTGGGCAATTTTAGCCCTTTCCGGTACGGATTTGGTGCAACGCAGCATCCGGTGGGTGTGCCGGGCAGGGTCAGTCGCTGGCCAGGGTGAAGTATTCGAGGAGGAAATAGCCGGCTTGATAGACCAGTGCCAGCACGGCCAGAGCCAGATGGGCGCGGCGCTGGCGCAGGGCCATGCCCAGCCCGGCCATGACGAGCATCACCACGGTGTGGACCCAGTAGGCGTCGCCGAGCATCTGCCAGCGGCTATGGCCCTTGATGGCGGTATCGACCAGATCCAGCAGCGTGACCAGCGCCAGCATCCCGAAGAAGCCACCGCGCCGCTGCAGCAGATAGTTCTCATAGCTGCCGAACTCGCGCACATCGTCCGGAAACAGCAGCACGCACAACAGGTACCACGCGGCGCAGTAGGCGATCACGAACAGGTACAGCTCGAAGGTCCACTGCCGGACCTCGCCCAGCCGGAACTCCCACCACCAGAAGGTCACCACCGAGATCAGCGCCCAGACCACCCAGCACAGGTGGATCCACGACCAACCGCGGCGCTGCGGGTGTTCGATGATCCCGGCCAGGCCACGCAGCAGGGTGGTGATGCTCAGGCCAAGGATGATGCTCAGGACCACGCGGATGTGCAGGTAGACCGGATCGGTGTCCATCAAAATCCCCACGACTGGATGGGACAATTCTGAGCCGGGTCGGGACATCGTGTACGAACCGACCACGTGTGCCACGGATGTGGCTGACGACGAGGATGGCGCGCGTTAGAAGTAGTCCTTGGCAATGAATCTTGAGGGCGCGGGGCGCTTCGGAACTACTTCGATGAGCGTCGCTTGTTCGAGCCTTGCCCAATGTGGAAGAAGATCACCTCTGTTGCAACCTCGCCGATTGGCGACTAAGGTCTCTCTTATTTTCATGGCGTTTGCCGTAATCAATGCGTCTGTAAAAACATCCCAATCCGTTCGGGTCAGCCGGAATAACTGAAATGACGACGAGCAGGCATCTACAAGCTGAAGCGCGGAAAGAATCACGGCGAGATTCAAGCCGCCACCTACAAGAGTCATGAAGCTGTCGATGATTGACATCGAATTGCCCAGAAATGTCAATGAATCAACACGTACCGCAAGTGGAAGTCCGGCCGCGGAGATCCGAGTAACCAGTTCCATGATAGTGGGCGTGGCATCGGATCGGGTAAAGTCGCTTAGAGTATTCCCTTCTATCTCCGGCTGTGGAAACCAAAGATGGGGGACGACTGCATCTGAAAGATGTTTCGCACTGGAATCCGAGAGGCTGGACAATCGACTGCGCGGCTGAGCCCGAAGTTTCCTCCTAAGACGACGCCGAAGCTCCTCTTCCGCAGTCGAATAGATGAGATCCACGAGACTTTTGCGTGTGTAGAACTGGCGAGACTGATATCTAGGCCCTCTTGCTTCAACCACGTCACCCACGTGATCAATTGTGATTGATAGTCGAAGTGTGGGGCTGTTCTGGTCACTTCCCATGTAAAAAACAACATCAAACGATGCCGTCGGATTGATGTTGTCCACTTTCGACCGCCGCGGCGCGTTTCTGGCGCTATCAGTTTCCCCGATATCTCTCCGTCGTGTAATTGGGTGGTACCACCGTGACGGGTTTTCGTCCAAGGGAAACAGTTTCGGTGACAGATCATCTATCGACGTGTACGTTTCGTGACCATCCATGTCTTCTCCAATCCTCTTATTCTCTGGGTCCAAGCTGCAAATATATGGCCGATCCCTCCATTCTTGCCAGTTTCCTAGCGATCATCTCTTGCGCACCAGCGTCGCCGAGGCCGCCAGCACCGCCCGGGTCAGCAGCGCCATGGTCTGCACATCGCCTTTCCAGTGCTGCCAATACAGCGGCACGTCTTCCCAGGCGCGCTGCTTCATGTGCACCAGCCGGCCGGCATCCAGGTGCCGTTTGACCAGCGGCAGCGGGTTCATGGTCCAGCCCAGCCCACCCAGGTTGGCCTGCACGAACGCGCGGGTCGAGGGAATCCACCAGGTCGGCGCGGTCAGAGGCAGGTCGTTGCCGGCCAGGCGCCGTGCGAAACGGGCCTGCATGTCGTCCTTGCGGTTGAACACCAGCACCGGGGCCTGGGCCAGCGACTGCGCGTTGACGCCCTTGGCGAAGTACTGCTCGTGGAAGGCCGGCGTGCAGGTGGCGGCATAGCGGATGCTGCCCAGCGCGTGGATCTGGCAGCCTTGCACCGGCTCATCCAGGGTAGTCACCGCGCCCAGTACGGCCCCTTGCCGGAGCAGGGCCACGGTGTGGTCCTGGTCTTCCGAGCGCAGGTCCAGCGTGGTGCCGGTCTGCCGCGCGAACTGCAGGGCCGCCTCGGGGAACCAGGTTTCCAGGCTGTCGTGGTTGACCGCCACCGGGATGCTGGCATGGGGCAGGTCCTCATCGGCGATGCCCATCCGGTGCAGCGCATCGTGCTCCAGCAGGGCGGTCTGCTCGGCCAGTTGGACCAGCACCTGGCCTTCGGTGGTGGCCACCGCCGGCGAGGAGCGCTTGACCAGCAGGCGCCCGACCCGGTCCTCCAGCGCTTTGACCCGCTGGGAGACCGCCGAGGCGGTGACGTTGAGCGACTGCGCCGCCCGTTCGAAGCTGCCTTCGCGGATCACCGCCGCCAAGGCGCGGAGCTGGGCATGGTCGATGCGCATGATCTTAAGTTCCGCTAAAGATGGTTAAGTAAGTTTAGCTCTACTTTTTCATGTTGCGGCGCGACAATACGCGCCATCCGGTGCTGTACGCCTTGGCGAGGCACCGCCCCCCAGCAAGACACAGGTGGTATCCCATGTTTTCGATCATTGCCGGCGGTGCCGGTCTCAGCGCGTGGCTCAGCGGTGCCGCAACCGGCATCGGCCTGTTCGCGGTGGTCGGCGCGCAGAGTGCTTTCATCCTGCGCCAGGGCATCCTGCGCAAGCACATCGTGCCCGTGGTGGCGACCTGCGCCGCCATCGACGGCATCTTCATCTTCGCCAGCGTGGCCGGCCTGCGCACGCTCACCCAGGCGCTGCCGTGGCTGACCACCGTGGTGCTGTGGGGCGGTGTCGCCTTCCTGGCCTGGTATGCCTGGCAATCGGCGCGCCGCGCGCTGGCCGGTGGCGGTGGCATGCACGTGGACGATGGCGACAGCAGCTCGCGCCGTGCGGTGCTGATGTCGGCGGTCGGCTTCTCGCTGATCAACCCGCACTTCTGGCTGGACATGATGGTCATCGGCGGCATCGCCGAGAATTTTGGCAACGCACGCATGGCCTTCGCCGCCGGCGTGTTCACCGCCAGCTGCCTGTGGCTGACCGCCCAAGGCCTGGGCGCGCGCCTGCTGGCCCCGCTGTTCACCAAGCCCAAAACCTGGCGCATCCTCGACGGCACCATCGCGGTGATCCTGTCGATCCTGGCGCTCAGTCTCGCGTTCCGCGGCATGCATTGACCTCTCTCCTCAATGCAGGTCCTGGAAATGGCACCGTTCGCGGTGCCATTTTTTTGCTTGGAAGCGCCGCTGTACCACCCTGCAGAAGGCTGCGGCTACGACACCGATCCTCATTGCGGTCAGTACTGCGAAGCTGCTGGCATTGCTCTCCAGCAGCCTGGTCGGGCAGGCCGATTCGGCATCGACGCCTGCCAACCCCGAGCACGGCGCGGCTCGGGATTACTTCACCCCGTGCATCATCCGCTTCAGCAGCGGTGAGCAGATCAGTGCCACCGCCGCGCAGCCCAGTCCGATCCACATCAGCAGCCAGAACAGGTGTTCGTAACTGGCGGCGGCGCTGGCGATATCCATGGTCTGGCCTTCCGGTACCTCGATCGCGGCGAGCTTGCCGAACAGCGCCGCCAGCGTTTCGGAGAACGCGGTGGCCAGGAACCAGGTGCCCATCATCAGGCTGACCACCCGCGGCGCGGCCAGCTGGGTGACCGCCGACAGGCCGACCGGCGACAGGCACATCTCGCCGATCTCCAGGATCAGGTAGGCCAGCACCAGCCACCACACACTGGCCATCTGTCCGGTCGCGCCGACGTGCTGGGCGGCCAGGGCCAAGGGCACGAACGACAGTGCGGCGAAAATCAGTCCGATCGAGGATTTGACCGGCTTGGACGGGTCCATGCGGCGACGGTCCAACCACGCCCACAGCATCGCGAACAGCGGCGCGAGGACGACCAGGAACAGGCCGCCGAGGTAAGTCAGCGAACCGGCCGTCTGCGGAATCACCAGGCAGTCGCGGATCAGCATCACCAGCATCGCCGCCACGATCGCGATGAACAGGTTGCGCGGTGCGGACGAACCCGGGTTCCGCTCCGACAGGCGCGCGGCCACCACGAAGCCCAGTGGCGCCAGCAGCAGCGAGGCGATCGACCATGGCAGCGGCGTGCCGCCCTGGATCACCAGCGACGGCACCAGGTCCTTGGTCAGCAGACGATCGGTAAAGGTCACCCACGAGCCATAGGTCTGCTCGTACAGGGTGAAGAACACCAGGGCCATGAAGATCAGCGCCATCAGCGCGATCATCTGCTGGCGCTGCACCGGCGTGCAGCGGGTACCGGTGAACCAGGCGAACCAGACTAGTACGCCGCCGAGCACGACGATCATCAGCATCAGCGCCAGGCTGATTTCACCGCCGAGCGCGAACGCGCCGTTGGCCGCGGCCCACATCAAGGCAGCGACGGGAATCACGCCGAGCACGGCCACCGCATAGATCAGCCATTCGCGGCGGATGCCGAGCACGCGCTGGCGCAGGGCCGGCAGATCCGACGGTTCGGCGTGGCCCTGCAGATACTTCTGGCCCCACAGGAACATGCCCAGGCCGATCACCATGCCGATGCCGGCCGCGCCGAAGCCGTACTTCCAGCCATAAGCTTCGCCGAGGAAGCCGCACACCAGCGAGGCGAACAGCGCGCCCAGATTGATGCCGGCGTAGAACAGCGAGAACCCCGAATCGCGGCGCGGGTCGTTTTCCGGGTAGAGCTTGCCGACGATGGTGGAGATGTTCGGCTTGAGGAAGCCCACGCCCATGATGATCAGGGCCAGCGAAAGGTAGGTGATGCCCAGGGCCGCGTCATCGCGCACGATCGCACCATCGACGCGGACCGCCGCGTGCCCTTCGAAGGCCATGCCCAGGTGGCCCAGCACCAGCAGCACGCCACCGAACACCACCGCCTTGCGCATGCCCAGCCAGCGGTCGGCGAGCAGGCCGCCGAACACCGGGATGCAGTAGACCAGGCCACCGTAGGCACCGAGCAGATCCAGGCCGGCCTTGTCGCCGAACAGGTGGTACTTGGTGAGATACAGCAGCAGCAGCGCCTTCATGCCGTAGAACGAGAACCGCTCCCACATCTCGGTGAAGAAGCAGATGTAGACGCCTTTGGGATGGCCGAGGAAGTCGTCGGTAGCGGTCGAGGTGGTGGAGGCGGGCAGGGCGGCTGCGGTCATCGAGGGATCGGGCAGGGCGGACAAGGGGGCGAGTATAGGCCCGGGGCGAAGGGTCAGCCGTGCCGGGTCTGGCCGCTCCGCTGTCGTAGTGCCGGCCGCTGGCCGGCAACCTCAGAAGCCTGGCATCGCTCGCTTACAGATAGCGCAGCCAGGCCAGATCCCGCCGCCGCGCCTTGAATAGCGCGAACGCTCTGGTCGGCCAGTACAGCGCCAGTGCCAGCACGGCGGTGATCACCCACAGGCTCGCCACGTGGTCCACGGCGAAGTACGCGCCGTGGGTCTGGCCCCAGCGTGCTTCGGCCAGCACGTACAGCAGCTTCAGCACATACAGGTGCAGCAGGTAGAAGAACATCGGTGCCGCGCCGATGTCGGCCAATGGCGCCAGCGCCCGGGCCACGCGCGGCTGTTCGTACAGGCGCAGCACCAGCAGTCCGATGCCCAGGGTCAACAGCAGGAACAGCAGCGAGGGCGGGTACTTGGTCACGTTGAAGAAGCTCATCAGCGTGCTGCCCAGCGTGGCGAAGGACTGCCACGGGCTGTCGCCATACACGTTGAGCGCCCGCAGCAGCATGAAGGCGAGCAGCGCACCGGCGCCGGCCATCCACAGCCGGCGCTGGCGCAGGAGGGCATCGCCGCCGCGCGCGAACCACGGGCCGATCACCCAGCCCAGCGCGATGACGCCGATCCACGGCAGCACCGGATACGAGGTACGCAGGCGCAGCCCATCTGTCACGGCGATCCAGTCGCGCTGGTGCAGCACTTTCCACAGCACGGCCAGCGCTCCGTCACCCTGCAGGCGGATGCCATCGAGCAGGTTGTGCCCGGCAATCACGGCCAGCGCCAGCACGGCCAGTGCCCCGCGCGGCAACCACAGCAGCCCGGCCAGCGCGATCATGCTGATGCCGATTGCCCAGATCACCTGCAGGTAGACCACGCTGGGAGGGAACTGCAGCGTCCACGCGAAATTGACTACCAGCAGTTCCAGCACCACCAGGAACAGGCCGCGCTTGAGCAGGAAGGCGGATGCGGCCCGGCGCCCATCCGGCTTGCCGCTGGCGTACAACCAGGCCGACAGGCCGGTCAGCAGCACGAACACCGGGGCGCACAGATGCGCCAGCAGCCGGCTGACGAACAGCGCCGGCTCGACCTGCTCGACCACCATCGGATCGCCGACCTGCTGGTGCATGTAGAAGGTTTCGCGCACGTGGTCGAGCAGCATCAGCACGATCACGGTGCCGCGCAGCTGGTCGATGGAAGTCAGGCGGGAAGTGGGGGAATGCGTCACAGCGGCGCCGGTTACTCGGTGCGATAGGATATAACATAACTAAATTGGATGGGTCCGGCCCTGCACGTTGCCGAGTGCGGCGGGTCGCGGACGCGACGGCACGCGCAGGTCAACGGCAGCCTCGATCGGGTGGTGCAGGGTTGCCGGCCAGCGGCTGGCACTACTGGACTTGCCCGTACATGAACGCTAGCGTGGCAGGGATTTTTTGCCAGCAGGGGCTTCCATGAACAACGACGCTGCGCCACGCCAGCTCACTTTCCGCGCGGTGGTGCTTGCCATCGTGCTGGCGGTGATTCTGTCGGCCGCCAACGCCTATCTCGGTCTGTTCGCAGGCCTGACCATCGCCACCGCCATTCCCGCCGCGGTCATTTCCATGGGGGTGCTGCGCCTGCTCGGCGGTGGCACGATCCTGGAAAACAACATCGTCCAGACCGGCGCTTCGGCCGGTTCGTCGATCGCCGCCGGTGTGATCTTCACGATTCCCGCGCTGGTGATCATGGGCTACTGGCCGGACTTCAAGTACTGGTGGGTGCTGGGCATCGCCGGCCTGGGTGGTCTGCTGGGCGTGCTGTTCTCGGTGCCGCTGCGCCGTTCGATGATCGTGGAAGATCCGCTGCCGTTCCCGGAAGGCAAGGCGGCCGCCGAAGTGCTCAAGGCCGGTGAGAACCCGGGCCCGGGCCTGAAGATCCTGGCCGTGTCGGCGGTGATCGGCGCCTTCGTGAAGCTGGCGGCTGAAAGTGGCCTGCGCCTGATTCCGGATGCCTGGGCCACCTCGGCCTACGTGGGCAGCTCGAAGATCACCGCCTTCATCGGTACCAACCTGTCCCCGGCGCTGCTGGGTGTGGGCTACATCGTCGGCCTGAATGTCGGCATCGTGGTGGTGTCCGGCTCGATCCTGACCTGGCACATCGCCATTCCGCTGTACCAGTCGTTCTTCATGAACACCGATCCGGCGCTGGCCGCCTCGATCGCCACGGCCAGCTCCACCGAGGCGGCCTTCGCCATCTGGGGCGCGAAGATGCGGTACCTGGGCGTAGGCGCGATGCTGATCGGCGGCGTGTGGACCCTGATCTCGCTGCGCAAGTCGCTGCTCAATGGCGTCAAGAGTGGTTTCGCCGCAGCCCGCAAGAGCGGTGGCCCGGCGCTGGCGCACACCGAGCGCGATCTGCCGATGAAGTGGATGCTGGTGGCCCTGGTGGTGTTCACCCTGCCGCTGCTGGCGCTGTACCAGGCCATCGTGGGCCAGTGGCACGTCTCGATCCCGATGACGCTCATCATGATCGTGGCCGGCTTCCTGTTCGTGTCGGTCTCGGCCTATCTGGCCGGCCTGATCGGTTCGTCCAACAACCCCGTCTCGGGCATCACCATCTCCACCATCCTGTTCGCCTCGGCGGTGCTGGTGCTGCTGCTCGGCAAGGATGGCCTGACCCCGGTCGGCGTCGGCGGAGCACCGCTGGGTGCGGTGGCCGCGATCATGATCGGCGCGGTGGTGTGCTGCGCCGCCGCGGTCGGCGGTGACAACCTGCAGGATCTCAAGGCCGGCTACATCGTCGGCGCCACCCCGTGGAAGCAGCAGCTGATGCTGGGCATCGGTGCGTTCTCGTGCGCGCTGATCATGGCCCCGGTGCTGAACCTGCTGGCGACCGCCTACGGCATCGGCGTCAAATCCGAACTGCATCCCAACGCGCTGGCCGCGCCGCAGGCGAACCTGATGGCCTCCGTGGCCAAGGGCCTGTTCGGCGGCGAGCTGCCGTGGACCTTCATCGGCATCGGTGCGGTGGTGGGCGCGGCGATCATCGCCTTCGACAGCTGGCTCAAGTCGCGCAATGCTCGCTTCCGCGTGCCGGTGCTGGCTGCGGCGATCGGCATCTACCTGCCGCTGGAGCTGATGGTCCCGATCTTCCTGGGCGGTCTGATCGCCTACTTGGTGGAGCGCTTCCACAAGATCCGCGCCGATGACGAAGAAGGTCGCGACCGCGTGCACAAGCCGGGCGTGCTGTTCGCTGCCGGCCTGATCACCGGTGAAGCCCTGATGGGCATCGCGATCGCGGTGCCGATCGTGATCAGCAGCCGTGCCGATGTGCTGGCGCTGCCGTTCCACCTGCCGGGCGCGCAGTGGATCGGTCTGGCCGTGCTGTTCCTGGTCGGTTGGCTGATCTACCGCACCGGCAAGCGCGCGGTGGGTTCGGTCTAAAACGCCCGGATCTGCGTCATGACAAACCCCGCTTCGGCGGGGTTTGTCGTTTCTGCCGCCCGCCCGTCCCTCTGCATGACCGATGGCCTTTGCATGGGTGGCCCCTGCGGCCCTACCATCGGCGTTTTGCCGTTCCGCGGAGACCCCGATGAAACTTCGTTACGCCCTGCTGCCGTTGTGCCTGCTGACCGCGATGCCCTCGCTGGCGGCCACGCGTGGCCTGGATGTGCGCGACATGATCGCGCTGGATCGGGTCTCCAGCCCGCTGCTCACCGCCGATGGCGGCAACGTGATCTTTGCCAAGCGCGTGGTCGGTAACGACAGCAAGGCCAGCACCGGCCTGTACATCCGCAACCTGCGCACGCGTGACCTGGCCCCGCCCAAGCCGCTGACCCCGGCCGGCTGGAACGTCAATTCCGCCGCGCTGTCGGCCGATGGCCAGACCGTATATTTCCTGAGCGCCAAGAACGGCAGCCAGCAGTTGTACGCGCAGCCGACCACCGGCGGCACCCCGCGCCAGCTGACCGATTTCCCGGTCGATGTGGACAGCTTCCACGTCTCCCCGCAGGGCGACCGCGTGGCCTTCAGCAGCGGCGTGTTCCAGGACTGCGGTTCGGACCTGGCCTGCACCAGCAAGAAGCTGGACGCGCACAAGGCGCGCAAGAACACCGGTGAGGTGTTCGACAGCCTGTTCGTGCGCCATTGGGATACCTGGGCCGATGGCCGTCGCAACACGCTGTTCGTGGCGCCGCTGCCAGCAGCCAAGGCCGCTGCGGTGAAGGGCGCCTCGGCGATCAGCGCGACGCTGGCCGGCGATGCGCCGTCCAAGCCGTTCGGTGGCAATGACGACTTCACCTGGTCGCCCGATGGCAAGAGCGTGGTCGCGGCCATCCGCGTGGCCGGCAAGCAGGAACCGTGGTCGACCAACTTCGACCTGTACCGCCTGGACGCCGAAGGCAAGCAGGCGCCGGTCAACCTGACCGCGGCCAACCCGGCCTGGGATGCCGGCCCGGTGTTCAGCGCCGACGGCAAGACCCTGTACTACCGCGCCATGAAGCGCCCGGGCTTCGAAGCGGATCGCTTCGGCCTGATGGCGATGGACGTGGCCACCGGCAAGACCCGCGAGATCGCGCCCAAGTGGGATCGTTCGGCCGGCGAGATCGTGCTGTCCGGTGACGGCACCCTGATCTACACCAGTGCCGACGACATGGGCGAGCACCGCCTGTTCGGCGTCGACATCGCCACCGGCACCGCCGAAGTGGTCGCCGACGGCGGCAGCATCGGCTCGCCGGTGATCGCCGGCACCACCCTGGCGTATACGAAGAACAGTCTGAAGAGTGGCGATCAGATCATCGTGGCCGCCTTCGACGGCGCCAACCCGCGTGAGATCACCCCGAGTGCGGGTGAGATGCTGCCCGACGTTGCCTTCGGCGATTACGAGCAGTTCCAGTTCAAGGGCTGGAACAACGAAACCGTGCACGGTTACGTGGTCAAACCTTACAACTACCAGGAAGGCAAGAGTTACCCGGTCGCTTTCCTGATCCACGGTGGCCCGCAGGGCAGCTTCGGCAACGGCTGGAGCTACCGCTGGAATCCCCAGACCTACGCCGGCCAGGGCTACGCGGTGGTCATGATCGACTTCCACGGCTCCACCGGCTACGGCCAGGCCTTCACCGATGCGATCAGCCAGCACTGGGGCGACCGCCCGCTGGAAGATCTGCAGAAGGGTTGGGCGGCGGCGCAGAAGCAGTACCCGTTCCTCAACGGTGACAAGGCGTGTGCGCTGGGCGCCAGCTACGGCGGCTTCATGGTCAACTGGATCGCCGGCAACTGGAACGCGCCGTGGAAGTGCCTGGTCAACCATGACGGCGTGTTCGATCAGCGCATGATGGGCTACGCCACCGAAGAACTGTGGTTCACCGAGTGGGAGCAGGGCGGCACGCCGTACGAGAAGGCCGCCAACTACGAGAAGTTCAACCCGGTCAACCACGTGGCCGACTGGAAGAAGCCGATCCTGATCGTGCACGGCCAGCTCGACTACCGCATTCCGGTGGAGCAGGGCCTGGCCGCGTTCACCGCTGCGCAGCGCCAGGGCATCGAGTCCAAGTTCCTGTACTTCCCGGATGAGAACCACTGGGTGCTCAAGCCGCAGAACAGCGTGCAGTGGCACGACACCGTCAACAGCTGGTTGAAGCAGCACATCGGCGACTAAGCCGGTTTGAGGCGCCGCCCCCAGGGGCGGCGCTTTTACATCGGTAGGGCCGGCCGCTGGCCGGCATCTGCACCGCGCTTTCAATATTCATGAGGTTGCCGGCCCGCCGCCGGCACGACCCAGGCACCCCATTTCCGTGAAAGCACCCGCCCTGATCCAGAACGATATCGTCGTCTTCGGCCTGATCGCCGCCACCCTTGGTGCCGTGTTCTGGACCGCCTCGCGCGAGCAGGGGCTGTGGAAGCGCTTCTACACCTACGTGCCCGCGTTGCTGCTGTGCTACATGATTCCCGGCGTGTACAACACGGTTGGGCTGATCGACGGCCAGAACACACAGCTCTACAACCCGGTCGCCCGTGACATCCTGCTGCCCGCTGCCCTGGTGCTGCTCACTCTGGCCGTGGATATCAAGGGCATCCTGCGGCTGGGCCCGAAACTGATCGTGATGTACCTGGGCGCCTCGCTCAGCATCATGATCGGCGCGGTGGTCGCGTTCCAGTTGATGAAATGGCTGCATCCGGCCACCGTCGCCGGCGATACCTGGGCGGGCATGGCAGCGCTGGCCGGCAGCTGGATCGGCGGCGGTGCCAACATGCTGGCCATGCGCGAAGTGTTCGATGTCAACGCGACCACCTTCGGCCAGTTCGCGGTGGTCGATGTCGGCGTGGGCTATGTGTGGATGGCCGTGCTGATCTTCATGGCCGGGCGCGCGGCGAAGATCGATGCGCGCAGCGGCGCCGACACCTCGGGCATCGATGAACTCAAGTTGCGGATCCAGGCCTTCCAGGCCAAGCACGAGCGTGTGGCGAGCCTGACCGACCTGATGCTGATCGTCGCCGTTGCCTTCGGCGTAGTGGGCCTGTCGCACGCGATCGCCGGGCCGGTCTCGGCGTGGTTCAAGGGCCATGTCGCCTGGGCCTCGCAGTTCAGTCTGGACGCACCATTCGTGTGGGTGGTGGTGATCTCCACCACCTGCGGCCTGGCACTGAGCTTCACTCGTGCGCGCAACCTGGAAGGCGCCGGTGCTTCCAAGCTCGGCTCGCTGCTGCTGTACTTCCTGATCGCCTGTATCGGCATGCAGATGGACCTGCTCGCGTTGCTGGACCGCCCGTGGCTGTTCGCGCTGGGGCTGATCTGGATCGCGGTGCACATCGTGTTGTTGTGGGCGCTGGCGCGCGCGCTGAAGGTGCCGTTCTTCTACTTCGCGATCGGCTCCCAATCCAACATCGGTGGGCCGGCCTCGGCGCCGGTGGTCGCAGCGGCGTTCCATCCCTCGCTGGCGCCGGTCGGCGTGCTGCTGGGCACGATGGGCTACGCGACGGGTACGTACCTGGCCTACATCGTGGGCATCACCCTGCGCGCGATGGCAGGGCAGGGCTGATCCGGGTAATGCCGGCCGGCAGCCGGCAGCCAGGCGATGCGTCACTTGTCCAGGAGGTTGCCGGCCAGCGGCCGGCATTACCGGGGATCATGGCGGTCGGGAGTGACTGCACGTGCGGATTTACGCGGTAAGAAGGCCGCGTTCGACCAGCCAGGCTTTTGCATCTTCCGCATCCTGCTCGAACCGCGCCGAGTGAAGACCCTGGCGCCGATGCGATTGGCGCGTCGCCACGCGCCCGGGAGTTACCGCGCGTGCGGATTTACGCAGCAAGGAGGCCGCGTTCGACCAGCCAGGCTTTTGCATCTTCCGCATCCTGCTCGAACCATGCCTTTGTCGACCCCAACCGATACGTATACCCCCACGCATCCATGTCCAGCATCAGGCGGTCGCTGCCCACACCGGCCAATCTGCCGGCCAGCACGATCTGCAGGTAACAGGTGGCGTCTTCTTCGGGCACCGAATCGGTGGCATCGGTGTGCACCAGCGCACGCCGCTCCGGCGGCAGCACGATCAGGTGACAGGCTTCGTGCAGCATCGAGTGCACGGGGGTGTCATCGCGGACATACACGTCGCTGCCGATGATGCCGGCTTCGGGTTCGCCCCAATAGCTGCCCGGAATCGGCGCGCCATCGGCCACACGATGCAGGTGCAGATCGTGTGCCGCAAGCAGGGCATGGGCATCGTCGAAACGGATATCGCCGAGGCGGGTGACCTGCGGTTCGGCGGTGGGGGCAGCGTCGTTCATGGGTTACCGCTCAACCGCCCCTTCCAGAACGGAAGGGGCGATGTCGATCAGGGCTGCTGCGGGCCTTCCGGCAAGGCGACGGAGATATCGAGCACATCGTGCTCGCCGTCCTTTACCAGATCGACCTTGACCGCATCAGCGTCGATGTTGACGTACTTCTTGATCACTTCCAGCAGCTCGCGCTGCAGCAGGGGCAGGTAGTCCGGGCCGCCGCGGTGGCTGCGTTCCTGCGCGATGATGATCTGCAGGCGGTTCTTGGCCGTTTCGGCAGTAGTCTTCTTTCGGTTCAGGAAATCGAACAGTCCCATGCTTACCCTCCGAACAGCTTGCTGAAGAAGCCTTTCTTCTCCACGGTGGTGAAGCGCATCGGACGCTCTTCGCCAAGGATGCGGCCGACCGCATCTTCGTATGCCTGGCCCGCCGCCGATTCGGGGTCCAGAATGACCGGCTCGCCCTTGTTGGACGCATTGAGCACGTCGCCCGATTCGGGCACCACGCCAATGGCCTTCAGGCCCAGCACTTCTTCCACGTCGGTGATGCTGAGCATCTCGCCACTTTCCACCCGTACCGGGCTGTACCGCGTGAGCAGCAGGAAGGCCGGCACGTTCTTGCCGGATTCGGCTTTGTGGGTCTTCGAATCGAGCAGACCGATGATGCGGTCCGAGTCGCGTACCGAGGACACTTCCGGGTTCACCACCACGACCGCACGGTCGGCGTAGTACATCGCCAGGAACGCACCCTTCTCGATGCCGGCCGGGGAGTCGCAGATGACGTATTCGAAGCCGTCGGCGATGAGGTCGTCGAGCACCTTGCGCACGCCTTCCTGGGTCAGCGCGTCCTTGTCGCGGGTCTGCGAGGCAGCCAGCACGTACAGGTTGTCGAAGCGCTTGTCCTTGATCAGGGCCTGCTTGAGGGTCGCTTCGCCGTGCACGACATTGACGAAGTCGTACACCACGCGGCGCTCGCAGCCCATGATCAGGTCCAGGTTGCGCAGGCCGACGTCGAAGTCGATCACCGCCACCTTTTTGCCACGACGTGCCAACCCGCAGGCCAGGCTGGCGCTGCTGGTGGTCTTGCCGACGCCGCCCTTGCCGGAGGTGACTACGATGATTTCAGCCAAAGGATTTCTCCTGATTCTTCTGTTTGGGGGCTGCGTCAGTCCAGCGCAGCGATCTTGATCTGGTCCTGTTCCAGCCACACCTGCACGGCCTTGCCGCGCAGGGAGTCCGGAACATCGTCCAGTACCTTGTAATGGCCGGCGATGGCGACCAGTTCAGCGTGGAATTCACGGCAGAAAATACGCGCCGTGGTGTTGCCTTGGGCACCTGCCAGGGCACGGCCCCGCAGCGTACCGTAGATGTGGATGCTGCCGTCGGCGATCACTTCGGCGCCCGCGCCGACGGTGGCCATGACGGTCAGGTCGCAGTTTTCCGCATACAGCTGCTGGCCCGAGCGGACATTGGCGGTCTGCATGCGGCCCGGCTTGGGCGCGCCGCCGGTGGCCACAGCGCTCGGTGCCGGTGCAGCAGGCACGGCAGCGGCGGCACGCGCACGGCGCGGCGGCGGTTCGGCGACCGGCAGGGGCGCAGGGGCCGGCTCGGCCTCGGCGCGCTCGTACTGGGCGCGGAACTTGGCCAGCAACGGCAGGCCGAGCTGCTGGGACAGCAGGTCGGTTTCGGTGGTGCCGTAGGCCAGCGCCACCGGTAGCACGCCGGCCTTGCGCAGGCCGTCCAGCAGCGCCTTGGCGGTGGCCACGTCCGGAATCTTACTGAGTCCGCCGAAATCCAGGATCACCGCGGCACGCCCGAACAGCTTCGGCGCACGCGCGACACGTTCCTGCATTTCACGGGAGAGGCGCTCCACGTCGAGGGTGCGGATACGCAGATTGGCGATGCCGACCTGGCCGATCTTCAGTTCACCGGCCTGTTCAAAATCCATGTTCGCTGCCACCGATCAGGTCCCCGTCTGCTGCTGGACGCGCAGCGGCTCGCGGCGATGGCCCACCCAGGGCACATCCGGCAACTGGTCGCCGTAGGTGTCGTGCACCCACTGGTAACTGCACAGGTCCTTGAGCAGCATGCTGGCGCGCACGTCAACGTGGGCCATGGTGTTCTGCCCGACTTCGCGGAAGCCGAAGCTGCCGTGGAAGAGCAGGGCGGCATCGGCGCCGTGGTCCAGGAACACTTCGCAGGTCAGCTGCGGGTAGCGCAGCTCGGCGTAGCTCTGCGCATCGGCATAGAAGGCACGGCCGACGCCACCGCCGCGACGGCGGCTGGCAACCACGATGCGGTCGATATAGAAGAATTTGCTGCCCAGCTGCTGCTTGAACCAGGCGAAGTTGCTGCTGTCGTGCTGGCTGTCGCTGCCGAAGCCGATCAGGAAACCGGCCAGGTTGCCGTCGCGCTCGGCGACGCGGAAATACTCAGCGCTTTCATAGAACAGACGCAGGCGGGCGGCATCCAACGGCAGGATGGCCAGGCCGGCATTGTTGTTCAGGGCCAGGACGGAATCGAGCTCGTGCTCGCGCACGTCGCGGATGACAATCGACATTGTGACTCCGTGGGGTAACGCGGTTGGCCCATCGAGGGGCCGTTCGGTCCGATTATTGCATGGGTGGCCTTCCCCCGCGAGCCGACAGGCATGACTTCTGTGGGAGTGCAGGGGCACGGGTTCAGCCTACTATGCGTCCATGTTGGTATACCTCAGCCACACCCGAGTACTGCGACTGGCCGGCCTGTTCACCTGGGTCATGGTCGGACTCCCTCTGGTCTACTCACAGTACGAAGCGCTGCTGCGCCGCGGCGGAGGCGTCGATGCCTGGGCGCTGTGGCTGTTCGCTGCCTACCTGGCCTTCGGTGGGGGCTACTTCTGGCTGACCCGCGGGCTGCGCAACGGCGGCCACTCACGCTGGTACGACCGGGTCATGCTGGTGCTGCTCACCGCCTCGGCGCTGGGTGTCAGCTACCTGAGCGGGTCCGGGCTGGGCAGCATCCTGATGATGGTCGCTGCCGGCGTCATTCCGTGGATGCTTCCCGTGCGCGGTGGCGTGATCTGGCTGCTGCTGAGCCAGCTGGCGGTGCTGCCGGTCTACTACCTGATCCTGAATTTCTCGCTGTTCGAGGCGGTGATGCAGTCACTGCTGTACGGCGGCTTTTCCATGTTCATCTTCGTGACCAGTCTGGTCGCGCGGCAGCAGACCGATGCCCGGGAAGAGCAGCGCCGGCTCAATACCGAGTTGCGCGCCACCCGCGTGCTGTTGGCCGAGAGCGCCCGGGTCAACGAGCGCACCCGCATCTCCCGCGAGCTGCACGATCTGCTGGGCCACCACCTGACCGCGCTCAGCCTCAACCTGGAGGTAGCGGGCCACATCACCGAGGGCCAGGCCCAGGAGCATGTACACCAGGCCCACACCCTGGCCAAACTGCTGTTGACCGATGTGCGCGAGGCCGTCAGCCAGCTGCGCGACAGCGGCGCCATCGATCTGGCCGCGGCCCTGCGCCCGCTGACCGAGCAGGTGCCCTCGCTGGCTATCCACCTGGACATCGACGAGCCGCTGAGCGTGGAAGATCCCGAGCGCGCCCACGTGCTGCTGCGCTGCACCCAGGAAATCATCACCAATGCGGTGCGCCACGCCGGCGCACGCAACCTGTGGATCAAGGTCCGGCGCGAGCCGCCGGGCATCGTGGTGCTGGAGGCGCATGATGATGGGGTCGGCGCGGACGGCATCGTGGTCGGCAACGGATTGCGCGGGATGCGCGAGCGGCTGCAACAATGCGGTGGTGAGCTGCAGATCGAAACCCGCCGGGGTCAGGGCTTCCGCCTGCGCGCCTCGGTACCCGGCGTGCCAGTATTGATGCTGTCCGCTGTCATTGAAGGAGTGCGTTGATGATTCGCGTCTGCCTGGTCGACGACCAAACCCTGGTGCGGCAGGGGATCCGCTCGCTGCTGGCACTCGATGACGGCATCGAGGTGGTCGCCGAGGCCGCCGATGGCCGCCAGGCAGTCGAGGTGGTTCCGCAGGTCCGCCCGGACGTGGTCCTGATGGACATGCGCATGCCGGTGATGTCCGGGCTGGAGGCACTGCAGATGCTGTCGCGTCTGAACCAGCTGCCGCCGACCATCATCCTGACCACCTTCGATGACGACCAGCTGGTGCTGGCCGGGCTGAAGGCTGGGGCGAAGGGCTACCTGCTCAAGGACGTGACCCTGGACCAGCTCGTGGGCGCGATCCGCACCGTGGCCGATGGCGGGTCGCTGGTGCAGCCGGCGGTCACCCAGCGGCTGCTCTCCGGCCTGGAGCACATGCGCAACGAGTTCGTGAGCCTGGACCGGCCGGACCCGTTGACCGACCGCGAGACCGAGATCCTGCGCCTGATGGCCAGCGGCTTCTCCAACAAGGAGATCGCCAATTCACTGGGCGTGGCCGAGGGCACGATCAAGAACCATGTGTCCAATATCCTCTCCAAGCTGGGGGTGCGCGACCGCACCCGGGCGGTGCTCAAGGCCTTCGAACTGCAACTGGTGTGAGCCCGTGCGCCTGGTGGCGGCCTTCGGGCGGTCATCGGTTCACAGGTAATTTCTGAATCCTGCGAAACCCTTGCGGCGCAAGCGATGCAAGGGGATTTTCGGCCCCGGCGGCCGAATCCGGCAAAGAAATATTGGCCATACGCTACGTGCTGACACGCGCGATGCGTTATCTTTCCGCTCCTTGTCTATGCAAAACCGCTGCCGACATGGAAACCGGTGTGCCAACCCTGATCAACAACACCGGCGAAGCCTGCTAGGATTGGCGCTTCGCTTCAATCAACCCGGCCGTGGGATCGGCCCCGGAGACTCCTGAATGACCCGTATTATCGAGTTCCTGATCGCCTTGGGGATCGTGGCTGGCCTGTTCGTCATCATTGGCGTATGTCTGCCGGGCGAGCGCCATATTTCCGAAAGCATCGAGACCAACCGCAAGATGACGATCGTGTACGACACGGTCAACAGCCTGCGCCGCTTCAAGGACTGGAACCCGCTCTTGCTGCGCGATCCCGCCGTTGAACTGAAGCACTCCGGCCCGGCTGCCGGTGTCGGCGCACGCCTGGACTACTCCTCCAAGGAAGGTTCCTTGGGCCAGGGTAGCTGGGTGATCACCGAGTCCGAGCAGAACAAGCACGTTGCCATCGCCATCGAGGACCAGACCAAGGGCCACGACAAGGTGACCAACTTCACCCTGGAGCCGACCGGCAAGGGTGGCCGCAACGTCAAGATCACGCAGGACTACAGCGTCAAGTACGGGTTCAACCTGTTCGGTCGCTACGCTGGCCTGTACGTCAGCCGTCACGCGGGTGACGACCTGAAGCTGGGTCTGTCGCGCATGGCCAACATGCTGGCCACCGTGCCGAACGTGGACTACCGCACCGCCGAAGCCCCGCTGACCGATCTGGGCATCGTGGACGTTCCGGCCGAAGACCTGCTGGTCGTCACCGCCGGCAACGTTGACCGCGGCCAGGAGACCATCACCAAGTCCATCAAGGACAACCAGGA
Organism: Stenotrophomonas maltophilia; assembly: GCA_002363385.1. Taxonomy (GTDB): domain Bacteria; phylum Pseudomonadota; class Gammaproteobacteria; order Xanthomonadales; family Xanthomonadaceae; genus Stenotrophomonas; species Stenotrophomonas maltophilia_AN. The sequence goes on from DEVL01000006.1 coordinate 278,064, forward strand.
GTGGATCAAGCGCGTCATGGAGGCCAACAACCTCGAAGCCGCCGGTCCGTTCCGCATCATCACCACCGATTTCGGCGCCGAGAAGTACGCCTTCGACGTGGCCCAGCCGGTCAAGAAGAAGGGTGCTGAAGCTGCGACGGCCGAAGCCCTGACGGTGAAGATCGACGATGGTGCACCGGTCAAGTACGTGCATGTGGCTCCGCATCGTTCGGCCCACGCGGCCTACACCGGCCACATGGCCGGCCTGGACATCGCCCGCAACGCCCTGCGTGCGTGGTCGGTGACCGGCGGCAACGAAGTGATCGATCGTCCGTACGAGTCCTGGAAGGACGGCGTGGACAAGTCGTTCACTCCGGAAGGCACGTACGACATCTACTGGGCCGTCAAGTAATCCGACGGTTGCCGTGATGTAACGCACGACCTGAAACGCGCCGCTTCCTGCGGCGCGTTTTTTTTTGGCTCCGGCCACGGGGCACTGTCTGAAGGACGCAAGCATGCTCAACCTGGAACGACGCACGCGCAAACCCTCCCTGCTGGCCGGCCTGGGCGGCCTGCTCGCGGCTACGGCGGTGGGCCTGTCGGCTTACGCCTCCCATGGCATCGCCGACCCGCTGGCGCAGTCGCATGTGACCACCGCGGCCCTGTACGCCTTCGGGCACGGGGTGGCGCTGGCCGTACTCGGCCCGACCCAGCAGAACACGTTGGGTCGGCTGGCCCTGTATGTGCTGCTGATCGGCACGCTGCTGTTCTCCGGCAGCCTGGTGGCAGGCGCGCTGTGGAAGCTCAGCACCCAATTGGCGCCCATTGGCGGCACGGCCCTGATGGTGGGTTGGCTGGCCTACGGGCTGAACGCGCTGAGGCGCTGACATGCCCCGTTACCGCCGTGGCTTTGATGTCGATGAAGCGCACGACTGGCTGAGCCGGCGCGACCGGCGGCTGGGCACGTGGATGAAGCGGCTTGGCCCCATCCAGTCGCAGCCGGGTTGGGCAAAGACCTTCGACCCGGTCGATGCGCTGGCACGGGCGATCCTGTTCCAGCAGCTCAGCGGCAAGGCCGCCTCGACGATCGTCGGGCGGGTGGAGACCGCCATCGGCAGCACCCGCCTGCACGCCGATACGCTGGCGCGCATCGATGATGCCGGGCTGCGGGTCTGCGGGGTCTCGGGCAACAAGGCGCTGGCCCTGCGAGACCTGGCGCGTCGCGAGGCGGCGGGCGAGATCCCCGACCTGCGTCGGATGTCGGTGATGGACCACGACGCGATCATCGATGCGCTGGTTCCAATCCGTGGCATCGGCCGCTGGACGGTGGAGATGATGCTGATGTTCCGGCTGGGTCGCCCGGACATCCTGCCGGTAGACGACCTCGGTGTCCGCAAGGGCGCCCAGCGTGTGGACAAGGCCGAGCGGATGCCGACCCCCAAGGAGCTGCTCGCCCGCGGCGAGAACTGGGGCCCGTTCCGGACCTATGCCAGCCTGTATCTGTGGCGGATCGCCGATTTCACGGTGGATCCGAAGGCGACGACCAACCGCTCGCAGGGGTGACGCTACGCGGCCGGCGGCTTCGGCGCGAAGGCCGGGTCGTCGCTGATTCGCGCCCGTGCTGGCTGGTGCTTCTTCGCCGCAAGGTAGCGGTGATGGCGGAAGGTGGCGAAGGTGCCGCGGAGGACCACGACCCCGATCGCCACCATCATCCCCATCCTCCGCAGCGTGTCTGCCAGGCCTGCGCTGTCCTGCCTCAGATGCATCACGAAGACCCATGCCCACAACGCAACGGTCAGGCAGGCCGCCACCCGGCTGCGTTTGTAGACCCCCACTGCCAGACCCAGGTAAACGCAGCCGAGCATCGCAGCAGCGACGAAGTTCATCATGGCGAACACGTGCCGGTTGGTGGCCCACGTCCAGCCGCCCGTGGCGAGGGTGAACACGGTGAGTGCCGCGCCCAGTAGCCAGAGCTGGGTGACTGGCCTGGTGATCCCGCTCGGCACCTGTTCCCAGTGCGGCGCCATTGGCGGGGTGGGGGGAACCTCACCGGCCTGGTAGGGATTCTGATCGTCCATGGTCGCCCTCCTTGTGGGTCGCGCTGGTCAGGGTATGGCGTAGTGCCAGCACCAGTGCCACGGTTCGTAGACAATCCCATGCGGGTTGTCCCGCGGGTAGCTCAGCTGGAACCCGAAGCGACCGGCATGCTCGCCCAGCCACGCGAACGCGGCAGTCGACTCGAACGATTCTTCCGCCGGCGGTTCGCCGGGGGTGCCGATATCCAGCGCGTAGCCGCTGTGGTGCTCGCTGTAGCCCGGCGCGGCGTTGACCGTGAGGATCTCCTCCACGCTCAGCCCGCGGCTGCGTTTGCGCGCGAATATCCCGAGTTGGTAATCGTGGCTGCGGTAGCCGGAGATCGCATCGAGGGCAAAGCCATCGCTAGCAGCCCGCGCGCGCAGGCGTTGCCAGCTGCGGGCGGCGTCACGCTGCAGCCAGAGTGGCCGGCGGTAGCGGTCGAAGCCGGCCAGATGCAGCTGAGCCGGTTCGGCTTCCAGCGCCAGACCGGTCGCGGCTTCGTAAGCCTCGGCATCGATCCCGAGGGCTTCCAGGCGTTGCTGCAGCCCGCTCAGGGGCAGCAACGCATCGGACGCACTGCCACGGCGGCGATCCAGCACCTGGCGGTCCAGTGCATCCAGTGCCTCCTCGATGCCCGGCTCGCGCATCAGGCGCGGCACCAGCGGCAGCACGCCGTGCGCGGTGGCCACGGCGAGGTAGCGCCCATCGCGTTTGCACCGCAGCACCCACTGTGCACGGGCCAGGGCGCGTGCGTCGGCGGAGCCGCGTGCACGCAGGAGGCCGCCGGGCCACAGTTCGATCTCGGCGGTGTTGATCAGCAGGGCAGGAGGTCGGCGCATGCTGCCAGCTTAGTGCGCGCGCGGCGGTCCGGCCAGCGCCTGCAGGGCATCGAGCAGTGCACGTGGGCGTTCCGGGCTGATCACCAGGGCGCTGCCATCGCGCAGCGGCACGTGCAGCACGCGGCTGCTGTCGGTGATCAGGCAGAACGCCTTGCTGCGATCGGCCATGCGGTAGTGCCCGGACTGGAAGCCCGGTACGCCGTAGCCGTTGGTCTTGATCGAAGGCTTGTACCGGCCATGCTCGGCGAAGTCGACGATACGCGCCTCGTCCAGCCGCATCGCGCTGACCGGCACGCGCTTGCGGTAGAAGGTCGACAACACCTCCAGGCTGTCCTCATGCAGCACGATGCGACGCCGGCTGTAGGCCCACGTCAGTGCGGCCGCCAGCACCGCCAGGAACGGCAGGGTGATGAACAGTTCGGTGTGCGAACGCTCCGGTGCGTCCAGCGCGGTGCCGACCATCAGGCCAGCGACGAGCAGCAGCGGAATCCACAGCCACAGCAGTCGCCAGACCGGCGATGGGGCAACCTCGAAGGATTGAGCTGCAGGCATCTCAATCCTCCTTGTTGACCAGTTCCCAGCCCAGGTTGCCGTGCCGGGTCAGTTCGTCCTGTATGTCGTTGGGCTTCACACTGCCCATTGTGCCCGGCTTTACTTCAACGGTCAGGTAGCTCCAGCGCCTGCTCATGATTTGCTCTCCTTGTCGGTGGTGGGCTTGGGAAGGCGTCCGGCCTTGCGCAGTGCATCACGCAGCACGTATTCGATCTGCGCATTGAGGCTGCGCAGATCGTCGTCGGCCCAGCGCTGCGCCGCCGCCAGGACGTCGGCATTGATACGCAGCGGGTACGCTTTCTTTTCGGTCATGCGGGGGTCCTTTATCTACACCCCGTGCCGTCCCCTCGGCGCCGGGTTGCGTTGGCAGGTGCCGACGCTGGGTCAGCACGCTGGTGCATCAATACAGCGAACCGGCATTGACCACCGGCTGGGTGCCACGGTCCGAACACAGCACCGTGAGCAGGTTGCTCACCATGTGCGCCTTGCGCTCTTCATCGAGTTGGACCACGCCGTTCTTCTGCAGTTCGGCCAAGGCCATTTCGACCATGCCGACCGCACCAGCGACGATACGCGTGCGTGCAGCGATGACGGCGTTCGCCTGCTGGCGCTGCAGCATGGCCTGAGCGATTTCCGGCGCGTAGGCGAGGTGGCTGATGCGCGCATCGATCACCTGCACGCCGGCATCGGCCAGGCGCTCGGCCAGCTCGTCCTTGAGGTGCTGGGAGATTTCAGCGGCATGGCTGCGCAGCGACAGTTGGCCTTCTTCGTGCTGGTCATACGGATAGCTGGTCGCCATCGCGCGCAGCGCCGATTCGGACTGGATGTGCACGAAGCTCTCGTAGTCATCCACGTTGTAGACAGCCTCGGAAGCATCCACCACCTGCCACACGATCACCGCGGCGATCTCGATCGGGCTGCCATCAAGCTCATTGACCTTGAGCTTGCCGCTTTCGAAGTTGCGCACGCGCTGGCTCACCTTGACCTTGGTGAAGAACGGGTTGTTCCAGCGCAGGCCATTCTCCTTGACGGTGCCGACGTACTTGCCGAACAGGCTGACGACCACCGCCTGGTTGGGCTGCACCGTATACAGGCCGACCAGGCTGAGCAGGGCGGTGGTGGCGAGCAGGAGGCTGCCGATGATCAGCGCCGGGTTGCGGTTTCCCTTGTCCACCCCGACCACGAACATCCACACGGCCACCGCGGTCAGGGCCAGCACCAGCAGCAGGAAGGGCAGGCCGGACAGCGAGCGGATCGACTTCTCTTTCATGGCGGGGCGTCCTTGGGTAGTTGATTGGAAGATATCAAATTGATATCAGTCCGCAAGTGCCGGGCGGGCCGGTCATGGAGGGGGCGCAACAGCTAAAATGCCCTCCCGCCCCTGTTGCCCGGAACACCGCCATGTCCACGCTCGGTACGCCGCTGTCTCCTTCCGCCACCCGTGTGCTGCTGCTGGGGTCCGGTGAACTTGGCAAGGAGGTCGCCATCGAACTGCAGCGGCTGGGGGTGGAAGTGATCGCCGCCGACCGCTATGCCGACGCGCCGGCCATGCAGGTGGCGCACCGCTCGCACGTGATCGACATGCTCGACGCGATGGCGCTGCGCGCGCTGATCGCGCAGGAAAAGCCGCATCTGGTGGTGCCGGAGATCGAGGCGATCCATACCGAGACGCTGGTCCAGCTGGAACAGGAGCAGGGCCTGCGCGTGGTGCCGACTGCGCGTGCGGCACGCCTGACCATGGACCGCGAGGGCATCCGCCGGCTCGCCGCCGAGACGCTGGGCCTGCCGACCTCGCCCTACCGTTTCGTCGATACGGACGCCGAGTACCGTGCAGCCGTGGCGGCGATCGGGCTGCCGTGCGTGGTCAAGCCGGTGATGTCCTCCTCGGGCAAGGGCCAGAGCACGTTGCGCCAGGACGCGGACATCGCGCCGGCCTGGGAGTACGCGCAGACCGGTGGCCGCGCCGGCGCCGGGCGCTGCATCGTGGAGGGCTTCATTGACTTCGAATACGAAATCACGCTGCTGACCGTGCGCCATGCAGGCGGGACGTCGTTCTGTGCGCCGATCGGGCACTGGCAGAAAGACGGGGATTACCGTGAGAGCTGGCAGCCGCAGCCGATGTCGCCACGTGCGCTGGCGCGGGCGGAAGAGATTTCGCAGGCGATCACTGATGAGCTGGGCGGCTGGGGGCTGTTCGGGGTCGAGCTGTTCGTGAAGGGTGACGAGGTGTGGTTCAGCGAGGTATCGCCGCGGCCGCATGACACGGGTCTGGTGACGCTGGCATCGCAGGAGTTGAGCGAGTTCGCGCTGCATGCGCGCGCGATCCTGGGGCTGCCGATTCCGGTGATCCGCCAAAGTGGTCCGTCGGCGTCGTGCGCGCTGTTGGCGCATGGTGAGGGCGTGCCGTTCTTCAGCAATGTGGCGGCGGCGCTGGTGCATCCGGATTCGGCGCTGCGTCTGTTCGGCAAGCCGAGTGTGCACGGGCATCGCCGGGTGGGGGTGACGTTGGCGCGGGGGGCGGATGTTGATGAGGCGCGGAAGATTGCGCGTGAGGCGGCTGAGGCTATCGGGATCGAGTTGCGGTCTTGAGGTGGGTTTGAGGCCCAAGCCGAAGCTGAAGCTGAAGCTGGCGCTTTGGTTGCTGTCGGTTTGAGGCGATCGGGCAGCCCGATGCAGGACGCGCCGTGAACCCATCCCTGGGGGCTCGTAGTGCGGCATCCATGCCGCACACGGTCCTTCATCGGGCTGCCCGATCACCTCTTCGCGGAAGGTCGGGTGCGCGGTTAGGACAGCGGAGCAAACGAAAAACGGCGAGCCTTGGCTCGCCGTTTTTCGTTGAATACGGAGCAGACCTTATTTCACGTCGACCCACACCAGGTGGTGGTCGCTGCCGTCGGCAATCTTGGCTTCCGGGCTGTCATTGGATGGCCAGAATACGCCGCTGCCGATGTAGTTGAAGCCGACCGAGGGCAGGACGTAGTCCAGGCGCATCGTGCCGGATTTGGGGCCAAAGTCGCCGGTGGCGTGGAAGGGGGCGCCTTTGCGGAGGATGCCTTTTTCGGCGTAGGCCAGGCTGGTCTGCTCGGCGCCGACGCTGCGCGGGGTGGGGTAGCGCAGGACGCGGGGGTTTTCAATCAGTTCGACGATGGCGTCGTGGCGGCCGTCGCCGTCGACCGGGTCGTTGTTGAGGTCGCCGAGGATGACGAAGCGTGCGTCCTGCGCGAGGCCGCCGCACTGGCCGCGGTCATCGCACAGCCACGCGGTGTCGCGGTCCTTGAGGTAGTCCTGCCACAGGCGCAGTTCGTCGTGGTTGCGGGCGGCGTTGCGCTTTTCCGGGCCGTCGAAGACCGGCGGGGTCGGGTGCGAGACTAGGGCGTGTACGGTGCCGTTCGGGGTGGTCACCGGCACGTCCCAGTGCGATTTGGAGGACAGGCGCAGCTGCGACCAGACGTGGTCGTTGTAGAAGGATTTACCGGTGCGCGGGTCGATCGGGCGCAGGGCGCCGGGCATCGCGCTCCACTTCAGCAGCTGGAAGCTGCGGACCTTGGCGTCGTCGATCGGGTAGCGCGACAGCACCAGCATGCCGTACTGGCCCGGGTGCAGGCCGTAGCCCCAGGCATCGTTGCCACGGGCGCGGCCTTTGCCGCCGATCTCGCCGTTGTTGTCCAGGTCCAGGCCGCTCTGCACGCCGGTGTTGACCGGGGCGAGGTAGCGATAGGCGTAGTGCAGCGGCTCACCGCCGCCCGGCTGGGCAGCTTCCAGGTAGCGCTGCTGGAACACGTCGGCGGCGCGGTGGGCATCGTCGTAATCGAACTCGTTGAGCAGGACCAGATCCGGGCGGACCTGCTGCAGGACGGCGGCAATCTTGCGCGCGTGTTCGCTGTCGCCCTCCAGCTCGGCGATCAGGCCGCCGGTCTCGTCGCTGTACAGGGAGGTGTTGTAGGTGGCGATCCGCAGCGGGGCGGAGGCGGTATCCGGCATGGCGGCGGTCTTGGCAGGGGTCTGGGCGCAGGCGCCGCAGAGCAGGGCCAGGGCAAGGATCAGGGGATGGGCTTTCATCCGCCTATTTTGCACCCGGCGCGGTGTCAGTGATGCGTCAGCGGCCGTCCAATTCGTCATCGAAGGCGTGCCAGCGGCGGCCGTCGTAGGCCTCCAGCGGGCGGAACCGGCGCTTGTAATCCATCTTGCGGTGGTCGCGGATCCAGTAGCCCAGGTACAGGTGCGGCAGCTGCTCGCGCTGTGCCCAGGCGATCTGCTGCAGGATCGCGAAGGTACCCAGGCCCCGATGGGCCTGCTCCGGGTCGAAGAACGTATAGACCGCCGAGAGCCCTTGCGGGGTGACATCGGTCACGGCGACCCCGAGCAGCGGGCCGCGATGGCCGTCCACTGCCGGGCCGCGGATTTCAATGAAGCGGCCCTGCGACCAGCGCCCGATCAGGAACTGGTCGAACTCGTGCGGGCCGTGCTCGTCCATGCCGCCCTGCGCGTGGCGATGGGTCAGGTAGCGGTGGTACAGCGCGAACTGCTCTTCGGTCTGTTCGGCCGCGACGATACGCACTTCCAGATCCGCATTGCGGGCCAGGCAGCGGCGCTGGCTGCGGTCCGGTGCGAAGCGGGCCACGGGAATGCGCACGGCCACACAGGCGTGGCAGTCGGCACAGTGCGGGCGGTAGACCAGATCGCCGGAGCGGCGGAAGCCCCAGCCCAGCGCCATCGGGTACAGCGTGCCCAGGCGCGGATCGTTGGGATCGAGCACCAGATCGCGCGCGGCCCGTTCCGGCCAGTAGCCACAGGGGTGGTCGCCGGTCTGGAACAGTCGCAGCTCGTCGTCGCGGTCGCCGTGTATTGCCATGCCTACAGCATAGCCCCGTGCCGTCGCAGCCGCCGCGACTGTCTGCCACATGAACCTGGCCGACCGGGCTGTCAACGCCGCGGGTGCCCACGCGTTGTTACCGGTGTGGGTGCCACGCACCGCACGCCGTTCCCCCTACACATCGGAGTAACCCCATGCGCAACCGCAAACCCCTTCTGCTGCTGGCCCTGCTGCTGTCCACCGGCGCTGCCGGCCTGGCGGTCGCTGCCGATACCCCTGCCGCGGCGGACAAGCCGGCCCGTGCCAAGCTGGACACCAATGGCGATGGCTTCATCGACCGCACTGAAGCGGCGAAGGCGCCGCGCCTTGCCGCGCAGTTCGACACCCTGGACAAGAACAAGGATGGCAAGCTCTCCCGCGAGGAACTGCCGCGCGGACATGGCAAGCGTCACGGCCGTGGCCCGGGTGGTCATGGCGACTGGATGGCCAAGCTGGACACCAACAAGGACGGCCGCATCAGCCGTGAGGAAGCCAAGGCCGACCCGCGCCTGGCCGCGCGCTTCGATGAGATGGACGTCAACAAGGATGGCTACCTGGACAAGGCCGACCGCGAGCTGCGCATGAAGCAGCATCGTGATGCCTGGTTCGCGGCGGCCGACACCAACAAGGACGGCCAGCTGAGCAAGGCAGAGTTCGATGCGGCCAAGGGCCCGTTCGGTGGTCCGCGTGGCGATCATCGCGATGGCAAGCACCGCGATGGCAAGCCGCCGATGCCGCCGAAGGCACCGGCCGCGAAGTAAGCGGTACGAAGGTGTTGCACGAGAAAAGCGCCGGTCATCGACCGGCGCTTTTCTTCGTCAGATGCGGCCGTTCTTGTACATCGCCCAGACGATGGTGCTGATTACCACAAGATTCATCACCCACACCGCTTTGCGGCCGTAAAGCGACTCGTATTTCCAGTTCGGACCGCTGCGCCCGTGACGGGCCGCGTCGCGCGCGATCATCGGTGCCATGATCCGCTGCAGCGGACCCAGGCACTGGTAGTTGACCAGTGCCAGTCCGATGACGAGGGCCACCACCGGGGAGTACCCCCCCGGCTGAAGGTAGGTCAGGGCGAACACAGACATGCAGACCAACATCGCAGTGAAGGTGCTGTAGTGCACGAACCTGCGGATTGCCGCGCGTTCGCTTTCGTTCTCGGCATACGAGAGCAGATAACGCCCACCGAGGTAGCTCCCCAGCACGCCGCCGACCATGCCGCCGATGATCGCGCCCCACGCCAGATCCGGTGGAAATACCTGTGTCTGGCTGGCCGCGGCCGTCAACGACCCCATCGCGGCACCGCCGGAGACACTGGCTCCGCCCAGGCCGAGCTTGCCCGTGCCCAGCCCGGTACCCAGCAGGATCGCGGCACTGGCCGTACCGGGGGCGGCGACGAGCACCATCGAGACCACTGTCGTGGCGAAGGCGGCACTCGGCGCGCTGCTGCGGGCGAAGTCGCTGAAACGACGCAGCATTTCCTCGCGGACGGTGGCGCGCGCACGCGACAGGCGCTTGCGCACGGCGGCATCACTGAGGCCCAGCAGATCGGCAACCTGTTGCGAGCTCTGGCCCTCGCGGTAGTAGAGCAGCAGGGTTTCGCGGCTGTCCTCCGGCAGTGCCGAGATGATGTCTTCAGCAGCCAGTTCCTCCTCCACCCGCTGCAGATGATCGGGCGCACTCGGGCTGGGATCGGCGGCCATGTTGATCGCGATTTCCGCCGCTTCACCGGAGAGCGGTCGGCCGCGGTTGGCGCGCAGCCAGTCACGGGCGAGGTTGCGGGTGATCTGGCGCAGCCACGGCAGGAAGCTGGCGTGGTTGTGCAGCTGGTTGAGCTGCTGCCAGGCCTTGATGAAGGCTTCCTGCGCGATGTCCTCGCTGGCATGCACATCGCGGGTGATCGCCAGCGCGATCGCGGTGACCGTGTTCTGGCAGGCCAGCACGATGCGCCCGTAGGACTGCTGGCAGCCGCCTGCGGCAGCGGGCAGCTCGCGTTCGAGCGTAGTGGTCAGCGGATGCGTCATGGCACGTTCCCCGGCGGTGATCCGAGTATGACGATGGCTGAACCGGAATGTGACCGGGTAGTGCCGGCCGCTGGCCGGCGCCTCGTACGGTTGGCATCCTGCGGAGCCGGCCAGCGGCCGGCACTACCCGTTACTCGGTGGGCTGGATTCGGACCCGCACTTCCTCTTCTTCCGGCGGGGTGGCTGCCGGTGCGTTCGGTGACGCCGTCGGCTGCACGGCCGGTGCCGGAGCCGATGCCGGCGCGGGCGCGGGCGCGGGCGCCACGACCGGGGCGCTGCGGTGGCGCATGACCACCACCATCGCCACGGCGGCGATCACCAGCAGCAGGCCGATGCGGATGCGCCAGGCCCAGTTGCGCGGCGCGTCGTTCTGGGCGACCTCATCGCGGAACGCGAACTGCGCGGTCGGGTGATCGCGCCGCGTGGTTTCCAGCAGGCGTGCATCGCGCAGGATCTCGCGGGCGCGCGGCTGGTCGTCGGCGTGCACCACCCACAGGGTCGGGTGGGTGGTGGCCTTTTCCTTGTCCAGATAGCTGAACTGGCTGCCGCGCTTGCTGTGGTACGAGCGCCCGTTGGTGATACGCACTTCGATGCCGGCGTCGCGCAGCAGCTGGGCCACGCCTTCCACGGTCTCGACGCGCTGGCTGTTGAAAATCTGTCTCATGTCAGTCCTTGGCCGGCACGGCGGCGGCCGCAGCACTGTCATCGACCACGCGGATCAGGCCTTCCTGCGCGGTGCTGGCGACCAGAATACCGTTGCGGGTGAAGAACTGGCCGCGGGCCAGGCCGCGCGAATCCTGCGCGCTGGGGCTGTCCAGCGAATACAGCAGCCAGTCGTCGGCGCGGAACGGACGGTGGAACCAGATCGCATGGTCCAGCGAAGCCATCTGCACATGCGGCTGGTAGTAGCTGATGCCGTGCGGGAAGGTCGCGGTGCCGAGCAGGTGGAAATCCGAGGCGTAGGCGAGCAGCGCCTGATGCAGCTCGGGCGCATCGCCGACGGTCTCGTTCAGGCGCAACCAGACCTGGTGGTACGGCGGGCGCTTGGGCGGGTTGAGTTCGTCACGCGGGTACACATGGCGGAACTCGAACGGACCGCCCCGCGAGAGCCAGCGCTGTACCTTGATCGGCAGGCGATCCAGCACGGCCTGCGGCAGCGGCTGGTTCGGTTCGATGTCTTCGGGCTGCGGCACTTCCGGCATCTTGTGCTGGTGCTCGGCGCCCGTCTCGGCCTGCTGGAACGACGCGGCGCAGAAGAAGATCACTTTGCCGTGCTGGATCGCGGTGACCCGGCGCACGGAGAAGCTGCCGCCATCGCGGGTGCGATCCACGTCATAGACGATGGGATGGTCGATGTTGCCGGCGCGCAGGAAGTAGGCATGCAAGGAATGCACGTGACGGCCGTTCTCGACCGTCTTCTGGGCGGCCGACAGCGCCTGGCCCAGCACCTGGCCACCGAAGACGTACTTGGTGCCGATATCGCGGCTCTGGCCGCGGAACAGATTGTCTTCCAGGCGTTCGAGCGAGAGCAGGTCGATCAGCTCGGAAACGACGGGTTCGTGCGTGGCGGACAAAGGCGGCAACCTGGGTTGGACTGGCGCCGATTATACGGGGTCCGGTACTGCCGGCCGCTGGCCGGCTCCGCGTCGTGTCCAGGCGCAGCGGGAGCCGGCCAGCGGCCGGCACTACCGGTGTGCGCGGGCGCTTCAGCTGTGGTGGGTCATCCCTTGCCCAGCCTGGCCACCAAGCCCTGCAGCGCCTGCTGGGCGTCCGGGGCGTACCAGGCCTCGATGAAGCGATCCAGCTGGATCAGGTCGGCGTGCAGGGCCTCGTGGAGATCGGCACGGGCGATGGCGCGGGTCAGCAGCATCGGCTGGCGCGGCAGCGTGAGCAGGTTCTGCAGCCAGGCCACGGCGCGGGCGACCACCAGATTGGCGTCGACCACTTCGTCGACCAGCCCGATCTGCAGTGCACGCTCGGCCGGCACCATCTCGCCACCGACCAGCAGGGTGGTGGCCCGATGATGGCCGACCACGCGGCGCATCAGGCGCTGGATGCCTTCCGGTGCGACCAACCCGACCTGCACTTCGTTCAGTCCGATCACCGTGGGATGGGCGGCATCGGGGCTGCGCGCGATGATCCGGTAGTCGCAACACAAGGCGAGCACGCAGCCGCCGGCCGGGGCGTGCCCGGTCATGGCGGCAACCACCGGGACGCGGCATTCGGCCAGCGTGCGCACGGCGCCGAAGAAGGCCTGCCAGCTGTCCAGCAGCTTGTGTTTGTCATCGCCGTGGCCGAGCAGGTGCGGCACGTCCATGCCGGCGCTGAAGATGCGCTCGCTGCCGGACAGCACGATGCCGTGCACGTCATCGGACATGGCCTGGTTGATCGCGTGGATCAGGTGCCGGCACAGCTCGGTGTCCAACGCATTGACCGGTGGCCTGGCCAGCCGCAGTTCGCGGATGGGACCATGGTTGATCACCTCGATGAGCGTCGTCATGCTGCAGTCTCGTTGCGGACAGGGAACGAAGCCGATGATAACCAAACCATTCGTGTGCGTATTGTTGGGGCTGTGTGCGTTCGCAACATCGGCCGTGACGGCAGAGCCGGCCTGTGTGTCACTGCGCGAGGGGTGGGTACGCATGCCGCCGGGCGCGATGCCGATGGCGGCCGGCTATGGCCAGATCCGCAATGACTGCGGCAAGGCGGTGGCGGTGGTTGCCGCCGGCAGCAAGGCGTTCGGTGATGTGTCGCTGCACGAAACCACGTTGGTTGATGGTGTGAGCCGCATGCGCGCGGTGGAGCGCTTGCCGATCGCGGCGGGCACGACGGTCACGCTCAAACCGGGTGGACTGCATCTGATGCTGATGCAGCCGGAGGTGGCGCTCAAGGAAGGCGCGCAGCTGCCGTTGCGGCTGAGCCTGGAAGATGGGCGCAAGGTGGATGGAACGTTGCAGGTGCGCAGCGCGGTACCGTAAGGCCTCATGGGGCATGGAACGGTAGTGCCGGCGACTGGCCGGCACCCACGCGGATCATCAGGATCACGAAGCTGCCGGCCAGCGGCCGGCACTACCTCTAGGTTCGATGTTGCAAACCCTGTCAGCTCGACGCGGTGCGGATCGCCTCGGGCAATGGCGCGCTCTTGCCGGTCTGCGTGTCCATCCAGACCACCACCACGTTGCCGTCCGAATACAGCGTGCTGTCGTTCTTCTCGTCCACGATGCGGTGGCCGATGGTCACGCTGCTGTTGCCGAGTCGCTCGACGAACAGTTCCACCACGATGTCGTTGGGCCACACGATCGGCAGGCGATAGTTGACGTTGGTCGCCGCCACCACCGGTGCGATCCGGTCTGTCATCGAAACGCCCTCCACCCCCAGCATCCAGCGCACGCGCGCTTCTTCCAGGTAGGAGATGTACTTGGCGTTGTTCACGTGGCCCATGCTGTCCATGTCGCGCCAGCGGACGCTGATCGGCACGCGGGCGAGGATCTTGTGCTCGTTGCTCATGCGGTCTTCTTCTTGGTCTTGCTGGGGGATTTGGTCGCGGCGGTCTTGCGCACGGCCTTCTTCGGTTCCGGCTTGGCCTTGCGCGGCGGGCGGGCGTCGGGCTTGTTGGCCACGGCCGCCGGCTGTTCCGGGCGCGCGCTGGTGGAGGGCAGCATCTTGGCCAGGAACTGGCCGGTGTACGAGGTCGGGCAGGCCGCCACGTCTTCCGGCGTACCGGTGACCAGGATGGTGCCACCGCGATGGCCGCCTTCCGGACCCAGATCGACGATCCAGTCGGCGGTCTTGATCACGTCCAGGTTGTGCTCGATCACCACCACCGTGTTGCCTTCGTCGCGCAGCTTGTGCAGCACGCCGAGCAGCGCTTCGATGTCGTGGAAGTGCAGGCCGGTGGTCGGCTCATCCAGGATGTACAGGGTGCGCCCGGTATCGCGGCGCGACAGTTCCTTGGACAGCTTCACACGCTGCGCTTCACCGCCGGACAGCGTGGTCGCGCTCTGGCCCAGCTTGATGTAGCTCAGGCCCACATCGACCAGCGTTTCCAGCTTGCGCGCGATGCTCGGCACCGGTTCGAAGAGCTTCAGCGCATCTTCGACGGTCATCTGCAGCACGTCGTTGATGTTGTAGCCCTTGTAGAGGATCTCCAGCGTTTCGCGGTTGTAGCGCTTGCCGTGGCAGACATCGCAGGGCACGTACACGTCCGGCAGGAAGTGCATTTCCACCTTGATCAGGCCATCGCCCTGGCATGCTTCGCAGCGGCCGCCGCGCACGTTGAAGCTGAAGCGGCCCGGCGAATAACCGCGCGCACGCGCTTCGGGGACCTGCGCGTACAGCTCGCGCAGCGGGGTGAACAGACCGGTGTAGGTGGCCGGGTTCGAGCGCGGGGTGCGGCCGATCGGCGACTGGTCGATGTCCACCACCTTGTCGAACAGATCCAGCCCGTCCACTTCCTTGTACGGGGCGATCGGGTGCGAGGAGCCGTTGATCTCGTTGGCAGCCAGCGAGAACAGGGTGTCGTTGATCAGGGTCGACTTGCCCGAGCCGGACACGCCGGTGATGCAGGTCAGCAGGCCCGACGGAATGTCCAGGTCCACGCCCTTGAGGTTGTTGCCGCTGGCACCGCGCAGGTGCAGCGTCATCTTCGGGTTCGGCTTGTGCCGGCGCGCCGGGATTTCGATGGCGCGCTTTCCCGACAGGTACTGGCCGGTCAGCGAACGCGGCGCATCCAGGATGTCCTGCAGCGTGCCCTGGCCGACGATCTCGCCGCCGTGCACGCCCGCGCCCGGACCGATGTCCAGCACGTAGTCGGCCAGGCGGATCGCGTCTTCGTCATGCTCGACCACGATCACCGTGTTGCCGAGGTCGCGCAGGCGGGTCAGGGTGCCGAGCAGGCGCTCGTTGTCGCGCTGGTGCAGGCCGATCGACGGCTCATCCAGCACGTACATCACGCCGACCAGGCCGGCACCGATCTGCGAGGCCAGCCGGATGCGCTGGGCTTCACCACCGGACAGGGTGTCGGCCTTGCGCTCCAGGGTCAGGTAATCCAGGCCGACGTCGACCAGGAAGCCAAGCCGTTCGCCGATCTCCTTGACGATCTTGCCGGCGATCTCGCCGCGCCAGCCGGGCAGGGTCATGCTGCTGAAGAACTTCAGCGCATCGTCGATCGGCATCACCACCAGTTCGGGCAGCGCACGGTCGGCCACGAACACATTGCGCGCGGCCTTGTTCAGGCGCTGGCCCTGGCACTCGGGGCAGTTGCGCTCGCTGATGTACTTGGCCAGCTCTTCGCGTACCGCCGCCGATTCGGTTTCCTTGTAGCGGCGTTCGAGGTTGGGAATGATGCCCTCGAAGCGATGCTTGCGCTGGGTACGGCCACCGGCTTCAGTGAAGTAGGTGAAGGTGATCGTTTCATCGCCGCTGCCGTACAGCACGGCCTGGCGCACGTCCTCGGGCAGGCTCTGCCAGGGGGCGTCGGTGTCGAACTTGTAGTGCTTGGCCAGCGAGGCGATCAGCTGGAAGTAGTACGCATTGCGACGGTCCCAGCCGCGCACGGCGCCGGCCGAGAGCGACAGCTCCGGGTGCACCACCACGCGCGAGGGGTCGAAGAACTCGGCCATGCCCAGGCCATCGCAGCCCGGGCAGGCGCCGACCGGCGAGTTGAACGAGAACAGGCGCGGTTCCAGCTCGGGCAGCGAGTAATCGCAGACCGGGCAGCTGTACTTGGAGGAGAACAGATGCGCGGGCGCATCCTCCACGTCCAGCGACTGCACCGAGACCATCCCGTCGCCCAGCTTCAGCGCGGTTTCAAAGCTCTCGGCCAGGCGCTGCTTGATGTCCTCGCGCGGCCGGAAGCGGTCGATCACCGCTTCGATGGTGTGCTTCTGGCGCAGCGCCAGCGGCGGCACCGCATCGATTTCATGCAGCTGGCCGTCCACGCGTACGCGCACATAGCCCTGCGCGCGCAGCTGGTCGAACACCTGGGCATGCTCGCCCTTGCGCTCGCGGATCACCGGGGCCAGCAGCATGTAGCGCTGCTCGGCATCCAGGGTCAGCACGTGGTCGACCATCTGGCTGACCGTCTGCGCTTCCAGCGGGTAGCCGTGGTCCGGGCAGCGCGGGCTGCCGACGCGGGCGTACAGCAGGCGCAGGTAGTCGTAGATCTCGGTGATCGTGCCGACGGTCGAGCGCGGGTTGTGCGAGGTCGACTTCTGCTCGATCGAGATCGCCGGGGACAGGCCCTCGATGTGGTCCAGGTCCGGCTTTTCCATCACGCTGAGGAACTGGCGGGCATAGGCCGACAGCGACTCCACGTAACGGCGCTGGCCTTCAGCGTAGATGGTGTCGAACGCCAGCGAGGACTTGCCCGAACCGGACAGGCCGGTGATGACAATCAGCTTGTCGCGGGGCAGGTCGAGATCGATGTTCTTGAGATTGTGCGTCCGCGCGCCGCGGATGCGGATGAAATCCATCGCCATGGGGGATCCGTTGTGGGGCTTCGGCTCAGGGAGCCGGCAAGCGGGTGGGGCAATCGGAAACGGCAATCGGTCAGCCTACCGAGCTTGGGATTTGGGGGCAATCGCGGACTTTGCCACCCCCATGTCTCATTCCCTGAGACCCCGCCAGCCGGTTTCCTGAACCGTATTCAGCCAAATCCGGGTCAGAGCAGGGGGTGGGTTGACCCGAAGTGGTTGAAGTCATTAAAATTCCGCTTCTGTCCGCCCTCGATGGCGGCAGTCCATAGACCACAATAACTACAGAGGAAGTCTGGTCATGTACGCAGTACTGGTAACCGGCGGTAAGCAATACCGCGTGGCGCAGGGCGAAACGCTCCGCGTTGAAAAGCTCGAAGTCGAAGTCGGCAACGAGATCAAGTTCGACAACATCCTGATGCTGGGCGACAGCGATGGCATCAAGCTGGGCGACGCGCTGAGCGGCGCTTCGGTCACTGCCAAGGTCGTGTCCCAGGGTCGTGCCGACAAGGTCCGGATCATCAAGTTCCGTCGCCGTAAGCACCACATGAAGCGTCAGGGTCACCGTCAGTACTACACCGAAATCGAGATCACCGGCATTGCCGGTGGCAGCAAGTAATAAGGAGAAGCAGTCATGGCACATAAGAAGGGCGTAGGCTCATCGCGCAACGGTCGCGACTCCAACCCGAAGTACCTCGGCGTCAAGATCTTCGGTGGCCAGGCCATCGATGCCGGCAACATCATCGTGCGTCAGCGCGGCACCCAGTTCCATCCGGGTACCGGCGTTGGCCTCGGCCGTGACCACACCCTGTTCGCGCTCGTCGACGGCAAGGTGGAGTTCTCGGTCAAGGGCCCGAAGAAGCGTCGTACCGTCAGCGTCGTCGCCGAAGCCTGATCTTCAGCGGTACGCAGGCGCCCACGCCACGGCGTGGGGTCGCTGACGAAAGCCCCGCTTCGGCGGGGTTTTTCGTTGGTATCAACTATCGGGCGGGACATTTCCCGCCGCCGGCCCTGGATCGTACCGGGGCCGTTAGACTCTGCGGTGGGGTGCACCTCGCGCCCGCCGCCTCCAGATTGGCATCCAGAATCATGAAACTTGTAGACGAAGCAGAAATCCAGGTGATCGCCGGCAATGGCGGCAACGGCTGCATCGGTTTCCGTCGCGAGAAGTTCATTCCGCTGGGCGGGCCGGACGGTGGCGACGGCGGTAATGGCGGCAGCGTGTGGATCCGCGCCGACGAGAACCTCAACACCCTGGTCGATTTCCGCCATGACCGCATCTTCAAGGCGCAGCGTGGCGAGAACGGCATGGGCCGCCAGGCCTATGGCAAGGGCGGCGAAGACCTGGTCATCACCGTGCCGATCGGCACCGTGATCATGAACGTCAGCACCGATGAGGTGATCGGCGATCTGACCGCTCATGGCGACCGCTTGCTGGTGGCCAAGGGCGGCCGCGGCGGCCTGGGCAACATGCATTTCAAGAGCTCCACCAACCGCTCGCCGCGCCAGGCGCTGCCGGGTGAAGAGGGTGAAGAGCGCCTGCTCAAGCTGGAACTGAAGCTGCTGGCCGACGTCGGCCTGCTGGGCTTCCCGAATGCCGGCAAGAGCACCCTGATCCGCGCCGTGTCCGCGGCGACCCCGAAGGTCGCCGATTACCCGTTCACCACGCTGTACCCCAATCTGGGCGTCGTGCGCGTGGAGAACTACCGCAGCTTCGTGATCGCCGACATTCCCGGCCTGATCGAAGGTGCGGCCGATGGCGCCGGCCTGGGCGCGCAGTTCCTGCGCCACCTGCAGCGTACCCGCCTGCTGCTGCACCTCGTGGATATCTCCCCGATGGAAGGCGGCGTGGAGGGTGTCTCGCCGATCGAGCAGGTCCGTGCGATCGAGCGCGAGCTGGAAAAGCACGACCCGGAGCTGCTGGACAAGCCGCGCTGGCTGGTGCTGAACAAGGCCGACCTGATGTTCGAGGACGAGGCCAAGGCCGCCGCCGAGAAGATCGTCGCCGAACTGGGCTGGACCCAACCGTGGTACCTGGTCTCGGCGCTGGGCCGAGAAGGCACCTGGCCGATCATGAACAACATCATGGCCTTCTTCGACCGCCAGAAGGAAGACGAGGCGCAAGCGCGCGATGCGTACTGAGCGCACCCGCGCGCCCCTGAGAAACCCGGCTCCGGCCGGGTTTTTCTGTGGTGCCAGCCACGCATGGCGTGCCCCTGCCGTCGATCGCGATGGGCGCTCGAGATCGCAGGCAACAAAAAACCCGGCCGGGGCCGGGCTTTTTTCTGCGGCTGGGTCGAAGCCACGCAGCGCGTGGCTCTACGACACCCGCAGCGCCGTATCAGGCGGCCTTGATGGCCTTGATGCGCGCGGTCAGGCGGCTCTTATGGCGAGCAGCCTTGTTCTTGTGGATCAGACCACGCGAGCTGAAACGGTCGAGGATCGGCTGGGCAACAGCAAAGGCTGCCTCGGCGCCGGCGGCGTCGTTGGCATCCAGAGCCTTGATCACCTTCTTGACAGCGGTGCGCAGCATCGAACGCTGAGCCGTATTGCGCGCGTTGCGCACGACGGTCTGCTTGGCGCGCTTCTTGGCGGACTTGATATTGGCCACAGTGGTGGTTTCCTGAAAAATCGGTGTAATGGGAACAGCAAGCTGGAAAGTATGATGGCTCGAAAAATGTACGTCAAGTCAATTGTCAAGAGGGAACACGGGTGAGTTCACCAAGGATGTTGCGGGGCCTGCTGTCTTTCAGCAGCATGACCATGATTTCGCGGGTGCTCGGGCTGGTTCGCGACCTGGTCATCACCACCACGTTCGGCACCAATGCGGTGACCGACGCCTTCTGGGTCGCCTTCCGGGTGCCCAATTTCCTGCGCCGGCTGTTCGCCGAGGGCTCGTTCGCCACCGCGTTCGTGCCGGTGTTCACGGAGGTGAAGGAAACCCGTTCTCACGCCGAACTGCGCGAGCTGATGTCGCGGGTGGCCGGCACGCTGGGTGGGGTGCTGCTCTTGGTGACCGCGCTGGCGCTGATCTTCGCGCCGCAGCTGGCGACCCTGTTCTCCAGCGGGGTGGATACCGACCCGGCCAAGCACGGCCTGCTGGTGGACCTGTTCCGGCTGACCTTCCCGTTCCTGCTATTCGTCTCGCTGACCGCCCTGGCGGGCGGGGCGCTCAACAGTTTCCAGAAATTCGCGATGCCCGCGCTGACCCCGGTCATCCTCAACCTGTGCATGATCGCCGGTGCGCTGTGGCTGGCCCCGCGGCTGGGCGGCACCCCGGAGAAGCAGATCCTGGCCCTGGGCTGGGCGGTGCTGGCGGCCGGCCTGCTGCAGCTGCTGTTCCAGCTGCCCTCGCTGAAGGGCATCAACCTGCTGACCCTGCCGCGCTGGGGCTGGCGGCATCCGGGGGTGCGCAAGGTACTGACCCTGATGGTGCCGACGCTGTTCGGCTCCTCGATCGCGCAGATCAACCTGCTGCTGGATACGGTGATCGCCGCCAAGCTGACCGACGGCTCGCAGTCCTGGCTGTCGTTGGCCGACCGCTTCCTGGAACTGCCGCTGGGCGTGTTCGGCGTGGCGCTGGGCACGGTGATCCTGCCGGCGCTGGCCCGCCACCACGTCAGTACCGACAAGGCCGGCTTCTCCAGTGCGCTGGACTGGGGCCTGCGCACGACGCTGTTGATCGCCATTCCCGCCATGCTGGGCCTGTTGCTGCTGGCCGAGCCGCTGATCGCCACCGTGTTCCAGTACGGCCGCTTTACCGCGTTCGATACCCGGATGACCGCGCTGTCGGTGTATGGCTTGAGCTTCGCCCTGCCAGCGTTCGCGCTGCTCAAGGTGGTGCTGCCGGCATTCTACGCACGCCAGGACACCCGCACCCCGGTCCGCGCCGGCGTGGCCGCGCTGGTGGCCAACATGGTGTTCAACTTCATCCTGCTGGCCGTGCTGTACCACGTCATGGTGCCGGAGGCGCTCAAGGCGCAGGGCGTGTGGGTCGCGCTGGGCAAGCAACCGGGCCTGCATCTGGCGCTGGGTATCGCCAGCGCGCTGTCCAGTTATCTGAACCTGGGCCTGCTCTGGTATTGGCTGGGCAAGACCGATGTCTATCAGCCCAAGGCGGGCTGGGGCGGTTATGTCACCAAGCTGGGGCTGGCCTGCCTGGCGATGGTGGCGGTGCTGCTGGGCCTGCGCTACGGGATGGCGGACTTCACCGGCATGGACAAATGGCACCGGATTGGCAACCTCGCGCTGCTGGTCGGCGGCGGTGGCCTGACCTATCTGGTGGCCCTGGTCGCCATGGGCTTCCGACCGCGCCACCTGCGGGAGCATTGATCCGGGGGCAGCCCGGCTATACTTCATGGCTATCTCTTGCAAAGCATCGGCCCTGGTGGGCCGCATTCCACGTAGATGAGCAGGCTGTTTAGAAACGTCGAAGGCGGGCAGTTGTTCCCGCACGGAAGCGTGGTCTGCATCGGCGCATTCGACGGCCTGCACCTGGGTCATCGTGCGTTGGTGCGCCACGCCGTTTCGCGCGCGCGCGCGCTGGGCGTGGCTGCCGTGGCGGTGGCCTTCGAGCCGCTGCCGCGCGAGTACTTCGCCCAGGGCGAGCCGCCGCCGCGGTTGACGCTGGCCCGCGACAAGGTCGCGATGCTGCGCGAACTCGGCGTGGATGCTGTCGGCCTGCTGCGCTTCGATGCGCGCATGGCCGCGATGCAGGCCGAGGCGTTCGTCGAGCAGCTGCTGGTGCACCGGCTGAGCGCGCGTGAAGTGTGGATCGGGCCGGAGTTCTGCTTCGGCAACCGCCGCAAGGGCGATCTGGCCCTGCTGCAGGCGATGGGCCACGAGCGTGGCTTCAGTGCCGGTGAGATCGAGCCAGTCGACCTGCATGGCGAGCGCATCTCCAGCACCCGCATCCGCCAACTGCTGCGCGCCGGTGATTTCAGCCATGCCGGCGATCTGCTGGGCAGGCCGTATACGATTGGCGGCAGGGTAGTGCGCGGCCGCCAGTTGGGCCGTACGCTGGGCTTCCCGACCGCCAACCTGCGCTTCCCGAAGACGCCGGCGCTGTCGGGGATCTACGCGACCTGGGTCCACGGCGTGTTCGACCAGCCGTGGCCGTCGGTCTCCAGCTTCGGTACGCGTCCCACCGTGGATGGCGTGGAGCCGCTGCTGGAAGCGCACCTGTTTGATTTCCAGGGCGACCTGTACGGCCGCCACATCGATGTCGAGTTCGTCGCCAAGCTGCGCGACGAAGAAAAGTTCCAAGATCTGGCTGCGTTGACCGACCAGATGCACCGTGACGCCGAACAGGCCCGTCACATCCTTTCCGAACACAGATTGCGAGCCACTGCGTGAGCCAGGACTACAAAGCCACCCTTCATCTGCCGGCAACCGAATTCCCGATGCGCGGCGACCTGCCCAAGCGCGAGCCGGGCATTCTGTCGCGCTGGGAGGACGAGGGCCTTTACGCCCGCCTGCGCGACAACGCGCAGGGCCGCCCGCTGTTCGTGCTGCACGACGGCCCGCCCTACGCCAATGGCCAGATCCACCTGGGCCACGCGGTCAACAAGATCCTCAAGGACATCATCGTCAAGTCGCGCTACCTGGCCGGCTTCGATGCGCCCTACGTGCCGGGCTGGGATTGCCACGGCCTGCCGATCGAGATCGCGGTCGAGAAGAAGTGGGGCAAGGTCGGCGTCAAGCTCGATGCGGTCGCGTTCCGCCAGAAGTGCCGCGAGTTCGCCGAAGAGCAGATCGACCTGCAGCGCCGCGACTTCAAGCGCCTGGGCGTGATCGGCGATTGGGACAACCCGTACAAGACGCTGAGCTTCGATTTCGAAGCCAACGAGATCCGTGCGCTCTCCAAGGTGTTCGCCAACGGTCACATCGTGCGCGGCGCCAAGCCGGTGCACTGGTGCTTTGACTGTGGCTCGGCGCTGGCCGAGGCCGAAATCGAATACCAGGACAAAACCTCCCCGGCGATCGACGTGGCCTACGTGTCGCGTGATTCGCAGCAGCTGGCCGAGCGCTTCGGCGTGGCGCTGCCGGCCGATGTCGAGGTGGCGGTGCCGATCTGGACCACCACCCCGTGGACCCTGCCGGCCTCGCTGGCGGTGTCGCTCGGTGCGGAGATCGAGTACGTGCTGGCCGAAGGCCCGGCCCACCACGGCAAGCGCCGTTGGCTTGTGCTGGCCGCCGCGCTGGCCGAGCGTTCGCTGCAGCGCTACGGTGTGGACGGCCTGGTCGTGCACGGTCGTGCCGCCGGCGCCGCGCTGGAAAACCTGCTGCTGGCCCATCCGTTCTACCCGCAGCGCGACATCCCGCTGCTCAACGGCGCGCACGTTTCCGACGAAGACGGTACCGGTGCGGTGCATACCGCGCCGGGCCATGGCCAGGAAGACTTCGTGGTCAGCCAGCAATACGGGCTGATGGAGAAGTACAACGCCGGCCAGATCAACCCGGTCGACGGCCGTGGCGTTTACCTGTCCTCGACCCCGCCAGCGGGCGACGTCGAACTGGCGGGCGTGCACCTGTGGAAGGCGCAGCCGCTGATCGTCGATGTGCTGCGTGCCTCCGGTGCGCTGCTTGCGTATGTCGAGATCGTGCACAGCTACCCGCACTGCTGGCGCCACAAGACGCCGGTCGTGTTCCGCGCCACCCCGCAGTGGTTCATCTCGATGGACAAGGCCAACCTGCGCAGCGATGCGATGGCCGCGATCGACAACGTCGGCTGGTTCCCGAGCTGGGGCAAGGCGCGTATCGGCTCGATGGTCGATGGCCGCCCGGACTGGTGCATCAGCCGCCAGCGCACCTGGGGTGTGCCGATCGCGCTGTTCACCCACCGCGAAACCGGTGAGCCGCACCCGCGCACCGTCGAGCTGATGCAACAGGTCGCCGACCGCGTGCAGGCCGAAGGCATCGACGTGTGGTACTCGCTGGACAG
Source organism: Stenotrophomonas maltophilia (assembly GCA_002363385.1). Taxonomy (GTDB): domain Bacteria; phylum Pseudomonadota; class Gammaproteobacteria; order Xanthomonadales; family Xanthomonadaceae; genus Stenotrophomonas; species Stenotrophomonas maltophilia_AN. The sequence goes on from DEVL01000006.1 coordinate 301,802, forward strand.
CGCCGAGCTGCTGGGCAATGAAGCGGCGCAGTACGAGAAGGTTACCGACATCCTGGATGTCTGGTTCGACTCGGGCGTGACCCATGAAGGCGTGCTGCTGGCGCGTGGCTTCGGCAAGCCGGCCGATCTGTACCTGGAAGGCTCGGATCAGCACCGCGGCTGGTTCCAGTCCTCGCTGCTGACCGGCGTGGCCATCGACAGGCAGGCCCCGTACAAGCAGTGCCTCACCCACGGCTTCACCGTGGATGAGAAGGGCCGCAAGATGTCCAAGTCGCTGGGCAACGGCATCGAGCCGCAGGACATCATGAAGACCCTGGGCGCGGACATCCTGCGCCTGTGGATCGCCTCGGCCGATTACAGCAATGAAATGTCGCTGTCGCAGGAAATCCTCAAGCGCAACGCGGATGCCTACCGGCGCCTGCGCAACACCGCGCGCTTCCTGCTCGGCAACCTGGATGGCTTCGACCCGGCCCAGCACCTGGTGGCCCCGGCCGACATGGTCGCGCTGGACCGCTGGATCGTGCACCGCGCCTTCGAGGTGCAGGAGAAGATCAAGGCGGCGTACACCGGCTACAACATGGCCGAGATCGTGCAGCTGCTGCTGAACTTCTGCAGCGTGGATCTGGGCTCGGTGTATCTGGATGTCACCAAGGACCGCCTGTACACGATGCCGGTGGACTCGCGCGGCCGCCGCTCGGCGCAGACCGCGATGTACCACATCGCCGAAGCGTTCACGCGCTGGATCGCGCCGATCCTGAGCTTCACCGCCGATGAGCTGTGGGGCTACCTGCCGGGCGAGCGCAAGGAGAACGTGCTGTTCGCCACGTGGTACGAGGGCCTGGCCCCGCTGCCGGCCGATGCACCGCTCAACGCGACCGACTTCGATCAGCTGCTGGCCCTGCGCGAGCAGGTCGCCAAGGTGCTTGAGCCGATGCGCGCCAATGGTGCGATTGGTGCGGCGCTGGAAGCGGAGATCACCGTCGCCGCCGATGCCGAGACCGCTGCGCGCTGGCAGCCGCTGGCCGAGGAGCTGCGCTTCCTGCTGATCAGCGGTGACGTGCAGGTGCGCCCGGCGACCACCGACGAGGTGTTCGTCAGCGCCCAGCCGACCGGCAAGCAGAAGTGCGTGCGCTGCTGGCATTACCGCGCCGATGTCGGCTCGGTCGCTGCGCACCCGGAACTGTGCGGCCGCTGCGTGACCAACATCGACGGTGCCGGCGAAGACCGGCGGTGGTTCTGATGGCCGCCGCCCGTCCGCGTCCGAACGCGCTGATCTGGCTGCTGCTGTCGGCAGCGATCATCATCGCCGACCAGTGGAGCAAGGCTTGGGTGCTGTCCAGCCTGCCCGAGTACGAGCCGGTGGTGGTCATCGAGGGCTTCTGGAACTGGTACCGCACCTACAACACCGGTGCGGCATTCAGCTTCCTGAGTGATGCCGGTGGCTGGCAGCTGTGGTTCTTCACCGCGCTGGCGGTGGGCATCAGTGGCTTGATGGCGTACTGGATGTGGGGCACCGCGCGCGGTGCCTGGCGCAGCGCCATGCCTTACGCGCTGGTGATCGGCGGGGCGATCGGCAACGTGATCGACCGCCTCATGCACGGTCACGTGGTCGACTTCATCCAGTGGCATATCGGGGACCATTACTGGCCCTCGTTCAACATCGCCGACTCGGCGATCGTGGTCGGCGCGGTGGGTATCGCCCTGTTCGGCCTGTTCGACGGCAAGGCTGCCAAAAAAGCGGGATAATTCCCTCCTGTATCCGTAACAACCCGGCTCACGCCGGCCGGAGTATCTGACCGATGGATGTGTTGCTCGCCAATCCGCGTGGTTTCTGTGCCGGTGTCGATCGTGCGATCGAGATCGTCAAGCGCGCGATCGAGACCCTGGGTGCGCCGATCTATGTGCGCCACGAGGTCGTGCACAACCGGTTCGTGGTGGATGACCTCAAGGCCCGCGGCGCGATCTTCGTCGAAGAACTCGACGAAGTGCCGGACGACAACACGGTGATCTTCAGCGCCCACGGCGTGTCCCAGGCGGTGCGCCAGGAAGCCGACCGCCGTGGTCTGAAAGTGTTCGACGCGACCTGCCCGCTGGTCACCAAGGTGCACCTGGAAGTGGCCCGCCACTGCCGCGCCGGCCGCGACGTGGTGCTGATCGGCCATGCCGGGCACCCGGAAGTGGAAGGCACGATGGGCCAGTGGAGCCGCGAGCGCGGCACCGGCCAGATCTACCTGGTGGAGGATGTGGAAGATGTCGCCACGCTGGTCATCGACCAGCCGGAGAACTTCGCCTACACCACTCAGACCACGCTCTCGGTGGATGACACCCGCAGCATCATCGACGCGCTGCGCACCCGCTTCCCGGCGATGCAGGGCCCGAAGAACGACGACATCTGCTACGCCACGCAGAACCGTCAGGACGCCGTGCGCGACCTGGCCAAGCGGTGCGATCTGGTGCTGGTGGTCGGCTCGCCGAACAGCTCCAACTCCAACCGCCTGAGTGAACTGGCGCGCCGTGATGGCGTGGAGTCCTACCTGATCGACGGTGCCGACGAGATCGACCCGGCGTGGGTGGCCGGCAAGAAGCACATCGGCCTGACCGCCGGTGCCTCGGCCCCGCAGGTGCTGGTGGATGGTGTGATCGCGCGGCTGAAGGAACTCGGTGCCACCGGCGTGGGCGAGCTGGAAGGCGAGCCGGAATCGATGGTGTTCGCGCTGCCGAAGGAACTGCGGCTGCGGTTGGTCGACTGACCGCGCAGCATTCCGCCATATCTGCCGTGTCTCCGCCAAGGTAATGCCGGCCGCTGGACGGCAGCACCCCCCGGTTGGCCCTGATCCCGTCCGGCACACAGAACCTCACCGCGCGCCGCTGTGCCAATCATGGCCGCAACGTGACGCATGACCTTTGGCCAGGGGGCAGGGCGCTGGCGGAGGATTAGGATCGAGGCTTCCCCCGTTGGAGCCTGCCTCATGAAGATGCGTGCCATTGCCCTGTCCGTGTTGCTGGCCGTGTCCGCCACCGGCGCGCAGGCGCAGACACCGCCGCCGCAGGACGTGGCCTTCCCGGGCCTGCTGCGCATCGACGTGGACGCGCGCGACATCGGGCGACGCATCTTCAAGGTCAAGGCCACGGTGCCCGCCAAGCCCGGCCCGCTGACCCTGCTGTACCCCCAGTGGCTGCCCGGCGCGCATTCGCCGAGTGGCCCGATCGACAAGCTTGCCGGCCTGGTCGTCACCGCCAACGGCACACCGCTGCAGTGGACGCGCGATCCGTACGACGTCTACGCCTTCACCGTGCAGGTGCCACAGGGCGCCAGCGAAGTGGTGGCAGAGTTCAAGTTCCTCTCTTCGCAGGGCACCCAAGGCCGCGTGGTGATGACCCCGGACATGCTCAACCTGCAGTGGAATGCCAATTCGCTGTACCCGGCCGGGGTGATCACCCGCAACATCCAGGCGCAGGCCACCGTCACGCTGCCGCCGGGCTGGTCGTACGCCACCGCGCTGGATACCGAGCGCCGCGAGGGTGACACCGTGGTGTTCAAGCCGATCAGCTACGACCATCTGGTCGACTCGCCTTTGTTCGCCGGCCGCCACTTCCAGCGCTTCGATCTGGACCCCGGTGCGAAGGTGCCGGTGCACTTGAATGTGTTCGCCGATGAGGCCAAATCGCTGGCCGCCAAGCCCGAGCAGATCCAGGCGCATCGCGCGCTCGTGCAGCAGATGTACAAGCTCTACGGCGCACGCCATTTCGACCGCTACGAGTTCCTGCTGGCGTTGACCGACAAGCTCGGCGGCATCGGCCTGGAGCATCAGCGCTCCAGCGAGAACAGCGGCGACACCGGCTACTTCACCGAGTGGGACAAGACCTGGCTGGGCCGTGATCTGCTGCCGCACGAGTTCAACCACTCGTGGAACGGCAAGTACCGTCGCGGCGCCGATCTGACCACCCCCAACTTCAACGTGCCGATGGGCGACAGCCTGCTGTGGCTGTACGAAGGCCAGACCCAGTTCTGGGGCCAGGTGCTGGCTGCGCGCTCCGGCCTGTGGAGCCCGCAGCAGGCACGCGACGTGCTGGCCAATGTGGCGGGCACTTACGACCGCGGTCGCCCCGGCCTTGCCTGGCGCAACCTGCAGGACACCACCAACGACCCGACCATCGCACAGCGCCGCGCGCTGGCGTTCCGCAACTATCAGATGAGCGAGGATTATTACTCCGGCGGGCAGATGGTGTGGTTGGACGTGGACGGCAAGCTGCGCGCGCTGACCGGCAACAAGCGCGGCCTGGATGATTTCGCCAAGGCGTTCTTCGGCATGAACGATGGCGACTGGAACGTCCATCCGTACACCTTCGAAGACGTGGTGAGCACGCTCAATGGCGTGGCGCCGTTCGACTGGGCCAGCTTCCTGCGCGAGCGCCTGGACGGGCACGGGCCGCTGATCGGCGGTCTGGAAGCGGCCGGCTGGAAGCTGGTCTACACCGATACGCCGAACGAGGCGTTCAAGGCGCAGGAGACGCGCGGCAAGAACAGCAACCTGCTGTACTCCATCGGCCTGTCCGTCAGCGAGTCCGGCTACATCGGCGATGTGCTGTGGGACAGCCCGGCCTTCAATGCCGGCCTGATTCCCGGCATGAGCGTGGTCGCGCTCAATGGCCGCGTGTTCAAGGCCGAGCAGTTGAAGGAGGCGATCACCGCCGCCAAGACCGACAAGGCGCCGCTGACGCTGCTGGTGAAGAGCTTCGATCGCATCGATACGGTGACGCTGGATTACCACGATGGGCTGAAGTATCCGTCGCTGGAGCGCATCGCGGGCAAGCCGGATCGACTGGCGGAGTTGTGGAAGGCGCGGTGATGCCGCGCCGCGGCGGCCGCTGGATCAGTCCGCGGCCTCCACATCCTGCGCGCTGTCGCAGACACGCTTCGGCGCACACAGGCGATCCAGCAGCGCCAGCGTGACCCCGTTGCTCCAGCCGAAGCCATCCTGCAGCGGGTACTCGCCACCGCCGCCGCCTGTAGCCGAGCCGTCCACCACATATTTCTCCACCAGCTTGCCCTCGCGGTCATACACCGTCTGCACGGTGCGCAGGAAGCGCGTGCCGATCCGGCGGGCGAGGGTGTCCTGCCCATGGCGCTGCAGCCCGTCCACCGCGACCCACTGCAACGGTGCCCAGCCATTCGGGGCATCCCATTGCTGGCCGGTCGTCACGGTGGTGGTCAGCAGCCCGCCGTCGCGCAGCAACTGAGCCTGTACGGCCTCCGCGGTACGGCGTGCCTGCGTGCGGCCAGCGACATCCAGCCACAAGGGGAACAACGCCGCCGCCGTCAGGGCAGGGCGGGTCTGGCCGCGCTCCAGATCGCGATCCACGTACCAGCCTTGCGTGTCATCCCAGAGCAGCTCGTTGATGGCGTGCTGACGTGCCTTCGCCAGTTCGGTGAAGGTGCGTGCGCCGCTGCGATCACCGGCCGCCTTGCTGGCGCGGGCCACGGTCATCTCGAGATGGAACAGCAGGCTGTTCAGATCCACCGGCACGATCGCCGTGGTGTGGATGCTCGCCAGTGCAGACGGCTCGGCGAGCCAGCGCGAGCTGAAATCCCAGCCCGACTCCGCACCGGCGCGCAGGTCGCGATACACCTGCGAAGGCGCGCGCTGCGGCGCTTGGGCGGCGGTGGCCAGATCATCCATCCAGGACTCGGTGCGCGGCACCGCGCGGTCGTCCCAGTAACGGTTGAGCAGTTGACCGTCCGCCAGCCGCACGACGCGTTCGCGCGCCTCGCCCGCTGCCAGCGTTTCCGCGCCGCGCATCCAGAACGCATGCTCGATGCGCAGCTGCGGCAGGTAACGGCGGTAGGCCTCGTCGCCCTCATGCGTGGCGAGCAGATCCACCATCAGGCTGAAGAACGGCGGCTGCGAGCGGCTGAGGTAGTAGCTGCGGTTGCCGTTGGGGATATGGCCGTAGCTGTCGAGCTGGAACGCGAAGTTGTCCACCATGTCGCGCACCTGCTGCCAGCGACCACTGGAGGCCAGCCCGAGCAGGGTGAAATAGCTGTCCCAGTAGTACACCTCGCGGAAGCGCCCGCCGGGCACGACGTAGGGCTTGGGCAGCGGCAGCAGCGAGCCGTTCGGATCCACCGTGTCGGTGGTGCGGGTCAGCACGGGCCACAGCCCCTCGATGTGCGCGCGCAGCGTCTCGCCCGCTGGCGGCACGTAGGGCGGGGTGTCACCAGGCACTGCGAAGTGCTCGGCCACGAAGGCCGCCAGGTCGAACCCGGGCTCAGTCCTGGCGCGCTGCCACTGGGTGAGCAGGGCAGCGCTGGGCTGGTGGGGCACTGCGTCCGCGAAGGTCTTCTGATCCTTGAACAGGTGTGCGCCCTGGACCTGCTGGAACAGGGGCTGCCACTGCTGGTCCGGCGTTCGCGGCATCGGCCCCGTGCCCTGTGCCAGCGCGGGGACACTGAACAGCAGGGATGACAGCAGCAGACCGGCCAAGCGGGGACAGGGGCGCATGGGATGCCTCCGAAGGTGGGGAATCCACTGTAGGGGCTGGTGCGTCAAGGCTTGGTGCTGCTGGAGCACGTCGGGCCGGCCCGTTGGCGCGCGGCGGTTCGGCGGCGCGCGCGCTTCCCTGATTGACCAAAGTGGCCCGCACCCCCTAGAATTCACGACCTCGCCGGAATAGCTCAGTTGGTAGAGCGGCGCATTCGTAATGCGTAGGTCGTAGGTTCGATTCCTATTTCCGGCACCAGTTGTAATGAAAAGCCCCGGCCTTGGTCGGGGCTTTTTGTTTGTGGCTTGCGGGTAGTGCCGGCCGATGGCCGGCAACCTCAGGCCCGTTCGATGCCCCCAGAGTGAAATCGCCACCTCGGCGCGGTCCGGCTTCGCTGGGGCTTAACGCCACGGGCGTTGCTGATGAGTGGCAAACGTTTGGATATCAATGGGAAGAACGTTGCTCCGGACTCGCCAGAAGCGCATCCTCCTCAGAAGACAAAGTGAGGCTCTGATGCACGATTGGACGCTTCTGAAGATACGAATCGACTGGGCTGAAAGCTCGGCCGAGCTAACTGTGCTGGACGAGCACTCCGCGAGCCGTTCAATATTCTTCAGAGGATTGCGCGAATTCTCTGCTGATAGGCAGGAGCATTGGGGTCCAAGCGGCTCAATCAATGAGGCTTCTTGGGATCCTTTGCCTACGGGAGGAGGAGTTTGTTTGAAGATTGAGATGCAGTCAGGCGGGCTTATCAGAATTCAAGCGGATGCAGTGGATCTCGACGGTAAGCCTTACATGGCGGCTGGAGGTCCTGTTTAAATTGACTCGCATGCGGATGATCCTCATCCAAGCACCGGCTCGTATCCCATCCTCCGTTGGCTCTATCGCCACTTGCGGATAGTCGGTCAATGTCATCCCCACTCACCAAGCTCATCGTTCTCACAGCTGAGCTCAAGGATCTCCCAAGCGAGCTCAGAGAGATGACGGCAGTGGGTTATCACGCGTTTTCTGAAAGCGTAAAGTTTCAGTCTGCGTGTCAAGTGACTAGCCTTAAATGTGGCGATGGTCTCGCGCGCGAGATGTTGACGATAACCGGAGAATACAAGGGGAGTGAGGGCAGCTTGGAGTTCATCAAAAATGCAGGTGATGCCACAAGCCACCGGCTGTTCAAGCCCGAAAAGGAGTTGTGATCGTGGTTCAGTATGTATGGTCAGAACAAGTCGATTCGATATTGGGCGCAGGCGAATCTCTTGAAGTACTGGGCGTGCGCAATTGGGCGCTTGATCAGGCTGGAGCGCTGGATGCACTGGAGAGGTTGCATCATGAGGGAATTGCGGTCGCCGGTGGTGACGTGTACAGGCTTGAGAACGGTCGCCTTGAACCGACGTACGACAATTGGTACTGCGACAGAAGCGATGACGAGCCGATAGATGAGTACATTGAGCGTAGCATCGATGTTGCGAGGAGTTACATATCCGAATGCCAGAATTCGGACGGTGAAACTCTCTTCTCACTAGTACCTGTGGTTTGGTGATCAGAGCCGTGGATCTACAGTGTTAAAATTCTCGGAGTCAACGATCCGTATCCACACGCCGCTACGCATCTCTAAAGCGCGGTCGGTAGGGGCTCGCAAAGCGATCTGCGTATAACGCGTGTTTGGCGATGTTTAGTGCCGACCGGTGGGTTGGAGCCAGGCTTCTGCAAACAGCTGCTTGTCGCTTGGAACTCTCGCGCGAATCGGTCAGTCAGATTCGTAATGCGTAGGTCGTAGGTTCGATTCCTATTTCCGGCATCAGATACAGAAAAAAGCCCCGGCCTTGGCCCGGGCCTTTTGTTTGTGGCGACACGGCCGTTGGTAGTACCGGACCCTGGCCGGCAACCTCAGCTCCGCTTGATGCTCCTTGGCTGATGTCGCCGCCACGACCCGATCCGGCTTCGCTGGCGCTTAGCACCAAGAGCGCTGCTCCCGTCAGGATGGCGTGATTGGCCTCAATCGCACCGTTGGATTCCTGGCTGATCGTTCCTGTGCTATCAACACCAAGCAAAGCCCCGGCCTTGGTCGGGGCTTTTTGTTTGGGCGGATGTTGGAGCTCGCACTCCTTCTCTAGGGCCAGCGCGACCGCTGAACGGAGGTGGATAGTCATTACTGTAAATGCGTGGGGCTTCCCTATCACGGGAGACAGGGTGGTTGAGGCCTTGACGAACTTCAGTACGAGTGACATGTGGCTACTACCGGATTTGGATGTTCTGTCGGGAGCGAAGTCTCAGGCGATCCTGAGTCTCCTTCGAGAGCGGATGGCGGACAGCCCGCTGTGTCCACAGCGGATCTGTGCGACGCCCTTGCTGACGCCCCGCAAGTTTGGGTGTTGGACATTCGGCTATCATCCGACCAGGAGGTTCAGCTCTACATTGAAGATGGTGAGGTTTTTGATGAGAATCTGGACAAGGCGGTCACAATCAGAAGTATCGGTGGATAGAGAGATTCGGGAGTGAGCTGAAATGCAGAGGCCTTTCTCTTTCTGGCTGCATTCTCTGTTGTTCGAAATCGCAGCGAAGCGCAGCTTTCAGTTGCCTGAAGAGGGCGTCGAACGCCTTGCTGAGCACGAGCGCGGGTTGCTTATCGATTTATTGTTGCAAGAGTTATCGGCGACCGGCTTTGGATCTGACGATGAACCTAATCAACGAGGCGTCCACATCGAAGAGATCATCGATTTCGTCGGCTCCATGGCCGATCAAACTCGTGCATCCAGCGACTGAGGAGTCGTTGATTTGGAGTCATAAGCGGCTGCTCGTAGGTTCGACTCCTGTTTCCGGCGCCAGTTGTACGAATAGCCCCGGCCTTGGTCGGTGTTTTTTGTTTGTGGGTCGCTTGGTGGTAGTGCCGACCGATGAAGCTCGGGTGCGATCGACACCCCACGGACTGACATCGCCACCAATGCCTGAGCCGGCTTCGCTGGCGCTTAACGCCACGGGCGTTGCTCACATCAGGATGGAGTGGTTGGCCTCTATCGTCCCGTTGGATTCATGGCGGGTCATTCCTGTGCTACGAGTACGTAATCCTGTCCTTCGGCAAGAAGGCGACTTTGGATGAGGTCGCAGCTTTCGCGGATGCCAAGAAAAGAGAAGTTCGTGTCTGTGGCACAGATCGCGGTCTGAACGATGAGCAACGGTGTTTGGATTGCCACAAAAAATTGCGTGGGAGAGATTGGCAATGAATGAGACATTCGTAGCTAAAGATGGCGAAAAAGAGGTTTCGGTGCCGCAAGCGTGGCGGCCCACGCTCACCGCTATCGTCGATGCCCTGATCCAAGGGGGCGAGCCATCACTGCCGCGGGTAACCCTTCAGTCTCCGGATGTGTGGGTGAGCGCGCAAAACAACATTCGCGCGTATGGTGCACAACTGAGAAAGTTGCCAGAGGAATCTTGGAACTCCTCTGTCTGCATTTGGTACGGGGATTTTTGGGGCGTTTTAGTTGATCTTTGCACAGAGGAGGAGGGAAGAAGTGATCTGGTGCTTCAGGCTCACGTGTACGAAGTTGGCGATGGATATCGATACGAGGTGGTTTTGGTATACGTGCCTTAGAGCCTGTGGGTCTCGATCCTCATCCAAACAACGCCCCGCATCCTGTCCTAAGTTGGCTCTATCGCCACTTATGAACTGACTGCCCTGGTCGGAATACACCTGCACTCCAAGCGCTGGTTTTCGCTTCCATGCCGCTGATAGCTGCACGTGCAGCTCCGAGGGCGTCGGCTTCTTGCATGCAGGATGCCCAGGGCGCAGAGCCGAGAGAGGTCGCTCCAGCTTTTTGGCAGTTTCCTTAAGGTGAGTACTCTTTCGTCGCGATTGAACGAGCAGGATCGTTGTGTTTTTCCAGGCACATCTCCTCATTCCAGCGAGCCTCTTGGCAGTCGCTGGCGATCGGCAATGCGTAGCTCGTAGGTTCGATTCCTATTTCCGGCACCAGATTCAGTAAAAAGCCCCGGCCTTGGCCGGGGCTTTTTGTTTGTGGCGTTCGAGGCGATCAGCCTGCCGGGTGTACCGGATGCGAAGACCGCCGCCGGAACTTCCGCGACAGCCAATCCCCCGCATCATCCACCACGGTGAAGGCCGCCGGAATCACGAACAGGCTCAGCATCGTGGAGGTGATCAAGCCACCGATCACGGCGATCGCCATCGGCGCACGGAAGCTTGAATCACCGGCAAAGCCCAGCGCGATCGGCATCATGCCCGCGCCCATCGCCAGGGTGGTCATGATGATCGGCTGTGCACGCTTGCGGCAGGCATCGATCAGCGCGTCGTGCTGGCTCATGCCGTGTTCGTCTTCGGCCATCACCGCGTAGTCCACCAGCAGGATGGAGTTCTTGGTGGCGATGCCGATCAGCATCAGCAGGCCGATCAGCGCCGGCAGCGAAAGCATGTTCTGGGTGATCAGCAGCGCACCAAACGCACCGCCGGCCGACAGTGGCACCGCCGCGAGGATGGTGACCGGCATCAGCGCGTGGTTGAACAGCAGCAACAGCACCATGTAAATGCAGATCAGTCCGGCGGCCATGGCGAGCATGAAGCCGATGAACAGCTCGACGAACACTTCCGCATCGCCGGTGTTGAGGAACGTCACGCCCGGCGGCAGCTGTTTGACGCCCGGCAGCGCCTGCACTTCGGTCATCACATCGCCCAGCGGGCGACCGTTGAGTTCGGCGGTGAGCGTCACGTTGCGCTGGCGCTGGTAGCGCGAGATCTGCGAGGGACCGCTGCCCTGCTGGATATCGGCGACAGCCGCCAGCGGCACTGGACCATTGCGGCCGGGCACGCGCAGCTGGCTGATCAAACCCGGATTGGCCAGCGTGGCTTCGGCAAAGCCAACCCGGATCGGCACCTGCCGGTCGGGCAGGTTGAGCTTGGCCAGGCGCTGCTCGTAATCGCCAGCCGTGGCGATGCGGGCGGCCTCGGCGATATCGGCGGTCGCGACGCCCAGGTCCGCGGCGCGGGCGGGGTTCGGCACGATCTGGAGTTCCGGGCGCAGCAGTGAGGCGGTGGAGGTTACGCTGCCCAATCCCTGGATGCCGCGCAGGTCGCGTTCCAGTGCGGTGGCGGCGTCCTGCAGGCGCTGCGGGTCGTCGCCGGAGAGCACCAGCTGCAGCAGGTTGCCAGGCTCGGAGCTGACATAGCTGACGCGCACGCCGGGCAGATCGGCCAGGCGCTCGCGCGCCTCACGTTCCAGCACGCGCTGGTCGCGGTCGCGTCCGTCGGCGCTGCCCCAGTCGAGCACCAGGGTCGCCTTGCGCGGCTCACCCACGCCGGTCGCACCCGGGTCGCCCAGGTCGAGCACGCTGCCGACCGCGGTATAGACCTGCTTGAGTTCGGGCATGTCCTTGAGCAGTGCGCGCGCGTGCTCGGCGACGGCCACGGTCTCCTGCAGGCGGGTGCCCGGCGGCAGTTCGAGATTGAGGTTGCTGCGGCCAAGATCGGACTGCGGGATGAAGGTGGCCGGAATGAACGGCACCAGCGCCAGCGACGCGACGAACAACCCGGTGGCCAGCCACAGGGTGCGGCCGCGATAGCGCAGTGCGGCGTCCACCCAGCCCAGGTACCACGTCATCAGCCTGGATTCCGGTTTCTCCTCGCCATGCGGCTTGAGCAGGTACGCGGCCATCATCGGGGTGAGCAGGCGGGCGACCAGCAGCGAGAACAGCACGGCGGTGGCGGCGGTCCAGCCGAATTCGCGGAAGAACTTGCCGGCAATGCCGGGCATGAAGGCGACCGGCACGAACACCGCCGCCAGGGTCAGCGAGGTGGCGATCACCGCGTTGCCGATCTCGCCGGCGGCCTCGCGTGCGGCTTCCAATGGCGGCTTGCCCATGCGCAGGTGGCGCACGATGTTCTCGATCTCCACGATCGCATCGTCCACCAGGATGCCCACCACCACCGACAGCGCCAGCAGGGTGATGATGTTGAGAGTGAAACCGAAGAAGTACATCACCGCGAACGTCGGAATGATCGACAGCGGCAACGCGAGTGCCGACACCCAGGTCGCGCGCCAGTCGCGCAGGAACAGCCACACCACCAGCAGCGCCAACAGCGCGCCTTCCCAGAGCATGGTCATCGAGGAATCGTAGGAGCGGTGGGTCTCGTCGATCGCCGTGGTGACCAGGCGGAAGTCGATGCCCGGATGCTCGGCCTTGATCTTGTCCAGCGCGTCATGCACGCCGGCCTCCACCTTGACCTCGCTGGAGCCGCGCGTGCGCGACATCGAGAAGGCCACCACGCCCTTGCCGTCCAGCAGAGCGGCCTCGGTCGGGTCGGCAGCGCCGTCGGTCACCGTGGCCAGCGTGGAGAGCCGCACCGCGCGGCCGTCCGGCAGGGCGATGGAGTAGTCGCGCAGCGCCTGCGCGTCACCGACGGTGCCCAGCGTGCGGATGGTCTGCTGCGCGCCTTCGACCTCGGTCTTGCCGCCGGCACGCTCGACCTGGATGCGAGCCAGCTGCTGGGAGACATCGCCGGCGGTGATGCCCATCGCGATCAGGGCATTGGGATCCAGGTCCACCCGCACCTGGCGCTGCACGCCGCCCACGCGGGTGACGCGCGCGACACCGGGTACGCCGTACATCGCTCGCGAGATATCACGGTCGACGAACCAGCTGGCCTCATCGGTGGTCATGTGCGGAGCGACCAGCGCGTAGGTCATCAGCGAGCCGCCGATATCGACCTTGGAGATCACCGGTTCCTGGATGTCCTGCGGCAGGTCGGTACGGATGCGGGTGACCGCGTCGCGGGTGTCATCCAGCGCGGTGGCCAGATCGGCCTCGAGCTGGAATTCGATGGTGGTGGTGCTGACGCCTTCGCTGACCGAGGACATCACGCGCTTGACGTTGTTGACGGTCGCCACCGAGTCCTCGACCTTGCGCGTCACCTCGGCCTCCAGCTGGCTGGGCGAGGCACCCGGCTGGGTGACGGTGACGGTGGTCATCGGGAAGGCGATGTCGGGGAAGCGCGCCACCGGCAGCTGATGGAACCCCCACAGGCCGGCCACGCACAGCACGAAGAAGATCAACAGCGCGGGCAGGGGGCGGTTGATCGCCCAGGCGGAGATGTTCATCGGGCCGCGGCCTTGGCATCGGCCACCACGCGCACGCGGTCGCCCTCACCGAGGAAGCCGGCGCCATCCACCACCACCTGGTCGCCCGCCTTCAATCCTTCAAGGATCGCGGTACGGCCCTTGACGGCCTGGCCGGTGCTGACCCGGTGGCGGGTGGCCTGCTGCTTGTCGTTCACGGTGAACACGTAGTTGTGGCCGTCGCGCTGCACGATCGCCGCGGTCGGGATGGTCAGCACCTGGCCGTCGCCGGTGACGATGCGGCCATCCACATAGATGCCCTGCTTCAGCGGGCCGGGCGTGGGCAGGTCGGCGTAGATGGTGCCGGTGCGGGTCTGCCCATCGACACCCGGGGTGACCGCGCGGATGCGGCCGTTGACCACCTGGCCAGCGTACGGCAGCTCCACGGTATTGCCGACGGCGACATCCGCCAGCTGGTTCTCCGGCAGCTCCGCACGCCACTCCAGGCGGCCATCGCGGATCAGGCGCAGCAGCTCGGTACCGGCGGAGACCACCTGGCCCGGCTGCACCAGGCGTTTGGAAATCAGGCCGTCGGCCGGTGCGCGCAGGTCGGCGAAGTCGCGGCGCAGCTTGGCCGCGTCACGCGCGGCACGTGCGGTGGCAGTCTGCGCTTCGGCATTGATGCGCGAGGCGCGCAGCTCATCCAGGCTGCTTTCGCTGATCAGCTGCTGGGCGGCAAGCTTGGCGCTGCGTTCGTAGTTCATGCGGGCCAGTTCCTGCGAGGCCTGCGCCTGCCGCAACGAGGCATCGGCCTGCGCCAGCTCGCTGTCCAGGGTGCGATGGTCCACCTGCAGCAGCACCTGGCCCTGCTTGACCCATTGCCCCACATCCACCAGCAAGGCGGTCACCCGCTGGCCGCTGATCTCGACGCCCAGCTGCATTTCCTCGTAGGCGGTCACCGGCCCGGAGACCAGCACCGTGCGCGCCATGGTCTGCTGCTGCGCGGGCGCCAGCGACACCGGCAGCGCAGAGCTGGCAGCGGCGGCGTCGGCCGAGGCCTTGTCGTCCTTGCCGCCACACGCGGACAGCAGCGCAGCAACCAGGATCAGGGAGAAACTGCGGAAGGAGGGTGCACGCATTGAGGGGCTTTCCGGGTCGGAACAGCGGGAAAAAGAAGGAGGGGGGAATCAGGCGTCGCGGGACAGATGCAGCTCGATGCCATCCAGCATCAGGCCCAGCCCCTGCTCGAAGCGCGCGTCGAAATCGACTTCGCTCCACACGTCACGGGCCTGCCAGCAATGGGGGAAACGCGCCTCGGCCAGTGCCATGAAGGCCTCACCGAGCGCCTCCATGCTGCCGTCACCGGGCCAGGATTGTTCTTCGATGACGAAGCCCATCGTGTAGTACACCAGGTCCATCGCCGCGGTCGCCGCAAAGCGTGCCGGCGCGCCGGCGCCCATCAGCGCGGCGATGCTGGCCTCACCCACCCGCAACACGTTCTCGGTGGCCAGGAAGGTGCCGGCATACACGCGAGCACCGTCGCGGCGGGCCTTGAACGCCAGCCGGAACTCGCGCCCGATCTGCAGCAGGGTCTGCCGCCACGGCTGCCCGGCGGGAAACGCACGGGCGACGTCGCAGATCATGGCGTCGGCCATGGCGTCGATCAGCGCCTGCTTGCTCTTGAAGTGCCAGTACAGCGACGGCGCGCGGATGCCCAGCGAGCAGGCCACTTTGCGCAGCGTGATGCCTTCCAGGCCATCCTCGTCAAGGATCCGGAAGGCTGCCTCGACGATGTTTTCCCGCGCGATGGGTTGACGCACTGTGGGGGTGGCCTAACGATGTTAGGTGGCGAATCTAACAGTGTTAGGTTGGCGCGGACAAGTGCCGCCAGGGCGACTCAGTGGTCGACTGGCTCCGGCTGCAGCGCCGCCATCCGGACCCGGTTCCGCCCGCTGGTCTTGGCCTCGTACAGCGCCTCGTCTGCCCGGGCGATCAGGTCTTCCAGCAGTCTCTGGTCGCCACCCGGCAGCGCCTCGCCGATCGCCCCGCCGACGCTGACGGAGACGGAGATCCGGTCGCTGCCCACCAGGATGGGTTCAGCGGCGACCGCGCTGCGCAGTCGCTCGGCGGCGGCAGGAATCTCATCCACGGCGGACGCAGCCAGCAGGGCAATGAACTCCTCGCCGCCGAAGCGGGCAAACAGGTCGCGTTCGCGAAGGGCGTCCCGGCAGCGCCTGGCCACGACCTTGAGGACTTCATCGCCGGCGGGATGGCCGTAGGTATCGTTGATCTTCTTGAAGTGATCCACGTCCACCATGAGTACCGCCACGGCCCGGCCGTTCGCTTCGCGGGCAGCGATGATCTGTACCGAGCATTCCTCGAAGTGCCGACGATTGGGAACACCGGTCAAGGGATCGGAGGAGGCGAGGCGGCGCAGTTCGGCGGCCATCAGCAGATCGGCAGTGACGTCGGTGAACAGCCAGATGCGCCCGTGCGCCCCGTTGCCGCGCACCGGGTGGGTATCCACCTCGTAGGTCCGTTCGCCCAGTGTCCAGTTCAGCGTCGCGGCGAACTGATCGTTGTTCATCTGGGCGCTGTAGGCCAGCGCCAGTTCGGCGTGGTTGTCGCAGCGCTGCCTCAGGGTGCGCATCGGGCCGGCGAGATCCGCGGCGCGGTGATTGCCTGCGGCGCAGCCCAGCAAGGCCGCGGCGTGCTCGTTGACCGCAGCACCGACACCGTCGCCGTCGATCAGGACGATCCCGGCGGGCACGCTGTCGAACAGATCGAGGAACTGATTGCGCACGATGACCTGCCGGGCGGCCTCGCGGCGTGCGGACAACAGCCGTGCCACGCTCTTTGCCAGCAGCTCCATCTGCCGGGTCAGCCCGGCAGGCGCGAGTGGGTTTCGCCAGAGCAGCAGCAGGCCGCTGAGCGGCGCACCGTGCGAGGGGGCCGGCACGTAGAGCAGGCGGGCAGGCAGGCCCTCCAGCGCATGGATCACCGCGGTCGGCAGCCGGAACCCCGCCGCGTCGATGGCTTCATCGCCCCAGGTGTGCTCAAACAGGCCGCTGCGGGCCAGGTTGAAGCTCGATGAAGGCAGTGCCGGTGCTGCGGCAGCCCAGGTCGCCCTGCCGCCGTCTTCCACCTCCATCGCCATGACCAGGTCGGCGTGCGAGGCGAGGCGGGCAAACTGACACAGCGCGGCGAGCGCTTCGCTGTCGGACGTGGTCACAGCGCCGTTCCGACCAGCCGCCGTTCGAGAATGCGCGTGACGTCGTCCGGCGCCGTCATGTGCGGGAGATGACCCGAGGCATCGATCACATCGAGCGTAGCGCCGTCGATCGCGTTGGCCAGCCATTCGCCGACCGCGACCGGCACGGCGATGTCGTGCGCGGTCTGGATGAGATGCACAGGCGTGGAAACCCGCGCAGCCAGGCTGCGCAGATCGGAGGTGAAGATCGTGCGCGACGTATTAAGTGCGATGTCCGGCCGCATCTGGAACAGCGTGTTGGAGAAGTCGGCGACAACCGCGCTGTCGTCAACGCCTACGACCATCGGGGCGAAGCCGGCAATCCAAGCCTGATAGTTGGCGCGCATGCTCTCGAACAGCTGCTCCAGGTCCTGCGGCCTGAAGCCGCCGGTGTAGCCATCGTCGTCGAGGTAACGCGGCGACGCACCGATGATGACCAGACGCTCAAACAGGTCCGGCCGCGCAACGGCGGCGGCCGCGCCGATCATGCCGCTCATCGAGTGGCCGATATATGTGCAGTTGTGCACGTCCAGCTCGTCCAGGATGTCGATCAGATCGTCGGCATAGCCGAACAGCGAACCATGCCGTTCGAAATCGTAGGTCTGCGCACCTTGCGGACCGCAGCCGGCGAGATCGAAGGCGATCACATCAAAGCGCGCTTCAAACCAGGGGCGCAGCGCGTTCCATGCGGTCTGATCGGTACCAAAGCCGTGTGACAGGATCGCGACCGCTTTGCCTTCGCCGCTACGGCGCCCATTGAACCGCTCGAAACTCTCCACGCACATCCACCCATGGCGTCTTGCAAGGGCCGCATACTAGGTCACGGGCGCGCGAGGGTCCAACGCGCGCCCGCGCCGAACACCAGTTGCCGCAGATAGCCGCCGATGAAACCGGCGATGGCACCCGTGAGCGCATCGATCAGCAAACCGGCGGCGACGCGGGCGATACGGCCGGCATGCAGCCGCACCCACGGTAGCCATGCCATCGCCTGCACACCCATCAGCAGGACCAGTACATCCAGCCCGAGCGCATCCACCACGGGCAGCAGGGGCGCTAGCAGGGGATTGCAGGCCATCAGGGTCACGATGGCGGCAGTGAGTGCGAACAGGGCGCGTCGACCCATCGGCGTGGCGGTCCAGCGAAGAAGGCGGGCAGTCAGGGACACGGCAGGCTCCAGGCAGTTGGGCGGAGTGTACTGCGGTATCGTCAGGCTCGAACTCCCGGGGATCCCCCTCATGAAGATCGCAGTATTCAGCGCCCGCCCGTACGACCAGCAGTTCCTCCATGAGGCCAACCAGCGCCGCGGGGCAGGGCCGCTGTTCGAGTTTCTGTACTTCGATGCCGCGCTGGATCTGCACACCGCGGCGCTGGCGCAGGACTGCGAGGCGGTCTGCGTGTTCGTGAATGACCGGCTGGATGCCACGGTCCTGCAGGCGCTGCAGGCCCTGGGCGTGCGCGCGGTCCTGCTGCGCTGCGCCGGCTTCAATAATGTCGACCTGGCGGCGGCGGGACAGTTGGGCCTGTTCGTGGCCCGCGTGCCCGCGTATTCGCCGGAGGCGGTGGCCGAACACGCACTGGCGCTGGTGATGACGCTCAACCGCCGGACCCACCGTGCCTACAACCGGGTGCGCGAGGGCAACTTCATGCTTGATGGCCTGCTGGGCCGCACGCTGCATGGCAAAACCGTCGGGATCGTGGGAACCGGCAAGATCGGCCTGGCCACGGCGCGCATCTTCAACGGCATGGGCTGCACCGTGCTGGGTCATGATCCCTTTCCATCGCCCGACTTCGTCGCCATCGGCGCATCGGTCGCGCTGGATGAGCTGCTCGCCCGTTCCGACGTCGTTTCGCTGCACTGCCCGCTGACGCCGGAGACCCATCACCTGATCGACGATGTCTCGCTGGCCGCAATGAAACCCGGGGCGATGCTGGTCAATACCTCGCGCGGTGGGCTGGTGGATACCCATGCGGTGATCCGCGCGCTGAAGTCGCACCGCCTTGGCCATCTGGCCATCGATGTGTACGAGCAGGAGAGCGGGCTGTTCTTCCAGGACCGGTCCGGCGAAATCATCGACGATGACGCATTCCAGCGGCTGATGACCTTCCCCAATGTGCTGGTGACCGGGCACCAGGGCTTCTTCACGGTGGAGGCGCTGCAGGAGATCTCGGCGATCACGCTGCGCAATCTGGCCGATTTCGCCACTGGGGCGGCCTGTCCGAATCAGGTGCTGGCCGCCTGATTCGGACGGGCCGCGGATGACTCGTTCATGTCTATACAAGCGCCGGAATGTTGCCGAATCGGGTCATTGCCCGGCACTGCGACAACGTGTCGCAGCCCAAAACAGGCCTTTCCTGCGCTGGATCATTGTCAATGCCTTTCTTAAATGATGCATGACGGCCTAAAATTAGAAGGCTGACATGATCGTCCTCCGTGCCTGTCCCCTTGGACCGGCACCACCGGCTTTGGCTGGGACGGAGGCGGGCTTGAACTGGCATTCCCTACGCAATTGGATCGACCGATGATTCCGTTGAACCCCCTTGGACGCTTCCTGCGTCCGGGCCTGCTGTTTGCGTTGTCCGTGTTCCTGACGGGCTGCAACTCGGCCATCCTCAACCCGAAGGGCCAGATCGGCCACGACGAGAAGACCCTGCTCATCACGGCGACCGTGCTGATGCTGCTGGTTGTCGTGCCGGTCATCATCATGACCCTCACCTTCGCGTGGAAGTACCGTGCGACCAACACCAAGGCCCGTTATGAGCCCAAGTGGTCGCACTCCACGGCCATCGAAGTGGTGGTCTGGTCGATCCC
Source organism: Stenotrophomonas maltophilia (assembly GCA_002363385.1). Lineage (GTDB taxonomy): Bacteria > Pseudomonadota > Gammaproteobacteria > Xanthomonadales > Xanthomonadaceae > Stenotrophomonas > Stenotrophomonas maltophilia_AN. The sequence continues at coordinate 321,399 of DEVL01000006.1, forward strand.
GTGCATGATCGTGCTGGTGCTGGCCGTGCTGACCTGGCGGTCCTCGCACGCGCTGGATCCCTACCGCCCGCTCGACTCGGACAAGAAGCCGGTGGTGATCGAAGCCATCTCGCTGGACTGGAAGTGGCTCTTCATCTATCCCGAAGAGAACATCGCCACCGTCAACGAGATCACCTTCCCGGTCGATACCCCGCTGAACTTCAAGATCACGTCCGATTCGGTGATGAATGCGTTCTTCATCCCGCACCTGGGCAGCATGATCTACTCGATGACGGCCATGGAGACCAAACTCCACCTGATCGCCAACGAGACCGGCGAGTTCCCGGGCATGTCCTCGCACTACAGCGGCGCGGGCTTCAGCAAGATGCATTTCTCCGCGCACTCGGTGACCGAGGCGGAGTACCAGCAGTGGCTGACCAAGGTGCGTGCCGAACGCGCGACCCTGGACAAGAACGCCTTCGCTGCGCTGGTCGCCGAGAAGAACCACGACTGGCACCCGGTGACGTACTTCGGCACCGCTGAAGCCGGCCTGTTCGACTGGGTGATCGCCAAGCACATGGGCGACAACCAGCACTACGGCATGAAGCACGACCACAAGGCGATGAAGCATGACGGTGCCCAGGGCGAAAGCCATGAAGGCCATGACATGAACGCCATGAGCGGAGCCCAGGACGAAGCCGTCAAGCTGCCGGTCCATGCCGACCAGCCCGCTGCCGCGGACGCCGCACACACTTCAGACGAGCACGCCGCAGCCGGTCACGCCGGTCACGGCGGCTCGGGAGAATGACCATGAATCCGTTGGGTAAACTGACCTTTGCCGACATCCCACACGATCCGATCGTCATCACCACGCTGATCGGCGCGGGGATCGGTGGCCTGCTCGTGCTGGCCCTGATCACCAAGTTCAAGCTGTGGGGCTATCTCTGGAAAGAGTGGTTCACTTCGGTCGACCACAAGAAGATCGGCGTGATGTACCTCGTCGTCGCCTTCGTCATGCTGCTGCGCGGCTTCGCCGACGCCATCATGATGCGTGTGCAGCAGGCAATGGCTGCCGGCGGCAACGAGGGCATCCTGCCGCCCCATCACTACGACCAGATCTTCACCGCCCATGGCGTGATCATGATCTTCTTCGTGGCGATGCCGCTGATCACCGGCCTGATGAACGTTGTCGTGCCGCTGCAGATCGGCGCACGCGACGTCGCCTTCCCGTTCGTCAACTCGCTCAGCTTCTGGCTGTTCGTGGCGGGCGCGGGCCTGGTGATGATCTCGCTGGGTGTCGGTGAGTTCGCGCAGACCGGCTGGCTGGCCTTCCCGCCGTTGTCAGGCAAGGAATACAGCCCAGGGGTAGGTGTCGATTACTACATCTGGGGCCTGCAGGTGGCAGGCCTGGGTACCACGCTGAGCGGCATCAACTTCTTCATCACCATCCTGAAGATGCGTACCCCCGGCATGAAGCTGATGCAGATGCCGGTGTTCACCTGGACCGCGCTGGTCACCAACGTGCTGATCATCGCCGCCTTCCCGGTGCTGACCATCACCCTGGTGCTGCTGACCCTGGACCGTTACCTGGGCACGCACTTCTTCACCAATGATGGTGGCGGCAACGCCATGCTGTACATCAACCTGATCTGGATCTGGGGTCACCCGGAAGTCTATATCCTGGTCCTGCCGGCCTTCGGCGTGTTCTCCGAGGTCATCGCGACCTTCTCGCGCAAGGCGCTGTTCGGTTACAAGGGCATGGTCTACGCCACCGCCTGCATCGGCGTGCTGTCGTTCATCGTGTGGCTGCACCACTTCTTCACCATGGGCTCGGGTGCCAACGTCAATGCCTTCTTCGGCATCACGACGATGATCATCTCGATCCCGACCGGCGTGAAGATCTTCAACTGGCTGTTCACCATGTTCCGCGGTCGCGTGCAGTTCACGACCCCGGTGCTGTGGACGATCGGCTTCATGGTCACCTTCACCATCGGCGGCATGACCGGCGTGATGCTGGCGATCCCGGCCATCGATTTCGTGCTGCACAACAGCCTGTTCCTGATCGCCCACTTCCACAACGTGATCATCGGCGGCGTGGTGTTCGGCATGTTCGCCGGCATCACCTACTGGTGGCCGAAGATGTTCGGCTTCCGCCTCAATGAAACCTGGGGCAAGCGCGCGTTCTGGTGCTGGTTCATCGGCTTCTATGTCGCGTTCATGCCGCTGTACATCCTGGGCTTCATGGGCATGACCCGCCGCATGCAGAGCTACCCGAACCTGGAATACCAGCCGCTGCTGATCATCGCCATGTGCGGTGCCTTCATCATCGGCGCCGGCATCCTGTGCCAGGTGATCCAGATCGCCGTGTCGATCCGCGACCGCAAGAAGACCGCCGACCTGACCGGCGATCCGTGGGACGCCCGTACGCTGGAGTGGGAAACCTCTTCGCCGCCGTCGTTCTACAACTTCGGCTCGCTGCCGCGCGTCAACGAACTGGACGAGTTCTGGGAGCGCAAGCAGCGTGGTGAGGCGTGGGAACGCCCGGCCAAGTACACCGACATCCACATGCCGCGCAACACCGGCACCGGTGTGGTGATCGGCGCCTTCAGCCTGGTGTTCGGCTTTGCGATGATCTGGCACATCTGGTGGCTGGCCATCGTGGGTCTGGTCGGCATGATCGGCACCTTCATCTGGCGCACCTTCGACAAGGACGTGGATTACTACGTGCCGGCCGCCGAAGTGGAGCGGATCGAAAATGAGCACCGTCGCCACCTGGTGGCGCAGGGCCTGGTGAAATCGGAGCTGAAGGCATGAGCACCACTATCCCCAACACCATGAACCCTGGGCACGCCGCGCACGCGGCGGCCCACGGCCATGACGACCACGAACACCACGACACCGGCGGCAATACCGTCTTCGGTTTCTGGGTGTACCTGATGAGCGATTGCCTCATCTTCGCCACCCTGTTTGCGACCTACATCGTGCTGTCCGGCGGCACCGATGGTGGCCCCGGCCCGAAGGACCTGTTCGAACTGTCCTTCGTCGCCTGGGAAACCACGCTGCTGCTGGTCTCCTCGCTGACCTTCGGCCTGGGCATGATCGCCATGCACAAGCAGAAGGTGGGCCAGATGTACGCATGGCTTGCACTGACCTGGCTGCTGGGCTTCGGCTTCATGTGCATGGAAGTGTGGGAGTTCAACCACCTGATCCACCAGGGTTACGGTCCGGACCACAGTGCCTTCCTGTCGGCGTTCTTCGCGCTGGTCGGTACGCACGGTCTGCACGTGACCGCGGGTCTGCTGTGGCTGCTGATCATGTTCATCCAGATCAAGCAGAACGGCCTGACCCAGACCAACAAGACCCGCATGGCGTGCCTGAGCCTGTTCTGGCACTTCCTGGATCTGATCTGGATCGGCGTGTTCTCCGTCGTCTATCTGAATGGAGCGCTGTAATGGCCGCACATGACAATCACGCACACGATCATGGCCACGGTGCCGCCGGCGAAAGCCACGGCAGCGTCAAGTCCTACCTGATCGGCTTCCTGCTGGCCGCGGTGCTGACCATCATCCCGTTCTGGGCGGTCATGCATGGCGACCTGCCGCGCTTCACCACCGGCGTCATCATCGTCGTTGCGGCGGTGCTGCAGATCCTGGTGCACCTGGTGTTCTTCCTGCACCTGGACCGTTCGTCGGAACAGCGCTGGAACGTCAGCGCGGCGGCCTTCACCGTCGTGGTGATCGGCATCATCGTTGCCGGTTCGCTGTGGGTCATGCACAACATGAACGTGCACATGATGCACTGACGTCTTCGCGACGTTGCCACACGCAGAAAGGCCGCCCTCGGGCGGCCTTTCTGTTTGGTTCGCCCTCGCATCCGTATGAGAAGCCGAGTCCCGCCGCGGCTACCGGAACCGAGGCGCCAAGCCGCGCGTTACGCCGCCTTAGCCAACCGCATGAACTCCGTCGCATCCACCGGCCGGCCCAGGTGATACCCCTGCAGCTGATCGCAGCCCATGTCGCTCAGGTACTGGCGTTGGCCAGCCGTCTCCACGCCTTCGGCGACGATCTGCAACTGCAGCGAACGGCCCAGCGCGATGATCGACGAGACGATGGCGGCATCTTCGGCGTTGTCTTCCAGATCACGCACGAACGCACGGTCGATCTTCAGCTCGGTGGCCGGCATGCGCTTGAGGTAGAGCAGGCTGGAGTAACCCGTGCCGAAATCGTCGATGGAGATGTTCACGCCCATCGCGGTCAGGCCGTGCAGGATCAGCAGGCTGGCATCGACGTCCTTCATCGCCGTGGTTTCGGTCACTTCCAGGGTGAGTCGTTTCGGATCCAGGCCATGGCGATCCAGGGTACGGCGCACCGTATCGAGCAGCGTGCTGGAACCGAACTGCAACGGCGACAGATTCACCGCCATGGTCCACTCGGGATTCCCGGCATCGTGCCACTGGCGCAGCTGGCGGCAGGCGTGGTCGAGTACCCACTCGCCGAGCGCGAGGATCAGCCCGCTGCGCTCGGCGATGGGAATGAAGGCGTCGGGCGAGAGCAGCCCCAGCTCGGGGTGCTGCCAGCGCACCAGCGCTTCGGCGCCGATCAGGGATTCACCATTGGCCTGGAACTTGGGCTGGTAGTGCAGCACCAGCTCATCGCGGCTGATCGCCTTGCGCAGTTCCTGCAGCAGTTTCAGCTGGCGGTTCGCGCTGACGTTGAGCGACTGGGTGAAGAAGGTATAGCCGTTCCGGCCCGAATCCTTGGTGTGGTACATCGCGGCGTCGGCGTGGGCCATCAGGTCGCGCTCGGTGGTGGCATCGGCCGGGTACAGCGCGATGCCCAGGCTGGCGCTGACCTGCAGTTCCAGTGCATCGATCTCGAACGGCTCGGCCACGCAGGCGATGATCCGTTCGGCGACCACGGCGGCGTCTTCGGGGTCGTCGATCTGGAACACGATGACGAACTCATCCCCGCCCAGCCGGGCGAAGGTGTCCTGCGCGCGCAGCAGCGCCGACACCCGTTCACTGACCTGGATCAGCAGCTTGTCGCCGAGCTGATGGCCGTAGGCATCGTTGATCGTCTTGAAGCCATCCAGATCACAGAACATCACCGCGAAGCTGAACTGTCGGCGGCGCGCTTTCTCGATGGCCTGCTCGATGCGGTCCTGCAGCAGCATGCGGTTGGGCAACTGGGTCAGTGGGTCGTGCAGGGCCGCCTGCAGCAGCTTTTCATTGGCCTGCGCCAGCGAGTCAGCCAGCAGGCCGGTACGGGTGCGCATCTGCCGATCGAACACCGAGGAGATCAGCGCGATGCCCAGCGTGCCCAAGGTGGTAACGATGACCAGCACGGCCAGCCATTTGGCATCGATGCCTTCGCCGAACGCCGCACCGCAGACCGCGCCCTCGGGGAAGTTGGCCGCGGCCATGCCGGTGTAGTGCATGCCGACGATTGCCAGGCCCATCACCAGCGAGGCCAGGCCGCGCAGCAGGAAGGGTCGCCGCTGCTCCAGGCGCAGCCGGAAGGCGATCCACAGTGCCGCGCCGGCCGCGCCGATGGCGATCAGGACGGAGGCGGCGAACCAGACCGGGTTGTAGTCGATGCCCGGCTGCATCTGCAGGGCACTCATGCCCAGATAGTGCATGGTGGCGATGCCGAGGCCCATCAGGACCGCGCCGGCGCACAGGCGTGACCAGGGCAGCTCCGCGCGCGAGACCAGCCACAGCGCGTAGGCCGAGGCACCGACCGAGACCGCCAGCGAGTACAGGGTGATCGCCAGGTCATAGCCCACCGGGATCGGCAGATGGAAGGCCAGCATGCCGATGAAGTGCATGGACCACACGCCCAGGCCCATCGCGGTGGCACCACCGGCCAGCCACCAGCGGGCGACCCGCCCCTGGGTACTGGCCAATCGGCCGGCCATGTCCAGCGCGGTGTAAGAGGCGAGGATGGCAACCAGCAGCGAGAACACGACAAGACTCTGGCTGTAGGTGCCGGTCATGGAGAAGCCTGGAAAGTTGAAGGAAAAGGTAGTGGCCCGCCGGAGTATCGGCACTGTGGCCGGATTCTTGAGGGGCTGGGGCGCAGGGCGTCTCGGTTGCTGCGACGCGGCTCGGCTATCCTGCCGCATCGATTCTGAAGCGGAAGTAGACATGGCCAAGCGACTCACCGCTTACGTCTGCAGTGAATGTGGCGCCGAATACAGCAAGTGGCAGGGTCAGTGCACCGAGTGCGGGGTCTGGAACACGCTGAGCGAGATCACGCTGGAAAGCGCCACGCCCGCCAAGTCATCCCCGGCGTCGCGCCGCTCCGGCTGGGCCGGAAAAGTGGATGCGCCCAAGATCATGGCGCTCAAGGACGTGCAGCAGACCGAGCACCTGCGGGTGAGTACCGGTATCGGCGAGTTCGACCGCGTGCTCGGCGGTGGCCTGGTCGAAGGTGCGGTGGTGCTGGTGGGTGGCGATCCCGGCATCGGCAAGTCCACCCTGCTGCTGCAGGCCGTGGCGAAGATGGCCGCCAGCCTGCCGGTGCTGTACATCACCGGTGAGGAATCGCTCTCGCAGGTCGCTGGCCGTGCCGTGCGGCTGGATCTGCCGCTGGACAACGTCAACGCATTGGCCGAAACCCAGGTCGAGGCGATCCTGCAGCATGCCAGCGTGGCCAAGCCGCGGCTGATCGTGGCCGACTCCGTGCAGACGCTGTGGACCGAATCGCTGACCGCCGCCCCGGGCTCGGTGAGCCAGGTGCGTGAGAGCGCCGCGCGTCTGGTGCGCTTTGCCAAGGAAACCGGCACTGCCGTGTTCCTGGTCGGTCACGTCACCAAGGAGGGCGGCATTGCCGGCCCGCGTGTGCTCGAGCACATGGTCGATGCAGTGCTGTACTTCGAAGGTGAGAGCGGCAGCCGTTTCCGCCTGCTGCGGGCGTTCAAGAACCGCTTCGGCGCGGTCAACGAGCTGGGTGTGTTCGCGATGGGCGAGAAGGGCCTCAAAGAGGTCTCCAATCCCTCGGCGATCTTCCTCTCCGGCGGCAGCACCCAGCAGCCCGGCAGCTGCGTGATGGTCACCCGCGAGGGAACGCGCCCGTTGCTGGTGGAAGTCCAGGCGCTGGTCGACGCCTCGCCGCTGTCCAACCCGCGCCGGGTGGCGGTGGGCCTGGAGCAGAACCGCCTGGCGATGCTGCTGGCGGTGCTGCACCGTCATGGCGGTGTGCTGGTGGGCGACCAGGATGTGTTCGTCAATGTGGTGGGCGGCATCCGCGTGCAGGAGACGGCCGCCGATCTGCCGGTGCTGCTGGCCGTGCTGTCCTCGCTGCAGGACCGGCCGCTGGCCGAGAAGACCATCGCGTTTGGCGAGGTGGGCCTGTCCGGCGAGATCCGCCCCGTGCCCAACGGTGAAGACCGCCTGCGCGAGGCGGCCACGCATGGTTTCAAGCGCGCGATCGTGCCCAAGGCGAATGCGCCGAAGACCGGCAGCGTGAAGGGCATGGAGGTGATCGCGGTGGAGCGGTTGTCGGAGGCGATCGACGCGCTGTGAACGGGACCGGGCCCGGGCGCGGTTGCCGCACAGGACGAGTGCGGCATCGGTCAGCCAGCCTGTGCTAGTTTTCCCGGCTCGACGAAGGCGCCCTCCGGCGCTTTTCCGTGGCAAGGAGTAATCGATTACATGCAGGACCCGATGTTCAGCACCCCCGCTGCCGAAATCCGCCGCGCCGGGGTCGATCTCAATGGACTGATGACGGTGCTGGGCAAGCACCTGTATTCCACCCCGATGGTGGCGCTGCGCGAACTGGTGCAGAACGCGCACGATTCGATCATCCGCCGCCGTATCGAGCAGCCCGGCATGCAGTGCGTATCGCGCATCGACGTGCAGGTCGACGCCGCCGCCGGGGTGCTGCGCATCACCGACACCGGTGCCGGCCTGACCCGGCAGGAAATCCACGATTACCTGGCCACGGTCGGCGTCGGTTACACCCGGGGCCTGCGCCAGGAGGGCGAGGACAATGACGGCCTGATCGGCATGTTCGGCCTGGGCTTCCTGTCGGCCTTCGTGCTGGCGCGCCGTGTCAGCGTGCGCACCACCTCCTACCAGGCGCCGGAGCTGGGCCACCTGTACGTGTCCAGCAACGCCGAGCAGTACACCGTCAGCGACGTGCCGGCACGGGCCATCGGCACCGAGGTCGAGCTGGAACTGCATCCGGACTTCCTGCCGCTGGCCAACGAAGCGCGCCTGCACGAGGTGCTTGGCCGCTACTGCGCGCTGCTGTCCGAACCGATCTTCATCGGCGCTGCCGCCGAGGCCATCAACCCCGAACCGCCGCCGTGGCGCGGGCAGGGTGATGTCGCGCTGCATCCGGTGCAGGCACGCCGGCAGGCGCTGCAGTTCGCTGCGCGTTTCGAACACGATTTCGAGCCCATCGTGACGATGCCGCTGCAGTCCGATGGCAGCAGCGACGCCGTCGGCATGCTCTGGGTGCAGGACGGTGCCACCTACGGCACCAGCGACAACCGCAACCTGTCGGTGTTCGTGCGCGGCATGCTGCTGGACGACGATGCGCGCGACCTTTTGCCGCCGTGGGCCGGTTTCATCGGCGGGGTGATCGAGTCGTCGAAGCTGACCCCGACCGCCAGCCGCGAGGACCTGCAGCGTGATGATCACTACCGCGCCGTGCAGCACGCCCTGCTCGAAGCGCTGATCGATGGGCTGGCCGATGTCGCACGCCAGCAGCCCGAAGCCTGGCGGCGCGTGCTCAGCCGGCACAATGAAGCCCTGCTGGGCGCGGCCCTGTGCGATGAGCGCCTGTTCGATCTGCTGCTGGAGCATGTACGCGTGCCGACCTCGCAGGGTGACCTGCCCGCCAGCGCATTGCCGTCGCGCGGCGCGGTGCATGTGATCCTCGACAACGGTGGCGGCTTCGAGGAAATGCTGTTCCGTGCGATGGGCGTGCCGGTCGCGCATGGCCATCGCTATGCGGTGGTGCCATTCCTTCGCCGCTGGGCCCAGGCCAAGGGCCTGCGCCTGGTCGAACTGGGTACCGAGCAGGGCAATCGCGCACTGTTCCGCACTGACGACAGCCTTGACGATGCGCAGCTGGCCTGGTTGCGTGAACACCTGGGCGATGGCGAACAGTTGCTGCCGGCGCGGTTCAGCCCCGAGGCGCTGCCGGTGGTGGTGGTGCCCGACCGCGAAGCCGAGCTGAAGCAGCGCCTGGAAGACGACGAGAACGACAAGCGCGTCTCGATGGCCGCCCTGCGGCTGGCGCGCCAGTTCACCGCCCGCATCGAGGCGCGTGCGCCGTCGCGGCTCTACCTCAACCTGGACAATCCAGCGGTGCAGTCATTGCTGCAGGCCCAGCGCGATGGCCACCCGCAGGCCGCCTCGGCCGCGCGCCTGCTGCGCTCGCTGAAGATCATCGTGTCCGCACAGGGCCGGCCGTTGCAGCGGAATGCGGCGACGCCGGGCCCCGATCTCAATGGTGCATTTACCGATATTGCCGGTGCTCTGCAGCAGATGCTGCGCTGAGCACCGCCCCCTCTCATCCAGCCTTCGCTAGACAGGAGCATTACCCCCATGGATATCTGGAACTGGGTTGAAAAACTGCAGGAAGACCTGCGTCAGGCCGGGCAGGCACAGAACGCCCACCTGCTGACCCGCCTTGCCGATGAAGTCAGTGAACTGCAGGTCGACCGCGTCGATGCCCTGCTGCCCGAAGCGCGCGCGCTGGGCAAGGCATTGGAGAACCCCTGGGTCGACGTCTACGTCGGCCACTGGGCGCTGCGCAACCGCGTCGGCAACCGCATGGAAGGTGAAAGCGCACTGGGCGTCTCGGTGGCGCTGTTCGAGCGCGCACACCGTGCCGATACCCTGGACTGCCCGCAGTCGATCTGCGTCACCCAGGATCTTGCCGCCTGCTACGGCAACATCGATGGTCCGGGCTGGGTGCCCGAGCGCATCGAGGTCTGTGACGAGACGCTGGGCCGCATCGACCCGAGCTGGGCCTGCTTCCAGTGCCTGAGCTGCGAGAAGGCGGACGCGCTGCTGGACGATGGCCGTGGCCAGGACGCGCTGGCGTACCTGCAGGTGCAGGCGGCGGCGATCCAGGCGCGTGGCAAGGAGGTGTTCGACAGCTTCCCGGAAATGCAGATCAAGATACTGCTGGCCAGCGGCCGTGCGGAGGAGGCGCTGGCACTGATCGAGCAGCGCGAGGCCGAAGTAGCCGCTGCAGGCGAGTACGAGCCGGCCAACTGCACGGTACCGCGCCGGCTCTCCAAGGCCTGGGCGCTGGCCCAGCTGGGGCGTGATGAAGAGGCACTGCAGCAGCTGGTGCCATGGAGCGAATTGACGCCGAACCACTGGCGGTTGTGGGCCAATACTGCGTCCACACTGTGCAGCCGCGATGGTGCGCGCAATACCTGGGATCTGGGCACGCGCTTCAACACCATCATCGAGCACTTCGCCGCGGTCGGTGCGCATCGTTTGGTGATCGAGATCGCTGCATTGAGCGTCGAGCTGGCCCTGCAACGTGGCGCGCGCTGGGTGGCGCAGCGCCAGCTCGGTCTGGCCCGGACCCATCTGGCGCAGCTGCGGCAGGATCGTGGGGCAGCTGCGATGGTGGCGGGATTGGCGGCACGGATCGAGGCGCTGCCGGAGATGGCACCGCTGCCGGTGCCTGCCGATGAACTGCTGGCGTGGCTGCACGCGCAGGGCGAACAGCACCAGTCGCGCGATCCCGAGCGTGAAGCGCAGTGGCTGCTGCAGGCGCACGCCGAGCAGCCCGACGACGGCACGCTGGCCGAGGTCGCTGCCTCGGCACTGCACGCCTGCGGCGCAACCACCGAAGCCATGGCGCTGCTGTGGGACTTCGTGCGCGGCCACGCGCAGGAAGATGGCGCGGCGGCCTACACCCTGATGCGTTGGCTGACCGAGCAGGGCGATGATGATGGCCTGCGCAGGCTGGCCGCGACCTATCGCGACAGCGTGCCGGTGTTCGCGCACTGGTGCGAGGTGCAGCGTGCACGGCGTGCGTCCGACTGGCCGGCGCTGGAACAGGCCGCGCAGGCATTGCTGGCCTTGTCGCCAGGCTCGAACGGCGCACGCGGGACGCTTGCCCGCATGTACATGGAGACCGGCCGCTTCAGCGATGCGCAGGCCTGCTACGCGCAGCTGGTGGAGACGCTGGAGGAGCCGAATGCCGCGCACTGGGACCACATGAGTGCGGCGAGTGCGGCAGGCGACTGGGAGGCGGTGCGCCGCTCGGCGGCCGCGATCGGCATGGAACTGTCCAGCCAGCACGGCGTGGTCGAAGAGCCCTGGGGCTGGGTGATCATCCGCAGCGAAGACGGCGGCGAGCCGGTGGAGTACTACGCCCGCCGCAGCGGGCCGGTAACCGCGCGCATCGTCGAGAACGCACCGGCCAACCGCGCGCAGCAGGTGGGTGACTGGGTGGTGTTCGACGCCGGCCTGGTGCACCCCGCACCGGAAGATGAAGCCGAGCGCGAGCACTTCATTCCGACCTATGCGCAGGTGCACGTGCTGGAGCGGGGTGGATTCGCACGCAGTTGGCTGGTCGACGGCGCGCACCCGGGCGAGGCGGCATGGAACGCGCTGGTGCAAGCGGCCGAGGCGCAGGGCTGGAAGGTGTGGTCGCACAGCCGTGCGGATTACACCGTGACCGATCCGGATGCCGAAGGCGGGACGCTGCCGGGGCTGCTGTTCACGGTCGCCCAGCCGCAGGATCACGCACCGCTGGCACTGCATCGCTTCCTGCAGCAGGTGACGGCGGAGTGGGCGCACCCGCACTGCTGGCTGCGCCTGGCCGAGGCCTGCGACCAGGACCGGCAGCCGCATCTGGACGCAATCGAGCGGTACGGGTTGTAATCAGCGGATAGCGGGTTGGTGCCGGCCAATAGTCGGCAGCTCCCCTGCGAGGTGCGGGTCGGTGCCGACCGTTGGTCGGCACGCCGCTATCGCGTGCGTCCGAACACCAGTTCGATCACGAACTGGCTGCCGAAGAAGGCCAGCAGCAGCAGCGCCATCGCGGTGAGGGTCCAATGCACCGCCTTCGCACCGCGCCAGCCATAGCGGCGGCGGCCGATGAGCAGCGTGCCGAACACGATCCAGGACAGGATGCTGAGCACCGTCTTGTGCACCAGCTTCTGGGCCAGCAGGTCATCGACGAACAGCACCCCGGTGACCAGCGTCAGCGTCAACAGCGCGAAGCCAACCGCGATCACGCGGAACAGCAGGGCTTCCAGGTCCGCCAGCGGGGGCAGGGCGCGCAGCCATGGGCGGAAGTCACGGCGGCGCAGGGCACGCTCCTGCAGCCACAGCATGATCGCCAGCAAGGCGGCCACGCTCAGGGTGGCGTAGGCGAGCAGGGCCATCCACGCGTGGGTGGCCAGTTGCCAGCCCAGCGGTTTGCTCGGCTCGTGGCCGTAGCCGTGGTAGATCCACAGCACCGCTGCCGCCATCGGGAACACCAGCACCCCAAGCGCTGCCATGCGCCCGCGCGCGGCGACCAGCGAGGTCAGCCACGCCATGCCCAGGCCGACCAGCGACAGCGCGGCGAAGAAGTGCATGTCCGGCCCGCCGCTGGTACGCATCGCCACCAGCACGTGATAACCGCCGTGCAGCAACATGGCCGGCAATGCTGGCCACAGCCAGGCCGGCGAGGTCACCGCATCATCGCGGACGACCGCGCGCACCAGCAGGCCGGTCGCGGTCAGGTACAGCAGGGTCGCGATGAGAACGATTGTCATCGTGTCAGTTTCGCATACCCCCGGGGTGCTGGCGATGCCCGCAGCGCCGCTGTCAGGGCCAGTCCGGGAGCCGGGGCGGAACCGTTATACTGGCGGTCTCATTGTCTTTTGTTCTGAACAGGTCGCTTCCATGTTCGAGTCCCTGACCCAGCGCCTCTCCGGCACCATCGAGCGGCTGCGCGGCCGCGGTCGCCTGACCGAGGAAAACATCCGCGAGGCCACCCGCGAAGTCCGCATCGCGCTGCTTGAAGCCGACGTGGCGCTGCCGGTGGTGCAGGCGCTGGTCGAGCGCATCAAGGTGCGCGCGGTCGGCCAGGAAGTGCTCAAGTCGCTGACCCCGGGCCAGGCGCTGATCAAGATCGTGCGGGATGAGCTGACTGCGGTCATGGGCTCGGCCGCCTCGGACCTGAACCTCAACGTGCCGGCGCCGGCGATCATCCTGATGGCCGGCCTGCAGGGTGCGGGCAAGACCACCACGGTGGGCAAGCTGGCCAAGCACCTCAAGGAAAAGCGCAAGAAGAAGGTGATGGTGGTCTCGGCCGACGTCTACCGTCCGGCCGCGATCGAGCAGCTCAAGACGTTGGCTGACCAGGTCGGTGTGCTGTTCTTCCCCTCCACCGCCGACCAGAAGCCGGAAGCCATCGTCCGCGCCGCGATCGATGACGCGCGCAAGTCGTTCGTGGATGTGCTGATCGTCGATACCGCCGGTCGCCTGGCCATCGACGAAGCGATGATGGCCGAGATCAAGGCGCTGCACGCTGCGGTCAACCCGGCCGAAACGCTGTTCGTGGTCGATGCCATGACCGGTCAGGATGCCGCCAATACCGCCAAGGCCTTCGGCGATGCGCTGCCGCTGACCGGCGTGGTGCTGACCAAGACCGACGGTGACGCCCGCGGCGGTGCCGCGCTGAGCGTGCGTTACATCACCGGCAAGCCGATCAAGTTCGTCGGTGTCAGCGAGAAGCCGGACGGCCTGGATGTGTTCCACCCGGATCGTATCGCCAGCCGCATCCTGGACATGGGCGACGTGCTGTCGCTGGTGGAGCAGGTCGAGCAACAGGTCGACAAGGACAAGGCCCAGAAGCTGGCCGAGAAGGTCGCCAAGGGCAAGAAGTTCGATCTGAACGACATGCGTGACCAGCTCGAGCAGATGCAGAACATGGGCGGCATCGGTGGCCTGATGGACAAGCTGCCGGGCCTGGGCCAGATCCCGGATCACCTCAAGCAGCAGGTCAGCCAGGGCAAGGACGTGCCGCGCATGATCGCGATCATCAACTCGATGACCAAGAAGGAGCGCCGCAACCCGGGCCTGCTCAACGGCTCGCGCCGTGCCCGTATCGCGCGCGGTTCCGGCCTGACCCCGGCCGACGTCAACAAGCTCATGAAGCAGTTCCAGCAGATGGAAAAGATGATGAGCAAGATGGCCGGCGGCGGCATGAAGGGCATGATGCGCAGCATGAAGGGGATGATGGGCGCCATGGGCGGCCGCGGCGGCATGCCGTTCCGCTGAGTCCTGCGCACGCGCATTCCGGGCAGGGGCGGTGCGGCGTATGCTGGCACCGTCTCCTTCCCCAGGTGCGCCGAGCGTGAGTGTTTCCCCGCTTCTCGAACGCGCCGACAGCTTCTGTCGGCGTTTTGCCTTGCAGGCCCCGATCCTGCTCGCGCCGATGGCCGGCGCCTGCCCCGTACCGCTGTCGGCCGCGCTGGCCAATGCCGGCAGCATGGGCGCGATGGGCGCGGTGCTGTCCCAGCCGCAGGACATCGTGGCATGGATGACCGATTTCCGTGCGCAGTCCGCAGGGCCGGCGCAGGTCAACGTGTGGATACCCGACCCGCTGCCGTCACGCGATGCCGATGCTGAAGCGGCGACACGCCGCTTTCTGGCGCAGTGGGGCCCGGACGTGCCGGCCAGCGCGGCCGATGCCGGGCCGGCCGATTTCGACGCGCAGTTCGATGCCTTGATCGAAGCGCGCCCGGCGGTGGCCTCCACCATCATGGGCGTGCTCTCGGCGGCACAGGTGCAGCGCCTGAAGGACGTGGGCATTGCGTGGATCGCCTGTGCCACGACCTTGGCCGAAGCGCGGGCCGCGCAGGTGGCCGGCGCCGATGCCGTGGTCGCGCAGGGCTTCGAGGCGGGCGGCCATCGCGGCGCATTCGATCCGGACGCGGCCGAGCGCCAACTGGTCGGATTGTTCGCGCTGCTGCCGCGGCTGGCCGATCATCTGGATATCCCGGTCATTGCGGCCGGCGGCATCGCCGATGGGCGCGGCATCTCGGCCGCCCTGACGCTCGGTGCGAGTGCGGTGCAGGTGGGCACCGCGTTCCTGCGCACCCCGGAGTGCCGTCTGAGTCCGGCATGGTCGCAGGCATTGGCGATCGCCGAGCCGGAAGACACCTGGCCGACGCGCGCCTTCAGTGGTCGCCTCGGCCGTGGGCTGGCCACCGCGTATGTGCGCGCCGCGGCGTCTGCTGATGCACCACCGCCGCGGCCGTATCCGGTGCAGCGCGGGCTGACCGCGCCGATGCGCGCGCAGGCGGGCCGGGACAACAATTTCGATGCAATGCAGGCCTGGGCGGGGCAGTCCGCGTGGATGGCCCCGGCGCGCCCGGCGGCCGAGGTGCTGCAACAGATGTGGGCTGATGCGAAGGCGTTGCTCGGATGACGCTGTACTGCAATGGCCGCATTGCCAGTACCGATGATCTTGCCGGCGCACTGACCAATTACGGTCATTTCACCTCGCTGCAGGTGCGCAATGGCGCGGTGCAGGGGCTGGATCTGCATCTGCAGCGCCTGCAGGAGGGCACGGTGGAACTGTTCGGCACCGCGCTGGATCCGCTGCAGGTGCGGGCCTGGATGCGCGACGCGCTGCAGGCCGAGGGCGTTGGCGATGCGTCGCTGCGGGTGAGCGTGTTTTCGCGCCAGTTCGATTTCCGGCGGCCGCTGCAGCCCGTCACCGTCGATGTGCTGGTGGCCGTCGCGCCACCGGTCGATCTGCCGGCGACAGCGCGGCGGCTGCAGACGGTGCGCTATCAGCGCGAGCTGCCGCACGTGAAGCATGCCGGCACGTTTGCGCTGTTCCAGCATCGCCGGGCGGCGTTGCAGGCCGGGGTGGACGATGCGCTGTTCGTTGACGACGACGGCTTGGTCAGCGAAGGCACCACCTGGAACATCGCCTTCGCCTCGGGAAGCACGCTGATCTGGCCGCAGGCGCCTGCCTTGCGCGGCACCCATGAGCGCCTGCTGCAGGCAGGGTGGGGTGATGACCAGCAGGTGCGGCCGGTGGCAGCCGCAGACCTGGCCGGATTCGATGCCGCCGTCGCCTGCAACGCCGCCGGCACCTGGCCGATCGCGGAGATCGATGGGGTCGTGCTGGCGAACTCGGCAGCCCTGTGCGCGAAGGCCCGGCAGGTGCTGGCCGAGGCACGCTGGCACCCATTGGTGGCCTGAACGGCCTGAACGGTCGGCCCTGTTCAGCTTTCCCGGTCTTCACAGGCTTGGAATGACCGGAGGCCGCCGCTATAATCGCCGGCTTACCGCGCCATCCTGGCGACTGGGCAATTGAGGAAACAACACCATGGTCAAGATTCGACTGACCCGCGGCGGCGCCAAGAAGCGTCCGTTCTACCACATCATCGTGACCGACTCGCGCAGCGCCCGTGATGGCCGCAACATCGAGCGCGTCGGTTACTACAACCCGGTTGCCCAGGGTGCCGAGTCCCGCATCGTGCTGGACCTGCCGCTGGTCGACAAGTGGGTCGCCAACGGCGCCCAGATGACCGACAAGGTTCGCAACCTGTACAAGGAAGCGACCAAGGCCCAGGCCTCCGCGGCCTGATCCTGAAGGGCCGCGCCTGCCGCGGCCCATCGGTCTATACAGATGAAAGATACCGAGCGCCGCATCCTGCTGGGCAGGATTGTCGGCGCTTTTGGTGTGCGAGGCGAGATCAAGCTCGAGTCCTGGACCGAGCCGCGTACCGCCATTTTCCATTATCAGCCCTGGATCCTGCGGACCCCCGCCGGCCAGGAGAGCACGCTCACCGGTGCACGCGGACGTCAGTCCGGCAAGCATCTGGTTGCCGTGTTTCCCGACATCACCGACCGCGATGTGGTCGAGGCGATGTACGGGACCGAAGTCTATGTCGCGCGCAGCGCGCTGCCGCCCCCGAAGCCCGATGAGTATTACTGGGTCGATCTGGAGGGCCTGCAGGTGCGTACCGTCGAGGGTGTCGAACTTGGGCGGGCTTCCCACCTGTTCTCGACCGGCTCCAACGACGTGCTCGTAGTGCAGGGCGACCGTGAGCGGATGATTCCGTTCGTGCAGCCCGACTTCGTCGTCTCGGTG
This sequence comes from Stenotrophomonas maltophilia, assembly GCA_002363385.1. GTDB lineage: Bacteria > Pseudomonadota > Gammaproteobacteria > Xanthomonadales > Xanthomonadaceae > Stenotrophomonas > Stenotrophomonas maltophilia_AN. The sequence continues at coordinate 338,468 of DEVL01000006.1, forward strand.
GATTTCGAGGCCAACCTGATCGTGGTCGATTGGGATCCGGAGTTCTAAACCGGATGCGCATCGACGTCGTCACGTTGTTCCCCGAGTTCATGGCGCAGTCGGCCGCGCTGGGCGTGGTCGGCCGTGCGGCCGAGCGCGGTCTGCTGGACCTGCACGGCTGGAATCCGCGTGACTATGCCGAAGGCAACTACCGCCGGGTGGACGACCGTCCATTCGGGGGTGGCCCGGGCATGGTCATGCTGATCGAGCCGCTGCGGGCCTGTCTGGCGGCCGCGAAAGCCGCCGATCCGGCGCCCGCGCCGGTGATCTACCTCAGCCCCCAGGGCACGCCGTTGACCCAGGCCAAGGTCCGGGAACTGGCGGCACTGCCGCGCATGATCCTGCTCTGCGGCCGTTATGAGGGCATCGACGAGCGCTTCCTCGAGGCCGAGGTCACCGAGGAAATCTCCCTCGGTGATTACGTCCTGTCCGGCGGTGAGCTGGGCGCGGCGGTGATCGTCGATGCGGTGACCCGCCTGCAGGACGGGGCCCTCGGCGATGCCGAATCGGCCGCCCAGGACAGTTTCGAAGGCCCGCAGGGGCTGCTGGACTGCCCGCATTACAGCCATCCGGCCCAGCATGAATGGGGCACGGTCCCGGACGTGCTGCGCTCGGGCAACCATGCCGCCATCGCCCGCTGGCGCCGGCAGCAGTCGTTGCTGCGCACCGCGCTGCGGCGGCCGGATCTGCTCGACGAAGGCCAGTTGTCCAAGGCCGACCGCCTCCTGCTGGAGCAGGCACGGCAGGCCCTTGCCAAGGATCCAACCCCCTAGCGCGGGGTCGGGATCTTGTTTACAATTCGGGATTGCCATCGGCCTTTTGGGGTCTGTTGGCAGGAACCCCTACAAAAAACGTGCAGCACAGTCCGGTGACTGCATGAGCCCACGTTGTCGAACGACACGATCACCCGAACACTATCGGTGCACCCATGAGCAAGCTGAACAAATCCATCCTCTCGGACTTCGAATCCGCCCAGATCACCCGCGAGCTGCCGAAGTTCAGCCAGGGTGACACCGTCGTCGTCAACGTGAAGGTGAAGGAAGGCAACCGTGAGCGCGTGCAGGCTTACGAAGGCGTCGTCATCGGCACCAAGAACGCCGGCCTGAACTCCGCGTTCACCGTCCGCAAGATCTCGCACGGCTACGGCGTCGAGCGCGTCTTCCAGACCCACAGCGCCATCATCGACTCGGTCGAAGTGAAGCGTCGTGGCAAGGTCCGCGCCGGCAAGCTGTACTACCTGCGTGGTCTGGAAGGCAAGGCTGCCCGCATCAAGGAAGATCTGGCTGCTGCTGCGCAGGCCAAGGCCGCGCGCCTGGCTGCCAAGGCTGCCCAGTAATTCCCGGCCGACAACTTCGGTTGTCGCCTCAAACGGCCACCTTCGGGTGGCCGTTTGCGTTTATGGCCTCGTGATGGAGAAGCAGATGGACCGTTATTCCGCTGATGTTCGTTACGCGCTGCAGACCATGGCTGACGCCAATGTGCCTGCCGGCATGCGCGCACCGCCGCTGCATCGGCTGTTGTGGCGCATGGGGCTGCGCGTGCCGCCACCGCTGCTTGCCAGCTTCAGTGCCAATCTGTTCGTGATGGGCGGGCTGTTTGGCGTGCTGTGGGGCGTGTTGTGGCGTGCCTTGATGTGGCTGGTGCTGGACCTTGGCTCACTGACGCTGGGTATCACCATCGGCAGTGCTGTCATGGCCGGGCTGTTGTTCGGCGTGCTGATGGCGCTGCTGATGCGCTACCAGCGCCGTCGCTACACACTGCCCGCCTGGAAGACGCTCCTGCAGGGGCGCGCGGCTTAATCCGGCCGTGCGTTGCCCGCCGGGGCAGGCTGCAGCGGCGTGGTCGGGTTCGGGTCCGCCACCGGTGACGGTGGCGAAGCAGGAACCTCGGCCGGGGCGGCCAGTTCTTCGTGATGACTGGGCAGCATGCGCGCCTTGCGCCAGCCGCCCCAGCGGTAGTACGCCAGCGACATCAACATCGCGCAGAACGAGCTGACCGGGAAACTCCACCACACCGCATCGGCGCCCCAGCGGTCCTGCAGCAGTTCGGCGAACGGCACGCGGATGCCCCACAGCGAGGCCGCCAGGATCAGCAGCGGCGGAATCACCGCGCCGGTCGAGCGCACCACGCCGGAGATCACGAAGTTCACGCCGAAGAACAGGAACGACCACACCGCGATGTGGTTGAGGTGGCGCGCCACCTCCAGCGCCTGGCTGCCCTCCGGCAGAAACAGGGCGAGCGTGTAACGGTCCAGCAGGATCAGCGGCAGGATCAGTACGCCGGTCAGCAGGAAGTTGTAGAGCACGCCACTGCGGGCGGTGCCACGCACGCGGTCCCAGCGCTGCGCGCCGACGTTCTGCGCGGCCATGGTCGAGCACGCCGCACCGATCGCCATCGCCGGCATCTGCACGTACGTCCACAACTGCAGCGAGGCGCCATACGCGGCGGCGGTGTCGGTGCCGTAGCTGTTGACCATGGTCATCATCAGGATCATCGACAGCGAGATCAGCACCATCTGCAGGCCCATCGGTACGCCCTTGACCACCAGCGCACGCAGGATCTCGCCATCGATCTTGAACAGCGCCATGTCCTTGCGGCCCAGCCACAGCACGTGGCGCTTGTTGCGCATGTACCAGAGCAGGCCGAGTAGCGAGAGTGTCTGCGCGATCAGCGTGGCCCAGGCCGCGCCGGCGATGCCCAGCTGCGGGAACGGACCGATGCCGAAGATCAGCAGCGGGTTGAAGCCGATATCCAGCACCACCGAGAGCAGCAGGAAGCGGAACGGCGTGCGTGAATCACCGACGCCGCGCAGTGCCGAACTCAGGAACGCGAAGGCATACAGCGTTGGCATCGCCAGGAAGATGATGCGCAGGTAGGCCTCGGCCAACGGCAGCGATTCGGCCGGTGTGCCCATCGCCGCCAGCAACGGATGCGACAGCCACCAGCCGGCGATCGCGATTACCACCGACAGGCCGATGAAGAAGGTCGCACTGGTGCCCATCACGCGGCGGGCCTGGGGCAGGTCGCGCGCGCCCATCGACTGGCCGATCAGGATCGAGGCGGCCATGCCGATCCCGAACACCGAACCGATCAGGAAGAACATGATGTTGTTGGCGTTCGCAGTGGCGGTCAGCGCCGCCTCGCCGAGGAAGCGGCCGACCCAGATCGCGTTCACCGAGCCGTTCATCGACTGGGCGATGTTGCCGGCCAGGATCGGCAGGGCGAACAGGAACAGATTGCGCCCGATCGGGCCCGTGGTCAGGTCAAGCGGCGCTTTGGCCATGTGCGCTGGAGATCAAGCTCAGAGAGCGGCACACTAGCACCAAGCCCATCAAGGGGATATCGCGATGCGTACTTCCGCGTTTCAACGCACGTCAGCCGCTCCCCCGGTAGTGCCGGCCGCTGGCCGGCTGCAGATCCTCCCGGATGACCGGTTCATCCCCGCCGCGCTGGCGCTCTTGATTGGCGCCGCGCTGGCCGCATGTTCGAGTACGGACGACCGCCTGCGCGACACACAGGTACGGCCCATGGACCGACCGGAATGCCAGGTCGGCAGCCAGCGACGCGATCTGGATGCGGGGGTTCCCACACTGATCGGTGGCACTGGCTGCCGTGGCGATCCATCGGCACCGCAACCGCTGAACCGACGACCGGCTGAGCCGGGGAGTTGAATCACCCGCATGATCGAAGCAACCCCATTGGCCGCCGTGCGGCTGGATGTGTGGCTCTGGGCCGCACGGTTCTTTCGGACCCGCAGCCTGGCCAAACAGGCGGTGGAAACCGGCAAGGTGGATGTGGCCGGGCAACGCCCGAAATCCTCGCGCGCGGTGCGCGTGGGCGAAGCGCTGCAGATCAGCCGGGGCGATGAGGTGTTCGAGGTCGAAGTGCGTGGCCTCAGCGAGATGCGCGGGCCGGCGCCGGTTGCGCAGCAGTTGTATGCCGAGACCGAGGCCTCGCTGGCACGCCGGGCGGAACTGCGGCTGCAGCGTGCCGCGGCAAAGAACGGTTACCAGCCGCCGGAGCACAAGCCGGACAAACGCGCGCGTCGGTTGATCCGCGCGTTGGGGGATCTGGACGCGCTGTGATCTGCCTGCTGCACGCATGAAAAAAACCGGGCCATGCGGCCCGGTCTTTGTCTGTGCCTACGGTGTTGAATCAACGCAGGTCGTAACGGTCCAGCTCCATCACCCGCGCCCAGGCAGCGACGAAGTCGCGGACGAACTTCTTCTCACCGTCCGCGCTGGCATAGACCTCGGCCAAGGCGCGCAGCACCGAGTTCGAGCCGAACACCAGGTCCACGCGGCTGCCGCTCCAGCGCAATGCGCCGGTGCTTCGGTCGCGACCGCTGTAGCCATCGCCGTTGGCGACCCACTGCGTCCCCATGTCGAGCAGGTTGACGAAGAAGTCGTTGCTCAACGTGCCGACGCGATCGGTGAACACGCCGTCCTTGCTGCCACCCACGTTGGTGCCGATCACCCGCAGGCCGCCGACCAGGGCGGTCATCTCCGGCGCGGTCAGCGTGAGCAGCTGCGCACGATCGATCAGCAGCGCCTCGGCAGGCACGCTGTAGCGGCCCTTGACGTAATTGCGGAAGCCATCGGCGTACGGCTCCAGTACCGCGAACGACGGCACATCGGTCTGGTCCTGGCTGGCGTCGGTACGGCCGGGGTTGAACGGCACACTGACCTCATGGCCACCGGCCCTGGCCGCCTGCTCGACGCCGACGTTGCCGGCCAGCACGATCAGATCGGCCAGTGACACCTGCGCACCGCCGTCGCCCTTGAAGCCGGCCTGGATCTTCTCCAGCGCGGCCAGCACCTTGCCCAGCTGCTGCGGCTGGTTGACCGCCCAGTCCTTCTGCGGGGCCAGGCGCACACGCGCACCGTTGGCGCCGCCGCGCTTGTCCGAGCCACGGAAGGTCGAGGCCGACGCCCACGCGGTGGAGACCAGCTCGCCCGCGCTCAGGCCGGTCGCGCCGATCTGCTGCTTCAGCGTGGCGATGTCCTGCGCGGTGAGCGGGATCTGCGGGGCCGCCGGCACCGGGTCCTGCCAGACGAACTCTTCCGCCGGAACTTCCGGCCCGAGGTAGCGCGCACGCGGGCCCATGTCGCGATGGGTCAGCTTGAACCACGCGCGGGCGAAGGCATCGGCGAAGGCCTGTGGATCGGCCAGGAAGCGGCGTGAGATCTTCTCGTAGGCAGGGTCTACACGCAGCGACAGATCGGTGGTGAGCATGGTCGGGCGGTGCTTCTTCGACGGATCGTGCGCGTCGGGAATGATCGCCTCGCTGTCCTTGGCCACCCACTGGTGCGCACCGGCCGGGCTCTTGGTCAGCTCCCACTCGTGGCCGAACAGGATCTCGAAGAAGTCATGGCTCCACTGCGCCGGCGTGCGCGTCCAGGTCACTTCCAGGCCGCTGGTGATGGTGTCGCCGCCCTTGCCGGTGCCGAACCTGTTGGCCCAGCCCAGCCCCTGGCTTTCCAGGCCCGCGGCTTCCGGTTCCACATCGACGTTGTCGGCCGGGCCGGCGCCGTGGGTCTTGCCGAAGCTGTGGCCACCGGCGATCAGCGCGACGGTTTCCTCGTCGTCCATCGCCATGCGGCCGAACGTATCGCGGATGTCGAAGGCCGCCTTGAGCGGATCGGGATTGCCATCCGGGCCTTCCGGATTGACGTAGATCAGGCCCATCTGCACGGCGGCGAGCGGGTTCTCCAGATCGCGCGAGTGGGTGTCGCCATCCGCATCATCGTCGGAGACCAGCACGCCGTGGTCTTCCTGCACGCCTTCGGAGCCGTGCGCATAGCGCACATCACCGCCCAGCCAGGTGGTTTCGCGGCCCCAGTACACATCCTGGTCCGGCTCCCACGTATCCGGGCGGCCACCGGCGAAGCCCAGCGTCTTGAAGCCCATGGATTCCAGTGCGACGTTGCCGGTCAGCACCAGCAGATCAGCCCAGGAGATCGCCTGGCCGTACTTCTGCTTGATCGGCCACAGCAGGCGGCGTGCCTTGTCCAGGCTGACGTTGTCCGGCCAGCTGTTGAGCGGGGCGAAGCGCTGCTGGCCACGGCCGGCGCCGCCACGGCCATCGCCGATGCGGTAGGTGCCGGCGCTATGCCAGGCCATGCGCACGAACAGGCCGCCGTAATGGCCGAAGTCGGCCGGCCACCAGTCCTGCGAATCGGTCATCAAGGCCTTGAGGTCGGCCTTGAGCGCGGCGTAATCCAGGCCCTTGAAGGCCTCGGCGTAATCGAAGGTCTCATCCAGCGGATGCGAGCGGGTCGAGTGCTGGTTGAGCAGGTCCACCCGCAGCTGCTTGGGCCACCAGTCGCGGTTGGTGGTGGCATCGCCGACGAGGGCGTGGTTGAACGGGCACTTGGCTTCGCTTTTCATGGGTATCTACCTGTGTACTGGCGAACGTGGCCACCATCGGCGTGGGGGAGGCGATGGCGACGTCGGAAAGGTTGCCTGCACATCGGGCCGTGGGGGCAACGCGATGTGAAGGCGTGCCTACACGTTAGCCATTGCTGTTCATTCGGTACATTCGAATGAATCAACCAATGCGATAGGTGCAGGCTATTTCGAACGCCTGCCTTCAGCGCTTGCCGAACAGGCCGCCGCCGAGCTTGAGCAGATCGCCGACGCCCAGCTGTCCATCCCCGTCCTGGTCCAGCACGGACGTCAGCAGGCCACCGCTGTTGGCGCGCTGCGCTTCCTGGCCGAGGGCCTGGCTGAGCTGGCCCGGGTTGGCGTTGCCGCCGCTGGCGAAGCGCTGGGCAAGATAGGACATCACGATGGGGGCGAGGATGGCGAGCAGCTGGCTGGTCTTGCTGCTGTCCAGCCCGGTGGCCTGGCTCAGGCCCTGGGTGGCGCGGTCGGTATTGCCGCCGAAGACATGGCCGAGGATGCCGGCGCCATTGGTCGCATTGCCGCCCCCGCCGCCCAGCACGCTGCCCAGCAGTCCGCCCAGGTCGAACCCGCCGCTTGCCGGCGCATGGTCACGCTGCAGCGCGCCCAGTAGTGCCTGTGCGCCTTGGGGTTCCTGGGCGTTGCGGCCCATCGCGCCGAGCAGCAGCGGCAGGGCCGCGCCGATCGCGCCGCTGGCCTGGTTCTGGTCAATGCCAAGCTGCTGGGACACCTGCTGCAGGCCTTGGCCCTGCTGCAGTTGCTGGAAGAGGGACGCGGCAAGTGATTCGGTATTCACGGCGGGCTCCAGGGCAGGGATGGGAACTGCCCGAGCATAGCGCTGCGTTCACTACGGGAATGCGAAGACCTCACACCGCCGGCCAGGCCTTGACCACTCGGCCGATGGCGCCGATCAGTGGGTAGTCTTGGGCGGCGTCGGCGTTGCCGCGATCTGCTGCAGATGAGCGACGAAGTCGGGCAGCAGCACACGGTTGCCATGCCCGCTCAGGTGGTCTGAGTCGAAGAACAGCGGATCCCGCCCATCCATTGCCGAACAGACGCTGCCTTTGCACAGCAGGGGCATGGGATCCCACACATGCAGCGCGGGATGCGCCTGGGCAAGCGATGCGAGCAGCGCCATCTGCGGCGCGCGCAGCCGCTCCAGATCCTGGCGCGGCAGCGTCAGGCCATCGGCGCAGGCAGGATTCATGCGGTTGAACGGATCCGAGCAGCGGTACGCGGAGGCCTTGAAGATGGGCAGCGGCGCGTCGATCACGACCGTTACCTTCAGCGCTTCCAGGCGCGCCAGGACCGCCTCCGCATCCTCTCGCGCGGCGCGGTCGTCGTCCGTGCTGCGTGCCTGGAGGATCTCGTCCATGATCACGGCATGCCCACGGCGCCAATCGCGGCCGCGCAGTTCGGGCATGCGTAGCGAGGCGAGCAGCACGACATCACCGGGCCGGGCCTGCGCTTCGATCTGCGCCAGGATCCGTTCGCGTGGATCACCACAGTCGCCGGGTGCAGCGCCAAGCAGGCTGACGATGCCACAGCCACCGCGTTCCAGCACGTGCAGTTCCATCTCCAGCTGCCGCGCGGCGACGGACGCCATGGTCCGGTAGGCGGCGGCATGCGAGTCGCCGGCGACGAACAATTGTCGGCCTGCCAGGCCAGGACCCTCGACGGGCGATACCGGTTTCCATGCAGGATGCAGGTAGGCGCGCCACTGGTAGCCATCGCCGGTGGTGCTGAGCGTGATGTCGTCGGTGTGCTGCACCAGCAGATACGCGCTGGTCGCGGACACGCCCATGGCGGCAACACTGATTGCCAGCACGGTGCGCGTGCGAAGGCGGATGCTTTGCTGGCGTGCGGGGGTTTCGATCCAGCGGTAGGAGGCGCCGGCGATGACCATCAGTACCACGGGGTAAGCCCAAAGCGCGACGTCCTGCATGCCGTAGGTCCAGCGCAGCAGTACCAGCAACGGCCAGTGCCAGAGATAGAGCGAGTAGGACAACAGGCCGATATAGGCCAACGGCCGCCACTGCAACCCGTTCAGGACCGGCGACGATGCACCATCGCTGTCATCGGCTGCGGCGGCGGCCAGCAGCATCAGCGTGCCGGCCACGGTGATCAGCGCACCCGGGAAGGGAAACGGCAAGCGATCCGCGAACACGAAGCCAAGCGCCACAAGCAGAAGGCCTGGCAGCGCCCACCGCCGCCAATGCGCAGGTGCACCGTGGGTGATCACGCGTTGGTACAACAGTGCGCCTGCGGCCAGCTCCCACAGTCGCGCCGGCAACAGGTAGAACGCCGACGTTGGCGCGGTGGATGCCTGCACGGCGGCGACCACCAGCGATGCGGCCGCAAGCAGCGGCAACACCCAGCGTGCCGCTACGCGGGTGCGGCGGTGCTGCAGCCAGACGAAGTACACGAACGGGAACAGCAGGTAGAACTGCTCTTCCACCCCAAGTGTCCAGGTGTGCAGAAACGGATTGAGATCGGCACCCGGCGAAAAGTAACCGTCCTGTTGCCAGGCCAGCACCAGGTTGCTGACGCCGAACAGCGCGCCCAGTCCGGTCTGGTCGAACTGCTCGTTGCGCCAGGCACGGGGTATCAACAAGGCCGATAGGAGGAAGGTGATCAGCAGCATCAGCAGCAGCGCGGGCAGCAGCCGCTGCAGTCGTCGCCGGTAGAAATCCAGCAGGAAGCGACCCAGGCTGGGCGCGGGTCGCGCCGCCAGGGATTGGCTGATCACGAATCCGGACACCACAAAAAACAGGTCCACGCCACTGAAACCGCCAGGCAGCAGCGCGCTGTCGGCGTGGAAAACGATGACGGCAACCACCGCCAAGGCACGCATGCCATCGATGGCGCCGAAGTGACGCGTTGGGAGCAGGGACATGGCACGCACCGCGACGGGGACGGGCCAGCATCAAGAGCGGGCATCACGACAACAAGAGGTAATGGCGACACATCGCCAGAAATGGAACGTGAGTTGCGGATGCGCCCGGTCGAGGCGCTCCTGCGGTTCAGCGAGGTTCGTCATTCAACGCATTCCAGCGTAGGCCGATGCCTGCGCTGGAGAATCACGCACCTGTACGCACGCGCTGACCGCGCAGGATCAGATCAGGGCCTTCAGCCGATAGAGGGCTTCCAGCGCCTGCTTCGGGGTCAGCTCGTCCGGATCGATCGCGGCCAGCGCATCCTGCGCGGCGGTGTTGGGCGCGTTGAACAGGCCGAACTGCTGCGGTGCATGCAGCGCCTGCGCGGCGACGACGGCGGACTGGGTCTCATGGCTGCGCTGTTCCAGCTCGGCCAGGCGACGCCTTGCCTGTGCCACGGTGGATTTCGGCAGGCCAGCCAATGCCGCCACCTGCAGGCCGAAGCTGCGGTTGGCCGGCCCATCCTTCACCGCGTGCATGAACACCAGCGCGTCGCCGTGCTCTACCGCATCCAGATGCACGTTGGCGATGCCGCTGGCGCCGCCCTCGTGCTGCTCGTCGGCCAGCGCGGTCAGTTCGAAATAGTGCGTGGCGAACAATGTATAGCAGCGGTTCTGGTAGGCCAGATGCCGTGCGACGGCGTCGGCAAGCGCCAGGCCATCATAGGTGGAGGTGCCGCGGCCGATCTCGTCCATCAGCACCAGCGACTGCGCGCTGGCGTGATGCAGGATGTAGCTGGTCTCGGCCATTTCGACCATGAAGGTCGACTGCCCACGGGCGAGATCGTCGCCGGCGCCGATGCGGGTCAGGATGCGGTCGATCGGGCCGATCACCGCGCGGCTGGCAGGCACGAAACTGCCGATATGCGCCAGCAGCACGATCAGCGCGTTCTGTCGCATGTAGGTGGATTTACCGCCCATGTTCGGGCCGGTGATGACCAGCATGCGGCGGTCCGGATGCAGGTCCAGATCGTTCGGTTCGAACGGCTGCTCGCGTACTGCTTCGACCACCGGATGACGCCCACGCTCGATCGTCAGGCAGGGGGCGGTCTCCAGTTCCGGACGCGCCCAGTCCAGCGCCTGCGCGCGTTCGGCGAAGCCGGCCAGCACGTCCAGCTCGCTCAGCGCGGCGGCGCACTGCTTCAGCGGCTCCAGCCCGCTGGCGAGGATGTCCAGCAGTTGTTCGTACAGGAACTTCTCGCGGGTCAGCGAGCGTTCGCGTGCGGACAGCACCTTGTCCTCGAAAGACTTCAGTTCTTCAGTGATGTAGCGCTCGGCATTGGTCAGGGTCTGGCGGCGGGTGTAATGCACCGGCGCCTTCTCAGACTGGCCCTTGCTGATCTCGATGTAGTAACCGTGCACACGGTTGTACCCGACCTTCAGCGTGGCGATGCCGCTGCTGATGCGCTCGCGCTGTTCCAGGTCGATCAGGAACTGATCCGCATGCGTGGAGAGGCGACGCAGCTCATCGAGCTCGGCGTCGTAGCCTTCGGCGATGACGCCGCCATCGCTGAGCTTCAGGGGCGGGGTTGGGGCGATCGCGCTGGCCAGCAGATGCGCGCACTCGTCATGCGAGCCCAGTGCATCGTGCAGCGCGATCAGCCGTGGCGAATCCAGCGGTGCGAGCACCGCGCGCACCTCGGGCAGCAGGCCCAGGCCGTCGCGCAGCGTGGAGAAATCTCGGGGGCGCGCCGAGCGCAGGGCCACGCGGGTGAGGATGCGTTCCAGATCGCCCAGCGCCCGGAAGGCATCGCGCACGTCGCCCTCGGCGCCGCGATCGATCAGCGTGGCAACCGCATCGTGGCGGTGCACCAGCACTTCGCGCAGGCGCAGCGGGCGGTGCAGCCAGCGCCGCAGCAGGCGACCGCCCATCGGCGTGACCGTGGTGTCGAGCACGCCGAGCAGGGTGTTGCGGGTATCGCCGTCGACGCGTGTATCCAGTTCCAGATGACGGCGCGTGGCCGCGTTCATGGCGATGGCTTCGCTCGCGGTTTCCGTGGCGATCGCGGTGAGGTGCGGCAGACGTTGCTTCTGGGTTTCTTCGACATAGCCGAGCAGGGCACCGGCGGCAGCGGTGGCGCGTGGCTTGTCGTCGATGCCGAAGCCGGTCAGGTCATGCAGCTTGAAGAAACTCAGCAGCTGCCGGCGGCCGCTGTCAGCATCGAACAGCCAAGGCGCGCGACGGCGGATGCCATTGCGGTACTGCAGGAAGGCCGGCCAGTTCTCTTCATCGGGCACCAGCAGCTCGGCCGGCTCCAGGCGCGCGAGCTCGGCTTCCAGTGCATCGTCCGAATCGACCTCATTGACCAGGAAGCGGCCACCGGCCAGATCGGCCCAGGCCAGGCCGTAGCCATTCTTGCCCCGCGAGAGGGCCATCAGCAGGGTGTCGCGGCGCTCGTCCAGCAGCGCCTCGTCGGTGACGGTGCCGGGGGTGACGATGCGCACCACCTTGCGCTCGACCAGGCCCTTGGCCAGTGCCGGATCGCCGATCTGTTCGCAGATCGCCACGGACTCGCCCAGGGCGACCAGGCGCGCCAGGTAGCCTTCGTAGGCATGCACCGGCACACCGGCCATCGGGATCGGTGCGCCGCCCGAGCTGCCGCGCTGGGTCAGGGTGATGTCCAGCAGCCGCGCCGCCTTGCGGGCGTCGTCGTAGAACAGCTCGTAGAAGTCGCCCATGCGGAAGAACAGCAGCAGATCCGGGTAATCGGACTTGGCGGCGAAGAACTGCTTCATGAGCGGGGTGTGTTCGGGCGGCTTCTGGGTCACGCGGGGTCCATCGAATGAGTCGGCGTCAGGGGGCAGCGCCGGGTGGGTCATTGTAGGGGAGGGGGCTGTGGCCGGGGGCGTGGTAGATTCGCGGCAGTCTCCGTGCAGGGAAAGCACCGTGATCGCATCGCTGTCGTGGGCGCCACTCGTACTGGCCGGATTGGCCACTTCCGCCGCTGCGCAGGCACAGACTGCGCCGACCGCCGGCGAGGTACGCACGCCACCTGCGCCCCATTGCCTGGATGCACGTGGCGTACGCCAGGTGGAGCAGGCCACGCCCGGTTCCATCGCGGTCCGAGGCGCCAATGGGCAGGCGTATCGGGTGGACTTCAGTGCGGACTGTCCGGGCATCAACGAGGCGGCTGAGGTGCGCCTGGATGCACCCGCCGGCTGGGCCTGCGGTCGCCCCAGTGAACAGGTGACGGTAGACGGGCGCCGTTGTGCGATCAGCGCGGTCAGCGTGATCGGCAACCGTGACTTCGCCGAGGCGGCCCGCGAAAGCAGTCGCCAGTTCGCGACGACCCTGCCGACCGTGACCGTCACCGGGACGTCTGACCGGCGCAGCAGCCCGCGACGTGGTTTCCATGGAACGCCGGAGTTCTGTTTCGCCACGCGTCATGTGCGCAGCTGGAATGAAGACCCACAGGGCGTCGTGGTGGAAACCAACCCACGCCGCAACGGTGGTCATCGTTATTATCGGGTCGAACTCGGTAGCAGTTGCAGCATCCTGGCCGGGGCGACTGAAATCGACTTCCAGTCCGGCTTTCAGAACGGGCTGATCTGCGGCAATCCCGGTGACCGAATCGTCATGACGCCCTCCGGCATCCAGGGGGATCTGCTTGGCACCCAGGGAGATCTGCGTTTCAGCACGCCGCGTTTCACGCGTCCCGGGTGTTCGATTCTGGCGGTCTATCCAAAAGACCAAGCGGCGCGCGGTCCTGCGACTGCTCCCGTCGTGGCTGTTTGCGGCTGTGTACGCCACTGTCATCACACTGGCTGTGCCCTGAACCCGAGTACGCCTGTTGACGCGGCGTGGACGCATATTCACCTTGGCTTGTCCTCGACAGGCAGAGACTCGGGCCATGTTCCACAAACAGGGATCGACCATGAAGACGAGCTTCCGCGTGTTGTGCCTGGGCAGTCTGCTCGCTGTGTCGGCAGTTGCCGGCGCACAGACCTATGGGCCGAAGGACGAGGGGCGCCGCTTCAATGACGGCAGCAAGGTGGTGTGCCACAACGTCGAGGTCCAGCGTAATTCCAGAGACCCCAACCGCATCACCGGCACTGCGACCGGCGCCGTGGTCGGTGGTCTGCTCGGTAACCAGGTCGGTGGCGGCAACGGCAAGAAGCTGGCCACGGTTGCCGGCGCAGTGGCAGGTGGCGCCGCCGGTCGCCAGATCCAGGGTAACCAACAGTCGAAGAACGGCAATCGCGTGGTCGAGCGTCGTTGCGAGCGTCAGTACCGCTGAGTCCCTGTGGAGAGGGCAAACGTTCTTCCTCTCCAGACGGTTTGCACCGGCACAGCTTGAAGATGCAGAAAAGGCGGCCATTGGCCGCCTTTTCCATGTGATGGCCTGAGTGTCCAGGGAGGTCAGCGATAACGGCTCCACCGCACCGAGGCCATGGCCGCTGCGCCCGGCGTGGTGGGCGGCGTTTCGCAGATGCCGGGGTTGTAGTGGTTGTCACCGTTCTGCGGCACGATCACCTGCGCACCGCCCTGCTGCACCGTGGTACTGCTGCCTGGGGCATTGGTGCCCACGGTCAAGCTGCCATGGATCACAGTGGTTTGTGCGGCCGTCGCCATGGTCGAGCCGAGAATCACGTTGCCGTGGATTTCCCAGCCGGAAAGCTGGGCGCCACTTTCGGTCACCAGCGCGACATTGCCGATCGGCAGGCCACGGTGCGACGCGCCGGCCGTGTCCGTCCAGGTGGCAAACTGCGATGAGGTGCCGGTCTTGTCGCACAGGTTGCCGGGGTAGAACTCGCCGTCACAGATCAGTGCCGGGGTGGAGAAGTTCGGGGCGATCAGCTTGTCATGACCCGACTGGGTCAGCGTCACGTAGCCCTTGGTGATCAAGGCACTGAGCAGATCGCGGTTGCCATCGCTGTCGCGCAGCTCGGTGCCATCGATCTTCAGTGCGTTGTCGAACCAGAACACACCGCGTGGCAGATGGGTCAGGCCGGTGATGGTCCAGGCGCTGGTCGCGGTCTTGTCACGGAAGCAATGCGCGGCCGCATTGCCGGCCTGGTTCCAGTTGCAGGTCAGGAACTGCGCGCCATTGGCCGGCAGGCGGCGCACGTCCTGCGTGGCGAGGTTGTAGACCCCATCGATCGAGGTGCCGCTGACCGTGCGTACGTTGCGGATCGTCAGGTGCGGCGCGTTGTCGATCCACTCGAAGATGTAGTTGGCGCTGCCGCGGTAGGCGGTGACGTCGATCGCATCCACGCGGGTATCGCAGAACGGAATGCCGGGCAGCCCGGGGCTGGTGCCGGTCTGCTGGGTGCGCAGGCCCGGCATCGCCGCGCCGATGTTCGGGACTGCCTGGCGCGCGGTGCCGTACTTCAATTGACCGGCCACATTGCCCGTGCTCACCGACGGGAAGTTCCAGTAGAGGCCAGCCTGGGTGGCGGTGATGTCGCGCCCACCCACCAGCGTCCCGATGGTGCCCGTGACGATGTCCAGGTCACCGTTGGCCAGGATGGTGGTGTAACGGCCGCCCCAGCCACTGATCGTCAGGTAATGGCCCCACAGCTGATCGATGGTGAGCGTGGCCAGATTGATCGTGCCGCCGGCGATGCGGGTGGAGCGGAAACTGATCTGGTCGGCCAGCGGCGAGGTGCCGTCGCCGGCGATGCGCTGTGCTGCTGCGGCACCGGTGACGATGCCCGTGGTGGCGTCGATGCTCACCGAGGCCATGTCCAGCAGGAACACGTCGCCGCTTGCCAGCGTGATGACGATCCGTCCGGTGCCCAAGGGTGACACCGTGCCGACGCTCCAGGGCAGGGCACCGGTCACGGTCGATGCGATGAGCTTGCCGCCCAGTTCGGTGGTGCCGATCACGCTAGAGCCGCTGTAGACGTTGGCGGTGAACGCGCCGGCCTTGACCGCGGCGTAGTTGCCGCCGCTGACGCCGCCGCCGATGGTCACATCACGGCCCCACAGCGTCGTGTTGCTGGGGTTGGCCATATGGTTGATGTGGATGGTGCCCTGTGAATGCACATGTCCGCCGCTGAGGATGCCACCGCCGCTCAAGGTGACATTGCCTTTCGCACAGCCGGAGAAGGTCGCCTGGCTGGCGCTGGACAGGGTGATGTCGCCTGCCACCGCGATGTTCTCGAAGCCAGCGGGATTGACCACGCCAAGCGAGCCGCCCGTGATGTTAAGGTCACCGTTGAACACCATCGGCGCGGCCGGAATGCTCGCGCAGACCGGTGTGTTCGTGCCGCCTTGGCTGCCCGGGGTGATGTCATACAGCACTTCCACGGTGGCGCTGGTGGTCGTGCTGCCGCTGCCTGACAACGCGGTGATCGTCGCCGAGACCTGGTACTGATTACCGGTGCCGCTCAGCGCGGTGATGCGTGCGTTGCCATCCGGAATGCCGATGTCGGTAAGGCCGGTCACGGTGGCGGGAAGCGGCAGGCCGCCACTGGATTGGCTCCATAACGCCATCGTGGCGGGATCCACGCCCAGCAGATACCGGCGCACCACTTCAACACCGCGCCAGGCCGCCGCCTGTGCAGAGGTCACCGAATGCGTGGTGACTTGGCGCTGCTGGTTGCCGCGCAGCGAATAGACCGAGGCCGCGACAGTGACCGATACCGCCAGGCCCACCATCAATATGATCCAGAGCGTGGCCATGCCTTTCTGTCTGGCAGGGCCAGGCGAATGCATCCGTTTCATCGCAGGGCGTCCCATCATGTGGCGGGGGTGAAGGCGAGGTTGGGCAGGCAGACCGAGAACAGCACGTCGTCGACGGATTGGCGCAGGGTGATGCGCTGGCCCGCCTGCTCGACGGTGTCCTGTTGCTGATAGGGCATGCAGGTATCGGCGACGGCATGGAAGGCGTAGCCGCCCTGGAGGGTCAGCGCACCTATTTCGCGCTCAGCGCCGTCATAGGTGGTGCCATCCTTGCGTGTCGGCTCGAAGAAGGCGGCTTCGGAGGCAACCGGCTGCAGTTCGTTGCTGGACCAGCTCAGGCCCACCACGCTGCTGCACGCTTTCGGTGCCAGGCGATACAAGCCACGCGCGGGGCCCCCTTCTTCGTCGCTGTCGACCAGGCGCAGGCCGGCGCACTGATCGGCCTGGCCGAGCTCGTGCTTGAAGCGCCAGCTGACCTGTTTGCCATCGCTGCTGACAGATAGCCGGGTGTCCAGCGCGTCCTGCATCGGAATGCCGAAACCGGCTTCCTGCAGCTCAGACTGTGCCGCCAGCAGCGCGGAGGCGACCTGTCCATCGCGCAGGGCCGAACGCGACGCGTTGCCCGATGATTCGATGATGTTCTTGTACAGCACCAGCATCGCGGCGATGGTCAGCAGTGAAATCACCAGCCCCACCATCATGCTGATCAAGCTCTGGCCGGATTGCCGGTAGGGCGTGGTCATGCGCATCACTGGTGGCTCGACAACAGAAGATCGACCGCACCCGCGCCGGCCGTGTCGCCGTCCAGCTCCAGATCGGCGGCTGACACGGTCAGTCCCACCTGGCGCGGTGCATCCACGTCGATCGCGGTGCCGCCCAGGCCCACGTTGAGCGTTTGCACCGCCCCACACTGGACGCTGGCATTGCGGCTGAGCTCGGCCGAAAGGGTGAGGTCCACCGTGCCGCTGTCGCACAGTGCGGTGCCGCGGCTCTGCAGTTGTTCGCGCAGTTGGCCGACCACCAGCCGCTCGACCTTGGTCGCCCGTTGGGTGTCCATCAGTCGGGCCTGCACGTGTACCAGACCGGCGGCGATCAGCGAGGTGATCAACACCCCGACCAGCGCTTCCAGCAGCATCTCACCGCGCTGCCGACGCGGCGACCTGCGCAACTCACAACATGTCGACATAAAGCGGATCCTGGTTGGCGAGTCCCACGGCAATGTGGCCCAGCGTGCCGCTGCTGTCACTGCAGCCTCCGGCCCCCGGCAGGCGCAGGCCGCGCGAATCGAAGTTGATGCAGTCCAGGGCCGGATTGCTGCTCGTGCCCATGCTGCCGGCATCGGCGAAACCGCCGCCGTCCACCAGCTTGAAGGTCACGTCCTGGCGGACGACGGCGGACCAGAGCGGCGTGTCGTTGTCCGGCACCACGACCTCCAACTGCCCGTTGCTCAGACGCAGCATGGCGGAAGGCTCCCCTGCACGGCGGGCGGATGGATTGCGTAGTGCCATCGCACGCGCCTGCGACACGGCTTCCCACATCAGCCCGCGCGCCTGCATCTGGCGGTTGCTGTTGACCCAGTACTGCCCCAGGGGCAGCGCCGCCATCAACAGCATGGCCATGATGAAGATGCCGATCATCAACTCGATCAGGGTGACGCCGCGTTGGCGAAGCGGAGCCACGGTCGTTACCAGGCGTCAACGCCGACAGCGCCACAGGCGCTGCTGACGCTTCGCTGGTTGGTGTCGGTCAGGGTCAGGGTGCAGCCACTGGCGCTGCCCAGCGTGCTGCCTCCCTCGGCGGTCAACGTGTAGCCACCGCTCGCGGTCGCATAACCAAAAGTGAAATCCGCACTGCTGGCAGCGGGCGTCCAACCGCGTTTGGCGGCGGTCGCATCGGCGGGGTAGCTGAGGGTGCGCTGGCGAGCGTTTTCGATGTTGGCAGAGAGGGCAAGCAGGTCACTCTGCGCCAGCCGGATTTTGGACCGCAGCACATAGTTCCGGTAAGAGGGCAGCGCGATCGCGGCCAGAATGGCGATGATCGCCACGACCACCATCAGCTCAAGCAGCGTGAAGCCGCGCATGCCGCGCCGCGAACGAGGTGCCACTACGGTATCCATCAACGCCTGCCTTCCCTGGGGCCTGGAGCCGTCACTGCGACACGCGACACGACAGGCGCACGGCCTGCAGGCGGATGTCCCCGGTACACCTGGATGCGCTCAGGACCCCAATTCCCGAGAAGCAGCCGGCAGACAGTGGCGGAGTTACGTTTGTGAGGAATTTCACACTTTATTAGCGCCTGGCGCCCGGTGTCAATGGGAATTGCTGCGACGCAGCGTCGCAGCTCCCACGTCCTCGCTGCTGCACGGCACGCAGCCTGTCGCCAGTCGACACCCCGCCTCAGCGCAGCGGAGGACTACCCGCCAAGGTGCGCGCCCCGGTGATGATCATCCGCAGCATCTGTGTCAACTGGTCGATCAGTTCGGGGTCTTTTTCCGGCGGAAGGTCCACCGCGGTGGCGCCCATGGCGAAGACCAGCCGGGTGATCGCCTTGGAGGCCAGGCCCGGTTCGTGCAGGCGCGCGCCGTCGGCGGCCGCCAGACGGATCAGGTCGACCCGCAGTTCGTCTTCGAAGTAATTCAGTTCGCGATCGACCGCGTGCTTGAACGCATCAGAGCCGGCCGTGCCTTCACGCAGCAGGACATGCAGCAGGCGGTCATCGGCACGCAGCTGCTCCATGAAGGTCTCCACCGACAGCCGGATCACGCTGCGGTCCGAGGAGGCCGCGCGCTGGCGGGCCTCGCCGATGATGGTGCGCAGCGAGCGCCCGGCCAGGTCGATCAGGGCCACCGTCAGCTCATCCATGTCGCGGAACTGGCGGTAGAACGAGTTCGGGGCGATCCCGGCTTCACGCGCGACCTCGCGCAGGCTCAGCGTGGAGACGCTGCGGTGCGGCCCGATGAGGGCCAAGGCCGCGGCCAGCAGATCCTCACGCGAGATGGAGGCTTTGCGCACGGGATGGGCGTCGTCGGAGGCGGGCAGGGGCAGGTCTGGGGAGGTCATCGGGGGCAGGGGAGTCAAGTCCCTGAATCATAGCCCGTCCCAGCAATATACAACTGTATACACAGTCGTATGCTCGGCCGTATAGTGCGCAGCATGAGCACCGTCCCGCGCATTGCCGCCCGCCGTCACGCCGCCAGCCCCCGCCGCTGGGTCTCCGAGGAGCTGTTCGACTTCTGGGGCACCCGCCTGCATCCGCTGTGGACGCTGCGGCGCCCGTTGGCCCGCCTGGTATCGCGCACCGCCGAAAGCGCCGATGCCGTGACGCTGGTCCTCAAACCCAACCGTCATTTCCGCGGTCTGCTGCCGGGCCAGCACGTCACCCTCGGTGTAGAAGTCGATGGCCGCCGCCTGTCGCGCAGTTACAGCCCGACCGTGTTGGCCGACGGACGCTTGGCGATCACCGTCAAGGCGATCGCTGGCGGTGCGGTCAGCCAGCACCTGGCCCATTCCGCCGTACCGGGGGAGGTGTTCGAACTGGGCCAGGCGTTCGGTGAGATGACCCTGCCCGCAGCCTCCGCTGAGCGCCTGCTGTTGCTGGCCGCCGGCAGCGGCATCACCCCGATGCGCGCGCTGCTGCGCCAGCTCGATGGTGCGGGAATGCCGCGCAAGGTGGATCTGGTGTACTGGGCACGCCGCCGCGAAGAGCTCTGCTTCGCCGAGGAGCTTGCCGCGATGGCAGAGCGCCACCCGTCCTTCGACCTGCACATCGCGCTGACCCGCGATCCCGCTGCCCCGGCGTCGCGCGTGGATGCTTTCGCCTTCGAGGCGCTGGGTAATCTGAGCACCGCCCGCACCCTGGTGTGTGGCCCGGGTGGCTTCGTCGATGCAGCGCAGGTGCGGCTGCAGGACCAGGTTGCTTCGCTGCAGTCCGAGGCCTTCACCCCACCAGTGCTGCCAGCGGTGGAAACGGGCACGGTGCAGGTCGAACTGCGTCGCAGTGGCCGCACGCTCTCGCTGCCGCGCGGCACCTCGCTGCTGCAGGCGCTGGAGGCCGAAGGGCTGCGCCCGGCCAGTGGCTGCCGCATGGGCATCTGCAATACCTGTGTCTGCGGCAAGGTGTCCGGCGTCACCCGCCATACCTTGACCGGCGACCACGCGGCCGAACCGGCCACGCAAGTAAAGCTGTGCGTGAACAGCGCCAGCACCGACCTGATCCTGGAGCTGTGACCATGTCTTCCGTGCACAACCGCGCGCTGTCCCCGGCCGAACTGCAGGCCTTCGGCGATGAACTCGATGCACTGCGCGCACGCCAGCTGGCCACGCTCGGCGCGCGCGATGCGCGCTACATCCGTCGCGTCGTCGCCGCGGTGCGCTGGACCGGCGTGGCCGGCCGCGCGCTGTTGTTCCTCGGTGCGTTCGTGCACAGCGTGCTGATTCCGGCGTGGATTGCCGGTGTGGTCATGCTGGCGCTGTCCAAGATTCTGGAGAACATGGAGCTGGCGCACAACGTCATCCACGGCCAGTACGACTGGATGGGCGATCCGCAGCTGCAGGGCAGCACCTACGAGTGGGATATCGTCGGCACCGCCGATGCCTGGCGCAAGACCCACAACTTCCGCCACCACACCTACACCAACGTGCGCGGGCTGGACGACGATATCGGCTACGGCCTGCTGCGTATTTTCCCCGAGCAGCGCTGGCGCCCGTTCTACCTGATGCAGCCGGTGGTCGCCGTGGTCTTTGCGTTGCTGTTTGAATGGGGCATTGCGATCCAGGACCTGCGCCTGGGCCGCGTGTTCGCCGGCAAGATGACGCTCAAGCAACTGGGCGCGCAGTTCCGCCCGGTCGGCCGCAAGATGGGCAAGCAGATGTTCAAGGACTACCTGCTGTTCCCGGCGCTGGCCGGTCCGTTCTTCCTGCCGGTGCTGCTGGGCAATGTCGTCGCCAACCTGATCCGCAACGTGTGGACCTACGTGATCATCTTCTGCGGCCATTTCACCGCCGAGGCCGAGACCTTCCCGAAGGAATGCGTGCGCGATGAGAGCCGCGGCCACTGGTATCTGCGCCAGCTGCGCGGCTCATCCAACCTGACCGGTGGCAAGCTGATGAATGTGATGTCGGGCAACCTCAGCCACCAGATCGAGCACCACTTCTATCCGGACATTCCGGCCAACCGCTATGCGGCGATCGCGGTCGAGGTGAAGCAGATCTGCGCGCGCTACGGCCAGCACTACAACACCGGATCGCTGCCGCGCCAGTTCGGCCAGGTGGTGTGGCGGATCGTGCGCCATGCCTTCCCGAGCAAGCCCGGTCGCGTGCGTGCATTGCCGGTGGTGGGTGAGGCCAGTCGCCAGCCGGGCTGATCAGAGCGGCAGCTCCAGTTGCAGGCGCCACAGCGGTGACGCCTTGCGCTGGCGTCGCAACTGCTCGGTGCCGTCTGCGCTGACCCGTGACTGCCCGGTGTGCATTGCCCGGTGCAGCGCATTGTTGAGGCTCAGCCGCAGTTTGCCGCGCGTGCCCAGCGTCCACAGCGAATACAGGTCAAGCTCGCGCCCATAACTGGCGATCTCGAATTGTCCCGGACTGACCTGCACCGTGCCGCCGGTGCGGTAGGTATAACTGGCGCCCACGGTCCACCCTGTACGAATCTGATGGTCCGCCCCGAGCGTACTGCTGAAGCGCACCTGCTCATCCAGGCGGTTGTGCGGGCCGGGCACGTCATCCACGCGCGAATCGTTGGCGGTCGCATTGAAGCGCAGTGCCACATCCGGTGCGCCGGCGATCACCTGCGGCAGGCGCACCGCCGTATCCATCTCCATGCCCCAGGTCAGCGCCGTGCCGCCGTTCACCGGTGAGGCGACCCAGCGGCCGTCCTGCAGGTGGGTTTCCGTCCGGATCACATCGGTGATACGACGGACATAGCCACCCAGGCTGAACTGCGCGCCGTCCTTGCCAAAGGTCTCATAGGACAGGTCCACCCCGGTCGCCAACTCCGGTCGCAGCTCAGGGTTGCCGCGTTCGTCGGGATTGAGCGGGCGGTTGTTGGTGGAGGTGTAGGGGCGCGGGATCAGGGCGGCCAGCGAGGGCGAGCGATAGGTGCGGGTCAGTGCGATGCGCAGCTGATCGTTCGTGGTACCGGGGAGTTTCCAGAGCGAATGCAGGACCGGCGACAGCACCTGGTCCCGCCGATGGATGCCACTGAAGCTGCTGCCTTCACTACGGGTATCGATCTGCTCCCAACGCGCTCCGGCATGGACCGACCAGCGCTCGCTGAGGGTGATGTCGTCCTGGGCATACAGCGCCAGGCGCCGGATGCGCGCGTCGAAGGCCAGGTCGCTCATCCATCCCGCTTCGTCGCCGACCGGCAGCAGGCGCTGCACCCGTGACTCGTCACGGCGGTCCTCGCTGCCTTCCCAACCCAGCTGCAGTGCATGACGCCCGCTGGCTGGCAGGGTGTACTTGCCGGTGCTGTTGACGTCGTGCACGGTCAGCCGCGCAGCGGTATGGTCATCCAGGTTCTGTCGCCCTTCCAGTGCGTAACCCTGCTCGCGGTAGGTATAGCGCTCGCGGTTGCCGCCCAGGCGCAGTTTGGTGGTGAACGTGCCGCCCTGTTCGAACGCACGTGTCCACGTTGCGCTGCCGTTGGCCTGTGCGACGTCGATGCGCGTGCGTTGCTGGTATCGCGTCGTGCGCAGCGGGGCGCCGAGCGAGGTCGTCCAGTCGATGTCGGTGATGCGGTAGAAGCGGCTGGCATCGGCGACAGCCTGCACGGCAAGGGTGTCGCCGTTCTCCAGCGTGGTTTCCAGGCTGGGGGCCAGCGAAAGCACATCGCGCTTTCCGCTGGCACGCAGGGCGGTGTCGCGTAACACCGTCGGCGTTCCCTGTGCGTCCCAGACACGTTCGGTGCCGGTTTCTTCAACGAGGAACGCGCGGCGCGATGCGGTCGCCGTGATCGCGCTGCTGCGATGGCCGGCGCGCCGGTTGCGCTGCCAACTGACGGACGGCGTGTTCCGTCCCTGGCTGTTGCCCCAGGCCACCGACAGCTGCTCGGTATCCTTGCGTGCCCCAGCGGCCAGCACGATGTTGATCGAACCGGCGATCGCCTCGCCACGCTGGTCGGCGGTCGGCGCGCGGATGATCTCCACCCGCTCGACCATCTCAGGGGTCAGCGAATCCAGATCGAAGCCGGTGGGCGCCTTCTGGCCATTGAGCAGGATCTGGGTGTAGCCCGCGCCCAACCCGCGCAGCGACAGCGCGCCACTGCGGCCAGGCGCACCGGTGCCGACCGTGATGCCAGGCAGACGCTTGAGCGCATCGACGAGACCGAGGTCGCCATGTTGGCGCAGCGCCTGACTGCCCACCACGATGCGTGTGGCGGTGTCATCGCGGCGGATGTCGTAGGCCTGCGCTTGCACCTGCACGGTGTCCAGCGCGAGGGTCGGCGGTGCCGCTGGCACGGGCAGTGACTGCGCGGCGCTCGAGAACGCGGTGCATAGCGGGGCCATGGTAAGGACGATGCGGAACGAAGGAGTCATGTGCGATCCGTGCAGAAGGGCAGGGTTGGCATTTCGCCGGGCAATGCGCGCCCCTCCTGTGGCCAGGAAAGCGAAATGCAGCGGTGGTTCGGGGGTGCGGCTTAGCGGGTCATGGCAGGTATGCCTGCGGATCGACGCGCTCACCGTTGTGCAGCATTTCCAGATGCAGATGCGGGCCGGTCACGCGTCCGGTGCTGCCGACCCGTGCGATCTGCTCGCCGGCAAGCACCTGTTGGCCGACCACCACATCGGCGACCTGCAGGTGGGCGTACAACGTCTGCCAGCCGTGACCATGGTCGATCACCACCACGGTGCCGTACTGGGGACCATCGGGGTACTCGGACGTTGCCGCCATGACATGCCCGTCTGCGGGCGCGAGCACGGGTGTCCCTGTGCGCGCACCGAAGTCGGTACCTCGGTGCGGGCGTTGGCGTACGCCCCCGCTGTCACCGAACTGGCCGGTAATCCGCGGCGACGCCAAGGGGGATTGGAACTGCACCTCGAGGGATGCCTCGCGCAGCGGAGGAAGCGGGAGCACCTGCGAAGCGTTCGTCGCCGATGCCAGCGCCGCGGGGCCACCGGTGCTGGAGCCATGCAGCGGCCGTGCGGCGGCTGCTTGGATGACCATCCACAAGCCGCCGATCAGCAGTGCGCTGCCCAGCAATGCCGCCTGCCGTGAGCGCGACAGCGGGCGCGCGGCATCACCGTGCAGCATATGGCGGATGCGGAGTTCATGTCCGGCCAGATCGCGGTGGGTCAGCGCAGTGGAGGGCGCATGGGATGCGGCGGACAGTCGAAGCGTGCGCACGTACGCCGTGGCGAATGCGCGCCCGCCTTGCGCGTCACCGGCCAACGCATGTGCATCGCAGCGCAGCTCGGTCGCCAGCTGCACGCGGGCGGTAATCCTGGGCAGGAACGGGTTGAACCACAGCAGCGCATTGAACACCGCCATCAGACCGGCGCGCTGCGGATCGCGGCGCGCAAGATGGGCCGCTTCATGCCCGAGGATCAGGCACAGCGCACGATCGTCCAGCTGATCCAATGCCGTGGCAGGCAGCACAACCAACGGCTGTGGCCAGCGCACCGCGAACGGGCTCACCGGCAGCGCGCTGACCCGGCACGCGATGCCCGCCGCCCGCAGACGACGTGCTGAAGCACGGCTGCGCGAACCGGGCCATGCCGCCGTTGGGATGGGCGTAGTCGCCCGGCACAGCAGACCAGTACGCCGTGTCCCGACCAGCACGCGCAGCAGCGCAACACCGGCACCGATGGCATAGATCGCCCCCAGCCACGTGGCGGCGGACGGACGTGCCCACGCGGAGGCGAGGTGGGCCGCGCCTGGCGCACCCGCATCCCCCAGGTCCAGCGCGACCGGCAGCGGCATGATCAAGGCCGACGGCAACGCGACCAGCGGCGCGGGTGCCCATAGCGCCAACGCCGCGGACAGCAGCACCGGCATCACCGCCAACAGCCATAACCCCAACCAGTAGCCGTACGCGGCGTGGGAGAGGCCCAGCCACCGATGCAGGCGCTGGCCGGCTGCCCAGGCCAACCCGCCAGCGGCAAGGGCGCCCGCGGCGTGCACCCCCCAGAATCCCAGCATCGGCAGGCTCATGCGGGGTCGTCCCCGGCGGGCGCACGTAGCAGTGCATCCAGCTGCTGCAGCTCCTGCTCGCTGAGCAGGCGGCTGTCGGCAAACGCCTGTGCCGGCAGCGCGCCATCGATCTCCAGCACCCGGCGGGCGAAGTCGGTGCTGAGCGCGGCCAGCGTGGCGACCTTGCCGACCTTCGCGCGGTACATGTTCAACCCATGCTCGACAGTTTCGGCCACCAGGCCTTTGTCGACCATCCGCTCGAGCGTTTTTCGGGTGGAGGAGTAAGACCAGTCGAGCGCGCCTGCGGCCCCGTTATGGACTTCGCGCGCGCTGCAGACCCCTTGGCGCCACAACGCTTTGAGCAGCTCCAGTTCGGCATTGGAGGGGGTGGGTGGCACGGACATGGCAATCCCGGTGTGGCGAGTTGTCGCAAGTGTGCGACATGTGTCGCAGGTCGTGCAACCCTGCCGTCATCAAGCCGGATCGCCTGGGCGCACCGGTGGCCTGGATGTGGCTGCGCCCTGGCGCTTTCCCCGGTTGCCGGCGGCCGGTCAGTCGTTCTCGCCGATCCGGCCTTCGGCAAGCGGCACCCGCGAGCCATCGGGCAGGCCACGGCTGAGCGTGCCATTCTCGATGAACAGCAACTCGCCGTTCTCGCCGTTCTTGATGCTGCTGTCGATGGCAATGATGCGGTCGCCGTGGAAGCTGCTGACATGCGGCATCGAGGTGTGGCCGACGACGATGCGCGCAAGGTCCAGCTGCTTGAGCAGGGCCTGGATCTGCGCGGTGTCCATGCGGCCATCGAAGTAGCCGCGGTACCAGATCGGGCTGGTCTTGCCGTCGAACAGGCGTGCGGTGTCCGGTGCGGCCTTGACCTGGTCCTTGGGCAGCCCGACCGCCGCCTGGTAGTCGGCGTTGGTGGCGTCCATGCCGCGCACCAGGTCCAGGTTCTCCGGTGCGATCCCTCCGTGCAGGAACAGGGTATCGCCGATGCGCAGCAGCACCGGGCGGGTCCGCAGCCACTGGCCGATCGTTGAATCCGGGCCGTACAGCGCGGGATAGGAGCGGCCAAGCAACTGCGCGCTCTTGAGGTACTTCGGGTTGACGTAGCGCAGGTCGTTGTAGAGCACCATCGTCTCGTGGTTGCCGAGCACGAAGTGCACCGCACCGCCGGCCGCCGCGGCCTGCTGCTGCAGGCTGTACAGCAGCCAGAACGCCTCGGTGACCTGCGGCCCGCGGTCGAACACATCGCCGGCGATCACCAGCGTGGCGTCACCCAGCGACCAGCGGTCCTCGTTGTCGATCACGTGGTGGGCGCGCAGCAGCTTCACCAGCAGGCTGTATTGGCCATGGATGTCCGACAGCGCCACGATCCGTGGCGTGGCCGGGAGCCGGGCGATCTCCGCAGTCCGCGGTGGCAGCACGGTCAGCGCGTGCGGGTAGCCGCATTCGGGGGCAACCACGGTGGTCTCGCCACCTGCCGGCAGCTCGCGGCGGATCACGTGGTCGTTGCACACCCAGGCCGCTTCCAGCCCCTTGGCCGTACGGAACACGTAGGGCCCATCCGCATCCACATGCTCGGCCGGCGCAGCCACCTCGCGCGCAGTGGCCAACAGCGGCGTCATCAGCAACGCCGACAGGAACAGCAGCAGGGCAGGGCGGGTCAGGGCGCAGCGGGTCGACATCGGGTGTTCCTGTGACGGACGGCGGTGCCGCGATGCTACGCTGCGGAAACCGCACCGGACATGCGCCATTGGTCAGTCATGCGTGCCGCAACGGGCGTTTCGCGCCCCGGCGTGTCCGCCGGGGGCTGCCATCAGCCGCGTTGCACGGCTTGCCGACCAGGCGGCTCGGGCAGGTCGTCGCTGGCCAGGACGACTTGATTTCGACCTCGCTTTTTGGCCTGGTACATCGCCGCATCCGCGCGCGCCATCAGGCGCTCGTAATCGGGATGCCCGTCGTGTGCGGCCACACCGATGCTGGTGGTCAGCGCCAGGCGTTGGCCATTGGCCAGGTGCACCGGGCTCTGTGCGATGTGCTTGCGCAGGTTCTCGGCGATCACCTCCGCCTGGGCGGCGGTGGCCGCAACCAACACCACCACGAATTCCTCTCCACCGTAGCGGAACAGATAGTCACTGCCACGGGTGAGCTGGCCGAGCAGGGCGGCGACGTGCTGCAGGGCGCGGTCGCCGCCGTCGTGACCGTGCGCATCGTTGATCGCCTTGAAATGGTCCAGGTCCAACAGCAGCAACGAGAACGGCGTCTGGGTGGAATTGGCCAGTTCGATTTCCCGACGCAGTACGGTGGGCAGGAAGCGGCGGTTGAGCAGGTTGGTCAGCGCGTCGCTGCCGGCATCAAGTTCGCCGATCCGCTCGAACAACATGCCCATCAAGGTGCGGATCTGTGCCAGCCGCTCGCGGATGCCCTGCAGTGCGCTGAAGCGGGCAGCGAAATCGGCATGCGCCAAGGCCTCCCGCAAGTGTGTGTCCACGGCCGACACCAGTGCGCCGACCTGGCCGGTCTCGCTGCTTTCGCCGAAACTGGGGATGCCCTTGTGGGTGAACCACAGGCCGAACTCGGATTGCGCCAGGCCCGTGAGCTGGGCGTCGGCGTTCTGGCTGGCCATCGCGTAGAGCAGCGCGTTTTCCCAATCCAACAGCAAAGCCCGCTGCCGTTCGCGCTCGGTGCTGACGTTCTGCACCAGCGAGAACAGGCGATACGCGGCATCGGTGCGCGAGGAGCGCTCGCGGGCGTGGGTGTACGCCAGTGTCATCCCTTCCAGCGCGATATCCATCGAGGCACTGAGGCAGTGGATCGCCGCGTACGCGGTGGCACTGTCGTCGGCCTGCGCGATGATGAGATCGAACAAGCGGTGCTTGAGCACTCGCGCACCACGGGCCACCAGGTCCACCGGAATCCCCACGCGGGCATGCACGTCGCCTATCACGCGCTGTGCGGCGACCAGCGCGTTGATGCTGTCCGGCGTGGCGGTGAGGATCTGCTGGAGCCAGCGCTGCATCGCCGGCTTCAGGCGCAGCCGCACCTGGTCGTGCGAGAGGAAGCGGCTCGCGCGCGGGTCTTCGAGCAGCACGTCGTAGAAGTGGTAGGCCAGCTCGGGCGGGCTGGCCGCCGACAGACCGGCCAGCAGCGCCGCTGCGTCCGCTGGCGTCTGCGCCAGCGTCTGGCCCCAGGCCATCGCCAGCGGCTGGCTGGCCTCATCAAGGTTTGGAACGTTATGCACGATTGTCTTCCCGCCACACAGGCCGTCGACAGGTAGCGGCCGGGCACGGGTGTTATTGAGTTGCAAACTGAACGCTGCGGTAAGTGTAATAGTCTCCGCGCGAGGCGCTGCTTACCCTGCCGGCATTGTCCAGGAGAGCTTTCATGGGTCACGACCACGACCATCTGCCCAGCGAGATCCGCCACGAGAAACCGCTGTGGTGGGCGCTGGGCCTGACCACGACCTTCCTGCTGGTGGAAGTCATCGGTGCGTTCTGGACCAACAGCCTGGCGCTGCTGTCCGACGCCGCGCACATGGCCACCGACACGCTCGCATTGATGATCGCACTGGTCGCGGTCCGGCTCAGCCGGCGCCCGCCCGATGCCAAGCGCACCTACGGCTACGCGCGGCTGGAAGCGCTCGGCGCGATGATCAATGGCGGCATGCTGTTCGTGGTGGCCGGCTACATCCTGTGGGAGGCGGTGCAGCGTTTCCGCGCACCACAGGAGATCGCCTCCACCGGCATGCTGGCCATCGCGGTGTTCGGGCTGGTGATCAATCTGATCTCGATGCGCCTGCTGCGCGCCGGCAGCGGCGAGAGCCTCAACGTCAAAGGTGCGTATCTGGAAGTCTGGGCGGACATGCTCGGCTCGGTCGCGGTGATCCTTGGCGCATTGCTGATCCGCTGGACCGGCTGGAAGCCGATCGATCCGATCCTGGCCGTGCTGATCGGCCTGTGGGTGCTGCCGCGCACGTGGGTACTGATGCGCGAGGCGATCAACGTGCTGTTGGAGGGCGTGCCCAAGGGCATGGATGTCGCTGCGGTACGCGGCACCCTGTGCGCCCACGATGGGGTGGTGGATGTGCACGACCTGCACGTGTGGGCGCTGGCCTCCAGTACGCCGGCACTGACCGCGCACGTGGTGATGGGCACCGGCGTGGATGCGGACCGCCTGCGCCGCGAGCTGGGCACCCGCTTGCACGAGCAGTACGGCATCGACCACGTGACCCTGCAGATCGAGGCGGACCATTGCGGTGATCCCTGCAGTGTTGGCAGCCCGCGCGACCGGCATGACGATGACCATGCCGGGCACGACCACGCCGCCCATGCGCATCGCCGCCACGCGCACGACAGCAGGGACGACCGCCGGGCTGCACCTGACGCGCAGGGCCATCACGGGCATCCGCATCCCTGAGGTCCACCGGCGGCCCCACGGCGGACGGGCAGGGGAGGGTTGCCGCTACAATGCGGGTCTGCCTTGCCATCTGTCGGAGATACTGCAGTGACCCGGAAACTCGTACTGTTGCGCCACGGCCAGAGCCAGTGGAACCTGGACAACCGCTTCACCGGCTGGGTGGACGTGGAACTGACCGAACAAGGCCGCCGCGAGGCCGCCGCCGCCGGCCGCCTGATGCGTGAAGAGGGCCTGCAGTTCGATGTCGCGCATACCTCGGTGCTCAAGCGCGCCATCCACACCCTGCAGGGTGCCCTGGCCGAGCTGGACCAGGACTGGCTGCCGGTCAGCAAGAGCTGGCGCTTGAACGAGCGCCATTACGGCGGCCTGCAGGGCCTGGACAAGGCCGAGACCGCCGCCAAGCACGGCGAGGACCAGGTCAAGATCTGGCGCCGCTCCTACGACATCCCGCCGCCGGCGATGGACATCGAGGACCCGGGCCACCCGATCCACGACCGCCGCTACGCCGGCCTGGACCGCAACGCGCTGCCGGGCACCGAATCGCTGGCCACCACGCTGGACCGCGTGCTGCCGTACTGGTTCGATTCGATCGCCCCGCAGCTCAAGGACGGCAAGACCGTGCTGGTGACGGCGCACGGCAACTCGCTGCGCGCGCTGTACAAGTACCTCAACAACGTTTCGCAGGAGGCCATCCTGGAGCTCAACATCCCGACCGGCATCCCGCTCCTGTTTGAACTCAATGACGACCTGACGGTGCAGTCGTTCCGCTACCTGGGCGACCCGGAAGCGGCACGCAAGGCCGCTGAGGCCGTGGCGAACCAGGGCAAGGCGAAATAACAACGAAAGGCCGGCGCAAGCCGGCCTTTTCTTTACCCCCGCGGGTAGGGCCACCCATGGGGTGGCTACCGCTGCGCGATGGTGTGACCTTTGGCCGGTCCGTCCCGGCCCCTCCCGCGCTACGCTGAGCGATTGCCCGTGATCCGGGTGATGCATCCATCTGTAGCCGGAGAGTCGAATGAAGTTTTCCAAGCTGGTCCCGCTGGGTCTGACCGCCGCCATCGCCGTGTCGCTGGCCTCCTGCGGCAAGACCGATACCGCGCCTGCCGCCACCGCCGATGCCAAGCCGGCGTTTGATCAGTCGCAGATCAAGACCGCGCTGATCTCGCTCAACAACGCCGATCTGGACACCGCCATCGCCGCCTGCACCGACCTCAACGGGTTCGTGAACAGCAAGTGGCTCAAGGCTAACCCGGTCCCGAACGACCAGACCACCTGGGGCAGCTTCGAAATCCTGCGCGAGCGCTCGCTGGAAGTGCAGCACGCGCTGGTCCAGCAGGCCGCCGCCAGCCAGGCCAAGGCCGGCACGGTGGAAGCCAAGATCGGTGACATCTGGAAGACCGGTTCGGACGAGGCAAAGATCGAAGCCGCCGGCATCACCCCGCTGCAGCCGCAGCTGGACAAGATCGCTGCGCTGACCGATACCGCCGCCATCACCCAGTACCTGCGCGACAGCCAGGCGGTGGGCCAGGGCGTGCTGTTCTCGCTGTTCGCCAATGCCGATTACAAGGATTCGGCCAATGTCATCGCCTATGTCGGACAGGGCGGCCTCGGCCTGCCCGAGAAGGGCTATTACTTTGACGATTCGCAGGCCAAGATCCGCGATGCGTACGTGGCCTACATCGCCCAGGTGCTGACCCTGTCCGGCGTCGATGCCGAGCAGGCCAAGACCCAGGCCAAGGCGGTGATGGAGTTCGAAACGCGTCTGGCCAAGGCCTCGATGTCGCGCATCGAAATGCGTGACCCGGCCAAGCGTTACAACCCGGTCAGCGCGGCCGACGCGGACAAGCTGACCCCGAACTTCAGCTGGACCGCGCTGTTCGACACCCTGAAGGTGCCGGCCGCGCAGAAGTTCTCGATGGCCCAGCCGGGCTTCTTCGGCGAAGTGGACAAGATGCTGGCCGACGTGCCGGCCGCGACCTGGCAGGCCTACCTGCGCTTCCACACCATCGACGATGCCTCGCCGTACCTGAGCAGCGCCTTCGAAAAGGCCAACTTCGATTTCTACAGCACCACCCTGCGTGGCCAGAAGGAAATGCAGCCGCGCTGGAAGCGCGTGCTGGAGTCGGTCAACGGCGCCATCGGCGAAGGCCTGGGCCAGATGTATGTCGACGCCGTGTTCCCGGCCGACTCCAAGGTGCAGATGCAGCACCTGGTGGAGAACCTCTCGGTGGCGCTGAAGGCGCGCCTGGAGAAGCTGGAATGGATGAGCGAAGACACCCGCAAGAAGGCACTGGAAAAGTGGGCCAGCTTCACCCCGAAGATCGGCTATCCGGACAAGTGGCGTGACTGGTCGGGCCTGGAAACCAACGGCGACAGCTACCTGGGCAACATGCAGGCCGCGCGCACGTTCAACTACCGCTTCATGCTCAACAAGATCGGCAAGCCGGTCGACAAGACCGAGTGGGGCATGACCCCGCAGACCGTCAACGCCTATTACAACGCCACCAAGAACGAGATCGTGTTCCCGGCGGCGATCCTGCAGGCGCCGTTCTTCGACGCCAAGGCCGATCCGGCGCTGAACTACGGCGGCATCGGTGCGGTCATCGGCCACGAAATGATGCACGGCTACGACGACTCGGGCAGCCAGTTCGCGGCCAACGGCAACTTCGACAACTGGTGGACCGACAGCGATCGTGCCGCCTTCACCCAGCGGACCGACCAGCTGGTCGCGCAGTTCGACGGCTATGAGTCTCTGCCGGGCGTGAACGTGAAGGGCAAGCTGACCCTGGGCGAGAACATCGGCGATCTGGGCGGCCTGACCGTGGCGTATGACGCGCTGCAGATGGCGTTGAAGGAAGACCCGAAGGCCAACGTCGAGGTGGACGGCTATACGCAGGATCAGCGCTTCTTCATGAACTGGGCCACCGTGTGGCGCCGCAACTTCAATGAAGGTGAGCTGCGCGTGCGTCTGAACACCGACCCGCACGCCCCGGCCAACTTCCGTGCCAACGGCGCACCGTCGAACATGCCGGCGTACGCGCAGGCGTTCGAGTGCAAGGCGGGCGACGCGATGGTGCGGGCCGATGACAAGCGCGTTGTGATCTGGTGATCGCACGCGGTTGAGTGAGACAAAAAACCCGGCGAACGCCGGGTTTTTTCATGCCCCATCTCGCGTGGGGCTAGCCGGCGGAGGCCATCATCCTGGTGAACAGGCCGAACACCTCCGGATCCACCAGGCCACCCTGCTGCCCGGCAAGGATGCCCATCGCTTTGGCATGCGGCATCGGGCCGCGGTAGGGGCGGGTGGTGGTCATGGCGTCGTAACCATCAACGATGGTGAGCACGCGTGCGCCCAGCGGAATGTCGCTGCCTTTCAGGCCATCCGGATAACCACTGCCATCGAACGCCTCGTGATGGCTGCGGATCAGCCGCGCCACCTCGGCGGCGTCGCTGCGCCCGGTGGTGGCGAAGATGCGCTCGCCGCGCTCGGGGTGGGTACGCATGATCGCGCGCTGTGCGTCATCCAGACGCGCGGGATGCAACAGCACGTTGTCCGGAATGCCGATCTTGCCGATGTCGTGGAAGCGGGCGGCCAGCGCCAGATGCGCCCGCTGCGTGTCGTCCAGATCGCACAGGCGGCCCAGCTGATCGCCAAGCAGACCGACCCGGTCGCAGTGGAAACGGGTGTACTGGTCGCGCATCTGCAACGACATCGACAGCGCATCGATGGAGCAGACCTGCGAAGGGGCGTCGTCGAACATGGCGGCGGTCACGTGGGGTCGGATGGCCGGCCGTCAGTGCCGGGGTCGGGCAGGCCGCCACGTGGCGCCTGCCCATCGAACGATAGCGCCTGGCGGCTTGCGCCAGGCGTGAAATCAACGCGGGGAGAGGGTCAGCAACAAGGCCTTGGCGGCGCTGAAGCGGTCTTCCGGCAGCGGCAGCGGGTGCTTGATGCGCAGCTTGTCCGGCCCATCCATCGTGTACAGCTTGGGCTGCTTCTGGATCAGCTGGATGACCGCCATCGGGTCGATCTCGGGCTTGGCGTTGAACACGATGCGCCCGCCGTTCTCGCCCAGTTCCAGCTTGCGCACGCCCAGCACGTTGGCCTGCAGCTTCAGCTCGGCGATCGCGAACAGGTGCTTGGCCGCATCCGGCAGCAGGCCGAAGCGGTCGATCATCTCCACCTGCAGTTCGCGCAGCTCACCACTGTCACGCGCACTGCTGATGCGCTTGTACAGGGTCAGGCGGGTATGCACGTCGGGCAGGTAGGCGTCGGGGATCAGGGCGGGCACATGCAGCTCGACCTCGGCACCGCGTGCTTCTTCGCCCGCATCCAGATCGGGCAGCTTGCCCAGGCGGATACTGCGCACCGCACGTTCGAGCAGCT
The DNA here is from genome assembly GCA_002363385.1 of Stenotrophomonas maltophilia. Taxonomy (GTDB): domain Bacteria; phylum Pseudomonadota; class Gammaproteobacteria; order Xanthomonadales; family Xanthomonadaceae; genus Stenotrophomonas; species Stenotrophomonas maltophilia_AN. The sequence continues at coordinate 372,406 of DEVL01000006.1, forward strand.
CGGTGTACAGGCTGAAGCCGACCTCGGCCATCTGGCCGCTCTGGTCTTCGCCGAGCAGCTCGCCGGCACCGCGGATCTCCAGATCGTGGGTGGCCAAGGTAAAGCCGGCACCGAGTTCGTCCATCGAGGCGATCGCCTCCAGACGCTTCTCGGCATCGGGCGTCATCGCGCGCTTGTCCGGGACCACCAGGTAGGCGTACGCCCGGTGGTGCGAGCGACCCACGCGGCCACGCAGCTGGTGCAGCTGGGCCAGGCCGAAGCGGTCGGCGCGGTTGATGATGATGGTATTGGCGTTGGGGATGTCGATGCCCGATTCGATGATCGTGGTCGACAGCAGCACGTTGAAGCGCTGCTTCTGGAAGTCCAGCATCACCCGCTCCAGCTCGCGCTCGGGCATCTGCCCATGGGCGATACCGATACGTGCTTCGGGCACCAGCTCGGCCAGCTCGCGCTGCATGCGGCCGATGCTTTCCACGTCGTTGTGCAGGAAGTACAGCTGGCCACCACGGGCCAGTTCGCGCTGGAAGGCTTCGCGGAGCAGGGCGTTGTCCCAGGCAGTGATGAACGTCTTGACCGCCAGTCGGTTCGGCGGCGGCGTGGCGATGATCGACAGATCGCGCAGCCCGGCCATGGCCATGTTGAGGGTGCGGGGAATCGGCGTGGCGGTCAGGGTGAGCAGATGCACGTTGGCGCGCATCGCTTTGAGTGCCTCCTTCTGGCGCACACCGAAGCGCTGCTCCTCATCGACCACCACCAACCCCAGGTCCTTGAACTTCACATCCGGCTGTAGCAGGCGATGGGTGCCGATGATGACGTCGATGGTGCCGGCGGCGACCTTCTCCAGTTCGGCCTTGATCTCCTTGGTGGATTTGAAGCGCGACAGCACCTCCACCTTGAGCGGCCAATCGGCGAAGCGATCGCGGAAATTGCGGTAGTGCTGTTCGGCCAGCAGCGTGGTCGGCACCAGTACGGCGACCTGCTTGCCGGCACTGGCAGCAGCAAAGGCGGCGCGCACGGCGACCTCGGTCTTGCCGAAGCCGACATCACCGCACACCACGCGGTCCATCGGCTGGCTGCTGGCCAGATCGCGCAGGGTCGCGTCGATCGCGGCCAACTGGTCGGGCGTTTCTTCGAACGGGAACCCGGCTGCGAACGGCTCGTACATCGCGCGGTCCACGTGCAGCGCCAGGCCGGCACGGGCACGGCGACGCGCCTGGATTTCCAGCAGTTCGGCGGCGACATCGCGGACCTTTTCGGCCGCCTTGCGCTTGGCTTTGGTCCACTGCTCGCCACCGAGCGAATGCAGCGGCGCGGTTTCCGGCGAGGCGCCCGAGTAGCGGCTGATCAGGTGCAGCTGGGCGACCGGCACATACAGGCGGTCGCCCTTGGCGTATTCGATTTCCAGAAACTCGCCGGGCATGCCGCCGGCATCGAGCACGATCAGGCCGCGGTAGCGGCCGACACCGTGGTCTTCGTGCACGATCGGCGAGCCTTCGCTGAGCTCGCCGAGATCGCGGATGATCGCTTCCGGCTCACGCCCGGCCCGGCGGCTGCGGCGCTGTTGACCCGCGCGTTCGGGGAACAGCTGGCGCTCGGTCAGCACCGCGATCGGCGGGCTTTCCAGCGCGAAACCGTCTTCCAGCGGCGCCACGGTGATGCCGAAGCGCACGCTGTCGTCGGCCAGGAAGCCGGGCAGATCGGCGACCACCGGCGGCTTCAGCTCGGCGGCGAGCAGCACTTCAAGCAGGGCTTCGCGGCGGCCGGCAGAATCGGCGGCGATCAACACCCGGCCCGGGTAATGACCGATGAAGGATTTCAGTGCCTCGGCGGCTGGCGCATCGCGCGCGGCCACCGGCAACGGCGGCAGTGGCTGGTCGCCCAGCGGCTGTGCATCGCCGATGCGGTCGTGATCCGGCGGCCAGACTTCAACGCGGGCCAGGCCGTTGAGCGTGCCGCGCAGCTGTTCGGGGCTGGCGTACAGCTCTTCCGGGGCCAGCAGCGGGCGCTCCACATCGTGGCGGCGCTGCTCGTAGCGGTTCTGCGTCTGCGCCCAGAACGCGGCGGCGGCGTCGAACACGTTCGGCGCCAGCACCGGCAAAACGTTCGGCTGCAGATAGTCGAGCAGGGTCGCGGTCTTGTCGAAGAACAGCGGCAGGTAGTACTCGATGCCGGCCGGCGCGATACCGGCCTTGAGATCCTGGTACAGCGCGCTGCGCCGGGTATCCACGTCGAAGCGTTCGCGCAACGTGTTGAGCACGCGCGAAACGCTGAGATCATCCAGCGGCACTTCACGGCCGGGCAGCATGTGCACCGCCTCGACCTTGTCCAGCGAGCGCTGCGATTCCGGATCGAAGGCGCGGATCGAATCGATGTCTTCGTCGAGCAGCTCCACCCGCAGCGGCGTCTCGGCGCCCATCGGGTAGACATCGAGCAGACCGCCACGCACCGCGAAATCACCCGGGTCCATGACCTGCGGCACGTTGCGGTAACCGGCCGATTCCAAGCGGCGTTTTTCCGCGTCCAGATCCAGACGCTGGCCGACGGTCAGGTCGAAGCTGCCGCCGATGACGTACTTGAGCGGGGCCAGCTGTTGCAGCAGCGTCTGCACCGGCACTACCACGATGCCGCGCTTCAGCGCGGGCAGGGCGTGCAGCGCGGCCAGGCGCTGGGAAATGATGTCCGGGTGCGGGCTGAAGGCGTCATAGGGCAGGGTTTCCCAATCCGGGAAGGCCACGATCGGCACGTCGCCGGCACTGCCCAGCAGGGTGTGCAGATCCGCTTCGATCTGGTTCGCGCCATGGTTGTCGCGCGCGACCACCAGCAACGGCCCGTCGTGCGACTGTGCCGCGCGGGCGATGTACCACGCCAGCGCTGTCGCCGAAGCGGGAGCGCGCCACCAGGCGCGGAGCTGTCCAGGACGTGGCAGCGGCGGAACGGGATAGGAGGTGCGTGACATGAACCGCCGATTTTAGCAGACCGCAACGTGGCGGCCGCGTCAGCTGGCGGTGTCCGGATGCAGGCTTCCGCCATCTTCGACGGTAGTGCCGGCCGGCACTACCTATTACGGGCAGCCGGCCAGCGGCCGGCGCTACCGATCAGGGCAGGGGCATGCGCCCGGCGTCAGCTGTCGAGTTCGAGCACCATGCGCACCAAACCCGGCGTACCGTTCGGGTGCGGGATCGGCTGGAAACCCAGCGAGGCGGCCAGCTGCTTCATCGGCTCGTTTTCTTCGGCGACATCGCCGTACAGACGGTCCAGGTACTTGCCGCGCGCCCACTTGACCAGCTTGCGCATCAACTGCCTGCCCAGCCCTTGGCCGACCAGGAAGCGGCTGACCAGGATCGCGTACTCGGCTTCGCGGGTGCCGGGGATGATCGAAGCGCGTGCGACCGCACCCACCACGGCTTCACCGGCGGGCAGCGACTCGGCAGCGACCAGGGTGATTTCGCTCTTGGGATTGGGGTGGGTCAGGCGCTGCGTGGTTTCCGGCGACAGCTCGGTCACCGACTGCAGGAAACGATCGCGGATTTCCTCCGGCCCGAACAGGCTGAAGGCGGCATGCAGCGGCGGGCCGTCTTCCGGCCGGATGGGGCGGATCAGCAGCTCGTGGCCACTGGGTGCCTTGAAGATTTCGTGCCAGGGCGGCATGCGGTTACGGGTAGCCATACCGGTGATTCCTTGGTGGTCTCAGGATTCTCGCATCCCGGGTGCAGCGTTCCGTGAACGGATCACTCACGCCGATCCGGCCGGGAGGAGCCGGCCAGGCCGGGGTTCCGGTCTGGCCTGAAGGGGGTCATTCGGCCTGCTTGAGCCACTGCAGGCGGGTCGAGGCACCGGCCTCGCCCAGGTGCTGCTTGAGCGCCGGCATGGCCGGGGCCAGGACCTGGTCGAACTGCCATGGCGGGTTCAACAGCAACATGCCGCTGCCATTGAGCCGCAGCGGGGAGTCGTCCGGGCGGATCAGCAGCTCGGCGGTCAGCACCGATTTCACCGGCAGGGCACAGGCCTTGCGCAGGAAGTGCAGGATGGTCCGGCGCTGCTTGATCGGGAACCAGATCGCAAAGCTGGCCTGCGGCCAGCGGCCCAGGATCTCCGTCACCGAGGCCAGGATGGCCTGGTATTCGGCGTCCTGCCCCTCGTAGGGCGGGTCGATCAGCACCAGCCCACGGCCGATCTTCACGCCGTTGGCCTTGGGCGGCAGCAGCTTCTTGTTCTGGGCATAGCCATCGGCGTGGTACACGGCCACCCGGCTGTCATGGGCGAACAGCGCCTTCAGCGCGGCGGCCTCGGCATCCTGCACCTCGCAGACGGCCATGCGGTCCTGCTCGCGCAGGGTCTGGGCGGTCAGCAGCGGCGAGCCGGGGTAGCTGATCATCGCCCCTACCGGGTTGTCGGCCTGGACCGCCTTGAGATAGCGCTCCACCACCGCGGGCAGCTGCGGCTGGGCCATCAGGCGCATCACGCCGTCTTCGGCCTCCAGCGTCTTGCGGCTTTCCTCGCTGGCCAGCAGGTAGCGGCCGGCGCCGCCGTGGGTGTCCAGCACGAAGAACGGGCTGTCCTTGCGCTTGAAGGTGTCGAGCAGGGCAAGCTGCACGATGTGCTTGAGCACATCGGCATGGTTGCCGGCATGGAAGGCGTGGCGGTAATTCATCGGCGCAGTGTACGGGGCGGCGGGCCCAGCGGCTATGCTGCGCGCATGAGCCACCCTCTGCACAACGTCCTGGTGGTCGAGGACGAAGCCGCCATCGCCGACACCGTTCTGTATGCACTGCGCAGCGAAGGCTATGGCGCCGAGCATTGCCTGCTCGGCGGTGAAGCACTGGCCCGCCTGCGCCAGCACCCCGTCGATGTGGTGGTGCTGGATGTCGGCCTGCCGGACATGAGCGGCTTCGAGGTCTGCCGAACGCTGCGGACCTTCAGTGAGGTGCCGGTGATCTTCCTGACCGCGCGCAATGACGAATTCGACCGCGTACTCGGCCTGGAACTCGGCGCCGATGACTACATGGCCAAGCCGTTCTCGCCGCGCGAGCTGGTGGCGCGGGTACGGGCACGCCTGCGCCGGTCCGCGGCCCCTGCCGACACCGCGGGCTGGCAGCAGTTCGGACGCTTCTCGATCGACCGCGAGGGCAGCCGGATCCGCTTCGGTGACCAGCCGTTGGATCTGACCCGCTACGAATACGCGCTGATGGCGGCCCTGCTGCAGCGCCCCGGTGCGATCCTCAGCCGCGCCCAGTTGATGGACCGCGGCTGGGACAGCGACGCCGACAGCGCCGACCGCACCGTGGATACCCACGTCAAAACCCTGCGCGCCAAGCTGCGTGCCGCGGGCGCAGAGACCGACCCGATCCGCACCCACCGTGGCCTTGGCTACGCACTGGAGGTGTAGGCATGCGGCTGGGCCTGAAACTCTTCCTGGGCTTCTTCCTGATCGTGGGTATCGCCGCGTTCTTCGTGATGCGTATCTTCGTCAACGAAGTGAAGCCGGGCGTGCGCCAGGCGATGGAGTCCACGTTGGTCGATGCCGCCAACGTGCTGGCGGAAATGGCGGCCGCCGATCTCAAGGCCGGGCAGATCCGCGAGGGCCGCTTCGTCGCCGATCTGGCGCGCGCCAAACGCCGCGACCCGAAGGCGATGGTGTGGCGCTTTCCCAAGCGCACGCTGGACTACCAGGTCACCATCACCGATGCCAAGGGCATCGTGGTGTACGACTCGACCGGCCGCGATGTCGGTCGCGACAATTCGCGCTGGAACGACGTCTACCGGACGCTGCGCGGCGAGTACGGCGCGCGCTCCAGCCCGGAGACCCCGGGCGACGACACCCATTCGGTGATGCACGTGGCCGCACCGATCTTCGACCCGGCCGACGGGCGCACGCTGATCGGCGTGCTCAGTCTGGCCCAGCCCAACCGCAGCATCGATCCGTTCATCGCGGCCAGCCAGCGCGCCATCATCAAGCGCGGTGCGTGGTTGATCGGTCTGTCAGCGCTGATCGGGCTGCTGATGACCGCGTGGCTGATGCACGGCGTGAACCGGCTCAACCGCTACGCCAAGGCGGTCAGCGCCGGTGAACCGGTGCCGCCGCCGAAGCCGCGCCGCGATGAGATCGGTGACCTGGGCCAGGCGCTGGAAACCATGCGCCGCAAGCTGGAAGGCAAGGCGTACGTGGAGCAGTACGTACAGTCGCTGACGCATGAAATGAAGAGCCCGCTGGCCGCGATCCGCGGCGCGGCCGAGCTGCTGCAGGAGCCGTTGCCCGATGCCGACCGCGCGCATTTTGCCCGCAGTATCGAAGGCCAGGCGCAGCGCCTCACCGAGACCATCGACAAGCTGCTGGCGCTGGCCGAGGTGGAGCAGTACGGCTGGCTGCAGAAGCATGAGCGGATTGCCTTGATGCCCTTGCTGCAGTCCGCCGCCGACGCGGTGGCCGTGCGTGCGCAGGCCGCCGGGGTCACGATCGCAGTGGAGGCACGGGCCGAGAGCGTGCAGGGCGATGGCTATCTGCTGCGCCAGGCCCTCAACAATCTGCTGGAGAATGCCGTGGCCTTCTCCCCGGCGGGCAGCAGCGTCACGCTCGGTGCCGGTGCGGAAGGCGAGGGCATCGCCTTGACCGTGGCCGACCGCGGCAGCGGCGTGCCGGACTACGCGCTAGATCGCGTGTTCGAACGCTTCTATTCCCTGGCACGTCCGGCCACCGGCCAGCGCAGCTCCGGCCTGGGCCTGTCGTTCGTGCAGGAAGTGGCCCGCCTGCATGGCGGCCGTGTGAGCCTGAGCAACCGTGATGACGGCGGTGCGCAGGCGGTGTTGTGGCTGCCGTCGCGGCTGCCCTCGGTACTGCCGCGGCGCTGATCGCCGCCGCACTTCACACTGACTTCAAACTCGGCACAAACTTCGCACACCGGCGCGCGCGAAGCTGGCCCCCTCCCAACCGAGGACGGGTCATGAAATCCCTGAAGATGCTGTTGCGGTTCGCCATTGTGGGCGGGCTGATCCTGTTGCTGCTGATTCCGCTGAGCCTGATCAAGGGCGTGATCCGCGAGCGTGAGGCGTACCGCGACGAGGCCTACCAGCGCGTTGCACAGAGCCGCGCCGGCGCGCAGATACTGACCGGCCCGATCCGCGTGGTGCCGTGGACCGAGACCCGCGAGGTCGAGGTGGTGGATGCGGCCGGCAACAAAAAGAAGGAGAAGCAGGTCGAGCAGGGCCAGTGGCTGCAGATGCCGGCCACGCTCAAGGTAGACGGCGTGATGCAGCCGGACGAGCGCCGCGTCGGTCTGTTCCGCGTGCCGGTCTACAGCTGGAAGGCCATGATCACGGCCGAATTCGCCGATGACGACTACCCGGTGAAAACGGGGCGTACGTATGGCACGCCCTTCCTGACGGTCGGCATCGCCGATGTGCGTGGCCTGGTCGGTTCGCCGAACCTGCGCGTGGATGGCAACGCCGTGACGCTGTTACCCGATGCCGGCGGCGTCAGTGGCATCGGCACGGGCCTGCATGTCGGCCTGCCGGGCCTGGCGGATGAACGGGGTGGCGTGCTCAAGGGCAGCAAGGTCGAGCTGGAGCTGGTGCTGGATGGCACCCGGTCGCTGTCGGTGGTGCCGGTGGGCGATGACAGCCGCATCGCGCTGCGCTCGCCGTGGCCGCATCCGCTGTTCGGCGGCAGCTTCCTGCCCAATGAGCGCAAAGTGGACGCGCAGGGCTTCGACGCCCAGTGGGCGGTGTCCTCGCTGGCCTCGCGTGCCCAGCACCAGCTGCGCAACCGCCCGGACATCGACGCTGAAGCGGTGAGCGTGGAGCTGGTCAATCCGGTCGATGTCTATACCCAGGCCGACCGCGCCAGCAAGTACGGCATCCTCTTCATCCTGCTCACCTTCGTCGGCTTCATCCTGTTCGAGCTGATCAAGCAGCTGCGCATCCACCCGCTGCAGTACCTGATGGTCGGCTTGGCGCTGGCGATCTTCTTCCTGCTGCTGCTCAGCCTCTCCGAGCACATCGCGTTCTGGCAGGCGTATGCACTCTCGGCGCTCGCCTGTATCGGCATCCAGACCGTGTATCTGTCCGGCGTATTGAAGAGCTGGAAACGCGGTCTGGGCTTTGCGCTGATGCTCAGCGCCCTGTATGGCGCGCTGTACGGGCTGCTGATCTCGGAGAACAACGCGTTGCTGATGGGCTCGCTGCTGCTGTTCGGCGTGCTGGCCGCGGTGATGTGGGTGACCCGCCGGGTCGATTGGTACGAACTCGGCGCAAGCCTGAAGTAAGGAGCGACCATGAGCTGGCGTCGTTGTCTTCATGAACGTGTGCGCCGGGCGTTGCCCGCCCGGCTGGAGTTGGCTTCGCTGCTGGACGGCGAGGCGTCGGGATGGCCTTCACCGTTGACCGCACTACCCGGCGTGCAGTCCACCCCGGGATTGGTCCGCTTCGGCCTGGCGCCGGTCACCCGCGATGCGATCACAGCCCACGGGCTGCGCTTTCTGGAACAGGCACGGCAGGCGCGAGGGCGCCTGCCACTGCCGCGATGGTGTGGCGCGTATCGGCCTTGGCGCGAAGGCGCCCAGGCCCTGCGCGAGATCGGTATCGGCGGGCTGCCGCTGGACTGGCCCGTGCATGCCCCGGTCTACGCCAGCGCCTCGGAGGATCGCAGCCGCTGGCTGCTGGTGCTGCCGTCCCGTGGCCAGCTCTGGTACGGCTGGTTGGAATGACCATGACTCTTGGCCCGGGGGCGCGCGGGCCGCCCTCGATAGACTCGGGGATTGTTCGTGGTCTGGCCGCAAGGCGGGGGTAATCGTGTTCAAGTGGGGCATGTTGAGCGTGGCATTGGCATTGAGCGGCGTCGCCGAAGCACAGACGAAGGAAACGGTGGACCTGGATATGGTCAGCCGCATCCGCCAGGAAGCCTTCCACCGGTCGCAGGTGATGGCGACCTTCAGCCATCTGACCGAGCAGATCGGTCCGCGCCTGACCAATTCCCCCGCGATGGGCGAGGCCAACACCTGGACCCGCAGCAAGTTCAACGAGTGGGGCCTGGTCAACGTGCATGACGAGGCCTTCGATGCATTCGGTCGCGGCTGGGAGTTCAGCAACGCCAGCGTGGAACTGCTGAGCCCGCGCGTGGCGCCCCTGTATGCGCTGCCCAAGGCCTGGACCCCGGGCACCAACGGCCCGGTCGAGGGTGAGGTGATCAAGGTCGAGATCAAGAAGCTCGCCGACCTGGATCAGTACAAGGGCAAGCTCGCCGGCAGGATCCTGCTGCTCAACGATGCGCGCGATTACGAACGGGCCACCAAGTCCGATTCGCACCGCCACGATGACGCCGGCCTGGCCGAGCTGCAGGTGTTCGCGGTGCCCAAGGACGTTGCCGATGCCAAGGCCGACCGTGCCAAGAAGGCCAAGGAATACCTGGAGAAACAGGAGCTGACCCGCGCCACCAACGCCTTCTTCTCCGAGCAGGGCGTGCTGGCCACGATCAGCATCAGCGGCTGGGACAACGGCATCATCCGTGTCGGTGGCGGTGGCTCGCGCAAGGCCGGTGAACCGGTCGGCGTGCCCGAGCTGGCGATGATGGCCGAGCACTACAACCAGCTGGTGCGGGCGGTCGACCAGAAGCAGGCGGTCAAGCTGCGGGTGAATGTCGAGGCCCGTTTCACCGATACCCAGGACCAGCCCGGCTACAACACGCTGGCCGAGATCCGCGGCAGCGGCAAGGCTGATGAGATCGTGATGCTTGGCGCGCACATGGATTCCTGGCATACCGGCACCGGCGCGGCCGACAACGCGGCCGGCGTGGCGGTGATGATGGAAGCCATGCGCATCCTCAAGGCGGTCGGCGCCAAACCCAGGCGCACCATTCGCGTGGCGCTGTGGAGTGGCGAGGAGCAGGGGCTGATCGGCTCCCAGGACTACGTGTCCAAGCACTTCGCGCGCTACCCCGAGCCGACCGACCCGACGCAGCTCAAGTTGCCGGCCTCGATGCGTGAACCCACCGGCGCCCTGCAGCGCCAGCGCGATTACGACAAGTTCTCGGCGTACTTCAACATGGACAACGGCTCGGGCCGCTTCCGCGGCATCTACGCGCAGGAGAACCTGGCCGCGGTGCCGATCTTCGAAGCGTGGCTGGCCCCGTTCCACGATGTGGGCGCCACCACCGTGGCCACGCGCAACACCGGCAGCACCGATCACATCGCGTTCGATCGCGTCGGCCTGCCCGGGTTCCAGTTCATCCAGGATCGCCTGGATTACTTCACCAACGTCCACCACAGCAACCTGGACACCTGGGACCACGCCGAGCCGGAGGACCTGAAGCAGGCCGCTGCGATCGTGGCCTCGTTCGTCTACAACGCGGCCATGCGCGAGGAAAAGCTGCCGCGCAAACCGTTGCTGACGCCCTGAGGGACGGTCTACCGGGCCAGCGACGGCCCGGTGCGGGGCGTGGGATCGAGCGAGAAGGCGAGGCGGTAGCCTGTGGGCCCGCCGTCTGCGGACAGAATGCTGCGCACCATCGCTTCGTTGACCGGCAACTGGCGGCTTACCGCATCACGGGGCGCCCCGAACAGCACGGACGGATTTTCCAGCGCGCCGGTGATCTCGCCCAGACAATGGGAAATGCCGCAGTGCAGGCGGCTCAGCCGCGGCGCGTCCGGGCCGGTGCCCAGCCGTTGCTGCAACGCGTGCTGATAGCTGCTGCGGACGTCCTGCGCGTCCCCATCGGTGGCGTAGGCGCGGTCCAGTGCCGCCATGGCCTGGTCGAAGCGCGGGCCGTCATTGAGCAACTGCCGCAGCGCATCCGAAGACAGGCCATCGGCCAGGCCAAGCGCCCGTTCCGTGTCGCCGGCTGCGGTCGAGGAGTTGACGGCTGGCGTCTGCATGCCAGTGAGCGAGCCCGAAGGGAGCGTGCCGGGTGGCCGCGTGGACGCGCTGGACCCCACGCCCGCCGGTACCGCGTGCTGGGCGGGTGGGGTCGTGGCCACTGAGGCACCCACCGCGCCATCGGTGCCAGGTGCAGAACACGCGCCCAGTGCAGCGACCAGGACCAGGGCGATGACAGTGCGTGTGGCGGTGTGGTGCAGGGACGGCGGCTCAAGGCGGGAGGTTGTCATGGTCGATGGATGAAAAACGGGCAATCCCGCCATCAGACCATGTCCACGCCCGGCAGGCAGTAGGGATTATCCGATTTAGGCAGGGTCCGGCCGGGACAGGTAAAATTGCCGGGATTCCGTTTCCCGCCCTGAGCCCTCCATGACCTGCCGCACCCGTTTTGCCCCCAGTCCCACCGGCTACCTGCACATTGGTGGCGCCCGAACGGCGCTGTACTGCTGGCTGGAGGCCCGTCACCGTGGCGGCGAATTCGTGCTGCGCATCGAAGACACCGACCGCGAGCGCAGCACCCAGGGCGCGATCGACGCGATTCTGGAGGCGATGGAGTGGCTGGGTCTGGGCTATGACGAAGGCCCTATCTACCAGACCCAGCGCGTGGCCCGTTACCAGGAAGTGGCCGAGCAGCTGGTCGCGCAGGGCAAGGCGTACTACGCCTACGAGACCAAGGAAGAGCTGGACGCGATGCGCGAGGCCGCCATGGCCAAGCAGGAAAAGCCGCGTTACAACGGCGCTGCGCGTGACCTGGGCCTGCCGTACAAGGACGACCCGAACCGCGTGATCCGTTTCAAGAATCCGCTCGAGGGCACGGTCGTGTTCGACGACCTGATCAAGGGCCGCATCGAGATCGCCAACAGCGAGCTGGACGACATGGTGATCTTCCGCCCGGATGGTTTCCCCACCTACAACTTCGCGGTGGTGGTGGACGATTGGGACATGCGCATCAGCGAGGTCATCCGCGGCGACGACCACATCAACAACACCCCGCGCCAGATCAATCTGTACGAGGGCATCGGCGCCCCCGTGCCGAAGTTCGGCCATATGCCGATGATCCTGGACGAGCAGGGCGCCAAGCTGTCCAAGCGCACCGGCGCGGCCGACGTAATGCAGTACAAGGACGCCGGCTACCTGCCCGACGCGCTGCTGAGCTACCTGGCCCGCCTGGGCTGGTCGCATGGCGACCAGGAGCTGTTCAGCCGCCAGGAGCTGATCGACCTGTTCGATGTGACCAACTGCAACTCAAAAGCCGCGCGCCTGGATATGGCCAAGCTGGGCTGGGTCAACCAGCACTTCCTGAAGACTGAAGCGCCGGCCGACATCGCCCCGCACCTGGTCTATCAGCTGAACAAGCTGGGCCTGGATCTGAACGCCGGTCCTGCGCCGGCGGACGTGGTGGTGGCGCTGCGCGATCGTGTGCAGACGTTGAAGGAAATGGCCGAGAAGGCGGTGGTCTGGTACCAGCCGTTGATCGAATACGACGAGGCCGCGGTGGCCAAGCACTTCAAGCCGGGCGCGGAACTGGCGCTGGGCAAGGCCCGCGAGCTGTTGGGCGCGGCCGGTGAATGGACGGTGGAGAGCGTTTCGGCGGCACTGCATGACGTGGCCACGGCGCTTGAGATCGGCATGGGCAAGGTGGCGCAGCCGCTGCGCGTGGCCATTACCGGCACCCAGGTCAGCCCGGACATCTCGCAGACGGTCTTCCTGGCCGGGCGTGAAGAGGCCTTGAAACGCATCGAGGTCGCACTCACTAAAGTACCGACGGCCTGACCACAGGAGACCGCGCATGTCCGCAAAGACCGCTTGTACCGCTCCGCACCATCACGTTCACGACGCCTCCGACTTCGTGAAGGTGGTCGAACGCGTGTGCTCGGAACGCGGGCTGCGGCTGACGCCGATCCGCGCGAACGTGCTGCGCCTGATCGCCGAGGCCGGCAAGCCGGTCAAGGCCTATGAGTTGCTGGAGTGGGTGCGCAATGGCAAGGGCGTCGGTGCCGACGCTCCGCCGACGGTGTACCGCGCGCTGGATTTCCTGATGGCCAACGGCTTCGTGCACAAGCTGGAGTCGGTGAATGCGTTCGTGGCGTGCCACCACCCGAGCAGCGCACAGCATTCGGTGCCGTTCCTGATCTGCAACAGCTGCCACAGTGCGGTGGAGCTGGAGGACAAGGAGATTGTCAGCCAGTTGGAGAAGCGGGCGAAAGAACTGGGGTTCCAGCCGCAGGCGCAGACGCTGGAAGTGCATGGCCTGTGCGCGCGCTGTGCGGGGTAGGTGCCGACCGTTGGTCGGTACGCTGTTGATGTTGAAAAGCCGCGCATCTGCGCGGCTTTTTCGTTTCTGCCGCGAAAGCAGCCACTCTGTTCCCCGACGGTTTCGGACTGGGGTGGGGAAAGGCGTTGGCGTTCTGCGCGCGGGCGCGTTACGGCTTCGCAGCGGCCGGCTCGTGCCCTTCGGCGGCGGTATTCACCTTGACGATCACCGACATGCCGGGGCGCAGGCGCGGGGCCAGCGGCTGATCGGGGTCGATGGAAATGCGGATCGGGAGGCGCTGGACGACTTTGGTGAAGTTGCCGCTGGCGTTGTCCGGGCGCAGGACACTGAACTCGGAGCCGGTCGCCGGGGCGATCTGCTCGATGTGGCCATGCAGCTTCTGGCCATCGAAGGCGTCCACGGAGAAAGTGGCCGGTTGCCCGATGCGCATCTTCCAGGTCTGGCCTTCCTTGAAATTGGCAACCACCCAGAGGGTATCGGGCACCAGGAACAGCAGCTGCGAACCGGCGGTGACGTACTGACCCAGACGGACGGACGCTTCGCTGACCTGACCGTCGCGCGGCGCCTGGATCACGGTGTTGGCGAGATCGATCTTCGCCAGTTCCAGCTGCGCCTGGGCGGTCTCGACGCGTGCTTCCAGGCCTTTGCGCGCGACCTGGGTGGAGGTCAGGGTTTCCTCGGCGATGCGGATCTGGGCCTGCGACTGCAGCACGCTGGCCTGCGCCGATTGCGTGGTGGTGCGGAACTTATCGCGGTCGTTGAGGGCGACCAGTTGCTGGTCGGCGAGTTCTTCGTAGCGCTTGAGTTCGGTACGCGAGCGCGAGAGTTCGGCCTGGCCGGCAGACAGGTTGGCTTGGGCGGCCTGGATCTGCGCGCGGTTCTGCGCCTGGGATTGATCGGAGTTGGCCAGCGCGGCCTTGGCGCTGTCCAGGTCGGCTTCGGCCTGGACGACTTTCTCGCGGTAGATGCGGTCGTCGATGCGCAGTAGTGGATCGCCTTGTTTGACGTGCTGGAAGTCCTTGACCAGGACCTCGGTGACATAACCGTTGACCTGCGGGGCGAGCACGGTGATCTGACCGCGCACATACGCGTTGTCGGTGGTGACGCGCGAGGTTTCGAACGGCCACAGCGACCACGCGCGCAGGATCAGCGCGATGCCGATCAGGGCGATCACGATCATGATGATCACGGCACGCAGGCTCGGCTTGAGGTACTTGGGCGCGCCAGACGGTGCAGCGGCCGGTGCCGGTGCCGGTGCAGGGGCGGGCGCAGCGTCGGTCGGCGGTGGTGGGTTGACGTTTTCCGGGGCGGCGTCGTCGTGCGGGGGTTGGGTCGACATGGTCGGGCTCATCGGGGTGCGACGCTGTCAGGCGTCGGCGCGGAAAGGGGAGGTGTCGGTGCGTGGCGTTTGCGCCATTGCTTGAGCACGGCAGTGCGGACCGCCAGCAGCAGCAACCAGCCAAGGAAGATCAGCGCGACGCGGCCACTGAGCGCGAACACGTCGTTGAACGCGCGCACATTGGCTTCGCGACGGGTGATCTGCGCCAGTTGCGCGGTGCCCTGCGCGCTGCGCTGCACCGGGTCGGTGATCAGCCTGGCGTAGAGCTGCTGTTGCTGTTTCAGGCGTTGGGCGACCACGTTGTCCGCCGGATCCAGCTGGCTCACCAGCGCGCCGGAGTAGACCTGCTCGCGGTGCAGTTGATAGGTGCCCAGCACGGCCGAGCCAGCCAGGCCGCCCAGAGTCTGGGTGATGGAGAGCGTGACCAGGAAGGTGATCATGTGGTCCACGCCCTGCTTCAAGGCCTGGGTAATGCCGAGCATGATCAGCGGCCCCATGAACATGCCGGCGCCGACGGACGCCAGGAACTGGCTGGCGAAGAAGTCGTGCGGACGATCCAGGCTCGTGCGGCTCTGGTCGAGCAGGGCCGCGCTGCCCAGCAGCAGGATGGCCATCAACAACTGCGGAATCAGCCGCTTCGGGCCGAAGGTGAGCGAGCTGGCGGCCATGCCGGTGATCACCCCGGCCAGGATCACGGCGAACAACGGCCGCATCTGGTCCGGGCCCATCCCCAGCGTGCGCATCAGGCCGACTACGCCGTAGGACTGCTCGGTGGTCAGGAAGCGGATCAGGAACGCACCGATGATGAAATGGATCACCGGCAGGCTGGCCAGCCACCGCGTCTGCAGCAACGGGTTGCGGCGGTAGTGCTCGATGATGAAGGCGGTGGTGGCCAGTGCGATGGAGGCGACCAGCGCCCAGCCCAGCCACGGCGTGTCCAGCCACCAGCGGGTGTAGCCCTGCGCAAGCACGACCACCAGCAGGCCGACGGCCGGGGCCAGCAGCACGAAGGTGAGGAAGTCGAGCGGTTCGAACGCCTTGATCTGCGCACCGGGCGGCAGCTTGAGCACCACCACGGCAGCGAACGCACATAGCGCCAGACCGGCTTCGAAGAGATACAGGTTGTGCCACTGGCCGGTGTCGACAAGACCGGGTGAGACCAGCCAGGCGATCGGTACCGCAAGCTGTGAGATGCCCACGCCGATCACCAGCAGGTTGCCGGTGTATTTGCGCGGCAGCGACTGCAGCATGTACAGCGTGCCCAGCGTGGTGCAGGCCGCACCGGCGAAGCCGCTGGCCGCACGCATCAGCACGGTCGTTTCATAGGTGCCCACGAACAGATGCAACACCGCCAGTGCGGCATACAGGCCCAGGCCGATCTCGGCGAACAGGCGGATGCCGTATTGCTGGCGGAACTTGAAGGCGAGCAGATTGGCGGTGACGTTGACCATGGCATACGCGGCCACCAGCCAGCTGCCCTGCGCAGGGGTGAGCCCGAGCTGGCCCTGCAGGAACGGCAGGTTGGCGCTGACAAGGGCATTGCCGAGGCCGCCAGTGATCCCGACCAGCAGCGCCACCAGTGCATACGCAAGGCGGCGGTGCGGCGGATGCCACGGCATCGAAGCCGAGCCCGGGAGGGTCGGTTTTTCGTGCTCCTCCCAGTCCGGAACCGGCTTGAGGTACTGCGGCATCATCCCTCCCCGTCGGCAGGCCCCCGCAATCCGCCACGCAGCAATTGCAGGGCGCGCGTGGCCAACCGGGCGCGTTCGTCACGCGTCTTGCCACGCAGCGCGGCTCCCAGCATGCCTGAGATGAGTGAAATGTCCGTCGTTTCCAGATCGGGGCGGCACAGACCGGCGGCGACCGCGCGGGCGATTGGTTCGCGCAGCAGTTCGAAGATCGTTTCGCGCGCGGCCCGGATCGGGATCTGATCCGGATCCACCGCGCGCCAGTAGTCCGACAGCGCGGGCGACTGGACGATGCGGTTGGCCATGCCTTCGAGCACTTCGAACAGTGCGTCGTCGCGGTCACCCAGGGTCTGCACCTGCCGCGCGATGCGGTTGACGGTGCGCTGGAGCAGCGCCTCGACCAGTGCGGTGCGGTCAGGGAAGTTGCGGTACAGCGTGGCACGGCCCACCTGTGCGCGCTCGACCACCAGGTCCAGCGGGGCGGTAACACCGTGCTGGCCGAAGACCGCATCGGCAGCGTCGAGAATCTGGGCGCGGCGGGCGGCCGCGTCGGCACGTTGGGTAGGCATGCGCCATCATCGGACAGAACTGTCCGGGGCGGAAGAGGGTATGTCGCCTGCCACGCGTGTAGGTTGGCGCGCGCTTGGCAATGTGGACGGCAGGTGAGCTCAGCGCGGGGCGGCTTCGCCGCGCAGGTGGGTGACCAGGAACGCGATGTGCAGGCCGCAGGTGAAAAAGTCCAGGTGCAGGTACCAGTCGCTGCGGTCGCGCAGGGTGATGCGCGAAGACGCAAAAAAAGGGGGGCCTTTCGGCCCCCCTCGGGTAATGCAACCACCCCGTCAATCGATCAGAAGTAGGCGCGGATGCCAAAGGCGACGCCACGGCCCGGCAGCGGGGAGTAATCCCGCAGCAGGGAGGTGTGCGGGCGGACTTCACGGTTGGTCAGATTGTTGCCGTCCAGGAAGACCTCATAGCTGTTGCTGTCGGTACGGTCCCAGCGGTAAGCAAAGTGGGCATCCACCAGGGTGTAGCCGTTGCTCGGCGCCTCGTTCTGGGCGACGTCCTTCTGGCTGCTGTAGCGCACGGCACCCACCGAGGCGCGCCAGCCATCCCTGGACCAGCGCAGGTCCGCGCCGACACGGCCCGGGGCGATGCGCGGGAGGTAGCCGGTGTTGGCCAGATCCACGGTGTAGTTGTGGTTGTGATCACCGTGCGGGACGGCGATGTCGACGCTGCGGCTGCCACTGCCATCCAGTTCGGCTTTGACGTAATCGCCGAACACACGCAGATCCCAATCGCCGGCGTTGCCTTCGAAGAGATGGAACAGGGCTTCGGCTTCGGCACCCTTGAACGTGGCGTCCTGCTGGGTCCACAGGCGGACCGGCAGCGATTCGACCACGCCGGTGTCGGCCAGGTAGATGAAGTCCTTGAACTTGGTCTGGTAGATCGAGGCGGAGAAGTCGACGCGGTCGCTGTGGGTGTGGATGCCCAGTTCGATGCGCTGGCCACGCTCGGTCTTCAGGTTGGCATCACCGATTTCCAGCGAGCGCGTGGCGATGTGCGCACCGGCGGCGTAGAGCTCTTCGTTGGTCGGCGCGCGCTCGGAACTGTCGATGCCGAAGCGCAGGTCGACGGCGTCGTTGAGCGTCCAGATGCCGGCGGCGGAGAGGTTGGTGGCGTCGAACCTGCGGGCGCGGTAATCGCCGGTCGGGTCCAGCTTGACCTGGTCATGGCGGCCACCGAGTTCCAGCTTGAACGGACCGAACTGCTTTTCCTGCAGCACGAACAGGCCGATGTTCTTCGTCCCGGTATCCGGCACGAAGGCTTCCTCGCCCTTGGCACCGAAGTCGCTGTTGCCGAACTGCAGGCCGAAGGCGCCGTCCCAGCCGCCGATCTGCTCCTGCACGGCTTCCAGGCGGCCTTCGATGCCACGGTTGGTGAAGCGCGTGGCCGGCGTGCCGGCTTCGAGTTCGGTGTGCTCGTAATCGGTGTAGGCGGTACGCAGGCTGATGTTCTTCAGGAATGAGGTCGGCTGGTAGATGCCGCCCTTGGCTTCGAAGCGGTTCTGCACCATGTCGATGCGGACGTCGTGCTCGTCGCCCTCTTCCTCGTCGCCATGGTCGTGATCGTGGTCATGATCATGGTCGTCGTCGGCATGCACGTGCGCGCCGTTGGGAATGCCGTAGTTGGTGCGGTAGGTGCTGGCGGACACACCGAAGTAGCCGTCATCGCCCAGCCAGGTGGCGCCGACGCCGCCGGCGCGGGTGCGGACCGAACTGTTGTCCAGACGGCCGCGGCGCGGTTCGTCGGTGTCGCCTTCCTCATGGTCGTGGCCGCTGTGATCTTCCAGGCCATCGATCACCGCGTAGCCGGGAATGCGGTAGTCATCGCCGTTGCGGACCAGGCCGTCCACATGCAGCACGACGTTGCCGCTGACACCGTCCAGGCGGAACATGCCGCTGCGCTCGTCATTGACCGAATTGCCACGCAGTTCGGCGCGGCCGCTGAGCGGACGGTCCGGCAGTTCGCGGGCGATGCGGCCGTCAACCACGTTGACCGCGCCGCCGATCGCGCCGCTGCCGAACAGCAGGGTGGCCGGGCCCTTCAGGACCTCGATCTGGTCGGCCAGGAACGGCTCGATGCTGGTGGCATGGTCGGCGCTGACGGTAGAGGCATCCATGTTGCCCATGCCGTTGGACAGCACTGCCACGCGCGGGCCTTCCTGGCCGCGGATGATCGGGCGGCCGACGCCGGGGCCGAAGAAGGTGCTCTGCACGCCGGGCAGCTTGGCCACCGTGTCGCCGAGGGTGCCGGCCTTCTGCTCGTCCAGGCGCTCACCGGCCAGCACATCCACCGGGCGCGCCAGCGATTCAGCATCGCCCTGCAGCGGCGAGGCGGTGACCTTCACGGTGGACAGTTCGGTCAGGTGACCATCACGGTGGCTGCTTGGGGCGTCCGCCGCCATGGCCAGGGAGGGCAGCATCGCGGCGGCAAGGGCCAGTGACAGGGCGTGGGGTTTGAGCAGGAGGGAGCTGGAGCGCATAGGGCAAGGGCCTTCGGTCAATTGTTACAATATATCAATGGTAGGGCGCGCGAATCCCGTAGCGGAACGGGGGAGGGCAAGTCAGGGGGAGGCAGGGGAGCGCGTCAGGATTGATGTTATATTATTCCATAACGCTTCGCCGACCCTGCTGGAAGTCATGCCCCTGTTCGCTCGTGTTCGCCATCTGCTGGATCGTTTCGGTGCCACCGGCTCGCTGCTGTGTGCCGTGCACTGCGCTGTGCTCCCGGTGCTGCTGGCCGCCGCCCCATCGCTGGGCCTGTCGGTCTGGATGAGTGATGGCGTGGAGCTTGCGCTGGTGAGCTTCGTCACTCTGCTGGGGCTGTTCAGCCTGGTCTGGGGCTGGCGCCGTCATGGCGCCCTGCGCGCGCTGGGCTTCCTGATTCCGGGCCTGACCGCGTTGTGGGCGGGGCTGTTGTACGGCCCGCTGCACCATTCGGCGGTCCCGCATGCAGTGGTGATGACCTTGGGCGGTGTGCTGGTGGGCGTGGCCCATCTGGTGAATCTGCGGCTGAACCACGGCCACGTCCATGACGCCAGCTGTGCTCATTGAGAGCGCGCATGGTAGGCTTTCCGATCGTGCGCGGGGGCGCCTGAGAGGGCGGCCCCGCCGAACCCGTGTCAGTACGGGGTAATCAGATTTCGCAGCATTCAGACTAAGGAGTTACGACATGGGTAAGGGTGACCGCAAGACCGCCAAGGGCAAGCGCTTCAATGCCAGCTACGGCAATTCGCGTTCGCACGTCGTGAGCAAGGCGGCCGTGGGCGCAGCTGCGCCGGTTGCCAAGAAGACCGTGGCGAAGGCGCCGGCCAAGAAGGCCGTTGCCAAGAAAGCGGTGGCCAAGGCCGGCTGATCCAGCCAGGCGGGTCATGAAAAACGCGGCGCTTGCGCCGCGTTTTTTTTCGTCCGCGTTCCGGCCGAAACCGCTGCGCGCTCAGCGCAGCGCAGGCAGCAGTCGCTCGGCGTCGCCATCGTTGGGCGCAGTTGGAATCCCCAGCAGGCGGGTCAGCAGCGGGTAGACATCCACGTTGTCGAACGCAGGAACGGTCTGCCCCTGTTTGAACGCCGGGCCACGTGCCACGAACACCGCGCGCATGGACGGCAGCGCATTGTCATACCCGTGGGAGCCGCGATCGCCCGGCCCGCGTTTGGCGATGCGCTCGCGGGTCAGGGCATCCCAGCCTTCGTGCATCTGGCAGACGATCGGCGGAATGCGCGGGTTGCTGCCGTACTTCCAGCGCGCCGGCAGGGTCTGGCGGGTCCAGCAGTCGTACTGGGCATGCGCGCCCAGCAGTATCTGCTCGGCCTGCGCCTGCTTGCCCGGCAACGGGGCGAACCCGATCGACTGGCCGACCGAGATCTCCTCGGCAATAGCGGGATCGATCATGTCTTCGGTCGCCACCACCTGGCCGGCCGGCACGCCGGCCATGCCGTGGTCGGAGACCAGGATCACGTTGGTGGCCTCGGCCAGGCCACGTGCCTGCAGACCGTCCAGCAGACGACCGACCGCGCCGTCGGCCAGTGTCACCGCGGCGGCGTACTCGTGCGATTCCGGGCCGTGATTGTGGCCGGCCTTGTCGACCTGCTCCATGTACAGCGTCACCAGTCGCGGCGCCTGCGGGCCGTGCTGGTCCAGCCAGCCCAGTACCTGATCCACGCGATCGGGCAGGGTCACGGTCTCATCGTAGCCATGGATCTGGCTGGGGCGGATGCCCTGGATCGCCGCCTCACTGCCCGGCCAGGACCACACGGCCGTGCGCACGCCAGCCCTTTCCGCACCCACCCAGATCGGTTCACCGCCCCACCAGCGTGAATCGGCCACCGATTCGCGCACATGCAACTGGAATCTGCCCAGTGCGTCCTCGTGCATGCTGTTGTGGATGATGCCGTGGTGGTCCGGCCGCAGGCCGGTCACGATCGTGTAGTGGTTGGGGAACGTCAGCGAGGGATAGGACGGCGTCATCCATTGCGCCCGCACCCCCTCGTCAATGAGCCGGCGGATGTTCGGTGTGATGCCGCGGTCGAGCATGTCCGCCCGCAGGCCGTCGATGGAAATCAGCAGCAGCTTCTGCTGCTGCGCCGGGACGCTCCGGGCTACGGTCGCAGCAGACGCGACAGGCGGGGAAGACGGTGCGCTGGCGCAGGCGGCCAGCGAAAGAGCGGCGGCAAGCGCCAGCGGAAGGCGGACGGAAATCATCGCGACATGATAGTGCGTGGCAGTGACGCGTCGAAGACAACCCATGGCATACGCCCCTCGACACCGCCCGGGCCCTGCGCATGACCGACTACGCGAACAGCGAATCTCGCCGTGCTTCCAGCTGCAGCAGGGCCGACTTGGTCTGCAGTCCGCCGCCGAAGCCGGTGAGCGCACCACTGCTGCCGATCACGCGGTGGCAGGGCAGCACGATCGGCAACGGATTGCGGCCATTGGCGGCACCGACCGCCCGGCTGGCCGTCGGATGGTCGATATGCCGCGCCAGCTCGACATAGCTCCAGGTCTGGCCGAACGGAATGTCGGCCAAGGCCTTCCACACGCGCAGCTGGAATGGCGTGCCGTGCGGCGCGAGTGGGAGATCGAAGCGTACGCGCTCACCGTGCAGGTACTCCAGCAGTTGCGCGCGTGCTCCGCGCAACGCATGTGCATCGCGCTGCCAGTGCTCGCGCCCCTTCGCGTCGTAACGGTTGGTCTCGAACAGGATGTGGTGGATGCCCTGGCTGTCACCGGCCACGGTGAGCGCGCCGATCGGGCTGTCGAAGGTGTCGTAGAGCAGGGTCATGAGGTTACTCCCGAAGACGGTGTGGCCAGATGCCACAGATGCAGGACGGCGTACGCCCGCCAGGGGCGCCACGGCTGTGAGCGGGCCTCGGTGGCGCGTTCGGTCAGGCGCGTATCACCACCGAGCACCTGCTGCAGCACCAGATCGCCGGCCGGGAACGCATCGGGCAGCGCCAGTGCACGCAGTGCCATGTAATGCGCGGTCCATGGGCCGATACCGGGCAAAGCGACGCAGCGCGCCACGAAACCAACCAGCGACTGGCCGGCACGGAAATCGAGCCGGCCATCCACCACGGCCTGCGCGACGGCACGCACAGTGGCCGCGCGGGTGCGCGGCAGCCCGATGGTTTCCAGCGGTGCCTCGGCCAGTACCCCCGGGGAGGGGAACTGGCGGTCCAGTCCTGCCGGCATGCCCTTGAGGGTGGCGCCAAAGCGGTCCACCACCCGGCGCGCCAGTGTGGCGGCGGCTGCCACGCTGACCTGTTGGCCCAGCACGGCGCGCACGGCCACTTCAAATCCGTCCCAGCCGCCGGGCACGCGCAGCCCTGGGCGTTGCGCGATGCCCGCAGCGAGCAGCGACTCCTGCGCCAGCGTCGCGTGCACCATGCGCAGGTCCGCATCGAGATCGAAGATGCGCCGCACGCGGCGCACGATGCCGGGAATCGCGCGCGGATCGACCTGGCCCAGCTGCAGCAGCAGCTCCGGGCGCCGTGGATCGGCGGTCACGCGTAGCAGCGAGGGGCGCTCGGCCGGCCCGATCACGCGCTGGTAGCTGTCCGCGTCGATCTGTTCGATGCCGGGAATCGCACGGCGGCGCAGGAAGCCGAGCATCGCGGTGAAATCCAGCGGCGGCCGGTAGCCCAGGCGCAGGGTCAGCGTGCCCTCGGTCAGCGCGCCGCGCTGGCGGCGGATCGCGGTCGGGGGCATGCCACAGCCGTCCAGAAAGGCCGCGTTGAAACGGCGCAGGCTGTTGTAGCCGGAGGCCATGGCGACATCGGTGACGGGCAAGGCGGTTTCGGTGAGCAGTTGCTTGGCCAACAACAGCCGGCGGGTGGCGTGGATCTGCGCCGGTGCCGCACCGAGCCGGGCCACGAACAGGCGCTGCAGTTGGCGGGCGCTCAAGCCGACATGCGTGGCCAGATCAGCCACCGGCTGGTCCTGCAGGTAGCCATCGTGGATCAGGGCGAGCGCGCGCTGCAGCGTTTCATTGTTGAGTGCGTCCTGCGCCTCGGGGGCCAACTCGGGGCGGCAGCGCAGACAAGGACGAAAACCCGCGGCCGCGGCGGCGGCTGCGGTGGGGTAGTAGGTCACGTTGGAGGGTTTCGGTGCCGGTGCCGGGCAGACCGGTCGGCAGTAGATGCCGGTACTGCGCACGGCAGTGAAGAAGACCCCGTCAAAGCGCGCGTCGCGGGCGAGGCGGGCGCTTTCGCAGGCGGCGTGGTCCAAGGGCAGGGCGGTCTCCATGGGGGCCAGTCTATGCCCGGCAAGCGGGCCTGGCTCGCCATTTTCGGACGCCAATGCCAACCCTGGGTCGCCCGGTTCAGGACAGGTTGCCGCGCCGCGCCGGTCGCGCACTAGACTGTGCATCTGCGCTGCTTTTGCCGCGTATTCCCCCTCGCAAGGATTCCGGGTTGTCCATGTTGCTCAAGTCGTGGTGGTTGCCGTTGTTGTGTCTGGGTCTGGCCGGTTGCAGCCAGCTGGAAAACCCGGGCAATGTCACTGCCGCCGACAAGGCCGTGCGGGCACAGACCGCCGATGGCGACCACATGGTCTCGATCAACGCCGCCGATGCGCCGCCACCGCCGCCGCCTGCGCCCAAGCGCGGTGATATGAACTGGCCCGAAGCAGCCTTGGAAAACGGCAAGGCATGGATCAGCTGCGATACCGACTATGCCGGTGATGCAGGTGATGGCGCACCGTTGGCGGCGCTGGATCGGACCAGCATCGATGCCGCGCTGCAGCCCTGTGCCGAACGTGGCCTGCTGCGCGTGCGTTATGTGGGCAAGATCAATCCGGGGTTCTCCGAACTGGTCGCGCGGCTGGCCGTGGTCGCCGATGCGCAGCGCATTTCGCGCCGCATCCTGGATCTGGATTCCAGTGGTGGCCAGGTCGAAGCCGCCATCGTGGCGGGGGATCGCATCGGCGAATCCAACTGGACGATCTGGGTACGCGAAGGCTCGGTCTGCCACAGCGCCTGCGTGTTCGTGCTCGCTGCCGGCGACAACCGCTTGGTGTCGGGCAAGGTCGGCATCCACCGCATGATGCGGATCAGCTCCAAGGCGACCTCGCGCGCCGAGCTCAACCGCGAGCTCCACGAGGTCTACGACAACGTCAAGGATTACCTGCAGCGCAACGGCGTGGCGGTGGGCGTGGCGGATCTGATGATGACGGTGCCCAACCGCAGCCTGCGCCTGCTCACGGCCGAGGAGCTGCGTCAGTTCGGGCTGGATGGCACCAACGCGGTGCAGGACGATCTGGAGCGGATCAAGCAGATGCGTAAATGTGGCGATGCGTTCGTGCGCCGTAAGGATGCTTTCCTGGTCGCATTCGATCAGGAGTGCAAGCGCGAAGGCAGTGAACTGGAGGCCGTCAACAGCTGTGGCCAGGCGCTGAAGCAGCGCTTCGGTTTTCCGGATGAAACCTGCCCGGACGAAAGCCCGCTGTCGGAGATCGATGTCTCCACGCTGCTGCCGGACACGACGGCACCGGATCGGCCGGAGACGGTGGAGCAGACCCTCGGCGATGCCCATCCCGCACCGGTCGAGGCGGCCGAGCGCAACTGACGGAGGACTCACGCCCTTCCCGTAGACTGGAGCGCATTTCCTTCCAGCCAACGGTGTCCTGATGCGTGTTCCGCTGCTGCTGTTGTCCGCTCTGCTGCCATTCGCCGCGCTGGCCCAGACGCCTCCGCCGCCGGCCACGCCTGCGCCGGCCCCGGCGCGCCCCGCGCCTGCGGCGGCGCCCGCCACCGCTCCTGCGGCACGCCCGGCACTGAGCCCGGCGCAGCAGGCGCAGGTACAGAAGCAGGATGCGGAGATGAGCGCTGCCGCACTGCAGGTCGCCCATCTGATCGATGCCAACCGCGCGGGCGAGGCCTGGAAAGGCGCCTCCGCCGTGGCGAAGAAATCGGTGACCGAACAGGCCTTCGTCAGTCAGCTCACGGCCGATCGCCAGCGCCTCGGTGCATTGGCGTCGCGTGGCCAGCCGGTGGTGACCCGGGTGAAGTACGCCGCCGGCGCAACCGTGCCCGAGGGCCTGTACATCAACGTCAGCTTCCCCACGCGCTTTGCCAACAGTGCCCAGCCGGTGCGCGAACTGGTCTCTTTCCGGTTTGATGAAGACCGCATCTGGCGACTGGCCGGTTACAGCGTGCGTGCCGCCACCCCCTGATTGCCGGAGTCTTCGCTGATGAGTATCGAAATCCAGATGCTGGTGTGGTCGATGTTGCTGGGCCTCGTGCATGTGTTCGCGCCTTCCACCCTGATCACCCGCGAACGCGGGGTGGGCTGGAATGCGTCGGCGCGCGATCAGCCGATGCCGCCGCCGGGCCCGTTGGCCGGGCGCCTGCAGCGTGCGCAGAGCAACTTCATGGAAACCTTCCCGTTCTTCGCCGCGGCGGTGCTGGCGGTGGTGCTGACCCAGCGCCAGGACGGGATGACCGCGTTGGCCGTGCAGCTGTACTTCTGGGCACGTCTGATCTATCTGCCGCTGTACGCCGCGGGCGTGCCTTACGTGCGCAGCCTGGTCTGGCTGGTCTCCCTGCTCGGGATCGTCATGCTGCTGTGGGCATTGCTGTGAACCGGCGCTGGCGCGCCTGATCCAGATCAAGGACGGTGCCGGCGCTGCGGCGTTAAGCTGCAGCGGACACGCAACGGCAGGATGGAATCATGCAGTCAGTGGATGTGGTGGTGGTGGGTGCCGGCCCAACCGGGCTGTGCTTCGCACGCGCGCTGGCCGATACCGGCCTGAGCGTCGCCCTGATCGAGCAGCAGCCGCGTGCGGCACTGGCCGAGGCGGCGTTTGACGGTCGCGAGATCGCGCTCACCCATGCCTCCCGCCAGATCCTGGAATCGCTGGGCCTGTGGGCGCAGCTGGATCCGGCCGAGATTTCCCCGCTGCGCGATGCCAAGGTGATGGACGGCGGCTCGCCGTTCGCGCTGACCTTCGCCGCGCACCAGCGCACCGGTGACGACCTGGGCTGGCTGGTGCCCAACCATCTGATCCGACGCGCTGCCTGGCAGAGCGTGCAGGGCCAGGCCGGGCTGGAAATCCTGGACCAGGCCAGCGTGACCGCCGTGGCCCCCGGTCCCACCCACAGCACCGTTACCCTGGCCGATGGCCGCCAGTTGGGTGCGCGCCTGGTGGTCGCGGCCGACAGCCGCTTCTCCTCGACCCGCCGCCTGCTCGGGATCGGTGCGCAGCTGCGCGACTTCGGCAAATCCATGCTGGTCTGCCGGATGCAGATCGAAGTGCCGCACCAGCACACCGCCTGGGAGTGGTTCGGCTACGGCCGCACCATGGCCCTGTTACCGCTCAATGGAGACCAGGCTTCGGCGGTGATCACCCTGCCGCCGCGGCAGATCGCGGCCTTGATGGGCCAGGACGACACGGACTTCGGCCGCAGTATCAGCACCTTCTTCGAGCATCGGCTGGGCGCCATGCGGCCGGTGGCCACCCCGGTGGCGTACCCCCTCGTGGGGGTGTATGCCGACGCGTTCGCTGGCGATCGCTGCGCGCTGATCGGCGATGCCGCTGTCGGCATGCATCCCGTCACCGCACATGGCTTCAATCTGGGGCTGCAGAGCCAGCATCGACTGGCCGGGATGCTGCGCAAGGCGGCGGAGCAGGGGCGGGATATTGCCGCACCGGCCGACCTGGCCACTTACCAGCGCGGGCACCGGTTGGCCTCGCGCCCGCTTTACGAGGCCACCAATGCGATCGCCTCGCTGTACACCGATGACCGCCTGCCGGCGCGGCTGCTGCGCCGGGCCGGCCTGCGGTTGGCGCACGGGGTGGCCCCGTTCCGCCAGTTGATCACGGCCCATCTGACCCAGCGCGATACACTGCGCTGAGCACTGCCGGAGCGGTCAGGGCGCGTCGCTGTCGGCGATCACGTGGATGACCGTATCGGCGAACTGCACCTGCTGCCCCGCGCGGATCTTGCAGGCTTTGCGCAGCTCTACCTCGCCGTCAACGAGGACCTGGCCGTCGCCGATCACGGTCTTGGCTTCGCCCCCGCTGGTGACCAGGTCGGCCAGCTTGAGCAGCTGCTTGAGCTCGACGTAGTCGCGGTCCAGTTCAAATTCGAGGGTCTGCATGGAGCGGGTATCCTGGGAGGAGGCGCGGATGTGGGGCCGGGCCGGGAAAGGGCGCGTATTGTGCGCCAGCAGGCGGCGTAACGGGATCCATCCTGGAATCTGTATACGTTGTTCAGGAACGATGCGGTATCATCGCCCCCTGAGTGAGTGAATTCTCCTCCGACCGAGCAGCGCCAGGGCACGCGATAAGAAAGGGCGCCCAAAGCGCGGACCATCCCCCTTTTTTATCTCACTGCCGCGTAAAACGGCGGTGTTTCGGAGTTCCCCATGTCCCAAGATTCCACCACGCCGCTGCTGTTCGCAGATCTCGGCTTGTCCGACGCTGTCATGCAGGCCGTCGCGACCGTCGGGTATGAAACCCCGTCGCCCATCCAGGCCGCCACCATTCCGGCCATGCTGGAAGGCCGTGACGTGCTGGGCCAGGCCCAGACCGGTACCGGCAAGACCGCCGCCTTCGCACTGCCGGTGCTGTCCAACCTCGATTTCAACCAGACCAAGCCGCAGGTGCTGGTGCTGGCGCCGACCCGCGAGCTGGCCATCCAGGTCGCCGAGGCGTTCCAGACCTATTCCTCCGGCATTCCGGGCTTCCGCGTGCTGCCGGTGTACGGCGGCCAGCCTTACGGCCAGCAGCTGCAGGCCCTGCGCCGTGGCGTGCACGTCATCGTCGGCACCCCCGGCCGCGTGATCGATCACCTCGAGCGCGGCACCCTGGACCTGTCCGAGCTGAAGACCCTGGTGCTCGACGAGGCCGATGAGATGCTCCGCATGGGCTTCATCGACGACGTCGAAGCCGTGCTGAAGAAACTGCCGGAGACCCGTCAGGTCGCCCTGTTCTCGGCCACCATGCCGTCGCAGATCCGCCGCATCGCGCAGACCTACCTGAAGAACCCGGCCGAAGTCACCATCGTCAGCAAGACGACGACCTCGGCCAACATCCGCCAGCGTTACTGGTGGGTGAGCGGCATGCACAAGCTGGACGCGCTGACCCGCATCCTGGAAGTGGAACCGTTCGACGCGATGATCATCTTCTCGCGCACCAAGGCCGCCACTGAAGAGCTGGCCGAGAAGCTGCAGGCACGCGGCCTGGCCGCGGCCGCCATCAACGGTGACATGCAGCAGGCCCAGCGCGAGCGCACCATCGGCATGCTCAAGGAAGGCAAGCTGGACATCCTCGTCGCTACCGACGTGGCTGCCCGTGGTCTGGACGTGGAGCGCATCAGCCACGTGCTGAACTACGACATCCCGTACGACACCGAAAGCTACGTGCACCGCATCGGCCGTACCGGCCGTGCCGGCCGCACCGGTGACGCGATCCTGTTCGCCACCCCGCGCGAGAAGGGCATGCTGCGGGCGATCGAGCGCGCCACCCGCCAGCCGATCGAAGAAATGCAGCTGCCGAGCGTGGACGCGGTCAACGACACCCGCATCACCAAGTTCATGACCCGCATCAGCGACGCCCTCGATGCCGGTGGCACCGAGTTCTACCGCGACCTGCTGCAGAAGCTGGAAGGCGAGAAGAACGTGCCGGCGATCGAGATCGCCGCCGCGCTGGCCAAGCTGCTGCAGGGCGATTCGCCGTTCCTGCTCACCCCGCCGGTCCGTGGTGCCCGTGAAGAGCGTGCCCCGCATCAGCGCAATGAGCGAAGCAACGACCGTGGCGAGCGCCCGGCCCGTTTCGAGCCGCGCTTCGAGCGTGGCCCGCGCCGTGAAGACGACCGCGGCCCGCGTCCGCCGCGTCCGGAAGGCGACTTCGGCAACAGCGAGGGCGGCTTCGAGCGTGCCCCGCGCCGCGACATCGCCCCGCGCGGTGCCGCTGAGCCCGGCATGGAAACCTTCCGCATTGAAGTGGGCCATGTCCATGGGGTGAAGCCGGGCAACATCGTCGGCGCGATCGCCAACGAAGCCGGCCTGGAAAGCCGTTTCATCGGCCGCATCGATATCCATGACGACTTCTCGGTGCTGGACCTGCCTGCCGAAATGCCGCAGGACCTGCTGACCCACCTCAAGAAGGTGTGGGTGTCCGGCCAGCAGCTTCAGATGCGCAAGGTCGAGCCGGGTGAAGACCTGACCCCGTCGCCGCGTCCGGCGTTCAAGCCGAAGTTTGGCGGCAAGCCGCGTGGTCCGGGCGGCCCGCGCAGCGGCCCGGGCGGCAACGACCGTCCGCCGCGTCGTGACGGCTTCAAGCCGCGCGGCCCGCGCAACTTCTGATCGCCCCCGGGTGATTACCTCAACGCCAGCCTTCGGGCTGGCGTTGTCGTTTCTGGCAGGGCATCCTGCCACCGGGGGCGGCTTCGCGCCGTCTCAACATGGCGCGTTCTAGCCTGTGGATTGGACCGGGTCCACATGGAATGAGTTTCCACATACGCAGCCCCAGGGGGGATCGGCGATGGTTGGAAGTCGCAGGGATGTAGGCGTCACCGCAGTTCGGTATTCCACGCGGGGCCTGACCCTGCGGTTCGTGTTGTTGACCGGCATGGCAATCAGCCTGGTCGGCATTTCCGCGCTGATCCAGGAACTGCAGGCCGCGTCCACGGCCTGGATCATGGGGCAGAGCCACTGGTCACGCGGCCAACAACAGGCCACGCACGCGCTTTCGCGTTACATCACCTCCGGCGAGTCCGACGATCTGGCCGCCACACGGCAGGCGCTGCGGGTGCCCTTGGGTGATCTTTCCGCGCGACGCGCCCTTGAGCAGGCCGACCCGGACATCGCCGCGGCGCGCCAGGGCTTCATCGAGGGCGGCAACGCACGTGGTGATATCAACCGGCTGATCCTGTCCTATCGCTATCTGCGTGATCAGCCGTATTTCCGCGATGCGGTCCGCCTGTGGCGCGGTACCGATGACGATCTGCTGGCGTTGGTGGCCATCGCCGATCGTGTGCAGGCCGGGCATCTCGCCGGCAGCCTGACGCCCGATGTCCAGCAGGCACTGCAGCGCCGGGTGCAGGCACTGGATGTCGACATGCAGAACCAGGCCCGCGCGTTCTCGGGTGCGTTGCTGCATACCGCGGCGATGGTCCGGATGACCACGTTCATCGTCGGCGGCTTGTCGGTGCTGGCCATCACCCTGATCGCCGTGCTGCTGGCGCGGCGCGTGCGCAACGACCTCACGGAAAAAGAAGGACGGTTCCGCGCAGCGTTCTACCAGGCCACGGTAGGCATGCTCAAACTGGACGAGGAAGGCGGGATCGTCGAGGCCAACCAGGCGATGGCCGATATCCTCGACCATCGCCGTGAGGCGCTGCTCAGTCTGTCGCTGGCCGATATCCTGGTGGACGGCGAACTGGTGCTGGACGAGCACGGCCGGATCGACTGGCCGCGGCAGCTGCGCCCCGGTGAGCTGCGCTTCCTGCGTGCCGACGGCAGCCTGATGTGGGGGCGCTGGAGCGGTACCGTGGTGCGCACGCGGGCACGGGCGCCGGCGGTGTTCGCGCTGGTCGAGGATGTGTCGCAGAACCACGCGCTGGCGCGCGAGGTGGAACACCACGCCAGCCACGATCCGCTCACCGGGCTGATCAACCGCCGTGAAATCGAGCGGCTGCTGGAACAGGCGCTGGTGACGGTGCGGGCGGAGGGAGGCACGCACTCGCTGTGCTACATCGACCTGGATTACTTCAAGCTGGTCAACGATGGTCTCGGCCACGCGGCGGGTGACCAGTTGCTGCGCAGCTTCGCCGACTATTTGGTGGGCGCGGTGCGCGATGGCGACTGGGTCGGGCGCCTGGGTGGGGACGAGTTCGCTCTGTTCTTGGCCAATGCCACCCAGGACGAGGCCAAGCAGGTGCTGCAGCGGGTGGTCCGCACCCTCGGCCAGGTCGCCTTCCAGCACGGCGAGGGGGCACCCAAGGTGAGCTGCAGCATCGGCGTGGTCGAGGTTACCGCGGAAGCGCCGGATGTGAACTGGCTCATGAGTGCGGCCGACAGCGCCTGCTATGCCGCCAAGGAGGCCGGCCGCAATCGCGTGCATTGCTACAACGAGAGCCGCATGGCGCTGGACGAGCGCCGGCGTGAGGCGGAGCGGTTGGCCAATGTCTCCAGCGCGATCGCCGAGAACCGCATGCTGCTGTACGCCCAGCGCATCGAACGGGTCGGCGATCCGGACTTCCTGCATTACGAAGTGCTGGTGCGCATGCGCAGCCCGGAAGGCGTACTGCAGGGGCCTGGGGAATTCATGGGCGCGGTCGAGCGCTACGGCATGGGCATGTCCTTGGACCGGCACGTGCTGTCGCTGTTGTTCCGGCATCTGCAGGTGTGCCCTGCGCACGTGCAGCAGCTGGGCCTGTGCAACGTCAACGTGTCCGCGCAGTCGATCGCCGAGCCCAGTTTCCTGGCCTTCGTCACCGATCTGCTGGAGCGCAACCGTGGCCTGGCCCGCAAGCTGTGCTTTGAGATCACCGAGACCGCAGCGGTCAGCAACATCGAGCAGGCGCGCACCTTCATCGATGCAGTGAAGGCGCGTGGCTGCCGGATGGCGCTGGACGATTTCGGGTCGGGGCTGTCTTCGTTCGGCTACCTTCGCCAGTTGCCGGCCGACATGCTCAAGATCGATGGCGTGTTCGTTCGCGATATGAACCTGGATCCGGTCAACCGCGCCGCGGTGCGCGCGATCACCGAGGTCGGGCGCGAACTGCACATGATGGTGGTCGCCGAGTGGGTGGAATCGGCGGTGGTGGCCGATCAACTGGCGCAGATGGGGGTGGAAGGTCTGCAAGGGTACGCGATCGAGCGGCCGATTCCGTTGGAACGCATGACCCAGCCCGCTCTGCGGGCGGCCCGTGCCGGTGTGTCATCGGATGCATGGCGCAGCACGCCATGATGCGATAATCGTGGCCGACGGCGGCGGGCGGGGTGTCCACTGACGACCAAGGGCGGGCGGGGCACAGGTGTGAGCAACGGGGGCGGGTTTTCAAGCGGGGTGGTGCTGCTGATGCTGCTGCTGTGGCTGTTGCCATGGAGCGCGAAGGCCGCATCGCCGACCGTGGGGCAGGATTTTCTGTTGCTCGGCGGGGCCACCGATGAGGTGACGCCCCAGCGTGCCTGTGCGCCGGATGTCCTGGCCCGCCACCAGGAGGTCCTGTCGATTCCGTCGCCGCTGCAGGGCTGGTCGGGGAAACCGCAGGCCGTGGATGTGTTCGGCGTGCTCACCGGCGAGGTCCGCATCAGTCATGGCGACCGCGAAATCTGCGGCAGCATGCACGACGCCCGCACGCGCGATTCCCGGTTCCGCGCCGGTGTCGGGCTGGTGGTGGTACCCGAGGCCGGCAACCACGAGCCGATCGTGGTCTCCTGGACCCGACCGCTCAAGCCGCGCTGGGTCCCGACCATCGAGTTGGGTGCGCCCAGCCCGGTGCAGCAGAACGACACGGCACGGCTGCTGATGCGCGCGGCCTGCATCGCGGTGGCGATCGCGCTGGCACTGTCGGCATTGATGGGCTGGTTCACCACCCGCGACCGCTCGTTCCTGGTGTATGTCGGCGCATGCGTGGTGTTCGTGCTGTGGCAGGCGGTGCTGGGGGGCTTGAGCGGCTATCCCGAGCCGTGGCTGCCCGTGCACGAGCACGCCTCGTGGTGGCTGGTCGCGCTGAGCGCGTTCAGCGAAGCGCTGCTGCTGCCCATCCTGTGGCGCCTCAACGGTGGGGACCGTCGCTGGCCGCGCTCCCGCCCGGCCCAGCATGCGGTGCTGTGGGGACTGGTAGCGATGGGGCTGACCGTGCCTTTGTGGGGGCCGGACGGTCTGGCCGTGGTGTCCGAACTGCTGGAATGGGTCTTCATGGCCGGCTGCGTGCTGTGCCTCGGCGCGGGTGTGTGGGGTCTGTCGCGGCGCGATGCGTATGCGCTTCGGGGTCTACTGGCGCTGGTACCGTGGTGGATCATGATCGTGGCCGATGCGTTCAACGCACAATGGCTGGTGGCGTACCGGATCGAGGCGTTGCAGCTGTCCACCACCTGGTTCCTGATGATGGCGGCCTACGCGCTCAATCTGCGCCTGGGCCGCCTGCGCCGTCAGCGCGATGAAATGCGCCAGTTGGCCGACACCGACGTGCTGACCGGCCTGCCCAATCGTCGCGCAGGCCTGCGCCTGCTCGCGGAGTACCTGGAGCAGGCGCGCCGTGAGCCGATGCCGTTGGCGATCGGCTTTCTGGACATCGATCTGTTCAAGGACATCAACGACCAGTTCGGGCATGAGATGGGCGATCAGGTGCTGGTGGCCGTGGCCCGCGCCCTGCGCGGGGCCGTACGCAACCAGGACAACGTGATCCGGATGGGCGGGGAGGAGTTCCTGGTGCTGCTGCCTGGGGCTGGCCACGCCGCCGCGGTTGCCCGGCTGGAGACCGTCCGCCAACAGGTCGCCACCGTCGCCAAGGGCCTTGGCATTCACGGGCTGCGGGTGTCGGCCAGCATCGGCCTGGCGGTGCTCAAGCCCGGTACGGATGACCTGGCCGGTCTGTTGCGCCGGGCCGACCACGCCATGTACTGCGCCAAGCGCAACGGGCGCAACCAGATCCATGACGGGGAACGCACCACCACGGCCGGCGATCCGTTGCCGGCCTGAAACGGCGGCGCGTGCGAAATCCGCAGCGGGACGCGGCTTTTGCCCGATAATGGGCGCATGACAATCCGACTCAACAAGCACATCGCCGATACCGGCTTCTGTTCCCGGCGCGAAGCCGACCGCCTGATCGGCGAGCGCCGCGTCACCGTCAATGGGCACCCCGCCGGTACCGGTGCGGTGGTTGGCGAGCAGGACGTGGTACTGGTCGATGGCCAGCCGCTGCGCGCCCGCGAGGCGAAGAAGGCCGGCGGCCGCAAACACGTCTATATCGCGCTGAACAAGCCGGTGGGGATCACCTGCACCACCGAAAGCTCGGTCAAGGGCAACATCGTGGAGTTTGTCGGCCACGAACAGCGGATCTTCCCGATCGGCCGCCTGGACAAGGATTCCGAAGGCCTGATCCTGCTGACCAGCAACGGCAACATCGTCAACCAGATTCTGCGTGCCGAGAATGGCCACCAGAAGGAGTACATGGTGGCGGTGAACAAGGCGGTCACCGATGAGTTCCTGCGCGGCATGGCGCGGGGCGTGCGCATCCGCGACGAAGTCACGCTGCCGTGCCGGACCAGCAAGCTGGCCAAGTTCGGCTTCCGGATCACCCTGCAGCAGGGTCTGAACCGGCAGATCCGACTGATGGCCGCCGCGTTCGGGTTCCGCGTCACCCAGCTGCGCCGGGTGCGCATCGACAACATCAAGCTGGGCGCGCTCAAGCCCGGCCAGTGGCGCAACCTGACCGACGCCGAGCTCAAGGGCCTGCTGCCCAAGCAGCTGGACTGGTAACGCCGCGCTCGGGATAGACTGCGCGGGTACTGTCGATGCCCGCCGCGATGATCAAGCCTTCCAAGCCGGACAATGAAGCGCAGCGCCTGTTGGCGCTGCAGCGCTACCAGATTCTTGACACCCCCCAGGAACGTTCGTTCGACGACCTGGTGACGATCGCCACCGCCCTGTGCGGGACCCGGATGGGGGCAGTGACCCTGGTCGACCAGGACCGCCAGTGGTTCAAGGCGCGCCAGCACCTGGACGCCTGTGAGACCCATCGCGACATTTCCTTCTGTGCCCACGCCATCCTGACCCCGGACCAGGTCATGGTGGTCGAAGATGCCCGCAGTGATCCGCGTTTTTCAGACAACCCGGTGGTGGTGGACGACCCGCACGTGCGCTTCTACGCCGGCGCGCCGCTGCTCAGTGTAGAAGGCCTGCCGCTGGGCACGCTGTGCGTCTTCGATGCGGCGCCGGGGCATCTGGACAGCAGCCAGCTGCTGGCGCTCACCGCGCTGTCCCGGCAGGTTTCGCTGGTGATGGAACTGCGCCGCTACGCGCATGAAATCCAGCAGCACATGACCGACCGGGCCTGGTACGAACAGCGGCTGGCCGAATACAACGAACTGCTGGAGCAGCAGAACGCGGACCTGGCCGAACAGAGCCGGACCGATCCGCTGACCGGCCTGCCCAACCGCCGCGCGATGAGTGCGGCGCTGGAGGCGGCGGTGCGCGATGCCGATGGCCAACCGCGCTCGACCGCGGTGGCGTTGCTGGACATCGATCACTTCAAGACCGTCAACGATCTGTACGGGCATTCCACCGGTGACCATGTGCTGTCCGAACTGGCCAGGTTGCTGCGCGCGCATTTCGCCGGGCACGGCCTGGCCGCGCGCTATGGTGGCGAGGAGTTCGTGGTGCTGATGCCTGACACGCCGTTGGCCACCGCCGAACTGCAGTGCGATTTCCTGCGTATGGCGGTGACCGATCTGCCGTTGGGCCTGCCGCTGACGATCAGCATCGGGGTGGCCGCACACCGCCACGGGGACGCGATCGAACAGACCCTGGCCCGCGCCGATGCGGCGCTCTACCGGGCCAAGGGCGAGGGCCGCAACCGGGTGATCCGCGCCGACTGAGCGGCGTGGACCGTGTCGGCCCGCTCAATCCGCGATGTTGCGCGCTTCTGAGGTGGCCAGGATTTCCGGATGCTGGACCTTCCTGCGGCGGTTGAGCAGCGGGTGCAGGAACACCGCGCCGACGATGATCGCCACACCCGCATAGAACAGCGGGGTCAGCTCCCGCTGCTCGCTGAGCAGCACCATCGCCAGCAGGATCGCGTACACCGGCTCCAGATTGGTCACCAGCTGCGAGGTGTAGGCGCTGATATGGCGCAGCGCGACCAGCGCCAGCGCGAACGGCAGCAGCGTGCACAGCCCCGCCAAGGCCAGCAGCAACAGGCCATCGTGCAGGTCCGGGATCACCCACAGGTCGCTGGCCAGGGCCGGCAGCAGGAACGGCAGCACCGGTGCCAGCAGGGTCAGGGTGAGGGTGCCTGCACCCAGTTCCAGCGCGGTCACGGTGAGCGGGTCGGCATGGCTGACCAGGCGCTTGTTGAGCGAGCCGAAGATCGCCACCAGCAGCGCCGACAACGCGCCGATGAGCACGCCCAGGCGCATGCCGTCGGGCACGCCTCCCACCACCAGCGCGACGCCGGGCAGGACCAGGATGCCGAAGGCCAGTTCGCGGAACTGGAAGGGACGCTTGGCCACCCACGGTTCGATCACGGCGGTGAACACCGGCGCCAGCGCGATGCAGGTGGCGGCCACCGAGGCATTGGCGAGCTTCACCGCACCGTAAAAGGTGAGCCAATGCAGGGCGACCAGCGCGCCGACACCGCAGTAGCCGGCCACCAGACGCGGCGACAGCTGGCGCAGACCACGCCACACGCGCGGGACCAGCGCCAGCATGGCCACCACCAGCAGCATGCGCCACCACACCAGGGGCAGGGCGGGCAGGGTGATCAGCTTGCCGAGGATGGCAGTGACGCCCCACAGCAACACACAGAAATGGATTTGCAGCAGGGCTCTGCGGGTGTCGGTCATCGGCATCTGCCTATTGTGCGGCAAGCCGCGCCCGTAGCGATGCCCTCCACGCGATCCTCTGCAGGGCCGTGGCATCCTGCGCCGATGAAACGCCATCACATCGATACGCTTGCTTCCGTCCTGTCACCGGCGTTGCGCGGCTGGGCCGGTCTGACCGCCGCGGTCGCGGTAGTGTCGCTGCTGCTGCAGTACGCTCTGTTGCTGCGCACGCCGGGCCAAGGGGTGGCGGACGCGACGCTGCGCTATCTGGGCTACTTCACCATCCTCAGCAACATCGGGGTGGCGGTGGTCTGCCTTGCGCTGGCCTGCGGCCGCCGGACAGGGCTGGCCGGTCCGGTACCGCGCGCGGCGGTGGCGTTGTTCATCGGCATTACCGGGCTGATCTACGTGACGCTTCTAGCCCCGCTGTGGGACCCGCAGGGCGCGCAGTGGTGGGCCGATACCGGACTGCACTACGCGGTGCCGGTGATGTACCTGGTCGGCTGGCTGGCCGGACCGCATGGCGGCCTGCACCGGCGCGGGCTGCTCGCCGCCCTGGCGTTTCCGACGGTCTACCTGGGCTGGGCACTGCTGGTCGGTCGGCTCAGCGGTCAGTATCCGTATCCGTTCCTGGATCTGAGGGCGCTGGGCACGGCGCTGGTCCTGCGCAACGTGCTGGGCGTAGCCGTGGTGTTCGTGGTGGGCGGTGCGCTGCTGTGGTGGCTGGACAGCGCGCTGGCCGCCCGGCGCCGGCGCCGCTGAGGACTTACCCGTCGCCGAGCTGCATCAGTTGGTCGCGCAGGGCCATCGCCGCGCCGGGATTGCGCTGTTTGGCCGCACCGATGAACACCACATAGACCTCGCGCGATGGACCTGCGGGAGCCTCGGCAGCGAGGTGGGGCAGGTCCGGGGTGTCTTCGCCGCGGGCCCACCGCGCAGCGCGCAGCGACCACTGCTGGATCGCCCGTGCCGGGTAACCGGCACGCAGGTTCGCGCGTGAGTGCATCACTCGCGCGTAGATGAACTCGGCGGTGGGGTCGGCGAAACTGGGGTACTCCTCCGAGCCACTGAACACCAGCGCGGCACCATGGGCGCGGGCGGCGGTCAGCAGTTCAGGCGTCCAGGCCGCGGGGTTGCGCACCTCCAGTGCGTGCTGAAGACGATGGCCATCGACCTTGCGTGGCAGCATACCGAGGAACCGGTCAAATTCGGCCGCACCGGCGGGATGGCTGTCACCGAACTGCCAGATCAACGGGCCCAGCCTGTCTTCCAGTGCGCTGATGCCGTTGATGAAGCGCTCGGCCCGTTCCCCAACGGTCGTCAGGTCGTGGGTCTGGGTGATCGTGCGCGGTGCTTTGGCCGAAAAGCGGAAACCCTCGGGGGTCTGGGCGCGCCATTGCGCATAGATGGCCGGCTTCTGCGCGCGGTAGAAGGTGCTGTTGATTTCGATGCAGCCCAGCTGTTGGCTGGCATACGCCAGTTCCTCGCGTTGCGGCAGTCCGGCCGGATAGAAGGTACCGCCGCGCCACGCCGGAAAGACCCAGCCGCCGATCCCCGTGCGGATGAAGCCGGCCGCAGCGCTCATGCGCCGTCCGCGTGGTCGACCCATGGGTCGTAGCTGCCGAACCACCACAGGTAGCCTTCCAGATCCCGGCAGGCATAGCCGCGGCCACCATAAGGCTGGTCGGCGATGTCCATGACGATCTGCGCGCCGGCGGCAACGGCGCGCGCATGATGCGCATCCGGATCGGCCACGATCACGCACGCGCTCTGGGTCTGGCGGCCACCGACCTCGTCCGGCTGGACGCTGTAGCGGCCCCATTGGCTGCCGTTGTCGACAGAGCCCAGCATGATCATGCCGTGGCCGTAGACGAGCTGCGCGTGGTGGACGGTATCGCCATCGGCGTACACCGCGTGTTTCTCGAAGCCGAACGCGCGCTGCAGCCAGGCAATGGCGGCGTGTGCATCGCGGTAGCGCAGGCAGGGAATGATGGTGGCGGTGGTCTCGGCGGGCGCGGTCATGGCGGGCCTCCTTCTGGCACAGGCGAGCCTGATCCGGCCCGCGTTACCATCGTGCGAAACCGGGGCGTTGGCACTCTAGACGCACCCGCCACACGCAACCGGAGACACTGCTTGAACACATCCTGGATCGGAGGCGCCGTGCTGCTGGCATGCGCACCCTTGGCATCAGCGGCCGTGCCGGCCGAACTGCAGCGGCTGGACGCCACCATCGAACGCGCCCGCAGCGCGTTCGACATTCCCGGCATCGCCGTGGCGGTGGTCAAGGATGGCCAGGTAGTGATGGAACGCGGCTACGGGGTGCGCGAGCTGGGCAAGCCGGACCCGGTCCAGGCCGATACGCTGTTCGCGATCGCCTCCAACACCAAGGCGTTCACCGCTACCTCGCTGAACCTGCTGGCCGAACAGGGCAAGCTGAAGATGGACGATCGCGTGATCGATCATCTGCCCGGTTTCCGCATGTCCGATCCGTATGTGACCGGCGAAATGCGCATCCGCGATCTGCTGTCGCACCGCAGCGGCCTGAGCCTGGGGGCGGGCGACCTGTTGTTCTGGCCGACCACCTCCTACAGCAACAAAGAGGTGGTGCAGCGGCTGGGCAAGGTGCCGTTGAAGGCCGGCTTCCGCGATCGGTACGCCTACGACAACATTCTCTACGCGGTCGCCCAGCAGGTGATCGAACAGGTGTCCGGGCAGACCTATGCGGACTTCCTGCAGCAGCACATCTTCACCCCGGTGGGCATGCGCGGCACCCGCTACAACGCCGATCACCTCCAGCCAGGCGACAACGCCGCGGTCGGGCACGCCAAGTACGATTTCAGCCAGCTGCGCACGGTCGCGCCGCTGACCTGGTCCAACAATGCCGGCGCTGGCGGCATCTATTCCAGCGTGCACGACATGGCGCGCTGGATGAACGTGCAGCTGGCCCAGGGAAAACTCGACAATGGGCAGCCGCTGTTCACCGCCAAGACCCAGCAGGCGATGTGGCAGATGATCACCCCGCAGGTGGTGCCCGAGCCGAGCGTGCCGCAGCTGGCTTCCGCCCGTCCGAACTTTGCCGGCTATGGCGAAGGCTGGAGCCTGAGTGACTACCGCGGCGAGAAACTCGTCTGGCACACCGGCGGCTGGCCGGGCATGGTCTCGCGCGTGACCCTGGTGCCTGCGCAGAAGCTGGGCATTGTGGTGTTGACCAACCAGGAAGTGGGCGCGGCGTTCAACGCGATCACCATGGAAGCGCTGGACGCCTATCTGAAGGCGCCGGCCACGGACTGGGTTGCCGCGTATGCAGCCGCCGTTGCCAAGTCGCAGGAAAAGGCGGACGAGGGCTGGGCGAAGCACCAGGCCGCGCGCGA
This sequence comes from Stenotrophomonas maltophilia, assembly GCA_002363385.1. GTDB lineage: Bacteria > Pseudomonadota > Gammaproteobacteria > Xanthomonadales > Xanthomonadaceae > Stenotrophomonas > Stenotrophomonas maltophilia_AN. Next base: position 412,494 of record DEVL01000006.1, read on the forward strand.
TGCGAAGTCCAGACCGTCGCTGCCGCTGGCACGCTACGCCGGGGGCTATCGCGACGCCTGGTACGGCGATGTGTTCGTTGAGCAGCAGGGCGGCAAACTGCGCCTGCGCTTTGGCAGGACCGCGCAGTTGATCGGCACGCTGGAGCATTGGCAGCACGATACCTTCCTGGTGCGCTGGGACGACCGCTCGCTCAACGCCGATGCCTTCGTGAATTTCAGCCTCGATCCGGATGGAAAGGTCCGCGAGGTGCGCATGCAGGCCGTGTCGTCGCTGACGGATTTCAGCTTTGATTTCCAGGACCTGCTGCTGACCCCGATCGCGCCGGAGGCCAAGGGCTGAACCCCGTCGCCGGCGTGTGATGGAGGTGAGAGTAAAAGGACAGGCCGCGGTGGGATAATCGCGGCCTGTTTTGTTTTTGGTGCACTGCGATGTTCCGCTGGTTCGAATCGCTGATTCCGGTTTTCCCGCCGATCGATGCGCGCATGCCACCGCGCAAGGTGGTGCCGTTCTATATCCACTATCTGCGCCCGGTATGGCCGGTGCTGCTGGCCACGTTGATCGCCGGCCTGCTGCTGGCGCTGGTCGAAGTGGCGATGTTCGATTTCCTTGGCCGCATCGTGGACATGGTCGCCGAGCAGCCCGGCAGCGATTTCTTTGCCCGGCATGCCAACACATTGATGTGGATGGCCGGCATCACCCTGATCGCGCGGCCGCTGCTGGTGTCGTTGCACAGCCTGCTGGTGAACCAGGCGATCGTACCCGGGCTGAGCAACCGCTCGCGCTGGTTGATGCACAACTATGTCGTGCGGCAGAGCCTGAGCTTCTTCCAGAACGATTTCGCCGGCAGCATGGCCAACCGGGTCATGCAGACCGGTACCTCGCTGCGCGAGTCCGCCGTGCAGATGGTCGATTCGCTCTGGTACATCATTGTCTACACCGGTACCGCGCTGTATCTGTTCGCGCAGGCCGACTGGCGACTGATGATTCCGCTGGGGCTGTGGATGGCCGGCTACGCGGTGATCATGTGGTACTTCGTGCCGCGGGCCAAAGAGCGCGCATGGATCGCCTCCGAAGCACGCTCCAAAGCGATGGGCCGCATCGTGGATGGGTACACCAACGTGCCCACGCTCAAGCTCTTTGCCCATGGCGGGCGCGAGCAGGCTTACGTGGCCGAGGCGATCGACGAACTGGCCACCAAGCACCGCGGCCAGACCCGGGTCACCACCGGGCTGGAAGTGACCATCGCCATCGTCAACGGCTTCCTGATCGTGGGCACCTGCGGCCTGGCGCTGTGGCTGTGGAACGGCGGCCACATCACCGTCGGTGCGATCACGCTGGCCACCGGTCTGGTGATCCGCATCCACAACATGTCCGGCTGGATCATGTGGACCATCAACGGCATCTTCGAAGATATCGGCACCGTACAGGACGGCATCACCACCATCTCCCAGCCCCTGACCGTGCAGGACCGTGCCGATGCTGTGCCGCTGGTGGTGAGCCAGGGCGGTGTGCATTTCGATCACATCCATTTCCATTACGGTAAACGCGGTGGCGTGATCGCCGGGTTGGACCTGCAGGTGAAGCCCGGTGAGAAGATCGGTCTGGTGGGCCCCTCCGGTGCCGGCAAGTCAACCCTGGTCAACGTGCTGCTGCGCCTGTACGACCTGGAGAGCGGGCATATCCGCATCGACGGGCAGGACATCGCCGGGGTCACCCAGGAAAGCCTGCGCCGGCAGATCGGCGTGGTCACCCAGGACACCTCGCTGCTGCACCGTTCGATCCGCGACAACCTGCTGTACGGCCGCCCCGATGCCACGGAACAACAGTTGCACGCTGCGGTCGCCAAGGCGCGCGCGTCGGCCTTCATCGATACGCTGGTCGATGGGGAAGGGCGCCGGGGTTACGACGCGCATGTCGGCGAGCGCGGGGTGAAGCTGTCCGGTGGCCAGCGCCAGCGCATCGCGATCGCGCGGGTGCTGCTCAAGGACGCCCCGATCCTGGTGCTGGACGAAGCAACATCGGCACTGGATTCGGAAGTGGAAGCGGCGATCCAGGACAACCTGGATGAATTGATGACCGGCAAGACGGTGATCGCGATCGCGCACCGCCTGTCCACCATCGCGCGTATGGACCGGCTGGTGGTGATGGATCAGGGCCGCATCGTGGAAACCGGCACGCACGCCGAGCTGATCGCGGCGGGCGGGTTGTATGCGCGATTGTGGGCGCGGCAGACCGGGGGCTTCGTGGCGGCCGACGCGTAACGCCGGCGGGGTGGGCAAAAAAGAAACGGCCCGGGTCACCCCGGGCCGTTTGCCTGTCTGACGAGGAACCAGGCGGTACTTACTCGATCGGCTGATCCAGCATCAGCTGGCGCGCGAAGCGCACCGGCGGGGCGCCGTAGGACAGCATCTGATCGTGGTACGCCTTCAGGTTGAACTTCGCGCCCTGCTTGTCCTGCACGGCCTTGCGGGTATCGAAGTGTTCCTGCGCACCCACGAAGTAGGTCGGCAGCTGCGCGGAGGTCAGCTGCGCACGCACCCACTTGCCCGAGGCTTCGCTTTCCTGCTGGAAGGCATCGTGGGTCATCAGGTGCATCGCCTGCTCACGCGTCCAGTTGTCCACGTGCACGCCCTGATCCAGGATCGCGTTGGAGATGGTGCGCAGGTAGAACTTCAGCTGCACCAGGTGGAACAGCGGGTCGTTGTCCAGGTAACCCTGTTCCTGCATCATCCGCTCGGTGTAGACCGCCCAGCCTTCGGCGAACAGGCCCGAACGCAGCACCGCGCGCAGCGTGGAGGGGAACTTGCCCGAGTGCCAGCCTTCCAGGTAATGGCCCGGGGTGCCCTCGTGGATGCTCAGCAGGTGGATCATGCGGCTGTTGTATTCGCGCAGGAACGAATCGACCTGCTTGTCGGTCCAGTCGTCCGGGATCGGCGAGACCGCGTAGAAGGTCTTCAGGTTCTTGTCGAGCGGGCCCGGCGAGTCGCAGTAGGCCACGGCCACGCCACGCTGGAATTCCGGCATCAGGATGATGTCGACCGGCGAATCGGGCAGGGTCATCAGGTCATGCGTGCGCACGAATTCGGTGGACTGCTCCAGCGCGGCCTTGGCGTCTTCAACGACCTTGTCGCGTGCCGGCTTGTCCGCGTAGGCCAGCTCCAGCGCGGCTTCGATCGCGGCCTGCTGCTGCTCATCGCTCGGGTTGGCCGGCAGCGCCGGCGCACCCGGCTTGTCCTTGAGTACAGTCTGCGCGATGCCATACATGTCCTGGCGCACGCGCGTAAGTTCAGCACGCGCGCGCTCGCCGATCTCGGCGCGCGACAGCGATGAGTTCAAGGCGAACTTCAGCTTCTGGTCGTACAGCGCCGCACCGATGCGGAAGTCCCCCTTGGCGTTCGGCACCAGGGTCTTGTCCAGCCAGGTCTGCTGTTCGTCGACGGCCTTCTTCAGGCCGTCGATCGCAGCCTGCAGGCGCTTGCCGTCTTCGGCCGGCAGCTCACCGATGTGCGGGGTGATGAAGGTATCGACGATGCTCAGGATGCCGCGGTTCTGCTTGGCCACGGTTTCGGCGTGGATCTTCGGCACGCGGGCCGGGTCCAGGTTCTCGCGCGCCTGAGCGAAGATCTGCGGCAGCTTCTCCATGCGCGCGGTGGCCGACTTCAGGCGGTCGGGCAGCGGGGCGAACTCACGCGCCATCAAGCCGTACAGCGCGCTGCCGGCCATGCCGTTGTACATCTGCGGGTCCCACTTGGGCGACTGCAGCACTTCGGCGGTCCACACTTCGGACTGCAGCTGGTTGCGCAGGATCGCCGCGTCCACCTGGTTCTCGCGCGAGAGCTTGCTGACGTCGATCTTGTCCAGATCGCCCAGCAGTGCCTTGTATGCGGTCAGCATCTTCTGCTGGCCGGCCGCGCTCAGGTCGTCGATCTCGCTGTCGTAGCGGTGATCGCCAATCTGTGTGGCGCTGATCGGGGACAGCTGCATCCAGGTGTCCAGGGCGCGCTTGGACAGGTCGGCGAAGGCCGTATCGACCGCAGCGTCACCGGCCGGGGTGGCCGCTTCGGTGCCGGTGGTGGGCGTCGGGGAGTCGGCCTGCTGGCAGCCACCAAGGGCGGCGATCAGGGCGAGGGCAAGCAGATGCTGGCGCATCGGTGTTCCTGTACTGGGGACAATCCCCGAGCATAGGGCCGATGGCCCCCGTTGTCCCCGTGCCATTGGATTACCATGCGCCGTGAAGATCATCGCCTTGGATGGAGTTGCACTGTGACTGGATGGAACGGACGGGCCCGCGCCGGGCTGGCAGGGATGCTGTTGTTGGGCCTGGTGGCCTGTGGCCGCCACGGGGAGGACTACGCCGCCGATGCCGCCGCTGGCGCGGTCGCCTCACCGGAGGGCGCGTTCCTGGCCTATGAGCACGACCTGCGCATCCAGCTCGATGCAAAGCGCATCAGTGAGCGGGTGAAGGCCGTGTCCGAGGCCTGCCAGAGCAACCGGTTCGGGGATTGTGCCGTGCTGCAGGTGGGCGAGGAAGGCGGTGAAACCCGTTCCGGCTCGATCCGCGTGCGCATCGCCCCCAAGGGCGTGGAACCGATCATCGCGCTGGCCGGCGAAGGCGGCGATGTGGCCTCGCGCAACACCCATGCCGAAGATCTGGCCCAGCAGGTGGCCGACACCGCGCTGACCCAGACCCGGTTGCAGAAAGAGCACGCACAACTGCAGGCCTATCAGCAGCGCAGCGACATGAAGGTCGCCGATCTGCTGGCGGTCTCGCAGCGCATGGCAGAGATCGAGGCCGGCCTGGAGCAGGCCAACAAGGAGGCCGCGCAGCAGCGCCGGCGGATCGATACCCAGCTGGTGACGATGCACTTCGAAGGGCCAGCCGGGCAGCGCAGCCGCAGCGAAATCGGCAAGGCGTTCAGCGAGTTCGGCTCGATCTTCACCACCAGTATCGCCTTCGTGATCCGCGCGATCGCTGCCTTGGTGCCGGTCGGCGTGGTGGTCTGGGCGGTCGGTGCCGTGGTCGTGGCGCTGTGGCGCCGTCGCAAGCGGCGCAAGGCTGCTGCGGCTGCACGCTGATGGAGCGGTCGTGCCGCGCCTGAAAGCGCGGCACGACGGTTGACTCAGCCTTCGTCCTGCTCGTATTCCACGAACACATCCAGTTCCAGCGCCAGTTCCTGCACGGCATCACGCACGCGCTGGGCGCCGAGTGCGTTGCCTACTTCCACTTCCAGTTCGTGGGTGCCCGGGCCGATATCATCGGACAGGCCGGCCGAGCTGGAATCGTCGTCGTCCATGTGCGGCATCAGGTCGTCGGTTTCCTCCACGTGTTCGATCCCCTCGATGCTCTGCAGCAGGTCGGTGATGGCACGTGCATCGTCTTCGGTGCCGGTGATTCGCAGTCGCAACAGGGCCATGGGCGGGTCCTCGGGGAAAGGGACTCCAGCCTAGCCAGCGTGCGGAAAAGATCGAGTGAGGATGCGTGCTGGATCGTGGCGTCCGGTTCAGTCGTGCGCGCGGTCTGCAGGCGGCAGGCCCAGCAGCTCGTCAGGCAGGGCCGGCAGCGGGGTGCGCTCATCCAGTGCTTCGCGCTTGAGCCAATCCATGAACGCCTGCGCGGTCGGGCTGAGCGGGCGGTGCTCGGCATGCACCACGTAGTAGGCGTAGCGCGCCTTGAGCACGGGACCGGGCAGACGCACCAGCTCGTAGCGCTGCAGATAGGGCTGTGCGATGTGCTTGCGCGCCAGCACTGCGCCGATGCCGTAGACCGCAGCGCGCATCGCATCGGTGCTGTCGCTGAAAGTGTGCAGTGAGGGCAGGTCCAGGCCGCGCACGCCAGCGGCGCGGAACCAGTCGCGCCAACCCTGCGGTGACATGTCGCTGAGCAGTGGCAGCGAAGCGATCTGCGCCGGGTCGCGCAGCGCCGATACCCCTGGCAGCGCCGGCGAGGCGACCGGGCAGAGTTCATCGTCCATCAGGTGATGCGCGGTCATGCCCGGCCACTGGCCGAGGCCATAACGGATGCCCAGTTCCGGCCCCGTCTCGTCAAAGCGGACCAGCTCGGTACTGGTCTGCAGCTCGATACGCATGCGCGGATGCTGTTGGGTGAAGCGCGGCAACCGCGGGATCAGCCAGCAATACGACAGCGAGCGGATGGTGGTGACGCGCAGCGGCACGATGTCCGCCTGGGGATGCAGGTTGCCGGCCACTGCATTGAGGTCACTGAGCGCGGCCGCCGCCGCATCGGCCAGCTGGCGTCCTTCGGCGGTCAGCCGCACGCCGCGCGCATGGCGCTGGAACAGCACGGTTCCGAGCAGCTGTTCCAGTCGGCGCACATGGTGGCTGACCGCACTGGCGGTGAGGTGCAGCTCCTGGGCGGCGTGGGCAAAGTTCTGGTGGCGCGCGGCAACCGCGAACACCCCCAGCGCTGGCAACAGGGCAGGGCGAAGGATCATGGGCGAGACCCAAATCAGATTTGTGGCTTGCACGGATACTACGCGCTTGTGGGCGCGTGACGGCAGGCGGATGCTGTCGCCCTTCTCCCCCGGATTCACGCGCATGTTGCCGTCTCTTACCGCTTGCCTTGCGTGTCAGCCTTTCGCCGGAAGGCAGCCGTGAGCGGGGCGCCGCTGGCCGCAGGCACGGTCGAGCGCGATTGGCGCACCCCGCTGGAACTGACCGTGCTCGGTGCGATCTGGGGCTGCTCGTTCCTGTTCATGCGGGTGGCCGTGCCCGCCTTCGGGCCATATGCGCTGGTGGAGGTGCGGCTGCTGCTCGGCGCGCTCGTGCTGCTGCCGTTCCTGTGGCAGGCGCGCGCACAGTTCCCGGCCCGACGCTGGCTGTGGCTGGCGCCGATCGGCCTGATCAACTCGGCCATCCCGTTCGTGCTGTTCGCCTGGGCCGCGCAACGCGCCCCGGCCGCGATCGGTGCGATCTGCAATGCGATGACCGTGCTGTTCGCCGCACTGATCGCCTTCCTGTTCTTCGGCGAAAAGATCGGCATGCGCCGCGCGATCGCCCTGCTGGTCGGCTTCGCCGGCGTCGTGGTGCTGGCCACGGCCAAAGTGTCCGGTCTGAGCATCGGTGCGGCGGTGATGGCCGGTGCCCTGGCCGCGTTGTTGTATGGCCTGGGCGTCAATCTGGTGAAGCGCCACATGACGGGCCTGCCACCGGCGGCGTCGGCCGGTGCCACGCTCGGCTGCGCGGCGATCCTGCTGCTGCCGATGGCGCTGACCCATTGGCCGACCGCCCCGATCCCGATGCTGTCCTGGGCCTGCGCGATCGCGCTCGGCGTGGTCTGCACCGGCCTGGCGTTTTTGATGTTCTACCGTTTGATCGCCCGCATCGGTCCGGCGCGCGCTTCGACCGTGACGTATCTGGTGCCGATGTTCGGTGCGCTGTTTGCCTGGTTGTTCCTGGGCGAACCGGTGACGGGAGCGATGGTGGTGGCGGGCGGGCTGATTCTTGGCAGCGTGGCCGTGTCGCAGAAGGGATAAAGGTCGCTTCTGCGCAGGCGATCAGCCGGCCAGCGGCCGGCACTACCCGGACGTGCATGTCCAACACCATGCACGTTCAACGCGCCGCTGGCTCGGCCTTACCGCACCGGCACCGGGATGTTGCACAGGTCGATGTGGCCGGCCGGGCGCTTGTAGAAATCATCCACGCGGTTACGGCGCGCTTCGGTCGCATCGGCAAAGGTCCTGGAGTCCGTGCGCAGCACCTGCAGCCTGGGTCGTTCCGCAGCCGGTGCATCGCTGGCACGCTGGATCGACTGGATCGCCGTGCGCTGCGCTGGATCGGCGTAGAAGCCCATCGGCGCCGGGCCACGCGGCAGCGCGCTGAGCAGTTCCATGCCCTGCAGCACGCGGCCGACCACGGTGATATTACGGTCCAGCTGACGGGGGGACTGCCCGGTCACGACATACAGCTCGGCGCCGACGCTGCTGTCTTCCTCGTTGTTGCGGCCGGCGCCCAGTGCACCGTAGCAATGCGCCAGCCAGGTCTTGCCGTCCTTGCGATCCTGGCCCACCGGGAAGCCGTCGACGAAACCGGTCTGGTCGGCCCAGCCGTCACGATCGGGCAGCAGGCTGACCGTGAGCCTCTTGCTGTCGCGCTGGAACTCGGCCGGGAGTTTGCGCTTGGCACTGCCAAGGGCTTTTGCCTTGGCTGCGTCATCCGCATCGGCATCGCCGAACTGCACCACGAAGTTGTCCTGCGCGCGGTAGATGCTCTCGCCATCCCAGAAATGCTCGTGGGCCAGGGTCTGGATGTTGGCGACATGCTGCGGCGCGAACGCCGGGGCCAACTCGATGATGACGCGACCGGCGGGCAGGTTCATGTACAGCAGGTTGGCCGGGTCGGGCGTGCGCCAGTCGCTGTCCGGGGAGGCGTCGAGGATCTGCTGCGGGCTGCGATAAGGCGTGGCCGCGCTGGCCAGGGTGGGGAGCAGGCAGGCCAGGGCGAGAGTGAGCACGGCGAAGCGATGATTTTGCATGGTGTCCCCGAAGATGGTGGCGTCCCGATAATGCGCGAGCGGCGCACTGCGTGTCATGTCACGGTGCGGGTTACCTCGTCACTCCGCGTGAGCGGCGAAGTAATCGTCCAAGGCTTTGCCGGCGCACTGACCCCGCTGCCGCGGACCCGGTTGGGCTTCGCAGGCAGCCAGCGCGGGGTGAATCGCGACGTAATCCACCACCACGTCTTCGGCCGGCCGCGTCGAGGCGCGATAGCAGATCATCGCGCGGTAGACCGTGTATACCGCCGCATCCACGGGGGGCAGGTCGCTGAAGACCTCGTCGACCGTTTCGCGCGCCATCGCGGCGTGCCATGACGGGTCCGTCTTGATCGGCTCCGCACGGGCCAGCACGCTCTCCCGGCTATCGCCGCGCTGGCGCGCGTCCAAGGCCAGCAGCGCGACGCTGATCGACTCATGCGAGCCATCGACGAAGTTGCATCCCTTCATGGCGTGGGCGGGGCCGGCGGCAGCGGCCAACAGGGCAAGCGACAGGATGGCAGTGGGAGTCTTCATGACGTCATGTGCGTTCCGTGGGGAGAGCGATTCTGACAGATCGCCCCGCACCGGGGCCTTCGGATCGGAAAGTATCCCAACCGGCACGGTGACTAACGACACATCCGCTATAGCGAACTTCGGACTAGTGTGGACTCCACGCTAGCGGAGACCGCCATGAGCGACCACGAGGTCCACCTCAAGAAGTTCCAGAAAGAGCTCAGCTCCGGCACGGTATCCCTGGCCTTGCTGGCAGTGTTGGCCAGGGCCGGTGAGCCGCTGTATGGCTACCTGATCGCCAAGGAGCTGGAGCGGGTCGGGGAGGGGGTGCTGAGTGGCAAGCAGAGCGCGCTGTACCCGGTGCTGCGCAACCTGGAAGGGGCCGGGTTGCTGGAAAGCCATGTTGAGCCATCGGTGGCCGGCCCACCGCGTCGCTATTACCGCATCAATGACACGGGGCACGAGGTGCTCAGGCAATGGACCGCCGCGTGGCGCGCCACCCGTGATTCCGTCGATTCCGTCCTGGAAGGGGTAACCGCATGAACATCGAATCCGTGGCCGGTCGGGCCTTGCCGACCACCATTCCCGCGTATCTGGCACAGCTGCGCGCGGCACTGCACGACGCCGATCCGGCGATGGTGCAGGACGCCCTGTACGACGCCGAGGAGTATCTGCGCTCGGAGCTGGCCGCCCAGCCGGGGCGCAGCGAGGCGGAAGTGATCGCCGATGTGGCCGGCAGCTATGGTGCGCCGGAAGAAGTGGCCGAAATCTACCGCGAAACGGAAATCACCGTGAACCGCGCGCTGCGCACGCCAAGCGCGGGTGCGGCGCCGATCCGGCGTGCAGCGGCCACCAGCCCCGGCATCGCCTCGGTACCACCGCCGCAAGCGCCGCCCAAGCCACGCTCGGCCTTGGCCCGCTTCTTCGGCGTCGCCCTGGAGGCACGCACCTATGGCGCGCTGTTCTACATGCTGCTCTCGCTGGCCACCGGTATCTTCTTCTTTACCTGGGTGGTCACCGGCCTGTCGCTGTCGCTGGGGCTGATGGTGTTGATCATCGGCATCCCGGTGGCGGTGGTGTTCTTCGGTTCGGTACGCGGGTTGTCGCTGCTGGAAGGGCGATTGGTGGAAGCCCTGCTGGGCGAGCGCATGCCACGCCGGCCGACGTACTCCGACCGCAGCCGCAGCTGGCTGCAGCGCATCGGCGACATGTTCACCGATGGCCGTACCTGGCTGACTCTGCTGTACTTCGTGCTGATGCTGCCGCTGGGCATCGTCTATTTCACGATCGCCACCACGCTGTTGTCGACCTCGATCGGCTTCATCTGGGCGCCCGTGGCGGCGCTGTTCTCCAGTGACTACGTGGGCATCCACATCGACGGCATCCAGATGCTGCCGATCTGGGTCACACCGCTGCTGGCGATCATCGGCGTGCTGCTGCTGTTTGCGACGCTGCACCTGGCCCGCGGCATCGGTCACCTGCACGGGATGATGGCCAAGCATCTGCTGGTGCGGCTGTAACGTTCGGCCACAGGTCGGAACCCGAGGATCCGGTAGTGCCGGCCGCTGGCCGGCATCGCACGATGCAGGATAAAAGCGCAGCCGGCCAGCGGCCGGCACTACCCATAGCGTAAGCCCCCTGGTCGGGGGCTCACGCCAAACGGTCGTCAGCCCGCCTTGCGGCGCAACGGCGTCACGTTGCTCGCGATCTTCGCGGCCTTCTTCGGCTTGCTGGCGACGGTCTGCGCATGGGCCGCGAAGAAATCGCGCACCTTCGGGTAGACGGTTTCGCGCCAGCGGCGGCCGCTGAAGATGCCGTAGTGGCCGGCGCCTTCGACGATGAAATGCTCGCGGTGCTCAGCCGGGATGCCGGTGCACAGTTGCTGCGCCGCTTCGGTCTGGCCCAGGCCGGCGATGTCGTCCAGCTCGCCTTCAATGCTCAGCAGCGCAGTGCCGGTGATCGCGCTGGGATCCACGCGTTCACCCTGCACGTACCACTCGCCGCGCGGCAGCAGGAATTCCTGGAAGACCACGCGGATCGTGTCCAGGTAGTACTTGGCCGGCATGTCCAGCACCGCGTTGTACTCGTCGTAGAAACGACGGTGCGCGTCGGCATCTTCCATGTCGCCCTTGACCAGGTCGGCGTAGAAATCCCAGTGCGAACTGAAATGGCGGCTCGGGTTCATCGACAGGAAGCCGGCATGCTGCAGGAAGCCCGGGTACACGCGGCGGCCGGCACCCGGGAAGGTGGCGGGTACGGTGTGGATGACGTTGTTCTCGAACCACGACATCGGGTTCTGCGTGGCCAGGTTGTTGACCGCGGTCGGGCTGCAGCGCGCATCGATCGGCCCACCCATCATCACCAGCGAACGCGGCGTGGTCTCGCCCCGGCTGGCCATCAGTGACACGGCGGCGAGCACCGGCACGGTCGGCTGGCAGACGCTGACCACGTGCAGTTTCTCCGCGCCGAGGTGGCGGATGAACTCCTGCACGTAAGCGACGTAATCCTCCAGCCCGAACTCGCCCTCACTGCCGGGCACCATGCGCGCATCGACCCAATCGGTCACGTAGACGCGATGGTCGCGCAGCAGGGTGCGCACGGTATCGCGCAGCAGCGTGGCGTGGTGGCCGGACAACGGCGCCACCACCAGCACGAACGGCTGGTTGAGCATGGTGTGCAGCTGGTCGGCTTCATTGCTGTGGCGCTTGAAGCGCAGCAGTTTGCAGAACGGCTTGCTGATCTCTTCGTGGACGACGATCGGCACGCGCTCGCCCTCGACGTCGATTTCATTGATGCCCCATTCGGGCTTCTCGTAATCCTTGCCGATGCGGTGGAACAGCTCGTTCACAGCGGCCAGGCGATCCGCGCCGGGCATCTGCGACCACCAATGACCTTGATTGGCGAAGAACTTCGCGTTGGCCTGGGCCTGGTGCACCCACGGGGCGAGCAGGTTGCGGGTCAACTCATGCAGCTGATATAGCATGACGTCCAATATGTATGGTCTTATGTTGCCGCGCAGCATAGCGCACCCGTCGCGCGGGCGCGTTAATGCGGGTGTTGTCTCAATTGTTATCGAGACTCAGGGCGCCCCACGTTCCAGGGCAGCCGCGTGACCTGCCAGTGCGGGCGACAGCCAGCAGTGCGAGCCCAAGCCGGTGAAGCCGACCCGCTTGAGCTGGCTGCGGTACCAGCGCGCCGGGCGCGGCTGGAAGCCTTCGTGGTCGCCATCGAAGTCATCCTCGGCGGTGAACGCCTCCAGGAAGGCCACGCCGGCGGTCAGCTCGGCAAAGCCTTCCAGTGCCGGGCGCAGCTCGCGGCTGGGCACGTAGTGCATCACGTCCGAGCAGATCAGCAGATCCACCGGCGCGCACGGGCGCAGCCAGGCAAAATCGCCAACCTTGGCCGGGTGCAGGTTGCGGCTGCGGCCGTAGCGGTGCACGGCGTAATCGCTGCTGTCGAAGCCCAGGTACTGCACGCGCGGGCGCAGTTTGAGCAGCGGTGCGCGCCAGGCGCCTTCGCCACAGCCGATATCCAGCACGCTGCGGATCGGGCGTTCCAGGTAGTACTCGGCACTGGCCACGGCGAGCGCCACCTTGCGCGCCAGGCGCGCGGCGCCACCGGTCTGGTCAGGCTGGTACCAGCGCTGGAAGTAGGCGGCGTCGTAGGTTTTGTCCATGGAAGATGTGCACGTGAGTGTAAGCGGCGCTTATCGTACGGCGTGGCGCGCGTGGACGCGTCGTTGAGGTGCGGCGAAGGGTCGCGTCAGCCACCCATCGGGGTGCTCTACCGGGCATGCGAGAATGGCGGCCAACCCCTGCCAGCCGCCGGAGCAAGCACATGCAGTCCTACTACTGGGTCAAGACCTTCCACCTGTTGTTCGTGGTGGCATGGATGGCGGCGGTGTTCTATCTGCCCCGGATCCTGGTCAACCTCAGCGAGACGGCTGGGCAGCTGCCGGTGACCGAGCGGCTGCAGCTGATGGGCCTGCGCCTGTACAGGTTCGGCCACATGATGTTCGGCCTCGCGCTGATCCTGGGCGTGGTGCTGTGGCTGGGCTACCGCGTGATTCCCGATTTCCCGACCATGGTCGCCCCCGGTGCGGCGGGCTGGCTGCATGCCAAGCTCGGGCTGGTGGTGCTGCTGCTGGTGTATTACTCGTGGACCGGGCGGTTGCTGAAGGGCGCGGTGAAGGGCAAGGTTCTGCCGTCCTCCCGCGCGCTGCGCTGGTTCAATGAACTGCCGCTGGTGCTGTTCATCGGCGTGGTCTGGCTGGTGATCGCCAAGCCGTTCTGAAAAAAGCCGGGCGCTTGCGCGTCCGGCTTTTTCGTCTGCGCCGCAGCCCGATCAGGCCACTTCGTAGGTCCCGTAGCTGCGCAGGCGCTCGTAACGCTTCTGCAGCAGCACATCGACCGGCAGGGCTTCCAGCACGTCCAGCTCGTTGAGCAGCACGGCCTTGAGGCGCTTGGCCATCTGGTTCGGGTTGCGGTGGGCACCACCGGTCGGCTCACGCACCACCTTGTCCACCAGGCCCAGATCCTTCAGGCGCGGGGCGGTCAGACCGAGCTGTTCGGCGGCGTCCTTGGCTTTGGCCGGGTCCTTCCACAGGATGGAGGCACAGCCTTCCGGGCTGATGGTCGAGTACACGCTGTACTCCAGCATCACGGTGCGGTCGCCCACACCCAGTGCCAGTGCGCCACCCGAGCCGCCTTCACCGATCACCGTGCAGACCACCGGCACCTTCAGTTCGGCCATTTCCATCAGGTTGCGTGCGATCGCTTCGGACTGGCCGCGCGATTCGGCGTCGATGCCCGGCCAGGCGCCGGCGGTGTCGATCAGGGTCAGCACCGGCAGGCCGAAACGCTCGGCCATCTTCATCAGGCGCAGCGCCTTGCGGTAGCCCTCCGGCTTGGGCATGCCGAAGTTGCGCTTGATCTTTTCCTTGGTGTCGCGGCCCTTCTGATGGCCGATCAGCATCACCGAGCGGCCACCGATGCGGGCCAGGCCGCCGATGATCGCCTTGTCGTCAGCGAAGGCGCGGTCCCCGGCCAGTTCCTGGAACTCATCGCAGATGATGCGGATGTAGTCCTCGGTGTACGGCCGGGACGGATGGCGGGCCAGCTGCAACACCTGCCAGGAGGTCAGGTTGCGGAAGATCTGCGCGGTGCGCACCCGCAGCTTGTCCCGCAGGGCATGCACCTCGGCCTCGACATTGACCGCAGGTCCGGCGCTGGCGCTGCGCAGTTCCTGGATCTTCGCCTCCAGATCAGCGATGGGTTGCTCGAAGTCGAGGTAGTTCGGATTCATCGGAAACCGTCGTGAAGAAAAGAGGGAAAGTGTAGCCGAATGCGCCGAAAAGCCCCGTACGCCGTCGTCTGGAAACCGACGGTAGCGCAGCGGGGCCAGGGGCGCCAGTCAGGTCAGGGGACGACCAGCGCCGCGCGGCCCATCAGCGTGCTGCGGGTCTGCACGAAGGTGTTGTAGCCCTCGTTGGCCTCCTTGGACAGGCCGGAGCCCAGCCGGGCGGTCGCGGCGGTGAACGCCATCTGCGCCTGGAAGGCCTCCTGCTGGAGCTGCAGCTGCGCATCGGCGGAGGTGGCGTGCAGGTAGCGGGTATACAGCTCGCGCAGCGGGCCGGCATGGACCTCGAAGGCCGGATCCAGCGGCGGCAGGACAGTCGGCGCCGCCTCCAGCGTGTAGGCGGGTGCCACGTAACCCTTGGGCTGCTGGCGTGCGTAAGCACCGGGCTGGCCCATGCCTGCTTCAACGTAGGCGATGAAATCCGGGGCAGTGAAGATCTTGGCGTTGATCCGGCCGCCGCTGGCGTCTACGTGGGCCACGGTCTGCACCTCCGGGAACGGCTCGCGCACGCCGAAGCTCCAGGCCTGGTCGATGAACAGGTCATGGGTGGTCTGGTACGGCCCTTCGAACGTCACCCCGCCCAGCTCGATCTGGTTCTTGAGGCTGCCGAAGTGCTGCAGCTTGTCTTCACCGGTGACGTAGATCTCGTTGGCGATCACGTACTCGGCCAGGGTCGGGTTGATCAACCCACCTTTGCCGTTGGCGTAGACGATGAAACGCACATCGCCAAGCTGTTCGGTCTGCAGATGATGTTCACCCGGCTTGAGCTTGACCGGGCGCGAGGCGTGCGCAGCGATCGGCAGTTCATTGCCATCGATGCGCAGGGTCAGCGGGGCGGCGCCCGGGTTGTCGATCTCGAAGGTCTGGGCGGGGCTGGAACAGCCGGAGATGGCGACGGCTGCACTCAGCAGTACGGCAAAACGCTTGATCAAAACAAAATACCTGTGTTGCAACAGAAAAATCAGTTCGCCCAGGGCGGGCTGTAACGCACTTTCACCGTGCGCACCGCAGGATCGGCGCGCAGCGCGTCCACCAGCTGGCTGTCCACGCGCACGGCGATGTCACCGGCAACATCGAGCATGCCGGCCACCGGGCCCTGTTCCGAGCCAAGCAGCAGGTCCAGGCGCAGCGGTGTGCGACCGGGGCGATGCCGGTCGAGCAGGGCGTTGACACGGTTCCACACCGCGCCGTCCTGGCGCAGGTCCACCCGCAGCGACAGCCGCGTGGCGTAGTTGGCGCAGATGTCTTCGTAATCCCAGACCTGGCGGATGCGCAGCGCATAGCCGCCGTTGAACTCGTCCTCGCGCAGGCCGCCCTTGACCACCAGGATGCGGTCCTTGGTCATCAGGTGGCCGAACTCGGCCAGGCCATCAGTGAAGGCGCTGCATTCCACGCGGCCCTTGCCGTCTTCAAGCTGCATGAAGATCTGGCTTTCGCCCTTGCGGCGCACGCCGACCACCAGGCCGGCCAGGATCACCGGCGTTTCCTGGCGCCAGGCGCGCTTCTCGCCGTCTTTGCTCGGGCGTGCCGGCGGGATCAGCTTTTCCAGCTTGCCCAGGTCGGTGCCGACCAGTTCCTTGACGTCATCGGCGTAGGGATCGAACGGGTGACCGCTGAGGTAGAAGCCCAGCGTTTCGCGCTCGCCTTCCAGCAGCTGGCCCAGCGCCCACTCTTTGGCTTCGGGCAGTTCCAGCTGCATCGCGGTGCTGACCGGATCGGGTGCGCCAAACAGCGAGTTCTGGCCGGAGGCCTTCTCGCGCGCCATCTGGTCGGTGGCCTTGAGCACTTCGGGCAGCTGCAGCATCAGCGAGGCGCGGTTCTTGCCGAGCCCGTCCATCGCGCCGCAGTTGATCATCGCTTCCAGCGTGCGGCGGTTGAGCTTGCCCGATTCGGCGCGCATGCAGAAATCCAGCAGCGACGCATAGCGGCCGCCACGCTGGCGTTCTTCCACGATCGCTTCGCAGGCGCCCTGGCCGACGCCCTTGATCGCGCCCAGGCCGTACACGATGGTGTCGGCGCTGGAGGCTTCGAACATGTACGCCGATTCGTTCACGCGCGGCGGCAGTACGGTCAGGCCGAGGTTGCGCACTTCGGCGAGGAAGCCGACCACCTTGTCGGTGTTGTCCATGTCCGAGGACAGCGTCGCGGCCATGAACTCGGCCGGGTAATGACGCTTGAGCCAGGCGGTCTGGTAACTCACCAGCGCGTAGGCGGCGGCGTGCGACTTGTTGAAGCCGTAGCCGGCGAACTTCTCCATCAGGTCGAAGATCGCGTCGGCCTTGGCTTCGACGACACCGTCCTTGGCCGCACCCTCGCGGAAGATCTCGCGGTGCTTGGCCATTTCCGCCGGCACCTTCTTGCCCATCGCGCGGCGCAGCAGATCGGCGCCGCCCAGCGAGTAGCCGCCGACGATCTGCGCCATCTGCATCACCTGCTCCTGGTACACCATGATGCCGTAGGTGTCTTTCAGGATCGCTTCGGTGCGCGGATCGGGATAGATGATCTCTTCCTGCCCGTGCTTACGCGCGTTGAAGGAAGGAATCAGGTCCATCGGGCCGGGGCGGTACAGCGACACCAGCGCGATGAGATCTTCGAAGCGGTCAGGGCGCGCATCTTTCAGCAGGCGGCGCATGCCCGAGGATTCGAACTGGAACACCGCACCGGTATTGCCGTTGGCGAAGATGTCCTTGTAGGTGGGCACGTCATCCAGCGGCAGCGCGGTGATATCCACCGGCGGAATGCCGGCGCGCTCGTGGCGCTTGTTGATCGCCTTGACGGCCCAGTCGATGATCGTCAGCGTGCGCAGGCCGAGGAAGTCAAACTTCACCAGGCCGATTTCTTCGACGTCGTTCTTGTCGAACTGGGTGACCGGGTTGCGGCCGCGGCCGCCTTCGTCATGTTCGGCGAACAGCGGGCAGAATTCGGCCAGCGGCTCGGGCGCGATCACCACGCCACCGGCATGCTTGCCGGCGTTGCGGGTAAGGTCTTCGAGCTGGCGCGCCAGATCGATCAGGTCGCGGACGTCGTCTTCGTTCTGGTAGCGCTGGATCAATTCCGGCGACGCCATTTCCGAATCCTTGCCTTCGCCCATCGCATCCTTGAGCGAGATGCCCAGGATGTTGGGGATCAGCTTGGAGACGCCGTCGACCAGGCCGTACGGGAAGCCCAGCACGCGGCCGGAATCGCGCACTACCGCCTTGGCCGCCATGGTGCCGTAGGTGATGATCTGGCTGACGCGGTCGCGTCCGTATTTACGCGCAACGTAGTCGATGACTTCGTCGCGGCGGTCCATGCAGAAGTCGATGTCGAAGTCGGGCATCGACACGCGTTCGGGGTTGAGGAACCGCTCGAACAGCAGGTTGTACGGGATCGGATCCAGATCGGTGATCTGCAGCGCCCAGGCCACCAGCGAGCCGGCACCGGAACCGCGGCCGGGGCCGATCGGAATGCCCTGGTTCTTTCCCCACTGGATGAAGTCGGCCACGATCAGGAAGTAGCCGGGGAAGCCCATCTTGATGATGGTGGCCAGTTCGAATTCGAGTCGCTCGAAGTAGTCGGCGCGGGTCTTGCCCGGTGCCAGCGGATTCTTTTCGAGGCGGGCTTCCAGGCCCTTGCGCGATTCGCTGCAGATCCAGCTGTCGAGGGTTTCGTCCTCGGGCACCGGATAGTTGGGCAGGAAGTAGGTGCCCAGGCGCATCTCGACGTTGCAGCGTTCGGCCAGCGCGAGCGTGTTGTCGATCGCATCGGGGATGTCGGCAAACAGCGCGCACATGTCCTCGGCGGACTTCAGGTACTGCTGGTCGCTGTAGTCGCGCGGGCGTTTGGGGTCGTCCAGCACGCGGCCGGAGGAGATGCACACGCGCGCTTCGTGGGCGTTGAAGTCTTCCGGCTGCAGGAAGCGCACGTCGTTGCTGGCGATCACCGGCAGGCCGCGCTGGCCGGCGGCCTGCAGGGCGAACTGATTGAAGGCTTCTTCGCCGTCGCGGCCAGTGCGGGTCAGCTCCAGGTGGAGGCCATCACCGAACACGCGCTGCCAGTCGGCAAGCTGTTGCTCGGCCAGGTCATGGCGGCCGTCGCCGGCGAGGCGGCCGGCGAGGCTGTCGCGGCCGGCCAGTGCGAACAGGTTGTGGCAGCCGGCTTTGAGCCAGTCCGGGTGCACGGCGACGCCGCCTTCGGGGCGGTGGCCTTCCATCCAGGCGCGGGTCAGCAGCCGGGAGAGGCTCAGGTACCCTTCGCGGTCGCGGCAGAGCAGGGTCATGCGCCAGGGCGTCATGCCTTCTTCGGCGATCATGATGTCCGCGCCGGCGATGGGCTTGATGCCCACGGTTTCGGCGGCTTTGTAGAACTTGACCAGCGCGAACAGGTTGTTGAGATCCGTCACTGCCAGTGCGGGCAGTTTCAGTTCGACCGCGCGGCTGAGCAGGTTGGCCTGCTTGGCTTTTTTCGGGTCAGCCTGATCCGGCTTCGCCGGGACACGGATGGTCGAATCCGCCAGCGAAAATTCGGTGTGGACGTGGAGATGTACGAAACGGGAAGTGGACATGCCGAACCAATGTGATGCCCGGTCAGGGTAGCGGTGGTGGTGGTCGCTAACAAGGCTTGACAGGGGTGTTGCGGGGGCGCGGGTTGGCGGTGGGGTTCAGGTTTGCTTCGGCGGTTGCAGCGGTTGCAGCGGTTGCAGCGGTTGCGGGGTTTGGCGTTGGTGAAGCAAGTGCAGGAGCGGTGGGCTCTGTGGTGCTGCGGGCTGGGGCGGCGGGGGCAGAGTCGCGGGACGCGCTGTGAATACGTCCGTGTAAGCTCGTAGGCAGCATCCATGCTGCCTAACGGTCCCGCGCCTCTACCCCCGCCACCCCTCTGACACATGGCCGGTGCGTTGGGGTGAGCAACAGCCGACCCTTCGAAAGGTTGCTGAGGCCCGGTGGCGAGCAATCGCTGTGTGTTCGTTGGTGCCGTGCCGGGCACGTGCCGCGCTCAGGCGGGGAGGCTGTTGCGCTCAAGTCCCAGGCAGGCGCGGACGGGGGCGAAGCTGCGGCGGTGCTGGGGGCAGGGGCCGTGGTTGCGCAGGGCGGCGAGGTGGGCGGGGGTGCCGTAGCCTTTGTGCTGGTCGAAGCCGTATTCGGGGTGGGCGTCGTGCAGGGTCTGCATGAAGCGGTCGCGGCTGACTTTGGCGAGGATCGAGGCGGCCATAATGGCGCGGTCGAGGGCGTCGCCGCCGATCAGGGCCTGGGCCGGGCAGGGCAGGCCTTTGGGGACGACGTTGCCGTCGATGCGGGCGAACTGGGCGACGTGGGCGACGCCTTCGACGGCGCGGCGCATGCCGAGCATGGTGGCCTGGTAGATGTTGAGGGCGTCGATGTCGCTGACATCCACCATCACTACGTGCCAGGCCAGGGCGCGGTCGAGGATCCTGTCGTAGAGCTGGTCGCGGCGGGCCGCGGTGAGCTGCTTGGAGTCGTCCAGGCCGTTCAGGCGCGGTCGGTCGGGGCAGAACACCACGGCGGCGACGGCGACTGGGCCGGCCAGCGGGCCGCGTCCAGCTTCATCCACGCCGGCCACGTAGCGCGGCGCGACGGTGGCCAGGGCGGCACCGTCGAACAGGGCCAGTGACGCGGCGGCGGCGTGGCGGCGGCTCATGCGGCGCGACGGCTGCCCGCGGTGCGTTCGAGCAGATCGGTGACGGCATCGGCGGCGCGTGCGGAGGCGTCACGGCGCAGTTGCAGGTGCAGGCGCTCGTACGTGTCCTGCAGGTCGATCACGCGCTGGGGGTAGTCGAACCACTGCAGAATGGCGGTGGCCAGTTTGTCCGGGGTGCAGTCGTGCTGCATCAGTTCCGGAGCGAGGTCCTTGCCGGCGAGGATGTTGGGCAGGGCGAAACGGTCGACCTTGAGCAGGCCCAGCGCTTTGACGATGCGGTAGGTGAGTTCGGCCACGCGGTAGCCGACCACCATCGGGCGTTTGACCAGCATGGTTTCCAGCGTGGCGGTGCCGGAGGCGAGCACGACGACATCGGCGGCAATCATCGCGGTGCGGGCGTTGCCGTCAAGCAGGTGCGAATGCGCAACCGGCAGCGCCGAGGCGGAGAGTTGCTCGCTGATCAACTGGCGGCAGGCGGCGTTGGCAGCCGGGACTACGACGTGCAGGCCGGGGATACGTTCGGAGACCTGCCAGGCCGCTTCGAAGAACGGTTCGCCAAGCTTGCTGATTTCACCCAGACGACTGCCGGGCAGCACCGCCAGCACCTTCGCGTTGGAGGGCAGGCCGAGCTCGGCACGCGCCTGTTCGCGGTCGTTGTGCAGGGGGATGTCATCGGCCATCGGGTGCCCGACGAAGCGGGCGTCGATGCCGTGCTTGGCGTAGATCGGTGGTTCCATCGGAAACAGGCACAGCACCAGGTCGGCGCTGGACCCGATCTTCTCGGCACGTTTTTCGCGCCAGGCCCAGACCGAGGGGCTGACGTAATGGACGGTGCGGACGCCACGTTCTTTCAGCCAGCGCTCGACGCCGAGGTTGAAGTCGGGCGCGTCGATGCCGATGAACACGTCCGGCTGCCACTCCAGCGCACGCGCGCGGAACTCGCGGCGTAGTTTGAGCAGGCGCGGCAGGTGGCGCAGGATTTCGGTCAGGCCCATCACCGCCAGCTCGCTGGCATCGAACCAGGTCTGGCAGCCGGCGCTGCGCATGGCATCACCGCCGATGCCGGCGAATTCGGCATTCGGGAAGCGCAGGCGCAGTTCGCGGATCAGGCCGGCACCGAGCAGGTCGCCCGAGGCTTCGCCGGCCACCAGCGCGATGCGCACCGGCCGGTCGGAGGTGCGCAGCGCCAGCGTCTGTTCGACGCTGGTCGCCATCCCAGCGAGCGGAATGATCTCGGCGGTCGTCATGCCCGGGGTGTGCCCGCCTGGACCCGTCATCGCAGCAGAGGCCTCTCGGCGCTTTCGATGAAGTCCAGCAGATCCTTTACGTCGGCGCTGTGGCTGGCCTGTTCGGCTAGCTGCACCTTGGCTTCGGCCAGCGGCAGGCCGGCCACGTACAGCGTGCGGTAAGCGCGTTTGATGCTGGCGATGCGCTCGGCATCGAAGCCGCGGCGCTTGAGGCCTTCGCTGTTGATGCCGCGCGGGCGGCCCAGGCTGTCGCTGCCGACCATGGTGAACGGCGGAACGTCGCCATTGGTCAACGCGCCCATGCCGAGGAAGGCGTGGGCACCGATACGACAGAACTGGTGGGCACCGGCGAAGCCGCTGATGATCACGTAGTCGCCCACGGTGACGTGGCCGGCCAGCGTGGTGTTGTTGGAGAACACGCAGTGGTTGCCGACGTGGCAGTCATGCGCCACGTGGGTGTAGGCCAGCATCCAGTTGTCGTTGCCGACCGTGGTGATGCCGCCGCCACCGGCGGTGCCGCGGTTGATGGTGACGAATTCGCGGATGACGTTGTCATCACCGATCACCAGTTCCGTGCGTTCGGCCTTGTACTTCTTGTCCTGTGGCTCGCCACCGATCGCGGCGTGGCCGATGAAACGGTTGTTGCGGCCGATCCGGGTCGGGCCATGGATCGAGCAGTGCGGACCGATCTCGGTACCGGCACCGATCTCCACGTCCGCGCCGATCAGGCAGAACGCACCCACGCGCACATCCGCAGCCAGCGACGCCGACGGGTCGATGACCGCGGTGGGGTGGATGAGAGGGGCGTTGTCACTCATTGCAGATCTCCTGCCTGGATCATTCGCGGGTGCCGGCGCACAGCACTTCGGCGCAGGCGACGACTTCGCCATCGACCTTGGCCACGCAGTCGTACACCGCCATGTTGCGGATCACGCGCTTGATCTCCACGTGCATTTCCAGCACGTCGCCGGGCACGACCTGCTTACTGAAGCGTGCCTTGTCGACCTTGACCATGTAGAACAGTTTGGACTGCGCATCGCGGCCCAGGGTGAGCTGGGTCAGTACGCCACCGGCCTGCGCCATGGCTTCGATGATCAGCACGCCGGGCATGATCGGCTGGCCCGGGAAGTGGCCCTGGAAGAACGGCTCGTTGATGCTGACGTTCTTGGTGGCAACGATCTTCCGGTTCTCGAAATCGAGCGAGATCACCTTGTCCACCAGCAGGAACGGATAGCGGTGCGGGATCAACTGCTGGATCTGGTTGATGTCCGGCAGATTCTGGTTGTTGCTCATTCCTTCTCCTTGCTCACAGACAGGATGCGCCGGGCGAGCGCATCGAGCTGCTTGAAGCGCGCGGCATTTTTACGCCACGTGCGGTTGTCGGTCAGTGGGGTGCCGGAGGAATACTCGCCCGGCTCATGAATGGAGTTGCGCACCACCGATTTGCCGGTGATGACGACCTTGTCGCAGATTTCGAGGTGACCGACGACGCCGACGGCGCCGCCCAGGAGGCAGTAGCGGCCGATCTTGGCGCTGCCGGCGATGCCGGTGCAGCCGGCGATGGCCGAGTGGGCGCCGATCTGGACGTTGTGGGCGACCTGCACGAGGTTGTCCAGGCGCACATCGTTCTCGAGGACGGTGTCTTCCAGGGCGCCGCGATCAACGCAGGTGTTGGCGCCGATTTCGCAGTCGTCGCCGATGCGCACGCCGCCGAGCTGGGGCACCTTGATCCAGTGGCCGGCATCCATGGCCAGGCCGAAGCCGTCAGCACCGAGCACGGCACCGGGATGGATGCGCACGCGCTTGCCGAGCTTGACGCGGGTGACCAGGGTCACGCGGGCAATCAGTTCGCAGCCGGTATCCAGGGTGCAGTCTTCGCCGATGATGCTGCCGGGGCCGACGATGCAGTTCTCGCCGACGACGCTGCGGGCGCCGATGGTGACGAACGGGCCGATATGGGCGCTGGCGGCGACCTGGGCGTCCGGATCGATGCAGGCGCTGGGGTGGATGCCCGGGGCGCGCGGTGGTGCGATGTCGAACAGGGCGGCGATCTTGGCGAAGGTGGTGTACGGGTCCTTGGCGACCAGGGCGGCGCCCGGCGCGGCCTCGGCATCCTCGGCGCGCAGTACGACGATGGCCGCCTGACTGTCGGCCAGCTGCGCGCGGTAGCGCGGATTGGCCAGGAAGGTGAGCTGGCCGGGGCCGGCATGGGCGAGCGTAGCCACGCCATGGATGGCGGTGCTGCCATCACCATGGACCTGCAGGCCAAACTGCTCGGCGAGTTGCTGGGCGGTATAGGTAGGAGTGTTCACCGGGGGAGTTTACCGTGTGCTGCCGAAACGGTCATGCGGGGCGGGGGTTTTGGGTGTGCTGGTCGGTTTTTTGCGGCTCGGCGCTTTGGTTGCTATCGCGCGGGGTCATGGCGGGCAGCCCTGGCCAGGACGCGCCGTAAACCCATCCCTGGGGGCTCGTGGGCCGCATCCATGCGGCCCACGAGCCCCCAGGGATGGGTCGTGGGCCGCATCCATGCGGCCCAACGGTCCTGGCCAGGGCTACCCGCCACGACCCCCGACGGTTCAACGCGCGCGCGGCAGGGTAGTGCCGGCCGCTGGCCGGCTCTAGATGATGTCGGAGGTTCGTACCGACCAACGGTCGGTACCTACCCGAAGCGGCACCGAGCAACGATCAGTCCCAACCGAAAGCGGCATCGGGCAATGATCAGTCTCAATCCCAAAACGAAAACGCCGGGCAATGCCCGGCGAATGCGTACCGCGTCTTGTGGAGAGCCCCCTTTTGTTGAAGGGGGCGCGCCGAAGGCGCGGGGATGAGGTGGAATGCGCGGACGAACTGCGAAGCAGTTCGTCAGAACTGACCGCCAAAGGTGAATTGCAGACGCTCGACTTCGTCGCCATCTTCCTTCTTGAGCGGGAAGGCGTAGCTGATCGAGATCGGGCCGACCGGGGCGCGCCACAACAGGGCCACACCGGTGGACACGCGCAGTTCGTTGGCCTTGAAGTTGCTCACGCCGGTGTACACGTTGCCGAAGTCCACGAAGGCCGAGATACGGGCCGACGGGCTGTCGAACAGGCGCGGGAAGTAGGCTTCGACCGAACCGACGGTCTTGAGCGAGCCACCCAGCGGCTGGCCGCGGTTGTAGCTCAGGGTCGGTTCCGAACGCGGGCCCAGGGTGTTGTCTTCGAAACCACGCACCGAGTTGGTACCACCGGCGTAGAAGTTCTCGTAGAACGGCAGGCCCGTGGCGGTGACGGTCTTGATGTAATCCGACGAGGCCGGGTTGCAGTCGATGGTCTGGGTCGGATTCGGATTGGCGGTCGAGGGCGCGGTGTAGCAGAGATCGCGCGTCACGTCCTTGCCGTAGCTGTCGCCGTAGCCGATTTCGGCGCGGGTGTTGATGACCAGCTGCGGGATGATCGGCCAGTACTTGGAGAACTGGTAGTTCAGCTTGTAGTACTCGACGGTCGAACCCGGCAGCGTGGTTTCCAGGCCGACGCGCTGGTAGGTACCGCGGGTCGGCATGAAGTAGTCGTTACGGGTATCGCGGGCCCAGCCCAGCTCGCTGCGCCAGGAGTGGAACGTGCGCTGGCCGACGGCGTTGATGTAATCGATGATCGCCTGCGGGGTCGAGCCCTGGTAGGTGGTGATCTGGTTGCTGTCGATGCCCACCATCAGCGAGACGGTGTCGTTCTCGGTGATCGGCACGCCGAAGACCACCTGTGCGGCACCGTTGGTGCTGTTGTACTGCGCGGTGTTGAAGTCGGAGTAATCCAGTTCGCGCCAGGACAGGTTGTAGCCCAGCGAGACGCCGTCATCGGTGAAGTACGGGTTGGTGTAGCTGAAGCCGTAACGCTGCAGGTAGCTGCTGCGCGAGGCCTCGACCGACACGCGGTTGCCGCCGCCCAGGAAGTTGTTCTGCGACAGCTGCACCGAGGTGGTCATGCCGTAGGACTGCGAATAGCCCAGGCCGAACACGAAGCTGCCGGAGGTGGTTTCCTTGACGTTGTAGACCACGTCGACCAGGTCGTTGCTGCCGGTGACCGGCGGCGTTTCCACGTCGACCGATTCGAAGTAGCCCAGGCGCTGCAGACGGATCTTGGAACGGTCGATCGCGGCCTGCGAGTACCAGCTGTTCTCGAACTGGCGCATTTCACGACGCAGCACTTCGTCGGAGGTGCGGGTGTTGCCCTTGAAGGTGATGCGGCGCACCGACACGCGCGGGCCGGGAACGACCTGCATGTTGATGGCCACCGTGCGGTCGGCACGGTTGCTGGTCGGAATCGGGTTCACCTTGGCGAAGGCGTAACCGATGTTGGACAGCGAATTGGTGATCTGGTCCGAGCTGAATTCCAGCAGGGCACGCGAGAACGTATCGCCGGACTTCTGGATCACCATGCGCTCGACATCTTCCTGCGGGAGGATGGTGTCGCCGGTGACCTTGATCTCGGAGATCTTGTACTGCTCACCCTCGGTCACGCCGGCGGTGATGAACATGTCGCGCTTGTCGGGGCTGATCGAGACCTGGGTGGAATCGATGCTGAAATCCACGTAGCCGCGGTCCAGGTACCAGGAGTTCAGCTTTTCCAGATCGCCGGACAGTTTTTCCTTGGAGTACTGGTCATCGCGGCGATACCACGACGCCCAGTTGTGCTCCTTCGATTCCCAGGTTTCCAGGATGTCTTCGGAGGCGAACTTCTCGGTACCGACCAGGTTGACGTGCTGGATCTTGGCGGCCTTGCCTTCCTTGATCGCGATGGCGATGTCCACGCGGTTGCGGTCCAGCGGGCTCACCGTCGGGGTGATGTCCACGTTGTACTTGCCACGGTCGTTGTACTGGCGGCGCAGTTCCTGCGTCACGCGGTCCAGGCTCAGGCGATCGAAGGTGCCACCCTCGGTCAGGCCGATGTCGCTCAGGCCCTTGAGGAGCTGATCGCTCTTGATGTCCTTGTTGCCGGTGACGGTCAACTTGTTGATCGCCGGGCGTTCCTTGACCGTGACGACGAGGATGTCGCCCTGGCGCTCGAGCTGAACGTCTTCGAAGAAGCCGGTCTTGTACAGCGCACGGATGGTTTCACCGACCTTGTTGTCGGTGATGGTGTCGCCACGTTCCACCGGCAGGTAGGTGAACACGGTACCGGAGGTGATGCGCTGCAGACCATCCACGCGGATGTCGCTGACGGTGAAGGGCTCGGCTGCCTGCGCCAGGGCGGGCGCGCCGAAACCGGCAACGAGTGCGAGGGCCAGCAGGCGGCGATTGGGGAGTCGCGTCATGTCACGTCCGGTTGGAGTCGATTTCAACATTGCGGGATGCCGGCGCATAAGACGACGACAAAAGGATAAAAGTTCATCGCGGGACCAGACCGAGGATGTCGTTGTAGAACGCCAATCCCATCAGTCCGGCCAGCAGGGCCAGGCCGACATACTGTCCGGCGGCCATGGCACGCTCGCTCAGCGGGCTGCCCTTGACCAACTCGATAAGGTAATACAGCAGGTGCCCGCCGTCCAAGATGGGGATGGGCAACAGGTTGATGATGCACAGGCTCAGGGACAGCAAAGCCAGGAAATACAGGAACCAGTCCAGGCCGCGCTTGGCCGAGACATTGGCGACCCGGGCGATCGTGACCGGCCCGGAAATGTTCTGCAGCGAGGCATTGCCGGTGACGATGCGTCGCATCATGCCCAGCGAATCGCCGGCCATGCGGGCGGTTTCACGCAGGGCGACCGGGACTGCCGCAAATGGCCCGAACTTGAGTTCGGCGTCATACGCCGGGGCATGGGTCTCCGGGAAGCCGATGCCGATCTGCCAGGTCGGCTGGCCGCGGCCATCCACGCCCTGGCGGGGGGTGATTTCCAGCGCCAGGCGTTCGCCGCCGCGCAG
This sequence comes from Stenotrophomonas maltophilia, assembly GCA_002363385.1. Lineage (GTDB taxonomy): Bacteria > Pseudomonadota > Gammaproteobacteria > Xanthomonadales > Xanthomonadaceae > Stenotrophomonas > Stenotrophomonas maltophilia_AN. The sequence continues at coordinate 439,631 of DEVL01000006.1, forward strand.
GACGTCGATCATCCCGGGGCCGCCACGCTGGCCCAATGCGGCGATCTGGGCCGGCACCTGGTCGGCGCCCTCGATGCGCTGGCCGTCCACGGCCACGATCAGGTCGCCCGGCACCAGCACGCCCTGGGCGGCACCATCGGGCAGTACCTTGTCCACCAGGGCCGGCTGCAGCCAGAACTGCCAGCTCAGGCCGGCCAACTGCGGCACGCGGCGCTCGTCGAAGCCAGCCGGCAGTTGCGACAGCGGCACGGTGCGGGTGCGGGGCTGATCCAGCCCATCCAGGACCTCGACCTTGGCGTCCTGGCGGTCCATGGCCGCCGTGGTCAGGGCCATGCTGGCCTCACCGGCGGTGGCCACGCTGCGGCCGTCGACCTTCACCACGCGGTCGCCGGCCTGCAGCCCCGAGGTCTGCGCCATGCCGGTGGTGCGGCCGATGGTGGCCGAATAATCCTGTTTGCCGATCACGAACATCGCCCACAGCAGGGCGATGCACAGGATCAGGTTGGCGGCCGGACCAGCGGCAACCACGGCGATCCGCTGCCAGACCGTCTTGTGGTTGAACGCCTGGCCGCGCTCGGCCGGATGCACCTCAACCTCGCGCTCGTCCAGCATCTTCACGTAGCCGCCGAGCGGAATGGCGGCGATCGCGAACTCGGTGCCATCGCGGTTGCGGCGCGACCACAGCGGCTTGCCGAAACCAACAGAGAAGCGCAGCACCTTGACCCCGCAACGGCGGGCCACCCAGTAATGACCGAATTCGTGGAAAGTCACCAGCACGCCAAGGCTGACGATCATCCACCAGACGGATCCGATGAAATCACCCATGGTGATCAGCGCTGTAAGGGGACGTGTCGGGCATTCAGGCGTGGTCGATGGCGGCTTGGGTGATCTGGCGGGCGCGCTGATCGGCGGTCAGCAGGCCCTCCAGTGTATCGGCGGACTCGGTCGACAGTGTTGACAGAGCGTTAGCGACCAGCGCGGGAATGGCAAGGAAAGCTGCCCGCCCCTGAAGAAACGCTGAAACAGCCACTTCATTGGCCGCATTGAGGATCGCCGGGGCGGTGCCGCCGGCGGCCATGGCCTGCCAGGCAAGCGTCAGGCAGGGGAAGGCTTCGGTATCCGGCGCTTCGAAATCCAGTCGACCCTGGGTGAGCAGATCCAGCCCGCCGACCCCCGAGTCGATCCGCTGCGGCCAGCCCAGGCCCACGGCCAGGGTGGTACGCATGTCCGGCAGGCCCATCTGGGCCAGGGTCGAGCCGTCGACGAACTCGACCAGCGAATGCACCAGGCTCTGCGGGTGGACCAGCACGTCAATCCGCTCGCCGGGCACGCCGAACAGATGATGGGCTTCGATGACTTCAAGCCCTTTATTCATCAACGTCGCCGAATCCACCGAGATCTTCGGGCCCATGGACCACTTCGGATGGGCCACGGCCTGGGCCGGGGTGACCTCGGCAAGCTGCTCGCGGCTGCGGCCACGGAACGGACCGCCCGAGGCGGTCAGGATGATCCGGCGTACGCCGGCGCCCTCCAGGCTGGCATCGCGCGAGCGCAGGCACTGGAAGATCGCGCTGTGCTCACTGTCGATCGGGATGATCTCGGCACCGGCGGCAGTGGCCTGGCGCATCAGCAGTTCGCCGGCGAGCACCAGCGATTCCTTGTTGGCCAGCAGGATGCGCTTGCCCGCAGTGGCGGCCGCCAGCGTCGAGGACAGCCCGGCAGCGCCGACGATGGCCGCGACGAGGGTGTCGCAGAGATCGCTGGCAGCCAGCGCATCCAGCGCTGCGGCGCCTGCGTGGGCCTGGGTGGCCAGGCCGGCGTCACGCAGGCCATCGCGCAGGGCGGCGTACAGCGACGCGTCGGCGATCACTGCATGGGCCGGACGATGCACGGCGCACAAAGCGACCAGCGCATCGACCTGACGGCCTGCGGCCAGCACGGTGACCCGGTAGCGGTCCGGATGGCGCGCGATCACATCCAGCGCGGATGCGCCGATGGAACCGGTGGCGCCAAAGACGGCGACCTGGCGGGGGGCGGAAGCGCTGGACATGGTTAGAACCCGAAGATTTCCTTGCCGAGTGCGAACACCGGCAGGGCGGCGAGTACGCCGTCAATGCGATCCAGCACGCCGCCATGGCCGGGGATGATGTGGCCCGAGTCCTTGGCACCGGCATGGCGCTTGATCAGGCTTTCGTAGAGATCACCCAGCACCGAGGCGAATACGGTCACCACGGCGGTGATGACCAGACCGACCAGATGACCGCTGTCGATGCCGGCCAGCCAGCCGAAGCCCAGCGCCACGATCAGGCCGGCGACCATGCCGCCACCGAGGCCTTCCCAGGTCTTGTTGGGGCTGATGCGCGGGGCCAGCTTGGTGCGGCCGAAGGTGCGGCCGGCGAAGTAGGCGCCCGAATCGGCGGCCCAGACCACGGCCAGCGCGGTCAGCAGCCACAGGTGGCCGTTGTCACCGCTGGCATGGATGAGCACCAGCGAGGCCCAGGCCGGAACGATCGCCAGCGTGCCGGCCAGCAGCTTGAGCGCACGCGCCGGGCTGCTCGGGCTGGCGCCGAAGTTGAAGAAGCGCAGCCACAGCAGTGCCAGCAACCACCACCCGATGCCGACCAGCGCAGCAATCTGGTACAGCACCAGCGAGCCCGCATCAGCCCACACGATCAACACCATCAGCACCAGATTCAGCACCAGCAGGACGGTACGGGCGAGGGTGTCTTCGACGTCGGCCAGCTTCAGCCATTCCCACAGGCCGATCAGGAACACGGCGGCTGCGGCGGCAGCCAACCATTGGGTCGGCAGCATGAGGATGGCGAGGATGGCGACCGGCGCCATGATCAGCGCGGCGATGACTCGGGTCTTGGTCATGGGGAAGAGGTCTCGGTGGCCAAGGCGGCAATCTGGGCGCTGGTCAGGCCGAAACGGCGTTCACGCGCGGCATAGGCGTCGATCGCCTCCTGCAGGACGGCGGCATCGAACTCGGGCCACAGTACGTCGGTGAACCACAGTTCGGTATAGGCCAGCTGCCACAGCAGGAAATTGCTGATGCGGGTGTCGCCACCGGTGCGGATGAACAGGTCCGGCGGCGGCAGGTCGGCCAGCGCCACGCGGCTGCTGAGCATGGCTTCGTCGATCTGCTCGGGCAGCAGGCGACCGGCCGCGACCTCGACGGCCAGCTCGCGCGCGGCACGGGCGATGTCCTGGCGGCCGCCATAGCTGGCGGCGATGCTCAGGGTCATCGCACGGTTGCCGGCGGTGCGCTGCTCGGCAAGCTGCATGCGGCTGACCAGCCCGGCGCCGAAGCGCTCACGCTCGCCGATGAAACGCACGCGCACGCCACGGCGATGCAGCTCGTCCACTTCGCGGTCGAGCGCATTGAGGAACAGCTTCATCAGCGCATCGACCTCATCGCTCGGCCGGCCCCAGTTTTCACTGGAAAAGGCGAACAGGGTCAACGCGGCAATGCCGTGGTCGAGGCAGAAATCGATGGTGCGGTTGACCGCGCGCGCGCCGGCACGATGGCCGATCACGCGCGGGCGACGACGCTTCTGTGCCCAACGCCCGTTGCCATCCATGATGATGGCAACGTGGCGCGGCATCGGCGCGGCAGAACTGCTGGTCGGGGCCTGGGACATAGGGCTCAGACCGCCATCAGTTCCTTTTCTTTCTCGGCAACCACACTGTCGACGTCCTTGATGGACTTGTCGGTCAGCTTCTGGATGTCGTCTTCGCCACGCTTCTTGTCGTCTTCGCTGATCGCCTTGTCCTTGATCAGGTTGGCGATTGCCTTGTTGGCGTCCTGGCGGATGTTGCGGATGGCGATCTTGGCGCCTTCGCCTTCCTTCTGCACCTGCTTGCCCAGCTCCTTGCGGCGCTCTTCGGTCGGCGGCGGCAGGTTCAGGCGGATGACGGTGCCGGCCACGTTCGGGGTCAGGCCGAGGTCGGAGGCGTAGATCGCCTTCTCCACGTCCTTGATCATGCCCTTGTCGAACAGGGTGATGACCAGCGAGTGGCCTTCGGACACACTGATCGACGCCACCTGGTTGAGCGGGGTGTCGGTGCCGTAGGCTTTGACGGTGATGCGATCCAGCAGGGCCGGAGAAGCACGGCCGGTGCGGATGGAGGTGAGGGTGTGCTTCAGAGCATCGATGCTCTTTGCCATGCGCGTCTGCGCGTCCTGCTTGATTTCGTTGAGCATCGCCCGAATCCTGGATGTCACTGGGAATCGGGCGATTATAGGCGAAGAAGGGGCTTCGCCGGGCCGATCAGGGCGCAGGCGTGGGCCTGCGCTCAGGCTCAGGCGTTGTCGCGGCCCTGCACCAGGGTGCCGATATTGTCGCCGTGCAGGATCTTGAGCAGCTCGCCCGGCTGGCCCATGTCGAACACGCGCAGCGGCAGGTCGCTGTCGCGGGCCAGGGCGAAGGCAGCCGTATCCATCACTTCCAGCCCGCGGCGGATCACTTCGTCGTAGGTGAGGCTGTCAAAACGGACCGCATCGCTGTACTTGTTCGGATCCTTGTCGTACACGCCGTCCACCTTGGTGGCCTTCAGCAGCAGGTCCGCGCCGATTTCGATCGCGCGCAGGGCGGCGCCGGAATCGGTGGTGAAGAACGGGCTGCCGACGCCGGCGGCGAAGATCACCAGGCGGCCCTTTTCCAGGTGGCGGATCGCGCGGCGACGGATGTAATCCTCGCAGACGTCGTTGATCTTGATCGCGCTCATCACCCGTGCCTTGGCGCCTAGTTTCTCAAGGGCGTCCTGCATGGCCAGCGCATTGATCACGGTGGCCAGCATGCCCATCTGGTCGCCGGTGACCCGGTCCATGCCGCCTGCGGCCAGGCCGGCGCCGCGGAAGATGTTGCCACCGCCGATCACCAGCGCCACTTCGGCACCGGCAGCCTGCGCTTCCATCACCTCACGGGCGAGGCGGTGGATGACCTTCGGGTCGATGCCGTAGTCCTCGTCTCCCATCAGCGCCTCCCCGGAAACTTTCAACAGGATGCGGCGATAGGCGAGCTTTGACATGGCGATCTCTGGGTGCGTGGAAAACGCCCGGATTCTACTGGAAGCCGGGTCATCGGGCAGCATAAATCTGCTGCACTGCGGCGAACCGGGTCCGCGGCGCCGGACGATCATGCCGGGCCGACAGGGTCGGGGTTCAGGCCGGGGTCGTACTCGGCGAGCGCGCGATGACGCGGTTGCGGCCCAGATTCTTGGAGCGGTACAGCACGTCGTCGGCAGCCTTGAGCAGGTCCTGAACATCGGCGAAACGCTCGTAGCCGCCTTGGGTCGCCACACCGGCCGAGAAGGTTACGAAGAGGGGGCCGCTGGGCACTTCGGCCATCGGGGTGTTGACGATGTTGGCCAGGACCCGGCGCACCACTTCCAGTGCCACCGGTTCGGTGGTGTTGGGCAGCAGAGCGATGAATTCCTCCCCGCCAAAGCGGGCCACGGTGTCGCTGTTGCGCAGCTGTTCCTGCAGTTTGCTGGCGAACATGCGCAGCACCTGGTCGCCCATCAGATGGCCGTGGGCATCGTTGATCTTCTTGAAATCATCCAGATCGATGAACGCGACCGACAGCGGCCAGCCATGCCGGGTCGCGCGCAGGAACTCCTGCTCAAGCACGGCTTCCAGTTGGCGGCGATTGAGTACGCCGGTCAGGGCATCGCGGTGGGCCTGTTCGGCCAGCCGGTTGGCCCGGGCCTCGAACTCATCGGCACGCTGGCGGGCCAGTGCGGCGTCCTGCACTTCGCGCAGATTGCGCAGGGTCGCCAGTTCCTGGGCGTGATCGATCAGCTGCTGCACGCGCGAGGGCGAGAACAGCGGGGTCTCGAACAGGGCACTGATGTCCGGCAGGGATTCGCCGATTCGGGTCAGCACCTGGTCGAACTGGGCGCTGTCCAGCCCGAGGGTGTCATGTACCTGCTGCAGTGCGCGTTCGCGCGCGGCATCGGCATCGGCGCTGAGCCAGATATCGGCCACGGCACCGGACAGCGCAACGCAGGCCTGGAAGGTGTCCTCGCCATCGACCGGCGATTCGCTGCGCGCGATGCTGTCCACCAGGTAGCGGGGCAGGCCCCACTCTTCGGTGATCCATGCGCCGACATCGGCATGCGTGCACTGCAGCTGTTCGCGCTCCAGTGCCACCAGAGCGTCGTTGCCGGATGCCTGGCGCAGCAGGGGCAGGTAGGTGTCCGGTTGGGTCTGGGCCAGGGCAAGGATGCCGATGTCCTGCAACAGCCCGGCCAGCATCAGCTCTTCGGCCTTGCGCAGGCCGCGGGCCTGGCCGAGCAGGCTGGCGGCCAGTGCGCTGAGGATGCTGCGGCGCCACGCGCGCTCACGCAGGTCCTGGCCATCGCCGGCGGCGGTCAGTCCCTGGGTCACGGTGAAGCCCAGGGCGAGGGTCACGGTGGCGTTCAGGCCGAGCATGGTCAGTGCCTGGCCGAGATTCTCGATCCGTCGGCGGCTGGCATACAGCGGCGAATTGGCGATGCGCAGCATGCGGGCGCTCAGCGCCATGTCGATGGCGATGATGTCGGCGGCGGTGGTGATGTCCGCTTCCGGGTCCTGCGCCAGTTCGATGATGCGCAGGGCAATACCGGGCGGGGAGGGCAGGTTGCGGCAGAGCGCCAGGGCGGCTGTCAGCTCGGGAGGCATGGCGGGGCTTTCAGTATGTTGAGGCAAGAATACCTGAGGCGCATCACAGTTTTGTCCCTGATTTCTTGCGTCGAAGCGGCAGATCGGTTTGGAAGTATTGCCCTGATCCGGCACACAAAGCAAAACCAGCGGGCAAAAAAAAGAAGCCGCGGAATCCGCGGCTTCTCTCGTACCACCTTCAAGCGGTGGGAATCAGGCCAGACCGGCCTGCTTCATCACTTCGGCGGCGTAGTCTTCCACCACCTTCTCGATGCCTTCGCCGACGGCCAGGCGCTGGAAGCCGACCACATCGGCACCGGCGGCCTTCAGGACCTGCTCGACCGACTGGTTGGTGTCCAGCACGTACGGCTGGCCGTACAGGGTCACTTCGTTGACGATCTTGGCGATCTTGCCGCTGATGATCTTTTCCAGGATATCGGCCGGCTTGGACTTGTCCTTGTCGGACATCTTGGCCAGTTCGATTTCCTTTTCCTTGGCAACGAACTCGGCCGGCACATCGGCCGCCTTGTTGTGCGGCGGGTTCATGGCAGCCACGTGCATGGCCAGGCCACGGGCCAGCTCTTCGTTGCCGCCGGCCAGCTCGACCAGCACGCCGATGCGGCCGCCGTGCACGTAGGCAGCGACGTTGTTGGTCGATTCCAGACGCACGATGCGACGCACGTCGACCTTCTCGCCCACCTTGGCGATGACGGCGGCGCGGGCTTCTTCGATCGTCTCGCCGGTCGGCAGCTTGGCAGCCTTCAGGGCGTCGATGTCGGCAGCGCCCGAGCTCAGGGCGGTGGCGGCAACGGCCTTGGTGAAGTCCAGGAAGTTGCTGTCCTTGGCGACGAAGTCGGTTTCGGAGTTGACTTCGACCAGTACGGCCTTGCCGCCGTCCTGGGCTGCCACGATGATGCCTTCGGCAGCCACGCGGTCAGCCTTCTTGTCGGCCTTGGCCAGGCCGGACTTGCGCAGCCATTCGGCCGAGGCGTCGATGTCGCCGCCGTTTTCGACGAGTGCCTTCTTGCACTCCATCATGCCGGCGCCAGTGCGCTCGCGCAGTTCCTTGACCAGGGAAGCAGTGATTTCCACGGGATTTCCTCACGAAAGAAAGGGGTTGGGCCGGCATGGTGGCCGGCCCGTGTGACAGTGTCCTGTCGTCGCGCCATCGGCAGCGGACAGGAACGGTGGGCGCGTTGCGCCCACCGTGGGCCTGGATCAGGCCTGGGCTTCGCCAGCGGCCGGAGCGTCGGCAGCCGGAGCGGCAGCAGCCTTCTTGGCCGGAGCGCGGCGGGCCGGCTTGGTTTCTTCGGTGGCAGCAGCGTCGGCGAACTCTTCTTCACGGACGGTAGCAGCGTGCGGAGCAGCCGCCTTGCCTTCCAGCACGGCGTCGGCAGCGGCGCGGGCGTACAGCTGCACAGCGCGGATGGCGTCGTCGTTGCCCGGGATCGCGTAATCGACCAGTTCCGGGTTGTAGTTGGTATCGACGACCGCGATCACCGGGATGCCGAGCTTCTTGGCTTCCTTGATGGCGATGTCTTCGTGGCCGATATCGATGACGAAGATCGCGTCGGGCAGACGGTTCATGTCCTTGATGCCGCCCAGCGAGGCTTCCAGCTTGTCGCGCTCGCGACGCAGGCCCAGCACTTCGTGCTTGACCAGCTTGTCGAAGCTGCCGTCGGTCTCACCGGCTTCCAGTTCCTTCAGGCGGGCAACCGACTGCTTGACGGTACGGAAGTTGGTCAGGGTGCCGCCCAGCCAACGCTGGTTCATGAAGGGCATGCCGCAACGTTCGGCTTCTTCACGGATCGACTCGCGGGCGCTGCGCTTGGTGCCCAGGAACAGGATGGTGCCGCGCTTCTGGGCAACGCTGGAAATGAAGTTCATCGCGTCATTGAAGAGCGGAACGGTCTTTTCCAGGTTGATGATGTGGATCTTGCCGCGGGCGCCGAAGATGTACTGGCCCATCTTGGGGTTCCAGTAACGGGTCTGGTGGCCGAAATGGACGCCGGCTTCCAGCATCTGACGCATGGTGACCTGGGGCATTGCAGTAACTCCTGATAGGGAACCGGCCGCCACGGGTAATAGTTGGGCGGTCCGCCGCAAGGCGGGTGGTTCCGGGGTTTGGCTTCCCTGTCGCTTCCGTGACCGAACTCCTTGCGGAGCACCCCGGCACGGATATGGGCGGCAGGTGTGAATTCACCGGTGACGTCCGGTGTTGACGTGCTTCACGCGAAAGGACGCGGGAAATCCAGTCGATTATAGCCTGGCCTGGGCCGGCGCTGCAATCTCGGGTGCTGCGGGGGGGCAGGGTGACCGCTTCTGCAGGGTCCGGGCGGGCCCGGAAGCGGACGTTGGCATCGCCGTCATTAATAAAGCCTGCCAAGGCACCGGATGGCCTGCGCTGCCGTGCAGATCCGCAGGCAGCGACGTCACGCGCGGGCATCGAGCATCGGACGGACGGGGAAGCGACTGTCAGCGGCCAGGACGGGGCGTCTTGAGGGCTCGCCCCTTCAATAGGTGATGGTCACCGTGATCAGGTCGTTGTAGCTGCCTTGGGCGGGAATCGCACCCGTCGTCGGCGGGGCCCGACCATAGACGGTGAGCGTCTGCGCGCTCCCGTTGCCGGTGCCGGCCTGGGTGTCGGTGTTGATCGTGTTGCCCCAGCGCTGCGAGCGCGCTGCGTCGCGATACAGCTCGTAGGGGATGTAGTAGACGCTGCTGTCCGGGGCGGTGAAGCGCATGCGCCGGACGTTGCCGAGCGCGTTCTGCCCGTTGTTCAGACCGATGCTGTAGGCGGTACGGTTGATACAGGTCAGGCCGATCGTCGAGGTGCGATCAAGATTGGCGGTGATGGCGCCAGCGTTGCTGCCGAAGTCCATGTCGGTGGTGACGTAGGTGCTGCACTGGGGCAGGACGTTGGCGCTGACCGTGAACGGGAACGCGCCGTCGGCGGTCTTGTGGCCAGTGACGCCGCTGCTGCTGGTGCACAGCGCCGGGGGCTGGGCAGTGCCGATGATGCTTTCGTTGTAGGCGTATTCCAGGCTCACGTTGGCGGCATTGAAGCTGCTGGAGAAGGCGCCGGCCGACAGCACCTGGGCGGCGGGAATCTGGCCATAAAGCGTGACTGTCTGCGCGCCGCTGCCGCCGGTCAGCAAGGGCACGCCGTAACTGAGCGTCACCACCGCTGCCGCCGGTGAAGCGCCGGGTACGGCACCCCACACGGTGGTGCGGCCGGCATTGCTGTAGAGCTGGAACGCCATCGGATCGGACGTGGCATTGGTCATGCTGCGGCTCGGCAGCAGCGTGCTGCCGGTGCTGCCCGCGCCGATCTTCAGGCAGGCGCGCACGCTGGCACTGCCCAGAACGCTCAGCGCGGCGGTGTTGCAGGTAATGGTGAAGCTGGTCATGGCGTTGGTCGGGCTCGCCGCGCCATTGGTGATGGTGCCGAATGCCAGTGCGGTCGGCGCCGTCGCCGTGCACGTGGTATCCGCACGTGCTGTTGTCACCCAGCACAGCGCCCCCAGCGCCAGCATCATCGCGAGCAGCCGGGGAGCGATCATGGCGCGGGTGTCGGCAGGCAGCGCAGTGGGCCGATCCGGGGCATGCCGGGCGAGGTGGCGGTGATGGGCGGTGCCAGGCGCACGCTGCAATGCCCGTCAGGCAGTTCGACCTGCAGTTGGGCCGGTGTGAGGACATCCTCCAGGTAGGTTTCCCCGTCGTAGCCCACCGTGGCGGCCCGTCCGCCGGGCAGCCGCACGCTGCTGCCGACGGGCAGCGCGACCCCGTCGGAATCGTGCAGGATCACCCGCATGGCCTGGGTGCGGCGCAGGCCGAAGTCGACGCCCAGCCCGGCGCTCTGTCGTGGCGTCACCCAGGTGTCCACGCGGTCGGCGCGCATGTCGGCCGGCAGATCCAGCGTATCGATGGAGAGCCGGTTGCGCTGCCAGGACAGCAAGGGGGTCACCAGCAGCAGCCCGTTTTTGTCAGTACTGCCGATCAGCCGGTTCTCCAGCCTCACCGGAATGCCGGCGTAGCCATCGGTGGACACCACGGCAAAGGCATCGGGGACCTCGCGCGCGGCAAAGACGTGTCCGCCCATCCAGACGACGCTGCCACTGGCACTGGCGTAGCCATAATCCAGATCCCCTTGGCGCGCGTATCCCATCGAGTAGCGCCCGACCCGGTTGAGCCAGCCCAGTTCGGCCAGTCCGCCGGCACCGTCGTCACCGCCGCGCGCCTGTATCCGCCAGCCATGGCCACCCTGGCTGCCGTCGCCCGGTACGGGCTGGGACAGATCGGCGACATAGGTCAGTCGCTCGCCGTTGCGCTGCGCCGACAGGCTGCTCTGCCGGTTGCGCCCCAGGGCGGCCGATACCGACAGATAGACGCTGCGGTCATCGTTGTCTGCCAGATTCTGGTTGAAGGACAGGTAGGCGGACCAGCGATCGCCGAAGCTGCGCGACCAGAACAGGCTGGCGTAGCGGTTGTCCTCGCCATCGGGATAGCGCAGGCGCAGGTAGCTGGCGCTGAGCGATCCGGCGCGTTCCAGGTTCAGGCCCAACGTGGCCTGCTCGCTGATGTCCGGGGGCAGGGTGTCCTGCAGTGCACCGAGGTCGCGGTAGGCGCCGTGGGTCCGCCGGGTCAGCAGGTTGATGTTGAAGCGGCGGTTGTTCCAACTGTAGCCCACGGCATATTGGCCGCCCTGCAGACCCTCGAAGCGGCTGTGTGCATAGGCGGCGTTGACCACACCGGCGCCACCCAGCAACCACCAGCCCCCGGCACCGCCGTTGAGCACGCCGCCACCGCCTTCCAGGTGCGCTTCGGCGGTAAACCGGTCGCTGGCGCCATAACGCCAGGTGGCGCTGCCGATCACCGGCGTTTCATAGGCGAACGAGCGCAGCCCATAGTCCTTTCGCATCCGGCCCACCCCGGCCGACCAGTCGGACAGACCCATCGCCAGCAGCTGCTGCGTGCCGTAGAAGGCAAAGTCCAGCGTCTGCATCCGGCCGAATGCATCGGTGATCACCACCTGTGCGTTGCCGGTGCCGTTGATGCCCGGCTGCGCGGCCAACTGGAAGGGGCCGATCGGTACCTCGCCGTTGTATTGGCGCAGGCCATCCACATAAAGCTCCACGTTGGACGGGACCACCGCTTCGCCGAGGAAGGTGGGGGTGGGGGTCAACACGCGGTAGGGCTGCAGGCCGTAGTTGCGCCCGATCTGCACACCGCCCATGCGGACTGGCCGGCTCCAGTCGACAAAGCCACTGTAGAAATCGCCGACCGTCAGCGACACGGCCGATGCCGGAAAATCCAGGCGCCATGCGGTGTCCAGACGCACGCTCTCCCCGCGCCACTGCCGAGCGGCGGGATCCTGGTAGGTGCGCAGCAACGAACCGGTCTCCAGGACGCCCTCGCCCAGCCCGAACAGACGCAGCTCGGTAGTCAGGGCAAGGTTGCCGCCGCCCTCGTTGTGGCTGCCATAGACGTCATAGTTGAGCACCATGCCGGGCGAGGTGGCCGCTGCCGGTGCAGCGTCAGCCGCCCGTTCGAGCCGGGTGGTGGGCAGCGACAGCTGCTCCAGCGGCACATCCAGGGCCAGCGTCTGCAGCGCCGCGTCATAGCGCACGACCACCCCGCTGAGGTGCTCCAGCGCGACCGGCTGCTCGCCGCGGGCCGAAAAGCCGAGTTGGCGCAGCGTGGCGCCGGAGGCCATCAGCCGGCCCTGCAGTTCGGTAAAGGGCAGCAGTCCGCGCGGGGTCTGGTTGAGCGTCACCTCCAAGTACAGGGTCTGCGCGGCGGTCAGCGGCGTCGGTGGCGGCAGCATCGCATCGCCCGAAGCGCCAATGTCCGCATCCGCTGCCATCGCGGCGCACGGGGTCAGCGTCGCGGTGAGCAGCATCCGCATGCAGGCCTCAGCGAGCCGGCGGCGCGGCGGGCAGTGGCGTCTGGGCCGACTCGCCATTGATCTTTGCCGAGAACGTGGCGCCCGCCAGGCGCGCGGCCGGAACGTCCAGTGGCCAGCGCATGGTCTGTCCGCCAAGGACGTAGCCGAGCAGGCCGGGATGGATGATCTGCGGGCGGTTGGCCGGGCCGAGGCCAAGGTCGGCCAACTGGGCATAGCTGTTGCCGCTGTTGTGCACCTCCAGGGCCGGTCGCCCGTCGTCGAGGCGTGTCAGCCGCGCCTGCAGGGCGTGTTCCAGGGCGGTGCCCGCATCGGGTTGGACGAACACCGGCATCGAATAGCGCAGCACGAACTGCATACCGGTACGACGCGGATCCACCGTGGGCAGTTCATCGACCACCACCCGGTAGGCGCGTTGCGAGGCAGGCGTGGCCGGTTCGCTGCGCACCACGCGGATCAACTGCTGCTGGCCGGCGGCCAGCGACTGCATCGGGGGGCTGACCTGCAGATCGGTGGTGGGCACGAGCTGGTCCTGGCCAGCGTCCTGGCGCCACTCGTAAACCCGCACCTGCACCTGCACCGGGGTGGTGCCGCTGTTGGTGAGCCACAGGGCATCGGCATTCTGCCGCGGCGTCAGCTGCAAAGACGTAGGGGCGACCTGCAGACTCGCGGCGGTGGCGCTCCCCATCAGCAGCCACAACCAGCCCAGCGCCGCGCACCCGAACAACCGCCCAGGGCGACGCCCTGCGGAAATCGGCATGGCGGACCTCAATAGGTGATGGTGGCGGTGATCGTGTCCTGATAGTTACCGGCAGCGGCATTGTTGACGCTGGGGTTGGCGATCTGGCCGTAGACATTCAGTGTCTGCGCCAGGCCGGTGCCGGTGCCGGCCACTGTATTGGTGCCGGCGGTCGCACCCCACACATTGGTATGTCCGGCATCGCGATAGAGCTGATAGCCCACGAAATTGTTGGCGGTCACGCTGGCGTCGGTGTTCTTCATGCGCCGGGTGGTCACATCGTTGGCCGTCCCGGCATTGGAGCCGGCATTGAGGGCCACGGTATACGGCGTCAGGGCCGAGCACTGCGCGGTGATCGTGCCCTGTGCATTGGACGGGGTCGTGGCGGTGGACAGTGCCGAGCCGAAGTCGACGTCCGTGGCCGCAGCGGCCGTGATGGTGCAGGCCTTGGTGATGATGACCTTGACGTTGAACGTGGTGGTATCGGCCGCGAGGGCCGAGGTGGCGAGGCCGGTCAGGGCCAGGGTGAGCAGGGCAGGGCGGAAAAATCGCATGGGCATGCTCCTTGGACGGGGGTCCTTGCTGAACAACACGATGCTGCCGGACTGTGAAACGGTCTTCACTCGCTTATAGGTGGCGTCTCGTTTGGAGGCCGTGAGATTTGACGAAATCAATGGCCGTTTTCGGCATGAAACTGCGTTCTGCGACGGCCATCCCATTCATTCATGCACCTGACTGCGGGTCGCTGCCCAAACCGCGGCTGTCAGCGTTCCATCCCATCCCGTTCAGATTGGCTCCGGATCGGCGATAATGGCCTCCATGAGCGTGAATCTGAAAACCCCCGAGGAAATCGAACTGATGCGCATCGCCGGCCGCTTGGCCAGCGAGGTGCTCGACGTTGTCACCCCCTACGTCAAGCCGGGCGTGACGACCGAAGAGCTGGACCGCATCTGCCACGACCACATCATCAATGTGCAGAAGGCGACGCCGGCCAATGTCGGTTACCGCGGCTTCCCCAAGACGGTCTGCACGTCGGTCAACAACGTGATCTGCCACGGCATCCCCAGCGAAGCCAAGGTCCTCAAGGACGGCGACATCGTCAACATCGATGTGACCGTGATCAAGGACGGCTGGCACGGCGATACCAGCCGCATGTACTACGTCGGCACGCCGTCGGTCATGGCCAAGCGCCTGGTCGATGCGACCTACGAAGCCATGTGGCGCGGCATCCGTGCGGTGAAGCCGGGCGCGACGCTGGGCGATATCGGCCATGCGATCCAGAGCTATGCCGAAGCCGAGCGCTTCAGCGTGGTGCGCGAGTACTGCGGCCATGGCATCGGCAAGGTCTACCACGATGAACCGCAGGTGGTGCATTACGGCCGTCCGGGCCAGGGCCTGGTGCTGCAGCCCGGCATGACCTTCACCATCGAGCCGATGATCAACGAGGGCACCCGCTACAACAAGGTGCTGCCCGATGGCTGGACCGTGGTCACCAAGGACCGCAAGTTGTCGGCGCAGTGGGAGCACATGGTCGCGGTCACCGAGACCGGCGTCGACGTGCTGACCCTCTCGCCCGGCGAATCGCAGGTCTGAGCATGCTGCCGGCGAGCCCGATGCTGGACGCGCCGGCCGATTCCGTCGCCGACCCGGACTGGGCGGGGTTGGCGCGCCAGTCGCTGCAACAGACCGACGCGCGGCTGTACCGCCGCTTCGACCAGGACGACAATATCGAACGCCTGCTCGCCCTGCGCGCGCGGGCGGCCGATCACCTGATCCGGCTGGCCTGGCACCGCTGCCTGCCCGGCGGGTCGGGGATGGCGCTGTTCGCGGTGGGCGGCTACGGGCGCGGCGAGTTGTTCCCTCGCTCGGATATCGACGTGCTGGTGCTGGGCACGCCCGAGCAGCAGCGACGGCACGAGTCCGGGCTGGCGCGTTTCTTCGCCCTGTTGTGGGATTGCGGCCTGCCGGTCAGCCACGCGGTACGTTCGCCGGCCGAATGCACCCAGGCCAGCGCCGATCAGACGGTACTGACCGCGCTGATCGAATCGCGCCCGGTGGTCGCCGATGACGCGGCCCGCCATGCGTTGAAGGCGGCGGTCAACGTGGAGGGCCTGTGGCCGCCACGCGAATTCTTCCTCGCCAAGCGCGAAGAGCTGCTGGCGCGGCATCAGCGCTTCGGCGACACCGCCGACAACCTTGAGCCGGACATCAAGGATGGCCCCGGCGGGCTGCGCGACCTCAATACGCTCGGCTGGATGGCGCTGCGCGCGTTCGGCGTGCGCGATTTGGAAGCGCTGGTCGGCCTGGGCCATCTCGGCCCGGATGAAGCCGCCGCGCTCAAGCGCGAACGCTGCGCGCTGGCACGGCTGCGCTTCGGTCTGCACCTGGTGGCCAACCGGCCCGAAGAACGCCTGCGGTTCGATTACCAGAAGACGCTTGCCGCCCGCCTGGGTTTCGAAGACGACATCGAAAGCCTGGCCGTGGAAAAGATGATGCAGGGGTTCTACCGCAGCGCCACCGTGGTGCGGCGGATCAGCGACCGACTGCTGCAGCGCTTTGAGGAACAGTTTGATGGCGAAGCGGTGCCCGAGCCGGTCAGTGTCGGTTTCTCGCTGCGCCGCGGTTACCTGGCCGCCAATGATGCCGCGTGGCCGCAGGGCGACATCGAGCAGGTGTTCGCGCTGTTTTCCAGCTGGGCCTACAACCCGGATGTGCGGGGCCTGCACTCGCTGACTGCCCGCGCGCTGGCCGAATCGCTGCCGGAGCTGGCGGCGTATACCGAGGCCAGTCCCGCGGCACGCGATCAGTTCCTGGGCCTGCTGCGCAGCCCGCGCGCGGTCGACACCCTGGCGCGGATGGCGCGCCTGGGCGTGCTCGGCCAGTGGATCCCCGCGTTCGCGCAGGTCTCCGGGCGCATGCAGTTCGATCTGTTCCACGTCTACACCGTGGACCAGCACACGCTGATGGTGCTGCGGAATATCGGCCTGTTCGCCACCAGTCGCGCCGACGAGCGCTTCTCCATCGCGCATGAGGTCTGGCCGCGCCTGCGCAAGCCGGAGCTGCTGCTGTTGGCCGGGCTGTTCCATGACATCGCCAAGGGCCGCGGCGGCGATCACTCCGAACTCGGTGCGGTGGATGCGCGCGAATTCTGCCAGGCGCTGGCGCTGAGCAGTTCCGATACGGAGCTGGTGGCCTGGCTGGTCGAGCAGCACCTGCGCATGTCGGTCACCGCGCAGAAGCAGGACATCTCCGATCCGGACGTGATCCATCGTTTCGCTACGCTGGTGGCCAGCCGCGACCGGCTCGATTATCTCTATCTGCTGACCTGCGCCGACATTGCCGGGACCAGCCCCAAGCTGTGGAATGCGTGGAAGGACCGGTTGCTTGCCGACCTGTATTTCGCCGCGCGCCGCGCGCTGCGCGACGGGCTGGAGAACCAGATGCCGGCCGCCGAGCGTGTCGCCGAAGCGCGCGAATCGGTGCGCCAGCTGGTGCGCGAGCGCGGCTACGACGATGCCACCATCGAGCGCCAGTTCACGGTAATGCCCGATGAGAGCTTCATCCGGCTGCGGCCCGAGCAGCTGGCCTGGCAGGCCGCAGCGCTGGTACCGGTCAAGCAGGGCCAGACCTTGGTGAAGGTGCGCCGGATCACCCCGGACGACCACGCGCTGGAGGTGTTCGTGCACTCGCCGGATCGCGACGGCCTGTTCGCCGCGATCGTGATGACGCTGGACCGCAAGGGCTACGGTATCCATCGCGCGCGGGTGCTGGACGGCCCGGTCGATACCATCTTCGATACGTTCGAAGTGACCCCGGCCGACAGCTTCGCCGATGGCGATGCGCTGCGCCTGGAGGCCGGCCTGCGTGAGGCGCTGGCCGGTGATCTGACCCGGCTGCGTCCGTCGCGCCGCGTCATTCCGCGCCAGCTGCGGCACTTCCGTTTCGCGCCGCGCATCGAATTCCGCGATGTCACCGATGGCCAGACCACCAGCACCCGTTTCAGCCTGGTCGCACCCGACCGCCCCGGCCTGCTGGCCGACGTGGCGTTCGTGCTGCGCAACCAGCGGCTGCGCGTGCATGATGCGCGCATCGCTACCTTCGGCGAGCGCGCCGAAGATATGTTCGTGATCAGCGATGAGCATGATCACGCCCTGACCGAATCCGCCAGACAGCAGCTGCAAGACGCGATGCTCGCCTGCCTGGACCCTGATCGAAACGCCGGAGACCCCCACTGATGGCCACCAAGCCTGCCAAGAAGACCGCCGCGAAGACCGCGGCGGCCAAGACCCCTGCTGCCGCGCCTGCGGTGAAGAAGACCGCTGCCGCAGCCAAAAAGTCCGCACCCGCAGTGAAAAAGGCGGCCGTGAAAAAGGCATCGGCACGCAAGGTGGCCGCCACCCCGGCCGAGAGCGCCGCCAAGCGCAGTGCCAGCCGTGATGCCACCATCGCGCGCAAGTCGCTGCGCAAGCCGGCCACGCCGGGTGTGGAAGAGCTCAAGTTCGGCATTGAGAGCGCGTTCGAGCGCCGCGCCACGCTGACCCTGCATGAAATCGAAGGCTCGACCAAGCCGCTGGTCGGCCGCGTGATCGACGGCCTGGAAACCGGTGAATTCCGCGTTGCCGAGCCCGATGGCCACGGTGGCTGGAAGGTCAACGAATGGCTGAAGAAGGCCGTGCTGCTGTACTTCCGCGTCAACGACATGGCCGTGGTCGATGCACGTCCGGCGCCGTTCTGGGACAAGGTCGAATCGCGGTTTGCCGGCTTCGATGAAGCCAAGTTCCGCCGCGCCGGCGTGCGCGTGGTGCCCGGTGCGATCGCGCGTCGCGGCAGCTACTTCGGCAAGGACGTGGTGCTGATGCCGAGCTTCACCAACATCGGCGCCTACGTGGGCGAGGGCACCATGGTCGACACCTGGGCCACGGTCGGTTCGTGCGCCCAGATCGGCAAGCACTGCCACCTGTCCGGCGGCGCCGGCATCGGTGGCGTGCTGGAGCCGCTGCAGGCCAGCCCGACCATCATCGAAGACCATTGCTTCATCGGTGCCCGTTCGGAAGTGGTGGAGGGCTTTGTGGTCGGCCATCACAGCGTGATCGGCATGGGCGTGTTCCTTGGCCAGAGCACGCGCGTGTACAACCGTGCCACCGGCGAGATCAGCTACGGCTCGGTACCGCCGTACAGCGTGGTGGTGTCCGGCCAGCTGCCGTCCAAGGACGGCTCTCACTCGCTGTACTGCGCCGTGATCGTCAAGCAGGTCGATGCCAAGACCCGCAGCAAGACCAGTGTCAACGAACTGCTGCGCGGCCTGGCCGACTGAATCCTGCGATGACCACGACCGTTTATGGATTGAAGAACTGCGACACCTGCAAGAAAGCCACCAAGTGGCTGGACCGCTTCCAGGTGCCGTACACCTTCGTCGACTACCGCGATCACCCGCCGACGCCGGAGACCCTGATCGACTGGGCCGGCCAGGCGGGTGGCTTCGCCGCGTTGATCAACAGATCCTCCACCACGTGGCGGCAGCTGCCGGAGAATCGCAAAGCGGCCGATTCGGAGGCCGAATGGAAGCTGCTGCTGCGCGAGCACCCGCAACTGATCAAGCGGCCGGTGGTGGTGAGCGCCGATGGCGTGATGACCCAGGGCTTCTCGGACAACGGCTTCAAGCAGCGGTTCGGAGTGGGCGCGTGAACGACGTCGTTGCCTTGACCTGCGACCTGATCGCGCGCGCCTCGGTCACGCCCGAGGATGCTGGCTGCCAGGCACTGCTGGCTGGCCGTCTCGAGCAAGCGGGCTTCGAGTGCGAACACCTGCGCCTGGGCGAGGTCGACAACCTGTGGGCCACCCACGGGCAGGGCGCGCCGGTGCTGGTGCTGCTCGGGCATACCGACGTGGTACCGACCGGCCCGGTCTCGGCCTGGACCAGCGATCCGTTCGATCCGCAGATCCGAGATGGCGTGCTGTACGGACGTGGCGCGGCCGATATGAAAGGCAGTGTGGCCGCGTTCGTGGTGGCCGCCGAGCAGTTCGTCGCCGCCCATCCGGACCATCCCGGCACCTTGGCCGTGCTGCTGACCAGTGACGAGGAAGGCGATGCCATCGACGGTGTGCGTCGCGTGGCGGACATCTTCCGCGAACGCGGCCAGGCCATCGACTGGTGCATCACCGGTGAGCCGTCCTCGACCGCGGTGCTCGGCGATCTGCTGCGCGTGGGCCGCCGCGGCAGCCTGTCGGGGACGCTCACGGTGAAAGGCGTGCAGGGCCATGTGGCGTATCCGGACAAGGCGCGCAATCCGATCCATCTGGCCGCCGCGGCGCTGGCCGAACTGACCGCGCGGCACTGGGATGACGGTTTCGAGAGCTTCCCACCGACCAGCCTGCAGGTCTCCAACATCCATGCCGGGACCGGTGCCAACAACGTGATTCCCGGCGAACTGCAGGTGCTGTTCAACCTGCGCTACAACCCGCACTGGAATGCGCCGGCGCTGGAGCAGGAGATCGCCGCGCTGCTGGAGCGTCATGCGCTCGAGTACACGCTCACGTGGCATCGCAGTGGCGAGCCGTTCTACACCCCGGAAGGTACGCTGCGCCGTGTCGCGCGTGACGTGCTCGGCGAGTTTGCCGGTGCGCCACCAGAAGAGAGCACCGGCGGTGGCACCTCCGATGCGCGCTTCATCGCGCCACTGGGCGCGCAGTGCATCGAAGTGGGGCCGGTCAACGCGAGCATCCACCAGGTCGACGAGAACGTGCGCGTCGCGGATCTGGAAGCGCTGCCGGGGTTGTACCAGCGCTTGATCGAGCGTTTGCTCGCCTGACTCCATCGGGTTGAATCTACCGTCGCTCGATGAAGGTAGTGCCGGCCGCTGGCCGGCACCTACCGCGTCACTGACGAACGACCGCGTCAGGTAGGAACCGACCGTTGGTCGGTTCGCCCTTACGCCACGATCAACCCGAACGACGCCAAGGCGGCCGCCGCCTGACGCTGTGAAATCACCGCCTTCTTGAACAGCTTGGCGTCCATCACGTTGAGCCCGCTGATGTCGGTGCCGCGCAGGTCGGCGCCTTCAAACCGGGTCAGCCGCGTCTGTGCGTTGCGCAGGCTGCCGCCGTTGAACACCGCATCGCGGAAATCGCAGCCGGACAACTCGGCCTCGGAGAAATCCATACCCTCCAGCTGCGCCTTGCGGAACGACATCCCGCGCAGGTCCGCGCTGACCAGCAGGCAATCGCGGAACTCCAGCGCCCAGCCGGTCACTTCCTGCAGGTGCGCGCCAGTCAGCTTGCAGTCCTGGAACTGCACCGAGGACAGCGTTGCGCGGCGCCAGTGACTGTTGTTCAGATCGCAGTGCGAGAAACGCGCATCGCTGAGCAGGGCCGAGCTGAAATCGCATTGGCTGCCGCGGCACTTCGTCCACTGGCTTTCTTCCAGTGAGGCCGCCAGCCAAGAGGCACCGTTGACCGAGCATTGGTTGAAGTGGAATCCATCCATGTCCAGCCGCGAGAAGTCGCCGTGATCGAACGTGCAGTTCTCGAACACCGCCGCGCTCGGATGCGCGGCGATAATGGCCTGCATGCGCTCGCGGGTAAGGGTTTCATTGCGGAAGGTAGCGGTCTTCATGCCGTCATTCTGGGCGATGTTCCGGACCATAGGCAGACTTGAAGCGTGTTGCCGAATGTGTACAAAACGGAGCGACGCCAATTCCGGCACTAACCGAAGGTCCAGAACGGCGCTTTGATCCGCTCGCGCCAGTACGTTTCCCCGGCCAGGTAGAACTTCTGCGCGTAGGCCTTGGCGAACCAACCGGCGGCCGCGTCCAGATCACGCGTCACGCCGGCGCGGCCGCGGCCCAGCAGCAGGCCGCTGAAATACTGGCCGTACACATTTCCCTGGTCCGCCGCCAGCCGATACCAGCGCAGTGCCTCGATGCCATCGCGCGGCAGGCCCATCCCGAGTTCGTACATCGCGCCAAGATCCACCTGGGCGTCGGCATCACCGCGCTGCGCACGGCGCTGGATGTCGACGACCAGCGGATGCAGGGTGCCATCCGGCTGCGCGGCGATCGCCTGCGGCAGCCGCGAGGATTCGGACGGCATGTGGTGGTAGATGGTCGCGCGCAGGTCCCAACGCAGCGCGCTGGCCGCCTCACCGCGTTCGCGATGGAACTTGGCCAGCATCAGCATGGCCATCGGGTTGCCGTGCTCGGCCGCGGTGCGATACCAGCGCTCGGCCTTCCGCGGCGAGGCACGCAACGCCGTGCCCTGGACGATGTTCGGGCCGGTGCCGTGCAGCAGCTCACCATGGGTCCAGATCCGGCCCAGCGCCTCTTCGGCCTGGGGGTTGTGGAAGCTCCACGGGGTGACGGCGGCGGCACGCTCGTACCAGGTCACGGCGCGCGGGTCGTTGAAGGTCTCGTAGGTCCTGGCTGCCTCCCAGGCACTGTCGAAGCTGCCATCGGCCGCCTTCGTCTCCACCGACTTCACGATGCTCGCAGGCGTCCGTGAAGGGGTGCTGCTGCAGGCGATGAGAGAAAGGGCCAGGGCGATGGCGCCCAGGCGTGTCGCGATGCGTCCAATACGAGCGGTCATGCCAGCCAGATGGTGCAGAAGGACCGTGATTATCGCCCGGCTCCGAAGCGCGGGGTTGTCCGCGGCGGTCGGTTTGGTTGCCATCGCAACAGTTGCACCGCCGCCCAAACCCGGTTACGGTCGACCCATGTCCTCGTTCCCGGCCACCGCTGTCAACAATACCAACCGCACCAATCTGCGCGCGAATAATCGTGCGCGGCCGATGCGGGACTGCGACCAGGGCTAGTACAAGCAACACGCCCGGACCCCAGAAAACCCGCATCGACCGATGCGGGTTTTTTTGTGGCCCGGGTTTACCCCTTCCGGGCCTGGGTGGCCGGTCGAATGCCTGCAATACGTGTATTCCCCCATCATCAGGAGCTGTTCCCATGTGTTCGATTTTCGGTATTTTCGGCCTCCAGGCGGGCGATGACCTCGCCGCATTGCGCCGCCATGCGCTGGACCTGTCGCAGCGCCAGCGCCATCGCGGCCCGGACTGGAGCGGGGTGTACGTCGATGACGGCGCCATCCTGGTCCACGAGCGCCTGGCCATCGTCGACCCCGCCGGTGGGTCGCAGCCGCTGCTGTCCGAAGACGGCGGGCTGGCACTGGCGGTCAACGGCGAAATCTACAACCACCGCGAACTGAAGGCCGAACTGGCCCAGCCGTACGCTTTCCAGACCGGTTCGGACTGCGAGGTGATCAACGCCCTGTACCGCGAAGACAGCCCGGCCTCCTTCCTGAACCGCCTCAATGGCATCTTCGCCTTCGCGTTGTGGGACCGCGCCGCGCAGCGCGTGCTGATTGCCCGTGATCCGATCGGCGTGGTGCCGCTCTACTGGGGCCACGACAAGGACGGCCGCCTGGTGGTGGCCTCCGAGCTGAAGTCGCTGGTGGACATCTGCGCCGACGCGGCGCAGTTCCCGCCGGGCCACTGGTACGACAGTGCCACCGACACGCTCACCCGTTACTACGAGCGTCCGTGGCGCGACTACGCTGCGGTCGAAGGCGTTGAGGCCGACCGCGTGGAACTGCGTGAGGCCTTCGAGCGTGCGGTGCATCGCCAGCTGATGACCGATGTGCCGTACGGCGTTTTGCTGTCCGGTGGTCTGGACTCGTCGCTGGTTGCGGCGGTGGCCGCGCGTTACGCCCGCCACCGTGTCGAAGATGGTGATCAGAGTGAAGCGTGGTGGCCGCGTCTGCATTCCTTCGCGATCGGCCTGAAAGGCTCGCCCGATCTGGCCGCCGCCGCCATCGCGGCCGAAGCACTGGGCACCGTGCACCACGGCTTCGAGTACACCTTCGAAGAAGGCCTGGATGCCCTGCCGGAAGTGATCCGCCACGTGGAGACCTACGACGTCACCACCATCCGCGCTTCCACGCCGATGTTCCTGCTGGCGCGCCGGATTAAGGCGATGGGCGTGAAAATGGTGCTGTCCGGTGAGGGCAGCGATGAGATCTTCGGTGGCTACCTTTACTTCCACAAGGCGCCCAACGCGCGTGAGTTCCATGAGGAGCTGGTGCGCAAGCTCGATGCACTCAACAACTACGATTGCCTGCGCGCCAACAAGTCAATGATGGCCTGGGGCGTGGAGCCGCGTGTGCCGTTCCTGGACCGCGAGTTCCTCGATGTCGCCATGCGCATCGACGCCAAGCACAAGATGGTCGGGCAGGGCCCTGCCGGTACGCGACGTATCGAGAAGGCGGTGCTGCGCGACGCCTTCGAAGGCTACCTGCCGGACTCGATCCTGTGGCGCCAGAAAGAACAGTTCAGCGATGGCGTCGGCTATGGCTGGATCGACGGACTCAAGGCGCATGCCGAGGCCCAGGTCAGTGACCGGGTGATGGCCGCAGCGGACAAGCGTTTCGTGCACAACCCGCCGCAGACCAAGGAAGCGTACTTCTACCGCCACGTCTTCGAGCAGTACTTCCCGACCCAGGCGGCGGCGGAGACCGTGCCGGGCGGCAAGTCCATCGCATGCTCCTCGCCAGCGGCGATTGCGTGGGATGCCAGTTTTGCCGCGATGGCCGATCCCTCCGGGCGTGCCATCGCCGGCGTGCACGAACAGGCACTGGCCTGATCGATGCGCCACACCGCCGCGTCGTCCGCGGTGGTGTGGCGACGCGTGCAGCCCGTAGAATCGCCCCTTCAATCGATGGGGATCGGTCATGGACTCTGACACCACCGGCATGCGCCGCAGTGGGCTGGCTTGGCGCTATCTGGGCTGGGTGGCACTGCCGCTGTTGATCGGCCTGGGCCTGGCACGGTTTGCCGGCCCGGCCGTGACCGCACAGGTGGCCCGTGCAGAGTCGTCGCTGGGGGCCGACTGGGCCGCGCATCTGCATGCGCCGCTTGGTCTGTTCCTGTTGCAGTTGCTGGTATTGCTGATGGTCGCCAAGGGCGCGGGCTGGGTTTTCCGCCGGCTGGGCCAGCCGGCGGTGATCGGTGAGATGGCGGCCGGCCTGATGATGGGGCCGCTGGTGCTGGGCGCCGTGTTGCCCCAGGTGCATGGCGTGCTGTTCCCGGCAGCCTCGCTTGGCTCGCTCGGCCTGCTCAGCCAGCTTGGCGTGCTGATGTTCCTGCTGGTGGCCGGGGCGGAACTGGATCTGGGCGGACTGCGGGGGCGACGGCGTTTCGCCTTCGTGGTCAGCCATGCCGGAATTGCCGTGCCGTTTGTGCTGGGCGTGGGGCTGGCGATCTGGCTTTATGGCGCGCACGCACCGCCGGGTGTGGGTTTCACCGGCTTTGCGTTGTTCGTGGGTATTTCATTGAGCATCACGGCGTTCCCCGTGCTGCTGCGCATCCTGGCCGACCGGGGCATGACCGGCACGCCGCTGGGCCAGACCGCCATCGCCTGCGCCGCGCTCGGCGATGCCACCGCGTGGTGCCTGCTGGCCCTGATCGTCGCCGCCGCACAATCGCAGGGTTGGGTGCCCGCGACGATCAACCTGGTCTGTGTGGTCGCCTTCGTTGCACTGATGCTCGGTGTGGTGCGTCCGTGGTTCTCGCGTCTGGTGATCGCCCCGGGCCAGGAAGGGCGCTGGTTGCTGATCATGCTGTTGATGGCGCTGGGTTGCGCGCTGGTTACCGAAATGCTGGGCATCCACGCGCTGTTCGGTGCCTTCGCGGCCGGCGTGGCGGTCTCCGGCAACGCCACCCTGCGGCATACCGTGGCCGAGCGCGTCGAGCCGTTCGCGGTCACCTTGCTGCTGCCGCTGTTTTTCGCCATGACCGGCCTGCGCATGCGCGCCGATGCCCTGCAGGCCAGCGACTGGGTGCTCTGCCTGATCGTGATCGCGGTGGCCACGCTGGGCAAGCTGATCGGCACCTGGAGTGCAGCGCGCAGTGCCGGCATGGGCAGCCATGAGGCGTGGAAGCTCGGTGCCCTGATGAATACCCGCGGCCTGATGGAGCTGATCGTGCTCAACCTGGGCTACGAGCTGGGCTTCCTCGGCGATCGCCTGTTTGCCGTGCTGGTGATCATGGCCCTGGTGACCACGGCCATGACCGGGCCGCTGCTCAACGCGATGGAGCGCTGGAGGCGGCAGTAAAGCGTTGACCCCGTGATCATTCCGCGGGGACCAACGTCAGCGTGTACGCGGTTTTGCCCGGCAGGAACGGGGTGGGTGTTCCCTTCACCCAGGCGTCGTGTCCTGCGCCCCAGAACGGTGACAACGGGTGACCGCTCTGCCCACCGGGCATGTGGATCAATCCCTCGGCTTCGTGGCCGGGCGAGACCACCATCCGCTGCGACGCCCCGAACGCGGGCCCCTGCACGCGGGGCATGTCGCGGTCGCCGGGCAACGGATCGCCAGGCATGCACAGCCATCGTCGGGCGACGTTGGGCAGCGCGCGACTGACCGGGTGACAGATCGCGGCGGTGTTGCGTTCGCCCCACGTACGCGCGTCCAGCGGCCCTTGACTGCTCAGGTCTGCCTCCAGCGTCTTGGCGGTATCGGTCAACAGCGCATTCCAGCTGGAGTACGAAGGCGGCAGCAGATGCGCCGGGCGCTCGCTCACCAATGGCCACAACACGCCTTCGAACTGCCCCAGCCGCGGCGCCAGATACGCTTGTCCGAGCTGTGCTTTCGCTGGCGCGAGAAGCCCCTCGCCAACACGGTCGATCAGCATGCCGCGGAAACCGCGGGTGATCCGGTAGCTGACCGAATCGACGGCCGCATGGCCCTCCCATCGCCGGGTTGCGACCTCCAGTCGCTGCAGGGCAGGGTCGTCGCTGGCGGTGACGACCTCGCGCAGCAGGTGCCACCAGCGCGTGAGCAACAGGGCGCGATCGTCGAGCTGCATCGCCAGCAGGTCGGCTTCGGTGAAGCGCTTCTTTGCCATCAGGCCATCGCGAATCTGCCGCCCGCGTGCACCGAGGTCGTAGCCACCATTCCCGGCAATGGCCAAGGCGTCCCCATCGAGGACGCGTCCGTTGGCGGTCCACAGCCGATGCATGGGGGGATCGATCAATGCCGGCGCGCCATCGCTGCGGATCGCCCACGGCGCACAACGGGCAGGGGCCGCGATCGTGTTGCCGCTTGGCGGGCAGTCCGCAGCACGGTCCGGTCGTGTGCCGATCAACCGCCAGGCGATGCGTCCGCTGCGGTCGGCGATCACCAGATTCTGCGCGGGAACACCGCTGCGGTCGGCCACGTGGAAGGCCTCCTCAAGCGTCGCCGCGCGCGCCATCTCGGCAAAGTCCAAACGGACCGCACCGGGAAGCTGCGCCACCCAGCGCAGCGCCTCGCCACTGCCGTCCGGCCGTTCGTGGAGTATTGGACCCCAGGCGGTCTCACGCACGCGCAGCGTCACCGGTGCTTGACCGGCGACGCGGATACGCTCTTCATGCGTGGTGATGTCCTGGGCATCGGCAGGCACGCTGCGGAAATCGGCGGTGTCGATGTAACTGTTGGTGAAGCCCCAGGCCACGTGTCCGTTGCTGCCGACGACGATGGCCGGCAGGCCGGGCAGCGAGAAGCCGCTGACATCGACGCGGCCGTCGGGCGCCTGCGGATCGGGATAGCGCAGGCGTACCCGGAACCAGAGATTCGGCGCACGCAGTCCCAGGTGCATGTCGTCGGCCACGATGGCGCGCCCGTCCGCGGTCAGTGCGCCGGAGACGGCGAAGTTGTTGCTGCCCAGCACGTCGGGGTCCAGATGACCGGCGGTGGCACTGGTTGCCTGCGCGGCATCGGGCTGTCGCAGGTCGAGCGCAGTGGCGTCCGGTAGCGGTGCGTTGCCGCGCGCCGCGCCGAACAGGGGCGCATCCCATTCGCTGCCATCGTGGCTGAGCAATGCATAGAGCGCCGGTGGCGCCACCGCGCGGATCCGCGCCATCGCCAATTCGTTCTGATTGGTGGGGTCCTGCAGGTCCGCATACATCGCCAGCCCGGTCAGCACGCTGTCTTCGGCACGCCACGGGGCGGGGGTCTGGCGCAGCAGCAGATAGGGCCAAGGCCGTACCCGAAGATCCGCGACGCCCTGGTTGATGCCGTCCACGTATGCCTGCAATGCAGCGGCGCTGCTGCCCGTGGCCACATCCAGATGCGCCTCGGTGCGCGCCCGCAGCCGGTGCACCCGCATGCGCTTGTCCATCTCGATCGCCGCCGGCCCGAACAGCTCGGCCAACTCGCCAGCCGCGGTACGGCGCATCAAGTCCATCTCGAAGTAGCGCTCCTGCGCATGCACCAGACCCAGCGCCCGCATTGCATCGGCCTGGCTTCCGGCCTCGATGGTGACCACGCCCAGCGCGTCTCGGGTGATGTTCACCGGCGCCGCCAGGCCGCTCATGGCCTGCTCGCCTTCCAGAGTGGGCAGGCTGCCGCGAAGCAGCCACCACACCATGAAAACCGCCGCCAACGTGAGTATCAGCACGCCCCAGACCAGCCGCTTCAGCCATTGCCGCATCCTGCGCATCCCCCTGTAGGTGTGGTTCGATTGTAGGGGAGACGTGAACGCCCTGTGCACGCCGAACGAAGCGCAACTGCAACTGATTCCGATTAGATCACCGGATTTCCAGATAGGGCACCATGCGCGCATTGATTCATCAGGAGCACCCCCATGAAAGGCAACCCGGACGTCATCGCCTGCTTGAAGGAACTGCTGCGTGGCGAGTTGGCCGCGCGCGACCAGTACTTCATCCATTCGCGCCGCTACGAAGACCAGGGCCTGTTCGCGCTCTATGAGCGCCTCAACCACGAAATGGAAGAAGAGACCCAGCACGCCGATGCGCTGCTGCGCCGGATCCTCTTCCTTGGCGGCGACCCGGACATGCGCCCGCACGGGTTCGAGCCCGGCGTGACCGTGGAAGAGATGCTGCAGAAGGATCTGGAGACCGAGTACAGCGTCCGCAACAACCTGGCTGCCGGCATGAAACTGTGCGAGCAGCATCAGGACTATGTCAGCCGCGACATGCTGCTGGTCCAGTTGAAGGACACTGAAGAAGACCACGCCTGGTGGCTGGAACAGCAGTTGGGCCTGATCAAGCGCATCGGCCTGGCGCTGTACCAGACCAGCAAGATGGATGCGAAGGGCACGGCTGCGCACTGAGTGCGGCATCGGGTTCCGCCTGCCAGCCAGCCTTCGCCAGCCAGCTGCTGAACCCTCGTCCGCCCGCCAGCCTCTGCCAGCCAGCTGACGTTGATTTGAACAGAGAGGCCGGGGAAACCCGGCCTTTTCTGTGGGCGCAACAAAACGGCCGGGTTTCCCCGGCCGTTCCGATTCACCTCGACACCGCGACGTTTACTCCACCGCCAGGCCTTCTACCTTCTGCCAGCCACGCGGCAGCAGATGGCCACGGGTGGCGCGGGTCCCCAGGTAGGTGTCCAGGTCCTTGAAGGACAGGTTCATCGTGCGCTGGCCGCTGCGCACCAGCAGCGTGTTGCCCGGCGCCACCGACACCACCGCGACCACGCGCTCGGTGGCAAGCTTGGCCTTGGGGATGTCGATGATCTTGTTGCCCTTGCCCTTGTCCAGTTCCGGCAGGTCGCTGGCGGCGATCGCCAGCAGATTGCCCGAGCTGGTCACGGCGACGATGCGGTCCGTCTCTGGATTGGCGACCACGGCCGGGGTCAGCACCTTGGAACCGGAGGTCAGGTTGAGCATGGCCTTGCCGGCCTTGTTGCGGCCGGTGAGGTTCTCGAAGCGGGTCACGAAGCCATAGCCGTGGGTGGAGGCCAGCACGAAGCGCGTGTTGTTCTCGCCGCTGGCCAGCGTCATGAAGGCGCTGCCCGGGGCCGGCGAGAAGCGACCGGTCAGCGGCTCGCCGTTGCCGCGTGCCGAGGGCAGGGTGTGGATCAGGGTCGAGTACGCACGGCCCTCGCTGTCCAAGAATGCCACCTGCTGCGTGCTGCGTGCGCGCACGGAGCCGAGCAGCGCATCGCCATCGCGGTAGGACAGGGTGGACGGGTCCATGTCGTGGCCCTTGGCCGCACGGATCCAGCCCTTCTCCGAGAGCACCACCGTCATCGGTTCGCTCGGCACCAGCTCGGTCTCGTCGATGGCCTGCGCCGCGCCACGCTGCACCAGCGGCGAGCGACGGTCATCGCCGAACTTCTTGGCATCGGCCACCAGTTCGTCGCGGATCAGCTTCTTCAGCTTGGCCTTGCTCTCCAGGATGCCGACGATCTTGTCGCGCTCCTTGGCCAGCTCATCCTGCTCGCCGCGGATCTTCATCTCTTCCAGGCGGGCCAGCTGCTTCAGCTTGGTTTCCAGGATGTACTCGGCCTGTTCCTCGCTCAGCGCGAAGCGCGCGATCAGCGCCGGCTTGGCTTCGTCCTCGGTGCGGATGATGTGGATCACTTCATCCAGGTTGAGGAAGGCGACCAGCAGGCCGTCCAACATGTGCAGGCGACGCTCGACCTTCTGCAGGCGGTGGTTGAGGCGGCGGGTCACGGTGGTGCCGCGGAACTGCAGCCACTCACTGAGCAGGGTCTTGAGGTTCTTGACCTGCGGGCGGCCGTCCAGCCCGATCACGTTGAGGTTGACCCGGTAGCTGCGCTCCAGGTCGGTGGTCGCGAACAGGTGGCCCATCAGCTGCTCGGCGTCCACGCGGTTGGAGCGCGGCACCAGTACCACGCGCACCGGGTTGGCGTGGTCGGACTCATCGCGGATGTCTTCCAGCCACGGCAGCTTCTTGGCGCGCATCTGCGCGGCGATCTGCTCGATCACCTTCGACGGCGATACCTGGAACGGCAGCGCGTTGATCACGATGTTGCCGTTCTCCTTCAGGAAGGTGGAGCGCGCCCGCACGCTGCCGTAACCGGTCTCGTACATGGTGCGCAGATCGGCGATCGGCGTGATGATCTCGGCGAAGCTCGGGTAGTCCGGACCCTTCACGTGCTCGCACAGGTCGGTGACCGTCGCATCCGGATCGTCGAGCAGGTGCAGCAGCGCGCTGACGATCTCGTTGAGGTTGTGCGGCGGCACATCGGTGGCCATGCCCACGGCGATGCCGGTGGTGCCGTTGAGCAACAGGTGCGGCAGGCGTGCCGGCATCCAGGTCGGCTCTTCCAGCGTGCCGTCGAAGTTCGGCGTCCAGTCGGTGGTGCCCTGGTTGATCTCGCCCAGCAGCACTTCGGCGATCGGGGTCAGCTTGGACTCGGTGTAGCGCATCGCCGCGAACGACTTGGGATCGTCGGTCGAGCCGAAGTTGCCCTGGCCTTCGATCAGCGGGTAGCGGTATGAGAACGGCTGGGCCATCAGCACCAGTGCTTCGTAGCAGGCACTGTCGCCGTGGGGATGGTACTTACCAATCACGTCACCGACGGTACGCGCGGACTTCTTCGGCTTGGAGGCGGCATTCAGGCCCAGCTCGCTCATCGCATAGATGATGCGGCGCTGCACCGGCTTGAGACCGTCGCCGAGGAACGGCAGTGCGCGGTCGAGCACCACGTACATCGAGTAGTCCAGGTACGCCCGTTCGGCGTACTCGCGCAGGGGCAGCTGTTCAAAGCCGTGGAACGCGGGGCGGGCAAGATCGGTCATGCGGGATTGTTACCTGTGGCAAGGGACGGCGACGGCTGTCGCCCTCGCAGGCGGACGATTATCCGGATGCGGCCGGGGATGCCAAGCCGCGTGATGGGTTGAGGGGGTGTCCACTGCGCGCCAGATAGCGCCCGGGCGGGCTGCCGAAGTGGCGGCGGAACACCGTGACGAAGGCGCTGGGACTGCTGAACCCCAGTTCGTGCGCGATATCGGACACGCTCTGGCCGTCGGAAAGCCGGCGCAGCCCCTCGGCCAGCCGGGCCTGTTGGCGCCACTGCGCAAAGCTGAGCGTGGTTTCATCGCGGAAGTGCCGGGTCAGTGTACGCGGCGACAGCCCCGCCCACTGGGCCCACTGGTCCAGGCTACGCGCGTCGGCCGGGTTGGCGATCAGCTGCGAGGCGATCCGCAGCAGGCGCCGGTCCTGCGGCATCGGCAGGTGCATGCGCTGCCGCGGGGCATTGCGGATTTCGTCCAGCAGCACCTCGATCATGTGCTGCTGGCGCAGGGTGGGCTCGGCCGCTGGCACCCATGCGGTGACGCGCAGCGAGAGCGCCTGCAGGAGATCGGAAATGGCCAGCACGCAGGGTTCGTCGGGCAGATCGCAGGCCATTGCCGCGCTGACGATCACGCCCCAGCCACGCAGCGGCCCGCAGATATCCACGGTGTGCGGCTCCCCGGGCGGCATCCAGCCAGCGCAGCCGGGCGGCAGTGACCACGTGCCGTGGCGGGTGCGGGTGGTAAGCAGCCCGGCCTCCACGCAGATCAACTGGGCGCGCCGGTGCTGGTGCCAGTCGATCTCGCGTTCCAGTCCCTTGGGGCTCTCGATGCGGAAGCCGAGCACGCCCAACCCGTCATCCCGCTCGAACCAGTCCAGCACCTGGTTGCGGATCATCTGGGTGGCCTCTGTCTCCAGCGCTGGCCTGAAAGTGTTATCCATTGTCCAAATTGTAATACCGGGCCAGTCGGGCGCGCCATTAAGGTAGCGGCCTGCCCACTGTTCTGAATGTTGCAACACAGCATTTGATTCCAGATTGAATATTTCTATTGAGAAATATATTTTTTGGAAGAGAATGCTCACCCATGATCTGTCCTGATGCCCATCCCCCCAGCTTCGGACTCCTGTTGCGCCAAGTGCGCGATGGCCTGGTCCGTCAGCTGGACACGTCGATGGCCGAGGAAAACCTCGGTATCGGCTTTACCCACTATCTCGGCCTGAAGGTGCTCGCGGCCCGTGCCCCGTGCACCGCCAACGAGCTGGCCCAGGCTCTGGACCAGGTGCCAAGCGCGGTCACCCGCCTGCTGGACAAGCTGGAAGCCCTGGATTGCGTGCGGCGCGAACCGCATGCCCAGGACCGACGGGCCCTGCAGATCGTGCTGACCGAGCTGGGCCGCCAGTTGTGGGCACGCCTCAAACAGCGGGGAGACCAGACCATTGACGATGCCATGCGTGATCTGTCTCCGGACGAACGCGCGCAGCTGCTTTCCCTCATGACCCGTGTACGCGACTCACTGGTAACCCCATGACTTCGACGTTTGAACCCTCTTATTCGCTGCGCCCGCTGCGGCCGGTACTGGTCTCCGTGCTGGCGCTTGCGCTGGCCGCGTGTGCCAGCAGCCGCGGCCTGGAGCCGCAGGGCCGCCTGCTCGACGCAGACAGCCTGCAGACCCAGCGCACCCTGGCCGCCAACGGTCTGAGCCAGCCCGGCTGGCCGGCCACCGACTGGTGGCGCGCGCTGGGCGATCCCCAGCTGGACGCCTTGATCGCCGAAGGCCTGCAGCGCAATCCCGGGCTGGACGCGGCCGATGCGCGGCTGCGCCAGGCACGTGCCCAGATTGGCACAGCGCGCGCTGATCGCCTGCCCAGCGTGTCCGCTTCTGGTGGCTACACCGGCGTGCGCCTGCCCGAATCGATGGTCGGTGACGAGCTCGGCGGGAGCTACGCCGGCAGTGGCCAGGCCTACCTGAGTTTCAGTTACGGCATCGACCTGTGGGGCGGCAAGCGCGCCGCCTGGGAAGCGGCCGTGGACAGCGGCCACGCCGCCGAAGTGGACGCCCAGGCCGCACGCCTGAATCTCTCGGCCGCCATCGCCGAGGCGTACGCGCAGCTGGGCTACGCCTGGACGTTGCATGACGTGGCCAGCGAAGAACTGGCGCGGTCGCAGAAGACGCTGGAGCTGACCCGCCAGCGGCGTGCCGCCGGCATCGACAGCGACCTGCAGACCCGCCAGGCCGAAGCCCGCATTCCGGCCGCGCAGCAGCAACAGCAGGCCGCGCAGCAGCAGATCGACGAAGCGCGCACTGCGCTCGCCGCGCTGGTCGGGCAGGGCCCGGATCGCGGTCTGCAGATCGACCGCCCGAAAGTGCTGAATCCGCTGGCGCTGCAGCTGCCCGGCGTATTGCCGAGCGAGCTGCTCGGCCGTCGCCCCGACATCGTCGCCGCGCGCTGGCGCGTGGAAGCGGCCAACCGCGAGATCCACGCGGCCAAGGCCGCGTTCTATCCCAGCCTCAACCTCACCGCTCTGGGCGGCGTGGTCTCCAGTGAAGTGGACCAGCTGCTCAAGAGTGGCTCCACGTTCGCCTTCCTCGGCCCGGCATTGAGCCTGCCGATCTTCGATGGCGGCCGCCTGCGCGCCAACCTGGGCAAGACCGACGCGCAGTACGACCTGGCCGTGGCCGATTACAACCAGTCCGTGCTCAACGCGCTGCGCGATGTCGCCGACCAGGTCAATGCGGTGCGTTCGCTGGCCGACCAGGCCAGTGCCCAAGCCCAGGCGGTCAGCACCGCGCGTGCCGCTCACGACCTGGCCGAGCAGCGCTACCGCGCCGGCATCGGCAGCTACCTGGATGTGCTCAGCGTCGAAGAGCAGTTGCTGGTCGCCCAGCAGCGGCTGGCCAGTCTGCAGTCGCGTCAGATCCTTGTTTCGGTCCGCCTGAGCCAGGCGCTGGGCGGTGGTTTCACCCCGACCCGCGATGCCGCCACGGTCGCCGCCACCCCCGAATCCTCGCATTCCTGAGAGTCATCCCCATGAGTCAGACCTCCGCCCCCGCTGCCGAGAAGGCAGCTCCCTCCCGTCGCGGCAAGCTGCTGCGCGGCCTGCTGGTCATCGTGGTGCTGCTGCTGGCCGCGCTGGCCCTGTGGTACTTCATGTTCGGCCGCTGGTTCGAAGAAACCGACGATGCCTACGTGCAGGGCAACCAGGTCCAGATCACGCCGCTGATCAGCGGCACCGTGGTCGGGATCAACGCCGATGACGGCATGCGCGTCGAACGCGGCCAGCTGCTGGTCCAGCTGGATCCGGCCGACACCGAAGTCGCTCTGCAGCAGGCCGAAGCCAACCTCGCCAAGACGGTCCGCCAGGTGCGCGGTCTGTACCGCAGCGTGGAAGGCGCGCAGGCCGAATTGAATGCGCGCCAGGTGACCCTCAAGCGCGTGCGCGAGGACTTCAACCGCCGTAAGGATCTGGCCAGCACCGGCGCGATCTCCAACGAAGAGCTGGCACATGCCCGCACCGAACTGGCGGCTGCCGAAGCGGCCGTGGCCGGCTCGCGCGAAACCTTCGAGCGCAGCAACGCGCTGGTGGATGACACCGTGATCGCGACCCAGCCGGACGTGCAGGCCGCCGCCGCGCAGTTGCGCCAGGCGTACCTCAACAATGCCCGCGCCGGCATCGTCGCGCCGGTCACCGGTTACGTGGCGCGTCGTTCGGTGCAGGTCGGCCAGCGCGTGCAGCCGGGCAATGCCCTGATGGCCGTCGTGCCGACCGAGCAGATGTGGGTGGAAGCCAACTTCAAGGAAACCCAGCTGCGCCACATGCGCCTAGGCCAGGAAGTGGAGCTGCGTTCGGACCTGTACGGCGGCGACGTCACCTACAAGGGCCGCATCGACAGCCTCGGCCTGGGCACCGGCTCGGCGTTCTCGCTGCTGCCGGCGCAGAACGCCAGCGGCAACTGGATCAAGATCGTGCAGCGCGTGCCGGTGCGCATCGCCATCGATGCCAAGCAGCTGGCCGAACATCCGCTGCGCATCGGGCTGTCGATCAAGGCCGAAGTGAGCCTGCGCGACCAGAAGGGCACCGTGCTGCCGACCGAAACCGCCAAGGGCCAGGTGTTCGATACCGACGTCTACGCCAAGCAGCTGCACAGCGCCGACGATGTGATCCACCAGATCATCCAGAGCAACCTGCCGCAGCAGGCCAAGGCGAGCTGAGGCCACCATGTCCGCACAAGCACCCGCCGCGTCGGGCGCCCCCGCGGCGCCAGGCATGGCCTTCCGGCCGGCCAACGTCGCCCTGTGTACCGCAGGGCTGGCGATGGCCTCGTTCATGCAGGTCCTGGACACCACCATCGCCAATGTCTCGCTGCCGACCATCGCCGGTAATCTCGGCGCCAGTTCGCAGCAGGCCACCTGGGTCATCACCTCGTTCGCGGTGAGCACCGCGATCGCACTGCCGTTGACCGGCTACCTCAGCCGCCGCTTCGGCGAGACCAAGCTGTTCGTGTGGGCCACGCTGGCCTTCACCCTGGCCTCGCTGCTGTGCGGCCTGGCCCAGAGCATGGGCATGCTGGTTGTCTCGCGTGCGATCCAGGGCTTCGTTGCCGGGCCGATGTACCCGATCACCCAGAGCCTGCTGGTCTCGCTCTATCCGCGTGAGAAACGCGGGCAGGCGCTGGCGTTGCTGGCCATGATCACCGTGGTCGCGCCGATCGCCGGCCCGATCCTCGGCGGCTGGATCACCGACAACTACAGTTGGGAATGGATCTTCCTGATCAACGTGCCACTGGGCATCTTCGCTGCGCTGGTGGTGGGCAACCAGCTCAAGGGGCGCCCCGAACATGTTGAAAAGCCGAAGATGGATTATGTCGGCCTGATCACCCTGGTGATCGGTGTGGGCGCGCTGCAGCTGGTGCTCGATCTGGGCAACGACGAAGACTGGTTCAGTTCGACCAAGATCGTCGTGCTGGCCTGTGTGTCGGTGGTGGCGCTGGCGGTGTTCCTGATCTGGGAACTGACCGACAAGGATCCCATCGTCGACCTGCGCCTGTTCCGGCACCGCAACTTCCGCGCCGGGACGCTGGCAATGGTGGTGGCCTACGCGGCGTTCTTCAGCGTGGCCTTGTTGATCCCGCAGTGGCTGCAGCGTGACATGGGCTACACGGCGATCTGGGCCGGTCTGGCGACCGCGCCGATCGGCGTGCTGCCGGTGATCATGACGCCGTTCGTGGGCAAGTACGCCTCGCGGTTCGACATGCGCATGCTGGCCACGATCGCCTTCATCTTCCTGTCCTTCACCAGCTTCCTGCGCTCGGGCTTCAACCTGCAGGTGGACTTCGGCCACGTGGCCGGCATCCAGCTGATCATGGGCATCGGTGTGGCGTTGTTCTTCATGCCGGTGCTGCAGATCCTGCTGTCGGATCTGGACGGACGCGAGATCGCCGCAGGCTCAGGTCTGGCCACTTTCCTGCGCACGCTGGGCGGCAGCTTCGCCGCCTCGCTGACGACATGGTTGTGGGCACGTCGTACCCAGGAGCACCACGCGCATCTGACCGAGCACATCTCCGGCTACACCCCGGGCATGCAGGACCAGGTGACCGCGATGGGGCAGGGCGACCTGCAGCATGGCGCGGCCGCGCTCAACAACATGATCAACCACCAGGCCTCGCAGATGGGCTTCAACGACATCTTCTTCCTGCTGGGCTGGATCTTCCTGGCCATCATCGCCTTCCTGTGGCTGGCCAAGCCGCCGTTTGGTGCAGGGGCGGGCGCTGCCTCGGCCGGTGGGCATTGAGAGCCTGATGTGTTGAAACGAAAAACCCCGCTGAAAGGCGGGGTTTTTTTTTGTTACCGGACGGTAGAAACGAAAAAACCCGCTTG
>DEVL01000006.1:476633-476823 GCA_002363385.1 Stenotrophomonas maltophilia
GAGAATTCTGCGGGAGAACCGGGAATGTGTCAACAGGATCGCGTGGGAAATTTTCCGTCAGTCGCCAGTCGTCGCGTCATCGTCGTGTTGATGCCACGCGCCTCGCGCGTTACGCACTGCGCAGGGCAGAGCCACGCAGTGACGAACCGCAGAAACGAAAAAACCCGCTTGCGCGGGTTTGATCATTTTC
>DEVL01000004.1:0-7611 GCA_002363385.1 Stenotrophomonas maltophilia
GGCGAAATCGCCTCGGGCAACAACGACCTGTCGCGCCGCACCGAGCAGCAGGCCGCCAACCTGGAAGAAACCGCCTCCTCGATGGAGGAACTGACCTCCACCGTGCGCCAGAACGCCGAGCATGCCCGTCAGGCCAACCAGCTGGCCATCGGTGCGCATTCGGTCGCCTCGCAGGGCGGTGATGTGGTCGGTCGCGTGGTCAGCACGATGCACGAGATCGATGCCTCCTCGCGCCGTATCGCCGACATCATCACCGTGATCGACGGCATCGCCTTCCAGACCAACATCCTGGCGCTGAACGCTGCGGTCGAAGCCGCCCGTGCCGGTGAACAGGGCCGTGGCTTTGCGGTGGTCGCTTCGGAAGTGCGCACCCTCGCCCAGCGTTCGGCGGGTGCCGCCAAGGAGATCAAGGGACTGATCGATGAGTCCGTCGGCAAGGTCGCCGAAGGCTCGCAGCTGGTCAACCAGGCCGGTGCCACCATGGGCGAGATCGTCGCCTCGGTGCAGCGCGTGACCGACATCATGGCCGAGATCTCCGCCGCGTCGCAGGAGCAGTCCGCCGGTATCGAACAGGTCAACCAGACCGTCGTGCAGATGGACGAAACCACCCAGCAGAACGCCGCGCTGGTGGAAGAAGCCACGGCCGCGGCCCGTGCGATGGAAGAGCAGGCGGGCGACCTCACCGACGCGGTCGCGCTGTTCAAGCTCGACAGCCGCGCGGGCGTGACACCGGTGACAGCCGCGCGCCCAGCGATTGCGCGTGCCGCCGTCCTGTCACCGCGCCCCGCCGCCCCGGCCGCGCCGAGCAGCGCCGCTGCACGCCGGCCCATGACCCGTGAACCGGCGATGGTCAACGACAGCGAGTGGCAGGAGTTCTGATTCTGCGCTGCGGTTACCCTTCGTGACACGACGACACCCTGCTCCGGCAGGGTGTCGTCGTTTCCGCCGTTGCGCATGGCCGTCCCGGTGTACACGCCGATCGGCCAGAGACTGTCTGCCGTCATCTTGCTTACCGAATTCAGCCCAATGATGGCGGTCTGCCATCAAGTAAGCGGCCGTGTGCGCCGCTAACGGGACTATCGAGTTGCGCAGGGACGCCAGCAGGATGACCACCGCGATGACACCGGTATGTCAGCAGCCGCAGATCACGACGCGCCGTGCCGTGGCAGGTCTGGTTCTGCTGTCACTCTGGCTGGGCTGGGTCCTGCCTGCGCTGCTGCGCACACTGCGCACACTGCCCGCCGCGCCACCGGCCATGACCGCCGATCAGATCCTGGCCCGGCTGGGCGGATCGCTGCCGGCGGTTGGCGCCCCCATTCTCCTGCTCGCTGACGGCCAGTGCGGCTGCGCCGCGACGACCGCTCCGCGGCCGGCGTTGCACACCCTCGACCGACGCGAGGCTGGCGTACCACTGCCCTATGCCTGGGTGGTACTCGATGCCTCCCGCCGCCTCGTCTATGCCGGCCCGGCACAGCTTGACCCTGGCTGTGGCGGCCTCGCGCGCTCGGCCGCGCCCCTGATCCAGCAGTTGCTTGCGCATCCGCAGGCACCGCTCATCGTTCCATCCCATTGTTCATGCCCACAGGAGTGACCCGCATGTCCACCCACGCAACGCCCCTCCCCTCGCTGGTGGGTCACGAGAAGGTGCCGTACCTGCAGGTCATCGCCGCCGAAGCAGACCGCCTGTTCCTGATGGTCACCGTGCTGCTGTCGGTCGCCTCATTGGTGCTGGCCGCGCGCAGCGGCCAATGGACGCCCTTGCTGGCCATCACCCTGCCCAGCCTCGCGCTGGTCGCCCTGCAGACCCGCTGGCTGCCCGGCACCCGCCTGTCGCGGTGCACGGTCGCGCTGGCATGGATGGTGCTGGCCGCCACCTTGATCCACCAGACCCACGGGATGCTGGAAACGCACTTCACGGTGATCGTCCTGATCGCCCTGCTGCTGTATTACCGCGACTGGCTGCCGATCGTGGTCGCGGCCGGGGCCATCGCCGTGCACCACCTGCTGTTCTTCTACCTGCAGTCACGCGGCGCCCCGACGCCGGTGTTCGCCGCCGGCAGCGGCGTTGGCGTGGTCGTGCTGCACGCCACCTACGTCATCGTGGAAACCGCGCTGCTCAGCGCCATGGCGGTGCAGATGCGGCGCCAGCTGCTGCTGATCGGCCACGACCCGCGCGCGCTCGCCGCCATGGCGCGCGGCGTGGTCAATGACCAACCGCTGCCGGCGAACGTGCAGCCCGACCAGTTTCCAGCCGACTCGCTGGCGCGCACCCTGGTGCAGACCAGCCAGCAGCTGCTGGACCGCCGCCATCGCGAACAGGCCAGCCTCGCCGACACCCTGCGCATCCGCACCGCACTGGATGACGTCACCACCCACGTCATGATCGCCGACCGTGACCGCAACATCGTGTTCGTCAACCGCCCGCTGCAGCACATGCTCAGCGGCGTCGAGCAGGATCTGCGCCGCGACCTGCCGCAGTTCAACGCGCGCGATCTGATTGGCCGCAACATCGATATCTTCCATCGCCACCCGGCCCACCAGGCCAAGCTGCTCGATACGTTGGAAGGCACGTATCGCGCCCAGATCCGGATCGGCGGCCGTGTGATGCGCCTGATCGTCAACCCGATCATCGGCGGTGACGGCCAGCGCCAGGGCTTCGTGGTGGAATGGGCCGACCGCACCACCGAACTCCAGGTGGAAGAGGAACTGGGCCGCATCGTGCGTGCCGCCGCCAACGGTGACTTCGCCGGCCGCGTCGAGACCGCTGGCAAGGAGGGCTTCTTCCTGCAGCTGGCCGAGCACCTCAACGGCCTGCTGGATGCCAATGCGAGCAGCATCGAACAGATCTCACAGCTGCTCTCCGCGCTGTCGCGGGGCGATCTCACCACGCGCATGGAGGGCGACTTCCACGGTGTGTTCGCACGCATCCAGGACGATGCCAACGCCACGATCGACCAGCTGACCGGCATCGTGTCCAGCATCCAGTCGGCGTCCAGCAGTCTCAGCGCGGCGGCGAGCGGCATGTCCGAAGGCAACGGCCGCCTCTCCAGCCGGACCGAGCAGCAAGCCGCCAGCCTGGAAGAAACCGCCGCCACGATGGAAGAACTCACCGCCACTGTGCGCCAGAATGCCGAGCATGCCCGCCAGGCCAATCGACTGGCCAGTGGTGCATCGGAGGTCGCTTCGCAGGGCGGGGAGGTGGTCGGCGAAGTCATCCGCACCATGAGCGGCATCCAGGCCTCCTCCCGCCGCATCGCCGACATCATCTCGGTGATTGATGGCATCGCGTTCCAGACCAACATCCTGGCCCTCAACGCCGCGGTGGAAGCGGCTCGCGCCGGTGAGCAGGGCCGCGGCTTCGCCGTCGTCGCCACCGAAGTGCGCACCCTGGCCCAGCGCTCGGCCGACGCCGCCAAGGAGATCAAGACGCTGATCGACGACTCGGTCGGCAAGGTGGCCCATGGCAGCCAGCTGGTCGATCGTGCCGGGGCCACCATGGGCGATATCGTCACGGCCGTGCGCCAGGTCAACGACATCATGGGCGAGATCTCCGCCGCCTCGCAGGAACAGTCGATGGGCATCGAACAGGTCAATCAGAGCATCGCGCAGATGGACGTCAACACCCGCCAGAACGCCGCGCTGGTGGAAGAGTCGATGACGGCCACGCACGGCATGGCGCATCAGGCCGGGCTGCTGGCCGAAGGAGTGGCGCGCTTCCACCTGGACGACGGCCAGACCTCGGTGCTGCAACGGATCCGGCAGATCGCCAGCGCCCACTGATGGTCCAGGACGCGCCGGCCCTGCACCGGTGCGTCGGTCTCCCTGGCATCTGACCCTACATAATTGTGCCCCGCTGCCGATAAACGGACTGAGCCCTGGCATCTGCGGATGTCGTCACCCGCCCAACTCAGCAGATTCCATGTCCGAAGGCAGCCTCGACGCACACGACCCCTCCCATGCCGCGCACGACGACGGTACGGACGACCGGTATCTGGTCCGCAACCCTCGCCAGATCCGGCAGTTGCTGCAGGCGCTGATCGACCAGCGTTCGTTGATCAACGCCCATCTGGGGGGGCGCGACCAGTCCTTCCCGACCGCCGTCCTGGAACTGGACGAGGACGACGACTGGCTGCTGCTCGACGGCAGCCCGTCCGAGCCCTCCAACCGCGCGGCGGAGGAAGTCGGCCACCTGCTCTGCTTCGCCCAGTTGGACCGGGTGATGGTCCGCTTCCGGCTCGACGGCCTGGAGCGTACGCAGAACGACGGCCACGTAGCCTTCCGCGTGCCGTTTCCGGCAGAGCTGGTGCACCTGCAGCGCCGCGAGTTGTACCGGCTCGAGACCCCGATCACTGATTCGCCGCACCTGAAGTTCCCGATCAATGAAGACCGCAGCGAAGCGCTCCACCTGCGGGTGGTGGACATCAGCGGCGGTGGCCTGGCCGTGACGGTGCCGGTGGACTGCAATGTCTTCTCCCTGCAGAAGCGCTATGCCGCCCAGCTCGACCTGCCTGACAGCAGTCCGCTGCACATCTCGCTGATCGTGTGCAATCAACTGGCCGTCAAGTTGCCCAATGGCGTGGAAATGAAGCGCATCGGCATGCGTTTCGATGACCTCCCGCGTGGCGGCGACAGCGCGATCCAGCGCTACATCTTCCGCATCGACCGGCAGCGCAGTGCCAGGAAAAACGGGGAGATTTGACGGCCGCTTCAACCGCGTGGCGCCGCTGATGCGTGATCTCGCCGCTCTTCCCCCTGGTCACCTGCACACCGACGCACTGTCCAAGGACGGATTGTCCCCCCTAAAGTCGTCCCCAACGAGGCCGATATCCAGCGTGAAGCCGGTTTTTTCGACCGCCACGCCCGACCCAGGACCCCTCGATGAACGACAAGAACACCACCGCCGCCAGCGACGGCGGCGAATACCTCAGCTTCACCCTCGGCGCCGAGCACTACGGCGTGGACATCCTCAAAGTCCAGGAAATCCGCGGCTACGACTCCGTCACCCGCGTCCCCGACGCGCCCGACTACATCAAGGGCGTCATCAACCTGCGCGGCACCATCGTTCCCGTCATCGACCTGCGCCTGAAACTGCGCCTGGAAAACGCGACCTATGACGCCTTCACCGTCATGATCGTGCTCAACGTCGAAGACCGCGTCGTCGGCATCGTGGTGGACAGCGTCTCCGACGTCATCCCGCTGGCCGCCGACCAGATCCGCCCGACCCCCGAGTTCGGCGCCGCCGTCGACACCCGCTTCATCTCCGGCATCGGCACCCAGGATGACCGCATGCTCATCCTGCTGGACATCGAAACGCTGCTCGACAGTGCCGATATGGGCCAGACCCATCTGGTCGTTGACGACGTCGCCGCCTGAGACGTCCGTCACAGAATTTGATCTTCCTGCCCGCATCTGCAACCGCAATGCGGGTCACGGAAAAAAAGTGCTTCAGTTCCCCAGTGGCCGGCCGATAGCTGGATTCAGGACCCGGCTGCACTGGATAGCCCACGGCCGGGCCAACTTGCCCATATCCCCGGAGAATCTCCCGATGAAGTCCCTGCTTGCCCTGTTCTCGGTCGCCGTGCTCGCCACCTCCGCGTCCTCCGCGTTCGCCCAGTCCAACGAGATGATCCCGCCGGAAATGGCGCCGCGTTCGGTCGGCAAGGACGGAATGGTCTGTGGCAAGGTCGAGAAGGCCCGCTACGCCGAAGGCTCTGAAGGCCAGCCGACCTTCCTGTACATGGGCGGTGCGTTCCCGCGCCACACCTTCTCGGCCCGCATCGCCGGCGCCAACCGCGACAAGTTCACCTTCCCGCTGGAATCACTGGAAGGCAAGACCGTCTGCGTGATCGGCAAGATCGCCCGCGATGCCTCGCGCGCTGAAATCGAAGTCAGCTCGCCGTCCAGCCTGAAGCTGGCCAACATCAAGTAATCCCCGTACGCCCTGCCACGCCGGCACCGGCCGGCGTGGTCGCTGCAACCGGCCACCTCGGCCGGACGCGTTTGCCACTGGAGACCGCACCTGCCATGCCGTGGATCAACAACCTCAAACTGATGCCCAAGTTGATGCTGACTTTCGGCGTCCTCCTGCTGGTGATGCTGCTGCAGGGCATCGTGGCCTACCGTGGCCTCCACTCGCTCAACGGTGTCACCACCGAGTTGGCCGGCGCCCGCATGGACAGCATCCGCACTGCGGGCGAGCTGCGCGGCATGGTCGGTGAGTACCGCAACTCCGCCTATCAGGGCCTCATCCGCGCCAGCGACGACGTCAAGGCCCAGGCCAAGGCGCGCGCAGCGGAACTGCGCACCCAGATCGACGCGTCGATCAAAAAATATCCCGAGCTGATCGACAATCCCCAGCAGAAGAAGCTGTTCGACACCTTC
This sequence comes from Stenotrophomonas maltophilia, assembly GCA_002363385.1. Classification (GTDB taxonomy): domain Bacteria; phylum Pseudomonadota; class Gammaproteobacteria; order Xanthomonadales; family Xanthomonadaceae; genus Stenotrophomonas; species Stenotrophomonas maltophilia_AN. The sequence continues at coordinate 6,382 of DEVL01000004.1, forward strand.
GCCAAGGACTGGACCGATACGCTGGCGTCCTACGACGCCGTCACCGAAATGCTGGAACTGGACCTGCCGGACGACGCCATCGATACGTTCGTCGGCGAAACCCGGACCAAGCATGCCAAGGCCTCGGCCGCCCTGGAGGCGCTGATCGCCGAAGACAACCGCCTTTCGCGCGCGTCCAGTGAGAAGGCCGCATCCACCTATGCCGCCTCGGCCACCCTGACGGTCATCACCCTGCTCGGCGGCGCCGCCCTGGGCCTGGTGCTGGTGTATCTGTTCGCCCGTTCGCTGGTCGGCAGCATGCGCGGTGCCGTCTCGGTCGCCAACGATGTCGCCAGCGGCAAGCTCGATGGTCACATCGATGTCAGCCGCAAGGACGAAGTGGGTGACCTGCTGCAGGCCATGCAGCGCATGCAGCGCGATCTGCGCGAACGCACCGAAACCGACCAGGCCATCGCCCGTGAGAATCTGCGCATCCGTACTGCGCTGGACTACAGCTCCACCGGCGTGTGCCTGACCGACGGCGAGATGAAGATCGTCTATACCAACCGTGCTCTGCAGCAGACGCTCAGCCAGCACGCCGACGAGCTGCACAAAGATCTGCCGGACTTCGACCCCGCCACCGTGCTGGTCGGCAAGTCCGTCCTCGTTCTGGAAAAGAACAACCGCGCCGACGATCGCTTCATGAGCCAGCTGGAACAGCACGGCGTCGCACATCGCCAGCTGCAGTTCGGCCAGGCGCAGTTCGCGCAGTCGGTGACCTCCATCTTCAACGAACAGGGCGAGACCGTCGGCCATGTCGCTGAGTGGCGTGACCGCACCCCGGAGGCCCTGGTCGAAGCCGAAGTCGCCCGCGTCATCGCGCAGGCAGCGGCAGGCGATCTGTCCGGCCGTATCGTCAGCGAGGGCAAGGATGGCTTCTTCCTGCAGCTGGCCCAGCAGATCAATGGTCTGCTGGATGCCAACTCGGCCAGCATCGAACAGGTTTCCAATCTGCTGACCGCCCTGTCCCAGGGCGACCTGAGCGTGCGCATGCACGGCGACTTCCAGGGTGTGTTCGCCCGGATGCGCGACGATGCCAACGCCACGGCCGAACAGCTCAGCAGCATCGTTACCCGCATCAAGGACTCCAGCCAGGCCATCAGCTCGGCCGCCAGCGAAATCGCCACCGGCAACAGCGACCTGTCGCGTCGCACCGAGCAGCAGGCAGCGAATCTGGAAGAAACCGCTGCC
>DEVL01000004.1:7765-362909 GCA_002363385.1 Stenotrophomonas maltophilia
GCCTCGATGGAGGAACTGACCTCCACCGTGCGCCAGAACGCCGAGCACGCCCGCCAGGCCAACCAGCTCGCGATCGGCGCACACAGCGTTGCCTCGCAGGGCGGCGACGTGGTCGGCCAGGTTGTCACCACCATGAGCGCGATCCAGATCTCGTCCAAGAAGATCGCCGAGATCATCTCGGTGATCGACGGCATCGCCTTCCAGACCAACATCCTGGCGCTCAATGCCGCCGTCGAAGCCGCACGTGCTGGTGAACAGGGCCGCGGCTTTGCCGTCGTCGCTTCCGAAGTACGCACCCTCGCCCAGCGCTCGGCCGGTGCGGCCAAGGAGATCAAGGGCTTGATCGACGATTCCGTCAGCAAGGTCAACGATGGTTCGGCACTCGTGCAGAAGGCCGGTGCCACCATGGGCGAGATCGTCGCCTCGGTGCAGCGCGTGACCGACATCATGGCCGAGATCTCAGCGGCCTCGCAGGAACAGTCGGCCGGCATTGAGCAGGTCAACCAGACCGTCGTGCAGATGGATGAAACCACCCAGCAGAACGCTGCGCTGGTGGAAGAAGCCACAGCTGCCGCCCGCGCCATGGAAGAACAGGCCGGCCACCTCACCGACGCGGTGTCCATCTTCAAGCTGGACGAGCAGGCAGCGGCCCCGGCACCGGCTCGCGCTGCCCGTGCGCCGGTGGTCACGGCAGCGCCTGCTGTGGCACCGGCGGCACGTCGCCCGGCAGCGCGCCCGGTCGCCACCGAACTGGCCGACGGCGACTGGCAGGAATTCTGATTTCCTGACGGCTCGCGTTGTTGCACAAAGGCCCCGGTGCTTCGGCATCGGGGCCTTTTTCATGCGCAACTGCCCAGCTGAATGGAGAGCGGCTAAATACTCGCCCGAATCGGCCGATAACAGCATTGCCAGACACTTCGTCGCGGCCGGCCAGGTGGGTGAACGTCACCGCGATTTCCCTGGCATCGCCACGTGCTTTCCTGCCGATCAGATGCCCTGCCCATGACTCTATTCCGCCGCTGGAACCAGTACTTCGCCAACCTCTCCGTCCGGCGCAAGCTGAACATGCTGACGTTGTTGATCGCGCTGGGCGTGATTGCCCTGTCGGTCGTCGCCGCGCGCATGCAGTACCTGGACCTGACCGAAACGCGCAAGACCAGCCTCAAAACCCAGGTCGAGCTGACCTACGGCATCCTCGATCATTATCACGGGCTGGCGCAGAGCGGCGAGCTCAGCGAGCAGGAAGCCAAGCAGAGTGCGCTGGAAGCACTGGCCCGCATGCGCGCGGACAACAACGCCTTCTACTACAGCGTTTACGACACCCAGTACCGCGTGATCATGCATCCGTTCCGCAAGGATCTGATCGGCCAGGACATGAAAGACTTCCGTTCCGAGGACGGGGTCCGCCTGTTCTACGACCTGGTCGGCATGGCCCGCATCGGTGGCGGCGTAGTCACCTACAAGTGGGAAAAGGCCGGCGAAAAGGGGCTGTTCGTGAAGTCCGCCTACGCAGGCATGTACCAGCCGTGGCAGTGGGTGATCAGCAGCGGCGTGTACATGGAAGACGTGCAGCAGCAGGCGCTGGTGTTCACCGGCATCATGACCGCCACCGGTGGCGGCGTGGTGCTGATCGTGCTGGCGCTGAGCTGGCTGATCGGCAACCGCATCACCCTGCCCCTGCGTCAGGCCACCCACGTGGCCGAGAGCATCGCGCGCGGCAAGCTGGACAGTCGCATCGGCGAGCAGGCACACGATGAACCCGGTCGCCTGCTGGAAAGCATGGCCCGCATGCAGGAACAGCTGCACGCGGTGATCAGCGGCCAGCGCGAGATGGCGACCCATCACGACGCCGGCAATACCAGCTACCGCATGGATGAGGGCGCCTTCCCGGGCGAGTACGGCCTGATGGTGCATGAGACCAACACCCTGGTCGGCGCGCACGTGCAGACCATGACCGAGGTGCTGTCGGTCGTACAGCGTTACGCGCAGGGTGATCTGCGTGCGGATCTCACCCGCTACCCCGGTGAGAAGGCGCAGATCACCGCCACCGTCGATGCGGTCAAGCAGAACCTGGGCAACATCAATGGCGAGATCCAGCGCCTGGCATCGGCCGCCGCGGCCGGCGACTTCAGCCAGCGCGGCGACACCGCCCGCTTCAATCACGATTTCCGCCTGATGATCGCCAACCTCAACGCGATGATGCAGGTCAGCGACGAGAACCTGGGCAAACTCTCCCAGCTGCTGTCGGCCATCGCCGAAGGCGACCTGACCGCACGCATGGACGGCGATTTCCAGGGCGTGTTCGCCACCATGCGCGACGACGCCAATGCCACCGTCGCGCAGCTGACCCAGATTGTCGGCCAGATCCAGACGGCTGCTGGCAGCATCAACCTGTCCGCGGGCGAAATCGCCACCGGCAACAGTGACCTGTCGCGCCGCACCGAGCAGCAGGCCGCCAATCTGGAAGAAACCGCTGCCTCGATGGAGGAACTGACCTCCACCGTGCGCCAGAACGCCGAGCATGCCCGTCAGGCCAATCAGCTGGCCATCGGTGCGCACTCCGTTGCTTCCCAGGGCGGCAGCGTGGTCGGTGAAGTCGTGACCACCATGGCCGCGATCCAGACCTCGTCCAAGAAGATCGCCGAGATCATCTCGGTCATCGACGGCATCGCCTTCCAGACCAACATCCTGGCGCTGAACGCTGCGGTGGAAGCCGCCCGCGCCGGTGAACAGGGCCGTGGCTTTGCGGTGGTCGCTTCCGAAGTGCGCACCCTGGCCCAGCGTTCGGCCGGTGCGGCCAAGGAGATCAAGGGCCTGATCGATGATTCGGTCGGCAAGGTCGCCGAAGGCTCGCAGCTGGTCAATCAGGCCGGCGCCACCATGGGCGAGATTGTCGCCTCGGTGCAGCGCGTGACCGACATCATGGCCGAGATCTCGGCGGCCTCGCAGGAGCAGTCCGCCGGCATCGACCAGGTCAACCAGACCGTGGTGCAGATGGATGAAACCACCCAGCAGAACGCTGCCTTGGTGGAAGAAGCCACCGCTGCCGCCCGCTCGATGGAGGAGCAGGCCACACAGCTGGCCGATGCCGTCGCCATCTTCCGCCTGGACAACCAGGTCGCCGCCGCCGTCAGCGCCGTCACGGCGCGCGCCGGTGCCGAGCTGCCGCCGGTGCGCAGTGCCCCTCGTCCGGCACCTGCCGCGCCGCGTCCGGTCGCAGCCGCCAAGCCGCCGCGCGCCCTGCCGGCTGATGACGGCAACTGGCAAGAGTTCTGAGTTCCTGCGGCGGTCGCACGACCGCCGCATCCCCCTTTTTCTGCGAGCCCGCCCGTGTCCACGCCTCCTGCCACCGCCGCCTCTTCCAATAGCCGCGAATTCGAGTTCGCCGACCGTGATTTCCGCCGTGTCTGCGAGCTGATCTACCAGCGGGTCGGTATCTCGCTGGCGCCCGCAAAGCGCGACATGGTCTATGGCCGCCTCTCGCGCCGGCTGCGTGCGCTCGGCATGCGCAGTTTCAGTGACTATCTGGACCAACTCGAAGCCCATGGCGGTGAGGAATGGCAGGCGTTCACCAATGCGCTGACCACCAACCTCACCGCGTTCTTCCGTGAGCCGCATCATTTCGAAAAGCTCACCGACGAACTCCGCCTGCGCGGCAACGGTGGCGGCACGCTGCAGCTGTGGTCCTGCGCGGCCTCCACCGGCGAAGAGCCGTACTCGATGGCCATCACCGCCTGCGAGGCCTTCGGCACGCTCAAGCCGCCGGTACGCATCCTGGCCACCGACGTGGACACCCAGGTGCTGGCCACCGCCAGCCGTGGCGTCTACGCGATCGACCGCGTGTCCGGCCTGGATCCGGCGATCCGCAAGCGCTACTTCCAGCGCGGCACCGGGCCCAATGAAGGCCACTGCCGCGTACACCCTGCCCTGCGCGAGCTGATCGACTATCGTCCGCTCAACCTGCTGGCCAACCGCTACGACGTCGGCGGCCCGTTCGACGCCCTGTTCTGCCGCAACGTAATGATCTATTTCGACAAGCCGACCCAGCGCGGCATCCTCTCGCGCCTGATCCAGCACATGGGCGACGACGGCCTGCTCTACACCGGTCATTCGGAAAACTACCTGCACGCCGCCGATCTGATCCAGCCGTGCGGGCGCACCCTGTACAAGCGCGCGCCCGGAGCGCCGGTATGAGTCTGCCGATCCGCAACGATGAGGTCATGCGCTACTACGACAGCCGCTTCCAGGTCACCGCCGCCAAGCTGCTGCCGACCCAGTATCTGGCGGTGGATGACAACACCGCACTGACCACCACGCTGGGCTCCTGCGTGGCTGCGTGCCTGCGCGACCCGGTACTGAAGATCGGCGGCATGAACCACTTCCTGCTGCCCGAGGGCAACGTCGGTGATGGTGCGCCCGCGCGCTACGGCAGCTACGCGATGGAGCTGCTGATCAACGACCTGCTCAAGCGCGGCGCGCACCGCAAGCGTCTGGAGGCCAAAGTCTTCGGTGGCGCCAACGTGCTCAAAGGCTTCACCAGCAACCCGGTCGGCACGCGCAACGCCGAGTTCGTGCGCCAGTACCTGCAGGCCGAACACATCCCGATCATTGCCGAAGACCTGTGTGGCATCCACCCGCGCAAGGTGTGGTTCTTCGCCGACACCGGCCGCGTCGTCGTGCAGCGCCTGCCGCATGCGCATGAAGCCGAAGTTGCCGCGACCGAATCGGCCGTGCGTGCCCGCCTGTCCAAAGCCCCGGTCACCGGTGGCGTGGAGCTGTTCGAATGACCCATGGTGCACCCTGCAAAGTCCTGATCGTCGACGACTCGGCGGTCGTGCGTCAGATGCTGAGCGAAATCCTGGACAGCGATCCCGGTATCGAAGTGGTCGGCACCGCCGCCGACCCGCTGCTGGCGCGCGAGAAGATCAAACGCCTGGCCCCGGACGTGATCACGCTGGACGTGGAAATGCCGCGCATGGACGGCCTGGCCTTCCTTGAGAACCTGATGCGCCTGCATCCGCTGCCGGTGGTGATGATTTCCTCGTTGACCGAGCGTGGCGCCGACACCACGCTGCAGGCATTGGCGCTGGGCGCGGTGGACTTCGTGTCCAAGCCCAAGCTGGATGTCGCGCGTGGCCTGCAGGGCTACGCGGACGAGATCATCGCCAAGGTCAAGATGGCCGCACGCTCGCGCGTGCGTCCGCTGGCCCGCCCGAATCCGCCGCGCATCACCCTCGGCGCCGTGGCTCCCGTCGCGCCGCGCTCCATCCAGTTCCGCACCACCGACCGTCTGATCGCCATCGGCGCCTCGGCCGGCGGCACCGAAGCCCTGCGCGTGGTACTGGAAGGCATGCCCGCCGATGCACCGGCCGTGGTGATGACCCAGCACCTGCCGGCCACCTTCAGCACGCCGTTCGCCGAACGCCTGGACCGCCACTCGGCGATGTCCGTGCGCGAAGCCACCGACGGCGAAGCCGTGCTGCCCGGCCATGCGTATCTCCCCCCGGGCGGCAAGCACCTGCGGATCATCCGTGACGGTGCGCGCTGGCGCTGTCGAATCGACGATGGCCCGCCGGTCAACCGACACAAGCCGGCGGTGGACGTGCTGTTCCGCTCGGTGGCTGAAAGCGCCGGTGCCAATGCCATCGGTGCGATCCTGACCGGCATGGGCGACGATGGCGCGCGTGGGCTACTGGAACTGAAGAACGCCGGTGCGCCCACCCTGGTGCAGGACGAAGCCACCAGCGTGGTCTGGGGCATGCCCGGTGCAGCGTACAAACTGGGTGCAGCAGAGGAAATGGTGCCGCTGGAGCGGATTGCGGAGCGGTTGATGGCGTTGGCGCGGGGTTGAGGCGGCTGGCGCGCGAGACCCTGCTGCCGCAGCGGCTGGCGCGCTTCGCCCGTGTGCAGCCGGCTGAGTCGGTCAACGTCATCGAGGGGGCTGTGCGACCTGCAACTTCTATCCTACGTCACCGTTCCTGTCGCAGCGGCTCCTTCGGCGCTTCGTTTGAAGAACAGGGGTCGGGAAAAAGTGTCGCCGCCGGCATGCTCTCCATGGTAATCGTACCCAACGTCGAAAAGTTTCCGGACGGCGCATCGTCGTAGGTCCCTAGAACGGTTACCGGACAAGGGGATTCGTACTGCCAATCCCCCCGCCCTTTCATCCGATCCATCCTCGATCGAGCGGCGGCAAAAGCGTGTTCATCAGTCTGCACGCCAATGCCGCCTGACGCATTCTGGTAAAGAAAATAGTCCTTGCCTGGATACAGCAATAACTGCCCGAGGCCACTGATAAGGTAGCCACTGATCTGCACGGTGCGACCTGCGTACTGCTGGTGGGAACCCCAAAGATCACCGAAGGAGAGCAAACACATTTCATCGCGACCTTCTCCCACGCATTGCCGCGGCGCCGCTTCCGCCGCACCGATGCTGAGCATCAAGGCAAGCCCGCTAAGAAGTTGAGTGCTTACCCGCATTGATATCTCCGCCGTTCTTCATGTAGAACCAACCTTACATCCTGCCATCGGTCAAACCGACAAAGACCTCAATGTCCAATGGCATCGTTGGCCGATTCGTCCTCCGGTACCTGTCCCGTCCGGCCTTGAGGGCTGCGCTGCTGAACAAATCAGTTCCCAGGTGCGTATGCGCACACCCGATGGCAGCATCCCCAAGCACTGAAGCGGAGCTGCAGAGCGTCGACACGCTTATCTGGAACTGAAAACCGTCACTCGCGCTGACTGGCACCCGACCCGCCTGCAGCAGGCGTTCGTGAAAACCTACCCGGCCGTCTGCGCTGAACGCAGCAACGATGCACACAACGTGTGGCCGTTGCGCAATCCGAGACGATGATGACGATAGAAACCGGCGCCTGATCATCGTGATCGCAGGGTCCCGAGCAGTTGCTTGGGATGAGCCCCCTGCCGCTACGAGGCAGCAGTAGCTGACACGGCAGACCGCGGCACCTGCGCGTTACGGCGACTCAGACGAAGGGTAAACGAAAACAAGCGCGAACTCTGTTGCAGCTTCGTTCGAAGGAACCTCGAATCTGTACTTCTTCAAGGTTTCCCGGGCTGCAACATCCATCGCCCTGCTTTCGGAGCTTCTATCAATTCGGACATCTATGGGACGCCCGCTCCCATCGATCTGGAATCCAATCCTGACACAGGCGTCGGGATACTTTGAGCCTACAGGATCCCTTGGCACCTTGAACGGCTGCTTGTAGACGACAAGCTCCTCTGTATTCTCTACAACCTTGTCCCAGCCCCCAGACCTGCAATTGCATCCAGATACCGCGGCAGCCGTCATCATCAAGTAGGCAGTGATGCCGATCATCTTGATTCCCTCCAACCAATGGGTCTGGCACCGGAAGTCCAGAGCAATGGGTTCTCAGTGGCATTCCCAAGTATTGCCTGTCGGGCTTCTCCAGGAATCACACTGCGTTGAACTCGTCGGCATCAGCGTTTGAGGTTGCCGCCCTGTAGCCAAACGTGGCACATGCCATAGGCGTATGACCCATCTCGTGGGTGCTGATCACCCGCGTCCTGCTGCTGGAAGACGACAGGCTCACCCTGATGGCGCTTGACCAGTTCGTGATCGAACGCCGCGCCGGCCGGCTGATCGAGATCGGCAGCGCCGGCGATGACCTCTTCCTGCATGCGAAGGCACTGGAACAGTTCGCCATGTCCAGCTGGATGAAAGTCATTTGTCCAGGCCTTGCGGCTGCCTGGGCTGCAGGTCTGCGCAGGAGCCAACAAATGGAAGCATCCTTGGGCCGCTTGCAACCGTCACAGTGCCCAACGTCGCAAAGTCTCCAAACGGCTTGTCGGAATAAATGCCCTGTACGGTGATTGGGCAGAGGGCCTCGTCCTTCCAGTCTCCCTCGCCAGGAATAGGACGCATCTCGGCAAGTGCGGCCGCCAGCGTTGCCTGGTCCATTTGCACCGCGATGCCGCCGACTGCCTTCTGGTACAGAAAATAGTCTTTTCCTGAATACAGAACCAGTTGGCCAAAGCCGCGGACAAGGTATCCACTGATTTCGATCCGGCGTCCTGCGTATTGCTCGCGCGAGCCCCAAAGATCACCAAAAGAAAGTACGCACGTCTGGTCCTTCCCCTCCCCGTAGCATTGCCGCGGTGCAGCCGCTGCTGCACCGAATGCAGACGCGAGAATGAGCCCACCAAGGAGTGGAATACTTAGCATTCGCATGAGTTTTGCCACCATTCTGCAGGTATGACCAGCCGTGCATCTTACCGCTCGTCAGTCCAACAAACGCTTGGAAACCCAGAGGGACGGATCGACCAGAATTCACCCCTGGATCACTGTTCGCATGCGATACCTGCTGAACAGCTCGACGGGATGAGACGCCGCGGTCACTGGATAGACCGACAGAAAGGCACCAACGTCGGGGTCGTAATAACGCTGCTGCATGTAGGTCAGCCCAGACGAAGCATCGGAAGCATGGCCCGTGTAGCCCGGTGAATCCTCTGGTCCTTGCCCGATTGAGCCAGCATAGGATTCATGGACGAAGCGGGAGATGATCGTTCCTGCCTCGTCGCTTTGGGCTACCGGAGAGCCTGACGCGTCGCCGTTCCGTTATCCGGCGCGTCGCGGATGGCGCAGGTGGGCACGTGGCGACTGCGCAACGAATCTGATCTCGGCGCTTGGCTTCACATTGGTCCAGGCCAACCAAACCCACTCACCCACTCATCAATCGTCCTCCAGGACCTTGGAAACTCTGGAAATGTACACATCCGAGAACGAGCCTACGCAAGCGCCATTCACCGCACCCTCCTTGTACTTACCTTGAATCATCACAAAGTAGACACCGGCAGTCAGACCCGCGGCCGAATCTTCATAGGTGGCACCACGACGGTCAACGTCGACACATGCTATGAAATCGATACGACGCAGCCCATCCGCTGCGGGTCCGATGACATCTCTGCGCCCGCCTTCATGGAGAAGATATCCAAAGGTTGCCACCGCCTTGCCATCGTAGGACTCCGGGTTGGCCAGCAAGGCATGGATGGGTACTTGGCAATACTGCACCCCCTTGTAAGCACCACTCATCGCCTGGCATTTGCCGCCTTGACGCTCCGCCGCGCTGATCGGGATGGAGCACGTCAGCCCCACAGCGGCAAGGATCGCAAGACTAAATGTCCTTCTCATAGCATCCCGCATAGATCACCTCATCTGGCGTTGCATTCGAAACTGCCGTCAACCTTACAGGTAGGCTGTTGTTGCCCGGCAGATCGATGTCAGTAGCTAAGAACTGGGCTTTCCCCGTGTAGAGATTGACCTTCACTTCGAAGAGATCGTTCTGCAGCGCAGTGAAGTTCTGAGCCGACTCGATCAGTTTCCGATACGCTTGACATGGCAATCGCCACTGCGGGAAGAATGACTGCCCCCCATCGCCGCAACTGCCACACGTGGTCGCCAAGTTTGTGCAAAAAAACCCCCGGCTTTCACCGGGGGTTTCTGTTTTCAGTCCATCGACCAACGGTCGATGGCTACCAAGGCCGGGCAGCGCCCGGCACCGGATCAGGCAGCGACCGTACCGGCCACGTCCTGGTAGTCCTCGATCTGGTCGAAGTTCATGTAGCGGTAGATGTCCTTGCTGCTGGCATCCAGCACGCCAATATCGGCCATGTACTCTTCCTTGGTCGGGATGCGACCCAGACGCGAGCAGATCGCGGCCAGTTCGGCCGAACCCAGGTACACGTTGGAATTGCGGCCCAGACGGTTCGGGAAGTTGCGGGTCGAGGTCGAGAACACCGTCGCGCCCTCGCGCACCTGCGCCTGGTTGCCCATGCACAGCGAGCAGCCCGGCATTTCCATGCGGGCGCCAGCGGTGCCGAAGGTGCCGTAATGGCCTTCCTTGGTCAGCTCGGAGGCATCCATCTTGGTCGGCGGGGCCACCCACAGCTTGGTCGGGATGTCGCGCTTGCCTTCCAGCAGCTTGGCGGCCGCACGGAAGTGACCGATGTTGGTCATGCACGAACCGATGAACACTTCGTCGATGGCCGCACCGGCCACGTCGGACAGTGTCTTGACGTCATCCGGATCGTTCGGGCAGGCCACGATCGGCTCGTGGATATCGGCCAGGTCGATCTCGATGACGGCGGCGTATTCGGCGTCGGCATCCGGAGCCAGCAGCTCCGGGTTGGCCAGCCAGGCTTCCATCTTCTCGATGCGGCGTGCCAGCGAACGGGCGTCCTGGTAACCCTCGGCGATCATCCACTTCAGCAGCGTAATGTTGCTGGTGAGGTACTCGATGATCGGCTCCTTGTTCAGGTGCACCGAGCAACCGGCGGCCGAACGTTCGGCCGAGGCATCGGACAGTTCGAACGCCTGCTCGACCTTCAGGTCCGGCAGGCCTTCGATTTCCAGGATGCGGCCGGAGAAGATGTTCTTCTTGCCCGCCTTGGCCACGGTCAGCAGACCGGACTTGATCGCATACAGCGGGATCGCGTTGACCAGATCACGCAGGGTCACGCCCGGCTGCATCGTGCCCTTGAAGCGGACCAGCACCGATTCGGGCATGTCCAGCGGCATCACGCCGGTGGCCGCGGCGAAGGCGACCAGACCCGAGCCGGCCGGGAACGAAATGCCCACCGGGAACCGGGTGTGCGAGTCGCCACCGGTGCCGACGGTGTCGGGCAGCAGCATGCGGTTGAGCCAGCTGTGGATCACGCCGTCGCCCGGGCGCAGCGAGATGCCGCCACGGGTGGAGATGAACTCCGGCAGGGTGTGGTGGGTCTTGACGTCCACCGGCTTCGGGTACGCCGCGGTGTGGCAGAACGACTGCATCACCAGGTCGGCCGAGAAGCCCAGGCAGGCCAGATCCTTCAGCTCGTCACGGGTCATCGGGCCGGTGGTGTCCTGCGAGCCCACCGAGGTCATCTTCGGTTCGCAGTAGGTGCCCGGGCGCATGCCCTGGCCTTCCGGCAGGCCACAGGCGCGGCCGACCATCTTCTGCGCCAGCGAGAAGCCCTTTCCGGTATCGGGCGGGTCCATCGGCAGGCGGAACAGATCGGTCGGGGCCAGGCCCAGCGCTTCACGCGCCTTGGCGGTCAGGCCGCGGCCGATGATCAGCGGAATGCGGCCACCGGCGCGCACTTCGTCGAACAGCACGTCGGACTTGACCTTGAACTCGGCGATGACGGCGCCGTCCTTCAGGGCCTTGCCGTCGTACGGGCGCAGCTCGATCACATCGCCCATGTTCATCTGCGACACGTCGAGTTCGATCGGCAGGGCGCCGGCGTCTTCCATCGTGTTGTAGAAGATCGGCGCGATCTTCGAGCCCAGGCACACGCCACCGAAGCGCTTGTTCGGGATGAACGGAATGTCCTCGCCAGTGAACCACAGCACCGAGTTGGTGGCCGACTTGCGGCTGGAACCGGTACCGACCACGTCGCCCACGTAGGCGACCAGGTGACCCTTGTCCTTCAGCGATTCGATGAACTTGACCGGGCCGCGCTTGCCGTCTTCTTCCGGCTCAATGCCATCACGCTTGTTCTTCAGCATCGCCAGGGCGTGCAGCGGGATGTCCGGGCGGGTGGTGGCGTCCGGCGCCGGCGACAGGTCATCGGTGTTGGTTTCGCCGGTCACCTTGAGCACGGTGATGGTCAGGCTTTCCGGCACCTGCGGACGGCTGGTGAACCACTCGGCATCGGCCCAGCTCTGCAGCACGCCCTGTGCGTTCGCGTTGCCGGCCTTGGCCTTTTCCTGCACGTCGTGGAAGGCATCGAACACCAGCAGGGTGTTCTTCAGTGCATCGGCGGCAATCGCACCAACGGTGGCGTCGTCCAGCAGCTGGACCAGCGGCGCGACGTTGTAACCGCCAAGCATGGTGCCCAGCAGTTCGGTGGCGCGCTCGCGCGTGATCAGCGGATTGACTTCGCTGCCCAGCGCGATCGCGGCCAGGTACGAGGCCTTGACCTTGGCAGCGTCATCGACGCCGGCCGGCACGCGGTGGGTCAGCAGTTCCAGCAGGAACTCGGCTTCGCCGGCCGGCGGGTTCTTCAGCAGCTCGATGACGTCGGCCGTCTGCTGGGCGCTCAGCGGCAGCGGCGGGATGCCAAGCGCGGCGCGCTCGGCTACGTGGTGGCGGTAGGCTTCCAACATGACAACTCCCGGGTGATTCTTTGAAAGAATGCGGTTTAAAAGTATGGGCTCAGGCGTGCGGCACGATCAGCTTCAGGCCCTTGAAGTAGTCGCGGTAAAACGTATCGTTCCAGGTGATCAGGCCATCGCACTGCAGCAGTGCATGCGACCCGACCATGAATTCATCCAGCCCGCGTGGCTTGGCACCCCGCTGCCGGTGGCGGCGGTGCATCTCACCGGCGCGCAATGCGGATTTGGCCTCCAGCGGACTGAAGTGGACGCCCATTTCCTCCAGCGCCTCCTGCACTTCGGCGCCGCCGCGCAGCGACGCGCAGATCTCGGCCAGGGTCACTCCGCAGATCACCACGCGGCCGCCGACCAGGCTCTGGCGCAGGCCCGCTTCGACCGCATCGGCCTGCGGACCATTGCTGAGCAGCTCGATCAGCACCGGTGAATCGACGGCGATCATCACGCGCTCATTCCTCGTCGCGGACCGCGCGCACGGCCGCTTCGGCCGAATCGAAACCATCGAGCGCGAATTTGCCGCGGGCACGGGAGATCGCATCGTCCACGCTCTTGCGCAGGATGATGCGGCTGCCCTCGAGCTCCACCTTCAGCTGGGTGCCCTTGGTCAGGCCAAGCGCATCACGGACCGCCTTGGGCAAGGTGATCTGCCCGCGTTCTGCAACGGTAGCTTCCATCGGTACGCCCTCCAAAGTATGCACAAATTATACATACTTCCGTGGGCATACTTCCACCGGAGTCCCGATCTGTCCGCCAAGGCCCTTGGCACAGAAAGGATCTGTCTCATCCATGACACGAGGGATACACATCTCCGTGTAGCCTGAGACCAACTGCCGCAGGTGGGCGCCGCGCTGAATCGTTCATACTCGGGACGATCGCCGGCCTGCCGGTCAGCGGCGAACGCAAGCAGGTCTGCCTCGGGCGGGCCAACGCAAGCCATCCGCAAGAGGAGTTTCTGCAATGAGCGATTCGTTCTCCACCCGCAGCCAGCTGGACGTCGGCGGCACGACCTACGACTACTTCAGCCTGCCCAAGCTGGGACAGACATACGACATCTCCCACCTGCCCTACTCGATGAAGATCCTGCTGGAGAATCTGCTCCGGCACGAGGATGGCGGCGTGACCGTCGGCAAGGACCACATCCAGGCTGTGGCCCAGTGGGATCCCAAGGCCGAGCCGGACATCGAGATCGCCTTCATGCCCGCCCGCGTGGTGCTGCAGGATTTCACCGGTGTGCCGTGTGTGGTCGATCTGGCCGCGATGCGCGATGCGGTGGTCAAGCTCGGCGGCCGGCCGGAGCAGATCAATCCGCAGATTCCCTCCGAGCTGGTGATCGATCACTCGGTGCAGGTCGATGTGTTCGGTACACCCGATGCGCTGGACCTCAACGGCAAGATCGAATTCCAGCGCAACCAGGAACGCTATGGCTTCCTGCGCTGGGGCCAGAAGGCCTTCGACAACTTCAAGGTGGTGCCGCCCAACACCGGCATCGTCCACCAGGTGAATCTGGAAAACCTGGCCCGCGTGGTGATGACCGCGGACAAGGACGGCAAGGCGGTGGCCTATCCGGACACCGTGTTCGGGACCGACAGCCACACCACGATGATCAATGGCATCGGCGTGCTGGGCTGGGGCGTGGGCGGTATCGAAGCGGAGGCCGCGATGCTTGGCCAGCCGTCGTCAATGCTGATCCCGCAGGTGGTCGGCTTCAAGCTGACCGGCCGCATGCCTGAAGGCGCCACCGCCACCGATCTGGTGCTGACCGTTACCCAGATGCTGCGCAAGCACGGCGTGGTCGGCAAGTTCGTGGAGTTCTTCGGTGAGGGCCTGCAGCACCTGCCGCTGGCCGACCGTGCCACGATCGGCAACATGGCGCCGGAGTACGGCGCGACCTGCGGCATCTTCCCGATCGATGAGGAATCGCTGACCTACCTGCGCCTGTCCGGCCGCAGCGAGGAACAGATCGCGCTGGTGGAGGCCTATGCCAAGGCCCAGGGCCTGTGGCACGACGCCAACACCGCGCACGCCAGTTACAGCGCCACGCTGGAGCTGGACATGGGCGAGGTCAAGCCCTCGCTGGCCGGCCCCAAGCGCCCGCAGGACCGCGTGCTGCTGGAAGACGTCAAGCAGAACTACCGCGAGAACCTGGTTGGCCTGACCACCAACCGTGACAAGCGCAACGACGACGTCTCCACGTTCGTCAACGAAGGCGGTGGCGCGGCGGTCGGCAACGAACAGCTGGCAAAGGGTTACAGCGATGTCGAGCTGGATGGCCAGAAGGTCCGCCTGAAGGATGGCGCGGTGGTGATCGCCGCGATCACCTCGTGCACCAACACCTCCAACCCGGCGGTGATGATCGGTGCCGGCCTGCTCGCGCGCAACGCCGCAGCCAAGGGCCTGGACCGCAAGCCCTGGGTCAAGACCTCGCTCGGCCCAGGCTCGCGCGTGGTCACCGATTACCTGGAAAAAGCCGGTGTGCTCACCGAGCTGGAGAAGGTCGGGTTCTACGTGGTCGGCTATGGCTGCACCACCTGCATCGGCAACTCCGGCCCCCTGCCCACCGAAGTCAGCGCGGGCATCGCCGCCGGTGACCTGGTGGTGGCCTCGGTGTTGTCGGGCAACCGCAACTTCGAAGGCCGTGTGCACCCGGAAGTGAAGATGAATTACCTGGCCAGCCCGCCGCTGGTCGTCGCCTACGCCATCGCCGGCACCACCGATATTGATCTGACCACCGAGCCGCTGGGCACGGGCAGCGATGGCCAGCCGGTGTACCTGCGCGATATCTGGCCGAGCAACAAGGAAATCGGCGACGTGATCGCCGCGACCATCGGGCCGGAGATGTTCAAGAAGAACTATGCCGACGTGTTCAAGGGCGACACCCGCTGGAACACCATCAAATCCCCCGATGGCGATCTGTACGAGTGGGACGGCAGCTCGACCTACATCAAGAACCCGCCCTACTTCGAAGGCATGACGATGGACGTCGGCCACATCGACGACGTGCACGGCGCGCGGGTGATGGGTCTGTTCGGCGATTCGATCACCACCGACCACATCTCGCCGGCCGGCAACATCAAAAAGGATTCCCCGGCGGGCCGCTTCCTGCAGGAGCGCGGCGTGCAGCCGGCCGACTTCAACAGCTACGGCAGCCGCCGCGGCAATGATGACGTCATGGTGCGCGGCACCTTCGCCAACATCCGGATCAAGAACCTGATGTTCGGCGGTGAAGAAGGCGGCAACACGTTGTACTTCCCGAACGATGGCGGCGAGCCGCAGAAGCTGGCGATCTACGATGCGGCCGTCAAGTACAAGGCTGAAGGCGTCCCGCTGGTGGTCTTCGCCGGGAAGGAATACGGCACGGGTTCCTCGCGCGACTGGGCGGCCAAGGGCACCAACCTGCTGGGTGTCAAAGCGGTGATCGCCGAGAGCTTCGAGCGTATCCACCGTTCCAACCTGGTCGGCATGGGCGTGCTGCCGCTGCAGTTCAAGAACGGCGAGAACGCGCAGAGCCTGGGCCTGGACGGCTCGGAAGTGGTCGACATCACCGGCCTGGAGGATGGCGCCAGCAAGTCGGCCACCCTCACCGCCACCAAGGCCGATGGCACAAAGAAGACCTTCGAGGCGCATGTGATGCTGCTGACCCCGAAGGAAGTGGAGTACTTCAAGCACGGCGGCCTGCTGCAGTACGTGCTGCGTCAGCTGGCGGGGAAGAAGTAAGCCAGCCGGCACGGTGCCGGCGATACCGGGTCACGCCCCTGCGGCCGTGTCCTTCCGGTAGCCCACGACCAACGGTCGTGGGCAGGAACCGCGCATGTCGCAAACAGCGCGCCCCGCAGTCACTCTGCGGCCGTTCTTCACGGACCCTTCGCGTTTTCCATTCGGGACGGTATGCTGCCAAGGCATGAAACGACGGATACTCTCCGTCATCGCATCACATCATCCACGTTTCCTGGAGGGGGAATATGAGTCTGGAACGACCCTGGCTGCAGAGTTATCCCAAAGGCGTACCCGCCGAGATCGACGTCAACGAGTTCCATTCGGTCTCGGCCGTCTTCGACACCTCGGTGGCCAAGTTCCGCGACCGCCCCGCCTACTCCAGTTTCGGCAAGGTTCTGACCTACGGGGAAACGGACGCACTGGTCGAACAGTTCGCCGCCTACCTGCTCGGTGAACTGCAGCTCAAGAAGGGTGACCGCGTTGCCCTGATGATGCCCAACTGCCTGCAGTACCCGATCGCGACCTTCGGCGTGCTGCGTGCCGGTCTGACCGTGGTCAACGTCAACCCGCTGTACACCGCCCGCGAGCTCAAGCACCAGCTGGTGGATTCCGGCGCGGCCGTGCTGGTGGTGGTCGACAACTTCTGCGACACCGTGCAGCAGGTCATTGCCGATACCCCGATCAAGCAGGTGGTGACCACCGGCCTGGGCGACCTGCTCGGTGCCAAGGGCATCGTGGTGAACTTCGTACTGAAGTACATCAAGAAGATGGTGCCCAACTACAGCCTGCGCGGCGCGATCCGCTTCAACCAGGCGCTCAAGCTCGGCAGCCGCCACACCCTGCCCAAGGTCGAGATCGATCACGACGATGTCGCCTTCCTGCAGTACACCGGCGGCACCACCGGCGTGGCCAAGGGCGCGATGCTGACCAACCGCAACCTGGTCGCCAACATGCAGCAGGCCTCGGCGTGGATCTCCGCCTCGGGGATCGAGATGGGCAAGGAGGTGATCATCACCGCCCTGCCGCTGTACCACATTTTCGCATTGACGGCGAACGGCTTGGTCTTCATGAAGTTCGGTGGGTGCAATTATCTGATCACCAATCCGCGCGACATGAAGGGCTTCGTCAAGGAGCTCAAGGCCACTCGCTTCACCGCGATCACCGGCGTCAACACGTTGTTCAACGGCCTGCTCAACACCCCCGGCTTCGACGAGATCGATTTCTCCTCGCTGAAGGTCACCCTGGGTGGCGGCATGGCGGTGCAGCGTGCCGTTGCCGAGCGCTGGAAGAAGGTCACCGGCGTGACCCTGGTCGAGGCCTACGGCCTGACCGAGACCTCGCCGGCCGCCTGCATCAATCCGCTCAGCCTGGCCGAGTACAACGGCGCGATCGGCCTGCCGATTCCGTCCACCGACGCCTGCGTCAAGGACGATAACGGTCAGACCCTGCCCGCCGGCGAGGTCGGCGAGCTGTGCATCAAGGGCCCGCAGGTGATGAAGGGCTACTGGCAGCGCCCGGAAGACACCGCCGCAGCGGTCGATGCCGAGGGCTGGCTGCACACCGGCGACATGGCGCGGATGGACGAACAGGGCTTCTTCTACATCGTGGACCGCAAGAAGGACATGATCCTGGTGTCCGGCTTCAACGTGTACCCCAATGAGGTCGAAGACGTCATCGCGATGATGCCCGGCGTGCTCGAAGTCGCTGCGGTCGGCGTGCCCGATGACAAGTCCGGCGAAGTGGTCAAAGTGGTCATCGTCAAGAAGGACCCCAACCTCACCGCGGAGATGGTCAAGGAACACGCGCGTGCCAATCTGACCGGCTACAAGCACCCGCGCATCGTGGAGTTCCGCAAGGAGCTGCCGAAGACCAACGTCGGCAAGATCCTGCGTCGCGAACTGCGCGATACGCCCGCGCCGTAACGGCTGCCCAACCGTTGCCTGTCCACAGGGCCCCTGCCGGCAACGGCGGGGGCCTTTTGCATGGTGTGAGATGCCGGGGGTGTAGGATCGCGGCGTGTGGACCCGTCAGGCCCGCCGCCCACCGTCCTCCCAGCGGGCCAGCCTCCGAGGAAACTGCCATGAGCACCATTGAAAAGCTGCCCGTCAATCATCGCTACGCCACCATCCGCACCGCGACCACCGGCAACGACGATGCCCATTGGCTCTACATGCACGCCGATGCCTCCAGCGGCATCCGCCCGTGCTGCCGCAAGGACATGCTCGATGAGATGTGGAATTTCATGAGTGCGATCACCCGCACCCC
The DNA here is from genome assembly GCA_002363385.1 of Stenotrophomonas maltophilia. GTDB lineage: Bacteria > Pseudomonadota > Gammaproteobacteria > Xanthomonadales > Xanthomonadaceae > Stenotrophomonas > Stenotrophomonas maltophilia_AN. The sequence continues at coordinate 25,874 of DEVL01000004.1, forward strand.
GGCCGAACGCAACAGCGGCAAGCTGCGCCACTTCGTGCTGGCCTCCGATGCGAATGCCTACAATCTGGGCGGCGATCTGGACCTGTTCACCCGGCTCATCCGCGAGGGCAACCGCGACCGCCTGCTGACCTACGCACAGCGCTGCGTGGAAGGCGTGCACCACCTGCACACCGGCTTCGGGGGTGACGTACGCTCGATCGCGCTGATCCAGGGTGACGCGCTCGGCGGTGGCCTGGAAATGGCACTGGCCTGCCACACCATCGTGGCCGAGGAAGGCTGCGGCATGGGCCTGCCGGAAGTGCTGTTCGGCCTGTTCCCGGGCATGGGCGCCTACTCGTTCCTGTGCAAGCGCGTGGCCCCGCAGCAGGCCGAGAAGATCATCCTGGACGGCCGCGTGTATTCCTCCGAAGAGATGTACGCCATGGGCGTGGTCGACGTGCTGGTGCCCAAGGGTCAGGGCGTCAAGGCCGTGGAGGATCTGATCCGCCAGCATCAGCGCATTCCGCACTCGTACCTGGCGATGAATGCCGCGCGCAACCTGGCCCAGGCCGTGCGCTATGACGAACTGCTGGAGATCACCAAGGTGTGGGTGGATTCCGCACTCGCCTTGGGCGACAAGTCGCTGCGCACGATGGACCGCCTGATCAAGGCCCAGACCCGCCGCGCGACCCTCGACGTCGCCTGAGTCCTCCCCTCCCCTGTGTTGTTCAAGCCCGGCGGCCGCCGGGCTTTTTTTATGCTCCCGCTCAGCGCATGTCGCCGCCGTCGTCGGCTTGACCCTGCGCCTTGCGCTGCGCACGCGCGTCCAACGCCTGTCGCCCTTCCTTGATACCGGTCTGGAGCAGAGTCATGCGCTGGCGCCATTCGCTCTTGAGCTGCCAGTCAGCCATCCGCATCAGATCGCCCGCACGGTTCGCCACGCGGACCAGGCCCAGGTTGCTGGCCACGCCCTTGATCGCATGCGCCTGCTCGCGGAAGTGCACCCAGTCGCCGCGCTCGCCATCGGCCAGCGCCACCCCCATGCACTGTTCGGCGTCGGCCAGGCATTGGCGGATGAACTCCCGTTCGAAGCCATCGCCCATGCCCAGCGAGGCGAGCTCGTCCAGCACGCCGGGATCCAGCACGCCATCCAGGGCGGTGGCGGTGCGCACGATCGGTGCGCTGGCCTTGAGCTGGCCGTTGGAGGCGATGTCGGCCAGTACGTCCAGCAGCCGCACCGCGACCACCGGCTTGGCCAGGAACGTGTGGGCGCCGGCCTGGGTACAGCGCTGGATCGCCTCGGGGGTCACATCGGCGCTGAGCACCAGCACCGGCGTGCGTGGCCCACCGCCGGCCTGCATCACCCGCAGTTCCTTGAGCATGTCCAGGCCGCTCATGCCGGGCATGTGCAGGTCCACGATCGCCGCATCAAAATCGCTCTCGGCCATTGCATCAAGCACCGCTTCGCCGCCATTGACGCACAACACCTTGTGGCCGGCCTTCTGCAGCAGCCGCTGGAGCACCATGCGGTTGGCCTCATGGTCGTCGGCCACCAAAATGTGCATGCTGCGCACGCGCGCGCGGTGGCGCAGGAACGGATCGGCGAACGCGATGACGTTGCCGTTGCTGTCCGGAAGCCCATCCCCCACCAGGGCCGGGGTCACGGTGCCCAGCGGCACGCGCGGCGGCGCGAACGGCAGTTCGACCCAGAAACGGCTGCCCTGCGGCGGGTTGTCGTCGTAGCCGATCTCCCCGCCCATCGCCTCGACCAGGCCCTTGGCGATGGTCGTGCCCAGGCCGGTGCCTTCGTGGCGACGGGCCATGCTGACATCGGCCTGCTCGAACGCCTCGAACAGGCGCGGCCGCATCTCCGGCGCGACACCGATCCCGGTGTCCAGAATGTCGAAGCGCAGCCGCACGCCGCCGTTGGATTCAGCATTGAGCACGCCGACACGGATTTCCACGCGGCCGTGGTCGGTGAACTTGACTGCGTTGCCGGCCAGGTTGAGCAGGATCTGGCGCAGATGCCCGACGTCACCACGCAGCAGCGGCGGTACGGTCTCGGCCACCTTGACCCGGTAATCCAGCCGCTTGCCTTTCGCCTGTGGCAGCAGGATCAGCCCGATGGCCTGGATCACATCGGCCAGCGCGAAATCCTCGGCGTTGACGCGCAGCTTGCCCGCTTCGATGGCCGAGATATCCAGCACCTCCTCCACCAGCGCCAGCAGGCTGCGCGAGGAGGCCTGGATGGTATTGACGCACTCGCGCTGCTCTTCATCCAGTTTGGTGGTGGCCAACACTTCGGTCATGCCGGACAGACCATTGAGCGGCGTGCGGAACTCGTGGCTCATGTTGGCCAGGAAACGGCTTTTGGCTTCGTTGGCACGGCGTGCCTCGGCCATGGTCCGGGTCAACTGGCGCAGCAGCGTGGAGAAGTACAGCGGCACCGCGGCCAGGCCCAGCCAGAGGCCAAATGCCAGCCGCGCGTTCTGCCCCCAGTACGGCGTCAGCAGCGCGGTGCTGCCAAAGCTCACCATGGCCATCGCCACGGCCACGTAAAGATAGTTGTTGCCGAACCGCATGCCGTTGCCGACCGTGACCCACATCACCACGATGTAGACCCAGGCCAGCGGCTCGCCCATCTGCACCATGCCGGCCGCGATCAAGCCATAGTCGGCCAGCATGCCGGCCACCCGACGCGGGTCCGAGCGCCCGGGGCGCCATAGCAGCCACCCGAACAGCCCCAGCGACAGGGTCAGCCCGGTCAGGACGATCGCCAGTACGCCGTGGTACTGCGCCGGCGGCAGATCGTGGCGCGGGCCAGGCATGAGCACATACATCAGGATCAGCGTGATCAGCGCTATCCGCACGATCGCCTGGCCGTGTTCGGAATCCGGGCGTTGCGCCAGACGTTGTTTCAGGCGCGGGTACAGACGGCGCATATCACATCCCCGGGCGGGATGACGCAGTGGAGTGCTGTGCGCAGATGTCCTCAAGCTGGAGACGGCCGCGCATCAGGGCATCGACGCAGCGCGGATCGAACAACCGTCCACGCTGGGCGTACAGATAGGCCAGCGTGGCTTCCATGGTCCATGCTTCCTTGTACGGACGCGGTGATATAAGGGCATCGAACACATCGGCCACGGCCACGATGCGCGCTTCCAGCGGAATGGCGTCACCGACCAGCCCATCCGGGTAGCCGCTGCCGTCGTAACGCTCGTGGTGGCGCAGCGCGATCAGCGCGCCCACCTGGATGAAACGGTTCTGGCTGCCACTGAGCAGTTCGTAGCCGATGCGCGGGTGCCGGCGCATGATCGCCTGCTCCTCATCGCTCAGTTTGCCCTGCTTGAGCAGCACCGCGTCGGGAATGGCGATCTTGCCCATGTCGTGCAGGGGCGCGGCCATCTCGATCAGCTTGACCTCTTCCTCCGGCAGCCCAAGCTGCTCGGCGATCAGGCCGGCCACATGGGCCATGCGTTCCAGGTAGGCGCTGGTGCCGGCATCACGGAATTCGATGGCACGCGCCAGCCGCGAGAGCGTCTCGCGCTCGCGCTCTTCCACCTCGTGCATGCTGGCCAGCAGGCGCTGTTCCAGCGACAGCGCGCGCTGCTTGACGTTCTCCGACTGCTGGCGCAGCTGCAGCAGGTTGTAGCAACGCGCGCGCAGTTCGCGCGGGCGGATCGGCTTGACCAGGAAATCGATGACCCCGGCTTCCAGCGCGGCCTGGCGGATCGGCTCGTCGCCGACCACGGTGATCAGGATCACCGGGATGTCGCGGTGCTTGGGCAGGCGTCGGAAACGGCGGGCGAACTCCAGCCCGTCCATCTCCGGCATGCGGTAGTCGAGCAGCAGCAGATCCACGGCATGCGACTCGCACCAGGCGAGCGCTGTGAGTGGATCGCCGAAGTCGTGCACGGACAGTTCCGGCGCGATGTCCTCGATGACATGGCGCAGCATGGTACGCGCGGACGTCTGATCGTCAACGATGACAATATTCAAGGCTGCTTCTGCCTTCTTCCTTGACCACACTGGAACATGCTGCGGAGAGGATACTCCGCCGCTCTGGACACTGGCACCTTGCATGGGTCCGCCTCCCGTCATGAACACCCCAGTTCATGATCGTCGTCACAGTGTGATGCCAATGTAGGCACCTCCTGCGACCCGTCATGGTCCGTGGCCATCACGCCTTGGCACCTCGCTGAGGCCACGCAGAAACCATACTCGCGCGGCCACGGGAGCGGAACCCCCATCCGGACGTGCCCCAAGCACGCCCGGACCTACGTCTCAGTTTTCCGGACGCATATACGGGAACAGCAGCACGTCACGGATCGAGCTGCTGCCGGTGAGCAGCATCACCAGCCGGTCGATACCGATGCCCAGGCCGCCGGTCGGCGCCATGCCGTACTCCAGCGCGCGGATGTAATCGGCGTCGTAATGCATGGCCTCGTCATCACCGCCCTCCTTCGCCGTGACCTGGGCCTGGAAACGGGCCGCCTGATCTTCCGGGTCATTCAGCTCGGAGAAGCCGTTGGCCAGCTCCTTGCCGTTGATGAACAGCTCGAAGCGGTCGGTATAGCCCGGCTGGTCATCGTTGGCACGGGCCAGCGGCGAGACTTCCACCGGGTGATCGGTGATGAAGGTCGGCTGGATCAGCGTGTGCTCCACCGTGGCCTCGAAGATCTCCAGCAACAGCTTGCCCCAGCCATAGGACGGCTTGATGCGGATCTTCAGGCGCTCGCAGTGGGCCACCAGCGCATCACGATCGGTGCAGTCAGCCGCACTGATCTCCGGGTTGTGGTGACGGACCGCCTCGTCCATGCGCCAGCGGCGGAACGCCGGGGCCAGGTCGATCGTGGCGCCGTCCCATTCCACCGTGGTGGTGCCCAGTACCTTGCTGGCCACGTCACGGATCACACCCTCGGTGAGGTCCATCACTTCGGTGTACGTGGCGTAGGCCTCGTACAGCTCCATCATGGTGAATTCCGGGTTGTGGCGGGTGCTGACGCCTTCATTGCGGAAGTTGCGGTTGATCTCGTACACGCGCTCCAGCCCACCCACGACCAGGCGCTTGAGGTACAGCTCCGGGGCTACGCGCAGGTACAGGTCCAGATCCAGCGCGTTGTGGTGGGTGGTGAACGGCTTGGCCGTGGCGCCACCGGGGATGTAATGCATCATCGGGGTTTCGACTTCCAGGAAGTCGCGGTTGTCCAGCCAGGCGCGCATGGCGCGGATGATCCGCGAGCGCTTGATGAACACCTCGCGCGACTCCGGGGTCACGATCAGATCGACGTAGCGCTGGCGGTAGCGCTGCTCCACGTCGGCCAGGCCGTGCCACTTGTCCGGCAACGGGCGCAGCGACTTGGTCAGCAGGCGGATGCTGGTGGCCTTGACCGACAGTTCACCGGTCTTGGTGCGGGTCAGCCCACCCTCCACGGCGATGATGTCGCCCACGTCCCAGCCCTTGAAGGCGGTGTAGGCATCGCCCAGGGTGCTGCCCTGCAGAAACAGCTGGATACGGCCGGATTCGTCCTGGATCTGGGCGAAGCTGGCCTTGCCCATCACGCGCTTGGCCATCAGGCGGCCGGCCATCTTGACCTGGCGGTCACTGGCTTCCAGTGCTTCGGCGGTCCACTGTTCGGCATCGGCGAACTCGGCCTGCAGGGTGCCGGCGAAATGCTCGCGGCGGAAATCGTTCGGGTAGGCGATGCCCTGCCCGCGCAGGGCGGTCAGTTTCGCGCGGCGCTCGGCGATGAGGCTGTTCTCGTCGACGGGGGGCTGCGGCGCGGCGGTCTGATCGTTCATGGCGTGGGTCTATGTATGTCGGGGGGAGGTACGGTCCCCGCCATCATGCCGATGGTCGGGGCGGAATGCGAAACCGGGCGTGGCCCGGGCACAACGGATCGGGGCCGCGCGTGGCGGCCCCGACGGTCAGGCGTCGGTGCGTTTGGCACCCACGGCCAGGCCGGACTTCAGGCTGGCTTCGACGAATTCGTCGAGGTCGCCGTCCAGCACCTTCTGCGTATCGGAGCGCTCGATGCCGGTGCGCAGGTCCTTGATGCGGCTCTGGTCGAGCACGTAGTTGCGGATCTGGCTGCCCCAGCCGATGTCGGACTTGGTGGCTTCCACCGCGTCGCGCTCGGCGTTGCGCTTCTGGATTTCCAGCTCGTACAGCTTGGCGGCCAGCATCTTCATCGCGTTGTCGCGGTTCTGGTGCTGGCTGCGGCCGGTCTGGCAGGCCACGACCGTGTTGGTCGGGATGTGCGTGATACGCACCGCCGATTCGGTCTTGTTGACGTGCTGACCACCCGCGCCGGAGGAACGGTACACATCGGTACGCAGGTCGGCCGGATTGATGTCGATCTCGATGTTGTCATCGACTTCCGGCGACACGAACACCGAGGTGAAACTGGTGTGGCGGCGGTTGTCCGAATCGAACGGCGACTTGCGCACCAGGCGATGGACGCCGGTCTCGGTCTTCAGCCAGCCGTAGGCGTAATCGCCTTCCACGCGCAGCGTGGCCGACTTGATGCCCGCGACGTCGCCGCCGGAGACTTCCATCAGCTCGGTCTTCCAGCCGCGTGATTCGCACCAGCGCAGGTACATGCGCAGCAGGATTTCGGCCCAATCCTGGGCTTCGGTGCCGCCGGCACCGGCCTGGATGTCGACAAAGGCCGCCGCGGTATCCATCTGCCCGGAGAACATGCGCTGGAACTCCAGCTGTTCCACGTGCTTCTGGTACTTGTCCAGGTCGCTGACCACGGCCAGGGCGGTTTCTTCGTCCTGCTCGCTTTCGGCCAGCTCCAGCAATTCACCCGACTCGGTCAAGCCGTCGAGGATCGTGGCGATGCCGCCGACGGTCTTGTCCAGATTGGCGCGTTCGCGGCCAAGATTCTGGGCGTACTCGGCGTTGTTCCAGATATCCGGGTTTTCCAGTTCCCGGGTTACTTCTTCCAGACGCTCTTTCTTGGCGTCGTAGTCAAAGATACCCCCTGAGCGAGAGCACGCGATCGGTGAGATCGGTGATGCGCTGGCGGACAGGATTGAGCTCGATCATGTCGGCGATTAATGCGTGCGAAAAGACTGTCCATCATAGCCTATCCGGGGCCTGCCCGGCCAAGCCTGCAGGGTGCCGTCCCCCGTGCGCATTGGCCTCAGGCCGCCCCCTGCACGGCCAGCGCCTGCCGGAACGAGGGCAGCTGGCGGCGGCTGCACGGCACCCGGCCGCCATCGTCCATGTGCAGCAGGGCCTCACCCCCGTCCAGCGGCTCGATCGAGACCAGGTGACGCACGTTCACCAGCCAGCTGCGGTGGGCACGCACGAAGATCCCCGGATCCAATCGCTCTTCCAGCGCGGCCATGGTGCTGCGCAGCGGGTAATCGTGCCCGCGCACCCGCAGATTGACGTAGTTGCCCGCGGCCTGGGCGTACTCGATATCACCGGTGGCGACCAGGAAGTCGCGCCCCAGCTTGCGCACCAGGAACCGCTCCGGACGCTCCACGGCGTCCACCGGGGGAGCATCGTCCGGCGCGGCCAGCAGATGCGCTTCGCCCTGCCGGCGCCGCCCGAACCAGCTGAAAAAGTGCTCGATCGCCACGAAGGTGAAGAAGGCCCGGACATCCTTGAGGTACTCGTACAACAGACGTACCGGCCAGGTGGCTTCGTCCTGGTAGTGATGGCCCAGCGCGGCATAGGCCAGATGGCGCAACGCCATCATCCCGGTGACATGCACCAGCGACCACGCCACGCTGGCCAGCAGGTACAGCGGCAGGCGCCGCCTCCAGGTATCGGCATGCAGCGGCCAGCGCTGGCAGCCCCACCACAGGACCGGTAGCGTCAGCAGGATCATCGTGACGCTGCTCAGCTCCCAGATCATCGGTTGCCACAGGCCGAGATCGTCACCACGGCGAGCCGCGTCCATGACGTCGACCAGCGCATTGGCCACCGCACTGGTCAACAGGATCACCGACCACACCAGCATCCGCGCACCCGGCCGCCACCGTGCGGCACGTCCGTTCGCCATTGAATCATCCATTTGCAAAGGGTCGTCAGGGTGTCTCATCCCCGCATGGTAGTGCGCCCCACCCGTCCCTTGGCGACCGCCATTCGTCACTTGGCGCCGACGGCAGCTCCCTTTGGCATGGCGGACCGCGCAGCGACTGCGCAACGTGGACGCTCCTTCCTTCGCTGTCCCGACCATGCCACGCCGCCACGACATCGACGCCCTGCGCGTGCTCGCCTTCGCCCTGCTCATCCTCTATCACACCGCCATGGCCTACGTGGATGGCTGGGGCTTCCATCTCAAGAGCGACTACACCGCCGAGTGGCTGCAATGGCCGATGCTGCTGGTCAACCGATGGCGGATGCAGCTGCTGTTCCTGCTTTCGGGTATCGCCATCGCCTTGATGCGCCCAGAGGTGCACATCGCGCGCTTTGCCGTGCTGCGCACGTGGCGGTTGCTGCTGCCGCTGCTGTTCGGAATGTTCGTCGTGGTGCCGATCCAGCCTTACGCCGAGGCGCTCACCAACGGACGTATCGAACCCGGCTTCGGCGCCTTCCTGCTGCGCTACTGGCAGATGCCTGCCTGGCCCCAGGACACGTTCGCCGGGTGGCAACTGCGCATCACCTGGAACCACCTGTGGTATCTGGCCTACCTGTGGGTGTACACACTGCTGCTGGCGCTGCTGATGCCGGTGCTGGAGACCCCTGCGGTGCGCCGCGCGGTGGAGCGCTACGCCCGGGCGCCGGCGCCGATGCTGATCGGATTGCCCTCGCTGCTCTCCTTCGGCTGGGTGGCCTGGCTCGATCCCCGGTTTCCCTCCACCAACCTGCTGTTCGGCGATTGGTACCAGCACGCCAAGTACGGCACGGTATTCCTGGCCGGCTATCTGCTCGCCCGCGCCACCCCGTTCTGGGCACGCGTGGTCGAGCTGCGCCGGCTCACCCTGGGGGTGGCGGTCTTTGCGGCGTGCTGGTACTTCGGCATCCGCATCCTGGGGCGGGTGTTGCCGGCCGATTCCCTGTTGCGGCAGTGGCCGGACAGCATCTGGACGGTGCAGGTGATGGCCAGCCAGTCGCTGTACCTGTGGGCCGTGCTGCTGACCCTGCTCGGCTGGGCCAAGGTGTACCTGGATCGCCCATTCCGCTGGCTGCCGTACTGCACCGAGGCGGTGTATCCCTGGTACATCCTGCACCAGAGCCTGATCATCGCGCTGCTGTTCGGGCTAAAGCCGCTGCATCTTGGGCCGTGGTGGGAGCCGCTGCTGGTCTTGGCCGGGACGGTGGCGGGCTGCCTGCTGCTGAACGAAGTGCTGATCCGGCGCATCGGCTGGCTGCGTCCTCTTTTCGGACTGCGCCGGCAGCGGTGAGCGTTGTCGGTCACGCAGGCAGTGCCCCAGGACTGAGGATTATCGCCTTGGCGGGGTATTGGCCGCTGGCGGCACACCGCGCGACGTCCTCCTGCACCACGCCGGCGCTCACTTCACCTCGAACTCCCCGACCAGCACCGTCTCCGCCCGGTCCTTCAAGCGCAGCGTGACCTGCTGGTCGCGCTGGTCGCGGCTGCCCCACTTGGTGCTCAGGCGCAGCATCAAGGTGGTGGCACCCGTGACCACCTGCTCGCGGCTGCCGAAGTAGTTCGCTTCGATCTTGTAGGTGCCCGGCTTGGCATCACGCAACGAGAACTGCTCCGGGCCATAGCCGCCGGTGAAGTCCTGCGACATCTGCCCGCCCTGGTAGGTCAGCCGGTTGCCGTAGTAGGCGCGCTCGCCGTTGGGGTCGGTGACCCACAGGTCCATGTCGCTGTTGTCGCTGTCCCAGCTCAGCACCACGCGCAGGTCCAACGGCATCGCCCGGCGCAGGCGCGGGTCGATGGCCGAGGCATCGACGCGCTCGCGCACGATGAGCCGGGTCAGTTCATCCAGCGCGATCAACGAGATGCCGTCGAAGCGGCCATCCCACGGCCGCACCACCACTTCATACAGGGATGCCACCGCCGCCTGGTACTCCCCCGCCGCTTCCAGCGCCAGGCCGAGATCACGGAAACTCTGTGGCTCCTCCTCGCCCATCGCCAGCACCTGCCGGAACACCGGCACGGCAAGCGCCGGCGCCTTGGCCTGCATCAGCCGGTAGCCGAGCACGCGCAGCACGTGACGGTTCTCCAGCTGCATCTCAGCCAGATTGGACAGCACCCGCAGGGCGAGATCACGTTGCCCGCTGGCCAGCAGCAGATCGGCCACGTCCAGATAGAACGCACTGCTGCCGGCGTGTTGTTCGCGCTCCTGCAGGTACAGCGGATACAGCTGGGCGGGCGTGGCGTCGCGCAGGCGGCGGGCATAGGCCGAATCCGGCGCCCACGGCGCCAGGGTCAGGGTGATCTGGCCGCTGTTGGTCTTCGGTGCCAATTTGGCGCGGCGCTCGGTAGTGGCCTCCGCCTCATCGGCAACCGCCGAGGCGGTGAGCTCAACCCGATCCAGCGCCATCGGCGCCGCAGGTGCCGGCGGTGGCGGCGCCATCGCCATGGCGACCGGTGCGGCGTCGGACCGCGATTCCGGCTTGGGTCGCGGTGGCGCATTCTTGGGCCAGCGGGTATTCCACCACTGCTCGCGCTCGGCGAACTGGCGGGCGATGCCATCCAGGCGGCGCTTCCGCTCGGTCGCCGCGTCGGCCACCGTCACTGCATGGCGCTGGTCGTAGGCGGCGCGCAGGGGTGCCGGCGGACGGATCCCGTAACGCAGGTAGTCGTCCAACGTTTCAAGAACCAGCAGCGAGGTATCGGCGGTCACCACACCGAACTGCTGGGCCAGCAGCTTGGACGCTGGCGTCCCGGCCGGGTCAGCGGCGAGCGTGGCCAAGCGGGCATTCGCCCACGCGTGCGCGACCAGGCCGCCGTCCATCCCCCGTGCGTTCGCGAGGCTGAGCGTGATCGGTTGTGGATCACTTCCGCCACCGCGCAGAGACAGCAGCACCGTCGCATCGGGACGCAGCACGCGGCCGGTGATGCGGATCCAGCCCTGTGTGGCGCTGGCGGCATCCACGTTCACGTCCTCCACGCCACGCGCCACGACCTCGGCCACCTCAACCGGCTGCTGGAGCAGCAGCGGCATTACGCCAGCCACGTCCGCCTCATTGCTCACCTGCAGCAGCTGACCATGATGGGCGCCGGTCCAGGCGCGCAGGCGCGGGGTGTCGGTCTTCGCACCAGCGCCGCTCAGCGCATACAGGCGTTGATCGGGCGACAGCGTGGGCAACGTCTGGCTGCTGTAGTTGGCCAGGCCGTCGCTGACCAGCAGGTACTCGCCGATGGCGGGATTCGGCATCCAGTCGCCCAGCGCACTGGCGCCATCGTTGGGCAGTGCCTGCAGGTACTCGCGCAGTGCTGACCAGTCGCCCTTGTTGACGGTGAACTCCCGCGGCGTTTCGCTGCGGTCACGCAGCACGGTCAACTGGACCTGGCCGGTGCCGAGGGCCTGGAAGTAGCGATCCAGTACCGCCAGTTCGGCCGCGCGGTCGCGTGAACCTGCCGAGCCCGATGCATCCCAGAGCAGGCCGATGCGCCGAGGCAGAACGCGCGGCGCGGTGGACGTGCGAACCGGCACGCTGGCCAGCAGATAGCGCTGCCCCTCATGCAGACCGGTGACCACGTCAGTGCTGCGCGCGAGCGGAAGGTTCCACTGCAGCTGTGCAGGCAGATCCGCGCCCCGCCCCTGCCACTGCGCCGCATAGGCGCCAGTCTTCACTGTGAATCCCAGTGGATTGGCGCCAACGGCGACCGGCTTGCCCGTCCCGCTGGCCTCGAGCTTCACCGTTACCTGCTCGGCCTGGCGTGCAAAGAACACGGGCAGTGACCACTGCAGGCCCTGCGGGACGGTCGGCAGGCTGTCGCGCAACACCAGACGGACGCGACGCTCACCACGCGCCGGGATGGGATAGAGCCGCAGCCGGAACTGATTGCCGGCGGTCTGTTCCAGCAGCCCCGGATCCACCTGGCGGCGCTCGATCGCCTCGAACACCTGGCGGCCCTGCGCCTTGGGGACCGGCACCGCGTCGCGCAGCTCACCGTCGATATCCAGTGCGAACCCGGCCACCTGTTGGCCCGCGGCCAGCGGAAATGCCAGCCGCCCTTCCAGCACCCGCGCGTTGGGATTGTGGAAGGTCAACTCAATCGTGGTTTCACCCAGCCCCGCCATGACACGGCTGTCGATACGGGCCTCGGTCAGCCGCACCGGCACCTCGGCGCCGGCCACCTGCAGGATCGGTGGTCGTGGCGGCGGCAACCGCCGCGGCTGGGCGTGCACGCTGGGCAGCTGCCAGCACAGCAGCGCGAGCAGACTGATACTGCGCAGTGCGAGTCCCATGTGACGCTCCTGATTCGATGACACCTCATTGAACGCACGGCGCACGAGAACGGGGTTGAGCGGCGGCAATCGCCTGTTCCGGTCATGGACGCCTCATCCGTGCTGGGCCAAGATCGCCCTCCACGGATTGATGGACCAAGGATGCCGCATGCGCCTGTTGTTGACCGCCCCGCTGTTGATGGGGCTCACCCTGCCCGGTTACGCCGCCCCCATCGAGGGCGTGACGTTCACCCACCACGATTGGACGCTGGCCTGCGACAACACCCGTACCTGCCGCGCCGCCGGTTATCAGGCCGATGACAATGGCGGCGATCCGGTCTCGATCCTGCTCACCCGCGCGGGCGGACCGCACCAGCCCGTGCAGGCGGAACTGATGCTCGGCCAGTACGACGACAACACCGCCACCCAGCGGCTCAGCCTGCAGATCAATGGCACCTCGCTGGGCCCGATGCAGTTCGATGCCGCCGAGGGCACCGCCACTTTTTCCGCGAAGCAGCTCACCGCCCTGCTCGGCTCACTGACGCGCAACAGCCGCATCGAGCTGATCGGCGACGATGGCGCGCGCTGGACGGTCTCCGATCAGGGCGCCTCGGCCGTGCTGTTGAAGATGGATGCGTTCCAGGGTCGCCTTGGCACACCCGGCGCGTTGATGCGCAAGGGCACCCTCGCCGAATCCTCGGTGCCGCCCGCACTGCCGGTGCCGGTCGTGCAGCTGGGCACGCCGGTGGCAACCCGCCCGGCGGACACTGCGCTGGCCGCATCGCCGGCGCTGCGTGCCGCCCTCACAGCAGTGACGTCGGCCGACGATTGCGAAGCGCTGGGACCCAGCGGCAGCCTGTCACCCGGCGAGGAACCCGAAGCGCTGACGGTGCAGCGGCTCAGCGCCGACAAACTGCTGGTCTCGCTGAGCTGCTGGCGCGGCGCGTACAACACCGGTGACGGCTATTGGGTGATCAACGACCGCGCGCCGTACCAGCCGCGGCTGGTCACCACGGCAGCGGTCGGTGATGAGGTCCGCACCATCCAGGAGGCGCACAAGGGCCGTGGCCTTGGCGATTGCTGGTACTCCACCACCTGGGGCTGGACCGGCACGCAGTTCGTCAGGACGGAAGAGAGCAGCACCGGGCTGTGCCGCCTGGTCGCCGCTGGCGGCGCCTGGGAGATGCCGACACTGGTGACGCAGGTACGCGAGTAAGCCGAACCCGCCCGGTCACGCGTCGGCGCAGTGCTCCACGATCAGCTGGATCGCGCCGCCGCCACGGTAGTCATCGCTGACCAGCCGGTACGCGATATGGACATGGTTGGCCGGCGCATTGCCGGTCCAGCCGCTGAAGTGGATGGCGCTGACCGGTTCGGCACGGCCCGGCACGCGCAGGCTCAGTTTCAGGTGCTTCTCCTTGAGCACCTGCCAGCGCGCGACCTGGAAGTGACCATCGAACAACGGTTCCGGGAAGCCCTGTCCCCACGGCCCGGCCAGGCGCAGCGCCTCGGCGTGGGCAAAGTCCAATTCCTGCGGCAACAGCTCGCCGTCGGTCAGCAGCAGCTGTTGCAGCGACAGTGGATCCAGCGTGCGCTCCACCACCTCCACGAAGGCCTGCTCGAACGCGGCCAGCTGCGCGTGCGGCAGGCTCAGGCCGGCGGCCATGGCGTGACCACCAAACTTGTCGATCAAGCCCGGGTGCGCCGCGTTGACCAGGGCCAGCGCGTCACGGATATGGAAGCCGGGAATGGAGCGCGCCGAGCCACGCAGCGAATCGCCGCCCGGCTCTGAAGGTGCGAAGGCGATCACCGGGCGATGCAGGCGATCCTTCATCTTGGACGCCACCAGCCCCACTACGCCCGGATGCCATTCGGCATCGAACAGGCAGGCCGCAACCGGGCGCACGCCCTCGGCGCTGAGCACCGCACGGGACACCGCCAGTTCTGCGTCGTCGGTCATCAGCTGCTGGACCGCACGGCGCTCGGTGTTGATCGACTCCAGCGTCGTGGCGATCTCACGCGCGTGGGCGCGGTCTTCGGTGAGCAGCAGCTCGATGCCCAGCGCCATGTCTTCCAGCCGGCCAGCGGCGTTCAACCGTGGCCCGAGCGCGAAACCGATGTCACTGCCGGTCAGCCGCGAGGCGTCACGCCCACTGGCCTCGATCAGCGCCTGCAGGCCGACGCAGCCCTTGCCGCTGCGCAGCCGGCGCAGGCCGGCCGAGACCAGGGCACGGTTGTTGTCATCCAGCGCGACCAGATCGGCGACGGTGCCCACCGCGACCAGGTCCAGCAGGGTCAGCAGATCCGGCTCTGGTGCCGTGGCATACGCGCCCTGATCGCGCAGGTGGCGGCGCAGCGCCATCAATACATAGAAGATCACCCCGACGCCGGCCAGTGCCTTGCTGGGGAACGCATCGCCGCTGATGTTGGGGTCGACGATCGCATCGGCCGGCGGCAGATGTTCGCCCGGCAGATGGTGATCGGTGACCAGCACCTTCCAGCCCAGCGCCTTGGCCGCGTTGACGCCGGCATGGCAGGCGATGCCATGGTCGACCGTGACCAGCAGGCCCGGATTGAGCGGGGCCAGCTCGGCCACCAGCGATGGCGACAGCCCATAGCCATGCAGCATGCGGTTGGGCACCGCGTGTACCACATCGCGCGCGCCGAGCATGCGCAGACCGCGCACCCCGACCGCACAGGCGGTGGCACCATCGCAGTCGAAATCGCCGACGATCAGGATGCGTTCGTTGTTGGCGATCGCATCGGCCAGCAGCGTTACCGCGGCCTGCATGCTGCCCAGCAGATCCGGCGCATGCAGCTGGGCCAGCTTCGGCTGGGCCTGCGCGGCATCGGTCACCCCGCGCGCGGCGTACAACCGCTGCAGCAACGGCAACATGGAGGACGGCCACTCGCCGACGGCGGCGGCAGGGCGGCGCTGGATACGGGGTGCTTCAGACTGGGTCAAAACAGGCTCGATCGATGACGTTCGCGAGCATGATACCGCCCCGCTACCGGTAGAGCCGGCCGCTGGCCGGCTGTCCTTCGCGACGCACTCAGAGGTCGTGCAGCTGCACCGGCTTCTTCCAGAACCGCCAGCGCTGGGTCTTGTCGACCTCCACGCGGGCGCCGTCCTCGAAATCCAGCACCAGCCGCTTCAATTCCCCGCGCGCGATCGCCGCCAGCAACGGGCGGATCGCCTCATTGCCCAGCTGTTCCATCGAACGCAGCTGACGCAGGTCCACCAAGGCATCCACGGTCTGCTCGCCATCGGCCTGCAGACCCGCAGCCTTGGCCAGCGCCTGCAGCAGCGCATCGCGGCTGCGGACCTGGGCATGCGCGGTGGTCACGCGTTCGGGCAGCTCACCGCCACCCCAGAACCACAGCGAGTTGATCGCACGTTTGCCGTCGGCCACGCGCTGCTGGTTCCACTCGTGCTGGTGCAACACCACCTGCGCTTCGGTCAGCAGGGCGCGCCAACGGCGGCCTGCATCGCCTTCGGGCAGATGGGCAAACAGATCATCGCCGAGCACTTCATCGGGCTCGGCGAAGACGGGCAGCGTGGTGCCTGGCGGCAAGCGCAGATACCAGCGCGACGGCACCGGTGCATCCAGCACGAAGCCGTAGCCGGCAAACAACGGCTGCAACGCGGGCAGCAGCTGCATCACATCGGCCAGATCGGGGCGCAGGGTATCCCCGTGCCCCATCAGGCGTGCGCCATGCATGTCCGGCACCACATTGGCCGGATCGGCCCGCAGCCACACGGATTGGTCGGCATCGCCGACATCCAGCTGGCGGGTCAGGGCTGCGGCAGACCACGCGTCCGGCTGCGTCTGGAAATGCCGACGCAGCTGGGCGCGTTCGCCTGCCTCGGCGCTGCGGCGCTGCGCACGCCCCAGCGCCTTGGCGACGTCATCGGGCAACGGCGCCGCCGGAAACCGGCTGCGCGCCGGCAGCAACAACGTCGCCGTGGCCATCGCCGTCAGTCCAGGTACTGGACGCTGACGATTTCGTACTCGCGCTGGCCGGCCGGCGCGTCGATGGTGACCGCATCGCCTTCCAGCTTGCCGATCAAGGCACGGGCCAGCGGCGAGGAGATCGCGATCAGGCCCAGCTTGATGTCCGCTTCCAGGTCGCCCACGATCTGGTAGCGCTTCTCTTCCTCGCTCTCCACGTCCGACAGCTCGACGGTGGCGCCGAACACCACCTTGCTGCCGGCGTTGAGCTTGGTGATGTCGATGATCTCGGCATGCGAGAGCTCACCTTCCAGCTGCTTGATGCGGCCTTCGATGAAGCCCTGCTCTTCGCGCGCGGCGTGGTACTCGGCGTTCTCTTTGAGATCGCCGTGTTCGCGCGCCTCGGCGATCGCCGCGATGACCTTCGGGCGCTTGACCGACTTCAGGTGGTCAAGCTCTTCGCGCAGACGCTGCGCGCCCTTCAGGGTGATCGGTGCTCTCATGCGTTCAACTCCTTGTGCAGTTCCTGCAGCGACCAGACCGGGCCGGTACCGCGGAATTCCAGTGATTGCACCAGCGCCATGGCGCCGGCGATGGTGGTCGAATAGGTCACGCGATGCTGGAGCGCTTCGCGACGGATCGAGAACGAGTCGTTGATCGCCGCGCGACCTTCGGTCGTGTTGACGATGTAGACGATCTCGCCGTTCTTGATCGAATCGACGATGTGCGGACGGCCTTCGACCACCTTGTTGACGATTTCGCAGGTCATGCCGTGCTCCTGCAGCCACGCGCCGGTGCCACGGGTGGCGACCAGGGTGTAGCCGCGCTCGACCAGTGCCTTGGCGACCGGCAGCACGCGCTTCTTGTCCGGATCACGGACCGACACGAACGCCTTGCCCAGCGGCGGCGCCTTGATACCACCAGCTTCCTGCGCACGCGCGAAGGCGGCGCTGAAGCTGCGGCCCACGCCCATCACCTCACCGGTGGAGCGCATCTCCGGCCCGAGAATCGGATCGACGCCCTGGAACTTGGCGAACGGGAAGATTGCTTCCTTGACCGAGTAGTAGCCCGGCACGATTTCCTTGGTCGCGCCCTGCTCGGCCAGCGTCTTGCCGGCCATGCAGCGCGCGGCGATCTTGGCCAGCGGCATGCCGGTGGCCTTGGAGACGAACGGCACGGTGCGCGAGGCACGCGGGTTCACTTCCAGCAGGTAGACGATGTCTTCGCCGTTCTCGCCGGCCTGGATCGCGAACTGGGTGTTCATCAGGCCGACCACGTTCAGGGCCTTGGCCAGCTCCACCACCTGGCGACGCAACTCGGCCTGGGTTTCAGCCGACAGCGAGTACGGCGGCAGCGAGCAGGACGAATCGCCCGAATGCACGCCGGCTTCTTCGATGTGCTCCATCACGCCGCCGATCAGCACGTTGCCGTCCTTGTCGGCAATGATGTCCACGTCCACTTCCACGGCGTTGTCCAGGAAGCGGTCCAGCAGCACGGGCGAATCGTTGGAGACCTTCACCGCATCGCGGACGTAGCGCGCCAGATCGGATTCACCGTAGACGATTTCCATCGCACGGCCGCCCAGCACGTAGCTCGGGCGCACCACCAGCGGGTAGCCGATTTCGCGGGCCAGCAGCAGCGCTTCCTGGTCGTTGCGGGCGATGCGGTTCGGCGGCTGCTTCAGGCCGAGCTTGTCGACCAGCTGCTGGAAGCGCTCGCGATCTTCGGCCAGATCAATGGAGTCCGGCGAGGTGCCGATCACCGGCACGCCGTTGGCTTCCAGCGCGCGCGCCAGCTTGAGCGGGGTCTGGCCGCCGTACTGCACGATCACGCCCTTGGGCTGTTCGAGCTCGACGATCTCCAGCACGTCTTCCAGCGTCAGCGGCTCGAAGTACAGACGGTCGGAGGTGTCGTAATCGGTGGAGACGGTTTCCGGGTTGCAGTTGACCATGATGGTTTCAAAGCCATCATCGCGCAGCGCCAGCGCGGCGTGCACACAGCAGTAGTCGAACTCGATGCCCTGGCCGATACGGTTCGGACCGCCGCCCAGGATCATGATCTTGTCGCGGTTGCTCGGTGCCGCTTCGCACTCGTCCTCGTAGGTCGAGTACAGATACGCGGTGCTGGTGGCGAACTCGGCGGCGCAGGAATCCACGCGCTTGTACACTGGGCGCACCTTGTGGGCACGACGCAGTGCGCGCACGGCCGCTTCGTTGGTCCCGGTCAGCTCGGCCAGGCGGGCGTCGGAGAAGCCGGCGCGCTTGAGCTTGCGCAGGCGCACGGCGTCCAGCGCGTCGATGCCATCGGCGGCCACCTCGGCCTCGGCCTGGATGATCTCTTCGATCTGGTCCAGGAACCACGGGTCGATGTGCGACAGCGCGAACACCTCTTCCACGCTGAAACCGGCGCGGAACGCGTCACCCACGAAGAACAGACGCTCCGGGCCCGGGGCCTTGAGCTCGCGCTTGAGCGTGGTGATGTCATCCTCGTTGGACAGGTCCAGACCGGTCGGGTCCAGGCCGATCTTGCCGGTTTCCAGGCCACGCAGCGCCTTCTGCAGCGACTCCTGGAAGGTGCGGCCCATCGCCATCACCTCGCCCACCGATTTCATCTGGGTGGTCAGGCGTGCATCCGCCGCCGGGAACTTCTCGAAGGCGAAGCGCGGGATCTTGGTGACGACGTAATCGATCGACGGCTCGAACGAGGCCGGGGTCAGGCCGCCGGTGATTTCGTTCTTCAATTCATCCAGGGTGTAGCCGACGGCCAGCTTGGCCGCGACCTTGGCGATCGGGAAGCCGGTGGCCTTGGAGGCCAGCGCCGAGGAACGCGACACGCGCGGGTTCATTTCGATCACGACCACGCGGCCGGTGGTCGGGCTGATGCCGAACTGCACGTTCGAGCCGCCGGTATCCACGCCGATCTTGCGCAGCACGGCGATGGAGGCATCGCGCAGGCGCTGGTATTCCTTGTCGGTCAGGGTCTGGGCGGGGGCCACGGTGATCGAGTCACCGGTATGCACGCCCATCGGGTCCAGGTTTTCAATCGAGCAGACGATGATGCAGTTGTCGGCGGTGTCGCGCACCACCTCCATCTCGAATTCCTTCCAGCCCAGCACCGATTCTTCCACCAGCACTTCGGTGGTCGGCGACAGTTCCAGGCCGCGGGTCACGATCTCGACCAGCTCTTCGCGGTTGTAGGCGATGCCGCCACCGCTGCCGCCCAGGGTGAAGCTGGGGCGGATGATGGTCGGGTAGCCGACGCGGGTCTGGATCTCGATCGCCTCTTCCAGCGTGTGCGCGACCGCAGCCGACGGGCACTCCAGGCCGATCTCGCCCATGGCCACGCGGAACAGCTCGCGGTCTTCAGCCATGCGGATCGCATCGCGCTTGGCGCCGATCAGTTCGACGTTGTACTTCTCCAGCACGCCGTGGTCGGCCAGGTCCAGCGCGCAGTTCAGCGCGGTCTGGCCACCCATGGTCGGCAGCAGCGCATCGGGCTTTTCCTTGGCGATGATCTTCTCGACCGTCTGCCAGTTGATTGGCTCGATGTAGACGGCGTCGGCCATCTCCGGGTCGGTCATGATGGTGGCCGGATTGCTGTTGACCAGCACCACGCGGTAACCCTCGTCGCGCAGCGCCTTGCAGGCCTGCGCGCCAGAGTAGTCGAACTCACAGGCCTGGCCGATGACGATCGGGCCAGCACCGATGATGAGGATGGTTTTAAGGTCAGTGCGCTTGGGCATTGTCTTCTCTAAGTCTGGACAGCGAGGCAGATGGGGGTGATCGCACGCTGTCGATCAGGAAATATCGTCGGGGTTCAGCGCGATCCGGCACTGGTCCTGCAGTCCTTTCGCCAGCTGCACGCCGATGTCGTCGGGCAGCTCCGATTCGATGTCGAGCGTGGCGATGAAGCGGGTGTAGGCCGGGCTGCCCAGGAACGCAGCCACCTCGGCGCGCTCGGTTTCACTCAGATCCGCGTTGGTCTTTTCGGCGATCGTCGATGGATTGGCAGCAGCGAAGGCCGAGGAGAGACTCTTGCCCCCGGGGGTCCCCAGGAAACGCGACCACTCCGCAATCACCTGGTCGCCGTCGTTGCCAAGGCCGGAGATCACCGAGCGACGGAACTGCGCGTCGAGCAGGCGCTTGATCGGCGCATGGGCGCACTGCCGATCGGTCTCGGGCAGCGCATTGAGCGCGGGCACGTTGTCGACCATCAGCTTGGCCATGTCCGTGCCCAGTGTGCCCAGGCCCAGCGACTGGACCACCGCCTGCACCTGCGCATCCGTAGCCGGCGCGGCCTGGGCCACGCCGGTGAAGCACAACAGCGAGAGCAGCAGCGCGGGGCTGCGCATCACGCCTTGGCCTCGGTCATCAGGGTCACGAAACGGTCGAACAGCGGACCGACATCGTGCGGGCCCGGCGAGGCTTCCGGGTGACCCTGGAACGAGAACGCCGGCACATCGGTGCGGGCGATGCCCTGGTTGGTGCCGTCGAACAGCGAGCGGTGGGTCACGCGCAGGGTGGACGGCAGCGAGGCCTCATCGACCGCAAAACCATGGTTCTGCGAGGTGATCATGACGCGGCCACCGTCCAGGTCCTGGACCGGATGGTTGGCGCCGTGGTGGCCATGGCCCATCTTGACCGTCTTCGCACCGGAGGCCAGCGCCAGCAGCTGATGGCCCAGGCAGATGCCGAAGACCGGCACCTTCTTCTCGAGGAAGGTCTTGATCGCGGCGATGGCGTAGTCGCACGGTTCCGGATCGCCCGGGCCGTTGGACAGGAACACCCCGTCCGGGTTCATCGCCAGCACTTCGGCCGCCGGGGTCTGCGCCGGTACCACGGTCAGCTCACAGCCGCGTTCGGCCAACATGCGCAGGATGTTCAGCTTCGCGCCGAAGTCATAGGCCACCACCTTGAAGCGCGGTGCGGCGTTGACGAAGGCGTTGCTGTCCAGATCCAGCTGGCCCTCGCTCCAGGTGTAACGCTTGTCGGTGCTGACCACCTTGGCCAGATCCATACCCTTCAGGCCCGGGAACTTACGCGCCGCTTCCAGCGCCGTCTCCACGTTCAGCCCTTCGCCGGCCATCAGCGCACCGTTCTGGGCGCCGCGCTCGCGCAGGATGCGGGTCAGCATGCGGGTATCGATGCCGGAGATGGCCACCACGCCGCGCTGGATCAGCCAATCCTGCAGCGACACCTGGCTGCGCCAGTTGCTCGGGCGGCGCGGCACATCGCGCACGATCAGACCGGCCGACCACACCTTGGCCGCTTCATCGTCCTGGTCGGTCATGCCGGTGTTGCCGATATGCGGGTAGGTCAGCGTGACCATCTGCCGGGCGTAGGAAGGATCGGTCAACACTTCCTGATAACCGGTCATGGCGGTGTTGAACACCACCTCACCGACGGACAGGCCGGGCGCGCCTACGGATTCGCCCTCGAATACGGTGCCGTCTTCGAGGACGAGGATTGCGGCTTGGGTCACGGGAATCTCACTTTGGCTACCGAGGGGTCACCGAAGTCACGCCTGCGCTTCACGAAAAAGCGGCTGCAAAAAAGCGCGGACTGCGGTTCTGGACCGGTCCGGCTGTCGTGATTCGGCGAGCGGGAATTGTAAAGGGAAGCCGGGTGCGACGCCAGTATCCGCGTGCAATTGCCCTGTTCAGCCTGACAGAAGGCGCAGCGCCGGTTCAGGCGCGCGCCTTCCTGCCCATTCAGACGGCAGGCGGCGGCGTGGCCCCGTCCAGCAGATCACGGACCCGGTAACTGCCCGGCGCACGGCCCGGCAATTGGCTGGCCGCAAACAGGGCCCCACGGGCAAAGATGTCCCGGTTGGTCGCACGGTGGGTCAGCTCGATACGCTCGCCCAGGCCAGTGAACTGGACCAGGTGCTCGCCAACGATGTCGCCCGCACGCAGGCTGGCGTAGTGCGGCTGCGCCCCCCCCTTCTCCGCCGCCGCGCCCAGCGTGAGGGCCGTGCCGGAGGGCGCGTCCTTCTTCTGGGTGTGGTGGGATTCGACGATGTCGCAGTCCCAGCCGGCCAGCGCCGCTGCCGCGCGCTCGACCAGTTCATCCAGCACCGCCACGCCGAGGCTGAAGTTGGAGGCCCAGACCAGCGGAATCCGGCCCGCGGCCTGGATCAGCGCCTGGCGCTGCGCCTCGCTGATGCCGGTGGTACCCGACACGAAACCCGCGCCCCGCTCCACACACAGTGCCAATACCGGGTCGAAGCCCTCGGGCAGGCTGAAATCAATGGCGACATCGAATTGGGGGGCACCGGCCAGCTCACTGCTGGCGAAATGCGGCACGCCCTCAACCACGCGCTGGGCGGGTGAGCGGCGGTTCACGGCAGCGACAACCTGCAGGGCGGGGCTGTCAGCGGCAAGCCGGAGCAGCGCCTGGCCCATGCGGCCGGAGGCACCGTGGATGAGCAAACGTAGGGGAGAGGTAGTCATGCCTGCAGGCTAGCGGGTGGTGGCGCGGCTGCACAAGCGGTTTTGGTACGGCTCAGTGCTGCTTTGGCGGGCTCGGCCCGCAACTGTCGCATCCACCACACGCCCCGCCGCCACCGGTGACCGGTGGCGCGATCTTCCGGCCCAGCGCCTGCAACCAGGCGGCGCGCTGCGGCTTCACCAGCCCCAGCGCGATCGCCCCGCGCAGCCTGCGCACGGTGCCCGGGAACTGCTTCTTCATCACCACCCACGCGCTGACCACCACGGCCAGCGCGATCACGGCGTACTGCAGCAGCAGCCCGGTCTCCATCAGCCGCCGCCCAGGGCCACGGTCACCTGGTAGGTGATCAGCGAGGCGATGTAGGCAGCCGCGAACAGGTAAAACGTGGCAAAGCCCATCTGCTTCCACGAGTTGGTCTCACGTTTGATCGTGGCCAGCGTGGAGATGCACATCGGGGCGTAGATGTACCAGACCAGCAGCGACAGCGCGGTGGCCAGCGACCAGCCATCGCTGATCAGCGGGGTCAGCGCCTGGCTGGCAGCGTCGTCATCGGCGGCGGACAGCGCATACACGGTGGCCAGCGAGGCCACCGCCACTTC
Source organism: Stenotrophomonas maltophilia (assembly GCA_002363385.1). GTDB lineage: Bacteria > Pseudomonadota > Gammaproteobacteria > Xanthomonadales > Xanthomonadaceae > Stenotrophomonas > Stenotrophomonas maltophilia_AN. The sequence continues at coordinate 49,187 of DEVL01000004.1, forward strand.
ACGCGCGGCCAGACCCGGGATCAGCGCGATGCAGATCTGCCAGTTGAAGCCCAGCGGCGCGAAGAACACGGCCATGGCGTGACCGATCTGCCCGGCGAAGCTGTAGTCGATCGCCGGCATGGTCGCGTTCTCGGGGGCGCCCGGGAAGGACAGCAGGAACCACAGCAGGATGGTCAGCGCCAGGATGATGCCGCCGACGCGCTTGAGGAAGATCATGCCGCGCTCGTACAGCCCGACCGCCAGATCGCGCGGGTGCGGGATGCGGTAGGACGGCAATTCCAGCATCAGCGGGTGCTCGCTCTTGTCGCGGCGCCATTTCTTCATGGTCCAGGACATCAGCAGCGCGCTGAGGATGCCGGCGGCATACAGGCCGAACAACACCAGGCCCTGCTGGTTGAACACGCCCCAGATCTGCTTCTGCGGGATGAAAGCGCCGATCAGCAGCGCGTACACCGGCAGGCGCGCCGAACAGGTCATCAGCGGCGCGACCAGAATGGTGGCAAGCCGGTCGCGCGGGTCCTGGATGCTGCGGGTGGACATGATGCCCGGCACCGCGCAGGCGAAGCTGGACAGCAGCGGGATGAAGGAACGCCCGGACAGACCGGCCGCGGCCATCATGCGGTCCAGCAGGAAGGCGGCACGCGGCAGGTAGCCAGACTCCTCCAGGGCCAGGATGAAGGCGAACAGGATCAGGATCTGCGGCAGGAAAATGATCACCCCGCCGACGCCGGCGATGATGCCGTCGGTCAGCAGGCTGTTGAGTGGGCCTTCCGGCAACGCGCCACCCACCCACTCACCGAGCGCACCGGTGCCGGCCTCGATCAGGTCCATGACCGGCGTCGCCCAGGCGTAGACGGCCTGGAAGATCAGGAACATCACCACGGCCAGGGTCAGCAGCCCGAACACCGGGTGCAGCAGCCAGCGGTCCAGCGCGTCATCGATCTTGGCCGTGCGCGTGGGCATGCTCACCGCGCTGCCAAGAATGTCGCGCACCCGGGCGTGGTAATCGGTCTCGGCAGCGGGCACCGCCACCGGGGCCTGCAGGTGCGGCACCATCGCATCCAGGCGCTCGACCAGCTTGGCCGCGCCGTTGCGGCGCACCGCCACGGTTTCCACCACGGGCACGCCCAGCGCCTGTTCCAGCGCTGGCACGTCGATCTTGATGCCGCGGCGCTCGGCCGCATCGACCATGTTCAGCGCCACGATCATCGGCTTGCCCAGCTCGCGCAGTTCCAGCGCGAAGCGCAGGTGCAGGCGCAGGTTGGTCGCATCGATCACGCACAACAGCACGTCCGGCGCGGCCTCGCCCGGGTAGAAGCCCCGGCACAGGTCGCGGGTGATCGCCTCGTCCAGGCTGGCCGGCTGCAGGCTGTAGGCGCCCGGCAGATCCAGCACGGCGAACTCACGGCCCGACGGCGCGCGCAGGCGACCCTCTTTACGCTCGACGGTCACGCCGGTGTAGTTGGCTACCTTCTGGCGGCTGCCGGTGAGCTGGTTGAACAGCGCGGTCTTGCCGCTGTTGGGGTTGCCCACCAGGGCGATGCGCAGCGCGTTGGTCACAGCGCTCATGCGCGGGCCTCCTGGGCCGTCAGCGCGGTCACCACGATGCGGGCCGCCTCACTGCGGCGCAGCGCGAAGCGCGTGAACCCGACCTGCACCAGCAGCGGCTCGGCGCCCACTGGACCACGGGCTACCAGACGGACCTCTTCCCCTTTGACGAAGCCAAGCTCCTTCAGTCGGCGGGCGATCGCATCGTTTGCGTGTAGTTCCTGCACGGACTCCACCAGGGCGGAGTCGTACAGCGCCAGATCGGACAACGTCACGGAGCGCCTTCTCGATGATAGGAATGGTTATCAATTCTACCATCGCCGCGCCGCGTCATTGCCCGTGACCGATGGCCCGCTATGATCTGTACATGTTATGGAGCAAGCCGACCCATGAGTGATGCACTACGGATTGAACGCAGCGCCTCGGTACTGACCCTGTGGTTGAACCGCCCCGCTCTGCACAACGCCTTCGACGCCTCGTTGATCGCCCAGCTCACCGCCGCCCTGGAGGCCGCCGGGCGCGATGACCACGTCCGCGCGGTGGTGCTGGCCGGCGAAGGCGCCTCGTTCTCGGCGGGCGCGGACATGCAGTGGATGCGCGGCATGGCGGCCGCCAGCGAGGAGGACAACCGCCAGGACTCGCTCGCTCTGGCCCGCCTGATGCGGACCCTGGACGAGCTGCCCAAGCCGACCATCGCCCGCGTGCAGGGCGCCGCGTTCGGTGGCGGGGTCGGTCTGGTGGCCTGCTGCGACATCGCCATCGCCAGCACCAGCGCGCGCTTCGGCCTGACCGAAAGCCGCCTGGGCCTGCTCCCGGCGGTTATTTCACCGTACGTGATCGACGCGATCGGCCCGCGCCAGGCCCGCCGCTGGTTTGCCACCGGAGAGCATTTCGACGCCGAGACCGCGCTGCGCATCGGCCTGGTCCACCAGCTGATCGAGCCCGAACGCATCGACGAGGCTGTGCAGCGCCAGCTGGGCCTGCTCGACAAGGCCGGCCCGGTGGCCTCGTCCTCGGCCAAGGATCTGGTCCGGCGCGTGGCGCTGGGTCGCGACCGCGACGCCACCGACCGCGACAACGCGGCACTGATCGCCCGCCTGCGGGTCTCGGCCGAAGGCCAGGAGGGCCTCGGCGCCTTCCTCGACAAGCGGTCCCCCCATTGGGTCACCCAGGACTGAGGAGAGAGGTCATGCTCGACCATGTGGGCATCCGCTGCGCCGATTTTCCGCGCAGCCTGGCGTTCTTCCAGCAGGCCCTGGCCCCGCTGGGCATCTCGGTGGTGATGCAGGTATCGGCCGCCCAGACCGGCGACCATGACCATGCTGGCTTCGGCCGTACCGGCAAGCCGGACTTCTGGATCGGCAACGCCCCGGGCGCCCATGGCGGCGTGCACATCGCCTTCAGCGCCGCCAGCCGGGCCGACGTGGATGCCTTTCACCGCGCCGCACTGGCAGCGGGGGGCACCGACAACGGTGCCCCCGGCATTCGCGAGCATTACCACCCGAACTATTACGGGGCGTTCGTGCTCGACCCGGATGGCAACAACATCGAGGTGGTCTGCCACCACCCGGGCTGACCGCCCACCGTCGCAGGGATGGCCGCTTTGCCGCCCATCCCGCGTATCCCCCTTTCGTGGCCCGCCGGGGACCGTGGGCCGCCTTTCGTCTGACAGGACTCTCCGTGATCTCTACCCCACCCCGCCCCCTGCTGGTCGTCCGCTGCTCCGTTCGTGGAGCGCTGGCACATGGATGATTTCGTCCGCATCGTCGAGGTCGGCCCGCGCGACGGGCTGCAGAACGAGGCCCAGCCGGTCGCCACCGCCGACAAGATCGAGCTGATCCGCCAGCTTTCGCTCACTGGCCTGCGCACCATCGAAGCCACCAGCTTCGTCAGCCCGCGCTGGGTGCCGCAGCTGGCCGATGCCGCCGAGGTCTACACCGGCATCACCCGTGTGCCGGGCATCGCCTACCCGGTACTGGTGCCGAACGAACAGGGTTACGACCGTGCGCTTGCGGTGGGAGTGCAGGAAGTGGCGGTGTTCACCGCCGCCTCTGAGACCTTCAACCGCACCAACACCAACGCCGGCATCGACGAATCGCTGGCGCGCTTCGCGCCGATCCTGGAACGCGCCAAGGCCGATGGCGTCAAGGTACGTGGCTATGTGTCCACCGTGCTCGGCTGCCCCTATCAGGGCGACGTCGCGGTGAGCGAGGTGGTCCGCGTCGCCCGCGCGCTGCATGAGATGGGCTGTTACGAAATCTCGCTCGGCGACACCATCGGCGTCGGCACGCCACGCAAAGCGCGCGCGATGCTCAAGGCCGTCGCCAGCGAGCTGCCGATGGCCGCGCTGGCCGTGCATTTCCACGACACCTATGGCCAGGCACTGGCCAACATCGATGCCTGTCTGGAAGAAGGTGTGCGGGTGGTCGATTCGGCCGTCTCCGGTGCCGGCGGCTGCCCGTACGCCAAGGGTGCCAGCGGCAACGTCGCCAGCGAAGATGTGGTCTACATGCTGCACGGCATCGGCATGCGTACCGGCATCGACCTGCCCGCGCTGGCCACCACCGGGCGCTGGCTGGCCGCACGCCTGGGACGCGAGACCGGCAGCAAAACCGGCAAGGCCCTGGCGGCGACATGAAACAGGGCGGCCCGCGCAAGGACGCTGCGGTCGGTGATCACCTCACCGCCCACGTCCACGCGCTGGCCGCCCTGGATCGCGCACTGGCACGCTCGCCCGGCGAGCTGCATGGCCTGCTGGAAGAGGTCCAGCAGGCGCTGCAGGAAGCCATGGATGAGCGCCAGCTGGCGCTGCGCCGGTACGCTGCCCTGTTCGACGCCGTGCCCGACCCGGTCAGCATCCTGAGCGAAGATGGCGTGGTGCTGGATCTCAACAAGGCGGGGGTGCGCGCGTACGGCCGCCCGCGCGAGGAGATCATCGGCCAGCCGATCGAGCTGTTGAACCCGGACCTGCCGAACGATCATCTGGATCCGGTCTGGGAGGCACTGCGCCAGGGCGAAACCTACGTCATCGAAGTCACCAACATGCGCGGCGATGGCAGCCGTTTCCCGGTCGAAGTGCATTCGGCCGGCTTCGAGCACCAGGGCGAGCACTGCATCGTGGCCGTGGCCCGTGACCTGAGCAGTCGCTGGCAGGCCGAGTCCCGCTACCGGCTGTTGATGGAGTCCATCGACAAGGGCGTGATCCTGTTCGACCGTCAGTTGCGGGTCGTGTCCGCCAACCCGGCCGCGCACCGCATTCTCGGCACGGCCGGCAATGGGGGCAGTCTGCAGGCGATGCTGGCGCCGGAAGACTGGATCAGTGTGGACGAGCACGGCCACCCGCTCACCCGCGAACAGTGGCCGGCCGCCGTCTCGCTGCAGACCGGCCGCATCGTGCGCAGCACCATCGTCGGGCTGTACCACCGCCCGCGTGGCCGGATGATCTGGATCTCCACCACCAACGTGCCGGTGTACGGCAATGGGCGCGATGCGCCGGACCACGTGTTCGGCTTGTTCAGCGACATCACCGAACTCAAGCGCAACAACACCCTCTTCGACCGCGCGCAGTCGCTGGCGCACATCGGTGGTTGGGAATGGGATCGCGGCCTGCAACGCCTGTACCTGACCGACGAGGCGACCCGCATCCTTGGCCAGGAGCTGCCGATGCGCGACATGGCCGAGCTGCTGGAATGCCTGCGCCTGGATGACCGCGCGCAGCTGCAGCAGGCACTGCTGGAGGTGATCGACAAGCAGGTCTCCTTCGAGCTGGAGCTGCAGGGCCAGCGCAGCGATGGTCACTCGTTCTGGGTGCGGATGATCGGCGAGGCCGAGGCCGGCGATGTCGATGCCGCGCGCATTGCCGGCACGGTGCAGGACATCACCGCGCGCAAGCAGGCCGAGGAGACGCTGCGCATCCAGGCGCGCACCGATCCCCTGACCGGCATCATGAACCGCGATGCGGTGCTCAACGACCTGGCCACGCGCATGGCCAACCCGACGCACTGCCGGGTCGCGGTGCTGTACATCGATCTGGACCGGTTCAAGACCGTCAACGACCTGCTCGGTCATAACGCCGGCGACGAGCTGCTGATCGATGCCACCCGCCGCATCGCCACGGCAATCGGTACCGAGGGGCTGCTGGCCCGTTTCGGCGGCGACGAGTTCCTGGTGATCTGCGATACCCGCGACCAGGCCGACCAGCCCGAGCGGCTGGCTGCGGCGATCACCCGTGCCTTCAGTACCCCATTCCGTTTCGGTGCCGACGAATTCCCGGTGACCACCAGCATCGGCATTGCGCGGGCCCCGCAGGACGGTCTGCGCCCGCAGCAGCTGATCCAGAACGCGGACATCGCGATGTACGACTGCAAGCGGCGCACCCGCAACGGCTGGCAGGTGTTCTCCCCCGAGCTGGCCCAGCGCCAGCATGACCGCCTGCAGATCGAAAGCCGCCTGCACCGCGCGCTGGACGATGATGAGTTCCATCTGGTCTACCAGCCCCAGGTCAACCTGCACAGCGGCCAGCTGGTCGCGGCCGAGGCCTTGATCCGCTGGCGCAACACGCAGCTGGGCGAGCTGCGTCCGGATATCTTCATCGCCCATGCCGAAAGCACCGGCGACATCGTCCGGATCGGCCTGTGGGTGCTGCGCGAGGCCTGCCGTCAGGTGCGCCAGTGGCAGGACGAGGGACTGGGCATCGTACGGGTGGCGGTCAATGTGTCCTACCGGCAATTCGTCGGCGAAGACCTGGCCCGGCATGTGCGCGCCGTGCTGGACGAATTCCACCTGCCCGGCAGCGCGCTGGAACTGGAGTTCACCGAGCGGGTGCTGATCGAGGACGCCCCGGACACCCTGCAGACCTTTGCCCGGCTGCGCGAGATGGGTGTACTGCTCACCATCGACGACTTCGGCGAAGGCTACAGCGCGCTGAACTACCTGCGACGGCTGCCGATCCACGGGCTCAAACTGAGCCAGCTGTTCGTGGAGGGCGTGCCGGGCAACCGTTCGGACGTGGCGGTCTGCGAGGCCGTCTGCGGGATTGCCCGCAGCCTGGGGCTGGGGCTGGTCGCCGAGGGCGTGGAATCGGAGTCGCAGCGACAGTTCCTGCAGACGCTGGGGGTCTCTGTCGGCCAAGGCTTCCTGTTCGCGCCGGGGCTGGCACCGGATGAGTTCGCCCGCCGCCTCGCCCTGCGCGCGAAGGTCGCGGTGGGCAGTGCACAACGGTGATCGCGGCCGCTTCCGTTAGAATCGGCGGTTCTTGAACCAGCGGGATCGTGCAATGCAGCTGTCTTCTGTCCGCGCCGTCATCACCGGCGGTGTCTCCGGCCTCGGCCTGTCCGTGGCCCAGCACCTGGTCGCCAACGGCGCCAAGGTGGCCCTGTTCGATCTCAATGACGACAAGGGCGCGGCCGCCGTGGCCGAGCTGGGTGAGGTCAATGCACGTTACTACCGCACCAACGTCAGCGATGAAGCCGCCGTCGCCGCGCAGATCGATGCCGCCTGCGACTTTTTGGGCGGGCTGAACACCGCGATCAACTGCGCCGGCATTCTCGGTGCCGGCCGCGTGCTCGGCAAAGAAGCACCGATGCCGCTGGCCAACTTCCAGGGCACGGTGATGGTCAACCTGGTCGGCAGCTTCAACGTCGCCAAGGCTGCCGCCAACCGCATGCAGCACAACACCCCCGGTGACGACGGCGAGCGCGGCGTGATCATCAACACGGCCAGCGTGGCCGCCTACGAGGGCCAGATCGGCCAAGCCGCGTATGCCGCCTCCAAGGGCGGCGTGGTCAGCATGACCCTGCCGATGGCCCGCGAACTGTCGCGCTTCGGCATCCGCGTGATGACCATCGCCCCGGGCATCTTCTGGACCCCGATGGTGGATGGCATGCCGCCGGCCGTGCAGGAATCGCTGGCCGCCTCGATCCCGTTCCCGCCCCGCCTGGGCAAGCCGGAGGATTTCGCCGGCCTGGTCGCCTATATCCTGGGCAACACCTACCTCAACGGCGAGACCATCCGCCTTGACGGCGCCGTGCGTCTGGCGCCGAAGTAAGCGAGCACGCAACCCGATGGGTGCCCGGTTCCGGCACCCGCCACCTCCACGAACCGACCTTCATTCCCATGAAAGCCAGCGACATCAAGAAAGGCAACGTCGTCGAATTCAACAACGGCGTCTACCAGATCCGCGACATCGAACGCAGCTCCCCGCAGGGCCGCGGCGGCAATGTCCGCTTCCGTTTCATCATGTACAGCGTGCCCGGCGGCAACAAGCTTGATTCCAGCTTCGATGCCGACGACAACCTGCCGGAAGTCGAGCTGCTGCGCCGCCAGGCGACCTATTCGTACATGGATGGCGACGCTTTCGTCTTCCTCGATGACGAGGACTACACCCCGTACATGGTCGATGCGGACGTGCTCGGCGATGATGCAGGCTACATCACCGATGGCCTGACCGGCATCTATGTGCAGGTGATCGACGAAACCCCGGTGGGCGTGCAGTTGCCGACCAGCGTGGTGCTGGAAGTCGTCGAGACGCCGCCGGAGCTCAAGGGCGGCACCGCCACCAAGCGCCCAAAGCCGGCCAAGCTCAACACCGGCATCGAGATCATGGTGCCGGAGTACATCGCCAACGGCGAACGCGTGCTGGTCAACACCACCACCGGTGAATTCGCCGGCCGTGCCGACTAAGCGGTCCGTACTGATCGTCCTGCTCCTGCTGCTCGCGGCGTGCTCGCCGCGGGCAGTGGAGAGTGAGACGCTGGATGCGTCGGCCACGGATGCGATCTCCGACAGCAGCGACGGCAATGCCCGCTGCGAAGTTCCCGCGCAGGTGTTCGTGGCCGAGGACATCCGCATGTACTGCGCGATGCCCGGCGACGTGCAGGCCTTCCTGACGCGCGAAAGCGCCTGCCAGCACTTTGCTGGCGAAGAAGCGTACGACGAAGACCGTGCGCGCGAATTGGCCTATGCGATCCACGAGTACTGCGACGACCGCGCCGGGCTGTTCAATGCGCTTCTGCGGCGTCATGCCGACAACTGCCTGGTGCACACCGAGCTGATGCTGCTGGGCACCCGCAACGAACTCGTGCTTGATGCCGACAGTCGGGCGCTGCCCAACCCGTGCCCGCGCGGCATGTAACGGCTCACCGGACGCGCACGCGCGCATCCGGTGTCTTCAACTGGATCAGGGCTTGGCCGCCAACGATGGCGCGCCGGCGAAATCACCACAGCCGTGGTACTGGCGCGCGCCGACGGTGAGCATGGCCGTGGCACCGAAGGCCTGGCCGCTCATGTCGTCCTGGCACACCGTGCGCTGGAAGGTCAGCTTGACCGGCGTGCCATCGGCCGCAGTGCCGGACCAGCCGTCTCGGCCCTGCGTGGGGCTGGCAATCTCGAGCGTGCGCTCGCCGTAGTCCATTTCGATGTGCAGCGCCGGCGAGGCACCCGCCGCTACCTGGGCCAGCCAGCCCGGCTCGTTGCCGGTCGCACGGAAGCCGCCTGCAGCATCAGCTGCATCAGCCGTGGCGTTGGCCGGCGGTGCTTCGCCGCCCTGCTCGCCGGTGCCGGTGCAGGTGCGTTCCGGCTCGCCGTTGAGGATCAGGCTGCCTTCGGTGGTGCCCTTGGTCCAGAACTCATTGCCCTGACCATCGCCGTACTTCGCGCCGGACGCTGCAGGCTGCGAAGACATCGGGAAGGTACGGTCGCCCACCACTACTGTTGCCGAATCCTGACCGCGGTAGGTCGCATGCACCTCCAGCTCGCCACAGCGGAACGCATACGCGCGCTCTTCGGCGGTGGACGCATCGATCGGCGGGGGCGCTTCACCGCCATCGGCGGCGGGGCCGCTCTGACTGGCCGGCTGGCAGGCGGCGAGTGCGCCGGTAATGGCCAGACTCAACAACCAGGGAGATGCGCGCATGAGGGACTCCTTGCGATTACGTCAACAACACTTGATCGTACCTGCCGCGCCGTGAGAGCAGGTGAAGCAACGCTGACCTTCCGGGCATCGCTGAACACGCGGTTCAGTGCGCTGCGCCCCGTCCTTCGTCCTCTCGCGCCAGCGCACGCATGCGCGCGCCAAGCCGTGCCAGGTTGCTGTCGATCAGGGCCAGTTCGTGTTGCTGTGCCTGTGGCAGGCGGTGTTTGAGCTGTGTCTGCAACGCCTGCCAGGCCGGCACACCCCGGGCGCTGAGCTGCGCCGCCGCGGCGCTGGCCTGCACCCGCTCGTCCGCCGAAGGCAGCCCGTAGCCGCCCCCCTGCACAAGCGCGGCCGGACTGATCAGCTGGCCGGTGTCTTCCAGCAATGCGCGCAGCGCGTCGCGCGCCGTGCCATCGGCGTTGCCCGAATCGCCCAGCAGCCGTTTCAGCACACCGCGCGCACGCAGTTCCTCGCGGCGCCGTGCTGCCTGTTCCAGCAACAGCAGGGCGGCCGTCGCGCGCAGATCGCCCTGCTCTACCCAGCGTGCACGCTCGCTGGCCGGTTGCCGCAACCAGTTGCCGACGTCTGCCGTGCCAAGTGGCAGCTGCTGGCGCGCCGCATCGAACAGCTGCTGGTAGTGATCTTCGGCGGAGGCGAAGTAGTAGCCCTGCCGCGTTGCCTGCCCGCGATCGGCCAGCACGCTGGCATCCGCCACGCCCAGGCGCTCCAGACGGGACAGCAGCCCGCGCGGCGTGAGCCGGTTCAACCCGGGCGATGCCAGGCGTGGCACGCCTTCCTGCAGCAGCTTCCCGGTCTCTACCGCGCAGTTGTTGCTGACGAACAGATAGCGGCCGTCATAGCTCCAATGCACCTGCGCGACACGCTCCAGCAGGCTGGCGATGTCCGGCGCATCCAGCGCCAGCGGGACCGATGAGAGCCCACGCAGTTCCACCTGGGTGTATTCGTTGATGACCTGGTTGAGCGGCAGCACGAACAATCGGGAGGGATAGGAGCCGGTCAGCCCGCGCCAGCTGGATATCTGCACATCACCCACGAAGGCGCGGTAGGACAGCACGCGATGATGGGACAGATCCATCCGGCAGGCCGGCCCGCGTGGTCGCCCCGGCGCGCAGATCACCAGCCGCAGCATGCTGTGGCCCCAGCGGCTCATCAGCTGGTCGTTGCCTTCGGCGAGCAGGTAGTCGACCGCGTAGACCCGGGCCGGATCCAGCTCGAGCAGGGTCGCGGCACCGGCCTCTTCTTCGGCCTGCATCAACGGCAGGCGGGCATCGCAGTCGGGTGTGCGCCCAGTAGCGCCCAGGTGCTCGGTAAACCACGCAGCGACGGCCGGCCGGCGGCAGGCGTAATCGGGATCGAGCAGCAGGTGCTCGGCATTGACCGCCAGGAACTCCGCCGGGCTTGCGCGCTCGTAGGCATCCGGGCTGCGGCCACTGAACGCGTTGCCGGTCCGGCCCAGCTTCCACGGCCGGCGCTGCCAGCCGGCCAGATCGCGCCACCGCCCATCGCGCGACCAGCCCCCCTGCGGCGAGCGGTCCAGCACATGGGTCAGTTCATGGATCAGCGCTGCTTCGAGTGGCTGCGGCAGCGGCTGACCCTCCTGCACGGTGTCCAGCAACGCGCGCTGCAGGGTGATGCTGCCGTTGCGGGCACGGCCATGCACATGCGATGGCAGTGAATCCGACCAACGGACCTGCACCGGCCGCTGGAAGCGCGCCTGCCACGCGTCAGGAATACGCGTGGTCACCTGCTGCAGAACGCGCTCGGCGGCCACGATCTGCGCTGCGCTCAATCCCTGCGGCTGCACCTCCAGCTGCAGCGCCGCATGTGCGAACGGCGCGGCGAACCACGCGATCAGGACCGCCCAGCGCCAGCGGCGGACCTGATCGACTGCGTGCATCAGCGGGCCAGCAGGGTCCTGGCCAGCACCATGTCACTGGCCTGCTGCTGCGCCACGCTCTGCTCGCGCAGGTGCAGCAGCGCCGCCTCCAGGCGTGCACCGCGGATCGCGCCGTCGCTGGCCACGAAGGCTGCGGCGTCATCGCGCGCATCGAGCACGATCTTGTCATCGCCCGAGCTGGACGAACCGGCCGACGACGCGCCAGAGGCGGAACCGGCAGAGCTGCCGGCAAAACTGGAGGCCATCGCCGACAACGGCAGGGCGAGCACGGCAAGAAGCAGGATCGGACGCATCATCAGGGTGTCGTTCGCGGTGAAAAGCAGAGAGCGTATAGGCTGCGTGAAATCCTGTCTTGCCTTAGAGGTCGAACACCTTGCCGGGATTCAGCAGCGCTTGGGGATCAAACGCACGTTTGACCGCCTTCATCAGTGCGATTTCCGGCGCGCTGCGCGTGCTGTCCAGGTAGCCCTTCTTGACCAGGCCGATCCCGTGTTCAGCCGAGATGCTGCCGTCAAAACGGGCAAGCACACCGGCCAGCAGTTTGGTGACGTGCTCGCACTGGGTCAGGAACTCCGCATCGGCGGTATCGTCCGGCTTGAGCACGTTGATGTGCAGGTTGCCGTCGCCGATGTGGCCGAACCAGACCACCTCGAACTGCGGGTACGCCTGCCCGATCAGCGCTTGGGTTTCGGCAAGGAAGGCCGGCATCGCCGACATCCGCACCGAGACATCGTTCTTGTAGGGCTTGTAGCGCGCCACCGCTTCGGTGATGCCCTCGCGCAGCCGCCAGAGCTGCGCGGCCTGCGCATCGCTCTGGCTGACCACGCCATCGCTGACCCAGCCATGCTCCATGCAATCTTCAAACGCCGCCATGGCGGCTGCTTCCTGCACCTCATCGCCAGCCGCGAACTCGGTGACCACGTAATACGGATGGACCTCGTCGAACGGTGCCTGCGCGCCATGCGCCAGCACATGCTCAAGCGCGCGGTCGGTGAAGAATTCGAAGGCCTGCAGCTGCAAGCGCTCGCGGAAGGCGGCGAACACCTGCATCAGCACCTCGAACGAGGGCAGCGCCAGCAGCATCACATTGCTGGCTGGCGGCGGGTCGGTCAGCTTCAAGGTGGCTTCGACGATCACACCGAGCGTCCCCTCCGAGCCGATCAGCAGTTGCCGGAAGTCGTAGCCGCTGGAGTTCTTGATCAGGCCCTTGTTGAGCTCGACCAGCTCACCGGCCATGGTCACCACCTTCAGGCCGGCGATCCACTCGCGGGTGTTGCCGTAACGGATCACGCGGATGCCACCGGCATTGGTGGCGATGTTGCCGCCGATCGAGCACGAACCGCGCGCGGCGAAATCCACCGGATAGATCAGGCCGTGTTCGAGTGCGGTGTTGTGCACCGCTTCCAGCGCCATACCGGCCTGTACGGTCAGCGTGCGGTCGACCGCATCGAAGGCCAGCGGCTTGTTCATCCGCTCCAGGCTGAGCACGAGCTCGCCGTGCGCGGCCACCGCACCGCCGGAGAGGCCGGTACGCCCACCGGAAGGCACCACGGCCACGCTCTGGGCGGTCGCCCAGCGCAGGATCGCCTGGACGTCCTCCACTGTGCCCGGCAAAGCGATCGCCAGCGGCGCCGGGGTCCAGCGCCGGGTCCAGTCGCGGCCGTAGTGCTCCAGATCGGCTGGATCGGTCTTCAGGCGCAGCCCGGGGCAAGCGAGCAACAGCGAATCGAGGCGCGGATCGGTCATGGGGCGTCTGGCGGTGCCGGGGGAGCCCGCAAGCCTGCCAGCCGCTACCGGCCGCGTCCAGTAGCAGGCGCGCCTGTGACGGCCACACGCACTCACGAAAATAGGTGCATCTGAAACCGTTCGGACGTTGATTGGCGCACCGCACCATCGCCGCCCGCTTCTGGCATAGTTGGGGGCTCCACCGCCATACGTCGCACGCCGCCCATGTCGCCGAAAAAGACCTCGTTCCCGAAGCAGGATATCCGCGTACTGTTGCTCGAGGGGGTCAGCCAGACCGCGATCGACGTGTTCACCGCGGCCGGCTATTCGCAGATCGAACTGCACAGCAAGGCGCTGCCGGAAGACGAGCTGAAAGCCCGCATCGCCGAAGCCCACATCGTCGGCATCCGCTCGCGCACGCAGCTCAGCGCCGACGTGCTGGCCAACGCCAAGCGCCTGATGGCGGTCGGCTGCTTCTGCATCGGCACCAACCAGGTGGACCTGGAGGCGGCCGAACTGGCCGGCATCCCCGTGTTCAACGCGCCCTACTCCAACACCCGCAGCGTGGCCGAGCTGGTGATCGCAGAAGCGATCATGCTGACCCGCGGCATCCCGCAGAAGAACGCCGAATGCCATCGCGGCGGCTGGTCCAAGTCGGCCGCCGGCAGCCATGAGGTGCGCGGCAAGACGCTGGGCATCATCGGTTATGGCCACATCGGCACCCAGGTCGGCGTGATGGCCGAAGCGATGGGCATGCAGGTGATCTTCCACGATGTGGAAACCAAGCTGTCGCTGGGCAATGCCCGCGCGGCGATCAGCCTGGATGACCTGCTGTCGCGCGCCGATATCGTGACCGTGCATGTGCCGGAAACCCCGGCGACACAATGGATGATCGGTGCCGATGAGCTGGCCCGGATGCGCCCCGGTGCGCACCTGATCAACGCCGCGCGCGGCACCGTGGTCGACATCGACGCCCTGGATGCAGCACTGCGTTCGGGCCACCTGGGCGGTGCGGCGCTGGACGTGTTCCCGGTGGAGCCCAAGGGCAACGGCGATGCGTTCGTGTCACCGCTGACCGCGCACGACAACGTGATCCTGACCCCGCACGTGGGCGGCAGCACACTGGAAGCGCAGGACAACATCGGTGTGGAAGTGGCGGCCAAACTGGTGCGCTACAGCGACAACGGCAGCACCCTGTCGGCGGTCAACTTCCCGGAAGTGACGCTGCCCGAGCACGCCGAGAGCCTGCGCCTGCTGCACATCCACCAGAACGTGCCGGGCGTGCTCTCCAAGGTCAACGAGATCTTCTCGCGCCACAACGTCAACATCGACGGCCAGTTCCTGCGCACCGACCCAAAGGTGGGTTACGTGGTGATCGACATCACCGCCAGCGAAGCCCAGGCCGGCGCCGTGCGCGACGAACTGGCCGCCATCCCGGGCACGCTGCGCACTCGCGTGCTTTATTGAATCACCGCGCCAGCCAGCGCTTGGCCATGCGCGGCAACGAGTCATCTCCATCGGGGCTCTCGATCGCCGCGTTGGCCACGTCACGGATCTCGCGCCACGCCAGGGCCAGCGATTCTTCACTGATCGCGAACTGCTCGCTGCCCAGCGCCCGCACCACGTAGCGGGCGTCGTAGTGCCAATGGCCTGGCACTTCTTTGCGTTCGGGGATCCAGTGCTTGTCGATGTCGAACAGTTCGCCATCTTCCAGCACCAGCGCGGTCAGCCCGGATTCTTCCTCGGCCTCCTTGAGCGCGACCTGCGCCAGATCACGCTGGCCATCGGCGTGCCCACCCAGTTGCAGCCAGCGGCCCAGCTTGCGGTGGTGGGTCAGCAGCACGCGTTGCCCGTCGGCGCTGACCAGCCACGCGCTGCCGGTGAAATGCCCGGCCAGGCGCTCGCGCAGGAACGGGTTCTCGGGATCGTCCAGCACTGTGCTGAATTCGTCAGCCAATGCCGCGTGCGCGGGGTGCCGGCGGGCGTAATCGTCAAGCTGACTGCGCAGGGCAGCGTCAGGAACGGCAACGGATTCAGGGTTCAGCGACATGGCAGGTGCAGGCATCGTGCGGATTTGGCCGATTATCGCTCGGCCATGCTGCATTTGTGCTTGTACAGCGGCTTCAGCTTTGGCTAAGGTACAGCGGGCCCCGCACCGCTGGGGCGCCCAGTCGCCATCAGGGCGTGCGGCAATGTACCGCGCGCCTCACCTTTGTTCATTTTAGGGAAGCACTGCATGCTGAAGTCTCTGTTGAGGGTCAAACCGGTCGCACCGGCACCGCACGTCGATGCCGGCGAGCCCATCGAAGGCAGCCTGGACGGCGAGCCCACACTGAAACGGACCCTTACAGCGAAACACCTCATCCTGCTCGGCATTGGTGCGGTGATTGGTGCAGGCATCTTCGTGTTGACCGGCCAGGCCGCGGCCAACCATGCCGGTCCTGCCGTCATGCTCTCGTTCGTGTTTGCCGGTTTCGCCTGCGCACTGGCCGGCCTGTGCTACGCCGAATTCGCGGCGATGATGCCGGTCTCCGGCAGCGCCTACTCGTACTCCTACGCCACCCTCGGCGAAGGCATGGCCTGGTTCATCGGCTGGTGTCTGGTGCTGGAGTATCTCTTCGCCTCGGCCTCGGTCGCGGTGGGTTGGTCGGCGTACCTGATCAGCTTCATCACCACCACGCTGAACATGCCGTTCCCCGATGCGCTCAGCGCCGCGCCCATTGCCTGGACCGGCCATGAGTTCATCGCCTCCGGCAAGCTGTTCAACCTGCCGGCGGTACTGATCGTGGCGGCCGTCTCCGGCCTGCTGTATGTCGGTGTGACCCAGTCGGCGTTCGTCAACGCGATCATCGTCGCGATCAAGGTCACCGTGATCTGCCTGTTCATCGGCTTTGGTGCGGCACACCTGGATCCGGCCAACTGGACCCCGTTCATTCCGGAAAACACCGGCGTTCCCGGCGAGTTCGGCTGGAGCGGCGTGTTCCGTGCAGCGACCATCGTGTTCTTCGCCTACATCGGCTTCGATGCGGTCTCCACCGCCGCCGGTGAAACCAAGGACCCGCAGCGCAACATGCCGATCGGCCTGCTCGGGTCGCTGGCGGTGTGCACCATCGTTTACATCATCGTCTGCGCCGTGCTCACCGGCATGATGCCGTACCACCTGCTGGGCACCGACAAGCCGGTCGCCACCGCGCTGGAGCCCTATCCGACGCTGTCCTGGCTGAAGACCGCCGTGGAAATCGGTGCGATCGCCGGCCTGTCCTCGGTGGTGCTGGTGATGATGATGGGCCAGACCCGCATCGCCTACACGATCTCCCGCGACGGCCTGCTGCCGAAGATCTTCGGCAAGGTGCACAAGCGCTTCCGTACCCCGTACTGGAGCACGATCGTCGTCGGTGCCATCGCCGCCACCCTGGCTGGCACCGTGCCGCTGAACGTACTCGGCGAGCTGGTCTCGATGGGCACCCTGCTCGCCTTCGCCACGGTCTGCATCGGCGTGCTGATCCTGCGTTACACCCGTCCGGAGCTGGAGCGCCCGTTCCGCGTACCGCTGGTGTGGGTGATCTGCCCGCTGGGCGCGCTGGCCTGTCTGTTCCTGTTCTACCAGGCGTTCGTGGTGCATTGGCATCTGTTCGTGGCCTGGACCCTGCTGGGCCTGTGCATCTACTTCGGCTACGGCATCCGCCACAGCAAGCTGAACAAGAAGAACGCCTGAGTGCTGCCGGGCCGGCCCAGTGCCGGCCCGGTCGTTTGATACGTCGCGCCTGAGAAGAAAAACCAAACCATGTTCAAGCAACTGTGGGCCACCAAGCATCCGCACGCCGCCCATGAAGACGCCAACGGCCTGAGCCTGCGCCGTACCCTCGGCCCCTGGGGCCTGACCGCACTGGGCATCGGCGCGGTGATCGGCGGCGGCATCTTCGTGATCACCGGCCAGGCCGCGGCCAACCACGCCGGCCCCGCGATCATGCTGTCGTTCGTGCTGGCCGCGATCTGCTGCGCGTTCTGCGCGATGGCCTATGCCGAGTTCGCCGCGATGGTCCCAGTCTCCGGCAGTGCCTACACCTATACCTATGCCACGTTCGGCGAGCTCTCGGCCTGGTTCATCGGCTGGATGCTGGTGCTGGAATACGGCGTGTCCGCCTCGGCCGTGGCGGTCAGCTGGACCGGCTATTTCCTGAGCCTGCTCAGCCATTTCGATATCCACCTACCGGCGGCGCTGGTCAGTGCGCCACTGGATGGCCAGCTGCGCCCGACCGGCGCCATCGCCAACATTCCGGCCGCCGTGCTGGTGCTGCTGCTGACCTGGCTGTGCTACGTCGGCATCAGCAAGTCCTCGGCCATGAACATGGCGATGGTGGTGCTCAAGACCGCACTGATCCTGCTGGTGATCGTGGTGGGCTGGAAGTATGTGGACCCGGCCAACTGGACCCCGTTCATTCCGGACAACGAAGGCCCGGGCAAGTACGGCTTTGATGGCGTACTGCGCGGTGCGGCGATGGTGTTCTTCGCCTATATCGGCTTCGAAGCGGTCTCGGTCGCGGCGCAGGAATCGCACAAGCCGCAGCGCGACATGCCGATCGGCATGCTGCTCTCGCTGGTGATCTGCACCGTGCTGTACATCGCCATGGCCGCGGTGATGACCGGGCTGGTGCCGTACCAGCTGCTGGGCACGGATGAGCCGGTGGTGACCGCGGTAGCGGCGCATCCGCAGCTGGGCTGGTTGCGCGTGGTCGTGGAGATCGGCGCGCTGATCGGGCTGTCCTCGGTCGTGCTGGTGATGGTGATCGCGCAGCCGCGCATCTTCATGATCATGGGCCGCGACGGCCTGCTGCCGCCGCTGTTCACCAAAATCCATCCCAAGTACCGCACCCCCCACATCAACACCGTGATCACCGGCATCGGCATCGCGCTGCTGGCGGCGGTGTTCCCGCTCGACGTTCTCGGTGAGCTGACCTCGATGGGCACGCTGATCGCGTTCGCGGCGGTCTGCGCGGGCGTACTGATCCTGCGCCGCACCCAACCGGACCTGCCGCGTCCGTTCCGGATGCCGATGGCATGGCTGATCTGCAGCCTGGGCGTGCTCAGCTGCATCGCGCTGCTGACGGCGATGACGGCCCACAACTGGATGCTGATGGGCTTCTGGACGCTGGGCGGTTTCGCGATCTACTTCTGTTATGGCTACCGCCACAGCCGCTTGCGCGGGAAATAAGGTCTGCGTCTCAGATCAAGAGCAGAAGACTCGGCTCTGCTGCTGACCTAGGTTTGGCGGGGTGGTCAGGGTTCGCGGGGGACGCCGTGAATCCATCCCTGGAGGCTTATGTCGCCGCATCCATGCGGCTCATACCCCCGCCAACCCACACCACCCCGTCTCTGACAGCGTGCGGGTGACGGTGCCCACGTCAGATGCAACGCCGAATACTCGGCCTTCGACTGCCGGTTCGGCTAAGGACGTACTTGCGGCGCCCCCCGCAAACCCCACCCCGTCCGGCCAAGAATAGAAACTGCTTTTAGCAGTTGACCTAGCTAAAATGACCGGCATGAACACCCCCACCTTCCCGTACGACACCGCGCGCCTGAGCGAACTGGCCCAGCTGCTGATCGACAACGTCCGCGAGCTGGCCCACGCCGGCTGGACCCCGGCCACCAGCAGCAACTTCTCCCACCGCCTGGATGACCGCCACGCCGCGATCACCGTGTCCGGCAAGGACAAGGGCCGGCTGGTGGAGGACGACATCATGGTGGTGGATTTCGACGGCAAGGCCGTCGGTCGCCCGCTGCGCCCCTCCGCCGAGACGCTGCTGCACACCCAGCTGTACCGCCGGTTCCCGGAGATCGGCTGCGTGCTGCACACGCATTCGCCGGTGCAGACCATCGCCTCGCGCCTGTATGCGCCGCAGGGCCATATCCGCCTGGAGGGTTATGAGCTGCTCAAGGCCTTCCACGGCAACAGCACCCATGAAATGGCGGTCGATGTGCCGGTGTTCGCCAACACCCAGGACATGGACGTGCTCTCGGCACAGGTCGATGCCCTGCTCGACACCCAGCCGCTGTGGGGCTATCTGATCGACGGCCACGGCCTGTACGCATGGGGCCGCACCATGGCCGAGGCGCGCCGCCACATGGAAGCCTTCGAATTCCTGCTCCACTGTGAGCTGGAACTGCGCAAGCTGCGCGGCTGATCGCGCTCAGATTCCTGAAGAGAATCTGTATTCCGCGCATCGGCATCAGTGCGTCGCCCCCACCCCGGCGCCGCACTGGTACCCTTTCCTTCCCCTCTTCGCCTCGATGCCGCCGCCATGAGCCGACTCCGCATATTTGATGACACCGCCCCGGATGTCCCGCTGTTCGACAGCCGGGATGGCGAGGCAATCGCCGCCGAACTCAAGCCGATCGGCGTCACGTTCGAGCGCTGGCAGGCGGCCCATGAAGTCGCGCCGGGTGCCAGCCAGGACGAGGTCTTCGCCGCGTACAAGGTCGATATCGACCGGCTGGTTGCCACTCACGGCTTCAAGAGCGTGGACGTCGCGTCGATCGCACCGGACAACCCGAACCGCGCCGAGCTGCGCAAGAAGTTCCTGGACGAGCACTTCCACAAGGAAGACGAGGTCCGCTTCTTCGTCGCCGGCTCGGGGCTGTTCACCCTGCACGTGGATGGCAAGGTCTACGAGATCGAGTGCGTCAAGAACGACCTGATCGCCGTGCCCGATGGGATCACCCATTGGTTCGACATGGGCGAGGAACCGAGCTTCGTGGCGATCCGCTTCTTCACCGAGCCGGATGGCTGGGTCGGCCATTTCACCGGCAGCGACATCGCCCAGACCTTCCCGCGTTACCACCCCGCACAGCACCAGGCCGACTGATCCATGCCGCATCCGACCGTCATCCTCACCGATATCGAGGGCACCACCAGCAGCATTTCGTTCGTCAAGAACGTGCTGTTCCCGTATGCGCGCAAGGCATTGCCGGCGTTCGTCGCCGCGCATGGCCAGGAGCCGCAGGTGCGTCGCTGGCTGGACGCGGTGGCGGTCGAGATCGGTGGGGCCTGCCAGGACAGCTTGGTCGTGGAGACACTGCAGGGCTGGATCGACCAGGACCGCAAGCACACCGCGCTCAAGGCGCTGCAGGGCATGATCTGGGACGCCGGCTACCGCAACGGCGACTACAAAGCGCACTTCTACCCGGAAGTGGCCGCCGTGCTGAAGGGCTGGCATGCCGAGGGCAAGCCGCTGTACGTGTATTCCTCCGGTTCGGTGCCGGCGCAGAAACAGTTCTTCGGCTTCAGTGAAGCGGGCGACCTGACCGGGCTGGTCTCGGGCTGGTTCGACACCGAAGTCGGCGGCAAGCGCGAGGCGGACAGCTACCGCCACATCGTCGAGGCCATCGGCGTGCCTGCCGGGCAGATCCTGTTCCTGTCCGACGTGGTGGAAGAGCTGGATGCTGCGCGCGAGGCCGGCCTGCAGACACGTCTGCTGGATCGGCTTGAGGATTACCCGTTGCCGCGTAGTGGTGAAGCCACGCACGGCCACGACCGCGTCGAGAATTTCCAGCAGATCACGCTGTAACC
This sequence comes from Stenotrophomonas maltophilia, assembly GCA_002363385.1. Taxonomy (GTDB): domain Bacteria; phylum Pseudomonadota; class Gammaproteobacteria; order Xanthomonadales; family Xanthomonadaceae; genus Stenotrophomonas; species Stenotrophomonas maltophilia_AN. The sequence goes on from DEVL01000004.1 coordinate 69,857, forward strand.
GGGTACATCCACGCGGCTCCATGGGGCGCCAATCCAATGAACGCATCGCCATGCGCAGAGCGGCTGCCGCCGGGCACGTAGCATGATTCATGCGTGGATGCCTTCCGCGCGATTGCGGCACCCAGCCTCTTCATCCCCAAGCGATGGATAGCTGGTCCGGGCGGTGCAACGGGATGAGGACCGTTGTGCCGCTCGACGAGGTGGCGCGGATGAGATCGTCCTCCAGCGCCAGCGCGACGAACGGGTCCGTTCGGCTCAGCACCAGCAGCCAGATCAGCCTATTGGTCGCGGCCTCGCTCGCTGCGATAAAGCCATCTTCACCTGCGGCGCAGCACTCGCCACAGGTGATGAGCGTGTCTGTCGACAGCGTGATGGCACTCAGTATTGCCAGCCCCTCACAACCATGGGCGCCCACCTGCCACGCATCCGACGCTGGAATCCATGTCTTCTCCATCACCCCCGGGTGATGCTCGGACGTTTCGAACAGGCAGTAAAATCCATTCGCGAAAGCAAGTGAATCCCGACGGGGATACGCTTCTTCCTGCCACCTGGTCTGGATGATGCGTTGGTCTGCTGCAAACACGTGCGTGGCCTGTTCAACGATACGTTGGAGGATAGCTCACGCACCGTACGCGCTGACCAGCTCCCGCCGCTACAGGGCGGCGGTTGTATCGACCAACGAGGTGAGCCTCAGCGCCTTCTGCAGCGTCGCCAGATCGGCATCCGCGCGCAGCCGGATCGTCACCGTCGCGCCCGGCACCAGGTCCAGCGCGTTGTCGTCGAGCGTGGCATCCAGCCCGTCGAACGCGATCCACAGCGCACGCACCAGCGTGGTCGAGCGCAGCGTCAACACATAGCCGTCGCCGTCGGCGCGCAATGCGCTGTCGATGGCCGGCCGTGACAGCGCCAAGGCCTTGGCCGGCACGAAGTACACCACCTGCTGCGACAGCCGTTTCCCCCCATCGAACAGCTCGACCACCGCCACGGTGCGGGTCGGATCGGCCCCCTTCAACAGGTCGGCATCGGCAAAGCGCCCCACCTCCAGCGCGGACAACGGCGGCAGGGCCACGGTATGCCGCTGCTCGCTGCGCAGCGTGCCATCCAGATCGATCACCCGCAGCCGCCATGTCGCCTGCAGACCCTGCTGGCGGTCATTGAGCAGACTCACCCGGGTAGTGGCGTCGTCGCGCAGCGCCGCCACCGCGTGGTCGGCGAAGAAGCGCCGGGCGTGGAAATGCAGCGCCTTCCAGCGCCCGGCGTAGTCGATGCTCGACCACGACGCCCCCGGCCACACATCGTTGAGCTGCCAGTACAGCGAGCCCATCGTGTACGGCCGTGAGGCACGGTGATGCAGGGCTGCCAGCTGGATGCCGTCGGCCTGCATCACCTGGCTCAGGTACACGAATGCCGGGAAGTCGCGAGGCGTGCCGTACTCCTCCTCGATGTACTTGAGCAGGCGCTGGTTGCCCTCGCCCGCCATGAATTTCTGGTGTGCGCGCACCGTCGGGCTGTCGACCTGCTGCTCGGCGGCGGGAATCATGCCGTCCAGCGTGCGCAGCACCGGCCAGGCCTGCAGCCCGTACTCGGACATGAAACGCGGCGTTTCGCGCAGGTAGGCGGTCACCGGCAGCGCCGGGTTGCCCCACACCTGCCAGTAGTGCTTGTCACCACGGGTGGAATCGTTGGCCTTCTCGTCCAGATCATTGCTCGGCGAGCTCGACCAGTACGGCACGCCCAGCCCTTCCTCGGCCACCACCTGGCGCAGATCATTGCCGAACAGGTCCACATAGCCCTGCCAGACCTTGGCGGCGAAGGCAGGATCGGCAGCGGTCAGGTCGCGACCGTGGCCCCAGTCCTTCCATGCGGTCTCTTCCTCGTTGTTGCCACACCACAGCACCACGCTGGGGTGATGGCGCAGGCGGCGCACATTGTCCCGCGCCTCTTCGACCACGTTCGCGCGGAACGCCGGATCGTAGCCCGGCTGCATGCCGCCACCGAACATGAAGTCCTGCCAGACCAGCAGCCCGAGTTCGTCGGCGATATCGAAGAACACATCGTCTTCGTAATAGCCACCGCCCCAGTTGCGCAGCATGTTCATGTTGGCATCGCGCGCCGCGGTCAGCTCGCGCCGGATCCGCGCCGCGTCCACACGCGCGGGGAACATGTCGAACGGAATCACATTGGCGCCCTTGGCAAAGATCGGCACACCGTTGATCACGAACGCGAAGCCCTGCCCGCCGTTGCGGTCCACTTCGCGGCGCAGCTCGACGGTGCGCAGGCCGGTGCGCTGCTCGATGTGCGTCGCCTCCGCCGTCTCAGGCGCCAGGGTGGCACGCACGGTATAGCGCGCCTGCTCGCCCTGCCCGGCCGGCCACCAACGACGCGGCGTCTGCAGCGCCACCGGCACTGCGATGCGGTTGTCACCGGCCTTGAGCAGCGTCTTGCGGTCGATGCGCGCCACGCGCCCACCGTCGGGGTCCAGCACCTCGATCCGCACCGCAGCCGAGCCCACCGCCGCGCTTTCCACCTCCACCGCGATCTCAAGGTCCGCCTTGGCTGCATCCAGGCTGCGGGTCTGCACCGCCAGCGCGGTCAAGCGTTGTGTGTCCCAGCTCTCCAGCGTCACCGGTCGCCAGATGCCGGCGGTCACGTAACGTGGACCCCAGTCCCAGCCGAAGTGATAGCCCGGCTTGCGCACGAAATTGCCGACCATCGCGTCTTTGGGCTCATCGCCATAGGGCGAGGGATAGTTGCCGGCGATCTTGTGCGGCATCGCCTGCACGTCCGGCAGCAGGGTGCGGATCGGCGAACGCAGCACGATCCGGAGTTCATTGCCGTGGGGCCGCAACTGGCCGTCCACCCGCGCACGCCAGGTGCGATGGCTGTTGTTGGCCTGCAGGAGGGGCTGGCCGTTGAGCGTGACGGTGGCGAACGTATCCAGCCCTTTGAAGGCCAGCTCGGCATGCGCGCGCGCCAGCGTGGCGGCATCCACATCAAACTGTGCGCGGTACTCCCAGTCGGCCAAGCCGATCCATTGCAGACCGGCTTCCGGTGCGCCCACGTAGGGATCGGGAATCAGCCCCTGCGCCAGCAGATCGGTATGCACCGCGCCGGGCACCTGTGCGGCACGCCACTTGGCCAGCTGCGGGTGGTCACCAAGCTGGGCATCGCCGGGCAGCAGGCGGAATGACCACTCCGCCGCCAGCGGGGCGGCTGCCACGGGCAGTGCCCATGCTGCCAGCAGGACCAGCAACAGCCAGCAGGCCGGTGCAACGACATGGAGACGGCTGTGCGCGCGCATGGGGACCTGCTTGGCTGTGGGAGCAGCCGACCAACGGTCGGCTCTACCGGGGTTTTGGGAGCCGGCCGACGGTCGGCGCTACCGGATTCAGCGCACTACGTTGAGCACTTCGTAGCAGGCGCCCATGGTGTGGTAATCGGTCTTGCCGGCCGGGCTCTTTTCATCGCTGTACTTGCGGTTGTCCGCGTCCAGGATGCGGAACCACGCACCGTACTGGTGATCGACCATGTGCGCCCACGAATACGCCCACAGGCGGTCGTACCAGTCCCAGTACACGGGATCGCCGGTGCGCTTGGCCAGCAACGCGGCGGTAGCCAGCGATTCGGCCTGCACCCAGAAGTACTTGTCGTCATCGCAGACGCTGCCATCCGGCGCGAAGCCGTAATACAGCCCGCCACGCTCGGCATCCCAGCTGCGCGCCACCGCCACATCGAACAGATGCCGCGCGGTCGGCACCAGCCAGTCGGCCTGCACATGACGGTCCAGGATCAGCAGCAGCTTGGCCCACTCGGTCTGATGCCCTGGCTGGAAGCCCCAGGGGCGGAAGAGGTGCTTGGGGTTGTCGCGGTTGTAGTCCCAGTCGATCTGCCAATCCGTGTCGTAGTGCTCCCACACCAGACCATCGCCCTGCGCGGCCTGACGGCGGGTCATGTGGTCGGCCAGCAGCAGCGCACGATCAAGATAGCGCTGCTCGCCACTGGCTTCGAACGCGGCCAGCATCGCCTCGCACATGTGCATGTTGGCGTTCTGACCGCGGTAATCGCTGAAGGTCCAGTCGGCATCGGCTTCGTCCTTGTACAGGCCGAACGCCGGTTCCCAGAAGCGCGTTTCCAGCAGTTGCCAGGTTTCGTCCATCCACGAACACGCCTCGGCAATGCCGGCTTTCAGCGCGCAGCTGTAGGCCAGCAGCACGAACGCGACGCCGTAGCAGTGGTTGGTCGCATCTTCGACCACGCCATCGCGCAGCGTCCAGGCGTAGCCGCCAGTGGCCGGATTGCGATGTATCTCGCGCAGGTAGCGCACGCCATGCTCGACCGCCGCCAGATCCTCGGGCTTGCCGAACTCGCGGTAGGCCATCGCGTGGTTGAACACGAAACGGGTGCTGCTGACCAGATGACGGTGGCTGGCGTCGTACACGCTGCCATCGTCACGGTAGTAATGGAAGAAACCGCCCTTGGGGTCGATTTCATGTGGCTGATAGAACGCCATCGTCCGCGCGATATGGGCGCGCAGGAACGCCGGCGAACGGAAATCGGGCTGGGATGCGATGGTGGTGCTCATGCGGCGGTTTCCTGTTGTTGCTGCAGCAGTTGCTGGACTTCCCCAAGGCTGGGCATCGCGGCGAACGCACCCTTGCGGGTCACCGCCAGTGCACCCACGGCCGCGCCAAAGTGGATCGCCTCGAGCAGACCGGTCTGTTCGGCGCAGAACGCCGCGAACGCCGTGCCGTCACCGCCGCGTTCGCCGATGCCGAACAGCAGGCCGCCCACGAAGGCATCGCCGGCCGCGGTGGAATCCACCGTCGTCACCTGGAAGCCGGTGAGTACGCCGTTGCCGTGGCGGGTGTGCCAGCGGATCGGCGCGGCGCCGTCGGTGATCACCACCGCCTGGGCCTGCGCGCCGAGCAGGCGCTCGATCACCGCCGCACCGCCGTCTGGCACCGAGGCCGCCAGGTACTCCAGTTCCTCGCGCGACAGCTTGACCAGATCGGCCAGCGACAGCGCCTCCCACAGGCGCGGCAGCGGGTCGACACCGGTCGGCCACAGCGCGGGGCGCAGGTTGAGGTCGATGCTGACCATCGCACCGGCCTGGCGTGCGCGCCGCATGCCCTCCAGCGTAGCCTCGGCAATCTCCGCCTCGGTCAGACTGTTGGAGCACACGTGGAAACTGCGCGTGCCCTCGAAGCAGTTCGGATGGAAATGCGTGCTGCGGAACAGCAGGTCCGCTGCGGGCGGGCGGTAGAAGCTGAAGCTGCGCTCGCCGCTGGCATCGAGTGCGACGAACGCCAGCGCCGTCTTGGCTTCATCCGTGCGCACGATGCAGTCGGTCGCCACGCCGGCATTGGCCAGGCTCTCGGCGAGGAAATCGCCGAACATGTCCTGACCGAGCATGCCGGCGAAATGCGTGTCCGCGCCCAGCCGTGCGGCCGCCACGGCCACGTTGGCCGGCGCGCCGCCGGCATATTGCAGAAACGCACGCGGCGTATCGGCAGACGCCGGAGGTTGGGCAAGTAGATCGATCAAAATCTCGCCGAAACAGACAATCTTGGACATCTTGGCCTCAATTTCCCTGGCGGATTCCAGCGGCCGGGCGCGAGCCCCACAGGCCGTAGAAGATGATGTAGCCGTAGCACAGCAGCGGCAGGATGAAGGACGGCTGCAGACCGATATGGTCAGCCAGCTTGCCCTGCAGGACCGGGATCAGCGCCCCGCCGACGATCGCCATGATCAGCAGGCTCGACGCCTTGGTGGTGAGCGTGCCGAGGCGTTCGATGCTCAGCGCGAAGATCGTCGGGAACATGATCGAGTTGAACAGGCCGATCGCCACCACCGAGTAGAGCGCCACCTGCCCTTGGCTGAGCATGGTCAGGGCCAACAGCGCCACGTTCATGCTGGCGAACAGAGTCAGCAGCAGGCGCGGCGAGAAGCGGGTCATGATCGCCGAACCGGCAAAGCGGCCGATCATCGCCATCGTCCAGTACGCAGAAACGTAATGCGTGGCCTGCTGCTCGCTGAAGCCGCCGATGTTCGGCAGCGACAGGTAGTTCACCAGCACGCTGCCCACCGCCACTTCCGCGCCCACGTAGAAGAAGATGCCGAGCACGCCGAAGCGGACATGGCGGTGACGCAGCGCCTCCATCAGGGTGTGCTTGTCGCCGCTGTTCTGCTCGGTCGTCTCATTCAGTGCCGGCAGGCGGAACAGATAGACGAACACGGCAAGCAGGACCAGCGCGATCGCCAGGCCGACATACGGGCCCTGCACCGACTGGGCTTCCTGGGTGCGGTAGGCCAGCTGTTCGGCCATCGGCAGCACATTGATCTCGTCCGCAGTCTTGACGGTGTTGCCCAGGATGAGCAGCCCGCCGAAGATCGGCGCGATCGCCGTGCCCAGCGAGTTCAAGGCCTGCGCCAGCGTCAGGCGGCTGGAGGCCGTCTGCTCCGGGCCCAGCAGCGCGACGTAAGGATTGGCCGCCACCTGCAGCACCGTGATGCCGGTGGCCAGTACGAACAGCGCGCCGAGGAAGGCCTCATACACGCGCAGCTCGGCCGCCGGCCAGAAGCCGAGCGCGCCCACCGCGGCAATGGCAAGACCGGCCACGATGCCGTTCTTGTAGCCCAGCCGTGCGACCAGCCGACTGGCCGGCACCGACATCAAAAAGTACGCACCGAAGAAGGTGAACTGCACCAGCATCGCGCGGGCGTAGGTCAGGTCGAACACCGCCTTCAGATGCGGGATCAGGATGTCGTTGAGGCAGGTGAGGAAGCCCCACATGAAGAAGATCGTGGTCGCCACGGCCAGCGCGACACGCGTGTTCACCACGGGCGCAGCGGAGGATGAGGTCGGGAGACGGGGCGTTGGGGAAATGGGCATTCAGGTACGCGCCTCATTGCGCGAGCAGGTGAAAAGGGGCGATCTCAGGCGACAGGCGTGCCGCTGCTTTCGCGGATACGAAGTTGAACCGGTGCCACAGTACGCTGCGGCGACGCTTCCGGGTGATCCAATCGCTGCAGCAGCAGCTCGGCGGCCTGTTGCCCGCGCTCGCGCGGGTTGACGGTCAGCGTGGTCAGCGGCGGCATCGCAACCGAGGCCTCGGAGATGTCATCGAAACCGGTGACGGCGAAATCACGGCCCGGCTGCACGCCGCGCGATGCCAGGCCCAGCATCAGCCCGAGCGCGACGCTGTCGTTGTAGCAGACCGCTGCGGTGGGCACGGCCTCCAGCGCGAACAGCTCGCTGGTGCGCGCCGCCGCGTCCAGGCGGCTGGGCGAGGATTCGATCAGCCACTCCGGCTGCACCGGCATGCCCGCCTCCACCAGGGCCTGCGCATAGCCGGTACGGCGCTGGTGGCAGGAACTGGAGGCGGCGTGGCCACCATAGAAGGCGATGCGCTGGTGGCCCTGCGCGATCAGATGGCGTGTAGCCAGGTAGGCGCCCTGCTGGTTGTCCAGGGTCAGGAAGTCCCACTCGGCACCCGGCAGTTCCCGGTTGAACAGCAGGACGTTGGCATGACCGAGCACCTGGCGCAGCTGCCCGGCATCGCTGCCTTCGGCCGGCGACAGGATCAGCCCGGCCGGCATGTGTTCCATCAACGTGGTCAGCACAGCCTGCTGCCGCGCCGGCGATTCACCGGTGCTGCCAAGCAGGGTCACGAAGCCCTTGCCGCCCAGCGCCTCATCCACCCCGGAGGCGAACTCGGCGAAGAACGGATTGGACAGATCATTGATCACCAGCGCCACGCTCGAGGACGTGCGCCGACGGAGGTTGGCCGCGCCGCGGTTGTACACGTAGCGCTGGCGCCGCAGTTCAGCCTCCACCTTGGCGCGGGTATCGACGTTGACCAACGGGCTGCCACGCAGCACCAGCGACACGGTCGCGCGCGACACGCCGATCGCCTCGGCGATGTCGGTCACGGTGACCGCGCGCGTGCCTTTGCCGCTGGGGGTGGCCTTGTCGTTCATCGGGTCGTCGGGTTCCTCAAGCAAGGTGCAAGCCTAAACGATCGCGCTGACCTGCTGCTCATTCCAGCACCGCGCCCGGGGTGGCACAGAACGAGACCGGCAGCGCGTCCGCCTGGGTGCCCCAGCCATTCTCCGGCGCGGTGCGGCCCAAGGCGAAGGCGATGGTGCCACCGCGCTGCAGCTGCGCCCAGTCCAGCCACACCGGCGCATGCGCGCGGCCATCGACCTGGACGCTCTGGACGTACTGCAGCTGACGGCCATCGGCGCCCGGCGCCTTCAGGGTCAGGGTCTTGCCCTGGCCCAGGTCGATCTCGGCGCGGGCGAAGCGTGGGGTATGCAGCAGGAACTCACCGCTGCCCGGCACGGCCGGGTACAGGCCGAGCGCACTGAACAGGTACCACGCCGACATCGTGCCCAGGTCATCGTTGCCGGTCACGCCGTTGGGCGCATTGGTGAACAGCTGCTGCGCGGCGCGCACCACGGTGGCGGTCTTCCACGGCTGGCCGATCAGCGTGTACATCCACGGCGCGTGCAAGTCCGGCTCGTTGTTGGGGTTGTAGCGGAACTGGTTGTAGTAGCTGTACGGCCCGACCACCCATTCCTTGCGGGCGGCGGTCAGCGGCGATGTCACCAGGGCGTCGTAAGCGAAGAAGGTATCCAGTCGGCGCGCGGCCTGTTCGCGGCCGTGCATGGCCTGGACCAGGCCCGGCACGTCCTGCTGCGCCAGCCACTGGTACTGCCACGCGGTGCCTTCATGGAACCCGTGGTGCGAGCGCGGGCTGTACTTGCCATCGGCCGGCAGGTACCACGCGCCATCCTCCATGCGCGGCCGCGGGAAGCCGTTGAAGTCGCCCTCCTCGTCACGCACCGACGGATCCCACACCTTGTGCCAGTTGCGGCCGCGCTCGCGCAGCACACCGGCATCGGCGGCATGGCCCAGGCCATCGGCCATCTGCGCCAGCGCGCAGTCGGCCAGTGCGTACTCCAGCGTTGCCGAGCCCCCGTGGTGCGGGTCCACGTCCATGCCCTTGGAGGGGAACGCACGGTCGTACTGCACATAGCCGTTGGCCAGGTAGTTCGGATTGCCCGAACGGCCGGCGTGACGCGAGTTCATCGGCGGCACTTCGAAGGCGTTCTTGCGCAGCGCGGTGTAGGCCTCACCCTCACGGCCGGCCAGTGCGCCGAAACGCCACAGGTCCACCAGGAACGGCGTGACCGGATCACCCGTCATGATGTTCGTTTCGAAGTTGGCATAGCCCCAGCGCGGCAGCCAGCCGCCCTGCGCCTCGATGGCCAGCAGGGTCCGGCCGATGTCGCGCGCGACCTCGGGCTTGGTCAGTGCCAGCCACTGGTTCTGCGCACGGTAGGTATCCCACAGCGAGAAGTACTCGTAGTAGGTCCAACCATCGGCGCGATGGATCTGGTCGTCGTAGCCACGGTAGCGGCCATCGGCGTCGCTGCCGGTCAGCGGCTGCAGCAGGGCGTGGTACAGCGCGGTGTACAGCACGGTGCGGTCGTCATTGCTGCCGCCCTGCACGCGCACGGCCGCCAGTTCCTTGCGCCACTGCTGCTGGGCCATCTGGCGCATCTGATCGAAGCCGAGCAGGCGATCGCCCTGCATGCCATCGCTGCGCAGATTGGCGCGCGCGCCTTCGGCATCCACGTGCGAAATCGCGCTGACTGCGGTTACCGCGCGGCCCTTGGCCAGATCGAAGCTGAGCCAGGCGCCGCTCGGCTTGAGTTCGCCTTCCATACCGTGCCGTGCGCCGGGCAGCCCACCGCCCTCGCCCCAGGTGCCGAACGCCTTGAACGGACGGTCGAACTCGATGCGGAACCAGGTGGTGTACTGATGCCCACCGCAGAAGCTCTTGGTGACCAGCTTGCCTTCCACGGCACGGTCGCCGACCACGTCGACCACACTGCCGATCACCGAATGGCGCTCGTTGGCCTGCCCAAGGTTGACCAGCACGTGGCCAGTGCCGGCATCGGCAGCAAAGGTGTAGCGCTCGGCGGCCGCGCGAGTCCGCGCGGTGGCCTCGGCATCGATGCCGCCGTAGTTGGTCAGGCGCACCTTGTAATAACCCGCCTGGCCCACTTCGCCGTCGTGGGTGTAGCTGGAAGCGTAGCGCTTGTGGTCGAAGCTCTTGGCGTCGTCGGTATTGAAGTCACCGCCCGGGCCGATGCTGCCGGTTACCGGCAGGACCGAGACCTGGCCGCCCTGTTCCCAGCAGCCGGCACCGGACAGAAACGAATGCCCGAAACCGCGGATCTTGGCGTCGTCATAGCGCCAGCCGGCGTAGTGCTCACCGATCGGGCTGACCTGGATCAGACCAAACGGGGCCGAGGCGCCCGGGAACGTATTGCCATCATCCTTGCTGCCGATGAAGGTGTTGACCTCGCGCTCCAGCGCGGCGGGCGCGGCCTGCAGCAACAGCGGTGCACAGCTCAGCGCCAGCAGGCAGGCCAGACCCGCGAGCGGGCGGCGGCGGACCGGACGGGCGCCGGCAGTAGCAACAACAGCAACATGGTGGGAAAAACGGGTCACGGACACGGGCTCCTTGTCGGACGTGGCGGCAGCGAGAACCAACGGCGACGGGGGGCCGGCGGCTCTGGTACTGGGCGACCCAATCCACACCCCGGTGAATTTAGATCGATTTAAGTAAAGCACGGAGATTTCGCGGGATGCATTCTGCGCTGCAACATGGCTCGCCCTGCCTCCTGCCCCGCCTCTGGTGCCTTGCTGCGCAGTCTCCCTCCCCCAGCTGCGCTCCCGCGTCGGCGGTCGCTGCAGTTGCGGCGACGCCTGGTTCCGAGGCGATGCCGCGCCACGCCGCGCTGGCGCCCAGGCCCTGAGGACGTTCGGCCGCGTTCCATATTGCGGAGCAGCATGCTTCCCGGCGCGGGCCGTGTTAAAAATTCGCCGCCAATCGTTTAGATCGATCCAACTTAAAACGGTCACGATTGCCGGAAGTGGGGAGCCGGGGGACTGCCACACGCGATGCATGCGGGACGCGCCAGGCAACTCGACGCCCGAGATGATTCGCCTTCAACATTAGATCGATTCAAAGAATTCGTATCGCCACCGTGTCAATCCAGGAGAGGGAGAGAGTGGAATGAAGATGTCACGCATGCACCGCCGCGTCAGGTTGTCCGCGGCCATTGCCAGTGCCTTGGCCACCGCTGTTGTGCCGGCCAGCGCCCTCGCGCAGCAGGCCAGCCCGGCGACCGGCACCCCCGATGCAACCACGCTGGACAGCGTGACCGTCACCGGCTACCGCTACGCCATCGAAAAGAGCCTGCAGCAGAAGCGCGATGCCAACGCGGTGGTCGAAGTGATCACCGCCGAGGATGTGGGCAAGTTCCCTGACAAGAACGTCGCCGATGCACTGCAGCGCGTGCCCGGCGTGGTGATCACGCGCAGCGGCGGCGAAGGCAAGAGCGTCAGCGTGCGCGGCCTTGCGCCCGACCTCACCCTCACCCAGTTGAACGGCAATTACGTCGCCACCTCGGAAACCAACAACGAGGCGTCGCGTTCGTTCAATTACACCCTGCTGCCGTCGAACATGCTGTCCAGTGCGGAGCTGTTCAAATCTCCCGAAGCGCGCATCGATGAAGGCGGCATCGGCGGCACGGTGATCCTGCATACCCGTCGTCCGCTCGACATGGAAGCCAACTCGGGTTACGTGAACCTGGAAGGCACCTCATCGGACACCAGCCACGACATCGACCCGCAGGCCTCGGCGCTCTACTCCTGGCACAGCAAGGACGAACGTTTCGGCGTCCTGGTGGGCGTGACGCAGCAGAAGCGCACCAGCCGCACCATGGAAGCCAGCACCGAGGATTACCAGTGGTATGGCGCCGGTGACGCGCGCGATGCCAACGGCAATGTACTGGCGCAGGATGGCATCCATTACTGGTGGGGGCAGTCCGGTTTCAACAATCAGACGGGCGGCAACTACAGCGATTTCTTCATGCCGACCTCGGTCAACTTCGCGGTCAAGGAAGAAAAGCGCGAGCGCAAGGGCGGCCAGCTGACCTTCCAGTTCAAGCCGCTCGACAACCTGACCCTGACCGCCAACTACTTCCGCTTCGAGCTGCAGGGTGATTACACCCAGAACATGCTCAAGGTGCCGGAGTGGAGCATGGCCCGCTTCAACGGCGACGGTAACTGGGCCGGCGGCCGGCTGCTCAACGGGCTCGATTTCGATCCCAGCGGCACCATCGTGACCGGCGCGCAGTTCGAGAAGCTGCCGGGCAAGGCCTACATCTGCAGCGAAGAACAGGCCGCAGCGGCCGGCCTTGCGCCGGGCGGCTGGGGTCCGGACGACTGCACCCTGCCCACCCCGCAGCTGACCGGTGGCTACAGCAAGGAAAAGGCGCTTTCCCAGACCGCCGATCTGGCCGTCGAATGGGACATCAGCCCGCTGTGGAAGGCCTCGTTCACCGGTGGCCGTACGTGGTCCGAAGGTGGCCCGTCGATGAACTTCCGGATGTCGGCCAAGCCGCGCCGCAAGGTCGGTGCGGACTATCTGTCGGGTAACCAGTACACCGCATGGGACCTGACCGGCACGCCGTCGGTGCAGTTCTCCCCGGACCTGCAGGACCAGTTGATGGCCGGCATTGCCGAGGTCGACACCGGCTCGACCGACTCGTCGTGGATGCAGACGGAGGTCGAACAGAACTACTTCCAGGCCGACTTCACCAAGCTGTTCGAAGCCGGCTGGCTGGACTCGATCCAGTTCGGCACCAAGTACCGTGACGGCAAGGTCCATCGCAACACCGGCAACACCTACTGGGTCTGCCAGGGTCTGGATCCGGCGGACTATGACAACAACCGTTACCAGGCCGGCTGCGATTCCACCGCCGGTGATGCCCAGCCGGGCTTCTTCCTGTCCAGCCCGATCAGCAACATCGCCGGCGGCTTCAACGCCAACGTATTCCCGGGCGTGAACTACCCGGCCTACATCAATTACCTCAACCAGACCTACGGCGGCTCGCACAACCGGACCGAAGAAGACTTCGTCTACGACGTCAACGAGAAGATCTATTCCGGTTACTTCCAGGCCAACTTCCGTACCGAACGCGTCCGCGGCAATGTCGGCGTGCGTGTGGTGCGCACGCAGCAGTTCGCCCAGTCCAGCGATTCGGTCGAGCGTTTCAACGACTACTTCGTGGACAACGCCAACGGCTCGCCGATGAGCTGCGACGATCCGGCCGCCGATCCGACCCTGCGCTGCCAGGGCGGCTTCGTGCGCCTGCCGGACAACCAGGTCCGCGACAAGGTGTATACCCTCAGCTCGCTGGACAAGACCTATACCGACTTCCTGCCGAGCTTCAACATCGCCTGGGACATCACCGACAGCCTGGTGCTGCGCGGCGCTGCATCGAAGGTCATCGCACGTCCGGGCTACACCAGCATCGCCTACCCGGGTGGCCTGAGCTACATCAGCGAGGAGTACAGCAACGACCGCCGCGTCGCGGGCGGTACCGACACCCCCGGCTGGTACGGCTCGGGCAGCAACAAGAACCTGGAACCGTTTGAAGCCGTCCAGTTCGACCTGGGCCTGGAGTGGTACTTCAAGCCGGGCTCCGCCGCAGGTGTGGCCCTGTTCCGCAAGAACGTGGACAACTTCACCGTGCCGGTGGTGCGCGATCAGCAGATGACGGTCGGCGGGCAGACGGTCACCGTGCAGAAGTACGCCACGGAAGCCAACGGCCGCGATGGCGTTTCGCAGGGCGTGGAGGTGTACGGTCAGTACACCTTCGACATGGGCTTTGGCGTCCAGGCCAACTACACCTACAACGACACCAACCTCGCCTCGATCGTGCTGGACGGCGAAGAAATCGGTGCTTCGCCGCTGGTGGGCAGCGCCAAGAACCAGGCCAACGTCACGATCTTCTACGAGAACGACAAGATCCTGGCCCGCGCCTCGTACAACCGCCGTGGCGAAGTGGTCGGTGGCCTGAACAACGGCCTGACCACCTACACCAAACCGTACGACCAACTCGACCTCAACGTGGCCTACAACATCACCCCGGACTGGACGGTGACCGCCTCGGTGCTCAACGCCACCAAGTCCGAACTGCAGAGCTACATCGGCAGTGACAGCCAGGCCCGCCTGCTGTCCAACATCTATGCCGGCCGCCAGCTGTACTTCGGCGTGAACTGGAAGTTCTAAGCTTCACCCGTCCCCCCCTCCGGGCGGGGCAATGGTCCTCCACGGCAGCTGCGCTTGTACAGGCGGCTGCCGTTTTTTCTTAACGGGGACGGAGGTAGTTAATCGCGGTCGTGCGTCGCGGATTAACTACCTCCGTCCCTGTTATCCCAGCACCGCGCGCAGTGCGCTGACCTGCGCCACGTCGGTTGCGGTCCAGTCCGGTGACAACCCGGTCAGTGCTGGATTGTGGTGGTGCATTGCCGAGCGCTGTGTGGCCTTTGCCGAGGCGTGCAATTCAATGCACCCACTGCGTTCGGCGACCTCCACGGCATTGGCCGCGGTAATTCCCGCACCGGCCATCAGCGAAATCCGATCGCCTGCCTGGGCCACCAGTGCGGCCAGGACATCGGCACCGGCCAGCGCGCTGGCCTGCCCGCCCGAACTCAGGATGCGCTGGCAACCCAGCGTCACGATCTGCTCCAGCGCTGCCGGCAGATCACGCGCGGCATCGAAGGCGCGGTGGAAGGTGATGCCGAGCGGGCCGGCTGCGGACACCAGTTCGCGGCACAGCGCCATGTCGATGCCGCCGTCGGCCTCCAGGGCACCGATCACCACGCCGTCGCAGCCGAGCGCACGGCAGTACGCGATGTCGCGCAGCATGATCTCAGTCTCCAGCGCGGTGTACAGGAAATCGCCCGGACGCGGCCGGATCAGCACGAAAAGCGGAATCTGCAGGCGATCACGGGCGACCGCAATGCTGCCCTGCGATGGCGTGGTGCCGCCCTCGGCCAGGTTGTCGAACAGTTCGATCCGGTCCGCGCCGCCTTTCTGGGCGGCCAAGGCAGAGGCCACCGAATTGGAGGCGATCTCCAGTACCCGGCGCGGCCCGCTCATGTCTGCTCGCTCGTATACACCGAGGCGGAATCGCGCAGATCGTCCTGACGGTCGACGTCGCAGACCGCGTAGACGAAGCCGCGATGCAACGCATAGGCGCCGACCTCACCGTGCTTGTTCAACGCGAGGAAACACACCTGCAGGGTCTTGCTCGCCTCCGGGCGTTTGCGCACCACCCGGGCGATCGCCTCGCGGCAGGCGTCGGCAGGTGAACGGCCCTGGCGCATCAGCTCGACCACCAGGAACGAGGCCGCGTTGCGGATCATCTCCTCGCCGACACCCGAGGCGGTGGCTGCCCCGACCTCGTTGTCCACGTACAGGCCGGCCCCGATGATCGGGCTGTCGCCGACGCGACCGTGCATCTTCCAGGCCATGCCACTGGTGGTGCAGGCACCGGCCAGACGCCCCTGGGCATCGATGGCGAGCATGCCCAGCGTGTCGTGGTTGCTGCTGTCGCCGGGGCGGCTGCGCCGTTCGGCATTGATCTCGGGCGTGTACTGCGCGGTCTTGAGCCACTCGCGCCAGGCGTTTTCAGCTTCCGGGGTAAGCAGCTTCCTGCGCTCGAAGCCCTGCTGCACCGCGAACTGCTGCGCGCCCTCCCCGACCAGCATCACGTGGGGCGTCTTTTCCATCACCCGCCGTGCCACCGAGACCGGATGCGCGATATCGCTCAGTGCGGCGACCGACCCACAGCGGCCATCGCCGTCCATGATGCTGGCATCCAGGCTCAGCACGCCATCACGATCCGGATTGCCGCAGCGCCCGACCGTGGGATTGCACAGATCGCTCTCGGCCCAGCGCGCACCGGCCTCCACTGCATCCAGCGCGGAGCCACCGGCCGACAGGGTCTTCCACGCCACCTGGTTGGCACCCACGCCGAAATCCCAGGTGGATACGACCCGTGCACCGGACGCGCTCTTCGCCTGCAGCGTGGGCAACGCCAGCGCACCGGCAGCCAAGGCGCTCGCCTGGAGAAATCGTCTACGGTCATTCATCGGTGCACCTCCAGAGAATCGACAACGAAGGAACTACGCAGCGGAACGGCGATGCTCCACATGCCAGACCGCTGCCCCAAGCACGCCGAGCTCGCCATGGTCCACGCGCCAGATCGGCACCTGGCGCAGCACATCACGCATCACGCCCTTGGCCAGGAAGCGCTCGCGGAAGCGGCCGTCGCGCAGGAAGCGGTCCACCCGCGTGGAGATGCCGCCGGCCAGATAGACCGAGCGCGCACCAAAAGTCGTGGCCAGATCGCCAGCCAGACTGCCGAGCCACGCACAGAACACGTCCAGCGTCTCCACCGCCACCGGATCGCCGCCCTCATGCGCGGCCGCGATCAGGGCTTCGGTGCTGGTCCAGCGCGGCGTGACGCCACGGATGTCGCACAGGCAGGGATAGAGGTTCATCAGGCCGCCGCCGGACAGCACGCGCTCGTTGTCCACGTGCTCCCAACGCTGCAGCAGGCGTGACAACACCTCCAGCTCCAACGGGTTGCAGGCGGTCAACGCCGCATGGCCGGCCTCGCTGGCCAGCACCGGCCGCTCGCCACCTTCAAAGCGCAGGGCCGCCCCCAGGCCGGTGCCCGGGCCGAGCACCAGCGCCGGCCAGCGCGGGGCAGCATCGGCATCCCCGTTGAGGGCCACCAGCGTGTCAGGCGCCACATGCGGAATCGCGTACGCGACCGCTTCGAAATCGTTGATCAGCGCCAGCGAGGCCAACCCGGAATCCTGACGAGTCCGCGCCACCGACACCGGCCACGGCAGGTTGGTGTTCACCAGATGATCGCCATCGAGCAGGCCGGCGATCGCGACCACCGCCGCGGCCGGCGGCGCAGGCAGCGTGCTCACGAAATCGGCCAGGATCGCGGCCAGGCTGGCATGGTCGGCGCAGGCATAGCGACGCAGGCCGCCCAGCACCGGCGCGCTGCCCACCTGCACAGTGGCAAGCGCGACGCGGGCGAAGGTACCGCCCACATCGGCTACGATCAGCGTTTCTTTCTCAGTATCCCGGTGGGCCGCACTGGGCGACATCTCAGGTTGGGCCGGAACCGGTACCGCTGCGCTCACTCGCTTGCCTTGATTGAATCAATTGAATCCCGGCGATTCTCAGGCATCACCGGGGGATTGCAAAGCCGCGCCCGCCATACAGTGGCGTACTGAAGGGCGCGCAGGCAGATCAGGGCTTGGCGGTCTGCAGGCGGTAGCTGGTGCTGGCCGTAGCGGTCGGGCCATCCCCCTGCACCGCACGCACCTCCACCTTGTGCTCGCCTACCGGCAGGTTGGTCGGCAGCGCGCCGCGCCACAGGTGCGGCGACGGCGTGGCTTCCGGCGAGCGGTCGAAACCGCGCAGGCGCTCGGCGGTATCGTCGGCGACGTTCTCCTGCAGCAGCCGCGGATCGGGCTGCTCGACACGCTTCATCGGCTGCCAGGCGCCATCGTCCACGCGGTACTCGACCAACGAATCGGCCTGACCCATGAACACGTTGGCGTATACGCCCCACGCCGGATACGCGCCCTGGCGCAGCACCTTCGGCGCATGCAGGGCGATCTGGTAATCATCCGGCGCACGCGCCACGTAATAGCGCAGGCCGTAGTCGCCGCCGGGCTTGACCGACAGCACCGCATAGCCGTTCGGGGTGCCATCGCTCATGGTCGCATCAGGGATGCCGTTGCTGTCCTTCACCCCCGACCAGAATGCCCCGCAGGCCGCGCCCACGTTGTACTCGTGCAGCGGCTTGCTGCCCTGCCAGCCTTCGGCCGCGCCGTGATAGTAGTGCTGCTGGGTGTGGCTGTGGCCGCTGAGCACCAGCACGTTCGGGAACTCCTTGAGCAGCGCGAACAGGCGCGCGCGATCCGCATGACGGAACGTCTCACGGCCCGGTGCAGCATCGAAAAGCGGGATGTGCATGCCGAGCACGATCAAGCGATCACGTTGCAGGCCCTTCAGGTAGTTGGCCAGGAAGGTGAACTGGTCCGCGCGCAGACCGCCCACATAGCTCGGCTTGGCCTTGGGATCGTAGACCACGTCATCGAGGAACACGAAGCTCGCGCCGCCCTCTTCCACCGCATAGGTGTCCGGGCCGTACACGGCGCGCCAGCTGTCCAGCGAGTGCGCGTCGTTGCCGGCGTCCATGTCCAGATCGTGGTTGCCCGGCACATGGAACCATGGCACCTGCAGCTGCGCGGTGACCTTGTTGATGTCCGGGTAGAGGCTCAGGTCGTCGTTGACGATGTCGCCCAGGGTCGTGCCCAGCCGCGCCGGATGCTTGCCGATGATCGGCTCGACGATGGCGCGCTGGTAGTAGCCGATGTCCTGGCGGCTGGCGGTCTGGGTGTCCGTGAACACCAGCATCTCAAAGCCATTTCGTGCCGCATCGGTACCCTTGGCCGGTTCCAGTGCGAAATCCCAGTTGCGGGTCGCACCGCCGGTAGCGCGGATGCCGTCGTACTTGAGGTTGGGCGAACCCTGCGGTGCGTAATGGCGCCAGTACGAGGGCAGCCCATTGGCGGCGGCCGGGAAGCGGTACTCGTCCGGCTTGATCACGAAGACGGTCTGGCCCTCGCGCACCGGCAGGCTGTAGCTGCCATCGGCGGCGGTGCGCACGATCACTTCCCCGTTGGAGACCTGCACACCGGCCAGGCCGGGATCGGTCGGGCCACGCCCGGGCTTGCCGTCGCGCTCCTGATACACCTTGCCAGTGACGGTCGTTTCAGCAGCCCAGGCAGGCGAAGTCATCAACAGCAGGCAAGCCAGCCAGGCGGCAGTACGGGTCATCGGGGGTGGTCCGGTCGGGGGTGGGGAAGTGTAGAGCCGCACATCATCGCCTGCACCGCGTTTCACCGACGTTAAACGATGTGCAGCCTGTGCTTACCCGGCGTGGCGCGCCGCCAACACCGCGACCGCGTCGTCCAGCGACAGCCCACGCGCACGCAGCAGCACGGTCAGATGGAACAACAGATCGGCCGACTCGCCCAGCAGCGCGTCATCGTCCTGCACCACCCCTGCCAGCGCCGTCTCCACGCCCTCCTCGCCCACTTTCTGCGCGATCCGGCGGATGTCGCCGTCGAACAGCGACGTGGTGTAGCTGCCGGCCGGGCGCTGCTGTTCGCGCTCGCGCACCACCGTATCCAGCCGGCCCAGGAAGTTGCCCGGTGCCTGCGGGAAGCAGCTCTCGCTGCCGGTGTGGCAGGTCGGCCCGGCCGGGCGCGCACTCACCAGCAAGGTGTCGTTGTCGCAATCGACCCGCACGGCGGTCACCGCCAGCACGTTGCCGGAGGACTCGCCCTTGGTCCACAACCGCTGCTTGCTGCGACTGAAGAAGGTCATGTGGCCCGTGGCCAGCGTCTGTTCCAGCGACGCCGCGTTGGCATAGCCGAGCATCAGCACGCGCAGCGTGTCCGCGTCCTGCACCACCACCGGCAACAGACCATCGCCCTTGCCCCAGTCCAGCTGCGCCAGCGCCTCGCGCGAGGGCTGCACGTCGATGGAACTCACCTCAATAGACATCTCGAACCTCGATCTGCTGCTCGCGCAGGAACTGCTTGAGCGCGGGAATGGCAATGGCGCCACTGTGGAACACGCTGGCGGCCAGCGCACCGTCAACGTCGGCCTGGTCGAACACATCGGCAAAGTGCTGCATCTCGCCCGCACCACCGGAGGCGATCAGCGGCACCTGGCACAGCGCACGCGCCTGGCGCAGCTGGGCCACGTCGTAGCCGCGGCGCACGCCATCGCTGTCCATGCAGTTGAGCACGATCTCGCCGGCACCCCGGCGCTGCGCCTCCACCACCCAATCCAGCGTGCGTACTGCCACTGCCTGGGTCTTGTCCGGATCGCCGCTGAAGCGGCGCACGCGCCATTCGCCGTCCGCCTCGCGCACCGAATCGATACCGACCACCACGCACTGGACGCCGAAGGCATCGGCCAGTTCTTCGATCAGTTCGGGCCGACCCAACGCCGGCGAGTTGATCGAGATTTTGTCGGCACCGGCATGCAGCACCCGCCGCGCGGTCTCGACATCGCTGATGCCACCGGCCACGCAGAACGGAATGTCGATCAGGCGCGCGATGCGCTCGATCCAGGCCACGTCCACCGCGCGCCCTTCCGGGCTGGCGCCGATGTCGTAGAACACGAGTTCGTCCGCGCCCTGGTCGCGGTAGCGCATCGCCAGCTCGGCGATGTCGCCCATGTCCACGTGATCGCGGAAGCGCACGCCCTTGACCACGCGACCATCGCGCACATCCAGGCACGGAATCAGGCGGCGGCTCAGCATGCCAGCGCTCCTTCCAGGGTCATGCGCCCTTCCAGCAATGCCTTGCCGAGGATCGCCCCGCCACAGCCAACGGCCTTGGCCTGGGCGACATCGTCGGCATCGCGCACGCCACCGGAGGCCTGCACCGCCACGCCCGGGAGCAGTGCGGAAAGATGCTGGTAGAGACCGATGTTCGGCCCGGACAGCATGCCGTCGCGCGCGATATCCGTGCACAAAAGGTGCTGCATGCCGGCGTCGGCGTAGCGCTGGCCCAACACGTCCAGGGTGTCCTCGGCGGTCTCGGTCCAGCCATGCACCGGCAACAGCCAGCGGCCATCCTCGGCCTGCCGCGCGTCCAGCGCGATGGTCAGCCGATCCGGGCCGAACTCGCGCAGCCAGCCGATCACCGTCTCCGGTTCGCGCACCGACACCGAGCCGACCACCACGCGGGTGGCACCGGTGTCGAGGATGCGCGCGACGTCATCGCGCGAGCGCACACCGCCACCGGTCTGCACCTTCAGGCCGGTCTGCGAGGCGATCGAGGACAGCAGCGGTGCCAGCGTGTAACCACCGGCACGGGCGGCATCCAGATCCACCAGATGCATCCAGCCCGCGCCCGCCGCAGCAAACGCCTGCGCGCGCGGCAGCGGATCATCGCCGTAGGTGGTCTGCTGCGCGTAGTCGCCCTGCAGCAGCCGCACCACGCGGCCTTCGCGGATATCCAGGGCGGGATAGACGATGAAACTCATGTCGGTTCGTTCTCGATGAAATTACGCAGGATGCGCGCACCGGTATCGGCCGAGCGTTCCGGGTGGAACTGGGCGCCACTGTGCCGGCCGCGCTGCACGACGGCCGCGAACAGCCCGCCGTGATCGCACGCCGCGACCGTGTCTTCGCCCAGAGGGGCTGCGTAGCTGTGGACGAAGTAAGCACTGGCCCGCGCCGGCACGCCGGCCAGCAGCGGCGACTCGCGCAGGGGCAGCAGCCGGTTCCAGCCCATGTGCGGCACCCGGATGCCAGTGGCAGGACGCAGGTGACGCACGACCCCGGGCAACAAGCCCAGGCATTCGACATGGCCTTCTTCAGAACCGTCGAACAGCAGCTGCATGCCCAGGCAGATCCCGAGCAGCGGCACCTGCAGCTCGCGCAGTGGCTGGACCAGGCCCTGCGCATGCAGACGCGCCATGCCGTGCGGAGCCGCACCAACGCCGGGCAGGATCACCCGCGACACGCCCTCCAGACCCTGCGCATCGCGCACCAGCCGCACCTGCACGCCCAGACGCTCCAGCGCATAGCGGACCGAGCCGAGGTTGGCGCCACCCGCATCGATCAGCGCAACCTCGGTCACAGTGCCCCCTTGGTGCTTGGCAACGCGGTGCCCTGCCGCGGCAAGGCCTGGCGCAGCGCGCGCGCCAGCGCCTTGAAGCAGGCCTCGACCTTGTGGTGGTCGTTGTCGCCGCGCACGCTCAGGTGCAGGTTCAACCCGGCCGCATCGCACAGCGAGCGGAAAAAGTGCGGCACCAGCTCGGTCGGCATGTCGCCCACGCGCTCGCGCTTGAACTCACCTTCGAACACGAAATACGGGCGGCCGCTGAAATCCAGCGCGGCACTGGCCAGCGTTTCGTCCATCGGCAGGGTGAAGCCGTAGCGGCCGATCCCACGCTTGTCGCCCAGCGCCTCGCGCAGGGCCTGGCCCAGCGCCAGGCCGGTGTCTTCAATGGTGTGGTGCTCGTCGATGTGCAGGTCGCCCTCGGCCTGCACGCTCAGCGCGAAACCGCCGTGCTTGCCGATCTGCTCCAGCATGTGATCGAAGAACGGCAGCCCGGTGTGAGTCTGCGGCTCGGCGGTGCGATCCAGATCGACCTCGACCCGGATCTTCGTTTCCTTGGTATTGCGCTGCACCGTGGCCCGGCGCGGCGCATCGGCCAGCTCATGCGCGATTGACGTCCAGTCCCAGTCGCCGCCGAACTGCTCGGTGCGCAGCTGGAAGCCACGGATCTTCATGTTCTCGGCGAATTGGATATCGGTCAGGCGGTCACCCACCATCGCCGAGCGTGACCAGTCGATGCTGCGGTCCTGCAGGTAGGGCAGCATCAGGCCGATACCCGGTTTGCGGGTCGGCGCGTTGTCCTGCGGCCAGGTACCGTCGATCAGCACGTCACGGAAGGTGATGCCCTGGCTGGCGAAGATCTGCAGCATCAGGTCATTGGGGCCATCGAAGCTGGCCTGCGGATAGCCTTCGGTGCCCAGGCCATCCTGGTTGCTGACGATCACGAACTGATAACCCGCGTCGCGCAGCTTGAGCATCGCCGGGATCACATCGCGCACGAAGCGCAGTTTTTCGTAGGCGTCGATCTGGAAATCGGCGGGCTCTTCGATCAGGGTGCCGTCGCGGTCGACGAACAGAATCGGGGTCATGCGGCAGCCCTCCGGGCCATCAGGGCGGCGAGTACGCGGTCGTTCTGGTCCGGGCTGCCGAGGGTGATGCGCAGTGCATCACCCAACTGTGGCGCGGCACGCTGGTCACGCACCACCACACCGGCGGCGAGCAGCGCGTCGAACGCGCCTTGTGCGTCGGCAAAGCGGGCCAGCAGGTAGTTTCCCTGCGAGGGATAGACACGCACCACACCGGGCAGCGCGGCCAGGCCGGACTGCAGCCGGGTACGTTCGGCCTTGATCTGCGCGATGCGCTGGGTGGTCACGGCCAGACTCTCGGCGCCGAGACCGGCCAACGCCAACTCGGCACAGGGCGCAGGCACCGGGTACGGCGCCTGGCAGCGGCGCAGCAGCTGGATCAGGGCAGGATCGGCGATCAGGCTGCCAATGCGGGCGGCGGCCAGCGCATGCGCCTTGGACAGCGTGCGCAGCACAGCGATGTTCTCGTAACGGCTCAACAACGTGGTCGCGGACGGCTGCTCGGCATATTCACCGTAGGCCTCATCCACCACCACCAGCGCCCTGCCCTGCAACGCCGCGGCCACACGCTCGATCTCGGCCAACGGGATCACGCTGCCGGCGGGATTGGACGGCGAGCACAGGAACACCAGCTTGGCGTTACCGCCCAGCGCAGCGGCGATCACCGCATCGATATCGGCGACCAGCGCATCACCCTGATCGACCAGCGGCACCTCGATCAGCGGTGCGTTCTGCAGGCGGGCGCAGACGGCATACATGCCGAACACCGGCGGCGTGGTCACCACCGCATCGCGGCCCGGCTCGCACAGCGCGCGCACCAGCAGATCGATGGCCTCGTCACTGCCACGGCCGATCAGCAGTTGTTCGGCGGAGCAGCCGTACAGCTCGGCCAGCCGATCGCGCAGTGCTGCCGGCTGCGGGTCGGGATAGCGGCGCGCGCCGCCAGCGACGTCGGCCGGATTAGCCCACGCCGATTCATTCGCGTTGAGCCAGACATCACCGGTCAGCGCACTGCTGCGCGCTGAGGAATAGCCGGCAAACGCCTGCAGGTCGGCGCGTACCAGGGACAGGAGGGAGCCACTGCTCATGCGGCCGCCTCCATGCGCAGGGTCACCGCGTTCTCGTGGGCATCCAGGCCTTCAGCGCGGGCCAGCACACGGGCACACTCGCCGATCGCCGCGATGCCGGCGGCCGTGGCCGACTGCACGCTGATCAGGTTCTGGAAGCTGGCCACACTGACGCCGCTGTAGGCGCGCGCGGCACCGGCGGTGGGCAGTACATGGTTGGTGCCACTGCAGTAATCGCCGAGCGCTTCGGGGGTGTAATCGCCGAGGAACACCGAACCGGCCGCTTCCACCTTGTCCAACCAGGCGCGCGGCTCGCGCAGCGCCAGGATCAAGTGCTCCGGGGCATACCGGTTGCTGATCGCGAAAGCGTCGTCCAGCGAATCAACCAGGATCAGCCGCGAGGATGCCAGCGCCTGCGCGGCGATCTGCGCACGCGACAGCTGCGCCAACTGCGCCTCCACGGCCGCTTCAACCTGGTCCACCATTCCCGCATTGTCGGTCAGCAGCAGCACCTGCGAGTCCGGACCGTGCTCGGCCTGCGAGAGCAGATCGGCGGCCACGAACGCGGGATTGGCGCCAGCATCGGCAATCACCAGCACTTCGGAAGGCCCAGCCGGCATATCGATCGCCGCAGCGCCGTCCTGGGCGACCTGCTGCTTGGCTTCGGTCACGTAACTATTGCCCGGGCCGTACAGCTTGTCGCAGGCGGGAACGCTGTCGGTGCCATACGCCATCGCAGCGATCGCCTGCGCGCCGCCCAGCTTGAACACGCGGTGCACGCCGGTCAGGCGCGCGGCCACCAGCACCGCAGGATCGGCACTGCCGTCCTTGCGCGGCGGCGTGCACAACACGACTTCACGACAGCCGGCCAGCTGTGCGGGCACGCCCAGCATCAACGCGGTGGACGGCAACGGCGCGCTGCCAGCCGGCACATACAGACCCACCCGACCGATCGGGCGCACCACGCGCTCGCAACGCACGCCGGGCGCGGTCTCGACCGCATAGCCTTGGCTCATGCCGGCCTGGTGGAAGGTACGGATGCGCGCGGCCGCATCGATCATCGCCTGGCGCAGCTCGGCCGAGACGGCCTGCTCGGCGGCGGCGAACTCGGCCTCGCTCACTTCAAAGGTGTCCGGCGCCACCCCGTCGAAACGCAGGGTGATCTCGCGCAGTGCGGCATCACCGCCTTCGCGCACCGCTGCGATCAATGCAGCAACGGACTCACGGGTGCGCGACGCCACGGCCTGGACCGGACGTTGCAGTGCCTGCGCCTGGGCGCCGGTATCCAATTGGGACCACGTCAAACGATTCATGCCAGCGACCGCTCCACACTCAATACCATCAAGCCCTGCGCACCCGCGCGCTCCAGATCCTCCAACCGCTGCCAGGTCAACGCACCGTGGCACATGGTCTGCAAACGCAGGTGACCGCCGTCATCGGGTAACTGCACCAGCGGATCGGCATCGGGCAGCAGGCGGGTCAATTCGGAAACCCGGTCCAGCGCGGCGCGGAACATCAGCAGCTTGCTGTCCTGCACCTTCACCACGCCGTCAAGGCGACGCAGCAGCATGGCCATCAGGCCGGCGCGGGCGTCATCGGGTGTACGGACCGGGCCGGCCAGCACCGCCTCGCTTTCCAGCAGGGTTTCGACCGGCTTGAGCTGGTTGGCGGCCAGGGTGGCGCCGCTGGAAACCAGATCGCAGATCAGATCGGCGGTGCCCAGGCGAGGGGCGATTTCGACCGAGCCGGACAGTTCGACCACCTGGGCATCCACGCCGCGCTCGGCCAGCCAGTCGGCCAGGATCGCGGGGTAGCTGGTGGCGATGCGCTTGCCAGCCAGCTGCTCCACGCCCGTCCATTCCCACTCCTCCGGCACCGCCAGCATCAAGCGGCACTGGCCGAAGTTGAGCCCGCGCAGCGCCTGGTAGGCATCCGGCAGGCCGATCCGGCGGCGGGCGGCGCCCTGCTCGTCCAGCTCGTTCCGGCCGACGATGCCGAAATCGCACACGCCATCGGCGATCAGGCCAGGGATATCGTCGTCGCGGACCAGCAGCAGGTCCACCGGCAGCGATTCGCCGTAGCAGAACAGCTTGTCGCGGCTCTGCCGCCAGCTCAGCCCGCAGGCGGTGAGCAGGCTGCGGGCGGGCTCGGCCAGCCGCCCGTTCTTCTGGATGGCGATACGCAGCCGGTCTCGTGCCGGGGCGGTCTGGGTTGCACTCATGGGGGAGGTCTCTATTCGGATTCGGGGGAGGTCGGCGTGGCGGCGATGGCGGCGGCGTAACCGCCGTGGCCGTGGTCCAGCGAGCGCGCCACGCGCCCGGTGGTGGTCACGCTGACCCCGGTCAGCTCATGGATCTCGCGATACGGCACGCCCTGCTGCAGCAGCGGCACGACCTTCCAACGGTCCGACAGCGCTTCCAGCTCGGCGGGCGTGCACAGATCGCGCAGGAACGCGGTCACCGCATCCGGATCGGACAGCGCAGCAAAGGCACGCGCCAGCGAGGCCAGATCGGCCTGGGCGTCTTTTTCGCGGGGGACGGGACGTAATTTCATCGTATCAATGTAATAGCGTGCTATTACATTAGCGCAAATGACGGCGCACGGTCAAACCGCCGCCGAAGGCGGAATGGGTCGGTTCAGGGTCTGGAAACGAACAACGCCCGCGTTGGCGGGCATTGTGATGGGTATCCATAAGGAGGCGTGCCGACCAGCGATCGGCACCTACCGGCAGCGAACCTCGGCACGCAGGGCGCCACTGCGCAGGCATTCGCCGAGTAGGCTGCCCTGGCGACTGGGGAACGACTCCACGGCCTCCAGGGGGCGGGCACCGCCGGGACACTGGTTCCCGGCCAGCTCGCGCAGGTCGTGCTCAAGCTGTTCCCGATCGATCACATGGCAGCGATCGACCGAGAGCTGGTAATGCCCGGGGCCGATCCGCTTGCTGTGTCGCACCGGATCGCTCTGGCAGGCCGCGAGCAGGAGCACCATCAGCGCCCCTGCCCCGACCCGCTTCATGCCATGGCCTTGGCCTGCTCCAGCTCGACCTGCAGCGCGCTGGCCAACTCGTCGCGGGCGACCTCGAACTGCTGCTCGCGCAGCAGATCCTTGACCGCCACCACGCCCCGCGCCAGCTCATCTTCACCGGCCAGCACGACAAAGCGGATACCCGCCTTGGCCGCGTACTGGAACTGCTTGCCGATCTTCTTCGGCTCCATCTGCACTTCGGCGTTGATGCCCCCCACGCGCAGGCGGCGGGCGATGTCCAGCGACTCGGGCAGGCCGTTGTCGTCCATCAGGGCCACCAGCGCATGCACGCTGCTGTCTTCGATCCCGGCGATCAGGCCCGCTTCGCGCAGCTGCCAGAACAGGCGGGTCAGGCCGATGGAGATGCCCACGCCCGGCAGCTTGGACTTGCTGTAGTGGCTGGCCAGGTCTTCGTAACGGCCGCCGGAGCAGATCGAGCCGATCTGCGGGTGGTCGGTCAGCGTGGTCTCGTAGACGGTGCCGGTGTAGTAATCCAGGCCGCGTGCGATCGAGAAGTTCAGGCAGTACGCGGTTTCCGGCACGCCCAGCGCCTTGACCAGCTGCAGCACTTCGCGCAGTTCGGCCACGCCCTGCTTGAGCGTTTCGCTGGCGCCGCCGTCGACCAGCAGCGCGTCCAGCTGCGCCAGCGCGTCGGCATGGCTGCTCGAACGTACCGCCACGAAGGCCAGGATGCGCTCGACCTGCTCGGCCGGGATCGCAAAGCCCTCACCCACCAGCGTCTCGCGGACGTAGTCGGCGCCGCGCTTGTCCAGCTTGTCCACTTCACGCAGCACGGCCAGCTGGCGCTCGCCATCGGCGACGCCCAGGCTTTCGAAGAACCCGCGCATCAGCTTGCGGTTGTTGAGCTGCACCGAGAAATCACCGATGCGCAGCTCCGCGAACACCGCGTGGATGACCGCCAGCACTTCGGCGTCATAGCGGGTGCTCAGCGCGTCCTTGCCGATCACATCGATGTCGCACTGGTAGAACTCACGGAAGCGGCCACGCTGGGCACGCTCACCGCGGTACACGCGCTGCATCTGGTAACGGCGGAACGGGAAGGTCAGGTCGTGTTCGTGCTCGGCAACGTAGCGCGCCAGAGGCACGGTCAGGTCGAAGCGCAGCGCCAGCTCGGGCAGCGCCTTTTCTTCGGCTTCGGCGGCATTGGCCAGCGCGCCGGTGGACTGCACGAAATACACCTGGCGCTCGGTCTCGCCACCGGATTTGGTCAGCAGCACATCGGACAGCTCGAACACCGGGGTTTCCACCGGCAGGAACCCGAACCGCTCGTAGTTGCGGCGGATGACGTCCAGCATGCGCTGGAACGCGATCTGCTCACGCGGCAGCAATTCCATGATGCCGGGCGGCGTACGGGGCTTGATCACTTGCGGGACTCCTGCGGAAACGGGGGATGAGCGAGCGGCATATTCTAGCCGCAGCCGGCGCAACGAGCCGCATCCGGGCATCGGGACCGGGCCAATGGCGGCATGACGTATCATAGGCAGGCCCCGCTTGCTGACCTGACATGACCCGGCCCCACTCCGGTACCGCGCTTTCCGCTGTTGAAGACCCCGCCGCCGCCGGCTGCTCGCCCCTGCGCGACTGCCTGCATTGCTCGGTACGGCACCTGGCGGTCTGCTCGGCACTGTCGCCGGATGAAGTGCAGGCGCTGGAACGGGTCACCGTGTCACAACCACTGCCGCTGGGGTCCACCCTGGCCCGTGCCGGTGAGCCGCGCCAACATGTCTATACCATTACCGCCGGTGCACTGCGCCTGGTCCGCACGTTGGCAGACGGCCGTCGCCAGATCAGCGGGTTCGTGCTGCCTGGCGACTTCCTGGGGTTGAGCGGCAGCGATCACCACCGCTACGACATCGAGGCCATCGCCGACAGTCGCGTCTGCCGCGTGGCCCTGCCGCAGATGAAAGACCTGCGCTCGCGCTTCCCGCACCTGGAACGCAAGCTGCTGCAGCGTGCCTGCCAGGAACTGGACGCCGCGCAGGATGCCGCGATGGCGCTGGGCCGGTTGCAGCCGGCCGAGAAGGTCGCCGATTTCCTGCTCCGCCTGGCCGCGCGCGAAGCGCTGCTCGGTGAGCCGGGGCGGCGCGTGACCCTGCCGATGGGGCGCGGCGACATCGCCGATCATCTCGGCCTGACCATGGAAACCGTCAGCCGCACCTTCACCAAGCTGCGCCAGCAGGGCCTGATTGCCCTGCCCCATCTGAACACCGTCGAGATCCTGGACGAGGCCGGCCTGCAGAAGCTCTCGGCCGACGAGTCGTACTGACCTCGCCTCACCCGCGCAACAACACCTCACGCAGCGCGCCATACGCCGGTGCACAGGCTTCGGCCTGCGCCGGCCGCTCCAGCAGCGCGGCCAAGGCCGGCGGCACCGCCAACGGCGTCCCGATCAACGGTTCCACCACCGACTCGAACTTGGCCGGATGCGCTGTCGCCGCGACCGCCCAGTGACCCTGTGCGCCGGCGGCCCGCAGGTGCTCCAGGCGCGCCACCGCCGTCGCCGTATGCGGGCAGAACACCTCGCCATGCAGATCATGGCGCCGCTTGATCAGTTCGCGGATGGCCGCGTCATCCACCGCTTCGGCAGTGAACGCGCCCCGCAGTGCCACGTCATCGTCGTTGTAGAGCCAGCGCAGCCGCTCGAAATTGCTCGGCGCGCCCACATCCATCGCGTTGGCGATGGTCGCCACGCTGGTCTGTGGCTGGTAGGCCTCACCGTCGAAGTAGCGCGGCAGCACATCGTTGGCATTGGTCGCCAGGGCGATATGCCCCAGCGGCAGGCCCATCGCCCGCGCCAGGATCGCTGCCATCGCATTGCCGAGGTTGCCGGTCGGAATCACCAGGTTGAGAACGTGCCCGGTCTGCGCCTGATGGACCAGCGCGGCGTGTGCGTAGTAGCTCATCTGGGGCAGCCAGCGGCCCAGGCTGATGCTGTTGGCCGAGCTCAGCGGCACCGCGTCCTGCAGTTCGCGATCGCCCAGCGCCTGCTTCACCATCGCTTGGCAATCGTCGAACGATCCAGCAACGCGCAGGGTGTGGATGTTGTCGCCGAAGCACCCCAGCTGATGCGCCTGGCGTGGCGAAACCCGGCCATCGGGGTACAGCACCACCACCCGGATTCCCGGCTGCCGGTGGAAGGCCGCGGCAACGGCTGCCCCGGTGTCGCCCGAGGTGGCGACCACGATCGTCAGCGGACGCTCCCGGCCTTCCTGCAGACGGGCAAGACAGGCCGCGAGGAAGCGCGCACCGAAGTCCTTGAACGCAGCCGTCGGCCCATGGAACAGCTCCAGCACATGGTCATCGGCGGTCGCCAGGGGGCGCAGTGGCGCATCGAAGTTGAAGGCCTGCTCGCAGAGTTCAGGCAGCACCTGCTCCAGGGCATCGTCATGGAAATACGGGGCCAGCACGGCTGCAGCCGTCTGCGCGAAAGAACCCTGCGCCGACCAGTGCTGCAGGCGCGGGCGGTGTTCGGGAACATACAGGCCGCCATCCGGGGCAAGACCCGCGGCAAGTGCCTGGCTGAGCGAGGTGGCGGGAGCAGCGTGACGGGTGGAAACGAACTTCATCGGACATCCCAGAGTAGAAAGAGTGGACGCGTCACAGCAGGCGCGCGGCAGGCGCATTCAAAGGCGACACCCAGCCCTGGCTGTCAAAGCCCGCATCGAGAAATGCCTGCTGGACCGAAGCCTGCGCGGCACGGGCGACATCACGCTGCTCGAACCAGGCAAACACGCTCGGCCCTGCGCCGGAAATACTGGCCCCCATCGCACCGGCTGCCAGCGCCGCGTCGCGCGCGGCGACAAATCCGGTGATCAGACCGGCACGGCGCGGCTCGACCAGTACATCACGCAGCCCGGCTCGGACCAACGCGGCATCGCCGGTGTAGCAGCCACTGAGCACCAGCGCCAGATTCGCGCTCTGCGCCACGAACTCGCCCAACGCGTAATGCCCCTGCAGCGCGGCGCGCGCGCGGCGGGTTTCCAGCACCGCCTCGGGATGCACCAGCAAGCTGTGCCACGCGGCGGGCACCGGCACCGGCACCAAGCGGTCTGCCGTACTCAGTACCAAGCCACCCAGCAGCATTGGCCCGAGGTTGTCGCCGTGGCGGCCGCCACTGGCCACCGCCTCGCCGGTCAACGCGAACGGATACAGCGCCTCGCGCGACAAGGGCTGCGGTAGCAGCGCATTGGCCGCGACCAGCGCGGCCACGCACGAGGCGGCCGACCCGCCCATGCCCGAGCCCAGGGCGATGCCCTTGTCGATCTCCACCTCGAAGCCGAACGGCAGATCCAGCGCGGCACGCAGCGCGATCAACGCCGCACCGGCGGTGTTGTCCTCGGCCACCAATGGCAGGTCCACCGTGGTGCCGCGGATCGCCTGGATGCGTACGGTAGGCGCCTGGATGCGCCGCACCGTCACGGTATCGCCAACGCCCTCGATGGCATGGCCAAGGATGTCGAACCCGACCCCCACGTTGCCGACCGAAGCCGGTGCGAACGCGCGTGCTTCCGTCGTGCTGCCCTCACTCACAGGCGCGCTCCCTCGCCGACCGCCACGCGCAGCACATCGGCGAACACACCGGCGGCCGTCACCTCCGGCCCCGCGCCCGGCCCCTGCACCACCAGCGGGTTGTCGCAGTAGCGGCGGGTGGTGAACTGTACGACGTTGTCGGTCAGGCGCAGGTTGGCGAAGGCATGCCGGGCCGGCAACGCGACCAGACCGACTTCAGCGCCGTCAGGGGTCAGGCGCGCGACGTAACGCAGGACGGCGCCGTCAGCCTTGGCGACTGCCAAACGCTCGGCGAACACCGCATCGATCTGCGGCAGACCGGCCATGAAATCGTCCACGCTGGCCTGGCGCAGGGCTTCCGGCACCAGGCTCTCCACGCGCACCTGCTCCAGGCTGAGCTCCCGGCCCGCCTCACGCGCCAGGATCACCAGCTTGCGCGCGACATCCACGCCGGAGAGATCATCGCGCGGGTCCGGCTCGGTATAGCCCATGCCACGCGCCTGGCTGACCAGCTCGGAGAACGGCACCTGGCCGTCGTATTTGTTGAACAGCCACGCCAGCGTGCCGGAGAAAATACCGTCGATGGCCAGCACCTCATCGCCCGTATCGACCAGATCGCGCAGCGTGGTGATCACCGGCAGGCCCGCACCGACCGTCGCCTCGTAACGGAAGCGCGCGCCACTGCCGGCCGCTGCCTCGCGGATTGCGTGGTAGCGCTCCAGCGGACCGGCACCGGCCTGTTTGTTCGGGGTGACCACGTGGATGCCGGCGGCCAGCCAGCCGGCATAGCGGTCGGCCACGTCCGCGCTGCCACTGCAGTCGATGATCAGCGCGTGCGGCAGATGCGCGGAGAGCAGATGCTCCGTGAACGCTTCCAGATCGCTCGGCTGCGCCGGACCAGACAACGCCGCGCGCCAGTCACCTTTCAGGCCGCGCTCGTCCAGCACCATGCGCGTACGCGAGGCGACCGCGCGCAGACGCAGGTCCACATTGGCGCGGCCGAGCAGCTGCACCTGGGCCGCCTGCAGCTGATCGAGCAGCGCCGCACCGACGTTGCCCGGGCCGATCACACCGACCGAGAACGTCTGCGGCGACAGCCAGAACCAGGCATGCGCCGCGCGCAGGGCCTTGGTCGCATGGCGGCTGTCCACCGCCACGGAGATGTTGCGCTCCGACGAGCCCTGCGCGATCGCCAGGATGTTCACCTGCGCGCGGCCCAGCGACTCGAACAGGCGCGCGGCCACGCCGGGTTGGCCGGCCATGCCATCGCCCACCGCGGCCAGCACGCTCACGTTGTCGGTCAACTGCACGCGCTGCACCTGGCCCAGGCTCAACTCATGCGCGAACGCCTGCAGCAGCGATTCGCGCGCCCGCACCGCCTCGGCCTGCTTCACCACGCAGCAGATCGAGTGCTCGGAGGAGCCCTGCGAGATCATCACCACCGACACATGCGCATTGCGCAGCGCCGCGAACACACGCTCGGCCGTGCCGGGCACGCCGATCAGGCCGGTGCCTTCCAGGTTGATCACGGCCAGGTCCGGACTCAGTGTCAGGCCCTTGATCGGGCCGGACGCGGTGCGTTCGGCGGTGATGCGCGTACCGGGATGGTGCGGGTGGAAGGTGTTGCGGATGATGATCGGCAGGCCGCGCTCGATCGCCGGCGACATCGTCTGCGGGTGCACCACCTTCGCGCCGAAGTAGGCCAGCTCGCAGGCCTCGTCGTAGCTCAGCGCTTCGAGCTGCACCGCCTCGGGCACCACGCGCGGATCGGCCGAGAGCACGCCGTCCACATCGGTCCAGATATGCAGTTCATCGGCATTGAACAACGCGGCGAAGATCGCGCCGGAGTAATCGCTGCCGTTGCGGCCCAGCGTGGTGATGCGGTCCTGGCGGTCGCGGGCGACAAAGCCGGTGGCCACGATGCGCGATTGCGGGTGCTGCAGGCGCCACTGGGCCAGACGCTCGGCGCTGCGCACCCAGTCCACGTCCACGCCCAGTTCGCCGCGCTCGATCACCAGCACCTCGCGCGCGTCCAGCACCGCGCAGTCTTCGCCCAGCGTCTGCAGGTACTTGCCCAGCAACTGGGCCGAGTACACCTCGCCCATGCCCTGCACGCGGTCCAGCACTTCGGTGGGCAGGCCGCCGATCACCGCCAGCGCACCCAGCACCTCGGCCAACTGGTCAAAGCGCTGGTCCAGCCATTCCACCGTTGCCCCGGCGTGTTCGCCCAGCAACGCCACTGCGGCGCCACGGTGGCGGGCACGCAGCGCATGCCAGTGCTCGCGCCAGGCCGACCCGTCTTCCGCCGCCAACGTCGCCACGCCGATCAGTGCATCGGTGACGCCCTTCATCGCCGACACCACGGTGACCTGCGTCGCTTCGTCGCGCGCCAGCAGCAACTGCGCCACATGGCGATAGCGCTCGGCGTCGGCGACCGACGTGCCACCGAACTTGTGGACCACGGTGGTCACACCGGCACGCGAAGCGACAGAGGCGGCAGGCTGGGCGGAGGGTGGAGCGGAAGCGGCGACAGAAGACATGCTGACCTCGATGGGAGGCCCCGCGTCATATCAGGCTTGAGAGTTTCCCCGCCACCTGATCTGGGTGCGGGGCCGTGGTTTTCGGAAATTACGCGAAGACGACGGGCCGCACCAGGCGAGTGGTGGCGGTGGTAATGATGGTGGTACCGGTCGACACGGCCTGGCCGCCCGCGGAGGCGGGAAGGATCAGGCTGACGTGGGCGGCGGGGGTGACCATGGGCCAAGAAAACTACGCCACCGCCCTGCTTGTCAAGTGCTGCGCTGCAAAAGATCGCCACACGCCATCTGCACTGATCGTCGGCCAAAAAGTTGCGAATGACACCATCCAGACAGCACAACGCCTGCCCTACCCCACGTGCTCGGCGACCGCCGCGGGCGGCCGATGCGCGTGCGCGCACATCAGCACGCCCGACACCAGGCAGACGATGGCAACCGTCTCCATCAGCGTCGGCCAGCGCTGCTGCCAGGCAAAGCCGTAGAGCAAGGCGAACAGGGTTTCGAACACGATCATCTGCCCAGTCAGGGTCAGCGGCAGGTTCCGGCTGGCCCGGTTCCAGCAGGCATTGCCGAGCAGCGAGGCGACCACCGCCACGCCCGCACTGATCAGCCAGAAATTCAGCCACTCGACCGGCGGATGCACCGTCGCGCTGGTCAGAAACGCACTCGGCACCAGAACCAGGGCGAGCGCGCCGGTGGTGATGCCCGTCAGCAGCGACCAGTCATGGCCGGACAGATCCGGGCGGCGCGCCAGCCAGCGGCTGTTGCCGATGGAGTACACCGCCCAGGACAACAACGCGCCGACCGCGCACAGCAGGCCGAGCAACCTGCGCCCGGCCGAGCCCTGCGCGTGTTCGGCCATCAGGGCTTCATAACCCACCAATGCCACGCCCAGCAGGCAGAGCAGCAGCGCCGGGGCCAGGCGTCGCAGTGGCACCGCACCCTCCTCGCGTACGCCGGCCAGGGTCACGACGACGGGAATCAATCCGACGATCAGCGAGGCGGCCGCACCACCGGCCCACTGCACCGCGTTGGCCAACAGCAGGAAGTACACCAGGTTGCCGGCCAGACTGAGCCACAGCAGTCCACGCCACTCAGCCCAGCCGAGCCGGTCCTTGAGCTGGCGCCAGCGCGGTGCCAGCAGCACGACAGCCATCAGACCGTAGACCAGATAGCGACCCGCCGAGAGCTGCACCGCATTGAAGCTGTGCAGCATCGCCGGGGCCAGGAACACCACGCCCCACAGCGCACCGGCGGCAACGCCGTTGGCGATGCCCACTCCCATTGATCGTTTCATTGCAGCTCGTGCGTGTGCATTGGCCGCGCAGTGTAGGAGCAGCGCGCGGTGGCGTCTTGACCGAGGCTACTGTCTGCGGAACGCCTGCGGGCTCAGTCCGGTTTCCCTGCGCAGGGCACGGGTCAGCGCACTGTGCTCGGAGTACCCGGCATCCAGGGCGATCGTGGCGATGCTGTCGGTGCTGGTCAACAGCCGATGCTTGGCCCAGCGCAACCGGCAGGCACTCAACCACGCCTGCGGCGGCACCCCGAACTCCTGGACGAACGCCGCGTGCAGGCGGCTGGCGCTGATGCCGACCTGTGCCGCCATGCGGGCCACGTTCCAGTCCGCCCCCGGACTGGCCGACAGCCGGGTGCACAGCGCATGCAGCCGTGCCGCGCTACCGGCAGGTGCGTACTGCTGAAGCAGGGTCGCGAGCAGATCGTCACTCCGGTGCTCGGGCGCACCGGCCAGGCGCTGGCGCAATCCCTTCGGCAGTGCCAGCCAACGCTGGCGTCGCAGATGCTCGAGGGTGTGGTCATCGATCAGACTGGCAGGGCAATCGACGATCAGCATCAAATGGTCGCCGTCGCCCCTCTGCGCGTGCCCCTCACCGGGCGCAACGAACGCTCCCTGCATGACATCCAGCCGACCGCCGGACGCATCGAGTTCGAAATCCAGATCGCCGCGCAGCGGCAGCACCCACTGCGCAAAGTCATGCCGGTCCACATCGCTGGACGTTCCGTAACACCGCAGATGGCAGGCGCTGGCGTGCATGGCGATAGTCTGCGCGCAGGGCGAAGCGCGCTGCAAGCTGCGCATCCGCGTACCATGGCAGCCGACCCGAACAACATGGAGCGTTCGCCGTGGCCTGCACCATCGTCCCCCTCAGTGATCGCCCCGACCTGCTGCCGGTCATCGCCGCGTGGTACTTCCAGGAATGGGGCAGCCAGGTTGCAGGACTCACCCTGCTGGACGAGCAGCAACGGCTGGAAGTCTTCCTGCAGGACGATGAGCTGCCCCTGCTGCTTGTGGCACTGGAGGGCAAGGTCGCGGTGGCGGCCGCGCAGCTCAAATTCCATGAGCGCACCGAGTGGCCGGAGCGCCTGCACTGGCTGGGGGGCGTCTATGTCCATCCGGCACATCGCGGGCGGGGCCTGGCCGAACACATCATCGCTGAGCTGTTGGCGCGCGGTCGGGCGCTGGGCGTGCGCGATATCTACCTGCAGACCGAAGCCGATGATGGCGGCCTGTACCGCCGGCTGGGGTGGGCACCGCTGGAATCGCTGCAGCATGCCGCGGGCATGCCGGTCCGGATCATGGTCCGCAGCGTGGCGGCCGACCGCGTCGAGTGAACACGCGGTAGCGGCACGTTGGATCGAGAGTGAATGCGGCGCCGTTGAACGGCGTCAGCGGAAGCGCACCGGCTGCGGCGCCGGGCGGTCGGCCAGCGAGCCGAGGGTGAACGTATACCCGGCCTCTTCCAGCAGCTTGCGCATGCGCAGTTCCGCGCGCTTGGGATAGGCCAGCGACGTCGGTGCATGCAACGCGTAGGACGTTGATTTCCCGGGCAGCGTTTCGCGGGTCACCGAGGACTGATTGGTCTCGCACGCGTTGGCCCACAGGTCCATCAGCACCTTCGGGCCGATGGATTGATTGTTGCTGAGACGAAGCGTCAGCCAACGCATGTGTTCCATGTCAAATCCAAGCGGCTCTTTGTCCCGAGTATGCACCAATTCCCCGGTGACCGTTCGCTGCCGTCTGGATGCCACTCCGCCTGGCGCTTGCCCCGTACAAACGAACAGCCCCGGCGGGGGCCGGGGCTGTTCTGTGTAACGCTTCAGGACGCGACGCGGTGGCGACCGTGGGGAATTGCCGCCGCGTCGCGGAGCTGAAACTCAGTGCTTCATGGCGTGCTTGCGGTCGCGCATCACGGCATGGCATTCCTGCACCTGCGGCAGCAGACGCTGGACTTCCTGGCGCGCGGCCGGCGAGGTGTCGGCATCGGTCAGGGTGTCCTTGAAGGCCTTCAGCAGGCGATCTTCGGATTCTTCCAGCTCGGCCACGTAGCCGTACTGCTTGTCGCCCAAGGTGGCGCGCACCTTGCCGTAGAACTGCTGCATGGAACCGACGAAGGTGCCATGCTCGGCCGGCTTGCCGCCGGCAGCGACAACGGTGGCGCTCAGCGAGCGGACGATGTCATTCTTGACACCGGCGATACGGGTGAAGAGCGCCGCCAACTCGGCATCTTCGACCTTGCCTGCGGCCTCGGTGTAGAACTCCTGGCCATCGCGGGCGATTTCGATCAGGTCGTTCAAGTTGTGCGCGGTCTTCGATTCGGTATTCACTGCGATGTACTCCTGTTGGTCCGGATTGGCCCGTTGCGTTGTTGTCGGGGTGAGTCGACTTTTCCGCATTGGCCATGAAGTCGGCGTGACACTGAAATGCGAGTGTTCAGCGAGCTCAACGTACTGCGCGACCGATGTGCACGGCGCGTCGTCGAAGCGCGAAATGCGTGTTACTTCTTTCAGCGCGCCAGCAACGGCAACGCCGCCGCATCGCTGGTGGTGTCGTCGGCTGCCAGACCGACACGGTGCTCAAGGCGGCGCAGGAAGTCACTGAAACCGTGCGGCGCACGTGCATGACGGCGGGCACTGGTCATCACCCGGGGGCAGGCCAGGCGCGCGACGCGCATGCCTGCGCCGTGCATCGCCTGGATCAGGGCGACGTCCTCTCCGGTCGCCAGTGGCGCGAAGCCACCGGACTGCCGATACGCCGCAGCGCTGAAGCCCATGTTGGCACCGTGTACATGCGGGTGGCCATCTACTGTCTGCTCGCCCTGCAGGAACTGCTCGCGCACCGCTTGCGGATAGTCCAGCCAGTCGCCGACGGCTACCACGCCGCAGAACGCTTGCGCACCACATTGCAGCTGCCGCGCCAGCCAGTCCGGCGGCACCACGCTGTCGGCATCGGTGCAGCCGATCCAGCGGGCACCGAGCGCCAACGCACGTTCACTGGCGGCCGCCCGGGCAATGCCGACGCAGCCAGCGTCCACGTAGACCACTTCCACACCCATGCGTTGGCAGATCCACTCGGTGGCATCACTGCAGCGATCGAGCGCAACCACGATCACCACCGGTTCGTCGCGCAGCGCGGGATGCAGGGCCGCCGCCTGCAGTGATTGCAGACATACGGCAATCAGCTGTTCTTCGTTGTGCGCGGGTAGGGTCACAGCGATCATCGCAGCCCCTCACGTGCGGCCACCGAGGTGGTATCGGCGGACCAACCCTCCAGCAGCATGTCCTCGTCACGATAGGAAAAAACACGGGGCAAGCAGGCATCCAGTTGCCCGTGAACGAATGCAGCGCTGCAGCGCGCCTGCTCGAACGGCACGCGCCAGTGGCAGGCAATCACCACGCCCTGCGGTGCAAGCGAGTTAACAACCTGCGCAGCCGTCTGATGCATTTCTTCAGGTGCCAGGTAATAGCCCATCTCGCCAAGCACGATCAGATCGAAACGTCCCGCTGGCCATGCCTGCGGATGACGGGCCTGTTCGATGCTGACGTGGGTCTGCCCCCGCGTCATCGCCCGGGCGGCCAGCACCGCCCCCTTGCTCAGGTCGGTGGCAAGCAGTTGATCGCAGCGCTCGGCCAAGGCTGCGGTCAGTACGCCATTGGCACACCCCAGCTCCCAGCCACGGGCAAAGCGCTCGCGCGGCAGGCTGGCCAGGGTGAGCGCACGCTTGCGCTGTTCGTACCAGCGCGTGCGGTACTGGAAGGGGTCCTCCTCCTCGTACAACGCGTTGAAGTAGGCGACATCACTCATCCGATCAGCACCTCGAAGTTGCGTTCAAACCGCCGCAGTACCGTCGCAGGCAGAATGGGATCGCATTCCAGTCCCTCCACTGCACCGGTCTGGGTGACGAATTGCTGTATGGCCTGCCGCTTGCGTGCTACGAGGGCGTCCTCGAGCGCGACGCGTGTGGCTGGCGCCCAGGCGCTTGATGCCGCCTGCGGGTCCAGCCAGTGCCAGCCCCACACCGGATACTCCTTCAGGCTGCCACCGCATTCGGCGCTGGCCTGTACACAGGCACGGCCGACCGCTTCATGATCGGGGTGCCCATCGAACCGCCAAGGCGCCAGTACCAGATCTCCCGGCTTGAACACCCTCGACAGCTGTTCGACGATCCACGTCTCGCTGGCAGTGACCGCGCCATCGCCGATATGCCATGACATCCGCTCGGCGCTGGCCAGCCCAAGGCAGCGCAAGGCATCATCGAGTTCGACGGCGCGCGCCGCACGCAGGCGCGCCGGCGACCACGCGGATTGATCGGGATAACAGGCTTCGCCATCGGTGACTGAAATCACCGTGATCGCCACCCCTGCCTGTGCGGCCAGGGCCATCAGGCCGCCGCAGGCAAGCACTTCGTCATCCGGGTGCGGCGATACCACCACCAGACGCTGAGCGTCGGCGAACAATGCCTCGGGCGATTGGAGCGGCAGCGCTTGCAGCCACTCCGAGGCCGCCCACTGCGCTTCAGTGGCGCCACCGCCTTCGATCTGTCGATTCACAGCGTCCACGCACGTCCCTCGCGGTGCATCAGATTGCCAAGGTGCTGCCAGTCGCGGTCGGCGTGGCTCTGGCGGATGAAGACCATCAGGTCTGCCCAGCGCAGGGCATGTGCAGGGTCCATGCACATCGGCCCTGGCCCAAGCGCCCTGCCCACCCGGTCCAGCGTCAGGGTAGCGGCGCGCTCCACGGCGCTGCGCGCCCGCACGATCTCGCGCTGATGGGGTTTGTCGGGCTGCGCATCGATCAGCGCGGCCAATTCGCGAAGCAGGGATGCGCACGGCGACAGCGCCATATCAATCTCACCGAGCAGGCCGGACGCCGTACCCGGTTCATTGGCACGCGCGTTCTGCAGCAGCGGCTCGGCCAGCGCGCTGGCCCCGCCGAACCAACAGGCCGCAATGCCCGCCCCCCCGTGCCAGAAGCCCGGGCGCTGCAGATAGGCATCGCCTGCACCGACTTCGACGGCCGGCACCTGATCGAAGCGTGCCGTGCCACTCGGGACCCGCCCCATGCCCGTGGCCTGCCACGTCTGCGCCAGGAAGCTCACGCTGGCGCGGCGCACCGGCACAAGAAACAGGCGCGCGCGGTCGTCGTCACGCACCGTCACCAGCGCATGGTCCACCCAGCCCGCACCGGAGCACCACGGCTTGTCGCCGGAGAGCGTCCCGCTTGCGCGATCAAAGCGGAGGGTCGCTGCGGGTCCTTCGGCTGCCCATACCGCCCCGAGACGATTCCGATCCGGGCTCGCTGCGCCCAGTTCCTGGAGGATCGCCTGCGCGTCGTAATGCGCTTCGAGGACCTTGGCCAGGCACAGGTCGCGCGATGCGATATGCGCCAGAGCCTGCCAGCGTCGCAGCGTGTCGCCGCCGCCGGGGCGCGGCAACGAGGGTTGATGTTCGATCCATGCGCGCGCCTGTGCCTGCAGGTCGTCCAGCTCGGTCACCGGCTGGTGTTGCGCAACCGGGGGTGCAGCGGGTGCCACAGCGTTCATATCAGGGCGTGAGGATTACCTTGCGGCAATCCTCCTCTTTACGATCGAAAATCTCGTACCCGCGCGCCGCGTCTTCCAGCGACAGGCGGTGGGTGACGATCACACCCGGGTCCAACCGGCCCTCGCCGATATGGTCGAGCAGCTCGGGCATCAGCTTCTGCACGTGGGTCTGGCCCATCTTGAAGGTCAGGCCCTTGTCGAACGCATCGCCGAGCAGGAAGCCGTGGATGAAGCCCGCATACACACCCGGGATGCTCACCGTGCCGCCGCGACGCGTGGCCGCGATGCACTGGCGGATCGCCACGCCGCTGCTGCCTTCCACCTTGAGCGTGGTCAGCGCCGACTCCAGCGCACTGCCTTCCGCTTCGAACCCGACCGCTTCGATCGTGGCATCCACACCGCGGCCATCGGTCTGGGTGATGATGTACTCCGCCGGATCCTCCACCTGGGTGAAATCGATCGGCGTCACGCCGTACGTCTGCTGCGCGAACGCGAGGCGATACGGCAGGTGATCGACCATGAAGATCGTCTCTGCACCGAGCAGGCGGCAGCACGCCGCACTCATCAGGCCAACCGGGCCCGCACCGAAGATCGCCACCGTGGAACCCGGCTTCACGCCTGCATTGATTGCCGCCTGGTAGCCGGTCGGCAGGATGTCGGACAGGAACAGCACCTGCTCATCAGCCAGCGCGTCCGGAATGCGCAACGGCCCGACATTGGCCTTGGGCACGCGCACGAACTCCGCCTGCCCGCCCGAGACGCCGCCATAGAGATGGCTGTAGCCAAACAACGCCGCCGGCGGGCGGATGCCTTTCTGATTTACGGCCGCACCCTTGCCGGTATTGGTGGTCTCGCAGGCCGCGAACTCGGTGAGTCGGCAGTGGAAGCACTCGCCACACGCAATCACAAAGGGGATCACCACGCGGTCGCCCGGGCGCAGATCCATCACGCCCGCGCCCACTTCCTCCACCACGCCCATGAATTCGTGGCCCAGCACGTCGCCGGTATGCAGATCCGGGATCTTGCCGCGGTAAAGATGCAGGTCAGAGCCACAGATCGCCGTGGCGGTGACGCGCAGAATAATGTCGTCCGCAGCGGCCAGCGCGGGATCCGGCACAGTGTCGACCCGTACGTCCTTGCTGCCGTGGTAAGTCAGTGCGCGCATAGTAAACTCCGTGTCCAAGTACCTCTGTGGTACGTGGTACGGCGTGGCAGTGTCGTGACCGCACTGTGTGCGCGGCCTTCATCCCTTCACGTAGCAGGCCGACAGTTCCGCCAGGCGGGCCCCTTGCCCTTGCCCCACAGATAAATCATTCATTCTGCGGGTGCGGTGTCGATGCGGTGGGTGTCACTCTACCGAAGGCGCTGAAGGCGTATCCGGATCCGGCGGCAGCTCCTGAGGCGGCGATGCAGGCGCGGGATCACCCTCCGGCGGCACCTCCTGCGGCGGCTCATGCGCCGGTGGATCGCCTCGGCCGGGTTCTTCCACCGGCGGCGCGGGCGGCATGGGGTCCGGGGTCGGGTCCGGCACCTGGGCGATCGCATGATCGCGTGGGGTCATCGCTTCACTGTCCAGTGGCATGTACATCGCACGTTGTCCTGTTGTGGGGCGGCTTGGACGCTACGCGGCATCCCGTCAACGTCCAGCGAGGGCAGCACCGCCGCGCGCGAGCCCGAGCGGCGGATCAGTCGTCGCCTCCGGAACGGCTTTTATGCACCGTGATCTCGCCCGAGGTTTCCAGCACGGCCAGCTCGACCTGCCCGAAGCCCTCACAGCCATTCGCGCGCATCGCCACCTCCAGATCCGCCGGACTGACATTGCAGCGTTTTACCTGCTCCCAGTAGATGGTGCCGTGCCTTGCCAGCACCACGGGCACGCCCTCCACGATCTCGTTGAGCCGTTTGCTGCGCGCACCCAGGAAGCCGACGAACCAGTTCAGGCCGATCAGGGTGGCCGCCAGAATGAGACCGCCTGGCAACGAGGTGTCCTCACCAATCAACGAATTCTGCACGGCCGTGCCCAGCAGCACGATCACCAGGATGTCGAACGGCGTGGACTGGCCCATGGACCGCTTGCCACTCAATCGGGTCAGCAACAGGACCACGACGTAGACCGCGACCGCGCGGAACACGAACTCCCACCATTCCATCCCCAACTCGAACATCTCATGCATCGCGGCAGCCTCCGTGTGGCGAGGCCTGGACGATAGGAACTCACGGGTGAAGCCGGTGGGAGCACCCGCCCTTCACGGCACCCCCGCTCCTGCGTAACAGCGGCAGGGCTAGCGTCGAGCCATTACCGCCCTAGCCGTTCGCGCAGGAGACACGCCATGCAGCACGACAAGACCCCGCCCCCCTCCGCCGAAGACGCCCACGCCACGCACAACTGCCCGCCGGCGGAAGGCACCGTCGACAAGAAGCGCACGTCGGAGAACCACGATGAGGCGCTGGAAGAGACCTTCCCGGCCAGTGATCCGATTTCCCCGTTCGTCGCGGCCAAGCCACCGAAGGACGACAAGGACGCGAAAGATCCGGATGCGGCGCACCTGAAGACCCAGAACGAGGGCTACAACCAGCACGGCCATGGCAAGGGAGGCAAAGCCGGTGAAGGTGAGCCGGATGGCGTGCGCGAGGACGACGGCATTACCCAGCCAAACTTCGGCCAGCACGGTACGGCCGGCAAACAGACGCTGGATCGCTGATCAAACGAGGACCTCTCATGACTACCGCACCGCGAGCACCGGCGACCAAAGAAGATGACCAGCAGAAGAGCCATACCCCGGACAAGCTGAGGAACGATGATGCCCGGTGGAAGGACAAGGACATGCCCGAGGCAGAGCATGGAGCGACGCCTGAGGACTATGAGCGTCCGCCAGCACCGTAGTTTGCGCGGCGCCTCCCCCAGCTGGGCTGGCGATATGCTCTGGAAGGATATCCGGCTGCAGAACCCACCTGTTTGCCTGTATCCTTGCAGGCCGTTTTGGCCCCGTAGCTCAGCTGGATAGAGCGTCCCCCTCCTAAGGGGAAGGTCGCCCGTTCGAATCGGGCCGGGGTCACCACCATCGGATGCTCTCGCGCCATTGCCTGCCGGGCGGATTACTGCCGCCGTGGGGGTGCCAAGTGGTGCGCTTCACCGCCAGATGAGGCATTGCGCCCCTCTGTTACCATTCGGGGCTGAGCTTGCCGCCCCCCACCCTGCCAGCGGCCAGCGCCTTACAAACGCAACGCAACAGGAGTTTGCATGTCCTCTGACCTGCTCAAGGCCCTCGGCCTCGACGCGACCAACGCTGGCACCTACCTTGGCAACGGCGAGTGGTCCTCGGCCACCAATGCCGGGGTGATCACCCCGGTGAACCCGACCACCGGCGAAGCCATCGCACAGGTCTACGCGACCACCGACGCCGACTACGAAACCATCGTCGCCCGCGCCCAGGAGGCCTTCAAGGTCTGGCGCACCACCCCGGCCCCGCGCCGTGGCGAAGCCGTGCGCCTGTGTGGCGAGGCCCTGCGCGCCAACAAGGATGCCTTGGGCTCCCTGGTCGCGCTGGAAATGGGCAAGAGCAAGCCCGAGGGCGATGGCGAAGTGCAGGAGATGATCGACATCGCCGATTTCGCCGTGGGCCAGAGCCGCATGCTGTATGGCTACACGATGCATTCCGAGCGCCCGGGCCACCG
This sequence comes from Stenotrophomonas maltophilia, assembly GCA_002363385.1. Classification (GTDB taxonomy): domain Bacteria; phylum Pseudomonadota; class Gammaproteobacteria; order Xanthomonadales; family Xanthomonadaceae; genus Stenotrophomonas; species Stenotrophomonas maltophilia_AN. Next base: position 114,227 of record DEVL01000004.1, read on the forward strand.
CATGTATGAGCAGTACCAGCCGCTGGGCCTGGTCGGCATCATCAGTGCGTTCAACTTCCCGGTCGCGGTGTGGGCATGGAACTCGTTCCTGGCCACGATCTGCGGCGATATCTGCCTGTGGAAGCCCTCCAACAAGACCCCGCTGACCGCGATCGCCTCCATGCGCATCTGCAATGAAGCGCTGCGTGACGGCGGGTTCCCGGACCTGTTCTTCCTGATCAACGATGCCGGCACCGAGCTGTCGCAGAAGATGGTGGCCGACAAGCGTGTGCCGCTGATCAGCTTCACCGGTTCGACCCAGGTCGGCCGCCAGGTCGCCGAGAAGGTCGCGCATCGTCTGGGCCGCTGCCTGCTGGAGCTGGGCGGCAACAACGCGATCATCCTGGATGAGACCGCCGATCTGAAACTGGCGATCCCGGGCATCGTCTTCGGCGCCGTCGGTACCGCCGGCCAGCGCTGCACCACCACGCGCCGCCTGATCGTGCACGAGTCCATCCATGACGACGTGCTGGCCACGCTGATCAAGGCGTACAAGCAGGTGGAAGGCAAGATCGGCGATCCGACCGACCCGGCCAACCTGATGGGCCCGCTCAACAGCGACGGCGCCGTGCAGCAGTTCCTGGCCTCGATCGAGAAGGCCAAGGCCAGCGGCGGCACGGTGCAGACCGGTGGCACCCGCATCGACCGCGCCGGCAACTTCGTGCTGCCGGCCATTGTGACCGGCCTGAAGAACAGCGATGAGGTCGTCCAGCATGAGACCTTCGCCCCGATCCTGTACGTGATGAAGTACAGCACGCTCGACGAAGCGATCGACATGCAGAACGGCGTGCCGCAGGGCCTGTCTTCCTCGATCTTCACCACCAACCTGAAGACCGCCGAGCGCTTCCTCTCGGCCGCGGGTTCGGATTGCGGTATCGCCAACGTCAACATCGGCACCTCGGGTGCGGAGATCGGTGGTGCGTTCGGTGGCGAGAAGGACACCGGCGGTGGCCGTGAGTCCGGCTCGGATGCCTGGAAGGTCTACATGCGCCGCCAGACCAACACCATCAACTACTCCGATTCGCTGCCGCTGGCCCAGGGCATCAAGTTCGACCTGTGATGGAACCCGCGCCCCATCTGCCGGCCGGCCCGCGCCTGGAGTTCACCGGGCGCCGGGTGCTGATCGCCGGCGGCAGCAAGGGCATCGGGCGCGCGATGGCGCTGGCGTTTGCTTCGGCAGGCGCCCGCGTTTCGGTCTGCGCACGCGGTGAGGCCGGTCTGGCCGCGCTGCGTGCGGATGCCGCGGCCCTGGGTCTGGCCGTGCACACGGCCAGTGCCGACCTCTCCCAGCTGGACGACATCGGCCGCTGGCTGGCCGATGCCGCTCAGGCGCTGGGCGGCATCGATGTGCTGGTCAACAACGCGACCGGTTACGGCATGGCCGACGACGAGGCGGGCTGGGAAGCCAGCTTGAACGTCGACCTGATGGCGGCGGTGCGCGCCTCGCGGCTGGCCCGGCCCTGGCTGCAGCAGTCCAGCGATGCCTGCATTCTCAATCTGGCTTCGATCGCGGCCCAACAGCCGCGCCCGGGTGGCGCGCCGTACGCGGCAGCCAAGGCCGCGCTGATGCACTACACCACCTCGCAGGCCTTGGCCCTGGCGCCGCAGCGGATCCGCGTCAATGCCATTGCTCCGGGCTCGATCGAGTTCGAGGATGGCTTGTGGGCGCGCCGACGCGAGCAGGACCCGGAGCTGTATCGAAATACCCTGGCGAAGATCCCGTTCGGTCGCTTCGGCGAGCCGGCCGCCATCGCCCACGCCGCGCTGTTCCTGTGCTCGCCGCTGGCGGCCTGGATCACCGGGCATACCTTGAATGTGGATGGTGGCCAGGTACTGATGGGATAAACCCGCCGCTGGCCCTATCATCGAACCACCCCACCGCGACCAGGACCTGCATGAGCCTTCCGCCCCGACAAACCAGTGCCATGGCCGTGGTCAGCCTGATCATGGGCATCCTCGGCTGGACCGCCCTGCCCTTCATCGGCAGCATCGCGGCGATCGTCACCGGCCACCTGGCCCGCGCCGAGATCCGCCGCCGGCCGCTGGAGCTGGAAGGCGACGGCATGGCCTTGGCCGGCCTGATCCTGGGCTGGATCATCGTGATCGGCAGCCTGCTCGCGCTGGTGGTGATCCTGTTGTTCTTCGGCGGACTGGCCTGGTTTGCCGCTTCCCAATCGTGAGGTGCACATGAGCCGCTCGGATTCGACCGAACGCTTCAGCAGTCGGGTGGCCGACTACGCCCGCTACCGTCCCGACTATCCCCCGGCATTGCTGGATTGGCTGCACCACGACATCGGTGTGCCCACCGAGACCTTGGTCGCCGACATCGGCGCTGGCACCGGCATTTCCACCCGGCTGTTCCTGGCCGCGGGCCACCCGGTCATCGCAGTGGAGCCGAATGCCGCGATGCGCGAGGCGGCCGAGCAGTTGCTCGCATCGGACTCCCTGCGCCTGAAGGTCGCCGACGGCACCGCTGAAGCAACTGGCCTGGCCGACAACAGCGTGGGCCTGGTCGCCGCCGCACAGGCCTTCCACTGGTTTGACACCACCGCGGTACGCCACGAATGGGCGCGGATCCTGCAGCCCGAAGGCATGGCCCTGATCTTCTGGAACTCGCGTCTGCTCGATGCCTCCCCGTTCCTGATCGGCTACGAACAGTTGCTGCTGGAATTCGGCACCGACTACACCGAGGTGGCCGAGCGCTACCAGGACGATGACACCATGCGCGCATGGTTCGGTAACGGCCTGCGTGGGATGGCCCGGCTGCCGAACGTGCAGCGCATGGACCTGGATGGCCTGCGTGGCCGCCTGCTCTCCTCGTCGTATGCCCCGCAGGCCGGTCACCCGCGCCACGCGCCGATGCTGGCCGCGCTGCAGCAGCTGTTCGACGCCCACGCGGTGGACGGCCAGATCGCTTTTGAATACCAAACCCGTGCCTTTGTCGGCACGCTGGACTGATTGAACGCCATGTACTCGTTTGCCCGCCCCTTCCTGTTCGCCCTTGATGCAGAACGCGCCCACGGCCTTGGCCTGAGCGCGCTGGACCTGGCCTATCGCACCGGCACCACGCCGCTGATGGGCCGCCGCATCGACCCGCTGCCGACCAACGTGTTCGGAGTGAGTTTCCCGAATCCGGTGGGCCTGGCCGCCGGCCTGGACAAGAACGGTGAGCACATCGATGCGCTGCTGGCACTGGGCTTCGGCTTCGTGGAGATCGGCACGATCACCCCGCGCCCGCAGGCGGGCAACCCGAAGCCGCGTCTGTTCCGGCTGCCGGACCACCAGGCCATCATCAACCGCATGGGCTTCAACAACCTGGGCGTGGATGCGCTGGTCCGCAATGTCGAGCGCGCCAAGCGCCGCACCGGGCTGCTCGGCATCAACATCGGCAAGAACAAGGACACCCCGAACGAACACGCGTTCGACGATTACCAGCACTGCCTGCAGAAGGTGTATCCGCTGGCCGACTACATCACCGTCAACATCTCTTCGCCGAACACCGCCGGCCTGCGCGAGCTGCAGGAAGAGACCGCCCTGCGCCAGCTGATTTCGCAGCTGCGCGACAGCCAGGAAACCCTGGCGGCCAAGCACGGCAAGCGCGTGCCGATGCTGGTCAAGGTCGCTCCGGATCTGAGCGACCGTGACATCGACGCCGCCGCGCGCGTGCTCGGCGAACTCGAGGTGGACGGCGTGATCGCCACGAACACCACCATCGACCGCAGTGCGGTGGCCGGTGATCCGCGTGCCAACGAAGCCGGCGGCCTGTCCGGCGCGCCGCTGCTGGGCCAGTCCACCCTGGTGCTGCGCCGACTGCGCGCGCGCCTGCCCGAATCGATGCCGCTGATCGGCGTGGGCGGTATTCAATCCGGTGCGGATGCGGTGGCCAAGATGGCCGCCGGTGCGGCGCTGGTGCAGTGCTACAGCGGCCTGATCTTCCGTGGCCCGGAGCTGGTGCACGAGTGCGTGGAAGCCATCCGCCGCCGCAGAGAGGCGCCAAGCCGTGGCGCGGTGGCACCGCTGTGAACGACGCCATGACTGCCTGGTCCATTACCGAGAACGCCTCGCTCAAGGCGCTCAACACCTTTCACGTCGACGCCACCGCTGCGCAGCTGCTGGAGGTGTTCGATCCTTCCGTGCTGCCCGAGGTGCTGACGCTGCCGCGCGTCGCCGAACAACCGCTGCTGGTACTGGGCAGCGGCAGCAATGTGCTGATCGCCGACAACGTGGAGGGCACCGTGCTGGTGTTCGCCAACCGCGGCATCGAAATCCTCGAGCACCGCGCCGACCACACCATCGTGCGCGCCGGTGCCGGCGTGAACTGGCATGGCCTGGTGATGTGGTCGCTGCAGAACGGTCTCTCCGGGCTGGAGAACCTGGCCTTGATCCCCGGCACTGCCGGCGCCTCACCGATCCAGAACATCGGCGCCTATGGCGCGCAGGTCGGTGAGTTCATCCAGGCCGTGGATGCCTGGGACCGACACGAAAACGACTGGGTGCGCTTGGATGCCGAAGGCTGCCAGTTCGGTTACCGCGACAGCATCTTCAAGCGCGACCCCGACCGCTACCTGATCACGGCGATCGAACTGCGCCTGCCCCTGCTGCATGGCCTGCGCCTGGGCTATGCCGGGATCGCCGAGGAAATGGCGGCGATGGGTGTGGAGCTGCCGGTGGCCGCCGATGTGGCCAACGCGGTGATCAACATCCGCCGCCGCAAGCTGCCGGATCCGGACGTACTGGGCAACGCAGGCAGCTTCTTCAAGAACCCGATCCTGCCCTTGGAGCAGGTGGAAGTACTACTGCAGCACTTCCCCGAGCTGCCGGTGTTCCCGGCCGACGACGACAGCCGTCGCAAGATCTCCGCGGCCTGGATGATCGAAAGCTGCGGCTGGAAGGGCTACCGCGATGGCGATGCCGGCGTGGCCCCGAGCCATGCGCTGGTGCTGGTCAATTACGGCCAGGCCACCGGTGAAGAACTGCTTGCGTTGGCGCGGCGGATCTCGGCTTCGGTCCTGGAGAAGTTCGGCGTGCCGATCGAACCGGAGCCCAGGCTGATCGGCGCGCAGTGGTGAACCCCGCCCCCGCGTTGCCGGTGGCCACGCCATTGCGGGCCGCCCTGCTGATGCTCGGCAGTACCTTGGCCTTTGGCCTGATGGCGATCGCGATCCGCTACGCCACCCGTTACGTGCCCACCCAGGAAGTGGCGTTCTTCCGCAACGCCTTCGGCCTGCTGGCGCTGTTGCCGATGCTGATCCGCCCGGGCAGCGCGCCGCTGAAGACGCAGCAGCTGCCACGCTACGTCCTGCGCAGTGCGATCGGGCTGGCCTCGATGCTGTGCGCGTTCTGGGCGATCGGGCATCTGCCGATCTCCCAGGCGATCTCGCTCTCCTACTCCACACCGCTGTTCGTGACCATCGCTGCCGTGCTGTGGCTGGGCGAGACGGTGCGCATGCGCCGCTGGGCGGCGGTGATCGTCGGCTTCATCGGCGTGCTGATCATCGTGCGCCCCGGTTCGACCAGCTTCACCCCTGGCACCCTGGTCGCGGTGGGCGCCGCGGTATTGAGCTCGCTGGTGGCGATCCAGATCAAGCAGCTCACCCGTGTCGACAGCGCGGACACGGTGGTGTTCTACACCTATGTGTTCTGGGTGCCGCTGTCGCTGGTGCCGGCACTCTTCGTGTGGGTCTGGCCGACCGGCCTGGCCTGGGTCTGGCTGGTCGCGACCGGCGTGCTCGGCACGCTGGGCCAGCTCCTCTGGACACGCGCCCTGCGCCTGGGCGAGGTCTCCGCGTTGACCCCGATCAGTTTCATGCAACTGCCGCTGGTGAGCCTGCTGGGCTGGCTGCTGTTCAATGAAACGCTGGACCGTTGGACCGTCATCGGCGCCGGCATCATCCTCGGCGCCAATGCCTACATTGCCCACCGCGAAGCGGTGCTGGCACGCCGAGCGAAATCGCAGGCCGTCACCGCAGCCGCCAAGCCGGGGGAATAGACCCCGCATGGGGTGATGCGTGGATGCTCTCCAGGCTCAATCCGACCCGAACAGATCCCGCGTGTAGACCTTGTATGCCACGCCCTCCAGCTCCGGCGTCAGCCGGTTGGCGACGACGATGTCCGCCTCGTCCAGGAACGCCACGAGATCATTGACCACGCGGGAGCGGTAGAAGGTCGGCTCGGTCAGCACCGGCTCGTACACGATGACCTCGATGCCCTTGGCCTTGATCCGCTTCATCACGCCCTGCACCGCCGAGGCGCGGAAGTTGTCCGAGCCGGCCTTCATCACCAGCCGGTAGATGCCCACCACTTTCGGGTTGCGCGCCACGATGTCATCGGCGATGAAATCCTTGCGCGTGCGGTTGGCCTCGACGATGGCGTGGATCAGGTTCTGCGGCACCTTGCTGTAGTTCGCCAGCAACTGCTTTGTGTCCTTGGGCAGGCAGTAACCGCCGTAGCCGAAGGACGGGTTGTTGTAATGACCGCCGATGCGCGGATCCAGGCTGACGCCTTCGATCATCTGGCGCGTATCCAGCCCGTGCGCACTGGCGTAGGTATCCAGTTCGTTGAAGTAGGCCACCCGCATTGCCAGGTAGGTATTGGAGAACAGCTTGATCGCCTCCGCCTCGGTGGCATCGGTGAACAGCACCGGCACGTCCTTCTTGATCGCGCCTTCTTTCAGCAGGTCGGCAAACACCGCGGCGCGCTCGGAACGCTCGCCCACGATGATCCGGCTCGGATGCAGGTTGTCGTGCAGCGCGCGGCCTTCGCGGAGGAATTCCGGCGAGAACAGAATGTTGTCGGTGTTGAACCTGGCCCGCAGCGCGGCCGTGCAGCCGACCGGCACGGTCGACTTGATCACGATGACCGCCGACGGATGGATCCGCACCACATCGGCGATCACTGCCTCGACCGAGCCGGTGTTGAAGTAGTTCGAGGTGGGGTCGTAATCGGTCGGCGTAGCGACGATGACGAAGTCCGCACCTTCATAGGCCTGCGCAGGATCCAGCGTGGCGGTGAGGTTCAGCGCGCGATGGGCGAGGAAATCCTCGATCTCGGCATCCTCGATGGGCGACTGGCGGGCATTGATCATCGTCACCTTGGCCGGGTCGATGTCCAACGCCACCACCTCGTGATGCTGCGCGAGCAGCACCGCGTTGGACAGGCCTACGTATCCGGTTCCGGCGACGGCAATCTTCATTGAGGTCTTTCGTTGACAGCGTCCTGCGTGAACGGCGGATGTTATCAAACGCCGTGTGTTGGACCGCCCGCGCAGGGGGCGGCAGGATGGCTGTGCATGCTGCTCCCTGCTGTGCCGGTCTCCCGGCCCCGTCTTCCGTGGCGGAAACCCGACTTACAAACACATGCTTCACTACGCGCCACTATTGGCGCTTTAACGCGACTTTACTGAATAATACGCCACTTATGACACGTTATTGTGAATATAGGAGAATTCGCATAACGCGTCATACTTGACGCCTTATCCATATAGTGCGATACAAAGCGTCAGGAGGGTCACTTTATGGCGATCACTGATCTGATGACGGACGAGGCAGTCCTGGTTGAGCTGGGGCAACGTCTTGCCCGCGCGCGGCTTTCACAGGGCATCACCCAGGAGCAGCTCGCCGATGCCGCGGGCGTCTCCAAGCGCACCGTGCAGCGGCTGGAAGACGGCACGCCCGCCCAGCTGGCGAATCTGATCCGTTGCCTGCGCGCGCTCGGCAGGCTGGATGCGCTGGACGTGATGCTGCCCAGCGACGGCCCCAATCCGATCGATCTGCTGGAGCGCCGCGGCCACCCGCGCCAGCGCGCGCGACCGGCAGTGGCAGAGCCCGCACCGGCCAAGCCTTGGACCTGGGGCGATGAGCAATGAGCACCACGGCCGAGGTGCGCCTGTGGGGCAGCCGGATCGGTGCGGTGACGCTGGCCGACGGCGAGCGGATCGCACAATTTGCCTACGACCCGGCCTTCGCACGATCCAGCATCGAGGTCGCCCCGCTGACCCTGCCGCTCGCGGCGGATCGGATCTACAGCTTCCCCTCCCTCAACCCGGCAAGCTTCCATGGCCTGCCCGGCCTGCTCGCCGACGCCCTGCCGGACAAGTACGGCAATACCCTGATCAACGCGTGGCTGGCCACCCAAGGCCGCACGCCGGACAGCTTCAATGCGGTGGAGCGGCTGTGCTACACCGGCGCGCGCGGCATGGGCGCGCTGGAGTTCTCGCCGGTACATGGTCCGCGCGTGCGCACGGCACACAAAATCCAGATCGATGCGCTGGTCGCACTGGCCACCGAGGTCCTGAGCAACCGCGACAACCTGCGCGCCTCGTTCGGCGATGAAGACCGTGCCGATGCGCTGCGCGACATTCTGCGCGTGGGTACCTCGGCCGGTGGCGCACGCGCCAAGGCCGTGATCGCCTGGAACGAAGACACCGGTGAGGTCCGATCGGGCCAGGCCGCGGCGGCGCCAGGCTTCAGCTACTGGCTGCTCAAGTTCGATGGCGTCCAGAACAACCGCGACAAGGAACTGGCGGACCCCAAGGGCTACGGCGTGGTCGAGTACGCGTACGCACGGATGGCGCGTGATGCGGGCATCCAGATCAGCGAGTGCCGGCTGCTCGAGGAAGGCGGCCGCCGCCACTTCATGACCCAGCGCTTTGATCGCACCGATGCCGGGGGCAAGCGCCATATGCAGTCGTTGGCGGCGATGGCCCACGTCGACTTCAATGATCCCACGGCGTACTCCTACGAACAGGCCTTGCTGGTCATGCGCCAGTTACGCCTGCCCATGGCGCAGCTGGAGGAACAGTTCCGGCGGATGGTGTTCAACGTGGTCGCGCGCAACCAGGACGACCACGTCAAGAATATCGCCTACCTGATGGATCGGCAGGGCCAGTGGTCGCTGTCGCCCGCGTTCGACATCACCTGGGCGTACAACCCGGACGGCGACTGGACGGCCCGGCACCAGATGTCGATCAACGGCAAGCGCGAGGGGTTCGATCTGGCCGATCTGGCCGCATGTGCCGCGACGGCCTCGATCAATGCCCGCCGCGCCCGGGACATCATCGAGCAGGTCCGGCAAAGCGTGCTGCGCTGGCCGCAGTTTGCCGATCAGGCAGGCGTCGCCGAGGTCTGGCGCGACCAGATCCGTCGCAGCCTGCGTACGGGCATTCGCTGAGCTGCGCATTCAGATCGCCAACCCGGCCACTGAGGGGCGCGCTCAATATTGCGACGCGTCATGTAAACGGTTACAGCCCCTGCTAGCTTTGGCCCACCCCGATCGCGGGGTGGTTCCAGATCAGGAGCACGTTGATGGGGCTGCATGCTGACCGTTCGACTGTTGTGCACCGGCCGCGCCGCGTCCTGGCTGCCACCCTGCTCGCCTCCGCCCTCGCGCTGAGCCCGCCCGCGGCAGCCCAGAGCCTGCCGCCGCGCAGCCAATGGCAGGCCAGCAGCTCCTCGCAGCAGGTCCCGGCGATGGCGGTCAGCCACCTCATCGATGGCGATGCGAAGACGGTGACCGGCGGCGCGTTCAGCCCCGGCCACTGGTTCCAGGTGGACCTGGGCACGCCGAGCACGCTCAGCGGCGCGCAGATCACCTGGGATGTGTCCAATCCCGAGGGCTACACCCTGCAGACCTCGCTGGACGGGCAGCAGTGGCAGCCGGCCTACACCATGCGCGATTCGCTCGGCGGTATCGAGACGCTCTACTTCGCCCCGCGCCCGGCGCGCTACCTGCGCCTGGCGAGCCCGGCGCGCACCTCGGACTGGGGGGTATCGATCTTCGAACTGGAGCCATTGGACAGCACCACCACTGCGCGCGTAGCCGGCGTGGATGCAGCCCAAGCCGCGGCGCTCTGGCAAGGCGGCAGCGCGGTCACGATTCCGCGTGGCAAGGACGGTACCCACATGCTTGAGATCACGCTGCCACGTGCCGTGACCACCACCGGGTTGGCCGTAGACTGGACAGGCGCGCATGGCGCTGCTCGGCTGCAGGCACGCGATGCGCAGGGGCGCTGGGTGGACCTTGCGCGCGACCCGCAGGCCGGTACACGGCAACAGAGTTGGCTGGCTAGCAACGCCGCCGTGACCGCCACAGCGCTGCGGCTCACCGTGGAGGGTGATGCGCCACAGGTTGACCGCCTGCGCCTGCTCGGCCCGAACGCCGTGATAACGCCAATGAAGCGCTATCAGATCGCCGCCAGTGGCGCGCAACGCGCGTTGTTTCCGGCCTCGCTGCACATGCAGCAGACCTACTGGACCGCGGTCGGCATCCACGCCGGCCGGCAGAAATCGATCTTCGACGAATACGGCAACCTCGAGGCCTTCAAGGGCGCGCCGCTGGTGCAGCCGATCTGGCGCAACGCAGACGGTGTTGCCACAGGCGCCGCAGACCAGCCAGTGCAGCACGCACTGCGCAACGGCTGGAAGCCGATGCCCTCGGCCACCTGGTCGCCGCAATCCGACCTTGAACTCCAGAGCGAGGCGTTTGCGGTCGAGCTCGGTGGCCAGCCGGTGACCTTCGTGCGTCACCGCCTGCGCAACACCGGCAGCGCGCCCATCGACGGTACCTTGACCCTGGCAGTGCGGCCGATGCAGATGAATCCGCCGTGGCAGAACGGCGGCCTGTCACCGATCCGCGAGGTCGCCATCGAGGGGCAGCGCGTGCGCATCAATGGGCGCACCCTGCTGCAGTCGCTGACGCCGGTGGATGCTGCCGGTGCGGCACCGTTCGGCACGGACGGCAGCAGCGAGATCACGGCGGCAATCGCCAGCGGCACCTTGCCCGCCGCCACGCAGGCAAGCGATGGTGACGGCCTGGCTTCGGCGGCGCTGGCCTACCGCGTGCAGCTCGCAGCCGGTGCCAGCCGCTCGGTGGTGGTCGCCTTCCCTCTCGGCACCGCGGCAACAGCCAAAGACGGCTCACTGCCGGATGCGCACGCGCTGGATCTGTCCGGCACACCCCCTGCACCCGATGCCGCCTACGACGCGCTGGCCAAACGCGCATCGGACGACTGGCAGGCGCGCCTGGGCCAGGTCGGGCTGCGTCTGCCTGATCCCTCTCTCGTGGACATGCTGCGCGCGCAGGCCGCCTACATGCTGATCAACCAGACCGGCCCGGCGATGCAGCCCGGCCCGCGCAACTACAACCGGTCCTTCATCCGCGACGGCATGGCTACCTCGGCGGTACTGCTCCGCATGGGCGAATCCAAGGTCGCGCGCGACTACCTGGCCTGGTACAGCGAGCACGGCGTGCACGCCAACGGCCTGGTCTCGCCGATCCTCAACGACGACGGCAGCGTCAACACCGGCTTCGGCTCGGATATCGAATACGACAGCCAAGGCCAGTACATCAGTCTGGTCGCCGACGTCGCGCGGCTGGATGGCGGGCCGGAGTCGGTGCGCGCGTATCTGCCCAAGGTGAAGGCGGCAATGCGCTTCCTGCAGGAACTACGCGAGCGCACACTGGTGCCCGGCTACCTGGCCAGCCAGCCCGCGCCGGAGCGTTTCGCCGGCATCCTGGCACCATCGATCAGCCACGAGGGCTACCCGTCGCCCACGCACAGCTACTGGGACGACTACTGGGGCCTGAAGGGCTGGCATGACGGCGCATGGTTGGCCGAGTCGCTGGGCGATCACGAAACCGCTGCATGGGCGCGCGGGCAGTACACCGCCCTGCACGATGCGCTGGCCGCCTCGATCCGCGCCACGATGGCGTGGAAGGGCATCGACTTCATTCCCTCTTCGGCCGACCTCGGCGATGGCGACCCGACCGGCGTATCGATCGCACTGGACCCCACCGGCGCGCAGGATGTGCTGCCGGCCGAGGCGCTGCGCACCACGTTCGCGCGCTATCTGGACGATGTCCGCAAGCGCAGCCAGCCGGACGCGCTCTATGCGTATACCCCGTACGAAATCCGCAATGTGCTGAGCTACGTACATCTGGACCAGCCCGAGGCGGCCGATGAACTGCTGCAGGGACTGCTGCATGACCGCCGCCCGCTGGAGTGGCAGGTGCTGGCCGAGGTCGTGCATTCGCGCTTGCGCTTCCCTCGCTATCTCGGCGACATGCCGCATACCTGGATCGGTGCGGAGTACGGGCGCACGCTGTTCGGGATGCTGATGCGCGAAGACGATGACGCGCTGTCGCTGCTGCCGGGTGCACCACCGTCATGGGTGGCCGGCGACGGGTTGGCGGTGGATCGCCTGCCCACCGCCTATGGGACCCTGGCGATGCAGGCAATGCAGCGCGATGGCACGCTGCAGGTCACACTGGGCAAGGGGCTGCGCAAGGACACCGCGGTACGCGTGTGGTGGCCAAGCCGCACGCGCCCATCCTCCGTGCGGATCGATGGGCGCAGCGTGCGTGATTACGATGCACGGGGCGTATTGATCAGCGCGCCGTTCCGCAGATTGGAGGCGACGTGGTGAGCGTCAGACACTCCCCTCGTGCTCATGCAGGGTGATCAGCGATTCCATCAGGTCTTCGTCCGCACTCGCGCACACGGCCAACAGCACCGCTTCCTCGCAGCCGGTATCGACGATGTAGGCGTGGCCCATCTGGCTGTCGATGTAGATGCCCTGCCCGGTTTCCAGCACCACCGGATCGTAGAACTCGGTGTGGACCTGGATGCGGCCTTCCAGCACGTGCACGTATTCCTCGCCCGGGTGGCGGACCAGGTCGCCGAATTCGGCAGTGGTCTTGGCGCGCACCTTGGTCAGGATCGGAATCATCCGCTTGCGCCGCAATTCGGTGCACAGATAGTAGTAGTCGTAGTTGTCGGTCTGGACCCGCAGCGCCTTGTCCAGCGAGCCGAGGCTGCGCCGGGCGGTGACCGGCTTGGGCGCGCTGTCGCTGTCCGGCTCGGAGAAGAGCTCGGACATGCGCAGGTTCAGGCGCTGCGCCAGGTGCTGGAGCTTGTCGTAGGTCAAGGTCAAGCGGTCATGCTCGATCTTGGACAGCGTGGACAGGGGGATTTCGGTGTGCTCGCTCATTTCCTTGAGCGTCCAACCCTGGCGGGTGCGAAGACCGCGCAGCAGGGTTCCGAGCGTCGGGCTTTTGGGGCTCATCGACAGGACCTTTGGGCTATTGCTGGTGAAGTTGTGGATACGATACTACGTAGACATGAATGCCATCCTGATCAGGATGGTTTCTTGGCGCGTTTGTCTCTTATTGCGGCGCCCAGACCGCTGAAAACGTTCTCAACGAGTCGATAACCCCGTCTTCAGAGCGTACAACGCGCCCTATTCACGCATGGTGGCGCAGCCCGTCGACGATCACGCGCATTTGACAATTCTCTAATCAGGAATATTGTTGTCTGATTGAGATGGTTTTAAGGGGATCGTCACATGCGTGTGTTATCAGGGCTTGTCGCGGTGTGTTGTGGACTGCTGGTTTCCTTCCATGCCAACGCACAGCGGCCGCCGGCCCCGTTGCAGGCGGCGACGCCACCCGCCACGGGGTCGGCTGATCGCTTGACGGCGGACGATGCCACCACCTGGCTGGATGGCTTCATGCCCTATGCGATCGCACGCGGGGACATCGCCGGTGCGGTGGTGACCGTCGTCAAGGACGGCCAGATCCTGATCCGTCGCGGCTACGGCGTCTCCGATGTGGCCAAGCAGACGCCGGTGGATCCGGACCGCACCCTGTTCCGGATGGCCTCGGTCTCCAAGCTGATGACCTGGACCGCGGTGATGCAGCTGGTGGAAGCCGGCAAGCTGGATCTGGACGCGGACATCAACCAGTACCTGGATTTCAAGGTGCCCGAACGCGGCCTGCCGATCACGCTGCGCCAGCTGATGACGCACACCGGTGGCTTCGAGGCCAACATCAAGTACATGTGGACCAGCGAGGCGGTGGCCGAGGCCGGCGGCATCGAACTGGGGCCGTACCTCAAGCGCCGCGTGCCGGCGCAGATCTTCGCGCCGGGCACTGTGCCCGCGTACTCCAATTACGGCACCAGCCTGGCCGGCTACATCGTCGAGCGTGTGTCGGGCCAACCGTTCGCCGAGTACGTCGAGCAGCACATCTTCGTGCCGCTGCAGATGCAGCACGCCAGCTTCCGCCAGCCGCTGCCACCGGCGTTGCGTGCGCTGGTCACCCAGGGCTATGCACTGGGCTCGGGCAAGCCGCGGGCGTTCGAGGTCACCCCGTCCGCCCCGGCCGGTGCGCTGTCGGCGACCGGCAGCGACATGGCGCGCTTCATGATCGCGCACCTGAGCGCGGCGGGCGGCCATGACACGGCCATCCTGAAAGCGGCGACCAGCCAGCTCATGCTGACCCCGCAGACGCGCTTCGCGCCGCCGCTCAACACCATGGCGCTCGGCTTCTATGAGATCGACGTCAATGGCCAGCGCGTGGTGTCCCACGCCGGTGACACCTACTCCTTCCACTCGCAGCTGTTCCTGTTCCGCGACCACGATGTCGGCCTGTTCGTTTCGCTCAACAGTGCCGGCGCCAATGGCATCACCGGCCCGATCCGGCGTGAGCTGCTGGAGAACTTTGCCGATCGCTATTTCCCGGCCGCTACTCCGGCCCCGGCCGTGGCCGCCGACGCCGCGCTGGCCAAGCAGCAGGCTCGCCTGCTGGCCGCACCGAGCTATCTCGATTCGCGCCGTGCCGAAACCGGCATCGGCCGCACCGGCATCCTCACCCAGACGCGCCTGGAAGCCCTCGACGATGGCAGCCTGCGTCTACCGCGCCTGAAGCAGCCCAACGGGCAGCCGACCACCTTCAAGCCGATTGGACCGTGGCTGTGGCAGGCGAACAACAGCGAATTGCGCCTGGCCGCCATCCTCAAGGAAGGGAAGCCGGTCGGCTTCGCGGTGGACTCGTCCTCGCCGTTCAACGTTTTCCTGGCCGCGGAAGGCTACCGCTCGGCGCTGTGGCTCAAGCCGTTGCTGACCGCGGCCGTGACCGTGCTGGCGTTGTCCGCACTGGCCTGGCCGATCGCGGCGTTCGTGCGGCGTCGTCATGGCCGTGTGCTCGGCTGGCCGCGCAGCACTCTGCTGGCCTATCGCCTGAGCCGCGCCGCCTGCTGGTTCCTGCTGCTGGTGCCGGCCGTGGCCATCGCCGTGATGGCGTGGGCATCGGCGGATTTCGCCCGCCTCGATGACCGGCTCGACCCCGCCATCATCGCGCTCGGCATCGCCTCGGTGATCGCCATTGTCGGCGGCATCGGCGCGACGGCCTGGAATCTGGTGCAGACCTTCCGCGCCGGGCGCGGCAGGCTCGCGCGCCTGTGGGCCGTGCTGCTGCTGATCGCCGCCTGCGTGCTCGCCTATGTGCTGGTCCTGATGGGCCTGGCCGACTTCGCACTCAACTACTGACCCGTAGCCCCACCACGGGGCTGGAGACATCCTGTGAAACTGACCCTGCAGATCGACTCGCTTGCGTTGCTGGCCCCGTTCCGGATCAGCGGCTACGTGTTCGAACACGCCCCGGTACTGCGCGTGGAACTGGAAGATGGCGGCCACCGCGGCCGTGGCGAAGCCAGCGGCGTGTACTACTTCGATGACACGCCCGAGCAGATGCTGGCCACTCTTGAACTGCTGCGTGCGCGGATCGAAGCCGGCATCACCCGCGCCGAGCTGCAGCAGCTGCTGCCCCGCGGCGGTGCGCGCAACGCACTGGACTGCGCCCTGTGGGATCTGGAAGCCAGCCGCACCGGCAAGCACGCCTGGGCGCTGGCCGGCCTGTCGCAGACCCGGCCACTGCTGACCACCTGGACGCTGGGCGCCGATGACCCGGCGACGATGCAGTCGATCGCCACCGGACGCTATGCGCCGGCCAAGGCACTCAAGCTCAAGCTCAGCGGTGACCTGGATATCGACATCGAACGTGTGCGCGCCGTGCGCAAGGTGCGCCCGGATGTGTGGATGGGCGTGGACGCCAACCAGGGCTACAGCGTGGATGTGCTCGATGCGCTGATTCCGGTGCTGCTGGAGAACGACATCCAGCTGCTGGAACAACCCTTGCCGCGCGGCCGCGAAGCCGAGCTCAAGGGCTTCGCACGACCGCTGCCGTTCGCCGCCGACGAGAGTGTGCAGGACGTTTCAGAGATCGACGCGCTGGCAGGCCTGTTCGACGTCATCAACATCAAGCTCGACAAGGCCGGCGGACTCACCGAAAGCCTGGCGATGGTCGGCAAGGCACGCTCGCTGGGCATGCAGGTGATGGTCGGCAACATGATCGGCAGCAGCTGGGCGATGGGCCCGGCCTTCATCGTGGGCCAGCATTGCGACGTGGTGGATCTGGATGGCCCGCTGTTCCTGAGCGACGACCGCGTCCCGGGCCTGCGCTATGACGACGGACTGGTGCATTGCGACGACGCTGTCTGGGGCAAGGGAGTGCACGCATGAGCATCTGGCGCCCGCTGATCTCCGGCATGTTGCTGGCATCGACCGCAGCGTTCTCGCCGCTGCATGCGCAGGCGCCGACGCCCGCTGCTGCACCGGTCCCCGCGACCACCGAATCGCCTGACACCATCACGCCCGCGCCGGCACCGACCGGCACGCTGGATGCGGCGCGCGTGGACACGTTCCTCGATGGCCTGGTGCCGTACCTGATGGCGCAGGGCGATCTTGCCGGCGCCGTGGTTACCGTGGTCGAGAACGGCAAGGTCGTCACCGAGCGCGGCTTTGGCTTCTCCGATGTGGAAAAGCGCACACCGGTGGATCCCAAGACCACCCTGTTCCGTCCGGGCTCGATCTCCAAGCTGTTCGTCTGGACCGCGGTGATGCAGCTGGTCGAACAGGGCAAGCTGGACCTGGACACCGACATCAACACCTACCTGGACATCAAGGTCCCGGCCAAGGGTGAGCCGGTCACGCTGCGCCAGATCATGACCCACACCAGTGGTCTGGAAGAGCGCATGCGCTATCTGATCGTGCTGGGCCCAGACCATCCGGCCAACCGCGACAACTTCCTCAAGGACTGGGTGCCCAACCAGATCTCCGCACCCGGCACCAAGCCGGCGTACTCCAACTACGCCACCGGCATCGCCTCGTACATCGTCGAGCGCGTCAGCGGCCAGCGCTTCGAGGATTACGCCCGCCAGCACATCCTGCAGCCGCTGGACATGCAGTACGCCAGCTTCGAGCAGAAGCTGCCGGCCGAGCTGCTGCCGCATGCCGCCAAGGGCTATCTGCTGGGCTCGGGCAAAAGCTATCCGGCCGAGAAGAACACCGCGCCGGGCGTGGGCGGTCTGTACGCCTCCGGCGCGGCGATGTCACGTTTCATGATGGCCACGCTCAATCATGGCGAGCTTGACGGGCAGCGCATCATGCGCGCCGAGACCAACGCGCAGATGCTCACCCCGCAGGCGGCGATCCTGCCGCATCTGCCGCGCATGACGCTGGGCTGGATGGCCTCGGACACCGGCGGCTACGACACCCGCTCGCACGGCGGCACGATGCTGTTCTTCTACTCGTGGCTGTGGATGATCCCCGAACGCAACATCGGCGTGTTCGTCTCCACCAACAGCGTGGGGCGTGATGCGGCCGGCTCGGCCCTGCGCGCCCAGGTGTGGGAGCGCTTCGTGGAGAACTTCCTGCCGACGCTGCCGATCCAGGCAGCCGGCCCGGGCGTGGATGCCACCGTCGCTCGCGAACATGCCGCAGCATTGGCCGGCGTGACCTGGCAGAGCACGCGCCGTTCGGACAGTTCGTATCTGCGCATGCTGTCGCTGTTCGCACCGACCCGCGTGCACCCGCAGGACGACGGCACGATCACCGTCGATGGCCAGAAGGGCCTGAACGGTCAACTGCTGCGCTGGCGCGAGGTGTCGCCGTGGTTGTGGCAGCAGGAAAACGGTCGCGGGCTGCTGGAAGTGAAGGTCGAGGATGGCCGGCCGGTGTACTTCTCCGGCGGTCCGTTCGCTTCGGTGTTCGGCTTCGAGCCGATTCCCGCGTGGCGTTCACCGGCGTGGCTGCGCCCTGCGCTGTTTGTCGCACTGGGGTTGCTGACGCTGTCGGCCGTGCTGCGCATCGGTGGCGTGTTCGTACGTCGTTACTACCGGGTCAGCGCACCGGCAGAAGGCCGCGGCCTGCGCTGGCTGCAGACGTTGTCGATCACCACGCAGCTGGGCACTGTGGTCGCCTGGGCGCTGTACGTGAAATCGATCGCGGGCCCGGGTGCGATCTCGTCCTACACCAACGGCCCATTGATCCTGGTGCAGGCGCTGTCGTGGCTGAGCGTGTTCGCAGCCGTGGCCCTGGTGTGGGTGGCGGTCCGCGCGCCGGCCAGCTGGCCCCGCGTGCGCCGCTACGGCGCCGGGGTCGTCGCACTGGCCGGCGTGGTGGTGGCGTTCGTCGCCATCACCCAGCGCCTGATCAGTACCGGCCTGCAGCTCTGACCGACGGACGCCCCGCCCGATGACGATCGATGCACCGCGCAAGGCCTGGTTCGGGCAACCGCCGGGCCTGACCATCCTGTTCCTCACCGAGATGTGGGAGAAGTTTTCCTACTACGGCATGCGGGCGCTGCTGGTCTATTACATGACCAAGCAGCTGCTGTTCTCGCAGGAACAGGCCTCGATGGTCTATGGCCTGTACACCGCGCTGGCCTACCTGAGCCCGGTGTTCGGGGGGATGCTCGCCGACCGCTGGCTGGGCAAGCGGCGTGCGGTGATCCTGGGCGGGGCGATCATGGCGTTCGGCCATTTCCTGATGGCCTTCGATGCGCTGCTGTACCCGGCCCTGCTGGCGATCGTGCTGGGCAATGGCCTGTTCCTGCCGACCCTGCCCGGCCAGGTCGGCGATCTGTACCAGCGCGATGATCCGCGTCGTGGATCGGCGTTCAACGTGTACTACGTGGGCATCAACCTCGGCGCGTTTCTCGCCCCGCTGATCTGCGGCACGTTGGGTGAGGTGTACGGCTGGCATGTGGGTTTCTCCGCCGCCGGCATCGGCATGCTGCTGGGCCTGGTGATCTACATCACCGGCCGCCGCCACCTGCCGCCGGACCCGCCGCGCAGCGAGCGCGCCACATTGCCTTTCTCGGCGCTCTGGCAACCGGCCTACCGCCCGCTGCTGCAGCTGATGGCGATGATTGCCGGGCTCATCGTGGTGTTCCGGCTGGCTTACGAGCAGATCGGCAACACCATCGCGATCTGGCTCGACACCGGTGTGGACCGCGTGCTCACTGCGGACTTCACGATTCCGATGACCTGGTTCTTCTCGCTCAATCCGCTGCTGGTGTTCTTGATCACCCCGCTGCTGGTGCGCCGCTGGACGCGGCAGGCGCGAGGTGGTCGTGAACCTGCGGCGCTGACCAAGATGGCGATCGGCGCCGCCGTGGTCGGCCTGTCGTTCGTGCTGGTGGCGATCCTCGGCGGCGAGCCGTCGGCCAAGGTCGGCTGGCTGTGGGCCGCGCTGTTCTTTGCGATCTTCACCTTCGGCGAGCTGTTCATCCTGCCGGTGGGGTTGGGTCTGTTCGCGCGTCTGGCACCCGCAGGCTTCGGTGCGACGATCATCGCGTTCTGGTTCCTCGCGTCCTTCGGCGGCAACCTGCTGGCCGGCGCAGTCGGCATGCTGTGGTCAACGCTGTCCAGCACCGTGTTCTTCTCGCTGATGGGCGCGACCTGCATGCTCGTTGCGGTGCTGCTGCTGCAGCTGGAACGGCGCGCGCGGCCGCTGCTGGCAGGCAATGGGACGCCCGCGCGCAACACGTAATCCCGGTCGTTTTTTCTGCCTGACCCCGTTCCTGATTCCGGAGAGTCCGCCGCATGCGCAAGACGATGACACGTTCGATCCTGGCCACCACCGTTTCCCTGTGCTGCATGGGCCTTGCCGCCTCTGCCCTGGCCCAGGACGCCGATGCCGACACCGATGGCAACCGCAGCACCCCCGATGTGGTGGAGCTCGATCGCGTGGTGGCCACCGCACAGAAGCGCAGCGAGAACGTCATGGAGGTGGCGGCCGGCGTCAGCGTGATCAGCGAAGAGCGCCTTGAAGCCATTGGTGCGACCCGGCTCAACGACTTCGCCGCGTATGTGCCCGGTTTCCAGGTGGACAGCGGCGGCGCGCCCGGACAGACCACGATGGCCCTGCGCGGAGTCGCGCCTCTCGGGGGCGGCTCGATCATCGGTACCTACATCGATGACACGCCGATCGGCCCGAGCAGCAACAAACAGCGCGCGACCACCTACGCGTTGGACCTGCTGCCGTATGACATCCAGAGCGTGGAAGTGCTGCGCGGTCCACAGGGCACGCTGTACGGCGCCAGCTCGATGGGCGGGCTGTTCAAGTACATCACCAAGGCGGCCGATCCGGATGCGTTCGAGTTTCGCGCCGGTACGGATGTGAACGCCACGAAGGAGGCCGGCGATACCGGCATCGGCGTGCGTACTGCGTTCAACGTGCCGCTCATTGAAGGCAAGCTGGCCATGCGCGCCAGCCTCTCGCGTCAGAGCACGCCCGGGTACGTCGACCAGCCCGACCTCACCGGCGAGGATGCCAAAGACAGCAACGGCTACTACCAACTGGCCTCCCGCCTGGCCCTGACCTGGCGCATCAGCGACACCGCCAACCTGCGCGTGCAGGCGCTCTCGCAGATCGTGGATGCCGACAACTCCAGCGCGGTGGGGCTGACCTACCCCACGCTGGCGCCGATCCGCGGCCCGCTCGAAGGCATCCTGCAGCGCGCGACGCCGTACCGGATGGAAACGGATTACTACTCGGCGATTCTCGACTGGGACCTGGGCAGTGTGGATTTGGTCTCCGCCACCAGCTTCTCCGAAACCCGCATGGATGAAGTGCAGGACTCGACGCTGGTCTATGGCGTGGCATGGCCGTATCTGACCCCCTACCCCGCCGGCCAGGCGCAGTTCGATGTCTTCCTCGGCACGCGCAAATGGACGCAGGAGTTCCGCCTGAGTTCCAAGGAAAGCGAGCGCTTCGAGTGGCTGCTCGGTACCTTCTTCACCGGCGAGAAGAACGCCAACCGCCAGCAGGTCAGTGCCTACGATGCAAATGGCATCCCGCTGCCGTTCAACCCCGGCACCGCGAGCTTGCCGGGCACCTACGACGAGCAGGCGATCTTCGCCGACGTAACGTATACGTTCAGCCCCCGCTTCGATCTGTCCGCCGGTGTGCGGCATGCGCGCAACCAGCAGGACTTCGAGCAGCACAGTATCGGCCTGCTGTACGGTCCGCGGCCGATCGATCTGGCCGACTCCGCCGATGACAACGTGACGACGTGGAAGCTGGCCTCGCGCTGGCACCTCAACGACAGCTCGATGATCTACGCCCGTTACGCCACCGGCTACCGCCCGGGTGGTCCCAACGTATCGACCTCCGGCGTGGTGCCGATGACCAAGGCCGACACGCTGGACAACGTCGAACTCGGCTTCAAATCGCACTTCTGGGACCGCCGCGCGATGATCGATCTGGCGCTGTTCCGCATCGACTGGGACGACATCCAGGTGCGCGTGTCCGAGAACGGCCTGAGCTGGATGGGCAATGCCGGCAGCGCGCGCAGCCAGGGGGCGGAGCTGAGCATGATGGTGCGCCCAGCCGAGCGCCTGACCGTTGGCCTCAACGCGGCCTACATCGATTCGAAGATCGGGGATGTGCCGACGTCGAGCGGCCTGGTCGCAGGTGGCCGCATGCCCATGACGCCGCGACTGAGCTGGTCGAGCACCATCGATTACGACTTCGACGTGAGCGACCAGTGGCAGGGCCGGGTCGGTGCGGGCTACCGGGTCACCGGCGAGCGCGTGGCTGGCGCCTATGAGATCGACAGCTACAACGCATTGGACCTGCATGCCGAGCTGACCAACATGACGTGGACGGTGCGCCTGTATGCCCGCAATGCCACCGATGAGCGTGCTTATGTCTCCACCGGCTCCGTCCGCGACGCACTCAACCGCTACGTGGCGGTGACCGGTGTGCCGCTGCAGCCGCGCACCATCGGCATGTCGATCGACTATCGGTACTGAAGCCGATGCCTCGCGCCCGGCGGCAGTCCTGTCGCCGGGTTGCCAGTGGACAACGACTGAGCATTTATCCTAATTAGGTTGCATATTCTCTGATTAGGACTTATACAGGTCCAACGAGGCCAACGACTGCCACCGTCGCCGTCGTGGGTGCTCACCCTCTGCCGCTCGCCTACTGGATTCCGTCATGACCTCGACCCCGACCGCTGAAGTGCTCGCACTTGCCGCCCTCCCCCAGCCCTACCTGCTGTTCCTGGGTGATACCACCGAAGCGGGCTTCGCCAAGACCGCGATCGGCCTGAAGGACTGGGCGCCGGAGGTGTGCGTGGCCGAATGGAGCCTGCCCGGCTGCCCGATCAGCACCGGCCTGCCGACGATGACGCCGGCCCAGGCGCGTGCCGCCGGTGCGCGTGCGATGGTGATCGGCGTGGCCAACGGTGGTGGCGTGATTCCGGCGCAGTGGCTGCCGGCACTGGTCGCGGCGCTGGAGGAAGGCCTGGACCTGATCAGCGGCATGCACCACAAGTTAGGGGATATCCCGGAACTGGCCGCCGCCGCCGAACGCACCGGGCGCCAGCTGATCAACGTGCGCGTGCCGCCACGCGGCATTCCGGTCGGCAATGGCCGCAAGCGCACCGGCAAGCGTGTGCTCACCGTCGGCACCGACTGCGCGCTGGGCAAGAAGTACACCGCACTGGCCTTGGTCCGCGGTCTTCGCGAACGTGGCGTGGATGCCGACTTCCGCGCCAGCGGCCAGACCGGCATCCTCATCGCCGGCAGCGGCATTCCGATGGACGCGGTGGTGGCCGACTTCTCTGCCGGCGCCGCTGAACTGCTCAGCCCGGATGCGGCCGCCAATCACTGGGATGTCATCGAAGGCCAGGGCTCGTTGTTCCACCCTGCCTACGCCGGCGTCAGCCTCGGCCTGCTGCATGGCAGCCAGCCGGACGTGTTCGTGGTCTGCCACCAGCCGGGGCGCCAGCACGTGCTCGGTTACCCCGACTACCCGCTGCCCTCCATCGAAGACGTGATCGCGTTGACCGTGCAGCTGGGCCGCCGCACCAATCCGGATATCCGCTGTGTCGGCGTCAGCCTCAACACTCATGGCATGAGCGACGAAGCGGCATCGGCCGCCTGTGCAGAAGTCAGCGCGCGCCTGGGTCTGCCGGCGGCCGATCCGATGCGTCAAGATGGGGAATTCAACCGTTTGCTCGAGGCCTGCATCGCATGAAGAAGACACCCCGTACCTTGAGTCTGTGCGTTGCGGCGCTGCTGGGTCTGAGCCCGCTGGCCGCCTTCAGCGCCAGCAAGGCCAGTCCAGTTGAAACGGAAGTCGCACGGCTTTCCACCCTGATCGACGGCAAGGTCGGCGTCTCGGCGTGGCGCCTGGATGGCAAGGGCGCGCAGGTCCACCTGAATCCGGATGAAGGCTTCCCGATGGCCAGCACGTTCAAGGTCGCCGTTGCAGCGGTGATCCTGCGCAAGGTGGATACCGGCGAGCTGGCACTGACCACGATGGTGCCGGTACCGAAGGCGTTCTACGTCGATTCGGAAGTGATCGCCGATCGTTTCATCCACGACGGTGTGAGCCTGTCGGTGCACAACCTGCTGGAAGTGATGCTGACCCAGAGCGACAACACCGCCACCGATGTGCTGGTGGCGCAGGCCGGCGGACCGGCCGCGGTCACCGCTTGGCTGCGTGCGCAGGGGATCGAAGGCCAGCGCCTGGATCGCAACACGCGCCAGCTGCTGAGGGACATCTTCGGCTTGGGCGATGAACCGCTGACCAAGGAGCGTGTTGCCGAACTGACTCTCGACCCCGAGGTGGTCAAGCGCACGAAATCCGGCAACGAAGCCTTCGACAAGGATCCGCGCGACACTTCCACGCCGCGCGCGATGTCCACCCTGCTGACCCAGCTGTTCACCGGCAAGGCGCTGAGCCCGGCCAGCACCGAGGTGCTGGTGCAGATCATGGAACGCTGCCGCACCTGCAGTGCACGCCTGCGCGGCAGCCTGCCGCCAGGCACCAAGGTGGCCGACAAGAGCGGCACCGTGGCCGGCACCGTCAACGATGTGGGCGTGGTCACCCTGCCCGACGGCAGCCAGTTCGCCATTTCGGTGTTCGTCAAAGCCAGCAATGCCCCGCGCAGCGAACGTGAGCGGGTGATCGCCGAGATCGCGCGCACCGTGCGCGACTTCTACCTGCTGCAGCCTGCGGCCGCCCGCAAGTGACCGCCGCCGCCAGCCGGTTCCAGCGGTATCTGTTGCCCGGTCTGGCGTTCAAGTCCGCCGTGATCGGCGGCGGATACGCCACCGGCCGTGAGCTGGCGGAGTTTTTCCTCCCGTCGGGCCCCTGGGGCGGCCTGGCGGCGATGGTGTTGTCGATGCTGATCTGGAGCGTGATCTGCATCCTGACGTTCCTGTTGGCACGGGCGATCCGTGCCAACGACTACCGCACCTTCTTCCGGCATCTGCTCGGCCGTGGCTGGTGGACCTTCGAAGTGGCCTACCTGGCGCTGATCGTGGTGGTGCTGGCCGTGTTCGGCGCTGCTGCCGGCGAACTGGCCGCGACCATGTTCGGCTGGCCGCGGATCGTCGGCACCCTGCTGCTGGTGGCGATCATCACCGGCGTGGTGCAGGCCGGCACCAACGCCGTCGAGCGCATGTTCAAGCTGATGTCGGCCTTCATGTACCTGGTCTACGCGATCGCTGCCTGCCTGATCCTGTACCGCTTCGGCGGCGGCGCGATGGCGCAGTTGTCCAACACCCATGAACTCGGCCCGGACTGGGTCCTCAACGGCGTGACCTACGCCGGCTACAACATGTTCGCGGCGGTCTCGATCCTGCTGGTGGTGCGCCACCTGCTGTGCCGCCGCGATGCGGTCATCGCCGGCGCCCTGGCCGGCCCGCTGGCGATCCTGCCGGCGATCGTGTTCTACATCTGCATGATCGCGTTCCTGCCGGACATCGCCGATGCCCCGCTGCCGTCCGACCTCATGCTCGGCCAGCTCGGCCTGCCGTGGTTCCAGTGGCTGTTCCGCTTGATGATCATGGTCGCACTGGTGGAAACCGGGGTCACGCTGATGGCCTCGGTGGATGGCCGCATCAGCGTCAACTGGACAGAACGCACCGGTGCCGCACCGAAGCGCGGGGTCCGCGTGGCGATCATCGTGGCGATCCTGCTGATGGCCGTGTTCCTGGCCGATGGCATCGGCTTGGTGGCGCTGATCGCCAAGGGCTACCGGCTGCTGGCCTACGCCATCCTGGCCACGTACGTGGTGCCGCTGCTGGCGTACTCGGCGTGGCAGATCGGGTCTCGCCGCGGGCAGGCGTTCGAGGTCATCGCCACTCAGCCGCCACAGGCGAAGACCAGGAACTGATGCAGTGCGCGTGCCGGCGCGGACAGGTCTTCGTCCGGGCGCCAGACCAGGCCGACTTCCATCGGCGGTACCGCATCGGTGAGGGTGCGCACGTCGATCCGGCGCCCCTCCAGCGACCAGGGGCGGTAGACCATGTCCGACAGGATGCTGACCCCGAACCCGTAGGCGACCATGCCGCGCAGCGCTTCCAGCGACGAGGTGCGGAACACGACGTTGGGTTCGCGCCCGACCGAGCGCCAGTAGCGCATGGCCGACTCCTGGCCCTCGTCGACCATCAGCATGATGTACGGGTAAGGCTCCACGTCGGCGGGGCTGATCACCGGCAGCTGCAGCAGCGGATGCGACTCGGCCAGCCACAGCTGGCGGCGCGAGCGGATCAGCACCTGACGCCGCAGCACGTAGGGCTCGGCCATGTTGGAAATGATGCACAGGCCGAAATCGAGCTCACCACTGCTGACGCCCTGTTCGATCGCGGCACGGTCCATGTCGACCAGATCAACCTCCACCTGCGGGTAGGAGCGCTTGAACCGCGCCAGCAGGCTCGGCAGGAAGTAGCCCAGCACCGTATAGGACGCGCCGATCCTCACCCGGCCCGGCAGGGTGTTGGCCAGGAACATCGGTTCGCTGAGCGCGTCCTGCAGCGTATCCAGGATGTGCCGCACATGCTGATGAAAGCGGTGCCCCTCGGCGGTCAGCCCCACCCCGTGCGGCATGCGGTCGAACAGCTTCAGGCCGAGCGAGGCTTCCAGCTGGGCGACCGCCGTGGTGATGACCGATTGGGAGACGTGCAGCTTGCGTGCGGCCTGCGAGAACTGCCCCAACTCGGCTGCTTCGGCAAAGTACCGCAGCTGGCGCAGGGTCATGTTGGCGGGGATTTGCATGCACAGGCTTCCACGGAACGAAGATATCTGAATAAACAATACCTCATACGCAATTAAACAAATTTACGATAAGCCGCTGTGCCTCTAGACTTCACACTGGGTGCAATGCGCCATGGCCCCAGCCGCCTTGCAAGCGCTGGTCCTTACCCGCTTCGCGACGAGATCCCGACCGGATGTCGGCGCGCCAACATCGCCATTACCGTTGCCCCCCGCCTGCGGTATGCCTGTAGCTCCATGACCCAAGCCCAGCGAGGCCCCTGACATGTCATCACCCCAGATTCCCGCCACGAGCGAGCCGTTGCGTCTGCACGTGCCCGAGCCCAGCGCCCGTCCCGGCCAGGCCACCGACTTTTCCTATCTGAAGCTGAGCCCCGCCGGCGCGGTCGACAAGCCGCCCGTGGACGTGAGCGCCAGCCAGACCGCGCCGCTGACCGGCCAGCTGATCCGCGTGCTGGACGACAACGGCGACGCCGTGGGCCCGTGGGCCGCCGACATCGACGATGCGGTGCTGCTGCGTGCCATGCACGCCATGCTCAAGACGCGCGCCTATGACGCGCGCATGCTGATCGCCCAGCGCCAGAAGAAGACCTCGTTCTATATCCAGTGCCTGGGCGAGGAAGCCATCGCCGTCGGCCAGACGCTGGCACTGCGCGATGACGACATGCAGTTCCCGACGTACCGCCAGCAGGGCATCCTGGTCACCAAGGAAGTGCCGATGGTGGACATGATGTGCCAGGTGCTGTCCAACGCGGCCGACCCGCTGAAGGGCCGCCAGCTGCCGATCATGTACTCGTACAAGGATTACGGCTTCTTCTCGATCTCCGGCAACCTGACCACCCAGTACATCCAGGCCGTGGGCTGGGCGATGGCCTCGGCGATCAAGGGCGACACCCGCATCGCCACCGCATGGGTGGGTGATGGCGCGACCGCCGAAGGCGACTTCCACGCCGCGCTGACCTTCGCGCACGTGTACCGCGCACCGGTCGTGCTCAACGTGGTCAACAACCAGTGGGCGATTTCCACCTTCCAGGCCATCGCCGGCGGTGAGAACACCACCTTCGCCGCGCGTGGCGTGGGCTACGGCATTCCGTCGCTGCGCGTGGACGGCAACGATCTGCTGGCCGTGTACGCGGCCTCGCGCTGGGCCGCCGAACGCGCCCGCAGCAACCTGGGCCCGACGCTCATCGAGTGGGTGACCTACCGCGCCGGCCCGCATTCGACCTCGGATGATCCGTCCAAGTACCGCCCCGCCGATGATGCCCAGCAGTTCCCGCTCGGCGATCCGATCGACCGCCTGAAGCAGCACCTGATCAAGCGCGGCCTGTGGAGCGAGCAGCAGCACGACGAACTGCGCGCCGAACTGGATGCCGAGATCCTGCGTGCCCTCAAGGAAGCCGAGACCCACGGGTTGCTCGGCAGCGACAACCGTCCCGGCGCGGCTCTCATGTTCGAAGACGTCTACAAAGACCTGCCCGAACACCTCCGTCGCCAGCGTCAGCAGTTAGGAGTCTGAAT
This sequence comes from Stenotrophomonas maltophilia, assembly GCA_002363385.1. GTDB lineage: Bacteria > Pseudomonadota > Gammaproteobacteria > Xanthomonadales > Xanthomonadaceae > Stenotrophomonas > Stenotrophomonas maltophilia_AN. The sequence continues at coordinate 141,973 of DEVL01000004.1, forward strand.
ACATGAGCGGGATTGAACAGAACAACACCGGCGGCACGCCGATGACCATGATCCAGGCGCTGCGCTCGGCGATGGACGTGATGCTGGAACGCGACGACAACGTGGTGGTCTTCGGCCAGGACGTGGGCTACTTCGGCGGCGTGTTCCGCTGCACCGACGGCCTGCAGACCAAGTACGGCAAGCAGCGCGTGTTCGATGCGCCGATTTCCGAGAACGGCATCGCCGGTGCGGCGATCGGCATGGCCGCCTACGGCCTGCGACCGGTCGCTGAAATCCAGTTCGCCGATTACATCTACCCGGCCTACGACCAGATCGTGTCCGAAGCGGCGCGCATGCGCTATCGCTCCGGCGGCAGCTTCACTTCCTCGCTGGTGTTCCGCACCCCGTGTGGCGGTGGCATCTACGGCGGCCAGACCCACAGCCAGAGCCCGGAAGCGATCTTCGCGCACGCCACCGGCCTGCGCACCGTCATGCCGTCCAACCCGTACGACGCCAAGGGCCTGCTGATCGCCTCGATCGAGAACGACGATCCGGTGATCTTCCTGGAGCCCAAGCGCCTGTACAACGGCCCGTTCGACGGTCACCACGACCGCCCGGTCACCGCGTGGTCCAAGTACCCGGACAACCTGGTGCCGGAGGGCTACTACAACGTGCCGCTGGACAAGGCCGCCATCGCCCGCGAAGGCAAGGCACTGACGATCATCACCTACGGCACCACCGTGTGGGTAGCCAAGGCCGCCGCCGAAGATGCCGGGATCGATGCCGAAGTGATCGACCTGCGCAGCCTGTGGCCGCTGGACCTGGACGCCATCGTCAACTCGGTCAAGAAGACCGGCCGCTGCATCGTGCTGCACGAAGCCACCCGCACCTGCGGCTTCGGCGCCGAACTGGTCGCGCTGGTGCAGGAGCACTGCTTCTACCACCTGCAGGCACCGGTGGAACGCGTTACCGGCTGGGACACCCCGTATCCGCACGCGCAGGAATGGGACTACTTCCCGGGTCCGTCCCGGGTCATCGATGCAATGCAGCGCGTGCTGGAGGACTGAACCATGGGACATCACGTCATCAAGATGCCGGACATCGGTGAAGGTATCGCCGAAGTCGAACTGATCACCTGGAAGGTCGAGGTCGGTGGCCCGGTCGCCGAAGACCAGGTCGTGGCCGAGGTCATGACCGACAAGGCCATGGTCGAGATCCCCTCGCCCGTGTCAGGCACCGTGGTCTCGCTGGGCGGCAAGCCCGGCCAGATGATGGCCGTCGGCAGCGAGCTGATCCGCCTGGAAGTGGACGGTGCCGGCAATGCCAGTGCCGCCAGTGCGCCGGCCGCCGCCGCACCGGCCGAACCGGTGGCTGCGCCCAAGGCGGCTGCGCCTGCTGCTGCACCTGCGGCCGCCGCCGAGGCCGCACCAGCCGCGGGGCCCGCCAAGGTCGCCGCTGCATCCGCACCCGCCTGCGCTGCCAAGCGCGACGAGCGCGGTGCGGTCACCAACGGCGTGCTCACCGCCGGTGAAGCCCCGCTGGCGTCGCCGGCCGTGCGCCGCCGCGCCTGGGACCTGGGCATCGAGCTGCGCTACGTGCCGGCGACCGGCCCGGGGGGTCGCATCCTGCAGGCCGATCTGGATGCCTACGCCGCCGCCGGTGGCAAGGCACAGCCGGTCGGTGGCAGTGCCGGCGGCAGCAGCTACGCGCGCCGTACCGGCGAGCAGCAGGTGCCGATCATGGGCCTGCGCCGCAAGATCGCGCAGAAGATGCAGCAGTCGTGGTCGACCATTCCGCACATCACCTATGTGGAAGAAATCGACGTTACGGAAGTGGAAGCCCTGCGCGCCAAGCTCAACGAGCGCTGGGCCAAGGAGCGCGGCAAGCTGACCCTGCTGCCGCTGCTGGCACGCGCGGTGGTGCTGGCCGCACGCGACTTCCCGCAGATGAACGCCCGCTTCGACGACCAGGCCAACATCGTGACCCGCTACGAGGGTGTGCAGCTGGGCATCGCGACCCAGAGCGAGGTCGGCCTGTCGGTCCCGGTGGTCGCGCATGCCGAGTCGCTGGATCTGTGGCAGACCGCCACCGAGATCGCGCGCCTGGCCAACGCCGTGCGCGTGGGCAAGGCGACCCGTGAGGAGCTGTCCGGCTCGACCATCACCATCAGCAGCCTCGGTGCGGTGGGCGGTGTGGTGTCGACCCCGATCATCAACCACCCGGAAGTGGCGATCGTCGGTGTGAACCGCATCATCGAACGCCCGATGTTCCGCGAGGGCCAGGTGGTGGCGCGCAAGCTGATGAATCTGTCGTCTTCGTTCGACCATCGCATCGTCGATGGCATGGATGCGGCCGAGTTCGTGCAGGCCATCCGTACCCGCCTGGAAACCCCGGCCCTGCTGTTCGTGGAGTAAGCGATGTCCAATACCCTTCAAACCCAGTTGCTGATCATCGGCGGCGGCCCCGGCGGTTACATCGCCGGCATCCGCGCCGGCCAGCTCGGCGTCAAGACCATCGTGGTCGAGGGCGTCAATCCGGGTGGCACCTGCCTCAACATCGGCTGCATTCCGTCCAAGGCGCTGATCCATGCCGCCGAGGAATTCGCCAAGGTCACCGCCTATGCAGCCGGTACCTCCCCGCTGGGCATCAGCGTGCAGGCACCGTCGCTGGATCTCGCCAAGACCGTCGCGTGGAAGGCCGGCATCGTCAAGAAGCTGACCGGTGGCGTCAGTGCACTGCTGAAGAAGAACGGCGCGCAGCTGATCAAGGGCTGGGCCACGATCGTCGACGGCAAGACCGTCGAGATCGCCGGCGCGGCGGAAGACGGCGGCACGCTGCGCATCACCTGCGAGCACCTGCTGCTGGCCACCGGCTCGGTACCGGTGGAACTGCCGTTCCTGCCGTTTGGTGGCAAGGTCATCTCCTCCACCGAAGCCCTCTCGCCGACCTCGCTGCCCAAGCAGCTGATCGTCGTCGGTGGCGGTTACATCGGCCTGGAACTGGGCACGGTGTATCGCAAGCTCGGCTGCGAAGTCACGGTAGTCGAGGCCCAGGAACGCATCCTGCCGGCCTACGACGCCGAACTGACCAAGCCGGTCGCCACGCACCTGGAGAAGTCCGGCGTGAAGCTGCTGACCGGCCACAGCGTGCTCGGCCTGGCCGACAACGGCCAACTGCGCGTGCGTGACACGGACGGTAACGAAATCGCGCTGGACGCCGACCAGATCCTGGTCGCGGTGGGCCGCCGCCCGAAGACCGACGGCTTCAACCTGGAATCGCTGCAGCTGGACCTGACCGGCAAGGCGATCAAGATCGACGACCAGTGCAAGACCTCGATGCGCAACGTGTGGGCGATCGGCGATGTCGCCGGTGAGCCGATGCTCGCGCACCGAGCGATGGCGCAGGGCGAACTGGTGGCCGAGATCGTCAGCGGCAAGAAGCGCCACTTCGTGCCGGCCGCGATTCCGGCGGTGTGCTTCACCGATCCGGAAATCGTGGTGGTCGGGCTGTCGCCGGACGAAGCCAAGGCCCAGGGCATCGAGACCAAGGTCGCCCTGTTCCCGTTCGCCGCCAATGGCCGTGCGATGTCGCTGGAATCCAACGATGGCTTCGTGCGCGTGGTCGCACGCAGCAGCGACCACCGGATCCTGGGCTGGCAGGCCGTGGGCGTGCAGGTCTCGGAACTGTCGATCGCCTTCGTGCAGTCGATTGAGATGGGCGCCACGCTGGAGGATATTGCTGGCACGATCCACCCGCACCCGACGCTGGGTGAGGCGGTGCAGGAAGCGGCGCTGCGTGCGTTGGGGCATGCGTTGCATATCTGAAGGTGGGTGGGTTTGATGGATGACAAACGGCCCGCTTTGCGGGCCGTTCGTTTTTGGAGCGAGCACTGCAGCACTCGCGGCACCGATCTTTGCCACCTGGCGCGATTGGTAATCCCCCCGCAGGATAGCCGCAGCCAGAAGTGGAATTTTCTCGTGACCTAACCCGAGGAGATCCCATGAAGAAATCACGATTCACCGACAGCCAGATCATCGCCGTACTCAAGCAGGCCGAGGCCGGCACGCCTGTCCCGGACCTTTGCCGACAGCATGGCATCAGCTCAGCGACGTTCTACAAGTGGCGCAGCAAGTTCCGCGGCATGGATGCGTCCATGGTGTCCCAGCTAAAAGACCTGCAGGACGAGAACCGGCGGCTGAAGAAGATGTATGCCGATGCGCAGCTCAGTGCCGAGCTGCTGAAGAAAGCGCTCTCAAAAAAATGGTGAGGCCATCTCAGCGTCGCGAGATGGCCAGACGGGCGGTCCAGGCAGGCATCACCAGCATCGTTCATGCGTGCAGGACGTTCGAGGTGAGTCAGAGCTGCTACCGCTATCAGGCCAAGGCCTGCCAAGAAAATGCGATCATCGCCGACTGGTTGCTCAGGCTGACCAGCGCCTACTGCGATTGGGGCTTTGGGCTGTGCTTCCTGCACCTACGCAACGTGAAGGGCTTCGCTTGGAACCACAAGCGCGTGTATCGGATCTGTCGCGATTTGGAGCTGAATCTGCGCATCAAGCCGCGCAAGCGCATCGTCCTGGAAGTGCCGGAGCCTTTGGCGGTGCCTGAGGCGGTCAACCAGACATGGTCGATGGATTTCATGCACGACCAGTTGGCTGATGGACGCGGCTTCCGGATGCTCAACGTACTGGATGACTTCAACCGTCAGGGACTGGCGATGGAGGTTGACATCTCCTTGCCTGCGGCGCGCGTCAGCCGCAGCTTGGAACAGGTCATCCAATGGCGCGGAAAGCCCCGCGCCATTCGCTGCGACAACGGGCCCGAGTACATCAGCGGAGCGCTGCAAGCATGGGCCGAGCGGCAAGACATTGCACTGCTCTACATCCAGCCAGGCAATCCTCAGCAGAACGCCTGCATCGAGCGCTACAACCGGACCGTGCGTTACGCTTGGCTTGCCAGCAATCTGTTCAATGACATCGAACAGCTCCAGGACATCGCCACTCGTTGGCTATGGACTTACAACCACGAGCGCCCAAACATGGCGCTCGGCGGCATGACGCCAATGCAGAAGCTTGCACTGGCAGCGTAGTTCCACTTTTGGCGACCGCTAAAAGCGGGGGGATTACCGTTAACGAAAGGCTGTGGACGCACTTCGTATCTTCATCTAACTAATGGCTCCAGCCGGGGACTGAAAAGGGGTGAAATGGAAAATTAACCCGCCCCCCTTCTCGTTACACAGGTTTTACCTGACGCATTTCGAGCGGCACCACCCTTACGACGAGAGCATTGCGCGAATAGTCGAAGAGACGGCGCACTCGCCACATTACGAATGCCCGCCCCATGCCGACTTTACTTACTCATAGCCTGGTAGTGCTCCGCATACCCACACTCTTCAAAAATTAACCTCAGGCCTTCTTTGAATACATTATGATCAAATTCCTTTATGTCAAAAATGTTTTGACCCAAGGAGTGTGACTCTCGGTTCATGTACCTGTAGAACGCTGTAAACTTATCACTTGAGAGGGCTGGCTTCTGGAAAACGTTATTGAAATCTTTCTTTTGAACAAAATTGAAGAAATATTCGACAATGTTCCGCATGCAGTTAGCAATCAGCGCAGGCGGTGATGCCTGGTCCTTTATGATTGACCAATAGGACTGGTAGTCATTCTGGATCTCCTCATACTTCATTGGAATTACAGCGCTTCCATTTGTATTTTTGAACACCCTGAATAGGTGCTGTGTCTCCGCACGCTTCTCACTACTAGTGTGCGTCAGCTCGTAAAAGAAATACAAGCTATGGGTGAGAACAAACACCTGCGCATACATTTTATCGTTAATGAAATACTTCTTTATTAGCTGACCAATGTTGAACACGTAGAGGTGAGAAAGGCTGGAAATGGGATCATCAATCACAACCACTTTCGGCTGAGGCACCGCAGCGGCCGTTTTCTGCCCTTTGCAAAGTTCCATGAAGTATAGAAAACTAATAACGGTTTTCTCCCCCTCGCTCAGCGAGTGAAATGCATTCGCTTGATCGGCAGCCCTGGATATCCGATAGAAATTCTCACCGTATGGCACCACAGAAAATCCATCGATGCCAATTTCTACCAGCCCAGCGTTTATATTTTCAATTGACTCTTCGATGTTGACCGTTTGCTTTCTGAGAGCAACAAGCTTGCCGTTAGAGGCTGTGACATCAGCGCCGATTCTGGTGGCTTCTTGGCTTATTTTGCTGGCCTCACCCTTGAGATCTGAAGTTAATTGCGAGTAGGCAGAAATCGTCTGATCATAATCCCAGCGCATCAACGCCCAAAAGCGCGACCTTATGTCATCCCGAGTCTTTTTCTTGTTCGCCAGCTTGTCGTTATGTGTCTCAATCAGCACATTCAGGTCGCCGATCAAATCATTGATCACATCGACGGCGGACTGGGTATCGGTGAGGACAACTTGCGTGCTCGGGCTTTTGATCTTGTTGCCAATATGCAGAATGTTTTCGCGGACTGACGCTTTCAAAGCCTCACTGGCTATGCTCCAAGCCTCCACAAGTTTTTTGCTGGCAAGCGGAGAGTTTGAAATATCTTGGAGAGTCATGCCGGAGGTGAGTGCCTCATAGCGGATCTTGAATGACTCCAACTTCTTAACATCTTGCTCATAGTCTTCGTCGAAGACTTGGCGGATGGAATAGATGATATTTTTAGTGATCGTTTCTTTCTGACAAAAAGGACAGGCCTGAGGATCCTTATCATCTGAAATGTATTGGAGCCCTTGCTTCACCCAGTCAGAATTGCGCGTTTTAGCAATAAACTCTGCAACTGAACCTTCTTGGCTGCCGACAATGATTTTCGACCAAATGGAATCCGCTTCAATGGTCAGCCAGCCAGCCGAAAGGGTTGGAATTTTCGTGTATGTAGCTGCACCCTCGCCTTCAATGGACGACGCCTCAGACTTCAGGTCATCTATGGTGTAGCTAGGTGCATCTTCCGAAAGAGGCAACCCAATAATATACTGGAAGAGAAGTTCTGTTCTTTTGAGGCTTTCCAGGCAAAACTCCAGAACTCGATCCCCACCTGTGAATTTCGTCTTGATCTCCCAGACCTTTCCGCTTGCCTTTGTCTTTTCTTGATCGAGCTTGGCCGTGTTCTCACTGGCCCGCCTTGAATTCTCTTGCTGGGCGGCCAGATACTTCTCCAGCTCTTTCGTCTCGGCTTCAATTTGCTGGAGCGCCACCTTGTTCTCTTTGGAGAGGGTGAAAATCCCTCTTAAATTATCGTCTTCGTAAAAGTAGTCGTTGAGGAAGCTTTGGTTGTACACCAAGATTTCACATGGCTGACTGGTTTTCAGACTGCATTTATCAAACCGAGGTTCGGTATTATTGTACAAAAACTGGGAGATGGTGCTCTTACCTGCCCCATTTAGCCCATAGATTAGAGACGTCTTGTTCGTGGGCGAGAGAGTAGACTTGCATTTGTAACTCGTGACGCCATCTATGCTCAATTCCGTGATCATAAACTGACTCCTGAGTGCTAAGTGGCTTTGCGCCATCTCTGTTGACGAAGAGAAGCATAGGCGATCCAAGAGCGGCCTGCTATACCGACCTTACTCGTTTCCTATCAACGATGACAAAACTGCTCGGGAATATTCCCGACCCCTGCATGCTGGGCGCCTCTATCCTGACTATGAAGACTGCTCTTGTCCGATTTGTGCTGCCGCGACCGACAGTTATGCGTCGAATGAGAACGTTAGCGCCAGACCGGTCGACTATGTGGGCCTGATGTCCGCTTTCGGCCAGAAGCGGACATCAACGCCTGAGGTCACCCGACCCGCGAAGCGGGGTCGGCTTGAATGAATTGTTAGGCCTCATCCGCCTTTACTGACGGTAAGGTCCACCATATTTCCACGTGTTCCCAACAAATCTACGTAATAGGTGCCAGAGAGGCCAGCCACGGTAAGCCTGCGTCCTACCCGCACCTTCTTGAAGGATTGCGTTACTTCTGAGCCAAGGGTGACAGAAAGCGCTGCAGAGTCGTCTAGAACACTGGCAATGTGGATGATGACGCGCCCATCCGAACTCGTGGCGGAGTTGCCCGCCCGTACGCCTGTCTCAGGGATGACCACGGGAGACGGTGCTTGGGATGTCGGCCTGGCTTGTGCATCTTGCAAAGCCTTCTCAAGGCGCGATATCTCGAAGTCTCTTGGTGCGACCATTACATTCTGTGCAAATAGCCAAGTGCCTCCTGCAACAGCCGAGCAGAGAATGAAAAGTGAAACAGGCCACAGCTTCTTGAATCGATCGATCATCGTGATTCTTCCCATGAGGCCAGACGCCTGAGTTAAGCCGACCGGCGAAGCCGGTTCGGCTTGAATGAATTGTTAGGCCGAGGTGCCAGCAGAACAACAGCCGAGAAGGCCTGCATGCCTGCCATGCGCACGGCCAACCCCCTGCACGACCGAGCGCTTGCCCGATGGCCTGGACGATACGACGCCGCACACGACCTGCCCATTGCAATCCCCTTGCTGAAAGCCATAGTCGCACCCCTGCGTCCAAACACCTATGGTCTAACTGCCTAATAGACGGACCCCGGGGTCCAGTCATACGACTTATCCACAGAGGGCCTTGGCCGGTCACATCCCCTTGATTCGGCTTGATCTTAGGGCGCCTGAACCAGGTCCACAAGCGTTGCAAAGACGGAACCCAGCTAGATGCTGTTTTCAGCTCGGTTAGAGATCTCCCGGCCTGCGCCAATCGACATGGATGTCTCTATCGCAGGCCGGCGAAGGTCCGCTTCGGGTCGGATGCTGCCATAGCGAGACGACTGCCGCTTTCGGCCACAACTGGCCGCCTACGCTAGCAACCACAGTGCACAAAACCTTGGGCGATTCACTTTGAATCAACTGTCATGCCCCAACTTTTGATTGAAGACGGGTGATGTGATCGAAGGCAGCAAGCTTCGCCTCAGCTTGAGACTTGTAGTTGCGGCGGGCGTGTAGGACAGTTGAGTTATCCTGTGCCGCCAAGGTACAGGCCCAATCTTCGCCACGCGGGTAAACGGTAATGCGGAATCCATCCGAAGTGATATGCGGATTGCCCTTTGCCGAAACTTTCCAAGCACGCGACGTCCAACGCTTGCGCTTTTCTGCGCGGCTTTTCATAGAGGCTTCACGGGCACGTGAGGCCGCTACATCGCCCTCCATGTGACCGGCACATACACACCCAACCTCGAGAACGTTCGGGTAGTCTGGGTGCTCCATGTGATGGACGTAGCGAATAGTCTGCGACTCGCACATCTTGCAATCGATCTGCGGCTTTCCCAGATCCTCAATATCTACGCAAGTCCAGCCGCGATGCGGCACTCCGGCTATAGACCACTTGCCTCGCCTATGCGCGAATAGCTCTTGTTCAGTGGGAGGCTTAGTTACTGCCATGGGCCTGACTACCTGATAGCCGGATCCCAGGGTCCGGTCATATGACTTTCACAGCGCACCTTGTGGCAGGCTATGCCCCTGTTACCACTCGATCTTATGTCCGGTGCGTCCGGCTATCAAGCACATGCATAACTACCCCCCTCCAAAGGGCGGGAGCGAGCCCTCCGGCGGAGGCCGCCTGAGTGTCGAAAGTGGACGTTAGCATCGCTTGGGCCGGAAGCTGGCCCAGTGTCCGCTTTCGGCCAGAAGCTGACATTGATCAACACCTGAATTAAGCCGCGGCGCGAAGCGGCGGCGGCTTGAATAAATTGTTAGCGCGCACTTGTGGCCGCACCCTGAAGTCGCTCCAGCTTTCTCAGCTTATGGACCAGGAGCCTTGCTCCACTCTCGTCCACGAAATCTTTATACATGACAGTGCTTTCTCGAAAATGCAGATCTAATCGATTCAAGACGGCTCTTAGTGCAGCGAGCATCTCGTCTACCAATGCCCTGCTAATGCCGCTCAGAGGATCGGAATTGCGATCACGGAGGTAGTCGTGATCCTGATGAGCGATGCGCTTATTTCGATGCTCGCGGGCGAACTCCGCTGCAACTAATGCCTTATCACAGAGATTCTGCACCTCGCCCTGCAGCTCTGTATTGGAGATTAGCGGAGGCAGAGACTGGATCGTAAGATTCTTCTTCTTCCCTGTCGTCGGCGGGTCCGTCATCCGAGAGACACCCAATAGAACACTGTCCCACAGCTCGTCTTGAACGATTTTGAAGAACAGGCCTGAGGTCCGGTTAAGCAGGTGAACCGTGTCGGCGTCGCCGCCGAAAAGCTGGCGGTACTGTTGCCAAAGAACGTGAAGTTCTACGAGCTTTCGGTACAGCTCATAGAAGCTGGCCCCAAGCTCTTGTCCCATCGAGGAGATGTACTCACTACGGACTTCATTCATGGACCGAGTGACCATTGGTGTGCGCCCCAACTACCTATTAGTCGGACCCGCGGGTCCGGTTACACGACGTATCCAAAAAGCACCGTATGGTGGCTCCCCCCGGATACAGCTCGAGGGCGGCTGGGTCCGGCTAACAAGCCAGCGTAGCACCGGGCTAGCGCTAGCGGACACCACAAACAACAAGGGCGCCTCTCGGCGCCCTAGTTCTTTCAACTCATTCCCACTCAATAGTAGCCGGCGGCTTCCCCGAGATGTCATAAACAACCCGCGACACCCCCCGCAACTCATTGATGATCCGGTTGCTCACCGTACCCAGGAACTCATACGGCAGATGCGCCCAATGCGCCGTCATGAAATCGATGGTCTCCACCGCACGCAGCGCGATCACCCACTCATACGCGCGCGCATCACCCACCACGCCCACCGACTTCACCGGCAGGAACACGGCAAACGCCTGGCTGGTCTTGTCGTACAGATCGGCCTTGCGCAGTTCGTCGATGAAGATCGCATCGGCCTTGGCCAGCAGTTCGGCGTACTCGCGCTTCACTTCGCCCAAGATACGCACACCCAGGCCCGGGCCCGGGAACGGGTGGCGGTAGACCATGCTGCGCGGCAGGCCGAGTTCGACGCCGAGCCGGCGCACTTCGTCCTTGAACAGCTCGCGCAACGGCTCCACCAGGCCCAGCTTCATGTGTTCCGGCAGCCCGCCCACGTTGTGGTGGCTCTTGATCACATGCGCCTTGCCGGTCTTGCTGCCGGCCGACTCGATCACGTCCGGGTAGATGGTGCCCTGCGCCAGCCACTTGGCGTTCTTCAGCTTGTTCGATTCTTCGTCGAAGATGTCCACGAACAGGTTGCCGATGATCTTGCGCTTGGCTTCCGGGTCGCTCACGCCTTCCAGCTTGGCGAAGTAGCGGTCCGCAGCATTCACGCGGATCACCTTGACGCCCATGTGCTCGGCGAACATCGCCATCACCTGGTCGCCTTCCTGCCAGCGCAGCAGGCCGGTATCGACGAACACGCAGGTGAGCTTGTCGCCGATCGCCTTGTGCAGCAGCGCGGCCACGACGGACGAATCGACGCCGCCGGACAGGCCCAGGATCACTTCGTCATCGCCGACCTGCTCACGCACGCGGGCGATCTGGTCGTCGATGATGTTGGCGGCGGTCCACAGGGTTTCGCAGCCGCACACATCAACCACGAAGCGGCGCAGCAGCGCCTGGCCCTGCAGGGTGTGGGTCACTTCCGGATGGAACTGCACGCCGTACCAGCGCTTCTCTTCGTTGGCCATCGCGGCCACCGGGATGCGATCGGTCACGGCGGTGACGGTGAAGCCCGGGGGCGCGACGGAGACGTGGTCGCCGTGGCTCATCCAGACATTCAACTTCGGCTCGCCACCGTGGTCGCTCAGGCCCTTGAACAGCGCATCCGGGGCAACGACGTTGACTTCGGCATGGCCGAACTCACGCTGGTCGGCCGCTTCGGTGGCACCACCGAGCTGGGCGGCCAGGGTCTGCATGCCGTAGCAGATGCCGAAGATCGGCAGGCCGCTGTCGAATACTTCCTGCGGTGCGGCGGGCGCGCCCGGCAGCGTGGTCGATTCCGGGCCACCGGACAGGATGATGCCCTTGGCGCCGAACGCGGCGATGTCGGCCGGGTTGTGGTCCCATGCCCAGATCTCGCAGTACACGCCGAGCTCGCGGATGCGGCGCGCGATCAGTTGGGTGTACTGGGCGCCGAAATCGAGGATGAGGATCTTGTCGTTATGGATGTTGGTCATGGTGCCCGGGCATTGCAGGAGTAAATACGGGAAACACAGCGTCGTTACCGGAGGCGGATAGAGAAAGAGGAACGGGAATCAGCTTCCTCGTTCCTCTTTGCTCATGCCGCATCAGGCGCGGTAGTTCGGCGGCTCTTTGGTGATCTGCACGTCGTGGACGTGGCTCTCACGTTGGCCGGCGCCGCTGATCTTGACGAACTTCGGCTTGCTGCGCATGTCTTCGACGGTGCCGCAGCCCACGTAGCCCATGGTGGCGCGCAGGCCGCCCATCAGCTGGTGGATGATGCCGCCGACCGGGCCGCGATACGGCACGCGGCCTTCGATGCCCTCGGGCACCAGCTTGTCGGCGCTGGAGGCGTCCTGGAAGTAGCGATCCTTGGAGCCCTTCTCCATCGCGGCCAGCGAGCCCATGCCGCGGTAGCTCTTGTAGGAGCGGCCCTGGAACAGCTCGGTCTCGCCGGGCGATTCCTCGGTACCGGCCAGCAGGCCACCGATCATGATGGTGGAGGCACCGGCGGCCAGCGCCTTGCCGATGTCGCCCGAGTAGCGGATGCCGCCATCGGCGATCAGCGGGATGCGGTCCTGCAGCGCCTCGGCGACCAGGTCGATCGCGGTGATCTGCGGCACGCCGACACCGGCGACGACGCGCGTGGTGCAGATCGAGCCCGGGCCGATGCCGACCTTGACCGCGTCCGCGCCGCTGTCCAGCAGCGCCAGGGCGGCTTCACCGGTGCAGATGTTGCCACCGACGACCTGCACCTGCGGGAAGTGCTTCTTGACCCAGCTGACGCGGTCCAGCACGCCCTGCGAGTGGCCGTGCGCGGTGTCCACCACCAGCACGTCCACCCCGGCGGCGACCAGCGCCTCGACCCGGCGGTCGGTATCGCCACCGACGCCGACGGCCGCGCCGACCAGCAGGCGGGTGGCGGTGTCCTTGGCGGCGTTCGGGTAATCGGTGTTCTTCTGGATGTCCTTGACGGTGATCAGGCCGCGCAGGGCGAAATCATCGTTGACGACCAGGATCTTCTCGATGCGGTTGCGGTGCAGCAGCTGCAGCACTTCATCGGAGGCCGCGCCTTCCTTGACCGTGATCAGGCGATCCTTCTTGGTCATGATGTGGCGGACCGGATCGTCCAGCTCGGTCTCGAAGCGCATGTCACGGTGGGTGACGATGCCGACCAGCTGGCCGCCGCCATCCACTACCGGCACGCCGGAGATGTTGCGCGCCTGGGTCAGGGCCAGCACGTCGCGGATGGTGGTTTCCGGGCCGACGGTGATCGGGTCGCGGATGACGCCGGCCTCGAACTTCTTGACCTTGGCGACTTCGGCAGCCTGCTGCTCGACGCTCAGATTCTTGTGGATGATGCCCATGCCGCCGAGCTGGGCCATGGCGATGGCCAGGCGGGCTTCGGTGACGGTATCCATGGCAGCCGAGAGGATCGGAAGCTTCAGCCGCAGGTCGCGCGTCAGGCGCGTTTCCAGACTGACATCCTTGGGCAGGATGATGGAATGAGCGGGGACGAGGGAGACGTCGTCGTAGGTGAGAGCTTCAGCCTGGATGCGCAGCATCGGCATACCCGAGATGTGGGGAAGCGCGACATTTTACCCTGATTCGGGCGTCTTTGGCAGGGGGCGGATGCGACGCTGTGTCGCGCCGACGGCCGAGGTAGAGCCGACCGTTGGTCGGCTGCCTCGTCGGCACCGCCTGAGCCCGGTAGAGCCGACCGTTGGTCGGCTGCCTTTGGATGGACCTGCCACCGCGCCAAGAGCAGCCGACCAACGGTCGGCTCTACCAGGGGCGGCAGGTGTCGGCCGGCCCGAAATCGCGGCCACAGCGGGCGCCGACGATGGGCCGGCGCAGACCGCTCAGAACGCTTCTGCCGCCTCGATGGTGTTCTGCATCAGGGTCGCCACGGTCATCGGCCCTACCCCGCCCGGGACCGGGGTGATCCAGCTGGCGCGCTGGGCGGCGGCCTCGAAGCCGACGTCGCCGACCAGGCGGCCGTCATCCAGGCGGTTGATGCCCACATCGATCACCACGGCGCCCGGCTTGACCCATTCACCCGGCACGATGCCCGGCCGGCCGACGGCGACCACCAGGATGTCGGCGTTGCGCACCGACTGCTCCAGCACGTCCTTGGGGGTGAACTTGTGGCAGCTGGTCACCGTGCAGCCGGCGATCAGCAGTTCCAGACCCATTGGGCGGCCCACATGGTTGCTGACGCCGACGATGGTGGCGTTGCGACCGCGCACCGGCTGGTCGGTGTGGCCCAGCAGCGTCACGATGCCGCGCGGCGTGCACGGGCGCAGGCCAAACTCGCGCAGGGCCAGATGACCGACGTTTTCCGGGTGGAAGCCGTCCACGTCCTTGCGCGGGTCGATGCGGTGGATCAGGCGGTTGGCGTCCGGGATGCCCGGCAGCGGCAGCTGGACCAGGATGCCGTGGATCTTCGGATCGGCATTGAGCTGATCGATCAGGGTCAGCAGCTCGGCCTCGGTGGTGCCGGCCGGCAGATCGTAATCAAAGGCTTCGATACCCACTTTCTCGGCCGCGCGGCGCTTGTTGCGCACGTACACGGTCGAGGCCGGGTCGCCACCGACCAGCACCACGGCCAGGCCCGGACGGCTGCCACCGGCAGCCAGGCGGGCATCGACCCGGACCTTGAGGCTGTCCAGCAGGTCTTCGGCGATGCGGCGGCCGTCGAGAATGCGGGCGGAAGAAGCGGTGTCGGAAGTCGGTGAGCTCATCGAGGGCGGCAGGCGTGGGGGCGACGGTCGTCTATTGTCCCCGATTCGGCCCGCCCCGCCCACCGGTAGTGCCGGCCGCTGGCCGGCAGCCACGATCGCCCGGGCAGCGCCACCTGGGTGCCGGCCAGCGGCCGGCACTACCGTAACCTCATTCCTCTTCGGGCACCTGGTCGGCGTTGAGCGTGCGCGCCTTGCGCTTGGGCGCGGTGAACGGCGTCGGCGTCGGCACGCCCGGCAGCGCGCTGCCGAACACCATGTGCGCACCGGCACGCAGGTCTCCGCCCGCCATCTCCAGCTCGAAGCGTTCGGCATCGCGTTCGCGGATCTGCTCGGCGATCTCGCGCGCATCGTCCGGATCGGCACCCAGCTCCATCAACGCGGCCTGGCCGAACTGGAGGGCCGACTCAAAGGTCTCTCGAATCTGGAAATCGACGCCGGCATGGATCAGACGCAGCGAATGCTCGCGGTCGAACGAGCGCACCAGCAGCTTGGCCTGCGGAAACTCGTGAGTGACCAGCTCCACGATGCGATCGGCATCCTGGTCATTGTTGACGCACACCGCGATCGCCCGGGCCGACGCCGCACCCGAGGCATGCAGCACATCCAGGCGTGTGCCATCGCCGTAGTAGATCTTGAATCCGAAACGCTCGGCGTTGTGGATCATGTCCACGTCGTTGTCGATGATGGTCACATCCACATCGCGCGCCAGCAGCGACTGACTCGCCACCTGGCCGAAGCGACCAAAGCCGATCAGCAGCACGCTGCCGGACAGACCGTCGGCTTCTTCGACGCCATCGAGCGAGACTTCACGATCCGGCATCAGCTTGTCGTGCAGCAGTACGAACAGCGGGGTCAGCGCCATCGAGAGCACCACGATCGCGGTGAGGTTGGCGTTGACCTGCACATCGATCACGCCGGCCACCGCCGCAGCCGAAAACAGCACGAACGCGAATTCGCCGCCCTGCGCCATCACCACGCCGCGATCCAGTGCTTGGCGATGATCACTGCCGAGGATGCGCGCGACCACGTAGATGCAGATCGCCTTGGCAAACATCAGCGCGAACACACCGGAGACGATCAGCGGCCAGTTGTTGGCGACCACGGTGAGGTCCAGCGCCATGCCCACGCTCAGGAAGAACAGGCCGAGCAGAATGCCGCGGAACGGCTCGATATCCGCTTCGATCTGGTGGCGGAAGGTGGATTCGCTGAGCAGCACGCCCGCAAGGAACGCGCCCATCGCCATTGACAATCCGCCCAACTGCATCAGCAGCGCGGCGCCGAGCACGACCAGCAGCGCGGCGGCCGTCATCACTTCGCGGGCCTTGGCGGCGGCGAGGATGCGGAACAGCGGATTGAGCAGGAAGCGGCCGACCAGCACCAGCCCGACGATCGCACCGGCGGCGATGCCCACCGTGACCCAGCGCGACGTCTCGCCGGCATCGCTGTGCACCGGCGCCATGAACGCCACCACCGCCAGCAGCGGCACGATCAGCAGATCTTCGAACAGCAGGATCGAGACGATCTTCTGGCCGGTCGGCAGCGCGATGTCGCCTCGCTCGGCCAGCAACTGCATCACCACCGCGGTGGAGGTCAGCACGAACCCGGCGGCGCCGATGAAGGCGACCGGCAACGGGAAGCCAAGCAGCATGCACACGCCAGTGAGCACCGTGCCGCAGACCACGATCTGCAGCGTGCCCAGACCGAAGATCTCGTTGCGCAGGCTCCACAGATGCGAGGGCCGCATCTCCAGGCCGATCACGAACAGGAACATCACCACGCCGAGCTCGGCGGTATGCAGGATGGCCTGCGGATCGGAGAACCAACCGAACCCGAACGGGCCGATGGCCAGGCCCGCGGCGAAATAGCCCAGCACCGAGCCCAACCCGAGCCGGCGGAACAGCGGCACCATGACCACTGCCGCACCCAGCAGGGCGACCACTTTCACCAATTCACTGGCACCTGCTTCCACCGCCATGCGGTTGCTTCCCCGGACTACAAAAGATGCGTCAACGATAGGGCAAAGCGTTGAAGGGCAGTAGCGCGGATGATGCGTTTTATCGTGCTGAATTCAGAACGATATTCCACCTTGATGTCAGATCGTCCTGAAATCGCGACCGAACTCGGCGCTAGAGCCACGCCATGCGTGGCTGCCCTCACCCGGCCCCCTCGCCAACCGCATCCACGCATGGCGTGGATCTGCATTGCCTCACGGACAAATCGCGCATCCCACGCATGTGGTGGATCTACGCCTACCTCTCAGGCGCTGCAGAACGCGGCGTAATCGATGTACCCGGGGAACTCGCGCCCGGGGGCACAGAGCGGGCAGACCGGATCCGGACGCAGCCGCGTCTCGCGGAAGCGCATGCTCAGCGCATCGAAGGTCAGCAGGCGACCGATCAGTGGCTCGCCGATGCCGAGCAGGAGCTTGAGCACTTCGGTGGCCTGCAGCAGGCCGACCATGCCCGGCAACACGCCGAGCACCCCTGCCTCCGAGCAGTTGGGGGCGAACTCGGGCGGCGGCGGCTCGGGGAAGAGGCAGCGGTAGCACGGCGCGGTACCGCGCTGGCGGCCGGCATCGAACACGCTGACCTGGCCGGTGAAGCGCTCCACCGCGCCATACACCAGCGGAATGCCATGCTGCAGGCAGGCATCGTTGAGCAGGTAACGCAGCGGGAAGTTGTCCGAGCCATCCAAAACAACATCAACACCTTCGAGCAGTGCATCGATGTTGTCCGAGGTGACCCGCGCCTGCACCGCCTCCACGTCCAGCGATGGATTGAGCGCGAGCAGGCGTGCGCGTGCCGAGAGCACCTTGGGCTCGCCGACGCTGGCATCGGTATGGATGATCTGCCGATGCAGGTTGCTGCGGTCGACCACATCATCATCGGCGATGCGCAGGTGCCCTACCCCGGCCGCGGCCAGGTAGAAGCTGGCCGGTGCGCCCAGGCCGCCAGCGCCGAGCACCAGCACGCGTGAGGCGAGCAGCGTCTTCTGGCCGTCGATACCGACCTGCGGCAGCAGCAGATGACGTGAGTACCGCTCGTTGAAGTCACGCTCGGCGTCGCTCTGCATCGGCTGCACCAGGGCCAGGCCGTCAGCGCGCCACGCGGTGGTGCCCCCGTGCACGGACGCAATATTCGTGTAGCCCAGGTCAGACAGGAAAACGGCGGCTTCCATCGAACGCCTGCCGCTCTGGCAGATCAGGACGACCTCGCGATCAGTGGCTGGCAGGTAGGTGCTTGGCTCGGCGTGGAGATCGCCCTTGGCGATGCCGAGCGCACCTTCAGCCATGCCGGTGGCACGCTCATGCGCCTCGCGGACGTCGATCAGCAGTGCGCCATGGGCGAGGCGTTCCCGGGCCTGCGCCGGGGTGAGTTCGTGGATCGTGCTCATGCGGAGGATTATCGCGCACGGGGGCGTCGGCAGCGCCAATGAAAAGAGCCGGCTTGCGCCGGCTCTTTGTTGGGTCACTTGCCCTTGACGTGCTTGATCAAGCGGCGCTTGCGCTTGAGCTGACGTTCGGTGAGCACGTTCTTCTTGCCTTCGTAGGGATTCACACCCTCGCGGAAGATGAACTGCACGGGCGTGCCGACCAGCTTGAAGCGCTTGCGGAAGAAGTTCTCCAGGTAGCGCTTGTACGACTCCGGCAGGTCTTTCAGACGGGTGCCGTGGACGATGAAGGTCGGCGGGTTGGAACCGCCCGGATGCACGTAACGCAGCTTGGACACGTGACCACGGATCGCCGGCGGCGGGTTGGTCTCGTACGCCGTTTCCAGCGCCTTGTTGACTTCGCTGGTGCTGAACTCGTGCGTCGCCGAGGCATGCGCGGCGTGGATGCAGCGGAACAGCTCACGCAGGCCGGAGCCGTGCTTGGCCGAGATGCGCACCACTTCCGCCCACGGCACGAAGCCGAGCTTGCGCGACACCAGGGCTTCAGCCTGCTCGCGCTGGTAATCGGTCAGGCCATCCCACTTGTTGATCGCCACCACCAACGCACGGCCGGCATCGAGCACCGCGCCGAGCACGCTGGCATCCTGATCGGTGACACCTTCCGAGGCATCGAGCATCAGCACCGCAACCTGGCACTGCTCGATGGCCTGCAGGGTCTTGATGACGCTGAACTTCTCGACCACTTCCTCGACGCGCGCCTTGCGACGCAGGCCGGCGGTATCGATCAGGCGGTACTCACGCCCGTCGCGCTCCATGTCCACCGCGATCGAATCGCGGGTGGTACCGGGCACTTCGGAGGCGATCATGCGCTCTTCGCCGAGCAGACGATTGACCAGCGTCGACTTGCCCACGTTGGGGCGGCCGACGAAGGCGATGCGAATGCGGTTCGGGTCGGTGTCCAAGGTCTCGGTGGTGCCCTCTTCCGGCAACCGTTCCACGACCTCGTCCAGCAGATCATCCAGGCCCTGACGGTGCGCGGCCGAGACGGTCAGCATTTCGCCGAAGCCGTAACGGGCAAATTCCGAACGCACGGTGTCTTCGTTCATGCCGTCGATCTTGTTGATCAACAGCAGGGTCGGACGGGCCAGCTTGCGCAGCCAGGACAGGATCTCGTCGTCCATCGGGCCCTCACGGGCATCGACCACGAACAGGATCAGATCCGCTTCCGCGGCGGCAGCACGGGCCTGGCGGGCGGTAGCGCCGGCCAGACCTTCTTCTTCACCGGCGATACCACCGGTATCGACCACCAGGAACGGGTGGTCTTCATCAAGACGACAAACACCGTAATTACGGTCCCGGGTCACGCCGGGCTGGTCATGGACCAGCGCGTCGCGCGTACGGGTAAACGCATTGAACAGCGTGGACTTGCCGACATTCGGCCGTCCAACCAGGGCGACCAAGGGCAGCATCGCGGTAACTCCTTATTGTGCCAACCGGAATGCGGTCAGCTTTCCATCAACGTTCTGCACCAGCAGAATCCCATCGGCGACCACCGGCTGTGCCAGGAGGGCGTCGCCGCCACTCTTGGCGCGCGCCGCGAACTCACCGTTATCGGTCCGCAACCAGTGCAGATACCCCTTGTAATCACCGACCACAACGTAATCGCCGTGGATGACCGGACCGGTCAGCGAACGACGGGCCAGACCCGTCTGCGACCACATGGCCGAACCGCTGGTCTTGTCCAGGCCGAACACGCCGCCCTTGTTGTCGGTGACGAACACATTGCTCGAGGTCAGGGCCACGCCACCGGCGCCACCATGATCACGCGCCCACAGCGGACGGCCGGTCGGGCCTTCGATCGCCATGGTCTGGTTCTTGAAACTGCTGACGTACAGCGTATTGCCTTCCAGCACCGGGGCGCCGTCGATGTCGGCCATGCGCTCCAGCTCGGTGCGGCCTTCGCCGGTACCGACCATCTGGTCCCACAGCGTGCGGCCGTCCTGCATGGCCAGCGCGGCGATCGAGCCATCATCGTTGCCGATGAACAGCACGCCCGGGCCGGTCACGACCGGGGCATTGCCACGCACGGTGAGTGCCGGCAGCTCGCGCGGGTTGAACCAGCGCTGGGTGCCGTTCTCGACATCCAGACCGGTCACGCGACCGTCGTTGCTGCGCACGAACACCATGCCCTGGCCAACGGCCGGGGCGGAAATCACTTCACCCGGCACCTTGGCGCGCCACTTTTCGGTGCCGTCCGCCGCGTTCAGGGCGATGACCTGACCGTCCAGCGTGCCGATGACGACCAGGCCTTCACCCACGCCCGGGCCACCGGACAAGCGCAGCTTGGGCTTCTTCTTTTCCTTGGCCGGCTCGTAGGTCCAGACCTTCTTGCCGGTCTGCAGGTCGATGGCGTGCACGCCACCGTAGATGGCGGCGGCATAGACGCGACCATCGGCGACCACCGGGCCCTGACGGACGCCGATGCGCTTTTCGCCCTTGCCCACGTTGGCCGACCAGATCCGGTCCACCTTGGTGGTGGCATCGAACTTGACCAGTTCGGCCGGTTCCAGCGCCTTCTTGGCCGCGGCATCTTTGCCGGCGAACCAGCCCTTCATCGTGCTGCAGCCGGTCAGGGCCATGCCCAACAGGGCAACCGTGGCAACGCGCTTGATCATGACCATCTGATTCATTACACCGACTCCGCAGGATCGGTGACGGTGCCACCGGCATCCGTCAACTTGGTTTCCAGCAGGCGCCGCTGGGGCGCTGCCACGTCCAGCGTCTTGAGCGCCTTCTCATACTGTTCGCGGGCCGCGTCACGCTTGCCCTGCGCCATCAGCGCATCGCCATGGATTTCCAGGCTGGTGCTGTCGGTTGCGGTGCCGAGCTGCTTGATCGCATCCTCGGTCTTGCCGGTGGCCACCAGAAGGCGCGCGACGCGCTGCTCGATCACCGGCTTGAATTCAGGGTCGGCCTTGATCGCGCGCAGGGTCGCCAGCGCGTCGTCGTTCTTGCCGGCATCGACCTGGGCCTTGGCCAGCTGCAGCGCAGCCAGATCGGCATAGATGTTGGCCTTGCCGCTTTCGAGCGCCTTCACGCCCTTGGCCGCCTGCTCCAGATCCTTGTCTTCCAGGCTCTTGAGCACGACCTGGTACTGGACGTTGGCACCGGCCAGGCTGTTGCTGTGCCGGGTCTGCCATTCCTTCCAGCCCCAGATGCCACCGATCGCGATGGCGACACCGGCCAGGATGCTGACACCGTTCTTCCGCAGCCAGCTGCGGACGCGTTCACTTTGTTCGTGCTCGTCGAGCAGGTCGTCGATCGCCATGCGTACTCTCGCCCCGCCCGTAAGGAGGAGCTATTTGAATTGGATTGGGGAAACGCAGCTCAGTGCGAAACTGGGGCCACGGAGCCGTCAGAGGATACCGTAAAGCGTGCCACGTTGGCTCGCTGGTACGGCGAAAGGTCGACGATAGTGCCGCCCTGCTGAACCTCGACCGCCGATGCATTGCCCAGCACCATGCGGGCCACCTGCCCCGGTGCGAAGCTGCGGGTCTCGCCCGACTTCAGCAACGCCTTTTCGACGGTCGTGCCATCGGGCGCGGTGATGTCGATCCAGCTGTCGCCATTGAACTGCAGAGTGAGACCGCCGCCCACGGCCACTGGCGCGGCAGCAGGACGCGGGACCGGCGTCAGCGACGCCAGATACGGCGCGGACGGTGCCGAAGGCTTGGCGCTTTCGGCCGTCGCTGGCGCCGGGGCGGTTGGTGTGTCGCCACCGGCCACCGGTACCGCCGCCGGGATGACATCCAGCGACGCGGTATTGGGGGTGTTGGCCGTGCCATCGAAATGGCCGCGGGTCGCAAACCAGACCGGCACCGCCAGCACGGCGGTGATGCCGACATACAGCACGCGACGGCCCAGGCTTTCGGCGATGCGACGCGCGCGCGGCGTATGCGTATGGCTCACCAGCTGCGGCGGCACGATCGGACCGATGTGCGCCTGTTCGAGAACGTCGCCGATATCCACCTTCAGCAGGCGGGCGTAGCTTCGGAGCTGGCCGCGGACGAAGACCGGCGCGCCCAGGCGCTGCCATTGCTCTTCTTCCAGCGATTTGACTACCTGAACCGGCATGCGCAGCTGCTGCCCCACCGCTTCCAGGGTCAGGCCGGCCGCTTCACGGGCCTGGCGAAGACGGGCTCCGCAACCGGCCGCAGTATCAAAAGCGTTCACAGTCTGGTCATCAATCACAGTGCTTCAACCCCGGGGATTAGGTGCCGCATCCTGCGGAAATTCATCATGAATTCGCTGCAGATAGCGACCGGATGCCACGTTGTCGCCAAGCCGCGCCTCGATTTGAGAGGCAAGTTGTAACACGGAACGTGTGGCCGGTGCAGCCGCCAGACGCCGTTGCGCAAAGGCGCGGGCCTCGAAATAGCGCCCTTGGGCGTACTCGCTGCGGGCCATCGACTCCAGTGCGTACGCATTGGCGGGATCTATCTCAAGTGCTCGACGCAGGTCCGGCGTAGCCCGTTCGGACTGGCCCGCCTCCAGCGCGCAGCCGCCGGCATTGGCCAGTGCGGAGGCCGGCGTGGTGTAGCCCGGCGCCTGCAGGGCGCGATCAAACCAGACCAGCGACTCGGCCGGCCGGCCATGAGCACATAGCCAAGCACCATAATTATTGAGGACGTCACCCCGATCCGGGGCCAGCTCGGCGGCCTTGGCATACAGCGGGCCGGCGCCGGCCTCATTGCCACGCTGCGTGGCAATGGCCGCCAGCATCATGTATGCCTCTGGACGTCGCGCGTCGATCTTCATCGCCGCGCGGACCCGCTTCTCGGCGGCATCCAGGGCGCCGGCGCGCATCGACTCGCCGGCCAGGACCATCTGGTCCTGGTAATTCACACGCTTGCGGATCTCGGGGTTGTCACGGGCCTCATAGGTCGGTGCGACCTCGAGCGGAGCGGACGGCGGTTTGACACCTTGTTTGCCACAGCCGGCCAATGCCAGCGCGAAGAAAACAACGGCTGGCAATCGGCGATCAGGCAGCGGCATTCCGGTCTTTCCCGTCCTGCAGCGTTTTGTTGAACTCGGCCTGGCGGCGCGTGCGATCCATCACTTGGCCCTTGAGCTGGCCACAGGCGGCATCAATGTCGTCGCCGCGGGTGCGCCGCACCATCGTCAGCACCTTGGCATCGAGCAGGATCTTCTGGAAGGCGCGGATTTCCGTTTCGCCGGAGCGCTCATAGCGCGTACCGGGGAACGGGTTGAACGGAATCAGGTTGACCTTGCCCGAGTTCGAGGCCTGCACGGCATTGTCGAACTGGCGCATCAGCCGCGCCAGCTGGCGGGCGTGCTCGGGCTGGTCGTTGATTCCCTTCATCAGGGTGTATTCGAAGGTGACTGACTCGCGGCGCTTGTTGGCGCGCAGGTAGCGTGCGCACGAGGCCATCAGCTCAACGATCGGGTACTTCTTGTTGAGCGGGACCAGAGTCTCGCGCAGTGCATCGTTGGGCGCATGCAGCGACACCGCCAGCGACACGTCGCTCTCGGCGGAGAGTCGGTCGATCTGCGGCACCAGGCCGGAGGTGGACAGCGTCACCCGCTTGTTGGCCAGGCCGTAGCCCAGATCGTCGCGCATCACGCTCATGGCGCGCACGACGTTGTCGAAATTCATCAACGGCTCGCCCATGCCCATCATCACCACGTTGGTGAGACGACGCTGCTTGTGCGGGATGTTGCCCAGATGGCGCGCCGCGACCCACACCTGGCCGATGATCTCGGCAGTGGAGAGGTTGCGGTTGAAGCCCTGGGTGGCGGTCGAACAGAACGTGCAGTTCAGCGCACAGCCGACCTGCGAAGACACGCACAGCGTGCCGCGGTTCTTGTCCGGGATGTAGACCGCTTCGATCGCGTTCTTGCCATCGGTGCCCATGGCCAGCAGCCACTTGTGGGTGCCATCGGCGGAGGGCTTGTCGAACACGATGTTGGGAACCAGCACCTCGGCATGCTGCTTGAGCTTGGCGCGCAAGGCCTTGCCGAGGTCGGTCATGTCATCGAAATCGGTGACGTAGTGATGGTGGATCCACTTCATCACCTGATGGGCACGGTAGCGCGCTTCGCCGAGTGTCTCGGCGAAGAAGCGCTCCAGACCCTCGCGATCGAGGTCGAGCAGGTTCTGCTTGGCCACAGCCGGGCCCGGAACGAGCACGGATGGGATGGCGGTTGGCTGTACGACCTCGTTCACGGCATCACTCTCAGCGCGAGACGACTTCAGTCGCGGCGAAGAAGTAGGCGATTTCGATCGCGGCATTCTCAACCGAGTCCGAGCCGTGGGCGGCATTGGCATCGATGGATTCAGCGAAGTCGGCGCGGATGGTGCCTGCGGCGGCTTCCTTCGGGTTGGTGGCGCCCAGCAGGTCGCGGTGGGCCAGCACGGCGTTCTCGCCTTCCAGCGCCTGGATCATCACCGGGCCGGAGATCATGAACTCGACCAGCGCGTTGAAGAACGGACGCTCGCGGTGCACGGCGTAGAAGCCTTCGGCTTCACGGCGCGACAGCTGCTTGTACTTGGCGGCCACGACCTTCAGGCCGGCCTTTTCGAAGCGGGCGTAGATTTCACCGATGACGTTCTTGGCGACGGCGTCCGGCTTGATGATGGAAAGGGTGCGCTCCAGCGCCATGGGAATACTCCGTTGGGCGGGCCACTTGATCGGCCCGAGGTTAACATGAAAAAAACCCGCGTCAAAACGCGGGCTTAGCCTGATATACGTGCGCCAATTCTAACGTGTAACCCCGCCGTACGGTAGTGCCGGCCGCTGGCCGGCAACGCCCTGTGCGCCTCGGGTGATCGGCCTGTTCAGGCAATGGCGTGGTTGCCGGCCAGCGGCCGGCACTGTCGGGAGCGCGGATGAACGAACCCCCGTTTCTGCTGCGCCGCACAATGCGGTGACGCAACCGCAGGTCTAATATCAAACAATCGTTTGATTGAACTGCCCTGCCCCATGGCCAAACCTGCTCACTTCTCCACCAAGGACCGCATCCTCGGCGCTGCCGAGGAATTGTTTGCCCTGCACGGGTTCGCGGGCACCTCGCTGCGCCAGGTCACCAGCCAGGCCGATGTGAACATCGCCGCGGTCAACTACCACTTCGGCTCCAAGGAAAACCTGGTCAACGAGGTCTTCCGCCGCCGCATGGACGAGATGACCTCGGCACGCCTGACCCAGCTGGAGTCGGCCCGCCGCGAGCATCCCGGTGAACTGCGCCCGGTGCTGGCGGCCTTCGTCGAACCGGCCCTGGCCATGGCCCAGGACCGCCAGACCGGCGGCGCGTTCGTGCGCGTCATCGCGCGTGCCTACGCGGAGAAGAACGACAACCTGCGCAAATTCCTTTCCGACCATTACGGCCACGTTCTGCGCGACTTCGGCAAAGCGATCTCCGCCTGCGTGCCGGGGCTGAGCAAGGAAGAGCTGTACTGGCGCCTGGATTTCCTCGCCGGCTCGCTGACCTATGCCATGGCCGACTTCGGCCTGATCAAGCGACCCGCCGGTGTCACCGAAGCGGCGCATCGTGCCCATGCCGCCCAGGAACTGATTCATTTCGCCGAAGCCGGATTCCGCGCCAGCGCGGTCTCGAGCGCTTTGACGACCTCCCTTTCCACCCCGTAGAGCCGGGCGCTGACCGGCTTCCAGACAACAAAGGCTTATCGACATGTCCAATTCCCTGCTAGTCCGCCGCGCCGCCGTGCTGGGTGCCGGCGTCATGGGTGCCCAGATCGCCGCCCACCTGACCAACGCCGGCGTCGACACGGTGCTGTTCGACCTGCCCGCCAAGGAAGGTCCGGGCGATGGCATCGTGCTCAAGGCCATCGCCAACCTGGGCAAGCTCAGCCCGGCCCCGCTCGCCAGCAAGTCCTACGCCGAGGCGATCACGCCGGCCAACTATGAGACCGGCCTGGAGCAGTTGAAGGACTGCGACCTGATCATCGAAGCCATCGCCGAACGGATGGACTGGAAGCAGGACCTGTACAAGAAGATCGCCCCGTTCGTGGCCGATCACGCCGTGCTGGCCTCCAACACCTCGGGCCTGGGCATCAACAAGCTGGCCGACGTGCTGCCGGAGCAGCTGCGCCATCGTTTCTGCGGCGTGCACTTCTTCAACCCGCCGCGTTACATGCACCTGGCCGAGCTGATCCCGGCCACCAGCACCGATGCCTCGGTGCTGGAAGGCCTGGAAGCCTTCCTGGTCACCACCCTGGGCAAGGGCGTGGTGTATGCCAAGGACACCCCGAACTTCATCGGCAACCGCATCGGCGTGTTCTCGATCCTGTCCACCATCCACCACACGCAGGCCTTCGGCCTGGGCTTCGATGAGGTGGACGGCCTGACCGGCCCGCTGGTCGGCCGCCCGAAGTCGGCGACCTACCGCACCTCCGACGTGGTCGGCCTGGACACCATGGCGCACGTGATCAAGACGATGGGCGACACCCTGCCCAACGACCCGTGGCATGAGTTCTTCAAATCGCCCAAGTGGCTGGATGCGCTGATCGCCAAGGGCGCCCTCGGCCAGAAAACCGGTGCCGGCATCTTCCGCAAGGTCGGCAAGGACATCGTGGTCCTCGATCTTGAGAAGCAGGACTACCGCCCTGCCGACCGCACCGCCGCCCCGGAAGTGGTCGAGATCCTGAAGATCAAGAACCCGGCGGAGAAGTTCGCCAAGCTGCGCGAGAGCCAGCACCCGCAGGCGCAGTTCCTGTGGGCGACCTTCCGTGATCTGTTCCATTACAGCGCCTACCACCTCGCCGATATCGCCGAGACCGCGCGCGACGTCGACCTGGCCATCCGCTGGGGCTACGGCTGGTCGCTGGGCCCGTTCGAAACCTGGCAGGCCGCCGGCTGGAAGCAGGTTGCCCAGTGGATCGCCGATGACATCGTCGCCGGCAAGAGCATGAGCAGTGCCCCGCTGCCGGATTGGGTGTTCGATGGCCGCGATGGCGTGCACGCCGCCGAAGGCAGCTACAGCCCGACCCGCAACGCCAAGCTGCCGCGTTCGGCCCTGCCGGTGTACCAGCGCCAGCGCTTCCCGGATCCGCTGCTGGGCGAGACCTTCAGCCCGGGCGAGACCGTGTTCGAGAACGACGGCGTGCGCATGTGGCACGACGGCGACGGCATCGCGGTGGTCAGCTTCAAGACCAAGATGAACACCGTGTCCGACCACGTGCTCAACGGCCTGCAGGAAGCGATCAAGCGCGCCGAGCAGGACTACAAGGGCCTGGTGATCTGGCAACAGAAGGAACCCTTCTCCGCCGGTGCCGATCTGGCCGGTGCGCTCGGCCTGCTGCAGGCGGGCAAGGTCGACCAGTTCGAAGAGATGGTGCACAACTTCCAGCGCACCAGCCAGGCGATCAAGTATTCGCTGGTGCCGGTGGTGACCGCCGTGCGCGGCCTGGCCCTGGGCGGCGGCTGTGAGTTCCAGATGCACAGCGCCAAGAGCGTGGCCGCACTGGAAAGCTACATCGGTCTGGTCGAAGCCGGCGTCGGTCTGCTGCCCGCCGGTGGTGGCCTGAAGGAACTGGCCGTGCGCGCCTCGCAGGCCGCAGGCCCCGGCGGTGACGTGTTCGCCGAGCTGAAGAAGACCTTCGAAACCGTCGCGATGGCCAAGGTCTCCAACTCCGCGGTCAACGCCAAGGAACTGGGCCTGATGCGCGCCACCGACAAGGTCGTGTTCAACAGCTTCGAGACGCTGCACATCGCCAAGGCCGAAGTGCTGGCGCTGGCCGAAGGCGGCTACCGTCCGCCGATGCCGGCCCGCCGCATCCAGGTCGCCGGTGACGTCGGTATCGCCACCTTCAAGATGATGCTGGTCAACATGCTGGAAGGCCGCTTCATCAGCCCGTACGACTACGAGATCGCCGTGCGCATCGCCACCGTGCTGTGCGGCGGCGAAGTGGATCGCGGCACGCTGGTGGACGAAGAGTGGCTGCTGACGCTGGAGCGCAAGCACTTCGTCGAACTGGCCCAGCAGGAAAAGACCCAGGCCCGCATCGCGCACATGCTCAAGACCGGCAAGCCGCTGCGGAACTGACGGAAGAGAACGGTAGTGCCGGCCGCTGGCCGGCAACATCTTCCAGACCCCATTCAAGAGATCACTGCAATGACCAAGCAAATCCAGGACGCCTACATCGTCGCCGCCACCCGCACCCCGGTGGGCAAGGCGCCCAAGGGCGTGTTCCGCAATACCCGCCCCGACGACATGCTGGCCCACGTGCTCCGCTCCGTCGTGGCACAGGCGCCGGGCATCGACCTCAACCGCATCGACGACGCGATCATCGGCTGCGCGATGCCGGAGGCCGAGCAGGGCATGAACGTGGCGCGCATCGGCGTGCTGCTGGCCGGCCTGCCGGACACCATCGCCGCGCAGACCGTCAACCGCTTCTGTTCCTCCGGCCTGCAGGCCGTGGCGATGGCCGCCGATCAGATCCGCTTGGGCAATTCGGACCTGATGCTGGCCGGTGGCACCGAGTCGATGTCGATGGTGCCGATGATGGGCAACAAGATCGCCATGGCGCCGAGCGTGTTCGACAACGACCACGTCGCCATCGCCTACGGCATGGGCATCACCGCCGAGAAGGTCGCCGAAGAATGGAAGGTCTCGCGCGAGGAGCAGGACGCGTTCGCCCTCGCCTCGCACCAGAAGGCCATTGCCGCGATCCAGAACGGCGAGTTCAAGGACGAGATCAGCCCGTACGATGTGCGCACCCGCCAGCCGGACCTGGCCGACGGCCGCCGCATCATCACCCGCGACAAGATCGTGGATACCGACGAAGGCCCGCGCCTGGATTCGTCCGCTGAAGGCCTGGCCAAGCTGCGCCCGGTGTTCCGCAACGGCCAGTTCGGCGGCACGGTCACCGCGGGCAACTCCTCGCAGATGAGCGATGGTGCCGGTGCGGTGCTGCTGGCCTCCGAGCAGGCGATCAAGGATTACGGCCTGACCCCGCTGGCCCGCTTCGTCAGCTTCTCGGTCGCCGGTGTGCGCCCGGAAGTGATGGGCATCGGCCCGATCGCTGCGATCCCGAAGGCACTCAAGCAGGCTGGCCTGACCCAGGACCAGCTGGACTGGATCGAGCTCAACGAGGCCTTTGCCGCGCAGTCGCTGGCCGTCATCCGCGATTGCGGCCTGGACCCGTCCAAGGTCAACCCGCTGGGCGGCGCGATCGCCTTGGGCCACCCGCTGGGTGCGACCGGCGCGATCCGCACCGCCACCCTGCTGCACGGCCTGCGCCGCCGCCAGCAGAAGTACGGCATGGTGACCATGTGCATCGGCACCGGCATGGGCGCGGCGGGTATCTTCGAATCGCTGTAAGGCATTGATCGGTGCCGGCCAACGGGTCGGCACCGATGGATGCGACAGGTGTGCACCGACCGTTGGTGGGTGCACAGTCGGAAACGAAAAGGGCAGCCTCTCGGCTGCCCTTTGCTGTTGTGCAGGAGGCGCCGGCCAGCGGCCGGCCCTACACGCCGCGACGGCGTTGCCCTCAGCCTTCGGCCAGCATCTTCTGCAGCACTTCGCGTGCCGGGCCCGCCAGCTTCTCGTTGTCGAGCGCAAAGCGGATCGTAGCTTCGACCAGCCCCAGATGGGTACCGCAGTCGAAACGACGGCCTTCAAAGCGGAACGCGTCCACGCGCTCGCTCTTGAGCAGTTCGGCAATCGCATCGGTCAACTGGATCTCGCCACCTGCACCGGTGCCAGTCGCTTCGAGCAGCTCGAAGATCTTCGGGCTCAGCACATAGCGACCGACCACCGCCAGATCGCTCGGGGCGTCTTCCGGCTTGGGCTTCTCGACGATGGCGCTGATCTTGCCCTGGCGGCCGTCGAAGGCCTCTGTGGCCACGATGCCGTAGCTGCCGGTCTTGTCATGCGGCACGTCTTCCACTGCGATGATGCTTGCACCGGTGGCTTCGTTGGCGTCGGCCATCTGCTTGAGTGCACCGTTGCCGCGGTTCCAGATCAGATCGTCCGGCAGCAGCACGGCGAACGGCTCATCGCCAACAATCGCCTTGGCACACAGCACCGCATGGCCCAGGCCCAGTGCTTCGGCCTGCGTCACGAACACCGCACGAACGCCGTTGGGCAGGACGTGGCGAACCAGCTCAAGCTGTTCCGTCTTGCCGGCGCGCTCGAGCTTCTGTTCCAGCTCGTAGGCCTTGTCGAAGTAATCGGCAACCGCATGCTTGTAGCGGTTGGTGATGAAGATCAGAGTGTCGCAACCCGCTTCGATTGCCTCATCCACCGCGTACTGGATCAGCGGCCGATCAATGATCGGCAGCATTTCCTTCGGAACGGTCTTGGTGGCCGGAAGGAATCGCGTGCCCAAGCCTGCGACAGGAAATACCGCCTTGCGAATACGCTTGCTCATCAGAACCTGTTGGCCTCACGCGCCGGAAAGGCGAGAACTTTAGCAGAGCTGACGTGATCGTCCTGTTGTAGCGGAGAGAACTCCGGCATGGTCGAGAACAGGATGCTGTTGATCGCATCGGTGTCGTAAGTGGCGATCGCCTCACGCAGTTTCGGCACATTGGCCAGCACCTGCTCGCGGGCGAAGGTACGCACGCCGGCTTCCAGAATCTTGGGATGCGCGGTCGGGCGATAGTCCTCGTCCGAATAGAACAGCGTCTCGTGCAGCTTTTCGCCCGGGCGCAGGCCGGTATAGACGATGGCGATGTCCTTGTAGGGCTGCTTGCCGGCCAGCCGGATCATCTGCTCGGCCAGCACGCGGATCGGCACCGGCTCGCCCATGTCCAGCGTATAGATCGCACCATGCGAGGCCGAGGCGGCCGCCTGCAGGATCAGCTGGCAGGCCTCGGGGATCGTCATGAAGTAGCGGGTCACTTCCGGGTCGGTCACGGTGACCGGGCCACCCTTGAGGATCTGCTCGCGGAAGACCGGTACCACGCTGCCCGCCGAGGCCAGCACATTGCCGAAGCGCACGGTCACGAAACGGGTGTGGCTGGTCTTCTGGTCCAGGCTCTGGCAGATCATTTCCGCGTAGCGCTTGCTGGCGCCCAGCGCGTTGACCGGATCGACCGCCTTGTCGGTCGAGATGAAAACGAAATGCTCGATCTTCGCCTCGACACAGGCACGGGCCACGGTCTCGGTGGACAGAATGTTGTTGCGCACCGCCTCGCGCAGCTGGCGCTCCAGCACCGGCACCTGCTTGTAGGCCGCGGCGTGGAAGACGGAGTCCACGCGCGAGAGCGACAGTGCATGACGGATCACCGCCGGATCACCGCAGTCACCCAGCACGGCTTCCACTTCCAGATCCGGGAAGCTGCGCTGCAGTTCGGCCTCGATGGTCAGCAGCAACAGCTCGCTCATCTCGACCAGCACGATGCGCCCTGCCCCATGGCGGGCACACTGGCGGCACAGTTCCGAACCGATCGACCCGCCGGCGCCGGTGACCAGTACCGTACGCCCGCCCAGCCAGCCGCGGATCAGCGCCCAATCCGGCAGGATCGGCTTGCGACCCAGCAGATCTTCGATCGCCACTTCCTTGAGCACACCCGGCAGCGAATGGCCCAGCAGAATGTCATTGAGCTTGGGGACCATGCGGAACGGCACGCCGGTGCTTTCGCAGATGGCCACCACCCGCTGCATGCCAACGGCATCCAGCGACGGAATGGCAATCACCAGAAGTTTGGCGGCGGTCTCGCGGACCACGGCGGGCGCATCTTCCAGCGTGCCGAGAATCGGCAGCCCCTGCAGCTTGGCGCCCTGCAGGTGCGGGGCGTCGTCAAGCAGGCCCACCGGTTCGAAGTCACCGGAACGGCGCAGATCGCGGACCAGGGCTTCGGCCGCCTGGCCGGCACCGAGGATCAGCACGCGGCGGGCGGTCACGTCCGATTGCAGTGCCTGGTAGTCCTTCCACGCGCGGTACAGCAGGCGCGGCGCGCCCAGCAGGGCCGACAGCGCGAACGGGTAGATGACCAGCACCGACATCGGCACGCCTTCGAAGCGCTTGTACGCCAAGGCCACCACGATGGCGAGCAGGCCGATGAAACTGGCTTTGAAGATGTTGAGCAGATCGGCGACGCTGGCAAAGCGCCACAGGCCGCGATACAGCCCCACCCGCCAGAACACCACAGCCTGAATGACCAGGACCAGCGAGGTATCGATGTTCCAGAGCGGCAACGCCGGCGCATCGGCCAACATCGAGTAGCGTCCAGCGTGCAGCAGCTGCCAGCACGCCCAGACCATGAACAGGTCGTGGGCGACGATGGCCGCTCGGGGCATCAAGCCCGTGATTCGGTCCTGCCAAGGCGTCATAAACCGCGTAATCCTTCTAGTTGCGCATTCCCTTGCGCAGGAGCAGCCAAAGGCCGGTCGCGAAGATCAACCACGCGACGGCCACGGCAGCCTCCCACCTCGGCTGCAAATTCGTGCATGCATTAAACACTGCCGCACTGAATATTCCAAAAACAAGATACACCCAGGTGACGAAAGTGTGGCTTGCGCCACTTTTCACCGCGCGCTGATAGAGATGCTGCGTGTGGGGTTCCATCCAGCGCTGTCCCGACAGGATGCGCGAAAGCAGTGTGAAGCCTGCGTCCACAAGAAAGGCTGACAGCGGCACGAGCAGCAGCAACCAGTGGATATCCGTGCGCACACTGGCCAGACACACCAGGGCGGCGATCGCATAGCCTAGCGCCCCGCTCCCCACGTCCCCCATGAAGATGCGCGCGCGCGGGTAGTTGAACGGCAGGAAGCCCAGACAGGCCAGCCCCAGCACCACGCCCGCCAGCCCATAGGGCGGCGGCAGCACCAGCGCGAAGGCGATGCCGGCCAGAATCGCCTGGGTGGTGGCAATCCCGTTGATCCCATCCATGAAGTTCCAGATGTTGATCAACGAGGTGGTAAACAACAGCGCAAGCAGGGCCTGCCAAGGATTGCCCGTGGCATGCAGCACCAGGCCGGCAAGCAACGCCGCCGCCACAAGGTGCACCAGCAGACGGCGGATCGCAGGTAACGGGCGGTGGTCGTCCCACCAGCCGATGCCGGCCACGAGCACCAGCCCCAGCGCGAACACCGCCAGCGCGCCCCAGGCCTTGGGCCAGATCATCGCCGCGACGACCGTCGCCAGCAACAGGGTCAATACGATTGCAATGCCACCGCCGCGCGGCGTCGCGACACCATGGCTGCGGCGCTCGCCGGGCTCATCCAACAGATTGCGCCGAAGTGCATAGGCGCGGGCGCCCCAGGTCAGCCCCGCCGACACCGCCAGCACTGCCAGCAGCCCGGACATCCAAGCGACCATCATGCGTCAGAGCACCGCGTAGTTGAGCAAGGGCTTGACGGTGCCCCATTCCTTGCAGCTCGGGCACTGCCAGTGATGCGTGCGCGCGCCGAAGCCACAGCGCGTGCAGCGGTAGGCCGGGTTGCGGACCAGCAGCTGATCGGTGATGTGCTTGAGGTCGTGCAGGGTCGCGGTCGAATCTGCGCCTTCGGCCAGGGTCAGGTCGATCAGCGCCGACTCACCACGGACCGACGGACGATCCTTGAGCTGGCGGCCGAGATAGGCGCGTGCCGGGGCGACGCCCTCCTGCTCTTCCATCAGCTGGGTCAGGGCCAGCACCGGGGCGATGCCGCGATAGTGCTCGGTCATCTCCGACAGGAACGCGCGCGCGCCACCCAGGTCACCGACCTTGCGGTAGTTCTGCATCAGCGATTGCAGCACTTCGGGCAGATACTCGGGATCGTTGCGCGCAGCGCGCTCATAGGCACGCACGGCCGCTTCGGCATTGCCGGCATCGTTCTCCAGGCGCCCCTCGATGATGCCGGCACGCACCGACATCGCATCGGCCTGGTAGGCACGCGCGATCGCCGCCCGCGCTTCCTCGATCTTGCCGGCACCGCGGTAGCGCTCGGCCAGTTCGCACTCGAACTGCCCGATCAGCTTGCCCATCGGCTCGCCGGTGACTTCTTCGAAGCGGCTGGCGTTGTCGATCGCCTTTTCCCAATCGCGCTCGGCCTGGTAGATGCCGATCAGGTGCTTGAGCGCCTGCGGGGCACGCTGGTCGATCTGGGCCAGCTCGGTGAACACGGTTTCGGCGCGATCGAGCAGACCAGACTTCATGTAGTCCTCGCCCAGCGCCAGCAGTGCCTGGACGCGCTGCTGATCGGTCAGATCGGCGCGGTTGACCAGGCCCTGGTGCAGGCGGATCGCACGATCCACCTCACCGCGGCGGCGGAACAGGTGGCCCAGCGCGACCTGGGTCTCGAAGGTTTCCTTGTCCAGCTCGGCGATGTGCAGGAACAGCTCGATCGCCTTGTCCGGCTGCTCGTTGAGCAGATAGTTCAGGCCACGGAAATACGTGCTGGACAGATGACTGACCTGGTTGTCGCCATGGCGTTGACCGCCGCGACGCCCGATCACCCAGCCGGACAGCGCGGCCAGGGGCAGGAACAGGAAGAACCAGAACCACTCGGAGACAAATTCCATCGGCGCTCAGCGTCCGTCGAATGTAGAAGAAGAAGGGGGAGCCACGACCACGGCAGGCGCGGCCTTCTGCGCACGGCGCAGTTTGGCGTACAGCGGGATCACCATGCTGGCCAGCACGAGGCCGCCGCCGATGAGCGCACCGGACAACAAGGCGATGATGATCGCCACGCCGGTGGTGGAATTGATCTGGGTAAAGCCCAGGCTGATGATGATCGGCTGCGAATTGAGCGCACCGATGATCAGACCCACGACCAGAACCGCCAGCAGGATCAGCAGACGTACGATATTCATGCAGCAGCTCCAGTTCCGTAGGGCTCAAGAGTAGCGGACTAACACTCCGCTCTACCAGCCGACTCCGTGGAAATCACGCATCCGCCCCTTGGCGGATGGACACTCAGGCAGGATCGCTTTCCAGCGGCACCACGGCGCTGACGCGCTCACGCAGTTCCTTGCCCGGCTTGAAGTGCGGGACATGCTTGCCCGGCAACGCGACCGATTCCCCGGTCTTGGGGTTGCGCCCCAGCCGTGCAGGCCGGTAGTGCAACGAAAAACTGCCGAACCCACGGATCTCGATGCGATC
Source organism: Stenotrophomonas maltophilia (assembly GCA_002363385.1). Classification (GTDB taxonomy): domain Bacteria; phylum Pseudomonadota; class Gammaproteobacteria; order Xanthomonadales; family Xanthomonadaceae; genus Stenotrophomonas; species Stenotrophomonas maltophilia_AN. The sequence continues at coordinate 177,305 of DEVL01000004.1, forward strand.
CCCGCCGGCCAGCGCCCCACCCATCATTTCCAACAACGACTTCACGGCCAGATCGACATCGTCCGACTTCAAATGCGCCTGTCGGCGCGCCAGGATTTCGATCAGCTCGGATTTGGTCATTACGGGCTCTTGGGGAGGAACTCAGACCCTGAAACGGCCCGGACTGATGTCCGGGCCGTCCAGGAAACTACGACAGCGACAGACCGATTACTCGGACTTGTTGCCGTTCAGCTGTGCACGCAGCAGCGCGCCGAGCTGGGTGGTGCCGCTGGAAGCCGAAGAGGACTGGTATTCCTCCAGCACTTCGCGCATTTCCGCATCGTCCTTGGCCTTGATCGACAGCTGCAGGGTACGACCCTTGCGATCCATGCCCACGAACTTGGCTTCGACCTTGTCGCCGACCTTCAGGAACTGGGTCGCGTCGTCAACGCGCTCGTTCGCAACGTCGCGAGCGGCCACGTAGCCTTCGATGCCGTCAGCCAGTTCGATGGTAGCGCCCTTGGCGTCCACTTCCTTGACCACGCCTTCGACCTTCGAACCCTTCGGGTTGGCAGCCATGTACTGACCGAACGGATCCTGCTCCAGCTGCTTGACGCCCAGGCTGATGCGCTCGCGCTCCGGATCGACGGCCAGGACGACGGCGTCCAGGTTGTCGCCCTTCTTGAAGTTGCGGACCACGTCTTCGCCGGTGGTGTTCCAGCTGATGTCGGACAGGTGCACCAGGCCATCGATACCGCCGTCCAGGCCGATGAAGATGCCGAAGTCGGTGATCGACTTGATCTGGCCCGAGACCTTGTCACCCTTCTTGTGGATGGCAGCGAAGGTTTCCCACGGATTGGCGGCAACCTGCTTCATGCCCAGCGAGATGCGGCGACGCTCCTCGTCCACGTCCAGGACCATGACTTCAACTTCGTCACCGACCTGCACAACCTTGGACGGGTTGACGTTCTTGTTGGTCCAATCCATTTCCGACACGTGCACCAGGCCTTCGACGCCCGGCTCGATCTCGACGAATGCGCCGTAATCGGTGACGTTGGAGACCTTGCCGAAGACGCGGCTGTTGGCCGGGTAACGACGGGCGATGTTGTCCCACGGATCTTCGCCCAGCTGCTTCAGACCCAGCGAAACGCGGTTGCGCTCGCGGTCGAACTTCAGCACGCGCACGTCCAGCTCGTCGCCGACGTTCACGACTTCGGACGGATGGCGCACGCGCTTCCAGGCCATGTCGGTGATGTGCAGCAGGCCGTCGATACCGCCCAGGTCCACGAATGCGCCGTAATCGGTCAGGTTCTTGACGACACCCTTCAGGATCGCGCCTTCCTGCAGCTTGTCCATCAGCTGCTCGCGCTCTTCCGAATGCTCGCTTTCGACGACTGCACGACGGGACACAACGACGTTGTTACGCTTGCGGTCCAGCTTGATGAGCTTGAATTCCAGCTCCTTGCCTTCCAGGTAGGCCGGGTCGCGCACGGGGCGCACATCCACCAGCGAACCGGGCAGGAACGCGCGGACATCCTTGATGTCCACAGTGAAACCACCCTTGACCTTGCCGCTGATGCGGCCGGTGATGGTTTCGTTCTTTTCCAACGCTTCTTCCAGCTCGTCCCACACCATCGCGCGCTTGGCTTTCTCACGCGACAGGACGGTTTCACCGAAGCCGTTCTCGATGGAATCGAGGGCAACCTTGACGACGTCGCCTTCAGCGACATCGATCTCGCCAGCGTCGTTACGGAACTGTTCGATCGGCACGATGCCTTCGGACTTCAGGCCGGCGTTGATCACCACGACATCGCCGCGGACTTCAACAACGACACCGCTGACGATCGAGCCCGGCTTCAGCTTGGCCAGATTGGCCTGACTGGCTTCGAACAGCTCTGCAAATGATTCGGTCATTAGATTTACTCTGTTGGACACATGGGCATTGGCCCCCGAGGGAACCGCTTACTGCCCGCCTGTTGGTCGACCCCGGAAACGCAGGTCGTGTGTTAAGTAGGAAAACCGCCACGCATCATTGCGGGACGGAGCTTTTGTTGCCTTGCGATGGTGCGACACCGCCGATGGATTGACGGCCCTCCTTTACAACGGATCAGGCACCCGAAACCGGAAGCAGATCCAATACCTTGGCAACGACGGCGTCGATGCCAATACCACTGGTGTCGATGACGACGGCATCGTCTGCCGGCTTCAGGGGCGCCACTGTGCGCTGTGCATCACGGGCGTCGCGGGCCATGATCTCGCGCAGGAGGTCGTCAAAGTTAACCGAAACACCCTTGTCTTTCAACTGCTTATGCCGGCGCTCGGCCCGCTCTTCGGCGCTGGCGGTCAAAAACACCTTGAATGGCGCGTCCGGGAAGATGACCGTGCCCATGTCCCGGCCGTCGGCGACCAGGCCCGGCTCCATCCTGAATGCGCGCTGGCGCTCTTTCAGCGCCGCCCGGACCTCCGGGATGGCCGCGATCGCCGACGCCAGGGCGCCGGTGGTCTCCAGGCGCAGTTCGTCGGTCGCGTCGGTCTCGTTGACCAGCACCCGCAGCCCGCCATCGGCCGATTCCACGAACCGCACATGGGTGTCGAAGGTGCAGCGGACCAGCGCCGAGGCGTCGGAGGTATCGATATCAGCCCAGCTGGCCGCCACGCCCACCGCCCGGTACAGGGCGCCCGAATCCAGGTAATGCCAGCCCAACCGGCGTGCGACAATGCGGCTGACAGTGCCTTTTCCGGCCCCGGAAGGGCCATCGATGGTGAGCACGGAAGGAAGCTGATTCATGGGTTTCCCTGTAAAATTGACGGCCCATTCTAGCCCCTGCCCGGGGTGCTCCGAGACCTTTTTGGTGCAACCACTTGAAAGGATGGAAAAAAGCCCGGTAGAATGGCGGGCTTGAACGGGCGTCACCTGCCGATTGTCATCTGCATATCGCGGCCGCGCTCCAACCGAATCCAACGTTTACGCCGAGGTATGCAATGAAAGTCCTTTCTTCCCTGAAGTCGGCCAAGTCCCGTCACCGTGACTGCAAGGTCGTCCGTCGCCGTGGCAAGATCTTCGTGATCTGCAAGTCGAACCCGCGTTTCAAGGCTCGCCAGCGCTGAGCCGGCCGGCCTCACGGCCGCCACCGGCCCCTCACCGGGCCGGATGATGAACAAGAAGCCGCCTACGGGCGGCTTTTTGCTGCCATTTTTGTTGTAATCGCCGGGTAGCCCACGGCCGTCGGTCATCAGACCTGTGACCCTGGGGCCTTCCGCATTCTTGACCACTGGGGAGTAGATCGAGATGAAGCGTTACCTGACCACCTTGCCGTTGCTGGCCGTACTGGCCGTTTCCAGTGCCCACGCCGACACGCTGCTGATTGACCGCAGCCGTGAAAAGCCCGCTGTCGCCCTGCCCGTCCGCGGCCAGAGCATGCAGCAGGTCCAGACCCAGTTCGGCGACCCGGGCGAACGTCTGGAACCGCGCGGCGGGCAGAAGCGCCAATGGCCGACGATTAACCGCTGGGTCTACCCGCAGTTCACCGTCTACTTCGAAAAGCAGAAGGTGATCGACGTGGTGGCCAACCGCGCCGACGCCAACGAGATCGGGCCGAAACCGCCGATCCGCTGACCCCTTTCCCTTTGCCCGCCCACCGGCGGGCCATCGCATCGAGATCATGAACGACACGCTCCGCTTTCCGGCCGAATGGGAATCCCAGTCCGCCATCCTGATCGCCTGGCCCCACGCCGACACCGACTGGGCAGATCGCCTGGGTGACGTCGAGGACACCTACATCGCGCTCGTCGCGGCCATCACCCGCTTCCAGCCGGTGGTGATCATCGTCGCCGACGACGACCTGGAGGCGTACGCCGACGCGCGTCTGCGCTCGAACCGGATCGATACGGACCGCGTACGGTTCGTGACCGCCCAGTACGACGACACCTGGCTGCGCGACTCCGGCCCGATCACGCTCAAGCGTTCCGATGGCGGCTTCCGCCTGCTGGACTTCCGCTTCACCGGCTGGGGCGGCAAGTTCGACGCGAGCCTGGATGATCAGCTGGTGGGCGTGCTGCACGCGGCCGGCACCTTCGCCAACGCCGAACTGCAGAGCATTCCGTTCGCGCTGGAAGGCGGCGGCATCGAGACCGATGGCGCCGGCACTCTGCTGACCACCTGGCAGTGCCTGCACGAGCGTCATCCCGACCGCAGCCGCGAATCGCTCAGCACGGACCTGGCCACCTGGCTGGCGCAGGACCGTGTGCTGTGGCTGGATCACGGCTATCTGGAAGGCGACGACACCGACGCCCACATCGATACGCTGGCCCGCTTCGCCTCGACCGACAGCATCGTCTACCAGGCCTGCGATGACGCCAGCGATTCGCATTACACCGAACTGCAGGCGATGGGTGCCGAGCTGGCCGCGCTGCGGACCAGCGATGGCCAGCCGTATCGTCTGTTCCCGCTGCCGTGGGCGCAGCCGGTGATCGACGAAGGTCGTCGCCTGGCGGCGTCGTATGCGAATTATCTGATCCTCAATGGCGCGGTGCTGATGCCGGCCTACGGCGATGCCGCCGACGAGGCTGCGCGTGCGGTGTTGGCCCAGGCGTATCCGGACCGCGAGATCGTGGCGGTGCCGTGCCGTTCGCTGATCTGGCAGAACGGCAGCCTGCACTGCATCACGATGCAGCTGCCGGCGGGGTTGCTGGCCTGATCGACCAGTGAGCACCTCGGCCTGGCGGGCCGGAGCGGGTTTGCGGGGGACGCCGTAAACCCATCCCTGGGGGCTTAAGTCGCGGCATCCATGCCGCTCATACCCCCGCAAACCCGCTCCGACCCGCCTTCGACAGTGGGTCGGCAGCCGACGGAAGAGCGACAGCCCGCAACTGATGGTTGTGGCCCGTCCACCGATGTTCCGGCCATCCTGCAGAGCCGGCCAGCGGCCGGCACCACCGATGCGGGTGTTGCCCATTTAGCAGCCAGCACGCTGCGTGCACCCATCCGCGATAAACTGCGTTTTTCCCCTTGCAGGACCGTCTCCGGATGAGCTCACGCCACACCCTTTCCGTCGCCCTGATCCAGGAGCGCAACCACGGCGATGCCGAGGCCAATCTGGCCGTCATCGAAGCGCGCGTGGCTGAAGCGGCCGCTCAGGGTGCCAAGCTGATCCTGCTGCAGGAACTGCACAACGGCGCGTACTTCTGCCAGCACGAGTCGGTCGATGAGTTCGATCTGGCCGAGCCGATCCCGGGCCCGAGCACCGAACGGCTGGGGGCGTTGGCCAAGAAGCACGGCGTGGTGCTCGTCGGCTCGCTGTTCGAGCGTCGCGCGGCGGGGCTGTACCACAACACCGCAGTGGTCTTCGAGAAAGACGGCACCCTGCTCGGCAAGTACCGCAAGATGCACATCCCGGATGATCCGGGCTTCTACGAGAAGTTCTACTTCACCCCGGGCGATCTGGGCTTCACCCCGATCGATACCTCGGTGGGTCGTCTTGGCGTGCTGGTGTGCTGGGACCAGTGGTACCCGGAAGCGGCGCGTCTGATGGCGCTGGCCGGTGCCGAGCTGCTGCTCTATCCCACCGCGATCGGCTGGGACCCGGATGACCAGCGCGACGAACAGGGCCGCCAGCGCGATGCGTGGGTGCTGAGCCACCGCGGCCATGCGGTGGCCAACGGCGTTCCGGTGCTGAGCTGCAACCGCGTCGGCCATGAAGCCTCGCCGCTGGGCGCGTCGGGCATCCAGTTCTGGGGCAACAGCCACGTGCTGGGCCCGCAGGGCGAGTTCATCGCCGAAGCCGGTGGCGAGCCGACGGTGCTGGTCTGCGATGTGGACCTGCAGCGCAGCGAACACGTGCGCCGCATCTGGCCGTTCCTGCGTGATCGCCGCATCGATGCATACGGCGATCTGCTCAAGCGCTACATCGACTGACCGACCAGGACACCCCCACCGTGACCGTGCAGCTGCGCGATGCCACCGATGCCGATATCGCGGCCATCACCGCGATCTATGCGGTGGAAGTGACCGACTTCGTCAACACCTACGAGTACGAGATTCCGGAGGCGGCCGAAATGCGCCGCCGCATGCAGGACATCGTCGGCCGCGGCTTTCCGTACCTCGTGGCAGAGGTCGATGGCCAGGTGGCCGGCTATGCCTACGCCAATACCTATCGCGGCCGGATCGCCTACCAGTGGACCGTGGAGAACTCGGTCTATGTGGATGCGGCGTTCCAGGGCCGCGGCGTCGGCACCGCGCTGATGCAGGGCCTGATCGATGCCTGCGTCGCGCGCGGTTACCGGCAGATGGTGGCCGTGATCGGCGAGCCCACCAACACCGCCTCCATCAAACTGCACGAGCGTTTCGGTTTCCATACCGTCGGCGTTTTCCGCGGCCTCGGCCGCAAGCATGGCCGCTGGCTGGATACCGTCCAGATGCAGCGCGCGCTCGGCGATGGTGCCGACAGCGCCCCTTCGAATGAATGATGCAATGACCGATACCCTGATTGACGCCGGCGACACGTTGTTCGCTGGCCAGCCCGTCCGCATCGTCGAACGCGATGGCGTGCGCTACACCCTGCTGGGCACCGCGCACGTCTCGCAGGCCAGCGTGGAAGCGGTGGAACGTGCGATCGAAAGTGGCCGCTTCGATGCGATCGCGGTCGAGCTGGACGCGCAGCGCCTGCAGGCACTGACCGATCCGGATGCGCTGGCCAAGCTCGACCTGGTCGAAGTGATCCGCAAGGGCCGCGTGGCCCTGTTCGCTGCCAACCTGGCGTTGGCCGCCTACCAGCGCCGCCTGGCCGAACAGCTCGAAATCGAGCCGGGTGCCGAACTCAAGCGCGCGGTCACCCTGGCCAACGAACGCAACCTGCCCGTGCATCTGATCGACCGCGAGGTTGGCCTGACCTTCCGGCGTGCCTCGCAGCGCCTGGGCTTCTTCGGCAAGATCAAGCTGGTGATGGGCCTGGGCGCCGGCCTGTTCGCTTCGGAAGAAGTCGGCGAAGACGAGATCGAAAAGCTCAAGCAGGGCGACATGCTCGAAGCCAGCTTCGGCGAGTTCGCCAGCGAGAGCCCTGCCCTGTACGAAACCATCATCGGCGAGCGCGACCGATACATGGCTACGCGCCTGCGTGAAGTGCACGACCCGGCCCAGCGCGAAGTGCTGGCCGTGGTCGGTGCCGGTCATCTGGCCGGTCTGGCCAGGTACCTGGAAACCGACACCGACGCGCCGGGCCCGCTGCGCGAGTCGCTGGAAGACGTGCCGAAGAAGCGCAACATCCCGTGGATCACGCTGGCGATCCTGGCCATCGTGCTGACCGGTATCGGCGTGGGCTTCTATCGCGGTGGCCTGGGTGTCGGCAGTGAGCTGCTGGCGGTCTGGGCGATGTACACCGGCGGTCTGGCCGGCCTGGGCTGCCTGTTGGCGGGCAGCCACCCGCTGAGCATCCTGACCGCGATCGTGGTCGCGCCGTTCAAGCCGTTCCGGCTGAGCATCCCGACCGGTGCATTCTCGGCCCTGGTGGAAGCGCGCCTGCGCAAGCCGGCCTACGAAGACTTCCTGAAGCTGCGCGACGACGCGCAGAGCGTCAAGGGCTGGTACCGCAACCGGGTGACCCGCGTGGTGCTGACCTTCATGCTCACCAACCTGGGCAGCATGCTCGGGTTGTGGCTGACCGGGTTCCAGGTGTGGGGCAAGGTCGCGGGGTGATTCCCGCGCCGGCTGTGAATCGAAAGGCCACGCAATGCGTGGCCTTTTTTGTGCCCATGGGCGCCGCGGGTAGTGCCGCCCCACGTGCAGATCCACGCCCTGCGTGGATGCGGTTCGCAAAAAAAGGGAGGCCCGCCCAACGGGCCTCCCCGCACCCTCAAATCGATTCCGCGCCCGGCTCGACTACCGGGGCAGCCACGCCTCGGCCACGCGCACGCTGGATGATCCGCGACACCGCCGTGCTCATGTCATCCAGCATGGCGTAGATGGTCGGCAGGAACAGCAGGCTGACCACCGTGGAGAACGCCAAGCCGCCGGCGATGGCGCGGGCCATCGGGTAGTACGGCGGCCCGTTGCCCAGCAGCTGGGTATCGGTCATCGAGATCGGGATCATCGCCAGGATCGCGGTGCCCATCGTCATCATGATCGGGCGCAGGCGCTCGCGTGAACCCTCCACCAGCGCCTGGGTCCGCCCCATGCCGCGGCGGCGCAGGTTGTTGATGTGCTCGATCATCACGATGCCGTTGTTCACCACCACGCCCATCAACACCAGGATGCCGATGAAGGACATGATCCCGAACGAGGTGCCGGTGATCCAGAACAGCCAGAACACCCCAAAGATCGAGAACAGCACGCCGCTCATGATCGCCGCCGGGAACAGCAGCGATTCGAACACCGCCGCCATCACCACGTAGATCATCACCAGCGCGATCACCAGATTGAACATCATCTGCGACATCGCCTTGTCGTCGTCGCCGTAGTCACCGCCGTCGAAGCTGAAGGTGTAGCCGGCCGGGAAGCTCATCGGCTTGAGCATCTCTTCCATCGCCTTGCGCCCTTCCGGCACGGTCACCTTCTCGGCCAGATTGGCCTTGATGGTCAACGTCGTCTGGCGGTTGGTGCGACCGATCTGCGTGGCCGAGGGTTTGATCGCCACATCGACCAGGCTCAGCAGCGGCACCGAACGACCGTCGCCGGTACGCACGGTGTAACTGGCCAGATCTTCCGGGCTGCTCTGCTCGGCACCGGCAAAGCGCACCCAGACCGGCACTTCGCTGTCGCCGCGGCGGAACTCGCGCAGCGGCGCACCACGCAGGGCCAGGCCGACGAAGCTGGCGACCTGCTCGGCATTGAAGCCGAACGCAGCGGCGCGCTCGCGGTCGACGTGGATGGACAGCTCGCTGCCCTTCTCACCATTGTCGATGCGCACATCGCGGAGTTCCTTGCGCTGGGCCAGCAACGGCACGACTTCCTCGCCGATCTCCTGCAACATCTTGGTCGAGTCGCCGACCAGCTGAACCTGCACCTGGTTGTTGCCGCCGCCCCCACCTTCGCCCGAGTTGCCCACCACGTAATCGGCACGCGCCGAGCGGGGCAGCCCCTTTCGCAGTGCTTCCTGCACGGCCGGCATGTTCTTGGCATGCTCGGTATCGAAGGTCACGATCGTGCTGCTGCCTTCCTGCTCGCTGTACCAGGAATACACCTGCGTGATGTGCAGGGCCTGGCGGTTGTCGTCCAGGTAGCGCTCCACGCGCGCCACTTCCTCGGACATCTGGCCGAAGGTGTACGCCCCCTTCCAGTTGTAGCCGATGAACACCTCGTGGCCGCCCTCGCCACCGAACATGTCGATCTTGGTGAGCTTCATCGGCACCAGGCTGATCAGCACCACCATCAGGATGCCGAACACGCTCCAGCCACGGTGCTCCAGCGTCCACTGCAGGACCTTGGCATAGCGGCGCTGCAGGCGGGCGATCACGCCCGTCTCCGAATGCACCAGCTTGGGCGTCTGCATGCGCGCGGACAGCATCGGGATCAGGCTCACCGCGACCAGCCAGGAGGCCAGCAGCGAGACCGAGATCGTGATCGCGATCTGCGCCATGAAGATGCTGATGTTGTTGGTCTCACCGAACAGGTTCGGCACGAACACGATGCAGTGGCACAGGGTGCCGGCGCTCAACGCGATGGCCACGTTGCGGGTGCCGATGATCGAGGCCAGCCGCGGCTGGTCGGGCATGCGCTCGCGTTCCTGGTAGATGCTCTCCACCACCACCACGGCGTTGTCCACCAGCATGCCGACCGCCAGCAGCAGGCCCATCATGGTCAGGATGTTGAGGGTGACGCCGGCGAAGTACATGAAGCCCAGCGTGATCACGAAACAGATCGGGATCGCCAGGGTCACCATCAGCGTGGACGGCCAGTGCCGCAGGAAGAAGAACAGCACCGTGACCGACAACAGCAGGCCCACCGCACCGGCTTCGGCCAGCTCCAGCAGCGAGGACGTCACCATCTTGCCCTGGTTGTCGATCACCTTGATCTGCACATCGCGCATCGAGGGCTGCTTGCGGATCGCCTCGACCTCGGCCAGCGCGGCACGCGAGACCTCGACCAGGTTGGCGCTGCGCTCCTTGAAGATGTCCAGACCCACGGCCGGGTTGCCGTCCAGGCGGCGACCGTAGTTCATGCGGGTGGGCTTGAGCCGGATCTCGGCGATGTCACCCAGGCGCAGGCCCTTCGTATCGATCACCAGGTCGCGCAGTTCCTGCAGATCGGTGATCTCGCCCACCGGCTGGATCCGCACGCGCTGGCCGTTGTCGTCGATCTGCCCGGCCGAGATCGAGAAGTTCAGCGTGCGCAGGCGGTCGCTGAGCTCGTTGATGCTCAGGTTGTGCGCGGTCAACCGGTCCGGGCTGATCGCGATCTCCACTTCGTTCGGCGGCGCGCCGGAAATGTTGACCCGTGCCACACCCGGGATGCGCTCGATCCGCCGCTTGAACTCGCGGTCGAGCATGTCGTACGCGCCGGTCAGATCGGTGGCGCTGGCCAGGCGTACCTTCAGCACCGGATCGTCGCTACTGGACCACTTGAACACGTTGTAGCGCTGCAGGTCGTCGGGCAGATCGCTGCGGATCGCATCGATGCGCTCACGGGCATCGGAGGCCGCGATGGCGATGTCGCGGTCCCAGTCGGTGAACTCGATGAAGATGCTGGCGCCTTCGGAGGTAGCCGAGGAGCGCATGCGCTTGATCCCGGTCATCGTCGCCAGCGCTTCTTCGGTCGGCCGGATGATGTTGCGCTCGACCTCCTCCGGGGTGGAGCCGGTATACGGCACCTGCACGAACAGGAACGGCGCGGAGATGTCCGGCAACGCCTCCAACGGCAGGCGGAACGAGGCGATCAGGCCCACCACCGCCAACGATACAAAACACATGATCGTGGTGATGGGCCGGCGGATGGAGAACTCGGCAATGCTCATGCCGGCTCCTGTGCAGCGTCAGGGTCCGTTTCGGACACGCGCGTCTTGAGGTGGCGGCCACGCTCGCGGTAGTAGGCATCGCCACGACGATCCAACAGGTCGTACACCACCGGGATCACCACCAGCGTCAGCAGCGTGGAGACAAGCAGGCCGCCGATCACGGTGATCGCCATCGGCGCGCGCACTTCGGCGCCCTCGCCCATCGCCACCGCCAGCGGCAGGAAGCCGAACAGCGTGCACAGCGTGGTCATGATGATCGGGCGCAGGCGGGAACGCGCGCCTTCCACCAGCGCCTCGCGCTTGGGCACACCGGCCTCGCGCAGCTGGTTGACCTTGTCAATCAGGATGATTGCGTTCTTGGTCACCAACCCCACCAGCAGGATCAATCCGATGAACACCACCACCGAAATCGGCTTGCCGGTCAGCATCAGCGCCAGGATCGCGCCGACCAGGGCCAGCGGAATGGTGAACAGGATGACGAACGGGTGCAGCAGCGATTCGAACTGCGAGGCCATCACCAGGTAGACCAGGAAGATCGCCAGGCCGAAGGCGAAGATCAGCGAGCGTGCCGAATCCGCCAGCTCCTCACCCTGCCCACCGATGTGCATGCCCACACCCGCACCCAGCGGCTGCTTGGCGACCATGTCCTGCACTTCGCGCACCGCGCCGCCCAGGTCGATGTCGCGCAGGTTGGCCGAGACCACCGCCACGCGGGTCTGGTCGGCGCGATGGATCTCGCTCGGGCCGTTGGTGGCCACCACCTCGGCCACCGAATCCAGCGTCACCGGCCGGTTGCTGCCCGGATTGACGATCAGGCGGCGGATGCTGTCCACGCTCGCCCGGTCACCTTCCTGGGCACGCACCAGCACGTCGATCTTGCGGTCGCGGAAGCTGTAGCGCGTGGCCACGTCGCCGCGCACCTTCTTGACCACCACATCGGCGATCTGCCGCGTGGTCAGGCCCAAGGCACCGGCGCGCTCCTGGTCGAAGCGGATCTGGATCTCCGGGAAGCCTTCCTCCACCGTGGATTTGACGTCGGCGTAGTGCGGGTTGTTTCGCAGCATCGCAGCCAGCGCCTTGCCCGCGGTTTCCAGCGTGGCCATGTCCTGGCCGCGCAGTTCCACTTCCAGCGGGGTGGAGAAGCTGAAGAGCGCCGGGCGGGCGAAATCGACCTGCACGCCGGGGTGCTGCTGCATCGATTCGCGCAGACGCTCGGTGATCGCCGCTTCGGTGCGGGCGTTGCCGCCACCGGCCATGACCACGGTCAGCTTGCCGATGTTTTCGCCACTCTCGGTCGGGCTGGCATCCAGGCGGGTGCCGCTGCCACTGACGCCGTACAGCGAGGCGATGCTGTCGTCCTTGGCATGGGCCAGCTGCATCTCGCGCACCAGCGCATCGGTCTGCTTCAGCGGCGTGCCGGCCGGCAGCTTGGCAGTCATTTCAAAGCGATCCTGCGCAAGCTGCGGGATCAGATCCGCACCCAGCATCGGCACCAGGGCCATCGTGCCGACGAAGGCCAGCGCCGCCAGGCCCAGCACCTTGCCCGGGTGATGCAGCGCGCCCGGCAGCAGCTTGAGGTAGCCACGTTCGGCACCGGCGTAGGGCTTCATCGCCACATCGCTGGCCTTGCGCATCACCGGGCCGACCACGGCCACCAGGCCGCGCCAGACGCGGATCACCGACCAGGCCATCCCGAAGCAGATCCAGCGCACCAGCGTGCCCACGCCACGACGGCTGCCGGCGACCGGCTTCAGCCAGCGGCTATCCGGCTGCCACGCCGCATGCGTGGGTTCTTCCGGGAAGGCCAGCGGCGGACGGCCCTTGAGCGAGCTCAGCATCGGGATCAGGGTCATCGAGACCAGCAGCGAGATGGCGATTGCGATCGCCACGGTCAGCGCCTGGTCGCGGAACAGCTGGCCGGCGATGCCGTCCACGAACACCAGCGGCAGGAACACCGCGATGGTGGTCAGGGTCGAGGCGACCACGGCCATGCTGACTTCGCGGGTGCCTTCAATCGCGGCCTGCAGAATGCTCAGGCCGCGCTCGCGCGCTTTGGCGATGCTCTCCAGCACCACGATGGAATCATCCACCACCAGGCCGGTAGCCAGCGCCAGGCCGCCGAGCGACATCACGTTCAAGCTCAGGCCGAGCTGGCCCATGAAGAAGAACGTGGTGATGATCGAGACCGGCAGCGACAGGCTGATCACGAATGTGCTCCAGCCGTCGCGCAGGAACAGGAAGATGATCAGGATGGCGAGGATGCCGCCGATCACCGCGTCTTTCTTGACGTCGCTGATGGCATGTTCGATGAAGCGCGACTGGTCTTCGATCGTGGTCAGTTCGGCATCGCCGGGCACCTGGCCCTTGATCTGTTCCAGACGCGCACGCAGCGCCTCGGCCGTCGAGACCGTGTTGGCATCGCCCTCCTTGTAGATCGCCAGCTCGACCGCTTCCTTGCCGCCCAGACGGATGATCGCTTCGCGTTCCTTGTAGCCCTGGCGCACGGTGGCGACATCTTTCAGCCGTACCGGCACACCATTGGCGATGTTGGTGGAGCTGCTGCTGGACGCGCTCTGCGCCGCCGAGGCGGCGGCGATGGCGGCATCCGAGCCGGTCGACGCGGCGATGGCGAACATCTGCTGCATCGCTGCATCGGCGGCACTGCCGGTGCTGCTCTGGGTGGTCACCAGCAGGTTGCGGATGTCCTCCAGATCAGCGAACTGGTTGACGGTGCGCACCAGGTAACGCTGCGAGCCTTCCTCCAGACGACCGCCGGAGATGTTGATGTTCTCTTCCTTGAGCCGCTTGATGACGTTGTCGATCGGCAGGTTGAGCTGGGCCAGCTTCTGCTGGTCGATGTCGACCTGGATTTCATCCTCCAGACCGCCGCCAACCTTGACCGCCGCCACGCCGGTGACCGGCTCCAGTTTCTTCTTCAGGTCTTCATCGGCGTAGCGGCGCAGCTCGGTGAGCTGGCGCACGGCCTCGGCATCGCTGGACGGATCGGTCCTGGCCGAGATCACCAGGCGCATGATCGGCTCGGTGGACGGATTGAAGCGCAGCAGCACCGGGGACTTCGCCTCCAGCGGCAGGTTCAGCGCTTCCATCTTGTCGCGCACCTCCAGGCTGGCCTGGTCCATGTTGGTGCCCCAGGCGAACTCGAGCACCACATCGCTCTGCCCGGTGCGCGAGATCGATTTGAGCTTGCGCAGGTTCTTGACCACGCCGACGGCCTCTTCGACCGGCTCGGTGATCAGGGTTTCGATTTCCGCCGGGGCCGCACCGGTGTACTCGGTGCGCACGGTCAGGGTCGGGTAGCTCAGGTCGGGCAGCAGGTTGACCTTGAGATTGCCCAGCGCGATGAAGCCGAACAGCATCAGCGTGACGGTGAACATCGCGATGGTGACGCGGCGACGGGTGGCGAATTCCACCAGGCCGCCGCCTTGGGTACCCGGGCGATCGCCCTGGTGCGGATCCTTGCCGTGGTCATTGCCGGCCGCTGTCATTGACGGCTCTCCGCCTTGGCCGGTGCCGGCGTGGCGACGGCAGTGGCGGCCGGCTTGGCACCGATCACCTGCACCGCGGTGCCGTCACGCAGCGCCACCTTGCCGGCGGTCACCACCTGGTCACCGGCGGCCAGACCCTCGCGGATTTCCACCCACGGGCCTTCGGCATAGCCGAGCTTGACCGGCACGCGCGCGGCCTTGCCCTCGCGCACGCGGAACACCGCCGGCTCGCCATCGTCGAGCAATGCGATGCGCGGCACCACCAGGGCATCGGCGCGCTGGTCGTAGTCGATGCGGATGCGGCCGAACATGCCCGGCTGCAGGCCGTCAGCATCTTCGCCGAACCCACTGACCACGCGGAACGTGCCGCTGCCGGCGTCGACCACCGGCGAGATGCGGTCCACCGTGCCGGGGAAGGTCTTTCCCGGCAGCGCGTCGGCGATCAGCGTCACCGGCTGACCCGGGCGCAGCGTGGCCAGCTCGCGTTCGGGCACGTTGAGCGTGGCTTCCAGGCGCGAGTTGTCGACGATGCGGAAGATCGGCGTGTTGATCTGCACGAAGTTGCCGGTCTTGATCGAGCGCGAGGCGATCACCCCCGAGATGGGTGCGATCACCGTGGTGTAGGAAAGCTCCAGCGTGGCCAGGCGGTACTGCGCGCGGGCGTTTTCCAGGTCGTACTTGATCTGGTCGACGTCCGAGGCGCTGACCATCTGCTGGCCGATCAGCTTCTGGGCGCGCTGGTAGTTGTTCTCCAGCTTGCGCATCTGCGCTTCGCTCTGGGCGACGGCCAGGCGCGCCCGGTCCGGATCCAGCCGCACCAGCGGCTGCCCGGCGCGTACCTGCTGCCCTTCCTCGACCAGCACCGCCAGCGCGACACCGGAGGTCTTGGCGACCACCTGCGACTCGCCCCTGGGCTCCAGTGCAGCCGTGCCGGTGTAGCTGGCGGCGACCGCGCGATGGCTGGCGGCGACGGCTTCGACCGGTACCGCATCGACCTTCTTCTCGGCCTTGCCGTCCTTTTCAGCGGCATTGGCTTCGGCTGGGCCGGCGCCACCGCAGCCGCTGAGCAGCAGGGTGGAAGTGATCAGCAGTGCAGCGGCGCAGCGTCCGGTGCGGCCGAGCAGGAAAGAATGTCGCGACATCGTCGTGTCCCTAAGGATGCGTGGGCAGGTGTGGTAGCAAAGTAATGCACCACGTCACGACCACACCATATCCCAAAGGTCATGGTGACCTGCGACGATGGCTTTCCGACCCCGGTTTCAGCTAGATGAAATGGCAGGCTATACTCGGCCCAGTTCCGTACCCCACGCCGGAACGACCAGACCCGTTTATCGGAAAAGGACATCATGCGCCCGCAGCCGCTCGCCGCTTGTCTCGCTCTGGCCGTCCTCCTGCCCCTCGGGGCCGCCGCACAGGCCGCAACACCCACTCCTGCAGTACCCGCCACCCCCGCTCCGGCCGCTACCGCGCCGGCGCCTGCCGCCGTCACCGGCCGGTTCGACAATGGCCGGGTCCTGGCGTACACGTGCCAGGGGTGCCACGGCATCACCGGGTACAAGAACGCCTACCCCAGCTACAAAGTGCCCAAGATCGGCGGGCAGACCCGTGAGTACCTCAGCCAGGCGCTGACCGAGTACCGCCACGGCAAGCGCAAGCATCCGACGATGCAGGCGCAGTCGATGAGTTTCAGCGAACAGGAGATCGCCGATCTCGCTGTTTACCTGTCCACCGTCAAATAAGCGCGCTCATGTCGAAAGCCACGCCACTCCAGCGTTACGCCATCGCCCTGTCCGTTGCCCTGCTGATGACTGCGTGTTCGCAGTCACAGGTGGAGAACAGCGCAGATTCCGCCGCCGATCCGGGCCACGCCAGTGGTGAACACGGGTCCGGCTCCTCCGCCGGCCTGCCGGCCGGCCGCATCGCCGCCGGCGAGGCACGTGCCCAGGTCAAGGGCAAAGCCACCGGCCAGAGCTGCATCGACTGCCACGGGGCGGACGGCAACAAGCCGATCGACCCGACCTACCCGAAACTGGGTGGGCAGTACGGGGATTACCTGGCGCACAGCCTGCAGGCCTACCGTGCGGGGGATCGCCAGCACGCGCTGATGACCCCGCAGGCGACCGACCTGAGCGATCAGGACATCGCCGATCTGGCCGCGTACTTCGGCTCACGGCCGACCCAGCTGCGGGATCTGCACGGGTTGAAATGAGGGCGGTAGAGCCGACCAACGGTCGGCTCTACAACGATCGCCGGATCAGGCGTCCAGTTCTTCCCAGCGGGCGTACGCCGCATCCAACTCGGCCTGCACCTTGGCGAGCTTCGCATTGTGCGCGGCCATGTCGGGCGCGCTGCGCTGATAGAACGCCGGGTCGTTCATCGCGGCGGTGAGCCCTTCGACGTCCTTCTCCAGCGTTTCGATCTTCAACGGCAGCTGTTCCAGCTCACGCGCGTCCTTGTAGCTCAGCTTGCGCTTGGGCTCGGCCGGCGCGGCAGCGGCAGCGGCCGCAGCAACCGGCTTGGCGGACACCACGGGTGCGGACGCAGCCGCGGCGGCCACGCGTGCGGCGTGGCGCTGCCAATCGGTATAGCCGCCCACATACTCGCCGACCACGCCATCGCCTTCCATCACCATCGTGGAGGTCACCACGTTGTCCAGGAAGTCACGGTCATGGCTGACCAGCAGCAACGTGCCGGTGTAATCACTCAGCAGCTCTTCGAGCAGCTCGAGGGTTTCCACGTCCAGATCGTTGGTCGGTTCATCCATCACCAGCAGGTTGGACGGCTGCGCGAACAGCTTGGCCAGCAGCAGGCGGTTGCGCTCACCACCGGACAACCGGGTGATCGGTGCGCGGGCGCGCTCGGGCGAGAACAGGAAATCCTGCAGGTAGGCATGCACGTGCTTGCGTTTGCCGTTGAACTCGATGAAATCGCGGCCCTCGGCCACGTTCTCGATCGCGGTCCAGTCTTCGCGCAGCACCGCACGGTACTGGTCGAAGTAGGCGATCTGCAGGTTGGTACCGGCACGCACTTCGCCGCTCTGCGGCTGCAGGTCGCCCAGCAGCAGCTTGAGCAGCGTGGTCTTGCCGCTGCCGTTCGGCCCGATCAGGCCGATGCGGTCGCCGCGCAGGATGACGGTGCTGAAGTCCTTGACCATCACGCGCTCGCCGAAGGCGAACGAGATGTCCTTGACGTCGATCACCTTCTTGCCGGAGTTCTCCGCCTGCGCCGCTTCCATGCGCACGTTGCCGCCAAGTTCGCGGCGCTGCGAGCGATCGTTGCGCATTGCCTTGAGGCGGCGCACACGGCCTTCATCGCGGGTGCGGCGCGCCTTGATGCCTTGGCGGATCCAGATTTCTTCCTGCGCGAGCAGTTTGTCGAAGCGCGCGTTTTCCTGCGCCTGCGCGTTCATGCGCTCTTCGCGGCGGCGTTCGTAGTTGGCCCAGTCGCCCGGCCAGCTGGTGACCTGGCCGCGGTCGATCTCGACGATGCGGGTAGCCAGTGCACGCAGGAAGCGGCGGTCATGGGTGACGAACACCACGCTGCCGTTCCAGTTCTTGAGGAACATTTCGAGCCAGTCGATGGCTTCGATGTCCAGGTGGTTGGTCGGTTCGTCGAGCAGCAGCAGATCCGGCGAGGACACCAGCGCGCGGCCGAGCAGCACGCGGCGCTTCATGCCGCCGGACAGGCGCGCGAATTCGGCATCGCCGTCCAGGTCGAGCTTGGTCAGGGTTTCGCTGACGCGCTGGTCCAGGCCCCAGCCGTTGGCGGCGTCGATCTTGGCCTGCACGGCCGAGAGCGCATCGCCGTCGAAATCGTCGGCCATGCTCAGGTGGTGGAACTCGGCCAGCCACTGGCCCAGTTCGCCAAGGCCGTCGGCGACCACATCGAAGACGCTGCCGGCGGCACCGTGCGGCACCTCCTGTTCCAGGCGGGTGATGCGCACCCCCTGCTGCACGCGGACTTCGCCGTCATCGGGCTTGTGATCGCCGGACAGCAGTTTGAGCAGGGTCGATTTGCCGGCGCCGTTGCGCCCGATCAGGGCGATACGCTCGCCCGGCTCGATCGACAGTTCGGCTTTTTCCAGCAACAGGGGGCCGCCGACGCTGAAGTCGACGTTTTGCAGAGTAATCAGAGGCATCCGACCATTGTACGGTCTGGCGATGCGCGGCGTCGCTTACTGCTGACCGAACGCATCCGCAGGCAGCCCCAGCAGTTCCCCCAGCGCCGGCGGCACCCGCTTGCCGGGATGGCGTACCAGCCACAGCTGGCGCGACATGGGCGGCACCGGCGTGTCCACCTCGGTCAGCCTCCCCAGCGCAAGCAGATCGGCCACCGCCTGCCGCGACAGGCACGCCAGGCCAAGCCCGGCCGCCGCCGCCTGCTTGATCGCCTCGGTGCTGCCCAGCTGCATGGAACGGGCGAAGTGGTGCAGGTGCGGCAACAGCGCCTGCTCGACCGCCTCGCGGGTACCCGAGCCCGGCTCGCGCAGTAGCCAGCGGGCCTGCGCCAGCGCCGCGACATCCATGCAGGCCGGCGTCGTTCCCGGCGCGGCCATGATGACCAGTTCATCGCGCTGCCACGGCAGCACCTGCAGGCCGCTTTCATGGCACGGTCCTTCAATCAGGCCCAGATCCACCTCCAGCCGCTGGACTGCGGCGACCACGTCGGCACTGTTGCCGATCCGCAGGTCCACCTGCGCATGCGGGTTATCGGCCAGCAGCGCGGCGACGCGGGTCGGCAGCAGGTAGTTGCCGATCGTGGTGCTGGCCCCAAGCCGCAGCAGCAGGGGCTGCGCACCGGTTTGGATCTGCCCGACGCCGGCCAGCCGCTCCAGATCGACGGCGGCGGACAGCAGCGCGCGGGCGGGATCCAGCAGCGCCCGCCCCTGCGCGTTGAGCACCAGCCGGCGCCCGATCCGGTCGAACAGCGGGCCGGCGAGCTGGCTTTCCAGCTCATTGAGGGCAGCGCTGGTGGCCGATTGCGACAACGCCAGCTGCGCTCCCGCCGCAGCCGTCGTGCCGGCGTCGGCGATGGACACAAAAACCTGCCATTGGCGAAGGGTGAGGTGCATGCCGCCAATTAACGCACCAAACAGGTCGAAATGACATAAACAATGCGTTTTACAGGTTCATCAACGGCGCGCAGGCTAGGAAGGTGATCTGACTGGAGACACCTGTGAACAGCTCTGCCGCCGCCCTGCCCTGCTCCACCAACGCCCAACGCTGGCGCAGCCGCCTGCCCGGGCTGCTGCTGACCGGCGCGGTGGCTGCAGCGGCCATGGGACTGGCACCGCTGCCGTGGTTACAGGCGCACGGCATCAGCGCGCTGACCCTGGCCATCATGCTCGGCATTGCCGTGGGCAACACCGTTTATCCGCGGCTGGCGGCCCATGCCGGCGCCGGGGTGGGGTTTTCCAAGCACTGGCTGCTGCGGGCGGGCATCGTGTTGTACGGCCTGCGCCTGACCTTCCAGGATATTGGCCAGGTCGGTGTCGGCGGGGTGCTGATCGATGCGCTGGTGCTGACCAGCACGTTCGTGCTGGCCTGGTGGGCCGGGACGCGGTGGTTCGGGCTCGATCAGCAGAGCGCCCTGCTGATCGGCGCCGGCAGCTCGATCTGCGGTGCGGCGGCGGTGATGGCGGCCGAGCCGGTCGTGCGCGGGCGGGCGGAACAGGTGACCGTGGCGGTCTCCACCGTGGTCGTGTTCGGCACGCTCGCGATGTTCCTGTACCCGGCGCTCTACCAGCTCAACCTCACGCACGGGTGGATCGCGATGAGCGCGCAGACGTATGGCGTGTTCACCGGCTCGACCGTGCACGAGGTCGCCCAGGTGGTCGCCGCCGGTCGCGCGGTGAGCGAGCCTGCCGCCGACACGGCCGTGATCGCCAAGATGGTGCGGGTGATGATGCTGGCGCCGTTCCTGGTCGCACTGTCGGTGCTGCTGGCGCGCGGTGGTACGCCTGGCGCGGTCGGCCAACGCGTGAAGATCGTGGTGCCCTGGTTCGCGTTCGGCTTCGTGGCGGTGGCCGGACTCAATTCGCTGAAGATGCTGCCGGCGGCGGTGGTCAGTGCGGCGATCGATCTGGACACCGTGCTGCTGACGATGGCGATGGCCGCGCTCGGCCTGACTACGCATGCCTCGGCGCTGCGCAGGGCCGGGATGAAGCCGCTGCTGTTGGCGCTGCTGCTGTTCGGCTGGCTGCTGGTGGGGGGGCTGGGGATCAATCTGGGCGCGCACGCGCTGCTGGGCTGAGGCACGCCGGGCGGACTTCTGCGACACTACCGCATGTCTGAATTCTCCTCCCTGCCGCTGAAACCAGCGCTGCTGCCCGGCATCGATGCCATGGGCTACACCTCGCTCACCCCCGTGCAGGCCCAGAGCCTGCCGGCCATTCTTGAGCGCCGCGATGTCATCGCACAGGCCCCGACCGGCAGCGGCAAGACCGCCGCCTTCGGCCTGGGCCTGCTGCAGGCGCTGGACCCGTCCGTGACCCGCGCCCAGGCGCTGGTGCTGTGCCCGACCCGCGAACTGGCCGACCAGGTCGGCAAGCAGATCCGCAAGCTGGCCACCGGCATTCCGAACCTGAAACTGCTGGTGCTGACCGGCGGCATGCCGCTGGGCCCGCAGCTGGCCTCGCTGGAAGCGCACGACCCGCAGGTCGTCGTCGGTACCCCCGGGCGCATCCAGGAACTGGGCCGCAAGCGCGTGCTGCATCTGGGTGGCGTGACCACCCTGGTGCTGGATGAAGCCGACCGCATGCTCGACATGGGCTTTGAAGAGCCGATCCGCGAGATCGCCGGGCGCACCAGCAAGGACCGCCAGACACTGCTGTTCTCGGCGACCTTCCCGGATGAGATCCGCGAGATCGCCCGCGTGCTGCTGCGCGATCCGGTGGAGGTGACCGTGGAAGGCGCCGATCATGCGCCGGCGATCCGCCACCTGTTCTGCGAGACCGAGCTGGCACTGAAGCAGAAGGCGCTGGCCGGCCTGCTGCTCAAGTACACGCCGGAATCGGCCGTGGTGTTCTGCAACACCCGCCGCGATGTCGACGATGTCGCCATTTCGCTGCAGCAGTTCGGTTTCTCCGCACTGCCGCTGCACGGCGAGATGGAACAGCGTGACCGCGACGAAGTGCTGGTGCGTTTCGCGAACCGCAGCTGCAACGTGCTGGTTGCCAGCGACGTGGCCGCGCGTGGGCTGGATGTGCAGGACCTGGCCGCAGTGATCAATTACGAGCTGCCGACCGATATCGAAACCTACGAGCATCGCGTCGGCCGCACCGGACGCGCCGGTGCCACGGGCCTGGCGATCAGCCTGGTGACGCATCGCGAGCGCAACCGCGCCGATGCACTGGAGGCCGCACAGGGCAAGCCGCTGGACTGGCAGAAGACGCCGCTGGCCACCGCACGCCCGCCGGTGTTGCCGCAGGCGGCGATGACCACGCTGCGCATCGATGGCGGCAAGACCGACAAGCTGCGCCCGGGCGACATCCTCGGCGCACTGACCGGCGATGCCGGGCTGGCGGCCAAGTACATCGGCAAGATCGACATCTACGCCACGCGCTCGTACGTGGCCATCGCGCGCGAACATGCGGGCCGGGCAATCGCCCAGCTGGAGGCCGGCAAGATCAAGGGTCGTCGGTTCCGCGTCCGCAAGATGGATGTCTGAGCGGGAGAGCCGACCGCTGGTCGGCTCCCCTTTCGTCGCGACGTCTGAGGTGCCGGCCAACGGCCGGCACTACCAGGGGCGGTAGGCCCGCGCGGAGTCCCGGCTCAATAGACCAGGTTGGCCAGCAGGGGGACGTCATCCGTCCAGCGGTCGCGGCCACCGAGGCCGGCCAGCTCCACCAGCACCGCCGCACCGACCACTTCGACCTGCAGCTGACGCGCCAGCGACAACGCTGCCAGCAAGGTGCCGCCCGTGGCGAGCACATCATCGATCACCAGCACGCGTGCGCCGGCCGGCAAGGCATCAGCGTGCACCTCAATGCTGTCGGTGCGGTATTCCAGGGTGTAGTCCTGGCGCAGCACCTTGCCGGGCAGCTTGCCCGGCTTGCGCACCGGCACGAAGCCCACGCCCAGCACCCGCGCCATGGCCGCGCCGAGGATGAAGCCGCGCGACTCGATCCCCATGACCGCCTGCAGGTTGGCATCGCGCCAGGGCGCGACCATCGCATCGATGGCGGCCGCGAAATCCGGGCCGTCGGCGAGCAGCGGCATGATGTCCTTGAACAGGATGCCCGGCTTGGGGAAATCGGCGATGTCGCGCAGGCGGCCGGCCCAGGCGGGCGTGGCGGAAGACTCGGTCATGGGTCTGGAAACAAACAGGGTGGCATAGGGTAAACGCTTCGGCGGGGGCCTGCAGATCCCCGGCACCAGGGCATTGCTGCGTTCCAGCCATGCGTTGATCCGCTCACCTCGAATTCGCACACCCGTGCGATAATCGCCCTAACTGGTTGTTCACCCCGCTTCCGCGATAAGCAGCGAAGCGACCAACGGTCCCCGCCACGCACGGCGCGCGCGGGCCTGTCCGGTGCCGGTCGGCACCGGATTTCCTGTAGAGGTTCATGCAACGTGGACAAGAACACGAAACCGTCGGCCCTGGGCCGCACTCTGCTGGTCCTGCTTGGCATCGTGGTGATGCTGTTCGGGCTGGCGTTGCTGGTAGGCGGCGTCCGCCTGGTCCAGCTCGGCGGCAGCTGGTATTTCCTGCTGATGGGCGGCGCATCGCTGCTGGCCGGTCTGCTGCTGGTCCTGCGGCGGCCGATGGGCGCGGCACTGTACGCGGCGGCCTTCATCGCCACCGTGGTGTGGGCGCTGGCCGATGCCGGGCTGGAATTCTGGCCCCTGGTCTCGCGACTGGTCATGCCGGCGGTGCTGGCGATGCTGGTGGCACTGGCCTGGCCGGCACTCAAGCGCGGCCGTGGGCGGCCCGCCGGGCGCTCGGCGTATGCCGTCGCGGCGCTGCTGCTGGTCGGTCTGCTGGGCACGGCGGTCTCCGCCTTCCAGCCGCGCCCGGTCGTCACCGCCCAGGGCGCACGCCCGGCCGTGGTGCCGGTGGCCAAGGGCAGCGAACAGCGCGACTGGATGCATTGGGGCAACACCACCGCCGGCACCCGCTTCGCCGCGCTGGACCAGATCACGCCCGCCAATGTGGCGCAGCTGCAGGTGGCATGGACCGCGCACACCGGCGATGTGCCCCAGAGCGATGGCTTCGGTGCCGAAGACCAGCTCACGCCGCTGCAGATCGGTCAGACCCTGTATCTGTGCACGCCCCACAACCGGGTGATCGCGATGGATGTGGACAGCGGCCAGCAGCGCTGGGCGTTCGACCCCAAGGCCACTGCACCGAACTGGCAGCGTTGCCGGGGGCTGGGCTACTTCGATGCCGCGCTGCCGTTGAACGGCGTGCCCACTGTGGCGGCGGCCGCATCGTCCGGAACGGCTTCGCCCGCAGCACCGCCAGCACCTGCAGCACCACAGGCACCCGCCGCTGCCGTGACCGGCACACCCCCGGCGATCTGCGAAAAGCGGATCCTGATGACCTCGATCGACGCCCGCCTGTTCGCGCTGGATGCCGCCACCGGCGCACCGTGCACCGATTTCGGCGACAACGGCGTGGTCGACCTCAAGCGCGGCATGGGCGAGATCAAGCCCGGCTTCTACACCCTCACTGCCGCGCCGCTGGTGGCCGGTGAGCTGGTGATCGTGGGCGGCCGCGTGGCCGACAACATCGAGGTCGGTGAACCGTCCGGTGTGGTGCGCGCCTACAACGTGCGGACCGGTGCACTGGCATGGGTCTGGGACCTGTCCAAGGAAACCCCGGACGTGCCGCTGGATCCCTCGATCCATTACACCCGGGCCACGCCCAATGTATGGACCTCGATGGCCTATGACCCGCAGCTGGGCCTGGTCTATCTGCCCACCGGCAATACCACGCCTGACCAGTGGGCCGGCGAGCGCACCCCGCAGGATGACAAGTACAGCTCGGCGGTGGTGGCGCTGGATGTGGCCACCGGCAAAGAGCGCTGGGTGTACCAGACCGTGCATCACGATCTGTGGGATTACGACCTGCCCGCGCAGCCGACCTTGACCGACGTACCCGATGGCAAGGGCGGCACCCTGCCCGCCCTGCTGCAGATCACCAAGGCCGGGCAGGTGTTCATGCTCAACCGCGCCACCGGCCAGCCGATCACCGAGGTGCGCGACATCAAGGCGCCGCAGGGCAAGGCTGATGGTGAGCGCTACTCGCCGACGCAGCGCCTGTCGGTCGGCCTGCCGCAGATCGGTGCGCAGACCCTGACCGAATCGGACATGTGGGGCGCCACGCCGATCGATCAGATGCTGTGCCGCATCCAGTTCAAGGGCTTCCGTTACGAGGGCATGTTCACCCCGCCGGGCGAAGACCTCGCGCTGCAGTGGCCCGGTTCGCTGGGCGGCATGAACTGGGGCAGCGCATCGGTGGATCCGACCACCGGCTACCTGTTCGTCAACGACATGCGCCTGGGCCTGTGGACCAAGCTCATTCCGCGCGCGCAGATGACCGAAGGCGCAGGCGGTGTGGAGATGGGCGCGGCCTCGCAGACCGGCACACCGTATGGCTCGCTGCGGGATCGCTTCCTGTCCAAGCTGGGCATCCCGTGCCAGAAGCCGCCGTTCGGCACGATGTCGGCGATCAACCTGGCCACCCACGAACTGGTGTGGCAGGTGCCGGTCGGTACGGTGAAAGACACCGGACCGATGGGCATCAAAATGCGCCTGCCGATTCCGATCGGCATGCCGACGCTTGGCGGTTCGCTGGCCACGCAATCGGGATTGCTGTTCTTCGCCGGTACCCAGGATTACTACCTGCGCGCCTATGACAGCCGCACCGGCGAAGAGGTATGGAAGGCCCGCATGCCGGTGGGCAGCCAGGGCACGCCGATCACCTATGTGTCGCCGAAAACCGGTCGCCAATACGTGGTGATTTCGGCTGGCGGTGCACGTCAGTCGCCGGATCGCGGTGACTACGTGATCGCCTACGCGCTGCCGGCGACGCGCTGAGCCCCACGCGCCACGGTCACTGACCGTGGCGCGGCGGCTTCGCTTCGCTGCGTGCAGCCCTTACCATGCACGATCACCGAGTACGAAGCACCGCCATGTCTGCCGCACCTCCCAGCCGTCGTCCCCAGCGCGCCCCTGCCCCACCGCAGGATCGCGGGCTCAGCCACGAGCTGATGCAGCAGATCCAGGACAATCAGGGCGATCCGGATTTCATGACCTCCCTTGGCCGTGGCCTGGTGGTGCTGAGTGTGTTTTCGCAGCACCCGCGCGAAGTGACGATGTCGCAGATCAGCACCGAGACCGGCATCTCGCGGGCGGCGGTGCGTCGCGTGCTGTATACGCTGGAGAAGCTGGGCTACGTGGGCGAACAGGGCCGTGGCTTCGTGCTGCTGCCGCGCGTACTCGGCATCGGTGGCGCTTATGTCGCCTCCTCGTCGATGACGGCCGCCGCACAGCCCGTGCTGGATGCCCTTCGCGACGACGTACATGAGTCCTGCTCGCTGGGCGTGCTCGATGGTGACGACGTGCTGTATGTGGCCCGCGCCGAGACCGTGCGGATCATGTCGATCGGCCTGCGTGCCGGCAGTCGCCTGCCGGCGTACTGCACCTCGATGGGCCGCGTGCTGCTGGCAGCGTTGCCGCGCGACACGCTGGAAAGTTATCTGGAACGCAATCCGCTGCGCCCGCGTACCGAGCGTACCGTGACCCGCATGGAGGACTTCCTCGACATGCTGGATCGCGTGCGCCGCGAAGGCGTTTCACTGGTGGACCAGGAGCTGGAGATCGGGCTGCGCTCGATCGCCGTGCCGGTGCATGCGCGCAATGGCACCGTGGTGGGCGCGCTCAACATCGGCACCCAGGCCGGACGGATCAGCCTGGGCGTGATGCAGTCGCAGCTGCTGCCGCGGCTGCGCGAAGCGGCGCAGCGCCTGGGCAACCTGCTGCACTGACGCAACTCAGCCGGCGTGTTCGCCGGCCTGCTCTTCGAGGATCGGCTTGGCCAGCGCGAAGGCGTGGTTGGCGGCGGGCACGCCGCAGTAGATCGCCGCCTGCAGCAGCGCTTCCTTGATCTGCTCCGGGGTGACGCCGTTGTTGCGGGCGGCGCGGATGTGCAGCTTGAACTCTTCGTCGTGGCCCAGCGCCACCATCATCACGATGGTCAGCAGCGAACGCGTGTGCCGCGGCAGGCCATCCCGGGTCCAGACCGTACCCCACGCGGTTCGCGTGATGAACGCCTGGAACTCCTCGGTGAAATCAGTGCGTGCCTGCAGCGAGCGCTCCACGTGCGCTTCGCCGAGCACGGCGCGGCGTACCGCCAGGCCAGCTTCGTAACGTTCCTGTTCGTCCATTGTGGGGTGCTCGTTCTGAGGTGGGGGCGTGCCGACCATCGGTGGCGCGCTAGCGAAGGTGGGCGGCGAGCGCTGCGGTGAACGCGTCGGCCGATTCGATGTTGCAGATGTGGCGCCCGGGCACTGCGATGGAATGGCCATCGGCCACGCCCTGCGCGATCGCATCCAGATCCGCCGGTGGGCACACCGGGTCGTCGTCGCCGGCGATCGCCAGGGTCGGCACGGTGATGCGCTCGAGTTGGTCACGGAAATCGGCCGTGGCCACGGCATGGCAGCAGCCGACGTAGCCGTCCACGTCCGTAGCGACAAAGCGCTGCAGGACGTCCTCCACCACGGCGGGCTCGGCCTGGGCAAACGCCGGGGTGAACCAGCGCTCGGCCGTTCCCTCGCGCAGCGGCAGCAGGCCATCGCGTTGCACCTGGGCAATGCGCGCAGTCCAGCTGTCCAGCGTGCCGATCTTCGCGGCCGTGGCGGCCACCGTCAGCGTGTGCAGGCGCTCACTGACGTGCACGCCCAGCCACTGGCCGGTCAGGCCGCCGATGGAAAGCCCGCAGAAATGGCTGCGCTGCACGCTCAGGTGATCCCACAGTGCAACGACGTCTGCACCCAGCTCCGCCACGCTGTACAGACCGGGCGGTGTGCTGGACTGACCATGCCCGCGGCGGTCGTAGCGCAGGATGCGGAACTGCGTCGACAACGCCTCGACCTGCCGGTCCCACATGTGCAGGTCGGTGCCCAGCGAGTTGCAGAACGTCAACCACGGCGCCTGGACCGGTCCATCGATCCGGTAATGCAGACGGTGCGAGTCCAGCTCAAGAAACGGCATGCAACACTCCAGGAAAAAGAAGGATCAACGCTGTGCCAGCACGCGGTTGATCCAGGTATCGGCCATGCCGCGCCAGCTGTCCGGCGCGAACAAGGCATCCAGTTGCGTCGGCGACAGTTGCGCGGTCACCTCGGGCATCTCCGTCAACACCTCGCGCAGGTGACGCGACTGCGCCAGCGCCTGGCGCGCCGCCTGTTCCACCAGTGCGTGCGCAGCCGATTTGCCCAGCGACTCGGCCAGCGTCACGGCCACCGCCTCGGCGTAGAGAAGGCCGCCGTGGCTGTCCAGGTGCTCCTGCATGCGGGCGCGGTCCAGCTGCAGCCCCTGCACGACCACCGTGATCTGCGCCAGGCTGCCGGCGCATAGGCGCACGATCTCCGGCACGGTTTCCCACTCGGCATGCCACTGCCCTGCCGCGCGCTCGTGCGGCTGCGGCATCGCCGCGAACAAGGTGGACACCAAGCCCGGCACCCGGCTGGCCGCAGCGATCGCCGCGACGCAGCCGACCGGGTTGCGCTTGTGCGGCATGGCGGAGGAGCCGCCCTTGCCCTCAGCGGCCGGCTCGAGCGCTTCGGCCACCTCGGACTGCATCAGCAGCACGATATCGGTGGCGATCTTGCCCAGCGTGCCGGTCAACAGGGCGAACACGCTGCCGAACTCGGCAACGCGGTCGCGCGCGGTGTGCCAGGGCAAAGCCGGCACCGGCAACTGAAGTTCCTCGCCCAGCGTCTGCGCCACGTCCAGGCCGCGCGTCTGCAACGACGCCAACGTACCCGCGGCGCCGCCGAACTGCAGCACCAGCGTATCGGCATGCAATGCCTGCAGGCGACGCTGGCTGCGCTGCAGTGCATCGAGCCAGCCGGCCGCCTTCAAGCCGAACGTCACCGGCACCGCCTGCTGCAACAGCGTGCGGCCGGGCAAGCCGGTATCGCGCTCGGCATCGGCCAACGCGGCCAGGGCATCGCACAGCACCTGCAGACGATCCTGTACCCACGTCAATGCGGTACGCAGCTGCAGCACCGAACCGGTGTCGATGATGTCCTGGCTGGTCGCGCCCCAATGCACCCAGCGCGCGGCCTCGGCACTGTTCCGCCCGACCTGCGCGGTCAACGCCTTGACCAGTGGAATGGCCGGATTGCCGGCCAGCGCGGTGGCCCGGCCCAGCGCCGGCACTTCGTACCGCTCGGCCCGGCAGGCCGCTTCGATCGGGCCCAGCGCGTTCGCCGGGATCACCCCACAGCGCACCTGCGCCCGCGCAAGCGCGGCCTCAACATCGAGCATCGCCTGCAGCCGCGCGGTGTCGGTGAACACCGCATCGACCTCCGGCGCACCGAACAGGCCACCGAGCAGGGAGTAGGAATCGCTCATCACGCGCCATCCATTCACAGTAGGAACCAGCTTACCCGCGCCAGGTTGGCGCAACGTGCAGGCCCGGATCAGTAATCGAAGAAGACCGTTTCGTGTTCGCCCTGCATGCGCACGTCCCAGTGGTACAGGCCATTGCCCTGCGCCTGTGCGATGAGGGTGGCGCGGCGCTCAGCCGGCACCAGCGCCAGGATCGGATCCTCGGCGTTGCCGGGCGCGTCGCTGAAATACAGGCGCGCACTGGCCGCCCGCAACAGACCACGCATGAAGACCAGCACCATCAGGTGCGGCGCCTGTGCCTGCCCGCCGGGCCCTGCCACGCTGCCGGGGCGCACGGTGGTGAAGGCGAAGCGCCCCTGCTCATCGGTCGGCACTCTGCCCCACCCGGCAAACGCCGGATCATGATCGGCATGCCGCGGGTCCTCCGGGTGCGCATAGATGCCTTGTGCATCGGCCTGCCAGATTTCCAGCACGGCATCGGAGACCGGTACGCCCAGGCCGTCGAACACCTGCCCCTGCACCTGCACGCGCTCACCCTGCGCCTGGGATGGTGCGATATCGGTGCGATACAGCGGTTCCAGGCCCAGACGGTAGTACGGGCCTACGGTTTGCCATGGAGTGGATTGGAAACTCATCTGCTTACTCCCACACGGTCATCTTGCGACCACGCAAGACGATGTCGAAACGATAACCCAGCGCGAATTCGTTCTCGGTGTTTTCCCAATCGAACGAGGACACCATGCGCGCACGCGCCTTGGCATCGTCCACGCAGTTGTAGATCGGATCGAACTCCAGCAGCGGGTCGCCGGGGAAGTACATCTGCGTGACCAGACGCTGGCCAATGCCTTCGCCATGCAGCGAGAAATGGATATGCGCCGGCCGCCACGCGTTGAAGTGGTTGCGCCACGGATACGCGCCCGGCTTGATGGTGGTGAAGCGGTAACGGCCGTGTTCGTCGGTGAGCACCTGGCCGGTGCCGATGAAATTGGGGTCCAGCGGTGCGTCGTGCTGGTCGCCTTTGTGCAGGTAGCGGCCGGCGGCGTTGCACTGCCACACCTCGACCACGCGGTTGCGGACCGGGCGGCCGTTCTCATCCAGCACACGGCCACTGACCACGATGCGCTCGCCCAGCGGCTGGCCCTTGAAACCGGCGGTCAGATCGGCCGCATGCTTGCCCAGAGTGATGCGGTCCAGGGTGGGGCCGGTCACTTCGGACAAGGTGGCCGGGATCCGGATCGGATCGCGACCGGGGCCGCGCAGGCGCGTGGACGCATACGGCAGATGGATGCGGTCCGGCTGGGAGCCGGGATACGGCCTGCGGTAACCGCGCAGGTCAGTGGGATCGCTCATGGCGTACTCCGATTGGCGGGCGGCCGGACGACCGCGGCTGTGGTGCTACGGCACGCTGCCACGCGGGGGCGACAGCGGCCGTGAAGCGGAAAAAAGGAAAACGGATTCAGACGCGCTCGATCGCCAGCGCCACGCCCTGGCCGACACCGATGCACATGGTGGCCAGGCCACGTCGGCCACCGCTGGCCTCCAGCTGACGCATCAGGGTGAGCGCGAGCCGCGCCCCGCTCATCCCGAGCGGATGACCGAGCGCGATGGCGCCGCCGTTGGCGTTGACGTGCGCGGCATCGTCGGGGAGCCCGAACTCGCGCAGGCAGGCCAGCCCCTGCGAGGCGAACGCCTCGTTGAGTTCGATCGCGTCGAAATCGGCGATGTCCAGCCCGAGCCTAGCCAGCAGGCGCCGCGTGGCCGGCACCGGGCCCATGCCCATGATCGCCGGCTCCACGCCCGCGCTGGCAAACCCGAGGATGCGCGCACGCGGGGTCAGACCCAGCGCCTGCACCTGCGCACCGGAGGCCAGCAGCAGCGCAGCGGCCCCATCGTTGATACCCGAGGCATTGCCGGCGGTGACGGTACCGGGCTGACGGAACAGCGGCTTGAGCTTGCCCAGCGCCTCGATCGTGGTATCGGCACGCGGGTGTTCGTCGTGCTCCACGCGCACGCTCTCGCCGCGCTTGCGGCCCGGCGCATCCACCGCGACGATCTCGCCCTCGAAGAAACCGCGCTGCTGGGCCGCGGCGGTGCGCTGCTGGCTGCGCAGCGCGAATGCATCCTGGTCCTCGCGCGAAATCGCGTAGCGCTCGGCGACGTTCTCCGCGGTCTGGCCCATGGTGTCCACGCCGTGCAGCTCGCGCAGCCTGGGGTTGATGAAGCGCCAGCCCATGGTCGTGTCCTCCAGGGTCTGGTCGCGTGCGAACGCGACACCGGGTTTGCCCATCACCAGCGGCGCGCGCGACATCGATTCGACCCCGCCGGCGATGGCCAGCCCGAGTTCGCCGGCGGCAATGCCGCGGGCCACCGTGCCGATCGCATCCAGGCCCGACCCACACAACCGGTTGACGGTGCTGCCCGGCACGTTGACCGGCAAGCCGGCCAACAGCAGGCTCATCCGCGCCACGTTGCGGTTGTCTTCGCCGGCCTGATTGGCACAGCCCAGGTAGACCTCCTCGATCAACGATGGGTCCAGCTGCGGGTTGCGTGCCAGCAGCGCTTTGATCGGGAGCGCGCCCAGGTCGTCGGCCCGGATGCCGGACAGGGCGCCGGCGTAGCGGCCGATCGGGGTGCGGATACCATCGACGATATAGATGTCCTGCAAGGTCATGTCAGGCTCCTTCACTCATCTGCAGCGGCAGGCCGGTCAGCTCGCGCAGCTGCGCCAGCGTCACCCCGTCGACCATCTCCAGCACGGTCGCGCCGTCCTTGCCCAGGTCGAACACGGCGACATCGGTATAGACCCGCGAGACGCAGCGCAGGCCGGTCAGCGGATAGCTGCACGCGGCCACCAGCTTGCTCTGCCCCTGCTTGGTCAGCAGGTCCATCATCACGAACACCTGCTTGGCACCGATGGCCAGATCCATCGCGCCGCCCACCGCCGGAATCGCATCGGCCGCACCGGTGCTCCAGTTGGCCAGGTCGCCCTGCGCCGATACTTGGAACGCACCGAGCACGCAGATGTCCAGGTGGCCGCCACGCATCATCGCGAACGAATCGGCATGGTGGAAATAGCAGCCGCCGGTCAGCAGCGTCACCGGCTGTTTGCCGGCGTTGATCAGGTCCGGATCCTCCTCACCGGGTGAAGGTGCCGGGCCCATGCCCAGCAGCCCGTTCTCCGACTGCAGGAAGATCTCCTTGTCGGCCGGCAGGAAGTTGGCCACCGTGGTCGGCAGCCCGATGCCCAGATTGACGTAGGCACCTTCCGGGATGTCACGCGCAACGCGCGCGGCCATCTGGTCGCGGCTGAGGCGGTTCATGCGCGGTCTCCTGCAGTGGTCGACGCGGGCAGTTCGACCACCCGCTGGACGAAGATGCCCGGGGTCACCACGGCCTCGGGATCGAGTTCACCCAAGGGCACGACCGATTCCACCTGCACGATCGCACAGCGCGCGGCCATCGCCATCAGCGGGCCGAAATTGCGCGCGGTCTTGCGGTAGACCAGGTTGCCCCAGCGATCGCCGTGATGCGCCTTGATCAGCGCGAAGTCGGCATGCAGCGGGTACTCAAGCACGTAATGGCGACCGTCGATCTCGCGGGTTTCCTTGCCCTGCGCAAGCTCGGTGCCGTAGCCGGTGGGGGTGAAGATCGCCCCCAGTCCCGAGCCGGCCGCATGGATGCGCGCAGCCAGATTGCCCTGTGGCACCAGTTCCAGTTCGATCTCGCCGGCGCGGTACGCCGCATCGAAATGCTGCGAATCGGACTGACGCGGGAACGAACAGATGATGCGGCGCACGCGCTTGTGCTGGATCAGCGCGGCCAGCCCGCTGTCACCGTTGCCGGCGTTGTTGTTGATGATGGTCAGCCCGCGCGCGCCCTGCGCGATCAAGGCATCGATCAGCGCGTCAGGCATGCCGGCGGTACCGAACCCGCCGATCATCACCGTTGCGCCGTCGTGGATATCGGCCACCGCTGCGTCAGCGCTGGCCACGGTCTTGTCGATCACTGCATTGCTCCTTGCCACGCACTGCGATGCGCGGCCACGTGCGGGAAGACTCTGGAAGGGACCATGGTGCGGAGCGCGCGTCGCGCGGTCAATCCGATATTCGGCCACTTGATTCGATAATCGCACATCATTGCGGTTCTCCCGGTGGGCTCAGGTACGCGTCTGGCCAACGCCCACGCGCAGCCCCAGGCAGGCCCATGCGGCGAGGGCCAGCGGCAGCGCGCACAGCACGTACAGTGCGGCCGGCGACCAGCCCGCATCGACCAGCAGGCCCACGCTCAACGGCGAAAGAATCGCGCCGACGCGCCCGATGCCGATCGCCCAGCCGAGCCCCGTGGTGCGCACGTCCGCCGCGAATACCACTGGCGCGGCGGCATACAGGCCGGCCATCGCGCCGAACAACGCTGCGCCGATCACGAAGGCGATCGGGAACGCGATCTCCAGGCGGGTGTTGAAGCCGGCGAACAGCAGCATCGCCAGCATGGCCAGCACCAGGCTGGCGGCCGTCAGCCGCGACAGTGCCCAGCGCGAGGCAAGCCAGCCGAACAGACTGCCGCCGACAATGCCTCCGAGGTTGAGCAGCACGCCACCGGTGATGCCCTGCTGCGCCGAGACGCCGGCGGAGACCAGCAGCTTCGGCGTCCAGCTCAGCACGAAGTAGAACGCGAACATGTGCAGGAAGAAGGCCATGGCGATCAGTACCGCCACCCGGCGCAGGTCGCCCACGAACAGCGCCGCGTAGCCTTTGCGCCCATCGGCGCGCACGGGTACCGGTGGCAGTGCCTGCAAGGCCGGCATGCGCATGCGCGCCAGCAGCGCATTGAGCCGCGGCAACGCATCTTTCGGCCGTCGCGCCACCAGGAAATCCAGGGATTCGGGCAGGCAGGCGAGCACCAGCGGAATACACAGCAGCGAGGCACCGGCACCGATCAGGAACACGCTATGCCAGCTGAAGTGTTCCAGCATCCACGCGGCCAGCAGGCCGCCGAGGGTGGCCCCGATGGGATACCCGGTCGCCTGCATCGCCACCGCCGTGCTGCGCCATTTCGCATTGGCATACTCGGCCGTGATCACCCCTACCCCGGCCAGCATGCCGCCGATGCCGATACCGGTGAACACACGCAGTGCGGCGAGCTGCCAAGCGTTGGCGGCCAGCGCGGATGCGGCCATGCCCACGGTCAGGATCACAAGGCAGAGCATGATCATCGGCCGGCGACCCCAGCGGTCGGCCAGCGGTGCGAGCAGGAACGAGCCCAACGCCATCCCGACCAGACCGGCACTGAGCATGATGCCCAACACCCCGCCCGACAGCCCCCAGTCGGCCGATACGTGCGGCGCCGTGAACGCCATCACCATCACATCGAAGCCATCGAGCATGTTCAACAGCACGCAGATCGCGATGGCGGTCCACTGGAAGGGACTCATCCGCTCGAGCACGAGCGGGGAAGCGGCGGCGGTGGCATGGCTCATACAAGGTTCCTGCGACAACGTGATGCGAAAGGTGTCCGGCGGGGAGGTCTCAGCGACCGGCCTGGCTGGAGGCATGGATGACCTGGAGCACCGACTGCAGCTGCTCGACCTCGACCTGGCCCGGCGCCGACGGCGTGCCGATCATGCCGAAGGTCAGCGCCTGGCCGAAGGTTTCACCGGCCAGCCGCGAGACCACGCCGGTGCCGCCCATGGACATCGTCAGCAGGGGCTTGCTGGTGCGCTGGCGCACCTGCCAGGTGGCATCCAGGAGGGTAAGTACGTCGCCGGCGTCCTGCGGCATCACCGCGATCTTCAACACATCCGCGCCCATCGCGTCCTGCCGCAGCAGCCGCGCGATGATCTCCTCGCGCGCCGGCGTGGCGTGGAAGTCGTGGCTGGACATCACCACCTTCACACCGGCTTTGTGCGCCTGCGCGACCAGCGCCGCGACCCGAGCCGGATCACGGAACATTTCCACGTCGATCAACTGGGCGAAGTCACCGTGCAGCAGCGTGCTGTACAGCGCCGCGTAGTCCGCATCGCTGATCGGCTTGCTGCCGCCTTCGGCCTGGGTACGGAAGGTGACGATCATCGGCTTGCCGTCCAGCGCGCGCGCGATGCGCTTGCCGAGCGCGACCAGCGCCGTGCCATCGGTGGCGATGTCCAGGTAATCGATGCGCCATTCGGCCAGGTCGGTGGAGGGGCTGGCGGCGATCGCGGCGGCCTGCTGCAGCGCCCGTTCGGCGGTGGCGCCGGTGATCGGCACGATGGTGCGCGGCGCGCCTTCGCCGATGCGCAGTGCACCGACCTGCAACGGCGTCACCGCCGGCGGAGCGGCCTGCGCCACGGATGCCACGCCGCCCAGCACGGCAGCCAACAGATAGGGAGTAAACGCGCGCATCAGAAAGTGACCTTGGTCTGTACACCCAACGCCCAGGCGTTGTCGGTGCGGGTATAGGCGAACGTGCCGGGATTGACGATGTACTGCACGTCCGGGCGGATCATCAGCCAAGGCGTGACCTGGATGCTGTAGGACAGTTCGAACAGTTCTTCGGCCTGGCTGAGCTGGTACAGCGGCGAATCGCCCGGTACGCCCATGCCGACGAGATCGGCGCGGCGCGCATCGACCAGGCGGCGGTTGATGTCCGCACCGACGTAACCGAGCGCGATGCTGTCCTGCGCCCGTGAGCCGATGCCCTGGTAGACGCCACCCAGCGCGTACCACCGTCGGATCTGCGCGGTATCGGTATCGGACACCATGTACTGCGCGAACGCGGTCAGTCCGCGCTGCGGATCACCGGCTTCGCGGGTCAGGCGCTGCTCGGCCAGCACGTAGGCGCCATGGCGTCCCGTGGTCGGCGAGGTATCCAGGCCACGCTGATTGACCCGCGAGGTGTCGTAGTAGCCGCCGAACTTGTACACGCCCGGATGAGTGCCGCCCTTGTCCGGCGTCCAGGTCACTTCCAGCGGGAACAGCGAGCCGGTGGTGCCCGACACGAACGGGCGGAACGCGTTGCGTTCGATGTTGCCGCCGAGGTTCGGGTTGACCTGGAACCACCCGGTGCGCACGTTCAACGCCGGGCTGACCTGCTGGGCCACTTCACCGCCCCAGCGTGCCGTGGGGTAGTTGTACCAGCCGCTGTTGCCGGACATCGCCAGCGGATGCGCGCAGAAGGCCGCGTTGACGAAGTGGGTCAGCAGGCTGTGCAGGCCGAACTGGTTGCCCATTGCGTAATAGCCCAGCTTGAAATACGACTGGCCGGCGTTGAAGGTCTGGTCGTAGCTGGCTTCGGTGAGGCGGGTGTACTGGCCACCGTAGGCTTCCTGGATCGGAAAGCGGTTGCCGACCAGATCGGCCGAGGTGCTGTTGCCGCGGCGGTCATTGAGCGTGACGTGGAATGCACCGCCGCTCCAACCGGCCAGCGTGCCCATGTCCAGGTCCACGCCCACGCGCACCTGTTGGGCATAGCGCGCGCCGGTGCGGCCGTAACCGCCGTCGACCACCCCCATCGCTTCGCCGACATAGTCACCGCGGAACCGGATGCCGCGTTCATCCAGCGAGGTGCGGGTGCCGCCCCAATCGCCGGTCAGAGTGGTGCCGTCGTAGCGGTTGGCGGACTGCGCGGCGGCCAGCGCCGGGCACAGCAGCGCCGTGGCGACCAGCGTGGACAGGGAGGTTCGGATCAGGACGGCCATGGGTATCTCTCGAAAGGGGATCAGCGCAGCGACAGCGGTGCGCTGAGAGGCGACGTCGCGCCCAGCGCGGAGGTCGCGGTAGCGGTCACGGTGGCGATGTCAGCCGCTTCGCCAGTGGTCGGCAACGCCAGCGTGAAGCGGCCTTGCCCCTGTGCATCGGTGATCGCCTCGACCGTGCCGAGCAGGCGCTCGGCTTCGCGACCCTGCGCGGCGCGGTTGCCGAAGAGTTCCAGCTGATAGCGCTGTGCTGGCATGCCCTGGAAGACACCCTGCACCGTGCGCGCTGCCCCCTTGCCCTGCACGGCCTGCAGCGTCGGCGCGGCCTGGCCGAGATTGGGGGCCGGTTGACACTCGGCCTGCCCCGGCGCGGTGCAGATACGCGCACGCTTGGCCGGATCGTTGTCCACCCCGCGCCCGCGCGAACCGATGAAGCTGGCGTGCTCCAGCCCTGGCACCCCGAACACGATCGCGCCGCGCGGCTGGTCCTTGACGCACGCACCACCGGCTTCACAACGCTCGATCTTCAGCCCGTTGTCGAAGATACGGTTGGCGCTGAAACGATTCGGTGCGCTGACCGGTTGCGGTCGCACTGCGATGCCGATGCCGTTGCCGGTGATGGTGTTGCCGTCCACCACGTTCCCGCTGCCGGTGATGCTCAGCCCGATCGAATTGCCCGTGAACGTGTTGGCCGCGATGTAGTTGCGGTTGCCCCAGTTGATCTGCAGGCCATCGGAGTAATCGACGAAGCGGTTGCGAACCACGGTGTTGTCGTTGCCCCACAGGATCTCGATGCCCTGCGACGGTTCGGGATTGGCGGCGGTGGACTGGAACAGGTTGTCGGCCACCAGGTTCCAGGCAGCGCCGCGGGTCAGCTCCAGCCCATCGCCGTTGTCCACGAACTGGTTGCGCACGATCCGGTTGTGCACCGTGGTGGTGGCGGTGGACTGGCCCTTGCCGTCGTCACCGGTGAGCATGATGCCGGCACCGCCTTTGTTGGCGACGATGCGGTTGTCGTGGATCTCGCTGTGGCTGCTGCGGTTGATCAGCACGCCGATGCAGAAATTGCGGATCTCCAGCCCCGTCAGTTCCACACCGCGGGTATCACGCAGCACCAGCCCCGGCAGCGTGGTGGTACGCACGTTGGTACCGGACTGGCCCGGTTCGGCCCCCGGGCAGGCATCAGTGCCGGTGCCGGTGACATAGGCCGAGCCGTCGATGGCCACGTACTGGCCATCGCGCGCCCACGGCGTGCCGACGATCTGCACCGGCCCGACGATCTCCGGCAGCGGCGTGGCCGGACGGATCACGTACGGCGCATTGCCCACCGCGGCAATCTCGATCCGATAGCGCCCGGGCGCCTGGTTGGCGGTGCTGATCGCCCAGCGCAACGAGCCTGGGTTGGCATCATCGGCATAGCGCTCCACCTTCAGCACCTCCAATGGCGTGAGCGCAGGCTCGGCCTGGAAGGCCTGTGCCAGCGACGGCAGCATGGCAAGCAGGGACAGGGAAACAGCAGACAGACGGCAACGCATGCGCATACTCCGCACAGGGAAGGGAACTCCTGCGGTCTTCCCCTGCACCTGGCTTCAGTACCGTTTCGGCACTGCCCTCGCCCGCCAGAGGTGGATCGCTTGGAACGGGATTGAAAGTAGGTTTATCGCACTGCACCATTCAAGTGCGTTTATCGACTATGCGTGCGATTATCGAACAACAGCCCTACGACCATTGTCGTAGGCGCGCACGCGACGCCGCGCACGGCTCTGCCGCAGCGAGACTGCAACAGCGCATTCATCGATGGGAACGTCTGCGGCGGGCAGCATCCGGAACCGCGCCCGCAGTGACTTACGACTTACGAGCTGCAGGAGAGCATCGAGCAGCCGGCCTTCACCCGCGCCCACTCGGGTCGCTTGGCCGCGAAGTGCTCGCGTCCGGGCTGCACGTCATACGGGCG
Source organism: Stenotrophomonas maltophilia (assembly GCA_002363385.1). Classification (GTDB taxonomy): domain Bacteria; phylum Pseudomonadota; class Gammaproteobacteria; order Xanthomonadales; family Xanthomonadaceae; genus Stenotrophomonas; species Stenotrophomonas maltophilia_AN. Next base: position 215,938 of record DEVL01000004.1, read on the forward strand.
CCGCAGCACCTCCAGCAGCGTGTGCACGCCACTGAGATCGCCCTGCTCCGCCTGCTCGATCGCCTCCTGGGCCAGCCAGTTGCGCAGCACGTAGACCGGGTTGGCGCGAGCCATCTGCTGCTGGCGCGCCTGGGTACTCAGGCCATCGACACGCAGTCTCGCCGCGTACTGCTGCAGCCATGCCTGCAGCGACGGCAGCACCGCCTCGCGACGAGCCGGGCTGTAGAACGCCTCCTCCAGCACCGCCACCGAAGGCGCTGCAGGATCGAGCGCCATCAGCCCACGGAAGGCCAGAGTCATGTCCATCTCGCCCTCGTGCAGAATCTCCAGCCACGCCGCCATCAACGCCACGTCGTCATCGCGGCAGGTGTCCAGGCCCAGCTTCGCGGCGATGTCGGCGCGCTCGCAGTCCGCGTGCACCTGCTGGAAACGCGCCAGCCCGTCATGCAGCGGGGTGACATCCTCGAACAGCGGTGCCAAGGCCTGGGCCAGCCGGGTGAGATTCCAGTACGCCACCTGCGGCTGCGTGCCGAAACGATAGCGTCGGCCCTGCGCGTCGGTGGTGTTGGGGGTCCATTCCGGATCGTAGTCCTCGACCCAGCCGTACGGGCCGTAATCGATGGTGAGCCCGAGGATGGAGAGGTTGTCGGTATTCATCACGCCATGCACGAAACCGACGCGCATCCAATGCGCGACAAGCACCGCGGTGCGCTCGCAGATTTCGGCAAACCAGCGCGCATGCCGCGCCTCGCCCGCCTCTGCCAGCGCAGGAAAATCGCGCGCGATGCAGACATCGGCCAACTGCCGCAGCAACGTCGTGTCACCGCGCGAGGCCGGCAGTTCGAAGCTGCCGAAGCGGATGAACGACGGCGCGACGCGACACACGATCGCGCCGGGTTCGGCTTCAGGGTGACCGTCGTAGAACATGTCGCGCACGACGGCATCGCCGGTGCCGACCAGACTCAGCGCGCGCGTGGTCGGCACGCCGAGGTGATGCATCGCTTCACTGCACAGGAACTCGCGGATGGACGAGCGCAGCACCGCACGCCCGTCGGCGCCCCGCGAGTACGGTGTGCGCCCGGCGCCCTTCAACTGCAGCTCCCAATGCGCACCGTCCGGGGTGAGCAGCTCGCCCAGCGAGATCGCACGGCCATCGCCGAGCTGCCCCGCCCAATGGCCGAACTGATGGCCACCGTAGTTGGCCGCCCACGGTGCCATCCCGGCATACAACGCATTGCCGCCGAACACCCGCGCGAAATCCTCGCTCTGGATCAGGTCCTCGCCCATGCCCAGCAGCGTGGTCACCTCAGGCGAGTAAGCCAGCAGCCGTGGCGCGGCAACCGGCGTCGGCATGACCGAGGACCACGCGGCCTCCCGCACCTCGCGCACGCGCGGGCCGGTTTCCGGGTCGCCGGGCAGGTCACGGATGAAACGGTTATCGAAACGCAGGGGCTGGGTGCTCATAGGCATGAAATGGGGGCAGACCGGCTGCCCCGCAAGTTCAGCGCGAACCGCCGCCGAGGTTCAACGGACCGCCGCGCTCCACCGCACGCTGGTACGCCGGGCGCTGCTCGATCCGCGCCAGGTACGCCTGCAGCCGTGGGTAGGCGGTCATGTCGCCACCGCGCGCGGCGGCGGCCTGGATCGGGAAGCTCATCTGGATATCGGCAGCGGTGAAGCGTTCACCGGCAAACCACGGCGACTGGCCGAGCTCGCGTTCCATCCAGTCCATGTGCAGCTTCACCTGCGGACGCACGAAGCCGTTCAGCGCCTTGTCGGCAATGGAGCGCGCGATCGGCTTGGCGAAGAACGGCATCGGCGCGTTGCGCAGCCGCGAAAACACCAGCGTCATCACCAGCGGCGGCATCGCCGAGCCTTCGGCGTAGTGCATCCAGTAGCGGTAACGCACCCGTTCGGGGGCCTGGGCCGGCATCGGCTCGGGCGAGAGCTGGCGGCCGCTGTCGTAGCGGTCGGCGAGGTATTCCAGGATCGCGCCGGATTCGGCCAGGACCAGCGCATCGTCCTGCAGCACCGGCGATTTTCCCAGCGGGTGCACGTCGCGCAGCGCCTGCGGTGCCAGCCAGGTCTTGGGATCGCGCTGGTAGTTGACGACCTGGTACGGCAGGCCCAGTTCTTCGAGCATCCACAACACGCGCAGCGAGCGCGAGTGGTCCAGATGGTGCACCTTGATCATCGAGGGTTCCGCAGGGTCAAAGCGGCATCGTAACCGGGCGGCCGGCACGATGACGTCTTCAACGTGTTCCGCAGTGGCGATGGCCGGATCCCGCCCAATAAAAAACGCCGGAAGCTCTCGCTTCCGGCGTTTTAGGCGACCTTACGGTTGCGGGGGGTCGATTAGACCGCCTGCACCTGGTCAGCCTGCATACCCTTCTGGCCCTGCACGGCGACGAACGTCACCTTCTGGCCTTCCTGCAGCGACTTGAAGCCGGTGCCCTGGATCGCGCGGAAATGCACGAAGAGGTCCGGGCCGCTTTCCGGGGTGATGAAGCCGAAGCCCTTGGCGTCGTTGAACCACTTCACGGTGCCCTGCTGACGATCAGACATGTACTAACTCCTGAAACAATAGTTGAAATAATCGCGGCCGCCGCGTATCGGGGCCGAGACTGAGTTGCAGGCGTTGGTAAAGCGGATCGATGAGCAGATCGTGAGATCAACTGCACCAGGCCACGATTCACGGTGACCCTAGCAAACACAGTGTGGGTGACGATACTCGTGTTTTACCGAAAAAGCGATAGCTGGTTGATTCAGCCATCCTCCCCCTCCCGCCTGACAGGACAAGGGGTCGGGCGATCCTACACAAAATCGCACCCCCTATTCAGATTTTTCCTACCTTAAGATCAGCAAAATGACAGATGCACCGACCCCTAAAGTTCACATCTGGGTGGACGCCGACGCCTGTCCGGCGGTGATCAAGGAAATCCTGTTCCGGGTCGCCGAGCGTGCCGGGATCGAGATGACCCTGGTCGCGAACCACTGGTTGCGGACCCCTCCCTCCCGTTTCATCCGCTCGATCCAGGTCCCGCCGGGCCTGGATGTGGCCGACAGCGAGATCGTCGACCGGGTGCAGCCGGGCGACCTCGTCGTCACGCAGGACATCCCGCTGGCGGCCTTGGTACTGGACAAGAAGGCCGTCGCATTGAACCCGCGCGGCGAGCTCTACACCCCCGACAACATGGCCGAGCGGCTGTCGATGCGCAATTTCATGGAGGAACTGCGCGGCTCCGGCGTTCACACGGGCGGACCGGCGCCGCTGCATGCGCGCGACAAGCAGGCCTTCGCTGCGCAGCTGGATCGTTGGCTGGCCAAACATTCGGCAAGATGAACGGACGGATGGCGGGTCGAGGGTCCGGCGTAGCGGAGAGTCGCGGCCCGGTAGTGCCGGCGGCCGGCTCTACAGGCGAAGCGACAGCCCGCTGGTGAACGTGCGCCGCTTCCCGGTCAGCGGGTCATCGAACGTCAATTCCTTCGCCAGTAGTTGCAGCGGCGCGTCCGCCGGCCCATCGGCGAGCAGCTCCGGGTACAGGTCGTCGCCCAGGATCGGCGCGCCCAGCCCCGCCATGTGCACGCGCAACTGGTGCTTGCGGCCGGTGACCGGGTGCAGCCGGTAGTGCCAGGCCGGTCCAATGCCGTCGATCACCTCGATGCGGGTCCGGGCATTGGGCTCACCAGGCACCTCGGCCATGCGGAAGAACGGCTCGCCGGGGGCCAACCGCGTGTGGCGCTCCAGCGGGAACGCCAGGTGCGGCAGCGCCGGCGCCAAGGCGTCGTACACCTTCTCGATGCGCCGCTCGCGGAACAGTCGCTGGTAGGCATCGCGGGTATCGGGCCGGGTCGAGAACAGCACCAGCCCGGCGGTCAGCCGGTCCAGGCGGTGCAGCGGCACCAGATCCCGGTTGCCGGTGCGCGCCACCAGCCGGGCCAGCAGCGTCTCGCGTACGTAAGCGCCGGCAGGGGTGACCGGCAGGAAGTGTGGCTTGTCGGCCACCAGCAGGTGTGCGTCGTGGTGGACGATGGCCTCGGCGAACGGAATCACCGGCTCATCAGCCACTTCACGGAAGTACACGATCTCCAGCCCCACCTGCCAGGCCTGATCCGGCGCGAGCGCCCTGCCCTGCGCGTCCTGCACCCGCCCCCGGGCGAAGCGGTCTGCCCACTGCGCGCGGTCGATGCGCGGAAAACGCGCACACAGCCCCTCCAGCAGGCTTGGCCAGTCGCCGGGGGGCAACTGCAGGCGGCTGGGTGCGGGGGCAGCGAGGATCGGATCGGACGGGCTCATGGCGAACCATTATCATGGCGCTCTTTGTTTCAGGTATCCCCATGGCCCTCACCGCCACCATCCGCAAGGCCGAACTGCAGATCAGCGACATGGACCGCGGCTATTACGCCAGCCATACGCTGACGCTGGCCCAGCACCCGTCCGAGACCGACGACCGCCTGATGGTGCGCCTGCTCACCTTCGCGCTGAACGCCGATGACCGGCTGGAGTTCGGCCGCGGCCTGAGCGTGGACGACGAGCCGGACCTGTGGCGCCGCGACTACACCGGCGACATCGAGCTGTGGATCGAGCTGGGCCAGCCCGACGAGTCGCGCCTGCGCAAGGCCGCCGGTCGTGCGCGTGCGGTGCAGCTGGTCACCTACGGCGGCCGCGCCGCCGACATCTGGTGGGACCGCAACGCCTCGGCGCTGAAGAAGCTGTCCACGTTGGAGGTCATGGACCTGCCGGGCGAGTTCGTCACCGAATGGGGCGCGCAGATTGAACGCACGATGCAGTGGGACGTGCAGATCCAGGACGGCGAAGTGCAGTTGACGTCCGACAAGGCGCAGCTCAGCGTCATCCCCACCTGGCGCAAGCAGAAGCCGCAGGCGTGAGTGTGATCCGCTGTGATGTGCTGGTCATCGGGGCCGGCGCTGCCGGGCTGATGTGCGCGATGACCGCAGGCAAACGCGGCCGCCTGGTGCAGGTGATCGACCATGCCAACAAGGTCGGCAAGAAGATCCTGATGTCCGGCGGCGGGCGCTGCAACTTCACCAATACCGGCACCACGGCGGCCAACTTCCTGTCGGCCAATCCGCACTTCTGCAAATCCGCGCTGGCGCGCTATACCCCGTGGCATTTCATCGAGATGGTGGAGCGGCACGGCATCGCGTATCACGAAAAAGAGCTGGGCCAGCTGTTCTGCGACATCTCCTCCAAGCAGATCGTGAAGATGCTGGTGGACGAATGCCAGGCCGCCGGCGTGCAGATCCGAACCGACTGCGGGGTACAGAAGGTGGAGCGCGGCGCGGACGGCTTCCACGTGCACACCGCCCAGGGGCACTTTCATGCCGCATCGCTGGTGGTGGCCACGGGTGGTCTGTCGATCCCGAGCATGGGCGCGACCGGCTTCGGCTATGAGCTGGCCCGCCAGTTCGGCCATGAGGTCCTGCCGACCCGCGCCGGGCTGGTGCCGCTCACGCTCAGCGGCAAGCACCAGGAGCGCTTCAACGACCTCAGCGGGGTGGCGCTGCCGATCGCGGCGCGCTGCAACGACGTCGAGTTCCGCAATTCCATGCTGATCACCCACCGCGGCATCAGCGGTCCGGCCATCCTGCAGATCTCCTCCTACTGGCAGCCGGGCGACGAGCTGCGGCTGGACCTGCTGCCCGGGCAGGACGCGCTGGAGTGGCTGCGCCGGATGAAGGCCGAGCGCGGTGCCGCCGAGCTGCGCACCGTGCTGTCGGAGGTGTTGCCGCGGCGGTTGGCGCTGCGCCTGTGCGAGCACTGGCTGCCGGACCGGCTGGTGCGCCAGATCGATGAGCCCCAGCTGCGCCAGGCCGCCGAAGTGCTGCAGAATTTCCCGCTGGTGGCCAGCGGCACCGAAGGATACCGTACCGCCGAGGTGACGCTGGGCGGGGTCGACACCCGCAAGGTGTCCTCCAGCACCTTTGAATCGCAGCTGGTTCCGGGCCTGCACTTCATTGGGGAAGTGCTGGACGTGACCGGCTGGCTGGGCGGCTACAACTTCCAGTGGGCGTGGGCCTGCGGCCATGCCGCGGGCAGCGTGGCCTGAGCCGGAACGAACGTTCCGTGATCGGCTACCGTTTGCCGCATGGACGTAGTCACACGCATCGTGTATCAAGTTTGCAGTCCGGGGAGTAGTGAATGCAGAACGCGAATGACATGACGGTCCGCCTGCTGATCGTGGACGACAGCGGCGAGAACGCCGAGACCATCGTCAGCACGCTGCGCAACAGCGGCATCGCGGTGCGCCCGACGCGCCCGCAGCACAGCGAGGAGCTGGCCCAGGTACTGGGCACCCAGCCGATCGACCTGGTGCTGGTCGCCGCCGCGCAGAGCATCCCGCTGCTGCAGGTGACCCAGCAGATCGCCGCCAGTGGCAAGGACATCCCGATGATCCTGCTGGCCGAATCGATCGATGAGAACGAGTGGGTCGAGGCCGGCGCCAACGGCATCCGCGCCATCGCCCTGCGCCACCGCCCCGAGCACCTGCTGGCGGTGGTCCGCAACGAGTGGACCGATCTGCAAGCGCGCCGCGGCCTGCGCCGGATCGAGGCGCAGATGCGCGAGACCGAGCGTCGCTGCGACGCGCTGATCTCCTCCTCGCGCGACCCGATCGCCTACATCCACGAAGGCATGCACATCCGGGCCAACGAGGCCTACCTGGACATGTTCGGCTACGAGACCTTCGACGATGTGGAAGGTATCTCGCTGCTGGACATGGTCGCCCCGCAGCACGTGGACGGCTTCAAGCAGCTGCTCAAATCCATGAGCAAGGGCGATGCCCCGCCGCCGCAGTACCAGGTGGACGCGCGCAACCAGGACGGCGCCGTGTTCGCCGCGACCATGGAATTCACCCAGGCCAGCTACGAAGGCGAGTCCTGCCTGCAGGTGGTGTTCCGCCGGCGCATGGAGTTCGATCCGGAACTGGCGCGCGAGGTCGAAGACCTTCGCCAGCGCGATCAGGTCACCGGCCTGCTCAACCGCCCGACCTTCATGCTGCATGTCGAGAATGCCGTGGCCCAGGCCGGCCGCAGCGAGGGCCAGTTCGGCCTGCTGCTGATCGAACCGGACCATTACGCACGCCTGCTGCCGGAGATCGGGCTGGACTCGGCCGATGCGCTGATCGGCGCCCTCGCCCGCGTGCTGGCCCAATCGGTTGGCGACACCGCACAAGTGGCCCGCTTCGGCGAACACAGCTTTGCCGTGCTGACCGAGGCCCCCTACGCGCAGACCGTCGCCCTGGCCGACCAGATCCGTCAGGCCTTCGCCTCGCAGGTGTTCAGCATCGGCGAGCGTTCGGCCACGGTCACGGTCAGCGTGGGCGGTGTGCAGGTGGGCGAGAAGATCGCGAGCATCGGCCAGGTGCTGGCGCGCGCGACCGAGTGCACCCAGGCCGCGCTGGAACTGGGCAACACCACCCGCGTGTTCGATCCGGCCGCGGTGGACCGCGTGGAAGAGGAACGGATCCAGCACTGGGTGACCCGCATCCGCCAGGCGCTCGACGGCGACGGCTTCCAGCTGCACTACCAGCCGGTGCTCAACCTGCAGGGCGAGGCACTGGAGCTGTACGAGGCGTACCTGCGCCTGGACCACAACGGCGAACTGCTGAGCCCGAACGCGTTCCTGGGCATCGCCGAGGACCATGGCCTGCTGGCCGACATCAACCGCTGGGTGGTGACGCACGCCATCGGCACGCTCGCCGCGCGCAAGCGCGAGGGCCATGTCACCCACATGATGGTCAAGATCACCCCGGAGTCGTTCAACGACCCGCTGATGATCGCCACGCTCCGCCGCGAACTCGAGGCGCAGGGTGTACCGGGCGAACAGCTGTGGCTGCACGCGCCGGAGGCCAAGGTGTTCACCCACCTGCGCAATGCCCAGCAGTTCCTGGCCGCGGTCGCGCCGCTGGGCTGCCGGATCGGCCTGGAGCAGTTCGGCTCGGGGCTGGATTCGTTCCAGCTGCTGGCGCACTTCCAGCCGCAGTTCCTCAAGCTGGACCGCGACTTCACCTCCGACTTTGCCCGCACCCGCGAGCACAGCGAGAAGATCAGCGAAATCACCGCGCGTGCGCAGGCAGCCGATATCCGGACCATCGCCGAATTCGTCGCCGATGCCAACTCGATGAGCCTGCTCTTCAGTGCCGGCGTGGATTACGTGCAGGGTGAGTTCGTCGGCCCGGCCGGCCCGCTGATGAACTTCGATTTCAGCTGAGGAGAAGCGTCACGACCCACGGTCGTGACCGACTGCTTCCCGGACATCCGGGTACGCCGCATGGGCGTCACGGCGCGCCGTGTGGGCATCTGCGCGCCGCACCGGTAGATGCCGACCGTGGGTCGGCATCCCTCCGTCCGATCAGGCCATCTCGACCAGATTCGGAATCTTCACGTCGGTGGCAACATCGGCGTCGTAATCCACGCCTTCCACGCCGAACCCGAACAGACGCAGGAAGTCGGCCTTGTAGCCGGCCAGATCGCTGATCTCGTACAGGTTCTCGTTGGTCACCTGCGGCCACAGCACGACCACTTCGCCCTGCACCTCCGGCGCCATTTCCTTGTAATCCGCGCGCAGGCGGCCGGCGTCATCGATCAGCTCGACCTTGCGGCCGCCATCGGTGACCAGATCGTGGCGCAGGCGCTCGGTTGCGGTGCCTGCGTCCTTGCCGCCGTAGAGGATGTCGTACAGCGTATCGAGCTGCTCGATGCAGCCTTCGTGCGTGCCCTTGGCCTTCATCACCTTGAACAGCAACGACAGGTACAGCGGCATGGTCGGGATCGCCGAGCTGGCCTGGGTGACCACCGCCTTCAGCACCGACACGCGTGCATCGCCACCGATCGGGGCCAGCTTCTGACGCAGGCCGACGACCTTCTCGTCCAGATCCTTCTTGGCCGCGCCGATGGAGCCGTTCCAGTAGATCGCCTGGGTGATTTCCTCACCGACGTAGGTGAAGGCCGTGGTGGTCGCGCCCTCGGCCAGCACACCGGCCTCGAGCAGCGCATCGATCCACATCTGCCAGTCTTCGCCACCCATCACGGCGACGGTGCCGGCGATCTCTTCCGGGCTGGCCGGCTCGATCGTGGTTTCGGTGATCACTTCCTTGTCGGTATCCAGGCCACGCAGCGTGATCGGCGCACCGATCGGCTTGAGCGTGGAGCTGATCACTTCACCGGTCTTGGGATGCTTGCGGCGTGGCGCGGCCAGGCTGTAGACCACCTGGTCGACCTGGCCAAGGTCCTGCTTGATCAGCTCGATGACCTTGGCCTTGACCTCATCGGAGAAGGCATCGCCATTGACGCTCTTGGCATACAGACCAGCCTGCTCGGCGTACTTGTGGAACGCAGCGGTGTTGTACCAACCGGCGGTGCCGGGCTTGGTCTCGGTGCCCGGGCGCTCGAAGAACACACCCAGCGTGGCGGCATCGCTGCCGAAGGCGGCGGTGATACGCGCGGCCAGGCCGTAGCCGGTGGAGGCGCCGAGCACCAGCACCTTCTTCGGGCCGTTGGCGATCTTCGGCTTGGACTGGATGTAATCGATCTGCTGCTTGACGGCCGCATCGCAGCCGACGGGATGGGTGGTGACGCAGATGAAGCCGCGCACACGCGGTTTGATGACCATGTAAACCTCGAGGGGGACTGGCGCAGGGTGGACCGGCGCGATGAAAAGGGAGGTCGCGCGCCACCGAAGCGGCTGCGCGGAACGCAAGGGATCGTAGTGCGCAGCGCTGCTTAGCACAACCGACGGGGGTGTATGTTCCTCGTGGCCTGGGACCGGTGAGGGCAGGCCGGGACGCGCCGTGAATCCATCCCTGGAGGCTCGACACCCGCATCCATGCGGGTGACGGTCCCGCCCTGCCCTCACCGGCCCCTGCCTGACACAGGGTCGCTGCGGACGGAAGAGCGGCCACGCATGGCGTGGCTCTACACACGACGCCTGACGTTATGACGAGTGCATTGGACGCCAACTGTTGGAGATTGGCCGACTATCGCCGAACCAGGATCGCCTGCAGAGAGTCACCAATGCCATGGCCGATTCCTGCCCCGCGTAGATCCACGCCAGCGCGGGTGCCGTTGCTTTAGCTGTGCCTTGCGTTGCCTTGCTTCGCTCTGCCCTACCGACCGCCATCCAACACCCTGTCTGGAGGGTGACGGATAGCGATGTGCAGGACCGTTGGAGCGCCATGGATGGCGCTCACGAGCCCCCAGGGATGGGTTTACGGCGGGTCCAGCACAGCGCTATCCGTCACCCTCCAACAGTGAGCACCCAAGGCGCCGCCCTGGCTCTGGCTCTGGCTCTGGCTCTGGCTCTGGCTCTGGCTCTGGCTCCGGCTCCGGCTCTGGCCCCGAACAAAAAGAAAGGCCGCGCAGTGCGCGGCCTCTCAGATGTTTCATACCACCAGAAACCTTACGGACGACGCTCCAACGCTTCCACGTCCTTCGCCTTCGGCAGCAGATCCTGCTTGGTCACCGCCAGCGCGCCCATCGTCAGCAGCGGGCAGGCAATGAAGATCGACGACAGCGTACCGATCACCGCACCGATCATCTGGCTCAGCGCCAGCCCTTCCAGCGAACCACCGCCGTACAGATACAGCGCCAGCACCGACAGGAAGAACACCAGCGAGGTGATGATCGTGCGCGACAGCGTCTGGTTGATCGACCGGTTCATCACTTCCAGCGGCTCCACACGCAGGCTGCGGAAGTTCTCACGCACACGGTCGAACACCACGATGGTGTCGTTGATCGAGAAGCCCATCACCGACAGCAGGCCGGCCAGCACGGTCAGATCGAACTCACGGCCACTCAGCGAGAAGTAACCGGCTACCACCAGCACGTCGAACAGCGTGGTGATGATCGCCACCATCGCGAACTTCCACTCAAAGCGGAAACCGATGTAGATCAGGAAGCCGATCAGCACAAACAGCGCCGCGTACAGGCCGTTCAGCGCCAGCTCCTTACCGACCTGCGGGCCGACAAACTCGGCACCGACGATGGCGGCCTGGTTGCCCTCCATCGAGATCGCCTTCTGCACGGCTTCGGCGGTGCGGTTGTTGGCTTCACCGGCGTTCTCGCCTTCGGCCATCTCCTGCGGCTGCAGACGGATCAGCAGGTTGCTGCCGCTGCCGAAGCTCTGCACCTGGGCACCGGCGTAACCGGCGCCTTCCAGGTGCTCGCGCACGGCATCGACGTCAGCCGGCTTGTCGAAGCGGACTTCGACCACGGTACCGCCAGTGAAGTCCAGCGCGTAGTTGAAGCCCTTGAAGGCAATGCAGCCGATGGCGGCAATGAACACCAGCGCCGCCAGACCGATGGCCACCCAGCGGGTGCGCATGAAGTCGAACTTGGTGTCGTTCGGGATCAGATGCAACGGGAAAAGTTTCATGGTTTCTATTCGCTTCCCGTCAAATGGCCAGGGTCTTGAGCTTCTTGCGGCGGCTGTAAACCAGCACGGCAAGGGCACGCGAGACGGTGATTGCAGTGAACATGGAGGCCAGGATGCCGACGATCATGGTCACGGCGAAGCCCTTCAACGGACCGGTACCGAACGCATACAACGCCACACCCGCCAGGATGCCGGTGAGGTTGGCGTCCAGGATGGTCCCGGAGGCCTTCTCGTAACCGGCCACGATGGCCGTCTTGGGCGGCATGCCGGCCCGCAGCTCTTCACGGATTCGTTCGTTGATCAGCACGTTGGCGTCGACCGACAAACCGATCGACAGCGCCAGACCGGCGAAGCCGGGCAGCGTCATCGTCGCGCCGAACAGCGACATCACCGCCACCACGATCAGCAGGTTAAACAGCATGGCCACCGAGGTGATCACGCCGAACATGCGGTAGTACACGGTGAAGAAGACCAGGGTGAACAGGAACGCGAAACCGACCGCGGTCACGCCGCGCTCGACGTTCTCCGCACCCAGGCTCGGGCCGACGATGCGTTCTTCCACGAAGTCCATCGGCGCGGCCAGCGAACCGGATTTCAGCAGCTTGGCCAGATTTTCCGCCTCGGTCTTCTCAAGGCCGGTGGTCTGGAAGTTCTTGCCGAACACGCCGTTGATATTGGCGACGGAGATCACTTCTTCCTTGACACGGAAGCTGCGCACTTCCTTGCCGTCGACCACGTTCACGGTCGGGATGCGCTCGGTGTAGACCACCGCCATCGGCTTGTTGACGTTGGCGCTGGTGAAATCGAACATGCGCTGGCCGCCCACATTGTTCAGCGTCACGCTCACGGCCGCGGCGCCGTTCTGGTCGGTGGTGGCCTGTGCAGCAACCATCTGGTCACCGGTCACGATCACGCGCTTGTTGAGCAGGATCGGGCCGCGGTTGTCACGCTGCTGGTAGACCTTGGCCTCCGGCGGAATGCGGCCGCTGGTGATCGCGTCCTGGGCATTGCCCTCGACCACGGCGCGGTATTCCAGCGTCGCGGTGGCACCGATCATGCGCTTGGCTTCGGCGGTGTCCTGCACGCCCGGCAGCTGCACGACCACGCGGTCGGCACCCTGGCGCTGGATGATCGGCTCGGCCACGCCGAGCTGGTTGACGCGGTTGCGCAGCGTGTTGACGTTCTGCTCGATGGCGCCGTTGGCGATCGCGGTCAGCTCCGTCTCCGGCATGCTCACGGTGATGCGGTTGCCCGCCACCTCGTAGCCCAGCGTCGGCTGTGCCTTGACCATCACTTCGCGGGCACGCGTGGCAGCATCGGCACCGGCGGACGGGCTGATGGTGGCCACGATGGTGTTGTCGCCACGGCGTTCAACCGACTGGTAGGCGATGCGGGCATCGCGCAGGCTGGTGCGCACGTCTTCGGCGTAGGCGTCCAGACGCTTGTCCAGTGCGGCCTTCTGGTCGACCTGCAGCACGAAGTGCACGCCGCCCTGCAGATCCAGGCCCAGCACCATCGGCTTGGCGCCGAGGTCGCTCAGCCAGTCCGGCACGGTGGAGGCCAGATTCAGGGCGACCACGTAGTCCTCGCCCATTTCGTCGCGCAGGGCGTCGTTGGCAGCGGTCTGCGCCTGCAGCGTCGGCAGGCGCACGATCAGGCTCTCGCCTTCCTTGGCCACCGACAGCGGCTCCACGCCGGCCTGCTTGAGGTCACCCAGCACACGGTCGCGCAGGGCGTCGTCGATCTGCCCGCCACGGTTGGCGGTGATCTGCACGGCAGGGTCCTTCTGGTAGATGTTGGGCAGTGCGTACAACGCACTGACCGCCAGCACGATCAGGATGAGGAAATACTTCCAGCGTGGAAATTCGAGCATTGCTTGGGTCCCGCGCGGTGCCCGTCCCGGCACCGCGGTTGAACGGAAAGGGAGTGGATCAGTTGGCCGACTTCAGCGTGCCGGTCGGCAGCACATTGCCCACGGCGCCCTTCTGCACGCGGATGCGCACGTTCTCGGCCACTTCGATGGTGATGAAGTTGTCGCCGATGTCGGTGACCACGCCGGCGATGCCGCCGTTGGTCAGCACTTCGTCACCGCGCTTGACCTTCTCCAGCATGGCCTTGTGTTCCTTCTGGCGCTTCATCTGCGGACGGATCATCAGAAAGTACATGATCGCGATCAGGATGATCGGGAACAGCAGGGTGGTCAGACCCATGCCCGGCGGCTGGCCACCGGCGGCCTGGGCGTTGGCGGTGGGGATCAGGAAGGCGAGCAGGTTCATAGTGTGTCCTTGGGTTGGGAGGCGCCCCGCTCCCTTTGAGGGTCGGGGTGTCGCCGCGAAACGGGGGTCAGCCTCGAAGTATGCCATGGCCCCGGGAGTTCGTCCTTGGGCCGTTTGGCAGGGTCGGCGCGCCGGGGCGGCTGGCCGGGGTCACTTTACAGCGCGGGGGTGACCGCTCCACGAGCCGCGTAGAAAGACTCGCGGAAGGCGCTAAAGGTTCCCGCCGCGATCGCCGCGCGCATGTCGGCCATCAACTTCTCGTAGTAATAGAGGTTGTGGATGGTGCCCAGCATCGGCGCCAGCATCTCGTTGCAGCGGTCCAGGTGCCGCAGGTACGAGCGCGTGTAGCCACTGGTGCAGGCATGGCATCCACAGCCCGGCTCGATGGTGTCCATGTCGCGCTCGTAGCGGGCGTTGCGGATGCGCACCGTGCCGAACGAGGTGAAATAGTGGCCGTTGCGGGCATTGCGGGTCGGCATCACGCAATCGAACATGTCCACGCCGCGGGCGACGCCTTCCACCAGATCTTCCGGGCGGCCCACGCCCATCAGGTAGCGCGGGCGGTCGGCCGGCAGGATCGGGTGCATGTGGTCGAGCATGGCGTTGCGTTCGTGCTCGGGCTCGCCCACGGCCAGGCCGCCGATGGCATAGCCATCAAAGCCGATCTGCTGCAGGCCCTCGGCCGAGCGGCTGCGCAGGTCGTGATGGACGCCGCCCTGCACGATGCCGAACAGCGCCGCGTCATTGCCCAGTTCATCGTGCGCGTTGCGGCTGCGCTGCGCCCAGCGCAGGCTCAGTTCCATCGAGGTGCGCGCGACCGGCTCGGTGGCGGGGTACGGGGTGCACTCGTCGAAGATCATCACCACGTCCGAATCGAGCACCTTCTGGATACGCATGCTCTCTTCCGGGCCCAGGAACACGCGGGCGCCGTCGGTCGGCGAGGAGAAGGTCACGCCCTGCTCGGTGATCTTGCGGCGGTGGGCCAGCGAGAACACCTGGAAGCCGCCGGAGTCGGTCAGGATCGGGCCGTTCCAGCGCGCGAAGCCATGCAGGCCGCCGTGGTCGGCGATGACGTCCAGGCCCGGGCGCAGGTACAGATGGAAGGTGTTGCCCAGGATGATTTCCGCACCCAGCGCGCGGATCTGCTCCGGCAGGATGCCCTTCACCGAGCCATAGGTGCCCACCGGCATGAAGGCCGGGGTTTCCACGGTCCCGCGCGGGAAGGTCAGGCGGCCGCGGCGGGCGCGACCGTCGGTGGTCTGGAGCTGGAACTGGAGTCGGGACATGGAGCGGTCATTCGGGCAAATAGTCTGCCATTGTCGCCGAAAACGGCCGCGCCTGCCCCGCTGCCGTCATTCCCCCTGCGGGAACAGCAGCATCGCATCGCCATAGCTGAAGAAGCGGTACTTCTCCGCGATCGCGGCCTGGTAGGCCTCGAACACCCGGGCCTGGCCGGCGAAGGCCGAGATCATCATCAGCAGCGTGCTTTCCGGCAGATGGAAGTTGGTCACCATCGCGTCCACGCTGCGGATCCGGTAGCCCGGGGTGATGAAGATCTGGGTTTCCCCGGCGTAGGGCAGCAGTTCGCCCTCGCGCATGGCGCTTTCCAGCGCACGCACCACGGTGGTCCCGACACCGATCACGCGGCCACCCGCAGCGCGGGTGCGGCGCACCTGCTGGACCAGCTCGGCGCCGACGTTCAGCCACTCGCGGTGCATCACGTGCTCCTTCAGGTCGTCCACGCGGACCGGCTGGAAGGTGCCCGCGCCCACGTGCAGGGTCACGTGGCCGAAGTCCACGCCCTTGTTCTTCAACGTGGCCAGCAGGGCCTCATCGAAGTGCAGGCCGGCGGTCGGGGCGGCCACCGCGCCGATCTCGCGCGCAAACACGGTCTGGTAGCGCTCGCGGTCGTCCACGCCCGGCTCGCGCTGGATGTAGGGCGGCAGCGGCAGCCGGCCGGCATGCAGCAGCCACTGCTCCAGCGGCTCGGGCACGTGGAACTGCAACACATAGAACTCGCCGTCGCGGCCCAGCACCTCCGCCTCGCCACCGGCGTCGAGCGCGATCCGGCTGCCCGGCTTGGGCGACTTGCTGGCGCCGACCTGGGCACGCGCCTGCTGGCCGCCGAGCAGACGCTCGATCAGGATCTCGACACGACCGCCGCTGGCCTTCTGGCCGAACAGACGGGCCGGAATCACCCGGGTGTCATTGAACACCAGCAGGTCGCCCGCGCGAAGCAGATCCGGCAGGTCGCGCACCTGACGGTGCTCGAAGGCGGCCGGGGCCGGCGGCACCACCATCAGGCGGCTGGCCGAGCGTTCGGCGAGGGGCGCCTGGGCAATCAGTTCAGGCGGGAGGTCGTAGTTGAAATCGGACTTCTTCAAGGCAGCGCACGGCAACGTGTAGGCAATGTCGGCCATTGTACGACTGGCCTTCGGTAGCAACGAAGGATTCGGCAAACGTCGCGCAAAATGCTGCTATGCAACAGCGTTTTGCGGGGTTATCGCGCGAAAAACCGCGTGTTAGCATCGAACCGGAAGTCTGATGCACGAGCAGGAATGCCCGAAGCGCGCGCGAATAGACGCGCGTTTTGCTTTTCCACCGTGCCGCCAATCGTTTCAGGAGATCTGCAATGAGCTTCATCGAACGCCTCGCCCCCCTTCGCGCCCAGCCCGGCACCCGCCTGACCACCGGCCTGGATGACGCCACCCTTGAACGCCTGGCTGCGGGCCATCCCGCCCTGGTCGCCGCCATTGAGGCTGCTGCTGCGGAGTTCGACCGCGTGCGCGCCGATCTGGGCGATCTGCTGGGCCTGGACGAACGCGCCCAGATCGAGGCGATGCAGGACGGTTTCGTCAATTTCTATGCCTATGATGCGGTCACCCCGTACGTCGCCCTCGCCGCCCGTGGCGCGTGGGTGGTCACTTTGAAGGGCGCGGTGCTGTACGACGCCGGCGGCTACGGCATGCTCGGCTTTGGGCATACCCCCGAGGCGGTGATGGCGGCGATGGCCGCGCCGCAGGTCATGGCCAATGTGATGACCCCCAGCCTGTCCCAGCAGCGTTTCATCCAGGCCCTGCGCAAGGAAATCGGCCACCGTCGTGGCGGGTGCCCGTACAGCCACTTCATGTGCCTGAATTCTGGTTCGGAAGCCGTGGGCCTGGCCGCCCGCATCGCCGACGTCAACGCCAAGCTGCAGACCGATCCGGGCGCCCGCCATGCCGGGGCCAAGATCAAGCGCGTGGTGGTCAAGGGCAGTTTCCACGGCCGCACCGACCGCCCGGGCCTGTACTCCGATTCCAGCCGCAAGACGTACATGCAGCACCTGGCCAGCTACCGCGGCGAGGACACGGTCATCGCGATCGCCCCGTATGACGAAGACGCGCTCAAGCGCGTGTTCGCCGAGGCCGAGCAGAACCGTTGGTTCATCGAGGCCGTGTTCCTGGAGCCGGTGATGGGCGAAGGCGACCCGGGCCGCTCGGTACCGCCGGCGTTCTATGCGCTTGCGCGCGAACTGACCCGCCAGCACGGCAGCCTGCTGCTGCTGGATTCGATCCAGGCCGGCCTGCGCGCGCATGGCGTGCTCTCGATCGTGGATTACCCGGGCTTCGAAGGCCTGGACGTGCCGGACATGGAGACCTATTCCAAGGCCCTCAATGCGGCCCAGTTCCCGCTCTCGGTGCTGGCCGTGACCGAGCACGCCGCGCAGCTGTACCGCAAGGGCATCTACGGCAACACCATGACGTCCAACCCGCGGGCGCTGGACGTGGCCTGCGCCACGCTGTCGTTGCTGACCCCGCAGGTGCGCGAGAACATCCGCGTGCGCGGCGAGGAAGCCGTGCGCAAGCTGGAGCAGCTCAAGACCGAGCTGGGCGGGCTGATCACCAAGGTCCAGGGCACCGGTCTGCTGTTCTCCTGCGAGCTGGCCCCGCAGTTCAAGTGCTACGGCACCGGCTCCACCGAAGAATGGCTGCGCAACCACGGCATCAATGTGATCCATGGCGGTGAGAACTCGCTGCGCTTCACCCCGCATTTCGGGATGGACGGCGAGGAGCTGGACCTGCTGGTCGGCCTGGTCGGCCGCGCGTTGAAGGAAGGTCCGCGCCGGGAACAGTCGCAGGCGGCCTGAGGCTGGCCTTCGTGCGGGAATGAACCCGCACGGAGGTAGCCGACCGTTGGCACGAGAAACCGCAGCCCACCAACGGTCGGCTCTACGCCGGCGCCCGATTGGCCTCCGCGCCCGAAACGCGCGATAATTCGCCACCGCACCTGCGGAACGACACCCCGTCACGAGACCAGCGCACCGGTCATCGGCGGGGCTTTTTCGTTTCCGGTCGCTACAGATTCGAACAACAGGAAGATCCAATGAAGTCGATTTGCGTTTACTGTGGTTCCAACCCCGGCAGCAAGCCGGTCTACACCGAGCGCGCCATCGCGCTGGGCGACCGCATCGCCCGCGACGGCCTGCGCCTGGTCTACGGCGGCGGCAACGTCGGCCTGATGGGCACCGTGGCCAATGCCGTGCTTGAAGGCGGCGGTGAAGTCACCGGCGTGATCCCGCAGCAGCTGGCGGACTGGGAAGTGGCCCACCGCGGCCTGACCGAGCTGGAAATCGTTGGTTCGATGCACGAGCGCAAGTCGCGCATGTTTGATCTTTCCGATGCATTCGTCGCCCTGCCCGGCGGCTTCGGCACCATGGAAGAAATCTTCGAGATGCTGACTTGGCGCCAGCTGGGCATCGGCAACAAGCCGTGCGCGTTCCTGGATGTGGACGGCTTCTACGCCCCGCTGATCGGCATGATCGATCGCATGGTCGAAGAGCGCTTCCTGCACCCGGCCCAGCGCGCGGACCTGTGGTACGGCTCGGACATCGACGAGATGCTGGCCTGGATGCGCGCCTACGAGCCGGCACAGGCCTCCAAGTGGATCGACGAAAAGCGCGCCAACGCGCTGCGCTGATCCATCCGCTGCCGTAGCGGTTCAGGCCGCTGCGGCAGTGTCCATCGGGGCCGGCCGGCCGAGCAGGTAGCCCTGGCCGTAATCGCAGCCCAGCTGCAGCAGCGTGTCATGCTGGGCCTGGGTCTCGATGCCCTCGCCCACCGTTTCGATGCCCAGCGTCCGCGCCAGCGACAGCACGCCCTGCACCAGCGCGTGCGTGCTCTGCATGTCCTGTCCGTGCAGCCCGGCAATGAAGGACTGGTCGATCTTCAACGTCGAAATCGGGAACCGGTGCAGGTAGGACAGCGCCGAGAAGCCCGTGCCGAAATCATCCAGCTGCACCAGCACCCCGCGCTCGCGCAGGGTCTGCAGGATGCGCAGCGTGCGTGGACCATCGTCCAGCAGCGCCACTTCGGTGATCTCCAGCCGCAACCGGTGCGGATCGGCGCCGGCGGCTTCGATCAGGCCGAACAGGCGCGTACTGAAATCGGTCGAGCGGAAGTGTCGCGGCGACACGTTCACCGACAGATACCCGCGGCCACCGCGCGCCAGCTGGGTGATCACCTGCTCATACAGCAGCCAGTCCACCTGCTCGATCAGGCCACTTTCTTCGCCCAGATCGAGGAACGCACTCGGCAGCAACAGCCCGCGGCGCTCGTGCTGCCAGCGCAGCAGCGCTTCGTGGCCGACCACTTCGCCATCGGTGAGGCGCACGATCGGCTGATAGAACGGCACGAAATCCCGGTTGATGATGGCCCGGCGCAGGTCCGCCTCCAGGTCCAGGCTGCGCATCGCCTGCTCGCGCATGGCCTCATCGAACACGGCGCAGCGGTCATTGCCCTGCGCCTTGGCGCGGTACATGGCCGCATCCGCGTCGCGTACCAGTTCTTCGCCGTTGCGGTAGCGCGGGTTCCACATCGCGATACCCAGGCTGCCGGACGGGAACAGTTCGCGCCCCTTCACCCACATCGATTCTTCCAGTGCGACGAGCATGCGTTGCGAAAATTCCAGGGCCGAGGCCAGACCGTCGCCGCACTGGAGCAGGATCGCGAACTCATCACCGCCCAGCCGCGCGACCACGTCCTGCGCGGACATCATCGACACGATGCGCTTGGCCACCTCGACCAGCATCTGATCGCCCGCAGCATGCCCGATGCTGTCGTTGACCAGTTTGAAGCGGTCCAGGTCCAGGAACAGCACCGCAAAACCATGCCCCTCGCTGCCACGCGCGCGCACGATGGCATCTTCCAGCCGATCCAGCAGGTGCAGCCGGTTGGGCAATCCGGTCAGCGCATCGTGCATGGCCTGATGGGTCAGGCGCTGCTCCGCACGCAGGCGCTCGCCGATCTGGCCCAGCAGCTTGTCGTTGACGTCGGCCAGCTCGCGGGTACGTTCGTCCACGCGTTTTTCCAGATCGGCGTGCGCGTTGCGCAGCCGCTCCTGGTCGCGCTGGCGCGCCAGTCCGTTGCCGATGTTCTGTGCGACGAAGGTCAGCAGGCGCTGATCGTGCACAGTGAATACCACCTCCGGTGAATAGCTCTGCACCACGATCACGCCCACTACATCGTCATCGCTCAGCAGCGGCACGCCCAGCCAGCACTGCGAACGCGCGCCGAACTCGCGGACAACCCCGCTGTCGCGCAGCGCATCGATACGCTCACGATTGGCCAGCAGCGGCTGGCGGTTGCGCACGATGAATTCGGTCAGCCCCTCACTGAACGGACGTGGCGCTCGCGAGGGGTTGTACTCATCCACCGAGTAGACGAACTCCAGGCCATCGCCGTTTTCGTTGACCAGCGCGATATAGAAATTGCGCGCGTCCAGCAGCGTGCCAACCACACCATGCACCTGACCGTAGTACTGCGACAGCGACTCGGCACTCATTGCCAGCTCGGCGATGTTGAACAGCGCCATCTGCAGCTTTTCGGCACGGCGACGTTCGACCACTTCGTCCTGCAGGTTGCGATTGGCCCGTTGCAGTTCCAGCGTGCGCCGCTCCACCTGACGCTCCAGCTGGACCTGCGCCTGGCGCCGGTCCATCGCCGTGAGGATGTGCTGGGCGACATAGCCCAGCAGCGTGCGATCGGCCTCGCCATAGCGCGCGCGGTGCTCGTAGCTCTGCACCACGATCGCACCGCAGACGCGGCCGTCGCGCAGCATCGGCACACCCAGCCAGTCCAGGCTTTCCGGGCCGCGCTGCCCCTGCTCACCTTCCATCTCGGCCAGCAGTTCGCTGGACGGCCCACTCAACGGCTCGCCATGCCGCAACAGCGCAAAGGTCAGGCTGCGCGGCATTTCGTGTTCTTCGTAACTACGGTCCGGATCGGCGACGAAGTCATCCTTCTGATCGGCGAAGTACAGGAACCGCACCCGGTGCCGGATGTCGTCGTACTCGACGATGAAACAATTCTGCGCGTACATCAGGGAATTGAGCACGCGATGGAAATGCCGCAGCATCTCGCCCATTTCCAGATCCGCACCAGCCAGATCGGCGATTTCATACAACGCCTGTTGCAGTCGCTTGGATTCCTCCAGCGAGGCGATTTCGCGACGCTGCCGGGCCAGTGACAACGTGCCCTGGAACAGACTGCGGGCGGCCGTCCACCAGCTGTCGGCAGGCGCATCGCCGGAAGGCAGCGTCACGCTCAGCGACAGCTCGGCACCAAGATGCGTCCAGGATTGCTGCGACGCCATCCCGGCGGCCATGCCATGGCGGGGTATCAGGGCCGGACCTGCGCTTGAAGCATCGCCCTCGGGATGGCACTGGGTGCCCTCGCCAAGTACTGGATCCGACCAGGCCAGCGCGACCACGGCGCCGCCCGGCAGCAGGGCGCACAACGACCTGGCGATGGCGGCAGGGATCACCGCATCACCATCGCATTGCACTGCAGAGGTCACCATCTGACTGGACACGTTGCTCATCCCTACGGGTACCGGCTGCCCGGCACCTCCCCTTCCTGCGAGCATAACGCGCAGACCGGGGGGCAATGGAAGCGCATCAACCCCATCGGTCGCCGATGGACGTTGTTCCGGTTATCTCCCAGGCCCCTTCCATGCCCCCCAGCAGCGCCGCCCGGCTCCCCATCGACTATGCGAACACCCCCGCAGCGCTTACTCTGTGCGGCGTGGACGCCCTTGCCCTGCCGACCGATGAAGCACTGATGCTGGCCTGGGCCGGTGGCGACCTGCGTGCGTTCGAGGCGCTGTATGGCCGTCACCGCAGCCGCCTGTACAGCTTTCTGCTGCGCCAGCTGCGCGATGGCGCGCTGGCCGACGAGATGTTCCAGGATGTCTGGCAGCGTGTGATCGCCGCCCGCGCCAGCTGGCAGCCCGAGGCCGCCTTCACTACCTGGCTGTTCCGGATCGCTCACAACCGTCTCAACGATCACTGGCGCGCCGCACGGCACCGGCCGTCGGCCCCGATCGACGCCGATGAACGTGTCGCAGCGATCACCGATACGCGGACGCCCGAAACCCAACTGTCCGATTTCGAGCAGCGCCGCCAACTGCAGCTGGCCATGGAGCAGCTGCCGCCCGAGCAGCGCGAGGTGCTGCAACTGCGTCTGGAACAGGAACTGAGCCTGGAAGAGATTGCCGAGATCACCGGCGTCGGCCGTGAGACGGTGAAATCACGACTGCGTTATGCGATGGACAAACTACGTGCGGGGTTGAGCGGATGAACCGCCCGGATCCGCTGACGCCAGAAGAGCGCGAACTGGCCCGGCTGCTGGGTCGGCCGAGCGCGACCGGTCCCGCACCGGCGATCGACGAGGCCGTACTCGCGGCCGCGCGCACCGCCGTTGAAGCACCGGCGGCGGACGCTGCCACCTGGACCCTGCCGCCGGCTGCGCCGGTGCGGGCACCTCGCCCGCGTTCGCGCCTGCCTGCGGTGTTCGGCCTTGCCGCCTCGGTGATTTTCGCCGTCGGCATCGCCTGGCAGCTCAAGCCCGAGGATCCGCCCGCGCCGCCGCTGGCTGAACCGGTTGCCACACCCGCACCAGGCCCCGCCGCATCAAACACCGCAGGGACGGCGGCTGCGCCGGCAATGGACGCCGCACCGGCACCGGCCCCCGTCGCTGCACCGCCCGCGGTCCAGCAAGAGCGCATTGCGAAAGACACAGCGGCCTCCACCGCGCCCACCTCGGCGCCTGCGCCCGCGCATGCGCGGACGGCCGCCCCGCCCCGCCCGGAAGTGATCACCGCACCCGCACCGCCTGTTACTGCGCCAGCGCAGGCACCGGCACCGGCACCGATGATGTCCGCCCCGGCGCCGGAGGCGGCATCGGCCGCTGCCCTGCAGGCGAACGAACCGGCGCTGGACAGCGTGGTGGTGACCGGCTCCAGGATGGACCGCGCCGCACCGGCCAAGCCGGCACCCAGCGCCCCCGGCGTGATGCGGCGCGCCGCCGCGCCGATGGCGGCCCCGGCCGCTTCCGACGATGCCGTGCGTGCGTTGCATCAGGCCGTCGCTGCCGATGCCAGCCTGCCCCGCAAGCAGTGGCTCAAGCGTATCCGCGAGCGACGTGATGCCGGCGATGTGGATACCGCGCGCGCCAGCCTGGAGCGCTATCTGCAGCAGTACCCGGAAGTGCGCATCCCGCGCGATCTGCGCCAGCTGCTCGAGAACTGACGCGCGGCGTACGGTGATCGGGCATCCCCACTAGAATGGTGGGAATGCCCGATACGCTCGCCACCGCCGTCAGCCACAGCCTGGACATCAAGCACAGCCGCTTCATCGCCCATGCCGCCCCTATCCAGCATGCGGCGGCCGCGTTGGAATTCCTGGCGGAGGTCGCGGTGGCGGATGCCACCCACAACTGCTGGGCGTACCGCTACGGCAACGAGTATCGCTCCAGCGACGACGGCGAGCCGTCCGGCACGGCCGGGCGCCCGATCCTGGCCGCCATCGATGGTCAAGGGTTTGATCGGGTCATGGTCGTGGTGACCCGCTGGTACGGCGGCATCAAGCTTGGCGCCGGCGGCCTGGTGCGCGCCTATGGCGGCACCGCTGCCGAGTGCCTGCGGGTGGCACCGCGGCTGCCGCTGATCGCCATGGCCGAGCTGGACGTGCAGGCCGGCTTCGAGGATCTGGGCCCGCTGCATGCCGCGCTGGGCACCCATCTGGCCGAGAAAGTGGACGAAGCGTTCACCGCCGACGGCGTGAACCTGCACCTGCGCTTGCCGGCCGATCAGGTCGAGCCGTTGAAAAACCGCCTTCGCGACGCCACTCGTGATCGTGTCCGTATTGAATCCCGCATCGAACCAGGCCCATCGAATGACTGACGCACCCGCTCCGCACGACACGCCGATGCGCCGATTGGGCAGCTTGAACACGCTGTGGCCGTTCGTCCGACGGCACGTCGGGCTGTTCAGTGCCTGGCTGGTGGCCTTGGCGGTGTCCTCGGTGGCCACCCTGAGCCTGCCGGTCGCGGTGCGCCAGATGATCGACCACGGCTTCACCAGCGGCGGCCAGATCAACAAGGCGTTCGCGCTGCTGTTCCTGGTCGCGGTGGTGCTGGCCCTGGCCACCGCCGCGCGCTTCTTCTTCGTCTCGCTGCTGGGCGAAAAGGTGGTCGCCGACCTGCGCAGCCGCCTGTATGCCCACCTGATCACGCTCGGCGCCGGCTTCCACGACCGCAGCCGCAGTGGCGAGCTGGTCTCGCGCCTGACCGCCGACAGCGAACTGCTGCGCAGCGTGATCGGCTCGACCATGTCGGTGGCCCTGCGCAGCAGCGTCACCGTGGTCGGCAGTCTGGTGATGCTGTTCGTCACCAGCCCGCATCTGGCGGCGTGGTCGCTGGTTGGCATTCCGCTGGCGGTGCTGCCGATCATCATCGGCGCCCGTCGCCTGCGCAACATCGCCCGCGCCAGCCAGGACCGCATCGCCGATGCCAACAGCCTGGCCTCGGAAACCCTCGGCGCGGTACGCACCGTGCAGGCCCACGCGCGTGAGCAGTATGAACGCGGCCGCTTCAATGCCGCGCTGGGGGATGCGATCGGTGCCGCCCGCCGGCGTATCCGCGCCCAGTCGATCGTCACCGCCAGCGCGATCGTGCTGGTGTTCGGCGCCATCGTCGGCGTGCTGTGGCTGGGCGCGCACGAGGTGATCGACGGCAACATGAGCGCCGGTACGCTGGGCCAGTTCGTCCTGTACGCGCTGATCGGCGGCGGTTCGGTCGGTGCGCTGGCCGAGGTCTGGAACGAGTTGCAGCGTGCGTCCGGTGGCATGGGCCGCATCGCCGAACTGCTGCAGGAAAACGTGGAGATCACCGCCCCCGCCCATCCCACCCCGTTGCCGCAGCCACTGCGCGGCGAGATCCGTTTCGAGGATGTGGTGTTCCACTACCCGCAACGCCCCGATACCGCTGCGCTGGATCATGTGAACCTGCACGTGCGCCCGGGTGAGACGGTCGCGCTGGTCGGCCCGTCCGGCGCCGGCAAGAGCACCATCCTGTCGATGCTGCTGCGTTTCCACGATCCGGCCGCCGGTCGCATTCTGGTCGATGGCGTGGATCTTCGCGAGGTCGATCCGGCACAGCTGCGTGAGCAGCTGGCCCTGGTGCCGCAGCAGCCGACCCTGTTTGCCAGCAGTGCGTTCGAGAACATCCGCTACGGCCGCCTGGAAGCGACCGACGAAGAAGTGCAGCGCGCGGCGGAAGCCGCCGAGGCCGATGAGTTCCTGCAGGCCCTGCCCGAGGGCTATGCCAGCGAGCTGGGCGAGCGCGGTGCCCGCCTGTCCGGTGGACAGCAACAGCGCATCGCGATCGCGCGCGCCCTGCTCAAGAACGCGCCGATCCTGCTGCTCGACGAAGCCACCAGTGCACTGGATGCACAAAGCGAGCGCGCGGTGCAGCAGGCGCTGGAGCGATTGATGGCCGGCCGCACCACGCTGGTGATCGCGCATCGCCTGGCGACCGTGCTCAAGGCGGACCGCATCGTGGTGATGGACCACGGCCGCATCGTCGCCCAGGGCACGCATGCCGAACTGCTGGCCGAGGGCGGTCTCTACGCCGAACTGGCGCGCCTGCAATTCATCGATTGATGACGGGCCGGTAACATCGGCCATCGCATCCTGCAGCCCTCACTGGACGTGCTGCAGGAGGTGCTTCATGTCGTTCCGACAGTTCCCCGCCACCGACGCCAACGGCGACGATTATGTCATCATCGAATTCAAGGATGAGCAGACCGATGCCTCTTCAGGAAACGGCCAGAGTGCGCGCTATGAGCTTGCCGATGGCCGCCATCTGATCCGCGACGGACGCGAGTTCCGCACCGCGGGCGGCGAGCTGACCCTCGTCACCTGACGCGTTGAAAAAAAGTTACGCGGATGTTGGTCAATTTTTGACCAAGCATCTTGACAGCCTTTTACTGCAAGGCGCGTACGCACTTATCCACATGTTTGTGCGCAGATCATCCACACCCCCTGTGGATGAATGCTGCAGCGCACCGTGTCAGCGCACCAGAACGCGGCCGATACCGGAGGCATCGATCTCGGTGGCCGCCGCCTGCAGCGCGAGGGCATCGCTGCCTGCCACGAAGCCCACCCGGAAGTGCACCTCACCGGCCGGCGTCCGCGAAGAATGGATCGAGGCCAGGCTGACCCGGTGCCGTTCGAACACATGCAGCAATTCGCGCAACGAGCCGGGCCGGTCTTCGGGCAGGTGCACACTGATCGCGTTGCGTTCGGTGAGATCGGCCAGCAGGTAGCCGACCCGCTCGAAGGTGTAATTGCCGTCGGCCAGCACCTCCGCTCCCAGGCTGTCGCGGTTGTCCAGCAACAACTGCTGGCGGAACGCCGCGCGCGCCGCGTCATCGCCCTGCTCCAGCTGCGAGCGCAGCTGCTGCAACTGGGCCAGCAGCCGGTCCAGCATCGGTGCCACGTGCGGGTTGCCGAACTGGATGTCTTCGTAGATCGCCGGATTGAGCGAGAGGATGCGCGCGATGATCGCGGTATCCAGCTCGAACGAGGCCGAGCGGTACGGCATCAGTGCCGGCAAGGCGCCGAGGAGCGGCGCGTATTCGCGCAGCACACCGGCCTGGGCCAGATGCGTGGCATGCACCATCGCCTGCACCAGCGCCATGACCTGGTCATGGTGCTCGGGCGTGGCACGTACGCATTCCGCTTCCAGTGCCTCGCACAGCTGCTGCACGAACGGCTGCCACCGCGACAGGCGCGCCTCGCAGACCACCATCACCCTGCCCTTCAGCGTGGGCGCCTTGGGCGGAGCCGTCATCGGATGCAGACCCACCACCTCCGCCTGCGAGGCAAGCATCGCCTCCACCGGGGCCGATTTGACCGAGGTGACATCCAGCCACAGGCGGTCGGCTTCGCGACCGGCCGAGCGGGCCACGTAGTCGGCGATCAGCGCGGGCGTGTGCCGGATCGGTGCGGAGAAGATCAACACCTCGGCGCGCTCGAGCAGTGTCTCCGGGCTGTCCGACGCTGCATCGGCCGGGTCATGGCCGATCACGTCCAGCCCAAGCCGTTGCTCCAGGAAGCGGCGCAGCCAGCGCCCGTAGGCACCGTCGCTGCCGACGATGCCGACCACCGGTTTCAGACTCACGCCAGGCGCTCGGCGACGAAGCGATCCGGCAGTGCCAGTGCCGCCGGCGCCGCCGCCAGCACATCGAACTCTTCGTGCCCGTTGGCCAGCGTGGTCTCCAGTGCGACATGCACGCCGGCGATGGCGCGCGAGATCGCCTGTTCGAAGGGTTCCCCACGCAGCAGGAAGGCGACCAGCAACGACATCAGCACATCGCCCGTGCCAGCCACGTCCACCGGCAGATGCGGCGAGGACCAGCGCCAGATGGCATCACGGCTGACCGCGAGCGTGACCAGCTGGCCTGGATCGCCGCCGACGCTGTGCGCCAGCACCCACTCCGGCCCGCGCGCCAGCAGCGCCTGCGAGGCGGCGATCGCATCATCCTGGGCCAGGCTCGGCATCCCGGTCAGGCGGCCGAGTTCAAAGGCATTGGGCGTGACCAGCCAGGCATGCGGCAGCAGACGTTCGGCGAAGACGTTTTCCAGGCCCGGCTCGACGTAAGGGCCGGTGTGGGTGTCGCCAATGACCGGGTCCAGACAGTAACGCAGCTGCGGCGAGGACGGCAGCACCGCATCGAGCCAATCGGCGAAGGCCGCACCGTTGCCGACGCTGCCGAAGTAGCCGGACACCAGCATCCGCGCCCGCTGTGGCAGGCCCCGTTCACCGGCGCCGAGCAGCAGATCGGCGAACCAGTCCGAGGGCAGCACGCGGCCGCGCGTGGTCTCGTAGAACGGCGCGTTGCTGAGCAGCGTGGTCGGGATTTCGGCCACGCGCACGCCGAGCGCGCGCAGCGGCGGCACGGCCGCGCTGTTGCCGGCATAGCCGTACACCAGTTGGGACTGGACCGAGATGACGTCGACCGGCGACGGACCGTCCGGGCGCTGGCGGCGGCCGTGGACCAGGTGGCTTTCGAGGGATTCGTTCATGCCGACATTTTACGCCTGCGAGTCTCTCCAGGCGCGGCGGAAGGTGGGTCGAGCGGTGGACCGCGCACAAAAAAGCCCCCTGTCGCCAGGGGGCCTTCGGTAGTTCACAGGAACCCGTGACGCTTACGACGTCATCCGGTCCCAGAAGCCCTTCACGCCATCGATGAAGGTCGCCGACTTCGGCGAATGCTTGCGCGCTTCCTCACCGGTGAAGGTGGTTTCGAACTGTTCCAGCAGCTTGCGCTGCTCCGGGGTGAGGTTGACCGGGGTCTCCACCACCACGCGGCAGTACAGGTCGCCTTCGCTGCGGCTGCGCACCGAACGCACGCCCTTGCCCCGCATGCGGAACAGTTTGCCGGTCTGGGTCTCGGCCGGGATGCGGATCTCGGCATAACCACCCAGCGTGGCCACACGGACGGTATCGCCCAATGCCGCCTGCGAGATGCGGATCGGCACTTCGCAGTGCAGGTCGTCGCCGTCGCGCTGGAAGATCGCGTGTTCGCGCACGCGCACTTCCACGTACAGATCGCCCGCCGGGGTGCCGGCCGGACCGGCCTCGCCTTCACCGGACAGACGGATGCGGTCACCGGTGTCGACGCCCGCAGGCACCTTGACCGACAACACTTTGTCTTCCTCGACACGGCCATTGCCGTGACAGGTCTTGCAGGGGTTCTGGATGATCTGGCCACGGCCGTTGCAGTGGTGGCAGGCCTGCTGCATCGCGAAGATACCGCGCTGGATGCGCACCTGACCCTGGCCACGGCAGACCGAACAGGTCTCGACCTTGCCATCTTCCGAACCGCTGGCATTGCAGTCATCACACTCGACCAGACTCGGAATCTCGATGCGGCGCTCCACGCCCATCACCGCTTCTTCCAGGTCCAGCTCCATCACGTAACCGATATCGGCACCGCGACGGGCCTGGCGCGGACCACCACCGCCGGCGCCACCGCCGAAGATGTTGCCGAAGATGTCGCCGAAGATATCGCCCATGTCCGGGCCACCCGGACCACCACCACCGCCGCCCATGCCGTGCTCGAATGCCGCGTGGCCGTGGGCATCGTACATGCGGCGCTTGTTGCCGTCGGACAGGGTTTCGTAGGCTTCCTTGCATTCCTTGAAGGATGCTTCGGCCTGGCTGTCACCCGGATTGCGGTCCGGATGGTATTTCATCGCGCAACGGCGATAGGCCTTCTTCAGTTCTTCATCGCTGGCGGTGCGGGACACGCTCAGCACTTCGTAGTAATCGCGCTTGCTCATAGCTTGAATCGGGTTCCGGAAGTCGGGATTCGTCAAAGCGGAAGAGCGGCACCAGGTCCGCTCTTTCGCCGGGCGCCCCGACAGGCCGGGATACGGCTGTCAGGACCAGAAGGGGAGACGACAACGGGACGTTGCCTGCACAACGTCCCGTGTCATGGCCGGATCAGGACTTCTTGTCGTCCTTGACTTCGGTGAACTCGGCGTCGACCACATCGTCGTGCGCGCCGTTGTTGCCACCAGCATCCGGACCCGGTGCGGCGCCACCCTGCTCGGCTGCCGCGGAGGCCGCGAACAGGGCCTGGCCGGCTTCTTCCAGTACCTTCGACTTGGCTTCAATCTGGGCCTTGTCGTCGCTCTTCATCGCGGTTTCCAGATCGGCCAGGGCCGACTCCACCTTGCCGATCACATCGCCGCCGACCTTGCTGCCGTGCTCGGTGATCGCGGTACGGGTACCGTGGATCAGCGCGTCAGCCTGGTTGCGGGCCTGGACCAGCTCATGGAACTTCTTGTCTTCTTCGCGGTTGGCTTCCGCGTCGGCGACCATGCGTGCGATCTCGTCCTCGGACAGACCCGAACCGGCCTTGATCTCGACCTTCTGTTCCTTGTTGGTCTTCTTGTCCTTGGCCGACACGTGCAGGATGCCGTTGGCGTCGATGTCGAAGGACACTTCCACCTGCGGCAGGCCGCGCGGCGACGGCTCGATGCCGGAGAGATCGAACTTGGCCAGCGACTTGTTGAAGCGGGCCTGCTCGCGCTCACCCTGCAGCACGTGCACGGTCACCGCCGACTGGTTGTCCTCGGCGGTGGAGAACACCTGCGAGGCCTTGGTCGGGATGGTGGTGTTCTTCTCGATGATCTTGGTGAACACCCCACCCAGGGTCTCGATGCCCAGCGACAGCGGGGTCACGTCCAGCAGCAGCACGTCCTTGACGTCGCCGCCCAGCACGCCGCCCTGGATCGCAGCACCCAGTGCCACGGCTTCGTCCGGGTTGACGTCCTTGCGCGGTTCCTTGCCGAAGAACTCGGTCACGGCCTGCTGCACCTTCGGCATACGGGTCTGACCGCCGACCAGGATCACTTCACCGATGTCGCTCGAACGCAGACCGGCATCGTTCAGCGCGATGCGGCACGGCTCGATCGACTTCTTGATCAGGTCTTCCACCAGCGCTTCCAGCTTGGCGCGGGTCAGCTTGATGTTCAGGTGCTTCGGGCCCGACGCGTCAGCGGTGACGTACGGCAGGTTCACTTCGGTCTGCTGGCTGGTGGACAGCTCGATCTTGGCGCGCTCGGCGGCGTCCTTCAGGCGCTGCAGGGCGAGCGGATCCTTGCGCAGGTCGATGCCCTGGTCCTTGTTGAACTCATCGACGAGGTACTCGATGACGCGGTTGTCGAAATCTTCGCCGCCCAGGAAGGTGTCACCGTTGGTGGCCAGCACTTCGAACTGCTTCTCACCGTCCACGTTGGCGATCTCGATGATCGACACGTCGAAGGTGCCGCCGCCCAGATCGTACACAACGATCTTGCGGTCACGGCCGTCACCCTTGTCCAGGCCATAGGCCAGGGCGGCAGCGGTCGGCTCGTTGATGATGCGCTTGACTTCCAGACCGGCGATGCGGCCTGCATCCTTGGTGGCCTGGCGCTGGCTGTCGTTGAAGTAGGCCGGCACGGTGATCACGGCCTCGGTGACGGTCTCACCCAGGAACGCTTCGGCGGTCTTCTTCATCTTCTCCAGCACGCGGGCGGAGATTTCCTGCGGGGCCATCTTCTTGCCGTCGCTGGTCTGCACCCAGGCATCGCCATTGTCATGGGCCAGGATGCCGTAGGGCACGTGCGCGATGTCCTTCTGGACTTCAGCGTCGGTGAACTTGCGGCCAATCAGGCGCTTGACGGCGTAGAAGGTGTTCTTGGGGTTGGTCACGGCCTGGCGCTTGGCCGAGGCGCCGACCAGGACTTCGCCGTCCTTGGTGTAGGCGACGATGGACGGCGTGGTGCGATCGCCTTCCGCGTTTTCGATGACGCGGGCCTTGCCGCCGTCCATGATCGCCACACACGAGTTGGTGGTGCCGAGGTCGATACCAATGATCTTGCCCATGAGGGAGACTCCTGAAAGTTCTGGGTACATCCGGCAGCTGCCGGGTTATGAATGGGATGTGTGGGACGCTGCGAACACTTTCAAGCCGTCCATCAAACACAGTGTCCGATGGCGACCCAACGCGTTCAGCGTCCGGTCGACGCGCCGGGCCATGCCCGGCTGAGCGACCCGAGGATCAGTCGCGGGCCACCACGACCAGCGCCGGCCGCAGCAGGCGGTCGTTGAGCAGGTAGCCCTTCTGGAACACCTGGACCACGCTGCCGGGCGCCGCGCCGGGCGCGTCGACCTGGCTGATGGCCTGGTGGTGGTCCGGGTTGAAGGTCTGACCGGTCGGGTCGAGCAGGGTCAGGCCATTGTCGGCGGCGACCTTGAGCAGCTGCTTGTAGGTCAGTTCGAGACCTTCGCGCAGCGGGCTCGGCTCACTGCCGGCGGCGTTCAGGCCAGCGTCGAGGCTGTCGAACACCGGCAGCAGCTCGCCGAGCAGCTTTTCATTGGCGAAGCGGCGCGCCTGTTCCACGTCGCGGGCAACGCGCTTGCGCTGGTTGTCCAGGTCGGCGCGCTCGCGCAGCGACTCCGAACGCAGCAAGGCCAGCTCGTTGTGCAGGCTGTCCAGCTGCTGCTGCAGGGACGGCTCAGCGGCCGGCTCGCCGGCGGGATTCTGGGATGCGATATCTGACTGATCTTGGTTCATTTCCGGATCCTTGGCGGTGACTCTCCGCCTCCACCCACCCCTATGTGGGCGCGGCTACGGGATTCAAGAGTCCAGGGCCGCTTTATGCGCGATCGCGGGACAATCCGCCGCCAGCGGGGGACCCCAGCGCGGCCCCCAGCACCTGGGCGGTGGCTTCCACCAGCGGAATCATGCGGTCGTAGGCCATTCGCTTCGGGCCGATGACCCCCAGCACGCCCAGCACCTGGCCGTCGGCCGAGTACGGGGCGGTGACCAGCGAGACGCTTTCCAGCGGCATCACCCCGGTCTCCTCGCCGATGAAGATGCGCACCCCCGGGGCCTGGATGGTGCGCTCGAGCAGCTGCAGGATCTCGCGCTTGCTGGCGAACACGTCAAAGAGCTCGCGCAGGCGCTCCAGGTCGGACAGGTCCTGCACGCCCATCAGCCGGGTCTGCCCGGCCAGCACCATGTCATCGGCCGGCGGCACCATCGCCTGCTCGGCCAGTTCGATGCTGTGCGCCAGCAGCTGCTCCATTTCCGACTGCGCATCGCGCAGCTCCAGCAGCAGCCGGGCCCGGATCTCGGCCAGCGGTCGCCCGGCGCAGTTGGCATTGAGGTAGTTGGCGACCTGCTCCAGCTCCCCGGGATTGAACGCCCGGCGCGGCTCGATCACCCGGTTCTGCACCTCGTTGTCGGCGAACACCAGGATCGCCAGCACCCGGCGCGCGTCCAGCGCCACGAAATCGATATGCCGGAACGCGAACTGCTCCCGGCGCGGGGCACTGACCACCCCCACGAAATGGCTCATCGCCGAGAGCAGCTCCGAGGCACTGCCGAGCAGGGCCTGGGTGCCGGTGCCGGTGGCCAGCTCGGTGCGCAGGCGGCTGAGCTCGCCCTCGCCCGGCGGCTGCATCTTGACCAGGCTGTCCACGAACACCCGGTAGCCGTGCGCGGTCGGCACCCGGCCGGCGGAGGTATGCGGGGAGCTGAGCAGCCCCAGGTCTTCCAGGTCGCCCAGGATGTTGCGGATCGTGGCCGGGCTGACGTCCAGGCCGGCATGCCGGGCAAGCGTCTGCGAGCCGACCGGCTCGCCATCCTGGATGTGGCGGGCGATCAGCGTCCGCAGCAGATGGCGGGCGCGTGGCGCGAGATGTGACGCGGAAGGATGCATGGAATCAGCCTGTGAGACGCCCACTTAGATAATGGCTGCACGGGGCGTTGGCAAGTCATTGGAGACGCCCCCGGCCCATGCTAGCGTGCGCGGCTTGGAGACGCCCCTCGTGTACAACGTAGACCATGCTTAGACATCTATCGATCAAGGATTTCGCGGTCGTCCGCGCCACCGAGCTGGAATTCGGCGCCGGCATGACCGTGGTCTCAGGTGAAACCGGCGCGGGCAAGTCGCTGATGGTGGACGCGCTGGGCTTTTTGTCCGGGCTGCGCGCCGACAGCGGCGTGGTCCGCCACGGCGCCGCGCGCGCCGAGCTCTCGGCCGAATTCGCGCCGCTGGCCGATGCCCCGGCCCGCCAATGGCTGCGCGACAACGAGCTGGACGACGAAGAACAGTGCCAGTTGCGACGGGTGATCCGCGCCGACGGTGGCTCGCGCGCCTTCATCAACGGCCGCCCGGTGACGCTGACCCAGCTGACCGAGCTGGCCAGCATGCTGGTCGAGATCCACGGCCAGCACGAACAGCAGGCCCTGCTCTCGCGCCCCTCCCAGCTCTCGCTGCTCGACGCCTTCGCCCGCAACGACGCCGAGCGCGCCCAGGTCCGCCAGACCGCGGCACGCTGGCAGACGCTGGTCGATGAAGCCGAGGCGCTGTCGCGCCAGGGCGACGTGAGCGACCGGATCGGCTATCTGGAACACC
Source organism: Stenotrophomonas maltophilia (assembly GCA_002363385.1). Taxonomy (GTDB): domain Bacteria; phylum Pseudomonadota; class Gammaproteobacteria; order Xanthomonadales; family Xanthomonadaceae; genus Stenotrophomonas; species Stenotrophomonas maltophilia_AN. The sequence continues at coordinate 249,908 of DEVL01000004.1, forward strand.
AGCTCAGCGAGCTCAAGCGCGAAGACCTGGACCCGGCCTCGATCGCCACCCTGGGCAGCAGCCACCGCCGCCAGGCCCATGCCAGCGCGCTGATCGGCGCCTGCGACGTGGCGGTCAGCCGCCTCAACGGCGATGACGAGGTCTCAGTGCTGCAGCTGCTTCAGCAGACCCGCCATGACCTGGCCCGCGTGGCCGAACACGACAGCCGGCTCGGCGAGGTCGATGCCCTGCTCGACAGCGCCGCCATCCAGCTGGACGAAGCGCTGTCGTTGCTCGACCGCGTCCATGACGACCTGGATGCCGACCCGGAGCAGTTCGAGGATATCGAGCGCCGTCTCGGCCGCCTGCACGACCTCGCGCGCAAGCACCGCGTGCCGATGGAAGCGCTGGGCGAGCACCGCGACGCCATGGAAGCCGAAGTGGAGCAGCTGCGCGGTGCCGACGAGCGCCTGCAGGCCCTGGCCGGCGAGATCGACCGTGCCGCCGGCCAGTGGAAGAGCGTGGCCGATGTACTCAGCGCCAGCCGCCGGAAGGCCGCCAAGGCCCTGTCGGACACCACCACCACCCTGATCGGCGAGCTGGGCATGGGCGGCGGTCAGTTCCTGATCGATATCGAGCCGCAGACCGTGGTCAAGCCGGACCCGAACGGCGCGGAGCGGGTCGAGTTCCTGGTCGCTGCCAACGCCGGCCAGCCGCCGCGCGCCCTGCGCAAGGTCGCCTCGGGTGGTGAGCTGTCGCGTATTTCGCTGGCAATCGAAGTCGCCGCGCTGGGCCTGGATGCGGTGCCGACCATGGTCTTCGACGAAGTCGATTCGGGCATTGGTGGCGCCGTGGCCGACATTGTCGGGCAGAAGCTGCGCGCGTTGGGCGAGAAGCGTCAGGTGCTGTGTGTCACCCATCTGCCGCAGGTCGCCTCCAAGGGCCACGCCCACTACCGGGTCAGCAAGGCGCCGGTGGACGGCATGACCCAGAGCGCGGTCGAGAAGCTCGATACCAAGGCCCGCGAGGAAGAGCTGGCCCGGATGCTCGGCGGCGTGGAAGTCAGCAAGGAAGCCCGGGCCGCGGCGCGCAAGCTGCTGCAGGTCTGAGGCCCCCTGGCCGGGTAGTGCCGGCCGCTGGCCGGCGCCCCGCCGGCACCGGCGCCTCACCCTGAAAACGAAAACCCCGGGCACGCCCGGGGTTTTTTGATCGCATCGGGATGGCCAGCGAGCCGTTACCGACGCTTCTTGCGGACGTAGAGCACCAGCGAGTGCTCTTCCAGCTCGTAGCCGTGGTCAGCCGCGATCTTGCGCTGCAGCTCCTCGATCTCGTGGCTTTCGAACTCGATGATCTTGCCGCTGTCCACATCAACCATATGGTCGTGGTGGCCGCCGCGGTCCAGTTCGTAGACGGCCTGGCCGCCTTCGAAGTTGTGCTTCAGCACCAGGCCGGCGGCCTCGAACTGGGTCAGCACCCGGTACACCGTGGCCAGGCCGATCTCGTCGCCGTGCTCCAGAAGCTGGCGGTAGATGTCTTCGGCGGTCATGTGGTGACTGGCATTGCGCTGCTCGAGCAGCGCCAGGATCCGCATACGCGGATGGGTCACCTTGAGGCCGACTTTGCGCAGGTCGTGGGTTTCCATACTTCTCCGTTCATTGGCGATTTAGCGCCAGCTGCCTCGGATTGGGTCGCGGCGACACGTCAGGAGTGTATCATCGACTCGATTTCCCCAAACGCCATTCCCCGATGCGCAATCTCCTGCTGGTCGCCGCCGTTGCCCTATCCACCACGGGCTGCGGCATCATTTACAAGCAACCCATCTATCAGGGCAACCTGATCCGGGAGCAGGCCGTCGGTCAGCTGCAGGTGGGCCAGAGCAAGCAGCAGGTTGGTGCCCTGCTTGGTACGCCCTCCATCGCGGACCCGTTCCACGCCCAGCGCTGGGACTACACCGCCAGCCAGCGCGTGAACCGCGTGGGCAAGACGGAAGTGAAGAACTTCACCGTCTACTTCGAAAACGACGCGGTCACCCGTTGGGACGGCGAGTACTTCGCCAGCGACGACGCCGAGCTGGCCCGCAGCACGCTGCGCCAGTTCGGCCGCAACCTGCCCAAGGACAAGAAGAAGCGCGGCCGCTGAGGCCCGCCCTCTTCACTCAGCTGCCGGCGCGTGCGCGCCGGCGGCGGTTGTCTTTCGGGTCGGCCAGCAGCGGACGTAGCAGCTCGACCCGGTCGCCCTCGCGCAACATCTGATCCGGCTTGGCCACCAGGCCATGCACGGCCACGGCCGGACATTGCGCGCTGCCTTCTATGTCCGCGGCGTCCATGGCATCGGCGACCGTGGCCCCCTCAGGCAGGGTCAACCTCCTCGCGTCGACGCGATCAGGCCAGGCCAGCACCACCTCGACCGTGATCACCGCTCAGTCCTGGGCGTCGGCGACGCGGACGAAATCATTCACCATGCGGTCGGCCAGCCCCTGGAAGCCCAGCGCCAGGGCCGGTCCCAGCAGGCGCGAGGTAGGCTCGAACTCCAGCGTCAGGCTGACCTTGCAGGCGTCCTCGGCCAGCGAGTGGAACTCCCAGCGCCCGTGCAGGCGCTTGAACGGCCCGTCCTTGAGCTGCATATCAATGCTGTGTGGGCGCTGCAGCGTGTTCTCGGTCATGAACCAGGTCGAGAACGACCCAAAGCCCAGGTCCAGGCGCGCGACCAGTCGGTCCGGGCCGGACTCCAGGATCTGCGAGGCCGAACACCACCGGAAGCGGCGCGGATAGGCGTCAATATCATTGACCAGGTCGAACATACGGGTAGCCGAATGTTCGACCAGGGCACTACGTCGGATAGTTGGCATGCGATACAGATGTCGGATGAATCGACCGGGCGTGCCCGAATCGGAGACAATAGGGAAATGAGCAAGAACAGCGGCAAGGATAAAGCAAAGGGCGCGACGGCCAACAAAACCATCGCGCTCAACAAGCGTGCCCGTCACGAGTACCACATCGAGGATCGCTTCGAAGCCGGCCTGGCCCTGCAGGGCTGGGAGGTCAAGTCGATCCGCGCCGGGCGCGGCAACATCATCGATGCCTACGCCTACGTGCGCGATGGGGAGATCTTCCTGATCGGCGCGCAGATCACCCCATTGATCCAGGCCTCCTCCCACATGGTGGCCAACGACCGTCGCGAACGGAAGCTGCTTCTGCATCGCAGCGAGATCGACAAGCTGATCGGCAAGGTGCAACGCGATGGCTACACGATCGTGCCCACCGCGATGTACTGGAGCAAGAACAACATCAAGCTTGAGATCGCGCTGGCCAAGGGCAAGCAGACCCACGACAAGCGCGATGCCGAGAAGGACCGCGACTGGGCGCGCGAGAAGTCGCGCACCATGCGCCGGCACAACCGCGACGCCTGATGGCGCCGGCGTCGCCCGCCCCGGTGATCCAGCCCGCCAGCGCGGAGGACACCCGCGCGGTGTTCGCCGGCCTGCTGGCCTTCAACCAAGCCGCCAGTGGCGATGCGCTGGATGACCAGCCGGTCAACCGGGTCATACATGATGGCGCCGGCCAGGTCGTGGCCGGGATCGCCGCTGATGTCTGTGGCGGCTGGCTGATGGTGCATGCGCTCTGGGTGGATGACACCCGCCGCGGCGAAGGATTGGGCCAGGCCCTGCTGGCCGAGGCCGAGCAGCAGGCCCGCGCGCTCGGCGCGCACGCCGTGACGCTGGATACCTTCTCCTGGCAGGCCGAGGGTTTCTATCTCAAGCAGGGCTATGAAATGTTCGGTCGGCTGCAGGATTTTCCGCCTGGTCATCAGCGCATGTATCTGCGCAAGTCGCTCTGACCCACCGGGTCAGACCGCCTCGGCGTGCCCGTCCGGGCAATAGGCTTCATGCAGCGCCTTCAGCACACCCAGTGCCGGGGAGACGGCCAACGCATAGAAAATCGTCTGCGCCTCGCGCCGCGTGGTCACTAACGCCATCCCACGCAGAACCGCCAGGTGCTGGGAAAGCGCCGACAGGCCCAGTCCACTGAACGGCTGCAGCTCCCCTACCGACGCCTCGCCTTCCACCAGGCGACACAGCACACGCAGCCGCGCGGGGTGCGCCAGCGCCTTGAGCAGCGCGGCGGCCTGGTCCGCCTGGGCGGCCATTTCTGCAGCACGAGTGGCCGCTGTGGGATGTGGGGTGGGGTTCGCATCACGCATGGCTTGCACTTTACCTGAGACAACCCTAATTTAGATTTATCTAAATTACAGGGCACGCCCATGCCTTATAAGCACCGTCCCTCCACCGCGGGCTATCAGCCATGACGCCTTACTGGGCGACCTCTTTGGCTGGCGGGGTGTTGATCGGCCTCGCGGCCACCGCACTGCTCTGGCTCAACGGCCGCGTCGCCGGCATCAGTGGCATCACCGCCGGCGCCCTGTTTCCGCAGCGTGGCGAGACCGCGTGGCGCTATGCGTTTCTGCTCGGTCTGATCACCGCCGGTGCATTCGCACTGCACTGGCTGCCCGCATCCGCGCCCTCGCGTATCGGCTTTCCGCCCATCCTGCTGGTCGTGGGCGGGCTGCTGGTGGGCGTCGGCACCCGGCTGGGTGGCGGCTGCACCAGCGGCCATGGCGTCTGCGGGCTGGGCCGGCTCTCATTGCGCTCGCTGGTCGCCGTGGGGGTGTTCATGAGCACCGCGATACTGACCACCTTCATCGTCCGCCATCTCGCGGGTATCGCATGAGCCGACAGATCCTCGCCGCGCTCGGTGCGGGCGCCCTGTTCGGTCTCGGGCTTGCGGTCTCGGGCATGACCGATCCGCTGCGCATCCTCGGCTTCCTGGATGTCACCGGGGCTTTCGACCCGTCCCTGCTGTTCGTGCTCGGCGGCGCCGTCGCGACCACGGGGCTGCTGTTCCGTTTCGTGCTGCGAACACCGCGGCCGCGCCTGGCAGATCGCTTCCATCTCAGCAACAGCCAACGGATCGACACGCGTCTGCTCGGCGGCGCAGCGTTGTTCGGCATCGGCTGGGGTCTGGCCGGCTACTGCCCCGGGCCCGCGCTGGTCGGTGCCGGCTACGCCGCCAACGAAGCGCTGTGGTTCGTGCCGTCGATGCTGGTCGGCATGGCAGTGCACCGAGGGTGGGAGCGCCGGGCTGAGGGGGCATCGACCAGCTGACAGGGGCGAGACAACGATCTTTCCCCGCCAACCCCGCACAGCTGTCAGAATCCCCGCATTGATACGGAAAGGATCCGCGCGTGACTCTTGAAACTACCCCGGCACCCGCACAGGCGGCGGACGAACTGACCACCCTGCGCGCCGACGTGGCGGCGCTGGAGTTCATCTTTGACGAACTCGCCCGCGCCATGGACCCGGCCGCGCTGCTCAAAGTGCTGACCTACCTGATCCGCAACGCCAAGCGCGCGGCCTCGGAGGCCCAGAGCTACGACACCCTGGAACATCGCCGCCTGGTGGCCCAGGTGGAATCGCTGATGGCCCGGGTTGAGCCGCAGGCCAAGAAGCAGGCGATGACCGTGCGCAACGAGCACAATCGCCTGAAGAAGGAAAAAGCCCGCCACAAGGCCGACAGCCGCCGCCAGCTGCAGAAGTAAGCGCGGACCGGCAAGGTGACTGTTCAGCTGGATTGGAGTAGCATCCAACCCGTCAAGTAGGAGTCCGGTGCTGTTTTCCGGATGAAGTGCGGTTCTTGAAGAAACCGGGGGTGCATTGGTTTCGACGGGGGTTGTGAAGTTACTTGGTGCATGCCGAGGGGGCAGCTTTCCTCGTTAATCCAGCAGCAAACTTTTAGTTGCCAACGACGACAACTACGGTTCGAACGACTTCGCAATCGCTGCCTAAAAACAGCTTTAGCGTTTAGTTCTACAGCCGCCTTAGGCGAACCCCCGAACCTACTTGTGCCCGTGCTCGTAGATGTAGGGTCATTATCACGGAACCGGTTGTGATGGCTGCCTGTCAGTCACGACTTAACTAAAGCAGGCTGGTCCTGGGGTGCGCTTTGCACACCGTGCTGCCACAGGATGAGATTCAACGGTGAGCTAAGCATGTAGTACCGGGGATGGAGTGCCTTCGGACGGCGGTTCAATTCCGCCCACCTCCACCAATGAAGGGTTCGAAAGAATCCTAAGAAGCCCGGGAACCCTTACATAACAAGGGTTCCCGGGCTTTTTTATTTCCGGAATCGTTCGGAACCGTGCGTTGCAGGCCGTGAGACCGTGGGGGCATATTCTGGGGCATCTACCCCATGCCCCCAGCCAGATGCCCCCACTTACCGATCTTGCCTTGCGGCGCGCCAAGCCGACCGAGAAGACCCAGAGACTCTTCGACGGCGGCGGCCTCTACCTGGAGATTTCCCCTAAGGATGGTCGGTGGTGGCGCCTGAAATACAGATTCGACGGGAAGGAGAAGCGCCTGGCCCTGGGCGTCTACCCGGACGTGCCCCTTGCCCTTGCCCGGCAGCGACGCGAGGACGCACGCCAGATGCTCGCTCGCGGTATTGATCCCGGCGAACACCGCAAGGCAGTCGCCCAAGCAAAAGCCGAACTCGGGTCCAACACCTTCGAAGTGACAGCGCGCGAGTGGCTCGGCAAGCGAGATTGGGTGCCGAAGTACTCGGTGAAGGTCGTGGCGTGGATGGAGAACGACGTATTCCCCTGGATCGGATTCAGACCGGTAGGCGAGCTGACCGCCCCCGACTTCCTGCGGGTGGCGCGACGCATCGAAGCCCGGGGCGCGATCGAGTCGGCCCATCGGATCATGCAGAACTGTGGCCAGATCATGCGGTATGCGATCGCCACCGGGCGTGCAGAGCGAAATCCCGTCGCTGACCTGCGGGGAGCCCTGCCCCCAGCCCCTGAGCGAAACCATGCGGCCGTGGTCGAACCGGCTGACCTGGGGGAACTGCTGCGCGCCCTGCATTCCTACCGGGGTACGATCATCGTCCAGACAGCGCTGAAGCTGGCACCCATGCTGTTTGTAAGGCCTGGTGAGCTCAGGCAGGCAGAATGGGCGGAGATCGATCTCGACGCAGCCCTCTGGAGCATCCCGGCGGCGCGAATGAAGATGAGGCGGGCACACCTCGTCCCGCTGTCCTCGCAATCAATCCAGTTGCTGCGTGAGCTGCACCCCCTCACCGGACGAGGACAGTACGTGTTTCCTGGCGGGCGGAGCGTGAGGCGCCCCATGTCGGAGCGTGCAGTGCTGGCCGCGCTCAGGGTGCTGGGATTCGACAAGGACACGGCCACTGGCCACGGCTTCCGAGCTACCGCGCGTACTTTGCTGGATGAGGCGCTGGGCTACCGCCCGGACATCATCGAGCACCAGTTGGCACACCCAGTAAAAGACCCGAACGGCCGGGCCTACAACCGGACCACGCACCTGGTGGAGCGCACAGGGATGATGCAGGAGTGGGCGGACTACCTAGATCGGCTACGAATGGGCTAGGCCATTCCCCAGACCCAGCCAAGGTCAAAAGCGTAGTTCGCCTTGGGACGCTTCTACAAGGAACGGCCCTCCTCGCCCCCCCACGGCGCTTGCATGCACTGTCCGGGCATGCGAACCTCCGGACGTTCAAATGGAATTGAAAAACGTGCCTCCTTTACTATACGCCGCAGACATCGCGCTTCTGCCGTCAGGTGGTCAATGCCCCCCTGCTGACGCAGTCGGCGCAACTCGCAATTGCTTTCGATTTGTCTTTGACCCAATGGGTCAACGGTCGTTCTTGCCTGCCGGCAAGATAAAACCGCAACGCATGCATAATGCCAAAGCTGATACGGCCTGCAGCATGCTTGCGCTTTCCATGTATAGCGCGGAAGACAAGGCTCGCGCGAGATATGCAGCCGTGCTTGAGTCGAACCCAAACGCACCCAATTCCCTTGGAACTCACCTCGCCGAGGGTATCATTTCGACAAGCGATGGGGTTTGCACACCAATTACTGGATCGGGGCACTTTGACTTCCATCCTTACGCTGGAATTAACATCGACAGCGCCTTCAACATTATCGGCCCGCTGCCATGAGCGTTACGATCAAAAAGATGAAATCTCTTGCCGGCAAACAATTTTCTGGCAAGAAGCTCCCTCAATTCACATGGAATGCCGATCTCATTGAGCTAGATGGGCCCTTCGTGAGCCTATTCAAGTCCGAGCGTGATGATGACGCTCTCTTTGTTTGGCTAGATTGCGACAAGTACAAAAACAGATGGTGCATTGCCCAACTCGCAAGAGAAACGCTCCGCGAATATCTCAGTGCAAGTATTACACTTCGAGCAGTAATTGAGCGGGCCGGCGAACTCTACTTGTACGATGTCGGATCCTCCGGCAAACGAAGCAATTTTGTTGCCCTCAAAGCAGAACAATTGCCTCAAGAGTATCTACCGACAGTGAACTCTTTTCTTAATTTAGAGTTCGCAACACCTGCGGCGGTTGAGCTTGCCAAAGAAGTCACCAAACTGTACAACTTCAAACTGAATGGAGAACTCTATCTTGAAGATGTCTCGGCGATATCCAAACTGATAACCCAGCTTTATTCATTCCACTATGGATTGAACTACTCTTACCGACCAGCGGTGAGAGAAAAGCTGATTGAGATTATGTCAAGATGGCATGGCGGAATCAATGCCGTCAATATATTTTCCGGCTTGAAGAGTGTAATTCCCTCCATCCACCGCCCGAAGATCAATCGACTGCATTACGCCTCGCCCGGATTTATTGAACTCGACGCTTTACCCGAATTAACCGAACACATTGAGGATTCGATTCGCAGAATCGCGCCCCCTTCTACGTTTGAGAAAACCGAGGCACTGTACAGCGCAGTTTACGTATATTTCAGAAAGGAAAAGCTTTCTGGCTTCGATGACCATAGCTCGGTCAGAAGCTCTTCACTGAGTCCTAATCAGTCTTCCCAGCTTGAAGCATTTATCCAGTCATTTTTCGATTCCCTTAACTGGCAAGACCTTAGCGATGGCTTCAACAAACTGGACAATAGCCCCTTGTCTAGACTTCGCGTGATCCTCGCGTATTACCGTCGCTTGCGAAAACTTAGGGATATGATGCAGCGCGGGAAAATGAACCTTTGATTCACTACTCCCGCTTGATTCACCGCCAGGACGCACTCTTTCCGTTGCAGTCGGCGCTAGGGTTGAAAATCCCCGTGTCGGCGGTTCGATTCCGTCCCCGGCCACCATTTTTTAAAGGCTCGCAGCGATGCGGGCCTTTTTCTTTTTGCGTGTTGCACGGAATTTGCACGGGCGCCACAGGATTGATTTCTCCTAGGTCGCGGTGTGGGCGCGGCATACAATCGGCGAACGCCAACACTTAGGTGTGTCCGCAGATGCTGCTCTACAAGTTCAAGTCGGCTCAAGACGCCCTATACGCCCTAGACATCGCCATCCATGAGCGTCTCTATTGCGCTGCCTACTCTGACCTCAACGACCCCTTCGAGGGTCAGTTCCGGGCTTTCGTCGCGCCAGCCGGTTTCATGCAGTTTGGCCAAGGGTTTGGCGCGCAGAAGGCCCGATTGATCTATTCGGATCTGGCGACCAACTCTCTTTCAGGTCCATCGCGGGTCTGCAGTCTTTCCGCTGCTTGGCACGACGTGCGCATGTGGGCACTCTACGCCGATAGCTTTCGCGGCATGGCTTTTGAGTTCGAGATCGACGAGAACACGCCCGAGCTACACCAAGTCACTTACGCCACTGAGCTGCCCAAGCTCAACATCGGCCTGCTCATGCCTTCAGAGACCATCGAAGCGCTCACCCACAAGACAACGCACTGGCGCTACGAATCGGAATGGAGATTCATCTCGGAGCGAACGTACATCGATATGCCCGGCAAGTTGACCCGAATTCTCCTGGGGAGCCGCGTCTCCGACACAGTGCGGGAGGCCGTTCTAAAAGTCGCGCCCAGCCAGACCGTGGTGCAAATGGTTGACCTCAACCCGGAAGGCGTAAGGATGAGCCTTGGTCGCCGATTGGATAGACCGGCCTGACCCCTACCATGTCAAGGTCGCGGAAGATCAACAGAAACAACGACTAAGCCGATCACCCGCGATCATTGGCGGCCTCAGGAAATCAACGGCTTACCAGTGGCCTGGGGTCAGTTTGGGGTCAGACAATCAGGCGGCTTGGTCGTCCTCCAAAGGCTGCAGCCGGTTGGCGATGCCGTCGAACCGCGCGGCCTCGGCGCGGAGGCGGTTAGCGCCCCGCCGTCGAGTCGCCCTCGCCCGCCAGTCGCCGCTGTGATTCATGTCCAGGTGGTCGGCCTGCTGCCATAGCAAAGCCGCCCTCGCGCGCGCCCAGCGCGCCTTGCCGATGCTCTTCTGATCCATGCAGCCACTGTCGCCTCCGGCGGTCGCACGCGCCGATACGGAGGCAACGCTGGCTGACTGTCTACCAGGTCCGGTTCTTCCTCGCGGCCGCTCGGGCCACCTCGCGCTGGTCGATCTCCAGGCGAAGCCGCTGCTGGTGCCTGACCGCCCACAGCTCCGAGCCGATTACGCCCTGCTCGTAGCTGGTGCATAGCCGGCGTCCGCGGTGCTGATCGTCAAGATGACGGTCCACCTCGACCCACCAGATCTTATCGTCCAGGCGACCGGTGTGGCAGGTGGCGAGGTCGTGGCGCAGCCGGACAGTGCCAGCACGCAGCTCAGCCACAACAGCAGCAGGGACGGTCTCGGCCGCAGTGCGGTCTTCTTCATGCTTCGCTCCGATGGTGGCCAAGGTGTCGGCGTGGGTGTGCTCGGTCACGCGGGCCTTGTTGACCTGCTCCACCACGGCGGCGCTGGCGCCTGCCTGCTGTCGGGCTTCTGCGCCCTCGGCGCGGTCACCGCGCCAGGACCAGCCCGCCCAGAAGGACAAGGCCAGTGCCGCAGCAACGAGCAAGGCGTAGAGACGAATCATCACGGCATCTCCGGCGGGATCACCGCGCCCACTTGGCGCATGGCCGACTCCAACGACATAACCCGCAGCCTCAGTCGGTGGGCCTCTTCCTGCGCCGTCATGCGCAACTTGATTTCCTCGGCCAGCTGCAGCGTGGTCGCCGCCTGGGATTCCTCCAGCGACTTCACGCGCTGCACCAATCCGTTCAGTAGGTCGACGTTGGCGTCCGTCTCGGTCCGTTCTTTGCGGCGGGAGAGCAGCGCGCCCCACGTTTCCCTTGCTACCCAGAATGCGGCGAGACCGCCGGCCATCCACCACGGGACGGTTTCCTCGGTCATGACACGACCACGCCACCGGCTTTGCGGTAGGCCGCCAGCAGGTCATCCAGCTTCCGTTCGTGCTGCCCGTACCCCGCGCCCGGCAGGCTCGCCCAGATGTTGCGGACGAAGCTGATCGACTTGACGACATGGCCAGCCTTGATCAGGTCCAGCGCCCGCCGCTCCCTGATCTGCTGAATAGCGATCAGATCCTGGCTGATCGGAGAAAAGTCCGGCAGCCCCAGCAGACGGCGGTACGCGTCGTAGTACCGCGAGAGCAGCTGGTAGCGACCGGCGGCCGTGGACTTGATGCCCAGCCTGGGAAGCGACACTAGCTCGCGCGGGTGGTCGGCATAGCCAGTGAACAGCTTGCCTCCCACGATCACGTCATAGCCGTGGTCCTTGGTGGGCTGCTTGCCGTTGTCGGTGCCCTCGGACCAGGCCAGCATCTCCAGGAACGCCACGACGTTCACGCCGCCTGCTTGTTGGGGAGTGATGCGAGCCATGGGCTTTCTCTGTCAGGGCGCCGGCTCCGCTGCCAGCTGGGCGCAAGGGTTGATCCGGTCTGGGACGCGGCAAATAGAAAAGCCCCCGGCGGGAACCGGAGGCTTCTATGTCATCGTGACTTAAATTTGAGGCTAGAGGTGTGCACCCGTCAAGCGTCAGCTCCTCTGCTGAAACGCCCAAGCGACCGCTACAGATATAACCGTGGTCACGATGACGACCCAGAACAGGTTTTGACGCAAAGCCGCCTTCTTCTGGAGCAAATTTTTCTTCTTCCCGATGAAAAAATCATCCAGTGGGAACAGATACTTCACCACCTTGAGGTGCAAATCGAACGTTAAAAGGCCCATCAGAATCAACGGAATCGCTATGGCCCACGAGAAGGAGGCAAGGCGAACCTCCGGCCGCTGCGCAATCAAAAAGTCCATTTTGGTTAGAAGATCGCGACTTGCAAGAGCCTCATCTATTTGTGCGGAAGAGGCTTGATTAAAGAATGTGAAACCGAAGGCAACACCAAGCATCATGAACATTATTACGGGCACCAAGAGTTTCAGAAGCCCTCCTCGAAATAGTCCACGCCACCTCATGACTTCAGCATCGATGTACGAACGCAGGTCTCCTGCAATGAGAAATACTTCTCCACGCTCGTCGCCGATTACTTCGAGGTTGGTCTCCTTGTCCTTCACGAAGACCAGCTTGACAGTTAGCTCGTCTGAATCAACCAAGAAGGCTATCGCGGAGATAGTTGCAGATGGCCCATTCTCCTCGGCGCACAGATCATCAATATTGTGGGTTGTGTAGGCAGCAGAGTCTGTCCTTTTCACCGAGATGTTGTACTTGCCTTCGGCGGGGCATTTCTGCCTGATCATCTGATCCAGTTTACGAAGGTGTTCCTCCTCTAGGACGAACTTACCCGTGAACTCGTGCTCGACGTGTGCTGCCATCCCCTGCTCCGCATTAAAATTTCGTCAAGTCTACGCAGCAATGGATCGACCTTCCAGATGCCCCTGACACGCTGAAAGCCCAGCTCCACAAGACTGAGGTACTGGCGGCTCGATACCGGACGGTGACTACAGTTCGCCATCAGCATGATGGCTGTCTCGTAGCGTTCCACCTTTCTACGACCCATAGCCAAACCCCGCCGCCGCGCCTGCTCCGTCTGAAGGAAGTGCAGGACCGAGTCGGCATGTCGAAAACCACCATCTACGATCGCGTCAAGGCAAAGACCTTCCCGGCGCCGGTCCACCTAGGCACCATGGCGGCATGGGTCGAATCGGAAGTGGACCGCTGGATCATTGAGCGAATCACCGAACGCGACCAGGGCAAGGCCGCATAGCTCGGGGGCATCGTTGGGGGCATCTCGCCCCTGATCGCGATATTTATCCATCCGAATCAATTGGTTGCGATGCCCATTTAGTAGGGCCCACCTCCACCATTAGACGGTCCCACAAGCACCACAGAAAGCCGGAACCTCCCTTCAAACAAGGGGTTCCGGCTTTTTTGTTGTCTGTCGTCAGGCCCTGCTCATGGCGAAGCAGGCGCCGGCGCCGGAAACATCGCGCGCAACGCCTGCAGGGCCGCCGGGTGATAGATCGTGGCATGGGTCTCCTCCGGCATCGGCTGGTACCTCACCAGCAGCGAGGGCGATGCCTGCTGCAGCAGCGTTGAGAACTGCAGCGTGGTGGCCGCCAACTGCAGTTGACCGCTGCTGGCCAGGAAAACCCGTGGTTGCATGTGGCGGGCGACCACCAGCTGTTTCGGTGCGTCGGCCAGCAATTGCCCCCGGTTCCACCACAGACTGGGGTCGAGCGCGATGTAACTGGTGAACAGCCCGGGGTCCTGCAGCAGCGTTTCGACAACGAACAGGCCCGCCAGCGATTCTCCGATCAACGCACGCTCGTTGGTGGTCGCATAGCGCTTGCGCACCTCCGGCATCAGCTCATCGCGCAGGAACGCCCGGTACGCCGCCGACCCACCGATGCGTGGTGCGATCTTCCGATCCTCTGGATCATTGCTGGGGCCGGTCATATCGCGGCGACGCTCGGTGTTTTCGATGCCGACCAGCAGGAAGGGACGTATGCTGCCGTTGCCGGACAACACCTGCAACAGCCCCGCCACGTGCAGGAAATCCTCGTCGATGCCGCCGTCGGGCATGTACAGCACCGGTAGCGGCGCGGCCGGGTCCAGCCCCCATGGCCGTGGGCGGTACACGTTGATCCGGCGGGTCTCCCCCAGCACCGTCGACTGCACGGTGAATGTTTCGCCAATGACCAGCGGTGAACTGGGTGCGGACGGCATGGACGGCGCCAGCTCGGAAGCCAGCGAGGGTGCGACGGACGTAGCAAGCAACAACAGGGGCAGTACGAACATGCGCATGACGCGATCCATCACTGTGTATCAGCGAGCATAGCCGCCGGAGTACCGCAATCGGAAATGCCGGATTGGCAGCTGGAACGGCAGCCTCTCACGGCAACGTAAACTTCCGCGCCATCCGCAGCGGCCACACCGAAGTGAACTGCGCACCACCCACCAGCCGGTAGGCTGCAGACACGCTGTGCAGCACGCCCATCGCCTCCAGCACATCCTTGGTCTTCCGGAACGTCGGGCGCGGATCTGCGGTGAACATGAAAAGGTTGATCTCTTTCGCGCTGACGTCGTAGCCGTCCAGCGTGGCGGCCTTGCCGAGCGCGGTGGTCAGCTCGGCCTCCAGGGTGGCCAGAAAGGCCTCGTCGTCCAGCGACTTTCGCCAGAACTTGATCACAAGCTGGTAATCCATCAGGCGTTCCCGTCGTTCAAGAAGTGAACCGCCAAGGGTACCCGCATGGCAGGCATCACGCTGTCTTTGAAGCGGCAGCAATCATCTGTGCCAGCCGGTCGGCGATGGCCTGCCGCACCTCCGGCGCCAGCCGCGAGCGCGACAGCGCTTCAAACACCCACATGCCGTCGGCGGCGAGCTTGGCGATGAACAGGTCCAGCGAGGCCGGGTCGCTCAGGTCCTGCGGCGTAGGCGGCGACCAACGCTCCACCACCGCGGTCCACGGCTGCATGTTCTCGTCGGTGGCGGCCGCGTCGAACATCAGCTGCAGTTCGGCCCGGGTGGCCGTCTGTGCGCAGGTGAGCGCGTAGGCCTGGTAGCGCTCGGGGGGCTCTGCCGCGTCGGCAGGTTTGCCCGCCGCATCGATCATGCTCGCCTCCCACACGCCGGCCAGGTGTTGGTGGATGCCCTGCAGCAGCGCATCGCGCGAGGGAAAGTGATACAGCAGCCCGCCCCGGGCGATGCCGGATTCGGTGGCGACCGCTTCAAAGGTCAGTGCGGTGATGCCGTCGCGTTCGATCACGCGGACGGCGGCATCCAGGATGTTGGTTCGGTTGCTCGGGCGCATGGGTCAGTGGGCGTGGGAGACAGTGGTGGCCGTGCCGGGGCCATGGCGGCGCAGCAGCACGCCGGTGGTGACGGTGCCGACCAGCAGCACGCCGGCAATCACATACAGTACCCAAACGTAGCTGGCGTCGTACGCGGTGCTGGCCGCTGCCAGCCACCCGGCGTCGCCGCCAGGTTGTGCGGCCAGTGCAAGCGCCTGCTGGATGCTCTGGCCCGCACCGGCGTCCACGCCGTCCGGCAGCGTCACGGTGGCCGAGTAAAGCGCGGCGATCAGGCTGCCCAGCAGGGAGACCGCGAACAGGCTGCCGAACTCATAGGACACCTCCTCCACCGAGGAGGCCATGCCAGCGCGGTGCGGGGGCACGTTGCCGATGATCGCGGTGGAGGCCACGGAGATGGTGGCGCCCATGCCCAGCCCGGTCAGCAGCAGCCCGCCAAGGGTCCAGCCAAGGTGGCCGCCGAAGGTCGCCGCGACCAGCACCACACCGGCGGTGCCCACGCCCAGCCCGCCGGTGATCAGCGGCAACAGCCCGACGCGGTGCAGGAACATGCCGCCGAAAATGGCGCTGGGCAGGCATCCGATCGCCACCACGGACACCAGCAGGCCAGCCTGCAACGGGGTGTAGTCGGCGACCAGCTGGAAGCGCTGGGTGGTCAGCAACTGCAGGCCGGCGATGGCGAACATTGCAAACGCCGCGGACAGCACGCCGGCCAGGAACGGCGCATTGCGGAAGATGGCCACGTCGAGCATCGGATACGGCAGGCGGCGCTGGCGACGCAGGAACAGCACCAGACCGACAAGGAAGATCAGCGCGGCCCCGCCGGCCAGCGGCCAGTTCGGCGGTGCATGCGCGACCTCCTTGATCGCCACGACCAGCCCGGACAAGGCGACCAGGCTGAGCAGCGAGGACATCAGATCCCACGGCTTGCTCGCATCGGGCGTGCCGTGCGGCGCGAACAGCACCGCGCCGACCATGGCCAGCAGCACGATCGGCACATTGATCAGAAACACCGCGCCCCACCAGAAGTGCGCCAGCAGCACGCCGCCGACGATCGGGCCGATGGCGCTGCCGATGATGGAGATACAGCCCCACACCGCGATCGCCAGATTGCGCTCGCGCTCGTCTTCGAAGGTCAGGCTGATCAGCGCCAGGGTGGCGGGCATCATCGCCGCCGCGCCCACGGCCAACAGCGCGCGGGCGGCGATCAGCAGATTGGCATCCGGCGCGAACGCGGCCAGCAGCGAGGCGATGCCGAAGATCGCCAGGCCGATCAGGAACATGCGGCGGTGCCCCAGCCGGTCGCCCAAGGTGCCCGCACCGAGCAGCAGGCCGGCCATCACCAGCGGGTAGGCGTTGATGATCCACAGGCCCTGCAGCGGGGTTGCGCCCAGCTCTTTGGTCAGGGTGGGCAAAGCGGTATAGAGCACCGAGTTGTCGAGGGTGATCAACAACAGGCCGGCGGCAACGGTGAGCAGCAGGCTCCAACGCTGGGTCTTGGTGGGGGTCATGTCGGATCGGAGGGGGCGATGGGATCGTAACTATACAGACTATCCTGTTTAGTTTTAACGACGGGAAGCTGGCCGTGTTCAGCCTGTAGCGGGGTGTTTGATGCGCACGACACACCGCGCCGTGGCCGGTACGCCCGCCCAACGACGTTTACATCATTGCAGGGGGCTCACCCGGGTAGGCAGGCGCCTTCCCGATAGGGACTGTGTTGGGGGAATGCTATGGACGGACAGAAAGAGGCTTTTCGGTTGGCGCATGCCGAGCTGGCGCGGTGCTGGGCAGGCGGTATGTCAGCAGCGGAGCGCTGGGCGGTGTACGACGGCATCCATGATCGGCTCGTCGCGCAATGGCCCGGTGATGCGAATCGCATTGTCGGCATGATGGTGATGTGGGTGACCGAGATCCGCGGTACATGCCCTGCCCCTTACCGCGTGGCGGACCCTGCCCTGAGTGACACAACGCTGCTGCGGGCGTGTCGCATCGATTCCTGAGTCGCTAGGACACGCTCGGCTGGAACGGATCGGTATGGCCGGCCACTTCCATGTTGATCGCGTTGATCAGTGCGGAGATCGCGGTCGCCAGGCGGCGGCTGTCTGCGATGGAGCCGAAGAACAGAATGGACGCGCCCTCCAGTTCCACACCGGCGAGGCCGAGTTCACCCTTGAGCGCGGCGACGCGCTCGTCGAACAGTTTCAACCAGCGGGCATCGGGGGCGACATCGAGCATCGCCACGATTGCTTCATCGGCACCGTGATCAACACTGGTCTGCAGTGTGGGGACATCGAATCCCAGCAGTCGGGGCACACTGCTGTCCGGTAGGGGAATGCTCATGGGCGCATGGTAGCCGGTAACCGGGGGCGGTGCGTTTTGATGTTCAGGCTGCGCCTTTGGTGGTGTGGGCCCGTGCAACGCGAAAGGTCAGACCAGCGCGGCCGGGCCACGGTGCGTACAGATCCGTCCTACGCTTCTTTGTCGCTCTCCTGACCCGAGCGCTGGCCCTGCTGATCCTGGTCCTGGTCCTGCCGCTGGTGCTGCTTCTGCGCCTCGCGGTGGCGCGTGAATCTCGACAGCGTCTTGATGCTGGCCGGATCATGCTCGCGCTGACAGGCCCACGTCCGGGCTCACAAGGAAACGCCATGCTGCCGCTCCGCTCGATGTTGCTGACCTCCCTCCTTGCGCTCACACCGATGCTGGCCAGCGCGGCGGACAAGGTCACCACGACCCCTGTGCACTTCACCAAGGGCGCCAGCAGCGCCACGTTGCGGGGCACGCTATCCGGCTATGAGACGGTTCGATACACGGTTGCCGCGCGTGCGGGCCAGACCATGGCGGTGACGATCGACGGCAGCCCGAATGCCAACTTCAATGTCTTCGCGCCCGGCGTGGTGCCCGGTGAGGGCCAGGCGCTGGGCAGCAATGATGAAAATCGCCGCTGGAGCGGGACCCTGCCGAACACCGGCACCTACGTGGTGCAGGTCTACCAGATGCGGGCACAGGCACGCCGTAACGAGACCGCACCGCACAGCGTGACGGTGGCCATCCGCTGAGTCCTGCACCGGGTATCCTCGGCATCGTCGGCTGCCTCCTTCGCAAGGACCCGGGATGGACTTCCTCAAACTGCTGCGGTCGCTGGAAGAGTTCCTCTACGAACTGTGTACCTGGTTTCTGTTCTTCCCGCGGACGCTGTACCGCGTGATCGTCCATCCGCGGCGGATGGCCCAGTACGTCAACACTGAACTGACGCAGAAGCTGGACCGCCAGTTCGACGATGCGATCAGCCCGCCGATGTTCCTGATGCTGGCGGTGCTGGTCGCGCACGGGGTGGAGCTGATGCTGCACCAGCAGGTGGTTGGAACCGGGGCGCTGTCGCGCTCGGTCTTCGGCAATGAAGAGAGCCTGCTGCTGTATCGCTCGATCACCTTCGCGATCTGGCCGCTGGTGACCACCACCCACCTGCTGCGACGCAAGCACGTGCCGATGACCCGCGAGTCGCTGCGCCGTCCGTTTTTCATGCAGTGCTACCTGACCGCTCCGTTCGCGGTGGCCCTGTCCACCAGCATGGTGTTCGTGCGGCTGCCGGGCCAGCTGTCGACCACGCTGGGCATCGCGGTCGGTGTACTCGCCGCGCTGTGGTATGCGGTGGTCCAGGCCGGGTGGCTGAAGGTCGCCCTGCAGCGCTCGTGGCTCAACACGATCCTCTCGACCCTGTGGGTACTGGTACTCGGCGCTGCGATCAACATGACGATCGGCGTGATCCTGCTCTCGAGCTGAGGGCGCCACTGCCGATCAACCGCCATGTCCCGCATATCCTTTCCCTGCCCTTCCGTGCGACCCTTTGGGAACGTTTTCATGGAATGGAGGGATTCCACATGCTGTCTCGTTTCCACCGGCCCGCGCTGCTGGCCCTGATGATGCTCGCCGCCCCGCTGGGCAGCGCCTGGGCGCAGGCACCGGATGCGTTGAAGGTGATGTCGTTCAACGTACGCACACCGGCCGATACCGATCCGGGCAAGCGCTGGGAAGACCGCCGCGATGCGATGGTCACGCTGATCCGCGAGCAGAAGCCCGAGGTGATCGGCACCCAGGAACTGGTCAAAAAACAGGGCGACTATCTGGTCTCGCACCTGCCCGGCTATACCCTGTTCGGCAGGGACCGGCGCGGCGGCAGTGGCGATGAACACATGGGCGTGCTGTACGACAACACGCGCCTGAAGGTGATCGAGTCAGGCGACTTCTGGCTGTCCGATACGCCGGACGTGCCGGGCAGCATCACCTGGGGCAACCTGTTCCCGCGCATGGTGACCTGGGCGCTGTTCCAGCGTCAGGCCGACGGCCAGCGTTTCTATCTGTTCAATACCCACCTGCCCTACCGCGATGAGGATGAGCCCCGCCGCGTGCTCGGCGCGAAGCTGATCGTCTCGCGGTTGGCCGCACTGCCCAAGGACATCCCGGTGGTGGTCACCGGCGATTTCAACAGTGAGCCCGGCAGTGACACCTACAAGGCATTCACCACTGCGTTGGGCGATGCTCGCAAACTCGCCGGCAAGGTCGACGGCCCGCGCCTGACCTTCCATGATTTCACCGGCAAGCCCACGGTGGAGCTGGACTGGATCCTGGTACGCGGCTTCAGCGTGGACAGCTTCAGCACGCTGGACCAGAAGCCCGGTGGCGTATTGCCGTCGGATCATTACCCGGTGCAGGCGGAACTCCGGTTCCCCGCGGGCACGACGACGGGCAAGTAAGGAAACGCGCGATGGGCGGTCACAGCACCGTCCATCGGCTTCAGCATGGCTGCCCGGCGGCCATGCGCGTCCATCACCGCATCACGGCTGCCGCTCATCGATCTGCTGCAGCAACCGATGCAGTGCCTGATGCTGCTCACGTGCCTGGCAGATCCGCGCGCCGATGGCGATGAACACACCGGTGGCGATCAGGCCGATCTCGAACAGACCTTCGGTCAGGCAACAGAATCCCGTGACCACCGCAAGGATCGCCACCACGAGCAGCGCGATCACGCCACGGGAAAGCCCCGCGCCGGATGCAGGTCCCGGGTCGTGCAGATGCAGGCGGACAGGACGCCACGGATTGGGTTGCATGCGGGCCACTCCAGAAAACGACCCACGCTTTTAGCACCGTGCGCAGACACCGTGCAGAGGCAAAGCCGTCAACCGCGAGGCACTGCGCAGCGGATGTGACGGCTGTTGCCTTTCTTGCTGTCGGGACGGCGCCCTCGCCGCCCCTGACCCACGCGCCGGTCAGCGTTGCGTGACCGCCACCGGGGTGTTGGCCGCATCCTGCTGCTGGCCCCAACCACCCAAGGCCTTGTACACCCCCACCACACTGACGTTGACCGTGGATTCGGCCTCGGCCAGTGCATCATCCGCCGCGAGCTGCGTCCGCTGGGCATCCAACAGCGTCAGGAAATCCTCCGAACCCTCGCGGAAGCGAATCTGCGCCAGCTCCTCGGCGCGCCCTGCCGCCTGGGCCTGCTCGGCGACGATCGCCAGGCGGGCCTGCTGCTTGGCGTAACGCGTCAGTGCGTTCTCGGTGTCCTCCAGCGCCAGCAGCACGGCCTTTTCGTACTCGGCCGCAGCGCCGTCAGCCTGCGCCTTGCTCGCGCGCAGTCGGGCTTTCACGGTGCCGAAATCGAACGCGGCCCAGCTGATCGACGGGGTTACCGACCATGCCTTGTTGCTGCCGTTGACCAGGCCACTGGCATCACCGGACAGGAAGCCGACGAAACCGCTCAGGCTGATCCGCGGGAACAGATCGGCCGTGGCCACGCCGACGCGCGCGGTTGCCGCTGCCAACCGACGCTCGGCCACGCGCACATCGGCGCGCTGACGCAGCAGATCGGTGGTGTCACCCAGTGGCAAGGCCTTGGCGTAAGGCCGCATCTCGCGTGGCTGCAGCAGGCTGTCCAATGCGTCCGGGCGCTGGCCCAGCAGCACCGCCAGGCGGTGGCGCGACTGCACTTCGGCCACTTCCAGCAGCGGGATGTCGGCCTCGATCGCCTTCAGCCGCGCACGGCTGCTCTGCACATCCAGTTCGCTGCCGGCACCCAGTTCCCACCGGGTTTCGGTGAGCTTCTGGGTGTCGCGCAGGTTGACCAGGGTGCGTTTGGCCACCGCGATGCGCTTCTGGGTACCGCGCAGCTCGAAGTAGTTGCGGGCCACTTCGGCGGCGACGGTGACCTGGGCATCGGCAAGATTGTCCTGCTCGGCCCCCAGGTCCGCGCGCGCCGCTTCGGCGGCACGGCGCTGGCGACCGAACAGATCCAGCTCCCAGCCGGCATCGAAGCCCAGCTGGTAACTCTCGCTGAAGACACGCTCGCCGCCGACAGTGGCATCGGGCTGCTTGCGACGGTCGTAACTGCCGCCGCTGGTGACGTGCGGCAACTGGTCCAGGCGCTGCTCGACAAACACCGCGCGGGCCTCACGCACACGCGACATCGCGATGCGCAGGTCCAGGTTGGTGCCCAGTGCTTCATGCACCAGCTGCTCCAGCACCGGATCGTCGAACTGGGCCCACCAGCTCGCCACCGGCGAGGTGGTGGTGAACACCGGCGCGGCGGCGCCCTGCAGGGTCACCGGCTCGGCCGGCGGCGCCTGGTAGTTGGGGCCGACGCTGACGCAGCCGGCCAGCAGGGCGCTGGTCACGGCCGCGGTCAACAGGCGGATCACCATGGCAGCACCTCGCCGAGGTAGGTGAAGCTGCCGTTCGGACCATCGGCATCGATCAGTGCCATGCCGACGCTCGAACGCGCGCCTTCGCTGATCTCGATCTCACCCTCGCCACCGTTCATGTCGGTTTTGACGTAGCCCGGGTGCACGGTATTGACCTTGGTGGTGCTCTCGCGCAGCTCATAGGCCAGTTGCACGGTCCAGGCATTCACCGCGCTCTTGGAGGCGTTGTAGGCCGGCACCGCGAAGCCATAGATCGGCGAGCCCGGCTGGCTGTGCAGGGTCAGCGAGCCCAGGATGCTGGACACGTTGACGATGCGGCCAGCCGGCGAGGCGTTGAGCAACGGCAGGAACGCCTGGGTGACAGCGATCAACGCGAACACGTTGGTGTCGAAGGTATCGCGCCAGGTCTGCAGGGTCTGCGCCGAGGGGGCCAGCTTGATGTCGTCGAGCAGGATGCCGGCGTTGTTGACCAGGATGTCCAGACGGCCATGACGCTCGGTCACGGTCTGCACGGCGGCGGCGATGCTGGCGGCATCACCGACGTCGAGCTGGATCGCTTCCACCGGCAGGCCCTCGGCCTGCAGCTTCAGCGCCTCGGCCACGGCGACGTCGCGCTTGCGCCCGGCCAGCAGCGTGTGCACGCCGGCCTGTGCAAGCTGACGGACGGTTTCCAGGCCGATGCCGCGGGTGGCACCGGTGACCAGGGCGATCTTTTGGGTAGCGGTATTCATAGGAAGAACCTCGCGGAAGAAGGAATCAGTGGTGGATGGTCGGGTCGCCGTGGGTCACCAGCTGCCCGCCGCCATTACGGCTGACGAACTTGCGCAGGGCCACGTAGAACACCGGGGTCAGGAACAGGCCGAACAGGGTGACGCCCAGCATGCCGGCGAACACCGTGATACCGGTCACCGAGCGGACTTCCGCACCGGCGCCATGCGAGATCACCAGCGGGATGGTGCCGGCGATGAACGCGATGGAGGTCATCACGATCGGGCGCAGACGCAGGCGGCACGCTTCCAGTGCAGCCTCCACGATGCCCTTGCCGCCCATTTCAAGTTCGCGGGCGAACTCCACGATCAGGATGGCGTTCTTGCATGCCAGGCCCATCAGCACCACCAGGCCGACCTGCACGAACACGTTGTTGTCGCCACCGGTCATCCATACGCCGAACAACGCCGACAGCAGGGTCATGGGGACAATCAGGATCACCGCCAGCGGCAGCGACCAGCTCTCGTACAGTGCGGCCAGTACCAGGAACGCCAGCAGGATCGCCACCGGGAAGACGATGAAGGCGGCCTTGCCCTGGGTGGCCTGCTGGTAGCTCAGGTCGGTCCACTCGGTCTGCATGCCCACCGGCAGCACCTGCCCGGCAATCTCGGTCAGCTTGGCCATGGCCTCGGCCGAGGACAGCATGCGCGGGTCGGCTTCGCCGGCCAGATCCGCTGCCGGGTAACCATTGAAGCGCAGCACCGGGTCAGGACCGTAGGTTTCCTTCACGGTGACCATCGAGCCGATCGGCACCATCTCGCCACGGTTGTTGCGGGTGCGCAGGCGACCGATGTCTTCCACGCTGTCACGGAACTGGCCGTCGGCCTGGGCAATCACCTGCCAGGTACGACCGAACTGGTTGAAGTCATTCACGTACGACGAGCCCAGGTAGGTCTGCAGGGTGTCGAACAACTCGGTCAGTTCCACGCCCTGGGCCTTGGCCTTGACGCGGTCCACTTCGGCATCCAGCTGCGGCACGTTGGCCTGGTAGCTGGTGATCGGGAACGCCATGCCCGGCGTCTGCGCGACGGCACCCTGCATCGTGCTCACCGCGGTCTGCAGTGCCCCGTAACCGAGGTTGCCACGGTCCTGGATGAACATCTGATAGCCGTTGCCGTTACCCAGGCCGAGGATCGGCGGCGGCATCATGGAGAACGCGAAGCCCTCCTGCAGCCCGGCGATCTTGGCGTTGATCTCGGCATTGATCTGCGCGGCGGTCCGCCCCTTGCGCTCACTGAACGGCTTGAGCGGAACGAAGGCCACACCGGTGTTGGGCGTGTTGGTGAACTGCAGCGCGTTCAGACCCGGGAACTGGATCGTGTGCGCCACGCCATCGGTATTGCGCGCGATCTCGGCGACCTTGGCCAGCATGGCGTCGGTCCGTGCGATCGAGGAGCCTTCCGGCAGCTTCACACCCGCGATCAGGTACAGCTTGTCCTGGGTCGGGATGAAGCCGGCCGGGACCGCCTTGAACATCAGGCCGGTGGCCAGCAG
Source organism: Stenotrophomonas maltophilia (assembly GCA_002363385.1). Classification (GTDB taxonomy): domain Bacteria; phylum Pseudomonadota; class Gammaproteobacteria; order Xanthomonadales; family Xanthomonadaceae; genus Stenotrophomonas; species Stenotrophomonas maltophilia_AN. The sequence goes on from DEVL01000004.1 coordinate 273,922, forward strand.
CAGGCCGGCGTAGACCACGAACACCAGGCCACGACGGCCCAGCAGGCGGCCGACCGTACCGTGGTACTTGTCCGAGCTGGTCTTGAAGAAGCGGTTGAACGGACGGAAGATCCAGCCGAACAGACGATCGATCAGGCGGGTCAGGCCATCTTTCGGCGCGCCGTGCGGCTTGAGCAGACGCGCGGCCAGCGCCGGAGACAGCGTCAGCGAGTTGATCGCCGAGATCACGGTCGAGATGGCGATGGTGACGGCGAACTGCTTGTAGAACGCACCGGTCACGCCCGACAGGAACGCCATCGGCACGAACACGGCACACAGCACCAGCGCGATCGCCACGATCGGGCCGGACACTTCACGCATCGCCTGGTGGGCCGCGGCCAGCGGGGTCAGGCCTTCTTCGATGTTTCGCTCGACGTTCTCCACCACCACGATCGCATCATCGACCACGATGCCGATCGCCAGCACCAACCCGAACAGGGTCAGCGTGTTGATCGAGAAGCCCAGCACGTACAGGGCCGCGAACGTACCCACGATGGACACCGGCACCGCGATCAACGGAATGATCGAGGCGCGCCAGGTCTGCAGGAACAGGATCACCACCAGCACCACCAGCGCGATCGCCTCCAGCAACGTGGAGACCACGGCCTTGACCGAGTCGCGCACGAAGATGGTGGTGTCATACACCGCTTCGTACTTCACGCCGGCCGGGAACTGCTTGGTCAGCTCATCCATGGTGTGGATGACCGAGTCGCGGATTTCCAGCGCGTTCGCGCCCGGCGCCTGGAAGATACCGATACCGACCGCGTTCTTGCCGTCCAGCTGCGAGCGCAGCGTGTAGTCGCCGGCGCCCAGTTCCAGGCGGGCGACATCGGACAGGCGCACTACTTCACCGTCGTCACCGGCCTTGAGCACGATGTCGCGGAATTCCTGCTCGCTGCGCAGGCGACCCTGGGCGTTGATCAGGGTCAGGAAGTCGCTGCTCGGCATCGGTTCTGCGCCGAGCTGGCCGGCCGAGACCTGCACGTTCTGCTCGCGCATCGCACGCACCACGTCGCTGGCGGTCAGGCCGCGCGCAGCAACCTTGTCCGGGTCCAGCCACGCACGCATGGCGTAGTCACCGCCACCGAACATCTGCGCATCGCCGACGCCCTGCAGGCGTGCCAGGGCATCCTTGACGTGCAGGCGGGCGTAGTTGCGCAGGTACAGCGAGTCGTACTTGCCGTCCGGCGAAGTCAGGTGGACCACCATCAGGAAGGTGGGCGACTGCTTCTGGGTGGACACACCCTGGCGGCGCACGTCTTCGGGCAGGCGCGCCTGCGCCTGGGCGACGCGGTTCTGCACCTTCACCGCGGCCTCGTCCGGATCGGTGCCCGGGCGGAAGGTCACGGTCATCTGCAGCACGCCATCGGAGCCGGCGACGGACTTGATGTACATCATGTCCTCCACGCCGTTGATCGCTTCTTCCAGTGGCGTGGCCACGGTTTCAGCGATCACCTTGGGGTTGGCGCCCGGGTATACCGTGCGCACCACCACCGAGGGCGGCACCACTTCGGGGTACTCGCTGATCGGCAGCATGGGAATCGCGATCAGGCCTGCGGCGAAGATCACGATCGACAGCACCGCCGCGAAGATCGGCCTGTCAATGAAAAAACGGGAAAAGTCCATGGGTGGATTCCTGGGTGTTCGCCGACACCGGCATGCAGGACCCCTGCCGCTGTCGCGGACGACAGCGGAGACGGGCAGCCCCGCACGGGGCATCAGCGAGGGAAGATCAGTTCAGAGCAGCGGTGGCTTTCGGCGCAACGGTGCCGCCGGCCGGCTGCATCGCAACCGCCTTGGCCTGGACCGGCATGCCGGGCATGAAGACTTTCTGCACGCCGTCGATGATCACGCGGTCGCCGGCCTTCAGGCCCTGCTCCACGATGCGCAGGCCATCGGCATTGCGGCCGAGCTGCACGTCGCGGCGCTGTGCCTTGTTGTCCTTGTCGACCACGTAGACGAACTTGCGGTCCTGGTCGGTCAGCACGGCCTTGTCATCGATCAGCATGGCCTGGAACTGGCCGCTGCCGAGCAGCTGCACGCGGGCGAACAGGCCCGGGGTGAAAGCGCGGTCGGCATTGTCCAGCAGCGCGCGGACCCGGATGGTGCCGGTGCTGCGGGTGACCTGGTTGTCCAGGAAGTCGACCTTGCCTTCGTGCGGGTAGCCTTCCTCACCGGACAGGCCGACCTTCACCGGCAGCTCGCTGTCGCGCTCACTCGGGCGTTCACCCTTGCGCGCCATCTGGGCGTAGCGCAGGAAGGTGCCTTCATCGGCATCGAAGTACACATGCACCTTGTCCAGCGAGACCAGCGTGGTCAGCACGCTGGCACTGTCGCCGGCGGTGACCAGGTTGCCGGCGGTCACCATCGCGCGACCGGCGCGGCCGTTGATTGGTGCGCGCACCTGGGTGAACTCCATGTTCAAGCGCGCCGCATCGACCGCCGCCTGCGCGGCCTGTACCTGCGCCTGGGCCTGCTCGGAGACGGCACGGCGCTGTTCCCAGGTTTCGGTGGAGATGGCCTGCTGGTCGGACAGGCGGCGGGCACGGTCGGCTTCGCTGCGGCTCACCTGGGCCTGGGTGCGCGCGCGGTTGAGCTCGGCGGTGGCGCGATCCAGTTCGGCGCGGTAGCTGCGGGCGTCGATGGTGAACAGCACATCGCCCTTCTTGACCTCCTGGCCTTCGACATAGTTGACCTTGTCGATGTAGCCGGAGACACGCGGGCGCAGTTCAACGCTTTCGACCGCTTCGACGCGGCCGCTGAAGTCGTCCCACTGGCTGACCTGCTTGACCAGGACCGGGGCGGCACTGACCGAGGGCGGCGGCGGCATGCCGGCTTCTTCAGCATGGCTGCCGCTGCAGGCGGTCAGCACCGCGGCGGCAAGCATCGACACGCCGGCCAGGGCCAGCCGTCGGGTGAAACGGTGCGGGGTGGAAGAGGAAGAAGTCATGACATGCATCCGTACGTAGGGGTGGTGATACAGGGAAATCGAAGAGACGGGGCGACGTGGGGGCGTAGCCTGGGACCTGAACCTAGGTGAAGGTCAAGCGGTGCCGGCGGTGTTGCGCGAGATCGGAGGAGGCCAATCCAGATGCAGCAGACCGCGCGGCAGTTCGGCATCGCGCGTGTCGCAGCGGACGATGGCGCGGTTGTCCGTGCAGCTGTCGAGCAGGGAGACCACGCGGCGACCAACCAGCAGTGCGCTCGGCCACTCGATGCAGGCATTGGCCGCGTTGGCCGGGGTACAGACCGGGTTGCACACTTCCAGCATCTGCGCGCGCACGCCCAAGGCCTGTGCCTCCTGGTGCAGTACCTGCGCGTACATGCGCGTGGTGGACATGGTGATGGACGACTCACCGTGCCCGGCCCACGGCTTGAAGCCGGCCGGGCCGCCGACGAGCACATAGCGTCGCGTCTGCGCGCCACCACGCAGCAGCGGCAGCAGATGCCGACCGGCGTGCACATGCGGCATCACGTCGGCCTGCAGCGCCTGCAGCAACGCGTCGCCGCTGCGGTCGGTCACCCGCCCGCGGTGATAGGGGCCGCCCATAGCATCGACCACCGCCGCCAGCGTGCGGCGGCGTCCGCCCAGACGCTCGGCCACGGTGCGCGCAGAGCCGTCGTCGCCCAACGAGCCGAGCAGCACCTCCAGGCCCGGCTCGTCGGCGAACTGCTCCTGCAGCGCCGCCAGCCGGGCGGGATCGCGGCCAACCACCAGGACCGGACTGCCGGCCTCCAGCAGCGCAGCCACGATGCCCTGGCCCACGCTGCCGGTGCCACCGAGCACCAGCACCTCGGGGGCCAATGTCCCATTCATGGGACTTTCACTCCCGTCGCCGGGATAATCCCAATTCGGCCCAGTCGGTCACCGCCACGGGCGCCAAGGCGAATACTGCCACCACGCTGCATGTTGGCAGGCGGGGTGAATTCCCGGAAAGCCTTGCGGGAAGGGGAACCCAAGCGGGGTTCCACGGTCAGCGCGAGGTCCAGCGGGGCGTTTGGGCCGCTACGCAGGCGGCCAAGAATGTTCCGCAACCACATGGTTGTCGTCCTTCATATCTGGAATGGCGCCAGATTAGTCCTCAAACTCCCCCTTGATTAGTCCGGATTTAGGGGAATAATCATCCCGTGCCCGGCACAATCATTTGCGGCACTCTCTCCTCCCCCGACCTTGGATCCCGTCATGGCCCACGATCTCAACGACACGCTGATCTTCGTCAAAGTGGTCGAGCAAGGCAGTTTCATCGCCGCCGCCACTGCTCTGGGGCTGCCCAAGACGACGGTCAGCCGCAAAGTGCAGGAACTGGAAACGCGCCTCGGCGCGCGCCTGCTGCACCGGACCACCCGCCGCCTCGGCCTTACCGAAGCCGGTTCGGTCTATCACGAGCACTGCCAGCGCATCGCACGCGAACTGGAAGAAGCCGAAGGCGCGGTCAACCAGCTGCAGTCGGGCCCGCGCGGCTGGCTGCGCTTCACCGTGCCCTACTCGATCGGCATCACCTGGATCGCGCCGCTGCTCGGCCAGTTCCATGCGCAGTACCCGGAAATCCAGCTGGACATGCACCTGGGCAACGAGAAGCTCGACCTGATCGCCGGTGAAGCGGATCTGGCGTTGCGCGTGGGCACCCTGCCCGACTCCAACCTGGTCGCGCGCAAGCTCGGCAGCCTGCGCACCCAGGTGTTCGCCAGCCCGGCCTACATCGAACGCTACGGCGAGCCGCTGCATCCGGATGAGCTGCAGTTCCACCGCATCCTGGCCATGCGCAAGGCACGCAACCTCAACAACAACCGCTTCTTCTGGCAGCTGGGCGAGAACGGTGGCGAGCTGCTCGATTTCCCGGTGAATCCGCTGCTGGTGGCCAATGATCCGTCCGCATTGAACGGTGCATTGGTGTGCGGCGAAGGGTTGTTGTTGACCGGTGACGTGATGGCCAAGCCGTTCGTCGAATCGGGCATGGTGCGCCGTGTGCTTGCTGGCTGGACCGGACCGGAAGTGGACTTCAACGCGGTGTTCGCCGGCGGCAGGCTGGTCTCGCCGAAGGTACGCGCCTTCGTTGATTTCCTGGTCGAAAAGATGAACTTCGACGCCAACTACATGCTGGCCCAGTGCCCGGCCGCGAAGCTGGCCAAGCAGCAGCAGACCCAGGTTGAAACGGAGCTGCAGGCGGCCGGGAAGCGGATTCTGGAGACGGTGACGGCGGGGTAATGCTGCTTCATCAGCGCAGTGCTGTATGAACGACAACCCCGCCCTTGGGCGGCCACCGGCCGGTAACTACAAAAAATGCCGCCTGTAAGGGCGGCATTTTCGTGTTGCGAACCTGGGCTCGCAACACGCAATAACAGCGCGCTGGCGCGCCGTTATTGCTGCAGAGGAATCACACGGATCTCAACGCGGCGGTTCTGCGCGCGGCCGGCATCGGTGTTGTTGTCGGCAATCGGGTAGGCCTTACCGGCACCCAGGGTTTCAATGCGGGCGCGCTGCACACCCTGGCCGGCCAGGTAGGCGGCGACGGAGTCGGCGCGTTCCTTGGACAGGCGGTTGTTGACCGCGTCGCTGCCGATGCTGTCGGTATGACCGACCACTTCGATCATGGTCTGGTTGTACTCGGCCAGCGTGCTCGCCACGCCGTTGAGCGAACCGTAGAACTGCGGCTTCAGCGTGGACTTGCCGAAATCGAAGGTGATGCCGTCCGGCAGGTTCAGCACCAGGTTGTCGCCATTGCGGGAGACGTCGATACCGGTGTTGGCGGTACGCTCGCGCAGGGCGCGTTCCTGACGGTCCTGGTACTGGCCGACGGCCGCGCCGCTGAGTGCACCGATACCGGCACCGATCATGGCGTGCTGGCGGCGCTCGGTAGCGCTGTTGCCGCTGAGCAGGCCTGCAGCGACGCCGACGGCGGTACCGATCAGGGCATTGCGGCCGGTGCGGTTCTGCTGTTCGACGGGGTTGCCGTACTGGTCACTCTGGACGTATGAGCCGCCGGTGGCGCAGGCCGTCAGGGCGGCAGCGGTCATCAGGGCCAGGGCCACGTTGCGGGTTGCGGGTCGAATCATGAGGTTTCTCCTTGGTTACCGGACGCCGCCGGCGTGCGGGGCGTGAAGAGCATAAACAGCCCAACGCGATGCCGGCATGATGAATGTCACGCCCGGCAGCTCCCTGTTCAGGTAACCGGTTACGTCAGAAGGCGCTGATCCGGGATGGCCGTCACGCCGTGCCGGTATGCCGATACGCTGCCAATGCGGCATCGCGACCCTCGCTCAGATCCACCAGTGGCAATGGCGGGTAGCCCGGCGCGAGCCCGGCCAGCAGCTGCGGCGATTGCCACGGTGCGAAGCGTGCCTTCACCGGTAGTGCTGCCAGTTCCGGCACCCAGCGCGTGATGTAGCGCGCCTGCGGATCGAACTTCTGCGACTGCGTCACCGGATTGAAAATCCGGAAGTAAGGCGCCGCGTCCGCCCCCGTGCCGGCAACCCACTGCCAGCCCATGGTGTTATTGGCCAGATCCGCGTCGACCAGGGTGTCCCAGAACCAGCGCGCACCCTCGCGCCAATGCTGGCGCATGTGCTTGCACAGGTAGCTGGCGACAATCATGCGCACGCGGTTGTGCATGTAGCCGGTGGCCCACAGCTCACGCATCCCCGCATCGACGATCGGGATGCCGGTACGGCCCTGCTGCCACGCACGCAGCGCGTCGGCATCGGGCTTGGCCCAGTCGAACTGATCGAAGCGCGGGTTGAGGTTGTGACCCGGGGTCTGCGGGAAGTGATGCAGCAGGTGGTAGGAGAACTCGCGCCAGCCCAGCTCGCGGATGTAGCCGTCGATATCGGCATCGCGACTGGCGCTGCGTTCGCCCTGCAGACGACGCGCGATCTGCCACGGCGCGATCTCGCCGAAGTGCAGGTGCGGCGACAGCATCGAAGTGCCCACACGGTCCGGCAGATCACGCTGCTCGCGGTACCCGTTGAGGGCGCCGTCGATGAAGACGCCCAGCGCCTCGTGTGCGCCCGCCTCGCCCGGTTGCCAATGCTCCCAGAACTGCCGATCCCACGGAATCGAGGGCGCCAGGCCGAGCGTGTCGAGGTTCTCGCCGCGGGCGCTGTGCGCGGGCAGCCGATCCGGCAATCGGGTCGGGGCCGGCAACTGCAGACGGGTCAGCGCATTGCGCCAGAACGGGGTGAACACCTTGTACGGGCCACCCTGCTGGGTCGCCACATCCCACGGTTCGAACATCAGGCTGCCGTTGTGGCTTTCGGCGTCGATACCCTGCTCGCGCAGTTCCCGCTTGATCGTCGCATCGCGTGGCTGCGTGGCCGGCTCGTACTTGCGGTTCCAGTACACCGCGACCGCACCGGTCTGCTCGATCAGCTGCTGCAGCTGCGCCTGGCTGTCGCCCTGGCGGAGCACCAGCGAGGAGCCGCGCGCGCGGAGGTCGGCGTCCAGCGCGGTGAGTGAGCGATGCAGCCACGTATCCGATGCAGCGCCCTGGGCCCAGTCGCCCTCCTCCTGCGGCGCATGGATGTAGACCGGCACCGGCACGTGGCCTGCGTCCAAGGCGGCCTGCAGGGCCGGGTTGTCCTGCAACCGCAGATCACGACGAAACCACACCAGCGCTACCGACACTAGACTACCCCGGAAGATTCTTGAGGGAATGATAGCCAGTCCAGGTGAAGGGGAGGCAGCGATCGCGCGCGAATGGCCCGCACTGTTCCACACCGCCGCGCTTGACCTCAATCGTGCTTGAGGTTCTATCGTGGCATCACCGTGCTGCTTGCCGGCACCGCCCTCATCTGCTCTTCCGGAGACATCCATGGCCTACACCCTGCCCGCCCTGCCCTACGCCTACGACGCACTCGAACCGCACTTCGATGCACGCACGATGGAAATCCATCATGCCAAACACCACCAGGCCTACATCACCAACCTCAATGCCGCGCTCGCCGATGCCGGGATCCAGAGCGCGGATATCGATGCACTGATCGCCGATATCGGGGCTCTGCCCGAGGGGGTGCGCAACGGCGTTCGCAACAACGGCGGCGGGCATGCCAATCACAGCCTGTTCTGGACGGTGCTGACCGCCAACAGGAGCACGCCGGAAGGCAAGGTGGCCCAGGCGATCGAGCGCGACCTCGGCGGCTATGCAGCGTTCAAGGACGCCTTCACCAAGGCTGCGCAGACCCGTTTCGGCAGTGGCTGGGCATGGTTGACGTTGAGCCGTGATGGCAAGTTGCTGGTGGAGAGCAGCCCGAACCAGGACAACCCGTTGATGGGCGACTTCGCGGGCCTCTCCGGCGGTACCCCGATCCTCGGGCTGGATGTGTGGGAACACGCCTACTACCTCAACTACCAGAACCGGCGCCCGGATTACATCGCCGCCTTCTTCGAGCTGATCGACTGGACCGAGGTGGCGCGCCGCTACCAGGCCGCCGGCGGGCGTTGATGGGCGCTGGTACTGCACGGTAGAGACAGCGATGGATATCCCCGCACTGCAACGTCTGCTCGAGCGTGGTCGCGACAGCGCCCTGCTCCGCTTCGGCCTGGGCAAGGCCCTGCTCGACGCGGGCGACACTGCCGAGGCGGTCATCCATCTGCAGGGCTGTGTCACACAGGACCCGCGCTACTCGGCAGGCTGGAAATGGCTGGGTAAAGCACATCTGGCGGCCGGCGATACGGACGCGGCAGCACAGGCGTGGCGCGACGGCAGTACCGTCGCCGAGACCAACGGCGACAAGCAGGCGGCCAAGGAGATGGCCGTGTTCCTGCGGCGGCTGCAGAAGGCAGACGCGGGCCGGGCGTGATCGCCCGGCACCGCGCAGCGTTTTGATCAATCGCCTTTCGCGCGCCGCTGCTGTGCATCGAAGCGTTGCATGGATGCACGGATCAGCGCCTTGGCCTCGGCGGCATTGCCCCAGCCGTTGAGCTGGACCGGATTACGGCCGGCAGGCAGGTCTTTGTAGACCCGGAAGAAGGCTTCGATGCGCTGCCGTTCGATCAGCGGCAGGTCGTCCAGATCGCGGATGGTGGCGTAGGTCGGGTCGATCTTGTCGGTCGGCACGCCGATCACCTTTTCATCCTGCTCGCCGTCATCGACCATCTTCAGGAAGCCGATCGGGCGGAACCGCACGATCACGCCGGGATGCAGCGGCTCACGGGTCAGCACTAGCGCATCCAGCGGGTCGTTGTCGCCCGCCAACGTGCGCGGCATCGAGCCGTAGTTGGCCGGGTACGCCACCGGCATGGACTGGAAGCGGTCCACATGGACCAGGCCATCTCCCTTGATCTCGTATTTGGTGGCGCTGCCGGCCGGGATCTCCACGACCAGATTCACCTCTTCCGGGGCATTCTTCGGCTGCGCGGCAAGGAAGGGGTGCAGGACGGCATTGCCGGCCACGCTGGCACTGGAAAGCAGCAGGGACGCGGCCACCACGGCCAGCCCGAGGGAACGGCGATGGATCATCTCAGTCTCCACGAATGGCCGGGCGCGCCGCAGCGGCCCGGCCGGTCGGTCATTCCCAGCAACGGTCGGCGCGGCCCTTCAGGGTCTGGGCGCGCGTGCAGTCACGGGGGGCGATGCGTCCCTGCGTCAGTTCGGCTTTCTGTTTGCGGCCATCGGTGCCGCGTGTCAACTCGAAGCCGTCATACAGGCGGCCGGTGACGGTGCGCGCCTCGTAACGCAGGTGGGTCGGATCGATCTTCAACACCTGGAACAGTTGGGTGTCCTCGCCGACCGGAGCCATGGTGGCACGGGCTTCATCCGAAAGCCGGTACTGCTTCGGCCCGGCCACGGTGACCACGAACTGCGGCGTCGCGCCCTGCCCTTCGCCACGGCGGCCATAGGTGTGGTCATGCCCCTGCAGGACCAGATCGACCTGGTGGCGGCGCACGACCGGCAGCAGCACATCGCGCAGTTCGGTGTTCTCGCGGCCTTCGCGCGGGGAGTAGAACGGCTGGTGCAGCAGCACAATGCTCCACGGGTGCGGGTTGTCGGCCAGCACCTTGTCCAGCCAGGCGGCCTGCGCCTTGGCGGTGCCCAGATCGAGCGCGGAGGTGCCGTCGAGCACGGCGATGCGCACGCCCTGGTAGTCGAACCAGTAGGTGCTGGTATCCGCGGCGTCCACACCATTACGCGGCAGCGCGAACGTCACCGGCCAATGGCGGCCGAGCACGCGACGCTCCTGCGGGGTGTCTTCGAATTCCTCGAAGTACTCGTGGTTGCCGATCGCCGGGGCCACGGCGGTTTCCTGCGGCAGCCAGCCGGCGGCGGCGAACCACTCGCCCCACTCGCTGTCGTCCTGCCCGTCGCCGCCGCTGACCAGATCACCGGCGAACAGGCTCAGGCGCGCGTCGGGGGCGGCCTTGATGCCGGCCCGCACCACCCGCGAGACATGGCTGAGGTTCTTGTTCTGGGTATCACCGAAATACAACAACGTGAGCGGCTGCTCGGCACGGCCGGCGGTGCGCAGCTGGTTCCAGGCACTCCAGGTGTTCTGACCCTGCACGCGCCACAGGTACAGCGTGTCCGGCTGCAGGCCAGTCACATCGGCACGGTGATGCTGGGACGCGCCCAGTTCGGTGGTCAGCGCCTGCGTGGTGGCGGTGATCCGGGTGGGCGTCCCCACATCCGGCGAATCTCCGGCCAGCACCCATTCCAGCACCGGTGCCTTGACCGAGGTATCGGTCCGCCACGCAACCGAGAAGCCACGCGCCGCGTCCTGCGCCGGCGAGGCGACCAGTCGATCCGGGAACCCGGTGGCCGCGTAGTGACGGCTACCGGCCGGCACCTGGGTATTGGGCTCGGCCCCGTTCTCGGCATCTTTCTTCGCTACGGCACTGCCGCTGCATAGCAGCAGCGCCATCGCAAGCGCGGTCAGCGCGGCGGGAACGCGGCTCACGCGCCACACTCAAGCGGCAGCGACAACTGCTTGGCGATGCTTGCCCAGTCGAAGGCCACCACGCCCTGGTCATCATGCACGGCATACAGCGCGCCATGCGGGAAGCGCGCGGACGGTGCCTGCATCGACCAGATGCCGTCGGTGTTTGCCACCGTGTTGCCCTGGAACGCGCCGACATGCGTCAGGCTGTGCCGGTCGAACAGATGGAACACGCTGCGCTGCTTGCCCTGCTCGGTGGTGATCCACCAGCCGTCCTTGCCACAGGTGCGCAGCATCACGCCTTCGGCCTGGGCCTGGAAGGCATCGCGGCCGAACGTGGTGCCGCTGAAGCGGCCTTCCAGCGTGTAGACCTTGAACTCGCTGGCGTAGGTTTCGTCTTCTTCAGCGATCAGCAGGCGGTCGTTGGCCGGGTCGCCCCAGATCGATTCGACCACGCGCAGCGCGCCGGCCTCGGTGGTGTCACCGAAACTGGCCGTCAATGTAGCCAGCGCCTTGCCGCCCTGCACGGTGACTGCGTAACGACGCACGCGCTTGTCCAGTTCGGCCAGCGGCGGCAGCACATCGTTGCCCTGCGCGTCTTCGCCCGCATCGTAGGAATCGGTGACGTACACGTCGTAGCCATTGCCCTGCTTGTTTACCCACAGCCCGTACGGCTTGTGCAGATCGTCGGCGCCGAACACCCCCAGCGGGGTGAAGTCCGGCAGCTGCAGCACCTGCACGCGGTGGTTGTCGCGCTCCACGATCAGCACCAGGTCATCGACCACGGCGATGCCGTTGGGGCGATCGAACTGACCCGGGGCGGTGCCGAGGCTGCCGACGTCACGCAGCTTCGCGCCGGTCTGCCCGTCGTAGACCACCAGCTTGTCGGTGGCCTTGGCGGTCGCGATCAGCCAGACCTGGCCGTCGGGCGTGGTCCAGCTGGCCGGGGAGTCGATGTTGTCGTCCGGAGTCATCGGGGTGAGGAACGCCTCGGCGACCGTGGCGACATCGCGTGCGGCGGAGGCGCCGGTGCCGGTCGGTGCGACCACCGAGGCCGGCGCCGCTGCGTCGGGCGCCGCTGCCGGCCTGCAGGCGGTCAACAGCGCCAGTGCGAGCAGGCTCAGACCATGGGACGCGCGCATCACAGGGCCACCTTCAGGCCGAGGGCGTAGGTGCGACCATATTCCTCGTTCTGCAGGGTGCGCGAGCGCACGCCCTGGTACAGCTCCAGCGGCTTGTCGAGCAGGTTCTGCGCTTCGAAGTAGACGCTCACGTTGGAGGTGATCTTGTAGTCCATGCTGAAATCGAGCTGGGTGTTGGGCGCCACATAGATGTCATAGGCGCGGCTGTCGCCGAGTGAATCCAGGTACTCGCTGCGGTAGACCGCGGCCACGCGGGTGCTGAAGCCGGCCTTTTCATAGCCCAGATGCGCGCTGTACACGTGTTTGGAGGCGCGCGGCAGCATGAAGTCGTCGCGCTCGCGGCCAGCCACGCCGGGGTCGAAATCGGTATCCAGCCAAGTACCGCTGGCGCCGACCAGCAGACCATCCCAACCGGCCGGCAGGAAGGCGAGCTGCTGCTGCCAGTTGAACTCGGCACCCTTCACCGTGGCCTTGTTGCCGTTGATCACCCGGGTAACCTCGAAGTCCGGATACGCCGGATCGTTGTTGCTCACCGTGTTGACGATATAGCCGTCGATCGACTTGTGGAACACGCCCAGCGAGACGATGCCAGTGCTGCCGATGTATTTCTCGAGCGACAGGTCGATGTTCCTGGATTCATACGGATCCAGCTGAGGATTGCCGATCCGGACTTCCTCGTCACCCCGGCTCAGGCCGACGCGCGGCGCCACATCGCCGAACGACGGACGCGAGACGGTCTTGTTGGCGGCCGCACGCAGCACCCAGTCATCACCGGCGTCGTAGCGCAGGTGCAGGCCGGGCAGCACGTTGGTGTAGCTGCGGCTCACGCTCAACGGGGTAACCGTGAAGCTGCGGCCGTTGCCGGCCACCTCGACGCTGTTGCCGGTGGCGCTGAACTGGGTGTTCTCCACCCGGACACCGCCGATGATCCGCAGCGCGCCGACATCCCAGGTGCCCATCACGTAGCTGGCGAAGATATCTTCGCTGGCGGTGTAATCCTCTTCCAGCGAGGTCAGCGCGTTGCCGCCGGCATCCTGCGGGCGGGCGCTGTAGCGGCTGCCGGACTGTGCCCAGTAGCGGCGCATGGCATCCGAACTCATGCCCTGGCCGAGGCTGCCGCCACGGTGATCGGGGGTGGAGGTGGTCCAGTCGGACAACGCCACGTCCGGACCGACGCGCAGTTCGCGCTCATCGACATTGACGTCGCGGTCGCGCCAGCGACCGAGCAGGCCAAGCTTGATGCTGGAGGCATCGCCATCGAAGCGCACGTTGATCTGCGCACTGCGTTCGCTGTCGTTGACCTGCTTGGGCGACACCACGAAACGATCGAAATCGTAGTTGCCGTTATCCATCCACTGCGCGCTGGTCAGGCTGTAGCGCGGGATGCCACTGTTCTGATCGACGCTGGCGCCGAGGTCATCGCCGTTGTACTCGAAGCGCGCCTCCATCTCATCGTTGACGCGCTCTTCGGTACGCGTGTAACCCACCTTGTAATCGACCACCGCATTGGTCAGGCGGTTCTCGCCGCCGGCGCTGGTGGTGAAGGTGTTTTCCTTCTTGGTCCGGTAGCGCATGCGCTTCTGGATGGCATCGGCCGGCAGGTCATCGACGCGGTACTGATTGCTGCCCAGCGCGGTGACGTCGCCATCGCCGAAGTTGAAGATGGTGCGCTGGCGGGTTTCGGCATCGTCGAACTGGCTGTACAGCGTGCGCAGGTAATAACGATTGTCTTCATCCGGTTGCCAATCCAGATTGAGGTTCGCACCGATGCGCTTGCGCTCGATCTCGTACTTGCGCTGCTGCAGGCTGGTGGCGAACAGGTCGTCCTCGGCACCGCCGTCGAACGTGTCGTACTCCACTTCGGTGTTGTCCGATTCGAACTTGCGGTTCTGGTAGTTCACCCCCAGCGCCACACCGAAGGTATCGGCGAAGACTTCGCTGTAGTTGATCGCGGCCTTCGGGCTGGTGTTGCCGGAGAGCTGCTGATGGCTGGCTTCGATCTTGCCGCGCAGGTTGCGGCCTTCGCGGTCGAACGCCGAGGCGGACTCGACCAGGATCGCGCCGCCGATGGCGTCGCCGGGCATGTCCGGGGTGGGCGACTTGACCACGCGCAGGCGCTCGGTGGAGTCGGAGGGAATCACGTCCAGCGGGGCCGCGCGGCTGGAATCTTCCGGGGTACCAATCGCGATGCCGTCCACGCTGACGCTGTTGAGGTTGGCATCCAGGCCACGGATGACCACGAAGCGCCCCTCGCCCTGGTCACGGGTGACGCTGACGCCCGGCAGGCGCTGCAGCGATTCGGCCACGTTCTGGTCCGGGTAGACGCCCATGGCATCGGAGGACACCGCATCTTCGATCGCATCGCTGCTGCGCTTGAGGTCGACCGCGCGGGTCTGCGACTCCAGCTGCGGGCGCACTTCGACCCGGTCCAGATCGATCGCGGCGGCACTGGCGGCTGCACTGCCGGCCACGGTGCCGCCATCGGGCGTATCAGCGGCATGGACCGACGGAGTGATCACCGCCAGCAACGAAAGGCTGATCGCCAGGCCCAACGGACGCTTCTTCTGCACTGCCTTCCCCAATCTGTGTAAAGAATGGGTCAGCACGGTATGTCCGGGAGGTTGCATGGGGATGACACCGGGGACATCGAACGGTCGGTGGCAGCGTCGGCTTTTGGCTTCGGTGGGGTGTTGCGGCACACTATCGGCCTCTCCTTTGCCCGTCATTCCCCCATGAAAATCGTCGAAGTGCGCCATCCGCTGGTGCAGCACAAGATTGGCCTGATGCGCGATGCGTCCTTGAGCACCAAGGACTTCCGCGAGTTGGCCAATGAGCTCGGTGGGCTGCTGGCCTATGAGGCCACCGCCGATCTGGATACCGAGGCCCACACCATGGCCGGCTGGGCCGGCCCGGTCACGGTGCAGCGCATCGCCGGTGCCAAGATCACCGTGGTGCCGATCCTGCGCGCCGGCCTGGGCATGCTCAGTGGCGTGCTGTCGCTGATCCCCGCCGCGCGCGTCAGCGTGGTCGGCCTGCAGCGCGATGAGGAAACCCTGCAGCCGGTGCCCTATTTCGAGCGCCTGACCGGGCGCCTGGAAGAGCGCGATGCGCTGATCCTGGACCCGATGCTGGCCACCGGTGGCACCCTGATCGCCACCATCGACATGCTCAAGCGCGCCGGCGCCCGCCGCATCAAGGGCATCTTCCTGGTCGCCGCACCCGAAGGCATCGCCGCGGTACAGGCCGTGCACCCGGACGTGGAGATCTTCACCGCCGCCATCGACGCCCAGCTCAACGAAAAGGGCTACATCCTGCCGGGCCTGGGCGATGCCGGTGACCGGATTTTCGGGACCCGCGTGGTCGGTTGATTCCCTCGTTCTGACCGGCGGCCCTCACCGGCCGCCGGTGCTTCACATGGCCTGGTCATGCCCGGGCGTCGCACCGGCTGCATGTCCGGTAGCGTGGGACACCGTGGGGCGCCGTGCCGACCAATGATCGGCACCTACCGGTGTGGTTTCGCAGGCGGTAGTGCCGGGCGGCGCGCGGCTGGGCCAACCGTAGCGTTACGCCAGCGCACGGGCCTTCAGTTCGCCCTGTTCGTGCACGGTGCCGAAGCGGCCCTTCTCATCGCGCGCCACCTGCGCCAGCGCGCACTGCGGATCGTGGGTGAAGAACAGATGGACGTTGCGGGCGAGTTTGTCTTCCAGGAAGCTGCGCTTCTCGTCGATCAGCAATTCGGCATTGCGGTCGTAGCCCATGGTGATGGGTACATGCACCCACGAGCGGCCCGGGATCAGGTCCGCACAGAACACCACCCCGCCCCGTGCCTGGCCGTCCACGGTTTCAGGACCGACGATCTCGGCCAGCATCAGGCCCGGGGTATGCCCGTCGCTGAAGCTGAAACGCACGCTGTCGCCCAGCGTCTTCGAGTACGGGCCGTCGACGATTTCCAGGCGACCGCTTGCCTCGAGCAGACCGGGCAGTTCCGGGATGAAACTGGCGCGGTCGCGCGGGTGCGGGTGCAGCGCACGTGCCCAGTGCTCGGCTCCGACCAGGAAGGTCGCATTGGGAAACAGCAGCTCCGGTGAGCGCCCTTCGCTCCACGGTGCGAGCAGCCCACCGGCGTGGTCGAAGTGCAGATGGCTCAGCACCACCACGTCGATATCCTCGTGCTCGAAACCGGCCTCGCGCAGGGATTCGATCAGCACATGGCTGGGCTCCTGCACGCCATAACGGTCGCGCAGTTTCGGTTCGAAGAACGCCCCGATACCGGTTTCGAACAACACGGTCTTGCCGGCCAGCGGGCTGGCCAGCAGCGCGCGGCACGCCAGTTCGATCCGGTTGAGATCGTCCGGCGCCGCCCATTTTTCCCACACCGCGCGCGGCGCATTGCCGAACATCGCGCCGCCGTCGAGTTTCTGCGAGTTACCGCGGATGGACCATAGTTTCATCCGCAAATTATCCGGCCGCGCGCGTTAAATATTCGCTAGCC
The DNA here is from genome assembly GCA_002363385.1 of Stenotrophomonas maltophilia. Lineage (GTDB taxonomy): Bacteria > Pseudomonadota > Gammaproteobacteria > Xanthomonadales > Xanthomonadaceae > Stenotrophomonas > Stenotrophomonas maltophilia_AN. Next base: position 290,464 of record DEVL01000004.1, read on the forward strand.
GTCGCGCATGAAAAAACCCCGCCACTGGGACGGGGTTTCTCGTTGCTGCGATCAATCAGTGCGTGTGGCTGACCGCGGCGCTGCCCACCGGATTGCGCGGGTCGCTGCCGCCGCTGAGCACATTGCTGCGGCGGTCCCATTCCACGGTCTGCAGGTTGCCCCAGACGTGGCTGGAGCCGCGGCCACCCGCAGCGGTATCGCCGGGCAGATCGATCTTGTGACCCATCGCCTGCAGCTGCTTGATGGTGTCCGTATCGAAGGTGCCGTCCTCGGCCTCGATCCGGTCGGGCAGCCACTGGTGGTGGTAGCGCGGCAGCGCGGCGACCTGCTGGGCGGTCAGGCCGTCGTCGTAACCCAGGATCCCCAGCAGCACCATGGTGATGATGCGGCTGCCACCGGGCGTGCCGAGCACCACGACCTTGTCGGCGGACTCCATGAACGTCGGGGTCATCGAGCTGAGCATGCGCTTGCCCGGCTTGGGCGCATTGGCCGCGTAGCCCATCACGCCGAAGGCATTGGGCGTGCCTGGCTTCAGCGCGAAATCGTCCATTTCGTTGTTCAGCAGCACGCCGGTACCCGACGGAATCAGGCCCGAGCCGTAGAGCAGGTTCACGGTCTGGGTCGCACCGACGCGGTTGCCTTCGCGGTCGATGATCGAGAAATGCGTGGTCTCGTCGTCTTCCAGCGGGGTCGGATTGCCCGACAACAGGTCGCTTGGGGTGGCCTTCTCCGGGTGGATGGTAGCGCGCAGGCCCTGGGCGTAGTCCTTGCTGGTCAGCACCTTCTGCGGGATGTCCACGAAATCCGGATCGCCCAGGAAGAAGGTGCGGTCGCGGTAAGCGCGGCGCATCGCTTCGACCACCAGATGGGTGCGGTGCGCCTGGTCCATCGACTTCAGGTCCCAGCCTTCCAGGATCTGCAGCATCGCCGCCAGCGCGATGCCGCCAGAGGACGGCGGCGAGGCGGTGGTGATGGTCCAGTCGCGGTACTTGAAGGCGATCGGCTCGCGCAGCTTGACCCGGTAACCGGCCAGTTCCTCGGCGGTCCAATGACCACCGGCCTGCTTCACGCCCTTGAGCAGCAGCTTTCCGGTCTCGCCACGGTAGAAGCCATCAAAGCCCTGATCGGCCAGACGCTCCATGGTCCTGGTCAATTCCGGCTGGCGGAACACGTCGCCTTCGGCGATGGGCTTGCCGTTGCGCTCATACACCTCGCGCGTGCCAGCGTAGCGCTGCATCACCTCACGCCGGGACTGATAGCCCTTGGCCATGCGTGCATACACCGGGAAGCCCTCGCGCGCGATGCGCATGGCGGGTTCCAGCGAGGTCTTCAGCGGCAGCTTGCCGTGCTTGGAAGAGAGCTCCACCAGCGCCGCTGGCAGGCCCGGGATACCGGCCGACCAGGCACCGTTGACCGAACGGTCGCGGTCCAGCTCGCCCTTCTTGTCGAGGAACGCCTCGGGGGTGGCGGACTGCGGCGCGGTTTCGCGCGCGTCCAGCATCACATCCTTGCCGGTGGCCGCGTCATGCAGCAGGAAGAACCCACCGCCGCCGAGACCGGAGCTGATCGGCTCGACCACGGCCAGCGTGGCCGAAACCGCCACGGCCGCATCGAACGCGTTACCGCCCTTGGCCAGGATTTCCATGCCGGCTTCGGTGGCCAGGTGATGGCCACTGGCGACGGCGGCACCGTCAGGATGTTTGGCCAACACCGCCTGCGCGGGTTCCGCGGCCCAGGCACTCGGGGCCACCAGCAGGACAAGCAGCAACCAGCGACGCGACAGCGTTCTCATTTGGGCACAAACTCCGTGACATACAATTCGGGATGATCGCGCTGCAGCCCATGCAATTTGGCCAGCAGAGCGTCCTGGGTTTCCGGAATGTCCGGATCGGGATCGATGCATTCGACCGGGCAGACGACCACGCACTGGGGCTCGTCGAAATGCCCCACGCACTCGGTGCAGCGGGCCGGATCGATCACGTAGATGGTTTCACCCATCGAGATGGCCTGATTGGGACAGGCCGGCTCACAGACGTCGCAATTGACGCAGAGCTCATTGATTTTCAGCGACATGGCGTTACTCCACGCCCGCGCCGGCGGATGAGAACCAGCCCACGCGGGCGCGCGGGCCGGTCATCGGTGACACCCCTGCGGACGCCACCCGGGCCGCGCACGAGGCGCAGCCGCCACTGCACGGGTTACTTGGCTTCGACGAAGATGTACTCGGCGCCGGTCGGCTGGATGATCGACTGGACGCGGGCGTTGTCGGCAGCCTTGCCGATGAACACCACGCGCACACCCTTCATCGAGTCCGGCGAGACGTCCTTGAACACGGCCTGGATCATGTCGGCCATCTTGGCCGAGGCCGAGGAACCGAAGGCCAGCATATTGCCCGGCTGCACGCCACGGCCCACGGCCTGGGTGGCGCTCTCGACCTGACGCTCATACTTGGCCGCGAATTCCGGATCCGATTCCGGGGCGAGGTAGTACAGGTACGGGCTGTTGCTGATGTTGCCCATGTTCTGCACGGCCACGGCCTGCAGGTACTTCTTCCAGCCGGCATCGTCATCGGCAGCCGGGGCGACCAGCGCCTGCTGGGCTTCGACGACCGGCGCGGCCTCTTCCTTCTTGCAGGCGGTGAAGGCCAGCGCGAACGACGCGATCAACATGGCACGCATGGTGTTGTTCATGGAATTCCTCCCTTGGTGATTCTTGGTATGTATGGGTCTGACAGGTACTACGCTTGGCCCGACTTCGCTTCACGGACCTTGCGCAGCGCCTCAAGCACTGCGGACGGCACAAAGCCGGACACGTCGCCGCCCAGGCGGGCGATCTCGCGGACCAGCGAAGACGAAATGAAGCTGTGTTGCTCGGCCGGGGTCAGAAACAGGGTCTCGACCTCCGGGATCAGATGGCGGTTCATGCTCGCCATCTGGAATTCGTATTCGAAATCGGACACCGCGCGCAGGCCGCGCAGCAGGATGCCGCCCTGCACCGAGCGCACGAAATGCGCCAGCAGGGTATCGAAACCACGCACTTCCACGTTGCGGTTGTGGCCCAGCGCATCGCGGGCCAGCTGCACGCGCTGCTCCAGCGGCAGGGTCGGCCCCTTGGACGGACTCTGCGCCACGCCCACCACCACCTTCTCGAACAGGGGTGCAGCGCGGTTCACCAGATCGATGTGACCGTTGGTGATCGGATCGAAGGTGCCCGGGTAGACAGCAATGCGGCGGTTGGCCACGGTCATACGTCAGCTACGCGTGTTGGTCTGGTGAAAGTGTAGCAGTGGCGCGGCGATACAGGGCAAAACGGACCTCCCGGGTGCCCCCCTCGCGGTGCAGCAGCCACGGCGCAGGCATCTTCGGCGCCTGATCGGCCGGCGATTCCACGTACAGCCAGGCATCGGCGGCCAGATGCGACGGCAGGCCGGCGATCACCGCCTCCCACAGCCCATCGGCGAACGGCGGATCGATGAACACGATGTCCGCCACCGCACCGGCGGGCTGCCGCAGCCACTGCAGCGCATCGGCCTGGACCACCGCGATCTGGTCCTGCGCCCCCAGCTTGGCGACCGACTCGCGCAGCTGCCGGGACAAGGCGACATCCCGCTCCACCAGCGTCGCCTGCGCCGCCCCCCGCGACACCGCCTCCAGCCCCAGCGCCCCACTCCCGGCGAACAGATCCAGCACCCGCGCCCCGCCCAGCCGCGGCATCAGCCAATTGAACAGCGTCTCCCGCACCCGGTCACTGCTAGGCCGCAGCCCCGGCGACAGCGGCACCGGCAGCTTCGTATTGCGCCACCTGCCCCCGATGATCCGCACCTGGCCTACGGCGGCCGGCGGCTGACGCGGCTTCATGCGCGGCTCCGGCGATGGATGGCGATGGGATGGGCGAACGGGCGGGAAAGAGTCATGGGCACAGATGGCAGGTAGTTCAGGACAATATTCTAGGCCGTCCGATCGCTGCCTCCACCAGGCGCAGCGGTCTCCGAGCCAAACGCAGCCACGCATGGCGGCTCTGCCAGCCGCACGTCCGACCCACCTTGTAGAGGGCGGCGGGTATGGGGGGCCGGGACCGTTGGGCAGCATGGATGCTGCCCACGAGGCCCCATGGATGGGTTCACGCCGCGTCCCGGCCCCCCGTACCCGCCGCCCTCCCACGCAGAGATGCAGGCGCCGCGCTCCAGCTTGCGATTCAGCCCCGAAGGCTGCCGACACTCTTGAATTCGGGACAATCCACCCCTACCCCTTGAGCCAGCCGCCGCGCCGGGCGCGGCAATGTCCCAAGGAGCAACACGACCCATGACCGTGCAGACCCAAAAAGAAACCCTGGGCTTCCAGACCGAAGTCAAACAGCTGCTGCAGCTGATGATCCACTCGCTGTACTCCAACAAGGAAATCTTCCTTCGCGAGCTCATCTCCAACGCCGCCGACGCCTCGGACAAACTGCGCTTCGAAGCGCTGACCCAGCCGGCCCTGCTCGAGAACGACGGCGAACTGCGCATCCGCGTCAGCTTCGACGCCACCGCCAACACCCTGACCATCGACGACAACGGCATCGGCATGAGCCGTGACGAAGCGATCGCCCACCTGGGCACCATCGCCAAGTCCGGCACCGGCGACTTCCTGCGCCAGCTCTCCGGTGACCAGAAGAAGGATTCCCAGCTGATCGGCCAGTTCGGCGTCGGCTTCTACAGCGCCTTCATCGTCGCCGACCAGGTGGATGTCTACTCCCGTCGCGCCGGCCTGCCCGCCAACGAGGGCGTGCACTGGTCTTCGCGCGGCGAAGGCGAGTTCGACGTGGAAAGCATCGACAAGCCCGAGCGCGGCACCCGCATCGTGCTGCACCTGAAGGACGACCAGCGCGACTTCGCCGATGGCTGGCGCCTGCGCGGCATCATCAAGAAGTACTCCGACCACATCGGCCTGCCGATCCAGATGGTCAAGGAACACCACGGCGAAGACGCCCCGGCCGAGATCGAATGGGAGACCGTGAACCGTGCCAGCGCCCTGTGGACCCGCCCGCGCAACGAGATCACCGACGCCGAGTACCAGGAGTTCTACAAGCACGCCGCGCACGACCATCAGGATCCGCTGGCGTGGAGCCACAACAAGGTCGAAGGCAAGCTCGAGTACACCTCGCTGCTGTACGTCCCCGGCCATGCCCCGTTCGACCTGTACCACCGCGACGCGCCCAAGGGCCTGAAGCTTTACGTGCAGCGCGTGTTCGTGATGGACCAAGCCGAGCAGTTCCTGCCGCTGTACCTGCGTTTCATCAAGGGTGTGGTGGATTCCAACGATCTGTCGTTGAACGTCTCGCGCGAGATCCTGCAGTCCGGCCCGGTCATCGATTCGATGAAGTCGGCGCTGACCAAGCGCTCGCTGGACATGCTGGACAAGCTGGCCAAGGACAAGCCGGAGGTCTATGCCGGCTTCTGGAAGCAGTTCGGCCAGGTGCTCAAGGAAGGTCCGGCCGAAGACTATGGCAATCGCGAGAAGATCGCCGGCCTGCTGCGCTTCGCCTCCACCCAGGACGACAGCGGCGAGCCCAGCGTGTCGCTGGCCGACTACGTGAGCCGCATGATCGAAGGCCAGGACAAGATCTACTTCCTGACCGGCGACAGCCACACCCAGGTCAAGGACAGCCCGCACCTGGAAGTGTTCCGCAAGAAGGGCGTGGAAGTGCTGCTGCTCACCGACCGCATCGACGAGTGGCTGATGGGGTACCTGACCGAATTCGACGGCAAGTCGTTCGTGGATGTCGCGCGTGGCGATCTGGACCTGGGCGCGCTGGAAAGCGCCGAAGACAAGCAGGCGCAGGAAGCCGTCGCCAAGGACAAGCAGGCACTGGTGGACCGCATCAAGAGCGCACTGGGTGACGACGTGGCCGACGTGCGCGTCTCGCACCGCCTGACCGATTCCCCGGCGATCCTGGCCATCGGCGAACAGGACCTGGGCCTGCAGATGCGCCAGATCCTGGAAGCCAGCGGCCAGAAGGTGCCGGACAGCAAGCCGGTGTTCGAGTTCAACCCGGGCCATCCGCTGATCGGCAAGCTGGATCAGGAAGGCGATGCCGCGCGCTTCGACGACCTGAGCCGCGTGCTGTTCGATCAGGCCGCGCTGGCCGCGGGCGACACGCTGAAGGACCCGGCCGCGTATGTGCGCCGGCTCAACAAGCTGCTGCTGGAGCTGTCGGCGTAAGTCGTGCTGCAGGTGGGTGCCGGCCACGCGCCGGCGCCTGCTGCCGACGATGATGCGTGGCGCTGGGCAGTGCCCGGCACCACCGGCGGGCTCAGGCCCAGCGGTCGAGCAAGGTGCCCAGCATCTCGTCCTGGCGCCGGACCACGGTCGCGTTGGCAGCAAACGCCAGCGCCGCCTGCCTGGCAGTGAGCAGGTCCGCGATCGGCGCGTTGGGGTCGTCCGGTGCGGCGACCACGGAGGCGTTAACACCGCCTCCTGCTGTTGCGGCCAGCGCGACACCCAGGCGGGTGGAATCGGCCACCGGCAGCCGTGCCACGTTGGAGGCGGCCGCCTGCACGCCCAGCGAGGCGGCACGCATGCCGGCACTGGCAATGGACATCACGCTCATCGTTCACCGTTTCGCTGTACTGACCGCGCCCGCATGGCGCAGCCCTTCACAACCGGTAACGGCCGCTTCGGCCATTACTTGAGTCCCGCCCCACCGCACCTGCACGCCCATGGGCCTTCGGGGCGCAGTGGTAGCATACCCCTCTGATTTCAGCGTCTTTTGCCAATGCTCAGCTTCTTCCGTCGCAAAAAGCCCCAGGACGCCCCGCAAGAGGCGGCCAAGACCCAGCATTACTCCACCGAGGAGCTGGCCGCCGCGTTTCCGCAGGCCACGCCCGAGCCCGCTGCTGCGCCTGCGCCGCTGCCGCCCGTGGTGGAAACGCCTGTTCCCGTTGCTGAGCCGGCCGCTCCGGTAGAGCGCGTGATCGCGCCGACGCCGGTGGTGCCTGCGCCTGTGGTTCTCGCGCCTGCGGTGACCGCACCGGTTCAAGCACCGATCGCGCCGGTAAGCGCACCCGCGCCCGCTGTCGTCGCGCCGCTGGCCGTCACCCCGACGGCTCCGGTTGCTCCAGCCCCGGTCGCCCCGACCATCGTGACCGAGCGCCCGTCCTCCCAGGACATGGCCCCCGCCGCCGCCGGCAAGAGCGGCTGGCGCGAGCGCCTGCGCAACAGCGTGATCGCACGCAGCTTCGGCGGCCTGTTCTCGCGCAATCCCAAGCTCGATGACGACCTGCTGGACGAACTGGAAACCGCGCTGATCACTGCCGATGTCGGCGTCGGCGCGACCACGGCGCTGGTCGAAGGCCTGCGCAAGCGCATGAAGGCGCGCGAGTTCACCGATGCCAACGCGCTGCTCACCGCGCTGCGCGCCGAACTGATCGCAATCCTGCAGCCGGTCGCCAAGCCGCTGGTGATCGACCGCAGCGCCAAGCCGTTCGTGGTGCTTACCGTCGGCGTCAACGGCGTCGGCAAGACCACCACCATCGGCAAGCTGGCCAAGCGCTTCAAGGACGACGGCCACAGCCTGATGCTGGCCGCGGGCGATACCTTCCGCGCCGCTGCCGTCGCGCAGCTGCAGGCCTGGGGCGAGCGCAACGGCGTGGCCGTGGTCGCGCAGGGCCAGAACGCCGATGCGGCCTCGGTCGCCTTCGATGCACTGCAGGCCGGCAAGGCGCGCGGTACCGAGGTGCTGATCGCCGATACGGCCGGTCGCCTGCATACCCAGGCCGGCCTGATGAACGAGCTCGGCAAGATCCGCCGCGTGCTTGGCAAGATCGACGCCAATGCGCCGCATGAAGTGCTGATGGTCATCGATGGCACCACCGGCCAGAACGCGCTCTCGCAGCTGCGTCAGTTCCATGCCGCGGTCAACGTGACCGGCCTGGTGGTGACCAAGCTGGACGGCACCGCCAAGGGCGGCGTGGTGTTCGCGCTGGCGCGTGAATTCGGCATTCCGATCCGCTTCTGCGGCATCGGCGAGCGCCCCGAGGACCTGCGCGTGTTCGATCCGGAAGCCTTTGTCGACGCACTGCTGCCGGAAGCACTCGGCGCCTGAGCCGATGCAGCCACGCACAGCGTGGCTCTACGCCTTCCTTCGGAACCTGCATGACCCGCCAGCCTCCCGCCAGCGTCCCGTTGCCGACCGACGATGTTTTTGTCACGCGGCTGCTGCACTGGTTCGACGACCACGGCCGGCATGACCTGCCGTGGCAGCACCCGCGCTCGCCGTACCGGGTGTGGCTGTCGGAGATCATGCTGCAGCAGACCCAGGTCAGCACGGTCATCCCGTACTTCCTGAAGTTCCTCGCAGTGTTCCCGACCCTGCCCGACCTGGCCGCCGCCAGCAATGATGCGGTCATGGCGCAGTGGGCCGGGCTGGGTTACTACGCCCGTGCACGCAACCTGCATGCCGCCGCACAGCGCTGTGTGGAACTGCATGGCGGCGAGCTGCCGCGCGATTTCGATGCCTTGCATGCGCTGCCGGGCATCGGCCGCAGCACCGCGGGCGCGATCCTCAGCCAGGCCTGGAATGATCGGTTCGCAATCCTGGATGGCAACGTCAAACGGGTACTGACCCGCTATCACGGCATCGAAGGGTTCCCCGGCCTGCCGGTCGTCGAAAAGCAGCTATGGGCGGTGGCCGAGGCGCACGCCCAACATGTGCCTGACACGCGCATGGTCGATTACACGCAGGCGCAGATGGACCTAGGCGCCAGTGTCTGCAGCCGCAGCAAGCCGGCCTGCGTGATCTGTCCGCTGCAGGCCACCTGCGTCGCCCGTCGCGAGGGGCGTACCGATCAGCTGCCGACGCCGAAGCCCGGCAAGACCCTGCCCGAGCGCGAGGCGGTGGCGCTGCTGCTGCGCGATGCCCGCGGTCGGGTGCTGCTGCAGAAGCGGCCTGACACCGGCATCTGGGCGCAGCTGTGGACCCTGCCCCAGGCCGACAGCGGGATCGCGCTGCAGGACTGGTTCGACGCGCACATCGACGGCTCGCTGGACGATGCCGAGCCGCTGCCGGTGCTGGAGCACACCTTCAGCCACTATCGGCTGCATCTGCAGGTGCTCAAGGCCACGGTAGAGGGGCTGCGCGACGAGAAGGCCGACCTGCGCTGGGTCGCTGCCGAGGCGCTGGCCACGCTGGGCCTGCCCGCACCCATCCGCAAGTTGCTGGAGACCGGTGCACCGCCCGCTCAGCCCAAGCGCCGTACAATGCGGCGCGCAGCATCATCCCAAGACATCGAGTAACGCTATGCCCCGCACCGTTTTCTGCCAGTACGAACAACGCGACGCTGAAGGCCTGGACTTCGTGCCCTACCCCGGCGAACTGGGCCAGCGCATCTTCAACCACATCGGCAAGCCGGCGTGGGCCGCGTGGCTGGCGCACCAGACCATGCTGATCAACGAAAACCGGCTGTCGCCGCGCGATCCCAAGCACCGCGCGTTCCTGGAAGAGGAGCTGGTGAAGTACCTGTTCAGCGGTGGCGCGGAGAAGCCGGCCGGATTCGTACCGGAAGCATGATCGGCATGGATACCGACCGCCAGTCGGTGTGATCGCAATCCGGTTGCCGGCCAGCGGCCGGCACTACGGGGTTGGCGACTGCTGGCCCTCTTCACGCTCCTGCACCTGTGCCTGGCGCAGCGCTTGTTCCGAGCTGCGCAGGGCCTTGGTGTCCAGCTTGCGGATGCTGCTGATGAAGCACGGCATGTTCATCGGCCCGGGCGTGGGGTCGCGCACCAGCACTTTGTCGAAGCGGGCCGAGACACGGCCGATGCGGCTGGTCAGGCCGATTGCCGGGGCGTAGTCCAGCCCCTGGCACGGGCCGGCCAGTTCCAGCAGATAGCCTTCGCTTGGGCGCGTCCACACCGCCAGCGCGCTGTCGCCCAGCTCAGTCCATCCGGACAGGGAGCCGTACAGCGGCATGTCCTGCTGCGGCGGCCCGGCGTGGGCGCGGTAAAGATCGAGCTTCTGCGCGGTGGACAACCGGCCGGTACTGGCACACGCGGCCAGGCCGAGGCACAGGGCCGCGATGGCAAGGGTCTGCTTCATGACGCCTCCTGCTGGGGACTGTGCGGCGATCATGCGCCGCCCGGCGTGGTCCCGGCGAGAGGACCCCGCCGGGTGTTCAGCGATCATGCGGGCAGCGGCGCCCGCTCAGACCTCGCTGTGCGCGAGGCTGTGCAGCCGCCCTTCGCGCAGTTCCAGCACGCGGTCCAACTTGCGTGCCAGCGAGCGGTCATGGGTCACCAGCACCAGGCTGGTGTGGTGCGCGCGGTTGAGCTCAAGCATCAGCTCGAACACGGTCGCGGCGGTCTTGTCGTCCAGGTTGCCGGTCGGCTCGTCGCCGAGCACGCAGGCCGGGCGGTTGACCAGCGCGCGGGCTACGGCCGCACGCTGGCGCTCACCGCCGGACAGCTCGCCCGGCTTGTGGTCCAGGCGATGATCCAGGCCGACCGATTCCAGCAGCGCCTGCGCACGGGTGCGCGCGTCGACCACTTCTTCGCCACCCAGCAACACCGGCATCATCACGTTTTCCAGCGCGGTGAATTCGGGCAGCAGGTGATGGAACTGGTACACGAAGCCGAGCGCGCGGTTGCGCAGCTGGCCGCGCTGGCTGTCGGACAGGCCGGACATGCGCTGGCCGGCCACGTAGACCTCGCCCGCCGTCGGCGTATCCAGGCCACCGAGCAGATGCAGCAGGGTGCTCTTGCCGGCGCCGGAGGCACCGATGATGGCCACGGTCTCGCCGGCCGCCACGCGCAGGTCCAGCCCATTGAACACGGGGGTCTGCATGCGGCCTTCGGCATAGGTCTTGGCCAGCGCTTCGGCGCGGATGACTTCCTGGCCCAGGGTGAGTGCTTCATTCATAACGCAGGGCCTCCGCCGGCTGGGTGCGTGCCGCGCGCCAGGCGGGATACAGGGTGGCAAGGAAGCTCATGATCAGCGCCACGGCGGTGATCACGATGATGTCCGGGGTCTGCATGTCGGTCGGCAGGCCGGTGATGTAGTACACGTCCTCCGGCAGCAGCTTGACGTTGAACAGCGTCTCGATCGCGCCGAGGATGCGCTCCAGGTTCAAGGTCAGGGTGATGCCACCGATCACGCCGAGCACGGTGCCGAAGATGCCGATCAGCGAGCCCTGCACCATGAACACCTGCATGACGCCGCCCGGGGTCAGGCCCAGGGTGCGCAGGATCGCGATGTCGGCCTGTTTGTCGGTGACCAGCATCACCTGCGAGGAGACCAGGTTGAAGGCGCCCATGGCGATGATCAGCGAGAGCAGGATGCCCATCACCACCTTCTCCATGCGCAGCGAGTGGTACAGGTTGGCGTTCTGCTGGGTCCAGTCGCTGACCCGGTAGGCACCGGTCAGGTTGTGGGCCAGATCGACACCGACGTCCAGCGCCTTGTCCATGTCATGCAGTTTCAGGCGTACACCGGTGACGCCATCGATGCGCAGCACCTTTTCCAGGTCGGCCATGTTGGCGTAGGCCACGCCGCGGTCGACCTCGTTGTAGCCGGCTTCGAAGATGCCGCTGACGGTGAAGCGCTTCATGCGCGGAATCGCACCGATCGGCGTGCCCTGCACTTCGGCCAGCGTCACCAGCACGGTATCGCCGACGCCGACACCGAGGTAGATCGCCAGTTCCTGGCCGACCAGCAGGTTGTAGCTGCCCGCGGTCAGGCTGTCGAAGCTGCCTTTCTTGACCTTCTGGTTGATCACCGAGACGTTCGGCTCCAGCGCCGGGTCGATGCCCTGCACGATGGCGCCCTGCACGCGGGGACCGCTGAGCATGGCCTGGATTTCGATGTACGGCGCAGCACCGGCTACGCGCGGATCCTTCTTGGCCACCTCCACCGCATGCGCCCAGTCGGCCATCGGCGCGCCGTCGGTGGTGATGGTGGTATGCGCGGTCATCTGCAGCAGGCGATCGCGGATTTCCTTCTGGAAACCGCTCATGACCGCCAGCGTGGTGATCAGCACGGTCACGCCCAGGGCAATGCCGAGGATCGAGGCCATGGAGATGAAGGAGATGAAGCCGTTGCGGCGTTTGGCGCGCAGGTAACGCAGGCCAATCGAGACAGGTATGGGTTTGAACATGCAGGTACGCCGGACAATTCAGGCTATGGTGCCACTGCAGGGGGTGAACGGGAAATGCAGTGTGCCCGGACGGCTAGTCGCAGTTCACGTGCCTCCGCCTGCGGAAGGGTATCGGGCCAGAACAAGCGCCAGTGGCGGCGCCCGTCCTGCCGCCAGCCCAGCTGCACCAGCGGGCCACGGCGCCGCATCTGCACCTCCTCCTCCACCGGCTCGCCATCGACCTGTGCCGGGTCTTCGCCCGCCGGAATCACAAAGACACACCCCGGGCGGCGCGCATACCGCCACGCCTCCCACCACGTGCCGGCCAGCGCCAGCACGCCCAGCGCCAGGCCCCACGGCGCGGGCAGATCGGTCGCCCACAACGCCCAGGGCATCAACGCGCCCATGGCGATCAGCGCGCGGCACTGCCAGCGCGAGGGAGACCACTCACGCTGGAAGGGCGCGGATCCTGGCGATGAGGGCGGCGGGCGCGGCATGCGGGCACTCCTCGTAACCCATGAACCAGCGCCACAACTTATCGTCCTCGCTCTCGAGCAGGAACAGGAAAACCTCGCGCTCGTCTGTCGGTGCCTGCAGCCAGCAGCGGTCCAGGTAACGGCCGAACAGCTGGTCCAGCTCGCGCATGCCGCGGCGGCAACGCCAGCGCAGCTTCTTCAGTTCGGTTGCTTCGTCCATTTTTCTGCGTTTCCAGATAAGGCAAAGCCACGCATGGCGTGGCTCTACCGTTTCGATCCTTTGTTGCAGGGCCACGCATGGCGTGGCGCTACAGGGCACGTCTGGATCAGGCGCGACGCGCCATCATCAGCTTCTTGATCTCGGCAATGGCCAGCGCCGGGTTCAGGCCCTTCGGGCACGTCCGCGAGCAGTTCATGATGGTGTGGCAGCGGTACAGCTTGAACGGGTCTTCCAGCTCGTCCAGGCGCGCACCGGTGTCCTCATCGCGCGAGTCGATGATCCAGCGGTAGGCCTGCAGCAGGATGGCCGGGCCCAGGTAACGCTCGCCGTTCCACCAGTAGCTCGGGCAGCTGGTCGAGCAGCACGCGCACAGGATGCACTCGTACAGGCCATCCAGCTTCTTGCGGTCTTCCGGCGACTGCAGACGCTCGCGATCCGGCGGCGGCGGGGTCTGGGTGCGGATCCACGGCTTGATCGAGGCGTACTGCGCGTAGAAGTGGGTCAGGTCCGGCACCAGATCCTTGACCACGCTCATGTGCGGCAGCGGGTAGATCGGCACTTCGGCCTTGCCGCAATCGGCGATGGCGCGGGTGCAGGCCAGCGTGTTGGTGCCGTCGATGTTCATCGCGCACGAACCGCAGATGCCCTCGCGGCACGACCGACGGAAGGTCAGGGTCGGATCGATCTCGTTCTTGATCTTGATCAGCGCGTCCAGGACCATCGGGCCGCAGGCGTCCAGATCGATCTCATACGTATCGGTGCGCGGATTGCTGTCGTCGTCGGGACTCCAGCGGTAGATCTTGAAGGTGCGGGTGTTCTTCGCACCGGACTGGGCGGGGAAGTGCTTGCCCTTTCCGATCTTGGAATTCTTGGGGAGGGAAAACTCGGCCATGGCTGTTCTCGTTGGCTCAGGCGGCTCGCGCTGCGGGGCAGGCGCGGGTAGCACGGAAGATGAGGAAGTCGACACCGCCGGCCAGCGGCGCACGCGCCACCCCACCCGTGCGGATGGTGGCGGTCGCGAGCGCTGCGTGGACGGAGGTCATGCCGCAGGTCTCTTAGTAAACGCGCGGCTTGGGCGGGACGACGTCCACGTCCTTGCTCAGCGTGTACATGTGGACCGGGCGGTAATCGAACTCGCACTTGCCGTTCTCGTCGACGTTGACCAGCGTGTGCTTCTGCCAGTTGACGTCATCGCGGTCCGGGAAGTCCTCATGCGCATGCGCGCCACGGCTTTCCTTGCGCTGTTCGGCCGAGTTGATCGTCGCCACCGCGTTGAGCAGCAGGTTATTCAGCTCGTAGGTTTCGATCAGGTCCGAGTTCCACACCAGCGAACGGTCGGAGACCTTGACGTCTTGGAAGGAGTCGAAGATCTCGGCCATCTTGGCGCAGCCCTCTTCCAGCGTCTTGCTGGTACGGAACACCGCCGCATCGTTCTGCATGGTGCGCTGCATGCGATCGCGGATGACCGAGGTCGGGGTGTCGCCGTTGGCGTAGCGCAGCTTGTCGAGCAGGCCCAGGGCCTTGTCGCAGGCATCGGACGGCAGGGACTTGTGCGGCTGGCCCGGCTTGATGGTGTCGGCGCAGCGATTGGCCACCGCACGGCCGAACACGACCAGATCCAGCAGCGAGTTCGAGCCCAGGCGATTGGCGCCGTGCACGGACACGCAGGCCGCTTCGCCGATGGCGTACAGGCCCGGCACGACCGCATCGGGGTTGTCGCCGACCTTGCGCACGACTTCGCCGTGGTAGTTGGTCGGGATGCCACCCATGTTGTAGTGCACGGTCGGGATGACCGGAATCGGCTGCTTGTGCACGTCCACGCCGGCGAAGATGCGGGCGCTTTCAGCGATGCCCGGCAGCTTGTCGTCGATGACGCCCGGGCCGAGGTGGGTCAGGTCGAGCAGGATGTGATCCTTGTGCTCGCCGACGCCACGGCCTTCGCGGATCTCGATGGTCATCGAACGCGACACCACGTCGCGCGAGGCCAGATCCTTGTAGTGCGGTGCATAGCGCTCCATGAAGCGCTCGCCGTTGCTGTTGCGCAGGATGCCGCCTTCGCCGCGCACGCCTTCGGTGATCAGGCAGCCCGCGCCGTAGATACCGGTGGGGTGGAACTGCACGAACTCCATGTCCTGCATCGGCAGGCCGGCACGCATGACCAGACCGCCGCCGTCGCCGGTGCAGGTGTGGGCCGAGGTCGCGCTGAAGTAGGCGCGGCCGTAGCCGCCGGTGGCCAGCACCACGCCATGGGCGCGGAACAGGTGCAGCGAGCCGTCGGCCATGTCCAGCGCGAGCACGCCGCGGCAGACGCCTTCCTCATCGAAGATCAGGTCGAGGGCGAAGTACTCGATCATGAAGCGCGCGTTGTGCGCCAGCGACTGCTGGTACAGCGTGTGCAGCATGGCGTGGCCGGTACGGTCGGCCGCGGCGCAGGTGCGCTGCGCGGACGGGCCTTCGCCGTACTTGGTGGTCATGCCGCCGAACGGGCGCTGGTAGATCTTGCCGTCTTCGGTGCGGCTGAACGGCACACCGTAGTGTTCCAGTTCGATGATGGCCGGAATCGCTTCGCGGCACATGTACTCGATGGCGTCCTGGTCACCCAGCCAATCCGAGCCCTTGATGGTGTCGAAGAAGTGGTAGCGCCAGTCGTCTTCACCCATGTTGCCCAGCGCGGCGGAAATACCGCCCTGCGCGGCCACGGTGTGCGAACGGGTCGGGAAGACCTTGGTCAGGCAGACCGTCTGCAGGCCCTTGGCGGCAAGACCGAACGTGGCGCGCAGGCCAGCACCGCCGGCGCCGACCACGACCATGTCGTACTTGTGTTCCGTAATCTTGTAAGCGGACATCTAATCTGGATTCCTGTCTTGGTGCCTGGACTCAGGCGACGCCGAGCGCGATGCGGGCGACCGCAAAAACACTGACGATCCCGCCGAGCACGGCGATAAACTTCACCGTGGTCTGCAGCGCCAGGGCCAGCAGCGAATTGTGGATGTAGTCTTCCAGCACGACCTGCAGGCCGAGCTGGGCATGCCAGAACATCGCGACCAGGAAGCCGACCAGCAGCACCGCGTTCCACGGCTTGGACACCGCGTCGGTGGCGGTCACGTAATCGGCGCCGATCAGGCTCAGCACGAACACCAGGAACCAGATGGTCAGGCCGACCAGCGCGGTGGCGGTCAGGCGCTGCATCACGAAGTGCTCGGTGCCGGTCTTGGCGGCGCCCAGGCCACGCACGTTCTTCAGCGGGGTACGGTACTTGTTCATGCGGCCGCTCCCAGGAAGACATAGGCCCAGATCAGGGCAGTGATCACCAGGCTGGCGAAGACCGAGACCCAGCTGCTGCGCACGAAGGCGGGAATGGAGAAGCCGATCGCGAAGTCCTGCACGATATGGCGGATGCCATTGCACAGGTGGTAGGCGAAGGCCCAGGTCCAGGCGAACAGGAAGAGCTTGCCGTACCAGCTACCGGCGTGGCCGGTGAAGCAGTTCCAGGATTCAGGACCCATCATCAGGGCGAGCAGGCCGCCGGCAATGATCAGGGCTCCAACAGACAGAAAGATGCCGGTCGCTCGATGCAGAATCGAGGTGGCCATCTGAATCTGCCAGCGATACACCTGAAGGTGCGGGGAAAGGGGACGTTCTCTGGCGGCCATTCGCTGGGCTCGTTATCTCGGCTGGGCGGCGCAATGCCGCGTTGGCTCAATGCTGATCAAAAATCGATGCAGCGTCCGTTTTTTTCCCAATCTCCGTACCGCACCGGATCAAGTCCGCCGCGGCCGCCGATTTCCAAAGGCACTGCCGGCGTGTCGGAGAGCGGTTGCTCCTCCGGTACCAGCGTGCCTTCAGCTTCAGAATCTGGAGTGGGGGTTGTTTGGCCTATCATGGGTGTTCTCGCAACGCACAAATTTTAGACCCCGTTCACGTGCCTGACAACCTGCCCTCCGATTTCGCCGGCTTTTCGCGCCTCCCCGGTCACCAGCTGCTCAGCCTCAGCGGTGCCGATGCGGCCGCGTTCGCCCATGCCCAATTCTCCAGCGACGTCACCGCCCTGCCCCTGCGGCATTGGCAGTGGAGTGCCTGGCTGACGGCCAAGGGCCGCACCATTGCTGTGTTCCAGCTGTTGCGGCTGGAGGATGAGCGCATCGTGCTGGTGCTCGCCGATGGCGACGCCGATGCGATTGCGTCGCAGTTGCAGCGTTTCGTGTTCCGCCGCAAGGTGCGGATCGAGGTGCGCGACGACCTCGCCGTCGTAGCCAGCTTCACCGCGCCGGAAGCGGCCTCCGGTGCCGCGATTGCGCAACTTGCCGGTGAAAACCTGGAACTGGACCTGGGCAGCGATGCGCTTCCGCGCAGTCTGCGGATCGGTGCGGCCGATGCCATGGCCGCTGCGGCCGACAGTGCGGATATCGCGCTGGCCTGGCGCCAGTCCGACCTGCGCTACGGCCTGCCACGCCTGGATGCCGATCAGCGCGAACAGTGGACGCCGCAGCAGCTCGGGCTGGACCGCCTGAACGGGTACAGCGTCAAGAAGGGCTGCTACCCGGGCCAGGAAATCGTGGCCCGCACCCATTTCCTCGGCAAGGCCAAGCGCGCCTTGCAGCTGCTGCGGGTCGTGGAGGGCACGACCAGCGGCACGCAGGTGCATCAAAATGACGCCGCGATCGGCACGGTGGCCTCGGTGGCCGGTGACCTGGCCCTGGCAGTGCTCCCGCTGGAGATCGCGCCCGAACCGTTGACGGTTGGCGGGGTTGAAGCCGCCCACCTGCCCTTGCTGGACGGTCTGGCGCGGTAAGGGCAAGCATCGCGGTCACCACCAACGGCCGTGACCTACCGCCCGGTAGTGCCGGCCGCTGGCCGGCAATCCCGTAACCCCTCCGCGCCTTACGCGTCCTTCAGACGCTCGCCGGTTTCCGCATCAAAGAAATGCAGACCCTGCGGGTGGATCGCCACGCGGATCGGCTCGCCCACCGCCGGCAACGCCTGCGGCGCCACGCGCATCACCAACGGCTGGCCGCCACTGGTCATGTTGACGAAGATCTCGTTGCCGACCGGTTCGATGCCGTCGATCATCGCCTCGAACGCAGTCGCATCCCCGGCGGCGGCCGGCTGCAGATGCTCCGGGCGCACGCCCACGGCGACCGCCTTGCCGACCCAGTTCTGATCGATACGCGCCTGGCCCAGCGGGGCGGTCAGTGCGGCGTCCTGCACGGCGAAGCCGTTGTCGGTGCGCTGCAGGGTGCCGCGCAGCACGTTCATCGCCGGGCTGCCGAGGAAGCCGGCCACGAACAGATTGGCCGGACGGTCGTACAGCGCCATCGGCGTATCGATCTGCTGGATCACGCCATCCTTGAGCACCACGATGCGCTGGCCCAGGGTCATGGCTTCGACCTGGTCGTGCGTCACGTAGATCATGGTGGTGCCGAGCTTGCGGTGCAGCTGCGCGATTTCCGTGCGCACGCTGTGGCGCAGCTTGGCGTCCAGGTTGGACAGCGGCTCATCCAGCAGGAACACCGCCGGCTCGCGCACCAGCGCCCGGCCCAGCGCAACACGCTGGCGCTGGCCGCCGGACATCGCCTTGGGCAGCTTGTCGAGCATCTCGGTCAGGCCGAGGGTTTCGGCCGCCTCGCTGACCCGCTTGCTGATCGTCGCCTTGTCGTGGCCGCGCAGCTTCAGGCCGAAGGCCAGGTTCTCGGCCACGGTCATATGCGGGTAGAGCGCGTAGCTCTGGAACACCATCGCGATGTCACGATCCTTGGGCGCCACGTCGTTGACCACGCGGTCGCCGATCGTCAGCGTGCCGCCGCTGATCTCTTCCAGCCCGGCGACCATGCGCAGCAGTGTGGACTTGCCACACCCGGACGGCCCCACCAGCACCATCAATTCACCATCGGCCACTTCGAAGGTTGCGCCCTGCACGGCCACCTGACCGTTGTCATAGACCTTGCGAACGCCCTGCAGCTGCACTTTTGCCATATCACCATTCCAGTCCGCCCGGTCTCCGGGCTGTTATGCGGAACTGCCTTCGGCCCTCCCGATGGCAGGTCGATGGCGTGGTGCCGCATGACGGCGACCACTGCAATCGAATACAGTCTGCGCATTCTGCCATGTAAACGTTTTCACGTGGCACTATCCGATGGTCGGCCGTGACCTGACTGCCGGGGAAGATGCGAAATCTCTCCCGACACCGGGTCGGCAGGCCATCATGTCGGGCAGACAAGCTACCCCGCCCGACCCCCGAGAACATAGACGAGAAGCGATTGACAACGATGTCACCCGGATCTGAAACTCGAGCGATGCACGACACCCTTTTCCTGTTTGGCGCCACAGGTGACCTGGCCCAGCGCTATCTGTTCCCCTCGCTGCTGCGACTCCTCGGCGACGGCCTGCTCCCGGAAGACTTCAAAATCCGCGCGCTTGCGCTGTCGCCGCACGACACCGAGGCCTTCCGCGAAATCCTGCGCCCGCGCCTGCAGCAGGCCATGCCCATGGCTAGCCAGGACGACATCCACTCGCTGCTGCAGCGCATCGACTACCGTTCGGTGGACCTGCGCAATCCCGAGTCGGTGGCCGAATCGGTGCATGACCTGGTCGACCGCCATTGCGTGAGCTACCTGGCGATTCCACCGGGCCTGTACATCTCCACCTGCGAGGGTCTGGCCAAGGGCGGCGCACTGGCCGCTCCGCACCGTCTGATGCTGGAAAAGCCGATCGGCAGCGACAGCGCCAGTGCCGAGGAGATCATCTCCACCATCGGGCAGTGGATCGACGAAGACCGCGTGTTCCGACTGGATCACTACCTGGGCAAGGCCGCGGTGCAGAACCTGATCGCGCTGCGCTTCGGCAACACGCTGCTCGAGGCGGTCTGGAACCGCAACTACATCGAATCGGTGCACATCCTGGTCGCCGAGAGCGAAGGCGTGGACGGTCGCGACGCGTACTACGCCCGCTCCGGCGCGCTGCGTGACATGGTCCAGAGCCACATCCTGCAGCTGCTGTGTCTGGTCGCGATGGAACCACCGGCCTCGCTGGAAGCCGACCGCATCCGCGATGAAAAGGTCAAAGTGCTGCGCGCCCTGCGCCCGCTGGACGCCAAGCACGCCGCGCGTGACAGCGTGCGCGGCCGCTACACCGCCGGCACCATCAACGGCCAGCCTGCGCAGGCGTACCAGCCGCCGGAAGGCAGCGACGTGGAAACCTTCGCCGGCGTCACCGCGCATATCGACAACTGGCGCTGGAGCGGCGTGCCGTTCCACCTGGTCACCGGCAAGCGCCTGGCCGAGCGCACCACGCGCGTCGTGGTCAACCTCAAGCCCGTCACCCATTGGCTGTTCGAACGCCCGCACCGCGGCAATGCCACGCCGAACCGCATCACCTTCCAGCTGCAGCCGCAGGAAAACATCGAGCTGGGCCTGATGAGCTCGCTGGCCGGCCCGGAATGGGGCGCGCTGGAACTGCACCCGCTGGAACTGGAACTGTCCGTACCGACCGGCCTGCACCGCCGCATCGCCTATGAACGCTTGTTCCTGGATGCGTTCAACGGCAACCATGCCCTGTTCGTGCGCGATGACGAAGTGCGCGCGGCCTGGGCCTGGATCGACAGCGTCAGCGATGCCTGGAAAGCGGCCAGCCTGCCGCTGCAGCCCTACCCGGCTGGCGAGTGGGGGCCGCAGGAAGCGGCCGGCTTCCTGCCGGCCGATGTGGATGCCGAGGCCGGCCGTGGTGGCCAGGCATGACGGTGGTGTCCCAACCGGTCCTCGTGGCGGATATCGGGGGTACCAACGCACGCTTCGCGCTTGCCGATACCTCACTCGATGCCCCGCTGCAGCAGGACAGCATCCGAGAGTTCCGCGTCGCCGAATTCCCCTCGCTGGGTGAAGCAGCGCGCCATTACCTGGACGAGATCGGCGCGGAGGCCAAACGCGGCGTGTTCGCTGTGGCTGGCCGCGTGGACGGCGACGAAGCACGCATCACCAATCACCCGTGGGTGATCTCGCGCATGCGCACCGCGCACATGCTCGGCTTCGACGAACTGCACCTGATCAACGACTTCGCCGCGCAGGCAATGGCGATCTCGCTGCTGCAGCCGCACGACGTGATCCAGGTCGGCGGCGCAGCGTGGGTGCCGGGCAAGCCCGGCCAGCCGCGCAACTATGCGGTGATCGGTCCGGGCACCGGGCTGGGCGTAGGCGGCTTGATCCTGCGCCACGGCCGCTGCTATCCACTGGAAACCGAGGGTGGCCACGTCAGCTTCCCGCCGGGCACGCCGGAGGAGATCCGCATTCTGGAGATCCTGTCCGAGCAGTTCGGCCGGGTCTCCAACGAGCGCCTGATCTGCGGTCCTGGCCTGGTCAACATCCATCGCGCCGTGTGCGAGATGGCCGGCATCGACCCGGGCCAGCTGCAGCCGGTGGACGTCACCGCGCGTGCACTGCATGGCGACCCGCAGGCGATGCGGACCGTGGACGTGTTCTGCGCGGTGTTCGGCGCGATCGCCGGTGACCTGGTGCTGATGCAGGGTGCCTGGGACGGCGTGTTCCTGACCGGCGGCCTGGTGCCGAAGATGCTGGATTCACTGCAGCACTCCGGCTTCCGCCAGCGCTTTGAACACAAGGGCCGCTTCTCTTCGATCATGTCCAAGGTGCCGTCACTGGCCGTGATGCACCCCAGCCCGGGCCTGCTCGGCGCAGCCGCATATGCGGCGGATGTGGAACGCGATCTGCCGGGAGGCACCGCATGAATACCCTGGATACGTCCGATCGTTTCACCCTGATCCGTCACGGCGATGCCGATGGCTGGATCGAGGCCGTGGCCGCTGAAATGGCCGCCGAACTCAACCGCGACATCGCCGAATTCGGCCGGGCGCGCATGCTGCTCTCCGGCGGCACCACGCCGGCGCCGATCTACCAGGCGCTGGCCGAGCTGGAGGTTCAATGGGACCGGGTGGAAGTGAGCCTGGTCGATGAGCGCTGGCTGTCGCCACAGGATCGCGACAGCAATGCCTGGCTGGTCCGCGAGAGCTTCCTCAACCGTGCCGATGGCGCGCATTTCGACCCGCTGGTGCGGATCGGCAAGCCGCTGCCCGAATGCGTCTACAGCGCCAACCTGCAGGCCCAGCACAGCCAGCGCCCGTGCCTGAGCGTGCTGGGCATGGGCAACGATGGCCACACCGCCTCGCTGTTCCCGGGGTCGAAGGATCTGACCCGGGCACTGGAAAGCACCCTGCCCTACGCGGCGCTTGATGCCACCGGCTGCCCCGGTGCCAATCAGTGGCCGCTGCGCATCACCCTCACCCCGCATGGCTTGAAGCAGAGCCGCCAGCGCCTGTTGCTGCTGCGTGGCAAGCAGAAGCTGGAAGTGCTCAAGCACGCGCTGGAAAGCAACAATCCGCAGCTGTATCCCATCCTCAATGCGATCGATCTCGACGGCGCGAAACTGCGCGTCCACTGGTGTGACTGAGTCGCCCCGGTGTTGTTCCGTTCGCCTTCTCATAGCCGGTAGCCAATGAGCCTGCATCCCAAACTCCATGCCATCACCGAGCGCATCGTCCAGCGCAGCGTCGCCTCGCGCGCCGCCTACCTGGCCGGTGTCGACGCGGCCCTGCGCGACGGTCCGTTCCGTTCGCGCCTGAGCTGCGGCAACCTCGCCCACGGGTTCGCCGCGTGCGGCCCGACCGACAAGTCGCGCCTGCGCGGCGGCGTGACGCCCAACCTGGGCATCATCACCGCGTACAACGACATGCTGTCGGCACATCAGCCGTTCGAGCACTACCCGGAGATCCTGCGCGAAACCGCACGCGAACTCGGTGCGACCGCACAGGTCGCCGGTGGTGTGCCGGCGATGTGCGACGGCGTCACCCAGGGCCGCGGCGGCATGGAACTGTCGCTGTTCTCGCGCGATGTGATCGCCCAGTCCACCGCGATCGGCCTGAGCCATGACATGTTCGACGCCAGCGTCTACCTCGGCGTCTGCGACAAGATCGTGCCCGGCCTGCTGATCGGTGCACTGGCCTTCGGGCATCTGCCGGCGATCTTCCTGCCGGCCGGCCCGATGACCCCGGGCATCCCGAACAAGCAGAAGGCCGAAGTGCGCGAGCGCTATGCGGCCGGTCAGGCCACCCGCGAGGAACTGCTGGAAGCCGAAGCGGCCTCCTACCACGGCGCCGGTACCTGCACCTTCTACGGCACCGCCAACTCCAACCAGACCCTGCTCGAGGCGATGGGCGTGCAGATGCCGGGCGCTTCGTTCGTCAATCCGGATACGCCGCTGCGCGACGCACTGACCCGCCACGCCGCCGTGCGTGCGCTGGAGATCAGTGCACTGGGCGACGACTTCCGTCCGCTCGGCCGGCTGATCGACGAACGCGCGATCGTCAACGCCGTGGTCACGCTGATGGCCACCGGCGGTTCGACCAACCACACCATCCACTGGATCGCCGTGGCGCGTGCGGCCGGCATCGTGCTGACCTGGGACGACATGGACCAACTGTCGCAGCTGATCCCGTTGCTGGCCCGCGTCTATCCGAACGGCGAAGCCGACGTGAACCGCTTCGCTGCCGCCGGCGGCACCGCGTTCGTGTTCCGCGAGCTGATGGAGGCCGGCCTGATGCATGCCGACCTGCAGACCGTGGCCGAAGGCGGCATGCACCAGTACGGCCAGGAGCCGGCACTGCGCGACGGCAAGCTGACCTACATCGATGGCGTGCGCGAGAGTGCCGATCCGGATGTGGTGCGCGGCGTGGCCAATCCGTTCGAGTCGCAGGGCGGCCTGCGCCTGCTGCGCGGCAACCTCGGCCGTTCGCTGATCAAACTGTCGGCAGTGAAGCCGGAGTTCCGCACGATCGAGGCGCCGGCGGTGGTCGTCGATGCACCGCAGGTGCTGAACAAGCTGCACGCGGCGGGTGTGCTGCCGCACGATTTCGTGGCGGTAGTGCGTTACCAGGGCCCGCGCTCCAACGGCATGCCGGAGCTGCATTCGCTGGCGCCGTTGCTGGGTCTGTTGCAGAACCAGGGGCGCCGGGTGGCGCTGGTCACCGATGGTCGTCTGTCCGGTGCCTCGGGCAAGTTCCCGGCGGCAATCCATATGACGCCGGAAGCCTCGCGTGGTGGTCCGCTGGCGCGCGTGCGCGAGGGCGACATCATCCGTCTGGATGGTGAGGCCGGCACGCTGGAATTGCTGGTGGATGCGGCCGAGTTCGCGGCACGCGAGCCGGCGCCGAACACTGCGCCGGCCGGGCACGATCTGGGTCGCAATCTGTTCGCGATGAGCCGCCGTCTGGTGGGTCCGGCCGATCAGGGCGCGATGTCGATTTCGTGTGGGCCAGCAGCCGATGACGGCAGCATCTGGAACTACGATGCGGAGTACGAGCTTGGGCATGATGCGGCCGCTGCGGATGCGCCGCATGAGGCGAAGGACGCCTGAGCTGACGCGGCGGTGCGTTTCCTGGTTGAGGCAGCGGGATGGCCCCAACCAGGACGCGCCGTGAACCCATCCATGGGGGCTCGTCAGCGCCATCCATGGCGCTGTAACGGTCCTGGTTGGGGCCATCCCGCTGCCTCCGGACACACTCCGGCGCGTCGTTCGCGCTGCAGACATTGATGAAAAGAAGGATTGGAAACGCATGAGCATCGCCGAACATCAGAAACGCGCTGAAACCCTGTTGAAGGCTGCCGGCATTCTGCCGGTGGTGACCGTGCATACGCTGGATCAGGCCCGTGCGGTCAGTGCGGCGTTGTTGGAGGGCGGGCTGCCGGCGATCGAGCTGACGCTGCGTACGCCGGTGGCGATGGAAGCGCTTGCCATGCTCAAGCGCGAGCTGCCGGATGTGGTGGTGGGTGCGGGCACGGTGTTGACCGTGGAGCAGATGCAGCAGTCGATCGATGCGGGTGCGGATTTCCTGGTCACGCCGGGTACGCCGGCGCACATGGCCGATGCGTTGGCGCAGGCGCCGTTGCCGGTGGTGCCGGGCGCGGCCTCGCCGACGGAAATGCTGGCGCTGTATGCGCGCGGCTTCCGGGTGTGCAAGTTGTTCCCGGCCTCGGCCGTGGGTGGGCTGGCGATGATCAAGGGTCTGGCCGGTCCGATTCCGGACCTGAAGCTGTGCCCGACCGGTGGCATCACCGAAGATACGGCGGCCGAGTATCTGGAGCAGAAGAACGTGGTCTGCATCGGCGGTTCGTGGATGGTGCCGGGCGGTTGGATCGAGCGCGGCGAGTGGGACAAGGTGCGCGAGAGTGCGGCCCAGGCCGCGAAGATCGTCGCGCGGGTCCGCGCGCACTGAACGAAAACGCCCGGGCATGCCCGGGCGTTTTTCCATCCGCCACCAGAAGGCGGGTTACATCGGGCGTGCCGGATCCACCAGGCCGTACTGGCTGGCCATGCGCGCCAGCGCGATGTTGTCGTTGATGCCCATCTTCTCGAACAGACGTGCCTTGTGCGTGTTGACGGTCTTCGCGCTCAGGCTCAGGCGCTTGGCGATGTCTTCCTGGCGCAGGCCCTGGGTGAGCAGCAGGGCGACTTCCAGTTCGCGCGGGGACAGGGTGTCGAACGGCGAGTGGTTGCCTTCCACGTTCGACAGCGCCAGGTTCTGCGCAATGCTGTTGCCCAGGTAACGGCGGCCGAGTGCGGCATCGCGCACCGCGCGCAGCAGTTCCTGTGCATCGCAGGCCTTGCCGATGTAACCGGATGCGCCGGCTTCGAGCAGGCGCTTGGGCATCGGGCCGTCTTCGAGCACGGAGACGATCACCACGCGGGTACCGTGATCGCCACGGACCACGCGCTCGGTGACTTCCATGCCGCTGACGCCCGGCAGGTGCAGGTCGCACAGCACGACGTCAGGCCGCAGGCGGCGGATATCCGGCAGCGCATCTTCGCCGCTCTCCGCCTCACCGACGACCTCGATGTCGGTCTCGTTGGAGAGGATCATCTTCATGCCCGTACGCACCAGAGCATGATCGTCCACCAGATACACTCGAATCGTCATCCGCCAACCTCGTCAAACACTGTGAACGGGGGCAAGCCTAGCCGCGGGATGTGTCGATCACAAGGAACCGGGTTCCCCATCATCGCGTTCTGGTCCGCGCATCACAGACGTGCTGTCCTGCCCCTCCCCCTGCGCCTCTCATCCTAGCCTGTTCCAAAGGGACAGCCTATCGATGCGGCCCGCCTTCATGCCGTTTTCGGCCAGTTTACCGCCGTAATGCCCTCAGTGGCGGTGCCGCCACGGGTGCCGGCGGCGGAACATGACCAGGAAGCACCCTACCACCCACACCAGGGCGGCACACCAGCCAGCCAGGATGTCGGACGGGTAATGCACCCCCAGGTACATGCGCGAGACGCTCACCAGGACCGCAAAAGTGAGTGCGGACAGCGCCACCGGCCAGCGCCAGCGGGTGTTCCAGGACAGCAGCACCAGGGTGACGGCCAAGGTCATCGAGCCCATGGCATGGCCGCTGGGGAAGCTGAAGGTGCTCTCCGGGGCGATGGACTCCCACAGGCTGGGACGATCGCGCTGGAAGAAGCGTTTGCTGCCCAGGTTCAGCAGGGCCGAGCCGGCAAAGCAGATCGCCACGAAACTGGCCTCGCGCCAGCGTTTGCGCCAGGCCAGCAGTCCCACGATCAGTACGTCGGCCGGAATCAGGAACCACTCGTAGCCCAGCTTGGAGAGCAGCACGAAGAACCGGTCCAGGCCCGGCGAATGCAAGGCGTGCAGCTTCCACAGCAGCAGGTCGTCGAAGTAGATCGCCTCCAGCTCGTGCACTTCATCGGCCAAGGCCACGAAGCCCGCCAATGGCAGCAGCACGCCGACGAACAGCAGCACGAAGCGCCAGGCGTTGCGGCCCATCCAGTGGCGGACGCCGGCGGCCGGCTCCGCTGCGGCCAGCACCGCCGGCTTATCCAACGCGTCGGACATAGGTGCGTTCGACGTACTCATCGATCAGCGTGACGAAGTCCTGGGCGATGTTCTCGCCACGCAGGGTGACCGTCTTTTCGCCATCCACGAACACCGGCGCGGCCGGCGTTTCACCGTTGCCCGGCAGCGAGATGCCGATGTTGGCGTGGCGCGATTCGCCCGGCCCGTTGACGATGCAGCCCATGACCGCCAGGGTCATGTTCTCCGCACCCGGGTGGCTCACCTTCCAGACCGGCATTTTCTCGCGCACGTGGTTCTGCACGACCTTGGCCAGCTCCTGGAAGAACTCCGAGGTGGTCCGGCCGCAGCCGGGGCAGGCCGTGACCAGCGGCGTGAAGGCCCGCTGCCCGGTGGTCTGCAACAGCTCCTGGGCAACGATCACTTCGGCCGTGCGCGACTGACCCGGTTCGGGCGTCAGCGAGATACGGATGGTGTCGCCGATGCCTTCCTGAAGCAGTACGGCCAGCGCCGCCGAAGAGGCGACGATGCCCTTGCTGCCGATACCCGCTTCGGTCAGGCCCAGATGCAGCGCGAAATCCGAGCGCTGGGCCAGATCGCGGTACACCGCGATCAGCTCCTGCACGCCGCTGACCTTGGCCGACAGCACGATGCGATCGCGCGGCAGGCCCAGCTCCACGGCGGTCTGAGCCGAATCCAGGGCCGAGCGGATCAGCGCTTCACGCAGCACCCGGCCAGCATCCCAGGGCTGCGCGCGCTGGCTGTTCTCGTCCATCAGGCGCGCGGCCAGGGATTGATCCAGCGAGCCCCAGTTGGCGCCGATGCGGACCGGCTTGTTGTAGCGGATCGCAAACTCGATCAGCTGCGCGAACTGGGTGTCCTTCTTCTTGCCGAAGCCCACGTTGCCCGGATTGATCCGGTACTTGGCCAGCGCCTCGGCGCAGGCCGGCTCCTGGGTCAGCAGCTGATGGCCGTTGTAATGGAAGTCGCCGATCAGGGGGACATTGATCCCCATCATCTGCAGCTTCTCCACGATCCGCGGAATGGCAGCGGCCGACTCGGGATTGTTGACGGTCAACCGCACCATCTCCGAGCCCGCACGCCACAGTTCGGCCACCTGCTTCACGCTGGAGGCGACATCGGCGGTGTCGGTGTTGGTCATGGACTGCACCACCACGGGATGGCCCCCACCCACGACCACGCCGCCGATACGGACGGGCTGGGTCTGGCGGCGGGCCCACACGGCGGAGTCGGCGGGTTGGGTCGGTCGGGTCACGGCGTCATGCATCGGCCTATTTTAGCGCGCCCAGCGCACGGGTAGGTGCCCGCTGTTGCTTGGTACTCATGTTCCGTACCACCTGCGCCCCGCGCGCGCCCGATGCGGCCGATTGTCGCAGGCAGGTCCGGTCCGGAGCGCATACGATGTGCGGACATGACCGGTACCGACGCCCCCTTTCTCCGCACCCTGTGCAGCCTGCGCTGGCTGGCCGTGGCTGGCCAGGCCGCCACTATCCTGGTCGCCACCTGGGTGCTGGGCCTGGAGTTGCCGCAGCTGCCGCTCTGGGCCGGCGTCGCCGCGCTGACCCTGTTCAACCTGTACGCGCAGCTGCGCGTGCAGGATCCGGATACCGCACCGGTCACCGCCTTCGGCCACATCCTGGTGGATGTCACCGTGCTGACCTGGATGGTGGGCTGGAGCGGCGGCATCGCCAATCCCTTCGGCTCGCTGTTCCTGATCCTGATCGCACTGGCCGCGCTTGCCCTGCCGCTGCGCTGGACCCTGGCCGTCGCCGCAGCCTGCCTGATCGGCTATGCGGTGAGCGGAGTGTTCGGCCTGCCGCTGCCGAGCGGCTATTTCACCGGTGCGCAGATGCAGCAGTGGGGCGTGGTCTGCAACTTCCTGCTGTCGGCCACGGTGGTGCTGGTGTTCGCGACCCGGCTTGCCATCGCCCTGCGCCACCGCGAACACGAGCTGGCGATGCTGCGCGAGCGCTTCGTCCGCAACGAGGGCATCGTGGCGCTGGCGACCCACGCCGCCTCGGTGGCGCATGAACTCAATACCCCGCTGGCGACCATGACCCTGCTCGCCGACGATATCGCCGACCAGACCGAGAGCAGCGAGGTCCGCGATGACGTGGAAACCCTGCGCGAGCTGCTGGTGCAGTGCCGGGAGCGCGTGCTTGCTCTCGCCCGCCCGGCCGCCGGCGATGCCCCGGGCCGCGACGCGGTGACCCTGCCGCAGGTGCTGGAACAGTGGCGACTGGTGCGTCCGACCATCGCGCTGAAGCGCAATGAGGACGCCCCGCTGACCCTGCCGCTGGACCCGGGTATCGGGCACCTGCTGATGGTGCTGCTCAACAATGCCGCCGACGCCGGCGAGAAAGCCGATCGCCCGCAGGTGGATCTGTCGCTGCGCATCGAAGGCGATGACCTGATCGGGGAAGTCCGCGATTACGGTCATGGCTTCGACGCGCGCCAGGCGGTCCTGCCCGGCACCTTGTTCAACAGCGGCAAGACCGACGGCATGGGCGTCGGCCTGGCCCTGTCCCACGCCACCATCGAACGCCTGGACGGCGAGCTGTGGATGCGCCCGGCCAATGGCGCCGGCACGCGCGTCGGCTTCCGCCTGCCCTTGTCCCCACGGGAGACTTCCGCATGACCGCTTTCATCCCCGCGCCCGGCCAGGCCAGCCATGGCCTGCTGGTCGATGACGACGAACTGTACCTGCGCACGCTGCAGCGCAGCCTGGCCCGCAAAGGGTTGGAAACCGTCACCGCCAGCGACACCGCCTCGGCCCTGTTGCTGGCCCGGCAGCAGCCGCCGGCCTACGCGCTGATCGACCTCAAGCTCGGTACGGAATCCGGCCTTGCACTGATCCAGCCGCTGCGCGCCCTGCGCGAAGACATGCGAATCCTGCTGGTGACCGGCTATGCCAGCATCGCCACCGCGGTGGAAGCGATCAAGCTTGGCGCCGATGACTACCTGCCCAAGCCGGCCACGGTGCCGATGATCCTGCGCGCGCTCGGCGAGGAAGACGATGGCCCGGCCGATGATGGTGACATGGAGCCACCGGATGCGATGACTCCGATCAGCAGGCTGCAGTGGGAACACATCCAGCAGGCGATGCATGAGACCGGCGGCAACGTGTCCGCCGCGGCGCGGCTGCTCGGCATGCACCGCCGCTCGCTGCAGCGCAAGCTGGCCAAGCGGCCCAGCCCGGAGCGTGATCCAAGCCGGTGAAGCATCATTCGCACCACGCGGCATGAGACAGGAACGGCGACCCGAAGGTCGCCGTTTTCGTTTGCCACAGGTGGGTGACCGCGGTTACCAGAACACCGTGTACAACGCGATCAGAATCGCGATCACCGCCGCACCGCCGATGTTGAAACTCATCGGCGTGGCGTAGCGCACGTCATCGGTACGGATCAGATCCTGCCCGGTACGCGCCGGCTTCCACAGCGAGATCAGCACGGCCAGCACCAGCGCCAGCAGGAACACCAGGCCGACACGGTCGATGAAGGGCAGCGACGGCCATGCCAGTTTCAGCACGATCGACAAGGCGAACGAGCCAATCGCCGCCGCCAGTGCACCGGCTTCGCTGGCCTTCTTCCAGAACAGGCCGAGCAGGAAGATCACGGTGATGCCCGGGGTGAAGAAGCCGGTGAATTCCTGGATGTACTGGAAGCCCTGGTCGAAGCTGCCCAGCAAGGGACGCGCCGTGGCGATCGCCACCAGCACCGCCACCGTCGCCGCGATGCGGCCCACGCGCACCAGCGTGGTCTGACTGCTCTGCGGACGCGCCTTGGCGTAGAAATCCAGGGTGAAAATGGTCGCCACCGAATTGATCTTCGACGCCAGCGACGCCACGATCGCGGCCACCAGCGCGGCGAAGACGAGGCCGAGGATGCCGCTGGGCAGCAGGCTCATCATGGCCGGGTAGGCACGGTCCGGCTTGCCCAGATCCGGCGCCAGCACCACCGCCGCGATGCCCGGCACCACGACCACCAGCGGCACCAGCAGTTTCAGGAAGGCCGCGAACAGCACGCCCTTCTGCGCTTCGCCGATGTCCTTGGCCGCCAGCGCGCGCTGGATGATGTACTGGTTGAAGCCCCAGTAGCTCAGATTCATGATCCACAGCCCGCCGATCAGCACGCTCAGGCCCGGCAGGTCTTTGTAGAACGGGTTGTCCGGGTGCAGGATCATCTGGAAGTGCTCCGGATGCTGATCCCACAGTTTCTGGAAGCCCCCGGGAATGCCAGCGTCGCCTCCCACCGCGTTGAGGGTGAGCGCGGTCACCAGCAGGCCGCCCAGGATCAGCAGCGAGACCTGCACGATGTCGGTCAGCGCCACGGCCTTCAGCCCGCCGTAAAGCTGGTAGAGCAGCGCGAACACGCCGATCAGCACCAGCGCCAGCATCTGGTCCATGCCGGTGACCTCGGTCACCGCGAT
Organism: Stenotrophomonas maltophilia; assembly: GCA_002363385.1. GTDB lineage: Bacteria > Pseudomonadota > Gammaproteobacteria > Xanthomonadales > Xanthomonadaceae > Stenotrophomonas > Stenotrophomonas maltophilia_AN. Next base: position 321,582 of record DEVL01000004.1, read on the forward strand.
CGAGCCCAGCCACAGGATCGAGGTCAGGTTGACGAAGACGTACAGCCCCAGCCAGAACACCGCCATCAGCGTGCGGATCCGGTTGCCGTACCGCTGCTGCAGGAACTGCGGCATCGTGTAGATGCCGTTGCGCAGGAAGATCGGCAGGAAGTACTTGCCGACGATCAGCAGGGTAAGCGCGGCCATCCATTCGTAGGAGGCAATGGCCAGGCCGATCGCATAGCCGGAGCCGGACATGCCGATGATCTGCTCGGCCGAGATGTTGGCCGCGATCAGTGAGGCACCGATGGCCCACCACGGCAGCGAACGCCCGGCCAGGAAATAGTCTTCGGCACTCTTGCTGTGCCCGGCCTTCTCGCGCGAAACCCATTGCGCCAGCACGAAGATGCCGGCCAGGTACACCAGCACGATTGCCACATCGAGTGTTGCCAATCCCACGTCATGCTCCTTATGCAACAGTGCACCGTCCCGCGCGCCGGCAAACGCGGCGCGCGGTGGTGATCAGCCCCTGCCGCGTCGGCAGGGCCCGTGTGGCTTCATCGGGTCGCGCAGGCGACCACGGTCTTGGCGTCATTGCCGGTGCCCAGCGCGATCCGCGACACCGACAGGTCCAGCGCATTGGAAGACTCCAGCACCGGCAGGCGCTCGATCTTCGACAGGTCCGCACCGGCCGCCGCGAAGCACTTCAACGGCACGCCGATCGTCTGCCATTCGCCCTCGGCGATGCCGCCCAGCGTGGGGGCCAGATCGACCCTGCCCTCGCAGCCCTGGCCGCAGCCGATCGCCAGCCCCACCGGTCCGGCAATCGCGCCAGCGCGGCGCACGGTCAGCAGCAGCTGCACATCGCCATTGCTCTCGCGGGTGAGGTCCAGCGGACGCGTGGACAGCAGCGCCATGTTCGCCTTGCCACTGCCCGACCACTGCAGGCGACGCGCATCTTCCTGCGCCTTGTGATCGACCGCGGACACTTTCAGGCTGGCATCGCTGAGCACGGCCGGGAACGTCACCGCCGGCAGTTCCGACTGCTTGACCCCGCTCAGGCGCATCGCCAGCCCGGCGGTCGGCTTGCCCTTGTTGAAGTACACACCGGCATCGCCCTGCTCACCGGTGATGCCCGAGACCTCCGGCAACGCGGCGAGGTTGCCGTTGTCGGCATAGTGCAGGCCGAAGCCGAAGGCGAACTGCGGGTCGTAGTCTTTCTGGCCGACATTGTTTTGGTACTGCACGGCGGTGCGCGGCCAGGAGAAGCTGAGCGTGCCCTTGAAGTCGTGCTGCACACTGCCGTCTGGCTTGCGCAGCAGCACATCGGCGATGCCGGCCCCTTCCGAGCCCGGCAGCCAGGCGGCCACGAACGCGTCGGACGCATTGATCTCGCGGTTCACCCACAGGGGGCGGCCGCTGAGGAACACGGTGACGACCTTGATGCCCTCACTCTTGAGCCGTTTGATCAGCTGCAGATCGCTGTCATCGCCCGGCTTGTAGGCCAGTGTGGCGATGTCGCCCTGGAACTCGGCATACGGGTTCTCGCCGACCACCACCACCGCCACATCCGGCTTGGTGCGGTATTTGCCGTCGATCGCCAGCTCGGCGCTGCCACCGGCGGCGGTGACCTGCTGCTTGACCCCGTCCCAGATGCTGTCCGCATTCGGGTAGTCCGCACGCTTGGTGCCGGTGCCCTGCCAATTCAGGGTCCAGCCACCGGACTGCTTGCCCAGATCATCGGCACCGTCACCGGCGACCAGCACGCGCTGCTTCGGCGCCAGCGGCAGGACGCCGTCCTGGTTCTTCAGCAGCACCAGCGATTCGCGTACGGCCTGGCGCGCGATCGCGCGATGTTCGGGCGCGCCGAGCAGCTCGAATTTGCCACCGAGCGGGCGCGTGGACGGCTTGCCGGCCTGGAACAGACCCAGCCGCAGCTTGACCCGCAGGATGCGGCGCACCGCTTCATCCAGGCGTTCCATGCTGATCACACCGGACTTCACCGCTGCGACATTGCTTTCATAGATACCCTTCCAGCTGTCGGGCGCCATCAGCATGTCCACACCGGCGTTGAACGAGGCCGGGCAGTTGTCGTTGGTGCAGCCAGCGACCTTGCCGTGGCCGTTCCAGTCGCCGACCACGAAGCCGCCGAAGTGCATGCGCGCCTTCAGGACATCGGTCAGCATCGGCTTGTGGCCGTGCATGGACACACCGTTGAAGCTGTTGAACGAGGCCATCACGGTCTGCGCACCGGCCTGGATGGCAGGCGGGTAACCGGCCGCGTGCACATCACGCATGACCGCTTCGCTGACTTGGGTGTCGCCCTGATCCTTGCCATGCGTGGTGCCACCGTCGCCGGCGTAATGCTTGACCGAGGCGATCACGTGGTGGCCGTCGAGGAAGCCCGGCTGGCCAGGCACACCCTGCAGGCCTTCCACCACCTTGCCGGAGAAGCTGGCCACCACCTCGGGTGATTCGGAATAGCCCTCATACGTGCGGCCCCAGCGATCGTCCTGCGGCACGGCCACGGTGGGCGCGAAGGTCCACTCCATGCCAGTGGTGCGCGTTTCCACGGCGGTGACCTGGCCGATCTGGCGCATCAGATCGGGATTGCGGGTCGCGCCCAGGCCGATGTTGTGCGGGAACAGCGTGGCACCGACGATGTTGCTCTGGCCGTGCACCGCATCGATGCCGAAGATGATCGGGATGCCGGGGCCGCCGCTGGCCGGATCCATCGAGGCCGCGTAGTAGGCATCGGCCAGCGCGAGCCACGCCGAAGGCGGCGCATCGTACTTGCCACCCGGATCGGAATTGCCACCGGCCAGCACCGAGCCGATGTGATACCGACGCACGTCATCGGGGGTCATGCTGGCGATATCGCCCTGCACTGTCTGCCCGACTTTCTGCTCCACGCTCATGCCGGCCATCAGCGCATCGATGCGCTTCTCCAGCGCCGGGTCGTCGGCCAGCGGCCAGGTCAGTTCCGGCCAATCCTGCGGGTGGATCGCGTTGGCATCGGCCTTGTCGGCCGGCGCCGGTGCCTGCGCGGTCGTGGCAGGTGTCGTACCGCCGCAGCCGGCCAGCAGCAACACCGTGGCCGTGGTGGCCAGCGCAAGGACGTGGCGGATCGACCGCCGGTTGGAACGAAGCGAAAGCGACGGCATGTACCCTCCCAGGTATTGCACAGGCAGCAGACGGATGACGCGACTCCCCGCGCCATGACGGCCTACCTTTGGCGTTGCGCGCCACGCTGTCAATCCACCGCGCGGCTATGCCGTCGGCGCAGGCTGGTATGGGATTGGGCTATAGCCAAACTGCTGGCCCACCCTGCAATCACGGCGGTTTACGGCATACCTGGGCCGAGTGGCGCGGCGATCCGTGTTGCATCGCAGTATCCCGGGCCGCGCGCACTGCGCAGAACGCGATGCGGCCCGGACCCCACAACGCAGAACCGCCGGACAGGCCGGCGGTTCGTGATGGCACAGCATGCGCCGATGCTCAGCCCTTGAGCCGGCCCAGCAGCTCCAGCGTCACCGGATCGGTGATGGCATGCGCCTGGCCCTGCAGCGCGGGCAGCAACTGGCTGGCCAGCTGCTTGCCCAGCTCCACGCCAAACTGGTCGAAGGCGTTGATGTTCCAGATCAGCGACTGCACGTACACGGCGTGTTCGTACATGGCGATCAGCGCACCGAGCGACTGCGGGGTCAGCGCGTCGAGCAGGATCAGGGTGCTCGGGCGGCCACCGGGATACTCGCGATGGGGATCCTCGCTGCCCTGGCCATTGGCCAGCGCCTCGGTCTGCGCCAGCAGGTTGGCCATCAGCGCCTGGTGGTTGACCACGTAGGGATCATCGTTATGCACGCAGCCGATGAAGTCGGCCGGAATCACGCTGGTGCCCTGGTGCAGCGCCTGGAAGAAACTGTGCTGCACATCGGTGCCCGCCCCGCCCCACCACACCGGCACGGTGTCGCTGGCGACCGGGCTGCCATCGAGCTGCACGCGCTTGCCCAGGCTTTCCATCACCAGCTGCTGCAGGTAGGCCGGCAGCAGCGCCAGCCGCTGGTCATAGGTCATCACCGCATGCGTGGCATGGCCGAGCAGGTTGCGGTTCCAGATATCGGTCAGTGCATGCAGGACCGGCAGGTTCTGCGCCAGGGGTGCGGTCAGGGCGTGTTCGTCCATCTGCGCCGCGCCCTCGAGCAGCTGCTCGAAACGCGTGAAGCCGATCGCCAGCGCGATCGGGAAACCGACCGCCGACCACAGCGAGTAGCGCCCGCCCACCCAGTCCCACATCGGCAGCACGCGGCCGGCGGCGATCGAGAAGGCTTTTGCCGCACGCTCCGGGTTGGCGCTGACTGCATACAGGCGCTCGCTGCCACCCAGCCAGTCGTGCAGGATCTGCCCGTTGAGCAGGGTCTCCTGGGTGCCGAAGGTCTTGGAGATCAGGATGCCGGCCGTGGTGGCCGGGTCCAGCGTGGCGAGCGTGCGCTGCATCGCGGCGCCGTCCACGTTCGACACGAAATGCACGCGGAAGCGCGCCCCGGTGACCGGACGCAGCGCATCGGCCACCAGACGCGGCCCCAGGTCCGAGCCGCCGATGCCGACGCTGACGATATCGGTGATGTGGGTGGCTTCCAGCGCGGCGATCAGCTCGCCCATCTGCTGGCGCACCTGCGCGGCGGTGGCGAAGGCCTCACCGGCCACCGGCGCGCCGTTGGCGTCACCGCGCAGCGCGGTGTGCAGCGCCGCACGGCCTTCGGTCACGTTGACCGTTTCGCCACGGAACAGACGCTGGAAACCACCGGCGACATCGCGCTCGGCAGCCAGTTCCAGCAGTGCGTCCAAGGCCGCGCGGTCGTACTTCTGCCGCGCGAAATTGACGTACAACGGACCGACCCGCAGCCCCAGCGATTGTGCGCGGCCTGGTTCGGCGGCGATCAACGAAGGGATGCTCGCGCCACGCAGGCGCTGGGCATGGGAATGAAGCGGGTCGAATCCGTTGTGCTGTGTCATGCGGCCTGGGTCGGGATCGTGTCGTTGGTGTGGGAAATCTGGTTGTTGCCGTCCACATATACCAACTTCGGCTTGAAGCTGTCAGCTTCTTCTTCGCTCATGCTGGCGAAGGCGGCAATGATGATGATGTCGCCGACCTGCACGTGACGGGCGGCGCCACCGTTGAGCGAGACCACGCCGCTGCCGGCTTCGGCGCGGATGGCATAGGTCGAGAAGCGCGCACCGTTGGTGACGTCCCAGATGTGCACCTGTTCGAACTCACGGATGCCGGTCGCGGCCAGCAGGTTGTCATCGATGGCGATGGACCCTTCGTAGTTCAGCTCGGAATGCGTGACGGTGGCGCGGTGGATCTTGGTCTTCAGCAGGGACAGATGCATGGCAGCGGGACAACGGTAAAGGAAAGGGAAATTCTAGCACCCGGGGGGCGGACGACAGCGGCTGGCGCCCGCGCCCACGCCGGGGACTGCCAGCGGTTCAGCATCGTCACGGCCTGGTCCGGCCCGGCCCGGCTTAGAGCCACCCCATGGGTGGCTGCATGTCCGGCATCGCCCAGCAGCCACCCATGGGGTGGCTACCCGGCGGGGCGCAGCCCTCAGAACTCCAGGTTGTCGATCAACCGGGTGTTGCCGATCCGCGCGGCGATCAGCGCCACGCGGGTGCCGTCATTGGCATCGGCCGGCTCGGACAGGTCCGGCAGGCGAACCACGGCGTAGTCCACCTGGAAGCCGGCGGCCTGCAGCGCGGCGGCCGCTTCGGCCTCGATCAGGCTGCGGGTCTTGCCGGCGATGAAGCCTTCGCGCATGCCCAGCAGCACCTGGTGGATGGTGGTCGAGACGCTGCGCTGCTCGGCGTTGAGGTACTGGTTGCGCGAGCTCATCGCCAGGCCGTCGTCTTCGCGCACGATGTCGCCGCCGACGATCTGGATCGGGAAGGCCAGGTCTTCCACCATCTGGCGGATCACCGCCAGCTGCTGGAAGTCCTTCTTGCCGAAGGCCGCCACGTCCGGCTGGACCTGGTTGAACAGGCGCGAGACCACGGTGCAGACGCCATCGAAATGGCCGGGGCGGTGCGCGCCTTCGAGCAGCCCGCTGATGCCAGGCACGTTGACGCTGGCCGCCAGTTCCACGCCGAACGGGTACATCGATTCAACGGTGGGCAGCCACAGCACATCACAGCCGGCCTGCTCCAGCCCGGTGGTGTCGGCTTCGGGCGTGCGCGGGTAACGGGTGAAATCTTCGTTCGGACCGAACTGGGTCGGGTTGACGAAGACGCTGGAGACCACGCGGTCGGCGTACTGCCGCGCCAGCGTGACCAGCGAGTAGTGCCCGGCGTGCAGGTTGCCCATGGTGGGGACCAGCGCAACGCGCAGCCCCTCCCGCTTCCAGCCGTTGACCACAGTGCGCAGGCGGGACAGTTCGGTGACGGTGTCGATCATGAGGCGTAGGCGTGTTCTGCGTCGGGGAAGGAGCCGTCGCGCACGGCGTCGGCGTAGGCACGGACCGCACCGGCAACCGACCCGCCTTCGGCAAGGAAATCCTTGACGAACTTGGGACGGCGATGGCCGCTGTCCAGACCGAGGAAATCATGCAGCACCAGCACCTGGCCATCGCACTGCGGGCCGGCGCCGATACCGATGGTGGGCACGCTCACTTCTGCGGTGACCTGCCCGGCAACGGGCGTCGGCACGCATTCCAGGACGATCAGGCTGGCACCAGCGGCCACCACGGCCTTGGCGTCATCGCGCAGCTGCTGGGCTGCATCGCCACGGCCCTGCACGCGATAACCGCCCAGGCGAAGCACCGACTGCGGGGTCAGGCCCAGGTGCGAGCAGACCGGAATCTCGCGCTCGACCAGATAACGGATGATGTCCAGCTTGAAGCCGGCACCTTCGATCTTGACCATCTCCGCACCGGCCTGCAGCAGGCGCAGGGAGGCATCCAACGCGCGCTCGGGGGTGGCATCGGCGCCGAACGGCAGATCGGCCACCAGCAGCGCGCGCTCCAGCACGCGGGCCACGGCGCGGGTGTGATAGACCATGTCGTCGGTGGTCACCGGCAGGGTCGAATCGTGCCCCTGCACCACCATGCCCAGCGAGTCGCCGATCAGGATCAGGTCCACGCCGTTGGCATCGAAGCTGCGGGCAAAGCCGGCATCGTAGGCGGTCAACATCACCAGCTTCTGCCCGTTGCGCTTGGCCTCCGCCAGTGCGGGGACGGTCCAGGGCTTGCTGTCTGCGTGGGTGCTCATGAACTGATAACCGGTAGCGATAAGCCCGGCATTATCCTCCTATTGAGGAAATCCCGCAGGCCTCGACCCGCATCACAGCATCCCGCACGCGGCCATGCCCGGGAATGACGGCGTCCGGCGCGACCTCGGCCAGCGGCAGCAAGGCGAACGCGCGCGCGTGCAGATACGGGTGCGGCACCTGCAGCTGCGGCAGGTCAATGACGTCTTCGCCATACAGCAGCACGTCCAGATCCAGTGCACGCGGGCCCCAATGCACGGCCGGATCGCGTACGCGGCCGAAGCGGCGCTCGATCTCCAGCAAGGCGTCCAACAGCACCGGCCCCGGCAGCGCGGTATCCAGCACGGCGGCGGCGTTGACGAACGCCGGCTGGTCTTCGTTGCCCCAGGCCGGCGTGCTGTACAGCTGCGAGCGCGCCCGCAGCGTGGTCTGCGGCAGGGACCCCAGTGCCTGGAACGCCTCACGCAGGGTCTGCGCGGCGTCCCCGAGATTGGCGCCCAATCCGATACAGGCCAGGGTCACGGCTTACTCGCCTGCCACTCCACCGGGACGACGGCGGCGGCGGCGGCGCTTGCGCGGTGCACCGTCTTCGCTCTCACCGTCGGCCTGGGCGGCATCCAGCGCCGAATCCAGCTCCGTGCCGGACTGCAGCTGGGCCTCGCGCCAGAACGCCACGTCGGCTTCATGCTCGCTGGAGGCGACCTGGCGCAGGACCAGGAAGTCGTAGGCAGCGCGGAAGCGCGGATGGGTCAGGGTCCGGATCACGCGCTTGCGCTGGCGCGAGCTGAAGCGGCCCTGCAACAGCCAGATTTCCTGCATCGGCAGCGAGAAGCGGCGCGGCAGGGCGATCGTACTCAACTGGTGCAGGGTCACGCGGTCCGCGGCGCGGCGCTGCGCCTCTTCCAGTGCCACGCCCTGCTTCTGCAGGCTGGCCAGGGCGCGACAGAAGGCCGGCCACAGCAGCAGCGCGAACAGGAACGACGGCGACACCGGCTCGTCATTGGCCACGCGCAGATCGGTGTTGTGCAGGCCTTCGATGACCATGCGGCGCAACGCGCCACTGCGGTTGCTGCGCAGGGCGGCGGCGCTTTCCGGGAACATGACGTCGAGCAGGCCATAGCGCTCCAGGCCCTCGAAGCTGGCCACGCCGTGCCCGGACAGGAACAGCTTGAGCACTTCCTCGAACAGGCGCGCCGGGGCAGCCTCGGCCAGCAGATTGGCCAGGCGCGGCAGCGGTTCGGCGGTGGCCTCTTCGATCTGGAAGCCCAGCTTGGCCGCCAGGCGGACCGCGCGCAGCATGCGCACCGGGTCTTCGCGGTAGCGCTGCTCGGGTTCACCGATCAGCTTCATCAGGCGCGCCTGCACATCCTCGAAGCCACCGGTGTAATCGCGGACCGAGAAATCCTCGATCGCGTAGTACAGGGCGTTGCAGGTGAAGTCGCGGCGGATCGCGTCGTCTTCGATGCTGCCGTACACGTTGTCGCGCACGAGCATGCCGTTTTCCATCTCACGGTCGCCGCTGCCATCGTCGATGTTGGCGCGGAAGGTGGCGACCTCGATGATCTCGCGGCCGAACACCACGTGCGCCAGGCGGAAGCGGCGGCCGATCAGCCGGCAGTTGCGGAACAACTGCTTGACCTGCTCGGGCGTCGCGTCGGTGGCGACGTCGAAATCCTTGGGGTGCCCGTTCACCAGCAGATCGCGGACGGCGCCGCCGACCAGGTAACCGGCAAACCCGGAATCACGCAGCCGGTACAGAACGCGCAGGGCGTTGGGGCTGATGTCCTTGCGGGAGATGTTGTGCTGATCGCGCGGGATCACGCGCAGGCTGAACGGTGATGTAGCAGAGGAATTGATGTTGGCGCTTCCGGTTGAGTTTTCGGGATTGCCCAATGGCATCTAGGTCCATATACTAGCGCGCTGCGCAGTTCGCGACAAAGTCTGCTCCCTTCGTCTAGAGGTTAGGACGTGGCCCTCTCAAGGCTAAAACAGGGGTTCGAGTCCCCTAGGGAGCACCAGTCGCGGTGCAGAAAGCCAAAAACCCCGCTACGGCGGGGTTTTTGCGTTCAGGGCCCAGGCGTGCGGCGCCTGCCCTGCCAGGCCCGGACCGGGGAGCACAGCTCCCCGACCCGGCCCCTGCCCTGCGTGGAGGGCCGTCGGAAGCGGCTCAGCCCTCCATCTGCTCCAGTTCCTTGCCCTTGGTCTCCTTGACGAAGCGCAGCACGAAGAACACCGAGATCACTGCCGCGACCGTATAGATGCCATACGCCCCGGCCAGGCCGATGCTGCCCAGCAGGATCGGGAAGGACACGGTGATGGCGAAGTTGGAGGTCCACTGCGCCGCGCCGGCCACCGCCAGCCCCGAGCCGCGGATCTGGTTGGGGAACATCTCGCCCAGCATCACCCACATCACCGGGCCCCAGGACATGTTGAAGAAGATCACGTAGACGTTGGCCGCCACCAGCGCCAGCACGCCCATGTTGTCGGTGAGCTGAAGCTTGCCTGCGGTATCCAGCGAGCCGCTGGCAAAGGCGATGGTGACCAGGGCCAGCGAGACCGCCATGCCGACCGAGCCGACCCACAGCAGTGGCTTGCGGCCGATGCGGTCGATCAGCACCACCGTGATCAGGCACGCACCGATGCTCAGCGCACCGGACAGCACATTGATCAGCAGCGCGTCGTTCTCCGAGAAGCCGACCGCCTGCCACAGCACCGCGCCGTAGTAGAAGACGACGTTGATGCCGACCAGCTGCTGGAACACCGCCAGGCCGATGCCGATCCAGACGATCGGGCGCAGCTTGCCGGTGGTCTTGCTGATCAGGTCCGAGAAGGTCGGGCGGTGCTGGTCCTGGGACAGCGAGCCTTCGATCTCGGTGATCTTGGCCTGCGCCTCGGCCGGGCCGTACAGACGGGTCAGTACCGCCAGGGCCTGGTCACGGCGCCCTTTGACCACCAGGAAGCGCGGGCTCTCCGGAATCACCAGCAGCAGGCACAGGAACAGCAGCGAGGGAATGGCCTGCATCCAGAACATCCAGCGCCATGCCGCCTGCCCCAGCCACAGCTCCTGGGTGGAGGCACCGGCCGCCTTGGCCAGCAGATAGTTGCTGAGGAAGGCGCAGAACAGGCCGCTGATGATCGCGATCTGCTGCACCGTCGCCAGCCGGCCGCGGTAGCGGGCCGAGGCCACCTCGGCGATGTAGGCCGGCGACATCACGCTGGCCGCACCGACCGCGAAGCCACCGATCACCCGGGCGATGATGAACACCGTGGAGCTGTGTGCCGCCCCTGCCCCCAACGCGGAGAACAGGAACATCACCGCGGCGATGATCAGCACGCTGCGACGGCCGAGCCGGTCGCCGAGGCGGCCGGCGAAGAACGCACCGATCGCGCAGCCAAGCAGCATCGAGGCGACCTCGAAGCCGATCCCGGCCGAACTGGACTGGAAGGTGTCCTTCAAGCCGTCGACGGTGCCGTTGATCACGCCGCTGTCGAAGCCGAACAGGAAGCCACCGATGGTGGCCACACAGCTGATCAGGACGATGAAGCCGGTGTTCTCGCCGCTGCCGGCGCGGGTACTGCTGAGCGAAGCACTGGACATGGGAACCCCTGGGTTGAAGGGAAGCTGCGGATCAGCGCAGCAGGTACTGGTTGATCAGGTTCTCATACCTTTCCTGGCGGCCGCTGCGCTGCTGCGGCTCGCCCTGGGCAAGGGCCAGGCTGCGCAGGGCATCCAGGCTGCTGCGGCCGGCGGCGAACTCGGCACCGGCGCCACTGCTGAAGCTGGCATAGCGCTCCTGGCGCCAGCCTTCCAGCGGCGAGGACTCGATCAGGGCGTGGGCCACTTCCAGGCCGCGCGCGAACGCGTCCATGCCACCGATATGGGCCTCGAACAGGTCTTCCGGCGCGGACGACTCGCGGCGCACCTTGGCATCGAAGTTGAAGCCGCCCGGGGCCAGGCCGCCCTGGCGCAGCACGACCAGCATCGCCCCGACCGTGTCGTACAGATCGGTCGGGAACTGATCGGTATCCCAGCCGTTCTGCGGGTTGCCGCGGTTGGCATCGATGCTGCCGAGCAGGCCGGCATCGGACGCCACCTGCAGATCATGGGCAAAGGTGTGCCCGGACAGCGTGGCGTGGTTGGCCTCGATATTGAGCTTGAAGTCCTTGTCCAGGCCGTGCTCGCGCAGGAAGCCGACCACGGTGGCGCTGTCGAAATCGTACTGGTGGTTCATCGGCTCCATCGGCTTGGGCTCGATCAGGAAGTTGCCCTTGAAGCCGATGCTGCGCCCATGATCGCGGGCCAGTGTGAGGAAGCGCGCCATGTTGTCCTTCTCGCGCTTCATGTCGGTGTTGTACAGGCAGGCATAGCCCTCGCGGCCACCCCAGAACACGTAGTTTTCGCCGCCCAGGGCCACCGTGGCCTCCAGCGCGGCCTTGACCTGCACCGCGGCGCGGGCGACCACGGCGAAGTCCGGGTTGGTCGAAGCACCGTTCATGTAGCGCGGGTGCGAGAACAGGTTGGCGGTACCCCACAGCAGCTTGACCCCGGTGGCCTTCTGGCGCTCGCCGGCGATGCCGACCATGTGCTGCAGATTGACCTCGTACTCGGCGATGTCGTCGGCGTCCGGCGCCAGATCGATGTCATGAAAGCAGTAGTACGGCACGCCCAGCTTGGTGATGAACTCGAACGCGGCATCGGCCTTGGCCTCGGCACGCGCCAGCGGCGTGTTGCCGGCGTCCCACGGGTACACCCGGGTGCCCGGGCCGAACGGATCGTGGCCGGTCGCGCAGAAGCTGTGCCAGTAAGCCACGGCGAAGCGCAGGTGCTCGGCCATGGTCTTGCCGCCGACGCGCTTGTCCGCGTCATAGACCTTGTAGGCCAGCGGATTGTCCGAGTCGCGTCCCTCGAACGGGATGCGGCCGATGCCGGGGAAGTATTCCTGTGCGCCGATGTAGACGGAGGTGCTCATTGCTCGGATCCTTGCGGTGGTGACGGGTCGGTACGCAGCAGCGGACCGACCTCGGAAAGATGGTGGAGGAAACGCCGGTACTGTTCTGCGTAGCGCGGCACAGTGCGGGGATCGGGTGTGGCCGACAGCGCGTCGTCGAAGCGCACGTGCGCATCGACCGTCGCCGCCAGGCTCGGTTCGCCGCCCTGCCCGCGCTGCGCAGCCCAAAGCGCCTGCAGGGCCGCACCGAATGCCGCGCCTTCGGCCTGGGTGGGCACCTTGACCGGCAGATCGAAGACGTCGGCGATCAATTGCCGCCACGCGGCACTGTTGCTTCCGCCGCCGGTGAGCAGCACGGTGTCGAACGACAGGCCGGCGCTGGTGAAGGCGTCGTAGCCGTTGCGCAGGCTGTACGTGGCGCCTTCCATCGCGGCCCGATAGAAGTGCGCCGGGGTGGTGTTGTGCAGGTCCATGCCATGCAGGCAGGCACGCGCGTCGGGCAGGTCCGGGGTCCGTTCGCCGTTGAAGTACGGCAGCATCACCAGGCCGCCCGCGCCTGGCTCGGTCTGCGCCATCAGCGCCTCGCCACCGCCGCGCGGGATGTTGAACAGTGCGGCCATGCGCTCGGTGGCGACGGTGCAGTTCATCGTGCAGATCAGCGGCAGCCAGCCGCCACTGGAGGAACAGAATGCGGCCCAGCGGCCATCGTCGTCCACCACCGGGTGATCGGCATACGCGAACAGCGTGCCGGACGTACCCAGGCTCATGGTCAACCGCCCCGCGGCCACATTGCCGGTGCCCAGCGCGGCCATCATGTTGTCGCCGCCGCCGGTGGAGACCTGTACGTCGGCCGGCAGGTCCAGCAGCGCGGCGATCCGCGGTGCCAGGGTAAAGGTGGATTCGAGCGGCACCAGCGGCGGCAGCAGCGCGGCCAGATCGCGCTCCGGGTCGATCGCATGCAGCATTTCGCGCGACCAGCAGCGGTTGCGCACGTCCAGCCAGCCGGTGCCGGAGGCATCGCCGTACTCGGCGTAGCGCTGCCCGGTCAGCCAGAAGTTGATGTAGTCATGCGGCAGCAGGATGCCGTCCAGTTCTGTATACGCCTGCGCGCGATGGCGGCGCGTCCACGGCAGTTTAGAGGCGGTGTAGCCGGCAAGGATCGGATTGCCGGCCAGTGCGATGCAGGCGGCAGCGCCACCTACCGCGTCCATGATCGGCGCACAATAGGCGACGGTGCTGGTATCGCACCACAGTTTCACCGGTGCGATCACCTCCCCGCGCGCGTTGATCGGCACAAAACCGTGCTGCTGGCCGGAGACGCCGATCGCACGGATGCGGCCGCGCAGCGCCGGGCCCAGTTCGGCGAAGCAGGCGACGATGCCATCGATCCACCACTGGGCCTCCTGCTCCCGGGTGCCATCGTCGTGGCTGACCAGCTGCATCGGCCGGGCGATCGTGGCCACCACTTCGCCGAGCGACGGGTCATAGGCCAGCAGCTTGACGCTTTGCGTCCCGACATCCAGCCCTACGTACAGACTCATTGCTTCACCAGTTGATTGCCGCGCAGGCCGATGCGCTGCTGGCCGCCAGCGCGCAGCGCCACGGTCAGCGTGCTCTCGGCATGCACGAGTTGATAGGTGCCCCCGCGCTCACTGCGCAGCAGGGCCGAGTGCAGCTGGCCATCGCGCCATTGCAGGTCCACGCCGGCGGCATTGCGTACGCGCAGGCCGCGCACCTCGCCGTCAGGCCAGGCCGACGGCAACGCCGGCAACAGGAAGATCGACCCGCCCCAGCTCTGCAGCAGCATCTCGGTGATGCCGGCGGTGCCGCCCAAGTTGCCGTCGATCTGGAACGGCGGATGTGCGTCGAACAGGTTCGGATACGTGCGCTCGGGCGAGAGCAGCATCTTCAGGATCTGCAGCGCATGCTCGCCATCGCCCAGCCGTGCCCACAGGTTCAGGCGCCAGCCGATACCCCAGCCGGTGGCTTCGTCACCGCGTATCTGCAGCGAACGTTTGGCGGCCGCCGCCAGTGCGGGAGTATCGCGGAGGTTGATCTGGCTGGAGGGGTGCAGCGCATACAGATGGGAGACGTGCCGGTGGTGCATTTCCGGCGCCTCCATGTCCCAGTCCTGCTGCCACTCCTGCAACTGCCCGGCCTTGCCGATCCGGTCCGGTGGCAGTTGCCCGCGCAGCGTCTTCAGCTGCGCGGCGAAGGCCGTATCGACGCCAAGCGCCGCGCTGATCTGGATGCACTGCGCGAACAGATCGCGCAGCAGCTGCGCGTCCATCGCCGGCCCGGCGCACACCGCCGCACCGAACGGGTGCTGGTTCTCCGGCGAGATCGAGGGGTTGGTGACCATCGCGCCGGTGCTCGGGTCGCGCTGCAGGGTGGCCACGAAAAACTCGGCCGCACCCTTGAACAGCGGATGGATACGGCGCAGATACGCCGGATCGCGGCCATAGTCCCAGCGGTCCCACAGCTGCTGCAGCAGCCAGACACCGCCCATCGGCCACAGGCTCCACTGCGCGCCGTCGATCGGGCCGGCCTGACGCCACAGATCCGTGTTGTTGTGCACCACCCAACCCGGCGCATCGTAGATCCGCCGTGCGGTGACCGCGCCCGTACGGGCCAGATCGAACAGCATGTCTTCCAGCGGCTGCACGCATTCGTGCAGCGCATTGGCCTCGCTGGGCCAGTAGTTCATCTCGGTATTGATGTTGATCGTGTACTTGCTCTCCCACGGCGGGGCCATGAGGTCGTTCCACACGCCCTGCAGGTTGGCCGGCTGCGAGCCGGGCCGCGAACTGCAGATCAACAGGTAGCGCCCGTACTGGTGATACAGGGCCGCCAGCGCCGGATCGTTGCCGCTGGCGAACGCCTGCACGCGTTGATCGGTGGGCAGCTGCGCGGCTGGCGTGCTGCCCAGATCGATCGACACACGACGGAACAGCGCCTGGTGCGCGGCCAGATGGCGCGCCAGCAGCGCCGGATAATCGTGGGCACCGGCCTGCAGCTGGTACGCCGCGGTGAGCGCCTGCGGATCACCACTGACATCATCGAAGCGGCGGAAACTGGTGGCGGCCGTCAACACCAGCACCAGCTCATCGGCACCTTCCACATGCAGGCGATCACGCGCCACCCGCAGCGTGCCGCCGCGCAGACGCGGCTGCACCCGCAGCGCGAAGCGGAGCTTGCCTTCGATACCGGCAAAGCCCGCGTTGCGCCCTTGGAACAACAGCCCTGCCTCATCCACCTGCACGTCGCCTGCCTGCGGGCTGTCCACGCCCAGCCGCAGCGAAATCCGCCCCGGCAGGTCGGCACTGAGCCGCACCACGATGCACTGGTCCGGTTCGGACACGAACACCTCGCGGCGGTGCCAGGCGCCGCCGCTGCGGAATTGCGTGGTCGCCACCGCCGTGTCCAGATCCAATGACCGGCGATACCCGTCGATGTGATCGGCACGGTCGAAATCCAGCAGCAGATCAGCCAGCGGCTGGTACGGCATCTGCTTGGCCGGCCGCGACAGCAGCTTGGCGTCGGCCAGTGCTTCGGCCTCGGCGTAGCGTCCGGCGAAGATCAGCGCGCGCACCTGTGGCAGCGCCGCCAGCGCGTCCGGGCTGGTCGCATCGTAAGGACCACCGGCATAAAGCGTGTCTTCGTTGAGGCCGATCCGCTCATGCGCGACCCCGCCCCAGACCATCGCGCCCAACCGGCCGTTGCCGGTCGGCAGGGCCTGTACCCACTCGGTGGCCGGCGCACGGTACCAGAGCTGCAGGGCGTCCCCCGGCGCCGCGGCGGCGTCGCTCCGCCCTGCAGCCGCTGGCACCGCACCGGCCTGCGACGACCACCCGGTGGCGGACAGGGTCAGCCCCGCCCCAAGTGCCTTGAACAGCCCGCGACGGCTCAGCTCCACGGCATTGCCCTGCGCTGCATTGGCCTGCCTGTCCTGCCTGCTGCCACGTCGACGCCCTCCAAGGCGAAATGTCCACCGGTAGTCATCTTCATCCTAGGCGATCAGCGCGCGGCTGCCATCTTGCGCTGCGGCACGACCACCGCCTTGCCGTCGTAGCGCACGGTCTGGTCGATGGCCGGGGCCAGCGCACCGGCATCGGCACGCGGTCCTTCCACGAAGCGGACCTGGATCGTGCGCTGCGCCTGCATGCCTTTCCACTGGCCTTCGCGCTTGCCGATGCGCAGTTCACGCGTGGCCTGGTTCCACTGCAGCGGGATGCGGCTGAACTGCCCCTTCTCATAGTCATAGCTGCGGCCGTCGTCTTCGTACAGCGAGAACGCACCGTCCGCGCCGGTGTAGACCACCACGGTCAGCGGCGCATCCGGCTGTTCATCCACGTACTGCTGGACCGGCCCGGTCGGAATGATCGCGCCGGCACGCACGTACAGCGGGATGCGTTCCAGTGGCGCGGCGGCATCGATGGTCTGGCCGCCCTGCAGGCGCTGGCCGGTGTAGTAATCCAGCCAGGTGGTCCCGGCCGGCAGGTAGACCTTGCGCGTGGTGGCGCCAAAGGTGGTGACCGGGGCGACCAGCAGCGAGGGCCCGAACAGGTACTGGTCGTTGATGTCACGGACCGCCGGATCGGACGGGAAGTCCATCGGCAGGCCGCGCATGATGCTGCCGTCGTGGTGCCAGGTGTCGGCGGCCAGGGTGTAGATGTAGGGCAGCAGCGTGTAACGCAGGCGGCTGTAGTACACCATGCTGTCGTAGTACGGCGTTCCTTCCGGGGCGATGTTCCAGATCTCGCGGAACGGGTACTGGCCGTGCGAGCGGAACAGCGGCACGAACGCACCGAACTGGAACCAGCGGGTGTTGAGTTCACGCCACTCCGGCAGGTGCGCCGGATCTTCTTCCGAGTAGCGCTTCTCGGTCGAGAAGCCGCCGATGTCGAAGGTCCAGTTCGGCAGACCGGACATGGCGGTGTTCACACCGGCCGAAATCTGCTCGAGCATGTCATCCCAACGCGACACGATGTCGCCGCTCCACACCGCCACCGCATTACGCTGCGTGCCGGCATAGCCTTTGCGCGAGAGGATGAAGACACGCTGGCCATCGGCCGCGCGATCGCCCTCGTACACCCCCTGGGTGTGCGGCAGCGGATAGGAATTGAAGAACTCGGTGGACGGGCCCAGCGCGGTCGGCGTGGTACGTGCCTTGCGCTCGCCGATGTCCAGGTTGGAGTGCACGTCCGGCTCGTCGGCGTCCATCCACCAGGCATCGAAGCCCTTGCTGTTCAACTTCTCGTTGATCTGGCGCCAGTAGATCTGCTGCGCTTTTGCCGCGTAGGGATCGTAGAACGAGTTCTTGTAGCCCTTGCCGATCCAGTCCAGCTCGCCCACCTCGACGTTGCGCTGGTACATGAAGCCGGCCGCGTCCAGTTCCTTGTAGTTGGCCGTGGTCGGGTAGAACTTCGGCCAGACCGAAATCATGACCTGTGCATGCTGGTCGTGGATGTGCTTGACCATGCCGTCCGGATCGGGGAAGTGCGTGGTATCGAAGTCATGCGAGCCCCACGCATCTTCGGGCCAGTACGACCAGTCCAGCACGATGTTGTCGATCGGCAGCTTGCGGCGGCGGTACTCGTCCAGCACGCCGAGCAGTTCATCCTGGCTCTTGTAACGCTCGCGGCTCTGCCAGAAACCGTAGGCCCACTTGGGCAGCATCACGGCCTTGCCGGTCAGTTCGCGATAGCCGGCGATCACCTGATCGGCATTGCCCCCGGCGACCACGTAGTAGTCCACCATCTGCCCGGCTTCGGACCACAGCGAGAGATCGGCGGCTTCGGCCTGCGGCAGCGGATCACGGTGCAGCAGCGCGATGTAGCTGGGGTCGATCAGGTCCCACTCGACCTTGATCTGGTGGCGGGTACCGGGCGTCAGCTCCAGCGCGAATTCGTGATGCCACGGGTTCCAGTTCTGGCGCCAGCGGTCGATCACCAGCTTGCCGTCCACGTACAGCTTGATGTATTCGCTGCCGTACAGGGAGAAGGTATGGCGACCGGCGGTCTTCGCCTCGATCGCGCCTTCCCAGACCACCTGCGAGCGCCCACCCTCAGCGCCGTTTTTGCCCTTGGCCGGGAATGCGGTGAGATCCTTGATGTACTGGTAGTTCACCTCCGGCTCGCGGCGCTCGACGCGGGTCTTGCCATCGACGATGTAGCGGGCGGTCAACGCGCCGGCCTTGCCCTTGGCGTCGAACACCTGCAGCGAGGCCTGCAGCGGCTGCAGCCCGCGCGGGTCGCCCAGGCGGGTGATCGCGTTGTTGTCCCAGAGCAGACCGTAATTGCGGCTGGAGACGATGAACGGCACCGCCATGTCGATGTTGCCCTGGAGCAGCTCGATGTCGCGGCCCTTCTGGTTCATCCAGCCCTGCTGATGCTGCCCGAACCCGTAGATCGCCTCATCGCCGGGCGACTCGAAGCGCTGGCGCACGCTGTAGTACGCCTTGCCCTCCACGGTGAGCGGGCTGAAGCTGCGGCCACCGGCGCGCTCGGCCAGCAGCGGCTTGCCTTGCGCGTCACGGAAGCTCACGTGTCCATCGGCTTCGGAAACATCGGCGCTGATGCCGGCCGCGACCAAGCGCACGCTGCCACCGCCCTGCTCCACCGTGAAGCGCGGTTTGCCCTGCACGGGGACGCGCATCAGGCTCGGCGTGCGCGTGAAGTCGCCGTCGGGGTCGGCGCTGACCCGCACGATGTTGTCGTCCACCAGTTCCAGCCGGACCTGGGCCGCGCCGGCCTGGGCCGGCACCACCACCACACCGTTGTCCAGCACGCGGTGGCTCTGGGCCATCGCCGGTGACGCCAGCAGTGCCAGCAGCGGCACGCTCAGTACGCTCATGTAACGCATTCAGTGCTCCCTTCTCATTCGTTGCGCGGGTGCGGACACCCCCGGTTCAATACGTCGCCAGCGTGACCTTGAGCAGCTGCGGCGCAGTGGTGAAGTTCAAGCCGTAGTCGGTCTGGTCGCCGTTCCAGTTGCGCTGGAACTGCCACTGGCCGTCCTTGTAGAACCCCTCTTCGACACGATCGAGCACCATGTTCGCGGTGGCCTCGCCGGCCGGGTGCAGGGTGACCCGCGCGTGCTGGGCGGTGATCAGGAATTCGTCCGGGCCGAGTTCGGCGATCAGCGCGCTGCCGATCGGCTCGGGATTGCCCGGCGGCTGGCCCTGGAACCAGAACTGCGGCACGCCATAGGTGACCGTGGCCCGCCAGCGCGCGTTGAGCGGCACGTCCTGCACGGCCTGGCCGGCTTCTTCGGCCACGCCGTGCAGCTTGCCTTCGGCCGAGGCCTTGGCAAACGGGCGCATGCCCAGGCTGACCAGCTGGAAACCGGTGGCGAACGGCGCCAGCGTTTCCGCGTCCACCTTTTTCGCGCCCAGCGGGTAGTTGCTGTAATGGCTGAAGTCGATACCGAACGTGGACCAGCCAATGCCGTCGTGCCCCAGCGTCGGGAACAGGTACCGCGCATACGGCGGTGCGTTGCCGGTTTCGGCGACGAACAGCGCGTTGTCCGGCCGCGCATAGCGCTCCAGCACCGTGGTGTACATGCGGTACTCGGGCATGTAGATGTCCGGCGCCAGGAAATCGATGTGCGGGCCCGCGGCCTTCCACACATCCAGCACGTTGTCGGTCGGGCCACCACTGGCGTACTGGCCCGGCTGCCCGGGATTGAACGGCCCGCGCAGCGCGCCGTTGACGTACATCGGCAGCGGGTACACCGCCTTGCCTGCTTCAGTGACCTGATCGATGAAGCGCCCGATCGACCAGGCGTGGAAGAACTCATCGGCATCGGCACCGAACACCTGTGCCCAGGTGCCGGGTGACTTGCCGAGTTTCTGCAGCAGTTCGGCCGGCACCGGCCCGTCGAACAGTTGCTGCGCCATCGGCGAGAAGTCGCGGACGCTGCCATAGGTGCCCGGTTCGTTCTCCGGCTGCACCATGATCACCGTGCGCTGGGGGTCAGCCGCTTTGAGGTGCTGCATGAAGGCAACGAAGGCCTTGCGATCCGCCTCCAGCGTGGCCGGGGCATGCGGCGACAGCGAGCCGATGCTGCGTCCATCGCGGGTCACCACCCGCGGGAAGCGGGTGTTGTCGGTCTTCACCCAGCGCGGCGCGTAGGCCGGGCCATTGTTCTTCCAGGTCGCGAACCACAACAGCACCAGCCGCACGTCATGCTCGCGCGCCTGCTGGAGCAGCGTATCGACGAAGGAAAAATCAAACTTTCCCTCCTCCGGCTCAATCTGCTCCCAGGCGATCGGCACCTGCACCGTGTTGGCGCCGATGATCTTCACCGCCGGCCACACTGCCTCCAGCGCCGCCGCGTAGTTGCTGGAGTTGTTGACCTGCGCGCCCAGCACCAGGAACGGCTCACCGTCCACCAGCAGCGCGTGCTTGCCGTCCTTGCTGGTGAACTGCGGGATCGGCGCCTGCCTGGCGTCATCGTTCGTCGCCGGCTTGACTGCCGCGGAAGGCTGTGCAGCCATGGCGCCATCGGCCGGTGTCGGTGCCTGCTCACAGGCGGCAAGCAGGCAGAGCAAGGCGGCCGGCAGCAGCAGGCGGCGTGGGAACAGCGGAAGCGGGTATGTGATCGGAGACATGCACGGGGTCCTTGTGGTCACCAGGTATCGCTGCGGAACGGCGAGGCCGGCAGCTGTTGCGAATTGATCAGGTTGGCGTCGGCCGGGTTCTCGCGCCAGGCATAGCGCACCGCGACCGGCGTGGCGACCGCATCGCTGTGGACGATCACGCGATCACCGTCGATCCGCGCCTGTGCCGGGTGGAAGCGGCGGTCGGCACCGGCCACGCTGAAGCCTTGTACCTGGGGGCCACCGCCACGTACCGCCAGCGCGCTGCCCATCGGGTCGAAGGTGATGACGGCCTGGCCGCGATCGAAGCGGACGGCGTGCTGCACCGGGCCGCTGAACGTGAGCGTTTCGCCATACGCCGTGTGCCGGGCGGCCAGCGCCAGCCGTGCGCCGACATCGCGCTTGTTGCGCGGATGGATATCCGTCGCGTTGCCGAGGTCGATGCTCACCACCTGCGCGGTGTGCGGCAGCGACAGCGCCGCCGACTGCGACTCGCGCAGCAACGCCCACGGGCTCTGCTCACCGTGATCGGCGCCCGCGCCGAAGCTGGCCAACTGCACCCAGACGAACGGCAGCGCCGGTGCGTTCCAGTCCTGACGCCACTGTTGGATCAAGGCCTTGAACTGATCGCGGTACGCCAACGCCCCGGTGTCGGTCGCGTTACTCTCACCCTGATACCAGATCACCCCCTTGAGCGGGAATGGCGGCAGCGGGTGGATCATGCGGTTGTACAGCAGCGTCGGGGTCTGGTTCTTGTCATCGTCCAGCGCGACCGTGACCGCAGCAGGGCGGAACCGCCAACGCTGCAGCGGCACCTGGCTGCCATCGGCCAGGCGGACGAACAGCTCGGCCGCCTCACCGTGGATACCACCGCCACCGCCCAGGTCCTCGACCCGCACCGCGACCACATTGCGGCCGGCGTGCAGCTGGCCGGCCACCAGCGGATACACCCGCGGCGTGTTCCAGGCCATCGTGGTCGCGCCGACCTGCACACCATTGACGAAGGTGCGGTCCGAATCATCGATCCGCCCGACCCCGAGGCTGCCGGACTGCGCTGCCTGCGCGGCGCTCAGGGTGAACTCGGCCCGGTACCAGCCTATGCCGTCCATGCCGGCATAGCCCCCGGTTTCCCACAGGCCGGGGAGCGCGGCGGCCTCCCAGTCCTTGTCGTCGAACTGCACTGCCGACCACTGCGGCTGCTCATCGAACGTGGTCCAGTGGGAAAGCCGATGCCGCACCTGTGCCAGCGTGCGGGCATCGCGCTCACGCTGTGCCTGCATGCGCGTGGCCAGCGTGGCCGCATCGATGCCCTGGAGCGCCGCAGGCATCCACGCTTCGATGGTGCTGCCGCCCCAGGTGCTGTCGATGATGCCGATCGGCACCCCGGCGTGCTGCCGCAGCGCGCGCGCGAAGTAGTACGCGACTGCAGAGAAGCTGCCCGCGTTGGCGGGGGTTGCCGGCAGCCAGTGGCCACCGGCCAGGGCCGTCTCCGGCTGCCCGGACCAGGATTTGGGAATCTTGAAATGACGCAGCTGCGCGTCGCTCGCCGCGGCGATGACCGCCGCGGCGTCCTGCGTATCGTGCAGCGGCCATTCCATGTTGGACTGGCCGCTGGCCAGCCAGACATCGCCGAACAGGACATCGCGCACCTGCAGCGCGCGCCCGTCGCCGGTGATCTCCAGCTGGAATGGGCCACCGGCCGCGTGCGGCGGCAGCACGACCTTCCAGCTACCGTCCGTACCGACCGTGGTACTGGCACGCTGGCCGTCGATGCCGACCTGCAGGCGTGCGCCGGGCGTGGCCGTGCCCCACACTGGCAGCGGCTGGTCACGCTGCAGCACCATGCCGTCGGCGAACATTCGTGGCAGGACCGGCTCGGCCTGCACGGCTGCGGAGAACATCGACAGCGACACCGCCAGCGCACACGCTCGTTTCATTGTGGATCTCCGTAGACGATGCCGCGTCCGCCGGTAGCGAAGTAGACGCGCCCATGCAGGCGCGGATCCCCGGTGACGCGTTGAATCTGACCGAACTGGTGCGCGGCGTCATCGATGCGCAGCCACCGGGCACCACCGTCATCGGAACGGAAGAGCCCCTGGACGCCCTCGACGGTGCCCGCAACGAACACGCTGGCAACGTCACGACCCGGGGCACCCTTGCCGACGCCGAGGCTGTGAACCGTCTCCACCCCCGCCACGCGCTGCAGATCACCCGCGCGCCAGCGCAGCAGCCCCTGCGGACCGGCACCGACATACACCAGCCCACTCTGCTGTGGATCAGCGCGCAGCTCGGCCGTCAGCGCCGGGGCCGGCGCCAGGCGCACGCGGTCGGCGACGAACGAGGCACCACCATCGTCGCTGCGCAGCAACGCGCCGCTGGCGGCGTCGTACCCATACCAGTGCGCAGGCGAGCGGGTGTCCGCGACCACCACGGCCGTGTTGGGCAGGCCGCGCACGGCCTGCCAATGCCGGCCGTGGTCATCGGTGTACCAATGGCTGCCGCGCAGCGTGTGCCACAGCACCCGGCCGCCATCGCTGGCGATGCGGATGCGGCCCGCGCCCTCGCCGTCCGGCGGTTCGCTGACGAACGCCTGCCACGTTCGGCCACCATCGTCCGACCAGGCCGCACGGACCTCGTCATGCTGGCGATGGCGCACGGTGCCGCTGCGCACCACGTGGGAAGGTGACTGCGCGGCCGCGTCGATGCTCTCGCTGTTGGTCAGGCGCGGACCGGCGTACTGCAATGGCGACACGGTCAGGTCATCGTGGCGGAAGCCATCGATATCGCCCAGCGCGCTCAGCAGGTGCGCGCCCTGCCCCGGGCTGACCAGATCCAGCGGTACGGTTTCTTCCAACCCGTCATTCTGGAACCACCATCGCACCGGTTGGCCGTTATCGGCGACGCGGATATCCCGGCTCGCCCACAGCCCGTAGCCGGTGACGAACACCACCCGACGCGGGTCGGACGGATCGATCTGCACATCGGCGATCCAGTGCGGGGAGGCGTGCGCGGTCCAGGGCGCGTTGCCGTGGTCGAACGTCGCGCCCGCGATGACCGGGGTCCAACTGCGGCCGCCATCGGTACTGCGGAAGATGTCGTCGTGCGGGCCAAAGCGATTGAAGGTGCTGGCCATCACCACCTGCGGATTGCCGGCCTCCACGCTGACGCCGCCCCAGCCGAAGCCATCGCCCTGGGTGTCACTGGACTGTGCCACCGGACTGATGTCCTGCCAGCGCCCCTGCGCGGGATCGAACCGCCACAGCGCGCCGTTGCCCATGCTGTCCGGACCCGGCAGATCCGCATAGGCGATATACAGGCGCCCGTCGCTGCCCTGCGCCATGCGCGTGGGTCGCAGGCCACGCGGTTGCCCGGGCAGTGCCTGCCAGGTCTGTCCCGCATCGTCGGAGCGGTACAGCGCGGGGCCGGTGGTGGTCGACACGCCGGCATGGATCACCGGCGTGGCACGTCCGGCACGGCCGCTGCGCGCATCGAACTGTACAAACACGATGCCGATCTGCTGCGTGCCGTTCCAGGCCGGCGCACTGGCCTGCGCACTGCGCGCGATCGCCGGAAAGCTGGTCACTTCCTGCCAGTGGGCGCCATGGTCGTCGCTGCGCCACAGGCCGTTGCTGCGCGTGCCCAGCAGCAGGATGCGGCCTTGATGCGGATCCACCGCCAAGCGCTCGCCATTGCCGCGCGAAAGCTCGTTGCCACCGAGCTTGAACGGAAGATCGGTGCGGGTGAAGGTCGCCCCGCGGTCGGACGAGCGCAGGATCGCGCCGTTGCCCACCCGGGGGTTGGTATAGGTGCCTGCGGCCAGATAGACGCGCTGCGGGTCGCTGGCGTCCACGGCCAGGCTCTCGATGCCGGTCAGGTTGGCATCGTCGCGACCGAGCCAGTCGGTCAACGCAATCCACCGGCCAGTGGTCTGATCCCACCGGTAGGCACCGCCAACATCGGTGCGTGCGTACAGCAGGTTCGGCTCGGTCGGATGGAACACCAGCCCGGTCACGAAGCCGCCGCCACCGATCGCCACGTTCCGCCACTGGTAAGGGGCCGCCACGGCGAGGACCGGAAGCACGGCCAGCAACACCACCAGCCACCCTGCCCGGCAGCGGCCAGGACGGGCCGATGCACGCAACGTCCAGATCAGGCAATCGGCGGGGGTCATGCACGGGCCTCCCGGTGGAGCGGCGTGCGGCACAGCAGCCGCACGCCTGGAGCAGGAACTGCGGCCCTGCCCGCTTCGTGGTGGAGAGGACGGTCCACGAAGCAGGAAGGCCGACAGACGATCACGCGCGTTACAGGCTCGCGCGCAGGGTGATGCCGTAGCGACGGTCGTTGATCACGAAATCGCGGTAGCGCGTGGTGTAGCCCAGGTAGCTTTCGTTGCGGGTATCGAGCAGGTTCATGCCATCTAGCGACACCGACCAGACGTCGTTGATGTTGAACCGCAGCGAGGCATCCAGCTGGCCGAAGCCCTTGTTGTAGACCGGCAGGTTGCCGGTCCCGTTGCCGGCCGTGGTGATCAACCAGTCACTGCGCCAGTTGTAGGCCACACGCGCCTGGAACCGCGGCACTTCGTAGCTGAGGATGACGTTGTAGCTGTTCTTGGACAGCCCCTCCAGCGGCACCACCAGCTGGCTGCCGTTGGTGTCGGTGGCATTCGGGCTGGGCGCCTTGGAATCGACGTAGGTGTAGTTGGTCTGCAGGCCGAAATGGCTCATCCAACCCGGCAGGAAATCGAAGAACTGGGTGTAGCCCACTTCCACGCCCTTGATCTTGCCGTCATCGCCATTGACCGGGCGGGTGATTTCCCAGTTCTCGCCGGCGTAGACCTCGTTGAACACGGCGTTGGCGATGAAGCCGTCGACCTTCTTGTAGAAGGCGGTGCCGTACATCATCGAGCCCTGGCCGAAGTACCACTCCAGCGAGGTATCGAACTGGGTGGCTTCCATCGGCTTGAGGTTGGGGTTGCCCGCCGAACCGGTCCGCCGGGTCACACCACCACCGGCATCGGCCGCGCTCAGGCTCAGGTTCGGGTTGAGCTTGTCGAAGCCCGGGCGCGAAATCCCCTTGGACGCGGCGAAGCGCAGCTGCAGCTGATCGGTGAACATCCAGCGCAGGTTGAGGCTGGGCAGTACGTCGGTGTAGGACTGCTCCACATTCACCGGCAGCAGGCCGCCACCTTCGATGTCGGTGCCGGTGCGCACGCCGTCGGAGGTGACCTCGGTGCGCACCACGCGCACGCCGACGTTGCCATCGAACGGCACGCCCCAGTCGTCCGTGCCGAAGCGCAGCACGCCATACGCCGCGTAGGTCTTCTCGCGCTGGTTGTTGATGTTGTTCGGTGAGAATTCCAGCGGATCAGCGCCGAACGCCGCCAGGGTCTGCTCGTAGTTCTCCACCGCCGCGTCGGCCGCACTCAGGGTGGGCCCGAAGGTATAGCTCTTGCCGCGGAAGAAATCGGTGATCGGGTTCGGCACCAGGCCCACGTTCGGGAAGTCGGCGAACGGCGCACCGAGCCACATGAAGCGCCACACGTTGCCCTGGTTCTCGGCCTTGCGATCGGTGTAACGCACGCCGGCCTTGAAGCTGCGGGCGAAGCCATCGTCGAACGCCAGATCCATGTCCGAACGCCAGGCGAACTCGGTGCCCTTGTTGTCGTCCTTGTTGTCCAGATGGAATTTCCAGCCGACGTAATTGGCCGGATCGGTCAGATACCCCTGGTTGCCTGCGGCGTCGGTCACGGCCAGGTACGGCAGGTCGCCGCTCAGGTCGATCGTATAGAACGGCGTGGCGTTCATGCCGGTGCCGACGATGTAGCGCGTGCCCTTGGTGGTGGCATCCACGTACTGGAAATCGGTGCTCAAGGTCAGGTTCGGGGTCACCGTCCACTTGGCGCCCAACGAGTAGTCGGTGGTGATCGACTTGCGCTGGGTCAGGCTGGTGTTGGAATCAGCCGGGGTGTTCTGGAACACGCCGCTGACCAGTTCGTTGCGGTCGTTGACCACGATGTCGCGCGCGCCCTGCATGGCGTCGCCGCCGCTGTAGGCGAAGAACGAGTAATCCTGCCAGCGGAAATCGTAGTCCGAGCGCAGCACCTGCGCCTGCACTTCAATGTCGTCGCGTGGGCGCCACTGCAGCGCCACCGCCCCGGTGCGGCGCTTGCGCTCACCGACGGTGGTATTGATGCCGGCGCCGTGCGGCACGAACACCTCAGTGCCTTCAAAACCGGGCAGATCGGTCTGCGAATACCACGGCTCCAGCGAAATCGTGTCCTGGCGGAACGGGCTGGTCTGCTGCGAGTAGTTCACCAGCAGGCCCACCTCGCCGATACCGGTCTGCCAGCGGTCGCTGAACATGCCCGAGAACGCCGGCTTGCTGTCATCGGCCAGATCGTAATGGTTGTACTGCAGGCTGCCGGCGATCTTGCGGCCTTCATAATCGAACGGCAGGCGCGTGCGCAGGTCGACCGTGCCGCCCAGGCCACCTTCGATCATTTCCGCCGAGGGGTTCTTGTAGACGTTGACGCCGCCGAGCAGCTCGGCCGAGACGTCTTCGAAGCTCAGGCCGCGGCCGTCATTGGCGGTGAAGATGTCACGGCCATTGAGCTCGGTGCGCACCTGGGTCAGGCCACGGATGGCGATGGTGCTGCCTTCGCCATAGTTGCGCGTGATCTGGATGCCGGAGATGCGCTGCAGCGCTTCGGCGACGTTGTTGTCGGGCAGCTTGCCGATGTCCTCGGCCACGATCGAATCGACGATCTGCTCGGCATTCTGTTTGATCTGCTGGGCACGGGTCACGCTGCTGCGGGTACCCGTCACCTGGACGGTGTCCAGCTGGGTCGCGGCAGTGGTGTCCTGGATGTTGCTCTGCTGGGCCATCACCTGCCCGGCGACCAGCATCGAAACACAGACCGCCAGCGCACGGCGGCGCAACGCGGTGGGGGTACGTGCAGGCACGGATGCGCCTGTCGCCCCACGGCAACAACGTACTGACATGATGTTTCCCTCCCAGGACACATGTGCTGACGGTGGACGACGCCGTTCGGCGCCGCCTGTAACAATCAGGTTGTAAGGTCATGCCCACCACCGGGATGCCGGGGCGGGGTACAACGCGGCCGGTCGTTTCCGGTCGGCTGGCGGGCAGCTTAGGCAGCGGCAGCCATTCCATGCCAATAAAATATTGGGCAGGATGTATTCCTTCGGAGAATACCATTCACGCCGCCCATACCAGCCGTGGCCCGGCCCGCTTCAGCCGCTGCCGCGCAGCCCCGGATACAGCCAGCGCGCGGTCGTTCGAAGGGCCAGCAGCATGCGCTCGGCGGCCGGCGGCAACACGTGGCCGCGCCGGTAGATGATCCCGAACGACTCCATGCGCACGCCCACATCGATCGGCAGCACGGTCAGCAGCTTGGCCTGGATGTAGGGCGCTACCGATTCCACCGGCAACGCGGCCAGCAGATCGCTGCCGCGCAGCAGGCTGGTCATCACCGGCAGCGAGCTGGTCTCGATGATGTTCTGCGGAATCGGCAGGCCCTGCTCCAGGAACAGCGCATCCAGCCGCGCGCGCAGCACGCTGTCAGCCGGCGGCAGGATCCAGCCATGCCGGGCCAGATCGGCATAGTGCAGATCGTCGCGGCTGGCCAGCGGATGACCGGCGCGGGCGATCACCGAATGCGGCTCGTCCGCCAGCGCTTCGAAGGTGAGGTCCGCAGCGCCCTCGGGTCCCAGGATGCGGCCGATCACCAGATCCAGCTGGCCGTCCAGCAGTCGCGCCACCAGCGGCCGGCTGTAGTCCATCTCGACCCGGATCAGGATGTCCGGAAACTCGCGCTTCACCTCGGCGATCGCCTGCGGCACCAGGTTGGTGCCCGGGTTGACCACGGTACCGATCGAGACCTGCCCCATATGCCCGCTGCGCAGCGCGGCGATTTCTTCGGTCGCCCGGCCGATCTCCGACATCGCCGAGCGCGCGCGCCGGATCAGCACCTGCCCGTACCAGGTCGGCTCCACGCCGCGGGCGTGCCGCTCGAACAGCTTCACCCCGAGCATGTCCTCCATCTCCGCCAGCAGCTTGGACGCAGCCGGCTGGGTCATGGCGGCGGCTTCGGCGGCACGCAGCACCGAGCCGTGTTCGTGCAGGTGCAACAGCAACATCAAATGCCGGGTCTTGAGCCGGGAGGCAGTTGTCCAAGGGCCAGGTGCGGTCGTCATCACACATCCGTTCTGCGTTGATCGCCGCATTGAATCACGGTATTCGCCGGGGGAATAGATTTCCCGAAAAATTTCATTTGATAAGAATACCTTCGCACGCAACCCTGACCGTATGGCTGCGCCGCCCCCGGCGGCCAGGCCGCCAGCGCCCCCCGCGCCCGCCGATTTCTGGAGCCTGCTTTGTCCGCATCCGCTTTGTCGTACCGTCTGCCGTTGGCTCCGTCCCTGGACACACTGTTCGATGAGTAAACGACTGCAGGACAAGATCGCGCTGGTCACCGGCGCGGCCAGCGGCATCGGCGCGGCCACCGCCGCGCTGTTCGCCGAGCATGGCGCCCGGGTGATCGGGCTGGATTTGAACCCACCGCGTGCGCCGGATGCACGGATCGACCATCGCCTGGCCGACATCACCGATGCGGCTGCGTTGCGCGCTCTGGTGGAGGACGTTCGCGCCACACATGGCCGCGTGGATGTGCTGGTCAACAACGCCGGCGCCGATGTCTTCGCTGACCCGCTGCAGCTGGAAGACGCGCAGTGGGAACGCTGCCTGGATCTCAACCTCAAGGGCGCCTGGAACGTGTGCCGCGCGGTGCTGCCGGCGATGCTGGCGCAGCAGGCCGGTTCCATCGTCAACATCGCCTCGGTGCATGGCCACCGGATCATCCCGCATGCCTTCCCCTACCCGGTCGCCAAGCATGGCCTGATCGGGCTGAGCAAAGCACTCGGCATCGAGTACGCCGCGCAGGGCATCCGGGTCAACTCGATTTCGCCGGGGCTGATCCTGGTGCCCCGGATCGAGGCCTGGTTCGCCAACAGCGCCGATCCGGCCGCCACGCGCCACGCGCAGGAGCAGCTGCTGCCCTGCAAGCGTATCGGTGAGCCCGGCGAAGTGGCGTACACCGCGCTGTTCCTGGCCAGCGACGAAGCCCGCTTCATCAATGCCACCGACATCCTGATCGACGGTGGCCGTTCCCAGCTTTACCACGAGTAATCATGAGCGCCCCGATCTTCCAACTGCCCCTCGTCGCGATCCTGCGCGGCATCACCCCCGATGACACCCTCGCCCATGTCGGCGCGCTGGTGGAGACCGGCTTCGATGCGATCGAAGTGCCGCTGAATTCGCCGCGCTGGGAAGACAGCATCGCCCGCGCGCAGCAGGCCTTTGGTGCGCACGCCTGGATCGGCGGCGGCACGGTGTTGCGCGAGCAGCAGGTGGATGCCCTGGTGGAGATCGGTGCACGCTTCATCGTCACCCCCAACACCCGGCCCGCACTGATCCGCCACGCGGTGGATCGCGGCCTGCAGGTGATGGCCGGGTTCGCCACCGCCAGCGAGGCGTTCGATGCGATCGACGCCGGCGCGCAGATGCTCAAGCTGTTCCCCGCCGCCACTTACGGTCCTGGCCACGTGCGCGCCCTGCGCTCGGTGCTGCCGCGCGAGCTGCCGTTGTACGTGGTTGGCGGCGTGACCCCGGATTCCCTCGCCAGCTACCTCGCCGCCGGTGCGGTCGGTGCCGGCATCGGGGGCGATCTCTATCAACCCGCCCAGCCGCTGCAGCGTACCCGCGAGCAGGCCCAGGCGTTCCTCCAGGCCTACCGGACTACGCACGGATGAAGATCACCCGACTGGTTACCTATCACGCCGCACCGCGCTGGCTGTTCCTGAAGATCGAGACCGACGAGGGCATCACCGGCTGGGGCGAGCCGGTGATCGAGGGCCGCGCGCGCACCGTGGATGCGGCCGTGCATGAACTGTCGGAGTATCTGATCGGGCAGGACCCGACCCGGATCAACGACCTGTGGCAGACGATGTATCGCGGCAGCTTCTACCGCGGCGGCGCGATCCTGATGAGTGCCATCGCCGGGATCGACCAGGCGCTGTGGGACATCAAGGGCAAAGCGCTCGGCGTGCCGGTGTACCAATTGCTGGGCGGCCTGGTGCGCGACCGCATGAAGACCTACCGCTGGGTCGGCGGCGACCGCCCAGCCGATCTGGTCGAGCAGGTGCATCGCTACCGCGAACTCGGCTTTGATACGTTCAAGTTCAACGGCACCGAAGAGATGCAGCTGCTGGACAGTCCGCGTCGCGTGGATGCCGCCATCGCCAAGGTGGCCGCGCTGCGCGATGCGTTCGGCGACAGCATCGATTTCGGCGTGGATTTCCACGGCCGGGTCGGCGCGCCGATGGCCCGTGTGCTGCTCAAGGAGCTGGAGCCCTACCGGCCCTTGTTCGTGGAAGAGCCGGTGCTGCCCGAGCAGGCCGAGTACTACCCGCGCCTGGCCGCGGCCACCTCGATTCCGCTGGCGGCCGGTGAGCGTATGTACTCGCGTTTCGAATTCAAGCAGGTACTCGCCAACGGCGGACTGTCGCTGCTGCAGCCGGATCTCTCGCACGCCGGCGGCCTCACCGAGTGCCTGAAGATCGCCGCGATGGCCGAGGCCTACGATGTCGCGCTCGCACCGCACTGCCCGCTCGGCCCGGTCGCGCTCGCCGCCTGCCTGCAGCTGGATTTCGTCTCGCACAACGCGGTGCTGCAGGAACAGAGCATCGGCATCCACTACAACCAGGGCGCCGATCTGCTCGATTACGTGTTGAACAAGGACGACTTCCACTGCGACCATGGCAGCATCGCCGCCCTGCCCAAACCCGGGCTGGGCGTGGAAATCGATGAGGAGCGCCTGCGCCATGCCCATGAGAATCCGCCTGACTGGCGCAACCCTGTCTGGCGCCACGCCGACGGCTCCGTTGCGGAGTGGTGAGCCGCGATGAGCGTTGAACTGGCTCCGGCCACGCTGGTGGTGGACAGCCGCTGCACCCATGGCGAAGGCGTGCTCTGGTGCGAACAGCGGCAGAGCGTGCTGTGGGTCGATATCGCCGAACGCCGGCTGTGGGAACACCACCCCGAGCGTGGCACCACCCGGCATTGGACGCTGCCGGACCGGCCCGGCTGCATCGGCCTGTTCGAGGACGGCACGCTGCTGGTGGCGCTGGTGAGTTCACTGCACCGCGCCGATTTGGCCACGGCCACCGACGAAGCGCTGCCGCTGCAGTGGCTGGCCGACGTGGACCCACTCAACGCTTACACGCGCAGCAACGATGGCCGCGCCGACCGCGACGGCAACTTCGTGTTCGGCACGATGAACGAGCACCCCGGACGCGCTGCCGATGGCCGCTTCTACCAGTACTCCACCCGTCACGGCCTGCGCGAACTGCCGCTGCCGGGCATCGTGATTTCCAATGCGATCAGCTTCAGCCTCGATGGGCGCACGATGTACTGGTGCGACTCGGTATCGCCGCGGATCATGGCTTGCGATTACGACCCCGAGCAAGCCCGCACCACCAACGTGCGCGAATTCACTGCGCTGGCCAATACCGCCGCCGAACCCGACGGCTCGGCCGTGGATGCCGCCGGACGCGTGTGGAACGCGCAATGGCGCGCACGCCAGGTGAGCTGCTATGCACCCGATGGCACGCTGCTGCAGGTGCAGCCGGTACCGGTCAAACACCCCACCTGCGTCGCGTTTGGCGGCAGCGATCTGCGCACGCTGTATGTGATCAGCTCACGGCTGGACCACACGCCGGAAGAACTGGCCGCCAGCACACACGCCGGTAGTCTGTTCAGCGCACGCCAGGCGCAGCCGGGCCTGCCCGAGAGCCGGATCCGCGGATGATCGCGGTCGACTGGGGCAGCAGCAGCCTGCGCGGCTATTGGCTGGATGATGCCGGCGCGATCATCGCGCAACGCGCCAGCGGGCGCGGCATCCTGCATTGCCAGGGCAACTTCGCCGGCGTGCTGGCCGAGCTGATGGATGGCTGGCCGGACCGTACGATCCTGCTCAGCGGCATGATCGGCAGCCGCAGCGGCTGGATCGAGCAGGCCTACCTGCCCTGCCCGGCCAGACTCGCCGATCTCGCTGCGGCCCTGCACCTGCATCACGACGAACGGCTGCCCGGCCACGATATCTGGTTCGTGCCGGGCGTGGCCGTCCAGGGTGCTGGCGAAACGCCGGATGTGATGCGCGGCGAAGAGACGCAGTTGGTCGGTCTGGATGCCGGCGCCGGCATGGCGCAGGTCTGCCTGCCCGGTACCCACAGCAAGTGGGCAATGCTGCACGATGGAGCGATCACCGGTTTTGCGACCGCCATGACCGGCGAACTGTTCGCCCTCCTGCGCCAGCACAGCCTGCTTGGCCGCCTGATGGACGGCGGCGACACCTCCGACGCCACCGCCTTCGCGCAGGGCGTGCAGCGCAGCGGCGAGGCGGGCGGCCTGCTGCACCACCTGTTCGGCGTGCGTGCGCTGGGCCTGTTCGACCGGTTGCCTGCCAGCGCAGCGCCTTCCTATCTCTCCGGTGTACTGCTCGGCCATGAAATCCGTGCGCTCGCCGATGCCAGCGCGCAGGTCCACCTGGTGGGCAGCGCCGCGCTGAC
This sequence comes from Stenotrophomonas maltophilia, assembly GCA_002363385.1. Taxonomy (GTDB): domain Bacteria; phylum Pseudomonadota; class Gammaproteobacteria; order Xanthomonadales; family Xanthomonadaceae; genus Stenotrophomonas; species Stenotrophomonas maltophilia_AN. Next base: position 355,020 of record DEVL01000004.1, read on the forward strand.
AGCGCGCTATGCCCATGCCCTGCAGCTGCTTGGCATGAGCGCGGCGAATGCCCCTGAAAGCCTTGCCGCACGGGGCCTGTACCGCCTTGCGCAGCAGCGCGGTCTGCTTGGCTGAGCGCACCGCCCCAGCATTCAGGCACAACCTGTTCTAGAATTACGCGGCTTAACGCCGGATTTCCCCATGCCTTTCGTCGTCACCGAAAACTGCATCAAGTGCAAACACACCGATTGCGTGGAAGTGTGCCCCGTGGATTGCTTCCACGAAGGCCCCAACTTCCTGGTGATCGACCCGGATGAGTGCATCGACTGCACCCTGTGCGAACCGGAGTGCCCGGTCAACGCGATCTTCCCCGAAGACGACGTGCCCGCCGGGCAGGAAGCGTTCGTCGCCCTGAACGCCGAGCTGGCCCAGGCCTGGCCAGTGCTGACCGTGCGCAAGGACCCGCCCGCCGATGCCGGCGAATGGGACGGCAAGCCGGACAAGCTGAAGCTTCTGGAACGCTGAGCCTCCCGGTTCTGGCAGCAACGAAAAAGGGCGCCGAGGGCGCCCTTTTCGTTTCCATGACCCGTCCCAATTACGGGGCGAGCTTCGCCTTGAGCTCACCCAGCAGCTTGGTCGGGGCGGCGGCGGTGGCCGGCATGCCACGCGGATCCACGGCCGAGACGTAGGCGCCTGCGTCGACGGCAACCACGCGGACCAGGAAGTCGCTGCCTTCGAAGGCGACGTCGTAGGAACCCAGCAGCTGCGCCTTGCTGGCGATCTTCACGCCTTCAACGGACTCCAGGGCGGTGCCGACCTTGGCGAACACCTCTTCCTTGGTGCCCGGCACGGTGAAGCCGGCGTTGTTGGCGGCGGCCGGATTCGCGGCCGGGGCCGGACGTGCGGCCTGCGAGGCCAGCGTCGAACTGGCGACGGCGGCGGTGGCAGCGGCCTGGCCAGCCGGAACGTTCAGATCCGGCGGCACTTCCAGCGGACGCACTTCCGGGGCCAGGGCATAGTCGCCCTTGGCGCCACGCTTGAAGCAACCGGTGGTGCCGACCAGAGTGGCGGTGGCCAGGATCGCGAAGGACAGCACGCGGAAGGCGGAAACGGATTGACGCATGGGAATCTCCTGAGTGACCACTGTGATCAGTGGTTGGATAGTGCTTCCAGCGCACCGATATCGGTGGCCAGGTGTTCGGCAGCGGCGTGATGGGCCGCGGACAGGGGCAGCAGCGGCAGGCGCAGGCCGTCACCAATGCCGATCCGGCGCAGAAGGTCCTTCACCGGAATCGGATTGGACTCCACGCCGCAGAATTCATGGAACGGTTCCAGACGCGCATCCCACGCCTCGGTCGCCTCGCGCTCACCGGCCGCCGCCAGGTCGCACATCCGGCGATACGCGCCCGGCAGGGCGTTGGAGCCCACTGAGATCAAGCCATCCACGCCGGACAGGATCGAGCGCGCGGCGGTACCGTCGTCACCGCTGAGGATGGCGAAATCTGGCGCACGCAGTGCCAACAGGGCGTTGACGCGGCCCACATCGCCGACCGCCTCCTTGATGCCCACGATGTTCGGGTGCCGGGCCAGTTCGGCCACGGTCTCGGGCAGCATGTCGCAGCCGGTGCGGCCGGGCACGTTGTATAGGATCACCGGCAGGCCGCCCTGGTCGGCCACCGCGCGGTAATGCGCGATCAGGCCCGCCTGGGTGGGGCGCACGTACGGCGGGGTCACCACCAGCGCATGGGTGGCGCCATTGGCGGCCGCCCGGCGGGTCTGCTCGATGGTTTTGGCCGTCCCCGACAGCCCGGTCCCGGCCAGCACCGGGATGCGCCCGGCGACGGTTTTGACTGCACTGCGCAGCAGTTGATCGTATTCGTCGTCGGAAAGGGCCGCCGCTTCACCGGTCGAACCGGCCACCACGACACCGTGAACACCACCCTCCAGTTGCAGGTGCAGCAGGCGCTGCCAACCGTCGGGATCCAATGCGCCGTTCGCCTGGAAGGGCGTCGCCAGCGCGGTGATGAGACCGGAAAGGGACAAGGACATCGTGCTCGGAAGAAAGGGGGCACCCCGCCTGCGTAAACGCCGGCCAGATGTACGTTGCATGTTACTTGCGGGTCGAAAGCGCGGGCAAGTATGCTGGACTCCGGCGAACGTGCCGTCGTCCGGCCGTTCAGACTCACCTTGCATCACCCGGAACCATCTTGACCGACACCACGCCGCGGCCTGCGCCGACCGAAAACCACCTCCTGATCAACGCCTATACGACGCATCCGGAGTCCCCCCTGCTGCCTGTGACCCGGCGTATCGCCGACAGTGGCTGCAATCTGGTCGATGCCCGCCTGGCCACGGTCGGGCGCGACGTGTCCGTCACCGCCCTGGCCACCGGCTCGTGGGACTCGGTGGCCAAGCTGGAAGCGATGCTGACCCGGCTGGAGCGCGAGGAAGGCCTGAAGCTGGTCTGGTATCGCACCGGTGCCAAGCAGGCCCAGTCCAACCTGCTGCCCTACATCGTGGAAGTGATCGCGGCCGACAAGCCGGGGATCCTGTTCCAGCTGGCCGATTTCTTCGACCGCCAGGGCATCACCATCGAAAACCTGCAGAGCACGCGTTACCGCGCGATGCAGACCGGCGCGGAAATGTTCTCCGCGCAGGTGACCATCGGCGTGCCGGCCAACATGCACATTGCCGCGCTGCGCGATGATTTCCTCGAGTTCTGCGATCACCTCAACCTCGATGCGATCATGGACCCGATGAAGTTCTGATGCCTCGCGCGTTCGTCACGGGCGCGCGGGGTTTCATGCAGGTGTAGTAGATCCACCCCAGGATCCGGAAAGGAACCCATGAACGACGGCGACACCCTGGACAGCACCACCCTCGCACTGCCGCTGGCGTTGTCCGGCGGCGAGACCACCACCCTCGGCGATCTGGCCGGCCAGTGGCTGGTGCTGTACTTCTACCCCAAGGACAGCACCCCGGGCTGCACCACCGAGGGCATCGATTTCAACGCACTGCTCCCGCAGTTCACCCAGGCCGGCGCCCGCGTCTTCGGCGTCTCCCGCGATTCGGTCAAATCCCACGACAATTTCTGCGCCAAGCAGGGCTTCGCCTTCCCGCTGATCAGCGATGGCGATGAAGCGCTGTGCACCGCCTTCGACGTGATCAAGCTGAAGAACATGTACGGCAAGCAGGTGCGTGGCATCGAGCGCAGCACCTTCCTCATTTCGCCGGACAGTCGTATCGTGCAGGTGTGGCGCAAGGTCAAAGTGGCCGGCCACGCAGACACTGTCCTTGAAGCCCTGAAGGCCGCGAAAACCCAGTGATCAACCCGGCACCCCCACTGGCCATTACCCTGCCCCGCAGGCTGTGATGGCTTGTCCCTGTTCTGCCACCAGGAATTGACGATGACCCGAGGCAAGCGCATCTACGTACTGGATACCAACGTGCTGATGCACGATCCGACCGCGCTGTTCAAGTTCGAGGAGCATGATGTCTACCTGCCGATGCAGGTGATCGAAGAGCTGGACAACGGCAAGAAGGGCACCACCGAGGCGAGCCGCAATGCGCGCCAGGTCAGCCGCTTCCTCAATGAGCTGGTGCAGGCCTCGGGCCTGGACAACCTGGCCGACGGCATCCCGCTGCAGCGTCCCAACGGGCTGCAGCTGCGCGGCAAGCAGAGCGTGGGCCTGCTGCGTTTCCAGACCAGTCATTTCGATGCCGGCAAGAGCTTTGGCGCGGTGATTCCGGACAACGCCATCCTCGGCGCGATCCTGGCGCTGAAGGAACAGGTACCGGAGATTCCGGTGGTGTTCGTGTCCAAGGACATCAACCTGCGGATCAAGGCGGCGATCGCGGGCATCGTCTCCGAGGACTACGAAAACGACCGCGCGCTGGACGATTTCAGCCTGCTCTACACCGGCGCCACCGAGCTGCCGGAAGACTTCTGGAAAAAGCACACCGACAACCTGCGCAGCTGGAGCGACAAGGGCCGCACCAGTTACGAAATCATCGCCAGCGAAGACGAGAACTGGCACCCCAACCAGTACGCCTACCTGCCGGGTGACGATGAAGTCGAACTGCGCGTGGCCAAGGTGGACGGCGACAAGATCACCCTGTCGCTGGTCAACGATTTCCGCCACGGCAGCCACGCGGTGTGGGGCATCAGCGCGCGCAACCGCGAGCAGAACTTCGCGCTCAATGCGTTGATGGACCCGGATATCGATTTCGTCACGCTGCTCGGCACCGCCGGCACCGGCAAGACGCTGCTCGCGCTGGCCGCCGGCCTGGCCCAGACCATGGACCAGCAGCGCTACCGCGAGATCATCATGACCCGCGCAACGGTCAGCGTCGGCGAGGACATCGGCTTCCTGCCCGGCACCGAAGAAGAGAAGATGACGCCGTGGATGGGTGCGCTGACCGACAACCTGGAGGTGCTCACGCATACCCAGGAAGGCGGCGCATGGGGCCGTGCGGCCACCAACGACCTGATCGCCAGCCGGATCAAGATCCGCTCGCTGAACTTCATGCGCGGCCGCACCTTCCTGTCGCGTTATCTGATCCTGGATGAAGCGCAGAACCTCACCCCCAAGCAGATGAAGACCCTGATCACCCGTGCCGGCCCGGGCACCAAGATCGTCTGCCTGGGCAACGTCGAACAGATCGACACCCCATACCTGACCGAGACCACCTCGGGCCTGACCTACGCGGTGGACCGCTTCAAGAACTGGCCGCACAGCGCGCACATCACGCTGCGTCGAGGCGAGCGTTCGCGCCTGGCCGATTACGCTTCGGAGGTGTTGTGAGCCGTTCCCTGTCCCGTGCCGTCCTGCCGCTGGCGCTTGCTGCGCTGGCGGCAGCCTGCACGCCTGCCAATACGCGGCCGGGCGCCAGCGTCCCGACCGCGATCAAGACTGGCCAGTCCTGGGTGGTGACGCGACCGATCGTCGCCGCCCAGGTGCTCGATACCTGCTCGCGCGACAGTCCCGGCCGCGAGGCCGGCCGGGTCACCGGTTACTGGGCACCCAGCCGCAAGGACGTCGAGCAGCTCGAAGCCGCATTGCCGACGCTGGAAGCGCAGGTGCCCAAGGCCGCCGATTTCGATCGCCAATACGTCGGCATCGAGATGAACGCGCGCAAGCTGATCTACCTCAACGCCTTCCATCTGCCTGACGATGCCGACATCGATCCAGCGCGCGATGCCATCCGGGTCTGCGATGGGGGCGCGCAGTTCTGGGGCGCGGTGTTTGATCCGGGCAGCGGCAGTTTCTCGGATGTGCAGTTCAACGGCCCGCCCGCGGGTCGTTGACCGGGCCGTGACCACCGCTACGCACGCCGGATGAGCATCCGGCTGCCCACCTGGGTCTGGATCGGGGCAATCGCCCTGTCCTGCGTGGCCGGGATGGTCAACGTGGTCGGCTTCCTCGGCTTCGAACACCAGGCGGTCAGCCACATGACCGGCACCACCAGCCAGCTGGGGATGGCGCTGGCCCAGCGCGACTGGCGCGTGGTCGGGCACCTGTGGGGGCTGCTGATCGCCTTTTGCGTGGGCGCCACACTCAGCGGCATGATCATCCAGGACAGCGGCCTGCAGCTGGGCCGACGGTATGGGGTGGTGCTGGCACTGGAATCGCTGTTGCTGCTGATCGCGATTCCGCTGTTCAAACAGCAGCAGATCTGGGGCGCACTGGCCGCGGCGATGGCCTGCGGCCTGCAGAACGCAATGGCCACTACCTTCAGTGGCGCCGTGGTGCGCACCACCCACCTCAGCGGCATGTTCACCGACCTGGGGATCGGGCTGGGCCACCTGCTGCGCGGGCTGCCACTGCCGATCCGACGGCTGACCCTGAGCGGCTTGATCGTCAGCGGCTTCCTGGCCGGCGGCGTGATCGGCGCGCTGTTGTTCCTGCGCTTCGGCTACGACGCCCTGCTCGCCCCCGCGCTGCTGACCGGCGGCACCGGGCTGGGCTACGTGCTGTACCGGCAGTGGGCACTGTTGCGGGCGCGCTGACAGCGCGGCAGCACTGCCGCGACAAACATTGCACAATCGGGCTATGACGCCCTCCAGCCCCGTTTCCGCCCTGACCATCGCCGGCTCCGATTCCGGCGGTGGCGCCGGCATCCAGGCCGATCTGAAGGCCTTCGCCGCCCATCGCGTGCATGGCCTGTCCGCGATTGCCGCGCTGACCGCGCAGAACACCCGCGGCGTTACCGCCGTGCACGTGCCGCCCTTGGACTTCCTGCAGGCGCAGATCGATGCCTGTTTCGCCGATTTCGACATCCATGCGGTGAAGCTGGGCATGCTGGCCAATGCCGACGTCATCGGTCTGGTCGCCGACGCGCTGGAAAAGCACCGCCCACCGCACGTGGTGCTGGATCCGGTGATGGTCGCCACCAGCGGCGCCAGGCTGCTCGAAGCCAGCGCACTGGAGGCGATGCGCACGCGCCTGATCCCGCTGGCCACGCTGCTGACGCCCAACACACCCGAAGCCGAACTGCTGCTCGGCCGCCGCATCATCACCGCCGAGGATGCCGAAGATGCCGCCGACGCGTTGCTTGAACTGGGCGCCGGCGCGGTCCTGCTCAAGGGCGGGCATATGGACGAAGGCAACCGCGTGATCGATCGCTACTTCGACGGCGTGACCCGCGAAGAATTCATCCATACCCGCCTGCCGGTGGATGCGCACGGCACCGGTTGCACGCTGGCCTCGGCGATCGCCGCGCAGCTGTGCCAGGGCCTGTCATTGCCCAATGCCTGCGAAGCGGCCATCGACTACGTCGCGCGCGGCCTGCAGAGCGGCTATTACCCGGGCCACAGCGAAGTACTGGTGATCGACCACTTCGGCGCGGCACGCCCGGCATGATCGACGCCTCGCCCCTGCCCGTGCAGACCGCCGATGGCCATCGCGTCGAGCTGCTGGCGCGTGTACCGACACGCCCGCGCGCACGTCTGCTGTGGCTGCCGGCGCTGGGCGTGGCCGCGCCGCCATTACCTGCCCTTCGCCGAGGCGCTCGCTGCGCGCGGCATCGCGGTGTACCTGCACGAGTGGCGCGGCAACGGCAGCAGCAGCCTGCGCCCGTCGCGCACGCAGGACTGGGGCTATCGTGAAATCCTTGAGCAGGACCTGCCGGCCAGCCTGGCGCGGTTGCCCGACGAGGGGCTGATGCCACTGATCATCGGCGGCCACAGTCTTGGCGGTCAGCTGGCCTGCTGCTTCGCCGGGCTGCATCCACAGCGGTTCGCGCGGGTGTGGCTGGTCGCCAGCGGCACGCCATACTGGCGCACCTTCCCGGCCCCGCGCGGCTGGACGCTGCCGCTGGTGTACCGCTTCCTGCCCTGGCTGGCCCAGCACCAAGGGGTACTGCACGGCAGGAAACTCGGTTTCGGCGGCACCGAGGCGCGCGGATTGATCCGCGACTGGTCGCGCGTGGGCCTCAACAACCACTACGCGGCCGCTGGCATGGCGACCGATCTGGAGGCCGGGATGCGCGAACTACGCGGCCAAGCGACCGCCGTGGTGATGGACCATGACTGGTTGGCACCGACGAGCTCGATGCAGGGCCTGCTGGCCAAGATGCCGGGCATGCGTGCGCAGCTCAGTGTGGTCAATGCGCAGATGCTGGGCGCGCGTGCCGATCACTTCGCCTGGATGAAAACGCCGGAAGCCGTGGTACAGCGGCTTTTTCATTCATTTGAATGAAGACCTTCACAAAAACCGTTGACGAATGCGACGCCGATCCGCATAATTCCGCTCCTGTTGACGCGCCCGTAGCTCAGTTGGATAGAGTACCTGGCTACGAACCAGGCGGTCGGGAGTTCGAATCTCTCCGGGCGCACCATCAACAGGGTATCGATTTCGCCGTCGGTATCAGCAATGAAAATTCGATGTAAATGCGCCCGTAGCTCAGTT
>DEVL01000004.1:363178-538133 GCA_002363385.1 Stenotrophomonas maltophilia
AATCTCTCCGGGCGCACCATTGCATCGACGAAGACAGCAGCCCCCGGTTGCTGTTTTTTTTTGCGTTGGCGCCAGCTGTCACCAGGTAGTGCCGGCCGCTGGCCGGCTCTCATGAATGCTGGACGATCGCGTGGCGCCGGCCAGCGGCCGGCACTACCGGGAGGTTATCCCTGCGGTGCGTGGGCCTGCGCGGCCTGCATCGCCATCAGGTCGGCTTCGCCCGGCAGTTCCGGCGCTGGGCAGTGACCACCGGCATGGGCGTCATGGGCCAACCAGTCATCCACCACGCCGCCCAGCAGATCCACGCGCAGTGGCAGGGTGATGTGGTCTTCGCCACGCATCTCGATGTAATGCACGCGCGGGCTGGCGGCAGCCAGACGACGGCCCTGCCCGACCGGCACATGCTGATCATCTTGGCCATGCAGCAGCAACACGCAGGTACGGCTGTTGGCCAGCGCGCGGGTGACGTCGACGCGGTCCAGGTCCAGATCCAGGCGCTGGCTGGCGGCAACGATCACCTGGTTGATGTCCTGCCCGCCATAGCGCCACCGCCCGTAAGCGGCCATCGCCTGGGCCTTCCAGGCGGTCGGCTGCATCGACATCAGGTGCGGGATCATGCTGCGGATCGCATCACCAGCATTGGCGAAGGACTCCATCGCCACCACGCCGGTGACCTGGTCGCCAAGCTTGTCGGCAGTGAACAGCGCAGTGGCCGCACCGTAGGAAACGCCGAACAGATACAGCGGCCCGACCACCTCCCCGCGCCCCTTCAGCGCGGCGATGACATCGACCACGTCGTCCGATTCGAACGTACCGTAACCGGACGGGCCAGCACCGGAATGGCCGTGATTTCGCAGATCGATGGTGATCACGCGGTAGCCGGACTGCGCCAGCTGCAGCGACCACGGCAGCATCGCATCACCGTTCATCATCCAGCCGTGCAGCACCACCACCGTGCCGCGCGGCGCCTGCGGCTGGAACGGATGCGGCAGGTCCAGGGCCATGCCGGTACGCAGCGGCTCGCCGTTGTCGTGCTGCTGGGGCAGGTATTCGTAGCGCACCCCGTACTGGCCGGGATCGAACGCACGCCAGAAGATCGGCACACCTGCGCGGCCGGTGACCCGACCATGGCGGTTGGGGACGCTGTCCACCGCTTCGGCGATGCGCGGCATGTCCAGCAGTGTGGACACGCCACCGGGCGCGATCAGCCGATCGCTCAACGAGGTCGAGGCAGCGGTGGGGGTCAAGGAGGAGCAGGCAGCCAGCCACAGGCCAGCCCCGGCCAGCAGCAACAGCAGCAAGCGCTTCATGGGCAGAGTCGGAAAAACCAATCGAGTCGGGCAGGTTACCGATCCGCTCCGCCCCGCTCTATCGCATCCGTATGACCATCCGATGACAGCGAGGCCAGGATTCAGGTTGGCCCCAGCGGCTGGCTAGCCCAGCCAGCCTTCCATCGTCGGCCACCAGCCTGCCAGCACCTCCGGCCGCTGCATGCGCTCGCGCCACCAGCGCAGGGCCGCCCCTTCCTCGCCGGTGCGCCAGGCCAGCCAGAACGTCTCGTCCGGCTTGGGCTCCTCGACCTGCCTGATCACCAGCCTGCCATCCCGGACCGCCTGCTGCACATACGGCTCGGGCAGGAAGCCGAAGCCCAGCCCGGCGCACTGCAGGCGGAACTTGCTGACCATGTCCGGCACCGTGACGGTGTCCTGCCCCATCAGCAGGCCGACCGTGCGCGGCAGCAGTCGCCGGGCCGAATCGGCCACGGCGATCGCGCAGTGGGTGGCCAGCTGCTCACGACCCAGCGGTTCGGACGCAGCCGCCAGCGGATGCGAGGGCGCCACCGCGAACACGAAACGCACCACGCCCATCGGCTCGACCACATAGCCCCCGCCGCTGGGGCCTTCGCCCGCCGCGCCGACCAGCAGGTCCGCGCGCCGGTCCAGCAGCGCCTCCCAGGTGCCCGACAGCGATTCACTGATCAGCCGCATCCGGGTCTGTTCGGCCACTGCATTGAAGGCGCGCACATCCTCGGCCAGCAGCGCCGGCACGAACATCGAATCGACCGCCACGGTCAGCTCGGCTTCCCAGCCGGACGCCACCCGGCGCACCCGCATCTCCAGTTCACGCGCCGCCCGCAGCAGATGGCGGCCCTCCTCCAGCAACGCTTCCCCGGCCGGGGTGAGGTGAGCGCGCGGGCCGACCCGATCGAACAGCTGCACGCCCAGGTCCTCTTCCAGCTTGGAGACGGTGTAGGAAATGGTCGAAGGAACCTTGTGCAGCGCCTTGCCGGCCGCAGCGAACGAGCCACGGCGGTCGATGGCATCCAGGATCTGCAGGGCGTCGAGGCTGAGCTTGAGCATTCGAATTTTTCGATGATGGCTTGCAAAACTATCCGTTTTTCAACCCGCCGGAGCAAGCGGATACTGGCCGCAACAGGAAAGGGGCAGCGAACGCCGCCCTGAACCGCCATCGAAACCATCGAACACCGAGGAGATTCACCATGCTGCAGATCCGCAAGAGCAACACCCGTGGCAAGGCCGACCATGGCTGGCTGAACTCCATGCACACCTTCTCCTTCGCCAACTACTACGACCCGCGGTACACCAGCTTCGGTCCGCTGCGGGTGATCAACGAAGACCGCGTCGAGGGCGGCCAGGGCTTTGGCACGCACAGCCACAGCAACATGGAGATCGTCTCCTATGTGCTCGGCGGCGCGCTGGAACACAAGGACTCGATGGGCACCGGTTCGGTGCTGCGCTACGGCGATGTGCAGCGCATGAGCGCCGGCAGCGGCGTCAGCCACAGCGAGTTCAACCACTCAGCCAGTGAGCCGGTGCACTTCCTGCAGATCTGGCTGTTCCCCGATCAGGAGAACATCACCCCGAGCTACCAGGAAACGCATTTCGCGCCGGAAACCAAGCGTGGGCAGCTGCGCCTGATCGCCTCGCGCGATGGCCGGGACGGCTCGCTGTTGATCCACCAGGACGCGAACATCTACGCCACGATCCTGGACGGTGACGACCGCGTCCACCTGCCGCTGGCCCCGCGTCGCGGCGCCTATGTGCAGGTGGCCCGCGGGCAGCTGCAGGTCAACGGCATCACCCTGGAAACCGGCGATGCGCTGCAGGTCAGCGACGAGGCGCAGCTGACGCTGGAAAACGCCAACGACGCGGAAGTCATCGTGTTCGAGTTGGCACTGTAAGCACCCAGCCGCAAACGCAGACACCCCGGTTTCCCGGGGTGTCGTTCGTTGCGTGGATCAGAACCGGTAGTTCAGGGTCAGCCGCACGTTGCGCGGCTCGCCCCAGGTGTAGGTGCTGTACCAGCTGAAGATCGTGTAGTAATGCTTGTCCAGCAGGTTGTTGACGTTGAGCGTTGCCGACAGCTGGTCGTTGAACTGGTAACGCGCCATGGCATCGAGCAGCCAGTACGGTTCGGTACGATGGATCTGGCTTCCGCCAGTGGCCGGGTTGGTGATGGTGCCGAACGTGCTGCCCTGCCAGCGCGCGCCGCCGCCGATGCTCCAGCCGTCAGCCGCACCAGTGAGGCGGTAGCTGGTGTGCACGCTGAACTGATCTTCCGGTTCCAGCGTGGAGACCTTGGTGGACTGCTGCCGCGCGATCTTGTGCGCGTAGCCACCCTGGATCTGCCAGCCCGGCGCAAGCTGACCGGATACCTCCAGCTCATAGCCCTTGGTGCGCACCCCCATCAGGCCTTCATAGGCGATCCCGCCGCGCGGCGTCCTGCCGCCGGTCGGTTGCGCGTAGTTGTCCTGCTCCAGCTGGAATACCGCCGCACTGGCGTTGAGGCGACCGTCGTAGAACTCCGCCTTCAGGCCCGCTTCGTAGCTGCGCCCTTCCAACGGATCCAGCACCCGACCCTGTTCGTCCTGGTTGCCCTGCGGCTTGAAGATGGTGCTGTAGCTGGCGAACACCGAAAAATTGCGGTTGAGGTCGTACACCAGGCCGGCGTACGGCACGACCACGCCGCTCTCGTCGGTGTCCGGGGATTTATAGTTGGCGATGCGGCTGCCGACGATCAGCTTGAGCGGATCGGCCAGGTCGAAACGGCCCACCACGTAGGCCCCACTCTCGCGGGTGACCTGGTTGTCACCGTAGCCCCACTGCCAGTCCGGCTCGGGCACATCACCCGTCCACGCGTAGTAGTCGGCGACGCTGCTCACGTAGCCCGGCTGCGGCGAATAGCCGTTGTTGACCCAGCGCCTGCGCGACACGCTGCCACCGACGACCAGCTCATGCAGCCGGCCGAACCACTCGAACTTGCCGCTGACGTACAGATCAGCCGCGTTGCTGGTGGTCTTGCCGATGTACTGGCCCAGCCACATGCTCACGCCCTCGCCGGTCACCGGATCCGGATTGCCACCGGCCGCCGCGCCCAGCGAGGCGTCATAGCCGTTGACCTGGTGGTTGAGCTGCAGCTTGGCGACCCAGTCATTGGCGAAGGTGTGCTCCAGCGTGGCGAAGCCGGTACGCGCGTACTGGCCCCAGCGGCTCCAGCGCGCCCCGTTGTTGAACGAGCGCGGCATGTCGTTGAAGTTGCCGGCACTGTCCAGCAGCGGAATGCCGCCCCAGCTGGAGCCTTCGGGATCGCTGTCCTGGTAATCGGCACCGACGGTCAGCAGCGTGCTCTCGCCGAGGTCGGCTTCCAGAATGCCGTAGAACACCTCATTGCTGCGCTGGTAGTGGTCGACATTGGAATGCTTGTCCTGGTAAGCGCCGACCACGCGGCCGCGCACGCGACCGCTCTCGGTGAGCGGGCCAGCGACATCGACTTCGGCGCGGTAGCTGTCCCACGAACCGACACCCAGCGTGGCGCTGCCGGCCAGCTCCCGGGTAGGCTTCTTGCGCACCAGGTTGATGGTCGCGCCCGGGTCGCCCATGCCGGTCAGCAGCCCGGTGGCCCCCTTGAGCACTTCCACGCGATCGTAGATGGCCATGTCACTGAGCGTGTTGCCGGCCGAGTACGCCGAATCGCGCGCCATCGGGATGCCGTCGTACTGGAAGTTCTGCACCGCGAAGCCGCGCGCGTAGTACTCGGTGCGCTCGCTGTCGTAAGTGACGATGCTCACGCCGGGCGTGACCTTCATGACGTCATCGATACCGTTGAGCCCGAAGTCGTTCATTTCCTGCCGGGTGATCACGCTGATCGACTGAGGGGTCTGGCGCGGGCTGAGCACCAGGCGGGTGGCCGTGGCGATCGTGCCGGGCGTATAGGAATCACTGCCTTCGGTCACGGTGCCGAGCTGGTTGGCGGTGACCTGCACGGTCTGCAGGGTCTGTGCGCCGTCCTTAACAGGTGTGTCATCCGCCGGCGCCTCTTCGGCCTGCACGGACGAGGCGGACAGGGCCAAGCCCAGCACGCAGGCCATCGCCTGCATCAACGGGGAGAACGCGGGAACAGCACGACGGCGACCCGAGTGGATCAGGGCAACACGGAACGGAACGACGGACACGGCAATGCCTCCAGGCAGGAAGGGACTCCTCTGGCGGCGGCTGGAGGGAACGAATGGGCGGCATGATGCCGCATCCGGGGCTACAGCGAAAGGCTATCGCGGCAGGCAACCGGGTGGAGAGCCCTGCAGACAGGCGACGCTCCGGCTGCAGCCGGGGCGCCGCAGGTCATTGGCCGGTGGCGATCAGGTCAGGTGATCCGCCGGTCCGCTGACCGGATCAGCCACGCGGCACCGGCGCATCCGAGGCAATCAGCTTCTCCTGCTTGAGCTCGGCCCAGAAGGCCCCCGGCACCGCCACCGACATCGACGCGACGTTGGCCAGGACCTGTTCGGGCGTGCGCGCGCCCGGAATGACCGCCGATACCACCTCGGGTGCATCGGCGAACTGCAGCGCCGCCGTGCGCAGGTCCACACCATGGCGATCGCAGATGGCCTGCACCCTGGCGCGCTTTTCCGGCGCCCAGGACGGCACCTTGCCGTCATAGAGATACCGGTCCCGCCCGGCCAGGTAGCCCGCCAACAGCGGCGACCCGACTACGACCGACGCGCCATGCGCGGCGATCTTCGGGAAGGTGTCATGCAAGGCCTGCTCGTGATCCAGCAGCGAGTACTGGCAGGCCAGCAGGAAGATATCCGGGTCGGACTCGGCCACCGCACGCAGCGCCGGCTCGGGGCGATTGACGCCGAACCCCCAGGCTTTGATAAGTCCCTCCTCGCGCATGCGCGTCAGCGCCGGCATCGCGCCTTTCGCGGCCTCTGCGAAACGCTGCTCCCACGGCATGCCGAGGTCTTTCTCGTTGTCCGGCGACAGGTCATGAATGAAGACAACGTCCAGCTGCGACACCCCGAGCCGGTTGAGGCTGTCCTCCACCGAGCGCCGCGTGCCGTCGGCAGAGTAGTCGTAGCGGTAACGGAACGGCGACGGGTCCTTCCACATCACCTCCTGCAGCTCACCGGCGGTGGCCGTCAGCAGGCGCCCGACCTTGGTCGACAACGTGTACTCACGCGCGGGATGGTTGTGCAGATGGTGGCCGTAACGGCGCTCGCTCAGGCCAAGCCCGTACCACGGCGACGTATCGAAACAGCGCACCCCGGCCGCATAGGCGGCGGCGAGGGTGGCTTCGCTCTGCGCATCGGTCGCGGCCGCGAAACCATTGCCGATCGCGACACCGCCCAGGCCCAGACGGGTCTGCGGACGATAGCGCCTGCCCTGCTGTGCGGGGTTGCCCGGCAAGGGCTTCGCCGAGGCCTGGCCGCGGGTGGGCAGGACACTGCCCGGCCCAGCCGACTGCGCCATCAACGGCGAGGCGGCGAAAGCGGCGGTACCGGCGGCGGCAACGGAGAGGAAGTGGCGACGTGTGTTCACGGCGACTCCTGTTTCTGCGGGGGAAGCACACACCTTCGCAGAGTGGCGGTGCAGAGCATGCCTGTGCCGCGTCAAGGCAGCGGCAACAGTGCCCTTTCCCGCCTTGCGGATGCTCAGCCCTGCCCAGCGCCTGCGTTGAGAAGCAGCGTCTCGATCTCGCGGTAGCCGCGCTGGCGTGCATGCTGCAGTGGGCTTACGCCTTCACCGTCGGGCAGGTTCACGTCCGCACCTGCCGCGATGAGCTGACGGACGATCTCGACATGCCGTGGGCCGCCATCGGCGAGGATGATCGCCTCCAGCAGCGCGGTCCATTGCAGGTTGTTGACGTGATCCACCTCGACACCGGCTGCGATGAGCGTCGCCACGGTCTCCACATGCCCGCGTTCGGCCGCCGGAATGAGGGCGGTGCCACCGTAGCGGTTGGTGCTTTTCAGGTCGGCACCCGCCGCCAGCGTTGCGCGCAGGATCTCGAGATGCCCGCGGGCACCGGCGTAGAGGTAGGGGCTGTCCTGGATCGCATCCTTGGCGTTGACGTCGGCACCGGCCTGGATCAGCGCAAGCGCGGCCTCTACGTGGTTGCGGTGGGTCGCGACCAGCAACGGGGTCGCCTTCGCCGCGCCGCGCGCATCCACCTGTGCACCTTGCCCCAGCAGCGTACGCACCGCGCTGGCATCGCCCTTTTCCGCCGCACGATGCAGGCGCTCATCCAACGACGCCGCACTGAGCGGCATGACCATGCCCATCAGCATGCTCATGACCACCCAACCACGGATCGACCTCCGTCCCATCGACATGTTCCTGCTCCTTACACGGGTGGCGCCCGGAGGGACGCCGCTGGACAACGACCGTAGCCGAGCGGCCACGCCGGCACCAATGAAGATTGGGGATCGACTGCATGCGCCATCCGAATGCGTCAGCCGGCGCGCCGTCCGCCTGTTTCATGCGACGCTGCGCGCCATATCCCACACGGAAGCGCACCACCATGCTGCACCACCTTTCACTGGGCGTGCGCGATCTCGCTCGTGCAGCCGCCTTCCACGATGCCGCGCTCGTCGCGCTGGGCATGCGCCGTGTTTTTGAAGACGACGAGGCCATCGGGTATGGGTATGCCGAGGATGAGGATTTGCTGTGCCTGAAGCTGCGGGCCGATGCCTCGCCCCCGGGCCCCGGATTCCACTTGGCCCTCGGGGCGCCCTCGCGCCAGGCCGTGGATGCGTTCCACCGTGATGCACTGGCGGTTGGCGGCACCTGCAACGGGCCGCCGGGGCTGCGCGAGGAGTATGGCGATCACTACTACGCCGCGTTCCTGATCGATCCGGATGGGCATCGCATCGAGGCGGTCTGCAAGTCAGTGGTTTGAACCGGATCGCGCAACCGGATCGCACAAGAAAAAGGCCTCCGTACTTGCGTACGAAGGCCTCTTCTACAACTGGCGGAGCGGGAGGGATTCGAACCCTCGATAGAGTTTTAAGCCCTATACTCCCTTAGCAGGGGAGCCCCTTCAGCCACTCGGGCACCGCTCCAGTGTTCTTGGTCCGCCGCTGTGATGAATCATCTCAGCGGGGGCGCGAATAATAACGTTTTCCGCGCCCTCAGGTAAAGCCTTAATCCGAAGAATTTTCACTTCCGGATGCATTCGGCTCATCACCGCGCTGGATGCGCTGGTAAATCTCTTCGCGGTGCACGGCCACGTCCTTCGGAGCGGTGATACCGATACGCACCTGGTTGCCCTTGACGCCGAGCACGGTCACGCTGACCGAGTCACCGATCATCAGGGTTTCGCCTACACGGCGAGTCAGGATCAACATTTGTTCAAGTCTCCAGGGGAACCGGTGGTGGCATTTCCCCACCGGCTTGGCGCCCCGGCAAGAGCGCCCCACGACAACGGGAAAAGATTCGCCATAGTACCGTCAGGCCTCCCGCCCCTTCAAGGAGCAGAAGGCCTCAGGCTGTTCAGATACGGGGGGTGACCCAGTCGACGACCGCGGCCAGCGCAGAAGCAAGGGCGGGCCCGTCCTCACCACCACCCTGGGCGAGATCCGGGCGGCCGCCGCCCTTGCCCCCGATCTGACTGGCGATATGGGCCAACAGTTCCCCGGCCTTGACCTTGCCCATTGCGCTGCCGTTCACGCCCGCGACCAGGGCCGCCTTGCCGTCCTGGGTACCGGCCAGAACGATCACCGCATCGCCGAGCTGCTGCTTGAGGCGGTCGATCGCATCGCGCAGCGCCTTGGCATCGAAGCCTTCCAGACGCGCGGCCAGGATCTTGATGCCGTTGACCTCGACGGCGGCGCCACCGAGATCGGCAGTCGCACCAGCAGCCTGCTTGGCCTTCAGCGATTCCAGCTCACGCTCGAGCTTCTTCTGGCGCTCGCCCAGCTGGCGGATCTTGTCGACCACATCGCCGGCATTGCCGCCGAGCAGTGCAGCCGCTTCGCTGAGCTGCGCTTCTTCGTGGGCCACGTAATCCAACGCGCCCTGCCCGGTCACCGCTTCGATACGACGCACGCCCGAAGACACACCGCCTTCGGAGGTGATCTTGAACAGGCCGATATCGCCGGTGCGCGACACATGCGTACCGCCGCACAGTTCGGTGGAGTAATCGCCCATCTTCAGCACGCGCACGTGCTCGCCGTACTTCTCGCCGAACAGTGCCATCGCGCCGAAGTCGAGCGCTTCCTGCATGCCCATGTTGTGGACTTCAGCGGCGTTGTTGGCACGCACCTGCTCGTTGACCTTGCGCTCGATGATCGCCAGGTCCTCGGCGCTGATCGGCGCGAAGTGCGAGAAGTCGAAGCGCAGGCGATCGGGCGCGACCAGCGAGCCCTTCTGCTGCACGTGGGTGCCCAGCACTTCGCGCAGGGCGGCATGCAGCAGGTGGGTGGCCGAGTGGTTGAGGATGGTCGCGCCACGGCGCTGGCCATCCACCTGGCCGGACAGCACATCACCGACCTTGAGGCTGCCCTGGCTGAGCTTGCCCACGTGCCCATGGAACTGGCCCGCGAACTTCTGGGTGTCGCCGACGTCTACCTGCACGCCCGCACCGGACAGGATGCCGTTGTCACCGACCTGGCCACCGGACTCGGCGTAGAACGGGGTCTGGTTGGTCAGCACGATGACGTCATCGCCAGCCTGCGCGCTCTCCACCGGGCGGCCGTCCTTGAGGATGGCGACCACGGTGAGGTCGTCGGCCTGCAGGCGGTCATACCCGAGGAACACGGTCGGCTTGAGCGTGGCGACCAGATCGGCCGACAGGGTCACGCCACCGCCGAACTTGCCAGCCGCGCGCGCGGTCTCGCGCTGGGTGTCCATCGCGGCGTTGAAGGCGACCATGTCCACCGTCATATCGCGCTCACGGGCGATATCGGCCGTCAGATCGACCGGGAAGCCGTAGGTGTCGTACAGGCGGAACGCATCCACGCCCGGGATCACGCCGTTGCTGACCTTGGCCGCCACGTCGTCGAAGATCTTCATGCCCGAATCCAGCGTTTCCGCGAAACGCTCTTCTTCGGCCTGCAGCGCGCGCACGACCGTGTCGACCTGCGCCGGCAGCTCCGGATAGGCCACGCCCATCTGCTCGACCAGGGTCGGCACCAGCTTGCTGAAGAACGGCTGGCGCACGCCCAGCATCCAGCCATGGCGCAGCGCGCGGCGGATGATCCGGCGCAGCACGTAACCGCGACCTTCGTTGGACGGCAGCACGCCGTCGACGATCAGGAACGAGCAGGCGCGGATATGATCGGCGATCACGCGCAGCGACTTGTTTTCCAGGTCGGCCATGCCGGTCAGCTCGCTGGCCTTGCGGATCAGCGCCTGGAACAGATCGATTTCGTAATTGGTGTGAACGTGCTGTAGGATCGCGGCCAGACGCTCCAGGCCCATGCCGGTATCTACGCACGGGGCCGGCAGCGGCACCAGGGTGCCGTCGGGCTGACGGTCGAACTGCATGAAGACCAGGTTCCAGATCTCGATGAAACGATCGCCATCCTCATCCGGCGAGCCCGGCGGGCCACCGGCGATGTGGTCGCCATGGTCATAGAAGATTTCGGTACACGGGCCGCACGGACCGGTCTCGGCCATCTGCCAGAAGTTGTCCGAGGCAAACGGCGCGCCCTTGTTGTCACCGATGCGCACGATCCGCTCTTCCGGAATGCCGATCATGTCGCGCCACAGCGCGTAGGCTTCGTCATCGGTCTGGTACACGGTGACCAGCAGACGCTCGGCCGGCAGCTTCCAGACCTGGGTCAGCAGCTCCCAGGCCCAGGCGATGGCGTCCTTCTTGAAGTAATCGCCGAACGACCAGTTGCCCAGCATCTCGAAGAAGGTGTGGTGGCGCGCGGTGTAACCGACCTGGTCCAGATCGTTGTGCTTGCCACCGGCGCGCAGGCAGCGCTGGACGTCGGCCGCGCGCACGTAGCTGCGCTTCTCGGCGCCAAGGAACACGTCCTTGAACTGCACCATGCCGGAGTTGGTGAACAGCAGGGTCGGATCATTGCCCGGCACCAGGGGCGCCGACGGCACGATCGTGTGGCCTTTGCCCTTGAAGAACTCAAGGAAATCGCTGCGGATCTGGGAGGTAGTGAATTTGACGGATGCGTTCATGGGGGGCTGGCTTTGTGCGGGCCGGTCAGTCCCTGGCACGCAGCCCCAATGGCCGGGTGTCAATTGCAGGACCGCCGAAACCACAAAGGGTATCAGGCCCGGGCCGCTCAGTCCTCAGGGTCGTAACGGGTGGCCTGGCGGATGCTGTCGCCGGGGAACCCCCGGCGGGCCAGAAGATCGGCGGCTTTGCGCCGCGCAGGCAGTTCCTGCGGGCCGGCTTCGCCAAAACGGCGGCAGACCAGGTCGCGGGCGTTCTCGGTCCAATCGCCTTCAAAGGTCTCCATGGCCGCAGCGATCTGATCGCTGTCCAGGCCATGCGTGCCCAGTTCGGCGCGGATGTGGATCGGCCCATAGCCGGTGTTGGCCCGGATCCGGACCAGATTCTCGGCAAAGCGCGTGTCATCCTGCCAGCCGGCCTCGGCCAGCTTGCTGACCGCGGCTTCGGCGGCCTCGTTCTCGATGCCGCGGGCCTGCAGTTTGCGGGTCAGCTCTTTACGCGAATGCTCCCGGCGCACCAGCAGCCCCAACGCACGCTGGACCGGCGTCTGTTCCTGGACACGGCGCTTGCGCCGGGGTGCGGGGGCTTCGGAGTCTTGCATGGCAGCGGTCCATTACAGTGCGCCGTCCTTGGCGCCATCCCGTCGGGGATTGGTGAAACTGCAGGACAGGGCGAGCGTCACTGACGGCGCTGCCCTGCCCCGCAGGAAACTCACTCGGCGTCGTCTTCAGCCTCGTCGCCGCCTTCACGCACGGCTTCTTCCGGCTGGAACTTCTCGCGCAGCTCGGCTTCCAGGCGCTCGGCGATCTGCGGGTTGTCGCGCAGATAGCCGCGGGCGTTGTCCTTGCCCTGGCCGATGCGTTCTTCACCGTAGCTGTACCAGGCGCCGGCCTTCTCGACCAGCTTGGCTTCCACGCCCATGTCGATCAGTTCGCCTTCGCGGCTGATGCCTTCGCCGTACAGGATCTCAGTGATGACCTGCTTGAACGGGGGCGCCAGCTTGTTCTTGACGACCTTGATCTTGGTCTGGTTGCCGATGATCTCGTCGCCCTTCTTGATCGCGCCGATACGGCGGATGTCCAGGCGGACGGAGGCGTAGAACTTCAGCGCGTTGCCGCCGGTGGTCACTTCCGGGCTCTGGCCCGGCATCATCACGCCGATCTTGTGGCGCAGCTGGTTGATGAAGACCACCAGGGTGTTGGACCGCTTGATGTTGCCGGTCAGCTTACGCAGCGCCTGGCTCATCAGACGGGCCTGCAGGCCCGGCAGCTGGTCGCCCATTTCGCCTTCGATTTCTGCCTTCGGCGTCAGCGCGGCGACCGAGTCGACCACCACGATGTCCACCGAGCTGGAGCGCACCAGCATGTCGGCGATTTCCAGCGCCTGCTCACCGGTATCGGGCTGCGAGAGCAGCAGGTCGTCCACGTTGACGCCCAGCTTGGCGGCGTAGATCGGATCCAGTGCGTGCTCGGCATCGATGAAGGCCGCAGTGCCGCCCTTCTTCTGGCATTCGGCGATCGCCTGCAGGGTCAAGGTGGTCTTGCCCGAGGATTCCGGACCGTAGATCTCCACCACACGGCCCTTGGGCAGGCCACCGATACCGAGGGCGATATCCAGCATCAGCGAACCGGTGGGGATGACCTCGACCGCTTCGACGACGCGGTCGCCCATGCGCATCACGGCGCCCTTGCCGAACTGCTTTTCGATCTGGCTCAGCGCGGCGGTGAGGGCGCGCTTTTTGTTTTCGTCCATCGGAGTGGTCCTTGCAGAGGTCGTATCGGTGGAGGTGCTGTCTTTGGAAGTCTTCTTGGCCATGGGTTCACTTTAAGGCTGGCGTATCGCACGGGCTGAGATTCTGCCCGGCGTTCGGAAAAAAATTATCGGACATCCGTACCAACCTCAGCAAAACCAGAGATGTGCCACAAAAGACCGCGCGTGATTCAAGGGAGAACAGGGTCAGCGGTTGGGCCGCAGCAACCCGCAATAGAGGCCTTCGATGGCGAAGTCCTGGTCGGGCAGCACTTCGATCGGCTTGTAATCGGGGTTGCGTGGCAGCAGGCGGATCCGGTCCTTGCCCATCTTCAGCAGCTTGACCGTGATCTCGTCATCGATGCGGGCCACGACGATCTGGCCGGAGCGGGCGTCACGGGTGCGGTGCACACCGATCAGATCGCCGTCGAAGATGCCTTCGTCGATCATCGAGTCGCCCTGCACTTTCAGCAGGTAGTCCGGCGCGGGCGAGAAGAACACCCGGTCGAGCACCACGAAGTCGTCCGAGCCGATATCCGCGCCGATCGGCAGGCCGGCCGCGACCCGGCCCAGCACCGGCAGGCGCAGGACGTGGTCCGGCAGCGCCGATGCGGGCAGCGATTCGGGCAGGCCGCTCTGCAGCGCCGGTGCCTGGACCAGCCGGATGCCGCGGGCCTGGCCGGGGATGCGACGGATCGCCCCGGCCTGCTCCAGCGCTTCCAGATGGTACTGGGCTGCGCGGACGCCCTTGAAGCCGAACGCACGGGCGATTTCCGTCTGCGACGGCGGTGCGCCATCGGTCTCTATACGCTCGGCGATCAACTGCAGGATCGCCTGCTGGGTATCGGTCAGGTCCATCGTTAGTAGTATTACTACTAACGATGCGGGCACGCAAGTGCCCGAAGAGAAAGAGGCCATAAAGGAAGGGCTGTCCCGCCGCGGCCGAAGCCTCAAGCGATCCCTGTAGCCACCGACCGTTGGTCGGTGAGGGTCAGGCATTCGTGGGCCGCATGAGGAGCAGCCACGCGCGGCGTGGCGCAACATACGGGCACCGGTAACGGGTCGGTCAGGCAGGAGCGTCCGACCAACGGTCGGCCCTGCACGTAATCTCCCGCTTACGCGGGAGATTCCGGGGATCCTTCGGATCCCAGCGGCAAGAACCCTATGGGTTCTTGCCGCTGCGCCAGATCGAAAACAGGATCCACACGCCACAGAAGCCGGCGCCGATGAAGCCGGCCACGCCAAGCGCGAGCAGCCAGCGGCTGGAGATGCCACCGACGCTGTGCATGACGATCGAGGAGCCGATGATCAGCGCGGCGGTCACGATGCCCATCACCAGCCGGTTGGCGGCGCGGTTGACCTGGTCGCCGAAGCCCTGCAGCGCGGTGGTTTCGATCTTGAGCTGAAGCCGCCCGCGGCGCGCCATCTGCAGCAGGCGGCGCACATCGCGCGGCAGATCGCCGACCAGGTCCATCACCCCGACCAGGCTGCGCTTGCCGCGCTTGAGCATCGCGCCGGGCGAGTAGCGCTGCCACATCACCCGCTCCAGATACGGACGCGCGGCACTGGCCATGTCGAACTGCGGGTCGAGCTGGCGGCCCATGCCTTCCAGGGTGAGGAAGGTCTTGATCATCAGCGCCAGATCGGCCGGCAGGGTCAGCGCGTACTGGCGCAGCAACTGGGTGATGTTGCCCAGCATCAGGCCCATGTGCAGGTCTTTCAGCGGCACCCCGCGGTACTGGTCCACGAAGGTGCTGATGTCCTGCTGCAGCCGGGATTCGTCCACCTCCACGCCCCCGGCCCAGTCCAGCAGCACATCGGCCACCTGCTCCGGCTCCTGGGTGACCAGACCGTGCAGGAGCTGGGCGACCTGGAAGCGGCGCTGCTCGGAGATCGCGCCGACCATGCCGAAATCGATCACGCCGATGCGGCCGTCACGCAGGTAGATGATATTGCCCGGATGCGGATCAGCGTGGAAACAGCCGTCCTCCAGCACCATCTTCAGCACGATGCGCGCGCCGGTACGGGCCAACTGCACGCGGTCCAGACCGGCCGCATCGACACCGGCCAGATCGCGGCCGGGAATGCCGTCGACGAAGCCCTGCACGTTGAGGCTTTCGCAGGTCCACTGCCAGTGCACGTTGGGGATCAGGATGTCCTCGCGGCCCTGGAAGTTGCGGGCGATACGCTCGGCGTTGCGGCATTCGGCGGCAAAATCCAGCTCGCGGCGAAGCGACACCTGGAACTGCTGTACCACCTCGGCCGGGCGGTAGCGCTGCATGTCCGGTAGCCGCGCTTCGACGATCTCAGCCAGCCGCGCCAGGAGACGCAGGTCGGCTTCGATCACCTCGCGGATGCCGGGGCGGCGGATCTTCAGCACCACGGCGGTGCCGTCATGCAGCGTTGCGCGGTGCGCCTGTGCCAGCGAGGCGGCGGCCATGGGCGTTTCATCGAGCCAGGCGAACACCTCGGTCGGCGGTGCGCCCAGATCGCGTTCAAGCTGATCACGCACCTGTGCGTACGGCAGCGCAGGCACGGCATTCTGCAGTTCGGAGAACTCGGCGATCCACTCCGGCGGGAACAGATCCACGCGGGTGGCCAGCACCTGGCCCAGTTTGACGAAGGTGGGGCCCAGGTCTTCCATCGCCCGGCGCACGCGCACCGGCGCGGTCATCCGCAGCATCTGCTGGGTGTCGTTCCAGTGCAGCAGCCGACCGGCACGCTCGAGCACATCGGCCAGGCCGATCCGGCGTACCAGATCGCCGAAGCCATAGCGGATCAGGACCGACGCGATTTCCTGCAATCGCCCCAGGTCACGCACGGTACCCAGCGTCTCCCACATCGGCCCACTCTCCTGTCAGCACACCCGGTCAGGATGTCACAACAGCGGGAAGATTCCCGTCAGCGCCTGCTGCACGGTCTGCCGCCGTATGGCTTCGCGGTCGCCATCAAACTGGAACAATTGCGCACGGGCATAGCCGCCACGGCCTTTCCAGCCGATCCACACGCTGCCGACCGGTTTGTCCTCGCTGCCGCCGCCGGGCCCGGCAATGCCGGTCACCGCCACGGCGATGCCGGCGCCGGAATTGATCAATGCACCAGAGACCATTTCCAGCACGGTCTCGCGGCTGACTGCGCCGAACTGTTCCAGAGTTTGCGCGCGCACGCCCAGCAGGCGTTGCTTGGCTTCGTAGCTGTAGACCACCATGCCGCAATCGAAGAATGCCGAGGAGCCAGCGATATCGGTCATCGCTTTGGCGATCCAGCCGCCACTGCAGCTCTCAGCGGTGACCAGCTGCAACGAGGCCTGCTGCAGGCGCTGGCCCACGTCACTGGCGAGGGCGCCCAGCTCGGCGTCGGAAGGAACGGTCATGGGGAATCCTGGATCAACGGGGGGACGAACGCCCCCCCTGTTTTAGCCGAAATCGTGGGTGATGTCCTGTGTTGCCGGGTGCGACAAGGGGTCGCTCACCCTCAGGATCATGGGCGCCGGCCAGCGGCCGGCTCACTCCTCACCACTCCGGGAGCTTTTCCGGAAGCATCGCGCGGATCGGTTCGCCGCCCTCGCCGGCTGCCAGCTTCTCGGCCTCGGCGATCGGGATTTCCACCTGGAGCAGCCAGCCATCTTCGTCGGTGGCTTCACTGCGCACCACTTCCAGCTGGTGCAGGCGCGAACGCAGGCGACCGGCACTCGGCGGCAGCCGCAGCTCGCCACTGACGTGCTGCAGGCCCAGCCGCTTGCCCAGCACGGACTGCAGCAGCGGCAGGCCGACGTTGTCGCGGGCGGAAATCCAGACCCGCTCGCGGCGCGCGTTGTCGGGGATGCCGTCCTGGCCGTCGTGACGCACTTCAGCCCCGTCGATGCGGTCGATCTTGTTGAACACCAGCAACTGCGGCAGATCGCCCGCGCCGATGGCGGTCAGCACTTCATCGACCTGTGCGATGCGCTCCTCGCGGTGCGGATCGGCAGCATCGACCAGATGCAGCAGGAAGTCCGCTTCGCGGGCTTCGGACAAGGTGGACCGGAACGCGGCCACCAGATCATGCGGCAGGTCGCGCACGAAGCCGACGGTGTCAGCCAGCACAACGCTGCCGCCCGGCAGTGCGATGCGGCGCACGGTCGGGTCCAACGTGGCAAACAACTGGTCCGCGGCGTACGCCTCGGCGCCGGTCAGTGCGTTGAACAGGGTCGACTTGCCGGCATTGGTATAGCCCACCAGCGCCACGCGCGGCAGCTCGCTGCGCAGGCGCGCACGGCGCATCTGGGTGCGCTGCACTTCCACCTTTTCCAGCTTCTTCTGCAGCTGTTCCACCCGCTTCTGCAGCAGGCGGCGATCGGTTTCCAGCTGGGTTTCACCCGGGCCGCGCAGGCCGATCGAACCGCCGCGCTGGCGCTCCAGATGGGTCCAGCCGCGGATCAGCCGCGTGGACATGTGGCGCAGCTGCGCCAGTTCCACCTGCAGCTTGCCTTCGTGGCTGCGCGCGCGCTGGGCGAAGATGTCCAGGATCAGCCCGGTACGGTCGATCACGCGCCGCTCCAGGAACCGCTCCAGGTTGCGCTCCTGCCCCGGCGACAGCGCATGATTGACCAGGATCAGGTCGGCGCCGGTGGCGTCGGCCGCGGCCTTGACCTCATCCAGCTTGCCGCTGCCGATCAGGATCGACGGATTGGGCCGATCGATGCGCGCGGTCAGCGTAGCCGCGATGCTGGCCCCGGCGGAGCGGGCCAGATCGGTGAACTCTTCCAGCACGTCGTCTTCGAGCCGGCCGGCATGCGGCTGGATCAGGAGTGCGTGTTCGCCTCGCTTGGAACGGTCAAACACGCAGTTCTCCAGAATTCTTCACGCTATCACTCAACGTCGTCATCACCTTGGACGCCATCGGCGCCATCGTTGGATTGCACATAGCCACCCCCGGGCCCAACCTTCACGTTGCGTGCCGGCACCACGGTCGAGATGGCGTGCTTGTACACCATCTGGCTCACCGTATTGCGCAGCAGCACCACGAACTGGTCGAACGATTCAATCGTCCCCTGCAGCTTGATGCCATTGACCAGATACACCGACACCGGCACACGTTCGCGCCGAAGTGCATTCAGAAACGGATCCTGCAGCGATTGCCCCTTGGACATTGCACACTCCTGATTATTGTTTTTATGGTCTTCCGGCAGTTGCCACGGCCCCCGCCGCCCGCCGGAACCCTTGATGGTACACGGGGTGGGTGGGTGAGCGCGTGGACTCAGCGGTCGACGAAGGTCGACACCGCATCCGCCAGGGAAGCCCTGTCTAGATGGGGATCGAACCAGCGCGCATCAAGCTCCCCGCGCAGCCAGGTCAGCTGGCGCTTGGCCAGCTGGCGGGTGGCCTGGATGCCGCGTTCACGGAACAGCTCGGCCGTCCCCTGCCCGTCCAGATACTCCCAGGCCTGCCGGTAGCCCACCGCCCGCACGGCCGGCAGATCCAGCGGCGCGGCCACCCCGGCCATGGCCGGCAGGGCCCGCAGCGCGCGGACTTCGTCCAGGAACCCGTGGCCCAGCATCGCGTCGAAACGCGTTTCGATGCGCTGGTGCAGCACCGTGCGCTCGCGCGGGGCGAGGATCAGTTTGAGCGCCCGCACCGGCAGCCGGTCCACACCGGGCAGCTTCTGCCACTCGCTGATCGGGGTGCCGGTGAGGCGATGGACTTCCAGCGCGCGCTGGATACGCTGCGGGTCGGTGGCATGAATACGCTTTGCCGCTGCCGGATCGATGCCGGCGAGCTGGGCATGCATCGCCGCCCAGCCCTGCTCGGCCGCCTCGGCGGCGATCTGCGCGCGCACCGCCGGATCGGCTTCAGGCATCGGCGACAGACCCTGCAGCAGGGCGCGGAAGTACAGCCCGGTGCCACCGGCCAGAATCGGCATCCGCCCGCGCGCAATGATGCCGCGGACGGCCTGCGCGGCGTCGCTGGCGAACTCCGCCGCCGAATAGGTCTGCCACGGGTCGCGCACATCGAGCAGGTGGTGCGGCGCCTGCGCGCGCTCGGCCGCGTCGGGCTTGGCCGAGCCGATATCCAGCCCGCGGTAGACCAGCGCCGAATCGACGCTGACGATCTCACCGTCCAGCTGCTGGGCCAGCGCGATCGCGGTGGCGGTCTTGCCCGACGCGGTCGGACCCATCACCGCGATCGCAAGAGGGCGCTGATCGACGGCCATCAGTCCTCGTCCGGCCAGCGCGGCATCGCCGGGGCCGCCGACACCCGCGGCATTGGCACGGCATCGACCGCCGCCCATACCTTCAAGGCGTCGACCGTGGCCGCGACATCGTGCACGCGCAGCAGCATCGCGCCACGCTGGGCGGCGATCAGGTGTGCGGCGATGGAACCCGCCACGCGGTCACGCGGCTGCTCACGACCGGTCAGCTCACCGATGCTGCGCTTGCGCGACAGGCCGGCCAGCATCGGCACGCCCAGCTCGAGGAAGCGGTCCGAGCGCGCCAGCAGGATCATGTTGTGTTCGGTCGTCTTGCCGAAGCCGAAGCCCAGATCGATGATCAGGTGCTTCTTGGCAACGCCGGCCATCTCGGCCTGGAACATGCGCTCGGTCAGGAAGCGATGCACCTCGGCGACGACGTCATCGTAGTGCGGGGTGTCCTGCATGCTGCCGGGCTCGCCCTGCATGTGCATCAGCACCACCGGCACGCCGAGTTCGGCGGCGGCCTCCAGCGCACCGGGCTGGCGCAGCGCATGAATGTCATTGATCAGACCGGCACCCACCGCCACGGCGGCACGCATCACCTCGGGCTTGAAGGTGTCGATGCTGATCGGCACGGCGGTTTCGCGTACCAGACGCTCAATTACCGGGATGACCCGGCGCAGCTCTTCATCCAGCGGCACCGGCGCACTGCCAGGCCGCGTCGACTCGCCGCCGATGTCGAGCAGGTCCGCGCCTTCGGCCACCAGCTGCAGGCCGTGCGCGACCGCGGCATCGACACTGTCGTGCTCACCGCCGTCGGAAAACGAATCCGGGGTGACATTGACGATGCCCATGACCCGAGGGCGATCCAGCCGCAGCAGGCGGCCGCCGCAATCAAGCTGGGGAGAAATGTCGAACATGGGCAGATCCACGAAGTACGCCAGCGCGTAGTTTACGCTGGCGCACCGGACCGGCCGTCAGAGGTCGCCGAGGCGGGCCCCATCGACCGGCTTGGCCAGCCAGATCGCCAGATCGTTGCCGATCGCATTGACCGTGCGCTCGAGCACATCGCACGAGCCCTTGAAGCCGGCAAACGCGCCACCGCGCGACACGCGGCGTGCGGTGACCGTGGCCACCTGCTGACCGTTCTCGAACAGCACGCCGCGCGCGGCGGCGGACTTGAAGTGGCCGATGAACGCATTGCCGGCGCTCTGCGCCTCCACCAGTTCCAGCTTCAATACATGTCCGCTGCCGGTGTTCACCGGATCACTGCCGAAGACGATGGTATTGCCATGCGCCGGGGCATTCTTGCCCAGCGCGGTCGCCAGCTGAGCGCCCATCCGGCACTCGGCCTTGATGTTCTCGGCGATGATCGCCGCGTCGTTGAACGGCACCGGATCCTGCACGTGGATCTCGGCCGCCATGACCGGCGTGGCACAGCACAGCAGCGCAGCAACGGCTGCGCGCATCGAATGACGCATGAAAGTCCCCCTGGAAAGTGTGTCGGCCGATCCCCCGGCCATGCCCGACCGCGGCATGCGACGCGGGCATGCGCATCGTGCCCACTGACGGCCGCGCGCGCAAGCACTCAGCGCTGGCGGCGCTTGCGCTCCACGTAGACGGTCTTGGCGATGCTCATCAGCACCCCTACCGCGATGCCGATGCCGGCGCCGAGCAGGAAGTTGTCGCGGGTCAGGCCGATGGCCACGCCGATCATCGTGGCGATCACCATTTCGGTGGTATGCGAGATCGGCTGCGGTGGGGGTGCGGACATGGCGACTCCAGAACGGGAACGAAAACAGAGCGACATTATGACCCGCCGGAAACGAAGAAGGCCGGGTTTCCCCGGCCTTCGTCACTTACGTGGGCACCACTCAGATCTGCTCGGCGGGACCGGCGATCGGCGACACGGGACGGGCATCGCCGCCCTTGTCGTTGTTGTTGCCACCATCCTTGTTGCTGGGGGACTTGTCCCAGCCTGCCGGCGGCGGCGGATCGCGGCCTTCCATCACGGCGTTGATCTGCGGCGCATCGATGGTCTCGTACTGCAGCAGCAGCTGGGACATCGTGTGCAGCTTGTCGAGGTTGGCGGTCAGCAGCTCGGTGGTACGGGCGTAAGCCTTGTCCAGGATGCTGCGGACCACTTCATCGATACGGCGCGCGGTGTCGTCCGACACGCTCTTGTGCTGCGTCACCGAACGGCCGAGGAACACTTCATCGTCCTCTTCGCCGTAGGCGATCGGGCCGAGCTCGTCGGACAGGCCCCACTTGGTGACCATGTTGCGGGCCATCTTGGTGGCGCGCTCGATGTCGTTGGAGGCACCCGTGGTGACCTTGTCGGTACCGAAGATCAATTCTTCGGCGACACGGCCACCGTACAACGAGCACAGCTGCGATTCGATCGCCACGCGGTTCATCGAGTACTTGTCGCCTTCCGGTAGGTACATCGTCACGCCCAGCGCACGACCGCGCGGAATGATGGTGACCTTGTAGACCGGATCGTGCTCGGGCACCAGACGGCCGACGATGGCGTGGCCGGCTTCGTGATACGCGGTGAGCGTCTTTTCTTCTTCGCTCATCGCCATCGAACGGCGCTCGGCACCCATCAGGATCTTGTCGCGGGCACGATCGAAGTGATCCATGCGGACTTCCTTCTCACCGCCACGCGCCGCGAACAGCGCCGCTTCGTTGGCCAGGTTGGCCAGGTCCGCACCCGAGAACCCCGGCGTACCGCGCGCGATCACCATCGGCTCGACATCGTCGGCCAGCGGCAGCTTGCGCATGTGTACCTTGAGGATCTGCTCGCGGCCCTTGACGTCCGGCAGGCCGACCACGACCTGGCGGTCGAAACGGCCCGGGCGCAGCAGCGCCGGATCCAGCACGTCCGGACGGTTGGTGGCGGCGATGACGATCACGCCCTCGCCTCCCTCGAAGCCGTCCATTTCGACCAGCAGCTGGTTCAGGGTCTGCTCGCGCTCGTCATGACCGCCGCCGAGACCGGCACCACGGTGACGACCGACGGCGTCGATTTCATCGATGAAGATGATGCACGGCGCCTGCTTCTTGGCCTGCTCGAACATGTCGCGCACGCGGCTGGCGCCGACGCCGACGAACATTTCCACGAAGTCCGAACCGGAGATCGAGAAGAACGGGACCTTGGCCTCGCCGGCAATTGCACGGGCCAACAGGGTCTTGCCGGTACCCGGCGGGCCGACCATCAGCACGCCGCGCGGGATCTTGCCGCCCAGCTTGGTGAACTTGGTCGGGTCGCGCAGGAAGTCGACCAGCTCGCCGACTTCTTCCTTGGCTTCATCGCACCCGGCGACGTCGGCGAAGGTGACCTTGATCTGGTCCTCGCCCTGCAGCTTGGCGCGCGACTTGCCGAAGGACATTGCGCCCTTGGCACCGCCACCACCGCCCTGCATCTGGCGCATGATGAAGATCCAGAAGCCGATGATCAGGATCACCGGGAGGAAATTCATCAGGATCGCGCCCAGCGAGATGCCGCTGGAGGGCGGCGCCTGCTCGAATTCCACTTTCTTGCCGCGCAGCACGTTGATCAGGTCGCGATCGTAGGGCGCGGTGATGGTGCTGGTCTGGCCGCTGCGGGTGGTGTAGGTCACATCATTGGCACCGCCGCGCATTTCGCCCAGCACTACTTTCTGGATGTTGCCGCTGTCCACCTGGTCCAGGAACTGCGAGTACGTCGCCCCCTGCGCGCCGGCTCCGCTGCTCTTTGGCGAGAAGCTCTGGAAGACCACCATCAGCACGACGGCGACGACCACCCATAGCAGGAGGTTCTTGGTCAAGTCGTTCATCCTCATTGGCTCCGGTGTTCCTCTAATTCCTGACGCGATTCGTATGGTTGAGCTTACTTGATCTGCGCGCGTTTTCCCTGCCCCAAGGCGTACACCTCGGGCGAGCGCTTACGGGACGCTTCAGGCTTGCGGATCACCACTTTGTCGTACCGGCGGCGCATCTCGCGCACGTAGTCGTCAAAGCCCACGCCCTGGAACAGCTTGATCAGGAACGCGCCACCGGGCTTGAGATGGTTGTCGGCAAAATCCAACGCCAACTCCGCCAGGTGCATCATCCGCGGTTGGTCCACCGCGTCCATTCCACTCTTATTGGGGGCCATATCCGAGAGCACAAGGTCTACCGGCTGATCCCCCAGCAGGGCTTCGAACTCCGATAGAACGGCTTGCTCCCTGAAGTCACCGTGAAGGAACTCCACACCCGCCAGCGGCGGCATCTCAAGGATGTCCAGGGCCAGCACCCGGCCGGTGTCCCCGATCTGACGGCGGACCTGCTGGGACCAGCCGCCCGGGGCGGCGCCCAGGTCGACCACCACCATGTGCGGCTTCAGCAGCCGATCCCGCTGCAGCAGCTCCTCCAGCTTGTAGGCCGCGCGCGAGCGCATGCCCTCGGCCTGGGCCTTCTTCACGAAGGGGTCGGCGAAGTGCTCTTTCAACCAGCGTTGACTGCTTTTGCTACGGGTTGCCATTGAGATGCGGGTCGGATGGGGAGGTCATGATACCCTGATCGCCCCAGTTAACCGCTTGTTCCTGAATGGCTATCGCCCTGACGTCTTCCCAAACCCGTTTCCTCCGCGGCCACGCGCATGATCTGAAAGCCCTGCTCCAGATCGGCGGCAAAGGGGTGACACCGGCCTTCCTGGCTGAGCTGGAAGAGGTGCTGGAGCGCCACGAGCTGATCAAGGTCAAGGTCGCCGCCGAAGACCGCGAGGCCCGTGACGCCATCATCGCCGAGCTGGTCGGTGCCAGCGAGAGCGCGCTGGTGCAGCGTATCGGTCATGTGGCCGTGCTGTACCGTCCGAGCAAGGAACAGCGCCAGATCGTCCTGCCGCGCGGCTGATCCCGGAACGCCCATGCAGCTGAGCCACGAAATCCCCGATTACGCCTACGCCCTGCGCGCCGCCGATGGCCGCAGCGCGAAGGTGAATGACCGGACGTTGGCCGACAGTTTCATCCTGGCCCCGGATACGCTGATCGAAGCCTGGCCGGTGACCGACATCGCCCAGCTCACGCCCGAGCACCTGCAGCCGGTGCTGGCATTGAATCCGGCGCTGGTGGTACTGGGCACGGGCGACACCCAGGTGTTCCCGCCCGCTGCGGTCATGGCGGCCTGCCTGACCCGCGGAATCGGCCTGGAAGTGATGAACAACCCCGCCGCCGCGCGGACGTTCAACATCCTCGCCAGCGAGGGTCGCAAGGTGGCCGCGGCCTTCATCCTGAAGGGGTGAGACCGCGCGTTTCGTTCAGAAAAGGCCGCCCTGAGAGGCGGCCTTTTTCGTTCTTACTTCGGCGGCAGATACATCAACGGATCGACCGGCTTGCCGTTGTAGCGGATCTCGAAGTGCAGCATGTCGCGCGCCGCGCCGGTGCGGCCCATCTCCGCGATCTGCTCGCCCGCCTTCACGCTCTGGCCTTCGTTGACCAGTCGCTTGCGGTTGTGGCCATAGGCTGACAACCACTGATCGCTGTGCTTGATGATGATCAGCTCGCCAAAACCGACCAGACCGGCACCGGAGTACACCACCACGCCGGCAGCCGTCGCACGGACCGGCTGGCCACTGGTGCCGGCAATGTCCACGCCCTGCTTGGTCGCTTCACCGGCGACGAAACGACCGACGATCGCGCCATCGGCCGGCCAGCGCCAGCTGATGTTGCTCTTGATCGCGGTGGTCGGTGCCGGGGTCGCAGCCGGTGCACCGGTGCCCGGGCGCGGCGCGGTGACCACGGTGGTCGGCGCGCGGGCGGGACTGCCACCCGTGCCGCCCGGATACAGCCGCAGCGACTGGCCGGGATAGATCGTGTACGGCTCGGCCAGCCCGTTCCAGGCGGCCAGATCGCGCGGGGTGATGTTGTGGATGCGCGCGAGTGCATACAGCGTGTCGCCACGGCGGACGACAGCGGTCTGGCCGGGCTTGGCCACCGAGGTCTGCGGGGTGGTGTGGGCCACACGGCCGCCCGAACCCGAAGGCCGCACCACGGTGGCGGTGCCACAGGCGCTCAGCGCCGACACCACCAGCAGCAGCGCGCCGGTGCGCACTCCCTTGCTCAAACGATCAGCACTCATGCGAACTTCGCTCTCCATACAAGCCAGGCCACCAGCACGACCACCAGCGCGGTCGCGATCCAGCCCAGCGGTTCAATCCAACGGCGCAGCGCAGCTTCCGCGCGCGGCCCGCCAATACGAATGACCGCCGCCAGCACGTATACGCGCTTGCCACGGCCGATCAACATGCTCAGGAAATACTGCGGCAACGGCACGCCGACGATACCCGATGCCCATGTGAAGACCTTCATCGGGATCGGCATGAAGCCGCCCAGCACCAGGAAGGTGAACACTGCCCACGGCGACTCGGCCATCTTGGCCTGCACGATGGCGATGCCACCTTCGATGCTGCTGAGCATGCCCAGCGCGGCAAAGACCGGCTTGAGGGCTTCGAAGGCGAAGTGACCCAGGGCGTAACCGACCAGCGCGCCAGCCATGGAGCCGATCAGACTGAGCGTGGCGAACCACCAGCCGCGTTTGGGCTGCGCGACGCACATCGGCGCGAGCATCACCTCGGGCATCACCGGGAAGATGATGGCCTCGATGAAACTCAATACCGTCAGATAGGTCGGGGCGCGCTCGTGTGCGGCCCACTTCATTGCCCGCTCGTACAGCGGACCAAAAATCTTCATGACGCAACGCTCCTTGGAATCAGTCCAGCATGCCAGACAGCAGCGGTACGAACGTGACCGGTGCCAGTACCTGCTGTTCAACACTGCCGTCATCGCGACGGGTCAACTGGATCAGCGACTGCGCGCCGGGGCCACCGACCGGGGCAACCAGGCGGCCACCGACGGCAAGCTGCTCGACCAGCGCATCGACCAGCGCCGATGCGGCCGCGGTCACCACGATCGCATCGTACGGGCCATGCTCGGCCCAGCCGACGCGGCCGTCGTCATGTTTGCTGCGGATGTTCATGCCCAACGCCCGGAAGCGCTTGCGTGCCTGGCGCAGCAGGTCGCCGATGCGCTCGACCGTGTAGACCTCCAGCCCGATCGCGCCCAGCACGGCAGCCTGATAGCCCGAGCCGGTACCCACTTCCAGCACCGTCTTCGGCGCGGACTGCAGCACCGCTTCGGTCATGCGCGCCACCACCCACGGTTGCGAAATGGTCTGGCCATGGCCGATTGGCAGCGCGGTGTCTTCATAGGCGCGCGAGGCCAGCGCTTCATCGATGAACAGATGACGCGGCACCACACGGATCGCATTGAGGGTGGCTTCGTCGGTGATGCCGGCGTCGCGCAGGCGGTCGACCAGACGATCGCGGACACGCTGGGAGGTCATGCCGATGCCGACGGCTTCGGGCTGCAGGCGCAGGCGCGGGCTCATGCCGGCCGATCCAGTGCGGCGGTCAACCCACCCACCCAGCTGGCCACCTTCTCCAGCGCCTGGTAGCGCGTGAGATCGACCTGGATCGGGGTGATGGAGATATACCCGTTGCGCACCGCATGGAAGTCCGTGCCGGGGCCGGAATCCTGCTCGCGCCCGGCCGGGCCGATCCAGAACACCTGGTTGCCGCGCGGGTCGCACTGGGCGATGCAGCCTTCAGCGCGGTGCCGGTTGCCCAGGCGGGTCACTTCAAACCCTCGCACCTCGCTCCACGGCAGGTCCGGCACGTTGACGTTGAGGATGGTGTCAGCGGGCAGCGGATCGGCCTTGAGGCGGGTCACGATCTCGACCGCGGCGCGCGCGGCGGTCTCGAAATGGCGCGGCTCGTGATTGTGCGTGACCAGCGACATCGCCACCGCTGGCAGCCCCAGGAAACGCCCTTCCATCGCCGCCGAGACGGTGCCGGAGTAGATGACGTCGTCGCCGAGATTGGCCGCGTTGTTGATGCCCGACACCACCATGTCCGGCTCGTACTCGAGCATGCCGGTCAGGGCCAGGTGCACGCAGTCGGTGGGGGTGCCGGCCACCGAGCAGGTGTAGTGGTCGATACGCTTCATGCGGATCGGCAGGTCCAGGGTCAGCGAATTGCTGGCCCCGGAACGATCACGATCCGGCGCGACCACGGTCACTTCATGCCCGGCGTCACGCAAACCCGTGGCGAGCATCTTGATGCCCGGTGCATCGACACCGTCGTCGTTGCTGACCAGAATCCGCATCTGCGATTTAACCGCTTGATTTTTCAAGACTTCGATTCCATCACTTCCCACTGTTGGCGGCGGTGGCCCTGCCCCTTCCGGAGCGGGACGACCGCGCAAGTGCGTCCGCTATTGTGCCGCAAGCAGACAGATCGTCCTACCCCGATAACGGTAGGCATCGCCCCTCCTGCCCATTAGGCTGTACGCATGTCACATCCTGAAGACGAAGATCCTGCGGCGCTGTTCCGCGCCGCCATCGGCGAGGTCACGCCGCTGCGCAAGGTGGTCACGCCCCCGCCGGCCACGCCGCGGCCGAAGCCCCGCGCGCGGATGGCCGAGCAGGATGAACAGGAGGCGCGGGGGGAGTTTGCCCGGCTGCTGCGTGACAGCGCGCCGCTGGAAGCCGGTGATACCGCAAGCTACCGGCGCGAGAATCTGCCGCCACGGATGTTCCAGCGGCTCAAGCGAGGCCAGTATTCCGTGCAGGACGAACTGGACCTGCATGGTGCGACCGTGGCCCAGGCCGAGGCGCTGGTCCGGCAGTTCCTGATGGAAGCGCACGCGCACGACTATGGCTGCGTGCGCATCATCCATGGCAAGGGGCTGCAGTCCGACGGCGGCGCACCGGTGCTGAAGAACCTGGTGGATCGCCTGCTGCGGCTGCGCAATGACGTGCTGGCGTTCCATTCCGCGCCTGCCGGCCAAGGCGGGACGGGCGCGGTGCTGGTGCTGCTGAGCAACCGGTAACGACGGAGCCGGGATCAACGCCACGCACCGCGCGGTAGAGCCGACCAACGATCGGCTCTACGCAATTATCGGTGCCGGGAGGGAAGGCCGCCGACCAGCGGTCGGCGCTAGGCAGCTCAGGTATCGGCCTGGCTGGCGTCTTCCACCGGCCCCAGCTCGTGCAGCACCGCCGTGGCATAGCAGCCCGGCGGCAACGCGAAGCTGAGTTCCAGCACGTCCGCCGCCAGCCACTGATGCTGCAGCATGGCCGGACGCAGGCGCAGCGCGCGACGTTCCTGCTTCAGGCGGGCGCTTTCCAGGCCGGCGCGCAGTGCAAGCGACTGTTCATCGGCGACAGCGCCCAGCTCCAGCTCCGCGGCGGCACCGGTGCTGCGCAGCTCACCTTCGCCCCACAACGGGCCGCTGGGATGAATATCGAAGCGTCCGAGGCGATCAGCCAGCAGATCCGTCCACGGCTCCGGGCCGAACACACTGCGGCTGCCATCGAGCATCCAGACCTCGCCGTCCAGCGGGGTGTCCCAGTTGCCCTGCTCCACGCGCGCCGCCAGCACCTGGTTGAACAGTGCAGAGCGCGCGGCCGAGAGCAGCAGCGAGCGCTGATCGGGCCGCATGCGGCGGCCACCGAACATCGCCAGCGCGGCCGGTACGTTGCCACCATCGCGACCGAAGCGCTGCTCACCGAACCAGTTCGGCAGGCCGCGCGAGGCGATATGGGACAGGCGCTCTTCGATGGCTGCGGCATCGCCGCGCACATCGCGCACATCGCGCAGCACCAGCTTGAAGCGGTTGCCAGCCAGAGCACCGCGCTGCAGTTTGCGGTTGTGCCAGGTCGACTCGATCACTTCGATCTCATCGGAGGCCAGCAGCGCCGGATCCGGCGCCACGCGCTTGGGCAGGTGCACGCTGAAGCGCTGCGTGGTGACCGCGTGGCGATCCTTCATGCCGGCGTAGCTGACCCCCATGTCCGGCAGCCCGGCCCACTTGGCCAGCACCTTGGCGACGTGCACGGTATTGGCGCCGCGCTTGCGGATCGTCAACAGCAGGTGCTCGCCCTCGCCGCTCGGCTCGAACGCCGGCAGTTCGTCGACCTGGAAATCCTCGGGCGTGCTGCGGATCTTCGCGCTGAGCAGCGGCGCACCGAACGCCAGCGGCAACGGGATCACAGGGCCACCAACAGCACGCTGGCCTGGGCAGCGATACCCTCGCTGCGGCCGGTGAAGCCCAGCTTTTCCGAGGTGGTGGCCTTCACGCTCACACAGTCCAACGCGATGCCGAGCACGCCAGCGATGCGCTCACGCATGGCCAGCGCGTGCGGGCCGACCTTGGGCCGCTCGCAGATCACGGTGATGTCGGTGTTGCCAACCTGCCAGCCGCGCTCACGCAACAGCCCGTTGCAATGATCCAGCAGGTGGGCGCTGTCGGCGCCCTTCCAGCGCATGTCGGTCGGCGGGAAATGCACGCCGATGTCGCCCAGTGCCAGCGCACCGAGCATCGCATCGCACAGCGCATGCAGGATCACATCGCCGTCGCTGTGCGCGAGCACGCCGCAGGTGTGCGCGACGCGGATACCGCCGAGCATGACGTGGTCGCCCTCGCCGAAGGCATGGACGTCGTAGCCCTGTCCGATGCGGAAGGGAGGAAACTGGGGCGTGGTCATTGCGAAAAACCTGCGGTTGGGTGCGGCGCGTGCGGACGTCAGGGGTCGCGACGCGACAACACGAATTCGAAACGGGACAGATCAGCCGGGGTGGTGACCTTGAAGTTGTCTTCGCTGCCTTCCACCAGCAGCGGGCGCAGCCCCTGGCGCTCCATGGCCATGGCCTCGTCGGTGACCTCCACGCCGGCGTCGGCCGCTTCCTGCAGCGCGCGCGCCAACTGGTGGCGGCGGAACAGCTGCGGGGTCAGCGCACGCCACAGGCGTTCACGCGGCTCGGTGGCATCGATACCACCGTCATCGCCGGCACGCTTGAGCGTGTCGCGAACCGGTGCGGCCAGGATCGCGCCGACCGGGTCGGCACGGCCGACTTCCAGCAGGCGACCGAGATCGGCCGCAGCCAGGTTCGGACGCGCGGCGTCGTGCACCAGTACGAAATCATCGGCGCGCACGTCATCGGGCAACGCACGCAGGCCGGCCAGCACCGAGCCGGCGCGGGTCGTACCGCCGATGCAGGTCAGAATGGGTTTGTCCGCCAGTGACTGCCAGCCCGGCCAATCGGCATCGTTTTCGGCGACCACCACCATCACCCCGGCAACGACCGGGTGCGAGAGGAGTGCCTCGAGGGTATGGGCCAGCAACACGCGGTCGCCAGCCAGCAGATACTGTTTCGGCGTGGGCCCGCCGAAGCGGGTGCCACGGCCGGCAGCAGGCACCACCGCCCAGATGCCCGCCATCAGGGCACATCCTGGTGCGGCGCATCCGGATCGGTGACGGCCGTCGGCGCGCGCGGCGGCGGTACCGGCGCGTCTTCGACCACGCGGTAGAACTTCTCGCCGGGCTTGATCATGCCCAGCTCGCTGCGGGCGCGTTCTTCGATGGCGGCCTCGCCTTCCTTGAGGTCCTTGACCTCGGCAGCGAGCGCATCGTTGCGCTGCTGCAGGCCGGCGTTGTCCCGCTTCTGGTTCTCGACCTGGGCCTCGAGCATCATCACTTCGCCCGAGTTGCCCGGTCCAAACCAGAAGCGGTACTGCAGCCATGCGAGCAGCAGCGCGAGCACCAGCAGCAGCCAGCGCCAGTTGCGCATGGGATCAGCGCTTCAGCGACACGAACGCGTCACGACCGGCGTAACGCGCGCCGGCACCGAGGGCTTCCTCGATACGCAGCAGCTGGTTGTACTTGGCCACGCGATCGCTGCGGCACAGCGAGCCGGTCTTGATCTGGGTGGCGGTGGTGGCCACGGCGATGTCGGCGATGGTGGTGTCTTCGGTTTCGCCCGAACGGTGCGAGACGATCGAGGCGTAGTTGGCCGCGTGCGCCATGGCGATCGCTTCCAGGGTCTCGGTCAGGGTGCCGATCTGGTTGACCTTGATCAGGATCGCGTTGGCGGTACCGGACTCGATGCCTTCCTTGAAGATCTTCGGGTTGGTGACGAACAGATCGTCGCCCACCAGCTGCACCTTGTTGCCGATGCGGTCGGTCAGCAGCTTCCAGCCGGCCCAGTCGTTCTCGGCCAGGCCGTCTTCGATGGTCACGATCGGGTACTGCGCGGCCCAGTCGGCAAGGAAGTCGACGAACTGCTCGGAGGTCAGGCGCTTGTTCTCGCCCACCAGGTTGTACTTGCCGTTCTCGTAGAACTCGCTGGAGGCCACGTCCAGGCCCAGCAGCACGTCTTCACCGGCGGTGTAGCCGGCCTTGCCGATGGCTTCCAGGATGGTGTCCAGTGCCTCGACGTTGCTGCGGAAGTCCGGCGCGAAGCCGCCTTCGTCGCCCACCGCCGTGCTCAAGCCATGGCCCTTGAGCACCGACTTGAGCGAATGGAAGATTTCGGTACCGGCACGCAGCGACTCGGAGAACGAGGTGAAGCCGACCGGCAGCACCATGAATTCCTGGAAATCGACGTTGTTGTCGGCATGCGCGCCGCCGTTGATGATGTTCATCATCGGCACCGGCAGGGTCACGTCGCGGCCGTTGGCCAGGTGCTGCCACAGCGCCTGCTTCTTCGAGGCGGCTACGGCGTGAGCATTGGCCAGCGAAACCCCCAGCAGCGCGTTCGCGCCCAGGCGGCCCTTGTTTTCGGTGCCGTCCAGATCGATCAGGCGGCGGTCGAGGCCTTCCTGGTCGGCGGCATCGAAGCCCTTCAGCGCGGTGGCAATCGTGGTGTTGACGTTGGACACGGCGTTGCGCACGCCCTTGCCCAGGTAACGGGTCTTGTCGCCGTCACGCAGTTCCACGGCTTCCTTGGTGCCGGTCGAGGCGCCCGAAGGCACGGCGGCACGACCGAACGAGCCGTCCTCGAGGATGACTTCGGCTTCCAGCGTGGGGTTGCCACGGCTGTCGAGGATTTCACGGGCGTGGATGCTGCGGATCGTGGTCATAGCGGGCCGGTTACCAGTCAGAGAGGGGAGGCGCCGCCAATGCAGCGCCGAAAAAAACATGCCGCGTGATTATCCCTGCACACCCGTCACTTGCCAAATCGGCGTGGCGGCCGGCAGTACGTCGGCCACGATGGCCTGGCGCGAGACCAGCGACGGGATCAACAGCACCACCAGCAACAGCGCCAGCAACGCGAGCGCGACGCCACCACCGGCGGGCTGCCGGCGCAGCCGGACTGCCAGCACGCTGGCGATCACGCAGGCCAGCGCGGCGGTGCCGGTCAGCGACAACGTCACCAGCAGCATCGGCATCACCGAGCGCAAGGCGTTGTCACCATCGCCGGGCGAGCCGACGCTGGCGAACATCAGCAGCACCTGCAGGAACACGCCGCACCAGACCGCGATCGCCGCACCCAGCGCGATCCAGCCCCAGGCCCAGCCGCGCCAGCCGCGGCGCACCGCGGGTGACGCCGGAACGTCACCCATCATGCGAAGCGCGAGAACCCATGCTTCTTGGTGACCGCGTCGAGCTCCATCAGGGTTTCCAGCAGCTCTTCCATGCGGTCCAGCGGCCACGCGTTGGGGCCATCGGACAGCGCCTTGGACGGATCCGGGTGGGTCTCGGCGAACAGGCCCGACACCCCCACAGCGACCGCCGCACGCGCCAGCACCGGCACGAACTCGCGCTGGCCACCGGAGCTGTTGCCCTGCCCGCCCGGCAGCTGTACCGAATGGGTGGCATCGAACACGACCGGGCAACCGGTATCGCGCATCACCGACAGCGAACGCATGTCACTGACCAGGTTGTTGTAGCCGAAGCTGGCGCCGCGCTCGCAGACCATGATGTCCTGGTTGCCGGTCGCCTTGGCCTTCTCCACGACAGGCTTCATGTCCCACGGGGACAGGAACTGGCCCTTCTTGATGTTGACCGGCTTGCCGGTGGCACACACCTTGGTGATGAAATCGGTCTGGCGCACCAGGAAGGCCGGCGTCTGCAGCACGTCCACCACCGAGGCCACTTCGTCCATCGGGGTGTATTCGTGCACGTCGGTCAGCACCGGCACGCCGATCTGCTTCTTCACTTCGGCCAGGACCTTCAGGCCTTCTTCCATGCCCGGACCGCGGAAGGCGGTGCCCGAGGTGCGGTTGGCCTTGTCGAAGCTCGACTTGAAGATGAAGTTGATGCCGAGGCGATCGGTGATTTCCTTCAACTTGCCCGCCACGTCCAGCTGCAGCTGCATCGACTCGATCACACACGGGCCGGCGATCAGGAACAGGGGCTGGTCCAGCCCGACGTCGAATCCACACAGTTTCATGGCATTTCCTTGTTGTCCGGCAAACGCTGGCCAGGCCAGCCGCCGTGGGTGATTAGCGCTCTGCAATGGGGGCATGCGGCCCCCACTGCAAGTGCGTGGCCGCGATCAGGCGGCGGCGTCCTGGGCCAGCTTGCCACCGGCCTTGCGTTCGCGCGCGGCGCGGATGAAGCCGATGAACAGTGGGTGGCCCTCGCGCGGCGTGGACAGGAACTCCGGGTGCGCCTGGCAGGCCAGGAACCACGGGTGCTGGTCGCGCGGCAGCTCGATGACTTCCACCAGGGTGTCATCCATCGACTTGCCGGCGATCACCAGGCCCGCATCTTCCAGCTGGGTGCGGTAACGGTTGTTGAACTCGTAACGGTGGCGGTGACGCTCGGACACCACGTC
This sequence comes from Stenotrophomonas maltophilia, assembly GCA_002363385.1. GTDB lineage: Bacteria > Pseudomonadota > Gammaproteobacteria > Xanthomonadales > Xanthomonadaceae > Stenotrophomonas > Stenotrophomonas maltophilia_AN. The sequence goes on from DEVL01000004.1 coordinate 397,179, forward strand.
CTTGCCGTACAGCTCGCGGGCCAGGGTGCCCGGCTTCAGGCGCTGCTCCTGCAGGCCCAGGCGCATGGTGCCGCCCAGATCGCTCTTGTCGTCGCGCTTCTCGACATCGCCGGTGGCGGTGCGCCATTCGGTGATCAGGCCGATCACCGGGTTCGGCGACTGGCGGTCGTTCTCGGTGCTGTTGGCACCGTCCAGACCGGCCACGTGGCGGGCGAAATCGACCACTGCGGCCTGCATGCCGTAGCAGATGCCGAAGTACGGCACGCTCTGCTCGCGGGCGAACTGCGAGCTCAGCACCTTCCCTTCGAAGCCACGGTCGCCGAAGCCGCCCGGCACCAGGATGCCGTCGACATCCTTGAGCGCGGCCAGGTCGCTGTCTTCCAGCTCCTGTGCTTCCAGCCACTTCAGGTTGACCTTGGTGCGCTGGCGCAGGCCGCCGTGCTTGAGGGCCTCGCCGACCGACTTGTAAGCGTCCTGGTGATCGACGTACTTACCGACCACCGCGATGGTGACCTCGTCCAGCGGGTGCAGTGTGGCATCCACCGCCGCTTCCCACTCGGCCAGGTCGGCCGGGCCGGCCTTGTCGCCGAGCTTGAGCTGGTTGATGACGATGTCATCCAGGCCCTGCGCGTGCAGGCCCATCGGGATGCGGTACAGCACGTCCACGTCCGGCACGCTGATCACGGCACGCTCGGAGACGTTGGTGAACTGGGCGATCTTGCGGCGCTCCGAATCCGGCACGACCTGCTCGGAACGGCACAGCAGCACGTCCGGTTGGATGCCGATCGAGCGCAGTTCCTTGACCGAGTGCTGGGTGGGTTTGGTCTTCAGCTCACCGGCAGCGGCGATGTACGGCACCAGGGTCAGATGCATGAACAGCGCCTTCTCCGGGCCGCGCTCGGTGCGCACCTGGCGGATCGCCTCCAGGAATGGCAGCGACTCGATGTCGCCCACGGTACCGCCGATCTCCACCAGCGCCACGTCGAAGCCTTCGGTGGCCTCGTCCATGCAGCGGCGGATTTCATCGGTGATGTGCGGGATGACCTGCACGGTGGCGCCGAGGTAGTCGCCGCGACGCTCCTTACGGATCACGTTCTCGTAGATGCGGCCGGTGGTGACCGAGTTCTTGCGGCTCAGGCGGGTGCGCACGAAGCGCTCGTAATGGCCCAGGTCCAGGTCGGTCTCGGCGCCGTCATCGGTGACGTAGACCTCACCGTGCTGGAACGGGCTCATGGTGCCCGGGTCGACGTTGATGTACGGATCGAGCTTCATCATCGTCACCCGCAGGCCGCGGGCCTCGAGGATGGCGGCAAGCGACGCGGCGGCAATGCCTTTGCCGAGCGAGGACACTACGCCGCCGGTTACGAAGATCAAGGGAGTCATGGCTGGGGGTGTCCTGTCAGGAAGGGGGAAACGGCGCCGGCGCGCGGGGCGACGGACGACGTAAAGGGGGAAATCGGGACGATCCGGCTGGCGGCGGCGTCTTCACGCGCCAAGGTCGGGATCAGGGGGGATGCGTTGCGGGAGTGGGTCAGCGACGTCGGGTCAGCCGTGCCGGCCACTGTCTGGACCGTCACCTCCTGCCTACCCTGCTGGCGATCGCGCACGATCAGGCCAGTCCATTCGCTGATGGATGACACGCACTACTCCCGGAAAGCCATAGTTTACAGATTGACGGCCTCCAGCCCAAGGGGCGGATGACGGTCTTCACATAGAAAGAAGAGCCCCGGCGCGATACCGGGGCTCATGCTGGATACTTTTTCAGATCCCCAGGTCTCTCTGGTGGAGAGCCCCCTTGGAGTTCAAGGGGGCGCGCCGACAGGCGCGGGGATGTGGAGGAGAGCGTGAGCGGGGCCCACGGTTTGCCGCGCAAACCGTGGGGAAGCGTCAGCGCGAAGCGCTTATCGCTTCTTCCGCGCTTCTTCTTCCTCTTCCTTCTGCGGGACCTGCTCGCCCTTGGCCTTCATTTCGGCCGTGGCGGCGGCCCGGCGCTTGGCCTTGGCATCCGCCTCAGCCTGCGCCTTGTCGGCCTGTTCGCCCTGCTGCGGCGTGGGCTGGCCCTGTCCGGCGTTCTGCGCCAGTGCCATGGGCACAGCCACCACGGCGGCGGCGATGGCAACGATGGTCAGCAACTTCTTCATGGGGTGCTCCTCGCGGTATGGCATGGAATGGGGGCGCCGGAGGGTCCGGTTTCCCATCGCAGACAGTCTATCGCGCCCCGGTCGGCCGCCCCCTGAACGTGTGGCGTGCAAAAAAGCCGTCCAGACCGCAAACTTCGCCGTCGCATTGCGCTTTATGAAGACAGATGAACGCCCGCTATAACGCCGCCGATATTGAAGTCCTGTCCGGCCTGGACCCGGTCAAGCGCCGCCCCGGCATGTACACCGACACCGCGCGCCCGAACCATCTGGCGCAGGAAGTCATCGACAATGCCGTCGACGAAGCCTTGGCCGGACACGCCCACACGGTCGAAGTCACGCTGTTCAAGGACGGCAGCTGCGAAGTCAGCGATGACGGCCGTGGCATGCCCGTGGACATCCACCCCGAGGAGAAGATCCCCGGCGTCGAACTGATCCTGACCCGCCTGCACGCGGGCGGCAAGTTCAACAACAAGAACTACACCTTCTCCGGCGGCCTGCATGGCGTTGGCGTCAGCGTGGTCAACGCGTTGTCCACCCTGGTCGAAGTGCATATCAAGCGCGACGGCAGCGAACACCGCATCACCTTCCGCAACGGCGACCGCGCCACCCCGCTGGAAGTGGTCGGCAGCGTCGGCAAGAAAAACACCGGTACCCGCGTGCGCTTCTGGGCCGATCCGAAGTACTTCGATACGCCCAAGTACAACCTGCGTGGGCTGCGTCACCTGCTGCGCGCCAAGGCCGTGCTGTGCCCGGGCCTGACCGTGAAGCTTCTCGATGAAGCCACCGGCGAGCAGGACACCTGGTACTACGAAGATGGCCTGAGCGATTACCTCAAGGCAGAACTGGGCGAGCGCGAGATGCTGCCGGCCGACCTGTTCGTGGGTCACCTGAAAAAAGAAAACGAGATCGTGGACTGGGCCCTGGCCTGGATCCCCGAGGGCGAACTGGTCCAGGAAAGCTACGTCAACCTGATCCCGACCGCCCAGCACGGCACCCACGCCAACGGCCTGCGTACCGGCCTGACCGAGGCGCTGCGCGAGTTCTGCGACTTCCGCAACCTGCTGCCGCGTGGCGTCAAGCTGGCCCCGGAAGATGTCTGGGACCGCGTGTCGTTCGTGCTGTCGCTGAAGATGACCGACCCGCAGTTCAGCGGCCAGACCAAGGAACGCCTGTCCTCGCGTCAGGCGGCCGGGTTCGTTGAAGGCGCCGCGCACGATGCCTTCAGCCTGCTGCTCAACCAGAACGTCGCATTGGGCGAGCAGATCGCGCAGCTGGCGATCGAGCGCGCCAGTGCGCGTTTGAAGACCGAGAAGCTGGTGACCCGCAAGAAGGTCACCCAGGGCCCAGCCCTGCCCGGCAAGCTGGCCGACTGCATCAGCCAGGACCTGTCGCGCACCGAGCTGTTCCTGGTCGAAGGCGACTCCGCCGGCGGCAGCGCCAAGCAGGCGCGTGACAAGGACTTCCAGGCCATCCTGCCGTTGCGCGGCAAGATCCTCAACACCTGGGAAGTGTCCTCGGGCAGCGTGCTGGCCTCTGAGGAAGTGCATAACCTGGCCATCGCGATCGGCTGCGACCCGGGCAAGGAAGACATCGCCGGGCTGCGCTACGGCAAGGTCGTCATCCTGGCCGACGCCGACTCGGACGGCCTGCACATCGCAACCCTGCTGACCGCGCTGTTCCTCAAACACTTCCCGGCGCTGGTCGATGCCGGCCACGTGTTCGTGGCAATGCCGCCGCTGTTCCGTGTCGACGTGGGCAAGCAGGTGTTTTACGCCCTGGACGAGGAAGAGAAGCGCACGATGCTGGACAAGATCGAGCGGGAGAAGATCAAGGGCCAGATCAGCGTGACCCGCTTCAAGGGCCTGGGTGAAATGAACCCGCAGCAGCTGCGCGAGTCCACCATCCATCCCGATACGCGCCGCCTGGTGCAGCTGACCATCGATGACGGCGAGCAGACCCATTCGCTGATGGACATGCTGCTGGCCAAGAAGCGCGCCAGTGACCGCAAGGGCTGGCTGGAAAAGAAGGGCGATCTGGCTTCGCTGGAAGTCTGATCGGCCGGTCGTGACATTCCGGTCGGTTGTGCCATTGAAAAACCCGCCTTCGGGCGGGTTTTTTCTTGGGTTGCGTGGTGCGTGATGGCACGCAAGGCGTGCGACACGGCGCGCGAGCCGCTACCGTGGCCGCAGCTCGATCACAGGAACCCACATGCCGTTCGACCCGACCCTGCAGCTGGGCAGCGCGCGCCTGGTACTAAGCCCGATCCGCGCGGCAGACGCCCAGGCGTTGTTCGCGATCCAGTCCGACCCGGCGGGCATGCGCTACTGGAACCACGCGCCCTGGACCGACCTCAAGCAGGCTTACGTGCAGATCCTCGACGATCTCGCCGCCCTGGACGCGGGCACGCAGCTGAAGCTGGCGATCCGTGAGCAAGCGGACGGGCCGCTGCTGGGCATCGTGGTGGTCTTTGCCATCGACGAGACGTCCAGGCGCGCGGAAATCGGGTATCACCTCGCTGTACACGCGCAGGGCAAGGGCTACATGCACGAGGCGTTGTCACGGTTCGTGACGTACCTGTTCGACACCCTGCGCCTGCGTCGGCTGGAAGCGGAGATCGATCCACGCAATGTGCCCTCGGCGACGGTGCTGGAGCGACTTGGCTTCCAGCGCGAGGGGCTGCTGCGGGAACGCTGGCGGGTCGCCGGCGAGGTCTCCGATTCAGCCCTCTACGGCCTGCTGGTACGCGAGTGGCAGGATCGGGCCGACCCAGCGCCGCGTTAGAACCGGGGCGACGCAATTCTGCGTGTACCGGCCTAGCCCCGCCCTGTTGGGCACACTCGCTCCCACGAAAAAGCCCGCCTTCCGGCGGGCTTTTCGATGTTCAACCGTGCAGACCGATCAGGCCCAGCCGAACATTTCAAACAGACGCAGGATCAGGTACGCACACCCGCCGGCAGCCGGGATGGTCAGGATCCACGCCCACACGATCCGCTCGATCACGCCGAAGCGCAGCGAACGCGGGTTCTTGGCGAAGCCCACGCCCATGATCGCGGTGGAGATGCTGTGGGTGGTCGAGACCGGCATGCCGAAGTGCGCCGCCACGGTCAGGATCGTGGCCGAGCTGGTTTCCGCCGCGAAGCCATGGATCGGGTGCAGCTTGACCATCTTGTGGCCCAGCGTCTTGATGATCTTCCAGCCACCCGACGCGGTGCCGGCGGCCATCACCACGGCGCAGGTCAGCACGATCCACATCGCGATGCCGTCACCGGCGCTTGCATCCGGGTGCATGAAGGCCAGCCAGGACGGCAGGTCGTTCAGCGCACCGGTCGCCTCGGCACCGATCAGGGTCATGGCGATGATGCCCATGGTCTTCTGCGCATCGTTGTGGCCGTGGGCGAAGCCCATGTAGGCCGCCGACACGATCTGCGCCTTGCCGAAGAACGCATTGACGATGCGCGGGCGGGCCAGACGGCCCAGGAAGCCACCGATCTTGGCCATGCCCGCGATCAGGCCCCACAGCAGCAGCATCACCGCGATGCCGAGCAGGAAGCCGGCGATCGGCGAGGTGATCATCGGCAGGAACACCTTCCACAGCAGGCCCTTGTTCTGGGCCCAGGTGCCGATCCGCTCGGACCAGATCAGGGCATCCCAGTTGTTGTGGGCGGCGGCCAGGCCGGCGCCGCACAGGCCGCCGATCAGTGCGTGCGAGGACGAGGACGGCAGCCCTTTCCACCACGTGATCAGGTTCCAGATGATGCCGCCCAGCAGCGCACACAGGATCACCTGCGGAGTCACATCGACCACATTGGTGTTGAGCAGGCCCGAGGCGATGGTCAGCGCGACGGCGGTGCCGGTCAGCGCGCCGATCAAGTTCATGAACGCGGCGAGCATCACCGCCCAGCCGGGCGAGAGCACTTTGGTCGCCACCACGGTGGCGATGGAGTTGGCGGTGTCGTGGAAGCCGTTGATGAACTCGAAAACGAGCGCGGCCAGGATCACCACCAGGACAAGGGTCAGCATGCTGTGGCGTCCGTCAGCTGTTCTTCAAGACGATCTGGTAGGCCACCACGCCGGCCTCGCGGCAACGATCGATGGCCTTTTCCAGGATCTCGAAGAATTCCTTGAGCAGGAACATCTGCAGGCTGTCCAGGCGGCCGGAGTAGATGTCGCGGTACAGCTCGAGCATCAGCCGGTCGGCTTCGTTTTCCAGCGAGCGCAGCTTCTCATTGAGCGCGGTCATCCGGTCCAGGTTCATGTGGCGCAGGTCGTTGACCATCTCCACCACCACGCTGGCCGCCTGTTCCAGCATCGCCGCGCGCGGCGCGAAATCGATGTGCTCCAGGTGCTGGGTGGCCAGCGAATAGCGATCAGCGAACTTCTCGATCTGCTTGGGAATCTTGTACAGCGCCGAGCCCAGCGCTTCGATGTCTTCGCGCTCGATCGGGGTCATGAAGCTGTCGACCAGCGCCTGGCTGATCTTGTCCGAGGCCGCGCGCTCGCGCAGGCGGGCCAGCTTGAAGGCGTCCAGCGCCGGCTGGCGGTCCGCTTCGCGCAGCATGGAGTGCAGCGCCTTGGAACTGTCCTGGGCGGCCTGGGCAGCCTCGTCCAGCAGGGTGTAGAACTGTTTGCCGGAGCCAAAAATGGTCTGCAGAGAGAACATTGAGAAACCTATTCGCCGTCGAGGAAGGACGGCACCGGGCGGAATTATGACGGTTTGATGTCTGTTCCGGGTACTCCCCCCCTTCTTCACACGGGGACCGCCCCGTCTGAACGACTCTGTTTACCCCCCTGCCCCGGCCTTTTGTTAAGATGCGCGGGCACCTTCGGGTGCACTCTATGGACGACGACCCTTACCCCACGCCGCACCGCCGCGCTTACGCGCCCTCCGGTAGCCGACATCGCTTGAACACGCCCTCCCTGCCACCAACCGGGGAAGTCGCCCGTGTTTGAACTGATTATTGTCCTCGCCCTGATCCTGCTCAACGGCTTCTTCGCCATGTCCGAGATGTCGGTCATGACCTCGCGCAAGAGCCGCCTCAAGCAGATGGCGGGCTCCAGCAAGCGCGCCGAGCGTGCGCTGGCCCTGTCCGAGAAGCCGGAGAGCTTCCTGTCCACGGTCCAGATCGGCATCACCCTGATCGGCATCCTGACCGGCGTGTTCGGCGGTGAGGCGATCGGCCTGGCCATCGCCGAGTGGCTGCATGGCATCGTCCCGGCCTTTGCGTACTCCAGCGAGGTCGGCAAGGCGCTGGCGGTCGCCCTGATCACCTTCCTGACGCTGATCTTCGGCGAACTGGTCCCCAAGCGGTTGGCGATCACCCGCTCGGAGGACATCGCCGGGCTGGTTGCATGGCCGATGGGTTGGCTCTCCCGGATCGCGTTCCCGGCGGTGTGGCTGCTCTCGCACAGCACCCGGCTGGTGTTGCGCGTGCTTGGCCTGGGCAAGGACGAGGCGGCCTCGGTGACCGAAGAAGAGATCCGCATGCTGGTGGCCGAGAGCCACGAGGCCGGCGTGATCGATGCCCATGAGCGCGACATGATGAATCGCGTCATGCGCCTGGGCGACCGTACTGCCGACAGCCTGATGACCCCGCGCAACCGGATTGCGTGGCTGGATACCGCGGCCGACCCGGAAAAGAACCTGGCCGCCATGCGCGAGAACGAGTTCTCGCGTTACCCGGTGTTCCGCGACAATGACCAGGACATCGTCGGCGTACTGGAGGTCAAGAGCCTGGTGACCCGCCTGGTACGCGATGACCATTCGCTGTTCCAGAACCTGCGCGAGCCGCTGTACGTTTCAGAGTCCACCCACGCGATGAAGCTGCTGGAGATCTTCCGCGAGGAACAGCAGTCGATGGCCTTGGTGGTGGACGAATACGGCGAGATCCAGGGCCTGGTTACCATCAGCGACCTGATGGGCGCGGTGGTCGGCCGCCTGCAGTCGGTGGAGAACGTGGACGAGGACGCGCTGGTCGTCACCCGCGAGGACGGCTCGTTCCTGGTCGATGGCTCGCTCTCGATCGAGGACCTGCGCGAACTGATGGGCAACGCCGAGTTGCCCGATGCCGACGATGGCGACTACTACACGCTGGCCGGTATGTGCATCCACTATTTCGGCCGCATCCCGCATGCGGGTGAGTACTTCGACTGGGCCGGCTGGCGCATCGAGATCGTGGATCTCGACGGCGCCCGTGTCGACAAGCTGCTGCTGCGCACCCTGAGCGAAGACGAAACCGATGACATCACCGGCTGAGCCGACCCCGCCGGACCCGACGCGGCCGCAGTACCGCAACGAGGGTATCCGTACCCTGCTGGCGATGTTCGACCACGGGGATCCGGAGGAACGGCTGCTGCTCGGTCAGATCCTGCAGAACCTGCAGCAGAGCGCGTTCGGCGTGTTCCTGTTCGTGGCGATCCTGCCGGCCTTCATCCCGATCCCGGGCCTCGGCGGTGCGGTCAGTGGACCGCTGGTGGTGCTGATCGGCGCGCAGATGCTGTGCGGCATGCGCCGGCCCTGGCTGCCCGGCTTCATCAGCAACCGCGGGCCCAAGCGCGGGACAATGCATCGGTTCCTTGAACGGATCAATGGACCGTTGCGGCGGCTGGACCGCCTGCTCAAGCCGCGGATGCCGGCGCTGCTGGTACCGCTGCCGGCGCACGCCTTCAGCGGCCTGCTGCTGATCCTGATCGGCGTGCTGTTGTCGCTGCCGATCCCGCTCACCAACTATCTGTTCGGCTTCCAGTTGCTGCTGTTCGCGCTGGCGCTGCTTGAGCGCGATGGCGTGCTGATGCTGCTCAACTGGATCGGCGCGGTGGCTGCCGTGTTGTTCTTCGGCTTCAGTTCGGGGCAGCTGGTGGGCTATACGGTGGATCTGTTCCAGCGCTGGTTTGGCTGAGCAAGCGGGGCCACGTCGAGCGCGGGGAACGGCTGACGGAGCGAAGCAAGGCAAGAGACGACGTCAACAAAAACGGCGCTGCCCCATGTCGGGGTAAGCGCCGTTCTTGCGGAGCGAACAGCATCGGGCGCGTGGCCGATGCGTTGAACCTGCTTAAACGCCGGGCTTGAGATCCACCGTGCCAGTGTCGGACATCGCGCCCGGATCATCGGTCACCGCCGACAGCACGAAATACAGTGCCTTGCCGAGCAGGCCGCCGGGGCCATCCCAGTACTCGGCCGATTCGGCGCTGACGTGGATCAGGCGCAGGTTCGGGTCGTCCTTGCCGCCGGGGAAGAAGACCTTCATCGCCGGCGACCAGAGTTCGTCGATCTTGGCCCGGTCATGGACCACGCGCGCGGTGCCCGAGACCGACACATAGGTGTTGCCCGACGGCGAAGCGTAGGCCACGTTGACGCGCGGGTTGGCGATGATTTCCGCGATCTTCGGGCTGTCAGCCCCGGTGGCGAACCACAGGTCGCCATCGAATTCGACTTCCTGGGTGCCCAGCGGACGGCTGAACAAGCGCCCGTCCGCACCGACCGTGGTGAACATCGCGATGTCCACATCGCGGATCAGTTCGGCCAGTTGTTTGATGTGCTGCTGGCGATCATGTTCGGCCATGAGGTGGCTCCTGTAAGGGGAGCCCCCATCACAGCCGATCGGCGGCTACGGCGACGTGAACCGCGCGGTCACGCCTTCTTCGCACGGCGCGCCGATGTCACACCTGCAGCGCGCGCCGATGTCACACCTGCAGCGCGCGCCAAGCCTGCATCGCCAGCCCGAACGAGCGCTTGCGCGCGGCGTGGTCGTAGATGTTGGCCGTGACCAGCACTTCATCCGGCTTGTGGCGCGCCACGAACGCGGCAAGGCCTTCCTGCACCTGCTGCACGTCGCCGACCACCGCACAGGCCAGTGCGCTCTGCACACCGGCCTTTTCGTGCGGCTGCCAGAAGGCTTCGATGTCGTCGATCGGCGGCGGAATCAGACCCGGCAGGCCACGACGCAGATTGACGAAACTCTGCTGCTGGGTGGTGAACAGACGCTTGGCTTGGGCTTCGGAATCGCTGGCGACCACGTTCAGGCCCAGCACCGCATACGGCGCATCAAGATATTGCGAGGCGCGGAATTCGCGACGGTAGACCGCCAGCGCTTCATCCATCGCGTCCGGCGCAAAGTGCGAGGCGAACGCGAACGGCAGCCCCATCGCCGCCGACAGCCGCGCACTGAACAGACTCGAACCCAGCAACCACACCGGCACCGGAATGCCCGCGCCGGGCACGGCGCGAACCGCCTGGCCCTTCTGGGCCGGCTCGAAGTAATGCAGCAGCTCGCGCACGTCCTGCGGGAACTGATCAGCACTGTCGAAGTAACGACGCAGTGCGCGGGCGGTGGGCTGATCGGTGCCGGGCGCGCGGCCCAGGCCAAGATCGATGCGATCCGGATACAGCGAGGCCAGCGTGCCGAACTGCTCGGCGACCTGCAGCGGCGAGTGGTTGGGCAGCATGATGCCGCCGGCACCGACGCGGATGCGCTTCGTGCCCCCGGCCACATGGCCGATCAGTACCGCGGTGGCGGCGCTGGCGATGCCGGGCATGTTGTGGTGCTCGGCCAGCCAATAGCGGTGGAAGCCCCAACCTTCGGCGTGCTGGGCCAGGTCCAGCATGTTGGCGAAGGCCTGCGTGGTGTCGCTGCCTTCGCAGACCGGCGCCAGATCAAGAATCGACAGCTGCATCATGAATGCTCGTTCCAACCAGGAGATATCCCACTGAGATGGGGCTGTCCGGCCGGTTTGCCACCGTCCACAAGGCGCAGATGGCAAGACGCTGATTTCTGTCTCGCGACGATTCAGGACAATCAGCGCCGTGAAGATGGCTCAGGCGGCGCCGGCGTCCTGGTCGACCAGCGGCTGCAGGGCCGGATCCAGCGCCACGCGCTCGTCGAAGACGAAGCAGCGGCCGTCATAGCCCTCACCACCCACGGCCTCGAAATAGCCCAGAATGCCGCCGTCCAGCTGCAGGACGTTGTCCATGCCGTCGTTGCGCATCCACAGCGCCGCCTTCTCGCAGCGGATGCCGCCGGTGCAGAAGCTGACCACCGTGCTGTCCTTGAGCGCCTCGCGGTGCGGGGCCAGGGCTTCGGGCAGATCGGTGAACTTGGTGATCGGCAGCACCAGTGCGTCCTGGAAGGTGCCGTACTCGATCTCCTGGGTGTTGCGCGTATCCAGCATCACCACCGGCTTGCCGGCGTCGTCGTGCCCCTGGCGCAGCCAGCGCTGCACCGTGACCGGGTCGATCGACGGCGCGCGTGGGTAGGCCAGCGGCTGGCCGTCGTCGATGCGGAAACTGATGATCTCCGGCTTGACCTTGGCCTTGAGCCGGGCGAACGGCTGCATGTGGCTGTAGCTGGTCTTCACGCGCAGCCCGGCAAACCGCGCATCCGCGCGCAGGGCGGCGTAGAAGCCGTCGATCGCCGGCTCGGCGCCGGCCAGGAACAGGTTGATGCCCTCGCCCGCCACCAGGATCGTGCCACGCAGCTGCGCGGCGGTTGCCCGCTCCAGCAGGAGCGCACACAGCGCGTCCGGGTCGGCGACGGGGGTGAATTGGTAGGCGGCGGTATTGGCGATCATCCCGCCATTTTAGCCGCTGGGCAGGCGCTACGCCTGAGCGGCGCTGGAATCAGCCGCGCAGCAGCACGAACGGCAGCAGCACCAGTGCGGTCGCGACGGCCATGCCGAGCAGCACCGCCACCACGAACACCGGGCGACGCCGGATCAGGCTGCCGAAGGTCTCGGCGGTGCCGTCGCGCAGCGCGGCCTCACGCTCACCGCGGACGCGTTCGCCGCGTGCCTGCTGGTACTCGCCCATCAGGTCCTTGGCCCGAGAGTGATCAGCGTCATCGCGGACCCAGATCCCGCCAAAGGAAATCCCCCAGGGGCTGGGCTCGGTGCGGTAGTGGGCGATGCCCGCCTTGTCCAGCAGGGCGGTGACATCCTGGATTTCATCGTCCGCGACATTGCGCAGGTTGAGCAGCAGTTTCGACATGCGCCCATGATAGCGCCCGGCGATGCGCTACCCTTGCGTCCCCCGTTTTCTGGATCCGGAGCCCGCCCATGCGCCGTCTGCCGCGTTACCTGCTCGCCCCCCTGATGTTGTCGCTGCTGGCCGCCTGCACCCCGCCCGGCCCGCCGCCCGGTGGCAGCATCGCGCAGTTCGAGAAAATCGATACCCAGCCGGGCACCGGCGCCGAGGCCACGCCCGGCAGCAAAGTGACCGTGCACTACACCGGGTGGATCTACGACGAGCGCACCGCCGACAAGCATGGCGACAAGTTCGACAGCTCGGTCGACCGCGGCGAGCCCTTCACCTTCAACCTCGGCCAGGGCCAGGTCATCAAGGGCTGGGACGAGGGCTTCGCCGGGATGAAGGTGGGCGGCAAGCGCACACTGATGATTCCGGCCGAGTACGGCTACGGCGCGCGTGGCGCCGGGCCGATCGCACCGAATTCCTCGCTGGTGTTCGATGTCGAACTGCTCGACGTCAAGCCGCGTTGATCCTGCCTGCATGAGCATTGCCCTGGACACCCCACCACGCCGGGTCGCGATCATCGGCGGCGGCCCCGCCGGCCTGATGGCCGCCGAAACCGTGCGCGCCGCCGGCCACGCCGTCGATCTGTACGAGGCCAAGGGTTCGCCCGGGCGCAAGTTCCTGATCGCCGGCAAAGGCGGCCTCAACCTGACCCACTCCGATGCGCGCGACGTGTTCGTCTCGCGCTACCGCGAGCGCGCGGACGCGGTGGGCGGCTGGCTGGCCGATTTCGATGGTGAGGCGCTGCGTGCCTGGGCGCTGGCGTTCGGCGTGGAAACCTATGTGGGCAGTTCGGGACGTGTGTTCCCGGTCGACCGCAAGGCCGCGCCCCTGCTGCGCGGCTGGGTGCGCCGGCTGAAGGAACAGGGGGTGCGCTTCCACGTTCAGCACCGCTGGACCGGCTGGGATGACGCGGGCGCGCTGCGCTTTGAGACGCCCGAGGGCACGACCACGATCACGGCCGATGCGGTGGTGTTCGCGCTCGGCGGTGGCAGCTGGCCGGAGCTGGGCTCGGACGGTGCGTGGGTCGCGCCGATGACCGCCACCGGCATCGACATCGCCCCGCTGAAGCCGGCCAACTGCGGCTTCGACATCGGCTGGACGGCCTATTTCAGCGAGCGCCAGGCCGGTGCCCCGCTCAAGCCGGTGGTGGCGCACTGGACCGATCTGCAGGGTCAGCCGCGCTCGCTGCAGGGCGAGTGCGTGATCACCGCGACCGGTATCGAGGGCAGTCTGATCTATGCGCTGTCGGCGGATCTGCGCGACAGCCTGGCCCGCGACGGCCAAGTGACGCTGCAGCTGGACCTGTTGCCGGGCCAGACCGAAGCGCAGGTACTTGAGAAGCTGCAGAAGCCGCGACAGGGCCGCAGTTTCGGCGAAGTCCTTCGCCGCCAGCTCGGGTTGAGCGGCGTGAAGTCGGCCCTGCTGTTCGAGGTGCTGGGCCGCGAGGCCGGGCAATTGCCGCTGGACCAGATCGCGCATGCGCTCAAGCGGCTGCCTCTGGCTCTGCAGCGACCGCGTCCCATCGATGAAGTGATCAGCACGGCAGGTGGCGTACGCCTGGAAGCGCTGGATGCACAGTTGATGCTGCGCGGATGCCCAGGCACGTTCTGCGCCGGCGAGATGCTGGACTGGGAAGCGCCGACCGGCGGCTATCTGCTGACCGCGTGCTACGCCAGTGGGCTGCGCGCCGGGCGTGGCGTGGTGGCGTGGTTGACGCAAGCGTAGACCGCGAGATGCCGGCCAGCGGCCGGCACTACCAGTAACGCGCCCTGACGGGCGCTCGGCGCGTGCCGCGCGCAGCATCGAGGTAGTGCCGGCCGCTGGCCGGCATCAACGCCTGCGCTGCATCCGCACCGAGGCGAGCGACACGCCGCTGGGGTGTGGGTAGCTTTCCTCGCGCAACGCCTCAAAGCCACAGCGACGATAGAACGGGACCGCATTGAGCGAGGCCGACAGCACCAGCGGCCGCGCCGGATCCGCCAGCGCCTCCATGGCCTGCATCACGGTCAGGCCGATGCCACGGCCACCGCAGTCGGGATCGACGAACAGCGCATCGATCTCGTTGCCGGCCAGATCGATCACGCCATAGCCCAGCAGCACGCCGTCAGTGTCTTCGGCAATCACACAGCCACCGGCCGCCAACAGCGCACGGTAGTGTTGCGGCGGCGGTGAGGCCGACCACGGCGCGATCACCTCCGGCGGATAGGCCGCGCTGCACAGTTCACGCACACAGCGCGAGCGCAGCACCCACAGGGCGTCGGCCTCATCGGCACGTCCCACACGCAGTTGAACGGTACGCTCTCCACTCATCGCGACTTGCTCGTCCGCAGCGCCTGGATGCGCGCCGGTGGCTGGAACGAATCACTGCGCGCATCCGCCCAGTAATCGTGGAAGACCGCGTGGTCCGGCACTTTGCGCAGCAGCTCGCCCGGGGACAGATAGCGGTACAGCGAGGCCAGTGAGCGGATCTCCACCGGCGAGACGCGGCGCAGGATGTGCTCCGGGCCCAGCTCGGCGGGATCGTTCAAGCCGGCCGCACACAGCAGGTCGCGCAGCGCGCGCAGGGTGTTCTCGTGATAGCTGTGCACGCGCGTGGCCTTGTCGGCCGCGTCCAGGTGACGCCAGCGATGCGGGTTCTGCGTGGCGATGCCGGTCGGGCATTTATCGCTGTGACAGCTCAGCGACTGGATGCAGCCCAGCGCGAACATGAAGCCACGCCCGGCATTGCACCAGTCCGCGCCCAGCGCGATGGTGCGTGCGATCTCGAAGGCACTGGTGACCTTGCCCGCCGCACCCACACGGATGCGATCGCGCAGGTCCAGCCCGACCAGGGTGTTGTGCACCAGCAACAACGCTTCGTGCATCGGCACACCCACGTGGTCGATGAACTCGGCCGGCGCCGCACCGGTACCGCCCTCGGCGCCATCGACCACGATGAAATCCGGCAGCAGCCCGGTTTCCTGCATCGCCTTGGCGATACCGAACCACTCCCAGGGATGGCCGATGGCCAGCTTGAACCCGACCGGCTTGCCGCCGGACAGCTCCCGCAGCCGCGCGACGAACTGCAGCAGTTCCACCGGCGTGTTGAACGCACTGTGCTTGGAGGGCGATACGCAATCCACCCCCATCGGCACGCCCCGGGTGATCGAAATCTCTTCGCTCACTTTCGCCGCCGGCAGCACCCCGCCATGGCCGGGCTTGGCGCCCTGCGAGAGCTTGATCTCGATCATCTTGACCTGATCATGGGTGGCGTTGGCGACGAACTTCGCTTCGCTGAAACCGCCCTTGTCGTCGCGACACCCGAAGTAACCCGAGCCGATTTCCCAGACCAGGTCGCCGCCCATCTCACGGTGATAGGGCGAGATCGAGCCTTCGCCGGTGTCGTGATAGAAGCTGCCGCGGCGCGCGCCTTCGTTGAGGGCGCGGATCGCGTTGGCCGACAACGAACCAAAGCTCATCGCCGAGATGTTGAACACACTGGCCGAATACGGCTTGGCACAGTTCGGGCCGATCTGGATGCGGAAATCGTGGTGGCCGATCTCGGTCGGCGCCAGCGAATGGTTGATCCACTCGTAGTCCACCGCATACGTGCTGCGCAGCGTGCCGAACGGCACCACGTCCATCTCGTTCTTGGAGCGCTGGTAGATCAGGGCGCGTTGCTGGCGCGAGAACGGCACGTCCTCCAGATCGCTCTGCACGAAATACTGGCGGATTTCCGGCCCGATCGATTCCAGCCCGTAACGGAAGTGGGCCATCACCGGGTAGTTGCGCCGCAGTGTGCTGCGCTTCTGCAGCATATCCCAGGTGCCCAGCACTGCCAGCAACGCGGTCACGCCGACGCCCCAATACCAGGCGGGCCAGATCGTGGCCAACCACACGCAGACCGGCAACAACAGGATGGCGAGCAGATACGCGAGATACCGATGCATGGCTTTCCTCAATCAATAGCTGCCCCCGAGTCTACAGGCGGTCGTCCACCACCTCCCGGGGCCATACGGATTTGACGTCGTACACCACGCCCTGCGGCTTGAGCAGCGCGCGCACCTGCGCCGCATCGAAGGCACGGAAACTGTCATGCGCCACCGCCAGCACCACCGCGTCATAGCCGCCGGCATCGGGCGCGGCGACCCACCGTACATCGGCATCGGCAAGCGCCGCCGGTCCGACCCACGGATCCTGCACGTCTACCTGCGCCCCGGTGGCCTGCAGGCGCTGCGCCAGCTCCAGCGCGCGGCTGTTGCGCAGGTCCGGGCAGTTCTCCTTGAAGGTCACGCCCAGCACCAGGACGCGTGCCTGGGCGATGGCGATGTTGCGCGATGCCAGCAGCGCCAGCACGCGTTGTGCGACGTGCTCGCCGACGCGGTTGTTGACCTGGCGCGCAGTGTGGATGAGATCGGGGTGATACCCCATGCTCTCGGACTTGTGCAGCAGATAGTACGGATCCACCCCGATGCAGTGGCCGCCGACGAGGCCGGGGCGGAACGGCAGGAAGTTCCACTTGCTGCCCGCCGCAGCCAACACGTCCTGGGTATCGATGCCGAGCCGATCGAAGATCAGCGCGAGTTCGTTGACCAAGGCAATGTTGACGTCGCGCTGGATGTTTTCGATCACCTTGGCCGCTTCGGCCACGCGGATCGAGGGCGCCGGCCAGGTCCCGGCGGTGATGATGCGTTGGTACAGCGCATCCACCACGGCCGCCGCCTCGGGCGTTGAGCCGGAGGTGATCTTGCGGATGTCCGGCAGCCGGCGCTCGCGGTCGCCCGGGTTGATCCGCTCCGGGCTGTAACCGCAGTAGAAATCTTCGTTGAAGCGCAGCCCCGATCCAGCCTCCAGCAAGGGCACGCAGACTTCCTCGGTGGTGCCGGGGTACACGGTGGATTCGTAGATCACCAGATCGCCCGGCGCCAGCAGCCCGGCGATCAGCGTGCTGGCACTGCGCAGGGGCCCCAGATCGGGCTGCTCATGCGCATCGATCGGCGTCGGCACGGTCACGATGTAGACGTTGCACCCGGCCAGATCCGAGGGGTCGGCGCTGTAGCGCGCATACACGGCGGCAGCGAGTTCGTCGGCATCTAGCTCGAGCGTGTGGTCATGCCCACGCTGCAGCTCGGCGACGCGCGCCTGGTCGATGTCATAGCCCAGGATCGGCTGCTGCTGGCCAAAGGTCACCGTCAATGGCAGCCCGACGTACCCAAGCCCGATCACGCCGATGTGCGGCGTTGCCGATGCGGAAATGGCGCGCGTCATCGCCGCGCTCCATGCAGCGGAACCGGGCCGGCGATCAGGCGGGGCGTCATCAGGGAGGGCTTCATGCGATACAGGCGCCGGGGTACAGGTCATGCAAGCCTAACGCGCCGACCCCTGCCCCACAAAGAACAAAGCCGCCGCCCGCGGAGAGTACGGACGACGGCCAAAGGAATAATGGTCCAGCTGCGGTTACTACCCTTTCAGACAGCCTCCAAGGGCAAACCCCGCAAGACTGGTCACAGCTGGTAGACACATAATAGGTCGGCAACCGTGATCGTTGTGTTACGGACAACGTTGATTTGCGTTACGAACCCAACGTTACCGCCGCCGGTTCCAGTTCGCCGGAGACGCCGGTCCATGCATCAAGCAGCGCTGCGAACCCAGTAGGCGCCGCCGCGTCCACCGAAGACCGCAACGCAAAGCCTTCCCACGGCAGGTCGATCAACCGCGCCAGTGCGTCCGGTTCTACCGCCGCGGACGCCATCGTCCAGCGTGCGAAATGCCGCGCACCTACCTCGCCGCGGGCCAGCTCACGAAGTCCTTGATGGATGCGCGCGTTGAGCACGCGCTGGAACACCGAATCCACGCCGTCTTCCGGGCCTTCGAAGTACTGCAGGAACCGACGGCCGTCGAACATGAGCACGCCGGTCACCCCCGCCACTTTGTTGAACCCCGTTGCCGCACGCAGAATCTGATCAATGTCAGACGTCTCGATTCCTTCGATAGCGTCGCTGACGTAAGCGACCGCATGCAGCGGCATGAAGGCTTTCCTTGGTGAACCCAACCTGACTATGCCATGAAGCCAACGCAGAGTGTAGACACCGTTACTCCGGCGCCTTTATCTCGAATCCCCGCGCGCGCAGCTGCTCCAGATACCCCCCCGGGGAAACCAGCGATGACACCGGGACGGTGGCAAAGGTCACTGCATTGCGTCCCAGCGCATCGCTCGCGATGCCCAGCCACTTGCGCTGCGCCTGGGCGTCCACGTCGCTCAGGCCGCGGCGGCGACCGAACGCGCTGTTGGCGACCGCATCCACACAGGCGGCGTACTGCCCTTCCACGGCCAGCCGCTGCAACGCCTCGACATCCCCCATCGCCCAGGCATTGGCGCGTTCGGCCAGCAGCGGCAGCCCGTGTTCGACCACATCCAGCGTGCGGCGGAAGCACTCCAGGTCCTGCAGTGCCGTACCGCGCACTTCCTTGAGCGCTTGCCGGGGATCGGCGATCTTGATTTCGACCCGGGTCTGCACCGGTTTCAGACCGTGCGCTTTGGCGGCCTTCTCCACCACCTTGGACACCGGCGAGGAACGGCCCAGGCCGACATCCTTCAGCGCAGCGGCGTAGAGCTGGGTGGCCGCCACCAGCGGACGATCCTTTTCGATGCCACCATCGCGACCGATATGGCGCTGTTTGAGCTGTGCCCAGCGCGCGTACAGATCCGGCGGCAGCACCTCGCGCAACGTGCGCCCGTCCGGATCGCGGGCGGCCTTCAACGCCGAAGGCACCAGCGTCAGCCGACCGAAGAAGCCGACATCGGCATCCAATCCCCAGCCAGGCGAGCCGAGCACGTCCTGCGCACTGCCGATCACGGCCTGCACCTCGTCGGCCCGCCACTCCAGCTTGGCCGGCAGCGGTGACACCGTGCCAAGAATCCACAGCGTGTGGCCGGCGCTGTTGCGGACCTGCCACATGCCCGGGCCAGGCTGTTCACCGGAGACCACCACCGGGGCCATATCGATCACGTCCCCCGCAGGGGGAACCGTCGTCTGCGCCCGTACCGCGCCGCTCAGCAGCAGCCCCATGCTCAACATCAGTGCTATCCGTGCACGTACCGAGTTCGCCATATCACGTGTCCTTGTCCGGGATGGTGCGCAGCGTAGGGCGGCGCGAAAGGAAATGCGTAAAGTTTGCGTTGCCCGGACCATGTCTCCCCGCAGCGGGAACGAACGAGGGCAGCCCCATGGCTGCCCCCGCGTCATCGGCGCTCACCTTGACCAGGCGAGCGGCCCGGTCAGAACTCGCGCCAATCGCCGTCGACCGTCGCCGCCGGCACCTGCCGCAGCGGGGTCACCGTAGCGCGGCCGGGACGCGGCTGGGCGGACGCCGGCACTGATGCCTTCAGTGACGAGGCAGCGCCACGCGCGGCCATCGGCTGCGTCTGTACGCCGCCCTGGGCCGCCAGGCGGAAGCGCGCTACCGCGCCGGTCAGGGCAATGGCCTGCTCCTCCATCGAGCGCGCTGCAGCCGTCGCCTCTTCCACCAGCGCCGCGTTCTGCTGGGTGGTTTCGTCCAGCTGCACCACCGTCTGGCTGACCTGCTCGATGCCGGCCGACTGCTCCTGCGACGCGGCCGAAATCTCGGCCATGATGTCGGTGACCTTCTGCACCGAGGTGACGATCTCGGTCATGGTCACGCCGGCCTTGTCGACCAGGCCCGCACCGATGGCCACCTTGTCCACCGAGTCCTCGATCAGCTCCTTGATCTCCTTGGCCGCACCGGCCGAGCGCTGCGCCAGCGTGCGCACTTCACTGGCGACCACCGCAAAGCCCCTGCCCTGCTCCCCGGCGCGTGCCGCTTCCACCGCAGCATTCAAGGCCAGGATATTGGTCTGGAACGCGATGCCGTCGATCACCGTGATGATGTCGGCGATCTTCTTGGACGAGGCCTCAATGCCGCGCATCGTGACCACCACGTCCTGCACCACCTGGCCCCCTTCGGAGGCCACCGCACCGGCGCCGATCGCCAGCTGATTGGCCTGGCGGGCATGCTCGGCGTTCTGGCGCACGGTCGAGGTCAGCTCCTCCATCGAAGCCGCCGTCTCCTCCAGGTTGGCAGCCTGCTGCTCGGTGCGACGGGACAGGTCGTTGTTGCCGCTGGCGATTTCCACCGCGGCGGTATTGATGCTGCCCGCCGCCACCTGGATGCTGCCGATGATGCCGGTCAGCTGGCCGACCGTGGTATTGGCATCGTCGCGCATCCGGGCAAACACCCCCTGGAACTCGCCTTCCATGCGCACAGTGAGGTCACCCGACGCAATCGCCTTGAGCAGTTCCGAAAGCTGGCGAAGATTCTCGTCGCTGATCTGCATCATCGTGTTCAGGCGCTCGATCATCACCTTGAACTCGTGATCGAAGGCGGCGGCATCGCCACGCTGGCTGAAATCACCCGCCGCAGCCGCAGAGGCCAACCGGTGGATCTGGCCGTTGATCGCCGCCAGATTCTGCTTGGTGACGGACATCGCTTCGGTGAAGCGCGCCTTGTCACCCGGCAGCGCTTCCAGATCCTCGGCCAGATCGCCGACCGCATAGTTGCGCACCACATCAATGATCTTCTGGGTCAGCTCGATGCTGCTGCCCACCAGTGCATTCGTGCCGCCGGCGATTCGACCGAAATCACCCGGGAAGGCCGAGGCATCGATACGGTAGGCCAGTTCACCCAGATCATGGCGATGCGCCATCTCCTGCTGTGCGGCGGAGAAGGCGCGCAGGCGCTGGGTCATCGCATCCATGCTGGCAAGCAGCTGCCCGGTTTCATCCCGACTGGTGTTACCGACCGTGGTATCGAACCGACCATCGGCAATCGACCGGGAGACATCCATCGCGCGCCGCAACGGCCCCACCAGGCTGCGCGTGATCAGCCAGGCCAGCAACCCACCCGCTACCAGGGCCACCAAGGCGAAGGTGATCAACAGGCTGCGTGAGGTCCGGATGGATGCGTTGACGATCGCCGCGCTTTCGGCGTTGCGACGCTCCTGCAGCTCCACCGCCGACTGGATGGCTGCAGAGCGGGCCGCCATCAACGGCTCGGCCTCGCCGTAGAGCAGGCTGATCGCCGCCACATCATCATTGGCGGTGGCCCGCTCGATGATCTGGTTGTGCGCTGCCACTGCCGCATCCTGCGCGTCCCGGATCGCCTGCTTGGCCTGCATGCCTTCGGCATTGTGGGGGATCGCGTCCAGGTCCTCACGCGCTTTGGCGTAGGCAGCGCGGGTCTGCTGGATCCGCTCCAGGATCGCCGGGCCGTTCGCTTCGCCGTCCAGAATCAGATCGCGCAGGTTGCGCTCGTTCTGGTAATTGCTGCCGCGCATGGTGGTGAGCAGCGACATCTTTTTGCCGTTCGTTTCAATCTCGCTCACTTGTTGGCCGATCCGGGCGGCCTGGTAAAGCGCCAGCGAGGATGAGGAAATCAGCAGAATCAGAAGAATCCCGAAGCCCACGGCGAGCTTGCTGCCGACACGCATGTGTTTGAAGTAGTCCATTTCGTTGCATCCGCTATATCGTCACGTAGTGACACCGGAACCCAATGACGGCGTCACGATTAATAGCTTGAGTCAATGATTTACCGTGGCGAACAGCCCATTCCGTGATCGAATACCGATGAGTTTTCTTATTTTCTGCGCTGTTCGCGAGCACCCCGCCAAAGTTCCGGCAGTGCGCGTGATGGGCGACGTTTTGCTGCACAGCAACAACCTGTTGTCGATCCGCACGACGCGCCAATGGACCGTCGCTGTGACGCCCGTCGCGGCGATTATCTGAGACAAAATCGCCGCCGACATCTCGTTTCTGTGACCGAGTACCGAAATCGCGGCCACGCATCCATCCGCCTGCGTACGTCACCCCGTGACAGCAACGCCACTCTGATGGTGTCGATAATCGTGATCTGTGCATGTGCTGCGGTTGCATCACCGGACATCGCGCAGGCGTGGCTGCAGCGCGCGCGTGCGCGTCCTGGCTCGTCCAGGCAGGACTCACCGTTTCCGAGGTACTGGGGCACATTCGCACAGAAACTGCACAGGACAACGCGTGTGCAGTTGTGGATGACAGGCTGAAAGCCTTGGTGCCCGGGGCCGGAATCGAACCGGCATGGGGTTGCCCCCGGCGGATTTTAAGTCCGATGCGTCTACCAGTTTCGCCACCCGGGCAACGGCGGGCATAGGGTGCCTGATCGCGCCCGATTTTGGAATGCGCACGTGGTCCGCGCGCGCCGCTCAGATCGCGCGGGAGTAGCGCACCGGCTGGTCAGGACGCGCCAGGTAGCGATCAAAGCACATCGCCAGCAGCCGCAGCAGCGGCCGTCCGTGCGCACTCGCGCGCACCACGCCGTGTTCGTATTCGGCCAGGCCATCGGCCTGCAGGGCCGCCAAGGCCGGCAACGCGTCGGCGAAGTAGTGCTCGAAGTCCACACCATGGCGCGCGGCCACTGCGGCGCCGTCCACTTCGCCCTGGCACATCAACTGGCCGATCAGTTCAGCGCGCAGCACATCGTCCCCGTCCAGCTGCAGGCCGCGCCAGACCGGCAACCGGCCAGCATCGACCGCCGCTTCCCACGCCGGCAGGTCGCGCGGGTTCTGGCTGTAGGTCGTGCCGATGTGACTGATCGCGCTGGCCCCCAGGCCAACCAGATCGGTGTCGGCATGTGTGGTGTACCCCATGAAATTGCGGTGCAGCTGCCCAGCACGCTGCGCCCGCGACAGGTCTTCTTCGGGCAGGGCGAAATGGTCCATGCCGATGTACTGATACCCGGCATCGGTCAGCCGCTGTACCGCCAGGCCCAGCAGCGCCAGTTTCTGCTCCGGGCTGGGCAGGTCTGCATCGTCGATCTGGCGCTGCGCACGGAACAGATGCGGCAGATGCGCGTACCCATACACCGCCAGGCGATCCGGCCGCTCGCGCAGCACCGTTTCCAGCGTCTGCGCGAAGCCGACAAGGGTCTGCCTGGGCAGGCCATAGATCAGATCCACATTGACCGAACGCAGCCCGTACTCGCGGCACGCACGCAGGATGTCCAGCGTCGCTTCCACGCCCTGCTCGCGGTTGATCGCCTTCTGTACATCCGGATCAAAGTCCTGCACGCCGAGGCTGGCGCGGTTGAAGCCAAGCTCGGCGAGTACGGCGATGTCCGCGCGCGTGACAAAGCGCGGATCCAGCTCGATCGAGAAATCACGCGAGGCGGCCGTGCTGAAATTGAATCGCTGGCGCAGCCCATCGATCAGCTCACGCATCTGCGCCGGGGCGAGAAAGTTCGGTGTGCCGCCGCCCAGGTGCAGCTGGATCACCTCACGCGTCGGATCAAACTGCGGGGCCATCAGGTCGGCCTCGCTCAGCACGCGCGCCACGTAACCGATGCCCTTGCTGTGGTCGCGGGTGATGACCCGGTTGCAACCGCAGTAGAAACACGGGCTGCTGCAGTAGGGCACATGCACATACAGCGAGAGCGGCCGGCCTACGTCGTTGCTGTCCGCAATCGCCTGGCGCAGCGCAGGCTCACCGTAGCCGTCATGGAAGTGCGGCGCAGTGGGATAGGAGGTGTAGCGCGGGCCGGGCCGGTCATG
Source organism: Stenotrophomonas maltophilia (assembly GCA_002363385.1). Classification (GTDB taxonomy): domain Bacteria; phylum Pseudomonadota; class Gammaproteobacteria; order Xanthomonadales; family Xanthomonadaceae; genus Stenotrophomonas; species Stenotrophomonas maltophilia_AN. The sequence continues at coordinate 420,922 of DEVL01000004.1, forward strand.
GCGACGCAGCAGCTCGGGATCGAAGTGCCAGGCGAGCCCGGCGGCGGCAGGCGAGAAGGTATCCATGCCGCCAGCTTGCGCGTGCATGGGCGCACGCGCATTGCGTCAGATCAATTCAGGCCCGGGCGGCCGGCCATCGGCAGGCCGGGCCAGCGCAGCATCTGGAAGCGGCGCCAGAAGGTATCGGCAATGCGCTCGGCGACATCATCGGCCAGCCGCTGCATCGGCAGGTTGCCGCACTCGTCCGTGGTCTGCCGGAACAACGCCAGCCAACGATCGAAGAGATCGCGGTCCAGTTCGTCCATGGCCATGTGCTTGGGCATCGGCGCGCCGTTGAAGCGGCGAGTGCCGCGCAGCATCGCCGACCAGAAGTCGACCAGTTGGGCCAGATGCGCCTCCCAGTCGTGGATCCGCGCCGTGAACACCGGGCCCAGGCGCGGCTCCTCGCGGACGCGCGCGTAGAAGTCGTGCACCAGCCGCGTGACCTCGTCTTCGCTGCACAGCTCGGGCGAAGGGATCGGCAGCGCGTTGTCGGTGGGATCGGGCATGAACATCCTCGGGCGGCAATGCCCAGCATCGCTGGCAGCGCCTGCCGCTGCCTTGATCAGGATCAATGAAGCCGGTGGCGAAGCCTTCTAGTCTGAGCGCTCGACAGGACGTGCGCACCCGCGATTCCGGCCCCCGGTCGGCGCGAAGTATAGCCGCGCCCTGCCCCTCCCTCCTGACCGTGGCCGCAATGAACGACCTGCACGACCCGCCCGACGGCAGCCGCCGACGGCTGATCCAGCAATGGGGCGCGATTCTGTGGCCCAGCTTCGTCGCGGCCGGCCTGGCCAGCGTGGTGTTCTTCGCGTTCGTCGACCCGCTGCGCCTGCGCGACATCAGCTTCCCGCAGCATACGATCAGTCGCGAGCTGGGCTATACGCTCGGCTTCTTCATGTTCTGGGGCGTCACCGCCGCCGCCAGCACCATCACCTGGTATCTGCTGCGCCCGATGCCCAGCGATGATGACGATGTGCCATTGGGGTGAGCATGCCTGAGCACCTGTCACTGCACCTGATCCAACCACCGCCCCCGCAGCCTGCCCGGCATCGCGGCGTGCTGCGTTGGCGTCCGTGGCTGTCCGCGCTGCTGCTGGCCAGCTTCTATGCGCTGCCGTGGCTGCGCTGGGACGGCCGCCAGGCAGTGCTGTTCGATCTGTCCGCGCGCCGCTTCGATCTGTTCGGCTGGACACTGTGGCCGCAGGATGTGGGCGTGCTGCTGGGCTTGATCGCCGTGCTGGCCACCGCGCTGGTGCTGTTGACCAACCTCGCCGGCCGGGTGTGGTGCGGGTATGCCTGCCCCCAGACGCTGTGGAGCCGGCTGTTCCGCTGGATTGACCAAGGCAGCACGCGCTGGCTGCCCTCGCCTGGTGCCGCCCGGATCGCCCGGCACGCGCTGTGGGCACTCGTGGCGGGCTGGACCGGCATCACGTTCGTCGGCTTCTTCAGCCCGATGCACGGCCTGGTCGGCAACCTCTGGCCGCTGGCCTGGAACGGATGGGAGACCTTCTGGATCGTGTTCTACACCGCGGCCACCTGGGGCAATGCCGGCTTCCTGCGCGAGCAGGTATGCCGCGATCTGTGCCCGTACGCGCGCATCCACGGCGCGTTCTGTGACAGCGATACGCCGCGCATGCAGTACCACGCACGGCGCGGCGAGCCGCGCGGACCCCGCGTGGCCGGCCTCGGCGGGATCGACGCGCGGGGGCGCGGCCTGCTCGATCCGACCAGTGCCAGCGACTACGCCTTCCGGGCCGCGCACGAAGCAATCGCCGGGCCGATGCCGCACTTCAGCGCTGATCGTCTCGGCGATTGCCTGGACTGCGGCGCCTGCACCAGCGCGTGCCCGATGGGCCTGGATGTGCGCGCAGGCCCATTCCCGGACTGCATCGGCTGCGGTGCCTGCGTGGAGGCGTGCGATGCGCGCCTGCAGGCCTGGCAATTCCCTTCAGGGCTGCTGCGCTACGCCAGCGACAACGCCCTGCAGCAGCGCTCTCGCCGCTGGCTGCGTCCGCGCACGCTCGCAGCCGCCGGCACGCTGCTGGCGCTGCTGGCTATCGGTGTTCATCACCTCGTGTAATGCCGGTGTTCCCCAACGGCATCCGGAAGCGATCCCGGTCCCCCGACCGGTCTCAGCGCACGCGGGCGCGTGCACTCCTGGGCGGCACCAGTTGCGCACGGCGCACGATGCCGAGCTGTTCGATGACCAGGGCCAACTCATTGGTGACACGTGTTCGCGCGGTGCCTTGGGCGGGCGGTACCAACCGCTCGAGCACACGCTGGTAGGTGGACCAGAATTCCGGGCCGCAGCCATGTTTCACATAGCTGGCTTCCAGCTCGGATCGCACTCCGTCAGCCAAGTCATGTACGCCGTAATCCATACGACCTCCGTGGGACTTGCTCTGCTTCAGGGACGACAGACACCCGGGCGAGATTGATTCACTTCGGGTTCACTTAAAATTTGCACGGTCTTCGCAGTAAGTCAATTACCGGGACTGCCCGCATTCCCTACATGCTGAACAATTCAGAATCGGCGTCCCCCGGGGTTTCATCATGAAACCAGGGTGGTGACAGGAATATGTCACCGCCCCGTACTGCGGTGCGTGCCAGCGCCAGCGTTTCAGCGTTGCCCGCCCAGCGTCAGCGCAACGGCGCGGAATCGGGCGCACTGCTGGTGGGAAGATGCGGAGCGACAAAGCGCAACAGGCACTCCATGGCGCTTTGCGGGGGGGGGCCGCCGCGGACCGCATCGGCGAATGCCTGCCAGTCTGCCGATGCCAACTGCTTGATCAGCGCGGGCTCCACACCCAGCCACCGCATGCTCCAATACGGAAAGTACCGCTTCGGCACGCGCGCCCGGCCCAACTCGATGATGCCCCGGTGACTGCGCGCCTGCAGCACCCGCTCGTGCACCGCCGATACCCCGTCATCCGGGCCTTCGAAGTACTGCAGGAACCGGTCACCATCGTAGAGCAGCACTCCAGTAACCCCGGCCAGGCTGTTGAAGCGCACCGCATCATCGACCAGTGCGTCGAGATGCTCGGCGGACAACGGACCCGCAACGTCGCTGACATACGCGACTGCACACAGGGGCATGGGACAAACTCCAACGGCTTCAAAGTGAATATGCTGGCACTTTCAGGTAGGTAAATAAACCGGCTGTCTGAAGCGTTCAGAACATGGCGGACAATCGCAGGGAACTACCCACCGATCTTTCGCTGTCTGCCCTCCTGCCACCGTCATTGCGCCGGGGCGGACATCGAACGACGTACCGCCTCACTGAATGCATCCAGCAGGAAGGGTTTGGCGATCATGGCCATGCCGTTGTCGAGAAACGCGGACCGTTCCTGCGCCTTCTCCGCATAGCCGGTCATGAACAACACCGGCAGCGCCGGGCGGGATTGACGCGCGATCTCGGCCAACTGGCGGCCGTTGAGGCCCGGCAGCCCGACGTCGGTGATCAACAGATCGATCTTCTTCGACGAAGCAAGGATCGGAATCGCGCCGTCGGCATCCTCCACGACCTCGGCGGTGTAGCCGAGCTCTTCCAGCACCACCGTCACCAGCATGCGTACCTGCGCATCGTCTTCCACCACCAGGATCGACTGACCGGCGCCCAACGAGACCGGCTGCGCATTGGCGGCCTCTTTTTCGGTGGGGGCGTCATGCACCACCGGCATGAACAGCGAGACCGTGGTGCCCTGCCCCGGCGTGGAATCCACGGTGATGTGGCCACCGGACTGCTGCATGAACCCATAGATCATGGACATGCCCAACCCTGTTCCCTTGCCGATCGGTTTGGTGGTGAAGAACGGCTCGAAAATACGTTCCACCACTTCGGGCGGCATGCCGGTGCCGGAGTCGGACACGGCGACGAGCGCATATTCACCGGCCGGCACGGCAAGCATCTGGCCTTCTTCCACGTCCACGTGCGCGGTCCGCAGGGTCAGCTCGCCGCCATCGGGCATCGCGTCGCGGGCGTTGATGGCCAGATTGAGCAGCGCGCTCTCGAACTGGTTGCTGTCCAGGTTGGCGCGCAACGGCGTGTCGCTGAGTGCGGTGCGGATGCGGATCGTCTCGCCCAGCGTGCTGCGCAGCAGATGCTGTGTCGAGCCGACCAATTCGTTGAGATCGACCGTTCTGGAATCCAGCGACTGCCGGCGGGAGAACGCCAGCAGCCGCTGCGTCAAGGCCGCTGCCCGCTGGCTGGAGGCGGTGGCCGCGTCCAGAAAACGTTCCAGGCCATCCATCCGCCCCATCTCCAGACGCATGCGCACGATATCCAGCGACGACAGGATGCCGGTCAACATGTTGTTGAAGTCGTGGGCGATACCGCCGGTCAGCTGCCCAATCGCGTCCATCTTCTGCGACTGGCGCAGCGCAGCTTCGCTGGCTTCTCGCGCGGCCATCTGACGCTCCAGTTCGGCGGTGCGTTCTGCCACCATCGCCTCCAGATCGGAAGCGTGCTGCTGACTGGTTTCCAGTGCCAGCTTGGACGCCGTGACATCGGTGACGAATACATGGAATCCGTCCGGCTCGCCGTCTGCGTTGAAGCGCGGCGAGTAGCGGATTTCGCTGTCGCGGCGGCGGCCGTCACTGAAGGGCCAATTGACTTCGAACATGATGTGCTCGCCCGCCATCGCGCGCTCGATCATCGGCCGACGCGTCGCCCATATCTCCTCGCCGAACACCTCGGGCACGCGCTTGCCGATCACCTCCGAGACGGGGCGCTCGAACCAGGATTCATACGCCTTGTTTGCAAAACGATACTGAAGATCGCGGTCGATGAAGGCAATCAGGACCGGCATGGCATCGGCGACCAGGCGCAGCTCGGCCTCGCTGCGCTCCAGCGCCGCACGGCTGTCGGCCAGCGCGCGCATCTGATCACGGACCAGGAACTGCTTGTCACGGGCGCGCAGCGCACTGCGCACTGAACTGAGCAGCGAGCTGCTGCCAAGCGGCCGATCCAGCTCGACGATGTTGAGTGCCAGTTGCAGGTCGGGATCGGCCAACGGACGCTTTTTCGAGCGGGGCGAGCGCAACAGGATGAACGGAATATCCGACCATGACGGCTGCCGGGACAGCGGCTCCAGCAGCACACCGGCACCCTTGGTGACAGCTTCCTCGGTCACCACCACCGCGCCCACGTCACCGTCGAGCGCGTCGACCAGCCCCGACAGGCTGTCGTGGATCGTGGTCCTCAGCCCAGCGGCATTGAGCACGGAGGCGATGCTGTGCGCATCGCGGCCAAACGGCGCAACGATGTGCACCACGCCGGAAGCGTCGTCATTCTCCACTGGTATGGCCCAGCAGATGCGCCGTATTGCCGACGAACTCTGGCGTACCCGTCAGGATTCCCTTGAACTCATTGAGTGGCGCACTGAGCGAAATGCCCTTGCCATCGATCTTCAGCTCACGGATCGTGTTCTCGTGCGCACCGCCGCGATTCTTGATGACCGAGATCGCCTTGCGGATGCGCCCCTGCGATTCGAAGAAGCGGAACAGCACGACCGAATCGGCGATATAGGAGACGTTGAGATTGCCGGTCGACATCGTGCCGACCAGGCCATGCTGCGGATTGATCAGGATCGTCGCCACGCCCCTCTGGTTGAGATAGGACAGCATCTCGTGCAGCTGGAGCATCAACTGCTTCTCCTGCGGCATCGCGGTGACGTAGCCGTTGAGGCTGTCGATCACCAGCAGCCTGCACTGGCGCTCCTCGACCGCACGCCGCATGTTCCAGGCAAACTCCCCCGGCGAAATCTCGGCCGGGTCCACCTGCTGGATCTCCAGCAGGCCCGACGCCAGGTGCTTGCTGAGATCGATGTCCAGCGATTCCGCACGGGCCAGCAGGGTACCGATGCGCTCATCGAATTCGAAGATGCAGCAGTGTTCACCGCGCTCGCAGGCGGCCCAGACATATTGAAGCGCCACGTTGGTCTTGCCGCTGCCGGCGGGGCCGGTGATCAAGGTGCTGGTGCCCCGCAGCGGCCCGCCGCCGAGCAGGCTGTCGATCTCGGCCACCCCGCTGCTGATGGGCGTACCGACGAATTTTGCGTGGTGGTCCGAGGCGATCAACCGCGGGAAAACCTCCAGGCCGCCTTCGCGGATGGTCATGTCGTGATAGCCGGCGGTGAAGTTCACGCCGCGCAGTTTCTGTACATGCATGCGCCGCCGCGCAGGGCCGAAATCCAGTGTCAGGCGTTCGAGCGAGACCACGCCGTGGCAGAGGCTGTGCAACTGGCCATCGCGCTCTTCACCGGTGGCGGTCATGTCATCGACCAGCACGACCGTGGCGCTCTTGGGCGCGAAGAACTGCTTGAGCGACAGAATCTGGCGACGGTAGCGCAGCGGATCCTGCGATAGCAGCCGCAGTTCGGACAGCGAATCGAACACCACCCGATGCGGCTTGATCCGTTCCACCTCGCCCAGGATCAGCTTCACCGTCTCATCCAGCTCCACCTCCCAGGAGTGCAGCACGGACTGCATCCGGCCATCGCCCAGCGCCTCCTCGGCCGAGGCCAGCTCGAACAGGTCCAGCCCATCCAGGGACCAACCATGCGCATGTGCGACTTCGCGCAGCTCGTCGGCCGTTTCGGAGAGGGTGATGTAGAGACAGCGTTCGCCCTTGCTCAGCCCATGCAGCAGAAACTGCAGGGACAGCGTGGTTTTGCCCGACCCGGGCGGGCCTTCGAGCAGGTACAGCCGCCCTTGGGGAAAGCCTCCGCCGAGAATGCTGTCGAGCCCGTCGATGCCGGTTGCTACGCGCGCTTTTTGTGTCTGCATAAGGCTGCCAAAGTGGACGGCCGCAGCATACGAAGCCGGTTGTGTAGGCCTCGTCGGTTCAGGTCTGCGAACCTGAATGAGGCCCACAACGCACAAAGCCCGCTTTCGCGGGCTCTGGGCTACTTTCTAATTGGAGGCCTGGGTCGGAATTGAACCGGCGTACGCGGATTTGCAGTCCGCTGCATGACCACTCTGCCACCAGGCCGGTGACCCTACGATCATCGAAGGCGTGTTGCGTGCCCCGATAAAACAAGACCCCGAGAACGGGGCCTGGTCAGGATTTGGAGCGGGAAACGAGACTCGAACTCGCGACCTCAACCTTGGCAAGGTTGCGCTCTACCAACTGAGCTATTCCCGCAAAATCAAGCGTGTATGTTACCGAAACCACTCGAAACACACCAGCTTTTTCACACTTTTTTTCACATCCCGGCCGATGCGTCCGGACCGGATGCCCGCGTGCCACCGCGGAGAAAAACAAGGCCCCAAGGGGGCCCTGTCGAAATCTGGAGCGGGAAACGAGACTCGAACTCGCGACCTCAACCTTGGCAAGGTTGCGCTCTACCAACTGAGCTATTCCCGCAGACTTTCGCTTGCCCCGACCGCACCGCACCCTGGGGCGCTGGAGGCTGTCGGCCCCTCGACCTGCGTCGAAGGAGCGCTATTCTGTCGGAATTCCTTCACGTCGTCAACATCCTTTTCGCACCCTGTCAGTGCGCTGCCGCATCACGCCCAACGGCCCGCGGCGGCACCAGCTCAGCCCCTCGCCCCCTGTGAAATCGCCGCCATGCCACACCATTTCCGCATCGCCCGCTTTGCCATCGCCGGAGCGCTCTTCGCGATCGCAGCCGTCGCTGTCGTCGGCACGACCACCCCTGCCTTATCCAACGCCTGGCTGATGCTGACCGACAGAAGCAACATCCTTCCTGCTGAATCGTCGATCGTGTCGTTCGAACCCTACGTCATCAACCAGGGCTCATCGAACTACTGGTTGTACGGCAAAGACCGCACGAACTACTACCACTTCGCACATACGGAGCAGGCGCTCTACGTGTACGTGCCGGTCAGCAACACATGCCCCCGGTTCGATCAGCGGAACATCCACACCTGGTGCAACGTCCGCATCGGGAAGCGTCACTGACCGTCGAAGCCCACAAACGAAAAAAGCGACCCGGAAGGTCGCTTTTTTCGTTGCATCGCATCGGGACGGATCACGATGAAATACGGTATCTGGAGCGGGAAACGAGACTCGAACTCGCGACCTCAACCTTGGCAAGGTTGCGCTCTACCAACTGAGCTATTCCCGCTTGGGAGGCGAAATTCTACAGCCAAATGCCTCTCTGTCAACAGCCCTTACGCATTCTTTTTTGCTCTGGCGTTCTCACGCGCGAGGCGTTCGTCTTCGCGAAGGCTTGGCCACGCGGCGTGCAGGTATTGCAGGCCCGACCACAGCGTCAGGATCGAGGCGATCGCAAGGGTCCAGTCACCGATGTGGAAGACCTGCGTGCCCATCCAGATGTCCTGCATCGGGGTGTGCGGTGCGACCGAGTACAGCAGGCACAGCAGCGCGACCATCTGCGCGGTGGTTTTCACCTTGCCAATCACCGCCACACGCACCTTGGCGCGCTGACCGATTTCAGCCATCCATTCACGCAGTGCCGAGACGGCGATTTCACGACCGACGATCACCGCCGCCCAGACCGCCATCCACGCGGTGGGATGGCCCTGCACGATCAGGAACAGCGCCACGGCCACCATCAGCTTGTCCGCGACCGGGTCGAGGAAGGCCCCGAACGCGGACTGCAGGTCGTAGCGGCGGGCGATCCAGCCGTCGAGCCAATCGGTGAGCGCAGCCAGGCCGAAGATCGCCGCGGACGCGAAATTGGTCCACTTGTAGGGGAGATAGAACACCAGCACCAGGACGGGGATCATCACGATCCGCAGCAGGGTCAGCCAGGTGGGGAGGGTCAACTTCATTGCGTCTCTCTACTCGCCCGCCGCGTCGGGCGTGGGCAGTCCATGAAGGTTAGCGTAGATACGCGCAGCGAGGGCGTCATTGATGCCGTCCACTTTCGCGATTTCCGCTTCGCCGGCGGCTTTCAGGCCGACCAGGCCGCCGAAATGTTTGAGCAGGCTGGCGCGCCGGCGCGGGCCGATGCCGGGAATATCTTCAAGTTTGCTGGTCATGCGGGCCTTCTGGCGGCGCCCGCGGTGCCCGGTGATGGCGAAGCGGTGCGCCTCGTCACGCACCTGCTGGATGAACTGCAGTGCCGGTGAGGCTGCGCCCGGGCGCAGCTCGCGGCCGTCCGGCATGACCAAGGCTTCATGCCCTGCCCTGCGCTCCACGCCCTTGGCCACGCCGACCAGCATCACCCCCTCCACGCCCAGATCGGCCAGCGCGGACTGCGCCTGGGCCAGCTGGCCGGCGCCGCCGTCGATCAGCAGCAGGTCGGGCAGCACGCCGTCTTCTTCGACCGCGCGGCGGAACCGCCGTTCGATCGCCTGGTGCATCGCCGCGTAGTCATCGCCAGGCTCGATGCCGCTGATGTTGAAGCGGCGGTACTGGCTGCGGACCGGGCCCGCCGCATCGAACACCACGCACGAGGCCACGGTGGCCTCGCCCATGGTGTGGCTGATATCGAAACACTCCACGCGCTTGACCTGCTCGGTCAGGCCGAGCATCTGCCGCAGGTCTTCGCTGCGCGCGTGCTGGGCGGTGCGGCTGCCCAGCTCGGTCACCAGGGTGATCTGCGCATTGCGTGCGGCCAGTTCCACATAACCGGCGCGCTCACCACGCACGTTCCATCGCAGCTGCACCTTGTGCTCGGCCGAAGCACTCAAGGCCGATTCGATCAGGCTGGCATCGGGAATCTCACGGTCGAGCAGGATCTCGCGCGGCGGCGCATGCTCGGCGTAGTACTGGGAGACGAACGCGCCCAGCACTTCGTCGGCACTCTCCTCGCCATTGGTGCGCGGAAAGAACGGCCGCGTGCCCATGTTGCGGCCATCACGGAAGGCCAGCAGCAGCACGCAGGCGCTGGCGCCCTGGGTGGCGCAGGCGAGCACGTCCAGATCGGCCGCGCGGCCATCCACGTACTGGCGGGTCTGCATGCTGCGCAGCGAGGCGATCAGATCGCGCAGGCGCGCCGCCTGCTCGAACTCCAGTGCTTCGCTGGCGGTCTGCATCTGAGTGCCGAGCTCGCGCGCCAGCTGATCGCTCTTGCCTTCCAGGAACATCGAGGCGCGGCGCACGGATTCGGCGTAATCCTCCGGAGCCACCAGCTCAACGCAGGGCGCGCTGCAGCGGCCGATCTGGTACTGCAGGCAGGGCCGCGAGCGGTTGCGGAACACGCTGTCTTCGCAGCTGCGCAGCTTGAACAGCTTGTGCATCAGGTTGAGCGTTTCGCGCACGGCGGTGACGCCCGGGTACGGACCAAAGTAGCGCCCAGGCACCGCACGCGGGCCACGGTGCAGCGCGATGCGCGGCCATTGCTCGCGGGTGAGCAGCACGTGCGGATAGGTCTTGTCGTCGCGCAGGGAGACGTTGTAGCGCGGCGAGAGCGACTTGATCAGCTGGTTTTCCAGCAGCAGCGCCTCGGCCTCCGAGCGGGTCACGGTCACGTCCATGCGCGCGACCTGCGACAGCATCGACATGATCCGCGTGGTCTTTGGCGTGCCGTTGAAGTAGCTGCCCACGCGATTGCGCAGCGCGCGCGCCTTGCCGACGTAAAGCAGCGTGTCGTCGGCGGCGTACATGCGGTACACGCCGGGGGCGGTGCTCAGGTGGGCCGCAAATGCCTTGCCATCGAAGGCGGGGGCGGAAGAAACAGTCATTCGTTGATCGGCACGTCGCTCAGGACACCACTGACGGGGTCGAATCGCAGCACGGCGTGCGCATCGGTCTCGGCGATCCAGACTGCGCCACCGCCCAACGCCAGGCCAGCCGGGCCATGCAGGCGCCGCGGCAACTCCAGCGTACTCAGCTCACCACCGCCCAGGCGCAGCGTGCGCAGACGGCCGTTGCCGGAATCAGCGATCCACAGCAGCGGCGCATCCGGACTCAGCGCGATCGCCTGCGGATACTGCAGCAGCGCCGACGCGCGTGCGCCGTCCTGCTCGCCAAAGGTCCACGGGCCCTGCCCGACCAGCGTCTGCACGAGATCGCCCCGCAGCTGCATGGCGCGGATCGACGAGCCGAGCGCATCGCAGACGTACAGCACCTGCTGGACCGCGGCGACCGAGCACGGCTGTGCGAAGGCGGCCAGGTGACCACTGCCGTCACGCTCGTCGATGGCGCCGCTGCCGGCGCGCCACTGCAGGCTGCGCTGGCCCAGGTGATAGCTCCAGATGCGGTTGTCGCCGGCCATCGCGATGTGGATCTGGTTGTCGGCGACGGCCAGCCCCTGCGGGTGGTTGAGTGCGGTGCGGCGGGGATCGGCGACCGGCCCTTCGATCGGCTCACCGGGGCGGCCGGTGCCGCACAGCGTGTCGACCTGGCCGGAGAGCAGATTGATCCGGCGCAGCGCATGATTGCCAGTATCGGCGACGTAGAGCCATTCGCGCTCCAGCGCGAGACCCTGCGGATGGTGGAAGGCGGCCTGAGCCTGATCCCCATCCATGAAATCGGCCGTGCCCATCCCGAACTGCCGCAGCACGCGGCCGCCGTGACTGCACTCCAGCACGCGGTGGTGACCGGTATCGGCGATGTACAGCCGCTCGGTGGTGACTGCCAGGCCGGTCGGAAAGCGCAGCGCCAGGCGCGGCTCGGGGCTCAGTTCGCGGGCGCCGTGCAGGTCCTCATCGGACGGCCGGGAGCTGCCCTCGCACAGTGCAGCGAGGTTACGCTCCAGCTCCCCGCCAAGACCGACCAGACGTTCGCGCTCGCGCCCTTGGGCATCCAGCAGGACCAGGGTCGGCCATGCGGTCACGCCGAAGCGTCGCCACCCATCCCACTCCGCATCCAGCAACGCCGGGGCGCTCAGGCCCTGGCGACGCAACAGCTTGAGGGACTGCTCGGGATCCCGCTCGCCATCGAAACGCGGCACCTGCAGCACCAGCACCTGCAGCTTGCCCGGGTTGCGCGATTGCCATTGCGCGAGCTCGGCCAGCCGCTGCGCGCACCACACCGAGGCGGCGTTGACGAAGGCCAGCACGACGGGCCGGCCCTGAAGCTCGGCCAGGGTGGTCGGCTTGGCGTTGAGCCAGGTGGCGAATTCAGGAAGATCCTGGACGGGCTGGACGTTCATGCCCCGATTATGCCGGACTCGGCGTCATGCAACCGTCGTGCCACGGTCACGGATGCGCTGCCCACCAGGCCTCGGCGCGTGCCAGATCCTCCGGGGTGTCGATGCCGGGCGGGAACTCGGCCGGGGTCAGCGCAACGCTGATGCGGTGCCCCGCTTCGAGCACACGCAGCTGCTCCAGCGATTCCAGCTGCTCCAGCGTGCCGGCCGGCAACGCGGCGAACTGGCGCAGGAAGCCGGCCCGGTAGCCGTAGATGCCGATATGGCGCAGCCAGTGCGGGCCGGACAGCGTGTCGCGCGAGCGCGCGAAGGCATCGCGGTGCCACGGGATCGGCGCGCGGCTGAAGTACAACGCATCCAGGTTCTGCTTGCGCACCACTTTGACCACGTTCGGGTCGAACAGGGTGTCGGCATCTTCCACCGGGGTGGCCAGCGTGGACATCTCCGCACCGCTGTAGACCAGGGCTTCGGCCACCGCGCGGATGCCTTCGGCGGGGGCGAACGGTTCATCGCCCTGCAGGTTCACCACCAGGGTGTCATCGGACCAGCCTGCCTGTGCGGCGCACTCGGCCAGACGATCGGTGCCGGAGGCATGCGCGGTCGAGGTCATCGCCACCCGTACCTCGGCCAAGCCCTGCAGCGCGTCGGCGATGCGCTGGTCATCGGTGGCGACCCACACCTCGCGCGCACCGGCCAGCAGGGCGCGCTGCGCCACGCGCAGCACCAGGGGCTGGCCGCCGAGCAGGCGAAGCGGCTTGCCCGGCAGCCGCGAGGCGGCGTAGCGGGCGGGAATGGCGACGACGAACTCGGCGGAAGCGCTCATGGAGAATGACCTGTACGAAGGGAATGCAGTCAGGGCCTGAGTGTGCCGCACGCGGCACCGGGCCCGTCAACGCTTGCCGAGCTTCTCGACGCGGTCCAGCAGGCTGATCCAGAACGCGGCGGGCAACTCGGCCGACAACGGCACGGCAAAGTGCCATTCGGTGGCGAAGGCCTTGCACTTGACCGCGTCCTTCTCGGTCATCAGCACCGGCAGTTCGCTGCCAAAGCGCAGATCCGCTGGCTGGTAGGCATGGTGATCGGCGAAGGCATGCGGCACCACGCCGATACGCTGCGCACGCAGCATGTCGAAAAAGCGCTGCGGATTGGCGATACCGGCCACCGCATGCACGCGCTGGCCCTGGAAATGCGACAGGCGCCGCGCGCGGCCGCCCTGCAATGGCTGCGCGCTGTCGATGCGCAGCTGCATCGGCCATTCCCCGAAGCCGCAGGCGGTCTGCGCTTCGGTGCCATCGCTGGCCTGGCCCATGTTGACCACCCGGAAATCGCAGTCGCGCGCACGGCTGGCCGGCTCGCGCAGCGGCCCGGCGGGAATCAGCCGTCCATTGCCGTAGCGACGCTGGGCATCGACGACTTCGATTTCGATGTCGCGCGCCAGCCGGTAGTGCTGCAGGCCATCGTCGCAGACGATGATGTCGCAGCCCGCCTCGACCAGCGCCTTGCCGGCCGCCACACGGTCCGCATCCACCCGCACCGGCACGCCGGTTTTCCAGGCGATCAGCACCGGCTCGTCGCCGCCGACAGCGGTATCGGTGCTGGCCAGCACCCAGCGCGGCGTCCCTGCGTCTGCGCGGCCATAACCACGGCTGGCGACGCCCGGCTTCCAGCCGGCTTCGCGCAGGCGGTTGACCAGCGCGATCGTCAGCGGGGTCTTGCCGGTGCCACCGGCGGTGACATTGCCAACCACCACGACGGGCACCGGCAGCGAATGCCGCTTGAGCCAGCGACGGCGATACGCCATCCGACGCAGCGCGATCGCCGCGCCGTACAGCGGCGACGCCACGCGTGCCAGGAACGGAATCGCGGTGCCGTCATACCAGTACGACGGCGTGTGCGTACCCTTGCCGGCCATCAAGACTGCCTTTCGCGGAACTGCATCTTGTGCAGATGCTCGTACAGGCCACCCAGCGCCAGCAGTTCGTTGTGCGTACCGCGCTCGACGATGCGGCCATGGTCCATCACCAGCACCTGATCGGCATGTTCGATGGTGGACAGACGGTGCGCGATCACCAGCGTGGTGCGCTCGGGCATCAGGCGCTGCAGGGCGTCCTGCACCAGGCGCTCGGATTCGTTGTCGAGCGCGGCGGTGGCTTCATCCAGGATCAGGATCGGCGCGTCGCGCAGAATCGCGCGGGCGATCGCCAGGCGCTGACGCTGGCCGCCGGAGAGCAGCGCACCGTTCTCGCCGACCGGGGTCTGCAGCTGCTGCGGCATGCGCGCGATGAACTCCCACGCATTGGCCGCTTCGGCGGCAGCGCGGATCTGCGCTTCGGTCGCGTCCATGCCGTAGGCGATGTTGGCGCCCACGGTGTCATCGAACAGCATGACCTTCTGCCCGACCATCGCCACCTGGCGACGCAGGTCGGCCAGCGGATAATCGTCCAGCGCCACCCCATCCAGCGTGATGCGGCCACCGCTGGGTTCGTAGAAGCGCGGCACCAGCCGGATCAGGCTGGTCTTGCCGCTGCCCGAGCGGCCGACAATCGCCGTGACCGTGCCGGGCTTGGCCACGAAACTGATGTCGTCCAGCGCGATGCCGGTGTCTTCGCGATAGCGCAGCATCACGTGCTCGAACGCGAGCTCGCCACGGGCGCGGCCGATCCGCTGGATGCCTTCGTCGCGCTCGACCGGCATGTCCAGAATCCCGAACAGGCGCTCGGCCGCCGCCACACCGCGCGAGATCGAGGTCTGCACGCTGGTCAGGCGACGCAGCGACGGAATGATCGCCATCATCGAGGTCATCAGGCCCATGAACTGGCCCGCGTTGAGCTTGCCGGCCAGCGCCTCGCGGGTCGACACCCACACGATCACCGCCAGCGCCAACGCGGCCAGGAACTGCACCGTGCTGGACGCCAGCGCGCGCGTGGTTTCCACCTTCATGTTCAGGCCGAGCATGCGGTTGGCAAGCCGCGAATAGCGTGAGATCTCGTGCGCCTGCGTGCCATGCACCTTCACTTCCTGCTGCGCGGCCAGGGACTGCTCGGCGGTCTGCGCCATGCCGCCCATACCGTCCTGGATGCCACGGCTGATACGGCGGTAGCGCTTGCCGACGATGGAGACGATCACGCCGATCAGCGGCACCACGACCAGCATCGCCATGGTGACCTTGACGCTCATCTGCAGCATCACCACCAGCATCGCGATGATGGTGAGGGTATCGGCCACCAGGGTCTTGAGCGCATCGGCGCTGGCCTGGGTGACCTGCTCGGTATCGAAGTTCAGGCGGCTGACCATCACCGGCGTGGCCTCGGCATCGAAATGCGAGGACGGCAGGTGCAGGTACTTCTCCAGTACCTGCTCACGCAGATCGCGTACGACGCTGCGGCCGGTGCGGGCCAGCGCGTAATCGCTGACCAGGGTGGCCAGGCTGCGCATCATGAACAACCCGAGGATGGTCAGCGGCAGGATCACCGCCATGCGCGGCTCCGGGTTGACGAAGCCCCGGTTGACCAGCGGCTCCATCAACTTGGTGAAGCTGTACCCGGCCAGGGCCTCGACCACCATCGCGACCACGGCCGCGACCATGAACACCCAGTAGGCGCCGGTATACCCGAGCAAGCGCTTGTAGATCGGCCAGACGGGGGAATGTTTCTTGCTCATGGACGCACCTCCGGCGCGGTAGCGATGGCGATGCGGCGGAAGCCCAGCTGGCCCAGAGCATCCTGGGCCGTGACGACAGCCTGGTAAGGCGTGCGCGCGTCGGCGCGCAACAGCACGGTCTGTTCCCGATCGCTGCCGGCGACGGCGGCAATGGTCTGCTTGACCGACTCGACGTCGGTGCGCAGCACTTCCTGGTCGTTGATGAAGTACCGCCCCTCGGCATTGACCAAAACGCTCAGCGAGCGCGGCGGCTCGGTGGTGTCCTGCTGGCTGGCGGTCGGCAACTGCAGCTGCAGTGTGGAGCGCGCATCGAAGGTGGTGGTGACCACGAAGAAGATGATCAGGACGAGGATCACATCGATCAGGGGGACCAGATCGATATGCGGCTCGTCCTGGATCCGGTCATTGCGGATGCGCATCCGTCAGCCCTTGACCGTGACCGGTGCCGCACCCGCCTGCGCGCCCGCACCGCGTGGTGCGTTGTTCATCACGCCGGGGCGGCCATCAAGCGCATCCAGCAGGGCCGAGGCCTCCTGCTCCATCTCGATCACGTAACCGGCAATGCGACCCTTGAAGTAGCGATGGAACATCAACGCCGGAATCGCCACGATCATGCCGGTGGCGGTGCAGACCAGCGCCTTGCCGATGCCGCCGGCGAGCTGGTTCACATCACCTACGCCGTGGTCGAGGATGCCCATGAACATCTGGATCATGCCGACGACCGTGCCGAGCAGGCCCAGCAGCGGGCCCGCCGAGGCGATCGTGCCCAAGGCATTCAGGAACCGCTCCATGCGATGAACCAGATGCCGGCCGGCATCTTCGATGCGCTCACGGATCTGATCGCGCGGACGGTTGCGCGCTTCCAGCGCGGTCGCCAGCAGTGCGCCCAGCGGCGAGTTGCCGCGCAGCGACTGGATGTGACTCGGGTCGAGCTTGCCGCGCGCGGCCCAGTTGCGCACTTCCTGGCCCAGCCCGGGAGGCAGGACCTCATTGCGCCGCAGGGTCCAGAAACGCTCCAGGACGATTGCCAAAGCCAGTACGCCCAACAGCAGCAGCGGCAGCATCGGCCAGCCACCGGCCTTGACCAGTTCCCACACGTTTCAATCCTCCGGCCCAGCGGCCGCCTGTTTGATCGACGATAGGATAGCAGCCGACCGGCTCCGCTCCGCGGCATCCCACCAACGCCGCTCGAAAACCCGCTGTTCACGCACCTGCAGGCCTTCACGCCCGAGCCAGACACGGACCGCGCCGCTGTCGGCGGTGTTGAGTACCTCAGCCCCGACCGCCTGCCAGCGCGCGACCACCTCCGCACGCGGGTGCCCGAACCGGTTGCGGTGGCCGGACGAGACGATCGCCAACCGGGGTGCGACCGCTGCGACCCACGCAGGCGTGGATGAGCTCGCGCTGCCGTGGTGTGGGACGACCACCGCTTCGGCCGCCAGGAGAGTCGCATGGTGCTGGACCAGCAGGGCCTCGCTGCGCTTTTCGATGTCACCGGCCAGCAGGATCGCCCCCTGGCTGGTTTCCAGCCGCAGCACGCAACTGCTGTCATTGATGGACTGCGGCTCGTCGCGCGGCGGATGCAGCACCCGGAACGTCACCCCGTCCCACTGCCAGGCTTGCCCCGCATGGCAGGCCGACGCGCGGCCGCGCAGGGCATCGGGTGGCGCCTGCAGCATCGCGTCCGGAAAGCTGCGGCGCACACCGCGCAGCCCCCCGGTATGGTCACGGTGGTCATGGCTGATCATGATCCGGTCCAGCCGCCCCTGCCCCAGCGCGCGCAGGGTGGGCACCACGATCCGCTCGCCCGCGTCGAAGCCATCGTCGGCCCCCGGGCCGGTGTCGTACAGCAGCGTGTGGCGGCGCGTGCGCACTGCTACCGCCAGGCCCTGCCCCACATCCATCACCAATAGTTCCACTTCGCCCTCGGCCGGCCCATGACGCGCCGGCCACAGCAGCGGCAGGCACAGCAGCAGCGCGGGAACCCGGCCACCGCTGCCGCGCGGCAGCAGCAGCCAGAACACCCCGAACACCGCGGCGATGAGTGCCCACCGGTTCGCCTGCGGCAGCCACCACAACGACAGCTCGCTGCGCGCGGCGTACCCGAACAGCCACCAGCTCGCCTCGAAACACCACGCCGCCAACTGCCAGGGCCAGCGCCCCGCTCCGTCGACCACAGCCTCCAGGGCAGTGCCGAGCAACGCCAGCGGCACCACTACCATCGTCCACCACGGAATCGCCACCAGGTTCACCAGCGGCCCCGCACGCGAGGCCTGCCCGAACAGCGCCACGGTCAACGGCAGCAGCGCCACGGTCGCCACGCCCTGCGCGCTCAGGAACCCCCGCAACCAGCCCTGCTCACGCCCCGGCAGGCACCAGATCAGCCACAGCACGCCGGCAAAGCTCAGCCAGAACCCGGGCGCAAGCACGGCGAGCGGGTCGAACAGCAGCATTGCCAGCGCCGCCAGAGAGAGCGACTGCGCCACGGTTGCGCGCCGCCGGCTGCAGCGCGCAGTGGCCACTACCGCGATCATCAGCACGGTACGCACCGTCGGCAGCGCGAAACCGGCTGCGGCGGCGTACAGTGCCGCGCCTGCGACGGCCGCAGCCGCGGCCCCCATAGGACGCGGCACGTACAGGCCGATCAGCGGCACGCAGCGCCAGAGCCCGCTGGCCAGCAGCGCGGCAACGCCTGCCACCACACCGACATGAAAGCCGGAGATCGCCACCAGGTGGGTCACCCCCAGAGCACGCAGGTCGTCCCAGTCCCCTTGGCTGAGACCGCGCGTATCGCCGAGTGCCAATGCCTGGACGAAGCGACGGCCGTCGCCCTGGATCGCCCTGGCGATCGCCTCGGCCATCCGCTCCCGCCAGGCGGGCAGTCCGGTCGGCTCCCCCAGCGGATGCGCCTGGGCAGGCTCCCGTACGTACCCGTTGCCAGCCACCCGCTGCCGCAACGCATAGCCCTCGGCGTCGAACCCGCCCGGGTTCACCCGCCCGCGCGGTGGACGGGCACGGACGGTGAGCGACCAGCGTTCGCCGGCCTGGAGGGTGCGCCGCCGGTCATCGGCTGCGCTAGGGAACCCGTCATACCAGCCCAGTGCCAGGTCACGGCCGCGAAGTTCAGCTGGCATCGTCGGACCATCATCCACCCGGAATCGGAAACGGGTACCGCCGGCGCCGTGGTGAGGCAGGCTGATCACGCGCCCGTGCAGCGTGTGGTCCATCGGCGGGGCGCCGGGGGGCAGCTGCTGCGCCAGCCCGGCGTGACCGTGCACGGCGGCCCAGCCGATACCGAAGAGGACAGCGCCGAGGAGGCGGAAGCGGCAGGGCAGCATCCAGAGCAGGATGCCGACAGCCGCCGCAGCAAGGCCCCACCCCAGCGGCAGCAGCCGAGGCGAGAAGACGATCACGCAGATGCCTGTCAACAGCGCGACGACGCACGCCTTGCCGAAGATCGGGAGAGGCGCGCGTGCAGCCAGGGTGCCGGTGTGTAGCACTCGTCGCATGGGCAGCACCCGGCAAACCCTGAGTGTCCACGGCGGAGGCGGCACGCGGTATCAGTGCGGCATGCAGTGCGCTGTCAGGAAATGCACATAGCAAAAAAGCCAACCCTAGGGCTGGCTTTTCTGTTGTGCCACTGCAGTCTCCGGGACTGAAGTGGTGGGCGGTACAGGGTTCGAACCTGTGACCCCTACCATGTCAAGGTAGTGCTCTACCGCTGAGCTAACCGCCCGTTTTGCTTCCCTGCCCCGCTGCGAATGCGTCGGTGCAGGCCGCGTATATTACGGACGCCCCCTGGAAAGCGCAACACTTTTGTGAAGATATTTCACAACGCGTTGTTCAGCCCAGACTGGCCTCCTTCAACTGACGGATCTGGTCGCGCACGCGGGCGGCATCTTCGAACTCCAGATCGCGCGCGTGCTGGTACATCTGCTGCTCCAGCGCCTGCAGCCGCTTGGCGATCTGGGCCGGCTCCATAGTGCGGTAGTCGGTGGATTCTTCGGCCACGCGCCCTGCCTTGCCTTTGCCCTTCCCTTTGCCACGCGATTCTTTCTCAGCCGCTTCCGAACGCGCCCCTTCAAGCACATCGGTGATCGGGCGCAGCACCGACTTGGGCACGATGCCGTGCAGTTCGTTGTACTCGACCTGCTTGGCGCGGCGGCGGTCGGTCTCGTCGATCGCAGCCTGCATCGAGCGCGTGATCTTGTCCGCATAGAGGATCGCTTTGCCACGCAGGTTGCGCGCAGCACGGCCGATGGTCTGGATCAGCGAGCCGGTCGAACGCAGGAAGCCTTCCTTGTCGGCATCGAGGATCGCCACCAGCGACACTTCCGGCATGTCCAGGCCTTCGCGCAGCAGGTTGATGCCGACCAGCACATCAAATTTGCCCAGACGCAGATCGCGGATGATCTCCACACGTTCCACCGTGTCGATATCCGAGTGCAGGTAACGCACGCGGATGCCGTGTTCGGTCAGGTATTCGGTCAGGTTCTCGGCCATGCGCTTGGTCAACGTCGTGACCAGCACACGATCGCCGAGTTTGATGCGCTCGTTGACCTCGCTCATCAGATCGTCGACCTGGGTGCCGACCGGACGAATCTCGACCACGGGATCAATCAGGCCGGTCGGACGCACCACCAGTTCGGTGATCTCGCCTTCAGTCTCGCGCAGCTCATACGGCCCCGGCGTGGCCGAGACATAGATGCTGCGCGGGCAACGCTCTTCCCACTCCTCGAAACGCAGTGGACGGTTGTCCAATGCCGACGGCAGGCGGAAACCGAACTCGACCAGGGTTTCCTTGCGCGAGCGGTCGCCTTTGAACATCGCGCCGATCTGCGGAATGGTCACGTGCGATTCGTCGATCACCAGCAGCGCATCCGGCGGCAGGTAGTCGAACAGCGTTGGCGGCGGATCGCCGGCGTTCTTGCCAGTGAGGTGCCGCGAGTAGTTCTCGATGCCGTTGCAGTAGCCGACCTCGGCCATCATTTCCAGATCGAACTGGGTACGCTGCGCCAGGCGCTGCGCTTCCACCAGCTTGTTCTGCTCGTACAACTGCTCAAGGCGGACCTTCAATTCCGCCTTGATCGTATCCACCGCCGACAGCACGCGCTCACGGGTGGTCGCGTAATGGGTCTTGGGATAGATGGTGTAGCGCATCATCCTGCGCAGGCTTTCGCCGGTGAGCGGATCGAACATGCTGATCTGCTCGACCTCGCCTTCGAAGAGCTCGATGCGCACCGCTTCACTGTCCGATTCGGCCGGAAACACGTCGATCACTTCGCCGCGCACGCGGAAGGTGCCGCGGTGCAGCTCGAACTCATTGCGCGTGTACTGCAGCTGGGTCAGGTGCTTGATCAGATCACGCTGGTCGATCCGCTCGCCGGTGGAGAGGATCAGGCGCATCGACAGATAGTCCTCGGGCGCGCCGAGGCCGTAGATCGCCGACACCGTGGCCACCACGATCGCATCCGGGCGCGACAACAGCGTCTTTGTCGCCGCCAGGCGCATCTGCTCGATGTGCTCGTTGATCGAACTGTCCTTCTCGATGAAGGTGTCCGACGAAGGCACGTAGGCCTCGGGCTGGTAGTAATCGTAGTAGCTGACGAAATACTCGACCGCGTTGTGCGGGAAGAACGCTTTGAACTCACCGTACAGCTGCGCCGCCAGGGTCTTGTTCGGCGCCATCACCAGCGTCGGTTTCTGCACCCGCTGGATCACGTTGGCGACCGTATAGGTCTTGCCGGAGCCCGTCACGCCGAGCAGGGTCTGCTTGGCGATGCCCGCCTCGAAATTGGCGGTCAGTTTCTCGATGGCCGCCGGTTGGTCGCCTGCCGGCGAATACGGGGATTCAAGTTGGAAACGATCGCTCATGGTGCCGCCACTGCCGGGAAGCCTTCAGTATAACGGCGGGGTTGGTGACGGCCGGTTGAGGGTTGCCCCGATGCTTCAGGGCTGGTGAGGCTGATGTTCAGGCTGCACGCCGGCGGACAACCTGAGGGCTTTCCCGCTGACGGAACTCCTGCCCCGTGCCTCGGCCCACTCCCCATTACCGATGTGCCGGGCTGACCCTGCTGGAGCTGATGGCCACCCTGACGATTCTCGGGCTGTTGGTTGCGGTGGCAGGCCCCAGCGTCGTTGAAACCGTGTCCAACCTGCGTGCGGATGCGCTGCGGATGCAGCTGAACTCGGCTTTTGCCGGCGCGCGCCTGGCCGCGGTGACCCGCCGGGAAATGGTCAGCGTGTGTCCGAGCGACGACGGTCGGCAATGCACCGCGGAATGGAGCAAGGGGTGGATGACCTACCGCGACCCCCTGCGCAGCAGGCAACCGGCTACCGAGAAGGACATTCTGCAGTACTACCCAGGCCAGACCGGCCTGAGCCTGCTGGCTCCGGCCTCGGCCGGACGCCCTCGCCTGCGGTTCCGACCGGACGGTCGCAGCATGGGCATCAATCAGAGCGTCATCATCTGCGCGCGCGGTCGCCAGCACAGCAAAGTGATCGTCAGCAATAGTGGGCGCGCCCGGTCGGTGATCCTCCGGGATCCAATCCCCTGTGAGCCATGACGACCAGGGGAGCAGACGGTCAGAAACGACAAAAGCCGCGATTGCTCGCGGCTTCTGCAGAATCTGGCGCCCGAAGTTGGACTCGAACCAACGACCCCCTGATTAACAGTCAAGTGCTCTAACCGGCTGAGCTATTCGGGCGGGGAGGCGCATTGTACGGGCCCCTCGCGCAGAGGGCAACACCCCCGGCGCAAGGTTCCGCTCACTACCTCACCAACATTCGGAAAGCGTACCGCCACTGGTCTTGACGTTGGCCTGGTTGATGCCGAGGTCCCCGCACTTGTCCTTGGCCTGATTACCCTGCGCAGTCGCGGACAGCGTAAACGCGGACTGCGTGCCAACAAAGCCGATACTGTAAGCCGCGGTACCGCCTTCGCGCGGTGAGCTAACCGACGAGCCGCCACCGGGCAACGTGAAGCCCTCGTAGGTATTCTGCGTGGTGTGGTAGCGCTCGGCCAGCTGCGCATACTCGACCAGATCCGCCTTGACCTGGCCCCGCTTGGACTTGCGGGTCTGCTCCACGTAACTCGGATAGGCGACACCGGCCAGGATCGCCATGACGATCACCACCAGCATCAACTCGATGAGTGTGAAGCCGCGCACCGCACGGGCGAAAGTGGGCGAGCCGCGCCAGGCACGGACCATGACGGGAAACGGACGACTCATTGCAACTGCCTCCAGGACTGGCGACCACAGGGATAAGGCACGTACATCGGGACGCCGCCGGCTGCGGTCACGAGCATCTGACAGGGCTCGGCGGGCGGATCGACCGGCGGCGGCGTGCCACCGCCCGGCGAACCCGACCCACCACCTCCGCCGCCGCCCGGGTCACCGCCGGAGATACTGCCCGGCGGCTGCTGACGCGGCAGCACCTGCACGCCCACATCCTTCACCGGCGCGTTGCCGCCCGTGGACAGCGGAACCGCGGCCGTGCCCGCACCATACTTGGTGCCGGTCGGCGACCCGGCGCGCATCTTTGACAACGCCGGCGCGCCGGTCTGCGCACTCAACCCGAACAGCCAGTTGGAGCCATCCGAGGCACAGCTCTTGGTGGTCGGGTTGGGGACATAGGTAGGCATGAAGACCACCCCCGAGGCCAACGCGGGATAGGCCACGAAACGCTCACCCGCAGGCAGGTCGACATGCCAACCGCGCGCATTGGCCGGCACCGTCCCCAGTGTCATCGTACGCACATCTCCAGAGGCGGAGACGGTGTACGGGCGCAGATCGGCTGCGGTCATGGTCTCACCGGGCACATCATCGGAGGCGTCCAGGACGGCATACAGCGACTGGATCGAGTCGTCGCGGACGTCTTCGTTGAACACGAAGCTGCCCGTACCGAAGAACAGCATCACGCCGCCACGGTCACCATTGGTGGCATTGATACCACCGGTGATCGGCTGGCGGTAGGTCAGCCCATTCCGGGTGCTGGTCTGTGTGGTGAACAGCGGCGTGGAGACCGTCGCACTGGTGTTGCGCAAATCGAACTTCCACATCGCGCCCTTCTGATCGGCCGCGTACACCGTATCGGCATAGCCGTCACGCCCGCGGTTGCTGCCGGACCAGCGATCCACGACCAGGATGTTGCCCAGGCCATTCTTCCCGGCCGGGGGAGTGCCTGCGGTCTCGGAAGCTTCGATCATCGTAATGTTCGGCGTGCCGGTACCGATGTCCACCATGAACAGCACAACCTTGCCACTGGCGCTGCCGTAGCCGTTGCCGAAGATGGCCTTCCACGTCACCGTCCCGTTGGCATCCTTGAACGGCACGATGACCGGCTTGCCCAGGACATGCCCGATGTTGGCCTTCACCGCATCGGACCCGCTGAGATCGTTGATCTCCCACAGGCGACTGCCGGTGCCGAAGCTGCCCGGGCTGGTTACATCCAGAGCGAACACACCGCGCCCGCCTGCACCGGTCGTGCCGACCAGCACGGTGCCCCAGCTGTTGCCGATACGCGCATCGGACACCGCGACCGGGCCATCGACGTAGTAACGGTGGGAGAACTTCTGGAACGCCTGGTTGTTCGGGTCAAGCGGGAACAGCAGGTTGCCCATATGGCCCATCGACGTGGCGGGGATGTAGGCAAACGTTTCAGCGCCGCCGCCATTGTCCATCGTGCCGGCCGCACCCATGCCACCATCGAAGGCATGCAGCATGCCGTCGTTTGCGCCGACGTAGACCATGTAGCGCGCATTGTCGCGCTTGGTCGCCAGATAGGCGGAGTAGCTGGTGGCCAGGTCGCCCCCCAGGCCGCGGTAGCCGTAATCATCCACGGGCGCGCTGATGACCGGTGAGGAGTTGATGATGTCGCCCAGCACCGTGGTGCGATCACGGAAGCGGCCGCCGCGCCGCGTCTCGCGGCTCTTGTCGCCCAGCAGATAGCTGACCGCCGTTGCCGAGGTCGCCCCGATATCCGTCAGCTCGCCGGCCGAGCAACGTGCCATGCCCGGGTACAACGACGAGGACAGATCGCACAATGACTCCAGCGTGACATTATTGGAGTCGAACGGCAGGACCGCCGTGCTGTTGCCGAAGAAGACCCGACGCGAGGTCGGCTGGGGCATCTTGGCACTGGCTTCCCAGGCCGTGGTGTACACCGCTTTGCGCGTGGCCTGGTCGATGGTGATCTGGCTCGCGGTGAGTCGGCTGAACCAGTCGGTCGATTCGTTGGCGATCTCATAGTACGGCGCCACCGCCATCGAGCCGGTGCCGATACGCGCGCCCGACTGTGCGTAGCTGCCGGAGGAAGAGGCGCCGGCCGTCACCGACGACAGCACGCGGCGCATGGCCTGGGTGATGTCGGCCGGCGTGCGTGCGTTGATGAACTCGCCGCGCGTGTTGACCGCGGCATGCCAGATATCATCGATGGTACTGATCGCGCCGTTCTCGCGCGGTGGCCAGTTCCCGTAGATGGCCGCGTTGGTATACGGATCCTGGACCACATCGGGATTGAACAGCTTGCCGCGGCCACCCAGGGTGATGCCGTAGAAATTGATGTGCAGGTTCTTCTGGCAATCCAGGCGCGGATCCGGATTGGCCGCGCTGCAGGCCTCCGGCACCGGCACCAGCCCGGGGGTGAGGTCCGGTCGCAGCGGGGATTTACCATCCCTGTTGTTGTAATAGGACGCGGCGATATCGGCCAGGGTATTGGAATGGGCATCCTTGAACGGAATGCCCATGTTGCCATCGCCATCGGCGTTGGCGACCGTCGGCCCGTCCTGGTTGCTGTAGCCATCGGTGAACAGCATGACGGCATTCTTCTGGCAGGCCAGCTGCACCGGGGCCAGCTCATCGTCGCGGGTGAACTGGGTAGCCGCCGCCTTGACCGCCTGCCGGTTGGGCGTACTGTCCGAGGCGTTCAACGCGATCATGTCGGTATACAGCGCGCGCTTGTCGTCTTTGGTGCCCAGGTCCCGGATGGCCAATGCCGCGCCCTTGTCACTCATGTCGAACTTGGCGTGGTCGTTGATCTTGAAATAGCCCACGCGCAGGTTGTCCACCGTGGCCATGGAACGGGTCATGCCGGCGATCATGGAGCGGTTGCGGTTGCCGTAGTAGGAGAACCAGTTGGCGAAGTTCTGCAACGCGACGCCATCGGTGCTTTTGAGCGTGTACTTCCACATCGTGCAGCCCGTGCCGCAGGCATTGGCAACCGTAGTGCGGTCCACCGCCGTGTAGGCCCCAGGAGAACCCGAGAGCTCAGGGCGCGGATCGTTGTTGTTCGTATATGGAAGGAAGAACGTGGCCGGGATGTAGGTGAAGGTGGCGTCGTACCGCGTTGGCTGATTTCTGTTGACCTTGTAGAAATCCGGGGTGCTCCAGACATAGTCCTTGTTAGCCGCGAACGGCGTGCCATCCTTCTTTTGGCCATTGGCGTCATAGGCGAAGAAGACCGTGCCCTTGGGCACCACCATTCCATCGACCATGTTGAACACACCGGTGGTGGCCGCCGTCAACTCCACCGTGTTGGCCGCATTGGCCGCCACTCGTGGATCGATCAGAGTCTTGCCGGTGGCAGCCTGTGCGTAATCGACGACCTTTTCCTGGCCGGTGTCATAGCGCATCCATGGCTCATACTTCAACGTCGGGTTGTAGAAGGCCGGGTTGTATGTCGGCGATCGCGCGAAGCCAAACGTATCGAACGGCGCAATGCCGTAGTACCCGCCGGAGATCCGCGTGCCCGGCAGCACGTAGTAGAAGGCGCAGGTGCCCGAGGTGTTGAGCGCCTTGGAACTGTTGAAGAAGGTCTTGGTCGATGTACTCCAGCAGGCCTGGCCATCGGCGCCGGGGAACTGGGTCTGGAAGGTCATCGAACCGGAATTGTCGACGGTCATGATGAAGGCCGGTTGCGCCTGCACCTGATTGTTCAACGGCACCTGGGACAGCGTCCCCTGCCCCTGAGCGGCGATCAGCTGGTACGTCAGCACTCCGCCGCCGACCAGCACGGCCAGTACGGATGCGGAAATGAGAGTGGTCCTGCGCGATACCATGTGCGCGTCCTCAGAGCTTGAAAACCGTGTCGATCACGGTCGAAGAAGTGGGATTGTCAGCATCGTCGGCGGCATAGCCGGTGATCTGGTAGATCGGTATGGGGTTATCGCGCGGCCCGCCCATGCCCACGGTGGTGCCGAAGGGAACACACGTATCGATCTGCCGGACCGTCACTGCGGGAACCGCATCGGAACTCTGCTCGCTGCCCCACTGCGAAGGGTCGAAGGCGGCATCGCAGGCGGCATCGATGTCGCCCGAGCCGATCAGGCTGCCGTCGGGCAGCGCTTCACGGTTGGCGATTTTCTCCACGAGGTGCTCGGCGGTGCGGACCGTCGCTTCGGTGTTCTGGAAGGACAGGTTGCTGGCGCGATAGTTGGCCGACATCTTCTCCTGCATGCCAGCGACCTGCATGCCGGCGATACCGATCAGGGCCAGCAGGATCAACATCACCAGCGCCACGTACAGCACGGCGCCACGCTGACGGCGTGGGACGGGCGAATGAACGACGCGGCAGACGGAGGCGTGCATGTCAGTTCCCATAGAGTCGATTGCGCAGGGCCACCGATACTTCATAGCTGGCCCGGTAGCGGGTATCACGGGTGTCGGACGGTTCAAACTCCACGCCCAGCGCGCCCTGGCGGGCCACCTTCTGCTGGGCCTGCAGCGCGTCGGCCGGTTGCGGGCTGCGCGCCAGGACGCCGACCTGGACCAAACCGACGCGGCGCCATTGCCCGGCGGCGGCGGCATCGGTGCCCGTGGACACACCACTGGCGGTTTCCTGCGCGGTGATGTTGCCGATCGGCGAGGCATCGGCACTGATGTCCGTGGTGGAATCCAGACCGAACAGCACCTGCAGGTTTTCGATGCCTTCCACCAGTTCTTCATTGAGCTCGGCCGGGTACTCACCGGCAGAATTGGCACGGGCGCGTCGCAGCGCAGGTTCGCCGGAGGCGCCGGTGCCGATGTAGTACACGATGGACTCGGCGCGGTATACCAGCGTCTGTCCGTTGGGTGGGGCGTAGCTGGACAGGTCCGCATTGGTCGCCGTGACCGTGCCACCGGCCACCGTGCCCGGGAAAATGTCGACATGGGCGCAATCGGCAATACCGAACATCGTCGGTGCGGCCGGCGTCCCCTGGCTCAACCGGGCCGCTCGCTCAGTGTCCACCGTCAATTCGCTGCTGCCGCTGTCCGCCGTGATCGCGGTGACCGGCACGCCTTCGCCGGCCAGAAAGCGCAGTACCAGCACATCACTGCCACCCAGCGGATTCAACGCGGCGATCCCGGACGGCAGGCCGCTTGCTTCACTCCAGGTCTCACCCAGGGTCAGGGTGTCGCCAGGCGCGGTGCTGCCCGCTTCGTAGCCCTGCACCGCCACGGAAAAATCGAGCGGACTGCCGGCCCCGGTCGCGGCCGTGAAATGATGGCGCGGGTCACCCTCGTCCTTGATGAAGTGGGCCTGGTCGTTGACGCAGCCGTAGTGTCCGGCCATGCGGATGTCGCGTTCGAGGAAGTCGATCGCAAACCGGGCGTTTTCCTGGGTGCGTGCCACGCCTTCGGCCAACCGGGAGGCAGTGCGCGAGGCGATGAAGACCTGGATGACGCCCAGCATCAGCACCGTGCCGATCACCACCGCGACCATCAGTTCGATCAGCGACAGACCCTGCTGCCTGCGCGACATGCTCGGGAAAGAGGTCATAGCTGCGACGTCACGGTGAAGGTGGTCTTGTCATCGGGGTTGTCCTTGTCCCAGCGCTGGTCGCCCCAGGCGATCGAGACGGTGACGCTGCCATCGTTGTAGTCGACGTCCGCGCTGGCGGTTTCGCCCAGGGCCTTGGCCACCTGGCACTGCCAGCGCGCGACGTTCTGCTCGATGGTGACCGCATCGCCGGTCGGGCGCCCGCAGGGCCCGGTCACGGCCACCGAGCCGGCCGAGAACGATGCCGTGCTGTACCAGGCGGCCTGGAACCGGTTGGCGCGCATCTGATCGATCAGGTCATACGCCAGGTTGGTCGCCTGGGTGCGGTAATTGGCGCTCTGCGTGAAGCGCACGCTCATGGTCTGCAGCAGCGCGAAGCCGAGCAGGCCGAAGGCGAGCACGACAATGGCGACCAGCACTTCGATCAGGGTGAAACCGCCCGGCACTGCGCGCAGGCGGCGTTGGCGCTTGCGGTTCATTGGCACGCTCCCTGGGCACTGCGTGCCTGGCCGGAGGAATTGATCGTCACGGTGCGCTGCATCGGCTGGCTGCCACATTCATCCGGGCGCAGCGTCAGCGTCTGATCGGCGCCGGCCTGGCGGCGCCCGCGTCCATCGAAGCTGATGGCGGTATTCTCCGGCCCATCCACGATGAGCTTGGGGTGGCCCTGGCTGTAGCGCAGCACGGTTTCGCCGGTCTCGAAGGTGCCACTGCCATCCGGATCGGCGAAAGCCAGGATGCCGCTGTTCCAGTCGCCGTCGCAGCTGCTGCCGGTGGCGCTGCCACAGACGCCGCCGCCGCTGTTGTTGCGGATGGCCTCGCTGCGCGCAAGCGACAGCAGGCCCAGCGTTTCATTGTTGGCTGCAACCACCCGGTTGGAACGGATCACGCTCAGAAAATTCGGGAACCCCACCGCGACCAGCACGGCAAGCACCGCCATGGTCACCATGAGCTCGATCAGTGTGAAGCCGTTGGACCGGCGCAAAGACATGAAACGCTCCCCAGCGTTGATGACACAGACGATGAACGTCTTGCCGCCGGTCAGCAAGCGGCGGCAGGACGAACGGTCGCCCGGAGGCGACGGGCGTCAATCCGTTGACGCAGAACAGGCCGGGCGGCCGGCCCCCTGCCCGCCGCCGGCCCGGTCAGGACCTCAGGCCATGACCTTGTAGCAGGGCTGGTACTCGCCCGAGATCTTCATGCGGCGCTGTTCGACGAAGGCGCGCAGCAGCTCGTCCAGGGCCTGCATCATGTCCGCATCGCCATGGATCTCGAACGGACCGAACTGCTCGATGCGGCGCATGCCGTCTTCCTTCACGTTGCCGGCCACGATGCCGGAGAACGCGCGACGCAGGTCGGCGGCCAGGGCATGCGGCGGACGGCCGTGGTGCAGATCCAACGAGGCCATCGCCTCGTGGGTCGGCACGAACGGCTGCTGGTACTCCCACGGAATCTCGATCGACCAGTTGAAGAAGAACGAGTCCTTCTGCGCCAGGCGGTGCTCACGCACGCGCTTGATGCCCTGGGCCATCTTGCGGGCGACGTTGACCGGGTCGCCGATGATGATCTCGTAGCGGCTGGCCGCCGCTTCGCCCAAGGTGAGCCGGATGAAGCGGTCGATCTGCTCGAAGTACGGCGCGGCCACGGTCGGGCCGGTCAGGATCAGCGGGAACGGCAGATCCTTGTTCTCCTCGCGCAGCAGGATGCCCAGCAGATACAGGATTTCCTCGGCCGTGCCGACACCGCCGGCGAACACGATGATGCCGTGGCCGATGCGCACGAACGCTTCGAGACGCTTCTCGATGTCCGGCATGATCACCAGGTGGTTCACGATCGGGTTCGGCGACTCCGCGGCAATGATGCCCGGCTCGGTCAGACCGATGTAGCGCGTGGTGGTCTTGCGCTGCTTGGCATGGGCGATGGTGGCGCCCTTCATCGGCCCCTTCATCGCACCCGGGCCGCAGCCGGTGCAGATGTCCAGGCCACGCAGGCCCAGCTCGTAGCCGACCTGCTTGGTGTACAGATACTCGTCACGACCGATCGAGTGGCCGCCCCAGCAGACGACCAGGTTCGGGTCGCCCGGGTTGAGGATGCGCGCGTTGCGCAGCAGCCCGAACACCGCGTTGGTGATGCCCTCGGAGGACTCCAGCTCCGCCGCGTACGCCGGGCCCATCTCGATGGCCATGTAGGCCAGGTCGCGGACCACGGCGAACAGCAGCTCGGCCACGCCGCGGATGATCTCGCCATCCACGAAGGCCATTGCCGGGGCGTTGACCAGGTCGATGCGCACACCGCGGTCCTGCTGGGCCACCTGAATATCGAAATCCGGATACAGATCGCGCGCGGCGCGCGGATCGTCCGAGGCGCTGCCGCTGGTCAGCACGGCCAGCGCGCAACGGCGCAGCAGCTCGTGCATGCCACCACCGGACGCATCGCGCAGGCGCGCTACTTCCGCGCGCGACAACACATCCAGCCCACCGCGCGGGTAGATCCGCGCGTCCTGCACCGGCAGCGTCCGCGCCGGTTTTTCGTTGATCGTCATGTCCATCTTGTTCGCTTTCCTCAAGGTTACCGACTGTACCGCTGCCCCCTTAAAAAGCAAAACGGCCGGGAAACCCGACCGTTTGGATATGTGGTGCCCCCGGCGCCACATCGGGGCTGCCGCAGTTGCATGTTTTTCGCGCAACCGACGGATCATAGGTGTATTCCCCGGGTCGGGCAAGCGCCGCGTCACAGGGCCCGCGTTGGCGCGGCCGTCGCCCGGACAGCAGAACGGCCAGGTTGCCCTGGCCGTTCCGGGTGTAACGCGGGTCGTTACCTCAGTTCATCAGAACTGGTAACGGAAGCCCAGCTGCAGCGACCACTGCGACACACCGACGTCGAAGCCGTCGGCGTCCGCGTTGGCAACGGTCGGGGCATCGGCGTTGCGGTAGTTGTACACGTACTTGCCCTGGTACATGCCCTGCAGGGTGGCCACACGAGCGTCGGCGAAGAAGCCGTAGTCGTAGATGTTGCCCCACTTCTTGTTCAGCAGGTTGCCGACGTTCTGCACGTCCAGCCAGATTTCCGACTTGTGCCCCTTCATGAAGCCCGGCAGCTGCTGGCTGATACGAATGTCGAAGGTGTTGATCCAGCCCGTGCGGAACTCGTTGGCACCCGGCGTGCTGCCAGCGTACTTGGCCAGTTCCGGGTTGGCAGCCAGCCAATCGAAGAAGCTCTTCTCCATGGCCGCATCGGGAGTGAACCCACCGGTGGCGGAAAGCGTGCCGAACAGCACATCGCCCGGGCCCTTCGGCACGTAGAACAGGTCGTTGGCGCTGCGGTTGTCGCCGTTGGCGTCGTTGACGTAGACATAGCTGTACGGACGGCCGCTGCGGCCTTCGTACACCAGGCCGAGCTTGGTTTCGTAGTCGCCGAAGAACTTGTGCTTCCAGTTCAGCGAGCCCGACACGCGGTCGCGGATCTGGTAGCGCGAGGTGTTCTCGACCGGGGTGTTGGCGTCGAAGGCGTACTGGTAACCCCAACCCGAGCTGGCGGTGGAGCTGGTCAGCGAGCCGACTTCGGTGGCATCGGTATAGGTGTAGCCGATGTTCCAGGACCAGTCGCTGGCATCACTCCACGGCTTGGACAGCGACGCGGTGAACTGCGAGGTGCGGCCCTTGTCGGTGTTGTCGATCAGGTAGACGTTGTTGTAAGCCCGGTTGCGCGCAACACGGCTGTCGTTGTCGGTCCAGGCGCCGACCTTCGAGGCGCTGTAGAAGATATCGCGGCCGTCCGGACCCTGGTACTGGATCGGGCCCAGGTTGAGGTTCTGGTAGTACAGGCCATCCTTGACCTTGGTGACCAGCAGCTCGGCCGAGGCCACGATGCCGTACCACGGGGTTTCATGGTCCAGGGCCAGATTGGCCTTGTAGATCGACGGCAGCTTGAAGTCGTTGCCGACGAAGTTGACGTTCTGGACCGCCGAGCCCGGCGCGGTCGGGACCGGCTGGGTGTCCTTGTTCGGGTTGAACGCCAGCGCGTTGTTGTAAGCGGCGCTGTTGAGGCTGTAGACGTTGGTGTTGAAACCGGTCGCCGAGTAGCTGTTGCTCAGCCACACCTGCGGTGAGTCACCCTGGAACAGGCCCACGCCACCACGCAGCTGGGTCGGGCGGTCGGTGTCGAAGGTGTAGTTGAAGCCGAAGCGCGGCTGGATCAGGAACTTGCTCTCGAGCACCTTGCTGTTGTTATAGCCAAAGACGTTCGAAGCAGGTGCGTTGTAAGCCGGCGACGGGGTGGTATCCGGACGGTCGGCACGCAGGCCCAGCGTCAGGGTCAGGTTGTTGTTCACATACCAGGTGTCCTGCACGAACAGGGCCAGGTTGCTGTACTTGTAATCAGCGGGGATCGAGCCCGGCGTACGCTCCGGGGCGTAGTTGTAGCTGCTCCAGCGGCCGGCGGCGAAATTGTCCAGGCCGTAGAAGGTGTAGGTGCCAAACGAGTTGGCGCCGAAGAAGTTGTAGATGTCGTTGGTATCGTACGACGCACCGAACTTGACGTCGTGGTCACCCAGGGTCCAGGTGCCGGCGGCGTAGTAGTTCCACGCCTTGGTCTGCAGGACGTTGTTCTGCGAGTTGGCTTCGGTACCCAGGTACAGCGAGTCGCCGGACGGTGCGCCCACGTTGCCACCGAAGTAGATGCGCACGCTCGGGGCATTGGTGCTCACGTTACGGATGGCCGAGTACTCGCGGTACGACGCCTTCAGTTCGGTGGAGAAGTTGTCCGACCAGTCGCTGAACAGCTGGGCGACGTAGCTCTCGTTGGTCTTGTCGTGCTGGTACCAGTAGGAGCTCAGCGAGGCAGCACTGGTGGTCATGCCATTGATGCGCAGCTTGCTCTGGTCGATCTTGCTGTAGCGGATGCTGGCACGGTGGTTGTCGCTGATGTTCCAGTCCAGCTTCAGCGCGTACTCTTCCATCGAGGTGTCGCCGTTGCTTTCCAGGCCACCGGCTTCGATGCCGTAACCCTGCGCGATCTGCTGGGCACGGGTCACGTCAGCCAGGGTGAACTGGCCGTTGGCCTTGCCCAGCGGGGTGGTCGCCAGGTCGGCGCCCGGCGCGGCCTGCTCGAACTTCTCGTAGTTGGCGAAGAAGAACAGCTTGTCCTTGATGATCGGACCACCGACGGTCATGCCGTAGGTCTTTTCCTTGGTGAAGCCGTTGAACGGCTGGCCTTCCGGGTTGTCGCCGAACCAGTCGCCGTCACGGTAGGTGCCGTACACCGAGCCGTGGAATTCATTGGTACCGGACTTGGTCACCGCGTTGACGGTGGCACCGGCGGCGGCAGCGATGCTGACGTCGTAGTTGGACAGGTTGATGTCCAGTGCTTCGATGGCTTCCATGGCGACCGGCTGGCGACGGGTCGGCATGTTGTTGCCTTCCAGGCCGAAGGTATCGCTGGCGGACACGCCGTCGATGCTGATCGAGTTGTAGCGCGGATTCTGGCCACCGGCCGAGATCGAGCCGGAGGCGCGATCGATGAAGGTCACGCGCGGATCCAGACGCATCAGGTCCTGGATGTTGCCGCCGATGGACGGCGCAATTTCGATCTGCTGCTGGCTGATGTTGGTGCCCGAGCCCATCTTGGTGGTGCTGAACACTTCAGAGCCGCCGGCAACGGCCACAACCTGCACGGCTTCCAGGTTGGTCGCGGCCAGGTCGCCGGTCAGGGCGGCGTTGACGGTACCGGTCTGGTTCACGCCCAGGTACACGCCTTCTTCGGTCTTGGTGCCTTCACCGGACTTGGTGATGGTGATGGTGTACGGACCACCCACGCGCAGGCCGCGCGCGTTGTAACGACCCGCGGCATCGGTGGTCGCACGGCTGATCGTGCCCGACTCGGTGTGCGTGATCGTGACTTCGGCACCGGCCACAGGCGCGCCTGCGGCAGACGTGACCTGGCCGCCGACACCGGCAGAGGTGCTCTGGGCGAAGGCGGGAGCGGCAGCAAGTGCGGCCACGAGACCAAGGGTGAGCTTGGACATCCGGAGACAGCGTGAGTGGGTCATTGGGGAGTAGCCTCGATGCGAGATTGGCGATGGCGGAGAAAAAAACGCGCCCAAGCAGCCTTGCTGGCGGCTGACTGGACTTTTATCTGGGTTCCCTAGCCGCGAGCTGGTTTCAGCCGCAACGGTTAACACTAGATTAACACGGTAACCTCGGATTGTGACGGTTTGGCGACAAAACACACGCCATCACAACGGGATCGTGACGCTATCTTCACATCTGATTGTGACTGGCTGAATTCGGGCCATTTGGCGCCGCCAGCGGTTTCGGGAGGGACCCCGCGGGGGTCTTCAAGGCTCACTGGGGAGCCGGCCAGCGGCCGGCACTACCGTGAAAGACGCGGTGACGCCCTTGCCGCTCTCAGGCCTCGAGGATCTGGCCGCGGTGGGCAGCGCCGGCGGCGGACAGCAACAGGACCGCCGCCGCGGCGCACTCGGCCGGGTCACGGGCGCTGCGGTCTTCATCCAGCGAAAAGGCACGGGCGCGCAACGCGGTGCGCATCGGACCCGGCTGCAGGCCGCTGACCCGGACCGGGCTGCGGGCGAGTTCGTCGTGCAGGGAGGCGATCAGGCCGCGAAGGCCATGCTGGGCTGCGCCGTAGCCGCCCCAGTAGGCCTGCCCTACCCGCGCCGGGTCATCCACGGTGAACACCAGGGCAGCATCGTCGCTCTGGCGCAGCAGTGGCAGGCACGCCTGGGCGAGCCAGGCCGGGGCGGTCAGGTTCACATGGACCGCCCGGGCGAAGGCGGCCGGGTCGGCCAGTTCAAATGGGGTCAGCCCGGCGAAATCGGCCGCGCAATAGAGCACGCCATCGAGATGGCCAAGCTCGGAGTGCAGCCGCTCGGCCAAGGTGGCGTAGTCGTCGGGGCTGGCCCCTTCCAGATCCAGCGGATACAGCAGCGGCTCCGGGCCAGCGGCTTCGACCGCGGCGTAAACCCGATCCAGCCGACGTGGCTTGCGCCCCAGCAGGACCACGGTTGCCCCGGCCTGCGCGCACGCGACGGCCGCCGCGCTGCCAAAGCCTCCCCCGGCTCCGGCGATGAGAATGACGCGATCGGCGAGCGATCCGGTCCCGACCACCACGGACGGGACCGCATTCACGGCTGGGACGCCTCTTCGACGATGCGCTTGAGCTCGCCGGACTCGAACAGCTCCAGCACGATGTCGCAGCCGCCGATCAGCTCACCGTGGATGAACAGCTGCGGGAACGTCGGCAGGTTGGAGAAGCGCGGCAGGTTGGCGCGGATCTCGGGCTCTTCCAGCACGTTGACCGTGCGCAGCGCGATCGCGCCGGCGGCCATCAATGCCTGGATGGCACGGCTGGAAAAGCCGCACATGGGGTATTGCGGGGTGCCCTTCATGAACAACACGAGGGGGTAACGTTCGACTTCGGACTGGATCTGCTGCATCACCGCCACAACGACTCTCCCTCCAATGGGACAACCCGGCCTCACCGGTCGGATAGACTTCCCTGACCGCCATTGTATGCCCTACCTTCGCGTGGTGGGCACCCTGCCATCGGCCACACTGATGACGATCCGCCATGGATCGGCGCTCTCCCTTCCCAATCTGCCGTGCCCATGCCCCTCGAACTGCCTCGCCTTCCCTACGACCGCGCCGCCCTTCAGCCCCACCTGTCCGCGGAGACACTGGACCTTCACCACGGGCGGCACTTCCGTGGCTATCTGGACACGGTGAATGCACGTATCGAAGGCACGGAGCTGGCCGAGCTGCTCCTGGAGGAAATCGTCCGCCAGAGCCAGGGCAGCCTGTTCGACGCGGCCGCGCAGGCCTGGAACCACCAGTTCTATTTCCAGTGCCTGCACCCGCGCGCCGGGGGCGATCCGCAGGGCCGGTTGGGTGAACTGGTCACCCGCCACTTCGGGGATGCCAGACGCCTGCGCGAAACATTCGACCGCGCGGCGTTGAGCCTGTTCGGCTCGGGCTGGGTGTGGCTGGTGCAGCACCCCAATGGCGCGCTCGCGATCCAGGTGACGCGCAACGCAGGCACGCCACTGACCGGGGAGAGCACCCCGTTACTGGCCTGCGATGTGTGGGAACACGCCTATTACATCGACTACCAGAATGAGCGCGCGCGATATCTGGAGGCGTTCTGGAAGTTGGTGAACTGGGACTTCGTGACCGCGCAACTGCGCGATTGAGGCGATGCCGGCCAACGGCCGGCACTATCGGTCCGTCAACCGCGCAGGACCTTGATCACCGGCGCGACCTGGTCGGCGCGATCCAGCTGCCCACCGACGCTTTCCAATGCACCGGCCAACGCCGCCGGATCATCATCGCGCAGCGTGGCATGGCCGACCTTGCGGCCGTCCCGCGCCTGCTTGCCGTAATCATGCCAATGGCCGCTGGCCTGGGCGAGCACCGCCGCAGCATCGGGCATCTGCCCGATCCAGTTGAGCATGCAGGCATGGCCGAGCATGCGCGTGTCGCCCAGCGGCAGGCCAAGCACGGCACGCAGATGGTTTTCGAACTGCGAGGTCTCGCTGCCTTCGATGGTCCAGTGGCCGGAGTTGTGCACGCGCGGTGCCATCTCGTTGGCCAGCAGCTCTTCGCCGCGGCAGAACAACTCCAGCGCGAACACGCCCACGTAGTCCAGGCGCTCGGCCAAGGTACGGGCGTAGCCGATGGCCGCCTCGTGCTGCGCCGCCGACAGCTGTGCGGGGGCCAGGCTGGCCGAAAGCACACCGTTGACGTGCCAGTTGCCGGTGATCGGCCACGCGCGGAACTCGCCCTCCTGCCCACGCACCGCCACCACACTGACCTCGCGATCAAAGGCGACGAAGCCCTCCAGAATCAACCCGGTCTTCTCGACATGACTGCCGAGGGTGTCCCAGGCTGCGTCGATGTCGGCCGCGCTGCGGATCCGGAACTGGCCCTTGCCGTCGTACCCCAGCCGACGGGTCTTGACGATACAGGGCATGCCGAACTCGCCCACCTTGGCCGCCAGTTCGTCGCGGCTGCGGATATCGGCGAAGGCGGGCAGCGGAATGCCCAGCGACTGGAACAGGGTCTTCTCACTGAGCCGATCCTGGGCCACGGCCAGCGCATCCGGATTGGGATACACCGGCACGCGCTCGGCCAGGAACTTCGCGCTGCGTGCCGGCACGTTCTCGAAGTCGAAGGTCACCACGTCCACGCGCGCGGCGAAGGCCGCCAAGGCCGCCTCATCCTCGAACGCGGCCACCTGCAGCGGTGCCACCTGGGCACCACAGGCATCGGCGGCCGGGTCGAACAGCTCGAAGCGCAGCCCCATCGGCGCACCGGCCAGAACCATCATGCGGGCGAGCTGACCGCCGCCCAGAATGCCAACGGTCCTGGTCATTGACGCGGGTCGTCGTGGGCCATGACATCTTCGGTCTGGCGGGCACGGAAGGCGTCCAGCGCTTCACCGATCGCCGGCTGATCCGACGCGAGCATGGCGGCCGCGAACAGGGCCGCGTTGGAGGCGCCGGCGTTGCCGATGGCGAAGGTGGCCACCGGGATACCGGCCGGCATCTGCACGATCGAGAGCAGCGAATCCATGCCATTGAGGGCCTTGGACTGCACCGGCACGCCCAGCACCGGCACGGCGGTCTTGGCGGCGATCATGCCCGGCAGGTGCGCGGCCCCGCCGGCACCGGCGATGATCGCGCGCAGGCCACGCTGGCCCGCCTGCTCGGCGTAGGTGAACAGCACGTCCGGCGTGCGGTGCGCCGAGACCACTTTCACTTCATAGGGAACACCCAGCGAATCCAGCTTCTGGGCGGCGTGCTGCATGGTTTCCCAATCCGAGCGGGATCCCATGACGATGCCGACGAGCGGCGCGGTTTGGTTGAGGGTCATTGGCCGTCACCTGCCTTAAAGACGTATTCTAGCCGTCTTCCACGCAAGACGAAGAATCCATGGATCGCAAGCTGCTCGACCTCCTGTGCTCGCCCGATACGCGCCAGCCCCTGTCCCTGCTCGACGCCACCGGCCTGGACGCGCTCAACCGCGCGATCGGCAGCGGCGCCGTGCTCAAGGCCGATGGCAGCCCGCAGGCGCAGACGCTGCGCGAGGCCCTGCTGACCCGCGACCGCAAGCAGGTGTTCCGCGTGGACGACGGCATCCCGGTGCTGCTGGCCGAAGAGGCCATCGCCACCGCCCAGATCGCCGATTTCCCGGAAAAATGAGCCACCTCCCCGTGCCGGCCCCCGAGGCCGCCCTGGTGGCCGCCGATGTGGCCCGTGCACTGGCCGAGGACATCGGCAGCGGTGATGTCACTGCCGCCCTGCTCCCGGACCGCCCCGACAGCGCGTACCTGCTGTGCAAGCAGGACGCCGTGATCGCCGGCCGCCCCTGGTTCGATGCGACGCACCGGGCGCTCGATCCGGACGTCAGGATCGAGTGGCGCGTGGCCGAGGGCGACCGCGTCGCCGCCGGCACCGTGCTGGCGCTGCTGCAGGGCCGCAACCGCAGCCTGGTGAGCGCGGAACGGACCTCGTTGAACTTCCTGCAGACGCTGTCCGGCACGGCCACCACCACCGCGGAGTACGTGGCGGCGGTGGCCGGTACCGGCGCGCGGATCCTGGACA
Source organism: Stenotrophomonas maltophilia (assembly GCA_002363385.1). Taxonomy (GTDB): domain Bacteria; phylum Pseudomonadota; class Gammaproteobacteria; order Xanthomonadales; family Xanthomonadaceae; genus Stenotrophomonas; species Stenotrophomonas maltophilia_AN. The sequence goes on from DEVL01000004.1 coordinate 460,026, forward strand.
CCCGCAAGACCCTGCCCGGGCTGCGTGTCGCGCAGAAATACGCGGTGCGCTGCGGCGGCGGCGACAACCATCGCCTGGGCTTGTTCGACACGGTGATGCTCAAGGAAAACCACATCCGCGCGGCCGGCTCGCTGACCGCAGCGGTGCTCGCGGCACGTGCGCAGTGGCCGGCGTTGCCGCTGGTAGTCGAGGTCGAAGACCTGGACCAGTTGCGCGAGGCGCTGGCGGTCGGCTGCACCCGTATCCTGATCGACGACTTCGACGCTGCCACGCGGCGTGAGGCCGTGCGCATCGCGGCCGGGCGTATCCCGCTGGAAGTGTCCGGCAGTGTCAGCCTGGACGGGCTGCGTGCAATCGCCGAGGACGGTGTGGACTGCATCTCCATTGGCGGGCTGACCAAGCACGTGCAGGCGATCGATCTGTCGTTGAAACTGGGCCCGCCCCCGGGCTGACGCGCGCGTCGATCCCTGATCGACGGCCAGCCGAACTTTCACGGTATGGGCAGATGCGGTCTGCGAGGCTGCGTCTGCCCCCACCTGGAATGCACGCATGCGCTGCCTGCCGCTTCTCGCCTGCCTGTCTCCCCTGCTCGCGCTGCTGCCGCTCCAAGCGTCCGCCGCCGAGGTCTGTGATGTGCCCCCGCGCTTCGGGTTGAGCCCGTTGGCCGTGGCCATCGTGCAGACCGCCTGCAACGAACACCGCCTCTGGTATCGGCCCTTCATCGACCGTGATGGCCGCGCAGCCAGCCTGAGTGTCACCGAAGCCGAGGACGTCCACCTGGCCGACAACGGCCTGGTCGCCTGGCAGCGCGTGGTCGGCTACTGGCGGCAGAGCGGCACGTTGTCCCCGATGGGCAGCCAGCCCGGCGCATCGAGCTGCATGGCCCCGCCGGGCACGCGCTATACCGACACCGACTGCCGCGCGTTCCTGGTCGACAACCCGTGGTCGGCCGCCTTCATTTCCTGGGTGATGACCCGGGCCTCGGTGCCCGGCTTCACCCGGTCGCCCCGGCACATCGACTACATCCGCGCCGCGTACCAGAACAGCGGACCGTACCGGATGACCGATCCTGCGCAGGAGAAACCCGCGCCCGGCGACCTGCTGTGCTACCTGCGCGACCGGCGCGAGACCCTGAGTTACAGCGGGCTGGTGCAGTCGCTGGGCAGTGGTTCGGTGACGCATTGGAAGTCGCATTGCGAAGTGGTGATCGCGGCCAACATGGGCGGCGATCGCACGCTGTATCTGATCGGCGGCAATGTCATGAACACCGTGGCGTTGCGCAAACTGTCGCTGGACCGCAGCGGCCGGATCGAGCTGCCCCCCGCGAAGGCCAGTGCAGGCGACGGGGTGGACCTGGGCTGCACACCGGGCCGCGAAGACGAATGCAGCTTCAATCGCCAGGACTGGGCCGCACTGCTGAAACTGGTGGCCACCGCGCCGGCAGCGGTGCCTATGGACGCGCCCGCTCCGACCGGTACGCCGGTGCCCGGCCCGGTGACACCACCGCCACCGCCACCGCCATCGCGCACGCCGTGATGGCAAACGCGCGGATGGCTTGATCCGCGCCGCATTCGTCGCCATCTTGGGGGGACCGACCTCCCTGACCGCGCCGAGTCACCGATGCCCAGTTTGATCCTGTTGATGATTGCCGGCGCGTTCGCCTACGCCTTCTGGAATTCCTCGCGTGCCGCCGCCGAGCGTGCCGGCGTGCTTGGCCGCAATGCCTGCCGCGCTGCCGATGTGCAGTGGCTGGACCAGAGCGTGCACGCCACCGGCCTGCGCGTGTGCCGCAAGGACAACGGCTGGCTGGGCTGGGAGCGCACCTTCAAGTTCGAGTACTCGCACGATGGCGTGGACCGCCACAGCGGCCGCATGGTGCTGCGCGGTGATCAGCTGATCACGTTCGTCGGGCCATCGGCGGCGAGGATCAGCGAGATCCGGCGCGATATCGATACGCGCGATGCCGAGGACGTGTGAGCAGCCGACCAGCGGTCGGCACTCCCAATGAAATGGCCGCCTTGCGGCGGCCATGGTGTCGCTTATTTGACCACCCGCAGATGCGGGCGACCGCTGGGCTTGGGCGGTGCGTCATCCGGGGGCGTCGGTGAATCATCCGGCGGCAGCTCATCGTCCGGACCCGGCTCGTGGCCCGGGATGTCATCCGGCAGCGCCATGCCCTGCCCCGTCTCGCGGGCATACACCGCCAGCACGGCCGAGATCGGCACCTGCACCGGGTAGCTGGTGCCGGAGAAGCGGGCCGAGAAGCTCACACTGTCATTGTCGATATGCAGGCGCACCACGGCGCGCTCGGCGATGTTCAGGACGACGCGGCCGTCCTTGACCGCGCTCTGCGGCACCTGCACGCCCGGCATGCCGGCGTCGACCAGGATATGCGGCGTCAGGTCGTTGTCATTGATCCATTCCACCAAGGCCCGCAACAGGTACGGACGGTGGCTGGTCATGCGAAAAGTGTCTTCAGTCATGTGGTAGCGCCGAGCCGTGCTCGACTGGTCTTGATCCGGATTGCCTGGTGCAAGTGTACGCGCCCGCCTGCCCGCAGGTCAGCCATGGCGCGTCCCGGCACCGCGATTTCGTTCAGTCCACCGGTGCCGCACCGGCACGCGCGCCCGTGGGTCAGGCCGGCAGGTCGCGCAGTTTCTTTTCCTGATCGGTCAGGCTGCGGATGAAGCCAGGGTGCCGGAAAATACGGTTGCCATAGTCTTCGATCGACTTGCCATCCTTGGGCAGGGCAACATCCAAGGCCTGCAGGCGCCAGATGATCGGCGCCATCGCGCAGTCGGCCAGGCTCATTTCCGGATTGAGGAAGAACTTGCTGGCCTTGAACAACGGCACCGCGCTGGTCAGCAGTTCCCTGAGCCGCTTGCGCCCGGCCTCGGCCTGGGTCTTGTTGCCCAACTGGATGGCCTGCACCTGCGGCACCCAGTCATGTTCGATGCGCAGCATCGCCAAGCGGATGCGGGCCCGCGAGAGCGGATCGACCGGCATCAGCGGCGGGTGCGGATAGCGCTCGTCCAGGTACTCACTGACCACCGACGCCGCATACAGCACCAGCTCGCGCTCTACCAGGGTAGGCACGGAGTGGTACGGATTGAGATCGATGAGATCTTCGGGCGGGTTCTGCGGATCGACCGGTACGGAGTCATAAGTGACGCCCTTGGCCGCCAGTACCAGCCGCACGCGATGGCACAGGACATCGTCGTTCGAGGAAAACAGCGTCAGGGTGTTCCGCATGCGTACGCTCGCCGCCATCAAAGGCTCTCCAACGTCCGGTAACCGCCGGTCGTATCGGCGCCGCCAGCCCATTGCCGACGGTCGTCACAGTACCCGAGTGTGCAACCGCACATCACAAAAGCCAATAGGTCGATCGTCCCACGGGAGGAACGATCGACACAGGACGGCGCCCGACGGCTCAGTGGACGTCCTTCCAGTATTCCTTCTTGAGCAGATAGGCCAGGAAGGTCAGCAGCGCCAGGAACAGGATCACCCAGACACCCAGCTTCTGCCGCTTGAGCGCGGCCGGCTCGCCGGCGTACTCCAGGAAATTGGTGATGTCGCGCACCGCCTGATCGTACTGGCCGGGATCGATGTTGCCCGGCTGCTCGATCTTCAGGCCGACCACCGGCGGATCTTCACCCGGGTTCTCCGGCTTGCCATGCACCGCGTGCTGCAACCCCTGCATTTCCCACAGGGGGTTGGGCATGGAGGCATTCGGGAACACGGTGTTGTTCCAGCCCAGCGGCCGCGTGGGATCCAGGTAGAACGACTTGAGGTAGGTGTAGACCCAGTCGCTGCCCCGCACGCGCGAAATCAGGCTCAGATCCGGCGGCATCTTGCCGAACCACTTCTCGGCCTGCGCCTTGGGCATCGTCACCGGGATCGGCTCGCCGACCGGCGTGCCGGTGAAGTTGAGGTTGTTCATGACCTCTTCTTCGCTCAGCCCGAGATCGGCGGCCATGCGCGAGTAGCGCAGGTATTTCAGCGCGTGGCAGCCCGAGCAGTAGTTCATGTAGAGCTGTGCGCCACGCTGCAGCGAAGCACGATCGCTCAGATCATTGCCGGCCTGCAGGGTCTTGGCACCTTCGGCGGCATCGGCCACCGCTACGCCAAACATCAGGGCCGCTGCGCAGGCCAGCCGGACAATCCAGTGGTCAGTCATGCGTGGTCACCCGGTCCGGTACCGGCTTGGTCCTGTCCAGCTTGGTCCATAGCGGCATGGTGATGAAGAAGGCGAAATACAGGAAGGTCAGCACGCGCCCGATGTAGGTCTCGTGCGCATCCGTACCCGGGCCGGAGCCGATCACGCCCAGCCAGACGAAGCACACCGCGAACATGCCCAGCAGGCCGCGCGAGAGAAGCCCACGGTAGCGGTAGGACTTCACCCGCGCGCGGTCCAGCCACGGCACCAGGAACAGGATGGCGATCGCCGAGAACATCACGATCACGCCACCGAGCTTGTTGGGCACCACGCGCAACATCGCGTAATACGGGGTGTAGTACCAGACCGGCTTGATGTGCTCGGGCGTCACCAGACGGTTGGCCTCGGTGAAGTTGTCGTGCTCCAGGAACAACCCGCCGAAGGCCGGGGCGAAGAAGATGATGAAGGCGGCGATGATCAGCAGGAAGCCGGCGCCTACCGCATCCTTGAGCGTGTAGTACGGATGGAAGGGAATGCCGTCGGTAGGCGCGGTGGCCGACCACCGGTTGCCCTTCGGGCCCTTTTTGATCTCCACGCCGTCCGGGTTGTTGGAGCCCACTTCATGCAGCGCGCCCAGGTGCAGCACCACCAGCAGCAACAGCACCAGCGGCAGCGCGATCACATGCAGCGCGAAGAAGCGGTTGAGGGTGGCGTCGCTGGGCAGGTAATCGCCCATGATCCATTCGGTCAGGCCGGTGCCGATCACCGGGATCGCGCCGAACAGCGAGATGATCACCTTGGCGCCCCAGAACGACATCTGGCCCCACGGCAGCACGTAGCCCATGAAGGCTTCGGCCATCAGCACCAGGTAGATCAGCATGCCGAGGATCCAGACCAGCTCGCGCGGCTTCTGATAACTGCCGTAGAGCAGGCCGCGGAACATGTGCAGGTAGACCACGATGAAGAACAGCGAGGCACCGGTGGAGTGCATGTAGCGGATCAGCCAACCCCACTCCACGTCCCGCATGATGTATTCGATGGAGGCGAACGCTTCGGCCGCGTTCGTCTTGTAGTGCATCGTCAGGAAGATGCCGGTGACGATCTGGTTGACCAGGATGAGCAGCGCCAGCGAGCCGAAGTAGTACCAGATGTTGAAGTTCTTCGGCGCGTAATACTCGCTGACGTGCTTGCGGTAGACCGGCATCAGCCCGGGCGCGCGTGCATTGACCCAGTCGGCGACGCCGGTGGCGGTGCGGGAAAGGATATTGGCCATGATCAAGCCGCCCCCTGCGGATCAACGCCGATGATGATGGTGTTGTCGTCCTGGTAATGGTGCGGCGGCACCAGCAGGTTGATCGGTGCCGGAACATCCTTGAACACGCGACCGGACATATCAAAGCGCGACTTGTGGCAGGGGCAGAAATAGCCGCCCTTCCACTGCGGGTCGTAGGGCTCGGGGCGGATTTCGGCGACCATTTCCGGTGAACAGCCCAGATGGGTGCACAGCCCGACCAGCACCGAGACCTCGGCCTTGATCGAACGGAATTCGGGATTCTGCTTGAGCACGTACTCGGGCTGCTGTTCTTTCTCGCCCGAGCCGGGATCCTTGAGGCGGCCGTCCAGCCCGTGAAGCGCTTCGAGGATGGCCTTGGAGCGCTTGACGATCCAGATCGGCTGTCCACGCCACTCCATGACCAGTCGCTGGCCTTCCTGGAGCGCACTGATGTCGGCAATCACCGGGGCACCGGCCAGTTTGGCGCGGGCGCTGGGATTCCAGGACTTGATGAACGGTACCGCTGCAAATCCGACGCCGACCGCTCCGACCACCGCAGTGGTTGCTGAGAGAAACCGTCGACGTCCAGTATTGACTGGATCGTTTACCCCATCGTTGGCCATCCGGCACTCCGATATTGATTTAGGTAGCTTGAGGCTGCCAGCAGACCGGTGGGGGCCAGTCCACATTGAATCAGCCGCGAGTGTAGCTGAACCGAAGTCGGCCACACAACGCGGTACTACGGAACGACATTACCCCGACAGTACGGCATCAGGTACTCCCGGCGCCATCGGTTATTGCTGGGTGGCGACCGCACTCCGATAGCGGTCGGCCAACACGGCCACCCGCTTCACGTAATACTGGGTCTCGCTGTAAGGGGGCACGCCGCCATGGCGGGCTACCGCGCCCTCGCCCGCGTTGTAGCCTGCGGCGGCGAGGGTCAGATCGCCATTGAAACGCTTGAGCAGCCAGGACAGGTATTGCACGCCGCCGCGGATGTTCTGCGAGGCATCATAGGAATCGCTGACCCCGAAGCGGCGCGCGGTGGGCGGCATCAGCTGCATCAGGCCCTGCGCCCCGGCCCGGCTCAGCGCCAGCGGGTTGTAGGCGGACTCGGCGTGGATGATCGCGCGCACGACGGCTTCTTCCACCCCGAACTCCCGGGCGGCCGCAGCGATCTCGCTCTGGTAGGCCGTGGTGTTGAGGCGGACCGAGCCGAAGTTGACCGAGGGGTTCGCGCCACAGGCGTAGCAGCGCTCGATGAAGGTGTAATGGATGGTGCGGACCTGCCCGAGGCTGGCCATCTGGGCCGGCCGTGCGCTGGTGTAATGGCGCACGCCGTCCTTCATGTACGAATAGAGCTGCCCGCTGCGGACCTGCCCTGCCTTTCCCGCTGCGGGGGCCCGGGTGGGCGGCGCGGTCAACACGGTGGCCGGGGCCGGAACCGGGGCGGGGGTGATCGCGGTGGCGGCCGTGGCGGTATCGGCCCGGGCCGGCACGGCGGTGACCCCTGCTGCAGGTGTAGCGCTGGCGATCTGGGCGGCCGGAGTCGGCGCGGGCGGCGGCAAGGCCCGGCGAGGCGCGCTGCGGTCGGGCCGGTAGCTGCTGATCACGCTGCAGCTGGCCCCGCCCACGCGCTTGCTCACATAGCTGGGAATGCCGTCGGGGCCGACACACTTGTACAGCGTGCCCGCACTGGCCGGCATAGCGGTCAGCGCAGCCAAGGCCAGCGCAGCGATCCCCAACATCCCCTTCATGAGCGGGAGTGTCCCCAATTCGCCGGAGATTGCCAAGGGGGGCGCCCGACCCGGCTACAATGGCCTGCTCACCGCAGCCATCCGGCTGCCTGCCCGCCCACCCGACTGGAATAAGCGCCATGACCGGGACGCCAGCTTCGACCGCGCCGACTTCGGCCGGTTCTGCCCTGCCTGCCTCCGCCCCGCCCAGCTCCACCCCGCGTCCCGACCTGCTCCCCCTGCCCGGCGCCAGGCCGCAGGTGACCGGACCGGTGCGCGGCAAGCTGTACATCAAGACCCACGGTTGCCAGATGAACGAGTACGACTCGACCAAGATGGCCGACGTGCTCGCCGCCTCGGAAGGGCTTGAGCTTACCGACGACCCGGCCGAGGCCGATGTGTTGTTGATGAACACCTGCTCGATCCGCGAGAAGGCCCAGGAGAAGGTGTTCAGCCAGCTCGGCTACTGGAAGGCGCTGAAGAACAACGGCCGCGGCGTGATCATCGGCGTCGGCGGCTGCGTGGCCTCGCAGGAAGGCGAGGCGATCATCAAGCGCGCGCCGCATGTGGACCTTGTGTTCGGCCCACAGACCCTGCACCGCCTGCCCGAACTGATCCGCCAGCGCCGTGAATCAGGCAAGTCACAGGTGGACATCAGCTTCCCGGAAATCGAGAAGTTCGACGCCCTGCCCGAGCCGCGTGCCGAGGGTGCCTCCGCGTTCGTCTCCATCATGGAAGGCTGCTCGAAGTACTGCTCGTTCTGCGTGGTGCCCTACACCCGCGGCACCGAAGTCAGCCGCCCGTTCGAGGACGTGGTGGTGGAGGTGGCGCAGCTGGCCGCCCAGGGCGTGCTGGAGATCAACCTGCTCGGCCAGAACGTCAACGCCTACCGCGGCCCGTATGGCGACGGCGAGTTTGCCGACCTGGGCCTGCTGATCCGCACCATCGCCGAGATCGACGGCGTCGGCCGGATCCGCTTCACCACCTCGCACCCGCTGGAGTTCAGCGATTCGCTGATCGATGCCTACCGCGATGTGCCGCAGCTGGCCAACTTCCTGCACCTGCCCGTGCAGGCGGGCAGCGACCGCGTGCTCTCGGCGATGAAGCGTGGCTACACCGCGCTGGAATTCAAATCCAAGATCCGCAAGCTGCGCGCAGTGCGCCCGGACATCTCGATCAGCTCGGATTTCATCGTCGGTTTCCCCGGCGAGACCGACGCCGAGTTCGAGAAGACCATGAAACTGATCGAGGACGTGGGCTTCGACCAGAGCTTCTCCTTCATCTACTCGCGCCGCCCGGGCACGCCCGCCGCCGATCTGGAAGACACCACCACTGATGCGGAAAAGCACGCGCGCCTGTCGCGCCTGCAGGCCCGGATCAACGAGCAGGCCGCGGCCATCTCGGAAAAGATGGTCGGCACCGTGCAGACCGTGCTGGTGGAGGGCCCGTCCAAGCGCAACCCGAACGAGCTGACCGGCAAGAGCGAGAACATGCGCTCGGTGAACTTCCCGGGGCACCCGCGCCTGGTCGGCCAGTTCGTGGATGTGGTGATCACCGAGGCGTACAGCAACTCGCTGCGCGCGCGGATGGTGACGGCGGAATGAGCGGGATGACCGGACCACGGCCCGGTCATCGTTGACGCTTTTTTGACCACGCAATCGAATCCTTTGCCGCAGTAAGGCTGGCGTCACCTATCCACAGGTTGCTGCACCGGCATTGCACAGCCCCTGTGGAAAACCGCTTTCCGCCCGTGCTGTAGCGGCCGCCCCACACCCGCGCTACCCTGTTCTCCCTTTCCCTGCTTGCGGCCCGGTCGGCTGGACCGGCGGCCGCCGGACGCAATGACCGCACTCGCACAACGCGACTTCACCCTCACCCCGGAAGACAACGAGCGCCTGGCCAACATGGCCGGTCCGTTCGACGAGCATCTCCGCCAGGTGGAACTCAAACTCGGCGTGGAAATCGCCAACCGTGGGCATGTGTTCCGCGTGACCGGCCCCAAGGCCGTGGTCGCCGATGCGCAGGCCCTGATCGAAGCGCTGTATGCCGAAGCCGGCGATGTGGTGTTCGACAGCCATGCCATCCACCTGCGGCTGAACCAGGCCAACGTGGAGCATGTGGTCGAGCGCGCCTACGAGGCGCAGGAAGTGGCGATCAAGGTCAAGCGCGGCACCGTGCGCGGCCGTGGGGCCAACCAGGCCCGCTACCTGCACCAGATCACCACCCACGACATCAACTTCGGCATCGGCCCGGCCGGCACCGGCAAGACCTTCCTGGCCGTGGCCAGCGCGGTGGAAGCACTCAATGAGGCGCGCGTGCAGCGCCTGATCCTGGTGCGCCCGGCGGTGGAAGCCGGTGAGAAGCTGGGCTTCCTGCCCGGCGATCTGAGCCAGAAGGTGGACCCGTACCTGCGCCCGCTGTACGACGCGCTGTATGAAATGCTCGGCGTGGAAAAGGTGCTCAAGCTGCTGGAGAAGAACGTCATCGAGATCGCGCCGCTGGCCTATATGCGCGGGCGCACGCTCAACGATGCCTACGTGATTCTCGACGAAGCGCAGAACACCACGGTCGAGCAGATGAAGATGTTCCTGACCCGCCTGGGCTTCGGTTCCACGGCCGTGGTCACCGGCGACCTCACCCAGACCGATCTGCCCAAGCATGTGAAGTCCGGCCTGCGCGATGCGATCGATGTGCTGCGCGATGTCGAGGGCGTGAGCTTCACCTTCTTCGAAGCACGCGACGTGGTCCGCCATCCGCTGGTGGCCCGCATCGTCAGTGCCTACGACCGCCGCGATCTGCAGCAGGTTCAACCCGGAGCGACCCCATGACCCGTGGTCCCGTGCGACTGGACGTCGCGATCAACTATGCCCTGCCCCGCGCCGGGCTGCCCTCGGCGGTGAGCTTCCGCAAGTGGGTGGCCGCCGCCCTGAAGGGCCGCATCCGCGAGGCCGACCTGGCGATCCGGCTGGTCGATGCCAAGGAAGGCCAGTCGTTGAACCGGCATTACCGCGGCAAGGATTACGCGACCAACGTGCTCAGCTTCCCGGCCGAACTGCCGGAGGGCCTGCCCAAGGGCGTGAAGTTCCCGCTGCTGGGGGATCTGGTGATCTGCGCCCCGGTGGTCGCCCGCGAGGCCGACGAGCAGGGCAAGGCGCTCAACGCCCACTACGCGCACCTCACCGTGCACGGGGTGCTGCACCTGCTCGGCTGGGACCATGAGGACGAGAAGGAAGCCGATGCCATGGAACAGCTCGAGCGTGACATCCTGGCCGAACTCGGCATTGCCGATCCGTACGCCGGCGAGCGCTGAGCGGCCCCTCGCAATGTGTGTTGATCCCTCTGCCATACAAGGACGTATGCCGCCATGCCAATTCCTGATCGTCGTTCCGCACTGGGTCCGGTACTGCTTGCACTGTCAGTGGCGTGCCTGCTGTACACCCTTAGCGGTGCGCCGGGCCTTCCCGCATTGGCCCCGGCCGGCCGCGATCCCGCCGCGCTGCGATGGGGCATGCTGGCGCTGTCGGTGGTGATTGCACGCCTGTCGCTGGCCCCGGCGCGTAGTTGGTGGACAGCGCGCCAGCAACGCGCACCGTTGTCCGTGGCCTGGACCCGGCGTTTGGCGATCCTGTCGGCGGTGGTGCTCATCGGCGGTACCCTCATCTGCCTGGTCTCGGGCCTGGTGCTGCCCCGCCTGCTGGCGGGCCCGGGCGGTCCTGCGCTGAGCGAGACCAGCGTGAGCGTGATCGGATGGTCGGGGCTGGCGGCCGCACTGGCCGCGCCACTGGGCTGGCGGACGCTGTATCGCAGCCTCCGTCGCGATGGCGTCGCACCGGGTCAGTCACCGACCTTCCACGCCCGGCCGGTACAGGTCGCCCTGCTGTTCGTCCTTGCCGCTGCGTTCGCTTTTGTCTTCGGGCGCACATTGCTGGCGGCGACCATCAGCGGCCCGGGGGCGATCCATCTGGGCACCGCCGCGCTGGTGCTGTGCGCGGCGGGGATCGCCGTGGTCACCTTCCTCCCCACGCTGCGCTGGCTGCTGCGCCGCCGGTGAGGCCGTGCCACGCGGGGCCTCCCCCGCTATGATCGTCGCCGCATCCGTGCGCTGCACGCCTCCGTTGATGGATCTGCTTCGATGACCCCGTTGCGACTTGCCTGCCTTGGCCTGCTGGGCCTGCTGCCCGCCCCTGCGTTTGCCGACGCCCCTGCACGGCCCTTGGATCTGACCGCCCTGATCGAATGCCGCCAGAGCGTTGGCGATTACGATGCGGTCGCCCCGGTGGTGGCCGACCCGCTCAAGGCGGTCGCCAACGGCCTGCAGCCGCTGCCGCAGACCAACCAATTCATGACCGAATTCCGCCTGGCCGCCCCTATCACGGTGTTCGGCGAGCGCGCCGAGTACATCGCGGTGGCCGGGGCCAGCATCATGGCGATCCTGGATCTGGCCGACCCGCGCCCGCTGGCCAAGCGCCTGGCGCTGGAGGACGGCGTGGATACCCCCGAAAAGTTCATGGCCGGGCGCGAGCTGGTCAGCCGCGATGTCAACGACCCGCGCACCGGCGAGGCCCTGATCGAATCGGTGATCCTGAGCGTGTCCACGGTCAAGACCCACCCCGGCAAGACCCTGGCCGGCTGTACCTACAGCCTGGACCTGCCACCGGAGGAAGACCCCGCACCGCCGGGCGCCGCTCCGGCCCCCGTGCCGGGCGTGAATCCATCCTCGGCTGGGCGCTGACAGGCGTCCGCATCCTGATAGACTAAATCCAACGCCCGGCACGCCGGGTGCCTTTTTTTCCAGAGATGTCTGAAGACGACAGTAGTAGCTCCCCCCAGGAGCACAATGAAAAGAAGCGCAGCTGGCTCGAACGCCTGACCTCTGCCTTCTCCGGCGAACCCCACACCCGCGACGAGCTGGTGGCGGTACTGCACACCGCGCACGAAGACGGCCTCATTGCCGCTGACACGCTGCGCATGATGGAAGGCGCCATTTCGGTGGCCGAGCTCACCGTCGGCGACGTGATGATCTCGCGCTCGCAGATGGTCTCCCTGCCGGTCGAAGCCCCCTTCCTTGACCTGATGAAGCAGGTGGTCGAATCCGGCCATTCGCGCTTCCCGGTGCATGGCGACAACAAGGACGACATCCTCGGCATCCTGCTGGCAAAGGACCTGCTGCGCGGCGTGGTCGCCGACAACGGGCCGGCCAACATCCGTGAGCTGCTGCGCCCTGCGGTACTGATCCCCGAGGCCAAGAAGCTCAACGTTCTGCTGAAGGAGTTCCGGCTCTCGCGCAACCACATGGCCATCGTGGTCGATGAGTACGGCGGTGTCGCCGGGCTGGTCACCATCGAAGACGTGCTGGAGCAGATCGTCGGCGAGATCGACGACGAGCACGACGAGGCCGAGGACCACACCTCGCAGATCGCGATCCAGGCCGACGGCCAGTACGTGGTCGATGCGTTGACCGCGATCGAGGATTTCAACGAGCGCTTCGGCGCGACGTTCCCGGACGATGATTACGACACCATCGGTGGCCTGGTCACCGAAGCGATCGGGCACCTGCCGGAAACCGGCGACGAACTCACCCTGGACCGCTTCGTGTTTCGCGTGGCGCGTGCCGATGCCCGCCGTGTGCAGGCGTTCCATGTGACCGTGCTGCCGCCCGACACCCACAACGAGGATTGACCCACGCCATGCGGCCCCCTTTGAATCGGTGGTCGCTGTGCCGCCTGTTGTTCGTGCTGTCGCTGCTTGCGATGGCCAGCCTGCCCGTTGGGGCGCTGGCCGCGCAGGATGCCGCGCCGGTCACTGCCGCCCCGTCACCCACGGCCGAGGCACCGCGCATCGGCGTGGTCACCATGCAGCCGGGCGAGATCTTCTTCGAGCGCTTCGGGCATGACGCACTGGTCGTGGTTGATCCGGTCACCGGCGACGCCACCTCCTACAACTTCGGTTACTTCGACCCGAGCGAGTCCGATTTCATCGACAACTTCGTGCGCGGCGACATGATGTATTACCTGGTCGCGCTGCCGCTCGGACAGGACCTGTCCTACTACCAGGAGAGCGGCCGCGGCGCGAGCGTGCAGTGGCTGGACCTGACGCCCGCGCAGGCGCGCACCCTGGCCGAGTCGCTGGCCGAGCGCGCCAAGCCGGAAAATGCGCGTTACCACTACGATTACTACACTGCCAACTGCGCCACCATGGTCCGCGATGCGATCGATGGCGCGCTCGGCGGCGGGCTGCATTCGCAGCTGTCCGGCCGCTCGCGGGGCAACACCTACCGCAGCGAATCGGTGCGTCTGGCCTCGCCGTCGCCGTGGATGTGGCTGGGCTTCGATATCGGCCTGGGCCCGTTCGCCGATCAGCCGCTGTCACGCTGGCAGGAAGCCTTCGTGCCGATGCGCCTGGCCGATGCGCTGCGCCAGGTGCGCAACAGTGAAGGCCGCCCGCTGGTGCAGGCCGAGCAGGAACTGCTGCCCCACCGGATCGCAGCGGAACCGACCGAGTCTCCCCGCCGCTGGTGGCCGTGGCTGCTGTGCGGCCTGGTCGTCGCCGCCGGTGTGGTTGCACTGCGTCGCCGGCGCCGCCTGCTCGGCGGCCTGGCGCTGCCGTTCTGGCTGTTCTGCGGGATCGGTGGCGCGCTGCTGACCTACCTGTGGGGCTTCAGTGCGCACCAGGCCGCCTGGGCCAACCGCAACCTGCTGCAGCTCTCGCCGCTGTGCCTGCTGCTCCTGCCCGGCGCGATCACGCTGCTGCGTGGCCGCCTGCCACGCGCGTGGTTCGGCGTGGTGTTGTGGGCGGTGGCCGGGCTGTCACTGCTCGGCCTTGTCCTGCATTGGCTCACGCTGCAGGCGCAGTACAACCTGCAGTGGATCGTGCTGCTGCTGCCGATCCATGTCGCGCTGGCGTGGGTGCTGGCCCGCCGTGACCTGCCCGTCACGGGCCGCTGACGCACGATGCCCGCCATGGAAACCGTCACACCCGAAAATCCCGCCTGCGTCATCAACTGCGTTCACTACGATGACCAGGGCAAGCGCCACGACATCAGCCTGGATGCGATCAGCGATGTGATCGCCAGCGACAACGGCTTCGTCTGGGTGGGCCTCTACGAGCCCCAGGACAGCGTGCTGCTGAAGCTGCAGGAAGAATTCGGCCTGCATTCACTGGCCATCGAAGACGCACGCAACGCCCATCAACGGCCCAAGGTGGAGGCGTACGGCAACTCGCTGTTCGTGGTGGTGACCACCGCGCAGATGGTGGACGAGCGCATCCAGTACGGCGAGACACACGCCTTCCTCGGGCCACGCTTCCTGGTCACGGTGCGCCATGGCGCGTCGCTGTCCTATGCTGCCCCGCGCGCGCGCGTGGAGCGCGAGCCGGAGCTGCTGCGCACGATGGGGCCGTCGTACTGCCTGTATGCGGTGCTGGATTTCGTGGTCGACAATTACCTGCCGATCACCCAGCGCTACCGCGACACGCTGGAGCTACTGGAGAAGGACATCTTCTCCGACAACTACAAGCGCCACACCGTGGTGCGGCTGTACGAGCTCAAGCGCGAACTCAACAAGATGCGCATGGCGGTCGCGCCACTGCAGGACATGCTCTCGCAGATCAAGCGCTACCAGGGCGACCTGGTGCCGGACGAAGTGAAGCTGTACCTGCGCGATGTGCACGACCATGTCGTGCGGATCAGCGATGTGATCGATACCCTGCGCGAGATGCTGGGCACCGCGCTGAGCGTGAACCTGTCGCTGGTGACCCTGGCCCAAGGCGAAACGGTGAAGCGCCTGGGTGCCTGGGCGGCACTGTTGGCCGCCCCGACCTTGATCACCAGCTGGTACGGCATGAACTTCACCCACATGCCCGAGCTGGACAAGCCGTGGGCTTACCCGGCGATGATCATCGGCGTGGGTGCGGTGTGCGTGGGGCTGTACCGCCTGTTCAAGCGCGCGCGCTGGCTGTAGGTAACGCGGCTGCGCAAACCGCGTGCCCCGGCTCACCATCACCACACCCCCGCGCCCGTCGGCGCGCCCCCTTGAACTCCAAGGGGGCTATGGCTCCAGACGCAATCAAGCCACGTAAACAGTCTTGATGTTCATGAACTCATGGATGCCGTGCTCGGCCAGCTCACGACCGAAACCGGATCTTTTGCTGCCGCCGAACGGAAGCCGGACGTCGCTCTTGACGATGGCGTTGACGAAGGCGGCACCGCATTCCAGCTGCTGGGCGATCGCCTCACCGCGCGCCGCATCGCTCGTCCACACGCTGCCACCCAGGCCGAAGGTGGTGTCATTGGCCACGCGCAGCGCTTCGGCGTCATCGCGGACGCGCAGGATCGCGGCGGCTGGGCCGAACAGTTCTTCGTCATAGGCCGGCATGCCGGGCGTCACATTGTCCAGGATGGTGGCCGGGTAACCCGCGTGCGAGCCGGCCACCGGCTGACCGCCAAGCAGCAGCGTGGCGCCCTTGGCGATGCTGTCCTGCACCTGCTTGTGCAGCTCGTCGCGCAGGTCCGCGCGCGCCATCGGGGCGAGCGTGGTTTTTTCGTCCTGCGGATCACCGTAGACGCGCTTGCCGGCGGCGGCGACGAACTTCTCCACGAACGCATCGGCAATCGCATCGACCACGATGAAACGCTTGGCCGCGATGCAGGTCTGGCCGCTGTTGTCGAAGCGCGACTTCACCGCGGCAGCCACGGTCTTCTCGAGATCGGCATCGTCCAGCACCACGAAGGCGTCACTGCCGCCCAGTTCCATCACGCACTTCTTGAGCTGGTCACCGGCATTGGCGGCGATGGACCGCCCCGCGCGCTCGCTGCCGGTCAGCGTGACCGCCTTGACCCGCTTGTCGCGCAGCACCTCGGCCGCCTGGTCGTTGTCGATATGCAGCACATCGAACACGCCGTCGGGCAGGCCGCCATCGCGGCACACCGCCAGGATCAGATCGGCGCATTGCGGCACGTTGCTGGCGTGCTTGAGCAGGGCCACGTTGCCGGCCATGAACGCCGGCGCGAGGAAACGGAACACCTGCCAGATCGGGAAGTTCCACGGCATCACCGCGAACACACAGCCGATCGGCTCATAGCGCACGTAACTGCGCTGGGCTTCGGTGTCGATCAGCTGCGGCTTGAGGTAATCGGCCGCATGGTCGGCGTAGAACTCGCAGGCCTCGGCGCATTTCTCGATCTCGCCCAGTGCCTCCACCTTGAGCTTGCCCATCTCGGTGGTCATCGCGTGCTGGATGTCGTCCTTGCGCTGGCGCAGCTGGCCGGCGATGGCGCGCAGGATGGCCCCGCGCTCGTGCAGCGAGCGTGCCGCCCAGGCCGGAAACGCCTCGGCGGCAGCGGCCAAGCGCTGCTCGACCTCCTTGGCGGTAAGCAGTTCATGGCGATACGTGACCTGGCCGGTCGCGGGATTGATGATGTCAGTGGTCATCGCGGGTCTCCGAAAGTCAGACCCGCAGTGTGCGCCCGGCCACGTGATCCGGATGTTGCCGGATCGGGATGACGTTCAGCCGGGATCCTGCAGCGCCATCTGCATATCGCGCTGGCGGCGTTTCTCGGCGCGGGCGGTGATGTACCAGCCCACCACCGCCGCGATCGATACCGCCAGCACCATCAAGGTGGCCAGTGCATTGATCTCCGGTTTGATGCCCATCCGCACCGAGGAGAACACCTTCATCGGCAAGGTCGTCGAGTTCGGGCCGGCCACGAAGCTGGCGATCACCACGTCATCCAGCGACAGCGTGAAGGCCAGCAGCCAGCCAGCCACCAGCGCCGGAGCGATGATCGGCAGGGTGATCTGGAAGAAGACCTTGAGCCGGCTCGCGCCGAGGTCCATCGCGGCCTCTTCCAGCGAGCGGTCCAGCTCCTGCAGGCGCGAGGACACCACCACCGTCACGAAGGACAGGGTGAAGGTGACATGCGCGATCCAGATGCTGGTCACACCGCGGCTGGGGAACCCGGGAATGCCGCCCATCGCCACCAGCAGGGTCATCAGCGAGAAGCCCAGGATCACTTCGGGCATCACCAGCGGTGCGGTGATCAACGCACCGAACACGGTCTTGCCCGGGAAGCGGCGCATGCGGGTCATCACCATCGCCGCCATCGTGCCGAGCACGGTGGCCGCGCAGGCTGTCCAGAAGGCGACCTTGAGGCTGATCCACAGCGCATCCAGGATTTGGCGATTGTTGAACAGCTCGCCATACCAGCGCGTGGAGAAGCCCGACCACACCGTGGCCAGCTTGGAGGCGTTGAAGGAGTAGACCATCAACAACAGGATCGGGAGATACAGGAAGGCGAAGCCCAGCCCGAGCAGGCTCCAGCCCAGCCAGCGGTTGCTGCGCACCATGCTCATGCCAGCTTTCCTTCCAGCTCGCGCTGCTGCATGCGGTTGAACAGCAGGATCGGCACCAGCAACAGGGCCAGCATCACGATCGCCACCGCCGAGGCCGTGGGCCAGTCACGGTTGTTGAAGAACTCGCCCCACAGCACGCGACCGATCATCAGCGTGTCCGGCCCGCCGAGCATTTCCGGAATCACGAACTCCCCCACCGCCGGGATCATCACCAGCATGCAGCCGGCGATGATGCCGGTGCGCGAGAGCGGCAGCGTGATCCGCACGAAGGCCTGCCAGGGCTTGGCACCGAGGTCGTAGGCGGCTTCCAGCAGTCGGTTGTCCAGCTTGACCAGGTTGGCGTACAGCGGCAGCACCATGAACGGCAGGTAGCAGTAGACGATGCCGATGTAGGCGGCGGTCGGGGTATACAGGATCTGCAGTGGCGCATCGATCAGGCCGAGCTTGAGCAGCAGCTGGTTGAGCAGGCCGTTGCGGTCCAGGATGCCGATCCAGGCGTATACCCGGATCAGGAACGAGGTCCACGAGGGCAGCACCACCAGCATCATCGCCACGTTGCGCGCGGCCGGGCTCATCCGCGAGATCACGTACGCCATCGGGTAGCCGATCAGCAGCGTGAGCAGGGTCGAGATCACCGCGATCTTGATCGAGCTGAGGTACGCCAGGATGTACTGGTTGTCGTTGACCAGGGCGGCATAGCTGCCCAGATTGAGCTTGAGCGAGAACGCGCCGTCCACGTGCTCCAGCAGCCAGGTGTACGGCGGCGAGCCGACCTGGGTGCGCGCGAAGGAGATCATCAGGATGATCACGAACGGCACCGCGAAGAACAACAGCAGCCACAGGTACGGCGCGGCGATCACGCCGGCGCGCGTGCCCGGGAGCCAGCGTTTCCAGCCGGTCGCGGTCATGAGGTCAGCACCACGCCATCGTTGTCGCGCCAGTGCACCCAGACGGTGTCACCCCAGGTCAGGCCATCGCTGGCCCAGCGCTGCGAATTGGCGAAGTTGGACAGCACCTTGGCCCCGCTCGGCAGGCGCACATGGAACACCGAGTGGCTGCCGAAGTAGGCGATCTCCTCGATCACGCCCTGCGCCTTGTTGGTGTCCCCGGCCGGCTCGTCCTTGCCGATCATCACCTTCTCCGGGCGCAGTGCGAACGCCACCGGCTGGCCTTCATAGCCGGTGATGCCGTGGGCAACATAGATCGGCGCGGGGAACAGCGGCGTGCGCACGGTGACGTACTCGGGCAGGTCTTCGTCGAGCACGCCGTCGAACAGGTTCACCGAGCCGATGAACTCGGCCACGAACCGGTTGGCCGGCTGCTCATAGATTTCATCCGGCTTGCCGACCTGCTGGATCCAGCCGGCATCCATCACCGCGATCCGGGTAGCCATGGTCATGGCTTCTTCCTGATCGTGGGTGACCATCACGCAGGTCACCCCGGTGGTCTCGATGATGTTGACCAGTTCCAGCTGCATCTGCGAGCGCAGCTTCTTGTCCAGCGCGCCCATCGGCTCATCCAGCAGCAGCAGCTTCGGGCCCTTGGCCAGCGACCGCGCCAGCGCCACGCGCTGCTGCTGGCCACCGGAGAGCTGGTGCGGCTTGCGCTTGGCCAGCTTGGTCAACTGCACCAGCTCCAGCATTTCGCCGACGCGACGATTGATCGCATCGCGGGCCATGCCGTCCTGCTTCAGGCCGAAGGCAATGTTCTGCTCCACCGTCATGTGCGGGAACAGCGCATAGGACTGGAACATCATGTTGATCGGGCGCTGGTACGGGGGCAGCGCGTTGATGCGCTGACCGTCCAGATCGATGGTTCCCTGGGTGGGCGTCTCGAAGCCGCCCAGGCAACGC
Organism: Stenotrophomonas maltophilia; assembly: GCA_002363385.1. GTDB lineage: Bacteria > Pseudomonadota > Gammaproteobacteria > Xanthomonadales > Xanthomonadaceae > Stenotrophomonas > Stenotrophomonas maltophilia_AN. The sequence continues at coordinate 479,393 of DEVL01000004.1, forward strand.
AGCAGCGTGGATTTGCCACTGCCCGAGCCCCCCAGCAGCGCAAAGATTTCGCCCTTGCGCACATCCAGGGTGACGTCATCGAGCGCGACGAAGCCGTCGAACTCCTTGCGCAGCGCGCGGATGGACAGGTAGCCCGGTTCCAGGACCGGTAGCACCGCGCCTTCCGGCTTGGCTTCAAATGGCATGGTCAGCGGCTCCGGGAGCGGCGGCGGGACGGGGGGAGAATGCCATTTTACCGGTGGTGGCCGCGTCATGTGCTACCCCCTGAAACGACGACGCCGGCACGAGGCCGGCGTCGCAGAGGCGGTCAACGCCCGGTTTTCACCTCGGTCCACAGCCGGGTGTAGAGCTTGTCCACCTCGGGCGTGTTGATCGAGTAGGTGAACATCTTCGCCGCCACATCGGCCGGCGGGTAGATGGTCGGGTCGGTGCGGATCGCCTCGTCCACCAGCGGCGTGGCCGTGGTCACCGGGTTGGCGTAGTGGATGAAGTTGGTGTTGGCCGCGGCGACCTTCGGCTCCAGCAGGTAATTGATGAAGGCGTAGGCCGCCTCCGGGTGCTTGGCATCCTTGGGGATGGCCAGCATGTCGAACCACTGCGGGGCACCTTCGCGCGGGATCGAGTACGCCACGGTCACGCCGTTGGACGCCTCGGCCGCACGGTCACGGGCCTGGATGATGTCACCGGACCAGCCCACCACCAGGCAGGTACCACCGTTGGCCAGCGAGCCCACGTACTGCGAGGAGTGGAAGTTCTGCACGTACGGGCGGATCGTCTTGAGCAGCGCGGCGGCCTTCTCCAGCGTGGCCGGGTCCTGGCTGTGCGGATCTTCGCCCAGGTAGTGCAGCGCGATCGGGATCATGTCCGACGGCGTATCCAGGATGGTGATCCCGCAATCCTTCATCTTGGCGATGTTTTCCGGCTTGAAGATCAGATCCCAGCTGTTGGCGATGTCGGTGCTGCCACCAAAGCGCTGCTTGAGCAGCTCCACGTTGTAGCCGATGCCGGTGGTGCCGATCATGTACGGCACGCCGTATTCGTTGCCCGGGTCCTGCTGTGCGATGCGCTGCATCACGCTCGGGTCGAGATTGGCCAGGTTCGGGATTTTGCTCTTGTCCAGCGGCAGGAACACACCGGCCTTGATCTGGCGGCCGAAGAAGTTCAGCGTCGGCACGACCACGTCGTAGCCGCTGTTGCCGGCCAGCAGTTTGGTCTCCACCATCTCATCGCTGTCGAACACGTCATAGGTCACCTTGGTGCCGGTGGCCTTCTCGAAATTCGGGATGGTGTCTTCGGCGATGTAGTCGCTGTAGTTGTAGACGTTCAGCACCTTGGCGTCGTCCTGCTTGTCACCGCCGCCACAGGCGGTCAGCACGGATACGGCAATGCCGAGGGTGAGGATTCGCAGCTTCATCGGACTCTCCACAGGTCAGGTGCGAGTTGGGGGGAACCGGCCGGACCGGCGCAACGGGTGCCAGCCTACCGGGCGTGCCCCTATTTTCCCACACACGGCCCTCACGGCCATGCCGGAGGTGCGGCCGGGGTCAGACGTTGAGCAGCAGGAACTCGCGCTCCCAGGAGCTGATCACCCGGAAGAACGTCTCGTATTCCTTGCGCTTGACCGACACATAGGCGCGGCAGAAGCGCTCGCCCAGCATCTCGCGCAGTTCCGGGCAGCCTTCCAGCCCGTCCAGCGCCTCACCCAGCGAGCGCGGCAGGTCGTAGCCGAGCTCCTTGGCGCTGCCACTGATCGGCGCGGTCGGGGAGCCCTGCTCGCGGATGCCGAGCAGCCCGGCAGCCAGGGTCGCGGCGATCGCCAGGTAGGGGTTGGCATCCGAGCCGGCGAACCGGCTTTCCACCCGCATGTTCTCCGGCGTGTCCAGCGGCACGCGCAGCCCACAGGTACGGTTGTCGAAGCCCCAGTGCACGTTGCTCGGGGAGACCTCGCCGAACATCAGCCGGCGGTAGGAGTTCACGTTCGGCGCGAAGAACGCCATCGCCGCCGGCACGTATTTCTGCAGGCCGGCCAGGTAATGCCCGAACAACGGGCTGAAGTCCTCACCGCCATGCTCGCCGGTGAACACGTTGCTGCCGTCGCTGATCCGCAGCAGGCTCTGGTGGATGTGCATGGCGCTGCCCGGCTCGTTCTCCATCGGCTTGGCCAGGAAGGTGGCATAGATCCCGTGGCGCATCGCCGACTCGCGCATGGTGCGCTTGAACAGGAATACCTGGTCGGCCAGATCCATCGCATTGGCGTGGGTGAAATTGACCTCCAGCTGCGCCGCGCCGGATTCGTGGATGAGCGTGTCCACGTCCAGCTTCATCGCATCGCAGTAGTCGTACATCAGATCGAGGATGGGATCGAACTCGTTGACCGCATCGATGGAATAGGACTGACGCGCGGTTTCAGGGCGCCCGGAGCGGCCGGCCGGCGGCAGCAGCGGGAAATCCGGGTCGGTGTTCTTCTGGACCAGGAAGAACTCCAGTTCCGGTGCCACCACCGGGCGCAGGCCCAGTTCGGCATAGGCATTGAGGACGCGCCGCAGCACATTGCGCGGGGCCAGCTCATGTGGCTCGCCGGTTTTGGTGAAACAGTCATGGATGACCTGCGCGGTCGGATCGGTCGCCCAGGGCACCATGCGGACGGTGTCGGCATCCGGGCGCAGGATCATGTCCGAGTCCGACGGTGAGGTCAGCTCGTAGTAATCGTCCGGGAACTCGCCAGTGACCGTGGTGGCGAATATCCCCTCCGGCAGGCGCGTGCCGTAATCGTGCGAGAACTTGTCGGCGGGAATGATCTTGCCGCGCGCGTTGCCGGTGATGTCCGGCACCAGGCACTCCACCTCGGTGATGCGCCGGTCCTTGAGCCAGCGCAGCAGCGTGCTCTCCTGCGGAACAGGCTTGGGGGCGGCGGCTTTGCGCGAACGCGTTCGGGTGGTCATGACCGGTCTGCTGTAAGAGAGTTGCGGCGACAAGCATCGCCGAAAGCGTGAAAAATGCTGTGATAGGACGGATTGTCGGCCACCCGCCACTCCGGATGCCACTGCACGCCGACCAAGAAACGATGCGCGGCGCTGCGGGCGTCGTCGATCAGGCCATCCTCGGCGACGGCCTCGATCTGCAGGCCCTCGGCCAAGCGATGCTGGCGGTTGCCTGGCCATCCAGGCGGCCGGCCACTGCGGTGATGGCCCAGCATCGTGCTGTCGGTGGGCAGGCCGACCCAAGAGGGCGAGACCATGCGTCATGCTCGGATGACCTGCAGCCACGTTACGCCTGCGCGCAGACGTCGCGCAACACAGCGCCACACCCGCCGCGCGCGTCCCTCACACGCAGGCGGCAGCCGCTGCGACAGACTGCCCCCTGTCCCGCGCGCCGGTTGCTGGCATTCTTTGTCCATGATTGTTGTCCTGTCCTCTTCCCGCCGGTGCCCGGCATGACTGCCGCCGGCGAGGCGCATGCGCCCAGCTGGTACGCCGACAGCGTGCCTGCCGTTGCGTTGCGCGCACCGCTGAGCGGTGACCTGAAGGCCGATGTCTGTGTGCTCGGCGCCGGCTACACCGGCCTGTCCGCCGCGCTGACCCTGGCCGAGCGTGGCTACCGCGTCGTGCTGTTGGAGGCCCACCGGGTCGGCTGGGGCGCCTCCGGGCGCAATGGCGGCCAGGCCATCGTCGGCTATGGCTGTGAAGTGGACACGCTCGAACACCTGGTCGGCGCCGAGGACGCGCGGACGCTGTTCGCGTTTTCGCGCGACGGCATGCGCCTGCTGCGCGACCGCATCGCCCGGCATCAGATCGACTGCGACTGGCGCGATGGCCACGCCAGCGTGCCGATCAAACCCCGTCAGGAGCGCGTGTTGCGCGCCGGGCTGATCGATCTGGCCCAGCGCTACGACTATCCCCTGCAATGGTGGGACCGCTCACAGTTGCGCCGTCAGCTCGACAGCCCGCGCTACCGCGGGGCCATGTTCGACCCTCACAGCGGCCACCTGCATCCCCTGGCTTACGCACAGGGCCTGGCCCGCGCGGCCGAGGGTGCCGGGGCGGTGATCCACGAGCAGTCCCCGGTCCTGCAGCTGATCCGTGGGGCGCGGCCGCAACTGCGCACCGCGCACGGTACGGTAACCGCCGACCATGTGGTGATCGCCGGCAACGCTTGGCTGGAAGGCATCGCGCCGGAGCTGGAATCGCGGATCATGCCGGTCGGCACCTATATCGGCGCCAGTGCGGTGCTTGGGCAGGCGCGGGCACAGTCCCTGATCCGCAATGACATGGCCGTGGCCGATGTCAGCTGGGCGCTGGACTATTTCCGGCTGAGCCGCGACCACCGCCTGCTCTTCGGCGGCCAGGCCAGCTACTCCGCCCTGCCTCCGCCGGGTCTGCGCGGGGTCATGACCCGGCGCATGCGCGCGGTGTTCCCGCAGCTGGCCGATGTGGAGCTGGAGTACGTATGGGGCGGCTACGTGGACATCACCCGCAATCGCGCCCCGCACTGGGGCCGGTTGACGCCGAATGTCTATTTCGCGCAGGGTTTCTCGGGCCATGGCGTAGCCGCTGCCGGGCTGGCCGGGCAGGTGCTGGCCGAGGCCATCTCCGGGCAGGCCGAGCGCCTGGATGTGTTTGAACGCATTCCCCACCGGCCGTTCCCTGGGGGACGGATGCTGCGAACGCCGCTGCTGGTGGCGGCGATGTCCTGGTACAAACTGCGGGACGCGTTGTGGTGAGGGCTTAAGGGGCTTTCGGCGGGGGCGGCGGGTTAGGCGGCGGTGCCGGCCGGGTACTGTGCGGCGGCGGGTCCACGTTGGCCAACTCCGAGCGCCGCGGCGGCGGCGGCGGCGGATTAGATCCCTTGCGTAGCATCGGCATTTAAGGGTACCTCCTCTGGAAACACTTCAACCCACCTCACATCGGTTGCGTGGATAAGTATGCCATCCAATGCAACCAGATCGACCGGATCGCCGCTCTCCGTGATCCACGCTGGCATCTGAATGTAGAACTGGCCCGTCGACGGATTAACCGGCCATTCCTTCGGCCAGCCCGTGAGGCGTCGTCCGTCAGTCAATTGGAGCACTACGTACGCAGGGTTTTTGTCCAGGACGCAGAACCATTCGCTGGGGTGTGAAGTGCGAGAGGTGAATCCCCTCTTCCTCAACCAAGAATGAAACGTATCCTTGTTGACCGCGGCGGCCGCCGCGGCACCCAGAACGATGGCGAGCAAGACGGAGCACACGATCTCGCTGGTCGACGTCCAGAAGCCTATGGCCCATAGCTCGCCAATCAGCTGCAGAATCAGTTCGACAAACTTTGTTGCCGCATGCACAACAAAGGTGAAGACCAACGCCTCCACCGTCCGTTCGAACTGACCCGGTTTGGGATGGGAGGTCAGGCCGTAGAAGATCCATCCCGAAAGGAATCCCGGCAACAGGAATACAAGTAACGGTGCCGCCTCGGAAAAAAGGTTATCCATCTGTTGCAGCTCCTTGATCACCGGCCCTGGGTGGGCCATGGCTCAGTTGGGAGCTGTCGCGCCCCGTCACGTCTGCCCGACGATGCTATGAATCGGGCTCTTTCCAGTGCAGGCCGACCGTCACACAATCACCAATAGGTGTGATTTACGTCATGGAAGCGAGGGTAGGCGGGCCGACCAGATGAGGATTACGCGCCCCCCTGACGATGCCGGGATTGCCCAGGTGTGCAATTGCATCGCCTATCGGTTGGAGATGCCCTCGCGGTGGGACGATGCTCGACTACGGGCGGGGGCGGCGCCTTGACGTTGCGTGTGGCACCTCGCCCCCCCTTCCCGACCCGGTCCGAACCCAGCCTGCGCCTGAACATAAGTTGTTGTCGGCGCGGGGGACTGTGGGAAGCACGTTGATTATTCGCGCACCAGGGGCCCTACCAGCAGCACGTAGTCCACGACGGGCCGAGATCTGGGCGGAAACCGGGATGGCCATCACCATTTCACGGCAGTGCAGGTCGAATCGCCGCATTTGACGGCTCGCGTGTGCATACATCCGTTCGTCGTCGCCTTGATTGCATGCGCCCGAATCTACGGATACTGTCCCAGCTGACGGGGGTTCCGAACCGAGGAAATTCCGCCTTATGGCCAAAAGCAGGGGAGACGTGCGTTTGGATTGGTGGAGAAATGGACTTCAGTTGAATCTACGCATACGCCCGATCGGAATTGTCATCGCGGTGGCATATGCCGTCGCCTGTTGGGCCGCGCGCCAAGTGTCGTTGGATCAGTTTTACCTGCCCGCGGGAGTTCGTGTTGCTGCCCTGTTGCTGTGTCCGCCACGCCTGTGGCTGTACTTGATCCTTGGCGAATACACGTATTTTGCTCAAATGCGATACCCGATGGTGGAGAAATACGGGCTGGCATGGGTCATTCTGGGATCGGCCTGCCTGATGCCCGCAGTTGCCGTTGTCGTGCGCCTGCATCGAAAAGTGATGTCCGCCACGACGGACCTATGGCTCCTGTCCATCGCCGCAACCTCCGCGATCGTCGCCACCGCGTTGAAGCTGGGCCTGTCTCATTTGCTTTGGCCAACGCCTCCCACTACACCTGTGTTGGCTAGCGCCGCCCGGTTCTTGCTTGGGGACTACATCGGCATCTTGAGCGTTGCGCCCCTTGCGCTGCTCTGGCTGAAGCGAAACGCACATTATGATTGGCGTGCCTGGTGCCACCCGCCGACGATTGCGTCGCTGGCATCCCTGCTCATCCTGAGCACGGCTACCCTGCTGATTTCCAACGAGTCAGCGACAGTCAGGAACAGCCTGCAGCTGATGATGGCCCTGCCGGCCACAGCACTGACCTGCTTGCATGGCTGGCGAGGTGCGGCTGTCGGGGTGCCGTTGCTTACCTTGCTCATCAGCGTGACGATACCCGGCACGGGGCTGCCCGGTTCGTTCGATGCGCGCGCTTTCACGACACAGCAGCTGATTGCGATCACAGGAACCGCTCTGCTGGCACTGGGCTCGCGGATAACCCACTTTTACCATCAATATGCCACGCGCGACCGTGACCGAAAGCAGGTTGTAACCTTGTCACGAGCTGCGCATATCGCAAGCGAGATGGATTTGCGGGAACGCGCACTGGACCTTCGCCGGATCGCCGATGGCATCGAATACTCCATCATCGACGCCGTCGAGCTGATGAAAGTAAACGGCCACCACGAAGCAGCCGACAGGTTACTGCACTCGTCGATGACGCATTCCCGTCAGTTCCGCGAGCAGGCCAGCATGGTGTATCCCACCGCCTTGGAGCAGGTGGGTCTCTACCTCGCCCTGCAACTCGGCGGTGTCCGCGACGCTTGGGATGCCACCGATCGCATGGGACACCCACGTCTGGACGGCGACCCTTGCCAGCTGAGCGTGGGTCTCCAACTGGCCGCCTATCGGACTCTCACCGAGGCTGCAACGCTGCTGCTGAAGCACGAGCATGGGCAGATTCGTACGCGTGCGCGCTGCGGACTCTTCCGACAGCAGCGCGGCATCGTTGTGATCGTGGCACTGCTTGACGGGGACCGCCATCTCTCCGAACAGACCATGACGATGGCGGTGGAGCGACTGACCGCGCGAACCCTGACCTATGGCGGTACGGTGCAGTGTCGACGCAATCGCATCAGGATGCTTCTTGTCGAGATGCCTGGAAGCACTTCTGACCGCGCCCGACCGGCGCCCCTGGCCCTGCACGCGCCCCAACCGTTGAGCGGGAATGAGATCGCACCGTGACAGGCTGGCTTAGGCGCTGTTGCACGTCTGCACCTGCGTGGCTCTGCAGGTGGCCGAGGCCACCTGCAGAGGGTCCAGCACACGTCAGTCAGCGCACACAAGATACGCAGACCTGAAAGCAGCTGCGCGTGACGCAAGTATAGACGTCACTGGGGTCTACTCAGCGACCGTCCCCAGGCAATTCAACAGACCATATTGCGTCGGCGCCCTCGCCGTAAACCACGAGTGAGAACTCCGGCCGCCGGTACACCTCATGCCGCACTGCGTTCGCAGGAAGCGACAACCGTTGTGATGGCAACGAGGTTCGTACGGTTGTCTTGCCCGCTGGCAAGGTGAAGAACTGATCTTCGATTCGGCCAAGAATCACGCGCACCTGCCCGGTCAGATCATTTACCTGGTAGTAGCGGATTCCATCACGCTCAAATCCAAAAACCAGCCAGTTCGGGTCCTGACTGAGATTGGCTGCAACCGGGTTTGAATCCCCCATGCCACTTTTCGCCATGGTCACCCCGTTACCGTCACTGGGGCAGCAACCCGCGGCTGCCACCAGCGGCATCGATGACAAAGCCACAACCAACACCACACCTCGAATGCGTGAAATTCGCACAGGCACCTCCAGAATGGAAAGAATGGACTGCTTCCAAGCGATTCAATCTCCGGTGCACTTACTCGTACTGAAGGGTTCTGTCGCATCAGCACAGAAAATGCATCGACACGCAGCAACGCTCACATGCCCTCCCGGGAATGAATCGCTCCAGCAGCATATTGGCCGATATTGGCCAGCGCCATGTGCCGAGCGAAATCGGTGCAGGTCAAAGGTCCTTATACAGCGTTGTCAAAAGGGCGGAATTACGGACATCCGTTCGACTGGCGATGCCCCCCCCTAAAGTTCCGTGTGAAACCGCCGCTATCTGTCCCGACCCCTCGGAACCGAGCGTACGCCTCATGCCGGCACTGTTGCAGGGCGCTGTTCTCAGCGACCCCGGTGATGCCCTGCCCCAGCGGATCCTGCTGGTGGAAAACTCGCGCACGTTCACCAGCATGTTGCGCGAGGCGATCGAGCAGCGGCTGGAGCTGCCGGTCTCGGTGGCGACCAGCCTGACCGAGGCCGGGCGGTTGCTGGATGAGGAACAGGGCTGGTTCCTGGTGCTGACCGGGCTGGTACTGGCCGATGGCGACCGCGACACCGTGGTGGACTACTTCCTCTCGCGTGGGCTGCCCACGGTGGTGGTCAGTGGCGTGTACGACGAGGACCTGCGCAAGCGTGTGCTGCAGCAGCAGATCATCGACTACGTGCTCAAGAACACGCCCGGCAGCATCGATTATCTGGTGTGGCTGGTGCAGCGGCTGGAGCGCAACCGGCGCATCGCCGCGCTGGTGGTGGATGATTCGATGTCCGCGCGGAAGTACGCTGCCTCCTTGCTGCGCATGTACGGCCATGACGTATACGAAGCGGCCGACGGCGCTGCGGGACTCAAGGCGATCGAAGCGCACCCGGCCATCCGGCTGGCGGTGGTCGACCAGGAAATGCCCGGCATGGAGGGCGTGGAGTTCACCCGTCGCCTGCGCACGATGCGATCGCGCGACAAGCTCGCGGTGATCGGCATCTCCGGCAACACGGACCCTTCGCTGATTCCCCGCTTCCTCAAGAACGGCGCCAACGACTTCCTGCGCAAGCCTTTCTCACGCGAGGAATTCTTCTGTCGCGTGTCGCAGAACGTGGATCAGCTCGAGCTGATCGGCACCCTGCAGGACCTGGCCACCCGCGATTTCCTGACCGGCCTGCCCAACCGCCGCTGCTTCCTGGAGCAGAGCCAGCGCCAGCTGCCGCAGCTGCAGCTGGAGGGCGAGCAGGTGGCGGTGGCGATGATCGACATCGACCACTTCAAGCACATCAACGATACCCACGGCCACGAAGCCGGCGACGATGCGCTGCGCGCGGTGGCCGCTGCCGTGGCTGCGCATGCGCGCCATGAGGATCTGATCGCGCGCTTCGGCGGCGAGGAGTTCTGCCTGCTGGTGCCCGGCCTGGACGAGGGCCGCGCAGTGGCGTACTTCGAACAACTGCGCCAGGCCATCGCGGCGCTGGAGGTGGACGTGGGCCATGCCACACTGCACATGACGGTCAGCATCGGGCTGTGTTGCCTGCGCCCGCAGCACGACTCGCTGCACCGCCTGATCTCCGAAGCCGACCGGCAGCTGTATCTGGCCAAGGCTGGCGGCCGCAACCGGGTCCACTGTGCGACGGTCACCACGAACACACTGATCCGCGAGCCCGAACCGGTGCTTTGATCCAGATCAACGCGGCCGCCGGTTCGAGTGCCTAGAGTCGCCCCCAGTTGAACAGCGCGGGGAACGCACCATGGCACTTCTGGTCTGGCAGGACGATCTGAACATCGGCATCGATGTCATCGATCATCAGCACATGCGCATCGTGGAGATGCTCAACCACCTGCACGTCGCCCAGAAAAGCCTGGAGCGCCTTGCCGTGGCCGAAGTGATCGACGAACTGGTGGACTACACCATGTCCCATTTCGCCTTCGAAGAAGAGCTGATGGAGGAAGCTGGCTATCCCTTCTGCTCGGCACACAAGCGCGTGCACGAGATTTTCGGCAAGCGTGTGAGCGAGTACCGGCTGCGCTTCCAGGCGGGAGAGGACATTACCGAAGAGCTGCGCACGATGCTCTCGCGCTGGCTGTTCAACCATATCCGGGGCGATGACAAGGCCTACGCGCCTCAGGTCAAACAACACCTCAACCAGTTTGCGCGCGAGCACCAGCAGGGCGGCTGGCTGGGCCGCACGCTCAAGCGGTTCTTCCGCTGATCAGCGGCCGCGCCGGCCCATCGCCAACAGGGCCACGATCGTAACCAGCGCGGTCACGCACAGGTAATAGCCTACCGCGACCAGGCCGTAACGTTCGGCCAGCCAGGTGGCCACGTAGGGCGCCGGGGCCGCACCGAGGATGCCGGCAAGATTGAACGACAGCGAGGCGCCCGTGTACCGCACCTGGACCGGGTAGATCTCGGCCAGGAAGGTGCCGCACGGGCCGTAGGTCAGGCCCATCAGGAACAGACCCAGCGACAGGAAGCCGAGCACCAGCCACGGGCTGCCGGACTGGAACAGCGGCGCGAACACGACGCCGAAGGCGAGGATCAGCCCGCTGGCCACGATCATCGTGCGGCGCGTGCCCCAGCGGTCGCCGTACAGCGCGGAGATCGGGATGCCGGCGGCGAAGAACAGGATGCCGACCATCTGCAGCAGCAGGAACTGCTCACGCGAGTAGCCCAGCACGGTGGTGCCATGGCCCAGGGTGAACACCGTCATCAGGTAGAACAGCACGAAGGTAGCGAACGCCCCCAATGTGCCCAGCACCAAGGTCAGCGGATGCTCGCGCAGCACCGTCCACATCGGCAGTTTGACCCGCTCGTTGCGGTCCAGCGCAGCCTGGAACTGCGGGGTCTCGTGGATGTTCAAGCGCACCCACAGGCCGATACCGACCAGCAGCGAACTGGCCAGGAACGGGACGCGCCAGCCCCACTGCAGGAAATCGGCGTCGCTCATCGCGCGGCCCAGCAGCAGGAAGATACCGGCCGAAAGCAGGAAACCCAGCGGAGCGCCCAACTGCGGGAACATCCCGTACCAGGCGCGCTTGCCTGGCGGTGCGTTTTCAGTGGCCAGCAGCACGGCCCCGCCCCACTCCCCACCCAGCCCCAGGCCTTGGCCGAAGCGGCACAGCGCCAACAGCGCAGGCGCCACCAGCCCGATGCTGGCATGCGTGGGCAGCAGGCCGATCGCCACGGTGGAGATGCCCATCGTGAGCAGCGCAGCAACCAGCGTCGCCTTGCGCCCGATGCGGTCGCCATAGTGACCGAACACCGCCGAGCCGACCGGCCGCGCGATGAAGGCCACGGCGAAGGTCGCCAGTGACTGCAGCATCGCCGCACCATCGCTGCTCTCCGGGAAGAACAGGTGCGGGAACACCAGCACCGCCGCGGTGGCGTAGATGTAGAAATCGAAGAATTCGATGGTGGTGCCGATCAGGCTCGCCAGCAGGATGCGGCGGGGAGAGTTCACGACAGGGGCGACAGCAGGTGTGGACATCGGGTACGAAGAAAAGGGCAGCTGCCGGATTCTGCCACGCCCACCCCATGCCTGCCGCGATGGTTGCAGACGAGACTGTCAGCCTGTGACACGGTCGGCGGCCTGCGCATCTGGCATCTTCCAGCTGATCGGCGCCTGGCCACCGGGCTACACGGTGGACCAGTGCCGCCTGACCCGGCAGCAGATCGACTATCTGCGCGACGCCGTGGATGAGATGGACCGCGACCTGCTGCGCGAGTCACTCATCCGTCAAGACCAGGACTGCTGACCGGCGTTACCCGCCCAGATGGATCCAAGTCGCCTTGAGTTCGGTGTACTTGTCGAAGGCGTGCAGGGATTTGTCGCGGCCGATACCGGACTGCTTGTAGCCCCCGAACGGCGCGGTCATGTCGCCGCCATCCCACTGGTTCACCCAGACACTGCCGGCCCGCAGCCCGCGTGCCACCCGATGTGCCCGGCCAAGGTCGCGTGTCCACACACCGGCGGCCAGCCCGTAGATCGAATCATTGGCCATGCGCAGTGCGTCGTCTTCGTGATCGAAGGTGAGCACCGACAGCACCGGCCCGAAGATCTCCTCGCGGGCGATGGTGTGCTGCGGATCGACCTCGTCGAATACCGTTGGCTCCACGTAGCTGCCACCGGGCACGACCTCCAGCCGCTTGCCGCCCAGCAGCAGGCGCGCGCCATCGGCCTCACCGCGTGCTACGTAATCCAACACGCGGCCTGCATGCGCCTCGTCGACCAGTGCGCCCATCGCGGCGTCCGGCTCGAAGGGATGCTGCGGCTGCATATGCCGGCCATGCGCCAGCACCCGTGCCACGAACGCGTCCTTGATCGAGCGCTGGACCAGTAAACGCGAGCCGGCCGTACACACCTCGCCCTGGTTGTAGAAGATCGCGGTGGCTGCCGCCTGCGCGGCCTTGTCCAGATCAGGCGCATCGGCGAAGACGAGGTTCGGGCTCTTGCCACCGCACTCCAGCCAGGTGCGCTTGAGGTTCGATCTGCCCGCACACTGCAGCAGCCGGCGCCCCACGGCGGTGGAACCGGTGAACGCCAGCGCATCCACATCCATGTGCAGCGCCAACGGTTCGCCGGTGCGCTCGCCGTGGCCCGGCAGCACATTGAACACCCCCTCAGGCACGCCCGCCTCGGCCACCAGTGCAGCCAAGCGGATGGCGCTCAGTGGCGAGCGCTCGGAGGGTTTAAGCACCACCGAATTGCCCGCCGCCAAGGCCGGCGCGATCTTCCACGAGGCCATCAGCAGCGGGAAGTTCCACGGCACGATCACCGCCACCACGCCCACCGGCTCGCGGGTGATCAGGCCCAGCGTGTCGAGCGCGGTCGGGGCGACTTCGCCATACACCTTGTCCACTGCTTCGGCGGTCCAGCGCAGGCAACGCAGCACGCCGGCCAGATCACCTTGGCGTGCGTCGCGCACCGGCTTGCCCATGTCCAGGGTTTCCAGCAACGCAAGCTCATCGGCATGCTGCTCGACCAGATCGGCCAGCCGCAGCAGCACCTGCTTGCGGTGCGAGGGTGCGGCCCGCGACCAGCCGCCGGCGTCGAAGCTGCGCCGCGCCGCCGCGACCGCACGGTCGACATCCACCGTATCAGCATCGGCCACCTGCACCAGGACGCGCCCGTCGATCGGGCTGACGCAGTCGTAGCGCGCGCCGCTGGCGGTATCGACGTAACGCCCATCGATGAAGGCCTGACCCTGGAAGGTCAGTGCATCGGCCTGGCGCTGCCAGTCGTCGCGGGTGCGTGCGGTGGTCATCGGCGTCATCCTCGCTCACTCATCCGGGTACGGCGGTTATACCCGCCACCGTCACGGGATGACGTGAGGCGAGTGCGATAAAGTCGTGACCATCGCGCCCCTGCGGAGTGCCTCATGCCTCGTCCCGAATCGTCGTTGTCGACCCTGTCCAGCAGTGTGCCGGCGGACCTGGAGGCGTACTGGATGCCATTCACCGCCAATCGCCAGTTCAAGGCGGCCCCACGCCTGCTGGTGCGCGCCGAGGGCATGTATTACCACGATGTCGACGACCGTCCGATCCTGGACGGCGCCGCCGGCCTGTGGTGCTGCAACGCCGGCCATGCGCAGCCGCGGATCGTGCAGGCGATCCAGCAGCAGGCGGCCACGCTGGACTTCGCGCCACCCTTCCAGATGGGCTCGCCATTGCCGTTCGTGCTGGCCCAGCGCCTCGCCACGCTGGCACCCGCCAGCTTGAACCACGTGTTCTTCACCAATTCCGGCTCTGAAGCGGTCGACACCGCGATGAAGATCGCCCTTGCGTACCACCGCCTGCGTGGCGAGGGCCAGCGCACCCGCTTCATCGGCCGCGAAAGGGCCTATCACGGCGTCGGCTTCGGCGGCCTGTCGATCGGCGGCCTGCCCAACAACCGCAAAACGTTCGGGCCGTTGTTGGCCGGCAGCGATTTCCTGCGCCACACGCTGGATCTGGAGCGCAATGCCTTCAGCCCCGGCCTGCCCCGCCACGGCGCCGAACTGGCCGAGGATCTGGAACGCCTGATCGCGCTGCACGATGCGTCCACCATCGCGGCGGTGTTCGTCGAACCGATTGCCGGCTCGGCCGGGGTGATCCTGCCCGCACCGGGCTACCTGCAGCGTCTGCGCGAGATCTGCGACCAGCACGGCATCCTGCTGGTGTTCGATGAAGTCATCACCGGTTTCGGCCGGGTCGGCAACGCCTTCGCCGCACAGCGCTTCGGCGTCACCCCGGACCTGCTGACCCTGGCCAAGGGCCTGACCAACGGCGCGGTGCCGATGGGCGCGGTGCTGGCCAGCGATGCGATCCACGGCGCGTTCATGCAAGGGCCGCCCGCCGCGATCGAGTTCTTCCACGGCTACACCTATTCCGGCCACCCGCTGGCCTGTGCGGCAGCGCTGGCCGCCTTGGATACCTACGCCGAGGAGCATCTGTTCGAGCGCGCCCTCGAGCTGGGTGACTACTGGCAGGACCGCTTGCACACCCTGCGCGGGCTACCGCATGTGGTCGACATCCGCAATTTCGGGCTGATCGGCGCGGTCGAGCTGATGCCCCGCAAGGACGCTCCGGGTGCCCGCGGCTACGAGGTGTTCGAGCGCTGCTTCCGCGATGGCCAACTGCTGGTGCGCTGCACCGGTGATGTGATCGCGCTGTCGCCCCCGCTGATCCTGGAGCGCGGCCACATCGACCGCATCGTGGACGTGCTGGGCGAGATGATCCGCGCCACCGGCTGAGTCTGAATCCACCGGCGACGACGGCGACCGCCCCGTTCCTTACAATGGTCGGTCACGTTTCGCTCGCGTACCGGATTGCATGGACATTGTCGTCAAAGAAGAACTCAAGGCCTACATCGACCCGCTGACGCAGGACGAGCACGACGCGCTGGAGCGCAGCATCCTCGCCGAGGGTTGCCGCGATGCGCTGGTGCTATGGGGCGAGGTGCTGGTGGACGGTCACAACCGCTACGGCATCTGCCAGAAGCACGGCCTGCCATTCCAGACGATCCAGAACACCCGCTTCCAGTCGATGGACGACGTCCACCTGTGGATGATCGAACAGCACCTGGGCCGCCGCAGCGTGTCCGATTTCCAGCGCGGCGTGCTGGCGCTGCGCAAGCGCGACATCCTGGCCGAGCGCCACCGTGCCGACCAGGCCCAGTTGCAGAAGGAAAGCGACGGCGAGATCAGCGGCCCGGCCGATGCCGGTGACGAGGACAGCCCGCCATGGGCCGCCGCGCCGAAGGTCAGCCGCGCCGACATGGCGCGCGAAGCGCGCCTGAGCAGCAGCCAGGTAACGATGATCGAGCGCATCCACAAGCAGGCCGCGCCCGAACTGGTGGAAGCGGTCAAGACCGGGGTGATCTCGATCAGCGCCGCAGCCGCCGTGGCCGACCTGCCGGAAGACGAACAGCGCGCCGCGGCCGCCGCCGGCAAGGACGAGCTCAAGCAGGCCGCCAAGCGCGTGCGCGAGTCCAAGCGCAAGTCGCGCAAGCCCGCCCAGGAGGTGCTGCACAGTGCCGATGGCGACGCCGAGGTCGACCCCAGCCGCGCCGCCGAGATTGCTGACGCGCTCAACGCGCTGGGCGAAGGCCCGGCCGAGCTGCGCCAGCGCATCATCGCGCTGACCCTGGAGAACGACACCCTGCGTCAGCAACTGGCCGCGCTGCGCAAGCAGGTGCAGGACGGCGAGTTGGCCGACGCCTGATCCGGTGTAGTGCCGGCCGCTGGCCGGCAAGGCGAACACCCGTCGGATGCGGACGCCTGGTTGCCGGCCAGCGGCCGGCACTACCTGTTGCTCATGCCCGGGTCGTTAAACTGGCGGCATGACGCCCATCTCCCCTCCCGACCCGCGCCGCGCCCAGCTGCGCCGGCTCAAACTGATCGCCCTGGCCATGTTGGTGGCGATGCTGGCCGGCTTCGCGGTCAGCCACTGGCACGGTGAACGCGGCATCTGGGCCTGGGTCTCGGCCTTCTGCGAGGCTGCGGCCGTCGGCGCGCTGGCCGACTGGTTCGCGGTGGTGGCCCTGTTCCGGCGCCCGCTCGGCCTGCCCATCCCGCATACCGCGATCATTCCCCGCAGCAAGGACCGCATCGCCGACAGCCTGGCGCTGTTCGTGCGCGACCAGTTCCTGGAACCGCAGGCCCTGCTGGCCCGGCTGCAGGTGTTCGATCCGGCCAGCCGTCTGGGCAGTTGGCTGGCCGAACCCGCGCGGGCCCGCATGCTGGCCGACATGGCGCGCGGCTGGGCGCTGCAGGCACTGGACTTCCTCGATGAGGCCGCGGTCCGGCGCAGCATCCAGGGCTTTGTGATCCAGCAGCTGCGGCAGTGGAATGCGGCGGCCACCGCGGGCGAACTGCTCGGCCTGCTCACGGCCGACAACCGCCACCAGCGCGTGCTGGACGAAGGCCTGACCCGGATCAGCGAATGGCTGGGCAACGAGAAGGTCAAAGACCGCGCGTCCACGTTGATCGTGGGCTACATCCAGCGCGAGTGGCCCAAGCTGGCCAGCACGGTCAACTGGGTCAAACCGATCGATGAGATCGGCGACACGCTCGCTGAGCGCCTGGCGCATGCGGTGCTGGAAGAGCTGCAGCAGATTCTGGCCCAGCCCGAGCATCCGCTGCGGCGCGATTACGAAACCTGGTTGAGCGATTACATCCAGCGGCTGCGCGAAGATCCGGCCCTGGCCGACAAGGTGGAACAGCTCAAGCAGCAGGTGATCGACCATCCGGCCGTGCAGGAATACGTTCAGGGCCTGTGGGCGCGCATCCACGCCAGCCTGCGTGCCGACCTGGCCAGCGAGGACTCCGCACTGGCCGGTCACCTGCGCCGCAGCCTGGCCTCCGTGGGCGAGGCGCTGCAGGCCGACCCGTCACTGCGCGAAGCGCTCAACCAGCACCTGATGGACGGCGCCGAGCGCCTGACCACGCGGCTGCGCAGCGGCGTGACCGAGCACATCGCACAGACCGTCAAAAGCTGGGACGAACGCCATCTGGTCGAGCAGCTGGAATTGAGTGTTGGCCGCGACCTGCAGTTCATCCGCTTCAACGGCACCCTGGTCGGTGGTCTGATCGGCGTGATCCTGCACGCGCTGACGGTCTGGTTCCACTGGTAATGCGATAACCGCGGCGACGGCCGACGACGCTGGCGGAAACACCGCCAGCGTCCTTGGGTGCGTCACCCCGCGACCGCGCGCACTGCCGCCACCAGTGCGTCCATCTGCGCCGGTGTGCTGAAGATGCCCGGCGTCACCCGCAGGCAGGCGCCCGAGGCCAGCCCTTCGCGTGGCACCACGAATACGCCGGACTGCTTCACCATCCGCTGCGAGGTGGCCATGTTGTCGCGCATCGTGGTCTGCCCGCGCAGGCGGAAGGAGGCGATCGCACTGGACAGGCGGGGGTCATCCGAGCCGAGCAGCTGGAGGCGTTCGTCGCCGCGCAACGCGTCCATCCACTGATTGCGCAGGCGCAGCAGGCGCGCCCGCTTGTTGGCCACGCCGATGCGCTCGTGCAGGTCCAGTGCCGCCGGCAACGCCATGTAGGCCGCGAAGTTGACCGTGCCGGTGTGTACACGGGTACGGATGTCGTCGTGGTCCTGCTCGCCCATGTACGGATCCAGATCGCGCACCCGCCCGCGGCGGACATACACCGCGCCGACCCCTACCGGCGCGCCGATCCACTTGTGCAGGTTGATCCCGATGAAATCCACGCCCAGCGCGCGCAGTGGCGTATCCACCTGGCCGATACCATGCGCGGCATCGAGCACCACCTCCACGCCCGCCGCTCTGGCCAGCGCGGCGATCTCGGCCACCGGCAGCAGCATGCCGTTGCGGTGGTTGACGTGGGTCAGCAGCAGCAGGCGTACGCGCGGGTTGGCGGCCAGCGCGCGGCGGTAGGTCTCCACGATGCTGTCGTGGTCGAACGGCTCGGGCAGCGTGATCGCCACCGGCTGCACACCGCGCCGGGCCTGCAGCCACTGCATCGCGCTGATCATGCTGTCGTAGTCGGTGTCGGCGTACATCACCGCATCGCCCGGCGACAGCCCGCGGTAGCTGCCGATCAGCACCTGCATCGCCTCGGTGGCACCGCGGGTGAGCACGATCTCGTCGGTCTCCACACCCAGCACCTGCGCAAGACGCACGCGGGCCTGCTCAAACAGCGGCGGGAATCCGAGCCGCCCGAACCAGGCATTGCCGGCATTCACCGTGGCGGTGGCCTGCTGGTAGGCCTGCAGCACCGGGCGCGCCATCGCGCCCCAGTAGCCGTTGTCCAGCATCACGACCTCGTCGGTGAGGTCGTACAGCGCGCGGATCTGTGCCCACCAGCCTTCGTCGGCGACCAGCTCGGCCGGCGTGCGCGTGCCCACTGCCGGCAGGGCCATCGGCTCAGCGCCCATGGCGGTCGCACCGGACAGTGCTGCGGCGACTGGCAGGGCCAGTGCGCCACGCAGCAGGTGTCGTCGTTGCCGGTCCATCAGTAAAGGATCCGGTATTCGGCGTAGAGGTTGCGGCCGTCGGTGTCATACGGCGCGTTCCGCGAGTAGATCAGGCCACGGCTGGCCTGGAAGCTGGCCTCGTCGGGATAGCGGTTGAACAGGTTGTCCGCGCCGATCCGCAGCGTCTGCTGCTCGGTCACGTTCCAGCTCACCGCCAGATCGACGAAGCTCATCGCCCCGAAGCGCTGGAAGATATCGCCCGTGGCATTGCCCGAAGAGTCTGTCCATGCCCCGTAGTATCGCAGCTTGCCGAGTACGCTGAAGCGCCCCCACGCATACGTGCTGCTGAGCGTGGCCTTCTGCCGCGGCAGGCGCTCTTCGAAGATGCGGCGCTGGCTGTCATTGGTGGCCACGCCGGTCGCGCCACTGTCGACCTGGGTCTGGTTGTAGTTGTAGCCCAGGGTGGTGCTCAGCCGTCCCGCACCGAGTGCGGTGGTGTGACTGGCCACCACATCCACACCGCGCGTGGTGGTGTCGAAATCGTTGGTGTAGAAGCTCACCGAGGTATAGGCCAGCGGGTTGGGCACGCCGGCCGGCACCGCGAACGAGGCCGACTGGCTGAAACGGTCGGTGACCTTGATGTCGTACAGGTCCACCGAGCCGGAGAAGCCCAGGTCGTTCTTCCAGGTCAGGCCGAGCGAGGCGGTGCGCGATTGCTCCGGCTTGAGCGGTTGGGCACCGAGCTGGATCGCCAGCGGATCGCTGGGCGACAGGCGGCCGGTGGTGAACACCTGCAGGGTCACGGTATCCAGGCCCTGCTGGGTGCTCTGCGTATAGAGCTGGCCGGGGGTTGGCGCGCGGAAGCCGGTGGAGACCGAACCGCGCACGGCCAGGTCCGGCGTGAACTCGAAGCGGCTGGAGAGCTTGCCGTCCACGCTCTCGCCGAAGGCCGAGAAGTGCTCGTAACGGGTCGCCGCGCCCACGGTCCACCGTGCGGTCAACGGCGCTTCGACATCGATGTACGCCGCGCGGCTGCGCTGGCTCCAGCGCCCGGCATTGGCCGCGCTGAAGCCCGGGGCACCGTTGGCGCCGCCGGCCAGGCCGGTCACCGCTCCGGGGCCGATCGCATAGGAGACCGGGTCGCCGGCATCCACGCCGTAGGTTTCCTCACGCGTTTCCGCACCGAAGGCGATGTTGATCGGTGCGGCCAGCGCGCTGACCGGGAGCGAGTAGACGATATCCGCGTTGAGGTTCTTCTCCTCCTGCGAAAGGCGGCCGAGGTAAAACGAGGTAAGGCTGTCCGGACCGAGCGAGGCGTTGATCGAATTGCCCAGCGTGTAGTCGATGCGGTTGCGCCCGTAGGAGCCGCTCACATCCCAGCGCCATCGTTCGCCCCAGTAGCCGCGCAGACCGAGCACGCCCTGCAGGTCGTCCTGTTCGTTGCCGTATTTCGGGCTGAAGCCGGTCGGGTACAGGCTGCGCGCATCCCAGCCGGGGAACACACGGCTGCGGTTGTAGACCGAGGCGGTGCCATCGGGATTGCGCCAGTTGAAATCACTGACGCCCTCGCCGTGGCCGTACAGACCGAAGCCGTACAGATCGACGCTGTCATTCAAGGCCAGGTCGAGGTTGAAACCGAAATGGCGGTTTTCCAGTTCCGGCTGGCCCCAGCGCTGCACGGGATCGGGCACGACCAGATCCGGATGGGCGTTCTGGAAGGCGATCGCATCGGCGCGCTGGCGGCTGCGCGAGGTCGCATCGGATTTGTCCCAGTCCGCGAACAGCGACAGGCTGCCCTTGTCACCCAGCGCGAAGCCGTGCCGGCCGCCGATCTTGCGACCGGTCCCATCGCCTTCGCTGTATTCGGACAGGCCCACCGACAGTTCCCCGCCGACGCGGTCATCCAGGATGATGTTGAACACCCCGGCGATGGCGTCCGAGCCGTACTGCGCCGACGCGCCATCACGCAGGACTTCGATGCGCTGGATCGCATGCACCGGAATCTGTGCCAGGTCCGGGCCCTGCGCGCCGCGCGCGCCCAGCAGCGCCGAGCGATGGAAGCGGCGGCCGTTGACCAGCACCAGGGTCTGATCCGGCGAGAGACCGCGCAGTGTGGCCGGCCGCACGAACACGAGGCCGTCGTTCATCGGCATGCGCTGGACCACGAACGACGGCACCAACTGGGCCAGCACGTCGTTGAGGTCGGAAGACTCGATCGCCTGGATCTCTTCCTGCGAGAACACGTCCACCGGGGCCAGCGTGTCGAACTGCGTGCGGTTGCTGCCGCGCGTGCCGGTGACGATCATCGTGTCCAGGGTGGCGGGGGCCGCGGCATTCCCTGCCGGGGCGGCCTCGGCACGCGCATCGGCGGCCGTGGCGAAGGTGAGAAGGGACGACACCGCTACAGCAAGCACACAACGATTCACAGACGACTCCGCAAACGAACAGATGGGGAATGCCGTGACGGCGTGTCACGACATCCTCACAGTCTGTTGACGCGATATTGCCCCGCAGTGACACGCAGGCGACGGTCTTCTCGCCCGCCGCACATACGCCAGCGAACGGCGTTTACCAGCCCCGGACACCGACCTGGCGCTTGTCTAACGAAATGATAATGACTATCATTCACTGATCGGCTGTACGCTTGGTCAATCGGCGCCCGGATGCACTATGCCTTCCCCGCGCAACGCCCCGTGTACACCCCCTGATCCGCTCTGCCTTGCCTGCCCTGCTTCCTCTGGCAGCGTCGCTGCGCGTTCGTGCTGTCGCCTTACTGCGACGCGCAGTGAACACGGCCAGGGATGGCCACTATTGCTCGTCACCGGCTGCGGCCGGTGATGCCCGTTTCCCCGATTGATCAGCAGGTTTCCGTGGACAGCACGCCGCACGCCAGCGCCAGGTTCAACCGTCTTGGTTTCTTCTTCACCCGCCCCTGGCTGGGTGTCCTGTCACGCTCGCTCGCCGCGATCTTCGGCGGCTACGCACTGGCCGCCACCTGCTCGATGTTCTTCGCCGTCGCCCTGCCGATCGCGCGTGGGCAAGCCGTGCTGACCGGCATGATGGTGGCGATCGTGCTGTGCGCCTGCGCGGCGCTGTGGGCGTTCGCTACCCGTACCGCGCTGCGCGCCTGGGTCGGCATCCTGATCCCGACCGCGCTGTTCTGGCTCGGCACCCGGCTGCTGCAGGCGGCCGCATGAAGAACGGATTCCGCCAGTCGATGGCCTGGCTGCACACCTGGACCGGCCTGCTGGTGGGCTGGCTGCTGCTGCTGATCTTCATGGCCGGCACGGCCAGCTATTACCGCGAGGAAATCAGCCGCTGGATGCGCCCGGAGCTGCCGCGCAGCAGCGTCACCGCCGACGTGGCGGCCGAACGCGCCCTGACCTTCCTGCAGCACAAGGCCCCGCAGGCCGAGAGCTGGAACGTCACCCTGCCCGACCCGCGCAACCCCGCGATGCGCATGTTCTGGCGCAATCCCGAATCGATGGTCAAGCCGCCGGTGGAAGGCGAGCGTCGCCGGCGTGGCGGTGGACGCTTCGGCGATGCCACCGTCGATCCGAACACTGGTGAGGAGATCGCCGCACGCGAAACCCGCGGCGGTGACTTCTTCTATCGCCTGCATTTCGACCTGCACTACATCCCGGTGTACTGGGCGCGTTACCTGGTGGGCTTCTGCGCGATGTTCATGCTGGTGGCGATCATCACCGGCGTGATCACGCACAAGAAGATCTTCAAGGACTTCTTCACCTTCCGCCCGGAAAAGGGCCTGCGGTCGTGGCTGGATTTCCACAACGTCAGCGCGGTGATGGCGCTGCCGTACCACGCGATGATCACCTATACCGGGATCGTCACGTTGATGTTCATGTACCTGCCGTGGGGCGTGAGCGTGGCCTATCCCAAGGATGAGGAGGCGTTCTTCAGCGAGGCCTTCGCGCGCCTGGCCGAGATCGATACCCCGGCAGAAGGACGCGCCGCACCACTGCCCATCCAGCAGTTGCTGGACAGCGCACGCGCCGAATGGAAGGGTGCCGATGTGGCCGGCTTCACCCTGTACCACCCGGGTGCGGCGAACGCGATCGTGGACATCACCCAGCGCGATGGAAAGCGGCTGTCGGTGGATACCCCGTCGCTGCGCTTCAATGCGATCACCGGCCAGTTGCTCGAGGCCAGCCCGGCCTCGGGCGGTGCCACCCAGACCCGCGGCGTGATGTACGGCCTGCACCTGGCGCGCTTCGCCGATTGGGGCCTGCGTGCGCTGTTCTTCCTGTCCGGGCTGATCGGCTGCCTGATGGTCGCCAGTGGCGTGGTGCTGTGGGCGGTGAAGGAACGGCCGAAGCATGCCAAGTCCGGCAAGACCGGCTTCGGCCTGCGCCTGGTCGATGCGCTCAACATCGGCGCGGTGGCCGGCCTGCCGATCGCCTTCGCCACCTATTTCCTGGCCAACCGTCTGCTGCCGGTCCAGATGGCCGAGCGCTCCTCTGCCGAGGTCAATGCGTTCTTCTATGCCTGGGCCGCCGCGTTGCTGGCCGGTTTCCTCTGGCCCAAGCGGATGATGTGGACGTGGCAGCTGTATCTGGGCGGCGCGCTGTTCGCCCTGATTCCGGTGGTCAACGCAGTCACCACGCATGCGCACCTGGGCATCACCCTGCGCACCGGTGACTGGGTGCTGGCCGGGTTCGATCTGACCATGCTCGCCTTCGGCGCGATGCTGGCCTACTGCGGCCATCGCATGCGGCGCTGGCAGCCCCCGTTGAGCGCGGCCGAGAAGAAGCGCCGCCAGCAGGCGGCCGCCGCGGGAGCCACGGCATGATGCTGCTGGCGATCACGCTGACCTTCTCGGCGTTCACTGCGTTGTCGCTGGCCATGGACAAGCACCAGCTGGAGCTTCACG
This sequence comes from Stenotrophomonas maltophilia, assembly GCA_002363385.1. Taxonomy (GTDB): domain Bacteria; phylum Pseudomonadota; class Gammaproteobacteria; order Xanthomonadales; family Xanthomonadaceae; genus Stenotrophomonas; species Stenotrophomonas maltophilia_AN. The sequence goes on from DEVL01000004.1 coordinate 503,060, forward strand.
GCAAAGCCGGCGCCAGCGCCGCGCGCATGCGGGTGTGGCGCTGGGTGGGCTGGGCGCTGCTGACCGTCGCGTTCGCGCTGTGCGTGCTGGACCACGGCTGGGCGATCGGCCCGGTGCTGTGGCTGGGTGCGATGACGATCAGCGGAGTGCTGATCGCGTTCGGGCTGTATCCGTATCGCCCGCGCTGGATCGCGCCGCTGGCGTGGGCGTTACCGGTGGTGGGGCTTGCGGTGGCGCTGGTCGCGCGCTGAGGGAGCAGCTGCGCAGCCGCATCGCGATCACCGATCAGGGCACCAGTGAAAACATGTGCGCGGCGACAGGACGGCCGTCGATGACCAGTCGGTTGCGCGCCACGCCCTCGCGCAGGGCGCCGGCCTTCACCGCCACCCGTTCGCTGGCGAGGTTGCCCACGGCCACGACGATCTCTACCCGATGCAGGCCCAGCGGCCCAAATGCCTGGACGGACAGCGCCTGCACGACGCGGGGCGCCACGCCCTGGCCTCGGCACGACTGCCGCACCCAGTAGCCCAGGTTGCAGAACCGGGGGTCGCACTGGATCTTGTTCAGTCCCGCGCCGCCGACGAAGGCGGCCGTGTCCTGGTCGAAGATTCCGTACTCGCAGGCGGTGCCTGCTGCCCAGCCGTCCCGGCAGGCCTGGAACCACTGCAGCGCCTGCTCGACGCGGTAGTCGACCGAACTCCACGGCATCCAGCGCCGCATGCCCTCGGCCGATTCACGCACCGCCGCCGCAAAGGAGGCGGCGTCGGCATCCTCGAACGGACGCAGCAGCAGTCCGTCGGCGTAGAGCTGGCTGTCGTCCATGTCAGCCCCCTCCCGTCAGGCGCCGTAGCGGCGCAGTTCCCATGCGCGGTGGATGCGCGGGTTGCGTTCGAAGTCCGCCCCGATGGTCTCGGGCGAAATCTCCTTGCACTCCGCGAATTCCCTGATCGCTTCGTCGTCCAGCTTGAAGCGGCGGAAGTTGTTGGAGAAATACAGCACGCCTTCCGGGCTCAAGCGGGCCACGGCCGCACGCAGCAGGCGCACGTGTTCGCGCTGGATGTCGAAGTCATCGGCGCGGGCGGAGTTGGAGAACGTCGGCGGATCGCAGAAGATCACGTCGAAGCGGTGACGTTCGGCTTCCAGCCACGCCAGCGCATCGGCCTGGATCAGCTGGTGCTGGCTGCCGCCCTTGCCGTTCAACGCGAGATTGTCGGCGCACCACTGCAGGTACGTGCCGGACAGATCCACGCTGGTGGTGGTCGCGGCACCGGCCACGGCGGCCTGCACCGAGGCGACACCGGTGTAGCAGAACAGGTTGAGGAAACGCTTGCCCTGGGCTTCCTGCGCCATGTGCCAGCGCAGCGGACGGTGGTCCAGGAACAGCCCCGTGTCCAGATAATCGAACAGATTCACGCGCAGCAGCGCATCGTTCTCGCGCACCAGCACGAACTCGCCGCGCTGCTCGAAACGACCGTACTTGCTGCCGCCCTTGCCACGCTCGCGCGACTTCAGCGCGACCTGCTCGGCCGGCACCTGGAAGACCTCGCGCGCGGCAGAGAGCAACTCGTTGCGGCGGCGACGCACATCCACATCCGGAATGGTCGCCGGGGCTGCGTATTCCTGCACATGCAGGAACGTGCGGCGGGCACCGCCGTCTTCTTCATAGACATCGATGGCGGCCGCGTACTCGGGCAGATCGGCATCGTAAACGCGGTAGCAGGTGATGCTCTCGCGCGCCCGCCACGTCTTGAACTTCTTGATGTTCTTGCGCAGGCGGTTGGCCACCATCTGCGCGCCTTCGCTGAGCTCGCGCGGCTGGCCGGCGTTCTCGCGCTGCGGCACCGCGATCGGGTCGCAGACGATCAGCGCACACTCGATGGCACCGTTGAACAGCTGGTACTTCTTGTTGGCGCGCAGGCCGGTGGCGAAAGCCAGGTCGGCGCTGCCGCACAGCAGGCTGGCACGCCACTGCGGCACCGCACGCTTGAGCGCGTCGCCGAGGCGGCGGTACAGCAGGGCATCGGCGGCCAGACGCTCGTCGTACGGCGGGTTGCAGACTACGCACCCGGTTTCCTGCAGCGGCACCTGCACATCGGCCACGTCGCGCACGCCGAACCAGATCGCATGCGAGACGCCGGCGGTCTCGGCATTTTCCTTGGCCGCGCGGATCGCATGCGGGTCGATATCGCTGCCGTGGATGACCTGCTTGAGCGCACCGCGGCCGGCTTCTTCGCGCGTGCGCGCTTCGGCCATCAGGGTGTTCCAGCTCTCGCGGTCAAAGCCCAACCAGCGGCTCGGCGGGATGCTGCCGTGGCGCTGCAGGCCCGGGGCGACGTCGGCGGCCATCAGCGCACCTTCGATCAGCAACGTGCCGCTGCCGCACATCGGGTCGAGCAGGCCACCGCCTTCCCTGTGGATCTTCGGCCAGTTGGCGCGCAGCAGCACGGCAGCGGCCAGATTTTCCTTCAGCGGCGCTTCGTTCTGCGCCATGCGCCAGCCGCGGCGGTGCATCGGGCCACCGCCGAGATCGATCGAGATCGTGGCCCGGCCCTTGCGCAGCGACAGGTTGATGCGCACGTCCGGGAACTCCACGTTCACCGACGGCCGCTCCAGGCCCTGCGCGCGCAGGCTGTCGACCACGCCATCCTTGACCCGCTGCGCGGCGAAGCGCGCGTGCGTGATCTCGGTACCGGACACGTGCGCGTCCACCGAGAGGGTCAGCTCGGGGCTGATGTGCTGCTCCCACGCCATCGCCGAGACGCCCTGGTAGAGCGATCCCTCGTCCGGGCACTCGAACTCGGCCAGCGGCCACAGCACCCGGCTGGCCAGGCGCGACCACAGCACCACGCGCTGCGCCTGCGCCAACTCGCCCTCGGCATTGACGCCGGAAATGGTGGCGGTGGCCTTGTCCAGGCCGAGCGCCAACAGTTCGTCGGCGAGCAGATACTCCAGGCCCTTGGCGCAGGAAACAAAGAATTTCACGGAATCGGTATCGCAGGTCAGCGGAGAGGGGGTGCCCACGGGCACGGCAAACAGCCGGACACGGGGTCCGGCGGGCCATTGTACGTGAGGTGGGCTGGAACGCCCGGTTACAGCGAGGCCAACAGTTCCTCGAAGGCCCGGCTCGAGGCCTCGACGTGGTCGGTCAGGCGGTGCCCGTCGTCCACCATCAGCAGGCGCGCCGAGCGGGCCTGGGCCCAGGCGATCACCTCGGCCGGCGGGATCAGCTCATCGTGCCAGGCGTGGACCACGCTGGTCGGCACGCGGGCGGCATCCAGCGCCGGCATCGGCCCCATCCGGGTCGGCGGCACCATCAGGAACAGGCCCTGGACCGGCACCTGCAGCGAGGCGACGGCCGAGATGTACGAGCCCAGACTGGAGCCGGCCAGCACCACCGGACCCTGCGCGGCGCGGGCGGTGGCCAGGGTGACCAATCGCTGCAGGCGGGCACGCACATCGCCCAGGCTGCTGACTTCGCGCTGGGCGTCCAGATCGGTGTAGTCCGGGCGCTCGTGGGTCCAGCCCAGGCGCTCGGCCACCTCGGCCAGGGCGGTCACCTTGATGGCGTCCGGGCCGCTTTCAAAGCCATGGGAGAGGATGCAGTGGCCGCGGCTCATGCGCATACCACGCGGGAATCGATAGGAGCGTTCATGCCCAAATGCTAGCATCGCCGCATGCCCGACCGCGCCCCGCCCGCCATCGATGCACAGCCCCTGCCCTACCAGGACAGGCTGCTGGCCCGCACGCGCGACGAGATCGATCTGGTGGTCATCCACTGCACCGAACTGCCGGACCTGGCGATGGCACGCGAGTACGGCGAGCGCGTGCTGTATGACAGCGGCACCGGCAACAGCGGGCACTACTACATCGACCGCGACGGGCGCATCGTCCAGTACGTGGCCCTGGACCGCATCGCGCATCAGGTCAGTGGCTATAACCCGCGCTCGATCGGCATCGAACTGGTCAACACCGGACGCTACCCACACTGGTGGGATTCCCGCCATCAGGCGATGGACGAGCCCTATCCGGATGCGCAGATCGCCGCGCTGATCGACCTGCTGCAACACCTGTGCGGGACGCTGCCGGCACTGGCGCATATCGCCGGCCATGAGTGGCTGGATACGCGCGAGGAAGTGGCCAGCGACGATCCGGAGCGGCGGGTGCCACGCAAGCGCGATCCGGGGCCGATGTTCCCGTGGCCACGCGTGCTGGCGGCGGTGCCGCTGCAGGAACTGCGTGGGTGATGATCAGCCGGTGGCGACGGGGCGCGACGGGTCGCTGACCCAACCGCTCCACGAATCGGCATAGACGCGTGCCCCTTCCAGCCCGGCGGCTTCCATCGCCAGCAGCAGATGGCAGGCGGTCACGCCGGAGCCGCACATCAGCACGACCTCGTCCGGTGCATGCGTGCCAAGCAGCGGCTGCAGTGCGGCGCGAAGATCGTCCGCAGGGCGCAACCGGCCCTCATGCACGTTCAACGCGAAGGGACGGTTCACCGCGCCGGGCACATGGCCGGCGACCGGATCCAAGGGTTCCACTTCGCCACGGAAGCGTTCACCGGCCCGTGCATCGATCAACCAGCCCGGGGCGTGCTTCAATCGCGCCTGCACCTCCTCCACCGAGGCGATCCGGCTGCGGTCGAAACGCCCGGGGTACGGCGGCAACGTGGTCACCTGCGGCAGCTCCGCCGTTACCGGCAGGCCAGCGGCCTGCCAGGCGGCGAAGCCACCATCAAGCACCCGCACCTGCACATGCCCGATCAGCCGCAGCAGCCACCACAGGCGCGCGGCGGCCATGCTGCCGTCGCCCGCGTCGTAGACCACGACCTGCGTATCCGGCCCGATGCCCCACTCGCCCAGGCGGGCGGCGAATGCATCATTGTCCGGCAGCGGGTGCCGGCCATGGCCGGTGCGGCCGAGATCGGACAGATCCCGGTTGAGATCGGCGTACAGCGCGCCGGGCAGATGGCTCTGCGCGTACAGCTGTGCACCGGCGTGCGGATCGGCCAACGAGAACCGTGCGTCCATCACCCGCAACGCGGGCGAGGCACTGGGCGTCGCACGTGCATCCATGAGGCGCGTCGCACCCTGATCCATGACGTGTGCAAGGGTGGCGACATCGATCAGCGGCGTGGTCATTCGGTCTGCTCCAGGCGGCGACGCAGGTTGTAGAGAATGGCGGCGGTCGCGCCCCAGATCCGCTGCCCGGGCCAGCCGTACTCGAGTACGTGACGGATGCGCCCGCGATGGTCGATCTCGACGTGGTGCAGGTTGGCCGGATCCATCAGGTAGGACAGCGGCACCTCAAACACTTCGGCAACCTCACCCGGCTCGGGCACGGCCACGAAGGCGGGATCGATCACGGCCACCACCGGCATCACCCGGTAGCCGGTAATCGTCACGAACGGATCCAGATATCCGAGCACCTGCACCTGGTCCTGTTTGAGTGCGATTTCCTCATCACTTTCGCGGATCGCGGCAGCGACCGCATCGCGGTCCTCCGGCTCCATGCGACCGCCGGGAAAACCGACCTGGCCGCCATGATGGCGCAGCGTATCGGTCCGCCGGGTCAGCAGTACCTGGGCGCCGCTCTCGCGCGGAATGATGCCGGCCAGCACGGCCGCTTCAACCGGGGGGCCGGGCGGTAACAGATCGATCAGTTCGCTGCGGTTCCAGCCATCGCCGGGCGGCGGCTGGTCCAGCGGATGCAGCGCGCGCAGCAGGCGCTCATGTTCGGCCAGCGAACCGCGCAGGGATTGCCGCAGTTGTTCGCGCAGCGGCAGTGTGTGCTGCATCACGTGATGCTGTTCGGGTCGACTCATGGTTCGCCAGCGGGTGATTTCATCCATGGTGCGCAGGCAACCCGTGCAGACACCGGCGCGGTCCAGTGCGCAGATTCCGGTGCAGGGAGTGGGCACGGCATGCGGGGAATGTTCCATCGATTGGACCGCTCAACAGTAGCGCGATTGCACGGAAACGAAAAACGCGCCGGTGTTTCCACCGGCGCGTTCTTGATGTTGCAGCAATTACTTGACGCTGACGAGCTTGATTTCGAACTGCACCGCGACGTTCGGCGGGAACGGCGTGCGCGGATCGGCACCATAGGCCTGATCCGGCGGCAGCGTCACTTCCCACTTGGAGCCGGCCGGCATCTGCAGCAGGGCTTCACGCATGGCCTTCATTTCGACTTCGCTGACCTTGATGCCCGGAATCTGCTGCGCCGGACGTGCTTCGGCCGGACGGGTGCCGAACGGGTACGGACCGGCCACTTCCAGCTGCACGGTGCTGGCCTGGGTCGGCTTGGCGCCCTTGCCGGCTTCGATCACGCGGTACTGCACGCCGCTCGGAAGCGACTGCACGCCGGCCTTGGCCTTGTTGGCGGCCAGGAACTGGGTGCTCTTGGTCTTGTTTTCGGCGGCAGCCTTGTCGTACTCGGCCTTGGCGGCCTGCGCACGACCCTGCTCACGCTTCTGGAAGGCTTCGACGGCGGGCTTCAACTGCTCGGCCGTGATCGACGGCTGCTTCTTGGCGTAGGCATCCTGCAGGCCCTTCACCACCGAGTTGATGTCCAGCTGCTCGCCGCGTGCGGTGAGTTCAGCCAGGTTGTTGCCGTAGTCGTAACCGAAGTAATAGCTCAGCTTGCCCTTTTCGGACGAAGTGTCCTGGGCGAAGGCATTGCCCGTCAGGGCCAGGGCCGCGACGGCGACCGCGATAGAACGCAACTTCATCAAACTTTTCTCCAGGGGTGGTAACTCAGGACGCGTTGGGCCGCCCTGAGGCGACGGGTTAGGATAGCCGCCGCAACGTTGAACCGCCACTAACGACGCAGGCTCTGACCTGACTTCGTTTCAAGAGTTCAACAATCACTTTTTTTTAACGTTTTCAGGAGTCCTGCCGTGGCCGACGCCCTTATCTCGATTATGGACGATGCTGCCGTGCGCACCGTGACGGTCAACCGCCCGGACAAACTCAACGCCCTGAACCGGGCGACCCTGGAAGCCCTGGATACCGCGTTCTCGGAGGCCGCCGCGAACCCGGCCGTGCGCGTGGTTGTGCTGACCGGCGCAGGTCCCAAGGCCTTCGTGGCCGGGGCCGACATCGCTGAAATGAACGGCCTGAGCGCGGTTCAGGGTCGTGATTTTTCCTTGGTCGGCCAGCAATTGATGCGCCGGATCGAACGCATGCCCAAGCCGGTGATCGCCAAGATCAACGGATTTGCGCTGGGCGGTGGGCTGGAACTGGCCATGGCCTGCCACCTGCGGGTGGCCGCGGAGACCGCCCGGATGGGGCAACCGGAGATCAATCTGGGCCTGATTCCTGGCTTTGGCGGCAGCCAGCGGCTGCTGCGCCTGTGCGGCCGCGCCGCCGCGCTGGAGCTGTGCCTGCTGGGCGCCCCGATCACCGCCGCGCGTGCCGCGCAACTGGGCATCGTCAATGAGGTGGTTCCGGCTGCGGAACTGGATGCCCGCGTGCGCGCACTGGCGTCGCAATTGGCCTCGGCCGCGCCTCTCGCGCTACGCGGCATCCTCGATGCGATCCATATCGGCGGCGAGTGTCCGCTGGGCGAAGGCCTGGAGTATGAAAGTGCGCAGTTCGGCCTGATGTTCGCCACCGAGGACATGCGCGAAGGCACCAGCGCGTTCCTGGCGCGCCGCCCGCCGGTGTTCCAGAACCGCTGAGCCATGTCGCCTTCCGAAACCGCTTCGCCGGCGCAGCTGCTGGCACTGATCCTCGATGATCAATGGGATGTCGCGCTGGCGGCTGGGCTGATGGACTACGTCCCGCAGCCGGGCGACGAGCAACTAGTGCCCGACCATCCCGAACTGCCCCTGCGCCTGCAGAATGCGCAGCAGCAGTTGCAGCGCGCCTGGGCCGCACGCGAGCGCTACCGCCAGCGCCAGCAGCGGCTCGCACGCCGCGCCGCCGAGCGCGATGCACGCCGCGCACCGCCCCCCACACCGGAGATCCAGAAACCCGCCCTGCCCTCGGCCGCTGCCGCGATCCTCGCGCGCGCCAAGGCCAAGGCCGCGGGCCGCACGTCCTGATGGCTACGATGAACAAACCCGCCGCACGCACCGCGCGCATGCCCAAGGCCGACGTGATCGAAATGTTCACGCGCCTGCGCGAACTCAATCCGCACCCCAGGACCGAACTCGAGTACAGCTCGCCGTTCGAGCTGCTGGTAGCCGTCACGCTGTCCGCGCAGGCCACCGACGTGGGCGTGAACAAGGCCACGCGCAAACTGTTCCCGGTCGCCAATACCCCGCAGGCGATCCTCGCTCTCGGTGAAGACGGCTTGAAGAAGTACATCGCCACCATCGGTCTTTACAACGCCAAAGCGAAGAACGTGATTGCGGCCTGCGCGATGTTGGTGGAACAGCACGGCGGCGAAGTGCCGCGCGATCGCGCCGCGCTCGAGGCGCTGCCGGGTGTCGGTCGCAAGACTGCCAATGTCGTGCTCAACACCGCGTTCGGTGAACCGGTGATGGCGGTGGATACCCACATCTTCCGCGTTTCCAATCGCACCGGCCTGGCGCCGGGCAAGGACGTGCGTGCGGTGGAGGATCTGCTGGTCAAGGTGATCCCGGCCGAGTTCCTGCTCGACGCGCATCACTGGCTGATTCTGCATGGCCGTTACGTGTGCAAGGCACGCAAGCCGGACTGCCCGCAATGCGTGATCCGCGACCTGTGCCGTTTCAAGGAAAAGACCGCCGCCTGAACGGGGGGCGGGACTGCCATATGGACGCAACCCGCCGGTCATCTGCGCCGCGCATCAATAGCAGCCCCTGACGCCGCTTGGGATACGGGCGATGACGGTTTGTCCGAAACTGTCACATTTACGCAATCTTCACTAATTAGCCTGCGCAGCATCTTCCCACCTGCCTGCAAGGCTCCTTCCATGAAACTGCATCGCCAACTTCTTACTGCGGCCGTGGCGGCTGCGCTGTTCGTTCCGGCCGCTCACGCTGAAGTGGCCATTGATGTGATCGGCGGTTCGGAAATCACGTTCGAAGGCCTGGTCCAGGCTGACGGCAACTGGTTCGACAACGATGTGGCCGACCTCAACGGCGGCGATGCGGCCAACGGCAAGAACAGCGAATTCGAGCTGCGCCGTGCCGAGCTGGTGCTCAAGGGCAAGGGCCCGGGCAACGTGGAGTGGGTGGTGGGCTACGACGCCAAGGCCGACAAGTTCCTGGACACCAACCTGAAGTACAAGCTGGCCGGCAACGCCAACCACTTCGTGCAGTTCGGCCAGTTCAAGCAGCCCAACAGCCTGGAAGAACTGTCCAGCACCAAGAACAACGACTTCATCTCCAAGGCCGCGGTCACCAACACCTACGCCGTGGCCCGTCGCCTCGGTGGTGCGTACAGCATCGGTGACAACAACTGGTCCGTGACGGCCAGCGCCTTCGGCCGCGAGCTGACCCGCAACCTCGCCCACGGCAGCGGCTACGGCGCACGTGGTACCTGGGCCCCGATCAATGAGAAGGGCCAGGTCCTGCACTTCGGCCTGAGCTACGTCGACTACGACACCGACGCCGACACCCTGCGCGTGCGTGCCCGTCCGAACGCCGATCTGGCGACGGTCCGCCTGGTCGACAGCGGCAACCTGGTTGATACCGACCGCGTCAGCACGATCGGTGCCGAAGCGATGTACATCGGCGGCCCGTTCAAGGCCCAGGCCGAGTACTACACCAGCAAGGCCAAGCGTTACACCCGCGACAACTACACCAGCGACGGCTACTACGTCAGCGGCCTGTGGAACATCACCGGCGAAACCTGGGGTTACAAGGGCGGCACCCCGACCACCGGCCTGCCGGACGAGCCGGGTCGTGGCATGTGGCAGCTGGGTGCACGTTACGACCACATGGACCTCAACGACGGCAACCTGCGCGCGAACCCGGTGGCCGGTCGCGCGCCGATCGTCGATGGCGTGCTGGGCGGCAAGATGGACATCTGGACCGTGGGCGTGAACTACTACTGGCGCTCCAACACGAAGTTCGCGCTGAACTACGTGATGGTGGACAGCAAGAAGTACAGCTCCACCGCCCGTACCTTCGTCAACGACGACCCGAACATCCTCGAAGCGCGCCTGCAGTTCTTCTGGTAAGTCCTGCACCACACGTGTGACACAAAGGCGCAGCTTCGGCTGCGCCTTTTTTCGTGCCCCATCGGGGGGGGGCTACACCCATGCGCGGGTATGCTGGGGCGCCCTTTGCCCCCATGGATGGAACCTGATGCGTATCGCACTGTCGCTGATGCTGGCCGCCGCCTGCGGTGCCGGCGCCCTGACCGCCCAGGCGCAGGACTGCCATGATGCCCAGGCGGCCGCGCAGGAGGCCTACGTGGTGCGGGCGGACAATGCGCTGCCCGATCGCCCCGGCTACAGCCGTGACACTGCCGCCAGCGTCTGCCGGCGATGGCCGGCGCGCCCGGAGTTGACCCTGGTGGCCACGCCGGTCTGGCGCGACGGCGGCGACCACGACGCCCGCGATGGCGACGTGGAGGTGCTGGTGATCGACAGCGACACCCTCGCCACGCGCGCGTGGACGGTGCTGTCCGGCGCACTCGACAGCGACGCGGTCTTCTTCGACGGGATGCGCCTGGATACCGCGCGCTACCAGCTTGCGCCGGACACCCTCGCGTTCGGCCTGCGCGTGCAGCGGCGCAATGGTTCCGGGCCCAATCCTTTCAGCGAAGAACAGTTGCATCTGCTGGCGGTACAGGCAGACACGCTGCGTGCGCTCGGCCCACCGCTGGTGCTGCGTCGCTTCCAGGCCGAGTGGGACACCCGCTGCACCGGTGAATCCATCGACGTATCGCGCACCGTCGCCGTGGGACCCACGGGCAGACACGGCTTGGCCGACCTCATCCTGCGCGAACGCCGGGTCACCACGCACAGCTGGATGGACGGCGAGCAGTGCCGCGACCAGGACACGCCGGTGGACGGCGAGCGCCACGTGCTGCGTTATGACGGGCGCCGTTATGCGGTTCCGGAGGCCCTGCAGCCGTTGTGACGCGCATCCCAGGATGCATGTCACAAGGCAGTCATATGACAGTCGCTGCGCTGTCATCGAATGGTTATGGAATGAGCACCGGGCGGGACACCCCGCACCTTCATCCATCCCAGGAGCCACCCCGTGATCCACACCTTCAAATCGCGCGCCGCCGTTGCCGTTCTCGCTGCGTCGTCCGTGTTCGCCGCCAATGCCGCCGATGTGACCGGCGCGGGCGCCTCGTTCATCTACCCGGTCATGTCCAAGTGGTCGGCCGACTACAGCACCGCGACCGGCAAGAAGGTCAACTACCAGTCCATCGGTTCCGGTGGTGGCATCGCCCAGATCAAGGCCGCGACCGTTGATTTCGGTTCCTCCGATGCCCCGCTGAAGCCGGAAGAACTGGCTGCGGCCGGTCTGGCCCAGTTCCCGTCGGTCATCGGCGGCGTGGTCCCGGTGATCAACGTGGCCGGCATCGCCCCGGGCGCGCTGAAGCTGGATGGCCCGACCCTGGGCAACATCTTCCTCGGCAAGATCAAGACCTGGAACGACCCGGCGATCGCCGCGCTGAACCCGGGCGTGAAGCTGCCCGACGGCAAGATCACCGTCGTGCACCGCTCGGACGGTTCGGGCACCACCTTCAACTTCGTCAACTACCTCTCCAAGGTCAACCCGGAGTGGAAGACCAAGGTCGGTGAAGGCACCTCGGTCCAGTGGCCGGTCGGCATCGGCGGCAAGGGCAACGAAGGCGTCGCCGCCTACGTGAAGCAGATCAAGGGCGGCATCGGCTACGTCGAACTGTCCTACGCACTGCAGAACAAGATGTCCTACGCTGCGATGAAGAACGCCTCGGGCAAGATCGTGCTGCCGAGCGACACCTCCTTCGCCGCCGCTGCCGCCAGCGCCGACTGGGCCAGCTCGAAGGACTTCTACCTGGTCATGACCAACGCCCCGGGCGCCGATGCGTGGCCGATCACCGCCACCAACTTCATCCTGGTCCGCAAGCAGCCCAAGAACGTCGCCAACGCCAAGGCCACCCAGGAATTCTTCCGCTGGATCTACAAGAGCGGCGATGCCCAGGCCAAGCAGCTCGACTACGTGCCGCTGCCGGACACCCTGGTCAAGCAGATCGAGACCTACTGGTCGCAGAACCTGAAGTATTGAGGAAGCCACCACCCACGGTGGTGAACTGGCGGTAGGTACCGACCCTTGGTCGGTACGCACAACGAGGCAATGGCGCCGGAGGGACCTCTCTCCCCCTTCCGGCGCCATCGGGCGCGGACCGCAAGGTTCCGCGCCTTTTTGTTGCCCGCCCCCCGCACGCCTTCCCCTTGTGCCGCAAGGCTTTGCGTGCGCCCGGTCACGGCGTCATCAAGCTGTAACAAAAACATCATTTCATAGTCGCGTCGCCGGAAAGACCGGCTCTTATCCCGCTATGGAGTGACGCATGAAACTGCACACGGCCAGCATTGCCGCCCTTTCCCTGGCCATCGCGCTGGGCCTTTCCGCCTGCAAGCCAGGCGCTGAAGGCCAGGGCGCCGCGCCGGCCACCGACGCGCCAGCCGCTGCCCCGGCGGCTGGCGACCGCCTCACCGCCGAGATTTCCGGCGCCGGTGCATCCTTCATCTTCCCGCTGGTGTCCAAGTGGTCGGCCGACTACAACGCCGCCACCGGCGCCAAGATCAACTACCAGTCGATCGGTTCGGGTGGCGGCATCGCCCAGATCAAGGCCGGCACCGTTGACTTCGGTTCCTCCGACAAGCCGCTGAGCAGCGAAGAACTGGCCCAGGCCGGTCTTGGCCAGTTCCCGTCGGCCATCGGCGGCGTGGTCCCGGTGGTCAACATCGACGGTCTGGAAGCCGGCAAGCTGCGCCTGAGCGGCGCCCTGCTGGCCGACATTTTCCTGGGCAAGGTCAAGACCTGGAACGACCCGGCGATCGTCGCTGCCAACCCGGGCGTCAAACTGCCCGACGGCAAGATCACCCTGGTGCACCGTTCGGATGGCTCGGGCACCACCTTCAACTTCTCCAACTACCTGTCCAAGGTCAGCCCGGACTGGAAGAGCAAGGTCGGCGAAGGCACCTCGGTGCAGTGGCCGGACGGCGTGGGTGGCAAGGGCAATGAAGGCGTGGCCTCGTACGTGAAGCAGATCAAGGGCTCGATCGGCTACGTCGAGCTGGCCTACGCGCTGCAGAATGGCATGCCGTACGCCTCGATGCAGAACGCCGCCGGCAACTGGGTGCAGCCGAGCGCGGAAACCTTCGCCGCGGCAGCCGCCAGCGCCGACTGGGCCAGCGCCAAGGACTTCAACCTGGTCATCACCAATGCCCCGGGCGACCAGGCATGGCCGATCACCGCCACCAACTTCATGCTGATGCACAAGCAGCCCAAGGATGCCCAGCGCAGCAAGGACACCCTGGCGTTCTTCAAGTGGGCCTTCGAGAAGGGCCAGGCCCAGGCCAACGAACTGCACTACGTGCCGCTGCCGGCCGAGCTGGTCACCCAGATCGAGGCGTACTGGACCAGCGAGTTCAAGTGAACCAGGCAGGCCCGCGCCTGGCGCGGGCCTGACCGATCCTAGCGCCGGGCCCTGCCCGGCGGCACCACGCTCCGAACGTGATGCCGGGCATCGCCCGGCACTACCTCTTCTCTTCTCGGGCCCCCGCCTCAGCCATGAATGCCATCGCCCAGCCTGTTCCCGCACCGTCTCTTCGCGACCTGCGTGATGCCCGCAACGACAAACTGTTCCGTTGGGTACTGATCGCCACCGTCATCCTGGTGCTGGTCGCCCTGGCCTGCGCCGCGCTCTCGATGCTGTGGGGCGGCCGCCATGCCCTGCAGGAGCAGGGCCTGAGCTTCTTCTACTCCTCCGAATGGAATCCGGTCGAGAACAAATTCGGTGCGCTCGCACCGATCTACGGCACCCTGGTCACTGCCCTGATCGCGATGGTCATCGCTGTCCCGGTGAGCTTCGGTATCGCCTTCTTCCTGACCGAGGTCGCCCCGCGCTGGCTGCGTGGCCCGGTCGGTACCGCCATCGAACTGCTGGCCGGTATCCCCTCGATCATCTACGGCATGTGGGGCCTGTTCGTGCTGGTCCCGGTGATGACCGAGTACGTCACTCCGTTCCTGAATGATCACCTGGGCACGATGCCGATCATCGGCCCCTTGTTCCAGGGCCCGCCGCTGGGCATCGGTGTACTCACCGCCGGCTTCGTGCTGGCGATCATGGTGATCCCCTTCATCTCCTCGGTGATGCGCGAAGTGTTCCTGACCGTGCCGACCCGCCTGAAGGAATCGGCGTATGCACTGGGTTCCACCAAGTGGGAAGTGAGCTGGGACATCGTGCTGCCCTACACCCGCTCGGCGGTGATCGGCGGCATCTTCCTCGGCCTCGGCCGCGCCCTGGGTGAAACCATGGCGGTGGCCTTCGTGATCGGCAACAGCGTACGCCTGTCGCCCTCGCTGCTCGAGCCGGGCACCACCATTGCCGCGCTGATCGCCAACGATTTCGGCGAAGCCACTGAAACCTACCGCTCGGCGCTGCTGCTGCTCGGCTTCGTCCTGTTCATCGTGACCTTCGTGGTGCTGGCGATCGCCCGCCTGATGCTGATGCGCCTGGCCCGCAAGGAGGGCAACTGATGTCCACCGCCAACGCTCAACCGCTGTACCTGCGCCGCCGCATCGTCAACGTGGTCGCGCTGCTGATGTCCTGCCTGACCGCATTGTTCGGCCTGTTCTTCCTCGGCTGGATCCTGTGGACGCTGGCTTCCAAGGGCCTGGCCGGCATCAATCTGGACCTGTTCACCAAGATGACACCGCCGCCGATGCAGGAAGGCGGCCTGGCCAATGCCTTCTTCGGCAGCGCTGTCATGTGTGGCCTGGCGATCGCGATCGGCACCCCGCTGGGCGTGCTGGCCGGCACCTGGCTGGCCGAGTACGGCAACTTCCGCAAGGCCGGCACGGTGGTGCGCTTCGTCAATGACATCCTGCTCTCGGCACCGTCGATCGTGCTGGGCCTGTTCGTCTACACCCTGTACGTGATGCAGACCGGCGGGCAGTTCTCCGCCTTCGCCGGTGCACTCTCGCTGGCCTTCATCGTGCTGCCGGTGGTGGTGCGTACCACCGATGAAATGCTGCGCCTGGTGCCTTCGCAGATGCGTGAAGCGGCCCTGTCGCTGGGCATCCCACAGTGGAAGGTGACGGTGCAGGTGCTGTACCGCAGCGCCGCCGCCGGCATCGTGACCGGCATCCTGCTGGCCCTGGCCCGTATCTCCGGCGAGACCGCCCCGCTGCTGTTCACCGCCTTCGGCAACCAATACTGGAACAGCAACGTGTTCCAGCCGATGGCCTCGGTGCCGGTGGTGATGAACCAGTTCGCCGGCAGCCCGTACGAATCCTGGCAGGTGCTGGCCTGGGCCGGCGCGCTGGTGCTGACCGTGTTCGTGCTGCTGGTCAGCCTTTCCGCGCGCGGCATCCTGCTGCGCAACCGTATCTCCCATGACTGACCTTTCCACGGACATCGCCATGAACGATCTCTCCAACGCCGTGCCGATGCAGCGCATCGTGGTCCCGGCCTCGCATGAAAACCTGCACACCCCGGCGCCGATCAAGCTGGCCGCACGCGGGCTGGATTTCTACTACGACAAGTTCCATGCGCTGAAGGGCATCGACCTGGAGATTCCGGAAAAGCGCGTCACCGCGCTGATCGGTCCCTCCGGCTGCGGCAAGTCCACGCTGCTGCGCATCTTCAACCGCATCTATGCGCTGTACCCCAAGCTGGAAGCGCGCGGTGAAGTGTTGCTCGATGGTGAGAACATCCTCTCGCCGAAGTACCCGATGAACCGCCTGCGCAGCAAGGTCGGCATGGTGTTCCAGAAGCCGGTGCCGTTCCCGATGACCATCTTCGAGAACGTGGCCTACGGCATCCGCCACCACGAGAAGCTCTCCAAGTCGGAGATGACCGACCGCGTCGAGCAGGCTTTGCGCCAGGGCGCGCTGTGGGACGAGGTGAAGGACAAGCTCAACCAGAGCGCGCTGGGCCTGTCCGGTGGCCAGCAGCAGCGCCTGTGCATCGCTCGCGCCGTGGCCCTGCGCCCGGACGTGCTGCTGCTCGACGAGCCGACCTCGGCGCTGGACCCGATCTCCACCAGCCGCATCGAGCAGCTGGTCGAAGAGCTCAAGCACGATTACACCATCGTGATCGTCACCCACAACATGCAGCAGGCCGCGCGCGTGTCCGATTACACCGCCTTCATGTACCTGGGCGACCTGATCGAGCACGACCGCACCGAAGTGATCTTCTCGCAGCCCACCAAGCAGCAGACCGAAGACTACATCACCGGCCGCTTCGGCTGATTCCGGCCCACGAACCCTGGATAGAACAGCATGAGCATTCCCAACGACCACATCGTCAAGAGCTACGACGAAGAACAGCAGCGCCTGGTGGCCGAGATCGTGCGCATGGGCGAGATGGCCGTCGCCCAGCTCGAAGCGTCCATGGACGTCATCGAGAAGCGCGACGAGAACGCCGCCCAGCGCATCATCGCCAACGATGAAGCCATCGACCAGCTTGAGCAGCACATCAGCCACGACGTGATGCGCCTTGCGCTGCGCGGGCCGATGGCACGCGACCTGCGCGAAATCCTGGCCGGCCTGCGCATCCCGGCCGATATCGAACGCATCGGCGATTACGCGGCGAACGTGGCCAAGCGCTCGATCGCCCTGAGCAAGGTGCCGCCGCTGCCGCAGATCCAGGGGCTGCGCGCCCTGGGCCGGCTGGCCGCACAGCAGGTGCGCCGCGCGATCGAGGCCTACCGCGACAACGACGCCGCCGCGGCGCTGGAGCTGCGCGACGATGATGCCCGTCTGGATGCGCAGTACACCGCGCTGTTCCGCGAGCTGCTGACGTACATGATGGAAGACCCGCGCAACATCACCCCGTGCACGCACCTGTTGTTCATGGCCAAGAACCTGGAGCGCGTGGGCGACCATGCCACCAACATCGCCGAGAACGTGTGGTTCTTGGTGCATGGCGAGCAGGCGCTGCCGCCGCGCGAGAAGCGCGACGAGACGAGCAGTACCGATCACGTCTGAGCGCGTGCTTCAAAAACGGAAAGCAAAGCCGCTGCCTTCGGGTGGCGGCTTTTTTATTGCCGGGGCGTCCGGGCGCTTCGGGAATGACGCGCTGCACTTCACGAAACGTTGAATCCTGTGTGAGGATTCGATGAGCCGGGCCGGGCCACCATGGCCGCACCTGCTGCCCCACGCAGCCATCCCGGGCCCCGGCCCATTCCAAGGAGATCCACTCGATGAGCACACCCACCCGATCGCTGTCGTTGTTGGCGGCCACCGCGCTGGCCGCGGGCCTGGGCGTCACCGCCTCGGCGTCCGCCTTGAGCATGACCGACCTGGCCCAGGGCTACCTGGTGGCCGGCCAAGCGGCGAGCAAGGCGGCTGAAGGCAAGTGTGGCGAGGGCAAGTGCGGTGCGCATGCCGACAAGGCCGCTACCACCGCGGGCGGCAAGACCGCGACCGCCGGCGCCAAGGCGGCCGAAGGCAAGTGTGGGGAAGGCAAGTGCGGCGCCGACAAGGGCAAGGCCGCCGATGCGAAGGTCAAGGCCGCTGGTGACAAGAAAGCGGCGGAAGGCAAGTGCGGCGAAGGCAAGTGCGGTGCCAAGCACTGACGCACTCACCCCTGGCATGGGCCGGTCGCCGCTGCATGCGGCGGCGACCGGCCTTGGCTTGCGTCGCGCCCTGCTGCAGGACCTGCGCGATGCGCCTGCCGGCGATGTCGACTTCCTTGAATGCGCGCCGGAAAACTGGATCGGCGTGGGTGGCCCGGCCGGTGATGCGCTGGCCGAGCTGGCCACGCGCCACCCGCTCACCTGCCATGGGCTGTCACTTTCGCTGGGCAGCACCGCGCCGCTGGATACCGTGCTGCTGGAACAGGTAGGACGCTTCCTGGCGCGGCACAGCGTGCCGCTGTACAGCGAGCACCTGAGCTACTGCAGCGATGACGGTCACCTCTACGACCTCCTGCCGATTCCCTTCACCGACGAAGCCGTACGCCATACCGCATCACGCATCGCCCGCGTGCAGGACCTGCTGGGCCGGCGCATCGCAGTGGAGAACGTGTCCTACTACCTCGCCCCGGAACCGGCAATGGACGAACTGGCCTTCACCAACGCCGTGCTGGCCGAGGCCGATTGCGATCTGCTGCTGGACGTCAACAACGTCTACGTGAACGCCTGCAACCACGGCTACGACGCCGATGCGTTCATCGCCGGGCTGCCCGCCGCGCGCATCGTCTGCCTGCATGTGGCCGGCCATCTGGACGAGGCGCCCGATCTGAAGATCGATACCCACGGCAGCGCGGTGATCGATCCGGTCTGGGACCTGCTCGCCCGCACCTATGCGCGCATCGGTGCCCGCCCGACGCTGCTGGAGCGTGATTTCAATTTCCCGCCGTATGCCGAACTGCGCGGCGAACTGCAGCACATCCGCCAGCTGATGGCCGCTCATGCCGGGAACGGACATGACTGACACCCCGGCACGCCTGCACGCACAGCAGAGAGCGTTCACCGCGCATCTGCGGGACCCGGACCGTTTCGCCGCACCCGACGGCATGGACCCGCGCCGGCTGGGCGTCTACCAGCGGTTGGTCTTCAACAACGTATTGGGCGTGATCGGCAACGGCTTCCCGGTCTGCGTGCAGTTGCTGGGGGACGCGGCATGGGCCACCCTGGTCCGGCGCTTCCTTGCCAGTCACCCGGCGCAGACGCCGTTGTTCACCGAACTGGCCGCCGAGTTCGTGCAGTGGTTGCAGCACCAGCCCACGCTGCCGCATCCGGCACTGGCCGAACTGGCCCATTACGAGTGGGTGGAAACGGCCCTCTACCAGTTGGACGCGCCCCCCTTCCCGTCCACGCCCGGCCTGGACCCGATGCACGCGGCGCTGCAGCGCTCCCCCCTGGCCTGGCCACTGCTCTATCGCTGGCCGGTACACCGGCTCGGCACCGATGACGCGCCCGCGCAGCCCGGCCCCGAGCCGACCGGGCTGCTGGTCCGGCGCGAACCCGATGGACAGGTCCGCTTCGCCGCGGTCAGCCCGATGGCCGCGCAGCTGCTGGAGCTGATCGGTCAGCATCCCGGCAGTACCGGCACCACTTACCTGGAGCAGCTTGCGCAGGCGCACGGCATGGCGTCCGATGCGCTGCTCCTGCCCGGCGCCGCCCTGCTGCGCCAGTTCCGCGACAGCGGCGTGATCGGGCCTGCTGCGCCCGTTTCCTGACCCCTCCACCAAGGAAGTACCTCCATGAAGTCACTGCATCTGGTCGCCCTGCGCGACCGGCTGGATCGTCTCGGTCCGTGGTTGGCCCCGCTCGGCTTGCGCTTGCTGATGGGCTGGGAATATTTCGAGTCCGGCCACGAAAAACTGCGCGGCCAGAACTGGTTCGAGGACCTGCAGCAGGCCTTCCCGTTTCCGTTCGACCAACTGCCGGCCACCCTCAACTGGCAGCTGGCCACCTGGTTCGAGCTGGTCGGCGCAGCCTGTCTGCTGTTGGGGCTGGGGACCCGCTTGGCGGCCAGCTGCCTGCTGGTGCTGACCGTGGTCGCCACCGCCGCGGTGCACTGGCCGATGCACTGGAATGGACTGGCCGAGCTGGCGATGGGCTATGTCATTACCGATCAGGGCTTTGGCAACTTCAAACTGCCACTACTGTTCATGGCCATGCTGCTGCCTCTGGCCGTGCAGGGTGCCGGCCCGTTGAGCCTGGATCAGCTGCTGCGCCGCGGGCGCGGGCGGTCGCCTGCCCTGGCCTGAGCGCGGGGGCGTACAGGCCGCTCTGCTAAACTGGCGCGATGACTGACGACCTCCCCCGCTCCGACGCGCCGGCAGCTGCCGACGCACCGCCCGCTGCTGCC
The DNA here is from genome assembly GCA_002363385.1 of Stenotrophomonas maltophilia. Lineage (GTDB taxonomy): Bacteria > Pseudomonadota > Gammaproteobacteria > Xanthomonadales > Xanthomonadaceae > Stenotrophomonas > Stenotrophomonas maltophilia_AN. The sequence continues at coordinate 522,984 of DEVL01000004.1, forward strand.
CAACGCCTGATGGCGACCCGCTTCCGCGGCTTCCTGCCGGTGGTGGTGGACGTGGAGACAGGTGGTTTCGACTCCGATCGCCACGCCCTGCTGGAGATCGCCGCCGTTCCCATCGAGATGGACGACAACGGTCTGCTCTATCCCGGACAGACCGCCAGCGCCCACGTGGTGCCGGCCGACGGCCTTGAGATCGATCCGAAGTCGCTGGAGATCACCGGGATCATCCTGGATCACCCGTTCCGGCTGGCCAAGGTCGAGCGCGATGCGCTGGACCACATCTTCACCCCGATCCGGGCGGCGATGAAAAAGTACGGTTGCCAACGCGCGATCCTGGTCGGGCACAACGCCCACTTCGACCTGGGTTTCGTCAATGCCGCGGTCAATCGCACCGGGCACAAACGCAATCCGTTCCATCCCTTCAGCGTGTTCGACACGGTGACCCTGGGCGGTATCGCCTACGGCCAGACCGTGCTGGCACGTGCGGCCACGGCGGCCGGGCTGGGCTGGGATGCCGACGAGGCGCACAGTGCGGTGTACGACACCGAGCAGACCGCCAAGCTGTTCTGCAAGGTCGCCAACAGCTGGCCGCGTCCCTGAGGCCGCGCACCCGCGGCGCACGGTCGCCGGCTGGCGCGCAGATCGTCAACCGATAGCGGTCCTGTCGCGCCCTTCGCTTTTCGCCCGATACAGGGCGCGGTCGGCGCGCTGGTACAACAGCATCGGCGTGCGGTCGGCAGCATCCAGTTCGACAAGCCCCGCACTGAAGGTCACCTTCAGCCCCGCAATCCCTGCCCAGTCCGGATGATCGTGGAACAGCCCGCGCAGCCGCGCGCAGACCTGGGCCGCTTCATCCAGACGGGTGTCATTGAGCAGCAGCGCGAATTCTTCGCCACCGGTGCGTGCGGGCATGTCCGAGTCCCGACAGGCCGAGGCCAGCAGCCGTGCCACTTCCACCAGCACCACATCGCCCACCGAATGACTGTGCCGGTCGTTCACTTCCTTGAAGTGATCGATGTCCAGCACCACCAGGCACAAGGGGTGGTGGCTGCGCTGTGAGCGCGCGAAATCGCGCGCCAGTGCCTCATCGAACGCACGCCGATTCGGCAGCCCGGTCAAGGCATCTTCGCGCGCCTGGCGCTCGAACGCCTCGGCCTGGACCGCCAGGCGATCAGCCAGTTCGGTCTTCTCCTGGTTCAGTGCCTGCAGATTGACCGTCTGTGCCTGCAGATCCAGCGTGGCGTCCTGCACCAACCGCGCCAAGCGTACGTTGCTGGCCTTGTAGCGATTGATCAGGTAGCGGTACAGCGCGACCAGCCCGGCCAGCAACAGCAGCGCGGCGATCAGCTGCACGCTGTGCCGTTGCCACAGGAACGGTTCGACCGTGAATTCCCACACCGCTTCACTATCACTCCAGGCACCGCCGGGATGCGCGGCCGACACATGCAGGGTGTAATCGCCGGGCGGCAGGCCGATGAACTCCACACTGCGTTGCTGCCCGCGCTCGACCCAGCCCTTGTCCAAGCCCTCCAGACGCGTGCGGTAGCGGATACGCTCGGAGAGCAGATAGCTCAGCCCCACATAGCTCACGCTGAGACGTCGCCCCCCCGGGATGGTGTTGTGATTGCTGCCCTGCCAATGCAACGGCGCGCCATCGACCAGGACGCTTTCGATCACCGCCGGCGGCGCCAGGCGCTCGCGGAAACGCTGCAGGCGCAGGGGATCAACCGTGCTCAGACCGCCAGCCGTGACCACCCAGAACGTGCCGTCCTGGCGCAGGATCGCCGAAGGCCCCGAGCTGCCATTGGCCTGTGAGTTGGCCATGCCGTCGATCTCGTTGTAGTGCTCCACCTCGACCCGTGCGGCGCGACCGTCGGCGACCGCGTTGAGCATGGCCATGTCGGTCCGCAGTACGCCGCGGTTGCTGCTGATCCAGACATTGCCCACGCGATCGGGAATCAGCTGGAAGACCGTATCCACCGGCATGCCCTGCTCCAGGCCGACCCGCGCCAGCGTGCCTTCCTGGTAGCGGTACAGCCCGCGATCGGTGCTGATCCACATCGCATCGCCGATCTGCTGGAACCCGAACACACTGCGGCCTCCGCCCAGTGCCTCCAGATCGATCGCCTGCACACGGTTGCCGCGCAGTACACGGATGCCCTCGATGGTGCCGATCCACAGTGCGCCCTCGGCATCGTGGGCCAACGCGGTGGTCAGGCCGGTGGGCATGCCGGGAATGGCCACCGGCTCGGCCTTGTCCGCAACGATGCGTACCACGCCCTTCTGGGTGCCGGCCCAGATCACCCCGTCGCGGTCGATGCTGATCGCGCGGATGTTGCCGCCGAGCAGCCCGTCGGCGCTGCCATACGTACGTCGCTGCTGTCCGTTCTCGCCGACCCGGAAGATGCCGTCGCCGAAAGTGCCCACCCACAGGTCGCCGTTGCGGTCCTGGGCCAGGCTCAGCACCGAGGGGCTCTTGCCGACGTTGTTGCGCAGTGGCACCGGAATGAACGTCCCTTGGGCATCGCGACGGTCAAGGCCGCGTGCACTGCCGATCCAGAGCTGCCGTTGGCGATCCTCGAAAACGGTGCGCACGTAATCGCCACTGAGTCCGTCGCGCTCGGTGAAGCTGCTGAACAGGGTTTCGCGCAGGCGGTACAACCCACCATTGGCCCCCACCCAGATACTGCCTTCGGCATCCTCACGCAGGCTGACCACCCGCCCGCCGGGTAGCGACAGCCCGGCCGGCAGCCGCTCCAGTCCATGCCGCGACAAGCGCAGCAGGCCCTGGTTCTCGGTACCCAGCCACAGGTCACCATGCCGGTCCTGCAGCATCGCGGTGATATGGGTCACGCCGGGCAGACGGTGCTGCAACTGCGGCACGCCATCCTGCATGCGATAGATGCGCTCGCCGGCGACCACCCACATCACCCCATCCGGGGCGCGATAGGGCCAGACCAGACCACGGCCCAGCCCGAAGCTCTCCGGCGCCCGGCGCAGGACACCATCGGTGTCACGCACAACCAGTCCATCCAACGTACCGACCCAGACCCGGTCCTGGGCATCCACGACCAGTTTGGTGAAGCTCATCGCCAGCGGCACGTCGGCCGGTGGCGGTTGGTAGTCGATGCGGCCGTCCGGGCCAAGGCTGGCGATCCCCTTGCCTTCGTACAGCAGCCAAAGACGCCCATGGCTGTCCATCTGCATCGCCTGGATCAACACCTGCGGTGTATCAGCGCGGTGCTCCCAGACCTGCCAGCGCCCGTCCGCGCCGCGCCGGGTCACGTTGCCACGCGAATCACTGATCCACAGCCCACCACTACGGTCGACCAGCAGCCCGCCTACCCCGTTGTCGCGCAGGCCCGGCGTGGTACTGCGGTCGAAGACGGTGAAATCCAGGCCGTTGTAGCGGACCAACCCTTCCCAGGTGGCGAACCACAGGTGGCCCTCCGGGGTCTGCGCGATATCGCGCAGTGAGTTGTGCGGCAGGCCGTTGCGGGAGGTCCACACGTCGATGGCGTAATCGCGCAACGGCGGTGGGCCGTCCTGCGCCGACAGCGACCACGGCAGCGCGCACAGCAGCAACAGCCACAGTGCGGCCGCCTGCAGGGTTGGCATGCCTGGAATACTCAGTTGTACCGGCCGCCACCGGATCCTGCCCCCCCGCTCGCTCATCCGTGTGGATCAGCCTTGGGCAGGCGCCGTGTGCATGGGGGGAACGGCCGTGCACCAGCGCGATGGCTGGCAGAGTCGTACGCTCTCATGGGGGAGACGCTGGAAAGAGACGCCCATAGTAGGCAAAACCGGGCGCCTTGGGGGAGCTGGACTCAGCCCCCGCGCGGCCCCGCCGCTGCACGTGCCGGTGAGGACCAGCGCACGATCGCCTCCAGCCCCCCTTGGGGATGATTGCGCAGGTGCAGCGTCGCCCCGTCCTTTTCGGCCAGTGCGCGGGCGATGGTCAGCCCGAGCCCCGCGCCGCCGGTCTGGCGCGAGCGCGAGGTTTCCAGCCGCACGAACGGATCGAAGACCGCGTCCAGCTCGTCCTCGGCCAAGCCAGGACCACCGTCGCGGATGCGCACCACCACGTCCTGCCCGGCCTGCTCCACCCGCACCCGCGCGGTCTGGCCGTACATCACCGCGTTGTCGACCAGGTTGGAGAACAGGCGATGCATGGCCAGTGGCCGCAGCATCAGCACTGCGCCGCTGGGCTGTTCAAAGTGCACATCGGCGCCGGCCTCGACGGCGTCCTCGACGATGCTCTCCAGCAGCGAGTCCAGATCCAGCGCGGCGCGCTGCTCGGCGCTCTCTGCGCTGCGTGCCAGCTCCAGTCCCTCGCGGATCAGTGCCTGCATCGCCCCCAGATCGCCGATCAGACGCTCGCGCAGGGCTTCATCGGTGACGTTCTCCAAGCGCAGCCGCAACCGGGTCACCGGGGTCTGCAGGTCATGGGTGATCGCCGCCAGCATCTGGGTGCGCTCGCCGAGGTGGCGCTGCAGGCGTTTCTGCATGGCGTTGAACGCTTCGGCGGCGCGGCGCACTTCCAGCGGACCGGTCACCGGCATCGGCGCGCCCTGCAGGTCATCGCCCAGCGCCGCGGCGGCATCGGCCAACCGCTGCAGCGGCGCACTGGCCATGCGCGCCACGATATACGCCAGGATCGCGATCGCGATCACCAGCAGGGTCAGGAACAGCGGGTCGACGGCGAGCACACCGTTGTGTGCGACGGCCGGGGAATCCAGCGCCAGCCGCAGCGGCGTGCCGTCGGTCAGCTGCAGGGTCACCACGCGGCACTTGGGCGGGATGAAGGCCGGGTCGCGCTCACGCGGCGGATGCCGCATCTTTTCCTTGTCGCGCGGCGGCGGCGGCAGCAGTTCGGGCAGCCGAGGCAGACAGGAACGGAACGAGGTGAAGGCGACCTGGCTGCTGGCAACGGGGCCGGGCCGGTCATCCAGGATTTCCATCAGCGCGGCATCAGGCCGGCCGATGCGCGCGCCCTCAGGGAGTTGGCGCACGCTCGGCCCACCGCTGCCGAGCAGCCGCTCGCGCAGCTCCGGGTTGCCATCGAGCAGGTTCACGAACCCCTGCAGGCGGTCGGCGATGCGGTTGAGGTTCTGCCGTTCGAACTCCTGCTGGCGCTTGGTGCTGGCCAGCATGGTGGCACCGACTGCGGCCACGCTCATGCCCAGCAGCAGGATGACGAACAGCCGCCCGACCATCGAGGCGAAAAAGCGCCGCAGGCGGTTCATTCCAGGGTCACCGCCGCAGCGAGTACATAGCCTTCGTTGCGCACGGTCTTGATGAGACCGTCGCTGCCGCCGTCATCGGCCAGCTTGTTGCGCAACCGGCTGACCTGCAGATCGATGGCGCGGTCCTGCGACTCGTAATTGCGGCCACTGCTCAGCGACACCAGCTGCTCGCGCGAGAGCACCTTGTTGGCGTGGCCGACGAACACGCGCAGCAGGCGGAACTCCGCGCCGGACAACACCACCACGCGCCCATCGGGATCGACCAGATGGCGATGTTCGAGATCGAAGATCCAGCTGGAGAATCGTGCACGGCGGATCGCCAGCGGCTCCAGGTTGGCCGGCAGCGCCTCGGTACGGCGCAGCACGTTGCGGATGCGGGCGAGCAGTTCGCGCGGTTCGAACGGCTTGGCCAGATAGTCGTCGGCGCCCATTTCCAACCCCAGCACGCGATCGATCGGCTCGCTGCGCGCGGTGAGCATGATCACCGGCGTGCTCGAGCGCGCGCGCAGGTCGCGGCACAGGGTCAGGCCGTCTTCGCGCGGCAGGTTGAGGTCGAGCACGATCAGATCGACGTGCTCGCGCTCCAGCAACTGGCGCATGCCATTGCCGTCGCCGGCAGTGCTGACCAGGTAACCGGCGCGGCCCAGCTGCTCGGCGAGCAGCTGGCGGATATCGTTGTCGTCATCGACGATCAGCAGTCTGTGCATGCTGTTGGCTGTCTCCATGCAGTGATCATCCCCTGTCGGGAGCTGAACCGCATCTCCTGGTTTGCGTACGTCTGTTTCAAAGGGTGATGCAGATACACAACGAAATGCGCTGTGGCCCGCAGGGATACATCTTGGTACACGGCGAGCATTGAGCCGGCAGTGAACGATCTTCACAATGCTGACAACGCCGATGCACCGGCCTGCCGAGTTGACGATCATCGTGAAGCCCCGTTTGCCCAGAACCCGCCGTGCTCGCCTCCTGCTGTTGCTGGTGGTGCTCGTCCTGATCGCCGCGATTGTGGCATGGATGCTGCGCAAGCCGGCCGCGCCCGCCCTGGCGACCTCGCCGGTCAGCCGTGGCGATATCGAACAGACGGTGGAAGCCACCGGTGTTATCGACGCCTACAAGCTGGTCAGCGTCGGTGCGCAGGCCTCCGGTCAGATCAAATCGCTGAAGGTCCAGCTGGGCGATACCGTCAAGGAAGGCGACCTGATCGCCGAGATCGACGCCACCACCCAGCAGAACCAGGTACTCAACGCCCAGGCCTCGCTGGATCAGGTCAAAGCCCAGCGCGCGGTGCAGCAGGCGAGCCTGCGCGAAGCCGAACTCGAGTTCGCCCGCCAGCAGCAGATGCTGGCCGCCGAGGCCACCTCGCGCGCCGAGTTCGATGCGGCCGACGCCAAGCTCAAGACGGCGCGCGCCCAGATCCAGTCCTTCGATGCGCAGATCACCGGCCGCGAAACCGAGCTGGGCACCGCACGTGCCAACCTGGCCTACACGCGCATCACCGCGCCGATGGACGGCACCGTGGTGGCGGTGGTGGCCGAAGAGGGCCGCACCGTCAACGCCAACCAGACCGCACCGACCATCGTGATGCTGGCCCGCCTGGACTTGGTCACGGTGAATGCCGAGGTCTCCGAAGCGGACGTGGTCAAGATCAAGGCCGGCATGCCGGTGTACTTCACCACGCTGGGGGAGCCGGACCGCAAGTTCCACGCCACGCTGCGCCAGATCAACCCGGCGCCCTCCTCGATCGCCAACGACAGTTCCAGCAGTTCCAGTTCGTCCAGCTCCAGCTCCAGCACTGCGGTCTACTACAACGCGCTGTTCGACGTGGAAAACCCCGACGGCACGCTGCGCATCGACATGACCGCGCAGGTCTCGGTCATGCTCAAGCAGGCCAGGAACGTGCTGATCATCCCGGCCGTTGCGCTCGGGCCGAAGACCCGCGACGGGCAGTACATGGTGCGTGTGGCCGATGCCGATGGCATGCCCACGCCGCGCAAGGTCAAGATCGGCATCAACAACGGTGCCAATGCCGAGGTACTGTCCGGCCTGGCAGAAGGCGACAAGGTCATCGTCGGCGAAGGCGGCGGCGCGCAGGGAGCCGGTAGCGGCAACCGCGGCGGTGGCAGCGTGCGGATCAGCGGCCCCGGCATGGGCGGGCCGCGCCGATGAGCAGCGCCGCCACGGGCACGCCGCTGCTGCGGCTGCGCGACCTGCGCCGCGAGTTCCCGGCAGGCGATGACACCATCGCGGTGCTGCGCGACGTCAACCTGGACATCGCGGCCGGCGAGATGGTCGCCATCGTTGGCCAGTCCGGCTCGGGCAAGTCTACGCTGATGAACATCCTCGGCTGCCTGGACCGACCGACGCGCGGCAGCTACCAGGTCGCCGGCCGCGAGACCGGCCAGATGGAGCCGGACGAACTGGCCGAACTGCGCCGCGAACATTTCGGCTTCATTTTCCAGCGCTACCACCTGCTCGGCGACCTGGACGCACGCGGCAACGTCGCCGTGCCGGCCGTGTACGCCGGCAGCCCGGGCCCGGTCCGCACCGCGCGGGCCGAACAGCTGCTGCAGCGGCTCGGCCTGGGCGACCGCATGAACCACAAACCCGGCCAGCTCTCCGGTGGCCAGCAGCAGCGCGTGTCAATCGCACGGGCGCTGATGAACGGTGGCGAGGTGATCCTCGCCGACGAACCCACCGGCGCACTGGACACGAAATCCGGCGAAGAGGTGATGGGCATCCTCGGCGAGCTGCATGCCGAGGGCCATACCATCATCATCGTCACCCACGACATGAGCGTGGCCGAACACGCCCAGCGCATCATCGAGATCCGCGACGGCGAGATCATCGCCGACCGTATCAATCCGAATGCGCCGAGCTACCGCGCGCAGCGCCAGCCGACCGTAGCGGCCGGCAAGGGCCACAGCTGGCGGGCCGCGCGCGACCGCTTCACCGAAGCCTTCCGCATGGCCCTGCTGGCGATGAACGCGCACCGCCTGCGCACCTTCCTGACCATGCTCGGCATCATCATCGGCATCGCCTCGGTGGTCTCGGTGGTGGCGATGGGCAATGGCTCCCAGCAGCAGATCCTGCAGAACATCAGCGCGCTGGGCACCAACACCATCGATGTCTATCCCGGCCGCGGTTTCGGCGACATGCGTTCGGCCCGGGTGCAGACCCTCAAGGCCAGCGACGCCGATGCGCTGGGCCGCCAAAGCTACATCGACAGCGCCACGCCCAGCGTGTCCTCCTCGGTGACCGCGCGTTACCGCAACCAATCGGCCACCGCCCAGGTCAACGGCGTGGGCGAGCAGTTCTTCCGGGTCAAGGGCGTGACCCTGATCGCCGGCAGCTTTTTCGATACCGATGCAGTGCGCAGCCTGGCCCAGGTGGCGATCATCGATGAGAACACCCGCACCCAGTTCTTCCCCAATGGCGAGGATCCGATCGGCCAGGTGATCCTGCTCGGCAACGTGCCGGTGCGCGTGGTCGGCGTGGCCCAGCGTCAGAGCTTCGGCTTTGGTGGCAGTACCAGCCTGAGCGTGTGGGTGCCCTACACCACGGTGATGTCCCGCATGCTCGGCCAGAGCCATGTCTCCAGCATCACCGTGCGCGTGGATGACGCCACCCCGATGGATGCCGCACAGGCTGCGATATCCAAGCTGCTGATCATGCGCCACGGCACCGAGGACTTCTTCCTCAGCAACAGCGCCGAGATCCGCCAGACCATCGAACAGACCACCCGCACCATGACGCTGCTGATCAGTGCGATCGCCGCGATCGCGCTGCTGGTCGGCGGGATCGGGGTGATGAACATCATGCTGGTCTCGGTGACCGAGCGGACCCGCGAAATCGGCGTACGCATGGCCGTCGGCGCGCGGCAGAGCGATATCCGCCAGCAGTTCCTGATCGAGGCGGTGCTGGTGTGTCTGCTCGGTGGCCTGCTCGGCGTCGGCCTGTCGCTGGTGGTCGGCTGGCTGTTCGGCAAATTCGCGCCGGACTTCCAGATGCTGTTCTCGACCGCATCCATCGTGGCCGCCTTTGCCTGCTCCAGCCTGATCGGCGTGGCGTTTGGTTTCCTGCCGGCCCGCAATGCCGCCCAACTTGATCCCGTGGAGGCGCTGGCGCGCGAATGAAGATTTCTCCTGCTCTGCTGCACCCTGCTTCGCTGCGTCCGCTGGTCCTGGCCTGCATGAGCGCGCTGGCTTTGTCCGCCTGTGTCAGCACCGGCCGCTACCAGGTCGACGCGCCGGCAGTGCCGGCCACCTATGGCCGCGGCGATGCCACCCTGAACACCCCCACCGAGGCCGTGAGCGAACAACCGCATGCGGCACCAGCGGATGTCCGCAGTGATGCCTGGTGGACCCAGTTCGGCGACCCCGGCCTGGACCGCGTGATCGATCGCGCCCTGGCTGCCAACACCGACCTGGTCTCGGCGGGGCTGGCCGTGCAGCGCGCGCGCCTGCAGGCCGGGCTGGCCGACAACGCGCTGTGGCCGCAGCCCTCCGGCAGCGTCAGCAGCAGCGGCAATCGCCCCATCGACCAGAGCGCGGACTGGAACCGCGGCAGCTCGGCCGGCGTGTCCCTGCAGTGGGAGATCGATCTGTGGGGCCGCCTGCGCACCCAGCGTGACATCGCCCAGTGGGAAGCCCAGGCCAGCCAGGAAGACCTGCAGAACACCGCGCTGCTGGTGATCAGCGACGTGGCCACGCAGTACTGGACGCTGGCCTTCCTCAACCAGTCCATCGCCGCCGGCCAGGCCAATCTGCAGCGCCTGGAGCGCACCCGCGAGCTGGTCCAGGCGCGCTTCGATGCCGGTGCGGTCTCGCGCCTGGAAGTGCGCCAGGCCGCACAGAGCCTGGAGGCGCAGCGTGCCGCGCAGAGCGCGTTGGAGCAGCAGCGTGTGGCCGCGCGCAATGCACTGACGGTGCTGCTGGATGGGCAGCCGCTGGCACTGGCCGACGAGCCGCAGCAGCTGCAGCGCGCGGGCAGCCCGGTCGTGGCCGAAGGCCTGCCGGCCGATCTGCTCGGCCGCCGGCCGGACCTGCGCGCCGCCGAACTGCGCCTGCGCAACAGCCTGAAGACCATCAAGGTCACCGCCACCCAGTACTACCCGGCGCTGAGCCTGACCGGCCGTGTCGGTACCGGTGCCACCTCGCTTTCGGACGTGCTGAAGAATCCGGTCGCCACCTTGGGTGCGGGGTTGTCGCTGCCCTTCCTCAACGTCCGCCAGGCGCAGTTGAACACCCGCCTGGCCGGCACGGATTATCAGATCGCGGCCAACGGGTTCCGCCGCACGCTGTACACCGCGCTGTCGGAAGTGGACAACGCCCTCTCGGCGCGCACCCAGTTCGCCACGCAGGTGGCGGCCTCGCAGGCGTCCTACGACGAAGCGGTGGAGATCGAGCGGATGTACGAAGTACGCTACCGGGTCGGCGCCACCGACCTGCGCACCTGGCTGGAAGCCCAGCAGACCCGGCGCGATGCCGAGCTGTCACTGGCCTCGGTGAGGCAGCGGCAGTTGATAAACGATGTGACGTTGTTCAAGGCGCTGGGCGGAAGCGCAGGATGATCTCCCCGTAGAGCCGACCGTTGGTCGGCTCTACCCGCAAGCGCGCGGCTTACAGCCCGCGCTGACGCACTGCTTCGAACAGGCTTACGCCGGTGGCGACGGAGACGTTCAGGCTCTCGATATCACCCGGCATCGGAATCTTGACCAGGCCATCGCAGTTTTCGCGGGTCAGGCGGCGCAGGCCGTCGGCTTCGCCGCCCAGCACCAGCGCTACGTTGCCCTTGAGGTCGATCGCATACAGCGACTCGGTGGCTTCACCGGCCAGGCCGTAGATCCACACCCCCAGCTTCTGCAGGTCTTTGAGACAGCGCGAGAGGTTGGTCACCTGCACCACCGGGATGCGGTCGGCTGCGCCGGCCGAGGTCTTGCGCACGGTCGCATTGACCGAGGCCGATTTGTCCTTGGGAATGATCACCGCCGTGGCACCGGCCGCCGCCGCGCTGCGCAGGCAGGCGCCGAGGTTGTGCGGGTCCTGGACCTCGTCGAGGATCAGCAGCAGGGCCTTGCCCTCGGCCGCTTCGACCAGCCCTTCCAGCTCGTTCTCGCCCCAGGTCCGAGCGGCCTGGTAGCGCGCCGCCACGCCCTGGTGACGCACCGAACCGCCCACACCGTCCAGCGCCTGGGTGTTCACCTTGCGCACGTCGATGCCCTTGCGGCGTGCGTTTTCCTCGATCTCGGTCAGACGCGGGTTCTTCGCACCAGCCTCGATGAGGACCTCGCGGACGTTCTCGGCATCATTCTCGATCGAAGAGGCGACGGCGTTGACGCCGACGATCCACTGGCTTTGCTTGCTCATTGCGGGGGGCGGGACCGGTAAAGGGGTTGGTAATGGTAGAGCATCAAGGCCCACCCTGCCCTGCCGGGCGTTCAGCCCGGCGGCCACTCCGCGGTGTCGTGGTCCGGATGCTGGCGGGAGACGATGTGCAGCAGGAAGTCCCCGGCCTCGGCGTCCTCCTCGCTGCGCAGCGCGCTGAGCGAGCCCAAGGCATCCACGAACGCAAGCTTGGCCTCGATCCCGTACTGGATCGTCGGCGGCACGCGGGCCGGCTCGTCGAAGGCGCCGGCCGCGACGGCCATGCCATCCGGGGCTTCATAGGTCAACGGGGTGCCGCACGCGGCGCAGAAGCCACGCCTGACCATGTTGGACGACTGGAAACGCCGCGGCTCGCCGCGGGTCCAGCGGAAGTCACTGCCACGGACCGAGACCAAGGGGGCGTAGTACGCGCCGAAGGCCTTCTGGCACATCCGGCAATGGCAGATCGAACTGTGGGTCAGCGCGCCGACTACATGGAAGCGGATCGCGCCGCACTGGCAGCCGCCGCTGTATTCGGGGAGGGACGGCATGGGATTGCTCCGATGAGATCCAAGGGGACAGCCTGCCCATCAAGCGTGGGCGGGTAGCCAGCGTGCCGACCCAGGGTCGGCACCGGCCACGTACCGGCCGTGGGCCGGTACGCGTCGATCAGTACTTCTGTTTCTGGCGCTTGGCCGGCTGGCCGCGCGGCGGCAGTTCCGGCACCGAATCATCCTTCTCTTCGACGAGGCGGAAGTCGATCTTGCGCTCTTCCATGCTGGCCTTGAGGACCAGGATCCGCACCCGGTCACCGAGTCGGTAGATCTTGCCGCGGCGCTCACCGTTGAGCGTTTTGCGCACCGCGTCGAACTGGTAGTAGTCGTGCGGCAGCTGGGTCACGTGGACCAGGCCGTTGACCTTGGATTCGTCCAGTTCCACGAACAGGCCGAAGCTGGTCACACCACTGATCACGCCATCGAACTGGCCCCCCACGTGCTTTTCCATCCACGCGGCGCGGTAACGCTCGTCCACTTCACGCTCGGCTTCATCGGCACGGCGTGCACGCTCGGAGCACTGCAGGGCCAAGGCGGCCATCTCACGCGGCGAGTAGGTGAACTTCTCCGGCGCGGCCCCGCTGAGCGCGTGCTTGATCGCACGGTGCACCAGCAGATCGGGGTAGCGGCGGATCGGCGAGGTGAAGTGGGCGTACGCATCCAGCGCCAGTCCGAAGTGGCCGAGGTTGTCCGGCGAGTACACCGCCAGGCTCTGGCTGCGCAGCAGCACCGATTCCAGCAGCGCTGCGTCCGGACGATCACGCACCTTCTTGAGCAGCTTGGTGAAATCGGCCGGCTGCACCTTCGACCACGGCGGCAGGCTCAGCTTGAATTCCTTCAGGAACTCCAGCAGATCGGCGTACTTGGATTCCGGCGGGCGCTCATGGTCACGGAACGGCGCCGGCACCTGCTTGGCCAGCAGGTAACGCGCGGCCTGCACGTTGGCCGCGATCATGCATTCTTCGATCAGCTTGTGCGCATCGTTGCGCACCATCATCCCGGCCTGGGTGACTTCGCCGGTGTTGTCCAGCACGAAGCGCACTTCGGAGGTTTCAAACTCGATCGCACCGCGGCGGGTACGCGCCTTGGCCAGCACGTGATACAGCTGGTACAGGCGGTCGACCTGCGGCATCAACGGACCGATCGCCTTGCGCGCGGCCGGGTCGTTCTCGCCCACCGCTTCCCAGACCTGGTTGTAGGTCAGGCGCGCATGCGAGTTCATTACCGCTTCGTAGAAGCGCGAATGGATGACCTCGCCTTCGCGGTTCACCTGCATGTCGCAGACGAAGCACATCCGGTCGACCTTCGGCATCAGCGAGCAGATGCCGTTGGAGAGCGTTTCCGGCAGCATCGGCACCACGAACCCGGGGAAGTAGACCGAGGTCGCGCGCTTCTGCGCTTCATCGTCCAGCGGCGTACCGGGACGCACGTAATTGGAAACGTCAGCGATCGCCACGACCAGGCGGAAGCCTTCGGCATTGGGTTCGCAGTAGACCGCGTCGTCGAAGTCCTTGGCATCCTCGCCATCGATGGTGACCAGCGGCGTATTGCGCAGGTCTTCGCGGTGGCCGATCTGTTCCGGTGTGACCACCATCGGCACGGCGGTGGCTTCAGCCAGCACTTCAGCCGGGAACTCGAACGGCAGCTCATGGCCGTGGATGGCGGTTTCCACCACCAGCGAGGCCGTCAGCTTGTCGCCGAGTACGGCGATGATGCGGCCGATCGGCGGGCGGCGGGTGTCCGGCGCCTGGGTCAGCTCGCAGACCACCAGCTGGCCATCGCGGGCATCGCCGGTCTGGTCGGGCGGAATCTGCACGTTGCGCTGCACGCGCTTGTCGTCGGGCACCACGTAGTTGATGCCGAACTCGACGCTGAAGCGGCCGATCAGGCGGCTCATGCCACGCTCGAGCACACGCGAGATGCTCGCCTCGCGGCGACCACGACGATCGATGCCGGTCACGTTGACCAGCACGCGGTCGCCATGCAGCACCTTGCGCATTTCGAACGGCGGCAGGAACAGATCGTCGCCACCCTCGACCGGGCGCAGGAAGCCGAACCCTTCCGGGTTGGCGATCACCACGCCGGTGATCAGATTGACGGCCTGGAGCGGCGCGAATCCGCCACGGCGGTTCTGCACCAGCTGGCCGTCACGGCACATCGCCCCCAGGCGCTTGCCCAGGGCATCGGCGCGGTCCGGCTCGGTCAGGCCGAGGTGGATGGCGATCTCTTCGGCGGTCTGCGGGCCATCGCAGCGGTCCAGCAGCTGCAGGATCGCCTCACGGCTGGCGATCGGCTGCGCATAGCGCTCGGCCTCGCGGGCGGCGAACGGGTCCACCTGGACCTCACCGTCCAGCGGCGTCGGGTGCGGGCGGCGACGGGTCGGGATCGGCCCGGCATGCGCGGGCTTGGGACCCCGCTTGTTGCCGCGCGACGGCTCAGGCGTGTTCAGGGATTCGGGCATCCAGGGTGGCAGCTTGCCGGCCTTCTTGGCGGCAGCGCGGGGCTTGCCCGACGGACCGGCTGCCTTCTTGGGCGCCGGGGACTTGGGGGCTTTCGCGCCCTGGGTCGGTTTCTTTGGTTTCATTGACCTCAATAGTAACCGCTGCGCGTGTGCAGAACCGGTCAGCGGCGCGCCTGTGCAGGATTGTGAAGAAATTTCACAAAACCGTTGACAACCCGCGGAGACATGCCCAGAATTCGCCCCCTGAGTCGCCCAGGTGGCGGAATTGGTAGACGCACTAGCTTCAGGTGCTAGCGGGGGCAACTTCGTGGAGGTTCGAGTCCTCTCCTGGGCACCATGACTCAGAAAATGATCAAACCCGCGCAGGCGGGTTTTTTCGTTTCTGGCGCCCTGCATCCGCCACGCACGATTCGCGCGTCACCGTGGGCGATGGCGCTGCATCGAGCGACGAACAAAAATTCCTGCGACATCCTGTTGACACATTCGCGGTTCTCCCGCAGAATTCTCCTCCTGAGTCGCCCAGGTGGCGG